>NZ_CP035493.1:0-2400000 GCF_004135385.1 Xylanimonas protaetiae | reverse complement strand
TTCTCCAGCACGACCTCGCGGCTGATGACCACCTTCTCGACGTCGTCGCGGCTCGGGACGTCGAACATGACCTGCTGGAGCACCTCTTCCATGATGGCGCGCAGGCCGCGCGCCCCGGTGCCGCGCAGCAGCGCCTGGTCGGCGACGGCCTGGACGGCGTCGTCGGTGAACTCGAGCTCGACGCCGTCGATCTGGAACATGCGCTGGTACTGCTTCACGAGCGCGTTGCGCGGCTCGGTGAGGATGCGGACCAGGGCGTCGCGGTCGAGCGGGGAGACGCTGGCGATGACGGGCAGGCGGCCGATGAACTCGGGGATGAGGCCGTACTTCTGCAGGTCCTCGGGGCGCACCTCGGCGAACAGGTTCTCGTCGGCGCCCGTCTCCATGGGGGCGCCGAACCCGATGCCGCGCTTGCGGGCGCGCGCCGCGACGATGTCCTCCAGCCCGGCGAACGCGCCGGCCACGATGAACAGCACGTTCGTCGTGTCGATCTGGATGAACTCCTGGTGCGGGTGCTTGCGGCCGCCCTGCGGCGGCACGGACGCCGTCGTGCCCTCGATGATCTTCAGGAGGGCCTGCTGGACGCCCTCGCCGGAGACGTCGCGGGTGATCGACGGGTTGTCCGCCTTGCGGGCCACCTTGTCGACCTCGTCGATGTAGATGATGCCCGTCTCGGCCTTCTTGACGTCGTAGTCGGCGGCCTGGATGAGCTTGAGGAGGATGTTCTCGACGTCCTCGCCCACGTAGCCCGCCTCCGTGAGGGCCGTGGCGTCCGCGATGGCGAACGGGACGTTGAGCATCTTGGCGAGCGTCTGCGCGAGGTATGTCTTGCCCGTGCCCGTGGGGCCGATGAGCAGGATGTTCGACTTGGAGATCTCGATGGCGTCGTCGTCGCCGACGCGGCCCGTCTCCGCCGCCTGGATGCGCTTGTAGTGGTTGTAGACGGCGACGGCCAGGGCCCGCTTCGCGGCGTCCTGGCCGATGATGTACTGCTCGAGGAACTCGAAGATCTCGCGCGGCTTGGGGAGCTCGGTCATCCCGATCTCGGCCTGCTCGCTGAGCTCCTCCTCGATGATCTCGTTGCACAGGTCGATGCACTCGTCGCAGATGTACACGCCCGGGCCGGCGATCAGCTTCTTGACCTGCTTCTGGGACTTGCCGCAGAACGAGCACTTCAGCAGGTCTGCCCCGTCACCGATCCGTGCCACCGGGCGCCTCCTTCCTCCAGCGAGTACTTCTGGCCCCATTCCACACCACGCCACCGGCGTTGTCAGCCGACTTCCCCGGTGCGTCGCGAGTGGCCTCCAGCGTACGAGCCTCCGCCGCGCGGCGGGCGCCAGCAGGCACCCGACACGCGGCGGAGGCTCGACGGGTCAGCGCGCGACGACCGGCTTCGGCTTGCGCGACTCGAGGACCAGGTCCACGAGGCCGTAGTCCTTGGCCTGGGCGGCCGTGAGGATCTTGTCGCGCTCGATGTCCTCCTTGACCTGCTCGGGCGTACGGCCCGAGTGGGCGGCCAGGGTCTCCTCGAGCCACTCGCGCATGCGGATGAGCTCGTTGGCGTGGATCTCGATGTCGGAGGCCTGGGCGTAGCCGCCGCCCTCCATCGCGGGCTGGTGGATCAGCACGCGCGCGTTCGGCAGGGCGTAGCGCTTGCCCTGCTGGCCGGCGGCCAGCAGCACGGCCGCGGCCGAGGCCGCCTGGCCGAGGCAGACCGTCTGGATCTGCGGCTTGATGTACTGCATCGTGTCGTACAGCGCCGTCATCGCGGTGAACGAGCCACCGGGGCTGTTGATGTACATCATGATGTCGCGGTCGGGGTCCTGGGACTCCAGGACCAGGAGCTGCGCCATGACGTCGTCGGCCGAGGCGTCGTCCACCTGCACCCCGAGGAAGATGATGCGGTCCTCGAAGAGCTTGGTGTACGGGTCCTGCCGCTTGAAGCCGTAGGCGGTGCGCTCCTCGAACTGCGGGAGCACGTAGCGCGACGACGGGCTGGGCAGGGCGATGCCGCCCGGGCGGGCGAAGTCGCCGGCGAGGCGGCCGGCGCTGGCGGCGAACTGTTCAGGGGTCACGTCTTCTCTCCTCAGCTCGCGCTCGTGCTGTTCATGCCGCCGCCGCCCGCGAGGGCCGCGTTCTCGACCACGTGGTCGATGAAGCCGTACTCGAGGGCCTCCTGGGCGGTGAACCAGGAGTCGCGGTCGTTGTCCTTGAGGATCTGCTCGAGCGACTTGCCCGTCTGCTCGGCGGTCAGCTCGGCGAGCACCTGCTTCATGTGCATGATGAGCTGCGCGTTGATGCGGACGTCGGTGGCGGTGCCGCCGATGCCGCCCGACGGCTGGTGCATCATGACGCGGGCGTGCGGCGTCGCGTAGCGCTTGCCCTTCGCGCCCGACGAGAGCAGGAACTGCCCCATCGACGCGGCCATGCCCATCGCCACGGTGGCGACGTCGGGCTGGATGAACTGCATGGTGTCGTAGATCGCCATGCCGGCGGTGATCGAGCCGCCCGGGCTGTTGATGTACAGCCAGATGTCCTTCTCGGGGTCCTCCGCGGCGAGCAGCATCATCTGCGCGCAGATGGCGTTGGCGTTCTCGTCGCGCACCTCCGAGCCCAGCCAGATGATGCGCTCCTTGAGGAGCCGGTTGTAGATGGAGTCGTTGAGCCCGAGGCTGGGTCCGTCGGCACGAGCCACGGGACCTGTGCCGTCCATCCTCAGCAGGTCGTTCACGTCCGTCTCCTTCACGTTCGGTTGTGCTCGACCCTAACGTCCGCCACCGGCCCCGAAGTCCCCGGCACGGCTCGTTTCGCTCACGGCGCATGGGATGGCGTGCAACGACGACGGCGCCGCACCCGGGAGGGGTGCGGCGCCGTCCGCGACGTGCTGGCGAGGCTCAGGCCTCCTCGGCCTCCGCGGCCTCGGCGACGGCGCCCTCGAGCGCCTCCGCGGCCGTGTCGGCCTCGTCGGAGCCGATGAACTCGCTCAGGTCGACGACGTTGCCCTCGCCGTCCTTGACCTCGATCTGGCGCAGCGCGACGGCGAGCGCCTTGGAGCGCGCGACCTCGCCGACCATGGCGGGGATCTGGCCGCCCTGGTCGAGCGTCTGGATGAACTGCTGCGGCTCCATGCCGTACTGGCGCGAGGCCTGGACCAGGTACTCGACGAGCTCGCCCTGGCCGACCTTGACGGCGAGCTTCTCGGCGAGGGTGTCGAGCAGGATCTGGTTCTTGAGGGCGGTGGTGGCGTCCACGGTGACCTCGGCGCGGTGCGTGTCGTCCTCGAGACGACCCTCGCCCTCGAGGTGGCGGTGCACCTCGGCCTCGACGGCACCCTGCGGGACCGGGATCTCGACGGCGGCGAGGAGCTTCTCGAGCAGCGAGTCGCGGGCCGTGACGGCCTGGTTCGACTTCTTGATCGAGGCGACCTGCTCGCGCAGGTCCGCGGTGAGCTCCTCGAGCGTGTCGAACTCGGAGGCGAGCTGGGCGAAGTCGTCGTCCGCCTCGGGCAGGTCGCGCTGCTTGACCGAGGTGGCGGTCACCGTGACGGTGGCCTCCTCGCCCGCGTGGTCGCCGCCGGCCAGCGGCGCCGTGAACGTCGTGGTCTCGCCGGCCGAGAGGCCCGTGAGCGCCTCGTCGAGGCCCTCGAGCATGTTGCCCGAGCCGATCTGGTAGGAGATGCCCGACACGGAGTCGACCTCCTCGTCGCCGATGACGGCCTTGAGGTCGACGACGACGTAGTCGCCCTCGGCGGCGGGACGGTCGACGCCCACGAGGGTGCCGAAGCGCTCGCGGAGCGCGTCGAGGCGCTCGGCGACGTCGGCGTCGGCGACCTCGGTCGACTCGACGGCGATGTCGATCGTGCTCAGCTCGGGGAGCTCGATCTCGGGGCGGACCTCGACCTCGGCGGTGAACTTCAGCGAGCCCTCGCCGGCCTTCGCGGGGATCTCGGTGACCTCGACGGCCGGCTGGCCCAGCGGGCGCAGCTTCTGCTCGGAGGCGGCCTGGCCGTAGAAGCGGCCCAGGTCCTCGTTGACCGCGTGCTCGACGACGGCGCCCCAGCCCACGCGCTGGTCGATGATGCGCGGCGGCACCTTGCCCTTGCGGAAGCCGGGGATCGTCACCTGCTCCGCGATGTGCTTGTAGGCGTGGTCGATGCTCGGCTTGAGCTCGTCGTAGTCCACCTCGACGGTCAGCTTGACCTTGGTTGCTTCCAGGGTCTCGACGGCGCTCTTCACTTCGATGGTCTCCAACTGTGATCGGGTGCGTACGCGGGAGAACGCCGGGGGACGGCGGGCGCACGGGCAACCCGAACATCCTAGAGCACCGCGTGCGCGCCGGGCACGGGCGGGCCGTCGCGGGCCCGCGAGCGGGCAGCCATCAGGCGCAGGACCGCGATCGGCGGGACGATGCCGATCAGGAGCGGCCAGCACGCCGATCACCCCGGCGACACCGGCCGCGTCCCGGCTCGTAGCATCGACGGTCGCGCCCGAGGTCCGGGCGCCTGAGGCAAGAACCAGGTGAAATCTTGAGCACGCCCGCGGTCGGGAAGACCGCCGACGCACCCACCTCCCCCACCCCGACCGGCACCGCCGACGACGACAAGGCGACCTCCGCCCGCACGTGGAGGTTCTTCCTCTCGCTGCTGCGGCCGTACCTGTGGCAGATCGTCCTCGGCGCGCTGCTGGGCATCGTCGCGACCCTCACGGGCCTGTGGACGCCGCGCATCGTCGAGTCCGTCATCGACCACCTCGCGGTCGGCTCGCCCATCTCGGGCGACATCACGCTGTTCGCGGTGCTGACCGCGATCGGCCTCGTCACCGTCCTGCTCCAGTGGGGCATGCTGACACGCGCCGGCGAGATGGTCGTGTACGACGTCCGCGCGGCGATCGTCCAGCGGCTGCTGCGCGGGCACGTGCCCGCGATCTCGGCACGCCCGACGGCCGACCTCGTCTCGCGCGCCAGCGCCGACGCCCCGCTGCTCCAGCTCACGCTCGCCTCGGGCTTCGTCTCGTTCGTGACCGCCGCGACCGGCGTCATCGGCGCCATCGTGTTCATGGGCGTCATCGACGCGCTCATGCTCGGCATCACGCTGGGCGCCCTGGTCGTGCTCGGCATCCTGATGGGCGTCGTCATGCCGATCGCCGGGCGCGAGCGCGCCAAGGCGCAGGAGGCCGTGGGCGAGATGAGCTCCCAGCTCGACTCGTCGGTGCGCGCGCTGCGCACCATCAAGGTGCTGGGCGCCGAGGGCACGCGCTCGGCCGCGGTGCTGGAGCGCGCCCACCGGGCCCGCCGGCACGGCGTCAAGGCGAGCTGGGCCGAGGTCGCCGCGTACGAGCTCGGCTTCGGCGGCATGAACATCGTCTCCGTCGTCGTGCTCGCGATCGGCGCCTACCGGGTGTCGCAGGGCTACATGTCGATCGCCGCCCTGGTCGCGTTCTTCATGTACGTCGGCAACTTCGTCATGCCGCTCATGTCGCTCGCGGACGGCTTCGCGACGATCCAGTCCGGGCTCGCGGCGTCGAAGCGCATCTCCGAGATCGAGGACATCGCCTTCGAGGAACCGGAGCTCGTGGCCGCCGGCGTCGCCGCCACGGGCCGGGCCGCCCGGCTCGCGGCCGAGCCGTCGGACGCCCCGGTCCTGGAGTTCGACGGCGTCACCGCGCGCTACGAGGACGACGAACCGGACGTGCTGCGCGGCTTCACCCTGTCGATCCCGCGGCGCGGCCACGTGGCACTGGTCGGGCCGGCGGGCGCGGGAAAGTCGTCCGCGATGTCGCTCGCGCTGCGGTTCCTCACGCCGCGGCAGGGCACGGTCCGGCTGGCCGGCGTCCCCTACGAGGACCTGACGTTCGCGCAGGTGCGCGACCACTTCGCGTACGTCGAGCAGGACCCGGCCGTGCTGCCGGGCACGGTGCGCGACAACCTCGCGGTCGCGCGGCCGGACGCCACCGACGAGGAGCTGTACGCGGCGCTCGACGCCATGCACCTCGGCGACGCGATCCGCGAGCTGCCCGACGGCCTCGACACCGACCTGGTCCCCTCGACCATGACGGGCGGCGCACGCCAACGCCTGGCGCTCGCCCGCGCCGTGCTGCGCGACGCCGACGTCCTGCTGCTCGACGAGGTGACGTCGCAGGTCAGCGGCCGCACGGAGACGGCCGTCCACGCGGCCATCGTGGAGGCGTCACGGCGGGGTGCCGTCATCACGATCGCGCACCGCATCGACACCCTCAAGGACGCCGACCTCGTCGTGGTCATGGAGGGCGGCGGCGTCCGCGCGACGGGCACGCACGCGGAGCTCGCGGCGTCGGACGCCCTCTACCAGGAGCTGACGGGCAGCCTCCGCATCAACGACGGGGCCTGAGGTCCGTCGCGGGCCCGGTCAGCCCGCCAGGCCCGCGACGAGGTTGACCAGCAGGGCGACGATGACCGTGCCGTAGAGGTACGAGAGCAGCGCCTGGGTCTGGGCGGTGCGGCGCATCGTCGTCGTGCGCAGGTCCGTGTCCGAGACGGCGAAGCTCATGCCGACCGTGAACGCCACGTACGTGAAGTCGGTGTACGACGGCGCGTCGCCGTCGTCGAGGTGGAAGTCGATCCCGCCCGCGGGCTCGGAGTAGTACAGCCGGGCGTAGCGCAGCGCGAACAGCGTGTGGATGCACCCCCACGACGCGACGACGGCGGCGAGCACCGCGACCGCCGTCGCGGACTGGACGCGCAGCCCGCCCTGCACGAGCACGACGACGAGGCCCGCCAGGCTGGCGAACGCGGCGAGCAGGACGACGAGCCGCTCGGCGGCCCGGGCGGGCTCCTCGCGCAGGGCGTGCTCGGCGGTGGCGCGGGGCCCCATGGGCGTGACGACGGCGAGCGTCCACCCGACGAACAGGAGCCCGGCGACGGCCCAGCCGCCGAGCACGGCGGCGACGGCGGACTCCACCTGGAGCGCCACCCCGGCCGCGACGCCGACGAGCGCGGCGACGCCGAGCTTCACCCCGGGCACCACGTCCAGCACGCGCCCGGCCCGCACCCGCCACCCCGCCTGCTGCTCCATGCCGTCATGGTGGCGCATCGGACCGGCAGTTCGTCGTCACCCCGGCAGCCCGGGCTGCCGGGGTGACGACGAACTGCCGGTCTGCCGTGCCGGTCGCGGCCGGGCAGCCCACCATGGGGGCATGGGTTCTCGTCGCCGGGTCCTTGGTGTCCTTGCCCTCGTCGTCGGGGCCGGGCTGCTGCTCGCCGCCTGCGCCGCGGGGGCTAACCCGCAGCTCGCCACCCCTCCGCCGGGGGCGGACGAGCCCGCCGGGTTCTGGCTGGGCCTCTGGCACGGCGCGATCGTCCCCGTCACGTTCGTGGTCTCGCTGTTCCGGGACTCGGTGTCCATCTACGAGGTGCACAACAACGGCAACTGGTACGACTTCGGGTTCGTGCTGGGGATCCTGTTCGTCCTGGGCGGCGGCGGAGCCGGCTCCCGACGCCGGTGACACCGGCTACTCCCGGCGCAGCAGCTCCGGCGTGATCCGGGTGCGGGCCAACGGCACCGTGCTGAGCGCCGCGAGCAGGCCGCCCGTCGCCGCCGTCGCCACGAGCGCGGCCCACCCGCGGCCGTCCAGGAGGGTGCCGGACTCGGCGAGGTTCGCGTAGCCGCGCACGCCCACGGCGCCGGCGGCGAGCGCGAGCCCGACGGCGACCACCACGGGCAGCAGCACCTGGAGCAGCTGGCTGCGCCGGAGCACGCGCCCCGGGACGCCCGCCATGACCTGGCGCGCGACCGACCGGCGGCGCTCGTTGGCCCGGTCCGCGGCGCCGAGCGCGAGGACGACGAGCGCGACCGCGACCGCGATGCCGCACAGCGTCCAGACGGCGGCGCGGATGTTCATGATCGCCTTGTAGTCGGTGTCGTAGGGCTGGAAGGCGTAGAGCCCTCCGCGGGCATCGGCCCAGTCGATCAGCCGCTGCCGCGTGACGTTGCCGCCGTCGGCGACGACCTCGACGTTCGTCGGCGGCGTGTACCAGTCGCCGAGCATCGACGCCGGGACGAACGCCACCGCGTAGCTCGGCCAGCTCCAGGCCTCGACCTGGGCGCGCAGGTGCTGCGTGAGCGGTGGCCCGTCGAGCAGGACCGTCTGCGCGACCTCTCGGACCTCGGGGTCGAGGACGAGGTGCACCGAGTCTCCGGGCGCCGGCGCCGAGAAGCCGAGGTGCGGCATGCCCGTGTCGTCGGTGACGATGACGGACGCCCTCGTGTCGTCGCAACCGCTGATCTCGAACGCCACCTCCACCTGGGCGCACGTCCCGACCAGCACCTCCAGGCAGTTCTGGTCGGCGTCGCAGTCGGCCAGGAGCGTGGTCGGTGCGACCCCGCGGACGCCCGGGATCTCGAGCACCGCCGCGAGGTCAGCGTCGCGCATCGGGCCGCCGTCGGACGTGCGGGAGTCGTCGACCGTCGCGAGGAACAGCCTCTGCGGGCCGGGGCCGAACGAACGCAGCGCGGTGGCGTACTGGGGCGCGGCCTCAAAGGCCCCGAGCACGCCGAGCGCCCCCGTCGCGAGGAACACGGCGACACCGAGCCCGGCGACGACGCGCGACGCGCTCGCCGAGTCCGCCTGGATCGCGCGCCCGGCGAGGCGCGGCGTCACGGCGTCGGACCGCACGAGCGCCGCGGCGACCCAGGACACCACGAGCGGTGTGACCAGTGCGATCCCGACGCCCGTCAGGAGGCTCCCGCCGAGCATCAAGACAGTCTCGAGGCCGTCGTCCGTCGTGCCGACGTCCGTCGACGCGAGCCAGGCCAGGGCGCCGACGCCCGCGGCGAGGACGAGCAGCCGCCACGCCCCCGGAGTGCGCGGCCGGGCCTCGGCCCGCGCCGCGCCCGGCAGCGCCCTGTCCCACGTCGACGCCGTCCCGACGACGACCGACAGGGCGACGACACCGACGACCGCGACGACGACCTGGAGCGCGCCGACGTCGAACCCCTGCGCGAGCACGCCGTCGCTGTCGGCCACGACGCCGCTGACGGGCTGGACCACGGCAAGGAAGACCGCCGCCCCGGCGACGGCGCCGCACAGCGCGAGGAACCCGTTCTCGACCGCGGCGACCACGCGCGTGTGGCGGGGCGGCAGGCCGATCATCCGCAGCGACGCGAGGCGCTGGTCGCGCACCCCGGACGACAGGCGGCCCACCATGACCAGAAGCACGCCGCCCGGCACCAGCAGGAAGGTGAGCACGGCGAGCAGCGAGGGCCGCTCGGCGGCCCGCTCGACGGGGTCGGGGAAGAGCGCGACGGGCAGCGCGAGCGCGGCGAGCAGCAGCAGGATGCCGACCGCGTTGCCCACGGCGATCGACCAGGCGCGCAGGGCGCCGCCGGCCCGGGCGAGGCGGAGCCCGAGGGTCACGAGCGCGCTCATCCGGTCACCTCCGCGAGCGGCTCGTCGAGCGCGGGGCGGCCGGAGCCGCCGACGATGCGGCCGTCGCGCAGCAGCACGTCCCGGCTCGCCCACGAGGCGACGCGCAGCTCGTGCGTCACGAGGACGACGGCGGAGCCCTGCTCCCGGGCCGCGGCGACGAAGGCCTCGAGCACGAGCTCGCCCGTCGTCGTGTCGAGGGACCCGGTGGGCTCGTCGGCGAGGATCACGGGCGGGGTGTGCACGAGCGCCCGCGCGACGGCGGCGCGCTGCGCCTGACCGCCCGAGACCTCGCTCAGCCGCTTCGAGGCGTGCTCGACGATGCCGAGGCGGTCGAGCATCTCGTGCGCCCGCGCCCGCGCCGTCGGCGGACGGACGCCCGTGAGCCGCAGGGGCAGCTCGACGTTCTCCTCGACCGTGAGCTCCGGCGCGAGGTCACCGAACTGGAACACGAACCCCCGCTCGGCCAGGCGCCGCTCGGAGCGGCGCCGCTCGCCGAGCGTGTCCAGCCGCTCCCCCGCCAGCCAGACCTCGCCGGCGTCGGGCCGCAGGAGCCCGGCCAGGAGGTGCAGCAGGGTCGACTTGCCGGAGCCGGACGGGCCCATGACGGCCACGATCTCCCCGGCCCGGACCTCGACGTCGACGGCGTCGAGCACGCGGGTGCTGCCGTAGGAGTGCGCCAGGCCGCGGCCTTCGAGCACCACGTCACTCATGAGGGTCGCCCTTCGCTCCGGCCGCGCGCACCTGCGCGGCGATGTCCTTGAGCCGGACGGAGGCCAGCTCGATCCAGCGCAGGTCGGCCTCCAGGTGGGCGATCTCGTAGTCGCCCGCGAGGCGGTCGACGACGTCGCCCGCGTGCCGCCGTGCGGTGAGCGCGCGCATCCGGTCGAGGTAGGCGCGGCGGTGCGCGTCGAGCACCTGGTCGGCCGGGCGGCCGCTCACGAGGGCGAGCACGACCCGCGTAAAGAGCTCGGCGGGGCGGCCGCTCGCGGGCTCCGGCGTGGCGAGCCAGTGGTCGAGCTCGGTGACGCCGTGGGTGGTGATGGCGTAGACCTTGCGGTCCGCGCCGCCGCCCGCCTCGATGCCGACGCCGTCGGCGAGGCCGTCGCGCTCGAGACGCTGGAGGGTCGAGTAGACCTGGCCGTACTTGAGCTCGCGCTCGTGGCCGAGCAGCGCGTCGTAGCGCCGCTTGAGGTCGAAGCCGTGGGTGGGGCCCTCGTCGAGGAGGGCCAGAAGGGCCATCGGAACCGTCATGCTCGCCACACTACACCCGGTGTATACACCGAGGGAATACCCAATCCTCTGGCGTCCGGGCAGAGCGCCCGCCTACGGTCGGACGATGGCCCTCCACCTGACCGGGATCCGCATCGACGCGACCAGCCCGCAGGCCCTCGCCCGCTTCTGGGCGCAGGTGCTCCGCGGCGAGGCGCAGCCCCCGCAGGCGGGCGGCGACGTCGTCGTCACCCTGCCCGACGAGGCGTACGTGCTGCGCTTCGTCCCGACGTCGGTGCCGAAGACCGGGCGCAACCGCATGCACTTCGACCTCACGAGCGCGACCCCCGAGGCGCAGGCCGCGACCGTCGCGCGGGCGCTCGCGCTCGGTGGGTCGCCCTACGACGTCGGGCAGACGGGCGACGAGGGGCACGTCGTCCTCGCCGACCCCGAGCAGAACGAGTTCTGCGTCATCGAGGCCGAGAACCGGTTCCTCGCGGGGCGCGGGTCGATCGGCGGGATCAACTGCGACGGCACCCGGGTCACGGGCGAGTTCTGGCGTGCGGCCCTCGGCTGGGAGCTCAGCTGGGACGAGGAGGAGGAGATCGCGATCACGCCCCCGGCGGGCGGTTCGACGGTCACCTGGAGCGGCCCGCCGCTGATGGACAAGCCGGCCACCGGCCGCAACCGCCTCCGTCTCGAGGTCACCACCGACGACGACGTCGCCGCCGAGACGGCCCGCCTGGTGCGACGGGGCGCGACCGTCGTCGACGCGGTGACCGACTCCTTCGGGACGATCCTGCTGGCCGACCCGGACAGCAACGAGCTCCACCTGGGGTGAACGGCCGGACCGCGCTGGCGCCGGGACGTGCCATGCTCCGCGGATGCCGACCGCGAAACCGCTCCGAGCGCTCAACATCGACGTCTCCGCCGCGCTGGCCGCCCGGTGGCGCGCGTGGTTCGCACCGGAGCAGCAGCCCTTCGTCGTCTCGCCCGCGCAGGCGGACGCGCTCGGTCGCGCGGACGAACCGGACCGCCTCACCCCGGAGCTCCGGGACACGTTCTTCCTGTGGGGACCCCGGGAGGGGCAGTCGCTGGTGTGGCTCGGCCAGGCGGACGTCCGCGCGCTCCCGCGCGAGGAGCGCCGGGCGCTCCTCGCCGCCCAGGCGGCGCCCCACCGCTGGGACTCCGACCGGCTGCCCGGCCGGCTGCTGCGCTGGGTCGAGGAGGGCCGCCGCCCGTCCGCGCACGACGTCGTCCCCGACGCCGTGTGGCGCGACGCGGCGTCCGCCGGCCTCGCCGGGGCGCGGGCGCTGGCCGGCCGCTTCCCGACGGCGAGCGGCCCGAACTGCTTCGGCACGGTCATGGCCGCCACCGGCGTCGACGGCGCCGCGGACGTGTGGATGCAGCGCGAGCCCTTCGAGAAGTGGCTCGCCGGCACCCGCCCCACGACGAACCGGCGCGACGACCGCCCGGGCACCGTGCTCGTCTGGCGGGACGGCGCGGGCGCGGTGCAGCACGCGGCGGTGACCCTCGGCGGCGGCTGGGCGCTCCACAAGCCGTCGCAGTGCTGGTACAGCCCCGTCAAGGTCCTGACGGTCGCCGGCGTCAAGGCGAGCGCGCGCACGCCCGGATGGCACCTCAGCCGCCACGTGCTCGCGGGGTGAGCCGGGTGCCCCGGCGCCGTCGGACGCAGCGCGGCGTCCGGTGACGGCGCGCGCGACGACAGGGACGACCCGCACTGACCGGCGCGCTGGCACCATCGAGGATCCACCTGCCGAAGGAGCCCCGGTGAGAGCAGCAGTCGTCGTCGCGTCGAAGCACGGCACCACCCTCGAGATCGGCCGCCGGGTCGCCCGCGCGCTCGGCGCGGACGTGCCCGTCCTGGACCTGGCCGAGGACCAGCACCCCGACCTGGCCGCCTACGACACCGTCGTCCTCGGTACCGCGATCTACGCGGGTCAGCCGCGGGCGCACATGAAGGCGTTCGCCCAGATCGCCGACCTCGACGAGAAGCGCCTCGGCCTCTTCGTCAGCGGCATGGTGCCCGCCGACGGCGCGCGCGAGGAGGAGCTCGCCGCGGCGTACCCGCCCGCGCTGCGCGATCGCGCGACGGCGGCCGCGTTCCTCGGCGGCAGCTTCCAGTTCGACAAGCTCAACCGGTTCGAGCGGTTCGTCGTCAAGCGCGTCGCGAAGGCCACGGCCGACGTCGACGCGATCGACGACCGGGCGATCGACCGGTTCGCGCGGGAGCTCGTCGCGGCCTGAGCGCGGCGGACGACGGCGGCCGGGCGTGTCTCCCGGCGGCAGGCGAGGCCGGGCTGCAGGATCGGCGCGTGCCGGGTCTCCATCATGTCGAGCTGTGGGTCGCCGACCTCTCCACCGCCTCCGCGTGGGGATGGCTGCTCGGGCGGCTCGGGTTCGCGCTGGTGCAGGAGTGGCCCTCGGGCCAGTCGTGGAGCGCGGGCGGCGCGTACCTGACGTTGACGACGTCGCCGAACCTGTCGAGCCCCGTGCACGACCGACGCAGGGCGGGGATGAACCACGTCGCGTTCCACGCCGGACCTGCGTCCGAGGTCGACGCGCTCATGGCCGACGCCGCGGAGCACGGGTGGACGCCGCTCTACCAGGAGCGCTATCCGCATGCCGGCGGTCCCGGCCACTACGCGGGCTGGCTGGAGGACTCCGCCGGGTTCAAGGTCGAGGTCGTCGCCGAACCGGCCTAGCCCGCTGCCGATCCCACCTGCCTGGACGACCGCCGAACGACCGTCCGCCCGCTCCATCGCCCTGTTCGTCGGTGCCGCGCTCTTCGAGATCGGCGGCACCGCGGGGGCGTGCTCGCCGCCGGCTCGCTAGCGTGGGGCGTGGTCAGTCACGGGAGGCGCGACGTGAAGTACCTGCTCACCTCGTCGGGGATCTCCAACCCGAGCATCCACGCGGCGCTCGTCGACCTGCTCGGCAAACCGATCGACGAGTGCAGCGCCCTGGTGATCCCGACGGCGGCGTACTGGTTCAGCCAGGGCCCGGACATCGCCTACGGCCTGATCACCGGGGCGACGCAGCGGCTGACGGCGCACGGCTGGAAGTCGGTGGGCGTGCTCGAGCTCACCGCGCTGCCGAGCATCGCCGCGGACGCCTGGGTCCCGCGCGTCCGCGAGACCGACGTGCTCCTGGTCGGCGGCGGCGACCCCATGTACCTGTGCAGGTGGCTGCGCGAGTCCGGGTTCGCCGACCTCATGCCCACGCTCGACGACGACGCCGTGTGGGTGGGGACGAGCGCTGGCAGCATGGCCGTCACGGCGAGCTTCGGCGAGAACTACAACGATCGTCCTGTCCCGACGACCGGCACCGAGACGCCGCTGGGGCTCGTCGACATCGCCATCTACCCCCACCTGGACCACCCCGCGATGGAGGACACCGCGGTGGCCAACGTGGCCGCGTGGGCACAAGGCGTGCCCGTGCCGGCCTACGGGATCGACGACAGCACGGCGATCCGGGTGGTCGACGGGACGCTCGAGGTGGTGTCGGAGGGGCACTGGGAGCTGTTCGAGGACCCGGGCCGTCGGGCGTGACATCCGCAGAGCGACGGGTTCGCCCACCTGCACCGAATCACGTTCGTGCAGGTGGGCGACGGTCGGGGTGACCCGATTCGAACGGGCGACCCTCTGCTCCCAAAGCAGATGCGCTACCAAGCTGCGCCACACCCCGGAGGCCGCTGAGCGGCCGCGCCCCAGTCTAGGCGGTGCCGGGCGCGCGGCTGCGCGGCCCGGCGTTTGCTAGTGTGGCGCCCGCGCGCTTCCCGGTGATCGGGCAGCCCAGCGCGGATGTAGCTCAATGGTAGAGCCTCAGTCTTCCAAACTGATTACGCGGGTTCGATTCCCGTCGTCCGCTCCATTCGGCCCAGGCTAGAGAAACCCTCTCTGACCTGGGCCGATGTGCAAGGTCGTGGTGCGTATCGCCCCCGGTAGGGGCCGCCACGAGGGAGGCCGAAACCCTTCGGCGTGCCCTAACGTGCCCCGGGTAACGCGCCCGGGGCGATACGCGCACCCGGGAGTGACCCGCATGACCGAGCCCCAACCGCGCCGACGTCGGCGCCCGCAACGCCGCGTGAGCGGCTCCGTTCGCCGCCTTCCCTCGGGCCGCTGGCAGGCCCGCTACACCGACGCCGACGACCAGCGGCACACGCTGGGAACGTACGCCACGCGCGCGGAGGCAGACGGCGCCGTGGCCGTCGTGCTGGCCGACATGCACCGCGGCACCTACCGGGCACCCGACCTGGGGTCCGAGACGCTCGGCGACTACGCCGCCCGCTGGCTCGCCCGGCGCTCGGACCTCGCCCCGCGCACGGTGCAGCTCTACGCCCACCACCTGAGCACCTACGTGTGCGCCCGCCTGGACGAGCCCGGCGCCAACCGCCGCACGATCGACCTCGGGGCGATGGAACTACGCGCGCTCACCCCCGCCCGCGTCGCCGACTGGCACGCCGCCGTGGTCGCCACCGCGCGGGCCACCATGGCGACCCGCTCCAAGCGGGCCGCGACGATGGCACGGCGCACCGACGCCCAGGCCGCCCGGGCGTGGGCACGCGGCGCCGGGCTCGACGTCGCGCCGACCGGTCGCCTGAGCCCGGCCGTGCTCGACGCCTGGCGCGCTGACGGCGCCCCCGGGCTGCCCTCGCTGGCCGGTGTCGCAGCGCGCGACGCCGGGCGCACCACGGGCGCTCAGGCGTACGGGCTGGTGCGCGTGGTCTGCAACGCCGCGGTGCGTGAAGGGCTGCTCGTGGTCAACCCGTGCAACGTGCCCGGCGCTGGCCGGGCCGCGGCCGCCGAGCGCAAGCCCGCCACACTCGCCCAGGTGGACACCATCGCCGAGCACATGCCGCCGCGGTACGCGGCCGCGGTACACGTCGCCGCGTGGTCGGCGCTGCGCGCTGGCGAACTGTTCGCGCTGCGCCGCCAGGACGTGACCGTGAAGCGTGACGAGGCCGGCGCCGTGGTCGGCGCGGTGCTCAGCGTGACCCGCGGGCTCATCGAGCTCAAGGGCCAGCCGCCCACGTTCGGGCCCACCAAGACGCGCGGCTCGCAGCGCACCGTGCACCTGCCGCGGGTCGCCGCCGAGCATCTGGCCGCCCACCTGGACACGTTCACCGGCGGCGGCGCCGATGCCCTGGTGTTCTGCACCGCCACCGGGCGCCCGCTGCCCGGGTCCGGGCGTCAAGCGTTCTTCACGCGGGCGCGCAAGGCCGCCGGGCGTGAGGATCTGCGCTGGCACGACCTGCGCCACACCGGCGCAACGTGGGCCGCGCGCACCGGCGCAACGCTCGCCGAGCTGCAAGCCCGCCTCGGGCACTCCACCGTGCGCGCCGCGATGATCTACCAACACGCCGTGTCGGACTCTGACGAGCGGCTCGCCGCGCGCCTGGACGCCCTGCACCTGGACGGGGCCCTGTGATGCCCGGGCCGCGCCCGCCCCGGACCGCCCCTGAGCCTTCGGCCCTCACGCTCGCCGACGTCGCCGCGATCGGTGCCCACATGCCGCCGCGGTACGCCGTAGCGGTGCACCTGTGCGCGTGGGCGGGCCTGCGCTCCGCTGAGGTGTTCGCCCTGCGTCGCCATGACGTGAGCCTCGCGCGCGACGACACGGGCACGCTGCGGCGCCCGCTGCTCGTGGTCTGCGACGAGGTGCACGAGCGCCCGGGCGCCGACGTGACCACCCGCCCGGCCAGGACGCAGCGCCGCCCGCGCCCGGTGCACCTGCCGCGCACGGTTGGCGAGCTGCTCGCCGCACACCTGGCCGCCGTGCCGAACCGGGCAGACAACGCGCTCGTGTTCGCCGCACCGGACGGGCGCCCGCTGACGTCGCTACGACGCACCCGGCTCCTGTCCCGGGCCGCGGCCGCCGCCGGGCGGCCCCGGGTCGTCTGGCACGACCTGCGGCGCGTTTCGGCCGCTCTCGCCTACTCCGCCGGCGGATCGCCCGCCGACGTCGCGGCCCGTCTCGGCGTCAGGCCGAGCACCCCCGCAGGCCGCACCACCCCCGACGCAGACGCCCGGCTCGCCGAGCGTCTCGACGCCCTCACCACGACCGGAGACCGCCAGTGACCGCCCCCAGCAACTCGAGCCCCGCAGACGACGCCGACCGAGCCCGACGAGCGCGCACCGTCGCTGGCATGTGGGACCGCGCCGAGGCCGAGGTCGGCCCGCTGCGCTCCGACACGGTGCCCGCGTGGCTCGCCTACCTCGCCGAGCTCGACGCCGTGACCACGAGGGCGCACGAGGTCGCGGGCGCGGCCGTCGCACGCGCCAGGAAGCGGCCGCGCCTGCTCGGGCCCGTGCCGCCCCCGCGCGAGGTGGCCAAGCTGCTCGCGCTCGACGTCGCCGGGCTGGCCGCCATGCCCGCGGCCCTGTGGTTCACGACAGAGGCTCAGGTCGGCCCGTTGCGGGCGCCTACCGCGGGCGCCTGGTCGGCTCACCTGTCGGCCCTCGCCGCGGTGCAGCGGGCCACGCTGGACACGCTGCGCGCCCTCGTGGGCTCCGCGGCCGCTACCGCACCCGCCGTCGACGCCGTGGCGGTGCACCTGTGAGCGCGGCCGCGCGCCGCAGGCGTACGACGCCCCGCGAGCTCGCGCCGACGTGGCGCGCCGCCCTGGACGCCTGGTCCGCCGCCATGCGAGCGGACGGCCGGGCAGAGTCCACCATCGCCGCCCGGTGCAAGTACGTGCGCGCGTTCGCCCGCGACGTCGAGGCCGACGACCCCTGGTCGGTCGTGCACGACGACCTGGCTACGTTCGTGGCAGCGCACGCCGGGACCTCGGCCAGCGCGTACAGCCACCGGTCGGCGCTGCGCACGTTCTACGCCTGGGCCGAGGGCGCCGGGCACGTCGCACAGTCCCCCGCGCTGTACCTCGACGGCGCCAACGGCGGCCGCCCCGTGGCCCGACGTCAGGCCCGGCCCGTGGGGGCTCACGGGCCGTTGCCCCTGTGGACTCCCGGCGTGTGGGAGGGGCCGCTGGCCGCCTGGCGCGTCGAGCAGCGGGCCCGCGGCCTGTCGACTCGCACCCTTCGTACCTGGGACTACCACCTGCGCAACCTGTCCCGCACGGTCCCGCACCGCGACCCCTTCACCCTGACGCGGTCCGACCTGACCGAGTTCATGGCCGACCGCGCCCGCTGGTCCAACGAGACGCGCCGCGGGTGCCGGTCCGCGTTCCGCTCGTTCTACGGCTGGGCCGCCGAGGCCGGGCACGTCACAGAAGACCCGGCCGCCAAGCTGCCGAAGATCGCTACCACCGCGCCCCTGCCGCACCCGGCGTCCGAGACGGCCGTGCACTTCGCGGTGCTCACCGCCACGCCCCGTGAGCGGCTCATGGTGCGCCTGGCCGCGGAGATCGGGCTGCGGTGTGCCGAGGTCTCGCAGGTGCACTCCCGCGACCTGGTGCGCCACGACGACGGGTGGTCCCTGGTCGTGCTCGGCAAGGGCGCCCGCCGCCGCGTGATGCCTCTGCCCGACGAGCTCGCGGCCGAGCTGCGCGGTCTGCCCGACGGGTGGGCGTTCCCCTCCCCGTCGGGGGCGCACCTGACCCCGGACTACGTGTCCAAGCTCGTGCGCAGGCTGCTCCCGCCCGGGGTGACCATGCACGCCCTGCGGCATCGGTTCGCGACGCGCACCTACGCGATGAGCCGAGACGTGTTCGTCGTGCAGTCCCTGCTCGGGCACTCCAAGCCCGAGACGACCCGCCGCTACGTCGAGGTGGGCGACGACCGCCTACGCGCCGCCGTGGTGGACCTCGCCCGGGCCACCACCCGCAGCCCGCGACCGGCGGGCGCCCGCTGGAACTGAGCCAGGCCGCCGCGGGCCAGCGGATGACCGCACATGGTCACGCTGGTCCGCGGTACATCACCTGGACAACCCTTAGCAGCCCTCTAGTGCCCTTGTGGGACGTTGGGCGTAGGTTGACCAGCACAGACAACAGAACGGCCCCGGGCGGTGCGTCAACACCGGCCCGGGGCCTGACCAGAACAGACACAGGAGGTCTGTCCGTGGCTATCGCAGAACCTATCGCGCGCGAGTCCCTCGCGGCCGCCGCGCCTGCCGCGCCGAGCGCGCCGCGCCGCATCCACCGCCCCGTACTGCCCAAGGTGCTCACCGACGCCGCCACGGCGACGGCGGGCGCCCGCTGGGCGTCGTCGTATGCCGCGCACGCGGCCGCCTTCCACCTCGTGCGCGTGCCCGCCTACGGGCTGCGCCTGGTGACGCTGGCACCTCGTGGCGCCTGGCGCGCCGTGCGAGCGGGCGCCGTGTTCGCCCTCGACCTCGACGGCCGCCCCGACTACGTGACCGCCCGCCGCGCGGCCGCCAACGACCCCGCCCGGCTCGTGCAGCTCGTGGAGCACCGCCGCGACATGCTGGCCCGCCGCCGGATGCTGCTCGGGCTGCCTCTGGTGGTGCTGCTCGTGGGCGCCGTCGTCGGCTGGCTCATGACCGGCCCGGCCCTGCACGCCGCCGCCGTGGCCGCCCTCGTGGCGCTGCTCGGCGTCGCCGAGGCCCGCGCGGCCCGCGTGCCCGTGACCAAGCACGCCGCCGACGTCGTGGAATCGCCCCCGCTGTCGTTCCCCGTGCTGCGCGAGGCCCTCGCCGCGTGCGGGGTGCCGAACCTGCGCGCCGACGCCGTGCGGTTCCCCGAGGACGTCACCCGCGACGGCGCCGCCTCCCGGGCCGCCGTTGACCTGCCCGTGCCCGCGGCCGCCGTGATCGCCAAGCGGTCCCAGCTCGCGGCCGCGCTGCGCCGCCCGCTGTCGTGCCTGTGGCTGGAACCGGCGCCCGAGGTGCACGAGGCCCGCTTGATCGTGTGGGCGCTGGACCGTCCCGTGAAGCCGCGCCCGTGGCCGCTGCTGCGCTCGGGTGAGGTCAACGTGTTCCGGCCCGTCGTCGTCGGCGTGGACCAGCTCGGGCGTCAGGTCTCCGTGACCCTCGCAGGCGTCCACGGCGTCTGCGGCGGTGTGCCCGGCTCGGGCAAGAGCGCGTGGCTGCGCCTGGTGGCCCTCGCGTTCGCCCTGGACCCGCGCGCGTCGCTGCACATCATCGACGGCAAGGGCGGCGGCGACTTCGGCGCGCTGGCGCCCCTGTGCACCACGTACGTGGCCGGAGACGAGCCCGAGGACCTCGACACCGTGGCCGCCACGCTGCGCGGCCTACAGGCCGACATGCGGCGCCGGTACAAGATCCTGCGCGCCATGCCCAACGTCGTGAAGGTGACCGACGAGCTGGCGACCGCGGACCCGCGCCTACGGCCCGTGCTGCTGCTCGTGGACGAGTCCCAAGTCCCGTTCGAGGACAAGGCCCGCGGCGCCGAGCTCGCAGAGCTGACGGCCGACCTCGTGCGCCGCGGCCGCGCTGTCGGCGTGCACGTGTGGGTGGGCACGCAGCGGCCCGACTCCGTGAGCCTGCCGACGCCGATCCGCTCCAACGTCCAACTCCGGTTCGCGCTGCGGCTCATGGACTCCGACAGCACAGACATGACGCTCGGCACGTCGAGCTACAAGGCCGGATACCGGCCCACCGTCTTTGGTCGCTCGGACGTCGGCACCGGCTGGCTGAAGGGTGACAGTGATGACCCGCAGATCGTGCGGGCCGCGTTCGTCTCCCCCGAGGACGCCGAGGCAGTCGTACGGCGCGCCCTGGCCGCCCGTGAGGGTGTCGAGCGCCCGACGCTGCCCGCCGACGTCGAGCAGGCCGGGAGCGTAGTGGAGCACCTCGCCGCGCTGTGGCCGACGACGGTTGACCGTCTGTGGTGCGACGACATGGCCGGGATGCTGCGCGAGGCGTTCCCCACGACGTACGGCAACCTCACGGCCGAATCCCTGGGCCGTCTCCTGCGCGACCACGGTTTGCCCGTGCGCAAGGTGAACCAGACCCGCGACGGCCGTCGCTACAACCGCGCCGGGATGCTGCGCGCCGAGCTCACGACGCCCGACGCGGTGACCCTGTGAAGCGCCCCGGGCTGCTGACCCTGGGCACGCTCGCCGCCCTCGTTGCCTGGCTCCGCGCGCCCGGGCTCCTGCTCGGCGCCGTCGCGCTCGGGTTCGCGATGGTTGGGGCCGTCGTCTGGCTGCTCGTGCGAGCGACGGCGCGCGAGGAACTCCGCGCGCATGAACGCGCCGTCGAGCTCGCGCGCGCGTCGGCTCCCGTCGTCCACGTGGACGCCCGAGCGGTGCACCTGCATTCCCACGCTCCGAACGGCTACCCCCTGCCCGCACCGCCAGCCATCGAGCCCGCGGGGTGGGCACGGTGGCACGCCGAGCAGACCCGCGAGGACGGAAGCGACCCGGGCGGCTGGTGACCCCCAGGGCGCCCCGGGGGCGATGCGGCACCGCTTCGTGAAGCGCTCGCGCTTCGCCCGCTTCGGGCGCCTGACCTGCGGTGAAGCGCCGGAAGCACCACCGCGGCCCGAACGCCAGAAGCGGCCCGCACGAGCCTCACGAGCTCGTGCGGGCCGCTTCGCTTCGGGGCCGTCCGGCGGGGTCCGTCAGGCGCCCGCCAGCACCGCCCCGGCCGGTGCAGCGCTCAACCGGCGCTTGACCGTGGATGCATGGACGCCGAACGCAGCGCCGACCTCGCGCAGCGTTGCGCCACTGTTGCGCATGGCGCGCATGGCTGCCAGGTCGCCCCGGTCGTCCGCTTCCTGGGGCTCGAGTTCCCCCCACAGCGGCACGTCAGACCACGGCGCGCCCTCCGCCGGCGGAACCGTCGCAACGTCCCGCAACTCGTGCGACGGAGCCGCGTGTGCCACCTGTGCCACGTCCGCAACGGACGCCGCGACAGCGGGCACGGGCTCCGCAACGGCGGCCGCAACGGCTGCCCCCGCCTGGGCCACGAGGACCGGCGCCGCGTGTGCCGCCTCGGCACGCTCCGGCTCGTGCACCGGCTCGGTGTCGTCCACCTGTGCCACGTCCGCAACGGGGGCCGACGCGGGCGCAACGTGTGGCGCGACGAGACCCGCCAGAGTGTGCGTCGCGACGAGCACCACGACAGGCGCGACGCCGACCACCGCAACGCCGACCGCAACGCGCACGCTCGGCGCAACGGCTCCGCCCATCGCGTGCGCAACGTTCGCCGCAACGCTCACCGCGGCGAGCACGCCGAGGCTGACCCACTCGACCGCCGTGCCGCGCCCCTGCTCGCGGCGCACGAGGGCAGCGAGGCTGAACGCCAGCGCGCCACCGTCTGCGAGGACCGGCACGCACCACGCCAGGCGCCCATGCACCCCGGCCCACCCGGCGACAGCCACGAGGGCCGACGCCGAGAGGGCGAACGACACGGCCGCAACGACGGCCACGAGACCAGCGACGGCCCACACGACCGCCCGGCGGCTCACAGCGCACCGTCCGATGCCTCGATCAGCCGCGACAGGGCCACGTCCACCGCATCCGCCGCGTCCTCAGCCGCCGCCCGCGCGTCGAACGCCTCCGCCCACTCCTGCCACGCCTTGTCGGCCTCCAGGTCCGCGGCGTCCGCGGCCGCGCGAAGGTCGCGCACCTCGCAGTCCCAACCCGCCTCGCACCGGCCACCGAGCCTGGCCGACCACGCCGCGACCTCATCCCAGGTCTCGGACCAGCGCGCCTCTGCGGCATGGAACGCACGACGGGCCGCCTCCTGGTAGGCCCACGCCGCCTCCTGGTGCTCGTGTGCCGCATCGACACGCGCCCATGCGGCATCGGCGCGTGCCGTGGCCTCAGCCACCGCGAGAGCCGCGGCCGCCGTGTTGGCGCTCACAGGGCCACCGCCGACGACAGGCGCGAGCAGATCGGGCACGAGCCGTCAACACGCAGGCGCGAGCCGTCCGCGTCGCACTCGGGCTCGGCGTAGACCTTGGCGCCGTCCGCGCCGCGCGGATAGGTGGGCGTCGCCGTGCGCAGCTCGCGCGGGCCGCCACCCTGCGAGGGGAACCTCACCACGTTGGAGCGCTCCGCGGGCACACGGTGGACCGGGCCGCCGTCGTGCTGCACGCGCGCACCCGGGACCATCTTCACGTCGTCGGGCTCGGTCGCCGCGGGCACCTCCACGGCCGGTTCGGTGTCCGGGATCGCCAGCGCGTACCGCGCGGCCGTGCGCGGCGTCGCGGCCGTCGTCTCGACAAGCCACCCCTTCGTCACGAGCGACGCGCGGACCGTGACGGCGGTTCGACGAGAGAGGCCCGTCATGCTGGCGAGCGTCTCCGTAGTCACCCACACGCCCTGCACGCTGGCGCCCGCGAACTCCTCGAACAGCAGCGCTGCGAGCTTCTCGCTAGAGCTGAGCGTCTCCGACGCCCACACGGCACGCTTCCACATACGACGCACTCCCCGGCCGGTAGCCTGGTTCATAGCCGTACCTCCTGCTTCTCTCAGGTGATCGGTTAGGCCCCCGGCGAGTGCTTCCAACACTCCCGGGGGCCGTTTTCTGTTGTCGAGACCGAGGGTACACGAGAGATGCAGTTTCCGCACCCCTGATATGCATTCCTTGCATATCTTCGGGTGCAATGGCTGCACCCAAACCTCAACACTCCCGAAAGAACCTTCCGCGGGCTGGCGTGATCGGTGACGGACCGGCCGACGACGGCCCGGGCCGCGACGTCGAGTCCTTGCCGTGAGGGTGGGGCCCTTGGCGCTGCGCGCCTCGTGCCGCAAGGCGGATCAGGATCGGCCGCAGGCGGCCGTGCAGTTCGGCGGCGCGCTGACGTGCGCAGACGTTGGCGACGCTTGCCGTTGAATGCCGCTAGCATCCAGGCCATGACCACGCCCGGGGTCGCCACGACGACGCAGACCGCCTCTCGCGGCGCTGTCGTGCTGCCCGGGACGCGCGGCGCGGCGGCCCTCGCACTGACCTCTGCTGCGGCGCCCAGCTCGTGGGCTCGGCACCTGCTGGACGATGAACCGGCCCTCGTGTGGGACGTGACGCCCGCTGAGGTTGCAGCGTCGGTCGCTGAGCGCGTGCGCCGCAACGTGGGCAAGGCCGCCACGCTCCGCGGCCGCGCCAGCCGCCCCGGGGGTCCGGCTCGCGCTCGTTGCGCAGACTCCCGCCGCTCGCGTGGCGGCCGCCGCTCCCCGGCCCGGACAGGCCACAGCCTGCGGACCGCGCTCCTGCTGGCGAGCACGACGCGCGCCTACGTGCGCCGCGCGGAACTCGACTACCTGGCCAAGTACGGGCCGGACTGGCAGAGCGAGCAGGACTCCGACGCGCTTTCCGCGCTGTCACACCTGGCGTACCTGCGCGCCCACGTCGCAGACCTCGACCTCGCCGCCGCGCTGGCCGCCCTCGCGGCCCTCGACGTCGTGCACGAGCTCGCGCAGCTCGACGCCGACGCCGACGAGCGCGACGAGGACACCTCCGAGGACCTCGCGGCCGAGAAGCCACCACCCGAAGCCCTGCGCTCTCTGCGCACGGTCGCGCCAACGCGCGCCCCGTCGCTCGCCCGGGTGCGAGCGACGACGGCCCCCGAGTAGCCACACACCGGCCCGCTTCCCGCGCGCCGCCGTCGCACATCGCACCCTGCCCTGACTACGTCCGGGCCGGTTCACCCCGTGAACCAAAGGGGCACGCCATGTCGAACACCACCCCGAGCACGACCGCCACCGGTCGCGCTTCCGCACACCCGCAGCACGGCCAGGCCGAGCACCTCAACCCTGACCCGCTGCTCACGGTCGCTGAGGCCGCGAAGTTCCTCACCCTGACCCAGCCGATGCTGCGCGAGGCGATCCGAGAGGGTCACATCGCGTCCGTCCGACTCAGCGCGCGCGGAATCCGCATCCGCCGTTCCGAGCTCGATCGGTACATCGACGCCCGCACCCGTCCGGCCCGTGCGGGGCGCTGAACGATGAGCGCTCCCACCCTTGCCCGGCCCTCCGCCGGCGGATGCACCACGACCCCGCGACGCGGCCGCGCCGTCGTCCTGACCGGCCCCGCGGCCGCTGCCGAACTCCGCGCCCGACGACAGCCCGGAGACCTCGTGATCGACCTCGACACGTTCGCCGCCACGCTCGGCGACCCGAACGCGCCCCACGTGCGGCACGTCGCCCTGGGCGCCGTCCTGGGCGCCGTCAAGCGCGCCCAGGCGCTGCGCGAGCCCGTGACCGCGTACCTGCTCCACCCAGACGCCACGCCCGAGCAGGCCGCGCGCTACGCGGCCCAGGGGCTCGCCGTCGTCGCCACGACCCCCGGCAGGCTCTCGTGAAGCGCCGCACACGGAAGCACGCCCGGAACGATGGATGGGACGACGAGCCCGGCGACGGGCGGCGCCGCCGCGTCGCACGGTCGATCGCTACGTCGCTCGTTCAACGCGTGCCCGAGTTGCGGCGCGAGAGTCTCGGCGTGCTCGCCGCGGTGCTGGTGCCGTGGCTCGTGGCCGGGTACACCCTCGATGACCTGCACCACGCGCTGAGGTACCGCCCGAACCGCACCCCGTGGCCGCCGGACGCACCCGCTGGTGACCGGTGGCTCGTAGACCGGATGCTCGCGTGGCTCGGAGACGACGGCGCGCCCGTCCCGTCGCTGTCGCAGCGCACGGCCCGAGAACACGAGGGCGCCCGTCCCGGTGGGGCCGGGACGGGCGCCGCGAGTCGAGCCCTTGGAAGAGGCCACAACGACGGCGCGAACGTAGCACGGGGCCAGGACAGCAGCCGGGCAAATGTCGCAGCCTCGCGGAACACCGAACGCCCGTCCGCACGCTCGGGGAAGCACCGGTGAACGCTCCACGCCGCAACCCGTTGGAGGTTGACGGCGACCGCCCCGCGGTCGCATGGGTCTCTACGCTCCCCCGCAGCTACGGGCTCACACCGGCCGATCGGCTCGTGCTCCTGTGGCTGGCCTGCGACTCCTACGACGGCCTGACGACCGCCCCGAGCGTGCAGAACCTGGCCGAATGGTCCGGGCTTTGGCCCAGCTCTACGTGGGAAGTCCTAGCGCGGCTCTGCGAACCGACCAGCCAGCGTCCGGCACTCCTTGCCCGCGACACAACGACGCGCGGCCGGAACCGGACCGTGTTCCGTCTCCTACGCCCGCAACCGTCCGGGGTGGCCGGACGGTTCGACCCGCAACCGTCCGGGGTGGCCGGACGGTTCGACCCGCAACCGTCCGGGGTGGCCGGACGGTTCGACCCGCAACCGTCCGGGGTGGCCGGACGGTTCGACCCCCAACCGTCCGGCGAACCGTCCGGCGAACCGTCCGGCGAACCGTCCGGCCACGCCGGACAACTCCCTTACCCTTTCCCTTCCCCTATGGGGGAGGGGAACGCGACAGACGTACAGACCGCGCGCGCGGACCTGAGCGACGCCCCCTCTCCCAGAATCGACAACCAGAAGCCCGGGCAACCGCCCGGGCTGTACCAGCCCGAGCGGTGCCGGGAGCACCAGGGCTGGGACGACGTGCCCAAGTGCTGGAACTGCAAGACAGCCCGGGAGGCACACGAGCGGACGCAGCAGGAAGCGCAGGCCGAGCGCGAGGCCCGAGCACACGAGGCGCCCGCATGCCCTGACCACCAGGGCCAGCAGATCGGCACGTGTCGGAGCTGCATCGGTGACCACAAGGCCGGGGAGCACGTGAGCGAGCCCCTCAGGCATTGCCACCTGTGCGACCCAGCCCAAGCGCTGGCCGCCTGACGGTGCGCTGACCTCGTGCCCGCTCGGGCGTGTTCACCTGAGCGGGCACGAGGCGCGGCGCCGTCCTCGGGCTCGACGTCGTGCAGCGGACCCGTCAGGCCCGGACAGCGGCCGGTGCACCTTCGGGCACGCTGCAAGGTGCGGCGGGTGCTCCTGACGCCGTGAGCGGGCACGAGGCGTGGCGCCGTCGTCGGGCTCGACGTCGTGCAGCGGACCCGTGCGGCCCGGACAGCGGCCGGTGCATCCCTTGTTTCCCGGCCCGCCCGGCTCGCTGCTCAGCGAAGTGGACGCCCGTACAGCGGCCTGGAAACGCTCTGACCTGCGATTACGCCGGAAGTTCACTGGGCTGGACACCCGGTTACAGGTCTGTGTAGTGGGGTGTCCAGCGTTGTGAACTCAGGCGTACAGCGCACTGTGCGCTGAGGCTGTTTCCACCTGCCTGTACGCCTCCGCGGCGTCGTGTGAGCCGCGGACAGGTCGCGCGTCCCCCGTCCGGTCGAGGTGCGCGCCGTCGTCGCGCCCTTGAGCTCGTGCCACGCCCGGCGGCCACGGTGCCGCCTTGACGCATCCGCCGGCGGAGCGTCCGCGCGCTCGCGCGCGCCCCTGCTCGTGTTCCTGGTGCTGCCCGTGCTCGTGCTGCTCGTCGTCGTGCTGCTCGTCGTCGGCGTCGTCGCCCTCGGCGTCGTGGTCGCCCTCGTCGTCGTCGCTGCGGGCGCCCACGGGCAAAAGAAGAACCCCCAGGCGATCGCCTGAGGGTTTCTCCATGTATGAAGACGAGGGACCTTGTCCTCGTATTGCTCACCACTGTACGTCAGGATGTTCCGGTGCCGCAATCGACCACAACCGATCTGATCGTTCAGAGCCTCCACGTCTCCCGGTTCGGCACTTACGCCCGAGCCGCGGGCGGTGACATGAAGCTCGCGCTGCGGCTGTACCTGTGGAACCTGGACCTGGCGGCCGCGTTTCACTCGTGCCTGAGCGTCACAGAGGTGCTCCTACGCAACGCGATGGACGCCCAGCTGCGCACGTGGAACGCCGCACAGGCGCGCGCTGACGGCGGCACGTTCCCGGCCGAGTGGCTGGACGACGCCGCGAAGCCTCTGCACTCTCTGACGTCCGGTGCTCGCTCCACAGCGAGGGTCAACGCGGGGAAGGCCCGGGCCGCCCGCCCGACAGAGCACCCGCGCAAGCACGAGCCGATCACGCATGACGACGTGCTCGCGCAACTGACGTTCGGTGTGTTCGTGAGGCTGCTACCGACGACGGACGTGGACGACAAGACCCACCGCGGGCGGCAGGTGCTCTGGGACGAGGCGCTCGCGCAGGCGTTCCCCGGCGCCAAGGACGACCCCGAGGGCAAGATCATCGCCAGCCGTGTCGGCCGCATCCACGCGTTGCGCAACCGCGTCGCGCACATGGAGCCGTTGCTAGAGGTGAACGTGAAAGCCCGACACCGCGACATGATCCAGATCGTCGGAGCGATTGACCCTCGACTACAGGGCTGGTTCGCGTCGGTCTCGCAGCTCCACGAGGTCGTGCGTCGGCGGCCGACGACCTGAGGACCCGGGCCCTCTGAGACCCGATCTGGAAACGCCCAGAGAGCGAACCCGCGCGCGTGCCCGAACGTGCCCAGAGAAGCCCCGAAAACCGCTCCTTCGTGCCCGTACGTGCCCCGAGCGCCAGACACTTAGCGACGCTTGCGAATCCCTAGCGATGCATCCCGCCGCAGGTCAGGTGGCACGTTTGCCCTGGTAGTACGCTCGGCGAAGCGCTGAGATTTTTGGGCTTCCAAACTGATTACGCGGGTTCGATTCCCGTCATCCGCTCCGGCACGCACGGCCCGGCTCCCTCACGGGGGCCGGGCCGTCGTCGTCTCACGACGGCGTGCGTCGCACGCCACAGTGAGATGCCCTGGCGGTCGGCGCTCCTCGCGGCCTATGGTTCCCCCAGACATCGTCGATAGACCGAAGGGAGCCGACCGTGCGCATCGCCGTCGCTCCCCCCGCGTCCGCGGCCAGCACGCCGATGTGCTGTCGCCCCTGTCGCTAGAGCGCCCGTGCCACGCCTGACCCCGCCGTCCGCGGCTGCCGGGTCGAGGTGAGCGCGAGCGCTCTGACCCTGTCGGCCCCGTTGACAACGACCCCTGAGACACCGACCCACCGAGACACCCACGAAGAGGATGACCATGGCCCGCATCTACGACGACGCGACGAAGCTGATCGGCGGCACGCCGCTCGTGCGCCTGAACAAGCTCACGGAGGGCCTCGGCGCCACCGTGCTCGCCAAGCTCGAGTTCTACAACCCCGCCAACTCGGTCAAGGACCGCATCGGCGTCGCGATCGTCGACGCCGCCGAGGCGTCGGGCGAGCTCGCGCCCGGGGGCACCATCGTCGAGGCGACGTCGGGCAACACCGGCATCGCCCTGGCATGGGTCGGCGCGGTGCGCGGCTACAACGTCGTGCTCGCGATGCCGGAGACCATGTCGAAGGAGCGCCGCGCCCTGCTGCGCGCCTACGGCGCCGAGCTGGTGCTGACCCCGGGCGCGGACGGCATGAAGGGCGCCGTCGCCGAGGCGGAGAAGATCGTCGCCGAGCGCCCGGGCGCGATCCTGGCCCGTCAGTTCGCCAACGAGGCCAACCCGGCGATCCACCGCAAGACGACGGCCGAGGAGATCTGGGCCGACACCGACGGCGGCGTCGACGCCGTGGTCTCCGGCATCGGCACGGGCGGCACCATCACCGGTGTCGGCCAGGTGCTCAAGGAGCGCAAGCCCGAGGTCAAGGTCATCGCGGTCGAGCCCAAGGAGTCCGCGATCCTCAACGGCGGCGCCCCCGGCCCGCACAAGATCCAGGGCATCGGCGCCAACTTCATCCCGGAGATCCTCGACACCACGGTCTACGACGAGGTGCTCGACATCGACGCCGAGACGGCGATCGAGTACGCGCGCCGCGCCGCCAAGGAGGAGGGGCTGCTCGTCGGCATCTCGTCGGGCGCTGCGATCGCCGCTGCGCTCCAGCTCGCGGGCCGTCCCGAGTACGCCGGCAAGACGATCGTCGCCGTGATCCCCGACTTCGGTGAGCGCTACCTGTCGACCGTCCTGTACGCGGACCTGCTCGACTGAGCGCGCCGCGCTGCACCTGACCTGCGGCGGAGGGCTGGCACGGACCGTGCCCGGCCCTCCGCCGCGGGGACGTAGGCTCAGGCGACCAAGGAAGGGACTGAGCCGGACATGACCGATCTGCACGCCGTGCGCGAGGCGACTCTTGCCGGGCACGGCGACGACGAGGACGACCACGTCCATGTCATGCCGCCCGGGCACCGCCCGGGCCTGCGTCACCTGCTCGAGATCCTGCTGGAGGACCTCGACGCCGCCCACGCCCACGACCCGGCCGCGCGCACCCGCCTGGAGGTCGCGCTGGCCTACCCGGGCGTGCACGCCCTGTGGGTGCACCGGCTGAGCCACCGCATGTGGCACGCGCACCTGCGGCTGGCGGCGCGCCTGCTCTCGCAGCTCGCCCGGTTCGTCACCGGCATCGAGATCCACCCCGGGGCGATCATCGGGCGCCGCCTGTTCATCGACCACGGCATGGGCGTCGTGATCGGGCAGACCACCGAGATCGGCGACGACTGCATCCTCTTCCAGGGCTCGACCCTGGGCGGGCGGTCCATGACGCGCGGCAAGCGCCACCCGACGCTCGGCAACCGGGTCATGATCGGCGCCGGCGCCCGCGTGCTGGGCCCCATCACGCTGGGCGACGACGTGCAGGTGGGCGCCAACGCCGTCGTCGTGAAGGACGTCCCCGCCGGGGCGGTCGCGGTGGGCGTGCCCGCGCACGTCCGGATGCCGTCGGCGGCTCCGGCCGAGCGCGAGAAGCTCCAGGACCCGGCGCTGCTCATCGAGTACTCGATCTGACCCGAGACCCGGCGAGGAGGCTGTCCCGATGACGACCGGTCCCGTCCCCGGCATCCGCACCGCGGAGCCCTGGAAGGCCCTGGCCCGCCGCTCGACCCTGTGGTCGTCGGCGGTCGCGCTGCTGCTCCTCGTCGCATCGGCGGCGGTCACCGTCGCGTGGCGCGACGACCTGCCCGACCCCGTCGCCTCGCACTGGGGCGCGGACGGCCAGGTCGACGGCGTGATGTCCCTGGGCGGCTGGGTCGCGGTCGTGCTGGGCACCGGTGTCGGCTGCACCCTGCTGTTCGGGGCGATCGGCTGGTTCTGGGGCAAGGCCGCGATGACGCGCCGCGTCGCGGCCGGCGTGACCGTGTGGATGGGCGGGCTCCTCGCCGTCATGCAGGTGGGAGCGGTCGCCGGGCAGCGCGGGCTCACCGACGCGGCGCAGGCGCCGGACTCGGGCGGCTGGCTCCTGGCCGCGTACCTCGTGCCGCTGGTCCCGGCCGTCGCGGCCGCTCTCCTGGTGCCCGGCGACCCGCACCAGCCCGCGACCGAGCCCGTCCCCGCCGATGCCGAGCGCATGCCGCTGGCCGACGGCGAGCGCGCCGTGTGGCTCCGGCGCATCGGCGGCGGCACCGGGCTCTGGGTGGGCGCGGGCTCCGTCGTGCTCACGTCGGCCATGGCTGTCATCGGGCAGCAGTGGGGCCTGCTCGTGGTCCCTGCGCTCCTTGCCGTGCTGTTCGCCGCGATGATGGTCTTCGAGGTGCGCGTCGACGCGTCCGGGCTGCGCGTGCGCTCCGCCCTGGGCTGGCCGCGCACGTTCGTGCCCGCCGACGAGGTCGTCGCGGCCCGCGTCGTCGAGGTCTTCGCGTTCCGCCAGTTCGGCGGCTGGGGCTGGCGCGTCGGGCCCGGCGGGAGCGTCGGCATCGTGCCGCGCAGCGGCCAGGGCATCGAGGTCGAGCGCACCGGCGGCCGCACGCTGACGATCACGGTGGACGACGCCGAGTCCGGCGCCGCCCTGCTCAACACGATGGCCGACCGCACGCGCTGAACGATGACCCCTCGGACGGCGCCGGGCGCGGCCTGCTCAGCCGCCGCCGAGGAAGGCCCGGGCGACGTCCGGCGGGGCCACCGTCGCCCACGCCTCCAGGAGCGCCTCCTCCAGGTCGGTCTCCCGGACGGCGTCGAGCTGGACGAGCACGGCCGCGTAGCCGTCGAAGTGCGGGATCGTGAAGAACCCGGGCATGCCGTCCTCGAGCACCGACTGCTTCTCGCCGAGGTCCTCGACGACGACGGCGAGGATCGGGCCGCCGGGCACGGGCTCGTCGCCGAACCGCCGGAGGTCGGCCTTGCTGAACGCCCGCTCCCACGCGAACGTCTTCGTCCCGACGGCCCAGTGCAGGCCCGTGGCGTGCCCGGTCCGGGTGCCCTCGACGACGTCGGGCAGCGCAGCGGCGAGGCGGGAGACGTCCTCGATCGTGGCCATGGGTCGACCGTACGGCGACCTTGCGCCGTCGGCTAGGGTGTGATCCGCGTTACCTGCGACGCCCGGTCGCAGGAACCCGGACTCGACGAGGAGCCCTTCCATGCGCATCGGCATCCAGACCGGCTACTGGTCCCGCAGGCCCCCGCGGGGCATCGTTCCGGCGCTGCGCACGGCCGAGGCGCTGGGCCTGGACTCGGTCTGGACGGCGGAGGCGTACGGGTCGGACGCCTTCACGCCGCTCGCCTGGTGGGGCTCGCGCACGCGGCGGGTGCGGCTCGGCACGGGGATCGCACAGATGGCGGCCCGCACGCCGACAGCGACCGCGATGCAGGCGCTCACGCTCGACCACCTCTCCGGCGGAAGGTTCGTGCTCGGCCTCGGGGCGTCCGGGCCGCAGGTCGTCGAGGGCTGGTACGGACAGCCGTACGGGCGCCCGCTCGCCCGCACCCGCGAGTACGTCGACATCGTGCGGCAGGTGCTCGCCCGCGAGCGCCCCGTCACTGCGTCCGGGGCGTTCTTCCGCCTCCCGGTGCCCGCCGACGTCGCCGGGGCGACCGGGCTCGGCAAGCCGCTCAAGCCCACCGTCCACCCGCTGCGGGCGGAGCTGCCGGTCGTGCTGGCCGCGCAGGGCCCGCGCAACGTCGCGCTCGCCGCCGAGATCGCCGACGGCTGGATGGCCGGCTTCTACGCCCCCCGCACCGACGCCGAGCACCGGGCGCTGCTCGCGGAGGGCTTCACCGCCCGCAGCGGGGCGCGGACGCCGTCGTCGGCGTTCGAGGTGCTGGCGACGGTGCCCGTCGTCGTGCGCGACGACGTCGAGGAGGCCGCGGACGTGCTGCGGCCGCACGTGGCGCTCTACGTGGGCGGCATGGGGTCCAAGGAGGCGAACTTCCACAAGGCGTCCCTCGACCGCCTGGGGTACGCGGACGCGCTCGACGAGGTGCAGGCGCACTTCCTCGCGGGGCGCAAGGACGAGGCCGCGAAGGCGGTCCCGCGCGCGCTGATCGAGGAGGTCGCGCTCGTGGGCCCGGCGGCGAAGGTGCGCGCGGACCTCTCCCGGTGGGAGGGGACGGCGGTCACGACGCTGCTGCTGCAGGGCGATCCGGCCTCGATGCTCGCAGCGCTCGCGGCGGCGGAGTCCCGCCGGGGCACGGCGGGTGCCGCCGTGCGCTCGGCGGCGGGGGCGGCGCTCGCCCGAGTCGCGCCGCGGCGCGTCTGAGCCGGTCTCAGCACGGGGGCGCGTCGTCGATGCCGGGGTACCAGATCGCCCGGCGCAACGCGATGCGCGTGCCGTCCTTGGTGAGCGGCGTGCCCTCGGCGCGCAGCGCGTCGAGGGCCGTCGACGCGTACTGCGGCGGCGGGGCACCCGCCGCGTTGACCACGCGCCACCAGGGCACGCCGTTGGTGTCCTGCGCCGGCCCGACGACCGCCGCACCCTCGGGGACGAGGTGCGCGTACCGGCTGCCCGAGCCCGCCATCACCTGGCCGACCTGGCGCGGACCACCGCGGTGCAGCGTCTCGGCGACGATCTCGGCGATGAGGCCGTACGTCATCGCCCGGCCCGACGGGATGCGCCGGGCGAGCGCGAGGACGGCGGCGGCATACTCCTCGACCGGGTCCTGCGGGGGCTGAGCGGGCACGTCCCGACCCTAGCTCGCGCGGCCGCAGCGCGGAGCGGGAGGCGCCCGGCGAGGCCCGCGCGTGGCAGCGTCAGGCCTGGCAGACCCCGCACCAGTAGAGCGACCGCCCGGCGAGGTCCTTGACCAGCACGGGCGTGCCGCAGACGCGGCACGGCAGGCCGTCGCGCTGGTAGACGTAGAACGACTCCTCCCGCGCGACGGCGCCGGGTGGCACGGGCGCGCGCCGCTCGTGGCGTCGCGTGGTCGCGCCGAGCGCGGCCGCTCCCCCGGCGGCACGGATGCCGGGCGCGTCCGGCCCGCGGTCCTCCGGCCGCGTGGTGACGATCGCGCCGCGCGCGACGCCGTCGTGCATGAGCAGCACGAGGTCGTCCCACACGTCGCCCAGGACGGCCGGGTCGACGTCCCGGCCCGGGCGCATCGGGTCGAGCCCGGCGCGGAAGAGCGCCTCCGCCCGGTAGATGTTGCCCACGCCCGCCACGACCGCCTGGTCCATGAGCTGCTGCCCGACGACGACGCGCGAGCGGCGCACCGTCGCCACGAACGCCGCGCGGGCCTCCGCGAGCGAGGCGCGGCCGCCGTCGGGGCGGACCGGGTCGGGCCCGAGCCGCGCCTCGACCGCCGCCTTGTCCGCGGGCGTGATGACCTCGCACGCGGTGGGCCCGGTGAGGTCGGCGACGGCGTGCGCACCGAGCAGCCGGGCCCGGACGGCACCCCGCGGCCCGGGGACGTCCCAGGCCTCGCCGTCCCGCGGCTCGGCCTCCTCCGGCAGCGGCGTCTCGCTCTCGCCGACGCGCTTGCGCGGGGCGCCGATCGCGTGGACGACGTCGGCGCTGCCGTCCGTCGCGAACGTCCACGCGCCGTAGAGGCCCAGGTGGACGCGAAGCCACAGCTCGGGCTGCATCTCCGGTCCCGGGTCCCTCGACCCGGCGCCGGACGACCGGGACCCCGCGGGGGCGAAGCCCAGGAAGAGCTGCTTGCCCCACGCCTCGCTCGCGACGAGCACGCGCCCGGACACGAGCGAGGCGCCCGCCGCGAACCGGCCCTGCGGGCTGGTCACGGCGAGCGCCTGGCCGCCGAACAGGTCGGCGAACGCCCTCGCGAGGCGGTGGACGGTGTGACCCTCGGGCACGTCGTCAGACCTGGGTCAACGCGCGTCGCGCTGGGCCTCGTACGCCGACATCTGGTCGATGCGGCGCTGGTGGCGCTCGTCGCCGGAGAACGGCTCGGCGAGGAACGCCTCGACGATCGCCGTGGCCTCCTCGACGGTGTGCATGCGCCCGCCGACGGAGATGACGTTGGCGTCGTTGTGCTGGCGGCCGAGCTTCGCCGTCTCGACCGACCAGGCGAGGATGGCGCGGATGCCGGTGACGCGGTTGGCGGCGAGCTGCTCGCCGTTGCCGGAGCCGCCGATGACGATGCCGAGCGAGCCGGGCTCCGCGACGACGGCCTCGGCCGCGGAGATGCAGAACGCCGGGTAGTCGTCGAGCGCGTCGTAGACGTGCGCGCCGTGGTCGACGACGTCGTGGCCCTCGGAGCGCAGATGCTCGACGAGGGTGTTCTTGAGCTCGAATCCGGCGTGGTCGGTGCCGATGTGAAGACGCATGGCCTCATTCTGGCCCACGTCGGCGACGCGCTGCTCCCACGGGCCGCCCGTGCGAGACGATGCGCCCGTAAGGTGGCGGCCATGACCACCGAAGCTCTGCGGTCCGGCATCGACACCGACGCCCTGGACCCTGCCACCCGTCCGCAGGACGACCTGTACCGGCACGTGAACGGCACCTGGATCGCGACGCACGAGATCCCCGCCGACCGTGCGATGGACGGCGCGTTCATGAAGCTGCGCGACCTGTCCGAGGAGCGCGTGCGCGACGTCATCACGGACCTCGCGGCGGCGTCGGACACGGAGCCCGGCACCACGGCGGCGAAGATCGGCGACCTGTACTCGGCCTTCATGGACACCGAGCGCATCGAGTCCCTCGGCACCACGCCGCTCGCCGCGGACCTCGCACTCGTCGCGGGCGCGACGTCGCAGGCCGAGCTGACGGGCGTGCTGGGCGCGCTGCAGCGCACGGGCGGCGGCGGCGTCGTCGGCTTCTACGTCGACAACGACGCCGCGGACCCCGAGCAGTACCGCGTCTACCTGTACCAGTCGGGCCTCGGCCTGCCGGACGAGGCGTACTACCGCGAGGACCAGTACGCGCCGCTGCGCGAGAAGTACACGCCGCACGTGGCTCGCATGCTGCGCCTGGGCGGCGCCACCGACGTGCTCGGCGTCGACGCCGACGAGGCCGCGGCCCGCGTCGTCGCGCTCGAGACCAGGCTGGCGGCCCACCACTGGGACGTCGTCAAGGACCGGGACGCGACGCTGACGTACAACCCGACGACGCTCGCCGAGCTGGCGACGCGTGCGCCCGGCTTCGACTGGCAGACGTGGGCGACCGCGCTCGGCGCCCCCGCGGGCGCCCTGGACGCGCTCGTGGTGCGCGAGCCCTCGTACGCCGAGGGGCTGGCCGCGCTGTGGCAGTCGGAACCGCTCGCCGACTGGCAGGCCTGGGCGGCCTACCGCCTGGTCACGGCCCGCGCCCCGTACCTCACGGCCGAGATCGTCGAGGCGAACTTCGACTTCTACGGCCGCACGCTCTCGGGTGCGCAGGAGGTGCGCGAGCGCTGGAAGCGCGGCGTCGCCCTCGTGGAGGGAGCGCTGGGCGAGGCCGTGGGCGAGCAGTACGTCGCCCGCCACTTCCCGCCCGCCCACAAGGCGAAGATGGACGAGCTCGTCGCCAACCTCGTGGCCGCGTACCGCGAGTCCATCGAGGGCCTGGACTGGATGACCGCCGAGACCAAGGCGAAGGCCCTGGCCAAGCTCGAGAAGTTCACGCCCAAGATCGGCTACCCGGTCACGTGGCGCGACTACTCCGCGCTGGTCGTCGACGCGGGCGACGTCGTCGGGAACGTGCGCCGCTCCAACGCGTTCGACCTGGACCACGAGCTGAACAAGGTGGGCAAGCCGCTCGACCGCGACGAGTGGTTCATGACCCCTCAGACCGTCAACGCGTACTACAACCCGGGCATGAACGAGATCGTCTTCCCGGCCGCGATCCTCCAGCCCCCGTTCTTCGACCCGGAGGCCGACGACGCCGTGAACTACGGCGGCATCGGCGGCGTCATCGGGCACGAGATCGGCCACGGCTTCGACGACCAGGGCTCCAAGTACGACGGCGACGGCCGGCTCGAGGACTGGTGGACGCCGGCGGACCGCGAGGAGTTCGAGAAGCGCACCGGCGCCCTCATCGCCCAGTACGACGCGTTCGTCCCTCTCCAGCTCGGCCCCGACGGCGCACACGTCAACGGCAGCCTGACGATCGGCGAGAACATCGGCGACCTGGGCGGCCTGTCGATCGCGCTCAAGGCCTACCGGATCGCGCTGGGCGGGTCGCTCGACGACGCTCCCGTCGTCGACGGGCTCACCGGCCTGGAGCGCGTGTTCCTCGGCTGGGCGCAGGTGTGGCAGGCCAAGGGCCGCGACGAGGAGGTGCAGCGCCGGATCGCCACCGACCCGCACTCCCCCAACGAGTTCCGCTGCAACGGCATCGTGCGCAACGTGGACGAGTTCCACGAGACCTACGGGGTGGCCGAGGGCGACGGCCTCTGGCTGGCGCCCGAGGACCGCGTCCGCATCTGGTAGGCGCGCCGCCGTCCTGCGCGGTCGCGGGACCCGGGGTTCCTGGGTCCCGCGACCGCGGGAACGACGAGCGTCCCGACGCCGGGGCGGTCGGTCAGAACGTCCCGATGCCGGCCTTCTTGATCGAGAAGCCCTTGCCGGTCTGGTCGTCCTTGCAGCTCATGCCCGTGTTGGCCGACGTGCAGGTGAACGTGCCCTGCGTGATCGTCTGGTCATACGCGAGCACCTGCGCGCCGGGCGCGGCGGGCTGCGGCTGCTGGTCGGCGGGGACGCACGGCAGCGTCACCTCGCCCGTCTCCGCGGCCATCGTGACGCGGTAGCCGACGGTCCCGTCGCAGCCCTCGACCGGCGCGGGCTGCTGGTTGAGCGTCGCGATCGAGCAGGTGGCCGCGTCCGTGGTGATCTGGCAGACGATGTTGCCGGTCGGCGAGGCGAACTCCGCCAGGACCTGCGCGGGCGCCGCCGAGGGCTCCGGCGACGTCGTGGACCGTGACACCGCCGTCGGGCCGTCCGCCTCGTCGGCGGGCTGACCGCCGCGGAACAGGTTGACCGCGAGCACGCCCGCGCCGACGAGCAGCACCGCGACGAACGCGGTGAGCGCGACCATGCCCGGCGTGGGCTTGCGGCGGGCGGGCGCCTCCGGGGCGGAGCCGGCGTAGGGGGCCTCCGCCGGCGCCGGAGCGGGCTGCCCTGGGTAGGACTGCCCTGGGTAGGACTGCCCTGGGTAGGACTGCCCTGGGTAGGACTGCCCTGGGTAGGACTGCCCGGGGGGCGCGTATCCGGCCGGCGGGTACGCCTGCGCCGCCGGGTACTGCTGCGCGGCGGGCGCCGGCGGCGGCTGACCGTAGGCCTGCTGGACGTACAGCGGGGCGTACGACGGCGCGGCGGGCTGCGGGGCGGCGGCAGCCGCCTGCTGCGCCGCGGCCTGCGCGAACCAGTCGCCCTGCTCGGGCGCCGCGACCTGCTGGAGCGGGATCCCGGTGCGCGGCATCGGCGGGGCGGGCTGCGGTGCGGCGGCGGCGAACGGCGACGTCGGGGCCGTGCTGCGCGCCATGCGCTGCGCGGCCGAGATGCGCTGCACCCGGGCGGGAGCCTGCGGGGCCGGCGCGACGGGCGCGGCGCCGGGTGCCGCCGTGGGCGCGACCGTCGCGTGCCGCACCGGGGGGCCCGCCGGCACGTCCGGGGCGGGCGGGACGGGGCGTGCTGGGCAGCGGCGTGCGGCGCCGGGGCCTGCGGCGCGGGCGGGACCGGCGCGTGCGGCGAGGCGGCCGGGACCGCCGACGCCGGGGCGGGCGGCACGACCTGCGTCGCGCCGTCCGACGTCGGGGCGGGCGACGTCGGGGCGGGCGACGTCGGGGCGGCCGGCGTCGCGCCGTCCGGCGGCGACGCGGGCGGGACGGCCGGCATCACCCCCGTCGTGAACGGCGTGAAGGGCGCGGTCGGGGTGTCGTCGTGCGAGGGCGCACGGCGCGGGGCAGCCTCCGCGGGACCCTGGGAGGGGTCCGGCGGCGGGGGCGGCGGTGGCACGGAGCCCGGGGTGTGCGGGCTGGACATGCGGTACTCCCTCCGAGCGTGGACCGGGCGCATCGGACAAACCGGGCACCCGGGGTAGCGCGGCAGCGCACCCGGCAGGATGCCACGGTTCACCCGGGTGAGTCGAATGACGCCCGACCGCACACCCGTGACCAGCCTGGCGGGAGACGTCACCCGGTGTTTCCCCAAGGCGACGGTGAGAGGATCGCCCGGGGGCCACGCAGTCGGCCCCGTGATGCCGCACCAGCGGGCACCTGCCCGCGAAGCCAGCCAAGGGAGAACCCGTGCCCGGACAGAACCTGACCCGCGCCGAGGCGATCGAGCGCGCCGCCGCCGTGACCGCCGTCGAGTCGTACGCCATCGCGCTCGACCTGACCACCGGCCCGACCACCTTCGCGTCGACGACGACGATCCGCTTCAGCGGCACCGAGGGCGCCTCGACGTTCCTCGACCTGGTGGCCCCGACGGTCCGGTCCGTGACCCTCAACGGCGTCGACCTGGACCCGGCGGCCGTCTTCGCCGACTCGCGGATCGCGCTTGAGGACCTGGCGGCCGAGAACGAGGTCGTCGTCGTCGCGGACTGCGCCTACACCAACACGGGCGAGGGCTTGCACCGCTTCGTCGACCCGGTCGACGGCGAGGTGTACCTGTACACGCAGTTCGAGGTGCCCGACGCGCGCCGCGTCTTCGCGACGTTCGAGCAGCCGGACCTCAAGGCGACCTACCAGGTCACCGTGACCGCCCCCGCGCGCTGGGAGGTCGTGTCGAACCAGCCGACGCCGGAGCCCGTCGCCGAGGCCGGCACCGTCGTCGTGGTCGAGGGCAAGGACGCCGAGGCGACCGCGACGTGGACCTTCGAGCCGACGCCGCGCCTGTCCACCTACCTCGTGGCGCTCGTCGCGGGCCCCTACGCCGTCGTGCGCGACTCGCTGACCTCCACGGACGGGCGCGAGATCCCGCTGGGCGTGTTCTGCCGCCAGTCGCTGTCGCAGTACCTGGACGCCGGCTACATCGTCGACATCACGCGCAAGGGCTTCGCCTTCTACGAGGAGGCGTTCGAGTACCCGTACCCGTTCGACAAGTACGACCAGCTCTTCGTGCCCGAGTACAACATGGGCGCGATGGAGAACCCGGGCTGTGTCACGTTCACCGAGGCGTACGTGTTCCGCGGGTCGGTGCCGGACGGGCGCAAGGAGCGCCGCGTCGTGACGATCCTGCACGAGCTCGCGCACATGTGGTTCGGCGACCTGGTCACCATGAAGTGGTGGAACGACCTGTGGCTCAACGAGTCGTTCGCGGAGTTCGCCTCCACGCTCGCCACGGCCGAGGCCACCGAGTGGACCGAGGGCTGGACGACGTTCGCGGCGTCGGAGAAGACGTGGGCCTACCGGCAGGACGCCCTGCCGTCGACGCACCCGATCGTCGCCGAGATCCGCGACCTCGAGGACGTCTACACGAACTTCGACGGCATCACGTACGCCAAGGGCGCCTCGGTGCTCAAGCAGCTCTACGCGTGGGTGGGCCGCGAGCAGTTCATGAAGGGCCTCGCGCGCTATTTCCGCAAGCACGCGTTCGGCAACACCGTGCTGCGCGACCTGCTCGTCGAGCTCGAGGCCACGAGCGGCCGCGACCTCGAGGCGTGGAGCGCGGCCTGGCTGGAGACGGCCGGCACGAACACGCTCACCCCGTCGATCACGGTCGCCGCGGACGGCACGGTCGAGTCGTTCGAGATCCACCAGACCGCCCCCGCCGACCACCCGACGCTGCGCCCGCACCGCCTGGGCATCGGCTACTACTCGCTCGACGCCGCCGGCGCCGTGGTGCGCACGCACCAGGTGATCGTCGACGTCGACGGCCCGGTCACCGCGGTGCCCGAGCTCGTGGGGACGCAGCGCCCCGGCCTCGTCCTGCTCAACGACGACGACCTGGCCTTCGCCAAGGTGCGCCTCGACGCCGACTCGCTCGCGTTCGCCGTCGCGAACCTGGCGAAGATCAGCGACTCGCTGACCCGCGGCGTCATCTGGGGCTCCGCGTGGGACGCGGTGCGCGACGGCGAGGCCCCGGCGTCGTCGTTCGTGGACCTGGTGCTGAACAACGTCTCGGCCGAGACCGAGTCGACGACCGTGACGATGGTGCTGGGCCAGCTCGGCACGGCGGCCGGGATCTACGCCGACCCGGAGCTCCGGGCGGCGCAGACCACGCGGGCCGCCGACGCCGTGTGGGGCCTCGCCACCGCGGCGGCGCCCGGCTCGGACCTCCAGCTCCAGCTCGTGCGCGCCTTCTCGGCGCTCGCGTCGGGGCCGGAGCACGTGGCCCCGCTGGCCGGGCTCCTGTCCGGCGAGGTGGTGCTGGCGGGCCGCGAGGTCGACACCGACCTGCGCTGGGACCTGCTCCAGGGCCTGGTCGCGCTCGGCGCGGCGGGGGACGCCGAGATCGACGCCGCCGTCGCCGCGGACGACACGGCGAACGGCCGTCAGGCCGCCGCGCGCGTGCGCGCGTCGAAGCCGACGACGGCCGACAAGGAGGCCGCCTTCGCGTCGATCGTGGACGTCGAGGACGTGCCCAACGCGATCATCCGCGCGACCGCGACGGGCTTCCGCCGGGTGACCGACCCGGCCGTCCTCGCGCCGCTCGTCGGCCGGTACGTCGACGCGCTGCTGCCGATCTGGGAGTCGCGCTCGTACCAGATGTCGGAGGAGCTCATCGAGGGCCTCTACCCGCTCCCCGTCGCGACGGCCGAGCTGCGCGACGCGGTGCGCGGGTGGCTGGACGCCCACCCGGACGCGGCCCCGTCGCTGCGCCGCATGGTCGTCGAGAGCCTCGCGGACACCGAGCGGGCGCTGACGGCCCAGGCGGTCGACGCGGCACGCTGACCGCCCGACGGCGAAGGCCCCGCCTCCTGGACGGTTCCAGGGGGCGGGGCCTTTCGCCGTCGTCGGCCGGCCGCCGGCGTCAGGCGTCGGCGTTGAGCGCCGCGATCAGGCTGCGCAGGCGCTGGGACTCGAACAGGTCCTCGAGCAGGATCGGGTTGCCGTTGGCGTCGCCCAGCGGCACCTTCCAGTTCGGGTACTCCTGGTCGGTGCCGGGCTGGTTCTGCGAGCGCCGCTCCCCGACCATGTCGACGAGCTGCACGCCGAACAGGGCCGACGGCGCCCGGCGCAGATAGCGGTGCATGGCCTCGACGATCTCCCGCTCGGACGCGTCCTCGCCGACGAGCCCGCGCTCGACGAGCGCGCGCACGAACACCTCGCGCTCCTCGCGGGCGCGGCGGCGGACGACCTCGACGGGCTCCGTGAGCAGGCCGAGCCGCTCGCGCAGGTCGACGTGCTCGCCCGCGAGGTAGCCCGCCGTCGGCGGCATGTCGTGCGTGCCCACCGACGCCATGGCCAGGTGCCGGTACTTCTCGGGGGGCAGCGGCCCGCCGTTCTCCTGCTCGAACCACAGTACCGAGGTGCCGAGGATGCCGCGGTCGGCGAGGTAGTCGCGCACCCAGGGCTCGAACACGCCCAGGTCCTCGCCGACGACGACGGCGCCGGCACGCTGCGCCTCGAGGCACAGGATGCCGACCATCGCCTCGTGGTCGTAGGCGACGTACGTGCCCGCGGACGCCTTGGAGCCGCCCGGGATCCACCACAACCGGAACAGGCCGAGGATGTGGTCGGCGCGCAGCGCCCCCGCCGAGCGGAGCACGGTGCGCAGCATGTCGCGGTACGGGGCGTACCCGGCCTTGGCGAGCGCACGCGGGTTCCACGGCGGCTGCGACCAGTTCTGCCCCTGCTGGTTGTACATGTCCGGCGGCGCGCCCACCTCGACGCCCCGTGCCAGGTAGGCGCCGTTGGCCCAGGCGTCGGCCCCCTCGGGGTGCACGCCGACGGCGAGGTCGTGCATGATGCCGATCTTCATGCCGGCCTCGCGCGCGGTGCGCTGCGCGACGGCCTTCTGCTCGTCGGCCACCCACTGCAGCCAGGTGTGGAACTCGACGCGCTCGGCGAGCTGTTCGCGCAGCGCGACGACGGCGGGCGCGTCGGGCGTCGACAGCTCGCGCGGCCAGTCCTTGCCGGCGAGGTGCTCGGTGATCGCGCACCAGGTGGCGTAGTCGCGCAGGCCCTTGCCCTGCTCGGCGACGAACTCCTCGTACGCGGCCTGCCTGGCAGCGCGGCGGGGCGCGGTGAACACGACCTCGAGCGCGGCCTTCTTGGCCTCCCAGACGGCGTCACGGTCGATGGGTCCGGGGTCGGTGGCCAGATCGCGCACCGGGTCGGCGGCCCACTCGACCAGCGAGCGGTCGGCGGCCGACAGGTACGCCGTCTCGAGGATGTCCTCGACGCGGACGTAGACCGGGTTGAGGAACCGGCGCGAGGTGGGCAGGTACGGCGACGGCGTCATCGGCACGGTCGGCTCCGCCGCGGCGAGCGGGTTGACCGCCACGAAGTCGGCGCCGCCGCGGTGCGCGGCCAGCCAGGCGATGTCGGCGAGGTCGGCGAGGTCGCCCAGCCCCCACGAGGTGCGCGAGCGCACCGAGTAGAGCTGCACGAGCAGGCCCCAGACCTGCTTCTGCTCGACCTCGGGCGCGAGCGTCAGGCGCTGCGGCGTCACGACGAGCGTCGTCTTCGCCTCCCCGCCGTCGGACGTCGCGTGGAGCGTGTGCCAGCCCAGCGGCAGGTCGGTGGGCACGGCGAACGTGGCGCGGCCCGTGCGGCGGCCGTCCACCATGCGCGGCTCGACGTAGACCTCGCGCTGCGTCAGGTCGCGGCGCTCGCGCTGCCCGCGACGGGCCGCGAGCGGCTCCGCGCCGTCGAGCTCGACCCACACCTGGACGGCCGAGCCGTCGTTCACGTGCACCGGCACGGTCGCGTCCACGCCCTGGCGCACGACGACGGTGGGCGGCAGCGCCTGGCGCCACTCGTCGTCGCGGGCGAGCGCGAGGGACATCTGCACCTGGTTGCGGGACGTCGCCGGGACGCCCAGGGCCTCCAGCACCGCGACGAGCGTGGACGCGCGCACCTGCTGGGCGCCCCCGTCGAACCCGTAGAACTCGGTGCGCACCCCGTGCACATGCGCGAGCTCGAGCAGCTCGGCGGGGATCTCGTCAGGCGGCGGGGTCTGGCTCACGGGTCGATCTTGCCACCTGGCCAGCGGCGAAGCCCGACGGCGTCCTGCGGCGGACGCGCTGTGGTCGGCGCGGCGTCGCGGGGTCGTCGCGGGCGGTCGCGGTCACGGCACGAGGACGTCGCGGGCCGGGCACGGGGCCTTCACGTGCCGCCGTTACGGTGGGACGCGTGACCGACGTTGCCCTGCTCACCCTGACCGACCCGCTCCGCCGGCTCGCCGCCGCGTCGACGCCCGACCCCAGCCCGAGCGGCGGCATCGTCGGCCAGACGGGCGAGAAGCTGTTCGACTTCTGGGAGTGGTTCACCGGCTGGCCGCTCCAGGTGATCATCGTCCTGGTCGTGGGCGTGGTCGCCCTCGCCGTCGTGCGGCGCGTCATCGCGCACGTGACCGACCGGATCGCCAAGGGCTACCACCGCGCGTACGTCGAGGCCACCGAGGAGGACGAGCCGACGACGACGGGGCGCAAGGCCCGCAAGGTCCTCGTCGAGGACACGCTGGGCCTGGCCACCCCCGAGGTGAAGCAGCGGCGGGCGCGGCGCGCCCGGACCGTGGGCTCGGTGCTCACGTCGGCCGCGACGATCATCATCATCACCGCGATGGCGCTGTTCGTCCTCGGCGCCGTGGGTGCGGGGAACGTCGTCGCCGGGCTGCTGGGCACGGCCGGCGTCGTCGGCGTCGCCGTCGGCTTCGGCGCCCAGTCGCTCGTGCGCGACTTCCTCTCGGGCCTGTTCATCCTGCTGGAGGACCAGTACGGCGTGGGCGACGTCGTCGACCTGGGTGCCGGCGCCATCGGCACCGTCGAGAAGGTGGACCTGCGCCTGACGCACGTCCGCAGCTTCGACGGGACCCTGTGGCACGTGCGCAACGGCGAGATCCTGCGCGCCGGCAACCGCACGCAGCAGTGGGCGCGGGCCGTCGCCGAGGTGCGCGTGCCCGTCGGCTCGGACGTCGACGTGGTGCGGGCGGCGCTCGGCCGCGCCGTCGACGTCGTGCAGAGCGACGAGGTGCTCGGCGCCGACCTGCTCGAGACGCCGGCCGTGCGCGGCGTCGACGCCATCACCGAGGGCGCGTACGCGTTCACGATGCACGCCAAGGTGCGTCCCGGGCGGGACGGCGACGTCATGCGCGCGCTGCTCGTGGCCGCGTACGCGCAGCTGCGCGCGGCGGGGATCATCGTCACAGGCGCCGCGTCGTCGGCGTGACCGCACGGTCCGGGACGTGCGAGGCGCCGGCGACCCGTGGGGTCGCCGGCGTCTCGCCGTGTCGGGGAGGTGGTGTCGGGGAGGTGCTAGGCGCGCAGCGTGTCCATCTCCGCCGCGAGGTCGTCGGCCTCCGGGCCGACGATCACCTGGATGACCCGGCCGGAGCGCACGACGCCGAAGGCGCCGGACTGCTTGAGCCGCGGCTCGTCGACCAGTGCGGGATCTGTGACCTGCACGCGCAGCCGCGTGATGCACGGCTCGAGCTCCACGATGTTCGTGGTGCCGCCGAGCGCCGCGAGGATCTGGTCAGCCTTCGTCATTCCTGGTCTCCGTCCCTTGCGCCTTTGCAGGTCCCTGCCCAGCCTAGCCCCACGAAAGCGATGGTGAGCACGTGCGCGGCGCCCTGCGGCGGTCTGGCACGATGAACGCGTGATTCCTGGCTCGTTCTATGACGCCGTCGGCGGCCACGCCACCTTCGTGGCGCTGGTGGACCGGTTCTACGCGGGGGTGGCGGACGACGACGTGCTCCGCGCGATGTACCCCGAGGAGGACCTCGGCCCCGCCAAGGAGCGCCTCACGCTGTTCCTCGAGCAGTACTGGGGCGGCCCGACGACGTACTCCCAGGAGCGCGGCCACCCCCGGCTGCGCATGCGGCACGCGCCCTTCAAGGTGAACCCCGACGCCCGCGACCGGTGGCTGGCGCACATGCGCGACGCCGTCGACTCGCTCGGGCTGGCGCCGCTGCACGAGGCACAGCTGTGGGACTACCTGGAGCGGGCCGCCCACTCCATGATCAACACCTTCGAGGAGTGACCGTGACCTCCCTGCACCTGGTGAAGCCCGCCGACGAGACCCCCTCCGCCCTCGAGCGGCTCCTCGCCGTGCTCGACCTGCACGAGGTCGAGGGCTGGGGCCCGCGCGGCGAGGACGACCTGTGGCGCGGCGGCACCATGCCCGCCCTCGGCAACCGCGTCTACGGCGGCCAGGTGCTCGCGCAGGCGATCGTCGCGTGCGGCCGGACCGTCGACCCCGCCCGGGCACCGCACTCGATGCACGCCTACTTCCTGCGCGAGGGCGCCCTGGACGTGCCGATCGACTTCGCCGTCGAGCGGCTGCGCGACGGCAACTCGTTCAGCGCCCGGCGTACGCACGCGATCCAGCACGGCAAGCCGATCCTGACGCTCACGGTCTCCTTCCAGGAGGACCAGCCGGGCTACGACTACCAGCGCTCGGCGCCGGACGACGTGCCCGCGCCCGAGGACGTGCGCAGCGCGTTCGACGAGCTCGGGCCCATCGACCACCCGGCCGCGCGCTGGTGGTCGCACGACTCCGCGTTCGAGCTCGCGCACGTGGGCGGCTCGCTCTTCCTGGGTCCGGACACGACACGGTCGGACCGGCAGATGGTGTGGGTGCGGGCGCGCCACGCGGTCGGCTCGGACGACCCGCTGCTGCACCGCGCGCTCCTCGCGTACGCGTGCGACCAGGTGATGCTCGAGCCGGTGCTGCGCCGGGCGGGCAAGACGTGGCTCGACGTCGGCGCGGGCGTGCCCATGGCCAGCCTCGACCACGCCATGTGGTGGCACCGCGACGCCCGGGTGGACGACTGGCTGCTGTTCGTCCAGGAGGCACCGACGGCGCAGGGTGGTCGCGCGCTCGGGTTCGCGCGCGTCTACACGCGCGACGGGGTGCTGGTGGCGTCGATCGCCCAGGAGGGCATGATCCGGCTGCCCGCCTGACTACCTGACCCGCTGACCCGCTGACCCGCCTGCGAGTCCCCGGGGCCGGGTCACCATGGCCCCATGTCCCGTCTGCGCCGCGTCTCCGCCTCGGAGCCGGGGTTCGGGCGGCGTCGCGCGGGCCGCGGCTGGACGTACCTCGACGTCGGCGGCGCCCCGCTGCGCGACGAGGACGCGCTGGCACGCTGCCGCCGGCTGGCGATCCCCCCGGCGTGGCGGGACGTGTGGATCTGCCCATACCCGAACGGCCACCTCCAGGCGTTCGGGCGCGACGAGGCCGGACGCGGCCAGTACCTGTACCACGAGGACTGGACCGCGCGGCGCCGGCGCCGCAAGCACGACCACGTGCTCGAGGTCGGCGTGCGGCTGCCCGGCGCCCGGCGCCGCGTCACCCGAGCGCTCGCCGAACCCGGGATGGGGTCCGAGAAGGTGCTGGCCCTCGCGTTCCGCCTGCTCGACCTCGCGTACTTCCGCGCGGGCGGCGAGGTCTACGCCGCCAAGCACCAGAGCTACGGCCTGGCGACCATCCGCAAGGAGCACGCGGTGGTGAGCCGGGACGGGACCGTCCGGTTCCGGTATCCCGCCAAGAGCGGGCAGGTGCGCGACGTCGTGGTGGACGACCCGGTGGTCGCCGGGCTCGTCGCGGTGCTCAAGCGGCGCCGCGGCGGCACCGACCTGCTCGCGTGGCGCGACGGCGACGGCGCGTGGCACGACGTGACCAGCGCCGACGTGCAGACGGCCGTCAAGGAGCAGCTCGGACCCGACGCGACGCCCAAGGACTTCCGCACCTGGCACGCGACGGTGCTCGCGGCGAGGGCGCTCGCGGACGCCGGACCCGCACCGCGCTCGGCCCGCGCGCGCCGGCACGGCGTCGCCGAGGTGGTGCGCGACGTCGCCGAGGACCTGGGCAACACCCCGGCCGTGGCGCGGGCGTCCTACATCGACCCCCGCCTGGTGGACCTGTGGGCGCACGGCGAGACGATCGGGCCGACCCGCACGCACGCGGCCGCCGAGCGTGCCGTGCTGCGGCTGCTCGGCCCGTGACGCGCGTCAGCGACGGAACGTCGCCGGGGGCTCCTCGAACTCGTGCCAGGCGGCCCGCTCCACGTCGGTGACGCGGCGGGGCCGCCCCGTGGCGGCATCGACGACGACGATCCACGTGGCCGCCCGGACGTACGGCTCGCCGCCCGACGCCGGGCCGGTGCGCGGGTAGCCGCCCGGGGTGCCGTCGTGCACCTCGTAGCAGACCTGGAGCGAGGCGCCGCCGATGGAGCCCAGCCACAGCTCGACGCGCATCGGCGTGCGCGTGAAGCCCAGCGGGCGCAGGTACTCGATCTGCTGGCTCGCCACGAACGTGTGGCTCGAGGCGTGCGGGCCGGTCTCGAGGATGGCGGTCGGCCAGTCCTCCCCCACCTCGTCGGGGTCGTGCCGCCAGAACGCCGTGATCCGGGCCTCCTCCAGGAGCCGGAACATCTCGACGTTGTTGACGTGCTGGTACGCGTCGAGGTCGGACCAGCGGGTCGCGACGGGCACGTGGAGTCGGGTCACGCACGCAGGCTAACGCGACCTCCCGGTGGTGGAGCCCGTCGGCACCGGGCACGGCGTCGGCGGAGTGCTCTCGACGGGCTCAACCACCCGGGGCTCGGACGGCCGGCGGGCGGGCTCGCCCGGCAGGTGGCCTCAGCCGGCGGGGACCTGCGGGCCGAGCGCGGCCAGGGCGGCGTCGAGCGCCGCGTGCCCCGCGGCGTCGTCGGCGCCGAGCTGACGCAGGACGACGGCGAACGCGTCGGCCGCGGCGGCGAGCGCCGCGTCGTCGGGCCTGCGGCGGCCCGGGCCGAGCACGCGCGTGCCGCGGCGGCCCTGCGTCTCGACCAGGCCGTCGCGGGCGAGCTCGTCGTAGACGCGGGCCACCGTGCCGCGCGCGAGGCCGAGGTCCGTGGCGAGGTCGCGGATGGTCGGCAGCGGTGTGCCGGGCGCGAGGGTGCCCGCGACGACGAGGCGCTCGATCTGCCCGCGCAGCTGCTCGAAGACCGGGACCGGGGAGGCCGGGTCGACGTGGACGATCACGCGATCGGCACCGTCCCGGCGAGCGGTGCCGGGTCGGACCAGGCGAAGCGCCGGGGCGGGCGCGGGGACGCCTTGACGAGGAACACGACGGCCGTGACGAGCGTGCCGAGGCTGAGCACCGCCGCCGGCACGTCGGGGAGCCAGCCCAGGCTTCCCAGCGCGGAGACGGCCCAGGTGGCGGCGAGCGTGCCGGCGGTGAGCTCGAGCCAGGCGACCGTCCGCGCGGCGAACGCCCGCAGGTTGCCGTCCACCACGAGCGCGCGGTCCAAGAGCGCGGGCCGCCGCCGGTGGGCCACGGACGCGCGCGTCGCCGCGCACACAAGCACGAGCACCACGACGAGCAGCGCCGTGAACAGGGTGACGGTGCCGTGCCCGGTGGCCGCCGTCGCGGCGCCGACGACCACCGAGGCCCCGGCGAGCACGCGAGCGGCGACCACCTGGCGGCGGCCCGGGAGCTCCGGGCGGGGCGCGAGCGAGGCGCTCGCGCTCGCGCCGGCGCGCGGGAGCGTCAGCCGGTACGTCTCGGCTGACAGCGCACCGACCAGCACGCCGGCGACGCCGCAGAACAGGACGTCGGCCAGCGGGCCGTGCGTGGCGATGCCGAAGGTCACCTGCCCGCCCCAGGCGATCCCGGCGACGACGGCGAAGGCGATGCCGATCCAGCCTCCAGCCCGGCGGTGCGCCCGCACGCGGCGCAGGGAGCGCGCGTAGACGTCGACCTCGTCCGTGGGGACCAGCCACGTCCCGGCGAGCCATGCGGCGTCGCGCCGAGGCTCGGTGGGACGCCGCGGCACGGCGACGACGAGGCCCACGAGCGCGGCGATGATCAGCAGCGTCAGGGCGAGCCTGGGCAGGGCGGCGAACACGTGGTGTCTCCCTTCGTCCGACTCTCGACCAGCGAGGTTTTGTCATAGTAGATTGGGCCAAACCAGATCGACAAGATCCCTCTCCCGGAGGAACCGTGTCCGACCCGTCGCTCGCGACGCTCGTCCCGACCAGCACGACACGGCGCAACGTCGTGCTGGTGGTCGCGGCGCTGCTCGCCCTCGTGCTCGCGGCCGCCTCGCCCCTGGTCCTGCGGCCCCGCATGTTCGACGACGGGTGGGGCGGGATGACGGGCGCGGCGGAGGACCGCACCCTCACGATCGTCTACCAGGCGGTCCCCCGCGTGTGGCCCGGCGCGACGATCGCCGAGGTGGTCGCACCACCGGGGACCCACGTCCTCGGGGCCTGGGCGGCCGAGACCGCGGACGTGACAGCGGCACTCGTGGGACAGGGTCCGCCCGCGGCGCGTGCGGCCGTCTGGCAGGACGCCATGGACGGCTCGTTCCCGGCCGCGCTCCGGGCGCCCGCCAACGCGCTGCCCCGCCAGGTCCGCGGGGGCACCGACCTCACGCTCGCCGTCGTCTACCGGATCGACGACTGCACGCAGGCGACGGCCCCGCAGGCCCCGGAGGACGACGAGCCCGTCGACCTGCCGTTCCTGCGGTGGCGCACGGTCCTGGGCACGACCACGACCACGAACGTGCCACGCGACGGCGGCCCCACGGGATCCATCGCCGTCGACGCGCTCCGGGAGCTCGGCGTCTGCCCCTGACCCGGCGCTGCGTCCGGCGACGCCGCGACCCTCAGGACGCCGCGATCACCGCCGCCGTGCGCGCCCGGGCGAGCGCGGCCATCTCCTCCGCCACGGGCACCCGGACGAGCGCGTCCGCGACCCGTGCCACCGACTCGCGCAGCCGCTTGCGCGCGCGTGCCGCCCGGCGCCGGGCGCCGATGCCGGCGCACAGCCGGGACACGAGCGCGAGCAGCACCCCCAGCACGACGCCGGCCGCCACGAGCACGGTCCCCCAGGGCACGTCGACGCCGTCGCCCGTCGCGCCCCAGGACTCACCGCCCACGGTGAGCACCGGCGTCGGCAGCTCGGGGAGCTGGAAGTACGAGAAGAGGAACGCGAGACCCAGCCACAGCAGGCCCGCCACGGCCGTGGCGAGCACGAGCCACTGGAGCACGCCCACCAGCCGCCACCACAGCGGCCGCCGACCCGCCTCGAGCCGCGTGCCGGCCACGGCCTGGTCGAGCGCGTCGGGCAGGCGGTCGAGGCCCTCCTGCGCGCGGTGCCGCGCGGAGAGCACCCACGGGTCGGGCGTCCCCACGGTCATCTGGTCCACGTAGGCGCGCACCGCGCTGGAGGCCGTCGCGCGCACGCCTGGGCGGGCCGCCGGCAGGGACGTGACGGCGAGGTCGGGACGGTCCTCGGGGATGCGCAGCGCGTCCGGCCGCAGGCCGATGCGGCGCAGCGGGTCGGGACGCAGTCGCCCGATCCAGCGCGTCAGCGGCCAGCCGGTGGCCTGCCGTGCGTCCTTGACCGCCGACCTGCGCACCGCCTCGGCGACGACGGGCACGCCCGCGGCGTCCTCGAGCGCGCCCCGCAGCGCCGTGCGGGCCTTGTCCCCCGCCCGCTCCGACGGGGTCCGGCCGCAGGCCGCGACGAGGCGCTCCGCGACGGCCCGCTCGTCGAGCGCGAGCCGCGTCGTCGACGCCTCGCGGCGCTGCGCCGCCTCGGCGAGCAGCCCGCGCAGCGCGTCGATGCCCTCGCCCGTCTTCGCCGAGACCGACAGCACGCGGGCGCCCGTGAGCCCGTCGGCCGCGACGAGCCGCTCGAGGTCCGCCCGCATCGCCTCGGCGTCCGCGGGCGCCAGCCGGTCCACCTGGTTGAGCACGACGACGACGACGTCCGAGCGCCCCGCGAGCGGCCGCAGGTACCGCTCGTGCAGGGCCGCGTCGGCGTACTTCTGCGGGTCCACGACCCACACGAGCAGGTCGGCGCGCTCCACGAGCCGCTCGGCGCGCACGCGGTGCTCGACGACGACCGAGTCGTGGTCCGGCAGGTCGAGCAGCACGAGCCCCGTCGTGATCCCGACGGGCGTGCGCGTGCGGCGGAACAGCCCGGCGATCCCCTTCGCGGGCGTCGCGACGGACTCCTCGGGCACCGGGCCGGTGGGCAGCTCGTGCCGCGTGGGCACGTCGAGCCAGTCGAGGAGCGGGTCCGCCCCGTGGCCCCAGATCGCGGCCAGGGCGTGCGACGTCGTGGGGCGGCGGACGCCCGGCGTCGCGAGGTCCGCGCCGGCGACCGCGTTGAACACGCTCGACTTGCCGGAGCCGGTCGCCCCGGCGAGCGCCACCACGGTGTGCTCGGCCGACAGGCCGCCGCGCTCGCGGGCGCGCAGGATGACGCGGTGCGCGTCGTCGAGCAGGGCGCCGTCGAGGCGTCCCGTCGCCTCGCGCGTCGCCGTCTCCAGGGCGGCGGTGCGCCCTGCCAGGTCGATGCGGCTCACGAGTCGTCGCCCCTGCGGCCGAACACGCGGCTCCACCAGCCCGGACGTTTCTCCTCGTCCTCCGCCGGCTCGTCCCGCTCACCGCGCTCCGCGGGCACCGGGAAGGACTCCGGGCGGTCCGGCGCGCGCAGCGTCCCCGCGCCGCGCAGCAGGCGCCCGGTCCACGGCCGGGTGCCGCCGTCGTCGGGCTCGGCGCGCGTCGCGCGCTCGTTGCGGGCCGCGCCCTCGACGCGTCGGGCGGCGTCGCGCAGGGCGGCTCCCCCGGCGTCGGCGGTGCCGAGGGCGTCGAGCTGCGCGGTGTAGCGCGCGGCCTGCCCGCTCATCACCGCGGACACGCGCGCCGCCAGGCGCTGCTTGGCCTGCGCGGCCAGGCGGCGCACGGCGTCGTCGCCGAACACCGCCTCGAGCAGCTTCTGCCCGACGACGGCGGTGCCGCCCGCGATGCCGATCTCGGCGCCCGTGAGCCCCGCCGTCGAGGCGAAGACGATGACCATGAGGCTGACGCCCAGCGCGTTGACCCCCAGCGACAGGGCGCGCGCGGCGCCGCGCTTGGAGGCACCCTGCTCGCGCACCAGGGCGAGCACGTCGCCCTGCCACCCGCGCACCTGCTCGCCGATCTCGGCGCGCAGGCCGCCGCTGGTCCGCGACAGGTCGAGGCCCTCCAGCAGCGCGGCCCCGGCCGCGTCGCCGCGCCACGCCTCGAACGTGCGCTCGGCGGCGGCCTCGGCCGAGTCGAGGATGACCGACTCCAGGCCGCTCGCGATCGCCTGCTCGACCTGCGGCGCCTGCGCCGGCCGGCCCCGGAAGAACCCGCCGATCGCGTCGCGCACCCGCCCGACGCCCTTCTGCACCGACCGGAAGAACTCGCTGGTCCCCACGAAGTCCTGCCAGCGGGCCAGCACCTCCCCGCGCAGGATCGCCCCGTCCGACGTCGCCGACTCGACCGCGCGGACGGCGTCGTCGTGGTACCGCACGGCGGCCTCGCGCAGGCGCCGGTCGGCGACCTCCTGCGCGTCGGCGGCGTCGGCGAGGTGCACGGCGCGGCGCACCAGGTCGTCGACGACGCCGTCGCGCGTCGCCGTGATGACCCGGCGGCGCGCCTCGGGGTCGCCGCCCAGGCCGGACAGCCACGTGGACACCTCGGCGACGGCGGGCTCCGGCAGGAGGCCCTCGTCGAGCGCGCCCGGTCCGGCGGGCGCCGCCTCGGGGATGACGAAGATGGGTGCGTCGCCCAGGCCGTGCTCGGCCGTCATGCGGCGCAGGTCGTCGGCCACCGCCTCCGCGCCCGGGTCGACCCGGTCCAGCACGAGCGCGACCTGCGCCCGGCGGGCCGCGGCGGTCTGCAGCAGCGCCCACGGGACGGCGTCGGCGTAGCGTGCGGCCGTCGTGACGAACAGCCACAGGTCTGCGGCGCCGAGCAGCTCGCCGGCCAGCTCCCGGTTGGCCGTCTCGACCGAGTCGACGTCAGGGGCGTCCAGCAGCGCGAGGCCCTGCGGGATCGCCTCCGAGGCGACCAGGCGCAGCGTGCGCGTCGGCGGCGGACGGTCGCCGTCCGTGCCGCCCCACGCGCTCGACGTCGTCACGTCGACGCCCGTCTGGACGCGCGCGAGCCCGGGCAGCACCCGGTCGGTGGTGAACCAGCGCCCGTCGAGCGGGTGGTGCACCAGCACGGGGGCCCGCGTCGTCGGGCGCAGCACGCCCGGGGCCGTCACGTGCTCGCCGAGGATCGAGTTCACGAGCGTCGACTTGCCCGCCCCCGTGGACCCGCCGACGACGACGAGCAGCGGCGCCCGCTCCGCCCGCAGGCGGGGCAGCAGGTAGTCGTCGAGCTGGTCGACGGCGTGGGCCAGGTCGCCGCGCGCGACCGCCGCGCCCGGCGTCGCCAGCGGCAGCCGCAGCGCGGCGAGCCTCGCGCGGAGCGCGTCGAGCGCGTCGACCAGCGCGGCGGACTCGCGGTTCGGCGTGAGCGCCTCGTCCCGCTCCTGGTCGCTCGCGCGGTCCGGCGCCTGGTCCGGCGCCGCGCCGTCGGCGGGCGGCTGAGGGACGTCGTCGGGCGCGGTCATGCCCCCATCCTCACCCGCGGCCCGCGCCCGCGCAGGTCAGCGGTCCCCCGATGACCGCCGCCGCCCCGATGAGTGACGCCCTGTCCCGTCGTCCACATCGAGGCCTCCCGTTCGTCAGAGGGGTGAGCGCACGACGACGGAGGGAACCGACATGACGACCGACGAGGGCGCGTCCGCCGAGGCGACCGCAGCACCCCCCGCACCGCCCGACGGCCCCCCGACGCCGACCGCGGCCGACCGTCGGCGCGCCACCGCGGCCCTCGCCGCGCTCTCGCTGTCGACGTTCTGCTTCCTGACGATCGAGCTGCTGCCCGGTGGCCTGATGACGGTCATCGCGCCCGCCCTGGGCACGTCGGTCGGGCGGATCGGGCTGCTCGTGAGCGGGTACGCCGCCGTCGTGGTCATCGCGTCCGTGCCGCTGGCGCAGGCCGTGCGGCGGCTGCCGCGCCGCCAGGTGCTCGTCGCGACGCTCGCGCTCGTCGTGCTCGCGAACGTCGCCTCGGCGCTCGCCACGGGCTTCGCCACGCTCTTCGCGGCGCGCCTCGTGGCCGCGCTGGGGCACTCGGTGTTCTGGGCGGTCGTCTTCCCGTCGGCGACGGCGCTGTTCGACCAGGCGGAGCGCGGGCGCGTCGTCGCCCGGGTCTCCTTCGGCACCGCGCTCGGCCCGATCGTCGGGCTGCCGGTGGCCCTGTGGGTGGCGCAGCACGTGGGCTGGCGGGTGGCGTTCGTGGTCGTCGCCGTGCTGTGCGCGTCGGTCGCCGTGGCCATCTGGGCACTGCTGCCCGCGCGGCCCCCGCACGCCGCCGAGGCCGACCGCGGGACGCAGCCGAACCGCGCCGCGTTCGCGGCCCTGCTCGTGGTGACGTTCCTCGTCGTCGCGGGCGCGATCTCGACGTTCACCTACACGACCGCCTACCTGCTCGAGGTGACGGGCCTCGACCGGGACGTGCTCAGCCCCGTCCTGGTCGTCGTCGGCCTCGGCGGGCTCGCCGGGATGGCCCTCGCAGGGCGGGCGGTCGACGACCACCCGCTCGCGGCGCAGGCCGGCTGGCTCGTCGTCCTGGGCGGCGGCCTCGTGGCGCTCGCGGTCGGGGGCACACATGCGGTCGTCGCCGTGGGCGCCGTCGCCGTGCTCGGGATCGCGTTCCCGGCCGTCAACGTGACCGTGCAGTACCTGACGATGCGCTTCGCGCCGGGCGGGACGGACGTCGCCTCGGCGGCGTCGAGCGCCACGTTCAACCTCGGCACGGCCGCGGGGACGTTCGCGGCCGGGCTGCTCGTGGACCGCGCGGGGACGGGCGCGCTCCCCTGGCCCGCTGCGGCGCTCGTGGCGCTGGCGGTGGCGGGGACTCTCGTGCTGGCGCGGCTGCAGCGTCGCCGGCCCGCGTGACGGCGGACCCCCACGAAGGCCGCAGGCACGCCGACGCCGGCCGGGCAGGAACCGTGGTTCCTGCTCGGCCGGCGTCGTCAGGCGGCGGCGTCGCGCGTCAGTCGCGCGTCAGTCGCGCGTCAGTCGCGCGTCAGCTTGCGGTACGTGACGCGGTGCGGGCGGGCGGCGTCCGCGCCCAGGCGCGCGACCTTGTTCTCCTCGTAGGCGGCGAAGTTGCCCTCGAACCAGTACCAGCTCGACGGGTTCTCCTCCGTGCCCTCGTAGGCGAGGATGTGCGTCGCGACCCGGTCGAGGAACCACCGGTCGTGCGAGACGACGACGGCGCAGCCGGGGAACTCCAGCAGGGCGTTCTCCAGCGAGCCGAGGGTCTCGACGTCGAGGTCGTTGGTGGGCTCGTCGAGCAGCAGCAGGTTGCCGCCCTGCTTGAGCGTGAGCGCCAGGTTGAGGCGGTTGCGCTCACCGCCCGAGAGCACCCCGGCGGGCTTCTGCTGGTCCGGGCCCTTGAACCCGAACGACGCGACGTAGGCGCGCGACGGGATCTCGACGTTGCCGACCTTCATGTAGTCGAGCCCGTCGGACACGACCTCGAAGAGCGTCTTCTTGGGGTCGAGGCCGCCGCGCGACTGGTCGACGTAGGAGATCGACACGGTCTCGCCGACCTTGAGGTCGCCGGCGTCGAGCGGCTCGAGGCCCACGATCGTCTTGAACAGCGTGGACTTGCCGACGCCGTTCGGGCCGATGACGCCGACGATGCCGTTGCGCGGCAGCGTGAACGACAGCCCGTCGATGAGGACGCGCTCGCCGAAGCCCTTCTTGAGGTTGGTGGCCTCCAGGACCGTGGAGCCCAGGCGCGGGCCCGCGGGGATCTGGATCTCCTCGAAGTCGAGCTTCCGCGTCCGCTCCGCCTCGGCAGCCATCTCCTCGTAGCGGGCCAGACGCGCCTTCGACTTGGCCTGGCGGCCCTTGGCGTTCGAGCGCACCCAGTCGAGCTCGTCCTTGAGGCGCTTGGCGAGCTTGGCGTCCTTCTTGCCCTGGACCTGCAGACGCTCCTGCTTCTTCTCCAGGTACGTCGAGTAGTTGCCCTCGTACGGGTAGAGGCGGCCGCGGTCGACCTCGCAGATCCACTCCGCGACGTGGTCGAGGAAGTAGCGGTCGTGCGTGACGGCCAGGACGGCGCCCGGGTAGGTGGCCAGGTGCTGCTCGAGCCACAGCACCGACTCGGCGTCGAGGTGGTTGGTGGGCTCGTCGAGCAGCAGCAGGTCGGGCTTCTCGAGCAGCAGCTTGCACAGCGCGACACGGCGGCGCTCACCGCCGGAGAGCACGGACACGTCGGCGTCGGCCGGCGGGCAGCGCAGCGCGTCCATCGCCTGCTCGAGCTGGGAGTCGAGCTCCCACGCGTCGGCGTGGTCGATGGCCTCCTGCAGCTCGCCCATCTCGGCGAGCAGCGCGTCGAAGTCGGCGTCGGGCTCCGCCATGAGGCCCGAGATCTCGTTGAAGCGGTCGACCTTGGCCTTGATGCCGGCCACGGCCTCCTCGATGTTGCCGAGGACGGTCTTCTCCTCGTTCAGCGGCGGCTCCTGCTGCAGGATGCCGACCGTGAACCCGGGCGACAGGCGCGCCTCGCCGTTCGACGGCGTGTCGAGGCCCGCCATGATCTTGAGGATCGTCGACTTGCCGGCGCCGTTCGGGCCGACGACGCCGATCTTCGCGCCAGGCAGGAAGTTCAGCGACACGTCATCGAGGATGACCTTGTCGCCGTGCGCCTTGCGCGCCTTGTACATGGTGTAGATGAACTCAGCCACTGGCTCGTTTCCACCGTTTCGATCGCGGGTGCTGCACAGATGCAGAGTGCTGGGAGGCCGGCAGGGGCGGCCAACCGCCCAGCCTACTGCCCCCGCCCTCGGGCGGGCCGTCCGTCGGCCTCCGGCGCCCCATCGAGCGGCCGGCCCGCCGGCGCACCACCCCCCTCCCCCCCCGCGAGCGGTTCCCGGTCGCGCTCGCGGCGCAGCCGGGCGGCACCCCGACGACCGTCGTCGCGCAGGGTGCCGCCGCGGAGCGCTCTCAGACCCCGACCAGCGCCCGCGCCTCCGGGACGTCCTCCCCGGCCCCGCCGACCGTCTCCTCGTCCGTGGTTCCGTCGGCCGTCTCGTCCGTGGGCTCGCCCCACGGCGCCGCGGCATCGCCGCGCGTCTCCCACCGCTCACCGCCCGCCGCCTCGCCGGCCGAGCGCGTGACGGCGTCCGGCGCGCCGGACGGCACCGCGCCGGTGTGCACCGTCCGCGTGTAGCGCACGACGCCACGCGACAGGTCGACGGCGACCACCGCGCTCTCGATGACGTGGGAGGTGCGCGGCTCGCGCACCTCGACCGCCTCGCCGGCGGGCCCCTTCTCCTGCTTGCGCACCTCGTACTCCTCGACCGCGAGGCGCCCGGTCACGACGACCGGCGTGCCCTTGCGGACCGAGTCGACCAGGTTCAGCGCGCGGTCGCCGAAGGCGCGCACGGTGAACCACATCGTCGGCCCGTCGCCCCACTCGCCGCTGCGCGGGTCGCGGACGCGCCGCGTGGACGCGACGCGGATCGAGGTCCACCGGGTGCCGCTCTCGGCGGTGTACAGCGTGGGGTCCTGGCCCACGTGGCCGACCACCGTGACGTTGACGTCGCTCATCGAAGTCCTCCTGGCTCGCGGGCCGGCCTCGCGCCGACCGCTCGCAGCGAGGATCAGCGGCGCGCGACCCCCGCCGCAGCCTGCGGGACGGCCCCTGTGGACGACGCCGCAGCCGACGCGCCTGGGGGCAGGCTCCCGCCCTCGGACCCCGCCCCGGCGACGGGCAGGTCCCGCGCGGACTGGGCGAGCGTGCGCACCCGCTTGTGCTCCGCGAGCAGCTTCTGCGTCGGCAGGCCGAGCCCGTCCGCGAGCACCTTCTCCAGCGCCGCGCGACCCTCGCGCGCCACCCCCGCGGCGCGCCGCGCCGCCAGCCGGCGCCGCGCGACCACCACGGACGCCCCGACGGCCAGCGCCGCCACGAGCAGCGCCCCGGCGAGGACCCACAGCAGCCATGGCCACGGCGCGGGCAGGTCCGGCGTCCCGCCGAGCGCGAAGCCCGCGAACGTCGCCACGGCCGCGGCCGCGATCCCGAGCGCCCACGCCAGGCGTCGCGTCGCACGCGCCCGCCGCGGCCCGGCCACGTCGAGCCTGACCTTCCGCACCGCCTCGGCGACCGCGGTGCGCAGCACGTCGGCGCTCGCCGTCGTCTCCGCCAGCGACCGCTGCCAGCCCGACGGCAGCGGCGCCCCCGCCCGCGTCAGCCAGCGCGCCCGCGACAGCGTCACCGCGTCACGGTCCGGCGGCGGGAACTCCGGCATGCCGTACCCGTTGCGCACCGCCGCGCCCACCTGGCCCGCGACGGCGTCGAGCCCCGTCGCGTCCACGAGCGCGGGCAGCTCGCGCGCCACCGCGTGCTCCAGGTCCCACGGCACCTCGGCCGGCACCTGCGACAGCAGGAGCCGCGCGGCCGCGTCGAGCTCGCCCGCCGCACGCCCCGCCGCGACCGTCTGCCGCTCGCACACCTCCGACAGCAGCTCGTGCACCTGCGCCACGCCCTCGCCCGTGCGCGCCGACACCGCGATCACGGGCACGCCGCGCAGGCCGTCGTCCTCGAGCAGCCGGTCCAGGTCCGCGCGCAGCTCGTCGCGCCGCGCCGGCGGCACCGTGTCGATCTGGTTGAGCAGCACCAGCATGGACGCCTCCATGCCCACCGACTCGCGCAGGTAGCCCGAGTGCAGCGCGTCGTCCGCGTACTTCTGCGGGTCCACCACCCAGATCAGCAGGTCCACCAGCGGCAGGATCCGGTCCACCACCTCGCGGTGCTTCGGCTCGATCGAGTCGTGGTCCGGCAGGTCCAGCAGCACCAGCCCGTCCAGGGCGTCGTCCATCTCCAGCTCGCCCGCCTGCACGATGCGGCGCTCGCGGTCGACGCCGATCCAGTCGAGCAGCGCCTCCGCGCCGTCGTCCCACGAGCAGGCGGTCACGCGCGCCGTCGTCGGGCGCTTGATGCCGACGTCGGCGAACGTGAGCCGGGAGATCTTGTTGAACAGCGACGACTTGCCCGAGCCGGTGCCGCCCGCGAGCGCGACGACGGTGTGGTCGACGCCGAGCGCGAGGCGCTCGCGGACGCCGTCGACGGCCTGCTGCACGCGGGCGGCGGTGGGCGCGTCGAGGCGCTCGCCGGCGACGGCGAGCGCCTGGGCGAGGTCGTCGGTGCGGGCCCGCAGGGTGGTGTCGTCGGTCACGTCAGCCTCTTCAGCTCAGAGAGCCGCACGCGCAGCCCGGAGGCGGCGTCGTCGGCGAGGTTCGGGGTGTCCAGCGCGGTCAGGACGGCGTCGAGCTCGGCGCCGACGACGGCGGCCGCGCGGTCGGCGAGGTCGTCGCGCAGCGCTGTGACGGCGTCGGCGTGCGCGTCGCCCAGCGTCCGGCCGAGCAGCCGCGCGGCGTCGTCGGACCCGGCGGCGGCCGCGAGCAGCAGGGTGCCCAGGCCGTGCGGGCCGAACGCCTTGACGGCGGCGGTGACGCGGTCGCCGTCGCCGAGCAGGGCGACGACGTCGGCGGCGCGCGCCGACCATGCCTCCACGGTGGCGGTGACCGCCTTCTCGCGTGCCGCGGTGCGCGCGGCGGCGTCGGGCAGCACGGCCGAGCCGCCGGCCGGTGCCCCGGGGGCGGTGAGCACGGCCCGCAGACGCTCCTCGACGCGGCCGCCGGCCGCGGTGAGGGTGCGCGCGGCGGCGGCCTCGACGTCGGCGCGCAGGCCCGTCAGGGCCTCCTCGCGACGACGCCCGGCACGCCTGGTGGAGCGCACGGTGTCGTTCTTGACCTTGACGCGGTCGACCTTCGCGCTGCCCGACAGCTCGCGCCAGCGCGCCTCGACGGAGGCACCGGCGACGACGCCCGCGGCGACGCCGTCGCGCGCGAGCTTCTCCGCGGCGGGACGCTCCTTCTCGACGACGGTGCGGATCGTGTGGGCGGCCTCGCCCTGCGCGTCGACGGCGTCGGCGAGCGACGTGACCCACTGCGGCAGGGCGCCGAGGGCGCCCTTGAGCGTGCGGACGATGACGGCCCGGGAGCGCTCGGGCCCGGCGAGCAGCGTGAGCCAGCGGCGCACGGGCTGCACGACCGACGGGTCCAGCAGGCCCTCGTGCGGGCCGACGTCGGGCACCACGAACAGGGGCACGTCGGTCATGCCGTGCTCGCGGAGGCGGAGCATGAGGTCGGCGCGGACCGTCTTCAGCGTCTCGGTGGGGACGCGGTTGAGCACCATCGCCACGGACGCGCCGCGCTCCGTGGCGCGGGACAGCGCCTGCCAGGGCAGGGCGTCGCCGTAGCGGGACGCCGTGGTGACGAACAGCCACAGGTCGGCCGCCTCGAGCATCTGCTGGGCGGTGGTGCGGTTGTCAGCCAGGAACGAGTCGAGGTCCGGCGCGTCCAGCAGGGCCGTGCCGCGCGGCACGCCGTCGTGGTAGACGACGCGGGACGCCTCGGTGGCCGGGCCCTCGTGCACGACCTCCTTGTCCAGCGGGTTGAAGGCCAGCACGGGCTCGCGCGTGGTGGGCCGCAGCACGCCCGCCTTCGACACCTCCTCGCCCAGCAGCGAGTTGTACAGCGTGGACTTCCCGGCGCCCGTCGACCCGGCGACGACGACGATCGCGGGGCTCGACAGCTCGCGCAGCCGGGGCAGCAGGTGCTCGTCCAGCTGGGCGACGAGCCGCCCGCGCGACGCCCCGGCCTCCCGGGCGCCGTCGATCGGCAGCGGAAGGCGCACGTCCTCGACGTCCCGGCGCAGGTCACGCGCCACGTCGTACACCGTCATGCCCAGCTCGTCCGCGACCGCGGGGTCGGGTCGGCCGGCGACAGGTCGGTCGGCACGCGGTCCGAGGTCAGAGGTCACGGCCCCATCCTTGCCGGTCGACGGTGCCCTGCAAAACGCGCGCGCCGCGGGCGGCACGGTTCGACACGGCACGGCCCGCACCCGGCGCGTGTCGCTCAGTGGCACGCCCCCGTCATCACGCTCGCGCCCGTCCCTCGTGAGGGTGCGGAGGTGACACCGATGGCAACACTGGTGGCGGAGGCCCAGACCTTCGCAGGACAGAAGTACAGCAACGGGTCGGTCCCGGCGGAGGTCCTCGCCGAGCTCGACCCCGTCGGCGGGCACGGCACGGACGGCCACGCCCACGCGTACCTCCGGCGCGACGCGGCGGAGGCCTGGAACAGCGCACGGCAGGACGTCCTGCGGCGCACCGACATCTCACTGACCGTCCGGGGCTGGAACCGGACGCTCGCGGAGCAGGAGCGGTTCTTCCTGCGCTCCTACGTCGCCCAGACGACCGGCGGGCACGACGCCCGCACGTGGCACGGGGTGCGCTACGTGCGCCGCCCGGGCCGCGAGTCGGTCGCCGTCCCCGGCACGTCCAACCACGGCTGGGGCCTCGCCGTCGACGTCATGGACTTCGGCAGGGCCGGGCAGTGGGACCTCCCCCGCCGCGTCACGGCCTTCCCGGTCCTGGCCGAGCACGGCTGGACGGACACGGAGGGGCGGCAGCCCCACGTGGACGAGCCCTGGCACCTGGTCTACGACCCCGCGCACGGCGGCCCGGCACCGGTGCCGGACGGTCGCGGCGGCGAGGAAGCCCACACCAGGGTGGAGATCGATCTCAAGAACGGACTGGTGGTCACCATGCACAAGCTGCGCTTCAACGGCGTCGCGAACGACAGGCCGGAGACCTTCGTACGCGACATCCACGTCGACAACCTGCAGGGCCTGCTCAACGGCACGCAGCGCTACCACCTGCCCGTCGACGGCGTCGGCGGTCCCGCGACCCGCGACGCGCTCGCCGACTGGCAGGTGTTCACCAACACGGGCGACGGGCAAGGGCACGCCGACCTCGTGGTGGGCAAGAGCGTGTGGAAGTCGCTCATGGAGTACTGAACGGGGCGCGCATGCGGGGCCGACGGCAGCGGGCGAGGGTGCCCCCGGCAGGACTCGAACCTGCAACCTACGGATTAGAAGGCCGGTGCTCTATCCATTGAGCTACGGAGGCGTCGCGCACATCGTAACGACCCGCGCCCGCAGGCTCGTCCTCGGCGCCTCCGGAAAACACCTCGCCTGACGTGCACCGGTGTTGCCAGACTCAGGGACGCACCGCGGTGACGATCCGCCGGCCCGGCCGGCGGTGGAGGGGACCTGGCCCGTCCCGCCAACTCCACGTCACGAAGGACTCCCACCACCATGACCACCGAGCTGACTCTCGACCGCGTCCAGGTCGACCGTCGTCAACGTGTCCGACAAACCCACGCCGAGCGTGAGGTCCGCCGTCTCGAGCGGCACCTGCGCAAGGCAGCCCGACGCCGCGAGCGTGCCTTCGACGCGCTGCGTCGCCGCACCCGCGAGGAGGAGCTGAGGCTCGCCGCCCAGCTCATGGTCCTCGGCTACGGACGGCAGCTGTGACCGTCACGCAGGGGCCCCGGCAGGCCCGCCCGACCGCACGGTCGGCGGGGCGCCGGGGCCCTTGCCGCGTCCGGCCACCTAGGCTGTCCCCGTGAGCGTTCCCACCCCCAACGACCGCATCGTGTGGATCGACTGCGAGATGACCGGCCTCGACACGCGCGCCGACGCGCTGATCGAGGTCGCCGCCGTCGTCACCGACTCCGAGCTGAACGTGCTGGGCGACGGCGTCGACGTGCTGATCGTCCCGCCGCCGGCAGCCCTGGAGGCCATGGGCGACTTCGTGCGCGACATGCACACGCGCTCGGGCCTGCTCGAGGAGCTGCCGGGCGGCACCACGATGGCCGACGCCGAGCAGCAGGTGCTCGCGTACATCAGGCAGTGGGTGCCCGACGCCGGCAAGGCGCCGCTGGCCGGCAACTCCGTGGGCACCGACAAGACGTTCCTCGACCGCGACATGCCTGAGCTGGTCGCCCACCTGCACTACCGGATCATCGACGTCAGCTCGGTCAAGGAGCTGTCGCGCCGCTGGTACCCGCGCGCCTACTTCAGCTCCCCCAAGAAGGACGGCGGGCACCGCGCGCTCGCCGACATCCTCGAGTCGATCGACGAGCTGCGCTACTACCGCGAGGCCGTGTTCGTGCCGCAGCCGGGCCCCGACACGGCGACCGCACGGGCCGTCGCGGCCCGCATCGCGGAGACGTCGGTCACGCGCAGGCCCGTCGAGCCGTAAAGCGTCCTGAGGCATCCCGAACCTCGGGTATGCTTTCCGTCGGCCCGATGCTCAGGCACCCGATGCTGAGGCACACGGCCATGGTGGCTATAGCTCAGTTGGCAGAGCGCCTGGTTGTGGTCCAGGAGGTCGCCGGTTCAAGCCCGGTTAGCCACCCCACCGCGAAGGCCCCGCACCGATGGTGCGGGGCCTTCGTCGTCCCCCGGACGAACGGCGCTCAGGCGCGCGCCGCGATCGCGTCCGCGAACCGCTCCAGCGTCGGGTTCGAGCCGCTGTAGCGCATCCACATGTTCGGCTCGGTCAGCTCCAGCTCGATGACGAGCGGGCCCTCCTCGCCGGCGACCAGGTCGACGCGCGCGTACAGCAGCGGCCGGTCCAGGCCCAGGGCCTCGCCGGCCACGTCCAGGGCGCGCTGCGCGACGTCGAGCTGCTCCGGGGTCGGCGCGACGGCCGACATCGTCTCCGCCAGGTACAGCCCCAGCCCCTTGGTGGGCTGCGACGGGCCGGTGAGCAGCGCGTTCTTGCGCGCCGCGTGCTGGAACACGCCGTCGACGAACGTCAGGCAGGTCTCGCCCGCGGAGTCCACGGACGTCACGTAGGGCTGGATCATGACCCAGCGCCCGGAGTCGAGCAGCTCCATCGTGTGGGTGATCGCCATCGACCGGGACTGCGCGCTGATCGGGATGTACCGCCCCGTGTCCTTGGCACCCGCCGAGACGACGGGCTTGACCACGAAGTCCCCGAACGCCGGCATGCGCGTGTGCACGGCACGCTTCGAGAAGTGCCGTGCCGGGTCGAGCCACACCGTCGGGATGACGGGGACGTCCGCCTCCTCGAGCGTGTGCAGGTAGCGCTTGTCCGTGTTCCAGCGCAGCACGTCCGCGGGGTTCGCCAGGTGCGGGACGGTCTCGGCCCACGCGAGGAACTCGTCGTGCCGCGGCGCGTAGTCCCACGTGGAGCGGACGACGACGAGGTCGTAGGAGGCCCAGTCGACGGCCGGGTCGTCCCAGACGACGGCCTCGGCCGTGACGCCGCGCTGCGCGAGCGCCGGGACGAGCGGCTTGTCGTCCCTGTCCAGCGCGGGGAGGTCGGAGCAGGTGGCGAGGGCAACGCGCTTGGTGGTCACGGGCCTGAGCCTATCCGCGCGCGGTGGCACCGTCCCCGCCGGGCGCGGGGCGTCCCGCGTCGTCGGCGGCCCGGCGCAGCGCGCCGATCGCCGTCGCGGCGTCGAGCACCCCGGACGCCCCGCCGTCGTCGCCACGCACGACGACGACGGACGGGCCGCCGGACGGGGCGACGAGCCGCACCGCGGCGTCGTCGCCCACGAAGTCGCGCACGCGGGGCGTGGCGGGGCGCGCGAGCACCGTGAGCGGGTCGGCGACCTGCTCCAGGTGGCCGCCCTTCGACAGCACGGCGACGCGGTCGCCCAGGCGCACGGCCTCGTCGAGGTCGTGCGTCACGAGCACCACCGTGGAGCCGACGTCGGCCAGGATGCCCTCGAGCGACGCCTGGAGCTGCCGGCGGAACTCCGGGTCGACGGCGCCGAACGGCTCGTCGAGCAGCAGCACCGGCGGGTCGGTGGCCAGGGCGCGCGCGACGCCGACACGCTGCCGCTCGCCGCCCGAGAGCTGGTGCGGGTACCGGCGCCCGTACGCGCCCACGGGCAGGCCCACGAGCTCGAGCACCTCCCCCACGCGCGCCCGCGTGCGCGCCCGGTCCCAGCCCAGCAGGCGCGGGACGGTCGCCACGTTCGCCTCGACCGTGCGGTGCGGCAGCAGCCCCACGTCCTGGATGACGTACCCGATGCCGCGCCGCAGCCGCACCGGGTCGAGCGTCGCGGTGTCGACGCCGTCGAGCAGCACGCGGCCGCTCGTCGGCTCGACGAGCCGGTTGACCATGCGCAGCGTGGTCGACTTGCCGCAGCCGGACGGGCCCACGAGGGCCAGCACCTCCCCCGGCTCCACGGTCAGCGTCAGGCCCCCGACGGCGACGGTCCCGTCCGGGTAGGCCTTGCGGACTTCCTCGAGCTCGATGCGCGCGGACACGCGCCCAACGTAGGCCACGGGTAGCGTGCCCGGCATGCCCGGGAATCCCTGGTTCTCCTGGTCGTGGGTGGCCGACAACGCCGACCTGCTCGCGACGCGCACCTGGCAGCACCTGCTGCTCACGCTCGAGGCGGTCGCGATCGCGGCCACGATCGCGGTGCCGCTCGCGCTCCTCGTGGTCCGACGGCGGCGGCTCGCCGCGAGCGTCGTCGGCGTCGCCGCGGTGCTCTACACCGTGCCGTCGCTGGCCCTCTTCGCCATCCTCGCGCCGGTGCTCGGCATCGGGCGCACGCCCGTGCTCGTCGGGCTCGTCGCGTACGCGCTGCTCGTGCTGCTGCGCCAGACGCTCGCCGGGCTCCAGTCCGTCGACCCCGCGGTGCTCGACGCCGCCCGCGGCGTCGGGTACGGGCCCGTCCAGGTGACGGCCCGCGTCCGGCTGGCCGCGGCGCTGCCCGCCGTCGTCTCCGGGCTGCGGCTGGCGACCGTCTCCACGGTCGCCCTGGTGACGGTGGGCGTCGTCGTCGGCTACGGCGGGCTCGGGCAGCTCATGTTCGAGGGGTTCCGCAACAACTTCCACCGCGCCGAGATCAGCGCGGCCGCGCTCGCCTGCCTGCTGCTGGCGTTCCTGCTCGACGTCGCGCTGTGGGCCGCGGGGCGCGCCCTGACCCCCTGGACCCGGAGGACCACGTGAGCTCCGTCCTCGCCGAGGCCCTGCGGTACCTCAACGACCCCCTCGTGTGGACCCGCCCCCGCGGGCTGCTCGACCTGACCGGCCAGCACCTGGTCATGACGCTCGCCGCCGTCGGCGCCGCGGCAGCGCTCGCCCTCCCGCTCGGGGCGTGGCTCGGCCACAGCGGGCGCGGGTCCGGGCTGGTCGTCGCGATCTCCAACACGTCGCGCGCCCTGCCCACCCTCGCGATCATCCTGCTGCTGGCCACCGCCGGGCTCTTCGGCAACACCGCCACCGTCATCGCCGCCGGGATCTTCGCCGCGCCCGTGCTCCTCGCCGGGGCGTACGACGGCGTGCGCGGCGCCGACCGGGCCGCCCGCGACGCCGCCCGCGGGCTCGGCTACTCTCCCGCCGGCGTGCTCTGGCGGGTCGAGGTGCCGCTCGCCGTGCCGCTCGTCGCCGCCGGGGTGCGCACCGCGATCGTCCAGGTCGTGGCCACGATCCCGCTCGCGGCGCTCGCGGGCGGCGGCGGCCTCGGGCAGGTCATCCAGCTCGGCATGGGCACGCAGCGCTACGGCCAGGTGCTGGCCGGCGGCGTGCTCGTGGCGGCGCTGTGCCTCGTCGTCGACGGCGTGCTCGCCGTCGCGCAGCGCATGGTCACGCCGCGGGCGCTGCGCGACGCCTGAACCGCACCTGACCTGCGGAGGGTTGCCGGTGTCAGAGGTCTGCGGTCGAATGGCACGGAATGCCCGACGAGCTCCACCCGGCCACGACCCTGGAGAGCACGATGTACCGCACTCGCACGTCCCGTCCCCTGCCCCGTCTCGCGCTCGCCGCGGGGGTGCTGCTCGTGCTCGGCGCGTGCGGCTCGCCCGGGTCGTCCTCTGGGAGCCCGTCCGACACCGGCTCGGCGTCCGGCGCGGTCGCGGCGTCGTGCGCCCCGGTGCCTGGCAACGACCTCGTCGTCCTCGCCGACGACCAGCACCTCCAGACGGTCGACAACATCGTCCCGGCCGTGAACGCCGCCACGGCGGCCGCGGACCCGGGGCTGGTGCCGCTGCTCGACACGGTGTCGGCTGCGCTCGACACCGACAAGCTCGTCGCGCTCAACAAGGCCGTCGACGTCGACCGGAAGTCGTCCGAGGACGTCGCGGCCCAGTTCGTCGCCGACGAGGGCCTCGCCGCCGCGGACGCCTCCGCCGGGGCGGGCAGGCCGATCGCGATCGGCGCCGCGGATTTCGCCGAGTCGAAGACGCTCGGCACCATCTACGCCGAGGTGCTCACGTCGGCCGGGTACGACGCGACGGTCACCACGATCGGCAACCGCGAGGCGTACCTGCCCGCGCTCGAGGACGGCTCGCAGATCCAGGTGGTGCCCGAGTACGTCGGCACGCTGGCCGAGTTCCTCAACAAGGGCCAGAACGGCGCGGACGCCACACCGGTGGCGAGCGGCGACCTCGACGGGACGGTCGCGGCCCTGACGCAGCTCGGCCAGGCCACGGGGCTCGTGTTCGGCACGCCGTCCGCCGCCCAGGACCAGAACGCGTTCGCAGTGACGAAGGCCTTCGCCGACGAGCACCACGTCACGACCCTGACGGACCTCGCCGCCGCGTGCGACGGCCTGATCCTCGGGGCGGGGCCCGAGTGCACCGAGCGGCCCTTCTGCCAGCCGGGCCTCGAGGACGTCTACGGGCTGACGTTCAGCGAGTTCAGGTCCCTGGACGCGGGCGGCCCGCTCACCAAGGAGGCCCTGCGCCAGGGCGCGATCACGCTGGGCCTGGTGTTCAGCTCGGACGGGGCGCTCGGCTGACGCCGCCTCCGGCGTCAGCCGCGTAGGCACTGCTGACGCCCGAAGCGCACCGCAGCCGCCGGCCTCACAGCCCGTAGGCCTCCAGGAACCGCAGCCACACCTCGCTGACCGTGGGGTAGGCGGGCACGGCGTGCCACAGCCGGTCCAGCGGCACCTCGCCCACGACGGCGATGGTGGCGGCGTGGAGCAGCTCGCCCGCGTCGGGCCCGACGAACGTGGCCCCGACGACGACGCGCCGCCGCGTGTCCACGACGAGCTGCCCGGTGCCCCGGTACCCGACGGCGGTGACGGAGCCGCCCGAGACGTCGCCGAGCTCGTAGCGCACCGTGCGCACGTCCAGCCCCCGTGCCGCGGCCGCTCGCTCGGTCAGGCCCACCCACGCCACCTGGGGGCGCGTGAACACCACCTGGGACGCGGCGGCGTCGTCGGCGCTGGCGGCGTAGCGGGACCACCGCCGCGGCTCGGCGCCCGGGGCGGGCACGGCGTCGTCGCGCGTGGGCGCGCCCTCGCGCCGCGCGTCGCCGAACCGGGCGGCGATCACGTCGCCCACGACGCGCCCCTGGTACTTGCCCTGGTGGGTGGTCTGGTGGCGTCCGGTGACGTCGCCGCACGCGTAGAGCCACGGGGCCCGGTCGCCAGGTTCGACCCCGACGACGGCCATCGTGTCGTCGACGGCGAGCGGCCTGCCCGGCTCGAGGCCCACCGTCTCGACGCCGACGTCGGCGGTGCGCGCGACGCGGCCCGTGGCGACGAGGAGCTCGGCGGCCGTGACCGCACCGCCGTCGCCGGAGCCGCCGCCGTCGAAGCGGACCGTGACGGGTCCGCCCGGCTCGGGCCGCTCGACGGCCCGGACCGACACCCCGGTGAGCACGTCGACCCCGATCGTGCGCAGCCCGGCCTCGACGGCCTCGCCCGCGAAGTCCTCGGCGCCGGAGAGCAGCCCGTGCCGGGCCAGCAGGGTCACGTGCGACCCGAGGTCGGCGTACGCGGTCGCCATCTCGGAGCCGACGACGCCGCCGCCCAGGACGACCAGCGACTCGGGCACGGCGGACGCGCTCGTGGCCTCGCGGCTGCTCCACGGCAGCGCGCCGGCGAGACCGGGCACGTCCGGCTGCGCGGGGACGCTGCCCGTGGCGACGACCACGGCGTGCCGGGCGCGCAGCCGCCGCGGCGCGGCGTGGTCCGATCCCGGTGCGCCCGCGGCGGTGTCGTCGCGTGACGGGTCGTCGGGCGGGTCCACCTCGACGAGCCGCTCCCCTGCGAGCCGCCCGTGACCGCGCACGAGCGTGACCCCCACGGAGTCGAGCCAGCCGACCTGGCCGGCGTCGTCCCACCCGCTCGTCATCCGGTCGCGCCACGCGAGCACCGGGCCGGGATCCACGGCCAGGCCCTCCACCTGCGCGGAGAGCCCCGGCACCGCCGCGGCCGCCGCGAGCGCGGCGCCCGGCCGCAGCAGCGTCTTGGAGGGGATGCAGGCCCAGTAGGAGCACTCGCCGCCGACGAGCTCGGCCTCGACGAGGGCGACCGTCAGGCCGGTCCGCGAGGCTCGGTCGGCGGCGTTCTCGCCGACGGGACCACCGCCGACGACGATGACGTCGAACTCGTCCGCACCCTCCGTGCCGCTGGCACCCGTGACAGTCATGCCGCCCATCGTGACGTGCCCCGCACGCACCCGCACCCCGCCGTGTGGGACGCGACGGGGTGCGGGGTGGAGCGGGTCAGTGGCTGACGGTCGCGCGCTCGGCGCCCGCGCCGGTGAGGGAGCGGACCTCCATCTCGGCGAACTTCTCCGGGTGCGGCGGCTCCTTCGACACGAGCGTGCCGACGACGCCGAGCAGGAACCCGAGCGGGATGGAGACGAGGCCCGGGTTGGTCAGCGGGAACCAGTCGAAGTCCGCGTTCGGGAACATCGCGGTCTCGGACCCGGACACGACGGGCGAGAACACGATGAGCACGATGCACGAGACGAGGCCGCCGTAGATGCTCCACAGCGCGCCGCTGGTGTTGAACCGCTTCCAGAACAGCGAGAACAGGATCGTCGGCAGGTTGGCCGACGCCGCGACCGCGAAGGCCAGGGCCACGAGGAACGCGATGTTCTGGTTCTGGGCGTAGATGCCACCCACGATGGCGACGGCGCCGATGACGACGACCGTCCAGCGAGCGACCTTGACCTCGCCGTCCGCGCTGACGGCCCCCTTCTTGATGACGTTGGCGTAGATGTCGTGCGAGAACGACGCCGCCGCCGTGATCGTCAGGCCGGCGACCACCGCGAGGATGGTCGCGAACGCGACGGCCGCGATGATGCCGAGCAGCACCTCGCCACCGAGCGCGAACGCCAGCAGCGGGGCCGCCGAGTTCACGCCGCCGGGCGCGGCCTTGATCGCCTCGGGGCCGACGAGGGCCGCGGCGCCGTAGCCGAGCACGAGCGTGAACAGGTAGAAGATGCCGATGAGCCAGATGGCCCAGACGACCGACTTGCGGGCCTCCTTGGCCGTCGGGACGGTGTAGAAGCGCATCAGCACGTGCGGCAGGCCCGCGGTGCCGAGCACGAGCGCCAGGGCGAGCGAGATGAAGCTGAGCTTGGACAGCGCCGTCGCGCCGTACTGCCGGCCCGGCTCGAGCAGGGAGGCCCCGCCGTCGCCCGCGGCGTTGACGGCCGCCTCGAGCTCGGCCGACAGGGAGAAGCCGAACTTGGCCAGCACCCACACCGTCATGACGGCGGCGCCGATGATGAGCAGCACGGCCTTGATGATCTGCACCCAGGTGGTGCCCTTCATCCCGCCGACCAGCACGTAGAAGATCATCACGGCGCCGACGACGGCGATGACGAGGTTCTTGCCGACGGCGGTGTCGACGCCGAGCAGCAGCGCGACGAGCCCGCCGGCACCCGCCATCTGCGCGAGCAGGTAGAAGAAGACCACGAGCAGCGTCGCGAGCGCCGCGGCCATGCGCACCGGGCGCTGCCGCAGCCGGAACGACAGGACGTCCGCCATCGTGAACTTGCCGGTGTTGCGCAGCAGCTCGGCGACGAGCAGCAGCGCGACGAGCCACGCGACGAGGAAGCCGATCGAGTAGAGGAACCCGTCGTAGCCGTTGACGGCGATGGCCCCGGCGATGCCGAGGAACGACGCGGCGGACAGGTAGTCGCCCGCGATGGCGGTGCCGTTCTGGCCGCCGGTGAACGACCGGCCTCCGGCGTAGAAGTCGGCGGCGGACCTGTTGTTGCGCGAGGCGCGGATGACGATGAACAGCGTCACCACGACGAACGCCGCGAAGATCGAGATGTTGACGACGGGGTTGCCGACGTCGGTGGACGCGGCCAGGTGCAGCGAGGCGGTGGTCACAGGTCTCCCCCTTCCACGCGCTCGCGCAGGGCGTCCGCCTCCGGGTCGAGCGTGTTGTTGGCCCAGCGGGCGTAGAGCATGGTGATGACGAACGTGCTCACGAACTGCCCGAGTCCGAGGAGCAGGCCCACCGTGATGTGGCTGTCCCCGATGCGGGTGCTCATGAAGCCGTGTGCGTAGCTGGCGAGCAGCACGTACGCGAAGTACCAGACGAGGAACAGCGCCGTCATCGGGAAGACGAAGCGGCGGAACCTGCTGCGGAGGGCCTGGAACTCCTCCGATCTCTCCACCCTCTGATAGGCGGTCTCGCCGGAAAGCTCGGCGGTGTCAGCCATGATGCCTCCGTTGGCATTGCAGTCGACAGGCCGGCGCGCACCGTTGCGCACCGCAGCGCGACGTCGTCGACGCGCTCGGGGGCACACAATGCCGCGTCGCAGGTGTGTGACGCAAGCAACATCCGCGAACCGGGCCCGGTTCGCGGCGGGCGGGTCAGACGCGCACGTACTCCAGGTCGGTGACGTGGCGGCCCGCGGCGATCCCCTTGCGCTCGAACGCCGTCAGCACGCGCCCCTCGAACCGCGGCGCGACACCGCCCGCCCCGTGCGCGTTGCGGAAGTCCGCGGACGCCTCCCCCACCTCGAGCATCTGCTCGGCGTACTCCACCCAGTCCGTCGCGAGGCGCCATACGCCGCCCGGCCGCAGCACGCGCGCCGCGAGCGCCGCGAACTCCGGCGTGACGAGCCGCCGCTTGTGGTGCCGCGCCTTGTGCCACGGGTCCGGGAAGAACACCCACAGCTCGTCCAGGCTGCCCTCGGGCAGCGCGGTGGCGAGCAGCTCGGGCGCGTTGGCCTGCAGCAGCCGCAGGTTCGTCAGCCCCTGGCGCTCGCGCCGCTGCCCCGCCCGGACGATGGTCTGCGCGAGCCCGGGCTGGTACACCTCGACGGCGAGGTGGTCCCGCTCGGGGTGCGCGTCGGCGGCCTCGACGACGTTCTCGCCCTGCCCGGACCCGATCTCCAGCACGAGGGGCGCGCGGCGCCCGAAGACGGCCTCGGGGTCGAACGCCCAGCCGGTGTGCACCGAGGTGCGCGCGACCGCGCGCGGTGCCTCGATCAGGTACTGCCCGCGCCGCTCGTCCCACGCCTTCTGCTGCGACGTCGTCAGGCGGGCGGACCGCCGCACGAACGAGACGGGCTGCTTGCGGAAGGTGGGCTCGACGACGTCGGCGGCGTCGTACCTGGATGGGTCGTCGGGCAGGGGCATCACGTCGGGCACCGGACAAGGGTACGGGCGGGCCGCAGACGACGAAGCCCCCGGCCGGTGGCCGGGGGCTTCGCGTGCGGTGCGCCATCAGGGACTCGAACCCCGAACCCGCTGATTAAGAGTCAGCTGCTCTGCCTATTGAGCTAATGGCGCGCGTGGAGAAGGTTACCAGGTCAGGAGCCCGGTCCACGCATCGCGTGGACCGGGCTCCTGCACAGGTCAGACGGAGGCCTGCTCGACCTCGGGCTCCTCGTCGAAGGCGCCCGTGAACTGCGACTGGTACAGCTCGGCGTACGCGCCGCCGGCCGCGAGCAGCTCCTCGTGGTTGCCCTGTTCGACGATCGCGCCGTGCTCCATCACGAGGATGAGGTCGGCGTCGCGGATCGTCGAGAGGCGGTGCGCGATGACGAAGCTCGTCCGGCCGCTGCGGAGCGACGCCATGGCGTGCTGGAGCAGCTTCTCCGTGCGGGTGTCCACGGACGACGTCGCCTCGTCGAGGATGAGGATCGACGGCCGTGACACGAACGCGCGGGCGATCGTGACGAGCTGCCGCTCACCGGCCGACAGGTTGGCGGCGTCCTCCTCGAGCTCGGTGTCGTACCCGTGCGGCAGGGAGTGCACGAAGCGGTCCACGTAGGTGGCGCGGGCGGCCTCGAGCACCTCCTCGTCCGTGGCGTCCTGGCGGCCGTAGCGGATGTTCTCCCGGATGGTCCCGGCGAACAGCCAGGTGTCCTGGAGCACCATGCCGGTGCGGGCGCGCGCGTCGTGCCGCGTCAGGTCGGCGATGTCCTGCCCGTCGACCAGGATGCGGCCGCCCTGCGGGTCGTAGAACCGCATGAGCAGGTTGACGAGCGTCGTCTTGCCCGCGCCCGTGTGGCCCACGATCGCGACCGTCTGACCGGGGCGGACCGTGAACGACAGGTCCTCGATGAGCGGCTTGTCCGGCGAGTACGAGAACCGGACGTGCTCGAACTCGATGACGCCGTCACCCTCGACCGGCGCCGGGGCGTCGGCCGCGTCGGGCTCCTGCTCGTCGACGTCGAGCAGCTGGAAGACGCGCTCGGCGGACGCCGTGCCGGACTGCACGACGGCGACCATGCCGCCCAGCTGCTGCAGCGGCTGGGAGAACATCTGCGAGTACTGGATGAACGCCTGCACGGCGCCGAGCGTCATCGTGCCGCCCGCCACGAACAGGCCGCCGACGACGGCGACCGCGACGTAGGTGACGTTGCCGATGAACGACATCGCCGGCCACATGACGTTCGCCAGGAACTGGGCCCTGAACGACTGCTCGTAGAGCTCCTGGTTCTCGGCGGCGAACCGGGCCTGGAAGTCCTGGCGGCGGCCGAAGGTCTTGACCAGGGCGTGGCCGGAGAACGACTCCTCGACGCGCGCGTTGAGGCGGCCGACCTTGCGCCACTGGAGGCTGAACGCCTTCTGCGACTTGGGGCCGATGACGCCGAACACGACGGCCATGAGCGGCAGCGTGGCCAGCGTGATGAGGGCGAGCTGCCACGACAGGTTGAACATCATGACGAGCACGCCGACGAGGGTGAGCACCGCGGTGATCGCGCCCGACAGCGACTGCTGCATGGTCTGGGTGATGTTGTCGATGTCGTTGGTCACGCGGCTGATCAGCTCGCCGCGCTGCACCTTGTCGAAGTAGCTGAGCGGCAGGCGGTTGATCTTCGCCTCGACGTCCTCGCGCAGCCGCCACATGGCCTTGACCATGAGGATGTTGGTGATGAAGCCCTGGGCCCAGCCCAGGATCGCCGCGCCCACGTAGATGGCGAGCACGCCGATCATGAGGTCGCGCAGCCGGTCGAAGTCGATGCCGGCGCCCGCGACGAAGTGCTCCATCCCCGCGACCATGTCGGCGACCGTGCCCTGGCCGGCGTCGCGCAGTCCCTGGACCACCTGGTCCTGGGGGGTGCCCGGCGGGACCGGCAGGGCGCGCTGCATGACGCCGGTGAACAGGACGTCGGTGGCGCGGCCGAGCACGCGCGGCGCCCACACCGACAGCACCACGGACGCCGCGCCCATGAGGGTCACGATGATCAGGGCCACCTTGTAAGGGGCCAGCAGGCCGATCATCCGGAAGAACGAGCCCTTGAAGTCGGACGCCTTGCCGGGCATGACGCCGTCCCACGAGTCCGAGGCGAGGCGCGCGGCCTCGCCCATCGCGATCTCGTGCTTCTCCTCCTCCGACATGTCGTCGGTGACGCCGCCCGCCGCGGCGGCGTACTTCGCCTTGCGCGCCTCGGCGGCGGCGGCTCGCTTCGCCTTGCGCTCCTGCGCCTTGGTCAGCGGCACGTCCGGCGTCGTCGGCTCGTCGACGACGTCGGTGCGGTTCAGGTTCTGCTCGCTCATGCGCGTACTCGCTTCGCTCCGTGCGCGCACGGCGCCGCCCTGTGCTGTCTGGTTCGCTCGCTGCGCTCGCTCACGCCCCGGCCTCCCCGGCGGTCGCGCCGACGGTGATCTGGGACTCCGCGATCTCGCGGTACGTCTGGTTGGTCGCCAGGAGCTCCTCGTGCGTGCCGACGCCGACCAGGTGGCCGTCCTCGAGCACGAGGATCGCGTCGGCGTCGGTGACCGTGGTGACGCGCTGCGCGACGACGAGCTTGGTGACCTCGGGCAGCTCGCGCCACAGCGCCTGCCGCAGCTTCGCGTCCGTCGCGACGTCGAGCGCCGAGAACGAGTCGTCGAGCAGCAGGATCGGCGGGCGGCGCAGCACGGCCCGCGCGATGGCGAGGCGCTGGCGCTGGCCGCCGGAGACGTTCGTGCCGCCCTGGGAGATGCGGGCGTCGAGCCCGCCCTCCATCTCGGCGACGAAGTCGCGGCCCTGCGCGATCTCGAGCGCCTTCCAGACCTCCTCGTCCGTCGCGTCCTCCTTGCCGAGGCGCACGTTCGAGCCCACCGTCCCGGCGAACAGGAACGGGCGCTGCGGCACCAGGCCGAGGCTCGCCCACAGGGTCTCGAGCGCCAGGTCGCGCACGTCGACGCCGCCGACGCGCACGGTGCCCGACGTCGTGTCGATGAGCCGCGGCACGAGGTTGAGCAGCGTCGTCTTGCCGGCGCCGGTGGAGCCGACGACGGCGACCGTCTGGCCCGGCTGGATCGTGAACGACACCCCGCCGAGGATCGGCGCCTCCGCTCCCGGGTAGGTGAACGTGACGTCGTCGAACTCGATGGTGCCCGGCGTCGTCGTCGCCGTGACGGGGACGGTCGGCTCGTGCAGGGTCGGCTCGACGTCGAGGACCTCGCCGATACGCTCGGCCGACACGGCCGCGCGCGGGATCATGATCGTCATGAACGTGGCCATGAGCACGCCCATGAGGATCTGGCCCACGTACTGCATGAACGCCATGAGCGTGCCGATCTGGACGCGGCCGCCGTCGATCTCCACGGCGCCGTACCAGATCACGCCGAGGATGGCGAGGTTCAGGATGAGCATCGCGCCCGGGAACATGACCACGAAGAGCGACCCGACCTTGCGGCCCACCACCAGCATGTCGGTGTTGGCGGAGCGGTAGCGCGCCTCCTCGATCGACTCGCGCACGAACGCGCGCACCACGCGGATGCCCGTGAGCTGCTCGCGCATGACGCGGTTGAGGGTGTCGAGCTTGAGCTGGTAGGCGCGGAACAGCGGCACCATGCGGGCGATGATCAGGCCCGCGAACACGAGCAGCACGGGCACCGCGACGCCGATGATCCACGACAGCTCGACGTTCTGGCGCAGCGCCATGATGATGCCGCCGATGGCCAGCAGCGGCGCCGTGATGAGCATCGTCGAGCCCATCATCGCGATCATCTGGACCTGCTGGACGTCGTTCGTGTTGCGCGTGATGAGCGAGCCGGCGCCGAAGTGGCTGACCTCGCGCTCGCTGAAGCTGCTCACGCGCGCGTAGACGGAGTTGCGCAGGTCGCGGCCCATCGCCATCGACGCCTGCGCGGCGAACCGCGTGGCGATGATCGCCGTGACGATCTGCGCGAGCGAGACGGCCAGCATGATGCCGCCCATGCGCCAGATGTAGCCGGTGTCCCCGCGGGCCACGCCGTTGTCGACGATCCGGGCGTTGAGGTTCGGCAGGTAGAGCATGCCGAGGGCGGCGGCGAACTGGAACACCAGCACGCCCACGAGCAGCCATCGGTACGGGCGCAGATAGCGCCACAGGAGCTGACGTAGCAAGGATCTCTCCAGATGTCATCGGTGTCCGGGCACCGCGCCGCGCAGAGGTGGGGCGTCGTTCGGAGTGCCGAACGAGCCTATGCGCGTGGGGGTTCCCGGGCTACCTGATAGATCAGATGCGGACGGCGGACCACACTGGGACGACGCAGCGCGTCTGCCCTCATCGCACACCGGGGTGCTGACATCGCGGGATGGGGGTCTCCCCTGAATCACCCCTGAACCTCGGCGTGCGCTGTTCCCAGCCCCGACGTGCGGCGATACGTTCGGCGGGTGCATGTCATCGAGACCCAAGGTCTCTCCAAGCGATACCCGGGTGTGACCGCGCTCGACCGGCTGACGGTCGACATCGGCGAGGGAGTCACCGGCCTGGTCGGCGCCAACGGCGCCGGCAAGTCGACCCTCATCAAGATCCTGCTGGGCCTCGCCGACGCCACCGGCGGCGGGGCCAGCGTGCTCGGCCACGACATCGACTCCGACGCGGCGGCGCTGCGCCGCCGCGTCGGGTACATGCCCGAGCACGACTGCCTGCCGGGCGACGTGTCGGCCACCGAGCTCGTGGTGCACCTCGCGCGCATGTCCGGGCTGCCGCTCGACGCCGCCCGCGAGCGCACCGCGGACACGCTGCGCCACGTCGGGCTGTACGAGGAGCGGTACCGCCCCATCGGCGGCTACTCGACGGGCATGAAGCAGCGCGTCAAGCTGGCCCAGGCTCTCGTGCACGACCCCGAGATCGTCTTCCTCGACGAGCCGACCAACGGTCTGGACCCGGTGGGGCGCGACGAGATGCTCGCGCTCGTGCGGCGCATCTACGACGACTTCGGCATCTCCGTGCTCGTCACGTCGCACCTGCTCGGCGAGCTCGAGCGGATCTGCGACCACGTCGTCGTGATCGACGCGGGGGTGCTGCTGCGCTCCTCGTCGGTCGCCGACTTCACGCAGGCGAGCGCCGAGCTCGCGGTCGAGGTCACGGGCGACCCGGCGGCCGGCGCCGACGCCCTGGCCGACGCCGGGCTCACCGTCCGCCGCGAGGGGCACCTGCTCCTGGTCGACCTCGCGGACGACGCCACGTACGACGTCGTCCGCGACGTCACCGCCGGCCAGGGCCTCGGCCTGGTCCGGCTGGAACGCCGCCGCCACCACATCGCCGAGGTCTTCGAGGAGGAGGCGGACGATGTCCACGCCTGACGTGCAGGGCCCCGGCGTCATCCACGACATCGGGTACCGCGGCTACACCGGGCCGCGTCTCGAGCGGCGCGCGATCGCGTTCGGGCTGTTCACCCACACGCTGCGCGGCGTCTACGGGCTGGGCCGGGCGGCCAGGTCGAAGGTCGTGCCGTTCGGCATGGTCGCCGTCATGCTGCTGCCCGCGGTCATCCTCGCTGCCGTCGCGGTGGTCGGGGCCGGCCAGGCCGGGCTCACCGAGCCCCCGCTGCCCTACACGCGCTTCGCGATGGTCACCCAGGGCGCCCTCGCGATCTTCCTGGCCGTCGCGGCACCGCAGGCCGTCTCGCTCGACCTGCGGTTCCACAGCCTGCCGCTCTACCTGTCCCGGCCGCTCGAGCGCTCGGACTACGTGCGCGCCAAGCTCGGGGCGCTCACCGTCGCCGTGTTCCTGCTGCTCGCGGTGCCGCTGCTCGTCATGTACCTCGGCAACCTCGCCGCCGAGTTCGACGCCGGGGAGCAGACCGCCCAGCTCCTCCAGGCGCTCGTCGGGGCCGCGCTCTTCGCCGCCGTCCTGTCCTCCGTCTCGCTCGTCATCGCGTCGCTCACGGGCCGCCGCGGGTTCGGCATCGCCGGCATCATCACCGTGCTGACGCTCAGCTACGCGATCGTCTCCGCGCTCCAGGGCTTCGTCGGCTTCGAGGCCGACGACATGACGACCGCCGGCTGGCTCGGGCTGTTCTCCCCCATGACGCTCGTCGACGGCGTCCAGGTGTGGGCGTTCGGCGCCGAGCCGTCGACGGCGGCCGGTCCACCCTCCGACACGGCCGGTGTCGTGTTCCTCGTCGTCGCCCTCCTCGTCGTCGCCGCGTGCTACGCGCTGCTCGTCCGCCGCTACCGGAAGGTCAGGCTCTGATGGCCACCCTCGACGTCACCGCCTGCTCGCGGTGGTACGGCAACGTCGTCGCGGTCAACGACGTCACGATGACGATCGGCCCGGGCATCACGGGGCTGCTCGGCCCCAACGGCGCCGGCAAGTCGACGCTCATCGGCATGCTCGCCGGGTTCCTCCCGCCGTCCGCCGGGGCCGTCACGCTCGACGGCGCCGCCATCTGGAAGAACCAGGACGTCTACCGCGCCGTCGGGCTCGTGCCCGAGCGTGAGGCGACCTTCGACTACCTCACCGGCAAGCAGTTCGTCGTCGCGAACGCCGAGCTGCACGGCCTGCCCGACCCGGGCGCCGCCGCCGCCCGCGCGATCGGCACCGTCGCCATGGCCGACGCGCAGGGCCGCAAGATCGGCGAGTACTCCAAGGGCATGAAGCAGCGCATCAAGATGGCCGCAGCGCTCGTCCACGACCCCGCCGTGCTGCTGCTCGACGAGCCGTTCAACGGCATGGACCCCCGCCAGCGCCTGCACCTCATCGCCCTGCTGCGGTCCATGGGGGCCGCCGGGCGCACCGTGCTGTTCAGCTCGCACATCCTCGAGGAGGTCGAGCAGCTCGCCAACCACGTCGAGGTGCTCGTCGCCGGCCGGCACGCCGCGTCCGGCGACTACCGGGAGATCCGGCGCCTCATGACCGACCGGCCGCACCAGTACACGATCACGTCCGGCGACAACCGGGCGCTCGCGGCGGCGCTCGTCGCCGACCGGTCGACGGCCGCCGTCAGCCTCGACGGGGACAGCCTGCGCGTCGAGGCCACCGAGTTCCTGCACTTCGCGCAGCTGCTGCCCCGCGTCGCCCGCGACGCCGGCGTGCGGCTGTACGAGGTCACGCCCGTGGACGAGTCGCTCGAGAGCGTCTTCTCCTACCTGGTCCAGAACTGAGGCACCCGTGAACCGCACCATCGTCCGCCTCGCCGCCCGCGCGATCCTCGGGGCAGGCGCGTCTGGCTGCTCGCCGTGCTCGGCCTGCTCCTCGTCGGGATCGGCGTCGGCACGCGGCTCCTCGTGGACGCGTCCGACACCGGGTCGCTCGCCGCCCTCCAGGCCGTGGCCTTCGGGACGTTCCTGCCGCTCTTCGGCCTCATCGTCGGCACGGGCGTCATCGGCCCGGAGATCGACGACGGGTCGATCGTCCACCTGCTGTCCAAGCCCGTGTCGCGGCACACCATCGTGCAGAGCAAGCTCCTCGTCGCGCTGCTCGCGATCCTCGGCTTCGCCGTCGTGCCCACGGCGCTCGCCGCCGCGATCATGGGCGCGGGCGCGAGCACCGTGCTCGCCTTCGCCGTCGGGGCCCTGTGCGCCGGCGCCGTGTACTGCGTCCTGTTCCTGCTGCTGGCGATCGTCACGCGGCACGCCGTGATCATCGGCCTCGTCTACGCGCTCGTGTGGGAGAGCCTCGTCGGCTCGCTGATCCCCGGGGCGCGCAACGTCAGCGTGCAGCAGTGGGCGCTGTCGGTGACGGGCTCCATCGCGCCCGACGGCGTCGTCGAGTCGAACGTGGGGCTCGGGCTCGCCTGGGTGCTCATCGTCGCCGTCGTCGCCCTCGGCACCTGGTACGCCGGGACGCGGCTGCGCGGACTGGTGCTGGCCTCGGAGGACTGACCGCCTCGGAGGGACCGACATGCGAAAGGCCCCCGTCGCCGGGGGCCTTTCGTGTGGTGCGCCATCAGGGACTCGAACCCCGAACCCGCTGATTAAGAGTCAGCTGCTCTGCCTATTGAGCTAATGGCGCGCAACGGGGAGAAACGCTACCAGCCGCCCCCGGCCGCGGCGAAACCGAAGCCCTGTGACGTGGGCTACAGCGGCCTTCGTCCGGCCCGTCTGCCCAGGTCAGAGGTACAGACCGGTGGTGCCGGCCGCCTGCGACGCCTCGCTCACGCCGTGCACGTCCCGCTCGCGCAGCAGCACGTAGTCGGTGCCGCCCACCTCGACCTCGGCCCGCTCCTCGGGGTCGAACAGCACCCGGTCCCCCACGGTCACCTGCCGCACGTGCTCGCCCTTGGCGACGACGACGGCCCACGCCAGCTTCTTCGGCCCGACGGCGGTCGCCGGGATCACGAGCCCCGCCGCCGACTGCCGCTCCGACGCGTCCGTCTCGGGCTGCACGAGCAGGCGGTCGAACAGCATGCGGATCGGGATGTCGGGGGTGCTGGTCTGCGGTGCGGGGGTGCTCACGGGGACAACGCTAGGCGACGGCGCCGGGCGTGCGCGGCCCTTGTCCTCCCGGGAGGCGGTCGGCCAGGATCGCCGCATGACACCCGACGCCGAGAAGCCCCTCGCGGGCGGCGAGGTGCCGCTCGCGGGCGGCACCATGAACGCCGTCGTCCGCGTGGGCGAGACCGTGCGGCGCCCCGCCGGGGCGTGGACGCCCACCGTCCACGCCCTGCTCGCCTGGGTGCGCGCCCACGGCGTCGACGGCGTGCCCGCCCCGCTCGGCCTCGACGGGCAGGGCCGCGAGGTGCTCACGTACGTGCCCGGAGTCGTCGGCGGGTGGTCGGACGCCGACTGGACCTGGGCGCCCGCGGTGCTCGCCGACGCAGCCCGGCTGCTGCGCGCGTGGCACGACGCGTCCGTCGGGTTCCCGCGCGACGGCGCCGTGTGGCGCGCGGCCGCCCACGAGCCCGCCGAGGTGGTCTGCCTCAACGACGGCGCGCCCTACAACATGGTGGGCGGCCCCGACGGGCTGGCCGGGTTCATCGACGTCGACATGGCCTCCCCCGGCCCGCGCGTGCGCGACCTCGCGTACCTGGCCTACCGGCTGTGCCCGTTCGCGGAGGACGCCGCGCCGCCCGCCGGAACCGACCCGCACGCGCGGCTCGCGGCTCTGGTGGCGGCGTACTCCGCCCTGCCGGGAGCGACGGTCCACGCCGCGGACGTGCTGGCCGCGATCCCGCCGCGGCTGCTCGACCTCGCGGACTTCAGCGAGGCGCGCGCGGCCTCGGCGGGCCGGGCGGACCTGCGGGACCATGCCGCGATGTACCGCCGCGACGCGGCCCGGCTCGCCCGCGCGTGATCCCCCGGCTCGCCCGCGCGTGACGCGTGACCACGTTCCCGCCCGGGCGCCGACCCCGGCGGGTTAGGCTCGCGGGGATCCCACCCCTCGCACCCAGGAGTCCCCGTGCCCCGTCTCGCCGTCGGCGACGTCGCCCCCGCGTTCTCCCTGCCCGCCGCGGACGGCTCGCAGCTCTCGCTCGCGGCCGCCGTCGCCGAGCCGGGACGTCGCGGCGTCGTCGTCTACTTCTACCCGGCCGCCTTGACGCCCGGCTGCACCACGGAGGCGTGCGACTTCCGCGACTCCCTGGCGTCGCTGCAGGGCGCCGGCTACGCCGTCGTCGGCGTATCGCCCGACGGCGTCGACAAGCTCGCGAGGTTCGCCGAGCGCGACGCGCTCACGTTCCCTCTGGTGTCCGACGCCGACCACGCGGTCGCGGACGCCTACGGTGCGTGGGGCGTGCGCAAGCTCTACGGCAAGGACGTCACGGGGATCATCCGCTCGACGGTCGTCGTCGACCCGGACGGGCGCGTGGCGGTGGCCCAGTACAACGTCAAGGCGACGGGGCACGTGGCCCGGCTGCGCAAGACGCTGGGGATCGGCTGACCCGCGTCGCCGGAGCACCCCGGGGGTGCTCCGGCGACGCATGGTGCCGGCGGCGGGACTCGAACCCGCACGCCCTCTCGGGCACCGCCACCTAAAAGCGGCGCGTATCGCCATTTCGCCACGCCGGCCGACGCCTGGCCAGTCTAGTGGGCGCCGGTGGAGTCCCGCGGCTACGAGGCGTGCGCGACCACCAGCTCGACCACCAGCCCGGCGGCGAGCACCGCCCCGGCCGTCAGCGGCGCGCGGTCCCAGCGTGAGACGACCGGCGCCTCGGACGGCGCGGCGGCCACGCGGACGTTCTCCAGCGCCGTCTCGTGCGTGCGGAAGTCGTAGCGCGCGGCGGAGTCGCGGTCCAGCCGCCGGGCGATGAGGCCGGGCTTGGCCGGGTACGGGGCACCCCAGGCGTCGACCTTGCGGCCGTCGTCGAGGCGGAAGACGAGGTTGAGCCGCTGCTCGACCTCGCCCACCCGGGCCCACGGCAGCACGTGCACCCGCCCGATGTTGACGATGGTGGCCGCGACGGCGTCGTACCGGACGGCCGGGCGGTACAGCAGGATCCACAGCGCCCAGGCGAGCAGCAGCGCGGGCACGACGACGGCGGCGAGCGTCTCCCGGTCGCCGCGGACCGTGAGCCAGCCGAGCCCGGCGGCCAGGACCGCGACGCCGACCCCGAACGTCGCGGTCGACGCCGTCGAGCGGATCACGTACGCGCGGTCAGCTCGCGACGGCACTGGCCAGCTCGGTGGTCTCGGCGGACTCGGGGAAGTGGCAGGCGACCGTGCCGAGGGCGTCGCCCTGCCGTTGCAGCGGCGGCTCGAGCGTCGCGCACACGTCCTGCGCCTTCCAGCAGCGGGTCCGGAACCGGCAGCCGGACGGCGGGTTGATCGGCGACGGCGGGTCGCCCTGCAGGCGGATCCGCTCGACGCGCGTGCCCGACACCGCCTGGGCGACGTCCGGGGCGGCCGACAGGAGCGCCTTGGTGTACGGGTGCTGGGGGTGGGCGTAGAGCTGTTCGCGCGGTGCCCGCTCGACGATCTGCCCCAGGTACATGACGGCGATCTCGGGGCAGAAGTGCCGGACGATCGCCAGGTCGTGCGCGATGAACAGGAACGCGATGCCGAACTCCCGCTGGAGGTCCTGCAGCAGGTTGATGACCTGCGCCTGGATCGAGACGTCGAGCGCCGAGACGGGCTCGTCGGCGACCAGGAGCTTGGGCTGGAGCGTCAGAGCGCGGGCGATGCCGATGCGCTGGCGCTGGCCGCCGGAGAACTCGTGCGGGTAGCGGTTGTAGTGCTCCGGGTTGAGCCCGACGATCTCGAGCAGCTCCTGGACGCGCGCCAGGCGCCCGGACCTGGGCACGAGGTCGTGGATCGCCAGGGGCGCCTCGATGATCTCGCCGACCGTCTGCCGCGGGTTGAGCGACGTGTACGGGTCCTGGAAGATCATCTGGATGTCGCGGCGGATCGGCCGCAGCTCCCGGTCGCTCGCCCGGGCGATGTCCTTGCCCTCGAAGAGGATCTGGCCGCCGGTCGGCTTGTTGAGGCGCGTGATCAGGCGTCCGGTCGTCGTCTTGCCGGAGCCGGACTCCCCGACCAGGCCGAGCGACTGGCCGGCCTCCAGGGTGAACGACACCCCGTCGACGGCCTTCACGTGGCCGACGGTCGTCGAGACGAGGCCGTGCGAGCGGACCGGGAAGTGCATCTGCAGGTCGCGGACCTCGAGCAGCGGCGCAGCCATCAGCTGACTCCGATCAGGGACGGGGCGGCGTCGTACATGACCGCCGGGTCGGGCAGGTGGCAGCGCTTGACGTGGCCGGGCGCGACCTCCTCGAGGTCGGGCAGCTGCGTGCTGCACCGGCCGTCGCCGACGTGCTGCGCGAACTCGCAGCGCGGGCGGAAGGCGCAGCCCGTGGGCGGGCTGAGCAGGCTCGGCGGGTTGCCCGGGATGGGGCGCAGCGGCCGGTCGACGGGGCCGCTCACGTCCGGCACGGACTGCAGCAGGCCCCAGGTGTAGGGCATCGACGGCCTCGTCAGCAGCGACCGGGTGTCCCCGTGCTCGACGGCGCGGCCCGCGTACATGACCAGGACGTCGTCCGCGAGCTCGGCGATGACGCCCAGGTCGTGCGTGATCATGATGAGCGCGGTCTGGAACTCCCGCTGCAGGTCCTGCAGGAGGTCGAGGATCTGCGCCTGCACGGTCACGTCGAGCGCCGTCGTGGGCTCGTCGGCGATGAGCAGCTTCGGGTCGTTGATCAGGGCCATGGCGATCATGACGCGCTGGCGCATGCCGCCGGAGAACTGGTGCGGGTAGTCGTCGACCCGCCGGTCCGGGTTGGGGATGCCGACCCGGGCGAGCATCTCGATCGTGCGCGCGCGGGCCGCCTTCTTCGACACCGGGTGGTGCACCCGGTAGGCCTCGGCGACCTGGTCGCCGACCCGGTAGTACGGGTGCAGCGAGGAGAGCGGGTCCTGGAAGATCATGGCCACGTCCGCGCCCCGCTTGCGCTGCATCTCGCGCTCGGACAGGCCCAGGAGCTCGACGTCGTCGAGCCAGATCTCGCCGCTCACGCGCGCCGTGGTCCCCCGGTGCAGGCCCAGGATCGCCGACGACGACACGGACTTGCCGGAGCCCGACTCGCCCACGATGCCGAGCGTCTTGCCGCGCTCGAGGGTGTACGACAGGCCGTCGGTCGCACGCACGACGCCGTCGGACGTCGGGAAGTGGACGACGAGGTTCTCGACGGAGAGGAACGGTCGGTTCATGGCAGTCACTTCCTGAGCCGCACGCGCGGGTCGATGTACGCGTACAGGACGTCGACGACGATGTTCATGACGATGACGGCGCCGCCCGCGAGGAGCACGAGGCCGACGAGCACCGGCAGGTCGTTGTTCTTGTTGGCGGTGACCGTGAGCTGGCCGAGCCCCTGGTACGCGAACACCGTCTCGGTGATGATCGCGCCGGCGAGCAGGCCCGCGAAGTCCAGCCCGGCCATCGACACGAGCGGCGTGAGCGCCGCGCGGAAACCGTGCTTGAACAGCACCGAGCGCGTGGGCAGACCCTTGGCGCGCGCGGTGCGGATGTAGTCCTCGGACATGGACTCCAGGACGAACGCGCGGGTGATGCGCACGTACGCGGCCATGTAGAACAGCGCGAGCGTCACGGCCGGCAGGACGAGGCCGACGAGCCAGCCCCGCACGTCGCCCGTGGCGAGCGGGTCGACGTACCGCGGGTACGGGAACGCCTTCCACTTGATCGCGACGTACTGCAGCAGGAACGTGCCGACGAAGAAGGTCGGCAGGGCGTACACGACGAGCGTCACGCCGACGATGGCCCGGTCGAGCCACTTGCCCTTGAACACCGCCGCCAGGACCCCGACGAGGATCCCGATGACGATCCACAGGACGAACGCGGCGACCGCCAGGGACACCGTGACCGGTGCGTACTTGGCGATGTCGGCGTTCACCGTCCGCGCGTCGTGCTGCGAGTAGCCCAGGCACGGGGCGGCGCAGTGGATGACCTGGTCCTCGTGCCCGTTGGCGACGAGCTGGGCGCGGTACGCGTCGTTGACGGGGTAGTCGCGGCCGACGAACAGGCCCTCGGCGAACTTCTCGAACTGGACCACGACCGGCTGGTCGTAGCCGTAGGTCTCGCTGATCTGCTGGATCTTCTCCGCGGTGCAGAACTTGCCGCACTGGTTGATGGCCGGGTTCCCCGGCGCGAAGAACAGCACGAACGTCACGAGCGCCATCGTGAAGAGCATCACGACGCCGATCCCGGCACGGCGGACGACATAGGCGATCACACGAGGACTCTTTCGCTCGGGGTGGGCGGCCCCGCGGGTGCGAGGCCGCCCACCTCTCAGGCTGTGGCTAGGGCTGCTCCACGATCACTGGGCGACGTACAGCCCGCCCAGGTCGGGGTAGTAGCTCGAGGCGATGTCCGGGAGGAAGCCGCCGATCTTCGAACCGTGGATGTAGTAGTTGTTCTGGTTCGCGAGCGGCACGTAGGCGCCGTCGGCACCGGCGAGCTCGTCCGCCTTCTGCAGCGCGGCGACCTGCTTGGCCGGGTCGGTCGCGGCCGTCGCGTCGGCGATGGCGGCGTCGACGTCCGGGTTGGAGTAGAAGCCGTAGTTGAAGCCGACGCCCGCCGTCGCGTCCGCCGGGTTCGACTGCAGGATCGGCGGGACGACGCCGAACAGGGTCGGCCAGTCGGACGCCCAGCCGGAGTAGTACACGTCGATCTTCTGGCCGTTCTTGTCCTTCGCGGAGATCTGGCCGTAGTACGACGGCTTCGCGTCCGTCGGGATCGGGGCGAGCGTCACCTTGAAGCCGGCCTTCTGCCAGCCTGCCTGGAGCACCGCGGCGGTCTTCTCGTTGGTCGGGGTGTCGGAGAAGGCGTAGCTGATCTCGGGGTTGGGCTGGCCCGCCTCGGCGAGCAGCTTCTTCGCGGCCTCCGGGTCGCCGGCGGGGTCGTCGTCCTTGGTCGACGGGTTCTCGACGAAGCCGGCGATGGACTGCGAGACGATCGTCGAGGTCGGCGTGCCCCAGTTGTCGCCGCCCGCGGCCTGGACGAAGCCCGTCTTGTCGGTCGCGAGGACGAGCGCGCGGCGGACCTTCGGGTCGGTGAGGGTGAGCGAGTTGATCCCGAGGAAGCGCGTGTACGGCGAGGTCGTCTTCTCGACCCGGCCCGACAGGTCGGAGGAGATCTCCGAGTACTTCGACGACGGGATGGAGATCGGCGAGAACGCGGCCGCGTCGTCACCGGAGTCCGCGATGAGGCGGGCGGTGATCGTCTCCGGGTCGGCGACCCAGTCGAACGTGATCGTGTCGGGGTAGGCGCCCCGCACGTCGGTCGAGTCGGTCGCCGGGTCGTACTGGTCGTTGCGGACCAGGACGTCGGTCGCGCTCGGGTCGAACGTGTCGCCCTGGAGCTTGTACGGACCGTTCGCGTTGACCGTCCAGAGGCCGGCGGTGCCCTTCTCGGCCGACTCCTGGTACGGGTCGGTGGTGAACAGCGACGCGGCGGCGTACGGGAAGTCCGGCCACGCGTTCTTGAAGTGGTACGTGATGGTGCTGCCCTCGCAGGACGCGGCCGCCTCGAAGTGGGCCTGCGCCTCGGCGGAGCCCGACAGCGGGCCGGTGTACTCCGACGACAGGTCGTAGTCGGGGGCGGCCGGGTCGTACAGGTCGTACTGCGCGAGGTAGGTCGTGCCGACGCCGGTGCCCGCGACGAGGCTGGCGTCGTACGAGCGCGAGAGGCCGTACTGCAGGTCGGCGCACGTGATCTCCGCGCCGTCCTGCCACTTGAGGCCGTCCTTGAGCGTGAACGACCAGGTCTTGCCCTCGTCGGGCGTCGTGCCCGTGTCGGTCGCGAGGTCGCCGACGACCTTGGTGTTCGCGTCGTCCGCCACCGTCAGCGCGGTCAGCCCGCGGTAGACGGTGCGACGCAGCCCGGCCAGCTCCTCGCCGAGGTAGATGGCTGCCGGGTCGGTCGCCTCGAACTGGCCGGTGACGTCGATCCAGGTCAGGTTCCCGCCCTTGACCGGCTCTGCCGCCGGGCTGCCGGACGGGGCGCCGGTCGAGGACGCGGTCGACGAGCAGCCGGTGAGCGTCAGCGCCGCAACGCTGACACCGGCGGCGACGCCGACGAGCAACTTCTTGTTCATCGCGTGGACTCCCCTTCGTTCTTTCGTGGTCTTTCCTCGGCTGCTTGCCATGGAAATCAGCGGTTCGCCTTCGGGTCGAGCGCGTCCCGCAGACCGTCGCCGAGCAGGTTGAAGCTCACGACGACGAGGACGAGCAGGAAGGCGGGGGTGAAGAAGTAGAGAAAGTCGCCCGAGGCGTACTGGATGGAGTCCTTGAGGATGTTCCCCAGCGTCGGCGTCGGCGGCACGATCGAGATCCCGAGGTACGACAGCGCCGCCTCGGCGGAGACGTACGCGGGCAGGATCAGCGTGAACTGGACGAGGATGGGCGCCCACAGGTTCGGCAGCACCTCGCGGAACCACAGCCGCGCCCGGCTTGCGCCGAGGAGCCGGGCCGCGTCGATGAACTCGCGCTCACGGATGCTCAGCACCTGGCCGCGCACGACGCGGGCGACCGACGGCCAGCCGAAGACGGCGAGCACGATGATCACGTAGACGGCGTGCGACGTGTCGCCGGCCGGGACGTGCAGGTTGTCGGTCAGGAACGCGACGATCGTGCCGGACAGCGCCAGCAGCATCAGCGTCTGCGGGAACGACAGCACGAGGTCCACGAGGCGGCCGATGAGCGTGTCGGTCCAGCCGCCCGCCATGCCGGCGACGATGCCCAGCACGACGCCGAGCACGACCGCGAGGACGGCGGCGCTCGTCGCGATGAGCAGCGAGAACGTGAGCCCGTACCAGACGCGGCTCATCACGTCACGGCCGATGCCCGGCTCGATCCCCATCGGGTGCGCCAGGCTGATCCCGCCGAAGACGCCGCCCTTCGGGAGCCCCTGCGGGTCGATGAGGTCCTGGTGGAGCGTGTACGGGTCGAGCGCGTGCGACGACACGAGGACGGGCGCGATGGCCGCCAGGACGACGTAGACCACGACGACGGCCGCCCCGAAGAGCGTCTTGCGGTCGCGCACGAAGCGACTCCATGCAAGCCTGCCGGGAGAGCGGCTCTGCACGGCAGCTGCGCCGGCCTTGGCCGCTCGGGTGGGCTCGATCGTGGTGATGGACATCCGCGGTCCGTCCTGTGGGGCGATTCGTTGCATGAGCGAACCACGCCCCCATTTCGCACGCGTTGCGCCTGCGTATCGACGAATGTCGCGTTCCGTCGCTGTCGTGCCGCAGCGCACAAAAGCTCGGGCCCGCTCGTCGTCACGAGCGGGCCCGAGCCTTGGCCGTCGGTCACGGCCCTCCGGGGCGGAGCGTCAGCCGGCGCGCGAGGCGTCCGCCTCGATCGCCTCGCGGACCTCGTCCATGTCCAGGGCCTTGACCGCGTCCACGACCTCCTGGAGCGACTTGGCCGGCAGCGCGCCCGGCTGCGAGAAGACGAGGACGCCCTCGCGGAACGCCATGAGCGTGGGGATGGACGTGATGCCCGCGGCCGCGGCGATGCGCTGCTGGGCGTCGGTGTCGATCTTGCCGTGGACGACGTCGGGGTTGGTCTCGGAGGACTTCTCGAAGACCGGGCCGAACTGGCGGCACGGCGGGCACCAGGTGGCCCAGAAGTCGACGAGCACGATGTCGTTGCCCTCGACGGTCTCGCGGAAGGTGTCGTCGGTGAGCTCGACGGTGGCCATGGGGTTCCTCTCGGTCGGTACGTCCTGCCCAGCGTCGCGGCGGGGCCAGGTATTCCCGCGCCGCCGTGGGACGTCGCCCCGGGCGCGTGGTTGGATCGCCCTGTGACCGCGTCTGCCGAGCTTCCCCCGCCCGACGACTGGGAGCCGCCCGTCCCCCGTCAGTCCGGCTGGTTGACGCCGGAGGACCTCGCCGAGGCCCGCGCCCAGCTCCCCCTGCTGTACGTCGACGCCATCCCCGTGCGCGTCGACGAGTCGGGCGACGTCGTCGCCGTCGGGCTGCTGCTGCGGATGGGCACGCGCGGCCTGACGCGCTCGCTCGTCTCCGGCCGCGTGCTGTACCACGAGCGGGTGCGCGACGCGCTGCTGCGGCACCTCGAGAAGGACCTCGGGCCGGTCGCGCTGCCGCGCGTGCCGTCGTCGCCGCAGCCCTTCACCGTCGCGGAGTACTTCCCGACGCCGGGCATCACGGCGTTCCACGACCCGCGCCAGCACGCGGTGTCGCTCGCCTACGTCGTCCCGGTCAGCGGCGACTGCCGCCCGCAGCAGGACGCGCTGGAGATCGCCTGGCTCACGCCCGAGGAGGCGTGCGCGGACACCGTGCAGGCCGAGTTCGTGGGCGGCCAGGGCACGCTGGTCAAGCAGGCGATGGCCTGGGTGGGCCGGCTGTCCTGAGCCGCGCTCAGGCGAGCTCGAGCGTCGGCCAGTCCGCGAGGTCCTCGCGCATGCGGCGGTCGTGCGTCGCGACGACGACGGCGGCGCTCGTGCGCGCGAGCGCCCGCGTGAGCTCGTCGACCAGGTCGATCGACAGGTGGTTGGTCGGCTCGTCCAGGATGAGCAGGTGCGGCGCCGCGAGCAGCGTGCGCGCGAGCTCGAACCGGCGGCGCTGACCCGCCGAGAGCTCGGCGAGCGGCCGGTCGAGGTCCTCCTCCGCGAGCAGCCCGAGCGCCGCCACGGGCACCACGTGGTCGGGGTCGAGCTCGCCGCGCGAGAGCAGCGCCAGCGCCTCGTTGGCGGCGGCGTCGAACCCCGTGAGCGTGCGCGGGTCGTCCAGGCCGCGCCCGATGATGGGCGCGTTCTCCTGCCCGACGACGCCGACGCGCAGCCCGTCGACCGTCGTCCGCGTGCCGCGGCTCAGGCCGAGGCGGCCGGACAGGACACCCAGGAGCGTCGACTTGCCCGTCCCGTTCGCCCCGACGACGAGCAGCCGCCCGGCCGGCGGGACGGCGACCCGGGTGCCCGGCAGGTCGAGGCGGACGTTCGGCTCCCCCTCCGGAAGCGTCCCGACGACGCGCGGGTTGCGCACCTCGATGAGCGGGAACGCCGGGTCCCAGCCCGGGTCGAGCGACGGCAGGTCCGGGAAGCGGAGCTCCATCGGCGGCACGGGCACCTCGACGGCCTGCGCCTCGAGCCGCTGGACCAGCCGGTCGGCCGCCTTGACGTGGATGCGGGCCCGCGTGGCGCGGCGGTGCTTCTGCGACCCCTTGCCGGGCCGCCACTCGTCGGAGAGCCCCTCGTAGGAGTCCGAGAGCCGCTCCGCGAGCGCCTCGGCCCGCTTGCGTTCCTGCCGGTAGCGCTGCCGCCACCGGACCATGGCCTGCGTCTTGGCGAACCGGTAGGAGAGGTAGCCCGGCTGCCCGTAGAGGGTCGGCCTGCCGTCGATCGACGGGTCGAGGTCGAGGATCGCGGTGGCGACGTCGTCGAGCAGCTGGCGGTCGTGCGTGACGAGGACGACGCCGCCACGCCACGCGAGCAGCTCGCTCGTGAGGAAGCCGATGGCCTCGTCGTCGAGGTGGTTGGTGGGCTCGTCGAGCAGCAGCAGGTCGGAGCGCTCGGCCAGGCGGCACGCAAGGCGCACGCGGTAGCGCTGGCCGACGCTCAGGGTCTCGAGCGTCCGGTCGAGGTCACGCGGTGCGCCGAGGCGGGTCAGGGCGACGTCGACGCGGCGGTCGGCATCCCAGGCGGCGAGGTGGTCGGCCTTGGCGAGCAGCTCGGCGAGCTCGGACAGGTCGCCGGTCTCGTGCCCCTCACCCCGCAGCTCCCCTCCCTCCGTTGCGGGGACCTGCGGAGACCCCGAAGAGAACGCCGCCGCCGCGGCGTCGAGGTCCGCGGCCACCCGCCGCACGCCCGCGAGCGCCGCGTGGACGAGGTCGCCGACGGTCTGCCCGGGCACCACCTGGAGCTCCTGCTCGACGAGCGCGACGGACCCGTGGCGGCGCACCGCGCCGCCGGTCGGGTCGATCCGTCCGGCGAGGAGGTGCAGCAGCGTCGACTTGCCCGACCCGTTCTCCCCGACGACGCCGAGGCGCACGCCCTGGCTGACGCGGACGGTGACGTGCCGGAGCACCTCGGGCCCGCGGTCCCTGGGCCCGGCGACGGTCACCTCGCCGCCGGCGAGGCCGACGGGCCGCAGCGTCCCGGCGGCGCCGACGACGGCGCGCTCGCCGGCGCGCTCGTCGGCGGGAGCGCCGGACGACGACGCGCCCGGGTAGGCGAACGAGACGTCGGAGGCGATCAGGTGCACCGGACAACCCTAAGCGGCGCGTCGCGCTTAGGGTTTGGGCATGACCACCCCCGCCACCCCTGTTGTCCGCGCCGACGGGCGCGCCCCCGACGAGCTGCGCACGATCACGATCACCCGCGGCTGGCTCGACGCCGCCGAGGGTTCGGTGCTCGTCGAGTTCGGGAGCACGCGCGTGCTGTGCGCCGCGTCGTTCACCGAGGGCGTGCCGCGCTGGAAGAAGGGCTCGGGCGAGGGCTGGGTCACGGCCGAGTACGCGATGCTCCCCCGCGCCACGAACACGCGCTCGGACCGCGAGTCGGTCAAGGGCCGCGTCGGCGGCCGCACGCACGAGATCTCGCGCCTCATCGGCCGGTCGCTGCGCGCGGTCATCGACGTCTCCGCCCTCGGCGAGAACACCATCGTGCTCGACTGCGACGTGCTCCAGGCCGACGGCGGCACGCGGACCGCGGCCATCACGGGCGCGTACGTGGCGCTCGCGGACGCCGTCGCGTGGGGCCGGCGCCACGGGCACGTCAAGGGTGGCGCGAACGTGCTCACCGACTCCGTCTCGGCCGTCTCCGTCGGCATCATCGACGGCGTCCCGATGCTCGACCTGCCGTACGTCGAGGACGTGCGCGCGGGCACCGACATGAACGTCGTCGTCACGGGTGCGGGCACGTTCGTCGAGGTGCAGGGCACGGCGGAGCACGGCGCGTTCGACCGCGCCGAGCTCGACGCGCTGCTCGACCTCGCCGTCGCGGGCAACGCGCGGCTCGCCGAGATCCAGCGCGAGACCCTCGCCGCGGAGCTGGCCCGGTGACCGTGGAGGTGCCCGCGGGCGCCCGCCTCGTCCTGGCGACCCACAACCGCAAGAAGCTCGTGGAGCTCGTCGCGATCCTGCGCGCGCAGCCGGGGCTCGCGGAGCTGCCCGCGGACGCCGTCGTCACGGCCGGCGACCTCGGCGCCCCGGAGCCCGTCGAGGACGGCGTGACGTTCGAGGAGAACGCGCTCCTCAAGGCGCGCGCGCTCGCGCAGGCGACGGGCCTGCCCGCCGTCGCGGACGACTCGGGCCTCGCCGTCGACGTCCTCGGGGGCGCACCCGGCATCTTCAGCGCCCGCTGGGCGGGCCGCCACGGCGACGACCAGGCGAACCTCGACCTGCTGCTGGCCCAGCTCAGCGCCATCAGCGAGCCGGTCCACCGGCGTGCGGGCTTCGTGTGCGCGGCCGCCCTGGTCACGCCGGACGGCGGCGAGCAGGTGTTCCGCGGCGAGATGCGCGGCACGCTCGTCGACGCGCCGCGCGGCACGAACGGTTTCGGGTACGACCCGATCCTCGTGCCGGACGCGCAGGCGCCGGCCGCGGACGGCGGCCCGGGCACGCGCACGAGCGCCGAGCTCTCGCCGGCCGAGAAGAACGCGATCAGCCACCGCGGCGAGGCGTTCCGCGCGCTGGCCCCGCTCATCGCGGCGGCGCTCCGCTAGTTAGCGAGTGCGCCCGGCCGCGACTCGGAACGTGGGTTCCGATCGCTCGCCCGGCAGCGGGCCCGCGGTCAGCCGCGGCGGGCCGGGACGCGGGCCAGCGCTCGCCAGCCCAGCAGCGTCACGCCCAGGAACACCGTCGCGACCGCCAGGAACGACGGGGCGAAGCCCGCGTCCGCGACCAGCAGGCCGCGCAGCAGCACGCCGACCGCCACGGTCACGAGCCAGACGGTCACGCCCGTCGGCCACAGGCGCGCCGGCGAGCGCCACGCCCGCGACACGCCCCACCCCGCCGCGAGCCCCGCGAGGAAGCACGCTCCCAGCGCGAGCTCGTGACCGGCCCCGCGGGCCGCCGCGTCGTGCGCGGCGCTCCCGACGAGCAGGAACACGAGCACCACCACGACGTCGTACACCAGGGCACGACCCGTCGACACCACCATCGTCAGAGCTCCTCGACACCGTCGGGCACGGCCACCGTGACGGGGCCGTCGTACTGGGCGCTCGCCTCGGCGAGCACCACCGCGGCCTCGGTCCAGGCGGGCAGGTGCGTCAGCACGAGCCGCCTCGCCGCGGCGTCGGCGGCCACGCGCCCGGCGCGCGCGCCGGTCAGGTGGATGCCGGGTTCCACGCGGTCGTCGCGGCCCTGCACGAACGCGGACTCCGCGAGCAGCAGGTCGGCGTCGCGCGCGAGCTCCACGACGGAGGCGCAGTAGTCGGTGTCGCCCGTGTAGGCGAGCACGACCTGCTCCCCCGGGCGCACCGACGACGGGCCCGTGATCCGCAGCCCGTACGCCTCCACCGGGTGGTACACCGACCGGGGCGTGACGACGAGCGGTCCCACGCGCACCGCGACCTGGTCGGACCAGGTGCGGAAGTCGAAGACCTCGTCCATCGTCTCGCCCGGGTGCACCCCGTACATGGCCGCGGCGCGCTGGGCGACGTCGGCCGGCCCGTACACGGGCAGGTGCGGCGCGACGCCGGTGCGCACCGAGCCGAGCTCGGGGTGGTACTTGAGGTGCACGTACAGCCCGGACAGGTCGGCGCAGTGGTCGGGGTGCAGGTGGCTGAGCGCGACGGCGTCGAGCGTGTGCAGCGAGACGTGCCGCTGCAGGTAGCCGAGGCCCCCGTTGCCGAGGTCGGCGACGACGTTCCAGTCGCGCACCTCGACGTCGTCGGGCACGACGCCGGACGCGATGCCGGCCGCGACGTCGGCGGCGGGCACGTGGACCAGGTACGTGGAGGCGGGCGAGTCGGGGCGCGGGGCGGAGCCCGCGACGCCCAGGGTGCGCAGGATCACCGGGCCGCCTCCACGAAGCGGACCTCGGGGCCGAGGAAGCGGCGGGCGACCTGCTCGAACGACTCGGTGTCGCCCGTGGACAGGAAGCGGTGCTCCGGCGGCCCGGACTCGGGAGAGCGCTCCAGGCCCTGCGCGACGAGCGTGCGGTAGACGTCCTTGGCGGTCTCCTCGGCCGACGAGACGAGCGTGACGTCGGCGCCCATGACGTAGGAGATCGCGCCCGCGAGCAGCGGGTAGTGCGTGCAGCCGAGCACGAGCGTGTCGACGCCCGCCTCGCGCACCGGGTCGAGGTAGCGGTGGGCGGCGTCGAGCACGTCCGGCCCCGAGGTGATCCCGCGCTCGACGAGCGGCACGAAGTCGGGGCACGCGCGCGGGGTGATCGTCAGGCCGGGCGTCACGTGGAACGCGTCCTCGTAGGCGCGCGAGTCGATCGTCGCCTTGGTGCCGATGACGCCGATGCGCCCCGACCGCGACGTCACGACGGCACGCCGCGCGGCCGGCCGGATCACCTCGACGACCGGGATCCCGCGACGGACCTCGTAGCGCTCGCGCGCGTCGGGGATCGCCACGGCGGACGCCGAGTTGCACGCGACGACGAGCATCTTCACGCCGTCGTCCACGAGCTGGTCCATGACCGACAGCGCCATCGCGCGGACGGCGGCGAGCGGCTTGGGTCCGTAGGGCGCGTTGGCGGTGTCGCCGATGTACAGCACCTGCTCGTGGGGAAGCTGATCGAGGATCGCCCGGGCGACGGTGAGGCCGCCGACACCGCTGTCGAAGACGCCGATCGGTGCATCGTTCACGCAGGGCAGCCTAACGGCGACCTGCGGGCGCGGGTCCCGCCGTGGACGTGTCGTCCACCACGCGGCGACGCAGACGCCCAGGTCGACCGCCGCAGCGGGACGCCCGCGTCAGCCGCCGGAGCGGGACGCGCGGTGGTCGTCGAGCATGGCGCCCACGAGGGACTCTTGCGCGAAGCCGGCCGCGACGAAGATGCCGCCCCAGTAGCGGCGCACGTCCGCGTCGAGGCCGCGGGCCGCGTCGTCGTCGACGGCGTCGGCGAGCACCTCGTCGTGGAGGGTCTCGACGTCGTCGTCGGTCTCGAGGCCGAGGCGCTGCGCGACGACGAGGCGCACGTCCGTGAGCGCGGCGGCGACGTCGCGGGCGTCCTGGCGCGTCACGAGGACGACGGCGCGGTCGTCGAGCTCGTCGTCGAGCCCGTAGTCGAGCCCGGCGGGCGACGGGTCGACGTCGTCGAGCGCGGCCCCGTCGAGGAGGTCGGCGAACAGCTCGAGGCCGCGCACCTTGGCGGCCGCGAGGTCGGTCTGGGTGAGGTGGCGGAACTCGGCGGAGACGGACGCGTCGTCGCGCGACGCGTCGGGGAGCAGACGGCGGGCGGCGGGGTCGTCAGGCTCGCGCGGCGTCCCGGTGGACTGCATCGTCGCGGCGAGGGCGCCGAGCGGGTCGTCGGCGTCGGTGTCCGGCAGGCCGGCCTGCTCGCGCAGCAGGGCGGCGACCTCGCGGGCGACGCCCGCGAGGACGTGCCGCTCGGCCTCTTCCCAGGACGCCTCGTACCCGTCGGGGCCGGGCCGGAACGGGGTCATGCGTCACCCTCCGAGGAACGCCGCATCGTGGCCCACAGGCCGAACCCGTGCATGGCCTGCACGTCCACCTCCATGCGCTCGCGGGGCCCGGTGGACACGACGGCGCGGCCCTCGCGGTGCACCTGGAGCATGAGGGTGCGGGCGCGCGCAGGCGGGTAGCCGAAGTAGCTCTCGAAGACGTACGTCACGTAGGTCATGAGGTTGACCGGATCGTTCCAGACGATCGTGACCCAGGGGTCGGCGAGGGACGCGACGGCGTCCGCGTGGGTCTCCTGCTCGGCCCGGACGTCCGGGCCGACGGTGGGTGCACTCACCCGCCCAGCCTACGGATCGGTGACGGTGCCCGCCGCCACCACCGCTGCGCCCGCGTAGCCTGGCCGCCGTGACTCCCCCCACCACCGCAGGCAGCGCCGCGCCCGGAATCGACCCCGAGAAGCTCGCGGTCACCCTCGAGGTCCTGGCCCGGCTGCACGAGCTGCCGTCCGACCACGACGACGTCCAGGCGGTCAAGCGGGCCACGGGGTACATGTGGAAGCTGCTCAAGAAGTCGCGCCGCGCCGAGGTGCGCCAGCACAAGCAGCAGCACGACCAGGCCGTCATCGAGCAGACCGCCACCGGGTCCCCGATGCGGATCGACGACGAGACGGCAGGCATCCCGCTGGTCTCGACGGCGCCGGGGGCCTTCGCCGGCGAGCTGATCACGCCACGCGGGTGCTACATCTGCAAGCAGGAATTCACGCTGGTCGACGCGTTCTACCACTGGCTCTGCCCCACGTGCGCGGCGATGAGCCACGCGAAGCGCGAGCAGCGCACCGACCTCACGGGCAAGCGGGCGCTCCTCACCGGCGGGCGGGCGAAGATCGGCATGTACATCGCCCTGCGCCTGCTGCGGGACGGCGCGCACCTGACGATCACCACGCGGTTCCCCAAGGACGCGGTGCGCAGGTTCGGCGCGATGGAGGACGCCGCCGACTGGCTGCACCGCCTCAAGATCGTCGGCATCGACCTGCGGGACCCCACCCAGGTCATCGCCCTCACGGACGACGTCGCGGCCGACGGCCCGCTGGACATCATCGTCAACAACGCCTGCCAGACGGTCCGTCGCCTGCCGGGTGCCTACGCGCACCTCATCGACGGCGAGTCCGCTCCCCTGGCCCCGCTGCCCGGCGGGCTCGAGCTGCCCGAGATGGTGACGTTCGACCGCATCTCGGAGGCGCACCCCGCGGCGATCGCCGGCGCGCTGACAGCCCATCCCGTCGCACATCACGACGGCGAGCCAGAGGTGGCCGCCGTCGCCGCGCACAACGCCGCCACGCTGACCGCGCTCGCACTCAAGGCCGGCGGCGCGTCGCTCGAGCAGCACCTGGCCGGCACGGCCGTCGACGCCGGCGGGCTGATCCCGGACATCCAGGACAACAACTCCTGGACGCAGGTGGTCGACGAGGTCGACCCGCTGGAGCTGCTCGAGGTGCAGTTCTGCAACTCGGTGGCCCCGTTCCTCATCGTGTCCCGGCTGCGTCCGGCGATGCGGGCCGCCGTCGAGCGCGGTGCCCGGCGCGCCTACGTCGTCAACGTCTCCGCCATGGAGGGCCAGTTCTCCCGCCGCTACAAGGGTGCGGGCCACCCGCACACCAACATGGCGAAGGCCGCGCTCAACATGCTCACGCGCACGTCGGCGGGCGAGATGTTCGCGACCGACAGGATCCTCATGACCGCCGTCGACACCGGCTGGATCACCGACGAGCGGCCCCACCACGAGAAGCTGCGCATCGCCGCCGAGGGGTGGCACGCGCCGCTCGACCTCGTCGACGGGGCGGCGCGCGTCTACGACCCGATCGTCCGCGGCGAGGCCGGCGACGACGTCTACGGCTGCTTCCTGAAGGACTACGCGCCCTCGCCGTGGTGACGCCCCGTCACCCGGCTCTGCGAGGATCGCCGCATGGGTCATGATCGGATCGCCGTCATCTCGGACGTCCACGGCAACCTCACCGCACTCGACGCGGTGCTGGCCGACATCCGCAGGCGCGGCATCGAGCGGGTCTGGAACCTCGGCGACTACGTCGGCAAGGGACCGCGGGGCAGTGCGGTCGTCGATCGCTGCCAGGAGGCCTGCGAGGTCAACGTCCGCGGCAACTGGGACGACTTCCTGCCCGCCGCGGCCGGCTCGGACGATCCCGGTCTCGCGTGGTGGCACGACGAGCTGCGGCCCGAGCAGCGCGACTGGCTCCGAACCCTCCCGCTGAGCCACGACGCGGTCGTCTCGGGACGGCGCCTGCGCCTCTTCCACGCCTCCGCGACGAGCGTCCACGTCCGGGTGCGCCGCAGCCATACGCGTGAGGAGTTCGACGGCATGTTCGCCGCGACCGACCTCACGGGTCCCGGGCCCGAGCCGTCCGTCGTCGGGTACGGCGACATCCACAGCGCCTACCTCGAGGTCAACGACGGCCGCACGCTCTTCAACGTCGGGAGTGTCGGCAACCCGCTCGACGAGCCGGTCCCGAGCTACGTGGTGCTCGACGGCACGGTCGACGACCCGGAGCCGGGCGCGTTGGGTCTGCAGTTCGTGCGGGTGCCCTATGACCTCGAGGCAGAGATCGCGATCGCCCGCGCGCTGGGAATGCCTCAGCTGGAGCCCTACGCCGTCAAGCTCCGCACGGCCGTCTACCGCGGCCGGTGACGAGCGTCTGCTAGATCGCGCGTGAGCGAACCCAGAACTCCTCAGGCGTGCTCCCGGGCTCGAAGCCGAAGTGTTCGAGCATCGCCGTGGCTTCGGGAAAGTTCGACGCGATGGCCTCCGGCGTGTGAGCGTCGCTGCCGAAGGTCACTGCCTTCCCACCCGAGTCGGCCCACCACTGAGGGATCCACGACCAGAGGCGTCGGGTGTTCATCTCGAGCGCACGATCAGCCTCGGCAACCGACCGCATCGCCCGGCGAAACGGGTCCTCGAACGCGCGTGGGTCGAACGGCCCTGCTGTGGCGACGGGCCACAGCCGGACCGCGTAGTCGATGTGCGTGAAGACCTCGAAGGCCTCGGACCCCTCGACCATGGCAGGTATCTGCTCGAGGTAGGCGTTCATGACCTCGGCCGGGTCATGCTTGCGGAACAATGTGTGAGGCTCTGCCGGCCCGTCACCGAGATCGAGCGTGTGCAGCGAGCCGAGAACTCGATCGACGAGGTCCAGGTCGACGATCGCCGCCGCTCGGTCGCCCCAGAGATGGGGCTGTCCGAACTCGACACCCGTGTGGATGTGAAGCTCCGGGAACTCATGTCGCATGCGGTCGACGGCCGCCAGATAGCCCGCCGCGTCGAAGGGTGCGAACTCGACACGGCCGGCATCGTTCAGGAAGTCCTGCTGATGAGGCATCAGGTCCTGGGGCTCCGCGTGCCACGTGTCCGGGACGTCCAGATGCTCGGTGAAGTAGATCGCCCCGAGCCCGATCCGCACGGCCTGCTCGCACGTCGCCCGCATCCGCCCGTCAGCATGCGACCCGGGTCCTCCCGTATCCCAGGACCACTCGCTATGCACGTGACTGTCAGCCGGCAGCGTCATGGCCTGGATCCTGCCCGATGGACCTTGCACAGGGCGACCGCTCGCCGTGACTGCGCCAGTTCCGCTCCGACACAGCCGGATACGCAGCGCCACCCGCGTGTATTTGGAAGGATCCTGTCGTAATGTGGTCCTCGCGGCGTGGCACCGGTCACGCGCACCACCTCCCCGGGAGCAGCCCCATGGCGTCCGCGACATCCCTGACCTCCGCCGTCGTCCTCGCAGCGGGGCACGACGCCGTCTCCCGCTCGCTGCTGACCCACCCGCTCGGCGACTCCACCGTGGTCCAGGCAGCCGTCGCCACCGTGACGCGGGTCGTCGACGCGGAGCGCGTCGTCGTCGTGGTCGCGCCGGGCGACACCGCGGTGCGCGAGGCGCTCGGCGACGCCTACGCGTACGTCGAGCAGGCCGAGCCGCGCGGCACGGGCGACGCGGTGCTCGCCGCCCGCCAGGCCGTCGAGTCGCTCGCCACCGACCGCGTGCTCGTCGCCTACGCCGACACGCCCCTGCTGCGCCCCGACTCGCTGCGCGGCCTGCTGCACCGCTTCACCCTCAAGGACGCCGACCTGGCGATCCTCACCGCCGTCGTCGACGACGTCGCCCAGGAGTACGACGAGTACGGCGAGGTGGTGCGCGAGGCGACCAGCTCGGGCACCGCGCCGATCATCGCGATCCGGGACCGCGCCGAGCGCCGGGCGCCCCGCCAGGGGCGCACGGAGCTCAACGTGGGCGCCTACGCGGCCGCCCCCGGCCTGCTCTTCGGGGAGCTCGAGGCCATGGCCGCCGAGGGCGAGCACCGCCTCACCGAGATGGCCCGGCGCATCATCGGGCGCGGCAAGTCGATCGAGTCGTACCAGATCTACGACACGTCCGAGGTGCGCGGCATCAACACCCCGGAGCAGCTCGCGCAGGCCGCCGACATCGTGCTCGCCCGCCTGTTCCGGCCCGTGAAGTCCACCGACACCCAGATCGTGTTCGGCACGGGCGGGTGGCGGGCGCTCATCGGGGAGGGCTACACGCTGGCCAACGTGCGCCGGCTCAGCCAGGCCATCGCCAACGAGGTGACCCGCCGCGGCGTCGAGCGCCAGGGCGTCGTCATCGGCGGCGACCGCCGGTTCCTCTCGCGCGAGTCGGCCGAGGCCGCGGCCGAGGTGTTCGCGGGCAACAACATCCCCGTCACGCTGCTGCGCGACGACGTCCCCACCCCGCTGGTCACGTTCGCCGCCCCCCACCTGACGGCGGCCTACGGCATCATCATCACCTCCTCGCACAACCCGCCCCAGTGGAACGGCATGAAGGTGTTCCGCGCCGACGGCTCCCTGCCGCTCGACGACGAGACCAACCGCTACCAGGACGAGGCCAACGCGCTCTCCATCGCGGACGTCGTCACCCTCGACCTCGCCCGCGCCCGCGAGACGGGCGTCGTGGTCGACGCCGAGCTCGACGAGCCGTACATCGACGCGATCGAGGAGATCATCGACGTCGACGCCGTGCGCGGCTCCGGGCTGCGCGTCATCGTCGACGCGATGTACGGGACGTCGCAGAGCACGCTCGGGACGATCCTCACCGACATGCGCGTGCGGGCCGAGTTCATCCACGCGCAGCACAACCCGCTGTTCGGCGGCATCGCCCCGGCTCCCGACTCGGAGCGGCTGCACGCGCTCAAGGAGCTCATCCGGCGCGGCGAGGGCCGCTACAGCCTGGGCATGGCCACCGACGGCGACTCCGACCGCATCGGCATCGTCGACGAGCAGGGCGAGTACGTCGACGCGAACGACCTGCTGCTGCTCCTGTACTGGTACCTGCACGAGGTGCGCGGCGAGCGCGGCGGCGTGGTGCGCAACCTGGCGACGACCCACCTGCTGGACCGGCTCGCCGCCCACTTCGGGGAGGAGTCCCGCGAGGTGCGCGTCGGGTTCAAGCACGTGACCGCCGGGATGGAGGAGATCGGGGCGGTGCTGGGCGGCGAGTCCTCGGGCGGCCTGACGGTGCGCGGCTGGCTGCTCGGCAAGGACGGCATCTTCGCGTGCGCGCTCGTGGCCGAGATGCTGGCCCGCACGGGCAAGACCATCTCCGAGCTGCGGCAGTCCATCTGGGACGTCACCGGCCGCCTCTACCTGGCCGAGGGCGACGTCCCCGCCACGCCCGAGATGCGCGTCGAGGTGCCGCGCCGGCTCGCGTCCTCGCCCCTGACGGCGGTCGGCCCGTACCCCGTGGCGAGCGTGTCGCACCTCGACGGCACCAAGATCGTGCTCGACGACGGAGGGTGGGCGCTGCTGCGCTTCTCCGGCACCGAGCCGCTGCTACGCATGGTGGCCGAGGCCGCCACCCCCGCACAGGCGCAGGAGCTCCTCGACTGGCTGAAGGGATTTGTCACGGCATGAGCGAGCGACACAAGGGCACTGCGTACGGCAGGTTCGACGACCCAGCGCACGAGTACGTGATCGAGCGCCCCGACGTCCCCGTCTCCTGGACGAACTACCTGGGGACGCGCGACTTCTGCACCGTCATCAGCCACCACGGCGGCGGGTACTCGTACTACAGGTCCGCCCAGACGGGCCGCATCACGCGGTTCCGGCAGAACGGCGTGCCGCTCGACCGGCCCGGCAAGTACGTCTACCTGCGCGACGCCGCGGCGAACGCAGGCGCGGGCGACCACTGGAGCATCTCGTGGCAGCCCGTCGGCAAGCCCTTCGTCGGGCCGTCCGACGACGTCCCCACGGACGGCTCGGCCGGCCGCTGGACCTCCGCCCACGGCACCGGGTACACCCGCTTCGAGTCCTCGTTCCGCGGCATCGACGCCACGCAGACGGTGTTCGTCCCGCTCGACGACGACGCCGAGGTGTGGGACGTGCGGCTCACCAACACGACGCCCGAGCCCCGGACGCTCACCGTGACGGGCTACGTCGAGTTCTCGTTCCACACCATCACGGTGGACAACCAGAACCTGCAGATGTCGCTGTACTCGCAGGGCGCGGACTACGCGGACGGCGTCGTCGAGGTGGACGCGTACTACGAGCCGTGGACGTTCCACTACTTCGCGTCGGCCGGGCCGTCCGGCGAGACGGCCGACTCGTTCGACGCGCTGCGCGACGCGTTCGTCGGCCCGTACCGCGACGAGTCCGACCCCCGCGGTGTCGCCGCGGGCGCGCTGAGCGGCTCGCAGGGCACCACGCAGAACCACTGCGGGGCGCTCGCCCACGAGGTGACCATCGCGCCGGGCTCGACCGTCCGGCTGAGCTTCGTGCTCGGCTACGGCTCGCGCGACGCCGTCGGGCGCGCGATGCGGGCCAAGTTCGCGGACCCGGCCGTCGTCGACGCCGAGTACACGGCGCTCGTGGACCACTGGCGGGCCAAGCAGGCCCGCCTCGCGGTGACCACCCCGCACGCCGGGATGAACTCGATGCTCAACACCTGGACGCTGCTCCAGGCCGAGACGTGCGTGGTGTGGTCCCGGTTCGCGTCGTTCGTCGAGGTGGGCGGGCGCACGGGCCTGGGCTACCGCGACACCGCGCAGGACTGCATGAGCGTCATCCACTCCAACCCGGTCAAGTCGAAGCAGCGCATCGTCGAGCTGTTGCGCGCGCAGACCGAGGCGGGGTACGGGCTGCACCTGTTCGACCCGGCCGACTTCGACCCCGACGCGCCGCAGCTGCCGGACATCCCGTCGCCGACGATCGTGCCCCGCACCGACCGGGCGTCCCTGATCCACGGGCTCGAGGACACGTGCTCGGACGACCACCTGTGGCTCGTGCCGACCATCGCGGAGTACGTCAAGGAGACGGGCGAGACCGACTTCCTCGACCAGGAGATCACCTACGCCGAGGGCTCGACGGGCACCGTGTGGGAGCACCTCGAGCGGGCGCTCGACTTCACGTCGCAGCAGGTGGGCGCCAACGGCGTCGCGCTGGGCCTGCGGGCCGACTGGAACGACGGCATCAACCTGGGCGGCGGCGAGACCGCGCTCGTGACGTTCCTGCACGCGTGGGCCATCCGGGCGTATCTCTCGCTGGCCGGGCCGCTCGGACGCCACGACCACGTCGCGCGGTACGAGGCGGAGCTGGACCGGCTCGCCGCGGTGGCCGACAAGGAGCTGTGGGACGGGCGGTGGTGGCGGCGCGGCATCACCCGCGACGGCGTGCTCATCGGCTCGGCCGACAACGCCGAGGGGAAGATCTTCCTCGAGCACCAGGCGTGGCCCGTCATCGGCGGCATCACGACCCGCGAGCGCGGCATCCAGTCGATGGACGCGGTCCACGAGCTGCTGGCCAGCGAGTACGGCAACCACCTCAGCTGGCCGGCGTTCACCCAGGTGGACGACACCGTCGGGTTCCTCACCCGGGTGTACCCGGGCATCAAGGAGAACGCCGCGATCTTCAGCCACCCCAACGCGTGGCCCATCATCGCCGAGGCCATGCTGGGCCGCGGCGACGAGGCGATGGCGTTCTACGACGCGATCCTCCCGTACCACCAGAACGACAACGTCGAGGTGCGCGAGGCGGAGCCGTACGCCTACGTCCAGTTCGTCTACGGGCGCGACCACGAGCGGTTCGGGCTCGCGCAGAACCCGTGGCTGACGGGTTCGTCGGGCTGGATGTACACGGCGGCCACCAAGTACATCCTCGGCGTCCGGCCCTCGCTCGACGGCCTCGTGATCGACCCTGCGATCCCGGCCGCGTGGGACGGGTTCGAGGTGCGCCGGGAGTGGCGCGGCGCCGTGTACGAGATCGCGGTGCGCAACCCCGAGCACGTGCAGAAGGGCGTCCGCTCGGTCGTCGTCGACGGCGTCGCGCTCCCCGCGGGCACGACGGCGGTGCCCGTCGTCGCGGCGGGGACGACCGTGCGGGTGGAGGTCACGCTGGGCTGATCCGTGCGGCCGGGCCGCACCGGCCGCACAGTGACGCTCGCCCTGCTCAGACCCCCCTGACGGCTTACCGTTTCCCCATGACCGAGCTCGACCGGGGCATGGGCGCCCCGTCCAACGGCGTCCTGCCGGCCGCACTCCCGCCCACGGCCCGCCCGTCGACGGCGCTGCTGACGGACAAGTACGAGCTGACGATGCTCCAGGCCGCGCTCGCCGACGGCACCGCGCACCGGCACTGCGTGTTCGAGGTGTTCACGCGCCGGCTGCCGGCGGGACGCCGCTACGGCGTGCTCGCCGGCACGGGCCGCATCCTCGAGGCGCTCCCCCGCTTCCGGTTCGACGACGCCGAGCTCGGGTACCTCGAAGGCACCGGCGCGGTCGACGCCCGCACGATCGACTTCCTGTCCGGCTACCGGTTCACGGGCAACGTCCTGGGGTACGCCGAGGGCGAGGTGTTCTTCCCCGGCTCGCCGATCCTCCAGGTGGAGGGCACGTTCGCCGAGGCCGTGCTGCTGGAGACGCTGGTGCTGTCGGTGCTCAACTACGACTCCGCCGTGGCGTCCGCGGCGTCGCGCATGACGTCCGCCGCCGTGGACCGGCCGTGCCTGGAGATGGGCGCGCGCCGCGCGCACGAGCAGGCCGCCGTCGCCGCCGCGCGCGCCGCCGTGATCGGCGGGTTCGCCGGCACCTCCAACCTCGAGGCCGGCTACCGCTACGGCCTGGAGACCATCGGCACCGCCGCGCACGCGTTCACGCTGCTGCACGACGACGAGCTCTCCGCGTTCCGGGCGCAGGTCGCGGCGCTCGGCACGGGCACCACGCTGCTGGTCGACACCTACGACGTGCGCCAGGGCGTCGTCAACGCCGTCGCCGCGGGCGGCACGGGCCTGGGCGCCGTGCGGCTCGACTCGGGTGACCTCGGCTCGCTCGCGGTCGAGACGCGGCACCAGCTCGACGGCCTCGGTGCCACGGGCACCAAGATCGTCGTCACGAGCGACCTCGACGAGTACGCCATCGCGGCCCTCGCCGCGGCCCCGGTGGACTCCTACGGCGTCGGCACGTCGCTCGTGACGGGCTCGGGTGCGCCCACCTGCGGCATGGTCTACAAGCTCGTGGCCCGGGCGAACGCCGAGGGCGTCCTCGAGCCCGTGGCCAAGGCGTCCCCGGGCAAGCCCAGCCGGGGCGGCCGCAAGTCCGCCGCCCGCCGCCTCGACGCCGAGGGCCGCGCGGTCGAGGAGGTGCTCGTGGTGGGCGACGACGACGAGGCGGTCGCCTCGTGGTCGCCCGCGTCGGACGACCTGCGCGCGCTGCACGTGCCCCTCGTCGTCGACGGGGCCGTGGACTCGCGCTGGGTGGGCGCCTACGGCGTCGAGAACGCGGCCCGCACGCACCGGGCGTCACGCGCGGAGCTGCCGCGCGGGGCGCGCCGCCTCTCGGCGGGCGACCCGGCGCTGCCGACGGTCGAGCTCTCGCTCGACTGACACGTCGTCGGCGGCCCGGGCGGCGGCAGGCGTCAAGAGAGCGTCAAGGGCCCTGCCGCCCGGCTATACACGTGTATAGCCTGGTCGCATGAGCAACGACGACATCCTGGAGGCCGAGGCGACGGCGCGCGGCCGGATCCTGGACGCCGCGATCGACTGCTTCGCCCGGGAGGGCTTCGGCGCGTCCGTGCGCACCATCGCCGCGGCCGCCGACGTCTCCCCCGGGCTCATCACGCACCACTTCGGCACCAAGGAAGCCCTGCGGGCCGAGTGCGACTCGGTCGTGCTCACCCGCTACCGCGAGTTCAAGGACGACGCCGTCGACGCGCCGTCCGACGCGCTGCGCGGGCTCTTCCCCGACCCGGGCGCGACCCCCGTGCTCGTCGTCTACATGATCCGTGCCCTCGGAGCCGGCGGGAGCGCCGGGCGGCGCTTCCTCGCGCAGCTCGTCGACGAGGCGCGCGTCGTCATGAAGCACTCCGTGGCCGCCGGGCTGGTGCACACCTCGCTCGACGAGGAGGCGCGCCTGCGCACGCTCGTCAGCCAGAGCATGGGCGCGATGCTCATCGAGTTCATGTCCGACCCCGGGGCGAGCCCCGAGGAGTTCGTGACCCGCGTCATCTCGCCCACGGACGGCGTGGTCCTGTCCCTGCTCGAGCTCTACACCGACGGGCTGTTCGTCTCGCGCGACCTGCTCGACACCTACCTCTCGCTCCGCAACACCCCCACCCCATCTCCAGAGACGGAAGACTGATGACTGGCAACGAGCCGGCCCTCCAGGCCGAGGGCCTCACCAAGAGCTTCGGCCGCGTCCACGCGCTGCGCGGACTGGACCTCGTGGTCCCGCAGGGGCAGGTGACCGGGTTCCTCGGCCCGAACGGCGCGGGCAAGTCCACGACGATCCGCGTCCTGCTCGGCCTGCTGCGCGCCGACGGCGGCACCGTGCGGGTGCTCGGCGGCGACCCGTGGGCCGACGCCGTCGCGCTGCACCGCCGCATCGCGTACGTGCCCGGCGACGTGACCCTGTGGCCCAACCTCACGGGCGGCGAGGCGATCGACATCCTGTGCCGCCTGTCCGGGCCGCTGGACCCGAAGCGCAAGGCCGCGATGCTCGAGCGGTTCGAGCTCGACCCCACCAAGAAGGCGCGCACCTACTCCAAGGGCAACCGGCAGAAGGTCGCCCTCGTGGCCGCGCTCGCCTCGCAGGCCGAGCTGCTGCTGCTCGACGAGCCGACGTCGGGCCTCGACCCGATCATGGAGGCCGCGTTCACCGACTCCATCCGCGAGGTCAAGGCGGAGGGCCGGTCGGTGCTGCTGAGCAGCCACATCTTCGCCGAGGTGGAGAAGCTCGCCGACCGCGTGGCGATCATCCGCGACGGCGTCACCGTCGAGCAGGGCTCGCTCGCCGAGCTGCGGCACCTGACGCGCACGTCCGTGACGGTCACGCTCGACGGCGGGCCCGACGGGCTCGCGTCGCTGCCCGGCGTGCACGACCTCGCGACCGACGGGCCGCACGTGACGTTCGCCGTCGACGAGGGCGCGCTGCCCGACGTGCTCGCCGAGGTCGCCAAGCTGCACCCGCACACGCTCGTCGCGAACCCGCCGTCGCTCGAGGAGCTGTTCCTCCAGCACTACAACGGCGCGGCCGACCTCGCGCCGGCCGTCGGCGAGGTGGCGACGCGATGACCGCCCAGGTGCAGGACCGGACCCTCCTCGGGTCCGCCGTCCGCCGTCCGGCCCAGGAGACGCTCGCCGGGCTCGGGGTGATGAGCCGCCTGTTCTGGCGGCGCAACCGCGTCCGGCTGGTCGTCTGGGCGGTGTTCGTCATCGCGATGGTCGGCTACGTCGTGTCGTACTACCAGTCGCTCTTCACGACGCAGGAGGCGCTCGACGACTTCGCGCGCGTCAGCGACACGCCCGGCCTCAAGGCGCTGACGGGCCTGGCCGCCAACCCCGCCACGATGGGCGGCGCCGTCTGGACGAAGATCTGGATGTTCGTCGCGATCGCCCTCGCGCTCGGCGCCGTGTTCCTGGTGACACGCAACGGGCGCGCCGACGAGGAGACGGGACGGACCGAGCTGCTGCGCTCGCGCGTGCTCGGCCTGCACGCCGGGTCGCTCGCCACGTGGCTGTGGGTCGGCGGGCTGTGCGTCGTCTCCGGCGTCGGCGCGGCGATCGTGTGCATCGCCATGGGCCTCGACCCGGCCGGTGCCGACGTCCTCGGGTCGCTCGTCTTCGGCCTGTCGATCACGGGCGTCGGGCTGTTCGGGCTCGGCGTGGGCGCCCTCGCCGGGCAGGTCACCTCGACCAGCCGGGGCGCCAACGCGCTCGGGTCGGTCGTCGTCATCGCGTTCTACGTGGTGCGCATGGTCGGCGACCTGGGCGACGGGACGCTGACGTGGGCCTCCCCGATCGGCTGGGGGCAGGAGATGCAGCCGTGGGGCGCGAACCGCTGGTGGCCGCTCGGCCTGCTCGTCGTGCTCACGGTCGCGCTGCTCGCCCTCGCCGGCTGGCTCGAGGGACGCCGGGACCACGGTGCCGGGCTGCTGCCCGAGCGCCTCGGCAACCCGGGAGCCCCGCAGCGCTGGACGTCGCCGCTGGGCCTGGCGCTGCGGCTCCAGCGCGGGCCGGTCGTCGGCTGGACGGTCGCCGTCGTCATCGCCGCCGGCCTGTTCGGGTCCGTGGTCCAGTCGATGACCGACCTCCTCGACGACGCCGGCGGCTCCGCGACCGACCTCGTCGGCGGGACCGGCGTCGACGCGCTGCTGTCGATGCTGACCGGGATGATCGCGCTCGTCGTGGCCGTGTTCGCCGTGCAGTCGGCCGTGGCGCTGCGCGGCGACGAGGCCAGCGCGATCCTCGAGCCGCAGCTCGCGGGCGCCGTGGGGCGGGTGCGGTGGGCCGCCGAGCGGCTCGTGATCCCCGTGGTCGGGTCGGCCGTGCTGCTCGCGGTCGGCGGCGGGATCTTCGGGGCGTCCTACGGCTCGACGGTCTCCGACGCGTCGCAGGCCGGCCGCCTCGCGGGCGCGGCGCTCGTCTACTGGCCCGCGATCATGGTGCTCGTGGGCGTGGCCGTGCTGCTGTTCGGCTACCTGCCGCGGCTCGCGGTGCCGCTCTCGTGGGGCGTCATCGCCGCCGTGTGGTTCCTGATGTTCGTGGGCGACGCGCTCGGCCTGCCCCAGGGGCTGCTCGACATCCTCCCGTGGAGCGCGACGCCGTACGTGCCGATGGAGCCGCTGACCTGGACACCGCTCGTCGTGATGACGCTCGTGGCGGTCGTGTTCACGGTGCTGGGCGTGACCCGGTTCCGCCGGCGGGACATCCAGCCCGCCTGACCAGCCCGCCTGACGCGACGGCCCTGCGCAGCACTCGCCGTGCTGTGCAGGGCCTCGTCGTGGGCGCCTCTCGCCGCCTACGCCCCGACGAACCAGCTCCGGACCATCGTCACGCGGGCGTCGAGCTGGTCCGCCGTCGCCTGCGGGACCTCCGGGCCGCCGCAGCGGCGGCGCAGCTCCGTGTGCACCGAGCCGTGCGGGCGGCCCGACTTGCGCGACCACGCCGAGACGAGCTTCGAGAGCTCCTTGCGCAGGGCCGCCGCGCGGCGGTGCTCCTGCTCCGCCTCCTCGGCGGTCATCTCACGCGCGGTCGCGGCACCCGCCCGGCCGCGCAGCTGGTCGGCCTGCCGCTGGCGCAGCAGCGTGGCCACCTGCTCCGGCTCCAGGAGCCCCGGCAGGCCGAGGAAGTCGAGCTCCTCGTCCGAGCCCACCTCCGCGCCCGTGCCGAACTGGCCGCCGTCGAACAGCACGCCGTCGAACGACGCCTGCGACTCCATGGCCTCGAAGGACCCGAGCAGCTCGCCCGAGGCCTTCTCCTCCCGGTTCGCGGCCGCGAGCTCGGCGGCCTCGAGGTCGTACTCGATGCCCTGCTCCTCGGCCGTGGCGGGGCGGTCCAGCGCGTGGTCGCGCTCGACCTCCATCCCGCTCGCGAGCTCGAGCAGCGGTGCCACCGACGGCAGGAACACCGACGCCGTCTCGCCGCGCGTGCGCGCCCGCACGAACCGGCCCACCGCCTGGGCGAAGAACAGCGGCGTCGACGTCGAGGTCGCGTAGACGCCGACGGCGAGGCGCGGCACGTCGACGCCCTCGGAGACCATGCGCACGGCGACCATCCAGCGCGCGTCGCCCTGCGAGAACTCGTCGATGCGGGCCGAGGCGCCGTCGTCGTCGGACAGGACGACCGTGGGGCTCTGGCCCGTGATGCGGGCGAGGTGGCCCGCGTAGGCGCGCGCGGCGGTCTGGTCCGTGGCGATGACGAGCGCCCCGGCGTCGGGCACCGAGCGGCGCACCTGGGTGAGGCGCTTGTCGGCGGCGGCGAGCACCGACGGGATCCACTCGCCGTCCGGGTCGAGCGCCGTGCGCCAGGCCTGGCCGGTCATGTCCTTGGTCATGGCCTCGCCGAGGCGGGCCGAGACCTCGTCGCCGGCCTTGGTGCGCCAGCGCATGGTGCCCGAGTAGGTCATGAACAGCACGGGCCGCACGACCTTGTCGCGCAGGGCGTCGCCGTAGCCGTACGTGTAGTCGGCCTTGGAGCGGCGGATGCCCTCGCGGTCGGCCTCGTAGGAGACGAACGGGATGGGCGCCGTGTCCGAGCGGAAGGGTGTGCCCGTCAGGGCGAGACGCCGTGTGGCGTCCTCGAAGGCCTCGCGCACGGCGTCGCCCCAGGACAGCGCGTCGCCACCGTGGTGCACCTCGTCGAGGATGACGAGCGTGCGGGCCGCCTCGGTGCGCGCCCGGTGCAGCGCCGGGTTGGCCGCGACCTGCGCGTACGTCAGCGCGACGCCGTCGTAGTGCGTGCCGTGGCGGCCCTGCGCGTTCTTGAACGACGGGTCGATGCGGATGCCGACGCGTGACGCGGCGTCGGCCCACTGGTGCTTGAGGTGCTCGGTGGGCGCGACGACGGTCACACGGCGCACGATGCCGCGCTCGATGAGCTCGGTGGCCACGCGCAGCGCGAACGTCGTCTTCCCGGCGCCGGGCGTGGCGACGGCGAGGAAGTCGCGCGGCTCCTTGGCGCGGTACAGCTCGATCGCCTCGGCCTGCCAGGCGCGCAGGTTCGCCACCGTGCCCCACGCGGCGCGGCGCGGGAACGCGGGGCTGAGCTGGGTGGCCGCCGCGGTCGACGGCGTCTGGGGCGCGGGGCGCCCGGGCCCGGCACCGTCCGGCCCGGCCCCGCCGGACGCAGCACCGCCGGACGCCGCACCGTCAGGCCTCCCGGGGCGCGTCGCGTCCAGCAGCGCCTGACGGGCGGCGGCCGCGCCGGTCAGGCGGGGCGCACCGCCGTCGTCGGAGGCGTCGGCCGCAGCGGGCAGGCCGACCGACCGGAGCTCAGGACGAGGCTCCGGTGCGGGCTCCGCGACGGAGGAGTGAGCTCGCGAGCCCCGCAGAGCCGCGGCAACAGGCACAGCCTCGGCCGCCGCGGCAAACAGATCGAAGGGGTCGGGATCCGGCAGCGGAGTCGCCGCGCTCACTGGGCCGAGTCGCCGTCGCCGTCCTGCGGGGCGCGCAGGCCGTCGTAGATCTCCTTGCACACGGGGCACACCGGGAACTTGTTCGGGTCGCGGCCGGGCACCCACACCTTGCCGCACAGGGCGATGACGGGCTTGCCCGTCATCGCGGACTCCATGATCTTCTCCTTGCGCACGTAGTGCGCGAAGCGCTCGTGGTCGCCCGGCTCGACCTCGGAGCGGGTCTCCTCACGCTCGAGCAGGTCGGTCCCGGCCCCGGGGTCCGAGGGGTGGCAGGCCGCGCGGAGGGAGACGAGAGGGGGGAGCTCATGCCCGGAAGTCTACGACGGCGGGTCCGGCACGAGGCGGGTTGTGCAGGGCCGTCGGGGCCACGACCGCCGCAGCCGACCGCGGCCCCGACGGAGCTCTCGGAGGCCTTACAGGCCCTGCCAGCCGGGCTTCGACTGGTAGGCCTCACGGTAGTAGTCCGCGAGCTGGAGGCGGCCGGCCGCGGCGTCGTCGATGAGCACCGTGGCGTGCGGGTGCATCTGCATGATCGTGGCCGGCCACATGGCGGAGACCGGCCCCTCGACGAGCTGGTGCACGGCCTCGGCCTTCTGCCGGCCCGTGGCCAGCAGCACCAGGTGGCGGGCGTCCATGATCGTGCCGAGGCCCTGCGTCAGGCAGTGCGTCGGCACCTTCGCGACGTCGCCGCCGAAGAACCGGGCGTTGTCCTCGCGCGTCTGGCGCGTCAGGGTCTTGATGCGCGTGCGCGAGGCGAGCGACGAGCCCGGCTCGTTGAACGCGATGTGCCCGTCGGTACCGATCCCGAGGATCTGCACGTCGACGCCGCCCGCCGCCGCGATCGCCGCCTCGTACGCCGCGCACGCCGCGGGCAGGTCGTCAGCGAGCCCGTCGGGGCCCTGCACCTGCTCGGGTGCCCAGCCGACCCGGGACGCGATCTCCTTCTCGATCACCGTGCGGTACCGCTCCGGGTGGTCGGCCGGCAGGCCCACGTACTCGTCGAGCATGAACCCGCGCGCGCGGGCGAACGACAGGCCGTCCTCGGCGTGCCGCCGGGCCAGCTCGTCGTACACCTTGAGCGGGCTCGAGCCGGTGGCCAGGCCGATGACGGCGTCCGGCCTGCGGCGCAGCAGCGCGTCGACGTGACCGGCGGCCAGGAGCGCGAGCTCCTCGGCGGGGGCGATGACGACTTCCATCAGGAACCTCCTGCTCGTGGGGTGCGTGCGAGGACGGCGGCCCCGACCGCGGCGACCGGGACGTGCCCGGGAGCCAGCAGGACGCGGTCCGCCATCGTGAGCGACGCGAGGAAGGGCGAGGCCTCGGCCTGTCGTGCCAGCGCCGCCCGGACCGCGTCGAGCAGCGGGGCGCCCAGCTGGGCGACGCCGCCGCCGAGCACGACGTGCCGCACGTCGACGCTCAGCACGAGCATCCGCACGGCCGCCGCGACGGCGTCGGCGTACGTGGCCTGGGCGGCGACCGCCACCGGGTCGCCCGCGGCGGCGGCCTCGAACAGCTCGACCGGGGCGGGCCGCCCCGACGTCGCGGGCCACAGGCGGTCCACGGCCGTGCCCGAGGCGTAGAGCTCGAGGCAGCCGCGCTGGCCGCACGGGCACGGCGGCCCGGCCGGGTCCACGGGCACGTGCCCGATCTCCCCGGCCGCCCCCGTGCCGCGGCGCACCACGCCGTCGAGCACGAGGCCCGCGGCCAGGCCCGTGCCGAGCGCGAGGAACGCGAGGTCGAGCGGCCGTGTGGCCGCTCCGGGGGCGAGGTGCGCGGCGCCGAGCGCCGCGACGTTGAGGTCGTTGTCGACGACGACGCCGACGTCGAGCGCGTCGCCCAGCCGCCGCGCGAGCGGCAGCGGCGCGCCCTCGATGCCGAGGTTGACGGCGTGGCTCACGGTGCCCTCGTCGTACCCGACGAGGCCCGGGACCCCCACGCCGATGCCGTCGAGCGCCGCGACGTCGAGGCCGGCCTGCCGCACCACGCCCTGGACCGCGCGGGCGGCCACGGCGACGACGCCGTCGGGGCCGCGCTCGGTGCCGAGGCGGGCCTGGGCGAGCACCGTGCCGTCGGGCGCGAGCAGCGCCGCGAGCGTCTTGGTGCCGCCGATGTCGAGGCCCACGGTCGGCCGCTGCTCGCGCTCCGCCGAGGGCAGCGCGCCCGCCGAGGGCAGGGCGCCTGCCGGAGGCCGGCCGCCCGCCGGCCCGGTGCTGGACGACATGTCAGCCCTTGACCGCGCCGGAGACGAGGCCGCTGGTCATCCGGCCCTGCACGAACAGGAAGAAGACGATCACCGGGACCGCGATGAGCGTCGACGCCGCCATGACCTGCGACCAGTCGATGCCACGGCTGGCGGAGGCCGACATGAAGCTGCGCAGCCACAGCGGGAGCGTCTGGGACTGCTGCTTCGGCAGGGCGACGAGCGCCACCGTGAACTCGTTCCACGCCTGGAGGAACGCGTACACGCCGGACGCGACGAGGCCGGGGGCCAGGAGCGGCAGGGTGATCCGCAGGAACGCCTGCGTGCGGGAGAGCCCGTCGACCATCGCGGCCTCCTCGAGCTCGGCCGGGATCCCGGCGACGAACCCGCGCAGCATCCAGATGGTGAACGGCACGACGGCTGCCGTGTAGATGATCGAGATGCCGACGACGCTGTTGAGCAGCCCCGCGCCCGCCAGCATCTTGTACTGGGCGATGAACAGGCCCTCGGCGGGCAGCATCTGGATGAACAGCACCGCGAGGATGAACGACTTGCGGCCCCGGAACCGCCAGCGGCTGATGGCCAGCGCTGCGAGGAACGCGAAGGAGAGCACCACCACGACGGTCAGCAGCGTGACCGCGAGGCTCATGCGCAGCGCCGGCCAGAACGAGCTGCCGCCCTCGAGGAGCCGCTGGAAGCTGCCGAGCGTCGCGCTCGTGGGCAGGAACCGGGGCGTCGGGGAGCGCAGCAGCGCGTTGGGCGTGAACGCCGACAGCACCATCCAGTAGACGGGGAACGCCCAGACGACGGCGACGACGAGCCCGAGCAGGGACAGGCCCCACCGGCCGACGCGGCGCGGGGTGATCCGGCGGCGTCTCGGTGCCTGCTCGGACACGTGGGTGGCCGGCGGCGTCACGACGGCGGTCATGCCTCGTCCTCCTTCATCAGGCTGCGGACGTACGGGGCGGACAGCACGATCGTCAGGAGCAGCACGAAGATCGACACGGCGGCCGCGCCGCCGAAGTTGTTGCGGTTCATGCCCAGGTCGAAGATGAAGTTGCCCAGCAGGTTGGTCTCGGAGATGGGGGCGCCGGCGTCCTGCAGCAGCCGGATCTGCGCGAACACGCGCAGGTCCCAGATGATCTGCAGGAGCAGCACGATCGCGAGCACGGGCCGCACGAGCGGCATGATGATGCGCCACAGGATCTGGGTCTTGTTCGCCCCGTCGATCCGGGCGGCCTCGAGCAGCTCGTCGTTGACCTGCGTCAGGCCGGCGAAGAGCGAGAGCGCCACGAACGGCACCGACATCCAGACGATGATCAGGGTGGCGACGAAGAAGAACGACAGCGGGCTCGCCGTCCAGACGTGCCCCTGGAACCCGTCGAACCCCAGCCGCACGAGCAGCCAGTTGACGACGCCGAACTGCTCGTTGAACAGCCAGCGGAACACCGTGACGGCGGCGATGACGGGGGTGGCCCACGCGAGGAGCAGGGCGACCTGGATCACCACCTTGACCCAGCCGTGGACCGCGCGCATGAGCAGCGCGAACGCCAGGCCGAGCGCGACGGTCAGCCCCGCGTTGACGAGGCAGAAGATGACGGAGCGGACGACGACGGCGAACGCGGTGTCGTCGGCGAAGATGCGGGCGTAGTTGTCCAGGCCGGCGAACGTCGGCGGCTGGCCGAACTGCTGCTTGAGCCCGAACTCCTGGAAGGACGTGACGACCTGCCAGTAGACGGGGTAGCCGAGGCCGAGCAGCAGGACGGCGACGGCGGGGATCAGCAGCAGGTACGGGGCGACGGGCTTGCGGCGCTGCCGCACGACGGGGGCACCGAGCACGGGGGTGGTGGCCATGGGAGCTCCTTTGCGGTCCGGCCGGGTGTCTCCCAGGGTGCGGGGCGGGGTCGCCGCCCCGCACCCTGGGCGGGGGTCACTGGCCGTTCAGCATGGGCGTGATCTTGGCGTCGTACTCCTTCGCGAGCGCCGTGACGTCACCGCCCTCGGCGATCTTCTGGAAGAGCTCCTCGAGCACGTTGGCACCCTCGACGGCGGCCCAGCCGGGGGCGGCCGGGGTGAGCTGCGAGGCCTGGGCGGTCTCGATGAGCGTCTGGGCGAACTTGTCGTCGCCGAGCGAGGACACGTAGTCCGAGTTGGCCGGGCCGAGGCCCGCACCGCCGAGCATCTTCTGGTAGTCGGACGAGAAGATGATGCGCAGCAGGTTCTCCGCGAGCTTCGGGTGCTGCGAGTTCGCGGCGATCGCGATGTTCGAGCCACCGGCGAAGACGGGGGCGACGCCGCCGTCGACGCCCGGCAGGGCGAAGATGTCGAACTTGGTGTCGTCCTTCATGCCGTCGCGGACGGCCTCGCCCTTGTCGTTCGTGGTCATGTCACCGATCGACCAGCGGGCCCAGCCCGGGGCCATGATGGTGGCGCCGGTCGCGGGGGTGCCGTCCGGGGCGTCGTTGATGAAGTCCCAGTAGGCGTCGTCCTTGCGCGTGGTCGGCAGGTTCGACGCGCCCTTGAACATGTCCTGCCACATCTCGAGACCCTTGATGGTGTTCGGGTCGGAGAGCGTGGAGGTCCACTCGGTGCCGTCGACCGTGGCGAGCTTGCCGCCGTTGGCGAAGACCCAGGAGATGCCGTTGCGCCAGTCCTGGCCGCCGATGGCGAAGCCGGACACCGTGTCGGTGCGCAGCTTCTTGACCGACTCGGAGAACTCCGCGAGCGTCTTGGGGACCTCGAGGCCGGCGGCCGTCCACATGTCCTTGCGGTAGAACACGTAGCGCGAGCCGAAGTAGTACGGCAGGGCGAAGTGCTTGCCGTCGTAGTCGCCCGCGGCGACGAACGACGGGAGCAGCTTGTCGCCGCCCAGCTCCTCGAAGAGCGCCGGCGAGATCTCCTTGAACGCGCCGACGGACGTGAAGGTCGGCGCCTGCGTGTTGCCGATCTCGACGACGTCGGGGGCGTTGGCCGGGTCGGCCAGCGCCGTCGTGATCTTCGGGACCAGGTCGGTCCAGGACTGCTCCTCGATCGTGAGGGTCGAGCCCGGGTTCTGCTCCTCGAACGTCGTCTTGAGCCACTCGCGCAGCTCGTCGGGGGTGTCGGCGCCGTTGACCCAGAGGGTGATGTCGCCGGCCTCCGCCGCGCCGCTCGCGGTGTCGTCCGGCTCCGGCGAGGCGCCGTCGCCGGTGCCTCCGCCGCCGCACGCGCTGAGCGCGAGCGCCAGGGTGATGGTCGAGGCCACGGTCGTGGCGACGAGGCGGTTCCTCTTCACTGGTGTTCCTTCCGCTGATGCATCGACAGTGATGTCGTCGGTGGGTGGGGACTCGCAGACGTGCTTCTACGGTGCGGCTGGGTTCATGACACCCCCAGCTGGGCTCCCAGCACGAGGACGGCGGCGCCCGCGAGCACCACGTCCTCGTCCAGGGTCGCCATCCGCAGCCGCAGCCCTGCGCTGACGGCGGGCATGGTCCGCTCGGCGACGGTCGCCTGCGCTGCTTCGCGCAGGGCGCCGTCGAGCAGGTCGGCGGGGCCGGACAGCAGCACCTCGCCGAGGTTCAGGGCGGAGACCACGGGGGCGAGCGTGGTCCCGAGGACGCGCCCGACGCGCGCGAGGACGGCGTCGGCGGCCGCGCGGTCGAGCCCGTCGACGGCGCGGCGCAGGTTGGGCGCGGAGAGCAGGGTCTCGAGGCAGCCGCGGCGCCCGCAGGCGCACGCGTCGCCGTCGTCGACGACGGTGACGTGGCCGAGCTCGCCCGCGGCGCTGTTGCGGCCGTGCACGCGGGCCCCGTCGACGACGAGGCCGGCGCCGACGCCCTGCCCGACGGTCAGCACGAGCAGCGAGTCGGAGGCGCCGCCGTAGGTGTACTCCCCCAGCGCGGCGACGTCGGCGTCGTTGGCGACCTGGACGGGCAGGCCCAGGCGGTCCGAGAGGATCGCGGCGAGCGGCAGGTCGGTCCACCGGCGGTTGGGGGCCTCGTGCACGCGGCCGTCCTCGTCGATGACGCCGGGGGCGCCGATGCCGACGCCGATGACGGGCTGCGTCGCGGCGGCCACGAGCCGCCGGGCGAAGCGCGCGATGAGGGCGACGAGCTCGTCGCCGGTGCGGTCGTCGACGGCGAGCGAGCGGCGCACGACGGCCTCGCCCGTGAGGGTGAGGACGGCGCCGCGCATGACGGTGTCGTCCGAGAGGTCGACGGCGACGATCTGGTAGGCGTCGGTGCGCATCCCGACGAGGATGGCGGGCTTGCCGACGCCGCGGCCGCGCTGGACGCCGAGCTCCTCCACGAGGCCCTCGGCCATGAGCACGTTGATGAGGTCCGAGACGGTGACGCGCGTGAGGGAGGTGGCCCGCGCGAGGTCGGCCCGGGACGTGGGGCCCTCGTGGAACAGGTGCTGGAGCACCATCGCGCGGTTGTGCGCGCGGGTGTGCTCCGGGAGCACCTTGGCCGTGGCGCGCAGACCGGACCCGAGGGCCCGCCTCGAGGCGCCGGCACTGGTCGACGAGGACATGTTTGTTAGTAAAGCGTCTTAACGAGTTCGCGTCTACGGTCCTGGCACGGCCCGCGCGGTTGTGACCGAATCGTGACGTCAGGGCACGTCCGCGGTCAGCACGACGGTCGCCGTGCGGGCCCGGGAGCGTGTGCCCGCGTCACCGGCGCTCGTCGCCGCACCCCTATGCGGCGTGCGGTTCCGGCGTGCGCCGGGCGAGCATCCCGGCCCGCGCCGCGAGCCCTCCCCCGGCGACGGCGACGCCGATCGTCACGAGGGCGCCGAGCATGAAGGCGGCCGCCTCGCCGGGCCGCAGCACGCCGAGCTGCGTGCCGACGGTCGCCGCGGACACGGGGACGCCGAGCTGGGCGGCGGCGAGCAGCCCGAGCGACGCCGGCTGCCGCAGCAGCCGCCCGGCCAGGTGCGCGACCGCCGCGCCGAGGCCCAGGGCGACGCCGAGCAGGACCATCCGGGGGTGGGTGCCGAACTCCCGCAGGTCCAGGCTCGCGCCCAGCCACACGAAGAACAGCGGCCCGAGGAACCCGTCGGTCAGCGCGAAGAGCTGGTTGGCGAGCCGCCGCGGCTCCCCCACGGCCTTGACGGCGAGCCCGAACGCGAACCCGGCCAGCATGACCGACACGTGCATCGCCACCGCGAGCGCGGCCAGGGCCGCGAGCACGACGAGCTGCACGCGCAGCTCGACGGCAAACAGCCGCTGCTCGGAGACGCGGTGCACGCGCCGGCGGACGCCCCGCTCCTCCAGCCGCCAGTAGACGACCCCGACGACGGCCGCCGCCGCGACGACCGCAGCCGCCCCGGCCGCCGCGCGCGGCGCGTGCACGGGGTCGACGACGAGCGGCAGCGCCACGATGCACAGGGCGTCCGCGATCGCCACCTGCGGGAGCAGCCCGACGACGTGCGGCCCGCCCAGCCCCAGCCCGTCGATGACCGGCAGGATGAGCGCCGCCGACGAGGACGCCATGAGCACCGCGTAGAGCGGGGCGTGACCCGTCCCGGCCACGGCCGCGATCCCGACGCCGAGCGCCGCGGCGACCGCCCCGACGACGAGCGCCCGCAGCAGCCCGGACCGCAGCGCCGGGCGCAGCGCGGGGTCGCGCAGGGGCACGTGCGTGCCGACGACGAACATCACGAGCGCGAACCCGATGTCCGCGAGGAAGGCGAGCACGGGCTCGCCGGGGTCGACCCAGCCGAACCCGGTGCGCCCGACGACGACGCCGGCGACGAGCTCGCCCAGCACCACGGGCAGGTGCCAGCCCTGGCGGTAGGCGAGGGCGGGCCCGAGCAGCGCGACCAGCCCGATGACGGACAGCTGCGAGAACGTCATGCCAGCGATTCTCACGCCACGTCAGGGCGTGCGGCCTGCTCGTTGACGCTGGCCCCGCGGCCACGGACGCACCGTGATGCAACGGTGACCTCCGCGGGTGCCGGGATCTGGCCCCTGGCCGACATAGGTCGGGTATGACGACCTCGTCCACCGCGCGGCCCACGACGCGCCGTGCCCGCATCCTCGCCGTGCTCGCCGTCGCCGCCCTCCTCGTCGCCGGGTGCTCCGGATCCCGGGGAGGCGGGGCGGCCGACTCGGCCCTGTCCGGCGACGACCGCTCCGCCTCGTGGGCGTACGACGACGGGGCGGCCGAGGCTGGGTCCGACGCCGTCGCCCCGGCGGACAGCGCGCTCGGGACCGCCGCCGCGGCGGCTGCTGCCGCCGCCCAGGCCGGTGCGCGCGAGGTCGTCACCACGGGCACCGCGACGCTCGTGGCCGACGACCCCCTCGACGCCGTCGCCCGCGTCACCGCGCTCGCCGAGCAGGCGGGCGGGCGGGTCGAGCGGCGCGTCGAGACGCGCGGGACCGACACGGACCCGGCCGGCGCCCACGTCACCCTGCGGCTCCCGGCCGACCAGGTCAACGCCACGATCGACGCGCTGCGCGGCCTGGGCGACGTCGTCGACGTCAGCCTCCAGAAGGAGGACGTCACCGCCACGGGCCGCGACCTCGACGCCCGCGTCGCCGCCCTCGAGACGTCCACGGCCCGGCTCGTCGAGCTCCTGTCCCAGGCGGCGAGCACGGCCGACCTGCTGGACGTCGAGCGGGAGCTCGCGGCCCGGCAGGCCGACCTCGACGCCCTGAAGGCCCAGCGCGCCGACCTGTCCGACCGCGTCGCGATGTCCACGCTCGACGTCGACGTCGTCGCCGACGAGGCCGCCGCCGCCCGGCTCGCGCCGGCCCCGACCGGCTTCCGGGGCGGGCTCGCGGCCGGGTGGCACGCGCTCGCCGGCTTCGGGCGCGGCGCCACCGTCGCGGTCGGTGCCGCGCTCCCCTGGCTGCTGCTGGCGGGCGCCGGGTACGCCGCGTGGCGCGGCGTCGCCGGCGGGGTACGGCGCGTGCGGGCACGCGACGTGGGTCAGCGGCCCCGCGACGCCGTCGACGAGGCCTGAGAACGACGAGGCCTGAGAACGACGAGGCCTGAGAACGTCGAAGGCGGGCCACCCGCATGGGTGGCCCGCCTTCGACGTGACAACGTCGCTGATGGTGGAGCTGCAGGGAATCGAACCCTGGTCCGGTGGCGCTTTTCCAGGACTTCTCCGGGCGCAGTCTGTTATGGAGTTTCTCGGCCCCCGCGCTGGCACAGACTCCTTCGCGGACGGGCCCAGTCGCCTTGGGTGTCCCGCTGACCTAAGCGACCCAGGTCAGCGGCTGAGCTCTCTAGATGACGCGAGCTACCGGGTCGAGAGCGATCCCGGGCTCACGGACTTCGAGGCTCGCTCAGGCGGCGAGGGCGAAGTCGTTGCGCGTGTTATCGGCAACTATAGGTTTGCAGGCATCGTTCACGAGATAAGCCTGCGTCCTCGGCCCGCTTCTCCTCGAAGCACGACCACCGTCGAAACCGATCAGCCCCATGTGCAGTTGTCAAGACTTGCAGTCTACCGGGCCAACGCGGGCCGTGGCGACGGTATTCCTCGAGTCGCCCTCAGGACAGCATCTCGCGCTGGCGCATGGCGCGGTTCGCCTCACGCATGTCCTGCTGCTCGCGCAGGGTCTGCCGCTTGTCGTACTCCTTCTTGCCTCGCGCCAGGGCGATCTCCACCTTGGCGCGGCCGTCCAGGAAGTACAGCTGGAGCGGCACGATGGTGTGCCCCTTCTCCTGGACCTTGTGGCTCAGGCGCACGATCTCGTCCTTGTGGAGAAGCAGCTTGCGCTTGCGGCGCGGCGCGTGGTTGTTCCACGTGCCCTGGAAGTACTCGGGGATGTGCACGCCCTCGAGCCACGCCTCGCCCCGGTCGATGAGCACGAACCCGTCGACGAGCGACGCGCGGCCCATGCGCAGCGCCTTGACCTCCGTGCCGGACAGCACGACGCCCGCCTCGAGGACGTCCTCGATCACGTAGTCGTGGCGCGCCTTCTTGTTGTTGGCCACGAGCGTGCGCACGGGACCCTTCTCGACCTTGGGCTTCGGCTTCGCCCAGGCCTCAGCCACCTGCTTGGGTGCGCCCTTCGCCACGACTGCTCCTTCATCCGGTCGGCCTCCCAGGATACGGGGGCGAGCAGTGTCGGTCTGCGCCTTTTCGGCACGGGACGCATCCGAGGGCGTGACACGCGCCGCCCCGGCGTCAGAGGCGAGGAAGCCGCGTCATCGGGTCCACGGTGCTCCCGTTGACAAGCACCTCGAAGTGCAGGTGGCATGCCGCCGACGTCCCCGTGTTACCGGACCTGCCGATCACCTGACCTTGGTTGACGAACTGCCCTTGGCGCACGCCGATGCTCGACAGGTGCAGGTAGCGGGTCATGATGTTCTGCCCGTTGTGGCTGCCGTGGTCGATCATGATGTTGTTGCCGCCGCCCGAGCTGAAGCCCGTGCGCACCACGATGCCCGACTGCGACGCGAGGATCGGCGTGCCGCAGTACGCGCGGAAGTCCGTGCCGGCGTGCAGGCGCCAGATCTGCAGCACCGGGTGGAACCGCATGCCGTAGCTGCTGGTGACGTGCGGGGCGGCCGTGGGCCAGCCGAGGAACGTGCTCGCGGTCGGCGGCTTGCTGCCACCGCCGCTGGACGACCCGCCGCCGGTGGACCCGCCCCCGCTGCTCGACCCGCCGCCGCTGGACCCGGTCCCGCTCGAACTGCCGCCGTTCGAGCCGCCCTGCTGGTTGGCCGCCTCCTGCGCCTTGCGGTCTTCCTCCGCCTTGCGTGCCTCTTCGGCCTTGCGCGCCTCCTCGGCCTTGCGCCGTTCCTCCGCGATCCGGCGGTCCCGCTCGGCCTGCTCGCTCCGGAGGCTCTTGATGTCCGCCTGGAGGGCCGCCTGGTCGGCGTCGTTCTGCGCGATCTGGGCGAGCGCGGACTCCTTCTGGTCCTCGATCTGCGCGGTGAGGGCCTGCTGCTGCGCGATGAGGTGCTCCACCTCGGCCTTGCGCTCCTGGGCGCGCTGGGCGGCGTCGGCCGCCTCGACCACCTTCTGGTCGGCGGCCGCCTTGAGCTGGGTGATCGTCTCGCGGACCGCCTGAAGGCGGGCCCCCTGGTTGCGGGCCAGCGCCTCGGCGTCCTGCAGCGCGGTGAGCGTGCGGGCCTGCGAGCGGGCCGCCGACGACGACACGGCGTACTGGCTCAGGAAGTCCTGCGTGGACTGGGCGCCCGTGACGAGCCCGAACGCCGAGACGTTCCCCTGCCCGCGAGCCGCCTCGCGCGCCATCTGCGCGATGTCCGCGCGGGCCGCGTCGACCTTGCCGGCGCCGGCCTGGAGCTGCGCCGTGACCTGCCCCTCCTCGCGCTGAGCGTCCAAGAGGCGCCCCGCGAGGATCTCCGCCTCGCGCTGCGCCTTCTCGAGGTCCGCGTTCGCGCGGTCCAGCTCGACCTGGGCCACGGGGAGCCGCGACTCGACGTCGTCGAGGTCGAGCACCGCCTGGGCGAGCTGGGCGTCGGTGTCCTCGAGGCCCGCCTCGAGCGCCGAGCGCTCCTTCTTGCGCTGCTGCGCGTTGCGCTGCGCGGCGGCGAGGCGGTCGTCGATGTCGTCGGCGGTGGCCGACGACGCGGCGCCGAGCCCGAGCACGACGACCAGCGCGGCGGCCACGGCCGCCCGGACGAGACCTCTTCTCCGTGGCACCATGCCCCTCACCCTCGCGCACGGGTCCGCGCCGCTCCCGGCGGCTCCGACCGCCGGGGCGAATGCGGCGCGGGTCGATCGGGGCGGCGGCGTCGGATGGCGCCTCGGCGGTGCCGGGGGGGTGGCGGCTACCGCGGCAGCCAGGGCACCGGGTCGGTGGAGCTGCCGTTGACGTAGACCTCGAAGTGCAGGTGCGGGCCGGTGATGCGGCCGGTGCCGCCCGAGTACCCGATGACCTGGCCCTGCTGGACCCACTGCCCGACGGCGGCACGCCCCTCGACGGCCAGGTGGAGGTAGCGGGTGCGGACGTTCTGCCCGTCGTAGCTGCCGTGGTTGATGCGGATGTTGCAGCCCGGGCCTGCGCTGCAGGACGACTCGTCCACCTCGCCGCTCTGCGCCGCGCGGATCGGCGTGCCGAGCCCGGCGCGGAAGTCGGCGCCGGCGTGCAGCATCCAGACGCCGTACGTGGGGCTCAGCCGCCACCCGTAGCTGCTGGTCACCACGTGCGACGCCGTGGGCCAGTCGAGGAAGCTGCCGGCGCTGCCGGAACCACCACCGCCGCCACCTCCGGACCCGCCGCCGCCCTGGCTCTTCGCGGCGGCCGCCGCGGCCTCCTCCGCCGCCTTGCGCGCGGCCTCGCGCTGCCGGGCGATCTCGGCGTCGCGGGCCTTCTGCTTCTCGATCAGGCCCTTGATCTCGCTCTCCTGGTTCGCGAGATCCTGCTTGGTGGCCTCGATGTCGGCGAGCGTCTGGACCTTCTGGGCCTCGATGGTCGCCTTCAGCTCCGTCTGCTTGACGATGAGCCCCTTGACCTCGGCCTTCTTCGCCGTGGCCGCTGCCTCCGCCGCCTTCTTGACGACGACGTTGTCGTCGGCGGCCTTCTTGAGCTGCGCGATCTCCACGCGGATCGCGGCGAGCCGGGCCTCCTGGTTGCGGGCCAGCGCCTCGGCGTCCTGCAGCGCGGTGAGCGTGCGCGCCTGCGAGCGGGCGGCCGACGACGACACCGCGTACTGCTCCAGGAAGTCCTCGGTCGACTGCGCCCCGGTGACGAGGCCGAGCGCGGACACGCCGTCGGTGCCGCGCGCCTGCTCGCGCGCCATCTGCGCGATGTCGGCCCGGGCCGCGTCGACCTTCCCGACGCCCGCCTGCAGCTGGGCGGTGACCTGCGCCACCTCGTCCTGGGCGTCCTGCAGGCGCCCGGCGAGGATCGCCGCGTCCCGCCGCGCCTTCTCCAGGTCCGCGTTCGCGCGGTCCAGCTCGGCCTGCGCCACGGGGAGCTGGGCCTCGACGGTGTCGAGGTCGAGCACCGCCTGGGTCAGCTTGGCGTCCGTCTCGTGCAGGTCCTCCTCGAGCTGTGCCCGCTTGCCCTGCATGGTCTGCTGGTTGGCCTTCGCGGCGGCGAGGCGGTCGTCGATGTCGTCGGCCCCGGCCGACGACGCCGTCCCCAGCCCGAGCACCGCGACGAGGACGGTCGCGAGCGCCGTCCTGACGAGCCGCCGGTTCCTCGACCTCATGTCACACCCTCGTGTATCGGCTGAGCGTCACCACCGACGACACGACGGCCAGGGCCACCGCGATCCCGACGAGGAGCGGGGCGATCGCCAGGACGTCGCTGGTGGTCACGTAGGCGATCCAGTTGACCGACTGCTCGAGCCAGTCCGTGACCAGGTATCTCACGCCGAGCCACAGCCCGCCGACGGCGAGCAGCGAGCCGACGACGGCGGCGATCGCGCCCTCGAGCAGGAACGGCAGCTGCACGAACAGGTTCGACGCGCCGACGAGGCGCATGATCCCCGTCTCGCGGCGCCGCGAGACGGCCGACAGCCGGATCGTCGTCGTGATGAGCAGCACGGCCGTCAGCAGCATGACGACGGCGAGGCCCACGGCGAGCATCGACAGGCGGTTCAGCGCGAGGAAGAGCGGCTCGAACACGGCCCGCTGGTCCTCGACGACCTCGACGCCGTCGCGCCCCTGGAGCACGTCGGAGACCACCTCGTACTGGCTCGGGTCCGCGAGCTTGAGGCGGAACGACGCCTGCATGTCGTCGACCGTGAGCTGCGTGCCGCGGAAGCCGTCCGGGTAGCGCGCCTGGAAGGACGCGAACGCGTCCTCCTTCGTCTCGAAGTAGATCTTGGAGACCTCGGAGCCGAGCTCGTTCTCGATGACGCCGCGCAGCGTGGCGACCTGCTCGTCGGTGGCCTCGCCGGCCGCGCACGTGGGGGCGGTCGAGCCGGACGGGCACAGGAAGACCGACACCTCGACAAGGTCGTACCAGTCGTCCTGGAGCTTGTTGACCTGGGTCTGGATGAGCGTGGCCGCGCCCACGAACGCCAGGGACACGAACGTCACCAGGACGACGGAGACGACCATCGACAGGTTGCGGCGCAGGCCGTGGAGGACCTCGGTGAGGACGAACTGGAGACGCATCGCTCAGCCCTCCTGTCCGGCGCGCACGGCCCGCTCGCGCAGCACCTGCTGCACGACGTCGTCGGCGTCGGACGGTGGCCGCCGCGCGCTCGGGTCGACGGGACGCGTGGCCGCGTACGGGACGGGGACCGTGTAGGAGAACGGGGCCGGCTCGGGGGTCCGCTCGGTCGCGGCGGGCGCGGGGGCGGCCGGCTCGGCGGGGAGCGGTCTGGTGGCGGCCGGCTCGGCCGCGGCAGGCTCGGCGGGGACTGGCTCGGCGGCGGCCGGCTCGGCGGTCCTCGCGACGACGGGCGTCATGCCCGTCGCGGCCGCCCGCCGGTCGGCGCGGCGCAGCGCCCCCTGGCGCTGCACGCGGGACCCGGTCGCGGAGGCGCGGGCCGCTGCCGCCTCGGCGGCGGCCTCCGCCTCCAGGTCGCCCGTCTCGGGCGTCACCTCGACGCGGTGCACCTGCCGCTCCCCCTGGCCCGGGGCGTCCAGCACGGGGCTCGCGGCGGTGTCGGGCAGGATGCGCTCGCGCTCGCCGTAGACGCCGGCGGCCTCGTCGCGCACGACGTGCCCGGCGGAGAGCTCGACGACGCGCTTGCGCATCTCGTTGACGATCTCGTCGTCGTGCGTGGCCATGACCACGGTGGTTCCGGTGCGGTTGATGCGCTCCAGGAGCCGCATGATGCCCAGCGACGTCGTGGGGTCGAGGTTGCCGGTGGGCTCGTCGGCGAGCAGGATCGGCGGCCGGTTGACGAACGCACGGGCGATCGCGACGCGCTGCTGCTCACCACCGGAGAGCTCGTGCGGGCGGCGCTTCTCCTTGCCGTCGAGGCCCACCATCTCCAGGACCTCGGGCACCGTCGTCTTGATGGCGTGCCGCGGCTTGCCGATCACCTCGAGCGCGAACGCGACGTTCTCGTAGACCGTCTTGTTGGGCAGCAGGCGGAAGTCCTGGAAGACCATGCCGATGCTGCGGCGCAGGCTGGGCACCTTCCAGCCGCTGAGGCGGGACAGGTCCCGCCCCGCGACGTAGATCTTGCCGCGCGTGGGACGCTCCTCGCGCAGGGCGAGCCGCAGGAAGGTCGACTTGCCGGAGCCGGAGGCGCCGACGAGGAAGACGAACTCCCCGCGGGCGACGTCGACGCTCACGGTGTCGAGGGCAGGTCTGGCCCCACGGGCATAGACCTTCGACACGTTCTCGAAACGGATCACGGCGCGGGCTCCCGGGCTGACGGACGGTGCGGCGGACCGCACCCCGGCCGGTGCCCGGGGGGAACGGTCTCGCCGTCGACCATCGCACGGCCTCGCGCGGTCACGGCCCAGACACGCCGGGAGGCGCTGATCGACGCCCCGTCCCCGACGTCGCGCGCGGACGGGACCGCGTCCTCAGGCCTCCGCGACCTGCGACGAGCGGCGCCAGCGGATGCCCGCCTCGATGAACTCGTCGATCGCGCCGTCGAACACCGCGGCGGTGTTGCCGGACTCGTGCTCGGTGCGCAGGTCCTTGACCATCTGGTACGGCTGGAGCACGTAGGAGCGCATCTGGTCGCCCCAGGACGCCTTGATGTCGCCCGCGAGCTCCTTCTTCTTCGCGGCCTCCTCCTGCTGGCGCACCAGCAGCAGGCGCGACTGGAGCACGCGCAGTGCGGCCGCGCGGTTCTGGATCTGCGACTTCTCGTTCTGCATCGACACGACGATGCCCGTGGGGATGTGCGTCATGCGGACGGCGGAGTCGGTCGTGTTGACCGACTGGCCGCCGGGGCCCGACGAGCGGAACACGTCGACCTTGATCTCCGACTCGGGGATCTCGACGGAGTCGGTCTGCTCGATGAGCGGGACCACCTCGACGGCGGCGAACGACGTCTGGCGGCGGCCCTGGTTGTCGAACGGCGAGATGCGCACGAGGCGGTGCGTGCCCGCCTCCACCGACAGGTTGCCGAACGCGTACGGCGCGTTGACCTCGAACGTCGCCGACTTCAGGCCGGCCTCCTCCGCGTAGGAGGTGTCCATGACCTTCGTCGGGTAGCCGTGGCGCTCCGCCCAGCGCAGGTACATGCGCAGCAGCATCTCGGCGAAGTCCGCGGCGTCGACGCCGCCGGCGCCCGCGCGGATCGTGATGACGGCGTCACGGGCGTCGTACTCGCCGCTCAGCAGCGTGCGGACCTCGAGCGCGTCGAGGTCCTTGCGGATGCCCGCGACCTCCGCCTCCGCCTCCGCGAGCGAGTCGGCGTCCTCCATCTCGTTGCCCAGCTCGACGAGCGTCTCGACGTCGTCGATGCGGCGGCCGAGGGCCTTGACGCGGTTGAGCTCGGCCTGCGCGGCGGACAGCGCGGACGTGACCTTCTGGGCCGCGTCCGGGTCGTCCCACAGGTCCGGGGCGCTGGCCTGCTCCGAGAGGTCGGCGATCTTCGCCTGCAGCGCCTCCGGGTCGCTCACGGCCTCGATGGACTCGAGCGTGGTGCGCAACGCGCGGATCTCTGCGGGGAAGTCGATGGTGGCCACGAAGGTCAAGGCTACCTGCGCGGCGTCGGACCCGAGCCACCGGCGGCGGCGTCCGCGGCGCCGTCCGCATCGTGAGGCTTTCCACAGGCACGTTCCAGGCTCGCCGCAGCCTCCGCTACTGTGACGCCACGCTCGGCCCGGGACGGCCTGCCCGTGACGGCTGGGCCCGGCCCGACGCGGGCCTGGGAGGGACAGCGCGACGGTGGGGGAAGCCACATGACAGCCGTGATCGACGACGCCGCCGCGATCCTCGAGCGCGAGGTGCGCGAGCTCGTCCGCCGTCGCGGGCTCGACCCCGTGCGGGAACGGTCGGCGCTCGCCGGCCTCGTCGCCGACGCCGTGGGCGACTACGCCGAGCGCACCACCCGCGGGCTCGTGCCCCCGCTCGCCGACACCGTCGAGACGTCGCGGACGCTCGTCGACCTGCTGGCCGGGCTCGGGCCGCTGCAGCAGTACCTCGACGACCCGTCCGTCGAGGAGATCTGGCTCAACAGCCCCGCGCAGGTCTTCGTCGCGCGCGGCGGCGTCCCCGAGCTGACGACCACCATCCTCACCGCCTCGCAGGTGCGCGACCTCGTGGAGCGCATGCTCAAGTCGAGCGGGCGCCGCCTCGACCTCAGCTCCCCCTTCGTCGACGCCGCGCTGCCTGACGGGTCGCGGCTGCACGTGGTCATCCCGGACGTCACGCGCACGGACTACGCGGTCAACATCCGCAAGCACGTGGTGCGGGCCTCGCGCCTGGAGCACCTGGTGCGGCTCGGGTCGCTGACGCCGCACGCCGCGGCCTTCCTCGACGCGGCCGTGCGGGCGGGGCTCAACATCCTCGTCGCGGGCGCCACCCAGGCGGGCAAGACGACGATGCTCAACGCGCTCGCCGGCTCCATCCCCGCGGCGCAGCGCGTCATCACGTGCGAGGAGGTGTTCGAGCTCCGCCTCGACGTGCGCGACATCGTCGCGATGCAGTGCCGCCAGCCGTCGATCGAGGGCACGGGCGAGATCCCGCTGCGGCGCCTCGTCAAGGAGGCGCTGCGCATGCGCCCCGACCGCATCGTCGTCGGCGAGGTGCGCGAGGCCGAGAGCTTCGACCTGCTCGTGGCCCTGAACAGCGGCATCCCCGGCATGGCGACGATCCACGCGAACTCCGCCCGCGAGGCCGTCACGAAGCTGTGCACGCTCCCGCTGCTCGCGGGCGAGAACGTCACCCACCACTTCGTCGTGCCGACGGTGGCCAGCTCGGTCGACGTCGTCGTGCACCTCGGTGTGACGCCCGGCGGCGAACGGCAGGTGCGCGAGGTCGTCGCGGTCACGGGGCGGGTCGAGGAGGGCCGGGTCGAGACCGCCGGGCTGTTCCACCGCACGCCCGCCACCCAGGGCGGGCGGCTCGTGCGCGGCGACGGGTTCCCCTCCGGCGTGGAGCGGTTCGCGCGCGCCGGGATCGACGTGCGCGCCCTGCTCGCCGCGGAGGCCCTCTGACATGGGCGTGCTGGTGGGCCTGCTCCTGGGGCTGGGCGCGTTCTGCGTCTGGTGGTCGGCGTGGGTGCCGTCGGGGCGGCCACGGCGGGTCTCGGCGCGGCGGGCCCGCACGCAGGACCTCCTGGTCCAGGCGGGTGCCGCCTCCGTCACGCCCGGCGCCCTGTACGGGGCGAGCGCCATGCTGGCCGCCGTCGTGCTCGTCACCGTGCTCGCCACGACCCGCTCCCCCGCCATCGGGCTGTGCTTCGCCCTCATGGCCGCTGCCGCGCCGTCGGCGCTCGTCACGGCGCGCGCCCGCAGGCGACGACGCGACCTGCGCGAGGTGTGGCCGGAGGTCGTCGACCACCTCGCCTCGGGCGTGCGCGCCGGGCTGTCGCTGCCCGAGGCCGTCGGCCAGCTCGGCGAGCGCGGGCCGGTCGAGCTGCGCGAGCCCTTCGCCCGGTTCGCCGCCGACTACCGCGCCACCGGGCGGTTCGCGGAGTCCCTCGACCTGCTCAAGGCGCGCCTCGCCGACCCGGTGGCCGACCGGATCATCGAGGCGCTGCGGCTCACGCGCGAGGTGGGCGGCTCCGACCTGGGACGGCTGCTGCGCACGCTCTCGACGTTCCTGCGCGAGGACGCGCGTAACGCCTTCGGGGTGAGGTACCGGCGCAGGCAGGGCCAGCGTATCCACCTGCGGGGGATCAGGAACCCACGTCGCTTGTCATGGTCAGGCGAACACCGCTCCACGCTCCTTGAACAGCGCCCGGACCGCTGCCTCCTGGATGCCTCCTGCCGCGGCAATCTGCTCGAACCGCGCGGCGACACCCTCGGCCAGCAGGTCCACGTAGAGCAGGTCCTCACCGTCGTCGATGACCGCCCATACGCGACCGAGGCGTGATCGTCGCTCCAGTCCGTGCAGGGTGTCGACAATGTCGAACTCACCCGCGTTGACCCTGGCCGCCCATGCTGCGAGCCCCGCCCACTTGGGCGCGGTGTCGCCAAGGTCGGGACGGTGCGGATCAACGATATCGATGACGACTCGACCGTCGACCTCCCGAAAGACGACGAAGTCCGGGTAGACCATCCGCTGCGCGCCTGCTTCGCCGTAGGGGGCACCCACGGCCTGCGGGCCTCCGGTGGGGTTCCGATACCAAGCGAGAGTGCTCGCACGGGCCGTCTCCACGGCCAGGACGCGCCGCTCCCAGCCGCTACTCGGCGCAAACGGGAACCGCCCCGCGGGATACGTGTCCCCGGAGTCCGGCGACGTCGGCTGATCCGGCTTCGAGGCGATGAGGTGCTTCTCCCACCAGTCCTCTGGCACATCAGCGGGCGCGACGGTCGAGCGGTCCGGACGCGCGAGTGTGGTGGGCTCCGAGGCGCGGGACTGCGCAACCAGCCGGTTGACCTGGGCCATGGCATCAGGGTCTTCGATCAGGACCGCCTGATGCTGGCGACGCCAGTCAGCGAAGACACGACCGGCGGCTGACTCGATTGTCCTGACTGCCTCGGGATGGAACGCAGCGGCTGCCACGTAGAGCCGAGCCCGCTCGGGGTCGTCGGGGAACCGACTGGAGCAGAGGTAGTCCCAGAGCCACATTGCGCTGGCCTCAGGCAACTTGCGCTTCGCCGCGTTGAACAGGTCGACCACGTTCGTTGCCGACACCGTAGCGGTGCCTTCGGTGCGTTCGACGACCTGGCCAGTCATCCAGTCGACGGACAGGGTCGCGTAGGCGATCGTCTCGTAGTCGCCGACTGCCTTCTCCACGAACTCGGCTACATCGTCACGGGCCAGGAACGTGGCGATTGTCCCGACGACGGTCGTCTGCACGGCCTTCTTGCCGACGCCGCTGACTCCGTGTCCCGCGAGGATCAGCCCGAGGCTGATCGCACGATCGACATCATTACGTGCCGTCTTTGAGGGGCGAGTGTTCGTCGGGAAGTCTGCGAACGCCGTCCACACCTCATCCGACACAGCCGGGTTCGGCTCAAGACGCACCGGGTTGACCTCAACGTCGGCAGCGATGACGTCGTCTCCAGACCCGAGAAGTCCGACAACTCGCTTGACCGTCACGTCGTCGAAGTGGGGCAGGTACACCCAGACCGAGTTGAGTGCGTCGACCGTATCGACCTTGCGTGCAAGCGGCGTGCGGACGGTTCGGCCGATCAACTGGGTGATGTAGGTCGAGTCATCGGCCTTGCGGAGAGAGACCAGCACCTCGGCGCGAGGGCAGTCCCAACCGGTCGTCAAAGCCTCCTTGAAGACGACAACCTTCACGCCTGCCAACTCGTGGATGCGCGACGGCTCGACCCACCGGACCGTGTGACGTCCAAACTCGCCCGGCCGATGGGTCTCCAGTGCGTGGACGACCTGATCGTCACGCAGAGATCGGTCAGCATCGAACAGGATGTCGAGCACGCGCCCGATGCCGTCGTCTCGTTCGCCGGAGGCGACCTGGACCAAGAGCACCGGGTCGACGGGCGATAGCCCCTCTGCGTCGGTGTATGCCTGCCATTCGCGGGCCATGTCCTGACGCTGGTGGGCCGCCATAGCAAGCAGCGTGGCGTCGGCGGCCTGCGTCTCGGTCGGGTGGGCAAGGACGATCTTGTCCTTCACGAGCCCCGACTCCTTGACAAGGTCGACGTCGACCTTGATGTGGCTCACTGTCATCGATGAGCCGACAAGATCGACGAACCTCTCCGGGGTGGCGGAGATGCCCAGTACGACGGGCGCGGGGTTCACAAGGTCGACGTCGCCCTTGATCAGTCGGGCGAGGATCGTTCCGCGGCCGGTCCCCGTGCGGCCCGTTCCTCGGTGTGCCTCATCGACAACCATGAGGAAGTCCGGACCGAGTGCCTTGCCCGTCCCGTTGATCGCATCCCAGAGGGAGTAGTCGCGCCCGTCTCCGCTCCGGAAAGACGTCGCCCCTGACCCGAGTTTCTGGGTGTTGAGGAAGTACACCTTCCCAGGGGTCATCGACGGAACGTTGAGCGGGTCGTCGTCCCCGACGACGACTAGTCTGTCGAGCGTGAACCGCGCTGAGTAGCGCTGGAACTTGTCCCGCGTCTGCTCATTGAGCGAGGGGTTGTCCGACACCCACAGCACCGCGAGCCTGTCGCTCCCAGGCTGGCCGTCGCCGCCGAACATCAGCCGTTCGATGATCGCCGCGGCCATGATCGTCTTGCCGGAGCCGGTCGGCGCAGACAAGGAGAGGGCCCACCGCTCGTTGTCCTCGCCGAAGGCAGATGCTGCGCGTCGATAGCGGCGCACAACATCGGACGCAGCAGACGACTGGTAACCCATGAGGGTCATCGACATGGTCAGTGACCCCCGACGTTGATCTCGAAGGCGGACAGGTACGACTCGTAGAGGCGGACCGCCTGCACGTAATCCGGAAGGACCGACTCGACGTGCGAGAAGGCAGCATCAGAGTCGGTAACGACGAACGCGTGCGTCAGGTCGTCGCGGTCTTTGACGGTCGCGACGAAGTCGGACCAGCAGTCCTCATCGAACAACACCGCGTAGTGGGCGTCCGCGGGCGCGGCGAACGTCTCGGTCTCCTCTTCGATCACGGCTCCTCGTGCGCCTGCGAGCAGCCACAACAGATGGGCGACGTCCTCGAACGCATGTCCGCGCTCGACGTGAGATCGATCCAGGTAGGTGAGATCGGCGAAGGTGACGTTCTCGTTCAGGCCCTCGGAGTACGCCGATCCATCGTGCCGGACGCCGGTGACGACCGTCTCCACACGGGGCCGGGTCACGTACTGGTAGATGCCCCGTGCCTCCCATACTGGGTCGCCCGGCTTGTGCCCTTGACGCTTTAGCGCATCGGCGGTGCTCTGGTCGACTTCGTTGTTCGTCACCGCAATGCTCTGGCGACGCCCACCGTCTATGGCGTTGAGCGCCATTACGGCGTGTGTCGACGACCCTGAGCCCGCGAAGAAGTCGAGCACGACCGCATCAAGGTTGTTCTGCGTGACCGTCCCGATCCAGCGAGCAAGGACGTCGTGGTCCTTGGGAAACTTGAATCGCTGCTCCCCGAGAATGACCTCCAACTTTTTCGACCCCGGCATCCGCGGCTGTGAGAATGTCGGGTACGGCACCCGATCCATCTGGTCGGTGAGGAAGCGCTTCAATCGAGGCATCGTCGTCTCGTCTGGGCCGAACAGGATGCGGTCATCCGCAATCAGCGCGTCCATCGTTTCGCGGGCATATCGCCACCCCTTTGCGGGCGTGCGGACCGCCCGGCCGGTGCCTGGATGAATGACCTCGTACATGAGGTTCTCGCGCCGGTTGGGACTCGTGACATCCGTCGCCTGGAAGACTCGGCCCCTGTCGTCAATCTGGTCATAGCGGAAGACTGCGGGTTCGAGGGTCGACCGCATCGGTCGGAGCGCGGCCCGAAAGCGGCGCGTTGCCTCTGCCGGGTCGTGTTCCGACTCGCTCCATGCCGTCTCGGCCGCCCCCAAGGCGTCCTCGATTCCTGGCTTTGGCTCCTTCCATCTCACGTCGGCCTCGGTGAGTCGAGCCTCGCTCTTCGCGTACATCAGCATGTAGTCCACGCCGCCAGCGGTGTACCGGGCGTCGTTCTTCCCGCTGCCCTGCCAGACGAGGCTGGCGAGGAAGTTCTGCGGCTCGAAGACGTCGTCCATAAGTAGTTTGAGGTGGGCGTACTCGTTATCGTCGATTGCGACGATGATGACGCCCGTTGGCTTGAGCAGGTCGTGCGCCAGGCTCAGGCGCTTCTCCATGAACGACAACCACTTGGAGTGGCGGTATCGGTCGTCCGCGCCGATGTACTTGTCGTTGTAAGTGAAGTCTCCGCCGGTGTTGTACGGCGGGTCGATGTAGATCACATCGACCATCGCGGCGTGCGTGTACCGCAGAGTCTGGAGGGCGTGGTGATTCTCGCCGTTGATGACCAGGTGGTGCGGCTTCTCGCCCCCGCGCGTGATCGAGCCGGTCGCACGCAGGCCCGGGTAGATGGGCTGTCCGAACACGCGTGCCACCACGAGATCCGCCACGGGCACGCTGGTGGTATTGCCATCGTCGTCACGCAGGGTCGCCTGACCGTCGGCCAAACCCGTGACGGTCCAGACAGCCTCCTCGTGACGGTCGCGGAGCATGACGGTTGCGCCTCGACGCACCTCGGCCCCGGGCAGGCGAATGGCCTCGGGCAGGTGCTTCTCGTAGATGAGTCCGAACGTGCGGCGACTCTCCAGTTCGGTGACCTCTTTGGCGATCTTGGCGCGCAGCACCGGGTCGGTGATCTGCTCGATCAAGGGGTCGAGGGTGCCCACGTGTACAGCCTCCATCGTTGCGGCGAGACGTTCGCTGTGCGTCTGATGCGACGTCCAGCAGCACGTGGGAAGGTTACAGACCTGAGCGGATGCGGACGTCACCCCGGCGGGCGAAGGCGTTGACGTGTCGCGCGTGACGTCGCAGCAAACTGGCGGCGATCGACCCCGCCAGGTGAGTCCGGGATGCAGCGGCGTACCCATCAGACCCGCGCGCCACGAACCGTTGACGCGTGCCGTCCACATGGACGACCAGCGGCCTAGAGGTCAACCATCGCCTCGACGAGCGGTACGCGCAGGCCGCGGTACTCGGCATCCACAGCGGTCCGCACCCGCACCAGATCGGCTTCCGGCCAACTCGACTGGTCTGTCGCGAGAACGACACGGTCGGCGCGCAGCGTCCGGGCCACCCTGGCCAACTTGGCCGCCTGCCGTCCTCGCCGCCTGTCGGTGTCACCGAGTTTGGCTCCGGCCTTTGCCTCGACGATAACGACGTCGCCGTCCGCGTGGGCGATGAGGTCGATCTCGGCGTAACTGTGCCCGTTTTGGATGAACTCGACTTCCGACGAGTCACCGTACGTGCCGCGGGCGGATGCGGAGAGCCGAGCGGCGGCTCGCATGGGGAGGTCACCTCGCTGCGTCGCGATCTGGCGGAGCGAACTGTGCAGGTCGTACATCCAGGAGGGCTCCGCCTCGCTTTTCCACCAGCGCGCCGAGGTGAGGGAGTTGCTCGCTCCGCACAGCGGGCAGCGGTACCGCTGGAACATGTCGTCGACGCCGATGAAGGACTGGCGACCGCAGTCCTCGCACCGCAAGACGACGCCCATGCGTGCGAGCCCGTGGTCCTGGAGCAGATCGAACTGTGCCCGTAGCCAGGCTGGCTTGTCCGAGACGTCGCTCTCGTCTGGGACTAGCGCGAGCATCTGCGAGAACGAGAGGTATGGGCGCTTGTCCAGGAGGAGACGTGACGGTGTCGCATCGCCGCTGGCGGCACCACGCGGGGCACCTGCGCGGTGCGGCTCGACCTGCTGGAAGCCCAGTAGCACATGGTGGAACGGGCTGGCGATCAGGTCGGTGAGTGCGGGCCTAGAACCGAGGCGCCGCTCAGCGAGACGCGCGGCCTGCCCCGCCTGGGAGTGGGAAACGTCGAACCCGTCGGCCCGGGCCATGTGCGCGACCCACGACTGGACCCCGAGACTCACCAGGCGTGGGTGTGCGAGCCGTGAGGTGAGCACCGCCCCCGCGGGGATGAAGCCACGGGAGGACGTCGCCATCGACAGGCCGTCGGCTCCGGAGCGGACGGCTTCGGGCCACGTCGCTGGTTGACTGAGAGCATCGCCTCGAAGCGCGCGGCCAGTGGGCATCGTTGATCCGTCGATCGCGACGTCGACGTACCAGTAGCCGTCATCCGCCAGGCGTGACTGCTGAGGTACCGGCGGAACGAACGCGTTGACCATCGCCATCGTGCCGTCGTCCTTCACCTCCACAGCGACAGCGCGCTGGTCCCCGACACCCTCGACCATGAGTTTGCGTCGCAGGCCGCTACGCAGATCGGGTGGTGGCGTCGGGGCGAGCCGATCCTTGGGCTCGATCCCTCCGATGCTGTAGATGGCTGAGGACTCGATTGAGAGGAGAGCGTCCGTCAGGGCGCCCTCATCCAGCGACGCCGATACACATCGAACGTGACTCGCGCGGTTCCGTGCTCGCCAGCCCAGGTCGCGCACGACGGAGCCCACGGCGAGGTTCAGGACCCTCTCGTCGGCGAGCATCTCGGACGTGACCCAAATCCCCGCGCCAAGGAGGAGCCGATACGCCATCGCGAGAGTGAAGTCCTCTGCCGTGTCGCCCACTACGACGACACCGGCTTCCCTGGAGAACCCACTCGTGAGGTCAGAAACCGTGGCGTCGAGGAGCTCGTTCCGCGTGCGGACAGTGTCGGACGCCGACCCGACCCAGAGCGCAGCCGGCGGCGATCCCTTACTCCGGGTGCCGTAGGCGTATCGCAGGATTTCGTGATCGTCGATCGCCTCAGGCTCTGCCCCATCCTTGTCGCGAAACCCCAGAACCGAGCCTGCAACGAGAGCGGCGTCGGACGTCCAGGACTGGGGTACGGCGATGTGAGCCGCTGCCAAGTCCACGCCTGGCGCACGCGTCAACTCTGCGGCCTCGCCCGTCGCAATCGACTGCGCGAGGCTCAACAGTGTGCCGTCATCTGCCCAGTGCTCGATGAACGGAGTCAGGTGTCGAACAAGGTAGTCGCGTGCGATCGCACCAGCCTCGTCGTGAGGACGGAACTCGCCAGCGTCGCTCGCGAGAAGGCGGACACGTTCGTCACCCTCCAGAGCCTGCCCGTCTGAGTCGTTGATTCGGAACCGGCCGGGTTCGACCGTCTCCCACTGACGCGCCGTGGGCTCGAACAACAGAACGTGGTCGGGGTCGTAGGCGGCGAGCACCGGCATGAGCACCGGGGCAATCGCACCCACGTCCGAGTAGGGAACGATCAGGTGCCCGCCACCGGCCCAAGTCTCCTGGGCCGCGGCGAGGGCTAGCGTCGCCCACCGACGCCAATGCTCGTCCCCACGGAACAGAATCACTGCGCGCGGCGGACGCATCGAGGTGCGGACCGTGACATGCCGGGTCACGGCAGAACCGACATCGGCTGCGTGTGCCATGGTCAGGACGATAGGCGCTGGCCAGGACCGCCAGGCCTTGAAGCGCGTTGCGCGAGGCGCGCAGCACCACAGGCTGAGCCTCGCAGCGGACCCCAACCGGTCCCCACGCCCGCAGTCGGCTGACAGGTCGGCAACCTCTACGCAAATCCGGGTTCAGCGAGATCAAGCGTGACAAACGCCGGATCCAAACTGCCGCAGGCGGTCCCTTCGCACCGGGGTTTGGCAAGGACGACGACCTGAAGCCGAGTCATCAGGCTCCGCGCTCGCACACACCACTCGCCCAAGACGAGGGCGGCCCGTCCCAGTCCAGCACTCCCGGTGGACTATCTCTCGCGGCCAAGGCGGCGGACAGGACTGCCGATCCGACGCCCGCTACCGGATGCGACCCGGCGCAGTGCGCGGGATTGGGCAGGCTCACCCGGCGTGGGACGCGCTGCGCGGCGTCACGTTCCTCGCGATGGAAGGTCGCCGCGACATCGAAGGCTCCAACGTGGCGTCGCGGTGCGGTTCACCGTCCGCCTCGCAGCGGCACCTTCCAGCAGGTGTCGCTCTGGCATGCCGTCGTGGCGTGGGCGTTGAGGACCGTGCGTATGCCACAGGAGGTGTGACCCGACATCGGGACGGCAAGGGCGCCGCAGACGTCCTTCACTTGACCGTTGCCACGCCGGGACCGCAGTGGTTCCGGGCGCCGCAGGCGCATTCATCACCATGGGAGCCGATCACGGCACGATGGGAGCCGGTCACCGCGCGCCAACCGAGGATCTCGTAGGCATCACCGTCGGATCGATGGTGTTGCGCTTGGGGCTAGCGCCCAGCGCCACCTAGGCGACGCCATTTGATCGACGTGCAGTGTGATGCGGAAGCACAGCGAGCCACGACGAGAGCGCAAACGTGGGGAGTCACATGAGCGTGCGGAGATCGACCGGGGACATCCGTGACAACGTCATGTTCTTCTCGATGGCACGGAACCTCAAAGACGACCCCTCCTTCGAGGTTTGGATCGCGAAGTTGTGGGAGTTCGACTTCGGCCTGACTGTCAAGTACATGCGGCGCCACGCCGCGCAGTTCAGCCAGGAGACCATTGACATCTTCAACCAGATGCTCACCGTCAATGGCAAGCAACGGTTTGTGATTGAACGACCGTCGACTCCTCCGGGTCGGTAGCCGCGCCGCCCCCAAGCCTGCGCGCGCCGTCGCACTGGGTCGAGTGCGCCAAGACGCCGGTGCGCATCCCGTGTGGACGCGAAGTCGGCGGGACCGAAGGGTTCCTCGTCCCCGGTCTTGAAGAGACACGCGATCTCAACTCGCGCCTCACGAGGCGCCCGCCGAAGGCGTTCCTGTCGGGCCGGCCCGGCTCGACCACTCGGATCGAATCACCGGCACTCCGGAGTCCTACATCACGGCATCCAGGACATTCCTCGACGCCAACCCGGGTCGTCGTCATCAGGAAGTAGCAGGCCCACGCCTTCCGCTCGACTCCGCTGTCCACCTGAGGTGTAGCCCACTTGGCCATGGAGAAGGAGGCCCCGCCCATCCCACCTGCTGTGTGACTGAGGTGGGAGGACGAGATGAACGCCAACCCTGTGGGCGGGGTCACCCCAAACGGGCAGAACGCGGTGTCGACGGCGATCCGCCACGATCAGGTCGGCTATGCCCGGGTGTCGAGCATCGATCAGAACCCGGCGCGCCAGGAGCACGCCATCCGGGAAGCGATCGGTGGCGAGCCCAAGCGCTGGTTCGTCGACAAGGCGTCGGGCCGCACGACCGACCGCCCCGCGCTGCGGGACGCGCTCGACTGGCTCCGAGACGGCGACACGCTCGTCGTCGCATCGTTCGACCGGCTCGCACGCTCCGTCGTCGACCTTCGCCGTATCGTCGACGACCTCGTCGCCCGCGGAGTCAGAGTTCACTTCGCGAAGGAGAGCATGACTTTCGCGGCCGACGCAACCGATCCGATGGCGACCCTCTTGCTGTCTGTAATGGGGGCGATCGCCGAGTTCGAGGTCGCGCTGATCAGGGAGCGCCAGGCAGAAGGCATCGCTATCGCCAAGGCGAAGGGAAAGTACCGGGGCCGGAAGCCCGTCGCGACGGCGTCCCTCGCCGGAGAGGCCAGAGCGCTCATCGACGCCGGTGTGCCCAAGGCCGAGGCCGCCCGGCGCTTGGGGGTCTCACGGTCCTCGATCTACCAGGCGCTGACCGCGCCGAGGGACGCACGATGAGGGCTCGCGTGCGCATCGAAGCGTGGGTCCTGGAGCAGGGCACCTTCCTCCTCGACACCAACGACCGCGTGTGGGCCATCGACCGTCTCGATGTCGGGTTCACCGGCTGGGTGCTGGAGCGACTCGTCCGCGACTGCGAGCCGCTCTACCTGCGCTTCCACACCGCCGAGAACTGCTCAGGCTGCGGCGAGGATGCCTCCACCTGCGGCGAGACCCCGTACTCGTGGCTGGTCAGGCTGCCGTTCTACCTCGCCCTCTCGGACCGGACACCGGGCGGCGGTCCGCACCTCATCGACCTTCTCCTGGCCGACGGGCTCGCAAACGATCGACCCGACGCCGCCTGGCAACGCCAGGATCAACCCGCACGGTGGACGACCAACGACTCCGACCGAGGTCTGCCTCTGACGACCGCAGGGCCAGCACCGAACGCCGACAACGGCGCCCCAGCCCCGCCAGATCCCGCGCGAGACCAAAGCCAACCCACGAGCGAGGCAGCCGAGCCGCGCTCACCCTGGCAGGAGCATTCGGACGATCCCCCATTCTGAGGCGGGGACCCGGGCCAGGCCGCATCTCCACATTGCGGGTGGCGTCTCCGCATGACGGTGATGGCCCCTGCTGGCACGACTGTGCCGGTTTCGAACCTGCGCTCGCCCGGACAAGTACCCCGCAGCCGGGACTACCCGGGCATCCCACGACAAGGAGAACCACGATGCGGTCCGAGGTGCCGATCCACGCGAACTTCGATCTTCCCGAAGGACTGTTCGCCCGCCTGCGCGCAGTCGCCGAGCGGGAGGGAACGACCACGTCGCAGGTGCTGCGTGACGAGGTGACTCGTGCCGCACTGTGGCGGGACCCGGCCGTCGAGCACGCCGTCCTGGACCTACGTGGAGAGCGGCCCAGAGGCGCCCGTGTGCGGACCGCCGCACGCGTGCCCCAGGCCATGGCGGACTGGATCACGACGCTCGCCGATCACCACCGGGTGCCGCACGTAACCGTGTGGACAGCCGTCGCGACGGTCATCGTCGCACGCAACACCGACCAGCCCACCGCCGTGACTCCGGGGAAGCCCTGTGGGTGCTGACACGCCAGTGGTCGCTGCGGACCTGCTCGCCATGCCCGGCGCCTGCTGGCTCGTCGACACCGCGTCCGGGACCCGCTACCTAGTCGAGACCACCCCCGACGGGGCCAGAGTGGCGCGCCTCCCCGGCGGGACCGAGGACCCCGGGCGCGAGGTGGCGGTGCTGCGCCGCGACCGGGCCTGGGTGCCGCTCCTCGCGGCCGGGCAAGCCGCAGACGGTGTCATCGACGTGCCTGGCAAGACCGCCGTCGGGCACCCCATGATCCTGCTGCTCGACATCGTGCGCGACGGCCTCACCATCACGCTCCGCCAGACAACGCCCGTGCGGCGCATCTCCCGCCTGAGCCGGCCAATCTGACCGAAGAGCAGCGGCACGCTGCGCTAGCCACGGTACTGGCACACCCGACTCAGAACGTCCGACGGTTCCCGAAGGAAGAGGTACGACCTGGTCGCCACCCTCCACACCTTCCTTCGATCCCCACACATGAGGGGCAAGGAACCGTCGGACGTTCCTGATGAACGTGTGGGATGACTCCCGAGCCTGGTCGCATTACCGGCGTGATTGGCGCCCGGGCCTGGCGCATAGTGTCGCGGGCGAGCGGTCTGCGGTGGTGGTGCCCACCATCGGCCGGAGGGCGCCACCACCGGGACCCTACGCGCGGTCGGCCTCCTCGCCGTTGAGCAGGACGTCGAGCAGGACCGGGACGCCCTTGATGACCTCGCCGCCGAGCCGGGCGCGCACGTACGCGCGCTTCCGGCCCCGTGAGTCGGTGTTGCGCTTCCAGCCCTGGTTCTCCGGAAGCGCGCGGCCCTCGTCCCACACGGCTTCCCACACCTGAGCGGCCCTGGTGCCGTGCGGCAGCACGTCCTCGCGATTGCGGGATGCGGCGCAGTACGCGTCCGATGGGTTCAGCAAAACGACCAGTTCGCCGTTGTGCGGGGATCGGGCATCGTTGATCTTCGTGATCGCCCCGATGTGGGTCGCCCCCGGTGCCGGGCTCTCTCCGCGCCACCCGATCCGGGCGTTCAGGCCCTTGCGGCCGAACACGTCGGCCGGGGAGGCGTCCGGGCTCTCGGGGACCGACAGGTAGCCCTTGCCGGACTCCAGGGTCGAGCGGACGGCTTCGAGGATGCTAGCGCCGATGGAGCGTGAGGCACGCTCTGAGTAGGTCGACATGACCTGGCGGACGACCGGTTCGTAGGCGGAGTAGGCGTACAGGGTGGGCCGGAACTCTCCGGTCGGGTCGCCGTCGGGGACGGGCTTGCCGTCGGCGTCGAACCACCCGGCCTCGCGCAGCACCATGTCGTTATTGGTCTTGCTGAACGCCTCGAACAGCGGCTCGTCCAGGACGCCGAGGAAGTCGAGGAACTCGCGGAAGACCCACAGTCCCAGCAGCAGGTCCGCGGCGATCTTCGCCTGACGAGCCGGGGAGCCCTTGGCGGCGTCTGGTCCACCGGAGAGTGACTCGATCCACTTCGCGCACGCCGACTCCAAGCCGTTGCGTGCCCCGATGAGGTCCGCGTTGAGGTCGAGCCACTTGCCGGGCTCGGCGACGCCGGTCGCCAGCCAGCGCAAGAGCGCGCCCATCAGTCGAGCCGGGGCGGGGTTCTCCCGCTGGAGCACACGCAGCCGGTCGGTCGGCTCCGTGGTGGGTGCCAGGGCACCCTTGCCGAATCGCAGCGTGATGACGCGGTCAGCGATGGACGACACCGACGGCTCGTTCTCCGCGGTCACGATGAGCAGGGCGCGCGGCGGGCGCGCCCGCCGCAGGCCCATCTCCGCCGTCGCGCGCGACCGCGACCGACGGTTGAAGTTGGACCGGATCATCGAGCCGACGGCCGCCTGCTGACGCTCCGACGTCTGCTTGGACGGTGACGGGGCCAGGTCGTCGACCACCCAGATGTTCGAGTGGTGTCGGTTGATCTCCGAGGACGCGACTGTGTCGTCGGCGGTGCCCGTCAGGGAGTTCTCGTTCCACCGGTCGGGCCCGCACTGCCAGAACGACATGATGTGCCCCGCAGTGAACGACTTCCCCGAACCGGGACCACCGACCAGGTAGGCGGCGGCGCGCGGCAGCAGCGGCAGCGCCGGGCGCAGGGCAAGCGCCAGGACGGTGTGGGCGATGCTCGGGTCTGTCCACGCCCCGGAGTGCAGGTACACGTCGATGACCTCGCGGGCGTCGATGAGAGCCTGCTCAACCCAGTCGACGTCGGGGTCAGGGAACACGACGCCGAAGTTCTCCGCGATGGGCAGCGGGTTCTCCACGCGCACGTCGTCGGTGGAGACCTGCCCATCCTTCCCGATCACACAGTCACCCACGACATACACGGGGCCAGACCCGTCCGGCGGGGACGGCATCCACCCCATGACATCCCACAGCACACGGTCGTCGGGCGCGCCGTTGCCCTTCATCGCTTCCAAGAACGCCTCGCCGTCCTGACGACGCGGCGGCCACCCAGACACCGCCGACAACGTGCGCGGGATTGACGCCCCCTCCCGCCACCACTCGGCAGGAAGCGCATCGACGACACGCTGACGTCCCCGCACGACAGCGGTCCGAACCTCCCCGTCACACCCGTACGCGACCTCGATCGTCGCCCTGGTCTCATCGTCCGGGCTGGGCGTGGTCTCCGCGACCCCGCTCGCCATCTCGGACTGTCGCGGGGATCGGACGGTCTCGTAGAAGGCGATCCGGCCGCCGAACGGCAGGAGGTCCTGCCAATAGGACCCGCCGTCCGGCGTCGCGACCTTCCGCTGCGTCGCAGACCCGTCCGGCGAGACCCGGAATCGGACCATCGGGTCCGACAAGCCGTCGTCGTCCAAACGCAGCGGCGCCTCAGGCAAATCGACAAGGTTGGCACCGATGTCGCCCCACACACCGGCCTGGGCGAGGAAGTCGTCCAGGCCGTCCTTGGCGCCGGTGGCACCGGCCGCGGACAGGTCCACGAAGAAGACGTCCTTGGCGCCCTTGGCTTCGAGGAAGTCCTGCATCTGGGCGGCCTGTGACCACACCTGGTGGTTGGTGGCCAGGTCGGCGTCGAACGTCACCCAGCAGTCACGCCCGACCGGGGCGATCGTGTTCCACTCGGAGTTCTTGTGCCAGTTGCCCACCCCGACGACCGACAGGATCAGGAACCGCTTGTCGGCCGGGATCGCCTCCATGACCTGTCGCAACCGCGCGGCCGGGTCGGCACCCTCCCCGGGCTCCATCAGGTCTTCGTCGGACACCCCGGCAGCGCGAAGGACGGCCGTCAGGGCGGAGTCGCCCTTGATGAGCCCCTCGGCGATCACGATCGTCTGCGGCTGGTCCGGACCGGAGTTAAGCCACGACAGCGGGGTCGCAGGGTGCAGGTCGATCCGGGTGCCCTGGTCCTTGAGGTTGACGTACTTGCGTTCCTTCTTGTCCCCCGGAAACCTCACCGGCGCGGACGGGCGCAACTGGTGAGCCACACCCCGCCTCGCGATCTCGTTCTCGTGGGCGTGCCGCCACGTGGTGTTCGCGTCGAACCACGGCATCAGCAACGTGTCACCTGTGCTGACGCACTCACGCAAGATGCGGCCGTTGCCGGACGCCATCGACGTGACACCAAGGATGTCCTTGGCCCGCTTCAGGTCGGCCTTGTCGTTGAGGAAGGTGGCGTACCCACGGGCTGCCGCCACCAGCGGCGCAACGGCGGAGTCGCGCAGTTTCGCCGCGCCCGAGGAGGTGGAGCCGACGCAGTGGTAGTCGGACATCGCGAACAGCGGCAGGGGGTGCGGGGCAACGGTCGTGGAGGACTCGGAGGACGTGGACGATGCGGAGGACGCGGGGCAGGTGGGACGGGGGGACGGGGGGACCGCGACGGCGGTGCTGTTGTTGCTCATGAAGTCCATATGTGACGACGTGGGAGCCTGGTCTGCCCCCCGCTGCCCTCGCGATGGCCCCACCCATGCCCCCTCAGAATCGGCGAGTTTCTGCGGATTCCGAGGTACTTACCCCCATGCCCTCAAGCAACACCGACTCGTGGACGGAGGAGAGAGCAGCCGAGACTCGGCCCATGATCTGCATCACACCCGCGGGGTCGGGACGGCTGCCCTAGTCTTCTTCGCCACGAGGGGGCACGGGGGCACCGGCACGAACCAGCGGACTTCCGCCGATTCCCGGGGGCAGGCTGGGGGCCGCACGGCGGCATACGGCGCCGTTCGAGCGTCGGGTCCGCCGACCTGTGGGGTGGCGTGCCACCGAGGCCACGCCCTTCGGAGTGGCCGCACAGACGCGCTTCCGCCGATTGCCCCGTGGGCGCTACTGGGCTGGCACTGCTGGCGCGCCTTGTCTTTCCATGTCGGACGCCTCTGTCACGATTCATCGGGTGACGACAAACGAACCAACGCCGTCCGGGCGAGTCGTCGATGCCGTCGAGCGGCACCTCGCCTTGACTGCATCTGGCCTTCTCGTTGGCTACGTCGTCGTCAAGGCCTACGTCTTCTCGGGTCTCGATGTTCCGACGATGCTCGCGGTGCTCGGCGCGATTGACCGGCCCCAGGTGCTCGTCGCCTCAGCCGCCACGCTCGCGGCGACCGTGCTTCCCGCGTTCTACTTCTCGGATCCCGTACAGCGCACAATTAGCCGAGGCAACGCACCGGGCGCGTCGTTCGTGAGCAAGGTCGTCTCCGCTCTACTCGTCGTGCCGGTTGCTACTCTCGTCCTCCCGTTTCTGACGCCGCTGACCGCCATAGCCCTGACGGCTTTGATTGCTGCCTACATCGTGGCGGTCGCAAGTCGCCTCCGAGCCGCACGGCGGGGGGACCGGGCCAGCGGGCAGCACACGCGGCGGCGAGGCATTGGCCGGGACTCAGCCCAATGGCTTATGGCCACGAGCATTGGCTTGATCCTCGCGGTCTCCCTCGGCCAGCCCTGGGTGCCCAGGGAGCGAGTTGTCCTGAAGGACACCGACCCAGTAGTGGGCTACGTGATCGGCGAACGTGGGTCGTTCACGCTTCTCCTGACGGCCATGCGGGAGCCGACGTGGGTGAAGACATCAGCCATCGAAGGCCGCGAGGTATGCGCCGCTACCCGAGGTGGCTGGTGGGACACACCCCTCCTCGATGCTGTGAGGAGGGGACCAGGCCTCCCCGAATGCAGCGCACCACGTCAGTGACCACGACCAGCCGTAGGACTTCCCCCCGACACCCAGGCGGAAACACTCGCGACCCGCCGACGCTCGCATTTGCGAGCATGCTCCCGGCAGCGTTACCAGCGTCAGACCGGAGTTGCGCCAGAACCCGAGGCTGGCCCGCTACCCAGAGACGCTCGACCACTAGGCCCGGCGCACTACGACTCGACCCGTGTCGAACGTGCGCTGACCCTTGGCTGAAGCCCGCGTCAGCGTGATCTCGAAGAGGCCACGCAGTACCTGACGGCGGTCCGCCAGCGAGAGCGCCCGCCACGTCGCCGCCACGTCATCCGAAGACGCCAGCCGCAGTACGGCCGGACCTGTTACCGGGGCAGGCTGCCGTGCCGCCTCGATCTGCGCCAGTTCCCGATCGATGTCCCGCGACACCTCGCCCAGCGTCTCCGCAGACAGCGACCCCGCAAGGAAGGCCACCCGCAGGTCGTCCTTTTTCGAGGTCAACTCGGCGGCACGGCGCACGCCATCGATCAGCCCCAGCCCAGCCGACGCCGGACGCGCCACCCCCAGCAAGGTCGCCCGCGTTGCAGGGTTCGACACGAACCCGATCAAGACCGCCGTGACGTGCTCGTCGGTCGGTCCTTGCTGGATGTAGACGCGCCCGCACCTCCGATTCGCGCATTGGTACGCGCGGTGGACGCGCCCCTTGTTCCTCTGCGCGCGGTGCCGGATCGCCCCGCCGCATTCCCCGCACCGCGCCAGCCACGTCAGCAGGTGGGCGGGAGCATTCGACTGGTGCGTTCGCCGGTCGGTCCGGTACGTCGCGGCCAGGAGGGTGTCACGCTCCTCTGCAGTGATAATCGCGGGCCAGACCGCCTCGTACAGCGCTTCCGGGCCACCGTCGGCCGGCCGGTGCTGCCGCAGTCCCGCGATTGCCGGACCCCGCAGCACTTGCTGGACGGTCTTCGACGTCCACCCGAGCGAGGTGGGACGAGGGAGCCCCTTCTGCATTTCCCGCCACTCGCCAGGCGTCGGCTCATCACGGCGGTTCATCTCGGTGGCGATGCTGTTCGGAGTCATCCCGTCGACCAGGATGGCGTCGACCATCCATCTGACAACGGCGGCACTGTGGGGTTCAGGCTCCTGACCGAGGAGCCCTCCCGTGCGCTTGTCGTAGGTCCGCAGGTACCCGTACGGGACTTGAGATGCCATCCACCCGGTCTGCGCGTCGGTCGCCTTCTGCCGGGTAATGCGTGCCCGGATCCGGTCTGCCTCGTACCGGGCCTCGACGGCATCCTGCGCGGCCCGGCGCCTGTCCGACGGCTTCGCCAGGTCGTAGGTCTCGCCGTCGTACGAGAGCAGCACATTGCGGCGGCGCAGTTGCTTCTCTAGGTCGACGTACGCGTCGAGTGCGCGAGTCGCCCGGCTGCCCTCCCACATCAGGAGGACGTCAGCATCGCCGCGTTCGATCTTCTCGACGACGGCACTCCAGCCGTCACGGCCCTTGCGCGCGTACTCCGACGCCGATCGGTCGTCGTCGACAACCGTCTCGACGACCGTCCATCCCCGCATGCTCGCCTCCCACTCGCAGCGGTCGACCTGAGACTTCGTCGACTTCGCGCGCCGGGTTCGGTCTCGGGAGGCGCGGGCGTAGATGATGGCGCGCCGTGGCGTGTTCGCGGGGTCGGGGACAACGCGGAGCCGTGTGGCGCTCATGCGGCTGCGACCAAGGTTGACGCGGTGGTGTCTTGGGCACGGATCAGGACAGCATGCAGCGCTGCCGCTGCGGCCGGGGTGAGGGGGTGCTCGTAGGCGAGCCGCCACCCTTCCTGTCGGCTCTCTTCGATCTGCTCAGGGGTAAGTTCCATAGCCGCCATATGGGTTGCGGCGGTGGCCTGATCCGCTCGTGCATGCGATGCGTGCATGTGGCCGGTCCGTCCAGTCGTCGATCAGGTCTCTGAACTGCGGCTTAACGTCACCCGGTAGTCGTTGCGGGCAGACGCGCGCACACGCGGCGAGCTCGAGGCGCGCCAGTCGTGGACGGTCAACGCGGCCCGGCTCGCCGCGGCCGGCCCGTGGGTGGTGCTCGCCTTCCTGGCGACCCGCCCGGAGACCGCCCGGGCCTACGACTCGACCGCCGGCGTGCTCGTGCTCGCCGGCGGGGCCGCATGCTCGGTGGTCGCGTACCGGCTCATGATCCGGATCGGGCGCCTGCCCGAGGAAGGGCGGGTGCTCCGGTGAGCGCGTGGGTGTCGTCGACCGGGGCGCTGATCGGGCTGCTCGGCGGGCTCGGGCTGCTGCTCGTCGTCGCCTGGGTGCGCGGTCGGCGGGTCACGCTGGCCTCCCGGCTCGCCCCGGCGCTGCGGCCGCGTGACGCGACGAGCGGCCTGCTGCGCGAGCAGGCCGTGCGGTCGCCGTTCCCCGCCGTCGAGCGGCTGCTCGCACCGTGGCTGGCCGATGTCGCGCACTGGTTCGAGCGGCTCGGCAGCCCGCGCGCCGAGGTCCGCCGACGCCTCGACCGCGCGGGGTCCACCGAGAGCGTCGACCAGTTCCGCGCCCGCCAGGTGGTGTGGACCGTCGCGGGGCTCGTCACCGGGCTGGCGCTCGCGCTCCTCATCGGTGCGACACGCGGGTTCGCGCCCGTGCCGCTCGCCCTCCTCGTGCTCATCGCGGGGGCGTGCGGCTTCGCGACGTGCGACCAGCTGCTCGGCCGCCAGATCACCCAGCGTGAGGAGCGCATGGTCGCCGAGTTCCCGACGGTCGCCGAGCTGCTGGCCCTCGCGGTCACCGCGGGCGAGGCACCCCTGTCCGCGCTCGAGCGCGTCGCCGCGACCGCCCACGGCGACCTGTCGGTCGAGATCCGCCGCACCCTCGCCGACGTGCGCGCCGGGTCCCCGATCGGGCTGGCGCTGACCGACATGGCCGACCGCACCGGCCTGCCGTCCCTGACACGGTTCGCGGAGGGCGTCGCCGTCGCCCTGGAGCGCGGCACCCCGCTCGCCGAGGTGCTGCGCGCCCAGGCCCAGGACGTGCGCGAGTCCGGGCGGCGCGCGCTCATGGAGGCCGGCGGCAAGAAGGAGGTCGCCATGCTCGTCCCCGTCGTGTTCCTGATCCTCCCGATCACGGTCGTGTTCGCCGTGTTCCCCTCGCTCGCCACGCTCCGCGTGGGCCTGTAGCACCACCCACGAAAGGAACGTCATGTCCGACCACACCACGCCGCAGCCGCCCGTCCCTGGCGAGCCCGACCTCGACCCCGAGCGCGGCGACGTCCCCGGGTGGGTGCTCGTCACTCTGATGACCGCAGGCCTCGTGGTCGCGCTGTGGGCGCTCGCCGGCCCGATGCTCAAGGACGCGTTCACGCAGGCGATCAAGAGCGTGACGGGCGGCGTATGAGCCCGGGCGGGTCGGGCGACGGCGAGAGCGGGTCGGACGGCGAGAGCGGATCGGCCGTCGCCGAGTTCGCGATGGTCGCCGCGCTCGTGCTCGCGCTGTTCCTGGGCGTGGTGCAGGTGGCGTTCACCCAGCACGTGCGCTCGCTCGTGATCGACGCCGCGTCCGAGGGCGCCCGTGTGGCCGCCCGCGCCGACCGGGACGCGGACGACGGGATCGCGCGGACGCGGGCGCTCATCGGCGCCTCCCTCTCGCGGCGCTACGCCGACGACGTCGTCGCCCGGACCTCCGTGCGCGACGGCCTGCCCGTCGTCGAGATCACCGTGCGGGCGCCCCTGCCCGTGGTCGGGCTGCTCGGGCCGTCCGGGACGATGACGGTCTCCGGTCACGCGCTGGAGGAGCGACCGTGAACGCGGGCGAGCCCGTCGACCCCGAGCGCGGCTCCGCCGTCGTCGAGTTCATCGGCACCGCGTTGCTGCTCCTGATCCCGCTGGTGTACCTCGTCCTCACCCTGGGCCGGCTGCAGGCCGGCGCGTTCGCCGTCGACGGCGGCGCCCGCGAGGCCGCCCGCGCCGTCGTCACGGCGCCCACCTCCGCCGACGCCGAGACGCGCGCCCGCGTGGCCGTCTCCCTCGCGCTCGAGGACCAGGGCTTCGACGCCGGCCCCGCGCTGACCGGCGACGCCGTCCAGGTGACGTGCTCGGCAGACCCGTGCCTGACACCGGGCGCGACGGTCACGGCCACGGTGCGCGCCGTCGTCCCGCTTCCGTTCGTGCCCGCGCTGCTGCGCTCCTGGGTGCCGCTCGAGATCCCCGTCGAGTCGCGCTACCGCGCGACGGTCGACCAGTTCGTGGAGTCCCGGTGAACGGGGAGACCCGGTGAACGGGGAGTCCCGGTGAGCGGGGACGCGGCGCCCGAGCGCGAGTCCGGGCGGATCCTGCTGCTCGCGCTGGGGCTCGTGGTGGTCGGTCTCATGCTCGTGGCGATGGTGGCGTCGGCCACCGCGGTGCACCTCGACAACAAGCGCCTGTACAACCTGGCCGACCTGCTCGCCGCGAGCGCCGCCGACGCGGCCACCCCGAGCCAGCACCTCGCGGCCGCGGGCGCCGGCCCGCTGCTGACCGACGCCGGCGTCGCGCGCGCGGTGACCGAGGAGCTGGCCGACTACCCGTTCCCGGCGGACCTTCCCGCCGACCTCCAGGTGGTCGAGGCGAGCACCCCGGACGGCCGCACCGCGCGGGTGACGGTGACGGCCCGGTCGCACCCGCCGCTGCTGGCGTGGTTCACGACGTCGGTCGGGGACGGGTTCGCGCTGCGGGCGACGTCGTCGGCGCGGGCGTCGACGGGTGGCCCGTGACGCTACCCTCGCGACCATGACGGACCTCCCTCGCGGCGCGTGGCAGGACGTCGCCCGCGCCACCGGCCTGCTGTCCCCGACGGGTGACGTCGCGGCGACGATCTTCGCCGAGATGTCGGCGCTGGCCGTGCGGACGGGGGCGATCAACCTCGGGCAGGGCTTCCCCGACGTCGACGGGCCGGAGGCCGTCAAGGCCGCCGCCGTGCGCGCGATCGAGCAGGGGGCCAACCAGTACCCGCCGGGCCCGGGCGTCCCGGAGCTGCGCGCGGCGGTGGCCGCGCACCAGAAGCGGCACTACGGCCTCGAGGTCGACCCGGACACCGAGGTGCTGGTCACCACGGGTGCCACGGAGGCGCTCGCGAGCGCCGTGCTCGCCCTGGCCGGTCCGGGTGACGAGGTGATCACGCTCGAGCCGTTCTACGACGCGCACGCGGCGGTCGTCGCGCTCGCCGGGGCGACGCACGTGCCCGTCGCGCTCGAGCCGGCGCCGGACGGCTTCCGCCTCGACGTCGCCGCCCTGCGCGCCGCCGCGAGCCCGCGCACCCGCATCCTGCTGGTCAACTCCCCGCACAACCCGACGGGCACCGTGCTGACGCGCGCCGAGCTCGAGGCGGTCGCGCAGGTGGCGCGCGAGCGCGACGCCGTCGTCGTCACGGACGAGGTGTACGAGCACCTGACGTTCGACGGCGCGGAGCACGTGCCGCTCGCGACGCTGCCGGGCATGGCGGAGCGCACGCTGACGGTCTCGTCGAGCGGGAAGTCGTTCAGCCTCACGGGCTGGAAGATCGGCTGGGTGCACGGCCCGGCCGCGCTGGTCACGGCGGTCCGCACGGTCAAGCAGTTCCTCACGTACGTGTCGGGCGCCCCGTTCCAGCCCGCGATCGCGCAGGCGCTCGCCGACGACGCCGCCCCGCGGGAGCTCGCGGCGTCGCTCGCGGCGCGGCGCGACCTGCTGTGCGAGGGCCTGCGCGCGGCGGGGTTCGACGTCGTCGTGCCGCGCGGCACCTACTTCGTGGTGGCGGACGGGACGCGCCTCGTCGAGCGACTGGGGCTCGCGGACGGCGTCGAGCTGTCGCGGCGGCTGCCGGACCTGGCCGGCGTGGTGGCGATCCCGCTGGCGGCGTTCTGCCGGGCCGGGTCGCCGACGCACGCGCGGCTGCGCCACGCGCTGCGCTTCACGTTCGTCAAGCGGGAGGCCGTGCTGCGCGAGGCGGTCGAGCGCCTGCGCGGGCTCGGCCCGGCGTAGGGCTCAGCCCTCGGCCTCGGCCTCGTACGCGGCCTCGTCCGGGTGCTGCTCTGCCTCCTGCGCGGCGACGAGCTCCGGCGGGCGCTCGCCGGCGATGATCCGCTGCCAGATGACGTCGGCCTCGCGGCGCACCCACACGACGCGGTTCGGGTCGCTCGGCGCGGCCGTCAGCGGCAGGGACGTGAAGACGAGCGCGGCGGGGTCGAGGTGGCGCAGCGACCAGGCCAGCCCCGCGACCTCGGCGGGCCGCGCGAGCCCGCGCCCGGGCGACACCGACGCGAGCACCGCCTCGGCGAGCCGGAACAGCTGCGGCGTGCTGGTGATGAGGTTCTGGCCCAGGATCTCGCGCAGCATCGCGTCGATGAACGCCTGCTGACGGGTGATGCGGGCCAGGTCGCTGCCGAGCTCGAGGCCCATGCCGCGGCCGCCGCGGGCGCGCAGGAAGTTGATGGACTGGTCGCCGTCGAGCCGGACGTCGCCGGCGGGCAGGTCCAGGTTGACGTAGCGGTCGCCGCGCACGGCCTCGGGCAGGTACATGGGCACGCCGCCGATGGCGTCGACGACACCGATGACGCCGTTCATCATGACGACGACGTGGTCGGTGATGCGCACGCCCGTGTTGTGCTCGACCGTGAGGATCGTGCAGGCGGCCGCGCCGGTCAGGTCGCGGCCCGGGCCGCCGCCGATCGCGAACGCGGAGTTGAACATGGCGTTGTTGCGCGGCCGGCTCTGGCCGCCGTCGGGCAGGGGGCAGGCGGGGATGTCGACGAGGGAGTCCCGCGGGATGGACACGACCTCGACGTGCTCGCGGTCGCCCGCGACGTGCACGAGCAGCGTGGTGTCCGAGTGGAACTCGTTGCCCTCCCCGGCGATCTCCGCGTTGCCGTCGCCGCGGTAGTCGGTGCCCATGACCAGGATGTTGAGAGCGGAGCCCGCGAACGGGTCGTCCGGGTCGGCCGGCACGGTGGGCCGGTCGTCGCGCCCAGCGAGCAGCGAGTCGACGTCGGAGACCTGGAGCCCCGAGACCAGGTCGAGGTAGACGGCGCAGCCTGCGGCGAGCGAGAACGCGAGCACGCTCGTGAGCGCCATGCCGAGCCCGCGGGCGACGCGGTGCGTCCGCAGCCGCTGGGCGTGCCGCGGCTGCCGGCGGGAGCGGGGAGGCTCCGCGCGGCGGGCGGCACGGCGCGCACGCGGGGCGGCCGCGTGCCGCGGGGAGTGGGAGGGCACGGCCGGAACCTAACCAGGTCGACCGGTCCGGGAACGGCCTTCGGCGCGTTCGTGGTGCAGCCACGGCGCATCGCGACGACATGGCACGCGTCCCGTCGGCCGTCCTGGCGCGCTCCGCTCGGCCCTCGCCGCGGGGCCCGTCGGTCAGGGGCAGACGCCGGGCAGGAGCGACGGCGTCGGGGTCGGGGTCGCCTCGTCCTGGCCGGCGGTGGGGCTGCCGTCGGTGGGGCTGCCGGCGGGCGGCTCGGCGGTGGGGCTGCCCGCTCCGCCGCCCACGGGCGCGCCCGTGTCTGTCGACGCGCCGCCCTGCGGCTGCTCGCCACCGCCACCGCCACCGCCCGCGCCCGAGTCCCCGGAGCCGTCGTCCGAAGCCCCCGACCGCGACGCCGCGACGCTCGGCGGCGGGTCGCCCGCCGCGATCCGGGCCCACAGGGGCTTCGTCTCGGAGATGACCCACACGACCCGGTCCTTGTTCGTCGGGGCGGTCGCCACGGCGAGCGGCGTGAACACGATGTTCGTGGTGTCGATGTCGCGCAGGCTCCAGGCGAGCCCGGCCAGCGCGGCGGGGCTGCCGATCTCGGGGTTGGTGCTGATGGACCCCAGCACGGCCGCGACCATCTGGTAGAGCCGGGGCGAGTCGGTGACGACGTTCTGCGCGAGCACCTCGCGCATCATCGCGTCGAAGAACGCCTGCTGCCGCTTGATCCGCTCGAGGTCGGACCCGAGCTCGAGACCCATCCCCTGGCCCTTGCGCGCGCGCAGGAAGTTGATGGCCTCGTAGCCGGTGAGCGTGTGCTGCCCCGCCGGCAGGTCCAGGTCGACCATCGAGCCCTTGACGGGCTCCGGGAAGCACATGCGCACGCCGCCGATGGCGTCGACGACGCCGATCACGCCGTTCATCTTGACGACGACGTGGTCGGTGATCGCGACCCCGGTGAGCTTCTCGACAGTGAGGATCGTGCAGGCGGCGGCGCCGGTGACGTCCTGCGTCGCACCGCCGCCGATGGTGAACGCCTCGTTGAACATGGCGCCGCGGCGGGGCTTGGACGTTCCGCCGCCGGGCAGGGGGCAGGCGGGGATGTCCACGAGGGAGTCGCGCGGGATGGAGACGACCTCGACCCACGACCGGTCGCCGGAGACGTGGACGACGAGCGTGGAGTCGGAGTGGAACTCGTCGCCGTCGCCGGCGAGCGCGTCGTTGCCCTCGCCACGGAAGTCGGTGCCCATGACCAGCACGTTCAGCGCCTGACCCGCGTAGGGGTCGTCGGGGTCCGCGGGCGCGAGCGTCGGGCGGTCGGTGACCTGCCCCAGCAGGGCGTCGACGTCGGACGTGTCGATCTTCGACTGGAGCTCGACGTACATGGCCGCGGCCGCGGCGCCCGCGAACGCGAGCACGCCCGTGAGCGTCAGGGCGACGATGTGCCGGACTCGGTGCGTGCGGCGGAGCGGGAGGTGTCTCGGGCGCGTCGGTGCCACACGACGACGCTAGCGAGGTTCGGGCGTCGACGCAGGTCAGGCGCTAAACCATCGACGGGTCGTCTCCCGGGGATGAACGCCGCGCGGTCGGGTGAGATCCTGGGTGGCCGCTGGGAGCGGCGCGGACGGGACCCGTGTCGGCGGCCGGGGAGAAGATGGTCCCATGTGTGGCCGGTTCGCCTCCTTCCGCAGCGCCCAGGACGTCGCCGACGACCTGGAGATCGCCGAGCTCGCCGACGACGTCGTGGAGCTCTCGCCGTCGTGGAACGTGGCCCCGACCGACCCGGTGCGCATCGTCGTCGAGCGGCCGGCGAGGACGGACGCGGGCCCGGGCAGGGGCGAGATCACGCGGACGCTCCAGGTCGCACGGTGGGGGTGTTGACCGGACTACGCGGCGACACGCCGCCGCCCTGCAGCCGGACAGACCGGGCACCAGATAGACCTCATCCACTGACCGACCGTGGATGAGGTGGACTGTGGATCGAACGGTGCTGGACCTGCCTCGATGGGGCAGTGTGGTCGAGGACCCGGGGCCGACTCCTTGGGTAGTCGTCGACGTTGAAGACACGCCGATCGAGCCCGTCCGTCGCTATCTCGTCGAGTTCACGGCAAGGGGTAATCGCGCGGGGAGCGTGCGAAGTTATGCGTACGCGTTGCTCCGGTGGTGGCGCTGGCTGGGTGTGCGCGAGGTGTCTTGGGCATGCGTCACGTCCGCAGACGTAAGGGACTACGCACTGTGGCTCGGCGCGGCGACCAAACCAGGCGCCGCACTGCGGACGGTCTCGCTTGCGACCGCGGGAACGGTGAACCCGATCACGCGCAAGGCTTACCTCGACGATCGTTATCAGCCCAGGACGGTTCGGCACGCGATGGCCGTGCTTCGCGGGTTCTACGAGTTCTGGGCGGACCTCGGCGAGGGCCCGGTGGTTAACCCCGTGCAACCTGCTCATCGCGGACGAGCGAACCTGCACCACAACCCGATGGAACCGTTCCGGGCCGAGGGTCGCTTCCGCTACAACCCTGTTGTCCCCAAGCGACGGCCGCGCACCCTGTCGGACGAGCAGTGGCGTGATGTCTTCGCTGCGCTGCGCTCACACCGAGACCGGGCACTGCTCGCCCTCGGGGTCAGCAACGGGGCACGGGCCGGAGAACTGCTCGGTCTGCGGGGCGTTGACATCGATTGGGGCGAACAACTGGTGCGGGTGATCCGCAAGGGCACTCGCGCTGAACAATGGTTGCCGGCCAGCGCCGAGGCGTTCGTTTGGTTGCGGCTCTACCTCGCGGACGTCGGACCGCTCGGCCCGAACGAGGCGATCTGGCGCACAGTCCGGAGGCGTGATCGTGGGACCGGCCTGGCACAGCAGCCGCTTAGCTACGACGCGCTCCGTGCGGTCTTCCGCCGCGTCAACGTCGCGCTCGGCACCAACTGGTCCATGCATGACCTGCGGCACACCGCAGCACTGCGCATGTCCCGTGACTCGAACCTGACGCTGCGCGACGTGCAGGTGATCTTGGGACACGCCGACATCGACACCACGGCGTCGATCTACCTGTTCGAAGAGGACGCCGAGGTGGCAAGGCGTGTGCTTGCTCACCTTGAGCAACGTGCCGCCCCGACGTTGAAGCCGCCAACGTTGGCCCGGGGATACAACCCGGCAGACATGGCTGTCCTCTTCGACGGGAGCACGCCGTGAGGGCCCCGTCACCGACGCCGGTGACTCGCCCACGCACGCCCAGACCTCCACTCTGGCGGTCCACCGAGGAGCAGCGTGCCGTGTGGGGAGCGCGTGGTGGCGTGGGTGGACCCTTGGACCTAGCCTCGGCGGACGAAGTGCTCGGTGCTGTCGCCAGTTCCCAGCGAGTGGTCTGCCTTTCGCCCCGGCATCAGCACCTGGTGATGGACTCGACGCGCGTGATCCTCGCATGGCTCGCAGCTCAACCTGGTGATGGGTGGCAAGCGCGCTGGGAGGCCGCGAACCCCGACGACACCACCGGCTGGATCGAGCAGATAACCAGGGATGACGCACGGAGCTCGGACACCAAACGGGTCCGCATCCTCGAGGCCCTGACCTGCCTAATGCTCGTGCGCTTCATACTGCCGAGCCATCGGTTCCTGCGGACCCTGGCGTCGAGCAAGCTCTATGAGCTTGCTCGGTCGACGTTCCGCCCCGATCTGTTCGCCCTCGTCCACGAGAACGCAGATCACCTACGACTCCGCAAGTTCCAGCGGACCCAGGCCGTGAACACCCTCACCGTGCTCGTGCTACACAGCGGACGTGATCTGGATCAGCTGACGCTGGACGACTTCATGGCGCTACGGCACGCGACAGGTCGGCCCGGCGGCCAGACGCGCGGAGGCATCAGCATCGGGTGGGACCTCGTGCGCGGCATCGCGCAGATCCCGGATTCTCCATTCCACGCGATGCGCCAGCTCGGACAGCTGTCGACCGAGGAGCTGGTCGACTCCTACAAGCTGGCCTGCCGGCCCGTACGTGACGTGATCGTGCGCTACTTGAATGAGCGGCGTCCCGCGCTCGACTCCTGACTTCGGTCAGGTTCTCCACAGCCCGCGATCCGCAGTTCTCTGACCTGCGGTGATGGTCGTGGCTCTGTGGGTTAGTGTCCTCCTGGAGGCACTAAGTACGCTGCCGGGGTGGTGTGGGTTCGGCGGGTGAGGACGGCGTCGGGTGCGACGGCGGTCCAGATCGTCGAGTCCGTGAACGGGCGGCGGCGGATCGTGCGGCATGTCGGGTCGGCGCATGACGAGGTCGCGCTCGGCCTGTTGATGGATGAGGCGGCCGATCTGATCAAGGGTGACCAGCAGTTGGAGCTCGACCTTGGCCTGCAGGCCGTGTCGAGGTACGCCCCGTTGATTCCCGTCCCGCAGCCGCCGGCCCTGTTCGGGCAGACGCCCTCCCGTGCGCGTGGGTGGATGCCCGCGCCCCTGCTGCGGCGCTCGTTCTCCCGGATCCTGTACGACGCGATCGGGGGCGTGTTCGACGAGCTCGGTTTCGACATCGTCGGCGACGACACCTTCCGCGACCTGGTGATCGCGCGGATCGTGGAGCCGACCTCGCTGCTCGACGTCGACCGGGTCCTGTCCGACCTGGGCCGGGTCGCCGCGTCGCTGTCCACGCGGAAGCGGACGTTGAAGCGGGCGCAGGACGGCCGGTACCGGGACCTGATCGCGAAGGCGTGCTTCACGTTCGCGCAGGCCAGCGATGATGTGTCCCTCGTGCTGTATGACGTGACCACGCTCTACTTCGAAGCGGAGAAGGAAGACGACCTGCGCAAGGTCGGCTACTCCAAAGAACGTCGCGTCGACCCGCAGATCGTCGTCGGCCTCCTCGTAGACAGGACCGGGTTCCCCCTCGAGATCGGCTGCTTCGAGGGGAACAAGGCCGAAACGCTCACGATCCTGCCCGTCATCAAGTCCTTCCAAGCCAGGCACGGCATCGAGGGCATGGTCATCGTCGCGGACGCCGGCATGCTCTCCGGTGCGAACCTGCGCGAGCTCGACGACGCCGGGTTCTCCTTCATCGTCGGCTCCCGCCAGACCACCGCGCCCCTCGACCTGGCCTCGCACTACCGGTGGCACGGCACCGTGTTCACCGACGGGCAGATGATCGACACGATCACCCCCAAGCACCGCGGCGCGACGCCCGTCAATGACGTCAACGTCAAGGCCGAGCCCGTGTGGACGAAGACCGGGACCCCGGCGTCATGGCGGGCCGTGTGGGCCTACTCCGCGAAGAGGTTCGCGAGAGACAACCGGACCCTGACCGCGCAGGAGGACCGCGCCCGATCAGTCATCGACGGTGACAAGCCCGCCCGCGCCACCCGGTTCGTCAAGACCACCGGAACCGCCCGCACCCTCGACGAGACCGCCCTGGCCAGGGCGCGGAAGGTCGCCGGCCTCAAGGGCTACGTCACGAACATCCCCGCCACGGTCATGGCCCCAGGCGAGGTCATCTCCAGCTACCACGATCTGTGGCACGTCGAGCAGTCCTTCCGGATGTCGAAGACAGACCTGCAGGCCAGACCCTTCTTCGCGAGGACACGCGACGCGATCGAAGCCCACCTCACCATCGTCTTCACCGCGCTGGCCGTCTCCCGCACGATCCAGGACCGCACCGGACTGTCCATCCGGAAAGTCCTGCGCGAGCTACGACCACTGCGCTCCGCGACCATCGAGATCAACGGCGTCATCCGCGACGCCGAACCCGCCATCCCCGCCGACAAGCAGGCCATCCTCGACGCGATCAGGAAGCCCGCAAGGCACTAAGGCTCTTGACCCAAGTCAGGTTGAATGAGCGGCGTCCCGCGCTCGACTACAGCACGTTCACCGGCTTGGCCCGGACCCTCGCCAACTTCTGGGCGGATCTGGAGGCGCACCACCCCGGAATCGACTCGCTACACCTACCCGTGGACGTCGCCGAAGCATGGCGTCAGCGCACCCAGTCCGTTCTGGACCGCGACGGCGCGAACCGTCCCCGACGCTGGACACTCGGCATCTTCGTGCCGGTCCGCGCCTTCTACCTCGACATCGCCGCCTGGGCGTTGGAAGACCCGTCATGGGCGCCGTGGGCCGTGCCATGCCCCGTTCGTCGCGCCGACACCACGGGCTACATGAAGGCCAAGAGGGAAGTGACCGCCCGGATGCATCAGCGCGTCCGTGATCGCCTGCCGCATCTGATGCGGTTGGTCGACTGCGCTGAGGATCACCTTCACCGCCAGGCTGAGCTCCTCGCGGCTGGGTACTCCTGCGAACCAGAAGGAATCTTCGAGCACGCCGGCGGACGCTACTGGCGGCTGCCGCCCGGCGTCGATCAGACCGGCCCGGTTCGCCGCACCATCGAGGAGGCTGTTTGGGTCGAGGATCTCGGGACCGGCGAACGGCTCGACCTCACCCACCTCGAGGACGACGCGTTCTGGACGTGGGCGGTCATCGAGACTCTGCGGCACACTGGCGTGCGCGTGGAGGAGCTGCTCGAGCTCACCCAGCTCGCGCTCGTCAGCCACCGCCTGCCGGACACCGGTGAGACCATCCCGTTGCTCCAGATCGTCCCCTCCAAGACGAACCAGGAGCGCCTGCTGGTCATCACCCCGGAGCTGGCCAGCGTGCTCGCCAGCGTCGTCAGCCGACTTAGGACCACCGGTGGCGGTTCAGTACCGTTGGTCGCCCGCTACGACGCCCACGAGCGTGTCTGGGGAGCACCGCTGCCGCACCTGTTCCAGCGGACGCGCGACTACCGCGCCTGGGTGATCAGCACGGGCATGGTCAACAAGCTGCTTGCCCGCGCGTGGGCCAGGGCAGGCATCCGGAACTCGGCCGGCGAACCGATCAAGGCGACCGCGCACGACTTTCGGCGCATGTTCGCCACCGAGATGGTCACCGGCGGCCTGCCCATCCACATCGCCGCGAAGATCCTCGGTCACAACCGTCTCGTCACCACGCAGGGCTACGCCGCGGTCTTCAACGACGATCTGATCCGTTCCTACCGGGCGTACCTCGACACCCGACGCGCCGTTCGACCGGCCGAGGAGTACCGAGAACCGACCGACGCCGAATGGACCGAGTTCCAGCACCACTTCCAGACCCGCAAGCTCGAGCTCGGTGACTGCGGCCGTCCCTATGCCACCCCGTGCAGCCACGAGCACGCCTGCATCCGGTGCCCGATGCTGCGGGTCGATCCGCGCGCTCGACCGCGCCTCGCTGCGATCATCGACAACCTGCGCGACCGCATGGATGAAGCTCGAATGAACGGCTGGCATGGTGAGATGCAAGGCCTCGAGATCAGCCTTCAGGCCGCCGCCGGCAAGCTCGCTGCGCTCGACCGAACGCAACGCCGACCGGGCCCAGTGCCCCTCGGCCTCCCGTCGCTGACGCATGCACGTGGCGTCGGCTCGTAAGCGGCCCAGCCTGTGTCGGTGCCAGCCGGGATACTGGACGCATGTGCGGTCGCTACGCATCCTTCCGGTCCGACGAAGACCTCCGCGACAAGTTCGCCATCGATGAGATCGTCGACACGACGCCGCCGCCGTCGTGGAACGTCGCCCCTACAGACCCGGTGCGGATCGTCGTCGTGCGCCCTCCGCACGGAGGTTCGACAAACGACGGCGGTCCTAGAACTCAGCTCCGGACTGTGTCGTGGGGACTCGTGCCGAGCTGGACGAAGCCGCCCGCAGGTAAACCCGCCTCGAAGGTCGGCGGCAACCTGATCAACGGCCGCGCGGAAACCATCACGGAGAAGCCCGCGTTCCGTCGAGCAGCGACCCTCAGGCGAGCCGTGATCCCGATGGACGGGTACTTCGAGTGGCAGACGCACGAGGACGGACGAACGAAGACGCCCTACTACCTCACCGGCGCGAACGAGGAGCCTCTGGCCGCCGCAGGGCTGTACGAGCTGTGGCGCGATCCAACCAAGGCTGATGACGACGCGCATCGCTGGCTTTGGACCTGCGCAGTCATCACCACCACTGCCACCGACTCGACCGGGCACATCCACGACCGTTCGCCGCTGCTCTTGCCCGACGACTTCATCGACACCTGGCTCGACCCGTCGCTGACCGACGCGGATCAGGTGCGTGATCTGGTCGCTTCCGTGCCCGAGCCGCATCTCGTGCCGCGGGTCGTCAGCCCGGCTGTTGGGAACGTCCGCAACAACGGACCCCAGCTCATCGAACCGGTCGTCACCTGACGCATGCGTGGCGCCGGACGTAGGCGGCCAGTCTCCTACGGATCCCGGCCAGCCTGCGAGGGCGCCACGGAACGGTGTCGGCGCGCCTGCAGATCTCGCGCATCAAGGTGCCGCTAGACGCGACGGATCTACTTCGTCTTCCTTGCTGTTCGCCACAGCAGGGCTGCGATGGAGACGAGGCTGACGACGACCAGAACGACGACGAAGTGCCAGGGCTTCATTCGCCGTGTCCCCGCTGCGGTCGGTTGAGCGCCATCGCGTAGGAGGACATCGCGACTGCACCGAGCAGCGCCGCCAACACGCGCAGCCAACCGGGCAGGCCCGTCGCTACTGCCGCGATGGTGAGGAGCGCTCCACTCAACGCGAACCAGGCAACGGCCCGCCACACGATCTCGCCGCGTCGACGCCTCTTCATGCTCCCGGAGCGTAGACGACGGAGGGCACGCACGGTCGAATCACCGATTGGGAGACGTGCCCTAGTGCCGTGGAGGTCCGGCAGGTCGGTCAGCGAAGGGGGAAGTGGCCGTGTTCCTATCGTGACCGTTCACGACCTAGCTTGGCTCGCGGTCTTTCACCACACCCGTCCGTCGGTCGACAGGTCGTCATTGGTCTCACGGAGAATGTCCCGGTCAGCCGACTTCGCCATGTCGGCGTAGAAGCGGTTCTCGAGCGACCCGGCCGGCAAGTCTCGGGCGATCTCGCGCGACCTATCGCGTTGCTCGACCGTCTCAGGGAACGGTTCACCGGGCGTACCGGTGCGACCTCCAGAGATTGTTGCGCCCCAGAGTGCGCCCGACATGTCTCGGAGCGCGTCGTCGCCGAGTCGGTTGGCAGCGTGCAACGCTGCGCGGACGAAGTCCGGCTGGTCCCAGATGAAGGTCCTCGGCGCCTCTCCAAGTACCGCCGAAACCGCCCGCGTCATGCTTTCGGCGCCAGAAGCGAGTGCGCTCCCCAAGATCTCGGTGACCTGGGTGTCGTATCCACTCGCTACTGCGGCGAACAAGTCGGCCCCCAACTGCCGTCGCAGCCAAGAGTCGAGACCGTCGGCGATCCAGGCGAGGATGCCGGTGAGGCTCGGCAGAAAGTCCCTGGTTTCGCGGACTCGAAGGTGCGCATCCCAGGAGTACGGCAGGGCGTCATAGTGCCGCACGCTCCCAAGCGACTCGGCATGCTCGACGCGCTCCTGGAGCAGGCGGACCACCCACGCGGGGTCCGTCGCTGATCGAGTCGCGAGTGCGCTGGCAAGCGAGTATCCGCCGATCTCAGGCACGGTGATCAGGTCGTCGCGAATGCGTTCGATGTCGGCGTCGGAGAAATTGGCCCATGAGATGCCAAAGTTGGCGCGGAAGCACATGAAGATGTCATTCGCCACACTCGGACTATCGCCGAACCGGATGGCGGCGAGAAGGCGAGTTGCTTCAGCGGTTCGGCGGGGTGCAAGCAGTTGAGCTGCTCGCGCAACGCTGCGACGGACGACTACGTCAGGGTCAGCGGCCAACTCGAGAAGCAGGTCGAGCTCGCCGGGGTGCAGCTCGCGGAGGCCCCGGTTCCACCCGATCGCATGGGCTGCAGCGCGACGCCGGTCTTCCGATGCGCTCCCAAGCAGGTCCCTGATTTCACCTATCGCGGCCGCTGGCTCATGTGCGGCGAGAGTGCTGAGGACGACCGGCAGGACAGGGTCAAGGTCGTGCTGGCCGGGAGCTGAACGGAGCACCTCAAGCATCGTGTGGGCGAGGGACGGGCGGGCGTCGATCAGGCCGGCCACGAGGGGGCCCGGATCTCCTTCGCTGGACCCGTGGACTTCCCTATCGGCGCGCAGCCTGGAAACAAGCAACTCCACGACCTCGGCGTCCGCGACGTCAGTGAGGCTATCCACCACGGCCTGAAGGAGCGCCAACCGTTTGGCTTCCATTGCCTCGAAATCATCGCCGCGGTCACGGATGAGGCTGCCCCACCCGTCGTGGACCGTTAGTGCGAGGAGTGACTCGGAATCGATCGGGAGCGCCACGACAACCCTCTGCGCAGCGTCATGGGCTGGCCCATCGCCGTAGTTTTCATGCCAATGCAAAGCATCCCGGACGCTCACTACAACTGCGGGGTCCAGTCGTCCTGCGGCAACGGCGGCGCCAAGCCGATCTATGGTCTCGACAAATCCCGGTGTCCATCTGTCGCGTTCATCGGCCGATACCGTGCGCCCGAAGAGCCCCGTAGGGTACTGCAAGGCCGTTTTCAGAGCCTTCGCGGCGGCGCCCGACCGGCGTAGGTCGAATGACTCGAGTTCTTGGAAGGCAAGGTCGATGACCCGTTGACGGACCCGCATGACACTGTCTGGGTTCACAGAATAGGGCTGGAACGTAATGGTGTGACCGCGGAAGCCTGCTTCGTGGCCCTCAGTGGCAAGCATGGGCGTCAGAACCTCGAAGGGTGAGAGGCGCTGGCCGTCGGCGAACCATGTTGAGGCGATGTCGACGATTTGGTCGTTGAATTCGATCGGCTTGGTCACGCCGAACTCTGCCAGTTGGCCCAAAATCCGAAGAGGGTGTTCGGGGTGCTGGTTCGTCGGGCGCTCATCCCCTTGTGCAAGCTCCCAGAGTTGCTTGAGAGCTTCGGGAAGGGTCTCGGCGTTCATCGCCGCGAACCTAAGCGCGGGTGGCAACGCTTGAAGCACGCTGTTGTAGTCATCGGCCATGTAGCCATCCCACATGGCGTGTTCACTGTCGAGGCGATCCGTGGGATTGTCGATCAGCCAGCGGGTGACCTCGAGTGTGCGCTCCGGCTGGAAGTATGCAACCTTAGCCATCGCCTCAGCCAGCGTTCGTCGGTCCACGATGTCGGCGGCCTCAACCCGCGCCCGGAATGCGGCCCACAGAGATCCAGCCATGCTCGGGGCATTTTCGCGATTGCTTCGGACCTGCCAGTCGACACGGCTGACGTTGACGAACAGGTGCTCGGCACTGACGCCAGCGACCAGGGGTTCGATGCGGGCGAGATATCCGGTACCCAAGGGGTTGTCTTCGTCGAACGCAGCCTCGGTAAGGATGACGTCACCGAGCAAGTCGGGAACGATGCGCAGCGACTCACCCCGACGGCGAAGGATCCCGGCGTTCTCGAGGCTCCGCAGGTGCTTGTGCAGCTCGTCGTAGGGCTTTCCAACGATTCTGCTCAGCGATTCGCGTGCTGATTCCTCGTTGGTGCGGAACGGCTGTAGTGCGGCGAGGGCATCTAGCACTGCGCGTCGCGTGGGTGGGTCGTACGCCAGCGGATCTTTGACCAGTGCGTCACTGAAGCCCCGCATAATGTGGAAGCGAACGTTTGGATCCTGTTCCAATGCGCCAGGTTCAAGTTGGCCCTGCCGAATCAGTACTCCGCCGACGACCGTGACCAGCGGAGAGTCGGCCGTCAACCCCGCCAGTCGCCGAGCGACAGCCTCGGGGGCTGTGCCTGCAAGGGCTTCACGCGCCAACGCGGTAGCGTCCTCGAACTCGAGATCGGTGAGCACGATTTCCGTGTACGCGGTCGGCAGCAGACTGTGCTGTGCGAGCCCTTCCCGAATCGCCCGGAGCCCGTAGGGCCTGCACGCGAGCACAACTTTCGCGCTTCGGTTGCGCCGCCAGATACCCGCAACGATCCCGGTGAGGTCGGTGACTTCGTGGGCGTCGTCCACGACAACAGTGAGGTTGCCTCCTTGCGGAAGCAGCTCGAGATCCGAAGCCGTGACAGTGGCGTCACCCGGCAGAATGCGCACCTCGGACGCAGCAGGTGCTGCGTCCGCGAGGGACTTCAAGAGCCGGGTCTTTCCGAGGCCGCCCGCTCCGACCACAAACGCGATGGTCGCATCGGCCTGGTACGCAGCAGCGACGAGTTCATCGAGCTGACGGCGGCGGCCGGCCAGGGTCCACTCATGGTTGAAGATCGTGGTGGGGGTGGCGTCGAAGTGGTCTTCCGGAGATAGCCACGGACCTGGTGACGGAATGCCGAGGAACGATTCACGGTGGCCAGGGAAGTAGGTGTCGACGAGCCTCAGGGCCTGTTCGCGCGGCAGATTCCGCACGTACCGTGATATATCTTCGCCGTCCCAAATCTCCCAGTTCGCGTGATTACCAACCTCGCTGCGCGCCGCCGGTGTGGCGATAGGCCGCGAGAGGAACAGGTAGTTCTTTGGCGCTGTAATCGTCACCTCCGCGATCGCGTGGCGAACGGCCGCGGGCCCAAACTCACGGTGCCGCTTGCACTGGCCTGTCGCCAGGTTCTGGCCACCAGCGGCGACGAGGATGTCGATGCCGTGCTGCTTGTGGCCGCGCCCCCCGAACCGGCTCGCGTGGCCGTCTGGGAACAATCTGCTCATCACTTCGGCCAGAAAGTCTTCAAACCGCTCCTCGCTCAACTCTTCAAGCGGAAGGGCGCGTGTGAGAGGCCGGACCGCGGGCCGGACACCCGATGCGGTCGGCGGGTACTCGCCAGCGTCGACGAGCGCATCCTCCTCGACCACAAGGATCCGCGCGATTTCGGCGAGCATTGCGCGCCTGGGTCGCGACTGGCCTCGCTCCCAACCACTCACGGCCTGCTGGCCTACCCCTAGCTGAGCAGCAAGCGCCCTTTGGTCGAGGCCGGTCGCCTCGCGACGGTCCCTGATGAGTCGCCCAAGGTCTGCGTACATGAGGCGAGCGTACGCAGATGGTGCGTGCGAATGCAAGGGGCAACACGCAGTGAGTGCGTGTGGCGGCCTTGCGTGGACCGAAGGTGTTGGTTGACCTGCCCCAAAACGGCAGATCGAGGTACCTCCCGAACGATGCGGCGTGGCGAGTGGGCAACGCCGGGAGGCCCGACGTCGGCCCAGGGATGTTGCGGACGAGACCGTCATCGCAGTGCTCGTCGGTGACGATCGTACGAGCGCGCGTGCATGCCCTCCCCCAGGTGTTGCCGACGCTTCAGTCCGGTAAAGGGGCTCGTGCCGTCCTGGTCCAAGGACCCGAGCGGCGGGGCGCGCATGATCAACGCGCGCGTCGAGACCCTGACCGACAAGCCGGCGTTCGCCAAGCCGCTCGCCGTGCGGCGCTGCCTCGTGCCCGCCGACGGGTACTACGAGTGGCGGAGGCTGGGCCTGCCGCCGGGCGCGAAGGCCACGGCGAAGGCGCCCCGGCAGCCGTACTGGATCCACCGCGACGGCGAGCCCGTGCTGTTCGCGGGCCTGTACGAGTTCTGGCGTGACCGCACCAAGGCGGGCGACGACCCGGCGCGCTGGCTCGTGTCCACCACGGTGATCACGACGGCGGCGTCGGCCCCGATGGCGCACGTCCACGACCGCATGCCGGTGGCGCTGCCGCCGACGGCGTGGGACGCGTGGCTGGACCCCGCCGTGGGAGCGGAGCAGGCGGCCGGGCTGCTGGACGACCCGCTCGCGGAGTTCGCGCTGCGGCCCGTGACGGACCTCGTCAGCTCCGTGCGCAACAACGGCCCCTCGCTGCTCGACGAGGACCCGGAGCCGATCGGCTAGCGCCGGCCGGGAGGCTCAGCCGGCGGCGTACGCCCGCTGGAGCCGCACGGGCCTCATCGCGCCCAGGCCCTGCAGCTCGGCCTCGGGCTGCTCGGTGAGCGCGTACCGCGACGACGTCGCGAGCAGCGCCGCCGTCGCCGGGTCGATGAGCACCTCGCCGGGCTCGGACGCCTCGGTGAGCCGGGACGCGAGGTTCACCGACGGCCCGAACACGTCGCCGAACCGGGCCAGCACGCGGCCCCACACGAACCCCACTCGCACGGGGATCTCCGGCCCCTCCGGGCTGGCGGTCGCCAGGCGCAGCGCCATCTCGGCGCCGATCTCCACGGTGTCCCCGACGAACAGGACGGCGTCGCCGACGGTCTTGACCACGCGTCCGCCGGCCTCGGTGACGATGTCGCGCGCACGCGTCTCGAAGAGCTGGACGAAGTCGGACAGCTCCTCGGACCCGAGGCCCGCGGTGCGCTTGGTGAACGACACGATGTCGACGAACCCGACGGCACGGCGCAGCGGCAGCTTGTGCTCGTTGCGCTCCCCGCCACGCGCCCCGGCGAACTCCGTCGCGTACCGGCCCGTGACGGCCGCGAGCTGGCGGCGCCAGGCGTGCTCGAGCTGGCGGGCCAGGATGTCGGCGAGGTGCGGCAGGTTGTCCAGCACGGTCAGGCGCGCGCTGACGTCGTCGAGCCCGTGGTACCGGGCGGCGTGCTCGACGAACGCCTCCGTCTGCCACAGCGCGAGGCGCTCGGTGGTGTGCCCCATGGACCGCACGAGGGTGCGCAGCGCCTGCTCGTCGAGGTGCTCCGCGGCGGCGAGCTGTGCGATCTCGCGCAGCGACTCGAGGTCGGAGTCGGTGAACCACCGCTCCGTGGCGTGCTGGACGGGCAGGCCGAGCCAGCGCCAGTAGTCCTCGATGAGGTCGTGCGTCAGGCCGGTGCCCTCGACCAGGTCGTCGAGCGTGTACCGCCGCGGACCGCCGAGGATCTCGAGGTCGATCCGGGCCGCCGTGTCCCCTGTCGGTTCGGGTACGGGGCCAGGCCGGGTGTCGCTCGTCACGTCGTCAGTGTAGGTGGGGGCCACGGTGCTCAGGCGCGGCGCAGGTGGTGGACGTCGCCCGCGGTCACCATGCGCACGCTGCCGTCGTCGCGCGCGACGACGAGCGCCCCGTCGACGGTCAGGTGCGCGGCGCGGCCCTCGACGACGCCGGCGCCGCCCGCGAGCTCGACGCGCACCGACGCCCCGAGGGTCGCGCAGCGGTCGGCGTACTCGTCGGCGAGCGACGGTCCCCCGCCGGGTCCGGGCGCGTGCACGTCGCCGTCGTCGGCGGCCCAGCGGCCCACGACGGCGGCGAGCTCGGCGAGGTACGCGGTGAGCAGCGCGGTGCGGTCGAGCGCGCTCTCGGGTGCGCCCGCCAGCGCGAGCGACGTCGCGGTGGGCACCGGCAGCTCGACGGCGGGCTGCGTGACGTTGAGCCCGACCCCGACGACGACGCCGTCCCCGCCCGGCACCCCCTGCGCGAGGATCCCGGCGACCTTGCGCCAGGGCCCGAACCCGTCGACCTCGTCGGCGGCGGGCAGGAGCACGTCGTTGGGCCACTTGAGCGAGGCGGGCACGCCCGCGGCCCGCAGCACGCGCACGACGGCGACGCCCGTCAGCAGCGGGAGCCAGCCGAGCGCGTCGGCGGAGGCGGCGGGCCGCAGCAGGGTCGAGACGGTGAGGGCGGCGCGCGGCGGCGTCTCCCAGGTGCGCCCGGCGCGGCCGATGCCGGCCGTCTGGTGCTCGGCCGCGAGCGCCGCGGGGGCGGCGAGCGGCTCGCCCTCGCGCTCGGCCTGCGCGGCGATCTCGAGCAGGAGCGTGTTGGTGGACGGGGCGGCGTCCACGACGTCGACGCTCGCCCAGGCGCCCGCGGGGCGCAGGGCGGCGGCTCGGACCTTCTCCACGTCGATCAGGGCGCGCTCGCTCACGCCCCCCATCCTGGCGGAGTCCGCGTCGCGGCGTCGAGGGAGCGGCCCTGGGCGCTCGGTGCCGGCGCGGGGCCGTTGTGGGGTTCCGCCAACGGGCGCGCGCGTTTCGCGTCGTCGGGAGCATCGATCTGTACCTATCGGCCAACTAGGCTCCTTCCTCGTGAACGTCGCCACGCCCACCCTCACCGGGACCGCAGCCAAGCTCGCCGACCTGGAGCGCCGCCGCGCGGCGGCCGTCACGGAGCCGGAGGCCGTGGCGCAGGAGAAGCAGCACGCGCGCGGCAAGAAGTCGGCGCGCGAGCGCATCGAGGCGCTGCTGGACGAGGGCTCGTTCGTCGAGCTCGACGCCCTGGCCGCGCACCGCTCGCGCAACTTCGGGCTCGACAAGAAGCGCATCCCGGGCGACGGCGTCGTGACCGGCTACGGCACGGTCGACGGCCGCCAGGTGTGCGTGTTCTCGCAGGACTTCACGGTGTTCGGCGGCTCGCTGGGCGAGGTGCACGGCCAGAAGATCGCCAAGGTGCAGGACCTCGCGCTGCGCACGGGCGTGCCGATCGTCGGCATCTCCGACGGCGGCGGCGCCCGCATCCAGGAGGGCGTCGCGGCCCTGACGCAGTTCGCGGAGATGTTCCGGCGCAACGTGGCGGCGTCGGGCGTCATCCCGCAGATCTCGCTCATCCTGGGGCCGAGCGCCGGCGGCGCCGTGTACTCCCCCGCGCTGACCGACTTCATCGTCATGGCCGACGGCACGTCGAACATGTTCATCACCGGCCCGGACGTCATCCGGTCCGTGACGGGCGAGGACGTCGACTTCGAGACCCTCGGCGGCGCGCGCACCCACAACCAGAAGTCGGGCGTCGCGCACTACCTGGGCGCGGACGAGGACGACGCGATCGACTACGTGCGATCGCTCATCGGGTACCTCCCGCAGAACAACCTGGGCGACCCGCCGTCGTTCCCGCCCGAGGAGCCGGACACCGAGGTGGGGCCGCTGGACGAGGCGCTCGACACCCTGATCCCCGACTCGGACAACCAGCCGTACGACATGCGGACCGTCGTGGAGACGGTGCTGGACGAGGACACGTTCCTCGAGGTGCAGCCGCTGTTCGCGCCTAACGTGCTGGTCGGGTTCGGGCACGTCGAGGGCCAGGCCGTGGGTGTCGTCGCCAACCAGCCCATGCAGATGGCCGGCACGCTCGACATCGACGCGGCCGAGAAGGCCGCCCGCTTCGTGCGCACGTGCGACGCGTTCAACCTGCCCGTGCTGACGTTCGTGGACGTGCCGGGCTTCCTGCCCGGCGTGGGCCAGGAGCACCAGGGCATCATCCGCCGCGGCGCCAAGCTCATCTACGCGTACGCCGAGGCCACGGTCCCGCTCGTCACCGTCATCACACGCAAGGCGTACGGCGGCGCGTACATCGTCATGGGCTCCAAGCAGCTCGGCGCCGACGTCAACCTCGCGTGGCCGACGGCGCAGGTCGCCGTCATGGGCGCGGGCGGCGCGGTCAACATCCTCCAGCGCCGCGCGCTGTCCGACGTGGCCTCCGCGGGCGGGGACGTCGAGGCCGAGCGCAAGCGCCTCACCGACGCGTACGAGGAGGCGATCGTCAACCCGTGGGACGCCGCCGAGCGTGGCTACGTCGACGCCGTCATCCGGCCGTCCGAGACCCGGCTCCAGGTGGTGCGGGCCCTGCGCGCGCTGCGGACCAAGCGTGCCAGCCTCCCGCCCAAGAAGCACGGCAACATCCCCCTCTGAGAGACTGCCACGATGAGCCACGAGGACCAGACCCACAGCCCCGCCCCGCTGCCGGGCACCGACGTCGCCCCGCTGCACGCGGCGGTCGAGGCGCTGGCCGCGGCACTGCACGAGTACGTGGACACCGCCGCCGGCGTGCGCGCGGAGTTCGGCGCCGCCGAGTCCGACGAGGACCCGCGGATCCTCGCGCTCGAGAACCGCGTGGGCCAGCTCAACGCGGGCCTGTTCGACGCGCTCCACGACGCGCTCGGCATGCACCCCGACCTCACGAGCTCGGTGTGGGAGCCGTCCGACGACGAGCAGGACCACGAGCACGACCACGACCTGCCCGACGGCGTCGAGCGCGCCGAGGTGTTCTACCTCGGCTTCGTCGTCGCGTCCCCGCCGGACTCGGCGGACATGACGCTCGACGGCATGATCGACGTGCTCGACGAGGCCGGCGAGGACGCGACCACCCGGTTCGCCGACGCCGGCTACGAGGTCGTGGAGTGGGCCGCCTCGCGCGGCGCGGCCCCGGGCTTCGGCGACGACGACGAGGACGAGGACGACGAGTGACGCCCGCCGTCCGGATCGTCCGCGGCGCGCCCGACGAGCTCGAGGTCGCGGCGCTCGTCGCCGGCCTCGCCGCGGTGGCCGCGGCGTCGGGCCTGCCCCACGACGAGGCGCCCATCGCGGAGTGGACCAACCGCACCCGCTCGGTGCGCGGCAACGGCGCGGGCGCGACGGCGGCCACGTTCGGCGGCCGCGAGGGGCGCCACAACGCCGACGCGTGGCGCTGGAGCCTGCGCAGCTGACGGCCGAGCCTGCACAGCTGACGGCGGCCGATCCGCGCGGGGGCCAGGCCCACCGCGCGTCGGTCCCCCGGCACGCGTCGCGCCGGTGAGTAGTCTCGCGGGGTGACCCAGGCCAGCACCCCGCGCCCCCCGTCCGCCATCGACGCCGTCGCCGACGGCTACGTCGCCAAGGTCGCCGAGCTCGACCCGCTCGCCGCGTCGGCCATCGGCCTGCCCGGCTACGACGACAAGATGACCGACCTGTCCCCCGCGGGCCACGACGCCCGCGCGGACCTCGACCGCGCGACGCTCGCCGCGCTCGCGGAGCTCACGCCCGCCGACGACGTCGACCGCGTCACGCTCGCCGCGATGCGCGAGCGCCTCGGCCTGGCCCTCGAGCTGCACGAGGCCGGCGAGCCGCTGGCCGACCTCAACGTCATCGCGTCCCCGCTCCAGGGACTGCGCGACGTCTTCGACGTCATGCCCACGAGCACCGTCGAGGCGTGGGAGAACATCGCCTCGCGCCTGACCCTGCTGCCGGGCGCCGTCGACGGCTACATCGCCTCGCTCAGCGAGGCCGCGCGGCGCGGCAACGTGCCCGCGATCCGCCAGGTGCGCGAGGGCGTCGCGCAGGCGCGCGAGCTCGCCGGCGCCGAGTCGTTCTTCGCGTCGTTCGTCCACGGCAAGGACGCCGAGGTGCTCGACGACTCCGCCGCGTGCTCGCTCGTGCGCAAGGAGCTCGAGCACGGCGCCACCGCGGCCCGCGAGGCCTACGACCGGCTCGCCGCGTTCCTCGAGACCGACCTCGCCCCGCAGGCCCCCGAGGCGGACGGCGTCGGGCGCGAGCGCTACGGCTTGTTCTCCCGCCAGTTCCTGGGCGCCACGGTCGACCTCGACGAGACCTACGCCTGGGGCGTCGAGGAGCTGGCCCGCATCGTGGCCGAGCAGACCGCGGTGGCCCGCGAGATCGCCGGCCCCGGCGCCACGGTGGAGGACGCCGTCGCGAAGCTGGAGGCGGACCCGCGCTACCAGCTCCACGGCACCGACGAGCTGCGCGCGTGGATGCAGGAGACCGCCGACCAGGCGATCGCCGACCTGGACGGCGTCCACTTCGACATCTCCGGCCCGGTCCGCACGATCGAGTGCCTCATCGCGCCCACGCACAACGGCGGCATCTACTACACCCCGCCGAGCGACGACTTCTCGCGCCCCGGCCGCATGTGGTGGTCGGTGCCGCCGGGCGTGACGGAGTTCGGCACCTGGCGCGAGAAGACGACCGTGTTCCACGAGGGCGTGCCGGGCCACCACCTGCAGTGCGCGGAGGCGGTCGTCGCCCGCGACACGCTCAACTCGTGGCGCCGCCTCCTGTGCTGGGTGTCGGGCCACGGCGAGGGCTGGGCCCTGTACGCCGAGAAGCTCATGGACGAGCTCGGCTACCTGTCCGACCCGGGCGACCGCCTGGGCATGCTGGACGCCCAGCGCATGCGTGCGGCCCGCGTCGTCTTCGACATCGGCGTGCACCTGGGCCTGGAGGCGCCGCAGGAGTGGGGCGGCGGCACGTGGGACGCCGAGAAGGCGTGGCCGTTCCTCAAGGCCAACGTCAACATGAACGAGTCGTTCGTGCGGTTCGAGTACAACCGCTACCTCGGCTGGCCGGGCCAGGCTCCCGCGTACAAGGTGGGCCAGCGCCTGTGGGAGCAGGCCCGCGACGAGGCTCGCGCCCAGGCCGGCGACGCGTGGGACGCGAAGGTGTTCCACGCCAAGGCGCTCGCTCTGGGCTCCGTGGGCCTGGACGTGCTGCGCGACGCGCTGGCCTGACGCCGCACGGGTGGCCACCATCTGAGATTGTCGTCCCAGATGATGGCCACCCCGGCATAGCCTCGCCCGCATGAGCGGCATCCTCACCGGCTTCGCGATCATCGGCGTCGTCGTCGCGGCCGGGTACGTGTGCGCCCGGCTGCGCATCGGCGGCGCGGGCGCCCAGGAGGCGCTCAACCGGATCGCGTTCTTCGTCGCGATCCCCGCCCTGCTCTTCACGGTCATCGCCGACGCCGACCTGCACGCGCTGCTCTCCGCCCCGCTGCTGGTGCAGGCGTCGGCCGCCGTGCTCGCGGCCGCGCTGTTCCTGCTGGTCCACGCCGTCCGGCTCCACCTCACGGCGTCCGAGGCGACCGTCGGCGCCGTCGCGAGCGGGTACGTCAATGCCAACAACATCGGCCTGCCCCTCGCCGCGTACGTGCTCGGCGACCCCACCGTCGTCGTGCCCGTGATCCTGCTCCAGCTGCTGGTGCTCGCGCCGATCACGCTCACGCTGCTCGACGCGCAGACCTCCGGGCGCGTGTCACCTCGATCGGCGCTGTGGTTCGTGCTGCAGCAACCTCTTCGCAACCCGATCATCCTGGCGTCCGTCGCGGGCGCCGTCGTCAGCGGGTTCGGGTGGGGCGTGCCCGACGTGGTCCGCCAGCCGCTCGTGATCCTCGGCGGCGCCGCGATCCCGATGATGCTCATGGCGTTCGGCATGTCGCTGCACGGCTCGCGCCCGCTGCGCGCGGGCTCGTCGCGGCTCGCGGCCGCCACGTCCGCGGCCGTCAAGGGCGTGGTCATGCCCGTGCTCGCGTACCTGCTCGCCCGCTACGCGTTCCGGCTCGACGACGACGCCGTGCTGGCGTCGGTGCTGCTCGCCGGCCTGCCGACGGCACAGAACGTCTACAACTACGCGGCGCGCTACCGCCGCGGCGAGGTCCTCGCGCGCGACACGATCCTGGTCACGACCCTGACGTCCCCAGCAACCCTCCTCCTCGCCGCCGCCATCCTCGGCTGAGGGTGTCGCGCGACCCTGGATGTCCGGTTCTGGGTCGCCAGAACCGGACATCCAGGGTCGCGCGACGGGATAGCGCCTAGCCTGGGCGCGTGGCTTCCGTGCATGTGGTTCTTGCCTCCCAGTCCCCCGCCCGTTTGAGCACCCTCAAGGCCGCGGGCGTCACCCCCACCGTCGTCGTGTCGAGCGTCGACGAGGACGCCGTCCTGGCCGCCGCGCGCGAGCGGTTCGGGGAGCTTGAGCCCGCCGACGCCGTGCTGCTGCTCGCCCAGGCCAAGGCCGAGGACGTCGCCCGCCGCGTCGAGGACGACGAGACGACCGCCGACATGCTCGGCGCCCGCCTCTCCGACGCGGTCGTCGTCGGCTGCGACTCCATGCTCGAGCTGGACGGCGAGATCCTGGGCAAGCCGGCCGACGCCGACGACGCCGTCGCCCGCTGGCAGGCGATGCGCGGCAGGGCCGGCACGCTCCACACGGGCCACTGGGTCGTCGACCTGCGCGACGCGGCGGACGGCGGGACGGGCGCGACCCTCGGCGCGACGTCGTCGGCCGTGTGCCACTTCGCCGACATCGACGACGACGAGATCCGCGCCTACGTCGCCACGGGCGAGCCGCTGCGCGTCGCGGGCGCGTACACGATCGACGGCCTCGGCGGGCCGTACGTCGACCGCGTCGAGGGCGACCACCACGGCGTCGTCGGTATCTCGCTGCCGCTGCTGCGCGAGCTGCTCGACGAGATCGACGTCCCCTGGCGCGCGCTCCGCGACTGACGGAGGCCCCACCACCGCCCGCGATCGTTTGGTGGGTTCCCACAAACGCCCCGCGAGGGCGTTGGCCGCAACGGGGCCGGTCCGCACGCGGGTGCGGGCGATACGGTGAGCCGTGCCCATCACCAAGGTCCTCATCGCCAACCGCGGCGAGATCGCCGTCCGGGTCGCGCGCGCGTGCGCCGACGCCGGCCTCGCGTCCGTCGCGGTCTACGCCGATCCCGACCGTCAGGCGCTGCACGTGCGCGTCGCCGACGAGGCGTTCGCCCTCGGCGGGGTCCGGGCCCAGGAGACCTACCTCGACGTCGCGAAGCTGCTCGACGTCGCCCAGCGGTCCGGCGCCGACGCCGTGCACCCCGGGTACGGGTTCCTCTCCGAGAACGCCGCGTTCGCGCAGGCCGTCATCGACGCCGGGCTCGTGTGGATCGGCCCGCCGCCCGCCGCCATCGAGTCCCTCGGCGACAAGGTGAGCGCGCGCCACATCGCGCTGCGCGCCGGCGCGCCCCTCGTGCCGGGCACGCCCGACCCCGTCGAGTCGGCCGCCGAGGTTGTCGAGTTCGCCCAGGAGCACGGCCTGCCCGTCGCCATCAAGGCGGCGTTCGGCGGCGGCGGCCGCGGCCTCAAGGTGGCCCGCACGTTCGAGGAGATCGAGGAGCTGTACGAGTCCGCGGTGCGCGAGGCCGTCGCCGCGTTCGGGCGCGGCGAGTGCTTCGTGGAGCGCTACCTGGACCGCCCGCGCCACGTCGAGACGCAGTGCCTCGCCGACGCGTTCGGCACCGTCGTCGTCGTCTCCACGCGCGACTGCTCGCTGCAGCGCCGCCACCAGAAGCTCGTCGAGGAGGCCCCCGCGCCCTTCCTCAGCGCCGAGCAGAACGCCGAGCTGGACCGCGCCTCGAAGGCCATCCTGCGCGAGGCGGGCTACGTCGGTGCCGGCACGTGCGAGTTCCTCGTGGGCGTCGACGGCACCATCTCGTTCCTCGAGGTCAACACCCGCCTCCAGGTGGAGCACCCAGTGACCGAGGAGGTCACGGGCATCGACCTGGTCCGCGAGCAGCTGCGCATCGCGAACGGCGAGGCGCTCGGCTACGAGTCGACCACGGTGCGCGGCCACAGCCTCGAGTTCCGCATCAACGGCGAGGACCCCGCCGCGGGCTTCCTGCCCGCCCCCGGCAAGATCACGACGCTGCGCTGGCCGTCCGGCCCGGGCGTGCGCGTCGACACGGGCGTCGTCGAGGGCGACACCGTCTCGGGGAGCTTCGACTCGATGATCGCGAAGGTCATCGTCACGGGCGCCACGCGCACCCAGGCCGTGGAGCGCGCCCGCCGCGCGCTGCGCGAGCTCGAGGTCGAGGGCATCCCCACGGTCGTGCCGTTCCACCGGGCCGTGCTCGAGGCGCCCGACTTCGTCGGCGACTTCCGCGTCCACACGCGCTGGATCGAGACCGACTTCGCCGACGCCGTCGCCGCGCTGGCCCCCGCCGCCACGCCGACGCCCGACGACGAGGACGAGGAGCTCCAGCCGCAGGCCGAGCGCGTCGTCGTCGAGGTGGGCGGCCGCCGCCTGGAGGTGGTGCTGCCCGCCGGGCTGGGCGTCGCCGCCGGGCGCGCCCGCACGGCCAACGCGCGCGGCGCGGCCCAGCGCCGCCCGACGGCCCGCCGCAACGGCGGTGCCGGCCGCGGCGCGACGGGCAACACGCTCGCCTCGCCGATGCAGGGCACCATCGTCAAGGTCGCCGTCGCGGAGGGCGCCGAGGTGGCCGAGGGCGACCTCGTCGTCGTGCTCGAGGCCATGAAGATGGAGCAGCCGCTGCTCGCCCACAAGGCGGGCACGATCACCGGCCTGACGCTGACGCCCGGCGCGTCGGTCTCGGCGGGCACGTCGATCTGCGAGATCGCGTAGGCGGTCGCCCGCCCGATCGGAACGTGGTTCCGGGATCGGCGCGTGCGATGCGCCGCACGCTCCGATCCGGTGCGCACGCTCCGATCGCGGCCCGCGCGGCAGCGCACCCCGCGCGCTACCGCAGCTGCACCACCAGCAGCGTGTCCCACTCGTGCTCGGGCACGTCCGGCGGCGACACGTAGACCTCGCGGGAGTGCGACGTCGTGTCGTACCCTTCGGCGGCCAGCCGGTCCAGGTACGCCATCCACGCCGCCCCCAGCGTGTCCGGGCCGCCGTGGTGGACCAGGACGGCGGCCCGCTCGAGTCCCGGCAGCGTGCCGACGTCGAGCCCCGGCACCTCCGTGACGTCGGCCGCGACGGGGAACGCGACGACGATGCGCACCGCGCCGGGCTCGCCCTCGGCGGCAGCCTCGTAGACCCCGAGCGGCGGGCCCGCGACGGGCACGCCCGCGGCGTCGAGCAGCGCGGGCACCTGCCCGAACAGGGGCCCGACGACGGGTCCGACGAACTCGGGCCCCATCCGCGGCGCGAACGCCTCCAGGCGGGCGACGTGCTGCTCCGGGACGGCCCGCACCTCGATCTGGGGCTCGCTCATCTCCTGGTCTCCCATCTCCGGGTCTCCTCCGTGACGTCCTCGACCCACGGGTCCAGCGTGCCCCCGGCGCCGTCGGCCGTGCGCGGCGAGGCGGCGGTCCCGGGCGGCGTCGTTCCGGGCGGCGTCGTTCCCGGCGGCGTCGTCGTCTCCGGCGCGGCCGCCTCGGGCGGGACCGTCTCGGGCGGCGTCGTCTCGGGCGCGGCCGCGAGCGCCGCGAGCGACCGCCGCGTGGGCGGCAGCGCGAGCAGCGCGCCGACGAAGGCGACCAGCAGCGCGCCGGCGACGACCAGCAGCGACTCGACGGAGTACCGGTCGGCGAGCGGCCCGAACACCACCATGCTGAGCGGCATCCCCACGGACATGACGATGCCGAAGAACCCGAACACCCGCCCCTGGTACTGGGGCTCCACGGTCGTCTGCATGAGCGTCATGGCCGGGGCGAACATGGTGGCGTAGGTCGCGGAGACGACGAAGCCGAGCGCGAAGAACACCCACATGGTGGTGGCGAGCCCGAGCAGCCCCGTGAACACCCCGGCGCCCACCACGGACGCGACGATGATCGCCATGTGCCGCTTCACGCGCGGCCCGAGCGCCGCGATGACGAGCCCTGCCCCGAGCATGCCGATGGACCAGGCGACCTCGTTGGCGGTGAGCTTCCAGACCTCGTCGCCGAACGTGCGCGCCACCATGAGCGGGGTGAGGAACGCGGGCGCCCCGACCAGCAGCATGGTCACGGCGAACAGCACCATGAGCCAGCGCACGGCGGCGTGCCGCACCACGTACCGCAGGCCCGCGCGCAGGTCGTCGAGGTAGGCGGGGGCGTCGCCGGGCCCGGTGGGCCGCACGAGGCGTGCGACCGGCACGAGCGCCAGCAGGCCGACGCCGATCATCGCCGTCACCACGTCGACGAAGAAGACGGCGACGATGTCGAAGCTGGCGTAGATCCCGGCCGCGACCACGGGGGCGAGCAGCATCATCGCGGACTGGATGGACTGGTTGAGCCCGTTGATCCGCAGGAGCTGGTCCTCGGGGACGACCTGCGGGATCATCGCGCTCACCGCGGGCGTCTGGACGCCCGCGAACGCGGAGCGGACCGCGAGCGCCGCGTAGATGAGCCACAGGTCGTCGACGCCGGAGGCCATGACGAGCGCGAGCCCCAGCGTGACGACGGCGATGGCGGTGTCGGAGCCCATGATGAGCCACTTGCGGTGGTGCCGGTCGGCCCAGACGCCGCCGAGCACGCTGACGAACGCCTGCGGCAGCATGCCGAAGACGATCGACCACATCATCACGGTGCCGGAGCGCGTGGTGATGGTCAGGTGCCACATGACCGCGTACTGCACCAGCATGGAGCCGAGCAGGGAGACCGTCTGCCCGGCCAGGAAGATGGTCGCGTTGCGCTTCCAGCCGGGCATCGTCGTGGTGTCCGTCATGATCGGTTCCGACGCCGCGGCGTCCCGCGACTCATCGGTCACCCGTCCGTGCGGCCCGAGATGTCGAGGGGTCCGACTAGCCTGGCGCCATGCCCAGCCCCGGCCCGCACCACCGCCACGACGGCGACGGCTGGGTCGCGTGCTCCTTCGGGGACGCGGAGCACCGCCACTGGGGCCTGTACGGGGCGGCGGGGCTGCTGCTGGCACGCCGGTCGCCCGGCGGCGTGGTCTCCGACGTCGTGCTGCAGCACCGGGCCCTGTGGTCGCACCACGGCGGCACGTGGGGCATCCCGGGCGGGGCGCTGGCCGCGGGCGAGGACGCCGTGACGGGGGCGCTGCGCGAGTCGGCGGAGGAGGCGGGCATCGCGGCGGGGCTCGTGCGCGTGGTCGGCCGGCACGTGCTCGACCACGGCGTGTGGCGGTACACGACCGTGGTCGCGGAGGTGCGCGACGGCGTCGACCTCCAGCCTGCGGTGACGGACCTGGAGAGCCTGGACGTGCGGTGGGTCTCGGTGCGCAAGACGGACCGCCTGCCGCTCCTGCCGGCCTTCGCGACGGCGCTGCCTGGGCTTCTGGCCCTGCTGGAGGCGCCGAGCCGCCCCGGCGCGTGAATTACCACACGGGCGTGTTGTGGAATTCGACCTGGCTCGTATAGCGTGCGGTCCTGTCGTCAGGTAAGGCTCACCTATCCCCGCCGGGGACGTCTCCAGGAGTGACATGCTCGCCAACTTCCTCATCGGCCTGCGCGAGGGCCTCGAGGCCGCCCTGGTCGTCGGGATCCTGGTCGCCTACCTGGTGAAGTCGGAGCGCCGCGACCGTCTGCCGCAGCTGTGGGTGGGCATCGGCGTCGCCGTGGCCGTCTCGCTCGGGTTCGGCGCCCTGCTCACGTTCGGCCCCCAGGGGCTGTCGTTCGAGGCGCAGGAGGCCATCGGCGGGACGCTCTCGATCGTCGCCGTCGGGCTCATCACCTGGATGATCTTCTGGATGGGCAAGACGGCCCGGTTCCTCAAGGGCAACCTCGAGCACAAGCTCGACGAGGCCGTCGACGCCGGCCGCTGGGCCGTCGCGGTCATGGCGCTGCTCGCCGTCGGGCGCGAGGGGCTCGAGACGGCCCTCTTCCTGTGGGCCGGGGCGCAGGCCACCGGCGCCTCGACGCGGCCGCTGCTCGGCGCCGTGCTGGGCCTCGCCGTGGCGGTCGTGCTCGGCTGGCTCGTCTACCGCGGCGCGCTGCGCCTCAACCTGCGCACGTTCTTCCGCTGGACCGGCGTGCTCCTGATCGTCATCGCCGCCGGCGTCCTCGCCTACGGCGTCCACGACCTCCAGGAGGCCGGCATCCTGCCCGGCCTGTACGCCCTCGCCTTCGACGTCTCCGCGCAGGTCCCGCCGTCGTCCTGGTACGGCACGCTCCTCAAGGGCGTCTTCAACTTCTCCCCCGCCACCACGTGGCTCCAGGCCGTCGCCTGGGTGCTGTACGCGGTGCCGACGCTGTACCTGTTCGTCCGCACGGCGTTCGGCAGCCCCAAGCCGGCCGCGCCCGCCCGGACGGCCCCGCAGGCCGTCGCCGCCTGACCTCCCTCCCCCGTCACCCTCCCGGTCCGACCCGAAGGATCATCGTGCCTCGCAAGACCCTGACGCTCCCGCGCGCTCTGACGCGCTCGCTCCCGCTCGCCGCCCTCGCGGCCGCAGCGCTCGCCACCGCCGCCTGCACGCCGAACGACCCGGCCGCCGCCGCCGGCGACGACGCCTCCGCAGGCGGCCCTGCGACCGTCACCGTGAGCAGCACGGCCGACGCCTGCACGCTCTCGGCCGCCGAGGCGCCGTCGGGCAACGTCGTCTTCAAGGTCACCAACGACGGCGACGACGTCACGGAGTTCTACCTGCTCGCCGAGGACGGCCTGCGGATCGTCAGCGAGGTCGAGAACATCGGCCCGGGCCTGTCGCGCGACCTGGTGCTCACGGCCAAGCCGGGGTCGTACCAGACCGCCTGCAAGCCGGGCATGGTGGGCGACGGCATCCGCGCCCCGTTCACGGTCACGGACTCGGGCGCCGACGTCGCCCCGACGGGCGCGATCGCCGACCAGATCGCCGCGGCGACGACGTCGTACGTCGCCTACGTCAAGGACCAGACCGAGCAGCTGCTGGCCGGCACCCAGGAGTTCGTCGCCGCCTACAAGGCGGGTGACGACGCCACGGCCCGCGACCTGTACGCCCCCACCCGCGCGCACTGGGAGCGCATCGAGCCCGTCGCGGAGTCGTTCGGCGACCTCGACCCGCGCACCGACCTGCGCGAGGCCGACCTCGAGGCGGACCAGGAGTGGACCGGCTGGCACCTGCTCGAGAAGGACCTGTGGCAGCCGCAGCCCGACGCCAACGGCGGGGTCGCCTACACGCCGCTGACCGACGCGCAGCGCACGCAGTACGCCGACCAACTGCTCGCCGACACCCAGGAGCTGAGCGACCGCGTCCACGCCGACGACTTCCCCGCCACCATCGACGCCGCCGCGATCGGCAACGGCGCCAAGGGCCTGCTCGACGAGGTCGCCACGGGCAAGGTCACCGGCGAGGAGGAGATCTGGTCCCACACCGACCTGTGGGACTTCCAGGCCAACGTCGACGGCGCCCGCGTGGCCTTCGAGGACCTGCGCGACGTCGTGACCGCGAAGGACTCCGCCCTGGCGGACCAGCTCGACACCCGCTTCGGCGCCCTGCAGACGCTGCTCGACGGGTACAAGCAGGGCGACGGGTTCGTCTCCTACACCGACCTGAGCGAGGCCCAGGTCAAGGAGCTCGCCGCGGCGGTCGACGCCCTGAGCGAGCCGCTGAGCAAGCTGACCTCCGCGGTGGTCCTGTGACCGACCCGCACCACGGCGCAGCCGCCCCCGCCGACCCGGCGGAGGGCGGCTCCGCCGCGTCCGGCGTCTCCCGCCGCTCGCTGCTGGGCTTCGGCGGCGCCGGCCTCGCCGCGCTCGCCGCGGGGTTCGCGGGCGGCCTGGGCACGGGCCGCGCGACGGCGGCGCCCGCCGCGCCCGCGCCGGCGTCCGACGTCGTCCCGTTCCACGGCACGCACCAGGCGGGCATCGCCACGCGCGCGCAGGACCGGCTGCACTTCGCCACGTTCGACCTCACGACGACGTCGCGCGACGACCTGGTCGACCTGCTCCAGCGATGGACCGTCGCGGCCGAGCGCATGACGCGCGGCCTGCCCGCGGGCGAGCTGGGCCCCGTCAGCGGCCCGTACGAGGCCCCGCCGGACGACACGGGCGAGGCCCAGGAGCTCAGCGCCGCCAACCTGACCATCACGTTCGGCTTCGGTCCGTCGCTCTTCGACGACCGGTTCGGGCTCGCGGACCGCCGCCCCGCGCTGCTGGAGGACCTGCCGCACTTCCCCGGCGACATGCTGGAGGACGCCCGCACAGGCGGCGACCTGGCCGTGCAGGCCTGCGCCGACGACCCGCAGGTGGCCGTCCACGCCATCCGCAACCTCGCTCGGATCGCGTTCGGCACGGCCCAGGTGCGGTGGTCGCAGCTCGGCTACGGCCGCACGTCGCGCACGTCCCAGGCGCAGGCCACGCCGCGCAACCTCTTCGGCTTCAAGGACGGCACAGCGAACATCCTCGCGGAGGACGCCGCAGCGCTCGACGAGCACGTCTGGGTCGCCGGCGCCGACGACCCGGACGCCGCCTGGCTCGCGGGCGGCTCCTACCTGGTGGCCCGCCGCATCCGCATGAACATCGAGACGTGGGACCGGGGGTCGCTGCACGAGCAGGAGACGATCATCGGCCGCACCAAGGGCTCGGGCGCCCCGCTCTCGGGCGGCAAGGAGGGCACGGAGCCCGACTTCGCCCGCCAGGGCAACGGCGGCCAGCCGCTCATCGACCCGGCGTCGCACGTGGCGATGGCCCATCCGGACGCCAACGGCGGGGTGCGGATGCTGCGCCGGGGCTACAACTACACCGACGGCTCGGACGGCCTGGGGCGCCTCGACGCGGGCCTGTTCTTCCTCGCGTTCGTGCGCAACCCGGCCACGCACTACGTCCCGATGCAGAACGCGCTCGCCAAGAACGACCTGCTCTCGGAGTACCTGCGCCACACGGGCTCGGGCCTGTGGGCGGTCCCGCCGGGCACGCGCGACGGCGGCTGGGTGGGCCAGGCCCTCTTCGACTCCTGACCCCCTCCCCTTTCGGCGTAGTACCTCGTTGCGCTCCGGCGCCCAGAACGCAACGAGGTACTACATCGAAAGGGAGGGGCGGTCAGCCGACCGACGCCTCGACCACGACCTCGCCGCCCTCCACCGCCACCCTCGTGACGTCGAGCCCCGGCAGCCTCTCTGCCAGGAGCACCTCGACGTCGACGGCGACCGTGCCGTCCTGCCGGATGTCGACGGCGCTGCGCGGCAGCCCCTTGCTCGCCAGCAGGTGCTCCAGCGGCGAGGCGAGGAACCCGAGCAGCTTGCCCACGGGCAGGCCGGCCGCGTTGACCTCGACGCCGAGCGTCGCGACCCCGGCCGCGAAGCCCAGGACGCGCACGTCGGCCCGGACGACCGGCGCCAGCCGCGCCGCGAGCCTGAGCGGCCCGGGCAGGTCGTCGAGCCGGCGCAGGTCGGCCGTGACGCGGACGACGGAGCCCTCGGCCGCCACGGACGTGACGGCGGGCGGCAGGCCCGCGCCGCCGATCGAGGCGAGGGCGACGGCCTCGGCGGGCGTGAGTCGGATCAGCACCCGTCGAACCTACGCCTCGACCCGGGCGGCCTGCCCGTGCAGCGTCCGCGCGGCCTCGGCGATCGAGCCCGACAACGACGGGTACACCGTGAACGCCCCGGCGACGTCGTCGACGGTGAGGCGGTGCGAGACCGCGAGCGTGATGGGGAACACGAGCTCCGAGGCGCGCGGCGCGACGACGACGCCGCCCAGCACGACGCCCGCCTCGGGGTGCGCGAAGAGCTTCACGAACCCGTCGCGCATACCCAGCATCTTGGCGCGCGGGTTGCGGGCCAGCGGCAGCGTCGTCGTGACGTACCGCGCGTCCCGGGCGCGCAGCGCCTTCTCGCTGTAGCCGACGGTCGCGATCTCCGGCGCGGTGAAGATGTTGGCGGCCACGGTGCCGAGCCGCAGCGGCTCGACGGCGTCGCCCAGCGCGTGCGCCATCGCGATGCGGCCCTGCTGGGCGGCGACCGAGGCGAGCGGCAGCACCCCAGTGCAGTCGCCGGCGGCGTAGACGCCGCGAGCCGTGGTCCGCGACACCTTGTCGACGACGACGTGGCCGGACCCGCTCAGCGCGACGCCCGCCTCCTCGAGCCCGATGCCCCGCGTGGCCGGCACGGCGCCGACCGCGACGAGCACGTGCGACCCCTCGACGACCCGCCCGTCGTCGAGCGTGACCTCGACGCCCGTCGCGGTGCGCGTGGCGCCCGCCGCCCGGGAGCGGGAGAGCACCTCCATGCCGCGCCCGCGGAACACGCCCTCGAGCAGCTCGGCGGCGTCCTCGTCCTCGCCGGGCAGCACGCGGTCGCGCGACGAGACCAGCACGACCTCGCTGCCCAGCGACCGGTACGCCCCCGCGAACTCGGCACCCGTGACGCCGGACCCGACGACGACCAGCCGCTCGGGCAGCGCGTCGAGCGCGTAGAGCTGCGTCCAGGTGAGGATCCGCTCGCCGTCGGGCACGGCCGTCGGCAGGGTGCGCGGGGTGGCGCCGACGGAGACGAGGACGGCGTCGGCGTCCAGCGCGGTGTCACCGACGACGACGCGCGACGGGCCGTCCAGCCGTCCCTCCCCCGTGACGATCTCGATGCCCTCGCGGTCGAGCCGCGCCCGGATGTCGGCCGACTGCGCGGCCGCGAGCGCCAGCACGCGCGTGTTCACGGCGGACAGGTCGACGGAGTGCCCGTCGCCGCCGTCGCGGATGCCGAGCTCGGGCGCGCTCTCCGCGATGGTGAGCCACTCCGCGGTGGCGATGAGCGTCTTGGACGGGACGACGTCGGTCAGCACCGCGGCGCCGCCGAGCCCCTGCTTCTCGACGACGGTGACGTCGGCGCCGAGCCTCCGGGCCACGAGGGCGGCCTCGTAGCCGCCCGGTCCACCGCCCAGGACCACGACCCGCTGGCCGCCCCGGACGTCACGCTGCGTCAGATCGTCATGCACGGCGCCCATTGTCGCAGCCACGGGGCACCACGCCGCGCCCCCTCAGGCAGCAGCACGGGCCGCGCACGCATAGCCTCGGACCATGAGCAGCAACGTGCCCTCCGTGCCTGACCTCGACGATCCCGCGACCGACCCGTTCGACGTCGCCCGCGCCGCCGCGGAGCACATCGCCCGCGTCTCAGGGGTCGAGGGGCACGACGTCGCCCTGGTGCTGGGGTCGGGCTGGGGCGGGGCCGCCGAGCTGCTCGGCGACGTCGTCGCGGAGATCCCCTCGCACGAGATCCCCGGGTTCGCGAAGCCGTCCGTCGCGGGGCACGTGGGCACGACGCGGTCGATCCGCGTCGAGCGCGCCGACGGCTCGACGCGGCACGTGCTGGTGCTGGGCTCGCGCACCCACCTCTACGAGGGCAAGGGCGTGCGGCGCGTGGCCCACGGCGTGCGGACGGCGGCGGCCACGGGCGCGACGACGGTGGTGCTGACGAACGGCTGCGGCGGCCTGCACGTGTCGTGGCGGCCGGGCCAGGTGGTGCTCCTCAAGGACCACCTCAACTTCACGGCACGCTCGCCGCTGGAGGGGGCGACGTTCGTCGACCTGACCGACCTGTACTCGCCGCGGCTGCGCCAGCTCGCCCACAGCGTCGACGCGACGCTCCCCGAGGGCGTCTACGCCCAGTTCCCCGGCCCCCACTACGAGACGCCGGCCGAGGTGCGCATGGCCGGGATCGTCGGCGCCGACCTCGTGGGCATGTCCACGGGGCTGGAGGCGATCGCGGCCCGGCACTGCGGCATGGAGGTGCTGGGCATGTCGCTCGTGACGAACCTCGCCGCGGGGGTCAGCCCGCAGCCGCTCTCGCACGAGGAGGTGCTGGAGGCGGGCGCCAAGGCCGGGCCCGTGATCAGCGACCTGCTCGCCCGCATCGTCAAGCTCGTCTGACCGGAGGCCGTGGTGACCGACGCGCTGCAGTCCCTGCTCGACGCCGCCGCCGCCTGGGAGCGCGACGACGTCGACGACGCCGACAAGGCCGACCTCCGGGCGCTCGTGGACCGCGCCCGCGGCGGCGCGCCGGGGGCGGTGGCCGCGCAGGCGGAGCTGCGCGACCGGTTCGCGGCCACGCTCCAGTTCGGCACCGCCGGGCTGCGCGGGGCCATGGCCGCCGGCCCGAACCGGATGAACCGGGCCGTGGTGATCGGCGCGGCCGCCGGCCTGGGCGCGTACCTGCGTGACGCGCTGCCGGGCGCCCACTCGCGCGTCGTCGTCGGCTTCGACGCCCGGCACCGGTCGGCGGACTTCGCGCGCGACACCGCGGCGGTGCTCACCGCGCAGGGCGCCGAGGTGCTGACGCTGCCCGCGCCCCTGCCGACGCCCGTGCTGTCCTTCGCGGTGCGGCACCTGGGCGCCGACGCCGGCGTCATGGTCACGGCGTCGCACAACCCTGCCGCGGACAACGGCTACAAGGTCTACCTGGGCGGGCGCGTCGTCACGGACGCCGGGCAGGGTGCCCAGATCGTGCCGCCGTACGACGCGCTCATCGCGGAGAAGATCGCCGTCGCAGGGCCGGCCGCGGCCGTGCCGCGCGCCGACGACGGCTGGACGGTGCTCGACCTGTCGATCGTCGACGACTACGTGCAGGCCGCGCTCGCGCTGCGCGACGACGTGCCGCGCACCCTGCGCATCGTCACGACGTCGCTGCACGGTGTCGGCGGGCAGGTGCTGGGCCGCGTGCTCGCCGAGGCCGGGTTCGCGCGCGTGACACCCGTCGAGGAGCAGCGGATCCCCGACCCCGACTTCCCCACCGTCGTGTTCCCCAACCCGGAGGAGAAGGGCGCGATCGACATGGCGATCGCCGTCGCGCAGGACGCGCACGCCGACGTCGTCATCGCCAACGACCCCGACGCCGACCGGTGCGCGGTCGCCGTCCACGACAAGCGGCTGGGCACCTACCAGGGCGCCGAGACGGCGACGTCGCAGGGCTGGCGGATGCTGCACGGCGACGAGGTGGGCGCGCTGCTGGGCGACGACATCGCCTCGCGCCTCACGGCGGGCGAGGCCGGGGACGCGCTCCCCGTCCTCGCGAACAGCGTCGTCTCCTCCCGGCTCCTGGCCGCGATCGCGACCCGCCACGGGCTGGCCCACGCCACCACGCTGACGGGGTTCAAGTGGATCTCGCGCACGCCCGGCCTCGTGTTCGGCTACGAGGAGGCGCTCGGCTACTGCGTCGACCCGGAGCGGGTGCGCGACAAGGACGGGATCTCGGCCGCGCTCGTCGTGGCGCAGCTCGCGAACCGGCTCAAGGCGTCCGGGCTGACGCTCGTCGACAAGCTCGACGACCTGGCGCGCGAGCACGGGCTGTACCTCACCGACCAGCTCTCGGTGCGGTTCGAGGACCTCGCCGGCATCCCCGCCGCGATGGCCCGCCTGCGCGCCGAGCCGCCGACACTGCTGGCCGGCTCCCCCGTCGTCGACGTCCTCGACCTCGCGCAGGGCGCGGACGGGCTCCCGCCGACGGACGGCGTCCGCCTGCTGACGCAGGACGGCACGCGCGTCATCGTCCGCCCGTCGGGCACGGAGCCCAAGGTCAAGTGCTACCTCGAGGTGGTCCGCGACGTCCCGTCGGACGCCTCGGTCGACGCCGTGGGCGTCGCCCGCGAGCAGGCGCGCAAGACGCTCGCCACGCTCAAGCACGACATCGCGGGGGCGCTGGGCCTGTAGGGCCCCGCCATCGCGACGCGCGACCCGGCCCTCGTCTGCGCGGAGCCGTAGAACCCGGACTCGACGGTCCTGGTCCTGCGACTCCGCGCGGGACGGCCGGGCAGGTCAGCGGCGCGCCGCCAGCCAGCCCTCGGCGGCCTGCCAGGCGTCCTTGGCGTGGATGTACCGCTGCGCGTCCCACGGCTTCACGGGGCCCGCCCAGTGGATCAGCGCCGGGTCGGTGACGACCTCCTGCGTCGGCCAGGCGTTCCAGCGTGCGTCCATCGGCACGTAGCGCGAGCCCGCGTACTGGTTGAGCACGTCCTGGTCGTTGAGCCCGAAGCGCTCGGCGTAGGGCACGAACTCCTCGGTGAACCCGTCGGCGCGCATGACCGCGAGGTCGAGCAGCAGGATGCCCGCGTTGAACGAGCGGTAGCCCCAGTGGTGGCGCTGCGTCGTCAGGCGGACGAGGTCGCGGGCCGCGGCGGCGTCGTGCGAGAGCAGGCGCGTGGAGCGGATGACGTTGCCGATGCCGGCGCGGTAGTTGTACGACACCGACGGGCGGGCGGCCAGGGGCGCCCCCGCGAGGTCGAGGTCGAACAGCTCGCCCAGGTCGGTCACGGTGAGCGCGTCGAGGTCGTGGTAGATGACGCGCACGACGTGGTCGAGCAGGTCGGGCAGCAGCAGCCGGTCCATGGTGGCCACGGTGATGTGCTTGAGCATGCCGAGCACGGGCCCGTAGTCGACGTCGTCGCACGCGTACCACTCGAAGGTGACCTCGGGGAACAGGGCCGCGAGGCGGGCGTGGTCGGCCCCGGTGTGCTCGCGCGTGAGCGCGTGCACGCGCACCGGCCGCGCGGTGTTGCGCACGACGCCGGCGACGACGACCTCCATCTGCGAGCGCAGGTTCCCGTCGAGCGCGACGGCGACCTCGACCTGGGTCCCGGCCTCGGCGGAGCGCGGCGCGACGGCCTCGACGACGGTGCGCGTGGCGCGCACGCGCGCCACCTGCGCGGCCACGTCCATGGCGCCGACGACGGCGGGCACGGCCTCGGCGTGGACGTGGCGCGCGTGCTCGACCTCGGGGGCGACGGCCTCGCGCCACGCGGCGTACACCTCGTCGCGCGAGGCGCCGGCGAGGATCTGCGTCATGGCGGCGGCGACGACGCGGCGGATGCGCTCCTGCATGGCGACGCGGTCGGCCTCGGTGGCGTCGAGGATGCCCGCGAACCGGATGTCGGCGTCGTTCTTGGGCCGGAAGTCGACGTTCGCGCCGATCGACCACGACGGCAGGAAGCAGTGCAGGCGGCTCGTGACGACCTGCCCGTAGTGGGTGCGGTACGAGTCGAGCAGGCGCACGGCCTCGCGCAGGTTCGCCGCGGCGGAGGCGCCCCGCACGGCCGGGTACTGCTGGGTGATGTAGTCGCCGTCCTCGTGGGCCGGGACGTCGACGTACGCCTTGGGCGCGCCCGCGCCGGCGGGCACGTAGCCGGCCGGGAAGACGGTGTTGACCGTCGTCGTGAGGCAGCCGCTGAAGAACGCCGGGACGCCCGCGTTGAGCAGCAGGTGCACGGTGGTCCAGTCACGGCAGCCGATCGGCCCGTGCGCCTTGAGGTACTCGACCGCGGCGGGCGTGAGGATGGCGTGCTTGTTGACGTGGAAGCTCACGAAGATCGGCTGCAGGTTCTCGTGGAACGGGAAGTCGAACCGCAGGTCGAACTGGTTGTGCATGTACCAGCCGAAGGCCAGCATCCACGTGCCCTCGGGCACCAGGTCCAGGTGCGTGACGTCGCGCTGGACGACCGTCAGGTCGACGTCGACGCCGCCCTCCGGTCCGGCGAGCGCGTGCTCGGGGCGCACGCGGCCCTGCAGCTCGCGGATGGCCTCGGTGAGCTCGACGTTCTCGGCCCGGGCCTCGCCCGTCGCCTCCCCGGCGGCGTGCAGGCGCACGCCCTCGTGCCGCAGCAGGTGCGTGAGCGAGGCGATCGTCTGGACGTTGTCGCCGATGTTCGACGACGACACGCGCTCGTCGGGCGCCTTGTAGTCGATGACGGCGAACGACACGTGGCCCGCGGGCACCTCGGGTGCCTGCGCGGTGCCGGTGCGCACGCCGAGCGCCTTCTCGACCCACGGGTCGAGGTAGTCGAGGCTCGCGGCCAGGGCGGCGTCGGGCGCGTCGACGAGCGCGACGTGCGCGGCGCGGCTCGCCTCCCGCGCGGCGGCGGGCTCGTCGGCCGCCAGGAAGCACTTGGCCAGCTCCAGCAGCGTCGCGGCGTCGGCGACGACCCCGTCGCACACCCACAGCGCGGCGTGGTGCAGCGCCTCGACGGCGCGCGCGGCGATGCCCGCGCGGAGGTACTCGGCGGGCGCGAGCCGCCCGGCGTCGGCCGGGTCGACGCTGCTGAGCAGGTCCCAGGCCAGGTCACGGATGCCGGAGCGCAGCGCGAGGACGCCGGATCCGACGACGCCGGCCGTGCGGGTCGCGGGCTGGTCGGCGAGGCCGTGGCACAGGGCGCGCAGGTCCGCGGAGGCGGCCTTGTCGGCGTCGCGCACGACGGCGACGACGGCCTCGTCGAGCGGCAGCCCGCGGCGCAGCGCGGCGGCGAGCGCCAGGTCGGCGGCCGTGGTCGCGGCGGGGACGGGCTTGACGACGGGGGCCGGGGCCTCCGCCGGGGCGGCGGGCCCCTCGGCGCCCTCGGCGTCGCCGCCGGGCACCTTGAACGGGCGGTCGGACGCCCACGTCGGGGCGGCCCACGGCTCGCGCGCGAGGAGCGCGTCGCCGAGCACGGCGGCCGGGGCGAGAGGTGCGGCGTCGGCGACGGGCACGGCGTGCTCCGGCGCGTCGACGGCCGGGGCGGCGAGCGCGTCGACGGCCGAGGCGGCGAGCGTGTCGGGCGCCGGGGCGTCGATGGCGAGCGCGTCGGCGAGCACCTGGCCAAACTCGGCGGCGTCGGCCTCCGCGACGTCGTCGGGCGCGACGACGTCGACGTCGTCGAGACCGGGCTCGGAGTCCGGGACAGGGCGGAAGGACAGGGGCATGGGTGTGCTCCTTGGCGGTAGAACCTGAGGGGATGCCGTCGTCCGCTGCGCCTGCGTGACCAGTGCGCCGGTGTGTCCGGTGGCCGAACTATAGGCCACGCTGATGACGTCCAGGAAACGTCTCGAACGGCGCCGTATCGCCGCAGGTCAGGGGCGTGAACCTGCGGATGTGGCCCGGCTCGCTAAGGTCGCGCTGTGACCGCTCTCCCGGACCCCGGCCCGACCGCCCCGCGCATCCGGGCGGGCGAGCTCGTCCAGGTCCGGTACACGAGGTACGACGGCTCCCCGCACTGGGCGGTCGACGGCCCCTTCCTCGGCACGGACGCGTTCGGCACGTGGGTCGGCGCCCCGGCGGGGACGACCTGGTCGCGAGCCGGCCGCTCCCTCACCGCCGAGGTCGCACAGGTCGTCCTGTTCCCGGACGCCGGCTGGACGGCGACCTTCAGCGCCACCCACCCAGCGGGTCGGCGGCTCTACGTCGGCCTCACGTCGCACCCGACGTGGGAGCGGGTCGACGGCGTCTGGCGGGTCACGATGGCCGACCTCGACCTGGACGTCATCACCCAGGCGGACGGCACGATCTGGCTCGACGACGAGGACGAGCTCGCCGCGCACCAGGTCCGCTACGGCTACCCGCCGGACCTGGTCGCCACGGTCGAGGCCGACGCCGTCGACATTCTCGCCCGGGCGGGCGCGGGCGAGCGCCCGTTCGACGGCATGCGCCGCCCCTACTCGCCCACCAGCCCGACGACGGCCGACCGCTGGCTGGACCTGCTGGCACGCGTCACTGCCCGATGAGCGCGTCCGTGCCGGGCCGCGCGGCGAGCTCGGCGACCCACCCGACCGCCCTCGCGTCCGGAACGTCGGCCTCGGAGGCAGGCACGACCCCAGGCACGCACGTTCCGATCCGGAGCGCACGCTCCGACTGACGGTCCGCGGCGCCAGGCCGCGGCGTCCGGGTGCCCCGTCAGTAGTCCGACGTCGGGGCCGCCGGCGTGTCGCCGGCCAGCTCCGCGAGCACCGACGCCGCGCCCGACATGCCGAGGCGCGTGGCGCCCGCCTCGATCGCCGCGAGGGCGTCCGTGAGCGTGCGGATGCCGCCCGACGCCTTGACACCCAGGCGGCCGTCGACCGTGTCGGCCATGAGCTTGACCGTGTGCACCGTGGCCCCGCCCGTCGGGTGGAAGCCCGTGGACGTCTTGACGTAGTCGGCGCCCGCGGCCTCGGCGGCGCGGCACACGGCGACGATCTCGTCGTCGTCGAGCGCGGAGGACTCGATGATCACCTTGAGGAGCCGGTCGCCCGGCACGGCCGCGCGCACGGCGGCGATGTCGGCCTCGACGGCCTCGAAGTCGGCGGCCTTCGCGGCGCCGACGTCGATGACCATGTCGACCTCGTCCGCGCCGTCGGCGACGGACTGCGCCGCCTCGGCGGCCTTGACCGACGAGACGTGCTTGCCCGACGGGAAGCCGCACACGGTCGCGACCTTGATGCGCCCCCGCGCGGTCGCGACGGCGAGCGCGACGAACGTCGGCGACACGCACACCGAGAAGCAGCCCAGGCGGGCGCCCTCCTCGACGAGCGCGACGACGTCGGCGTCGGTGGCCTCCGGCTTCAGCAGGGTGTGGTCGATGAACGACGCGAGCTCCGCGGGCGTCGTCGGGACGTTGCTCACAGCTGTGCTCCCTCGATCTTCTGGTAGCCGGGCACGATGACCTTCTCGACGAGGTCCCGGCGCTCGTCGTGGTGCATGAAGGCGCCCCATGCGGCGGCGATGGTGACGTCGGCGAGGTCGTCGATGGTCCAGCCGGCCTCGGAGACGAGCAGGCGCATCTCGTGCGACATCGACGTGCGCGACATGAGGCGGTTGTCGGTGTTGAGCGTGACCGCGAAGTCGAGCTCCTTGAGGAGCGTGATCGGGTGCTCCGCGATGGACCTGGCCGCCGTCGCCGAGGTCTGCAGGTTGGAGACCGGGGCCACCTCGAGCGGGATCTGGTGGTCGCGCACCCAGTGCGCGAGGCTGCCGAGGGTCGCCTCCCGGGACGACTCGTCGAACGTGATGTCCTCGATGATCCGCACGCCGTGGCCGATGCGGTCGGCCTGGCCCAGGTGGACGGCCTGCGCGATCGACGACACGCCCGCGGCCTCGCCCGCGTGGATCGTCACGGGGAAGTCGTGCTCGGCGAGGAAGCGCCAGATCTCCGGGTGCCGGTCCGGCGGGAACCCGTCCTCCGCCCCGGCGATGTCGAAGCCGACGACGCCGCGGTCGCGGTAGGCGACGGCGAGCTCGGCGATCTCCTGCCAGCGGTCGGCGTGCCGCATCGCGGTGACGAGCTGGCCCACCTTGATGGTCAGGCCCGCGGCCGCGGCCTCGGCGATGCCCTCGTCGATACCGGCCTGCACGGCCTCCACGGTCGCCGCGAGCGAGAGCCCCTTCGCGAGGTGCTGCTCGGGCGCCCAGCGCTGCTCGGCGTAGACGACGCCGTCGGACGCGAGGTCGAGCACCGCCTCCTTGGCGACGCGCGCGAGCGCCTCGGGCGTCTGCATCACGGCGATGGTGTGGTCGAAGGTCTCCAGGTAGCGCACCAGCGACCCGGAGTCGGCGGCCTGCTGGAACCAGTCGCCGAGCGCGCCGGCGTCGTGCGCGGGCAGCGGGTGGCCGACGGCGTCGGCGAGCTCCAGCACGGTCTGCGGGCGGAGCCCGCCGTCGAGGTGGTCGTGGAGCACGACCTTCGGCAGAGCGGGGATGAGGTCTGCTTTCGCCTGGCTGAGGCGGTCGTCCGTCATGCGCTCAACCTAACCGCCCCGCGCGCCACGGGCGCAGCGAGGGGCACGCGCCGACGTCAGTCCTCGGCGTCCTCGTCGGAGGTCTCGGGCAGCGACGGCTCGTCGGCGGCGTAGGCGTCGTCCTCGTCGAGGCCGCGCACCTCGTCGGCCTGCTCGGCGACGTCGGCCTCGGCCGCGCGGTCCTCCAGGTCGGGGCGGGCGGTGCCGGGCTGGTAGTCCTCGGCCGAGTCGGGGCGCACTGCGGTGCCGCGGCCCCGGAGGGCCTCCTCGAGCAGGTTCGCGACGTCGTCGGCGGGCTTGTCGTCCGGGTCGACCTCCCGGACCTCCCGCTCGTGCCGGTCGGGCTCGGCGACCCCGGCGTCGCGCCAGGCGTCGCGGCCGGGCAGGGTGCTCATGGTGACCTCCTTGCTCGGGCTGCGGTGGTCCGCCCATCCTCCCGCCACCCCGTCGCGGTCGCACCCGGGGACGTCAGCGCGGCAGGACCGCCCACACGACGTGCGGCCAGTGCCCCAGCGCGGCGGTCAGCGCGGCGCGGTCGCGCTCCGTGGCGGCGTCCGGGTCGAGGAGCAGCGCCGTCGGCACGGCGTGCATCGTCGCCGACGACGGCTCGTAGACCCGCACGACGCCGCCCGCGCCCTGGTCCCCGGCGCCCGCCGTGAGAAGGACCACATGGCGCGGGACGGCGGTCTGCCAGCCCCCGCGGAGGTCGCCGCCCGTGAAGAGCGGCACGGGGATGCCCGCCGACGCCGCCCGGACCGCCTGGCGCAGCACGCGCGCGCCCGAGGCCCCGCCCACGACCCCGTGCGTGTACCGCACGTCCCCGAACCGGGCGACGGACGCAGCGGCCCACGGGGCGGTGCCGAGCCGGAGCGGCCACGGGACCGGGCCGGTGCGCGCGCACGCGCGGTGCACGCGGTGCTGCAGCGCGGCGAACCGGCGGGCCGGGTCCCGGGCGACCTGCAGCGCCAGCCACGGGTCCCCCGCCATCGCCAGCAGCGAGAGCACCGCGGCGCCGCACGTGGTCTCGTCGACCTGGCGGGCCCACGCCGGCGCCGCCGGGGCGGCCCCGTCGGCGAGGAACGGCAGCGTGACGGGCGCGGGCCGGAAGACGGGCGGCGCGGGGCGCGACAGGCCCAGCGGGTCGAGCACCGATGCCCGCGAGGCGTCGCCGAGCCCAGCGAGCGCGGCGCGGAGCCCGCTGGACGACGCGGTGGGCCCGGCGGGCGCCGCATCGGGCCCACCGGGCGGTGGGGCGAAGACCCGCGCCAGCGTGCCGTCGACCGCCCCGGCAGACCCAGCCGGGCCGGGTCGGTCGGCGTCCAGCCCGCCAGCGTCCAGCCCGGCGTCGTCCGCGGTCCGGACCTGCGGCGGCGCCCCGGTGAAGACGTGCAGCCGCGCCAGCAGGTCCGTCAGCCGCAGGCTGCCGGGCACCGTCAGTCGATCCGGTCGAGCACCACGGCGCCGCGCGGCACCGCGGTGCCGGGCGCGGCCACGTCCCAGCCGCCGGCGAGCGCCTCGTGCGCGCGCGCGAACCGCTCGGGGGTGTCGGTGAGCAGCGTCATGAGCGGCTGCCCGGCCGTGACGGCGTCGCCCGGCTTGGCGTGGAGCACGACGCCGGCGCCCGCCTGCACGGGGTCCTCCTTGCGCGCGCGCCCGGCGCCCAGCCGCCAGGCGGCCACGCCGACGGCGAGCGCGTCGAGCCGGGACAGCACCCCGTCGGAGGGCGCGAGGATCTGCTCGGACTCCCGGGCGACGGGCAGCGGCGCGTCCACGTCCCCGCCCTGGGCGGAGATCATGGCCCGCCACTTGTCCATCGCCCTCCCGTCGACGAGGGCGGCGCGCACGTCGTCCTCGCCGTGCGGCTGCCCGGCCGCGGCGAGCATCTCGACGGCGAGCGCGACGGTGAGGTCGACGACGTCGGACGGGCCGCCGCCCGCGAGGACGTCGAGCGACTCCTGGACCTCGATCGCGTTGCCCGCGGTCAGGCCGAGCGGCGTCGACATGTCGGTGAGGAGGGCCACGGTCCGGACGCCGGCGTCCGTGCCGAGGTCCACCATCGTCTGGGCGAGCTCGCGCGCGTCGGCGAGCGTCTTCATGAACGCGCCCGAGCCCACCTTGACGTCGAGCACGAGCGCGTCGGTGCCCTCGGCGATCTTCTTCGACATGATCGAGGAGGAGATCAGCGGGACGCAGTCGACGATCGACGTGACGTCGCGCAGCGCGTAGAGCTTCTTGTCGGCGGGCGCGAGGTTCGGGCCCGCCGCGCAGATGACCGCCCCGACCGACGTGAGCTGGGCGAACACCTCGTCGTTGGTGAGGTCGGCGCGCCAGCCGGGGATCGACTCGAGCTTGTCGAGCGTGCCACCCGTGTGGCCCAGCCCGCGCCCGGACAGCTGCGGGACCGCCACGCCGAACGCCGCGACGAGCGGGGCCAGCGGCAGCGTGATCTTGTCCCCCACGCCGCCCGTGGAGTGCTTGTCCGACGTCGGGACGCCCAGGGCCTCGAACCCGAGCCGCTCGCCGGACTCGATCATGGCGTGCGTCCACCGCGCGATCTCGGGCCGCGTCATCCCGTTGAGGAAGATCGCCATGCCGAGCGCCGACATCTGCTCGTCGGCGACGGCCCCGCGCGTGTACGCGTCGATGACCCAGTCGATCTGGGCGTCGGACAGCGTCTGCCTGTCCCGCTTGGTCCGGATGACGTCGACGGCGTCGAACGGCTCGGTGCTCACGAGTTCTCCTTGAGGTCGGTGACCGCGTCGAGGTCGCCCGGGCCGAAGGCCTGCGGGAGCACCTCCGTCATCGGCACGACGCCCTGCGGCGTCGTGACGAGCAGCGCGGCGCCGCCGTGCTCCCACAGGAGCTGGCGGCACCGGCCGCACGGCATGATCGTCACCCCGCGCGCGTCGACGCAGGTGAACGCCACGAGCCGCCCTCCCCCGCTCTCGACGAGGGACGAGATCAGCCCGCACTCGGCGCACAGCGTCACGCCGTAGGCGGCGTTCTCGACGTTGCAGCCGACGACGACGCGGCCGTCGTCGACGAGCGCGGCCGCGCCCACGGGGAACCCGGAGTACGGCGCGTACGCGCGCGTCATGGCGTCGCGGGCGGCGGCGCGCAGGCCGTCCCAGTCGATGTCCGTCATGAGGCCTCGTCTCGTGGTCGGAACGGCTACTTCTTGTACGGGATGCCCTCGGACGCGGGCGCCCGCACGCGGCCGACCAGGCCGGCGACGGCGAAGATCGTGACGATGTACGGCGTCATGAGCATGACCTGGCTCGGGATCGGCGTGCCGACGATGCCGAGCGTCGTCTGGAGGTTGTCCGAGAAGCCGAACAGGAGTGCCGCGGCGAGCGCGCCGACGGGGTTCCAGCGGCCCAGGATCATGGCGGCGAGGGCGATGTAGCCCTTGCCGCCGGTCATCTCGCGGCCGAACGCGAGACCCGCGGCCACGGTGAAGAACGCGCCGCCCAGGCCCGCGACGGCGCCGCCCAGGATGGTGTTGCGGACGCGCGTGACGTTGACCCGGATGCCCACGGTGTCGGCGGCCTTGGGGTGCTCGCCCACGGCGCGCAGGCGCAGGCCCCAGCGGCTGCGGAACAGGTAGACGTGCAACAGGATCACGGCCGCGTACATGAGGTACACGAGCAGCGTCTGGCGGAACAGCACGGGGCCGATGATCGGGATGTCCGAGAGGCCCGGGATCGCCAGGACGGGGAGCGGCGTACGCCGGTTCCACGTCGCGGAGTCGTTGGTCAGCACCGTGGAGAACAGGTAGTTGGTCACGCCGATGACGAGCACGTTGAGCACGACGCCGACGATGATCTGGTCCACCCAGTACCGCACGGCGAAGATGACCAGCAGCAGGCCCACGAGGGCGCCCGCGACGGGCGCCGCGACCAGGCCGAGGTAGGGGTTGCCGGACGCGGAGGCCACGACGGCGGCGAGGAACGCGCCGGCGAGCAGCTGCCCCTCGATCGCGATGTTGATGATGCCCACGCGCTCGCACAGGATGCCGGACATCGAGCCGAACACGAGCGGCACCGAGAGGAACAGCGCACCCGAGAGCAGGCCCGTGAGCGGGATGGTCTTCCCGGCGCCGGCCCAGCACAGGAACGCGAGCACCCACAGGACGCCGAACAGCGCGGGCAGCCAGACGCCGAGCTTGCGGCGGTTCGCGGCGGCCCACCAGGCGAGCCCCGCGAGCGCCAGGGCGACGATGCTGAGGACGAGCGCCGTCGACGTCGACCCGACGGCCACGGGGTCGATCTGGAAGAGGTCGGACGCCGTCGAGATGCGGAACGTCGTCTGCTTGCCGCCGTCGGGCAGGATGCCGAAGAAGACCAGGGAGACGAGGCCCAGCACCGTCAGGGCGATCGGCAGCTTCCAGGAGATCGGCCGGAGCGCCGCGACGCGCGGCTCGGCCGGGGCGGTGCGGGGTGCCGTGGCGGTGCTCACTCCGGGGCCCCCGCGACGGCGCGAGCGCAGCGAGCGGCTTCGTGGGCGGCGTTCATGCCTGGACCTCCTGCGTGGTGGCGGACGTGGTGCGGGCCTGGGCGGCCGCGGCGCGCTTCTCGGCGCGCGTCGGTCCGCCCGGTGTGGGCAGGCGGAAGATCGAGCGCACCAGCGGGGGCGCCGCGATGAACAGCACGATGAACGACTGCACCACGAGCACGATGTCGATCGGGGTGCCCGTGCGCGCCTGCATCGCGAACCCGCCCGCGCGCAGGCCGCCGAACAGGAGGCCTGCGAGCACCGTGCCGAGCGGCTTCGAGCGGCCCAGCAGGGCCACGGTGATGGCGTCGAACCCGAAGCTCGCGGCGACGCCCGCGGTGAGGCCGGACGTCTCGGTGCCGAGCACCTGCGCGGAGCCCGCGAGCCCGGCCAGGGCGCCGGCGATCGCCATGACCCACACGGTCACCCACGGCACCGACATGCCGGCGGTGCGCGCGGCGTGCGGGTTCGCGCCCACGGCGCGGAAGCGCAGGCCGAGCGTCGAGCGTTCCATGAGCCACCACACGAACACCGCGGCGGCCAGCGCCAGGAGGAACCCGAGGTGGAGGCGGAACTGCGACCCGAGCAGCAGCGGGTACCGGGCGGACGGGGGCGTCGCGGGGCTGATCGGGTTGTTGTTGCCCGGCTGCTGGAGGATCGGCGTCGTGAGCAGGTAGCCGATGAGGTACACGGCCACGTTGTTGAGCATGATCGTGACGATGACCTCGTTGGCCCCCGTGGTCGCCTTGAGGACGCCGGCGACCGAGGCCCAGATCGCACCGCCGAGGGCGGCGCCGACCACGGCGAGCAGCAGGTGCAGGCCCACCGGCAGGTCCAGCGTGAAGCCGACCCAGCCGCCGAAGATGGCGCCGAGGATGATCTGCCCCTGCGCGCCGATGTTGAACAGTCCCGCGCGGAAGCCGATGCCGATGCCGAGACCCGCGAAGATGAGCGGCGTCGCCACCGTCATGGTCTCGGTGAGGGGCCGGATCACGCGCGCGAACGTGCCGCCGCCGAAGTTGACGACGGCGCCCTGGAACAGGGCCGAGTAGGCGCCGCCGACGGACGAGCCGATGGCGCCCAGGAAGTCCGACGGCCGGGAGAAGAACCAGCCCGCGGTCTCCTGCACGCGCGCGTCGGCGGCGGCGATGAGGATCGCACCGAGGACGAGCGCGGCGACGACGGCGAACACCGTCACGACCCAGCTCGACTCGACGATCTGCCGCAGCACGCTCCGGCCGACGGCGTCGACGCGGGACTCGAGCGGCTTCTCCCCGGGCATGTGCGCCTGCGGCTGCGGCTGCTCCTCGCTCACTGGTCGCCCTCCCGTGCTTCGGTGCCGGCCTCGCCGGACGCTGCTGTGCCGGCCTCGCCGGGGTCTTCCGTGCCGGCCGCGGCGGACGCTGCTGTGCCGGCCTCGCCGGACGCCTCGACGTCGGCCTCGGTCCCGGCCTCGATGTCCGCCTCGCCCAGCGTGGTGTGGTGCTCGGCGGCCTGCGCCACCGCCTCCTCGAGCGGGACGCCCGCCATCATGAGGCCGAGGACGTCGCGGTCCGTGTCACCGGGCACGACGCCGACGACGCGGCCGCGGTACATCACGGCGATGCGGTCGCCGAGCGCGAGCACCTCGTCGAGCTCCGTGGACACGATGATCACGGGCGTGCCGTTGTCGCGCTCCGCGACGATCCGCTTGTGCACGAACTCGATGGAGCCGACGTCGAGGCCGCGCGTGGGCTGCGAGGCGATGAACAGGCGCAGGGGCCGCGACATCTCGCGGGCCAGGACGACCTTCTGCTGGTTGCCGCCCGACAGCGTGCCGGCGGGCGTGGTCACGCTCTGGGTGCGGACGTCGAACTCGACGATGCGCTGGTCCGCGTTCGCGCGGATGGCCGCCTTGTCGAGCGCCCCGGCGCGCGAGAACGGCGGCGCGTGGAACATGTCGAGCACCAGGTTCTCCTCGACGGAGAACGTGCCGATGATGCCGTCGGTGCTGCGGTCCTCGGGCACGTAGCCGATGCCGGCCGCGAGCGCCCCGGCGACGCCGGCGCCGACGAGCTCGCGCCCGTCGAGCGTGATCGACCCGGCGACGGGCTTGGTCAGCCCGAGGATGGCCTCGGTCAGCTCGGTCTGCCCGTTGCCCTGCACGCCCGCGACGACCAGGATCTCGCCGCGGCGCACGTCGAGGTCGACGTCGTCGACGACGGCGGTGCCGACGGCGTCCATGACGGTGAGGTTGCGCACCTGGAAGGTCGCGTCGCCCGGCTCGGCCGGGGCGCGGTCCACGCCGAGCGAGACGGAGCGGCCCACCATGAGCGAGGCGAGCTCGGTCTCGGACGCGCTCGGGTCGGCGGTGCCGACCACCTTGCCGCGGCGGATGACGGTGATCCGGTCGGCGACGGCGCGCACCTCGCGCAGCTTGTGGGTGATGAAGACGATGGAGGTCCCGGCCTCCTTGAGCTGGCGCATGATCGCGATGAGCTCGTCGGTCTCCTGCGGGGTCAGCACGGCGGTGGGCTCGTCGAGGATGAGCACGCGCGCGTCGCGGGACAGGGCCTTGATGATCTCGACGCGCTGCTGGACGCCCACGGGGAGGTCCTCGACCATCGCGTCGGGGTCCACCTCGAACCCGAACCGGTCGGAGATCTCCGCGACGAGGGCGCGGGCCTTGCGCGCGTCGATGAGGCCGCCGCCCTTGACGGGCTCGTGGCCCAGCGCGACGTTCTCGGCGACGGTGAAGACCGGCACGAGCATGAAGTGCTGGTGCACCATGCCGATGCCGGCGGCCATCGCCTCGCCGGGACCCTTGAAGGTGACAGGCTGGTCGTCGACGAGGATCTCGCCGCCGTCCGGGTCGTAGAGCCCGTAGAGCACGTTCATGAGCGTGCTCTTGCCCGCTCCGTTCTCTCCCAGCAGGGCATGGATCTCGCCCGGCTCGATCACCAGGTCGATGTGGTCGTTCGCGACCAGGGACCCGAAGACCTTCGTGATCCCGCGTAGCTCCAGCTTCACCGGCAACCCTCCTCGTCCGTCACCCATCGAACCGCATTCCGTGCGTTCCGGCAGTTCGGACGGGGCGTGGGACCCCTTCTGACGCGGAACGAACGACGGCCCGGGCGATGGTCGCCCGGGCCGTCGTGGATCATGCCACCGGAGCAGCGTGAGGGGTCACTTCGGCGAGTTCACGGACTCGATCGTGAGGTCGCCCGAGATGATCTTCTGCTTGTACTCGTCGAGCTTCTGCGACAGCTCCGCCGGGACCTTCGACTCGAAGTCGTGGAAGGGGGCGAGGCCGACGCCCTCGTTCTCGAGGGTGCCGATGTACGGCTCGGCCGAGAAGTTGCCGTCGGCGGCGTTCTTGATGACGTCGAAGACGGCGGCGCCGATCTGCTTCATCACCGAGGTGAGGATGATCGAGCCGTGCTCGGTCGACTTGAAGCCGTCCGAGTCGACCCAGATGAGGGTCTTGCCGGCGTCCGAGGCGGCAGCGGCGGCACCGAGGCCGACGGGGCCGGCGACGGGCATGATGATGTCGGCGCCCTGGTCGATGAAGCCCTGGGTCAGGTTCTGGCCGTTGGCCTGGTTGCTGAAGTCGCCGGAGAACGAGCCGGTCTGCGCGTCCTTGTCCCAGCCGAGGAGCGTCACGTTCGCGCCGTTGTCGGCGTTGAACTGCTTGACGCCGTCGGAGAAGCCGTCCATGAACACGGTGACGGACGGGATCTGGAGGCCGCCGAAGGTGGCGACGGTGCCGGTCTGCGACATGCCGGCGGCGAGGTAGCCGGCGAGGAACGCGGCCTCGGCCGTGTTGAAGAGGATCGGCTTCGCGTTCTCGAGCGTGACAGGCTTGCCGTCCGCGTCGGAGAACGACGAGTCGATGAGGGCGAAGTTGATGTCCGGGTTCGCCTCGGCCGCGCTCTGGATCGCGTCCTCGAGCTTGAAGCCGACGCCGATGATCAGGTTGCAGTTCTGCTGCACCAGGTTGTTGACGTTCGGGACGAAGTCGGTCGGGGCCGACGACTCGACGGCGTGGATCGTGACGCCGAGCTCCGACTCCGCCTGGAGGAGGCCCTCGTGGCCGGACTGGTTGAAGGACTGGTCGTCCCAGCCGCCCTCGTCCGAGACCATGCAGGCCACGAAGTCGCTGTTGCCCCCGTCGCCGCCGGCGGTCGGGGTGCTGCCGGCCTCGTCAGGGGCCTGGCCGCACGCGCTGAGCAGCAGCGCGGTCACGCCGGCAAGTGCGGCGAACTGGGTCGCTCTCTTCACCTTGATCTCCTTAGATCGGTGGTCGAGACCGCCCCGAGGTCGCCGGGAACGGTCGGAACTGATCACGTGGCGACCCTAGTAGCGATCTGACACCGCCGGGCATGGTGTCGCAGGACGTCGGGTCTCTTCGTGACCAGATCGCAACTCACCCGGCCGTCCGGGGACGCTCGTGGCCCGCCGGTCAGTCCGCCGGCTGGAGCACTCCGGCGCCCAGCCCGGCGAGCAGCCGCACGCCGACGCCGATGGCGCGCTCGTCGACGGTCAGGTCGCCCTGGTGGAGGTCGTAGCGGCGCGCCCCGGGCGTGCCCGTGCCGAGCCGCGCCATGGCACCCGGCACCTTGGTGAGGTACCAGGCGAAGTCCTCGCCGCCGAGCGACTGCTCGGTCAGCACGACGCCGCCGGGCCCGACGACGGCGCGGGCGGCGGCCTCGAGCTCGCCCGTGACGACCTCGTCGTTGTCGACGGGCGGCACGCCGCGCTGGTGGTGGACCGTCACCTCGACGTCGTAGGGCGCCACGACCTGCTCGACGGCGTCGTGCAGCACCTGGCCGGCCTTCTCCCACGCGCGCACGTCGAGGCAGCGCAGCGTGCCGGCGACGGTGCCCGTCGAGGGCATGACGTTCGGGACGTCGCCCGCGTGCATCGCGCCCCACGTGAGGTTGACGCCCGAACGGGGGTCGAGCCGCCGGCCCAGCACGGCCGGGACCTGCGTGATGACCTGCCCGAGCGCGTAGACGACGTCGCCGGTCAGGTGCGGGCGCGACGTGTGGCCGCCCGACGACGTGACGGTGACGGACACGGTGTCGGACGCCGAGGTGATCGGCCCGATGCGCGTGCCGACCTGCCCGACGTCGAGCTTCGGCTCGGCGTGCAGCGCGACGACGCGGTCGACGCCGTCGAGGACGCCCTGGGCGAGCACGTCGTGCGCTCCCCCGGGCTGGACCTCCTCGGCGGGCTGGAAGATGAGGCGCACGGGGCGGGCGAGCAGGCCCTGCTCGTGCAGCGCGGCGAGCACCAGGCCGGCGCCGAGCACCACGGTGGTGTGCAGGTCGTGCCCGCAGGCGTGCGCGACGTGCGGGACGGTGGAGCGCCAGTCGCACTCGCAGCGGTCCTCGACGGGCAGGGCGTCGAGGTCGGCGCGCAGGCCGAGCCGGGGCAGCGCCTCTCCGTCGGGCCCGCGCTCGGGGCCGATGTCGCAGACGGCTCCCGTGACGAGCAGGGGGCGCGGGTCGAGGCCCGCCGCGCGCAGCCGCTCGACGACCACGGCGGTGGTGCGGACCTCGGCGCGCGAGACCTCGGGTGGGCGTGCAGGTCGCGACGGAACGCCACCAGCTCGTCATGGAAGGACGCGGCCAGCGCGGCCACCTGCTCGGAGACCATGCATGAAGAGTAGGGCAGCGGGCCCCGGACGATCTGACGAGGTGACGCCAACATCACCCGTGCCAGCAAACTCTGTGGGATGGGTCACAAAGCCGTGGTGCACCTGGCGCAGGGCGGTTCGGCCACGTTCACAGTGTCATTACAGTGACCCCATCGCCGCCCCGTGCTCGTCGTCGAGCCATGGGCCGACGACGACGGAACCCGACGAACCCCTGACCGGAGGCTCCCACCGTGCCTGATGCACCGGGCGGCACGCTCTATCGCGGCCGCGAAGGCATGTGGTCGTGGGTCGCGCACCGCGTGACCGGCGTCCTGATCTTCTTCTTCCTGCTCGTGCACGTGCTCGACACCTCGCTCGTGCGGGTCTCCCCGGAGGCCTACAACGCGATCATCGGCACGTACCGGCACTGGATCATGGGCCTCGGCGAGGCCGGGCTGGTCGCCGCGGTGGTGTTCCACGCGTTCAACGGCGTCCGGATCATCCTGGTGGACTTCTGGGCCAAGGGCCCGAAGTACCAGCGCGTGATGCTCTACGTCGCGCTCGGTCTCTTCGTGGTGGTCATGGCGGGCTTCCTGCCGCGGCACCTGATGAACACGTTCGGAGGGCACTGAGATGACCGCGGTCGACAACCCCCGCGCCCCGTACGTCCGGCAGAAGGCGACGCGCTCGAACTACGAGCTGTACAGCTGGATGTTCATGCGGGCGTCCGGCGTGCTGCTGCTCGTCCTGATCTTCGGGCACCTGTTCGTCAACCTCATGACGGGCGAGGGCGTCCACTCGATCGACTTCGCCTTCGTCGCGGGCAAGTGGGCCGGGCCGTTCTGGAAGGTCTGGGACCTGCTGATGCTGTGGCTCGCGATGATCCACGGCACCAACGGCGTGCGCACGATCATCAACGACTACGCGTCCAAGGACGGCACGCGGCTGGTGCTCAAGGCGCTGCTCTACCTGGCGTTCACGATCGTCGTCGTGCTCGGCACCCTCGTGATCTTCACGTTCGACCCGTGCCCGCCCGGCGCCACGCAGGACCTCCTGCCGTCGTTCTGCCCCGCCGTCTGATCCCCGAGGACTGAATCCATGCAGACACACCAGTACGACGTCGTCATCGTCGGCGCGGGTGGCGCCGGGATGCGTGCGGCGCTCGAGGCCTCGAAGGACGCCCGCACCGCCGTCATCTCCAAGCTGTACCCGACCCGCTCCCACACGGGTGCCGCCCAGGGCGGCATGGCCGCCGCGCTCGCCAACGTCGAGGACGACAACTGGGAGTGGCACACCTTCGACACCGTCAAGGGCGGTGACTACCTGGTCGACCAGGACGCCGCCGAGATCCTGGCGAAGGAGGCCATCGACGCCGTCCTCGACCTGGAGAAGATGGGCCTGCCGTTCAACCGCACGCCCGAGGGCCGCGTCGACCAGCGCCGGTTCGGCGGCCACACCCGCAACCACGGCGAGGCCGCGGTGCGCCGCGCCTGCTACGCCGCGGACCGCACCGGCCACATGATCCTGCAGACGCTGTACCAGAACTGCGTCAAGCAGAACGTCGAGTTCTACAACGAGTTCTACGTGCTCGACCTGCTCACCGACCACGACCTCACCACCGAGGAGCTCGCGGACGGCGCCGAGGTCAACGCCACGGGCGTCGTCGCGTACGACCTGGCGAGCGGCGAGATCCACGTGTTCCAGGCCAAGGCGATCATCTTCGCCACGGGCGGCGCGGGGAAGATCTTCAAGACGACGTCGAACGCCCACACCCTCACCGGTGACGGCATGGCGCTCGCCTACCGCCGCGGCCTGCCGCTCGAGGACATGGAGTTCTTCCAGTTCCACCCGACAGGCCTCGCGGGCCTGGGCATCCTCCTGTCGGAGGCGGCCCGCGGCGAGGGCGGCATCCTGCGCAACGCCGACGGCGAGCGCTTCATGGAGCGCTACGCCCCCACCATCAAGGACCTCGCGCCGCGCGACATCGTCGCCCGGTCGATGGCCAACGAGGTGCGCGAGGGCCGCGGCGCCGGCCCCAACAAGGACTACGTGCTGCTCGACCTGACGCACCTGGAGCCCGCGCACATCGACGCGAAGCTCCCGGACATCACCGAGTTCGCGCGCACCTACCTGGGCGTCGAGCCGTACACCGAGCCCGTGCCCGTCTATCCGACGGCGCACTACGCGATGGGCGGCGTGCCCACCAACGTGCAGGGCGAGGTGCTGCGCGACGGCCACAACGTGGTGCGCGGCCTGTACGCCGCCGGCGAGGTCGCGTGCGTGTCCGTGCACGGGTCCAACCGCCTGGGCACCAACTCGCTGCTCGACATCAACGTGTTCGGCAAGCGGTCCGGCCGCGCCGCCGCCGCGTACGCCAAGACCGTCGAGGCGCACCTGCCGCTGCCGGAGGACCCGGCGGCCGCCGTCGTCGCGCAGCTCGAGGACATGCGCTCGCGGCCCGACGGCGAGCGCGTGGCCGACCTGCGCCGCACGCTCCAGGAGACCATGGACGCCAACGCCCAGGTGTTCCGCACGGGCGAGTCGCTCGGCGAGGCCATCGCCGTCATCAAGGACCTGCAGAAGCGCTACCGGAACGTCTCGGTGCAGGACAAGGGCAAGCTCTTCAACACCGACCTGCTCGAGGCGATCGAGCTGGGCTTCCTGCTCGACATCGCCGAGGTCACGGTGCTCGCGGCGCTCAACCGCAAGGAGTCGCGCGGCGGCCACTACCGCGAGGACTACCCGGACCGCGACGACGTCAACTACATGCTGCACACCATGGCGTACCGCCGCCCGCCGTCGGCCTCCGACGTCGCCGACGGGCACGTCGAGGGCTACTTCGACCATGTGGAGAACCTGGACGGCTACAAGGTCGTGCTCGGCTCCAAGCCCGTGATCCAGACCCGCTACGAGCCGATGGAGCGGAAGTACTGATGACTGCCGTCGCAGAAGCACCCGCGAAGGTGGGCGAGGTCGCCTCCTTCACCGTCACGATCAAGATCCGGCGCTTCAACCCCGAGGTCTCCGCGGAGGCCACGTGGGAGGAGTACCAGGTCGAGGCGCACGCCACCGACCGCATCCTCGACGCCCTGCACAAGATCAAGTGGGAGCAGGACGGCTCGCTGACGTTCCGCCGCTCGTGCGCGCACGGCGTCTGCGGCTCGGACGCCATGCGCATCAACGGCCGCAACCGCCTCGCGTGCAAGACGCTGCTCAAGGACGTCAACCCCGACAAGCCCATCACGGTCGAGCCCATCAAGGGCCTGCCCGTGGTCAAGGACCTCGTCGTGGACATGGAGCCGTTCTTCGCCTCGTACCGCGAGGTCATGCCGTTCCTCATCACCTCGGGCAACGAGCCGACGCGCGAGCGCCTGCAGTCCGCGGCCGACCACGCCAGGTTCGACGACACCACCAAGTGCATCCTGTGCGCCGCGTGCACGTCGTCGTGCCCGGTGTTCTGGACGGACGGGCAGTACTTCGGCCCGGCCGCGATCGTCAACGCGCACCGGTTCATCTTCGACAGCCGTGACGAGGGCGGCCAGCAGCGCCTGGACATCCTCAACGACAAGGAGGGCGTGTGGCGCTGCCGCACCACCTTCAACTGCACCGAGGCGTGCCCGCGCGGCATCCAGGTGACGAAGGCGATCCAGGAGGTCAAGCAGGCGATGATCCGCCGCGCCTTCTGACCCCGCTCTCCCCGCGCGACGGCGGCCGTCCCCACCCGGGGCCGGCCGCCGTCGCCGTCCCGGGTGGGGACGGCTGGCCCTGGCTCGGGTCGGCGGTTGTGGCTCGGGTCGGCGGATGCGTCCGCCGATCTGGAGCAGAACCGCCGACCCGGCGGCGTCAGGATCCCGCGCTACGGCGGCGGGAGGAGCGGGTTGCGGCGGGCCGCGCGGCGGGTCGACGTCGGGAAGGCCGCCAGCAGGCGTGACTCGACCGCGGCGAGGGTTCGAGCGTCGGCCGCGACGAACCGGAGCGGGCGGACGCCGAGCGTCTCGGCGATCACGTCGTCCCGGCGCTTCTCGTCGAACCGGTAGCGGTCGGGGTCCCACCCCGCTCCGAGGCCGTCGGCCGTGTACTTGACCCGCCCGTCGAACTCCGCCAGCACGCGGTCCCTCGGCCAGGCGAGGTCGGACCGGTAGGTACCGGAACGGGTGGCGATCGGGAACTGTGTGACGGGCCGCGGCAGGCCGAGCCGCAGCGCGACGTAGCGCAGCCACGTCTCCCAGGCCGACTCGGCTCCCGCGTCGCCCAGCTCGATCAGCACCTGGGCGCGCGCCTTGCCGTTGCGGCGGCGTTGCGCGAGCACGGCATCGCGGACCGAGCGGCGGTCGACTCCTTGCCGCAGCGCAGCGTCGAGGATCACCAGGCCGTGCAGCGGGTGCAGCGCGAGCAGGCAGTCGGCCACCGTTCGTACCAGGTCGGTGACGGGGAGGCCGTCCAGCTCGACCCACCGGTCGAGCACAGCGCGGTGCCTCGCGACGTCGTCGGCGGCGGACCCGCCCGCCCGGTAACCCTGGACGACGTGCACCCTGGGGTCGGGCTCCCAGAGCGGGAGGTCCCACAGGAGTGCCGCCGACGTGTGGCTGAAGACGTGAGGCGCGTCGAGCCGTGCGTGCACGGCGCGGATGCGAGCGACCGCCCGGACGCGCGCCGCGACGTGACGGTCCGCGGCGATGGTGTCCGTCGGGAGGTAGGCGCCACGCCGGAGGCGCTCCAGCTCTCCGCGCCGGACCCGGCTGCGCAGCAGGTTCGGGTGATGCTCCGCGGCAAGCACGAGACCGTCGGCACGCTCCATGCCGCCACCCTGCCCCGCGCCACCCCCGAAAGAACGCCCCCGATCCCCCTGTGCACAACCACGACCCCGCCCCCCTGGGGGTCCGGGCCCGTCGGGTCGGCGGCTTCGCTCGGGTCGGCGGTTCTGCCTCGGGTCGGTGGATGCGTCCGCCGATCCGGAGCGAAACCGCCGACCTGGGGCGTCACGCCCCCTCAGCCGGCGTCCGCCGCGGCGGGTCGTGCATCCAGGCGCACGTGAGCAGCAGGAGCCGGGCGACGAAGTTGACCAGGACCAGGATCGTCACGATCGCGGCGAACGGGGCCAGCAGGCGGTTGGCTCCGGCGGAGCCCACCACGATCGTGGTGCCCAGCCACCGCAGCGCGCCGGCCACGACACCCGCGGCGAGGCTGCCCAGGACCAGGTCGCGTCGCGTCGGCCGCGCCCCGCCGACGACGGTGATGATCATGACGACCACGACGGCGTCGAGGGCGACCCCGACGGCGGCGCCGCCCAGCCGTACCGCCCACGCGACGGCCTGGCTGCCGCCCAGCCACGACTCGACGACCTGCCCCACGGCCCCCGCGGCCACCGAGGCTCCCGCGGAGGCGACGACGCCGACGCCCAGCAGCGCGAACCCGGCGAGCTGCCAGACGCGCGCGAGGACGGGGTTCTGGCCCGCCGCGGGCAGGTCGAACATCGCGCGCACCGAGCTCCGCAGGGCGCCCATCACGCCGAGGGCCGAGACGAGCAGCACGACGGCGGCGACGACGGTCGCCCAAGTCAGGGCCGAGGGCAGGACGAGCTTGTCGGGACTGATCATGTCCTTCGGGCCGTCGCCGACGAGCCCCGGGACCCAGGTGTCCACCTGGTCGAGGACGGCGTCGCGCAGGCCCGCGTTGCGGCCGAGCGACGCCGAGAACACCGACCAGCCGATCGTGAGCCCGGCGAACAGGCTGAACAGCGCCGAGTAGGCGATCCCGCCGCACAGCAGCGGGCCGTTGCGGGCGCCGTACCAGGCGAGCGTCCGGCCGAGGCGGGAGTCCTTCCAGCGCTCGACCGCGCGGCTCACGGGCGCGGGCAGGTCCACGGCACCGAGCCTAGGAACGCCTCAGGCGCCTCGCAGGGGGAAGCGGCGCTGCGGCCGCCACACGCCGTCGTCGCCGTGCTCGTACTGCCACAGGGCCGTGACGTCGAACGCGGCGTCGAACCCGGCCATCTGGGTGAACGCACGGTCGAGGGCGTCGTCCGACAGCTCGTGGGCCACCGTGACGTGCGGGTGGTAGTTGAAGCGCACGTCCTGCGCGAGGATGCCCGAGCGCGTCGCGAGCTCGAGCTGCTCGCACTCGGCGATGCCCTCGACGACGTTGACGAACACCACGGGCGACACGGGCCGGAACGTCCCCGACCCGCGCAGGTGCAGGCGGAACACCGGCGTCTCGCTCGCGACCTTCTCGAGGTGCTTCCACACGACCGGCATGATCGCCTCGTCGACGACGGTCGGGCCGATGAGCGTGATGTGCGGCGGGATCGTCGCGGCGCGGGGGTCGCCGAAGTCCTCGCGCGCCTCCTGCAGGACGGTCGCCCACGGCTCGGGCACGGCGATCGAGATCCCGATCCGCGCCTGCGCGGGGCCCCGCTCGGGGATGTGCACGACGCCGGACCTCAGCCGCGCGCCACGGGGAGCAGGCCGAAGCGCTCGTAGACGCGGTCGAGCACGGGCGCGGCGATCGCACGGGCACGGTCGGCGCCGTCGGCGAGCACCTTGTCGAGCTCTGCGGGGTCGGCGAGGTACGTCGAGGCGCGCTCCTGGAACGGGGCCAGCCACGCGACGACCGCGTCGGCGAGGTCCACCTTGAGGTAGCCGTAGCCGCGGCCGTCGTACTCCGCGGCGATGTCGTCGATCTCGCGGCCGGTCACGGCGGAGAAGATGGTCAGCAGGTTCGAGATGCCGGGCTTCGCGGCCGGGTCGAACCGGACGGCGTACGTCTCGTCGGCGTCCGTGACGGCGCCCTTGACGGCCTTGGCGGCCTTCTTCGGGTCCTCCAGCAGCCACACGACGCCCTTGCCGCCGGACGACGACTTGCTCATCTTGGCGGACGGGTTCTGCAGGTCCTGGATCTTCGCCCCCGCCTTGACGATGTGGGCGTCGGGGACGACGACGGTGCCCGCGCCGAAGCGCGTGTTGACGCGCTCCGCGAGGTCGCGGGTCAGCTCGAGGTGCTGGCGCTGGTCCTCGCCGACGGGCACGAGGGCCGAGTCGTACAGCAGGATGTCGGCCGCCATGAGCATGGGGTAGGCGAAGAGGCCCACCGTGGTGCCCTCGGAGCCCTGCTTGCTCGACTTGTCCTTGAACTGCGTCATGCGGCTGGCCTCGCCGAAGCCGGTCTGGCACTGCAGGAGCCAGCCGAGCTGCGCGTGCTCGGGCACGTGCGACTGCACGAAGAGGATCGACCGCGACGGGTCGACGCCCGCGGCGAGGTACTGGGCCGCGGTACGCCGCGTCCGCTCCCGCAGGGCGGCCGGGTCGGGGTTGACCGTGAGCGAGTGCAGGTCGGCCACGAAGTACAGGGCGTCGAAGTCGTCCTGGAGAGCCACCCACTGCCGCAGCGCCCCGATGTAGTTGCCCAGGTGGAGCGAGCCGTCGGTGGGCTGCATGCCGGACAGGATGCGGGGGCGGTGACCGGTCGCCGCGGGGGCGACGCTGCCGGTGGCGAGGGGGGCGGACATGGGCCTCATTCTGACAGGTTCGGACGGTGGCGCCGCAACGCGTTCGCGGCGCTCAGGCGGGACGCGCCGCGCCCAGGCGGTCGCGGCGGACAGGTGGAGCGAGGCTCAGGTGGCCTCCGGGTCGAAGGGCACCGCGCCGCCCGGGACGGCGGAGGTCCGCGCCGGGCGGGCGGCCGGGGCAGCGGCCGCCGCGGTCCGGGACGCGCCGAGGATCGGCCCGTCCTCCAGCAGGGCGTCGCGCACGATGCGCCGCGGGTCGTACTGCCGCGGGTCGAGCTTCGACCAGTCGACGTCGGCCAGCTCAGGTCCCAGCTCGTCGGAGACGCGGTCCTTCGCGTCCGCCGCCAGCGCCCTCACGCGCTTGACCAGGCGCGCGAGCTGCGCGGCGTACTGCGGCAGCCTCTCCGGCCCGATGAGCACCAGCGCGAGCACCACGATGATGAGGAACTCGCCGCCGTTGATGTCGAACAACACGTCGCCAGCCTAGCCGCGCGCGACGGCGCCGAGGGCCGCGGCGCCCTACGCCCCGAGCCAGCGGCGCAGGCCGCGCCGCGAGCCCACGACGTCGCCCGCGAGCGGTCCGGTGAGCGCCACGGTGGTGTCTCCCGCGACGGGCCAGGCGGGGGCGGGGCGCTCGCGCAGCGGGTCCCCCGCGGCGGGCGGGACGGTCGACGAGAGCGCCATGAGCCGCTCGGTCAGGTCGGCGGCGACGCTCACCTCGGTGGCGGCCGCGAGCGCCTGCCGCGCGGCCCGCTCGGCCGCGAGGCCCGAGGCGCACCGGGCGCAGACGGCGACGTGCGCGAGCGCCCGCTCGGCCTGGGCGGGCGGGAGCTGGCCGTCGGCGAGGGGGCTGAGCCACACCCCGAGGTGCGCGCTCACCGGTCGGACTCGCGGTGGGCGAGGGCGGAGCGCAGCTGGGCGCGGGCACGGTGGATGCGTGAGCGCACGGTGCCGAGCTTGACCCCCAGGGTCACGGCGATCTCCTCGTAGGACAGGCCCTCGATGTCGCACAGCACGACGGCGGCGCGGAACTCAGGGCGCAACGCGTCGAGGGCGGCCTGCACGTCGTTGTCGAGGTGGGCGTGCTCGAACCCGCGCTCCGGGCGCCCGAGCGCGTCGTCGTCGACGACGTGGGCGGCGTCGTCGCCCATGGCGTCCATGCGGACGCGCTTGGCGCGGCGCACGGAGTCGAGGAACAGGTTGGTGGTGATGCGGTGCAGCCAGCCCTCGAACGTGCCGGGCGTGTAGCCCGACAGCGAGCGGAACACGCGCAGGAACGTCTCCTGCGTGAGGTCCTCGGCGTCCTGGCGGTTGCCGGTGAGCCGGTAGGCGAGCCGGTACACGCGGGCGGAGTGCTCGCGCACGATCGCGTCCCACGTCGGCGGCGTCCACGCCTCGGCGCCGCGCGCCGGTGCGGGGGCGGTCACGTCGACGGTCGGCAGGCTGCTCATCGGGACCATCGTGTCACGGCGGGGTTAGCATCCGTGCGGGCCGAGCACGCTGCGCGCCACACCTTCACCCCATCCCGACATCCCCTTCCCGGAGGACCACATCAGCGCGGACGCCGTCCCCACCGCCTGGCTGTACGGCGAGGGGTTCGTCGCGGAGGACGCCGTGCTGCTCCGGGCCCGCGAGCGCGCGGAGCACCTCGGCGGCACGCCCGTCTCCCCCGGCGCCGGGTCGGTGCTCGCCGTGCTCACGGCCGCGCTCGGGGCGCGGGCCGTCGTGGAGGTCGGGACGTGCGCGGGCGTCGCGGCCCTGTGGCTGCTGCGGGGGATGCCGGCGGACGGCGTCCTGACGGTGATTGACCCGGACACCGAGCACCTGCGGGCGGCGCGGGCGGCGTTCGCCGAGGCGGGCGTGCCCCCACCCGGACGCGCGTCATCGCGAGCCGGGCCGGCGAGGTGCTGCCGCGGCTCGCGGACGACGCGTACGACCTGGTGCTGGTCGGCGGGGACGCGCTCGCCTGGTTCGACTACGCGTCGCGTGCCCTGCGGCTGCTGCGCCCGGGCGGGATGCTCGTCGTCGAGGGCGTGCTCCCGGTCGGCCCGGGTCCGGGGACGGCCGACGAGGCGGCCGCCGCGCGCGAGCTCGGCGAGGCGGTCCTCGCCGACGTGGGCCTGGTGCCCGCGCTCGTGCCCGTGGGCGACGGGCTGCTGCTCGCGGTGAAGCGGGCCTGAGGACGACGGAGCGCGGGGCAGCCGACCTGCCCCGCGCTCCGTGTGTTCGTGTCTCGTGGGTCCGTCAGGCGACGACGGCCTTCAGCGCCTCTCCCAGCTCGCTCGCCTCCGTGGCGTTGAGCTCGACGACCAGACGGCCACCGCCTTCGAGCGGGACCCGCATGACGATGCCGCGTCCCTCCTTGGTGACCTCCAGGGGGCCGTCACCCGTGCGCGGCTTCATCGCAGCCATCTGTGGCACTCCATTCCGTTGTGCGGTCGTTTCGCCAGGACACAGTCTAGTTCACGCCAAACCCCGTCGTGGAACCCCGTCGCAAGTCGGTGCTCAGGCGAGACCGCGCAGGACCTGCGCCGGGACCGCCTCGTCGCGCACCACGGCGACGAGGTCGAGCACACGGCGCGTGGCGGCGACGTCGTGCGCGCGGAACACCCGCGCGCCCAGCCAGGCCGCGAGCGCGGTGGCCGCGAGCGTCCCCTCGAGCCGCTCGTCGGGCGGCAGCCCGAGCGTCTCGCCCACGAAGTCCTTGCGCGACAGCGCCATGAGGAGCGGGTGGCCGAGCCCCGCGAGCGCCGGGGTGCGGCGCAGCAGGTGGAGCGAGTGCCAGGTGTTCTTCCCGAAGTCGTGCGTGGGGTCCACGAGCACGCTGGCGGCCGGCACGCCGCACGCGACGGCCCGCGCGGCGGCCGCCCGCAGGGTCGCGACGACGTCGAGCAGGACGCCGTCGCGCGGGTCGCCCTGGTCGGGGGCGGGGTAGGCGACGCGGTGCGGGTCGGTGCGCGGCGTCGCGCCGCCCGTGTGGGAGCAGACGACGCCGACGCCGGCCTCCCCCGCGACCTCGACGAGGTGCGGGTCGGCGCCGGCCCACGTGTCGTTGACGAGGTCGGCGCCCGCGGCGATCGCCTCGCGCGCGACGCTCGCCCGCCACGTGTCCACGGACAGGACGAGGTCGGGCAGCTCGGCCCGCACGCGCGCCACGAACGGCACGACCCGGCGGATCTCCTCGGCGTCGTCGACCACGGGCCCGACGCCCGCGCGGACCCCGCCGACGTCGAGGATCTCGGCGCCCTCCTCCCACGCGCGGTGGGCGGCGTCGAGCGCGGCGGCGTCGTCGGGCTTGCGGGCCGGGGCGTAGAACGAGTCGGTCGTGCGGTTGAGGATGGCCATGACGACGCCGCGGCGCGAGCCGTCGGCGTCGCGGCCCAGCTCGCGGCCGCGCAGCACCAGCGGGGCCCCGCCCGGGGGCACCACCGGGTCGGGCGCGCTCACCCCTCGGTCGGCGCGTCCGCGGACGCGGCCTGGGCCGCCCGCTCGACCGCGGCGAGCTCGGCGCCGCGCTCGAGGACGTACTTGACCGCCTCGGTGGGGTCGTCCGTGAGGTGCAGCAGGTCGGGGTCCGCGGCGGAGACCATGCCGCGGTCCAGCACCGGCCCGTGCAGCCAGTCGAGCAGCCCCTGCCAGAAGTCGACGCCGACCAGCGCGACCGGGAACCCGGTGACCTTGTGCGTCTGGACGAGGGTCAGGGCCTCGAAGAGCTCGTCGAACGTGCCGAAGCCGCCCGGCATGACGATGAACCCCTGCGCGTACTTGACGAACATCGTCTTGCGGGCGAAGAAGTACCGGAAGTTGACGCCGAGGTTGACGTACTCGTTCATGCCCTGCTCGAAGGGCAGCTCGATGCCGAGCCCGACGGACAGGCCGCCGGCTTCGTGCGCGCCCTTGTTCGCGGCCTCCATGATGCCCGGGCCGCCGCCCGTGATGACGGCGTAACCGGCGTCGACCAGGTCGCGGCCCACCTGGACGGCCGCGGCGTAGTCCGGGTGGTCGCGCGGGGTGCGCGCCGACCCGAAGACGGAGACGGCGGGGCCGACCTCGGCGAGCGCGCCGAAGCCCTCGACGAACTCCGACTGGATGCGCATGACCCGCCACGGGTCGTTGTGCAGCCAGTCGGTGTCCTGGGGCCCGGCCAGGAGGCGCTGGTCGGTGGTCTGGTCGGGGATCTGCGTGCCGCGCAGCAGCACGGGCCCCTTGCGGTAGCCCGCCCCGCGCTGCGCGACGCCGTCGTCGGTGACTCGCTCGCTCATGACCTCACCCTACGGTCAGGCCAGCAGCCAGGCGCGGAGGGCGTCCCGGCACAGCGCCAGCTGCGCGACGGGGACGCGCTCGTCGTCCTTGTGGGCGAGGACCGGGTCGCCCGGGGCGAAGTTCACCGCGGGGATCCCGAGGTCGGCGAAGCGCGCGACGTCGGTCCAGCCGTACTTGGGCCGCGGGGTGCCGCCCGTGACGGCCAGGACGGCGTCGGCGAACGCGACGGCGAGCGGGGCGTCCAGGCCGGGGCGCGCCCCGCCGGCCGCGTCGGTGACGCGCACGTCGAAGCCGTCGAACAGGTCGCGCAGGTGGTTCTCGGCCCCGGCGGTCGACAGCGACGGAGCGAAGCGGTAGTTCACCGTGACGACGCACGCGTCGGGGACCACGTTGCCCGCGACGCCCCCGCGGATGCCGACGGCGCCGAGCGACTCGCGGTACACGAGCCCGTCCACCTCGACCTCGCGCGGCTCGTAGGCGGCGAGGCGGTCGAGGATCGGGGCGGCGAGGTGGATCGCGTTGACGCCCGTCCAGGCGCGGGCCGAGTGCGCGGCCACCCCGCGCGTGCTCACCTCGACCCGGATGGTGCCGTTGCAGCCGCCCTCGATGCCGGCGTCGGACGGCTCGCCGACGACGGCGAAGTCGCCCTCGAGCAGGTCCGGGCGGTGGCGGGCCAGGCGGCCCAGGCCGTTGCGCACGGCCTCGACCTCTTCCTGGTCGTAGAAGACGAACGTCAGGTCGCTCGTGGGCTCCGCGCCCGGGCGGCCCAGGTCGACCGCGAGCGCGAGCATGACGGCGATGCCGGCCTTCATGTCGACCGTGCCGCGGCCCCACAGCTCGCCGCCCGAGTCCGTCTCGGCAAGCCGGGTGGGCAGGTTCGGCGGGTCCGCGAGCGGGACGGTGTCGAGGTGGCCGGCGAAGACGACGCGGCGCTCGCGCCCCAGGTGCGTGCGGGCCACGACGCAGTCGCCGTCGCGCAGCACCTCCAGGTGCGGCTGCGCCGTCAGGAGCGCCTCGACGGCGTCGGCGAGCGCCTTCTCGTCTCCCGAGACCGACTCGACGTCGCACACCGCGGCGAGCAGCGCGACGAGGTCTGCTCCGGGGCCTCCCGGGCGGGCCGCCTCCGCGAGCGCGAGCAGGTCGACAGGGCGGTGTGCTGCGGTGGACGTCACGGGCCCGACCTTACCGGCGGCAACTAGGCTTCACCCATGACCCGCGCCGCCTGGGGCCATGGCCTCGCCACCGTCACCCTCCCCGAGATCCTCGGCACCGATGCCGCCGCCACGCTCGACACCTGGTACCCGGCGCCCGCGCTCGGCGAGCCCGCCGAGGGCGCCGCGCCCGCGTCGCTCGCCGCGCTCGTGGGCCGCGACGAGGCCCGCGGCGTCGAGACGGTGCTGGTCCGCACCGTCGTCGACCTCGACGCGCCGATCGCCGACACCGCCGACGCCTACCTGCGCCTGCACCTGCTCTCGCACCGCCTCGTCGCACCGAACACGGTCAACCTCGACGGCATCTTCGGCGCGCTCGCCAACGTCGTGTGGACCGACGCCGGCCCCTGCGCCGTCGACGGGTTCGAGGAGACGCGCGCCCGCCTGCGCGCGGCGAACCGCCGCCCCGTCACGGTGCTCGGCGTCGACAAGTTCCCGCGCATGGTCGACTACGTGCTCCCCGCGGGCGTCCGCATCGCCGACGCCGACCGCGTGCGCCTGGGCGCCCACCTCGCCTCCGGCACCACCGTGATGCACGAGGGCTTCGTGAACTTCAACGCCGGCACGCTCGGCGTCTCCATGGTCGAGGGCCGCATCTCGCAGGGCGTCGTCGTGCACGACGGCGCCGACATCGGTGGCGGCGCGTCGATCATGGGCACCCTGTCGGGCGGCGGCAAGGAGCGCGTCGTCATCGGCGAGCGCGCCCTGCTGGGCGCCAACGCGGGCGCGGGCATCGCGCTCGGCGCGGACTCCGTCATCGAGGCCGGCCTGTACGTCACCGCCGGCACCAAGGTGACCGTCCTGGGCGAGGCCGCCGAGGACGGGTCGCCCCGCGTGGTCAAGGCGCGCGAGCTGTCCGGCGTCCCGAACCTGCTGTTCCGCCGCAACTCGTCCACCGGCGGCATCGAGGTGCTCGCCCGCCGCGGCGTCGGCATCGAGCTCAACGCCGCGCTGCACGCCCAGTGAGCACCCGCGCGGCCGTCCGGCGACGACGGAGGCGAGCGCTCGTCTCCGTCGTCGCCGCGGTCGCGGTGGTCGGCGCGGGCGCGTGGTGGGCCCTGGAGCGGGGCTCGGACACGCCCGCGCGGCAGCGGTGCAGCGCGACGCTCGACGGGACGGACTGGTACCTGTCCCCCGCCCAGGCGGAGAACGCCGCGCTCGTCGCCGGGGCGACGGTGCGCCGGGCGCTGCCGGCCCGGGCCGCGACCATCGGCCTGGCGACCGCGCTCCAGGAGTCCAAGCTCATCAACCTCGACTACGGCGACCGCGACTCCCTCGGCCTGTTCCAGCAACGCCCCTCGCAGGGCTGGGGTGCGCCCGAGCAGGTCCTCGACCCGCTGTTCGCGACGAACGCCTTCTACGACGCGCTCGTCCAGGTGCCCGGCTACGAGGACCTGCCCGTCACCGTCGCGGCGCAGGCCGTGCAGCGCTCCGGGTTCCCCGAGGCGTACGCGCAGCACGAGACGCGCTCGCGCGCGTGGGCCAGCGCGCTCACCGGGCACTCGCCCGCCGCCGTGTCGTGCCAGCTCGACCCGGTGGCCGACCCGCGGCCCGCCGACGACGCCACCGCCGCCCTCGCGGAGCGGGCCGCCCGCGACCTGGGCCTGGGCGCCGACGCCGTCGTCGTCACCTCGCCTCGGCAGGGACCGGCCGACGACGGCGTGACCGTCCGGATCGACGCGACGCCGCTGCCGACCGGGGACCCCGCGCGGGCCGCGTGGGCAGCCGCCCAGTGGGCGGTCGCCGCGGCGTCCGTCACCGACGTCGTCGAGGTGCGCGTCGCGGACCGCGTGTGGACGCGGCCCGACGCCGTGCACGCCGCCCGCGACGGCGAGAACCCGTGGCGGCCGGCCGACGACGGCGCGCTCGCCGCCGGGAGCGTCACGCTGCGGCTGGCCGCGGCGGGCTGACCGGGACGGGCGGCCCGGTAACCGCCGGGCGTGCCGTGCCGGGCGACCCGCGGCGACACGACGGGCCGTCCCCTGCCCGGCCGGTCTACCGTGCCCTCATGCTGCTGCACGACCTCCAGGCGCGCGTCCGGATCGCCCTGACCACCACGCTGACGAACGAGTGGGGACTGTTCACGCCCGCGACCGGCACCTCGCACCCCAGCGCGCGGTCGATCGCGTTCCACGTCGGCTGGCACCTGCGGCCGATGTTCGACGAGTCGTGGGACGTCGACTGCGACTACGAGCGCAGCGGCGCGGCCCCGGAGCCGTCGCTCGCGTTCGGCACGGGCGTGCTGCGGGCGCCCGACCTCATCGTGCACCGCCGCGGCCGCCTCGGCCCCGAGGACAACCTGCTCCTGGTGACGCTCACGGCCGACTTCGCCTCGCACCAGGAGGATGCGCCGGACTTCGACGCCGTGCGCTCCGTGCAGCTGCGCTACGGCTACCGCTACGCGGTGTGGGTGGACCTCCAGCTGCGCGAGGACGGCCCCGAGGGGCGGGTCCGCCCGCAGTGGCAGTGGGGCACGCTCGACTCGGGCCCGGTGCGCCCGGAGCCCGAGTCCGTGTACACGTCGGAGGAGCTCACCTCCATCACGCACGCGATCCAGTCGCTCTACCTCGGCTGACGTCCTCGGCCGACGCCGCCCGGGACGCCGACGGCCCCGCCTCCCGGTCGGGAGGCGGGGCCGTCGCGCGCGGCTCAGCGCTGCTCGATGGGCACGTACGGCCGCTCGGTGGCGCCCGTGTAGATCTGGCGTGGGCGGCCGATCTTCGTGGCCGGGTCCTTCATCATCTCGCGCCACTGCGCGATCCAGCCAGGCATGCGGCCCAGCGCGAAGAGCGGCGTGAACATGGCCGGCGAGAAGCCGATGGCCTTGTAGATGAGGCCCGTGTAGAAGTCGACGTTCGGGTAGAGCTTGCGCTCCACGAAGTAGTCGTCCGACAGGGCGATCTCCTCGAGGCCGCGGGCGATGTCGAGCAGCTCGTCCTTGGCGCCGAGCGAGTCGAGCACCGCGTCCGCGTGCTTCTTCACGATGGCGGCGCGCGGGTCGTAGGACTTGTACACGCGGTGGCCGAAGCCCATGAGGCGGACGCCGTCCTCCTTGTTCTTCACCTTCCGCATGAAGTCCTCGACGGAGTCGCCGCCCGAGCGGATGCGCTCGAGCATGAGCAGCACCGCCTCGTTGGCGCCGCCGTGCGACGGGCCCGACAGCGCGTTGATGCCCGCCGCGACCGAGGCGTAGACGTTCGCGTTCGAGGAGCCGACCATGCGCACGGTCGACGTCGAGCAGTTCTGCTCGTGGTCGGCGTGCAGGATGAGCAGCTTGTCCATGGCCGCGGCGACCACCGGGTCGGCGTCCCACTGCTGGTAGGGCACGCCGAACGACATGCGCAGGAAGTCCTCGACGTAGCCGCGCGCGTAGTCCGGGTAGAGCAGCGGCTCGTCCCGCATGGAGCGGTGCACGTACGACGTGATGGTGCGGATCTTCGCCAGGATGAGCACGGTGGCGAGGTCGACGGCCTCGTCGTCGTGCGGGTCCAGCGACTCCGGGTAGAACGTGGCCAGCGCGTTGATGGACGAGGCCAGCACCGACATGGGGTGGCCGCCGCGCGGGAACGCGGCGAGGAAGCCGCGGAACTGCTCCGGGACGAGGGTGTGCCGGTTGACGCGGGCCGTGAAGTCGGTGAGCGTCTTCGCGTCCGGCAGCTCGCCGTAGATGAGCAGGTAGGCGACCTCGAGGAACGTGGAGCCCTCGGCGAGCTGGTCGATCGGGTACCCGCGGTAGCGCAGGATGCCCCTGTCGCCGTCGATGTACGTGATCGCCGACGCCGTGGACGCCGTGTTCGTGTAGCCCGGGTCGTACGTCGCGAGGCCGGTCTCCTTGAGCAAGGAGGAGACGACGAGGCCGCCGTTCCCCTCCGTCGCCTCGACGACGGGGAGCGCGACGTTGCGCCCGCCGACGGTGAGCTCCGCCTGTACACCCGTCACGGGCTGCGTGATGGTCGTCATGGTGTCCTTCCTGCGAGCAGCGGCCCGGTCGTGGGGGCCGCCGCTGATCTGCGTGGTGCACGCCGTGGCTGCGTGCTGAGCCGGCGTGCCGTCGGGGCACGTTCCGTGCCCAGGGCTCCGTCGACCTGTGGGGGAACCTACCCCCGTGGTGCTGCGCGTTCCCAATCCTCTCCACGGAGCGGACATCTGCCATCGTGCCGCTGGTCAGCGCGAAAGGGCAAGGTCCCGGCAGATGAGCGTCATGACCGGGCAAAGAAATGTGGCGCGAATCACAGCCGCGCGGGTGCCGCGGCCCGCAGCCGGTCCGCGGCGGCGGCGACCGCGACGTCGGTGGCGGTGAGCGCGACCCGCACGTGGCCCTCCCCGGCCGCCCCGTAGAACTCCCCCGGACCGGCGAGGATGCCCAGCGCAGCGAGGCGCGCGACGAGCTCGCGGCTCGTCGCGGTGTCGGCCGGGTCCGCCGGGCGCGCCCACAGGTACAGGCCCGCCTCGGAGTGGTCGACCGTCCAGCCGGCCGCTTCCAGCGCGCCGAGCAGCACCTCGCGGCGTCGGCCGTAGACGGCGCGCTGCTGCGCGACGTGCGCGTCGTCGCCGAGCGCGACCCGCATCGCCTCCTGCACGGGGCGCGGCACGATCATGCCGAGGTGCTTGCGCGTGGCCAGCAGGTCCGCGACGAGCGCGGGGTCGCCCGCGACGAACGCGGCCCGGTAGCCGGCCAGGTTGGACTGCTTGGACAGCGAGTACGCGACCAGCAGGCCCGTGCGGTCGCCGCCGGTGACCTCGGGGTCGAGCAGGCTGGGGACGCGCAGCCCGTCGGCCCACGGCAGCAGCGCGTAGCACTCGTCGGAGACGACGACGGCGCCGATCGCCCGCGCGGCCTCGACCACGCGGCGCAGGTGCGCGACGTCGGCCACGGCGCCCGTGGGGTTCGACGGCGTGTTGACCCACACGAGCCGCACGTCGTCGCGCCCGGCCCAGTCCGCGACGTCGTCGGTCGCCAGCGCCGTGGCCCCGGCGAGCCGCGCGCCGACGTCGTACGTCGGGTACGCGACGGCGGGATGGACGACGACGTCGCCGGCGCCCAGGCGCAGCAGCGACGGGAGCAGGCCGACGAGCTCCTTGGAGCCGATCGTGGGCAGCACGCCCGCCGGGTCCAGGTCCGGCACGCCGCGGCGGCGGGCGAACCACGCGGCGACGGCCTCGCGCAGCGCGGGCGTGCCGTACGTCAGCGGGTACGCGTGCGCGTCAGACGCGGTCTCCAGCGCGGCGCGCACGACGTCCGGCGTCGGGTCGACAGGGGTGCCGATCGAGAGGTCGACCAGGCCGTCCGGGTGGCTGCGGGCGAGCGCGGTGACGTCGCCCAGCGTGTCCCACGGGTACGGCAGGTCGCGGAGGTCACTCAGTCCCATGGTTGTCCCAGGCCTCGTCGTCGTCCCATGCCTCGTGATCCCATGCCTCGTCGCGGGGCGACGGGCTCAGGCCTGCGGCGGGAGGGCCTCGACGAGCGGGTGGTCCTTCTCGATCAGGCCGAGCTTGGCGGCACCGCCCGGGGAGCCCAGGTCGTCGAAGAACTCCACGTTGGCGCCGTAGTAGTCCTTCCACTGCTCCGGGACGTCGTCCTCGTAGTAGATGGCCTCGACGGGGCACACCGGCTCGCAGGCGCCGCAGTCGACGCACTCGTCGGGGTGGATGTACAGCGACCGCTTGCCCTCGTAGATGCAGTCGACGGGGCATTCCTCGATGCACGCCTTGTCCTTGACATCGACGCACGGCTGAGCGATCACGTAGGTCACGGGCCCACTTTAGTATCGGGGCGGGTCCGGGAACGACACCGGCACCTGGCGATCTCAGCAGCCGAGCGAGGAGGCGCACGTGGACACGGCCGTGTGGCGGGACCTGCCCGTCGGGGCCCGCGTCGTCGTGCGCCGGCGCCTGTCGGCCGCCGAGGCGGCCGAGGCGGCCGTCCAGGGGCGCGGCACGGTGTGGACCGACGTCATCGCCGTGGTGCTGGAGGTCGACGACGACGGCCTGACGCTGCGCACCGACGCGCCGCGCGAGACGACGCCGCGCACGGTGCGCGTCGCGGCCGGAGAGATCGAGACGGCGAAGCGGATCCCGCCGCGGCCGCAGCGGCGGACCGTGCGGTGACGGCGGCTGCCCGGCCCCGGCCGGTAGCCCGGACCGGCGCCGGCGCGAGGGGCGCTAGCGCGCGAGCACGGCCTCGGTCTCGGTCAGCCCGGTGACGACGGCGCCCGACGCGCAGCGCGCCACGAGCGCCGCGGGCCAGCCCGCGTCGAGGGGGACGGGGGCCTGGGCGCCGCGCGCCCGCCGCTCGCCCGGGCGGCCCTGGGCGCGGACGTCGTCGGCGGCGCGGAAGAAGCCGTGGACCGGGGCGTTCGTCTCCAGCGCGGCGACGAGCGCCTCGAGGTCGCGGACGGCCTTGCGCAGCGCGGGGGCCACCCACGCGGCGTTCTCCGTGACCATGGCCTCCGTGCGGGCCGGGTCCGTGTAGGCCACCCGCGTCCCGTCGCGGAACGAGCCCGCCGCGAGGCCGAGCGCGGCGTCGCGCACGGGGGCGCCGGCGACGGCGTTGAGCAGCTGGGTGGCGAGCACGTGCGGCACGTGGCTGATCAGCGCCGCCGCCTCGTCGTGGACGTCGTCGGTGAGCACGGCCACGGTGCCCGCGAGCGGGCCCGTCAGGAGCCGCAGCAGGGGCGCGAGGCGGGCGCCGTCGTCGTCGGGACGCACCGTGACCGCCCACGCGGCACGGTCCATGAGCTGTGCCGACGACGCCGCGAAGCCGCTGTGCTCCGTCCCCGCCATGGGGTGCGCGCCCACGAACCGGTCGCCCAGCCCGGCAGCCTCGACCGCCAGGCGGACGGGACCCTTGACGGACCCGACGTCGGTGACCGTCGCGTCGGCGGTCGTCCCGATGCAGCGCGCGAGCTCCGCGGCCGTCGCGCGCATGGCCCGCAGCGGCACGGCGAGCACCACGAGGTCGGCGCCCTCGACGGCCTCGGCGAGCGACGTCGTCGCGGTCAGGCCCACGGCCCGTGCGGACGTCACGGCCGTGGCGTCCACGTCCTGCCCGACGACGACGACGCCGCGCTGCGCGAGCAGCTGCGCCAACGAGCCGCCCACGAGCCCGAGGCCCAGCACGGCGACACGCGCGAAGGGTGCGCTCACCACAGCAGCCCCCGCGCGAGGTCGGCCTGGTCGGCGCCGGCCGCGACGCTGCCGTGGGGCACGTGGGCGGGCACGACGCCGTCGAGCGCGCACTCGCCCGGCGGCGCGGGGTACGCGCCGAGCACCTTGAGCGAGTCGCCGGCCGCGAGCAGGTCCTCCAGCAGCGCGCGGGCGTGCGGGTCCCACGGGGCGGCGTCGAACGTCACGGCGAACACGTACTGGTTGGCGCGGGCCTTCAGCGGGCGCTCCATGAGCGAGGTCATGTTGATGCCGCGGGCGCCGAACGCCGTCGTCACGCGGGCGAGCACGCCCGGGCCGGTCACCGCGGGGGTCACGGCCACCATCGTGCGCCACGGCGTCGCGGGCGGCAGCGCGTCACGCGCGGCGGCGAGCAGCACGGGCGCCTCGTCGCGGCGGGCCAGCACCAGGAACCGGGTGCGCGCCCCGCCGAAGTCCTCGACGCCCTGCGCGAGCGTCTCGAGCCCGTAGAGCGCGCCGCACACGCGCGGGCCGAAGGCCACCTGGTGGTCTGTCACGTCGCGGCAGGCCGCGCCGTTGGACGACGCCGGGACGGGACGCAGCCGGTGCGCGGCGACGAAGCGGGACACCTGCGCGAGGCCGTGCGGGTGCGCGGTCGCCTCGGTGAGCTCGCCGTGCCCGGGGCGGACGAACGCGTCGAACGAGATCGGCAGCACCACCTCGTCGACGGCGACGACCTCCTGCGACCCGAGCAGCCCGTCGAGCGACGGCACGACGTAGCCCTCGACGGAGCTCTCGATCGCGACGATGCCGCGGGCCGCGGCGCCCGACGCGACGGCGTCGTGCACGGCGCCGACGGAGTCGAGCGCCCGCGGGCCGCCCTGCGGGGCGCGCGTCCCGGCGCGAGCCGTCCACTCGAGCACCGCCTGGTGCGTGAAGGTGCCCTCCGGCCCCAGGAACGCGATCCCACCGCCCGCTGACGCGATCCCGCCGCCCGCGGGCGCGGTCACGCGCCCGCCCACCGCGGGGCGAGCGCGGAGGGGCCGGGCACGAAGCCCTCCCCCGGCAGGACGGCGAGCGTGCGGTGCGCGATGCCGCGCGCGTCCAGCTGCGCGACGAGCGCGTCGAGCGCCTCGACGCGGGGCACAGGAACGACGTGAAGAACACGTGCGGCCCGCGCGCCGACGGGTGCGAGCGCAGGTGCTGGAGGTCGATGCCGGCGTCGGCGATCTGGGCCAGCGTGGGCTGGAGCGAGCCGCGGTGGTCGTCGTACGGGCCGAACGCGAGCCACACCTGCGCCGGGCGGGCGAACCGCGGCCACGCGTCGCGCGACTCGAGCAGGCCGTACCAGACGGGCGGCAGGTCGCCCAGGCGCTCCGAGCCCGCGAGCTCGACGAGCCCCGCGGGCACGCGCGTGCGCTCGACGACGAGCGAGCCGTCCGGCCCGGCGATCGCCGCGCGCTCGTCCACGGGCGTGCGCGCGGGCACCAGCCGGGGGCTCACGCCGAGCGTGCGCAGCACGTCGCGGCAGTCGCGCAGCCCGGCCTCGTCGATGACGACGGCGCCGCCGGTCGCCTCCGGGTGGCCCACCCACGCCCACTGCGTCCGCACGGGGACGGCCGCCGTGATCATGAGCGCCGGGTCCCCGGCGAGCAGGGCCTCCTCGAGCGTCGGGGCCGGCTGCTCGGGGTGCCCGAGGTGCACGACGGCGGCCAGGTCGGCGATGCTCGCGACGGTCGCCAGGGTGTCCGTGGCCGTGCCGAGGTCGAGCAGCTCCAGGGGCGGCGGGCCCGACGGCTCGCCGGGACCGCCCCGGTCGGGCTCGACGAGACCGGACCAGCCGCCGAGCTCGGCGGCCAGGGCGGCGTGCGCGGGCGACTCCCGCTCCGAACGTCCCAGCATCACTGCTCCCCGGAGCCGGCGTCGGCCGGGGGCGCGGTGGGCGTGTCGCAGACGACGGGGTTGTCCGGCTTGTACGTCCAGTCGAACTTCTCGTTGATCACGACCTTGCCGTTCGGGTCGGTCACCTTGCGGGAGTTGGTGATCGTGAAGCCGTCCTCGCCGCCCGCGTAGGCGGCGCAGGACGCCCCGCTGCGGTGCACCGTCGTCGTCTTGACGACGTTGCGGCGGTCCGACGCCGAGGTGTCGACGTGGAAGTACTTGGTGCTCCAGACCTGCACGTGCAGCTGGTTGCCCTCGATCCACGACTGCAGCACCGCACCGTAGGGCGAGTTGTTCTTGAACCGCATGTCCAGCGACCCGACGAAGATCGTCGCCTCGCGGCCGGCCGGGTACCGGTCGAAGTGGACGCTGTGCGGGCGGTGCTCGACGTTCTCGAACCCGGCGAAGAAGCCTGCGTTGTACGTCGTCGTCGCCATCTGCGACAGGCCGCCGCCCATGCCCTCGGTGTGCACGCCGTTGTTGATGACGCCCGCAGCCTTGAAGCCGTTCGACGCGTCGATGGGGCTGAGGGTGTCGATGAGCGAGAACGTCTCGCCCGGGCGCACCAGGGTGCCCGTGAGCAGCTGCGCGCCGCGGCGCAGGTTCTCCGTGCGGATGGGCTCCTTGGTCAGCGGCGTCGAGAACGACGAGACGACCTCGGTGACGCCGAGCGCCTCGAGCGCGGCCTTGCTCTGCTCGGGGTCGCGCTGGACGAGCTCGACGGTCGCGTTGCGGTCGGCGCCGAGCGCCGCGGCCTGCACGGCGGTGGCGACCGCGGCCGGGTCGAGCGTGGTGCCCGGCTCGCCGCCGACGACGACGGGCCGGCCGTCCTGGAACTCGAAGTGGGCGTCGTCCGGGTCGGTCAGCAGGTCGACCGTGCGGTCGACGATGCCCGTGACGAGCTTGGCGCCGTCGACCGTGAGCTGGAGGCTGCCGTCGACGGGCGCGAACGACGTGGCGGCCGCGAGCGCCTCCGGCGGCAGCTCGGGGTGCTGGCTGCCGACCGTGACCTGCACGGGCCCGGCGACGATCTGCTGCGCCTGCGCGAGGGCGGCGTCGGTCTCCTCCTGGGTGATCTGCGGCGCCACCGGCGCAGTGGGCAGGTCGAAGGGGCCCGGCTCGGTGAGCCACTGGGACACGAGCGCCTGGGCCGCGGCGTCCGCCGAGACCGTGGTCCCGTCGGTGGCCGGGGTGGCGACGGGCACGCCGTCGGTGAACGCGACGGTGCCGTCGACGGGGGCGACGGCGAGGGTGTCCACGAGCCCGGCCACGGCGGCGTCGAGCTTCGGCTGGTCGACCGTGAGCTGGCGGGCGGCGTGGCCGCCCCCGAACAGGTGCGACCACAGGCGCCCGGGGCTCATCGAGAACCCGGTGAGCTGGTCGACCGTGCCCTGCGCGTCGAGCGCGAGGCCGGCGGCGGCCGGGTCGAGCGTGGTCTGCGCCTGGCCGGCCGTGATCTGGATGGGCTCGCGGCTGGCGGGGCCGAGGCCCTGCGTCAGCTGGTCGACGGCCTCGGCCCGCGTCAGGCCGCCCAGGTCGACGCCCGCGACCTGCGTGCCCGTGGGCACCTTGTCCGCGAAGAGCCACTGCGCGCCCGTGTACAGGCCCGCGAGGACGACGGCGATGCCGCCGATCATGAGCAGCGCGCGCGGGGCGCGGCTGGGCTGGCCGTCGCCGACGAGCCCGCCGAGCGGGCCGCCGCCGGTGCCGAGCCCGGCGCTCTCACGGGCCGGGCCGTCGTACCCCGGCGCCGCGAGGGAGCCGAGGGACACCGCGGAGAAGGGCGTCGCGGGCGGCACGGGAGCGAACGGGGCCGTCTGCTGCGCGGGCGCGGGCTGCGCGGCGGGCTGTGCCGAGGCCTGCGCGGGCGCGGGCTGCGCCGCCGCGGGGACGGGCTGCGGCACCGACACGTGCCCGACCACCGTCGGGAGCGCCTGCGTGGGCGTCACGTTCGAGACGGTGGGGATGGCCCGGCGGTCGCCGACCGCCGGGCGCTCGTAGGCCAGGACCGGGGGGACGTAAGGGACGTCCTCGTCGGTGAGCGGCGCGTCGGCCGACCCAGGAGTGTTCGGCTCGGGCGCGTTGTCGCGCTCGGTCGGCTGGCCCATCGAGTTCGCTCCGTGCGGGTCTGAAGGTGACGACGTCCCTGGTGGGAGCCGTCCGAGGTGGTGCCTGGTGGCGGTGCGGGGGTGCGGGCTCGGTGCCGCGCCCGCACTCGCGAATCCTACGCGCGCGCCCAGCGGCCGGGTCCGGCGTCAGGCACTGTCTCGCGTGGAGGTTCGGCGGAGGTTCCGCTCAGCGGCGCTCGAACCAGCGGCGCGGCAGGAACGCGACGACGCCGATCAGCAGGATCCCGCCCCACGTCCAGGCGATGCTCGCCCAGGCGACCGGGATCGCGGCGCCGGGGTCGGCGACGAGCACGTCTCCACCGGCACCCGGCAGCGACGCGAGCCAGGCCGTGACCACCCAGCCCGCGGCCGCCGCCGCGAGCGTCGTGAGCCCGGACCAGGCGCGGCACAGCAGCGCCGTCGAGGTCGTGAGCGCGAGGGCGATGACGAGCCCGACCGGCAGGTCGTTCCACAGCGTGCGGTGGGTGGCGGTGCCGAGCGCGGCGACCGCCACGCCGAGCGCCACCGCGAGCACGACCCGCCACGCCGTGCGCCCGGCCCCGGCGGGCTCCGGCGGCGTGAAGGACGGCGCGGGGGCGCCGTCCACGGTGTCGGGAAGCTGGGTCGGGTCGCTCACGGTGCCGAGCCTACCGAGGTCGCCTGGGCAGGAGCAGGGTCCGCCACCAGGTACGTCTCGCGCGGCCCGATCGGCGCGAGCACGCCGTTCGACAGCGCGTACCAGCCGAGGAACGCCTCGGCCTCGCCGGGGGCGGTCTGCGCGTGCTGGATCTGCGTGGCGTGCGCCCGCATCGCGGCCACGACGGCGGGGAGCACGGGATCGACGTCGACGTCGTGGGCCTGGCCGGCCGCGGCCGCCTGGGCGAGCAGCGCGTCGTCGCGGGCGACGGCGGGCAGCGGCTCGTCGGGGCCGGGGAACGTCAGCCCGGCTGCCTGGGCGAGCGCCCGGGCGCGGGCGTCCGCGAAGAGGGCGGCACGCTGCCGGCGCAGGTCCCCCGCGGCGGCGACGCGCAGCCACAGCTCGGCCTGCCAGGGCGCGCTCGCGTCGTCGAAGCCGGGGGCCGCCGCGAGCGCGACGGCCCGCGCGGCCACCTGGTGCGCGCGCACGTGGTCCGGGTGCCCGTACCCGCCGCCGGCCTCGTAGGTCGCGACGACGGTGGGCCGCGCCTCCCGGATCACCCGGGCCAGGCGGCCCGCGGCGTCGTCGAGCGGCACGACGGCGAACCCGGCGGGCACCGCGGGGTCGGGCCCCGCCACGCCGGGGGCCAGCCACACCATGCCGGAGTCCTCGAACCGGCCGCCGCCCGGGGGCACCTGGTCGAGGAAGACGTGCCGGACGCCGCCCAGCGCGACGAGCGCGGCGGCAAGCTCGTGCTCGCGGTGCGCCGCGAGCGCCGGCCCGTCGCCCTCGAGGCCCGCGAGCCCCTCGGAGGCGGTGCCGGGCAGGGCGAGGACCTCGCCGCGCTCGCCGCGCGTGCAGGTCACCACGAGCGCAGGGAGCCCTGCCGCCACGGCGGTGGCGAGCAGGGCTCCTGTCGACAGCGTCTCGTCGTCGGGGTGCGCGTGGACCGCGAGCACCCCGCGACCGAGACGCTCCATGCGCGTCAGCCCTTGGCGGCAGCCCGGACCCGAGCGGCCGCGCGAGCACGCTCGACCTGGTCCAGCGCCACCTTGCGGATGCGGACGAACTCCGGCGTCACCTCGACGCACTCGTCCTCCTGCGCGAACTCCAGGGACTCCTCGAGCGTGAGCTTGCGCGGCGGCACGAGGTTCTCGAAGTTGTCCGCCGTGGAGGAGCGCATGTTGGTGAGCTTCTTCTCCTTGGTGATGTTGACGTCCATGTCCTCGTTGCGGGAGTTCTCGCCGACGATCATGCCCTCGTAGACCTCCTGCGTGGGGTCGACGAAGAACGAGCCGCGCTCCTGCAGGTTGATCATGGCGAACGGCGTCACCTTGCCGGCACGGTCGGCGACGAGCGAGCCCGTCAGGCGCGACTCGATGGGACCGGCCCACGGCTCGTAGCCCTCCGAGATGGAGGCGGCGATGCCCGTGCCGCGCGTCTCGGTGAGGAACCGGGTGCGGAAGCCGATGAGGCCGCGCGCCGGGACCATGAACTCCATGCGGACCCAGCCGGTGCCGTGGTTCGACATGGTCTCCATGCGGCCCTTGCGCTGCGCGAGGAGCTGCGTGACGGCGCCGAGGTACTCCTCGGGGACGTCGATGGTCATGCGCTCCATGGGCTCGAGCACCTTGCCGTCGACCGTCTTGGTGACGACCTGCGGCTTGCCGACGGTGAGCTCGAAGCCCTCGCGGCGCATCTGCTCGACGAGGATCGCCAGCGCGAGCTCGCCGCGGCCCTGGACCTCCCACGCGTCGGGGCGCTCGGTGGGCAGGACGCGCAGCGACACGTTGCCGATGAGCTCGGAGTCGAGGCGGTCCTTGACCTGGCGGGCGGTGACCTTGTGGCCCTTGCCGCCCTTGCCGGCCAGCGGCGAGGTGTTGATGCCGACGGTCATCGAGATGGCCGGGTCGTCGACCGTGATGAGCGGCAGCGGCCGCGGGTCCGCGAGGTCGGTGAGCGTCTCGCCGATCATGATGTCGGCGATGCCGGCGACGGCGACGATGTCGCCGGGGCCCGCGGACTCGGCCGGCACACGGTCGAGGCCCTTGGTCTCGAGCAGCTCGGTGATCTTGACCTGCGAGAGCGTGCCGTCGTGCTTGGCCCAGGCGACCTGCTGGCCCTTGCGGATCTCGCCGTTGAAGACGCGCAGCAGCGCGAGACGGCCGAGGAACGGCGAGGCGTCGAGGTTGGTGACGTGCGCCTGGAGCGGCACGCCCTCCTCGTACGTCGGGGCGGGGATCTTCTCGAGGATGGTCGCGAACAGCGGCTCGAGGGTGTCGTTCGCGGGCGCGGAGCCGTCGGCCGGCTGCTCGAGGGACGACGCGCCCACCTTGGCGGCCGCGTAGACGACCGGCACGTCGAGGATCGCGTCCAGGTCGAGGTCCGGCACCTCGTCCGCGAGGTCCGAGGCGAGGCCGAGCAGGAGGTCCGTGGTCTCCCCCACGACCTCCGTGATGCGCGCGTCCGGGCGGTCCGTCTTGTTCACGACGACGATGACGGGCAGCTTCGCGGCGAGCGCCTTGCGGAGCACGAAGCGCGTCTGCGGCAGCGGGCCCTCGGACGCGTCGACGAGCAGCACGACGCCGTCGACCATCGACAGGCCGCGCTCGACCTCGCCGCCGAAGTCGGCGTGGCCGGGCGTGTCGATGACGTTGATCGTGATGCCGTCGGGCTCCCCGTGCGTGGCCGCCGACGGGCCGGTGTACCGGACCGCGGTGTTCTTGGCGAGGATCGTGATGCCCTTCTCGCGCTCGAGGTCGCCGGAGTCCATGACCCGGTCCTCGACGTGCTGGTGGGCGCCGAAGGCGCCGGCCTGCTTGAGCATCGCGTCGACGAGGGTGGTCTTGCCGTGGTCGACGTGGGCGACGATCGCGACGTTGCGCAGGTCGGAGCGCACAGCCATCTAGGGTCTCGATTCCTTGGGGTGGTTCCGCGCGGGTGGGGGTCCGCGCACGCGGCGGGCGACGCCATCTTACTAGGCGCCCCGCGTCAACCCGCGCGCTGTGGGTGTGGCGACGACGACCCTGCGGCGTCGGGCACGGCAAACCCTCCCTTTCGATGTCGTCGTTCCTTGCGTTCTGGCGGCCAGAACGCAAGGAACGACGACGTCGAAAGGGAGGGTGCGGGCGTCGTCAGAGGCCGGCCGCCGCCAGCAGGCGGTCGCGCTCCTCGCGGCGGACCTTCTGCTCCGCCGGGTTCGGCACGGGCACGGCGGACAGCAGGCGGCGCGTGTAGTCCTCGCGCGGGTGGTGCAGGATCTCCTCGCGCGGGCCCACCTCGACGAGGTCGCCCCGGCTCATCACGGCGATCCGCGACGAGAGGATCTCGACGACGGCGAGGTCGTGCGAGATGAACAGGCACGCGAAGCCGTACTCGCGCTGCAGCTCCTGGAAGAGGTCGAGCACCCGGGCCTGGACGGACACGTCGAGCGCCGACGTCGGCTCGTCGGCGATGAGCAGCTTGGGCGACAGGGCCAGGGCGCGGGCGATGCCCACGCGCTGACGCTGACCGCCGGACAGCTCGTGCGGGTAGCGGTTGCGCATGGAGCGCGGCAGGTTCACCTGGTCGAGCAGGGCCTCGACGCGCCGGTCCAGGTCGGCGCCCTCGGCGATCTTGTGGAGCTTGAGCGGCTCGCCGATCGACTCGCCGATGGGCAGGCGCGGGTTCAGCGAGGAGCCCGGGTCCTGGAAGACGATCGAGACGTCCTGGCGCACGCCGCGCAGGGCCTTGGGCTTGATGCCCGCGAGCTCGACGCCGTTGACCTTGAGCGAGCCCTCGGCCACGGGGAGCAGGCCGACGGCGGCGCGGCCGACCGTCGTCTTGCCCGAGCCGGACTCGCCCACCAGGCCCACGACCTCGCCCTTGCCGATGTGCAGGTCGACGCCGTTGATCGCCCGGAACGCGGGCACGCGGCCGCGGGCCGGGTACTCGATCACCAGGCCGGTGGCCTCGAGGGCGAGGTCCTCCGACGGCGGGACGACGGTCTCGGTGCGCTCGGTCGCCTCGGCCGGCGTCGACATGGAGCCCAGGTGGGGCACCGCGTCGAGGAGCTGCTGGGTGTACGGGTGCTGCGGGCGGTTGAAGAGCTCCTCCGCGGTGCCCTCCTCGACCACGCGGCCGGACTTCATGACCATGACGCGGTCCGACAGGTCCGCGACCACGCCCATGTCGTGCGTGATGAGGATGATGCCGGCGTCCACGCGGTGGCGCAGGTCGCGCATCAGCTTGAGGATCTCGGCCTGGACCGTGACGTCGAGGGCCGTCGTCGGCTCGTCCGCGATGAGCAGCTTGGGCTCGCACGCGAGCGCCTGGGCGATCATGGCGCGCTGGCGCTGACCGCCGGAGAGCTGGTGCGGGTACTTGTCGACCGACTTCTCCGGGTTCGGCAGGTCGACCATGCGCAGCAGCTCGACGGCGCGGGCGCGCGCGGCCTTGGGGCTGATGTCGAAGTGGACGCGCAGCGTCTCCACGATCTGGAAGCCGATCGTGTAGACGGGGTTGAGCGCCGTCATCGGCTCCTGGAAGATCACGGCGACGTCCTTGCCGCGCACCTTCGAGAGCTGCTTGTGGCCGAGGCCCAGCAGCTCACGGCCCGCGAGCTTCGCGGAGCCCGAGGCGCGGCCGTTCGGCGGCAGCAGGCCGATGAGCGACATCGACGTCTGCGTCTTGCCCGAGCCGGACTCGCCGACGATGGCGAGGACCTCGCCGGGGCGGACGTCGTAGGACACGTCCACGGCGGCGGGGAACCACTCGCCGTCGACGAAGAACTCGACGCCGAGGTCGCGGACCTCGAGGATCGGGGACTTTGCGTCAGGGGACACGATGGTCAACCTTTCGTGGGGCTCGCGGCGTCGTCTGGGACGATCGAGCCATGGTGTCTGCGGACGTGGTGGAGTACAGGCCGAGGTTCGGCCGGGGTCTTGCGGTGGGCGTCGCCGTGCTGGGCGTCGGGGGCCTGGTCGTCAGTGCCGTGACCGACTGGCGGGCGACCCTGACGTTCGTGGCGCCGGTCGCCCTGGTGGTGCTGTGGGTCTGGGCCGCCTACTGGCGACCTGCCGTGATCGTGTCGCCGGCGAGCGTCGAGCTGCGCAACGTGACCCGCACGATCGAGCTGCCGTGGCCGACGATCGAGCGCGTGGACACGAGGTACGCCCTCACGCTGCACACCGCCTACGGCGACTACGCGGCGTGGGCCGCTCCCGCGCCCGGCAGGGCCCAGGCGGTCCGGGCCCCGAAGGACGCCGGCCAGAACCTGCCGGAGTCCACCTACCGGGGCGGGACCGTCGGCTCCGGCGACCTCATGGTCGGCGCGTCCGGTCAGGCCGCGGCCATCGTGCGCGCCCGCTGGGAGGAGCTGCGCGACGCGGGCCTGCTCGACGACCCGCGCCTGGAGCGCGGACGCCCCCGGGTGCGCTGGCACGTCGCCACCCTGGCCGCGATGGGGGTTCTCCTCGCGGCCAGCGTGCTGACCTTCACGCTGGGATGACACGGGTCAGGCCTTGGTGACCGCGGCCTTCAGGGCCTTGGCCGCCTTCTTGGCGTCGGCCTTGGCCAGCGCGCGGACGGTCGGGATGCGGCGCTGACGCGGGTCGAAGGCGTCCCGCAGGCCGTCACCGATGAAGTTCACGCACAGCGCGATCGTCACGATGAACAGTCCCGGCCACCAGAACAGCCACGGACGCGTGGTGAACGCGGCCTGGTACTCGCTGATCATCGTGCCCAGCGACACCTCCGGCGCGCGGATGCCGAACCCGAGGAACGACAGGGCGGTCTCGAGCAGCATCGCGGACGCCATGAGCAGTGTCGCGTTGACGATGATCACGCCCACCGCGTTGGGCAGGATGTGCTTGAACATGATGCGGGCGTTCGAGGCGCCGGCCACGCGGGCCGCGTCGACGAACTCCTGCTCGCGCAGGGCCAGGAACTGGGCGCGCACGAGGCGGGCCATGGTCGTCCACGTGACCAGGGACAGCGCGATGGCGAGCGTCCAGGGGCTCGCCCCGCCGAACACGATGCCGAGGATCGCACCGACCATGATCACGGGGATCGTGATGACCATGTCGGTGAACCGCATGATCACGTTGTCGGCCCAGCCGCGGAAGAAGCCGGACAGCGCGCCGAGCACGACGCCGATGAGCGTCGACAGGAGGCCGATGACGAACATGACCGTCAGCGACTGCTGCGTGCCCCGCATGACCATCGCGAAGACGTCCCGGCCCACGTTGTCCTGGCCGAACGGGTGAGAGCCGAACGAGAACCCTCCGTCGAAGCCCATGGTGGGGGCGCCACCCGGGTTGGCGATGGGGTTCAGGTCACGGAACCCGTGCTGCCACCAGCCGGGGATGGGGCCCCAGCCGATCGACGTCGTGACGAGCGCGACGAGCGCGAGCAGCACGAGCACCGAGATCATGGCCCCGCGGTGGCGGAGGAACCGGCGCAGGACGATGCGGCCCTGCGAGAGGCCCTCGACCTCCTTGAGCTCGATCGACGACTCGGGGTTCTCGGCGGACTGCGTCAGTTCGGTGGTCATGCGTTCACCCGGATTCGAGGGTCGAGGGCGGCGTAGACGAAGTCCACGACGATGCTGGCGACGATCAGGAGCGAGCCGACCACGAGGAAGTGGCCCATGACCACGGCGGCGTCCGCGGTGCGCAGCCCGGTGATGAACAGCGCGCCCATGCCGGACCAGCCGAAGATCTGCTCGGTGATGATCGCGCCGCCGAACATGGCCGCGACGTCGAGCGGCACGATGGTGGCCAGCGGGATCAGCGCGTTGCGGAACGCGTGCCGCACGGTGACGACGCGCTCCGAGAGGCCCTTCGCGCGGGCCGTGCGGATGTAGTCCTGGTTCATCACCTCGAGCATCGAGGCACGTGTGTAGCGCGTGTACCCGGCGAACGAGATGAGGACGAGGGTGATCGTCGGCAGCAGGATGTGCGTGAACTGGTCGAGCGTCATGATCCAGAAGTCACCGCGCAGGCCCGGGGTCTGCGCCCCGATCGTGGAGATCGGGCGGTGGTTGATCTGCGACGCGCGGTTGTACGCGTACCAGACCTGCATCACGCGGTCGACGAAGATGAACGCGCCGACGCCGACGGCGGTGATCGCCGAGGCGCGCATGGACACCGCGCGGTCGTCCCCGCCGAACAGCCAGCCGACGAGGCACCCGGCGGCGACCGCGACGACGGCGAGCCCGAGGATGAGCAGCCAGCTCGCGTTCACGAAGGCGAACTGCAGCGGGAACACCAGCGCGGCGCCCACGGCGACCGTGGTGAGCGACGAGTACAGCGCACGCCTGTTGCCGAGGCCGGCCGTCAGGGCGACGACGGCGAAGGCGACGCCCACGCCGAGCAGCGCGATGCCGGCGATGCCGAGGCTGGGGTCCAGGAGCCAGTCGGTCTCCGAGACGAACACGAGCATCCCGGCGGTGGCGACGGTCGCGGCGGCGAACGAGACCCACCGCGTCCGGCGCGCGCCGCCGACGATCGCGGAGAGCACCGCGCCGCCGACCACGGAGATGATCGCGATCATGTACCAGGAGATCGTGGGGTCGCGCAGGAAGTCGTTGAACCCGATCGCGCCCCACAGCTTGAGCAGCACCGCGACCCAGAACGAGGGCAGCGAGAAGAGCACGAAGGACAGGAACGTCACCGCGTAGTCGAAGCGCGTGTACTGGCGCAGGGCCGCGACCATGCCGACGAGGACGCCGAGGCCGATGGCCAGGACGATCGAGCCGGAGACGAGGGTCACCGTGCTGGGGATCGCGCTGCCGAGCATCGACGAGACGCTCTGGCCGGTCCGCCAGCTCGAGCCCAGGTCGCCCGTGACCACGTCGCCGAGCCACATGAAGTAGCGCAGCGCCGGCGGGACGTCGAGGTTGAGCATCGCGGTGCGCTCGGCGATCAGCTGCGCGGCGTTCGGCGCCGTCGAGAACCGGAGGTCCTCGAGCGGGTCGACCGCGTGCGCGAACAGCATGTAGACGATGAACGTGGCGCCGAGGAGCACGAGCAGCGACGACAGGAGCCTGCGTGCCAGGAACGTGAGCATCGGGGCCGAGCGGGCGGCCCGCGAGCGCCGCGTGGGGACCAGTTCGTCGGGCGCCGCGGGGGCGTCCTCGACGTCGGTCGTCACAGTGGTGGCCATGGAGTCCTTGCCTCGGGGGAAGGGTTGGTCAAGGGGTGCTTTAAGTAATCTTTGCGTCCGCGCGGACCACCACTTACGCCTGGGTCGCGGGCGTCTGTGGGTGTGGCGCAGGACGATCGGGTGCTGTTCCGACAAGAACGGGGGTACCGGGCGCATGCGCCGCGGTACCCCCGCTCTGTGCTGGTTCCTCGGGGCACCGTCAGGTGCCCGGTGCGAGGATCACGTCACTCCGCGATCTCCCACTCCCAGAAGTTCCAGAGGATGGTCGGCGACAGCGTGATCGTCGAGACGTTCTGGACGCGGTCGGTGTGGGCGACGACGCCGGGGTGCTGGAAGATCGGCAGGCCGAACCCGTCGTTGAACAGGTGGGACTCCATCTCCGTGGCCCAGGCGCGGACCTCGTCGGTGGTGTCGTCCGGCGCGACCGCGATCTTGGCCCACAGGGCGTCGACCTCGGGGTTCGAGAAGCCGGAGAAGTTGTTCTGGCCGCCCGTGACGTAGTTCGCCTCACCGTTCAGCAGCATCGTGCTGGTGGACTGCCACCCGAAGAGCGCGGCGTCGAACGAACCGTCGCCGGAGAAGAGGATCTGGCCCCAGTTGTCGTTGCCGCCGTCGACGACGTTGAAGCCGACCGGCGCGGCCGCAGCCTGGATGAGCTGGAACTGGTTGGCGCGGCGGACGTTCGAGGCACCGAAGAGGATGCGCACGTCGATCGTCTCGGGCAGCCCGGGGTACAGCGCACGCGCCTGCTCGAGCAGCTCGGTCGCCTTCGCGGGGTCACCGACGAAGAAGTCAGACCCGTTGCCGGCCACGGCCTCGTCGTAGCCGGGGCGCCCGGGACGAAGTTGAACGAGTTGCGGATCGCGGCGTCGTCCTGCAGCGGCGTGATCAGCGTGTCGATGATCTGCTGACGCGGGATCGTCTGCAGGAAGGCCTGGCGGACCAGACGCGCGACGTCGACGTTGCCGCCGTAGGTCGCGGCGTCGAACGGACCGCCGTAGTTGTGCATGAGGGTCACGTGCTCCCACGTGGCCTCGACGCCGGTCTCGTACTCGATGCCGTCGAGGCCGGCGAGGGTCTTCAGCACGTCGACCGACGACTGCGGCGAGATGATGTCGACCTCACCGTTCTGCAGCGCGGTGATGGCGGCCATCGGGTCCTCGGTGAAGCGGAAGGTGACCTGGTCGACGGCGGGGACGTTGCCCCAGTCGAAGGCCTCGTTGCGCACCAGCGTGAGGTGCTGGTTCTCGACGAACTCGTCGAGGATGAACGGGCCCGTCGACAGGTGGACGCGCGGGTCGCTCGGCATCGACGTGAAGTTGAAGCCGGTGTTCCAGACGCCGGCGATCTTGTTCAGCGCGGCGGAGTCGTTGTCGCGGAAGGCCGCGACGAGCGCGTCCTTGGCCTCCTGCGCGTCGGCGATGTCGAGAGCGATGCCGGCGACGGCGTGCGCGGCGACCGGCGGGAACTGCATGTCCATCAGCCAGTCGGAGCGGACCGAGTCGAACGTCAGGGTGACCGAGCGGCCGTCCTCGGAGATCTCCGGGAACTGCGTGACGAGCTCCATGACGGGGCTCGAGCCGGAGAACCAGACCTGGTCCTCGGCGAGCACCTCGTTGCCGTCCTCGTCCGTCGCGACCTGGTCGGCGTCGACGTTGCTGAACTTGGGGTTGCGGGGCCCCACATGAGGATCAGGTCGGCCGCGTCGACGGGCGTGCCGTCCGACCAGGTGACACCGTCCTGGATGGTGAGCTTGACCGTCAGCGGGTCCTCGGAGACCGTCTCGATCGTGCCGAAGTCCTCGTTCATGACGAGCTCGAGGGCGTCGTTGTAGTAGAAGAACGCCGACTGCGTCAGGTAGAGGATGTTCGCGTTGGCGGTCGCGTTGCCCGCGGCCGTCAGGTTGTTCTGCGAGAACATCGGCTGGTTCCAGCCGACGGTGACCGACTGGGTGTCCGAGCCTTCGACACCGGCGACCTCGGGGTCGAGCACGCCGACAGCACGAGCGCGCCGGCCGTGGCGGCGGCGATCGCGGCGGCAATACGCCTGATCTTCATGGGAGTCCTGTCATCGAGCGGGTACGGGGCGGGGAGACTGGCGAGCCAGCTCACCCGTCCGCCGCGGGACAGGTTCGAATGTAGGTGGTCATACCACCCAATTTGTCCGGTTTTATGGTAGTTGCGCGGGCTCCGGCGTTATCGTTCCGAAACCAGAACTGAACGGGGGCGTCAGGCGGACTGCGCCATTCGCGCCAGCGAGCGCGGCCACGCGTCACGACGACGGCGGCCGCCCGGGTCGGGGCGGCCGCCGTCGCGCACGCGGATCGCGGGCGCTCAGACCTCCGCGTGGAGCACGTCGTGCGACTCGGCGAAGTGGCACGCCGTGGGGTGCGTCAGACCCCGGAGCTCGAGGGCAGGGTCCTTCTGCGCGCAGAGGTCCTGGGCCTTCCAGCAGCGGGTCCGGAACCGGCAGCCCGACGGCGGGTTCGCCGGGCTCGGCACGTCGCCCGTGAGGATGATGCGCTCCTTCTTGCCGCGCAGCGCGGGCTCGTGCACGGGCACCGAGGACAGCAGCGCCTGGGTGTACGGGTGCCCGGGCTCCTGATACACCTCGGCGGCGGGCCCCTCCTCCACGATGCGGCCCAGGTACATGACCGCGAGACGGTCCGAGATGTGCCGCACCACGGACAGGTCGTGCGCGATGAACAGGTACGCCATCCCGAACTCGTCCTGGAGGTCCTCGAGCAGGTTGACCACCTGCGCCTGGACCGACACGTCGAGCGCGGAGACCGGCTCGTCGCACACGATGACCTCGGGCTGCATCGCGAGCGCCCGGGCGATGCCCACGCGCTGCCGCTGGCCGCCCGAGAACTCGTGCGGGTAACGGTTGATGTAGCCGGGGTTGAGGCCCACGCGGTCCAGCAGGTCCTGCACGCGGCGCGTCCGGTCCTTGCGCGGGGCGATGCCCGGGTGCACGGCCCAGCCCTCCGCCACGATGTCGCCCACCGTCATGCGCGGGTTCAGCGACGAGTACGGGTCCTGGAAGATGATCTGGACCTCGCGGCGGTACTGCTTGAGCTGCTTCGCGCTCATCGTCGCGACGTCGCGGCCCTTGTAGGTGATCGCGCCGGCCGTGGGCTTCTCGAGACCCACGAGCAGCTTCGACACCGTCGACTTGCCGCAGCCGGACTCTCCCACCAGGCCGACGGTCTCCCCGCGGCTGATCGTGAGGTCGACCCCGTCGACGGCCTGGACGTGGCCGATCGTGCGCTTGTAGACGATGCCCTGCGTGAGGGGGAAGTGCTTCTTCAGGCCGCTGATCTGCAGCAGCGGCGCCTGGGCGTCAGGCGAGCTCACCGAACACCTCCTCGGAGTAGTGGCAGGACACCTGGCGGCCCGGGCCGATCTCGCGCAGGGCCGGGACGTCCACCGCGCAGTCCGGCGCGCCGGGGCTGCGCTTGTACGGGCAGCGCGGGTGGAAGGCGCAGCCCGGCGGGATGAACGCCAGGTTCGGCGGCTGGCCCACGATGGGCCTGAGCCGGTCCTTCGACGCCGTGTCCGGCACCGAGTTCATCAGGCCCTCGGTGTACGGGTGACGCGGCGAGGAGAAGACCTCGTCGACCGTGCCCGTCTCGACGATCTTCCCGGCGTACATGACGGCGACCTTGTCGGCCACCTCGTTGACCACGCCCAGGTCGTGGGTGATGAGGATGAGGCCCATGCCCGTCTCCTCCTGGAGCTGCTCGAGCAGCTTCATCACCTGCGCCTGGACGGTGACGTCGAGCGCCGTCGTCGGCTCGTCCGCGATGAGGATGTGCGGGTCGAGCGCCAGCGCCATCGCGATCATGACGCGCTGGCGCATGCCGCCGGAGAACTGGTGCGGGTAGTCGCCCACCCGGCTCTTGGCCGCCGGGATGCGGACGCGGTCCATGAGCTCGACCGCCCGCAGCCGGGCGTCCCTCCGGGACATGCCCCGGTGCTCGCGGAACATCTCGCCGATCTGGTACCCCACCGAGTAGACGGGGTTCAGGGCGCTGAGGGCGTCCTGGAAGATCATCGAGATGCCGGGGCCGCGCACCTGGCGCTGCTCCTCGGCGGTCATCGTGAGGATGTCCTGGCCGTGGAACCGCACGCCCTTGCCCCTGATGACGGCCGGGGGCGTCTCGAGGATGCCCATGATCGCCTGCGCGGACACGGACTTGCCGGAGCCGGACTCGCCGAGGATCGCGAGGGTCTCCCCTTGCGACACGGTGTACGAGACCCCGTTGACGGCACGGACCTGCCCCTCGCGGGTGCTGAAGTGCACGTACAGGTCGTCGACCTCGAGGATCGGTTCGTCGTCGAGCTTCGCCTCCGACAGGGAGACGTCGAGGATCTCGGTCATCGGCGTGCCTTCGGGTCGAGGGCGTCACGCAGCGAGTCGCCGAGCAGCGTGAACGCCATGACGGTCAGGGACAGGAAGAGGCTGGGGAACAGCACGACGTGCGGTGCCGTGCGCAGCAGCGACTGCCCGCTGTTGATCTGCAGGCCCCAGGAGATGGCCGGGCGTGTCAGCCCGACGCCGAGGAACGTGAGCGTCGCCTCGGCGGCGATCAGCACGCCGACGGTGATCGTGGCGTACACGAGCACGGGCGCGACGGCGTTCGGCAGGATGTGGCGCACCAGCACCCGCACGCTGCCCGCGCCGAGCGCACGCGCGGCCGCGACGAAGTCCGTGTTCTTCAGCTGGATCACCTGGCTGCGCACCAGGCGCATCGCCGTCATCCAGCCGAAGGCCGTCAGGGCGATGACGATCGCCCCGACGCCGCGGTCCTCCAGCAGCGGGATCCCCGTCTCCGGGCCGACGCGGAGCAGCACGATCGCGCCCAGGATCAGGGGCAGCGCGTAGAAGATGTCCGTGAGCCGCGACAGGAGCGTGTCGCTCAGCCCTCCGTAGTAGCCGGAGACCGCACCCAGGACCGTCCCGACGGCCAGGAGGGCGATGACGCTCAGCAGGCCGATCGCCAGCGAGTTCCGCGCCCCGTAGATGACGTTGGCGTAGAAGTCGCAGCCCTGCTGGTCGAACCCGAACCAGTGGGCTGCCGAGGGTGCCTGGCCGGAGAACGCCAGGTCGCACTCGCGCGGGTCGGCGCTCGTGAAGAGACGGGGCGCGACGGCCATCGTGGTGAAGACCAGCGCGAGGAACGCACCGACCCAGAACATCCAGCTCCTGCGCAGCGTGTGCCATGCGTCCGACCACAGCGACCGCTGCTTGGCCGAGGCGGCCACCATGCCGACGCCCGCGTCCAGACCGGCCTCGGCCAGGCCGCCGCCCGACGCCGCCGCCTCGGTCAGCTCACGGCGGGCGTCCGCGTCCGCCGCGGCGAGGTGCTTCTCGTGCTCACTCATATCGGATCCTCGGGTCCAGGACGGCGTAGAGAATGTCCACGACGAGGTTGAAGAAGATGTAGACGAAGACGAACAGCGTGACGATGCCGACGACGACCGCACCCTCCTGCTGCTGCACGGACTGGAAGACCGCCCGGCCGATCCCGGGGAGGTTGAAGACCGACTCGGTCACGATCGCGCCGCCCATCAGGGACCCGATGTCGGCGCCGATGTAGGTGACCACCGGGATGAGGCTGTTGCGCAGGGTGTGCCGCGTGTACACGACCCGCGGCCGGAGCCCCTTGGCCCGCGCGGTGCGGACGAAGTCCGCGCCCAGGTTCTCCACCAGGCTGGTGCGCGTCAGTCTCGCGATGTACGCCAGCGATCCGGCGCCCAGCACGAAGCCGGGCAGCAGATAGCTGTACCAGCCCCTGTCGATGCCCGAGATCGGGAACAGGCCGAGCCGGAGACCGAACACGTACTGGGCGAGGAAGCCCAGGACGAGGATCGGGACCGAGATGATGAGCGCGGTCATCACGAGCGTCAGGCTGTCGAACCACGACTGCTTCTTGATGCCGGCGATGACGCCGACCAGGATGCCCAGCACCGTCTCGAAGACGATGGCGACGACGGTGAGCCGGATCGTCACCGGCATGCGCTGCGCGATCGTGTCGAGCACGGGCCGCATGCGGAAGTCCGTGCCGAAGTCGCCCCGGAACACGCCGGCGAGGTACTTCCCGTACTGGACGAGCAGGGGGTCGTCGAGGTTGAAGCGGTCGCGCAGCTCCGCGATGACGGCCGGCGACATGGGCCTGTCGCCCGCGAGGGCACGGATCGGGTCGCCCGGCAGGGCGTACACCATCGCGAAGATCAGGAACGAGGCGCCGAGCAGGACGGGGATCGTCAGCAGCAGCCGGCGCGCGATGTAACGGCCCAAGGTGTTCTCCTCACCACAGGACTGAGGTGCACGGGAGCCCGCCGCGACATCAGTGTCGCGGCACGGGACAGGGTGCGCGAGGGCTCTCGCCCTCGCGCACCCTGCGCGGCGGGGTCCTGACAGACCCCGCCGCCTCAGCGACTCACGGGTTGACGACCTCCACCGCGGCGAGGTCGACGGTGGTGAAGGCGTCGACGTTCACGTGGGTGATCCGCTCGGAGTTGACGGTCTGCGTGAGGCCGAAGAACATCGGGATGATCGGCATGTCCTCGAGGAGGACGTCGTCAGCCTGCTGGTAGGCCTTGATGGCGTCCTCGTTCGACGACGCCTCGTTGCCCTGCTTGACCAGGTCCTCGAACTCGGGGCTCGAGTAGAACGCCCGGTTCGAGCCCGCCGGCGGGAAGGCCTTCGTCGAGTGCAGCGGCTCGAGGTAGTTCTGCGGCGACGGGTAGTCCATCGACCACCCGAGACGGAACGGGCCGGTGAAGCCCTTCTCCTCGCTCAGCGGCAGGTACTGGTCGAACTGGAGGTCGCCCTTGAGGACGAAGTCCACGCCGAGGTTCTTCTTGAACTGGTTGCCCACGGCCTCGACCCAGGCGTCGTGGCCGGCGCCGGCGTTGAACCACAGCTCGATCGGCTGGGACCGGTCGAACCCTGCCTCGTCGAGCTTCTTGTTGGCGTCCTCGACGTCGAGCGTGCAGTACTTGCAGGCGTCCTCGCGGTAGCCGTCGACGACGGGTGCGATGGCGTCGGTGGCAGGCTCGCGGGTGCCGTTGAAGATCGCCTTGGTGATCGCCTCACGGTCGATCGCCTCGGAGAGCGCCTGACGGACGCGCTTGTCCTGGAACCGCGGCTGGTACAGCGGGATGCCCATGTAGGTGAACGACGACGACGGGAACTCCTGGTAGCGGTCGCCGAACTCGTCGGGGGCCGTGGTGATCGCGTCCGGCGGGATGGTGTCGACGATGTCGAGCGAGCCGTTCTGCACGTCGAGGTACGCCGTGTTGACGTCGGTGTACACGCGCATCTCGACCGTGTCGGCGTGGGCCTTGTTCGTGCCCTTGTAGTCGTCGTAGCGCGCGAGCGTGATGCCCTGACCGGGCACCATCTCGGTCTCGGCCTGGAGCGGGCCGTTGCCGATCGGCTTCTTGCCGTACGCCACGGGGTCGGCGAAGAACGCCTTGGGCAGCGGGAAGAACGCCGTGTACCCGGTGGTGATCGGGAACTGGGCGAACGGGCCCGTCAGCTCGACCGTGAAGGTCTGGGGGTCCACGACCTTCAGGCCGGACATCTCCTTGGCGGCGGGGTCGCCGGTGGGCTTCCCGTCGGCGCCCAGGGGCGCCTGGAGGTCGCCGTAGCCGACGATGTTCGAGAAGAAGCCCGAGTTGGTGTAGCCGTTCGGCGAGTACGCGGTGTAGTTCCAGGCGTCGACGAAGGACTCGGCGTCGACGGGGGTGCCGTCCTGGAAGGTCCAGCCGTCCTTGAGCTTGACCGTCCAGTTGATGCTGTCGCTGGACTCCATCGACTCGGCCACGCCGTCCCAGGTCAGCTCCGTCTTCGGCCCGTAGGTCACGAGGCCGGTGAACAGGCCGCTGAGGATCTGGTGGCCTTCGGACTCCGCAGTGTTACCCGGGACGAGCGGGTTCTCCGGCTCGCCGATGTACATGGAGAACGATCCGCCCGTGGCCTCTGCCGCAGGGCTGTCGCTGGCTTCGGCTCCGTTGCCGCCGCCGCTGCTGCACGCGGTCATCACCAGTGCGAAGGCCGCAACCGACGCCGTGACGCTTGCGATACGCCTGATCTTCAAGGTTCCTCCTCCGGAAGCACTCCGATACCCCGCCGCCGTCGGGGTGTGACGGCGGTCTCACCGGGCCGGGTGTGCGGAAACCGTAGACCCGCGCATGTGACGAACGTGATACAGGTACGTCACAGGGAGGGATTGTTACCTAGTTGATACGAAGTCAGGGTTTGTCCAGCGGAGTTCTCTCGCTGATCCCCATCCTGGCGCCGATCTGCTCACGATGTGAGCGGACGACGCGGTCGTCCCGGCGTCCGCGCGGGGCTCCGGGCACGCCCACCGGGCCCGTGGCAGGCTGCCTCGCATGAACGGCGACGACGTGACCATCGGATGGGCCGACGCGCGGGAGGCCAACCTGCGCAACTGGGAGGACCGCGTCCCGGTGCACGAGGAGGCGTACGGCCTCGACGCCTACGACGACCCCGACCACCGCGGCACGGTCGTCGACCACGACCTCGCGGCGATGCGGCCGTTCCTGCCCGACGGGTCGCTGGCCGGGCTGGACCTGTGCCACCTCCAGTGCCACATCGGCACCGACACGATCGGCCTCGCGCGCGCGGGCGCCCGCGTCACCGGCGTCGACTTCTCGCCGTCGGCGCTGGAGGCGGCGGCGCGGCTCGCGGCGAAGCACGGGATCGACGCGACCTGGGTGGAGACCGACGTCCTCGACGCCCGGGCCGCCGTCGACGGCGACTTCGACGTCGTCTACACGAGCATCGGGGCGATCACCTGGCTCGCCGACCTCGACCGGTGGGCCGCCCAGGTCGCCGCGCTCCTGCGACCCGGCGGCCTCTTCTACATCCGCGACGGGCACCCGGCGCTCTACGCGCTCGACGAGGAGTCCGACCACCTGGTGACCCGCTACCGCTACTTCGGGAACGGCACCTCGACGGCCTGGGACATCGCGACGTCCTACGTCAGCGACGCGCAGATCGCGCACACGCGCACCTACGAGTGGCCCCACCCGCTCTCGGAGGTCGTGAACGCGCTCCTCGGCGCCGGCCTGCGCCTCGAGCGGCTCGACGAGGGCACCGTGCTCCCCTGGCAGTTCAGCAAGCGCATGGTCAAGGTCGACGGCGGCTTCGCCTGGCCGGACGCCGAGCGCGCCATGATGCCGTGCACGTTCACGGTCGTCGCCCGGCGGGACTGACCGTCGGCGCCGGCGTCAGACGTTGAAGCGGAACTCCACGACGTCGCCGTCGGCCATGACGTAGTCCTTGCCCTCGATGCGGGCCTTGCCCGCGGCGCGGGCCGCGGCGACGGAGCCGGCCTCGACGAGGTCCTCGAAGCCGATGACCTCGGCCTTGATGAAGCCGCGCTCGAAGTCCGTGTGGATGACGCCGGCGGCCTGCGGGGCCTTCCAGCCCTTGCGGATCGTCCAGGCGCGCGACTCCTTGGGGCCGGCCGTCAGGTAGGTCTGCAGGCCGAGCGTGTGGAAGCCGACCTTGGCGAGCTGGTCGAGGCCCGACTCCTCCTGGCCGTTGGCCTCCAGCATCTCCTTGGCCTCCTCCGCGTCGAGCTCCACGAGCTCGGACTCGAACTTGGCGTCGAGGAAGATCGCGTCGGCGGGGGCGACGAGGGCGCGCAGCTCGTCCTGCATCGCGGTGTCGGCCAGGCCGGCGTCGTCGGTGTTGAAGACGTAGATGAACGGCTTGGCCGTCATGAGCTGGAACGACGCGATCTCGGCGAGGTCGAGGCCGGCGGCCTTGGCCCCCTGGAAGAGCGTGGTGCCCGCCTCGAGGATCGTCTGGGCCTTCTTGCCCGCCTCGAGCAGCGCGGGGTCGCCCTTCTTGATCTTGACCTCCTTCTCGATGCGCGGCAGCGCCTTCTCGAGGGTCTGGAGGTCGGCCAGGACGAGCTCGGTGGCGATGGTCTCGATGTCGCCCTCGGCGTCGGTCGAGCCCTCGACGCGGATGACGTCGGGGTCGGAGAACACGCGCGTCACCTGGCAGATGGCGTCGGCCTCGCGGATGTTCGCGAGGAACTTGTTGCCCAAGCCCTCGCCCTCGGACGCGCCCTTGACGATGCCGGCGATGTCGACGAACGACACCGTGGCGGGCAGGATCCGCTCCGAGCCGAAGATGCCCGCGAGGGTGTTCAGCCGCGGGTCCGGCAGGGGCACCACGCCCACGTTGGGCTCGATGGTCGCGAACGGGTAGTTCGCGGCGAGCACCTGGTTGCGCGTCAGGGCGTTGAAGAGGGTGGACTTGCCGACGTTGGGCAGGCCGACGATGCCGATGGTGAGAGCCACGTCGGGAAAGTCTACGAGACCGCGCCCGCGGCCAGGGCGTCGAGGTCGCGCAGCGCGAAGCGCAGGTGCTCCCACTCCTCGTTCCCGACGACGCCCATGCAGCGCGCGACGGTCATCGTGCGCCGGTGCTCCTCGGGCGCGCCGTCGTCCCACGGGGGCAGCCCGTGCGGCAGCCCGGCGAACGTCTCGGGCGTCTGACCGGCCAGGAAGGCCCGCACCTGCGCGACCCGGTCGGCCCGGGCCGCCAGCACCTCGTCCCACGACGGCGACGCCGTCATGTCGACGCCGAGCGCGGGGGCCCGCGTGTCCCACTCCGAGAACGGGACGCCGATCGGGCAGAACGCGTCAGGCAGGCCGAGCACCGAGAGCCGCAGCCAGGAGTCCGTGGCGAAGACGAGGTGCCGCAGCGTCTGCGCGACCGACCACTCGCCCCCGACGCTCGCGTCGCGGAGCGCGGGGTGCGCCGTCGCCCGCGCGATCACCTCGGACCATCGCTCCTGGGCCGCGTCGAAGGCGGCGAGCTGCTCGGCCGAGTCCGTCGACCGGCGGCCCGCGCGGCCCGGGAAGCGCTCGTCCAGCGCGGCCTGGACGAGCGGCTCGACGGCGACGCCGTTGAGCACGAGCCCGTCGATCGAGCCGTCGACCTCCGCGTCCTCCAGGTCGACGCCCCGCATCACGGCGTGCGTGAGGTAGCTCTGGTCGAAGCGGGAACCCGAGAGGTTGGCGAACCGGAAGGTGGCGCCCCGCATGTCGGCATCGACGACCTGGGCGCCGCGCAGGTCGTCGTCGGCGGTGAGCTGCACCATGCCCGCGACGCTACGCCGGGCCGCCGACAACGGCCCGGCGCGACGCCGTCAGGCGTACGACAGCACCCGCTGCAGCAGCTCGGGCGCCTTCGCGTCGTAGGTCCGCGCGCCCCAGCGCACCCCGACCACGAGCACGGCGACGCCGACCGCCAGCGCGACCACGAACGCCACCCAGCCCAGGACGACGTGGGACAGCAGGATCGCGGCGAGCGCGAGCGCGAGCGCGGGGACCGAGACCAGCAAGGTCAGGCCCATGCCCACCGTCTGGGCCAGCATCGTCGCGCCCGTCGCGCCCTGCGGCTGCTTGAAGGGGCTCTCGCCCGGCTTCGGGACCGGGTACAGCCACCGCGCGGAGACGAGGCTCGAGACGCCCGTGGACGCGCCGAGCGTGCCGAGGCTGAGACCCAGGAGCGGCGGCAGCCACGCCCAGTCCCCCGCCACGGCCACCGAGATGACCGCGTAGAGCACGACGACGGGCAGGCCCGCGACGAGGACCGGCAGCGCACGCCCCCAGCGGTCGGCCTTGCCGTCGATGCCCGTCGCGACGTGCAGCGCGAAGGCCGTGTGGTCGTAGGCGACGTCGTTGGAGATGGCGAAGCCGAGGATCCACCCCGTGATCGGCGCGGCGATCATCATGACCTCCGGCGCCCCGTCCCGTCCCGCGAACCACATGATGACCGGCAGCAGCGGGATCACGAGGAACGACGTCGAGTAGCGCGGGTCCCGGCCCCAGTACGTCGCCGTCCGCGCCGCGACCGCGCCGACCGGCGTCGCGGGCAGGCGGTCGAACCACCCGAGGCCCTTGCCGTGGCCGCCCTTGGAGCCGGTCTCGCGGGGCGACTCGAACGAGCGCGCGAGCGCGCGGTCCCACACCCATGCCGCGACCGCCAGGGTCGCCAGGGCGATGACGAGGCGGGCGAGGGCGCCGAGCCAGGCGCCGTCGTGCACGGCCGCCGCCATCCCCCAGGGCGCGCCGAGCGGCGTCCAGCCGAGCAGGTTCGCCAGGTCGGCCACGAGGCCGGGCACGGCGTCGCCGCCGTCGGAGGCCGTGGCGACGCGCTGCGAGAACCAGCTGATGGCGGGGCCGAACAGCATGAGGGGCACGATCGTGACGATCGTGAGCACCTCGCGCGAGCGGCGGGACTCGAGCAGCGGGCTGAGCGCCGTCGTGATCGCGCGCGAGCCGACGACGCACAGCGCGACGGCGACGACCGCGCCGACCAGGGCCGCGAGCAGCGCGAGGGGCGTGCGCCACCAGGCGAAGGAGGCGCCGACGAGGGCGAGCACGGTCGCGATGCCGGGCACCGACACGACGCCGGCGACGGCGAGGCCGGCGAGCAGGCGGGGGCGCGGGATCCCGAACGTCATGAAGCGGTGCGGGTCGAGCGTGGCGTCGACGCCGTAGAGGAACACGGGGACGAGCCACCAGGCGAGCACGGCCACCGCGCCGACGATCACCATGACCTGCCCGGTGACGACGGCGTCGGCGGTGCCGCCCGCGATCGCGCCCACGACGGCCAGGAGGACGACGGCGACGGCGTAGAGCGAGCCGACGACGATGCCGATGGTCTGCCACACGCTCCGGCGGAACGCGTTGGCCATGAGGGTCAGCTTGAGGCGGACGAGCTGCGCAACCACGCCAGGCCCTCCCCCTCCTTGCGGCCGCCGACCAGGTCGACGAAGCGGTCCTCGAGGCTCTGGCCGCCGCGGACCTCGTCGACCGTGCCGGCGGCGAGCACGCGCCCGCCCGCGACGACCGCGACGTGCGAGCACATGCGCTGCACGAGGTCCATGACGTGGCTCGAGACGACGACGGTGCCGCCGTCGGCGACGTACGCGTGCAGGATGTCGCGGATGTTCGCGGCGCTGACGGGGTCCACGGCCTCGAAGGGCTCGTCGAGCACCAGGACGCGCGGCGCGTGGATCATCGCGGAGGCGAGCGCGACCTTCTTGGTCATGCCGGCGGAGTAGTCGACGACGAACGTGTCGCGGTCGGCGACGAGGTCCATCGCGCGCAGCAGGTCCTCCGTGCGCTCGGCCACCGTGGCGCGGTCCATGCCGCGCAGCAGGCCCGCGTACGTGATGAGCTGGGCGCCCGTGAGGCGGTCGAAGAGGCGGACGCCGTCGGGCAGGATGCCGAGCTGGCGCTTGGCCGCGGCCGGGTCGCTCCACACGTCGGTGCCGTGCACGCCGGCCGTGCCGAAGTCGGGGCGCAGCAGGCCCGTGGCCATCGAGAGCGTCGTCGTCTTGCCGGCACCGTTGGGGCCGACGACGCCGTAGAACGACCCCGACGGCACGTCGAGGCTGATGTCGGCGACGGCGATCTTCTCGCCGAACCGCTTCCACAGGCCGCGCAGGCTGAGCGCTGCGGACGGGTCGGGCGGGGCGAGGGCGGGCGCCTGAGGGGTCGGCGACGCCTGCAGGGCCGGGGCCCCGTCGTGCAGCATCCCCGGGATGGGCTGGTCGGCGGACAGCGGGATCACCTTGCTTCGTCGTCGGGTTTCCGCTCGAAGGCTAGACGGACCCACCGTCCAGGACCAGGGGTCTGGCCAGGTCCGGTGCGGTCTGCGACGCCGTGTCGGTGGCCCGTGCCACGCTGCACGCATGACGACGACGACCTGGATCCTCCTCCTGCTGGGTGCGCTCTGCGTGGGCGTCCTGGTGGGCTGGCTGCTGGCCGCCAACCGGGCGGGGGCCGCCCGCCGGTCCGCCGACCTCGAGGCCGCAGGGCGCCACGCGGAGAACGAGGGGCTGCGCCGCGAGGCCGCGGGCCTGCGCGAGCAGGTCGCCGTCGTGCGCGAGGACGCCGAGCGGCGCCTGGCCGTGCTGCGCGAGGACGCGGAGCGCCGGGCGGCGGAGGCGCGTGCCGACGCCGACGCCCGGCTCGCCGAGCTGCGCGCCGAGACCGAGGCCCGCCTGGCCCAGGCCCGGGCCGAGGCCGACGCCCGCCTGCGCGAGGTCAAGGCCGACCAGGAGGCCGAGAAGCAGCGCTTCCAGACGGTCGCGGGCGAGGCGCTCCAGGCGAACTCCAAGCAGTTCCTCGACCTCGCCGCCCAGACCCTCAAGGCCTCGACGGTCAAGAACGAGGAGGCGCTGGTCCAGCGCGAGCTGGCCATCAAGGCGCTCGTCGCCCCGCTGAGCACGTCGCTCGAGCAGGTGCGTGCCGAGGTCGCGCAGGCGGAGAAGGCGCGCATCGAGGGGCACTCGACGCTGACCGAGCACCTGCGTCAGCTCTCGGTCGCGAACTCCGAGCTCTCCAAGGGCACGGGCGACCTCGTCACGGCGCTCCGCTCGTCGCAGACCCGCGGGGCGTGGGGCGAGCTCCAGCTGCGCCGCGTCGTCGAGGCGGCGGGCATGCTCAAGAACGTCGACTTCGACGAGCAGGCGTCGGTCACCACGGACGACGGCCGCCTGCGCCCCGACATGGTCGTGCGGCTGGCAGGCGGCAAGAACGTCGTCGTCGACTCCAAGGTCGCGTTCCTCGGCTACCTGGAGGCCCAGCAGGCCGACGACGCCGAGTACCGCGAGGCGCGCCTCGACGCGCACGTGCGCCACCTGCGCAAGCACGTCGACGACCTGGCGGGCAAGGAGTACTGGGAGCAGTTCTCCCCCGCGCCGGAGTTCGTCGTCATGTTCGTGCCCGCCGAGGCCTTCCTGTCGGCGGCCGTGGAGCGCGACCCGAGCGTCATGGAGTACGCGGCGCAGAAGAACGTCATCATCGCGACGCCCATGACGATGCTCGCGCTGCTCAAGACGGTGGCCTACGCGTGGCGGCAGGAGGCGCTGGCGGAGAACGCGCAGAAGGTGCTCACGGTCGGCAAGGAGCTCTACTCGCGCCTGGTGACCATGACCGGCCACATCACCCGCACGGGCAACGCGATCGCGTCCGCGACCACGCACTACAACAAGATGATCGGCTCGCTCGAGAGCCAGGTGCTGACGTCGGCGCGCCGCATGGTCGCGCTCGACGTCGTCGACGAGTCGAAGGCCATCGAGGAGCTCACCGGCATCGACGCGACGCCCCGGCCCATCACGAAGCCGGAGCTCCTCGCGGCCGAGGCGGAGCGGGTGGTCGCCATCGAGTCGCTCGCCCTCGCGGACCAGAAGGCGCTCAAGGCGCTCACCGAGAAGGGCGACGACACGTCCGCCGCGGGCTGAGCCCGCGACGGCACCGCCGGCGGGTCGGCCGACGCTGGCGCTGGCGCCGGGGCCGTGAGCCGGGCGTCCCTCCCGGTCAGGCCTCGCTGACCGGGAGGGACGCGCGGCCCTCGCGCCGCGGCGGCTTCACGTCGCGCCCCGCGGCCTTGAGGCTGGAGCGCAGCTCCTTCGGCAGGGAGAACATGAGCTCCTCGGTCGCGGTGCGCACCTCCTCGACGTGCTCGAAGCCGTGCGCCCCCAGGTGCGCGATGACGTCCTGGACGAGGATCTCCGGCACCGACGCGCCCGAGGTCACGCCCACGGTCGTCGCGCCCTCGAGCCAGGCGTCCTGGATCTCGGCGGCGCGGTCGACGCGGTAGGAGGCGCCGGCGCCGGCCTGGACCGCGACCTCCACGAGGCGCACCGAGTTCGACGAGTTCGCCGAGCCCACGACGATGACGACGTCGGCCTCCGGGGCCAGCTTCTTGACCGCGACCTGGCGGTTCTGGGTGGCGTAGCAGATGTCGTCGCTGGGCGGGTCCTGCAGCGAGGGGAACCGCTCGCGCAGGCGGCGCACGGTCTCCATGGTCTCGTCGACCGAGAGCGTGGTCTGCGAGATCCACACGACCTTGGCGGGGTCGCGCACCACGACCTGGTCGACCTCGTCGGGGCTGTTGACGACCTGCACGTGGTCGGGCGCCTCGCCGGCCGTGCCCTCGACCTCCTCGTGACCGCTGTGGCCGATGAGCAGGATGTCGTAGTCGTCGGCCGCGAACCGCACGGCCTCCTTGTGCACCTTGGTCACGAGCGGGCACGTCGCGTCGACCGTCTCGAGCGAGCGGGCCGCGGCCGCCGCGCGCACCGCAGGCGAGACGCCGTGCGCCGAGAACACGAGTCGGGCGCCCTCCGGCACCTCGTCCGTCTCGTTGACGAAGATCGCCCCGCGCTCGCGCAGGGTCTCCACCACGTGCTTGTTGTGCACGATCTCCTTGCGCACGTACACCGGCGCCCCGTAGGTCTCCAGGGCCTTCTCGACGGCGACGACGGCGCGGTCGACGCCGGCGCAGTAGCCGCGCGGGGCCGCGAGGAGGACGCGCTTGACGGGTGCGGCGGGAGGAGGCGCGGCAGCGGACGCCGCGGTGGCGAGGGAGGTCACCAGGACAGTCTAGGAGCGCGCATGTGGAGGCTTCGTGCCCGTGGACGGCGGGCTCTGTCGGCGGCGTAGGGCACGCTGGGGGGCGTGACCAGCCCGACGCCTGCCCCGCCCACGAGTCCCGACGCGCCCTGGTCGGTGGCTGTGGTCTCCGAGAAGGTACGCGGCTGGATCGCGCGCCTGGGCGACGTGTGGGTCGAGGGTCAGGTGGTCCAGTTCCGCCAGCGGCCCGGTGCGTGGATGCAGTACCTCACGCTGCGCGACGTCGACGAGAAGGTCTCCGTGACGGTCTCCGTGCAGACGTCGGTGCTCCAGGCGTCGACGGCCACGGTCGAGGAGGGCGCCCGCGTCGTCGTGCACGCCAAGCCCGACTTCTTCAAGGGGAACGGCAGCTTCTCGCTGCGAGCCGCGGAGATCCGGCCCGTCGGCGTGGGCGAGCTGCTCGCCCGGATCGAGCACCTGCGCCGCGTGCTGGCGGCCGAGGGGCTGTTCGACGAGTCCCGCAAGGTGCGCCTGCCGTTCCTGCCCCACGTCGTGGGCCTGGTGACGGGCCGCAACTCCGACGCCAAGCACGACGTCATGAAGAACGCCCAGGCCCGCTGGCCGCAGGTGCGGTTCGAGGTGCGCGAGGTCGCCGTCCAGGGCACGTCCGCCGTGCGCGAGGTCAAGGCGGCCATCGCGGAGCTGGACGCGCTGCCCGAGGTCGAGGTGATCGTCGTCGCGCGCGGCGGCGGCGCCCTGGAGGACCTGCTGCCGTTCAGCGACGAGTCGCTCGTGCGTGCCGCGGCGGCGTGCCGCACGCCGCTCGTCTCCGCCATCGGCCACGAGCAGGACGCCCCGCTGCTCGACCTGGTGGCCGACCTGCGCGCGTCCACGCCCACCGACGCCGCCAAGCGGGTGGTGCCCGACGTCGCCGAGGAGCGGCGGCGCGTCGACCAGGCGCGGGCGACCATGCGGCACGCCGTCCGAGCGCGTGTCGACCGCGAGCAGCACGGTCTGGACTCGGTGCGGTCGCGGCCCGTGCTGGCCCGTCCGCAGTCGATGGTCGAGTCGCGCGAGCGCGACATCGCGTACCGCGTCACGCACGCCCGCCACGTGCTCAACGCCGCGCTGCTCACGGCGTCGGGCGAGGTCGGGCGGCTCGAGGCGCAGGTCCGCGCGCTCTCGCCGGCCTCCACGCTGGAGCGCGGCTACGCCGTCGTGCAACGGGCCGACGGGCACGTGGTCCGCTCGCCCGACGACGCGGGCCCGGGCACGGCGGTGCGGCTGCGGCTCGCGCGGGGCGAGCTGGACGCGACGGTCGGCGACGGCGCGTGACGGGCCGTCACGGGCGGGCGTCTTCGAGGCTGAGACGGCATCGACGCCCGCAGGATCGTTGCCGCTAGCATCCATCGCGTGACGACGACGCGCACCGCACCGACCCGTACCCCTGCCGACCGGAACGCGGTGCTCGCCGTCACCGTGTTCCCGCTGCTGGTCATCGCCGCCGGCGCGACGGGCTTCTTCCTGCCCGGGACCTTCGCACCGGTGACCGCGTCGGTCCCCTACCTGCTCGGCGTCGTGATGTTCTGCATGGGCGTCACGCTCACGCCACCCGACTTCGCCCGGATCGCACGCCGGCCCTGGGTCGTGCTGCTCGGCCTGGTGGCCCACTACGTGATCATGCCGCTCGCCGGCTGGACGATCGCGCACGTGCTGGGCCTGTCGCCCGCGCTCGCCGTCGGCGTGATCCTCGTGGGCTGCGCCCCGAGCGGCACGGCCTCGAACGTCATGGCGTACCTCGCCAAGGGCGACGTCGCCCTGTCGGTGTCCGTGGCGACGCTCTCGACGCTCCTGGCCCCGGTCCTCACCCCGCTGCTGACGCTGTGGCTGGCCGGGCACTACCTCCACGTCCCCGCGGGGGCCATGTTCCTCGACATCGTCAAGACGGTGCTGCTGCCCGTCGTCGTCGGCGTGCTCGTGCGGGTCGTCGCGGGGCGCTGGGTCGACCGCCTCTCGAACGCCTTCCCGTGGCTCTCGGTCGCCGCGATCGCGGTGATCGTCGCCGCCGTCATGGGCAACAGCGCGGACGCCTTCCGGACCTCGGGCCTGCTCGTGCTCGTCGCCGTCGTGCTGCACAACGGGTTCGGGCTGTTCCTCGGCTACCTGGCGGGACGGGCGGCCCGCCTCGACCACCGCGCCCGCCGCGCGCTCGCGTTCGAGGTCGGGATGCAGAACTCGGGCCTCGCCGCCTCGCTCGCGGCCGCCCACTTCGCCGCGATGCCCGCGGCGGCGCTGCCGCCCGCGGTCTTCTCGGTCTGGCACAACATCTCCGGTGCGCTGACCGCCGCGTGGCTGGCGCGCAAGCCCGTCGCGGAGACCGCGGACGCCCCCGCGGACGAGGGCGTCCCAGCCTCCGTCTGAGGTCGGCGCCGGGCGGCGCCTTACCTCGTCCGCTCGACGCGTCGCTCGTCCCACACGGGCTCCGGCGTCTCGCGCACGACGCCGTCGGACCCGAACACGAGGAACCGGTCGAAGGACCGCGCGAACCACCGGTCGTGCGTGACCGCGAGCACGGTGCCCTCGAACGCCTCGAGGCCCTCCTGGAGCGCCTCGGCGGACTCGAGGTCGAGGTTGTCGGTGGGCTCGTCGAGCAGCAGGGCGGTGCACCCGGACAGCTCGAGCTGGAGGATCTGGAAGCGGGCCTGCTGGCCGCCGGACAGCTTCTCGAAGGGCCGCTCGGCCGCCACGGTGAGCTCGTAGCGGCGCAGCGAGGACATGGCGGGGCCGAGCGGCAGCGCGTGGTCGCTCCACAGGATCTCGACGAGGGTGCGCCCGAACAGCTCGGGGTGGGCGTGCGTCTGCGCGAAGTGCCCGGGCACGACGCGGGCGCCGAGCTTGACCGTGCCGGTGTGTGCGACGTCCTGCCCTGCGAGCAGCCGCAGGAAGTGCGACTTGCCGGACCCGTTCGAGCCGAGCACGGCGACGCGCTCGCCGTAGAAGACCTCCAGGTCGAACGGCTTCATGAGCCCGGTGAGCTCGAGCCTCTCGCACGTCACGGCGCGCAGGCCCGTGCGGCCGCCGCGCAGGCGCATGGTGATGTCCTGGTCGCGCGGCGGCTCGGGCGGCGGGCCGGCCTCCTCGAACTTGGCCAGGCGGGTCTGCGCGGCGCGGTAGCGCGAGGCCATGTCGTGCGAGACGGCGGCGGCCTGCCGCAGGGTCAGCACGAGCTTCTTGAGCTGGGCGTGCTTCTCGTCCCAGCGCCGGCGCAGCTCCTCGAAGCGCGCGAACCGCTCGCGACGGGCGTCGTGGAACGTGGCGAACGACCCGCCGTGCACCCACGCCTCCGCCCCGGACGGCGCGGGCTCGAGCGCGACGATCCGCTCGGCGGCACGCGAGAGCAGCTCGCGGTCGTGGCTCACGAAGAGCACGGTCTTGCGCGTGGCGCGCAGCTGCTCCTCGAGCCAGCGCTTGCCGGGCACGTCGAGGTAGTTGTCGGGCTCGTCGAGCAGCAGCACCTCGTCGGGGCCGCGCAGCAGCGCCTCGAGCACGAGCCGCTTCTGCTCGCCGCCGGACAGCGTGCGCACCTGACGCCACTGCGCCTTGTCGTACGGGACGCCGAAGGCGGCCATGGTGCACTCGTCCCACGTGGTCTCGGCCTCGTAGCCGCGCGCGTCGGCCCAGTCGGCGAGCGCCTGCGCGTACGCCATCTGGGTGGGTTCGTCGTCGCGCTCCATCATGGCCGCCTCGGCGGCGTCGACGGCGCGGGCGGCGTCGCGGATGTGCGGCGGCGCGACGGCGACGAGCAGGTCGCGCACCGTGGACTCGTCGCGCACGGACCCGACGAACTGCGGCATGACGCCGAGGCCGCCGCTCATGCTCACCGTGCCGCCCGACGGCGTGAGCTCGCCCGTGACGATGCGCAGCAGCGTCGTCTTTCCCGCCCCGTTGGGGCCGACGAGCGCGGTGACGCTGCCGTCGCCGACACGGAACGAGACGTCGTCGAGCAGCGTGCGCCCGTCGGGAAGCACGTGCTCGACGTGCGCGACCTCAAGATGACCCATGGGGACGATGGTCGGTGGCGACACCCCCGAGGGCAAAGCGACTGGCCACGTTCACCCCGGGCTGCGGTGCCGGCCGATCTGGGACGGCTCGGCGCCCTGTCGGTCCCGTGGTGGACACTGGGGCCGTGAGCGCATCGACCGGTCCCGACCTGGCGGCCCTTCCCGACCCCGCGACCCTCGGCTACGAGCAGGCACGCGACGAGCTCGTCGCGGTCGTCCAGCGGCTCGAGGCCGGCGGCGAGCCGCTGGAGACGTCGCTCGCGCTGTGGGAGCGCGGCGAGGCCCTCGCCGCGCGGTGCCAGCAGTGGCTCGACGGCGCCCGCGAGCGCCTGGACGCCGCGTCCGGCCAGGCCCGCACCGCCGTGGACGAGGAGGCCGACGCGTGAGCGCCCCGCTGCCGGGCGGCGCCCATCCGACCATCCCGGCGCCGTCGGACCCGTCGCCCAAGGTGCCGGCGACGCGCACCCCCGCGGACTCGTGGGCGGCCCTGCGCGCCGGCAACGACCGCTTCGTCGCCGGCGAGCCGGAGCACCCGTCGCAGAGCGTCGACCGGCGTCGCGAGCTCGCCTTCTCGCAGCACCCGCACACGGTGATCTTCGGCTGCTCCGACTCCCGGGTCGCGGCCGAGATCATCTTCGACCAGGGCCTGGGCGACGTGTTCGTGGTCCGCACGGCCGGGCACGTGGTGGACACGACCGTCATCGGCTCGATCGAGTACGGCACCGAGCTGCTGGGCGCGTCGCTCGTCGTCGTGCTGGGGCACGACCTGTGCGGCGCGATCGCCGCGACCGCGCACACGCTCGCCACGGGCGAGCAGCCCCCGGGCTTCGTGCGCGCCGTGGTCGACAAGGTCATCCCGTCCGTCGCGGATCTCACGGCGGCGGCCCGCCGCGCGGGCGGCGGGGACGACGGCACGGCGCTCTACGACCCGGCGACGCTGCGCACCGCGCACGTGCGCCACACGGTCGACGTGCTGGCCGGGTACTCGGCGGCGCTGCGCGAGCGCGTCGAGAAGGGCGTGCTGGCCATCGTGGGCGTCGAGTACGACCTTGCGGAGGGCAACGCGCGCCTCGTGCACGTGCTCGGCGACGTCGGCGAGGACCCGCGGGGCTGACCTCCAGGGCTGACCTCTTTGGTCAGACCATCGCGGCGGGGCGATGGTGCACGATGAGCGCATGACCCACGACACCGCCGTCGGCATCCCTGCCGAGGAGCCCGCGTTCCGTATCGAGCACGACACGATGGGTGAGGTCCGCGTCCCCGCGCAGGCCCTCTACCGTGCGCAGACGCAGCGGGCCGTGGAGAACTTCCCCATCTCGGGCACCCCGCTGGAGCGCAGCCACATCGAGGCGCTCGCACGCATCAAGAAGGCCGCTGCGCGAGCGAACGCCGAGCTGGGCGTGCTGGACCAGGACGTCGCGGACGCCATCGCGGCCGCCGCCGACGAGGTCGCCGGCGGGGCGTACGACGCGCACTTCCCGATCGACGTCTACCAGACCGGCTCGGGGACGTCGTCGAACATGAACACCAACGAGGTGCTGGCGACGCTCGCCACGCGCAGCCTCGGCAAGGACGTCCACCCGAACGACCACGTCAACGCCTCGCAGTCGTCCAACGACGTCTTCCCGACGTCGGTGCACGTGGCCGCCACCGCGGGCGTGGTCAACGACCTGGTGCCGGCGCTGACGCACCTGGCGGACGCTCTCGGCGCCAAGGCGGACGGCGAGTTCGCGACCGTCGTGAAGTCGGGCCGCACGCACCTCATGGACGCCACGCCCGTGACGCTCGGCCAGGAGTTCGGCGGGTACGCCGCCGCGGTCCGCTACGGCGTCGAGCGCCTCCGGTCCGCGCTCCCCCGCGCGGCCGAGGTGCCGCTGGGCGGCACCGCCGTCGGCACCGGCATCAACACCCCGGCGGGCTTCCCGCAGCGCGTCATCGCGCTGCTCCAGGAGGACACGGGCCTGCCGCTGACCGAGGCGCGCGACCACTTCGAGGCGCAGTCGGCGCGCGACGGGCTCGTCGAGCTGTCCGGCGCGCTGCGTACCATCGCGGTGAGCCTCACCAAGATCTGCAACGACCTGCGCTGGATGGGCTCGGGCCCCAACACGGGCCTGGGCGAGATCTTCATCCCCGACCTGCAGCCCGGCTCGTCGATCATGCCGGGCAAGGTGAACCCGGTCGTGCCCGAGGCCGTGCTCATGGTGTGCGCGCGCGTCATCGGCAACGACGCCACCGTGGCCTGGGCCGGGGCGAGCGGCTCCTTCGAGCTCAACGTGCAGATCCCTGTCATCGCGCAGGGCGTGCTCGAGTCGATCCGCCTGCTCGCCAACGCGAGCCGCGTGCTGGCCGACAAGACGGTCGCGGGCATCGAGGCGAACGTCGAGAAGGCGCGCGCCTACGCCGAGTCGTCGCCGTCGATCGTCACGCCGCTCAACCGTGTGATCGGCTACGAGGCCGCGGCGAAGGTCGCGAAGCACTCGGTCAAGGCCGGGATCACCGTGCGGGAGGCCGTCGTCGCACTCGGCTTCGTAGAGCGCGGCGAGATCACCGAGGAGGCCCTCGACAAGGCCCTCGACGTCCTCTCGATGACGGTGCCGCCGCAGGCGTGACGGCCGTTACGGCCGGGCGGGAGGGAAAATCGTAGACTGAGGCAAGCATGTCTGCCTCTCCCGCCCCCGCCCCGCTCGTCGTCCGCACCACGGCGAGGGAGGTGCTCCACCCCGACGTGCTGCGGGACGCCTGGCGGCTCCAGCACGGCGACGCTGCCGTCGCGTTCGCGCTGCGCGTCGGGCTCGCCGCGGGCACGGCCATCGCCGTCCCCGCGCTGGCAGGGCACCGCGAGCTGTCCTCGTACGCAGCGCTCGGCGCCCTGACGGCGCTGTTCAGCCGGGCCGGCAGCGCCCGGCGCCAGGCCCCGCTGCTCGCGCTCGTGGGCGCCGTCATGGTCGGCGCGATCGCCCTGTTCTCGCTCGTGGCCGCGTCGGGCGCACCCGCCGCCGTCGGGTTCCTGCTCACGACGGCGCTCGCCGCGGCGGCGACGGCCCTCGTCGCGCTGCTGCGGATCGGGCCGCCCGGGGCCACCGTCGTCGTGTTCTGCGCGGGCGCCGGCCTGGCGGGATCCCCCGGGCTCGGCGACGTCGCCGCCCGGACCCTCGTCGGGGCGGGCGGCGCGGCCCTCGCCTGGGTCGTCTGCCTGGCCGGGGCCCTCGCGGGGCGCCGCGCCGGCGCCGCCCCGCACACCACGCTGCGCGAGCAGCTGCGGGCGTCGTGGGGCACGGAAGGCTGGCGGCTCGCCGCTGTCCGGGTGCTCGTCGGCGGTCTCGCCGCCTCCGGGCTGTCCGCCGCGCTCGGGCTGGGCCACACCTCGTGGGCCGTCATGGGCGCCACCGCGGTGCTGGCCGGCGCGACCGCCCGGCACACGGCCGTGCGGGCCGTGCAGCGCGCGACCGGCACCGCCGTCGGCGCCGTCGCGATCGCCTACCCGCTGCTCGCGGCGCACCTCGGCTTCTGGCAGCAGGCGGCGCTCGTCGTCGTGCTGCAGGTGGTCACCGAGATCGTCGTGGGCCGGCACTACGGGCTCGCGCAGCTGTGCATCGCGCCCATGGCGCTGCTCATGACGTCGCTCGGCGGGCCGGCCGCCGCGGGCACGCTCGCGCTGGACCGGGCGCTGGACACGACCGCGGGGGCGCTCGCGGGGCTGGCCGCCGCGGTGCTCGTGCACCGCTACGGCGGCGTCAGGCGCCGGCGAGCGGCGTCGTCCGCGGGCTGAGCACCTGCGCGACGATCGCCTCGATGGCGAACTCGCTCGCCTCGGCCAGCGCCACCGCGGTCGGGTCCAGCAGCCACTGCACCTGGAGGCCGTCCATGACGGCCAGGATCGACGCCGACGCCATGTCCACGGTCGCGGGCTCGGTGACGCCCGCCTCCTCGCACATGACGCGGAAGGCGTGGGCCACCTCGCCGCGCAGCGTCGCGTAGCGCTGCTCGAAGAACGGGCGCGCGGGGTGGTCGTCGGTGACGGACTCCGCGGAGAGCACGGCGTACGCCTGGACGATGCCGGCGCGCTGCGCGTTGAGGAACGCGGTGCGCACGAGGTGGCGGAAGAGCTCGGTGCCGTCAGGGATGTGGTGCTCGGGGAGTGCCTCGACGTCGGTGTCGTCGCGGTACTGGAGCACCTCGAGGAGGAGGGCGTTCTTCGACCCGAAGTGGTGCAGGATCCCCGCGTGCGTCATGCCCACCTGGTCGGCGATCTCGGTCAGCGGGCCCTTGTTGTAGCCCTTCGCGCCGAACGTCGTCATCGCGGCGCGCAGGATCTCCTCGCGACGGGCCAGCGTCTGCGGCCGGGAGCGGCGCTCCGGCCTGCTCGAACTCATCGCCCTCTCTCCCCTCTCGGTCGTGTGGTCGCCGTTGCCGAACTGTGACGTCCACGGCGGCGGATCTGGTTTCACTGGTTACTGACTGGACTGTAACCTCTGCGCCAGCGCACTCGACGGCGAGACGCACCCGGGTCCGCCGGGTGCCGCGCAACGGACACTCGATGAGGAGTTTGACATGAGGTCGAAGATCACTGCTGCGGTGGCCACCGCCGCCGTCGCAGCACTTCTCCTGACCGCCTGCGGAGGCGGTGACGGCGGCTCGGGCGACGCGGCCACGAGCGACCAGCCCGCCGCGGCCGGTGCGGCGCTGACGATCGCGAAGCCCGACGGCGCGATCTCCACGGAGTCGAACAACCCGTGGCTGGGCGACTCGTCGGCCAACAAGCTCGGCTACAAGAACGTCCTGTTCGAGCCGCTCGCGATGGTCAACCCCGTCGGCAAGAACGAGACCACCCCGTGGCTCGCCGAGAAGGTCGTCTGGAACGACGACTACACCGAGCTGCGCGTCACCCCGCGCGAGGGCGTGAAGTGGAACGACGGCGAGGACTTCACCGCCGACGACATCGTCTTCACCTTCAACCTGATCAAGGACAACAAGGCGCTCGACACGGGCAACCTCCAGCTCACGGACGTCGCCAAGGACGGCGCCGACGTGGTGCTCAAGTTCGCCGAGTCGAAGTTCGTCAAGCAGGCCCAGGTGCTCCACATCGACATCGTCCCCGAGCACGTCTGGAAGGACGTCAAGGACCCGACGACGTTCACCAACGAGGGCAAGCCCGTCGGCACGGGCCCGTACACGCTGGAGAGCTTCACCAGCCAGTCCGTCACGATGAAGGCCCGCGACGACTACTGGGGCGGCAAGCTCGCCGTGCCCGAGCTGTACTACGTCTCGTACAACGACAACACCGCGCTGACCACCGCGCTCGCCAGCGGCGAGGCCGACTGGGCGCAGGCGTTCATCTCCAACATCCAGAGCGCCTACCTGGACAAGGACGCGGAGCACAACGTCTTCTGGGCCGCCAACACGCTCTCCCCGGACGTGCTGTTCGTCAACACCCAGCGCCCGCCGTTCAACGACGTCGCCTTCCGCAAGGCCGTGAACATGGTCATCGACCGCCCGGCGCACACCAAGATCGCCCGCGAGGACGCCGGCCCCGTGCTCACGAGCATCACGGGCCTGCCCACCCCGGTCGGCGAGCAGTACATCCTGCCCGAGTACCAGGGCAAGGAGTTCTCGATCGACGTCGACGGCGCCAAGAAGATCCTCGAGGACGCCGGCTACACGGGCGTCGGCACCAAGCTCGTGGCACCCGACGGCACGCCCGTCTCCTTCACGCTCCAGGTCCCGCAGGGCTGGAACGACTACGTCACCGGCATCAGCCTCATCGCCGACCAGGTCAAGAAGACCCTCGGCGCCGACGCCAAGGTCGACACCCCCGACGTCGACACGTGGTGGGCCGCGAAGCGCTCGGGCGACTTCGACGCGATCATGCACTGGACCGACGGCGGCACCACGCCGTACGACCTGTACTCCGACACGATGGACGGCCGCTGGCTCAAGGCCGGCGCGGACGTCGACTACAACTTCGGCCGCTTCACCGACGACGCCGTGACCGCCGCGCTGAACACCTACGCGACCGCCTCGACCGACGACGAGCGGTCCACCGCCCTCGCCGAGATCCAGAAGGCGTTCGTGGAGCAGGTGCCGGTCATCCCGGTCGGCACGCACCCCGTCCTGGCCGAGTACAACACCCGCAAGTACGTGGGCTGGCCGAGCGAGGACGACCAGTACGCGACGGCCGACCCGCTGCAGCCGTCGGCCGCCATGGTCCTGACCAAGCTCAAGCCCGCCAACTGATCGACACCCCAGGGGCCGAGCGCGCCGGAGCTGCTCCGGCGCGCTCGGCCACCCGGCGTGTGCGCCCGAAACGAACGGATAGAACGCTGTGACCAGTGAGAACGTGCTCACGGTCCGCGACTTCAGCGTCGTGTACGACGTCGACCCTCCTGTCGAGGCGGTCGTCGACGTGTCGCTCGAGCTGAAGCGCGGCGAGATCCTCGGCCTGGCCGGCGAGTCAGGCTGCGGCAAGACGACGCTGGCCTACGGCATCCAGCGCCTCCTGAAGCCCCCGGCCGTCATCACCTCCGGCAGCGCCGTCTTCCACGACGAGTCCGGCACCGACATCGACCTGCTCTCCCTCGACGACGCGTCGCTGCGCCGCTTCCGCTGGGACAAGGCCTCGATGGTGTTCCAGGGCGCGATGAACGCCCTGAACCCGGTCATGGCGATCGGCAAGCAGCTCGCGGACGTCTTCGAGACGCACCGCCCCGACATGAGCCGCGAGGAGCGCACCCAGGAGTGCGCCCACCTGCTCGACATCGTCGGTGTCGGGCGCGACCGCCTGCGCTCCTACCCGCACGAGCTCTCGGGCGGCATGCGGCAGCGCGTCATGATCGCGATGGCGCTCGCGCTGCGCCCGCAGCTCATGGTCATGGACGAGCCGACGACGGCCCTCGACGTGCTGGTGCAGCGCGAGATCCTCCTGCAGATCTCGGACCTGCGCGAGGAGTTCGGCTTCTCGGTCGTGTTCATCACGCACGACCTCCCGCTGCTGCTCGAGATCTCCGACCGCATCGCGGTGATGAAGGCGGGGCGCATCGTCGAGCTCGACACGGCGGAGAACATCTACCACCGGGCGCAGCACGAGTACACGCGCCGGCTGCTGGGCTCGTTCCCGAGCCTCACGGGCGACCGCGGCGGGTTCCTCCGGGCGGGCGAGGAGGGGGCGGCATGAGCGAGCGAAGCGAGCGAACCAGACAACACGGTGCACCGCGTGCCTCATGCGCGCCCGGAGCGAAGCGAGGACGCGCATGAGCACGCTCGAGCTCAGGAACGTCACGAAGAAGTACCACGTGCGCGGCAGCGGGACCATGCTCGCGCTCGACGCCGTCGACGTGACGGTGACGTCGGGCCGCACGGTGGCCCTCGTCGGCCAGTCGGGGTCGGGCAAGTCGACGATCGCGAAGATCATCACGCAGCTGGAGCGGGCGACGTCGGGCGACGTGCTGCTCGACGGGCAGCCGATCCCCCGGCGCGGGCGGGCGCTGCGCCGCTACCGCCAGCAGGTGCGCATGGTGTTTCAGGACCCGTTCGCATCGCTGAACCCGTACCACACCATCCGGCACCACCTCCAGCGTCCGCTGCTGCTCGACCGCGTCGTGCCCCAGGACCAGGTCGAGGCCGAGGTGGTCCGCCTCCTCGAGGTGGTGCGCCTGGACCCGGCCGCGACGATCGACCGGCGTCCGCACGAGCTGTCCGGCGGCCAGCGGCAGCGCGTCGCCATCGCGCGTGCGATCGCCTCGCGTCCCGCGCTGCTGGTCGCCGACGAGCCCGTCTCGATGCTCGACGTCTCGATCCGTCTCGGCGTGCTGAACCTGCTCGCCGACCTCCAGCGGTCGCAGAACCTCGGCGTCCTCTACATCACGCACGACCTCGCCACGGCCCGGCACTTCTCCGACGAGATCATGGTGCTCAACCACGGCCGGGTCGTGGAGCAGGGCTCGTCCGACGACGTCATCCTCAACCCGCAGCACGACTACACGAAGGCGCTGCTCGCGGCCTCCCCCGACCCTGACAAGCACTTCGCACGCACGGGGGGCACCCGATGAACACGCTGCGCTTCTTCGCCCGCCGCACCGCCTTCTACCTGTTCACGGCGTGGGCGGCCATCACGATCAACTTCTTCCTGCCCCGGATGATGAAGGGCGACCCGATCCAGGCCTACCTGGCCCGCAACCGGGGCGACGTCTCCCCCGAGGCGACCCGGTCGCTCGAGATCCTCTTCGGCCTCGACTCCAGCAAGTCGCTGCTCCAGCAGTACGCCGACTACTGGGGCCTGATCTTCTCCGGCAACCTGGGCCGCTCGCTCTCGCACGGCCTGGCCCCGGTGACCGAGGTGATCGGGACCGCGCTGCCCTGGACGATCGGACTCGTGGGCGTCGCCACGATCCTGAGCTTCACGATCGGCACGCTGGTCGGCTCGCTCATCGGCTGGCACCGCGGCTCGCGCGCCGACGTCCTGGTGCCGATCTCGACGTTCTTCGGCACCGTGCCGTACTTCTGGATGGGCCTGATCGCCATCGCCGTCTTCGCGTCGAACCTGGGCTGGTTCCCGGCGTCGCACGCGTACGGCAAGGGGGCCGCGCCGAACCTCTCGCTCGCGTTCGTCGGCGACGTGCTCCAGCACGGCATCCTGCCGGCGCTGACGATCGTCGTCGCCTCGCTGGGCGGGTGGATCCTCGGCATGCGCAACATGATGGTCACGATCCTCGACGAGGACTACGTGACGGTCGCGCAGGCCAAGGGCCTCTCCTCGCGCCGCGTGCTCCTGCGGTACGCGGCCCGCAACGCGGTGCTGCCGCAGATCCAGAGCTTCGCGCTCGCGCTCGGCTTCATCGTGGGAGGCACGCTCGTCATGGAGCTCGTGTTCTCCTACCCGGGCATCGGCAAGCTGCTGCTGGACGCGACGGGCGCCAAGGACTACCCCCTCATGCAGGGCGTGTTCCTGATCATCACCCTGACGGTGCTCGTCGCGAACATCCTCGCCGACGTCGCCTACGCCGTCCTCGACCCGCGCACGCGCCAGACGGAGGCCTGAGCCATGACCGCAACCATCGTCTCCGAGGCCGTCGCCGCTCCCGTCGTGCCGCCCCGCGCGCGAGGCCTGGCCAGCGCGTTCGCGATGTTCCGGAACGCCAAGTCGATCACCGGTCTGTCCATCCTGGGCGTGTTCGTCCTCATGGCCGTCTTCGCTCCCCTGCTCACGCGGTTCGAGCCGCTGGAGAAGGACTTCCAGGCGCTGCGGCAGCCGCCGTCGGGCACGCACTGGCTCGGCACCACCCACATGGGCGAGGACGTGTTCGCCCAGATCGTCTACGGCACGCGCGGCGTGCTCATCGTCGGCTTCGGGGCCGGCGTCATCGCCACCGTCATCGCCATCGCGATCGGCGTGACGGCGGGCTACGTCTCGGGCTGGAAGTCGGAGTCGCTCTCGGCGCTGACGAACGTGTTCCTGGTGATCCCCGGCCTGCCGCTCATGATCATCATCACCTCGCAGCAGGAGAACCCGTCGCTGTGGCTCGTGGCCTCGGTCCTCGCGGTGACGGGCTGGGCGTGGGGCGGGCGCGTGCTGCGCGCCCAGACCATGTCGCTGCGCAACCGCGACTTCGTCCAGGCCGCCCGCGCGAACGGCGAGCCGCTGTGGCGGATCATCACCGTGGAGATGCTGCCCAACCTCATGGCGATCATCGCGTCGTCGTTCGTGGGCACCGTGACCGCGGCCATCCTGGGCCTGACCACGCTGGCGTTCGTCGGCGTCATCCCCATCACCAACCTCAACTGGGGCACCATCTTGTTCTGGGCGCAGCAGAACGGCGCGTTCCCGGACTTCTGGTGGTGGTACATCCCCGCCGGCCTCGCCATCGCGCTGCTCGGCGTCGCCCTGTCGCTCATCAACTTCGGCATCGACGAGTACGTCAACCCGCGCCTGCGCTCCGCCGGCGAGCGCGCTCGCGCGCTGCGCAAGCGCGGCATGAAGGCGTCGTCGTCGGTCACGCAGGTGCGTGCCGTCGCGCCGGCGCCGCCCGCCGTCACGTCTCTCGACGACGTCGCCGCCGCCGGCCCTGCCACGAAGAAGGAAGCATGACCACGCTGCCCTACCTCGACCCCGCCCTGCCCGTCTCCGAGCGCGTCGCCGACCTGCTGGGCCGCATGACGCGGGAGGAGAAGGTCGGCCAGATGATGCAGCTCGACGCCCGCGACGGCGTCAAGGAGCACATCCTCGACAAGCACGTCGGCTCGATCCTGCACACCTCCCCCGCGCTGGTCCTCGAGGCGCACGAGCTGACCGACCAGACCCGGCTGCGGATCCCGCTGCTCATCGGCGAGGACGCCATCCACGGCCACTCGTTCTTCGAGGGCGCCACGATCTTCCCCACCCAGCTCGGCATGGCCGCGTCGTGGTCCGCGGAGCTCGTGGAGAAGATGGCGCGGGCGACCGCGGTCGAGACCGCCGCGACGGGCATCCACTGGACGTTCTCGCCCGTGCTGTGCATCGCACGCGACCTGCGCTGGGGCCGCGTCGACGAGACGTTCGGCGAGGACCCGTTCCTCATCGGCGAGCTCGCGTCAGCCGCGGTGCGCGGCTACCAGGGCGCCGGCCTCGACGACCCGACGGCGATCCTGGCCACGGCCAAGCACTTCGCCGGGTACTCCGAGACGCAGGGCGGGCGCGACGCGTCCGAGGCGGACATCTCGCGCCGCAAGCTGCGCTCGTGGTTCCTGCCGCCGTTCGAGCGCGTCGCCCGCGAGGGCTGCCGCACGTTCATGCTCGGCTACCAGACCACCGACGGCGTGCCGATCACCATCAACGACTGGCTGCTCACCGACGTGCTGCGCGGCGAGTGGGGCTACACCGGCACCCTCATCACCGACTGGGACAACGTCGGGCGCATGGTGTGGGAGCAGAAGGTCCAGCCCTCGCACACGCACGCCGCGGCCGCCGCCGTGAAGGCCGGCAACGACATGGTGATGACGACGCCGCAGTTCTTCGAGGGCGCGCTCGACGCGATCGAGCGCGGCCTCATCACGGAGCCCGACCTGGACGACGCCGTCGCGCGCATCCTCACGCTGAAGTTCGAGCTGGGGCTGTTCGAGGACCGGCGCCGGCCCTCGCCCGCGCGCATCGCGGAGGTGCTGGGCTCGCACCAGGAGCTGAACCTGGAGATCACGCGGCGCTCGCTCGTGCTGCTCCGCAACGACGGGCTGCTGCCGCTGCTTCCGGGCACCTCGGCTGCTTCGGCTGCTGACGCCACGCCCGCACCGGTGAAGCGCATCGCCGACGCCTCACCCCACGACGTCTCCTCGCTGGGCTCGGAGACCTCGCGGGGGCCCCGAGGCCTCCGGCTCGCCGTCGTCGGGCCGCTCGCGGACGACGCGCAGACGCAGCTGGGCGACTGGGCAGGCTCGTCCGGCCAGGTCACGTGGCTGCCCGACGGGCACCCGCGCGGCATGATCACGACGGTCCTGGACGGGCTGCGCGCACAGGTCCCCGCAACCTGGGAGGTCACGCACGCCCGGGGCGCCGACATCCTCACGCTCCAGGACGACCCGGCCGGCGCGTTCTTCCCGGACGGGCAGCCGCGGCCCAAGGTCGTGGCCCCCGCGCCCGTGGACGAGGCGCAGCTCGCCGAGGCCGTGGCCGCGGCGTCGGAGGCCGACGTCGTCGTGGCCGTCGTCGGCGACCGCATCGAGCTGGTGGGCGAGGGCCGCTCGACGGCGACGCTCGACCTGCTCGGCGGGCAGGTCGCCCTGCTCGACGCGCTGGCGGCGACGGGCACGCCGCTCGTTGTCGTGCTCCTGGCGTCCAAGCCGCTCGTGCTGCCGCCGTCGGCGGCGGGCGCGGCGGCGGTCGTCTGGGCCGCGAACCCGGGCATGACCGGCGGCACCGCCCTGGCCGAGCTGCTGCTCGGCGCGATCGAGCCGTCGGGGCGGCTGCCGATCTCGTTCGCGCGGCACGTGGGCCAGCAGCCGACGTACTACAACCAGGTGCGCGGCCAGCACGGCGACCGCTACGCCGACCTCACGCAGTCGCCGGCGTTCGCGTTCGGCGAGGGCCTGTCGTACACCACCGTCGAGTACTCCGACCTGGTGATCGACACCCCGGACCTCACGGCCGCCGACACGATCAGCGCGCACGTCACGCTGACCAACACCGGCACGCGCCCGGCGCTGGAGACCGTCCAGGTCTACGTCAGCGACCTGGTGACGTCGGCGTCGTGGGCGGAGCGCGAGCTCAAGGGGTTCGAGCAGGTGACGGTGCAGCCGGGCACGTCGGTGACGGTCGACCTGACGCTCCCGGCAGCGGCGTGCACGTTCGTCAACGCGGCGGGCGAGCGCGTGGTGGAGCCCGGCACGTTCGAGCTCCAGGTGGGCCGCAGCTCGCGCCCGCACGACCTGCTCCGAGCGGGCTTCACGATCCGCTGAAGCCAGTCGAGCGACTCTGGATGTCCGGTTCTCAGCCGTGAGAACCGGACATCCAGAGTCGCTCGGCGGCTGAGACGCGGTCAGAACTCCAGCGTCTCCAGCATGTCCGTTACCAGGGCCGCTATCGGGCTTCGTTCCGAGCGCGTCAGGGTCACGTGGGCGAAGAGGGGGTGGCCCTTGAGCTTCTCGATGACCGCCGCGACGCCGTCGTGCCGGCCCACGCGCAGGTTGTCGCGCTGCGCGACGTCGTGCGTGAGGATCACGCGCGAGTTCTGGCCGATGCGGCTCAGCACCGTCAGGAGCACGTTGCGCTCCAGGGACTGGGCCTCGTCGACGATGACGAACGCGTCGTGCAGCGAGCGCCCGCGGATGTGGGTCAGCGGCAGCACCTCGAGCATCTCGCGGTGGATGACCTCGTCGACCACCTCGGAGGAGACCAGCGCCGAGAGCGTGTCGTACACGGCCTGGCCCCAGGGGTTCATCTTCTCGGCCTCGGAGCCGGGCAGGTAGCCGAGCTCCTGCCCGCCGACGGCGTACAGCGGCCGGAACACGAGCACCTTGCGGTGCTGGCGCCGCTCGAGCACGGCCTCCAGGCCCGCGCACAGGGCGAGCGCCGACTTGCCGGTGCCCGCCCGGCCGCCGAGCGACAGGATGCCGATCGACTCGTCGAGCAGCAGGTCGATCGCGACGCGCTGCTCCGCGGAGCGGCCGTGCACACCGAAGACCTCCAGGTCGCCGCGCACCAGCCTGACCTTCTTGTCCGCGGTCACCCGGCCCAGCGCGGAGCCGCGAGCCGAGTGGATCACCAGGCCCGTGTGCACGTACAGCGGCCCGGCCGCCTCGACGACGCCGGGGTCGAGGGCGGCGACGTCGAGCTCCTGCTGCTCCCAGAGGGTGGCCATCTGCTCGTCGGTGACGTCGATGCTCGACATGCCCGTCCACCCGGAGTCGACCGCCTGCTCGGCCTTGTACTCCTCGGCGGTGAGCCCGACCGCGGACGCCTTGATGCGCATCGGCAGGTCCTTGGAGACGACCGTGACGCGCCGCCCCTCGGAGGCGAGGTTGGCCGCGACGGCCAGGATGCGCGAGTCGTTGTCCCCCAGCCGGAACCCGGGCGGCAGCACCCCCGGGTCGATGTGGTTGAGCTCCACGCGCAGCGTGCCGCCCGCGGTGCCCAGCGGGAGCGGCGCGTCGAGCCCCCCGTGCGCCACCCGCAGCTCGTCCAGGATGCGCAGAGCCGACCGGGCGAAGTAACCCAGCTCGGCGTGGTGGCGTTTCCCTTCCAGCTCCGTGATCACGACGATCGGCAGGACGACGTCGTGCTCGTCGAACCGGAAGATCGCTCGCGGGTCGGACAGCAGGACGGACGTGTCGATCACGAACGTCCTGCGGTCAGTGGTCTGGGTGGTGTCCACGGGGTACCCCCTTCGGCGCGGCAGCGCACTCGGTAGGCGGGGCAGGCGACCAGCCGCCGGGACGACGTCGTCCCGGAAGGCCGGTGCCGGCCCTCCGACGCGATGCGATCCTCGCCATGGGCTGGCCTCCCGGAGGACGGCTGGGTGCCGTCCGCTACCCCCAACGTACGAAGGAGTCACGCACCGACGACGTCCGAACGCGGGCGTGTCGCGCAGATGTCATGGGATGTTCACTCGCGGTGCAGCATGGTGACCTATGAGCGGTATCTCGAGGGACGCAGCGCAGCAGCTGCACGACGCCGGGCTGGAGTGGCGGCCCGAGCCGGGCGACCGGTTCGTGGTCCGTTCGGACTCGGACGACGACGACGTCTTCACCGTCAGCGACATGGTGGTCGAGCGGCACGACCACCCGACCGGGACGATCCTCGGCTTCAACGGCACCACCGAGTGGGCGCTCGACTCGGTCGCCCTCGAGGACGCCCTGTGGCTGCCCCGCGAGGACCAGCTGCGCGAGCTGCTCGGCGGGGCGTTCCGCAGCCTGGCCCGCTCGACGACGGGCCTGTACCAGGTGCTCGTCGAGGTGCCGGGACGCCCCGAGCAGGTCTTCGACGGCGACCACGCCGCGGAGGCGTACGCGCAGGCGCTGCTGTCGCTGGTCAAGGCCGCGACGGCCTGAGCCGGTACCCTGGACGACGGCGAGCCGGGAAGTCTGGTCGGTGGTGCCGGCGGGAGCGCCGGCGTCCGAGCCGACCCCTGGAGCCGCCCCGATGACCAGCCCCTCCCCCCTCGCGCGCCTGAGCGCCTGGGCCGCCCGCGACGTCTCCGGCGGCGTCCTGCTCCTGGGCGCCGCCCTGCTCGGCCTGCTCCTGGCCAACTCGCCCTGGCGCGGCGCCTACGAGGCCGTGGCGGCGGCCGAGATCGGCCCCCGCGCCCTGCACCTCGACCTCACCGTCGCGCAGTGGGCCGCCGACGGGCTGCTGGCCGTCTTCTTCCTCGCCGTCGGGCTCGAGCTCAAGCACGAGCTCGTCGCCGGGTCGCTGCGCAACCCGCGCGAGGCCGGGGTGCCGATGCTCGCGGCGGTCGGCGGGATGGCGATGCCCGCGGTCGCGTTCGTCGTCGTCGAGGTGGTGGCCGACGACCGCGGCGGCCTTGGCGGCTGGGCCATCCCCACCGCGACGGACATCGCGTTCGCGCTCGCCGTGCTGGCCGTGTTCGGCAAGGGGCTCCCGACGGCGATCCGCACCTTCCTGCTCACGCTCGCCGTCGTCGACGACCTCCTCGCGATCGTCGTCATCGCGCTCTTCTACGGCGACGGGCTGCGCGCCTGGCCGCTGCTCGGGGCGCTGGCCGCGGTCGCCGTCGCGGGGGTCCACCTGCGCTCGCGCAGGCCGCGGTGGTGGCTGCTCGCGCCGCTCGCCGTGACGGCGTGGGCGCTCCTGCACGCCTCGGGCGTGCACGCGACCGTCGCCGGCGTGCTGCTCGGGCTCACCGTCCCGGCGCGCCCCGTGCACGGCGAGACCCTGGACCGCGCCCAGCGCTGGGCGCATGCCGTCACGCCGTGGTCGCAGGGCGTCGCGCTGCCGCTGTTCGCGCTGTTCGCGGCCGGTGTCAACCTGGTCGACGGCGGCGGCGCCGGCTCCGTCGTCGGCCAGCCCGTGGTGCTCGCCGTCGTCGTCGGGCTCATGGCGGGCAAGCTCGTCGGCGTGCTCGGCACGGCCGCCCTCGTCACGCGGTTGACGCCGCTGCGGCTCGCACCGGGCATCGGCGTGCGCGACCTGCTGCCCGTCGGGCTGCTCGCGGGCATCGGGTTCACGGTCGCGCTGCTCGTGTCCGAGCTGTCGTACGGGCCGACGTCGTCGCGCACCGAGGGGGCCAAGGTCGCGATCCTGCTGGGGTCGGCGGCCGCCGCCGTGCTGGGGGCGGCCTGCCTGCGCTGGGACGCGCGGCAGGCGCGCGGCGACGACATGAACCGCGACGGGATCGCCGACGGGGCCACGGACCGCATCGGGTGACGATCCGGAGGCAGGCGAGACCGGTCGCCGGCTTGTTGTCGTTGGTCAATTACCTGGATCTCACGACGACTCCATGTGCGCGGGCGTGGAACGCCGGGCTACAGGAACAACCAGGGCCAGAACCGCCCTGGCACTGCCGACGCCGAGCCACTAGAGTGTCGTTGATTCATTTGGAGGCCATGGCTGTGACAACTTTCCTCCCGAGCCGGCCCGGCCGTGGACGCCCGTCACGCGACGCGGTCTACCGGCGCTTCGCCGACGCCATCGACGAGCTGGCGAACTACGGGGGCCTCCCCAAGCCGCACGAGGCGAAGAAGCTCTGGGACGACCTCTGGGCGCTCGAGGCACATCACTCCACGGCGATCGAAGGCAACACCCTCGTGCTGCGCGAGGTCGAGAAGCTGCTCCAGGAGGGCCGGGCTGTCGGCGCCAAGGAGATCAAGGACTACCTGGAGGTCCTCGGATACGGCGACGCCGCGACCTGGGTCTATCGTCAGGCCGTCCAGCCTGACGCGTGGACCCACGACGGCCTGGTCGCCGTCACGGAGGTGCGCCGCATCCATGCCACGGCCATGGAGAAGGTCTGGCAGGTGGCGCCGCACCCCGACGCGACCTCCGCGGAGGGTCCCGGATCCTTCCGCCAGCACGAGATCATGCCCTTCGGCGGGGGGATGCAGCCGCCCACCCACCCCTTGGTGGCATCGGAGCTATCGGCATGGGTCGACGAGGCCAACGCCGTGGGTGCCCGCGTCCGCGCAGGGCTGATGCCGGTCTCACAGGTTCCTGAGGCGCTCGCCGCACTGCACCGCCGGTTCGAGTGGATCCACCCGTTCATCGACGGGAACGGCCGCACCGGCAGGCTCGTGCTCAACCTGCTGCTCGTGCGCCTCGGGTGGCCTCCGGCCGTCATCATGAAGGATCAGCGCAAGCGGTACCTCACGGCGCTCGACCGGGCAGACAACGGCGACTTCGGCCCGCTCGCCGAGATCATCGCGCGCTGCGTCGTCGACTCCCTGCACCGGCTGATCCCGAACATCGCCGGCCCCGCCAAGTACGTCCCGCTCGAGGCGCTGACGGACACGGGACTCAGCCTCGTGGCGCTTCGCCAAGCCGCCACCCGGGGTCGCCTCGAGGCAGTGATCGGGCCGGACGGCAGGTACCGGTCGTCACGGGTTGCCGTGGAGGAGTACAAGGCTTCCCGGTACCGCCGCTCTCCCGACGCCCACGCCTGACGCTCGCCTCGTCGACGGACGGTCGTGGTCACGCCGGGGCGTGGCGGTCCAGGAACTCGTAGACCTCCGTCTGGTCCACGCCCGGCATCGCGCCCTGGGGCAGCGCGGCGAGCATCGAGGCGTGCGGGCGGGCGCTGGGGAAGGCCTGCCCGGCCCACCGCTGCGCGAGCGGCGCGGGAGGCAGCCGGCAGCAGGACTCGTCCGGGCACCGCGAGGTGGCGCGGGCCGTCGTCTCGCGCCCGAGGAACCACTTGACCTGCGCGTACGGCACCCCGACGGACACCGAGAAGAGCCCGTCCGGGGTGTCGCTCACGCGCGACGTGCACCAGTACGTGCCCGTCGCGGTGTCGGTGTACTGGTAGTACGGGGCGAGCCGGTCGGGCACGCCGAACACCACGCGGGCCGTCCAGTGCTTGCACACGTACTGGCCCTCGACCGTGCCGAGCGCGTCCGTGGGAAACCGCACGCCGTCGTTCTCGTAGGCCTTGTGGATCACCCCGGACTCGTGGACCTTCATGAAGTGCACCCCGATGCCCAGGTGCTTCGTCGCGAGGTTCGTGAAGCGGTGGGCGGCGGTCTCGTAGGAGACGGCGAAGGCGTCGCGCAGGTCCTCGATGGAGATGGCCCGCTGCTCCTTGGCGGCCCGCAGGTGGCGCACGGCGTCGCGCTCGGGCAGCAGCAGCGCGGCGCACAGGTAGTTCGCCTCGACACGCTGACGCAGCAGCTCGGGGTAGTCGCGCGGCTCGGCATGGTCGAGCACGTGCGAGGCGAGCGCCTGGAGCAGCGCCGAGCGGGCGTCCGAGCGCCCGCGGATGCCGTTGCTGGGCAGGTAGACGCGGTGGTGGCGCCGGTCGATGACGGAGCGCGTCGAGTGCGGCAGATCCGGCACGTGGTGGATCTCGAAGCCCAGGTGGGCCGCGAGGTCGGAGGCCTGTCGCTGCGGCAGCGGCCCGCCGCGGTGCCCGACGCCGTCGAGCAGCCGCCGGGCGACCACCTCGAGGTCGGGGAACCAGTTGTCGTGCGCGCGCATGTCGTGCCGCAGCTCGGTGTTGGCGCGACGGGCCTCCTCGGGCGTGAGCGCGCGCTCCGAGTGCAGCCGCTCGAGCTCCTGGCGCAGCGCGAGGATCGCCTCGATCGCGTCGGTGGGGAGACTGCGTCCCACCCGCACGGGCTTGACCCCGAGCGCGTCGAAGAGGGGGCCGCGCTGGGTGCGTTCCAGCTCCAGCTCGAGGGCATCGCGGCGCGACGGCGGCCGGGGGTCGAGCAGGTCCTCGACACCGGCGTCGAGCGCCCGCGCGACCGCCTGGAGGCGGGCGATCGTGGGCTCGCGCCTGCCGTTCTCCAGCATCGAGACCTGCGACGGAGCCTTGTCGATGGCTGCTGCGAGCGCCTCGAGGGTCATGCCGCGCTGCGTGCGCAGGTACCGGATCCGGCGGCCGATGGTGAGCGCGTCGGGCTCGTCGGCGAGCGGCAGGGAGGGGCCCGGGGGCCGCCGGTCGAGATCTCTCGACGTCGAGATAACCATGACTCAGGGTGACAGGTGAGGCCCTTTCGCTCAAGGAGAAGAACGGCGGAACTTCTCCCCCGGGCACACTGGCGCCTGGGGCCGTGCGAGGAGGAACGTCGGGGACACGCATCCGGTGCGACTCGGTCTCACGATCGGTCGTCCGGGACCCGACCCGACGAGACGACCCGAGGAGCACCCCATGACCGCCCTCACCGAACGCCCCGCCCGCAGCGAACGCCCCGCCCGCAGTGGCGACACCGTCCAGACCGCCGACGAGCTCGCCGCCTCCTGGGCGACCGACCCGCGCTGGTCCGGTGTCGAGCGCACCTACACCGCCGCCGACGTCGTCGCCCTGCGCGGTTCGGTGACCGAGGAGCACACGCTCGCGCGCCGCGGCGCCGAGCTGCTCTGGGAGCGCCTGCACACCAGCGACTTCGTCAACGCCCTCGGGGCGCTGACGGGCAACCAGGCCGTGCAGCAGGTCAAGGCGGGGCTGCGCGCGATCTACCTGTCGGGCTGGCAGGTGGCCGGCGACGCCAACGCCGCCGGGCAGACCTACCCCGACCAGTCGCTCTACCCGGCCAACTCGGTGCCGCAGGTGGTGCGCCGCATCAACAACGCGCTGCTGCGCGCCGACCAGGTCGAGCGCCTGGAGGGCACTCGCACGGTCGAGGACTGGCTCGCGCCCATCGTGGCCGACGCCGAGGCCGGGTTCGGCGGCCCGCTCAACGCCTACGAGCTCATGCGCGGCATGATCACCGCCGGTGCGGCGGGCGTGCACTGGGAGGACCAGCTCGCCTCCGAGAAGAAGTGCGGCCACCTGGGCGGCAAGGTGCTCGTCCCGACACAGCAGCACGTCCGCACGCTCAACGCGGCGCGCCTCGCCGCCGACGTCGAGGGCGTGCCCACCATCGTCGTGGCCCGCACCGACGCCGAGGCGGCCACCCTCCTGACCTCCGACGTCGACGAGCGCGACCGGCCGTTCCTCACCGGCGACCGCACCGCCGAGGGGTTCTACGAGGTGCGCCCCGGCCTGGAGGCCTCGATCGCGCGGGCCCGCGCCTACGCGCCCTACGCCGACCTGCTGTGGATGGAGACCGGGACGCCGTCCCTCGAGCTCGCCCGCGCCTTCGCCGAGGGCGTGCACAGCGAGTTCCCCGACCAGCTCCTCGCCTACAACTGCTCGCCGTCGTTCAACTGGCGCCGCCACCTCTCCGACGCCGAGATCGCCCGGTTCCAGCGCGAGCTCGGGGCCATGGGGTACGCGTTCCAGTTCATCACCCTGGCCGGGTTCCACGCCCTCAACCACTCCATGTTCGACCTCGCGCACGGCTACGCCCGCGAGCAGATGACCGCCTACGTGCGGCTCCAGGAGGCCGAGCTCGCCTCCGAGAGCCGCGGCTACACCGCCACCAAGCACCAGCGCGAGGTCGGCACCGGCTACTTCGACCGGGTCGCCACCGCGCTCAACCCCACGGCCTCCACCCTGGCCCTGCACGGCTCCACCGAGTCGGCCCAGTTCTGAGTCCTACCCAAGGAGGCACTGCCATGACCACGCTCACCGAACGACCCATCGCCGACGCGATGTCCGGGACCTCCGTGTCCGTCACGCGGCGCGCCACCCCGCGCGACGCCGAGATCCTCACCCCCGAGGCGCTCGACTTCCTCGCCCTGCTGCACGAGCAGTTCGCCGACGACGTCGCCGAGCTCCTCGCCGCCCGCGAGCGGTACGCGCGGGCCGTCGCCGGCGGCCAGGACCCCGACTTCGACCCCGTCACACGACCCGTCCGCGACGCCGCGTGGCAGGTGGCCGGCTGCGCCGGCGCGCCCGGGCTGGAGGACCGCCGCGTCGAGATCACCGGGCCCACCGACCCCAAGATGACGATCAACGCCCTCAACTCGGGCGCCCGCGTGTGGCTCGCCGACGCCGAGGACGCCTCCGCGCCCACGTGGGAGAACGTCGTCGGCGGCCAGCTCGCCCTGCGTGACGCGATCCGCGGCACGCTCGCCGTCACCACCGGCGAGGGCAAGGAGTACCGCCTGCGGTCGACGACGCTGACCGATCTGCCCACCATCGTGTTCCGGCCGCGCGGCTGGCACCTGCCCGAGGCGCACCTGCGCGTGCAGCACCCGGACGGGGCCGTCACGGCGGCGTCGGGGGCGCTGGTCGACTTCGGGCTGTACTTCTTCCACAACGCGGCGTCGCTGATCGAGAAGGGTCGAGGGCCGTACTTCTACCTGCCCAAGCTCGAGGGGCACCGCGAGGCGCGGCTGTGGAACCGCGTGTTCGAGACCGCGCAGGACGCCCTCGGCATCCCCCGGGGCACCATCCGGGCGACGGTGCTCATCGAGACGCTGCCCGCCGCCTTCGCGATGGAGGAGATCCTCTGGGAGCTGCGCGAGCACGCCGCGGGGCTCAACGCGGGCCGCTGGGACTACCTGTTCTCGATCATCAAGAACCTGCGCACGCGGGGCCCGTCCTTCGTGCTCCCGGACCGCAACCAGGTCACGATGACGGCCCCGTTCATGCGGGCGTACACCGAGCTCCTGGTCACGACCTGCCACCGCCGCGGCGCCCACGCCATCGGCGGCATGAGCGCCTTCATCCCCGACCGGCGCCGGCCCGACGTCACGCAGCGCGCCCTGGAGAAGGTCGCCGAGGACAAGCGTCGCGAGGCCGCCGACGGCTTCGACGGCACGTGGGTGGCCCACCCGGACCTCATCGGTACGGCCCTGGCCGAGCTCGACGCCGTGCTGGGCGAGCGCCCGCACCAGGTCGACCGGCAGCGCCCCGACGTCCGCGTCGGCCAGTCCGAGCTGCTCGACGTCGCGAGCGCGGCGCGGGCGGGCGCCTCGGTGACCGAGTGCGGGCTGCGGTCCAACATCTCCGTCGGCGTGCGCTACATCGCGTCCTGGCTGCGCGGCACGGGCGCGGCCGCGCTCGACAACCTCATGGAGGACGCCGCGACAGCCGAGATCTCGCGGTCGCAGGTCTGGCAGTGGATCGCCGCTGGCGTCCGCACCGAGCACGGCCGCGTCACGCGCGAGCGGGCGTCGGCGGTGCTCGACGAGGTCCTGGCCGGCCTCGAGCGGTTCGCCGGCAACCGGTACGACGACGCGGCCGCCGTCTTCCGGGAGGTCGCCCTGGGCGAGGCCTTCCCGCCGTTCCTCACGACGATCGCGTACGACCGCTACCTGGCTGCCTGACCAGGGACCGCCCCGTCACGCCCCCGGGCGCGACGGGGCGGTCCGCGCCAGCAGCCGGAGGCCGACGTCGACGAGCTCGACGCAGCACAGGCGCTCGACCTCCTCGGGCGCGTGCCACGCGGCGAGGTCCGTCGAGCCGTCGGCCTCCGGTCGCAGTGCGCCGCCCGTGACGCGCGCTCGGTACAGATGACGGACGCCCGCGATCGGCCCGACGCCCCGCGAGACCCGCTCACGCGCGGTGATGACGATGACGTCGACGCCCACCTTGCCGTCCCGCTCGACGTCGAGACCGGTCTCCTCCCGCACCTCGCGGACCACCGCCTCCTCCGGCGTCTCGTCGCCCTCGAGACCGCCTCCCGGGAGCGTCCACAGCCCGTCGTCGGGGCCGCCCGTCAGGCGTGCGAGCAGCGTGCGGCCGGCGTCGTCGGCGACCAGGCCGTACGCGGCCTCGCGCACGTCCATCGCGGCGCGCAGCACGTCGGCCGGCTCGTCGACCTGCAGCTGCCCTCCCGCCATCCGCGCGGGCAGCGCGGCGACGACGGCGGCCGCCGGGACCCGTCCGCCGTACAGGTGCGGGTACCGCTCCTGCGCAGGGTCGGCGGCGTCGCCGACCTCGGCGCGCACCTCGATCCCGGCGTCTGCGAGGACGTCCGGGTCGACCGCGAGCAGCGTCAGCGGCTCGACGACGTCGGCGTACACGGCCGCGGCGACCCGGCCGACCTGCTCGAGGTCGAAGCTCGCGTGCACGAAGCCGACCTCGTCGACCGTGCGGCCCCGGGTGGACATCGCGTAGTGGCCGTCGGCGGCGGCCTTCTCCCAGTCGGACGTGCGGGCGAGGTGCCAGAGCGCGGGCATGGGGGTGAGTCTGCCGCGTTGTACCGTCGAGGGATGGCCAGCCCTGCGACGGCCCTCGCCCCGTGGGTGCGGCGCGCGTTCGCGGCGCCCAACGTCGTCTACGACCGCGGACTCGGCCGCCTGCTCGGGCACCGATTCCTCCAGCTCGTGCACACGGGCCGCCGAACCGGGGCGCGGCACCGCGTCGTGCTCGAGGTGCTCGGGTACGACACCCGCACGGGCGAGGCCGTGGTCGTCGCCGGGTTCGGGACGCACGCCGACTGGCTGCGCAACCTGCGCGCGGGCGGGCCCGCCTGGGTCAGCTTCGGGCGCGGGCCGCGCGCGGCGGCCTGGCGGGAGGTCGACGACCGCGAGGCCGTCGACGTGCTCCGGGCCTACGAGCAGCGGTACGGCCCCCTGCGGCCGCTGCTGCGCCGGACGCTGCGGGGCCTCGCGCGGTACGACTACCGCAGCACCGACGAGTCACGGCACCGGCTCCCGCACCGGCTGCCGCTCGTGGCGCTGCGCCCGACGCGGCGGTAGCACCGAGTTATACTCGTCGTATGAAGCCCGCGATCTTCCTGCCCGACGAACTGGGCGAACGGTTCGACGCCGTCGCGAAGGCCCACAACATGAACCGTTCCGAGTTCTTCCAGCGGGCTGGCACGCTGTACGCCGACGCGCTCGAGCGCGACGACAAGACCGCGCGCATCAACGACGCCGTGGACTTCGTCGGCGCCCAGACGGCCGCCGCCGCGGCGGCAAGTGCCCGCGCCCTCATCGACACGGGCGCGTGGGAGTGGTGACCGGACGACGCGGGGACGTCGTCTGGGTCGACTTCGGCGAACCTCGCGGCTCGGCTCCCGCGTACGTCCGCCCAGCCCTCGTGGTGCAGTCGGATCGCTACAACGACTCGCGCATCGCCACGACTGTCGTCGTCGCGATCACCTCGAACACGGCGTTGGCCCGTTTCGAGGACAACGTCTTCCTCCCGGCCGGGACGGCAGGGCTCGACCGCGACAGCGTCGTGAACGTGACGCAGGTCTTCACCGTCGACCGCTCGGCGATCGAGAGTCCCGTCGGCTCCCTTCCCGCGTCCCTGCTTGACCAGGTCGCCGACGGAGTACGAAGCGTGCTCGGCATCTGACCGGCGCCCGCGTCCTTCCGGCCATACGGCCGGCAGAGCAACCGGGCGTCACGGAGCCGTTCCTCGACGTCGCCGAGGTCAGGCTCGGTATAGGGCGGCGGCATCTCCTCAGGCAACGGCTTGTGCCCCCGACCGCACGCAACGCCGGCGAGCCGGCGGTCAACGCCACGCGGCCAGCAGGTCGGCACATCTGGCTCGCGTCTCGCGGGTGGTCCTCGCGACGCGCCCGCACCGGATCTGGCTCCGCCGGGGCGTGGGCGCTACCTTGCGAGCGTCCGGACGACGACGTCCGATCCGCAGCGGGCTCCGGCCCCACGAGGGGAGCACTCATGAACGTCGCGCTCTGGGTGATCGCAGGGCTGCTCGCCGCCGTCTACCTCACCGTCGGGTGCGTGAAGCTGCTGCGCGGCAAGGCCCTGGAGCACCGGATGCCCTGGGTCGAGCAGTTCCCGGACGTCGTGGTGCGGTTCATCGGGCTGTGCGAGATCGCGGGCGCCCTGGGGCTCGTGCTGCCGCAGGCCACCGGTCACCTCGTGTGGCTCACACCGGTCGCGGCGGCGGGCCTGGCGCTGCTCCAGCTGCTCGCGGTCGTCGTGCACACGCGGCGCGGAGAGACCCAGCAGCTCGGGGTCAACGTGGTGCTGCTGGTGCTCGCGCTCGTGGTCGCGGTGGGCCGCTTCGCGGAGTGGACGACGGCGAACGCGACGCTCCCGCCCACGCCGTGAGCCCAGCCCTTCGAACATCACGTCCGGATACTGAGACCTCGACCAGATTCCGGACAGTTCGGGCTGACACCGTGGTTGTGTGAGGACCGGGCGACCGACGGAGGCCGTCCCTGGGTTTCCACCCATGACCGCACGCATCGCAGGAGATCCCATGCCCGCACCGCTCGACCCGTCGCCCCGCCTCGCCGAGTACGCCCACCCGGACCGCCTGGTCACCACCGAGTGGCTCGCGGAGCAGCTCGCGGCGGGCACGACCGACCTCGTCGTCGTCGAGTCCGACGAGGACGTGCTGCTCTACGAGACCGGCCACATCCCCGGCGCCGTGAAGATCGACTGGCACACCGACCTGCTCCAGCCGGTCGAGCGCGACTACCTCGACGGCGCCGGCTTCGCCGCGCTGCTCGGTTCCCACGGCATCGGCCGCGACACGACCATCGTGCTCTACGGCGACAAGAACAACTGGTGGGCCGCGTACAGCGCCTGGGTGTTCACGCTGTTCGGCCACCAGGACGTGCGCCTGCTCGACGGCGGCCGCAACCTCTGGGCCGCCGAGGGCCGCGAGCTGACCACCGACGTCACGGCGCCGGAGGCCGTCGAGTACCCCGTCGTCGAGCGCGACGACGTCACGTTCCGCGCCTTCAAGGAGGACGTGCTCGCCCACCTCGGCCACGGCCCGCTCGTCGACATCCGCTCCCCGCAGGAGTACACGGGCGAGCGCCTGCACATCCCGGACTACCCGGAGGAGGGCGTGCTGCGCGGCGGCCACATCCCCACCGCGCGCTCCGTCCCGTGGGCCACCGCCGTCGCCGCGGACGGCACGTACAAGCCGCGCGCAGAGCTCGAGGCGATCTACCAGGCGGGCGGCCTCGGCATCACCGCCGACGACGCCGTCATCACCTACTGCCGCATCGGCGAGCGCTCCTCGCACACGTGGTTCGCGCTGCACTTCCTGCTCGGCCTGGAGAACGTGCGCAACTACGACGGCTCCTGGACGGAGTGGGGCAACGCCGTCCGCGTCCCGATCGTCGCGGGCGCGGAGCCGGGCGAGTACGCGGCCTGAGCCCTTCTGACCGGCAGTTCGTCGTCTGACCGTGCGCCCGGGCGCACGGTCAGACGACGAACTGCCGGGCTGCTCCTGACAGACTGGACGACATGACCTCCCCCGCACTGCCCGACGCCCTCGCCGAGATCCAGGAGAGCTTCCTCGAGCTGGGCGAGCGCGACCGGCTCCAGCTCCTGCTGGAGTTCGCCAACGAGCTGCCGCCCGTGCCCGAGCGCTACGTCGCGGCCCCCGCGCTGCTCGAGAAGGTCGAGGAGTGCCAGTCGCCCGTGCGCGCGTTCGCCGAGATCGAGGCCGACGGCGTGCACTTCTACGCGACGGCGCCCGCCGAGGCGCCGACGACGCGCGGGTTCGCGTCGATCCTCGCGCAGGGCCTCACGGGCCTCACGCCGCAGCAGGTGCTCGACGTCCCCGACGACTTCGCGATGACGATCGGCCTCAACCGGGCGGTGAGCCCGCTGCGGCTGGGCGGCATGACGGGGATGCTGACGCGGGCGAAGCGCCAGGTCCGCGAGCAGCTCGCGCGCTGACGTCGGGCGGCGGCTTCACGGCTCGAAGCGGTAGCCCGCCCCCGGGTGCGTGAGGATGTGCCGCGGGTGCGCCGGGTCCTGCTCGAGCTTGCGGCGGAGCTGCGCCGAGTAGACGCGCAGGTAGTTCGTCTCCGACGAGTACGCCGGACCCCACACCTCGTGCAGCAGCTGCTGACGCCCGACCATGCGGCCCCGGTGGCGCACGAGCACCTCCAGGAGCCCCCACTCCGTGGGGCTCAGGCGCACCTCCTCGCCCGACCGGGTGACCGTGCGGCGGGCCAGGTCGATGACGAGGTCGCCCGCCTCGATCACGGGCTCGTCCGGCTCCGCGGCCGGCGCACCGCGCCGCACGGCCGCGCGCAGGCGCGCGAGCAGCTCGTTCATCGCGAAGGGCTTGGTCACGTAGTCGTCGGCGCCGGCGTCGAGCGCGTCCACCTTGTCCTCGCCGAGCTGCCGCGCGGACAGCACCACGATCGGCACGTGCGACCAGCCGCGGATGCCCTCGATGACGTCCAGCCCGGCGATGTCGGGCAGGCCCAGGTCGAGCACGACGACGTCGTGCCGCGCCGACGACGCCGCGTCCAGCGCCTCGGTGCCGTTGTGCGCCACGGTGACGTCCCAGCCGTGCGCCTTGAGGTTGATGGCGAGCGCCCGGGCCAGCGCGGCGTCGTCGTCGACGACGAGGACGCGGTTCCCGGGGGTCATCGGGCCGGCTCCTCGGAGGCGGGCTGATCGGAGGCCGGCTGCTCGGGCGCGGCCTCGACCGGCATCGGCGCGGCCGCCGTCGGGACCGTCACCACCATCGTCAGGCCTCCCCCGGGCGTGTCCTCCGCGACGATGCTCGCACCGACCGCGGTCGCGAGCCCGTCCGCGACGGCGAGGCCGAGACCCAGGCCCGTGCCCGACGTGTCCCCGAGACGCTGGAACGGCTGGAACATGCTCCCCTTCCGGTCGTCCGGGACACCCGGGCCCGTGTCCACCACGCGCACGACGACGCCGTCCGGCGCCCGGCCCGCGCTCACCCGCACGCGCGAGCCCGCGTGCCGCACCGCGTTGGACACGATGTTCGCGACGACGCGTTCGAGCAGCCCCGGGTCGGTCGTGACGAGCGGCAGGTTCTCGGGCACGTCGAGGTCGAGCGCGGCGAGCCACGGCTCGACGGCCTGGAGCACGACGGCCTCCAGCGACGCCTCGCGCAGCACGGGCCGCACGGCCCCGGTCTGGAGGCGGGACAGGTCGAGGAGGTTGTCGATGAGCCGCTCGAGGCGGCCCGTCGACTCGGACAGCGTGTGCTCGAGCGCCTCGGTGTCCTCGGGGTCGAGCTCGACGTCCGGGCTGGTCAGGCCGTCGACGGCGGCGCGGATGGAGGCGAGCGGCGTGCGCAGGTCGTGCGAGACGGCGGCGAGCAGCGCGGTGCGCGTCGCCTCGGCCTGCTCGAGCGCGTGCGCCTTGAACGCCGCCTCGCGCAGCTTGCGGTGCTCGAGCACGAGCCGGGCCTGGGCCCCGAACGCCTCGACGGCCTGCCGGTCGCGCGCCGGCAGGGCCCGCCCCACGAGCATGAGCCGGTGGTCGCCGTCGATCGTGACCTCGGAGACGTCGTCGTCGGCGCGGTCCGGGGACGCCGAGGATGCCTCCGCGACCTCCACCCACGGAGACCGGTCGGACTCGCGGACCTCGAGGCGCACCTCCCGCAGCGCGAACGTCTCGGCGAGGCGGGCGACGACGGCCTGCGCGGTGTCCTCCCCGGACAGCACGGACCGCGAGAGCGCGGCGAGCGTCGACGCCTCGGCGCGCGCCTGGTACGCCTCGCCGGTGCGCCGCGCGGCCTCGTCCACGACGCGCGCGACGGCCACGGCCACCACGACGAAGATGCCCAGGGCCAGCAGCTCGGACGACGACGCGACCGTGAACTGCCGCACGGGTGCGACGAAGAAGAAGTTCAGGCACAGGAACGAGGCGAGCGCCGCGACGAGCGCGGGCCACATGCCGCCCACGATCGCGACGCCCACGACGACGGCCAGGAAGAACAGCAGCGGGGACGAGAGGTCCTTCGGCGCGTGGTCCACGACGAGCAGCAGGGCGGTCAGCGCCAGCGGCGCGAGCACGGCCCCGGCGAAACCGAGCGTGCGTCGCGTGGTCGACAGCGCGGACCAGCGCGAGCGGGACGGCACGCCCGCCCCGGCGGCCTCGTGCGTGACGAGGTGCACGTCGATCGTGCCGGACAGCCGCGCGATCTCGGCGCTCGTCGAGCCGAGGAGGGCCTGCCGCAGCCGCGAGTGCCGCGAGACGCCGACGACGATCATCGTCGCGTTGACCCCGCGCGCGAAGTCGACGATCGCCGCGGGCACCTCCTCCCCGACCACGGTGTGGAAGGTCCCGTCGAGCGACTCGACGAGCGCGCGCTGCGCGGCGATCGTCGCCGGGGTCGCCGAGGGGAGCCCGTCCGTGGGCAGCACGTGCACGGCCACGAGCTCGGACCCGGCGGCACGCTGGGCGATGCGCGCCCCGCGCCGGATGATGGTCTCGGTCTCGGGCCCGCCGGTGACGGCGACGACGATGCGCTCGCGCGCCGGCCAGGTCCCGGTGATGGCGTGGTCGGAGCGGTAGCGGGTCAGGGCGTCGTCGACGCGGTCGGCGAGCCACAGCAGCGCGAGCTCGCGCAGCGCGGTGAGGTTGCCCTCGCGGAAGTACGCGCCGAGGGAGGCGTCGATCTGCTCGGGCCGGTAGACGTTGCCGTGCGCGAGGCGGCGGCGCAGCTGCTGCGGCGAGAGGTCGACGAGCTGGATCTGGTCGGCGTCGCGCACCACCTGGTCGGGCACGGTCTCGCGCTGCCTGATCCCCGTGACGGCCTCGACGTCGTCGGTGAGCGACGCGAGGTGCTGCACGTTGACGGTGGTGACGACGTCGATGCCCGCGTCGAGGAGCTGGTGGACGTCCTGCCACCGCTTGGCGTGCGCGGCCCCGGGCGCGTTGGTGTGGGCGAGCTCGTCGACGAGCACGATGGCGGGATGCCGTGCCAGGACGGCGTCGACGTCCATCTCGGTGAGCGTCGTGCCGCGGTACTCGATGGTGCGTCGCGGCACGATCTCGAGGCCCTCGAGCTTCGCGACGGTCGCGGGGCGGCCGTGCGTCTCGACGATGCCGACGACGACGTCGGCGCCGCGGAGCCGGCGGCGTGCGGCCTCGTCGAGCATCGCGAACGTCTTGCCGACGCCCGGCGCGGCGCCCAGGTAGACCATGAGGCGGCCACGTCGCGGGGCGTCGTCGTCCGCGCGGGCCGGCCGGGCAGCGCCGACCCCCCGCTCGGGAGAGGAGGCCTCTCCCGAGCGGGGGGCGGGGTCGCCGGGGCGGTGGAGTTCCGTCACAGGCTGATCGTCTCTCACCCGAGGTGGTCGAGGGCGAGGTTCAGCGCCAGCACGTCGACCCGCTCCTGGCCGAGCACCCCGAGCGGGCGGCCCGCGGTGTGCTCCTCGACCAGCCGCTGCACCCGCTCCACGGGGAGGCCGCGGGCCTGGGCGACCCGGTCGACCTGGATCGCCGCGTAGGCGGGGCTGATGTCGGGGTCGAGGCCCGAGAAGGACGCCGTGACCGCGTCCGCGGGGACGTCCGCCGGGGCGACGCCGTTCTCGGCGGCCACCTGGGCGCGACGCTGCTCGACCGTCGCGGCGAGGTCCGTGCTCTGCGGACCGAGGTTGGAGCCGCCTGAGGCGAGGGTGTCGTACCCGTCGCCGGCCACGGACGGGCGGGGGTGGAACCACGCGTCGCCGTCGAAGCCCTGGCCGACGAGCAGCGAGCCGACCGCCTGGGAGCGGTCGGTGGTGCGCTCCCCGGACGCGGTGACCAGCGAGCCGTCCGCCCGCCACGGGAAGGCGAGGTGGCCCACGCCCGTCATGGCCAGCGGGTAGGCGAGCCCCAGCAGCACCGTGAGCACGAGGAGCACGCGCAGCCCGGCGAGGCCGTGCCGCCAGAGGGAGGCGAGGGTGCTCGCCGTCGAGGTCGTCGAGATCGTGGACATGTGGTCAGAGCCCCGGGATGAGAGAGACGAGCAGGTCGATGAGCTTGATGCCGACGAACGGCGCGATGAGCCCCCCGAGCCCGTAGACGAGCAGGTTCCTGCGCAGCAGCGAGGCCGCCGACGACGGCCGGTACTTCACGCCCTTGAGCGAGAGCGGGATGAGGGCCACGATGATCAGGGCGTTGAAGATGACGGCCGAGAGCATCGCGGACTGCGGCGACGAGAGCCGCATGACGTTGAGGACGTCGAGCTGCGGGAACAGCCCCACGAACATCGCGGGCAGGATCGCGAAGTACTTCGCGATGTCGTTGGCGACCGAGAAGGTGGTCAGGGCGCCGCGCGTGATGAGGAGCTGCTTGCCGATCTCGACGATCTCGATGAGCTTGGTGGGGTCCGAGTCGAGGTCGACCATGTTGCCGGCCTCCTTCGCGGCGGTCGTGCCCGTGTTCATGGCGACGCCGACGTCGGACTGCGCGAGGGCCGGGGCGTCGTTGGTGCCGTCGCCGGCCATCGCGACGAGGCGGCCGCCGGTCTGCTCGCGGCGGATGAGGGCCATCTTGTCCTCGGGGGTGGCCTCGGCGAGGAAGTCGTCGACGCCGGCCTCCTTGGCGATGGCGGCCGCGGTGAGGCGGTTGTCGCCCGTCACCATGACGGTGCGGATGCCCATGGCGCGCAGCTCGTCGAACCGCTCGCGCATGCCCTCCTTGACGACGTCCTTGAGGTGCACGACGCCGAGGACCCGGGCGGGGCGCTCGCCCACCTGCTCGGCGACGACGAGCGGGGTGCCGCCCGACGTCGAGACCTCCTCGACGAACGCGGCCAGCGCGGCGGCGTCGGCGGCGGGGACGTGCGCCCCGGTCGAGTGCAGCCAGGCGGCGACGGCCGAGCCGGCGCCCTTGCGGATGCGGTAGGTCTCGCCGGCCCCCGGCGGGACATCGATGCCCGACATGCGCGTCTGGGCCGTGAAGGGCACCAGCTCCGCTCCGGCCGGCAGCGTGGCGACGTCGTCGAGCATTCCGTCGACGAGCTCGACGATCGAGCGCCCCTCGGGCGTCTCGTCGGCGAGCGACGACAGGCGGGCCGCGCGGGCCAGGTCGGCCTCGGTCACGGCGCCGACCGCGAGCACGCGTGCGGCGCGGCGGTTGCCGTAGGTGATGGTGCCGGTCTTGTCGAGCAGCAGCACGTCGACGTCGCCGGCGGCCTCGACCGCGCGGCCCGACATGGCGAGCACGTTGCGCTGCACCAGGCGGTCCATGCCGGCGATGCCGATCGCGCTGAGGAGCGCGCCGATCGTCGTCGGGATGAGGCATACCAGCAGGGCGGTGAGCACGAGCAGCGACTGCTTCTCCCCGCTGTACGCCGCGAACGGCTGGAGGGTGGCCACGGCCAGCAGGAAGATGATCGTCAGCGACGTCAGCAGGATGTTGAGCGCGACCTCGTTGGGGGTCTTCTGCCGCTCCGAGCCCTCGACGAGGGCGATCATGCGGTCCACGAACGTGGAGCCCGCGGGCGCGGTGATGCGCACGACGATGCGGTCGCTCAGCACGACCGTGCCGCCCGTGACGGCGGACCGGTCGCCGCCGGACTCGCGGATCACCGGGGCGGACTCGCCCGTGATCGCCGACTCGTCGACCGAGGCGACGCCCTCGATGACGTCGCCGTCGCCGGGGATGGTCTCCCCCGCCGCGACCACGACGACGTCGCCGACCTGGAGCGACGTGGACGGGACGGTGACCGTCTCGAGCGACGCCAGCGACGAGCCGTAGGCCAGCGTGTCCACGGGCGCGGCCACCTTGCGGGCGGTGGTGTGCTTCTGCGTGGCGCGCAGCGACGACGCCTGCGCCTTGCCGCGGGACTCGGCGACGGACTCCGCGAGCGTGGCGAACAGGACCGTCAACCACAGCCAGACGGCGATCCACCAGGCGAAGACCTCGGGGTCGACGACCGCGAGGACCGTGGTGAGCACCGCGCCGATCTCGACGACGAACATGACGGGCGAGCCGATCATGTCGCGCGGGTCGAGCTTGCGGACGGCACCCGGCAGGGCGGAGCGGATCTGGGCGATGGTGAGGGCGCGGCCCGCACCGACCTGGCGGCGGGGGGAACGGGGCGCGGCGACGTCGTCGGACGACGAGGGACGGACGGGGGTGCGCACGGACGCGCTCATGACAGGGACTCCACGATCGGGCCGAGGGAGAGGACCGGGATGAAGGTGAGGCCGACGACGATCAGGGCCACACCCCCGACCAGCCCGACGAACAGCGGCTTGTGGGTGGGCAGGGTGCCCGCGGTGGGCGGCGTCGTCGTCTGGGAGGCGAGCCGGCCCGCGAGGGCGAGGACGAGGGCGATCGGCACGAACCGGCCGAGCAGCATGGCCAGGCCGATCATCGTGTTGTAGTACGGGGTCGCGGCGCCGAGGCCGGCGAACGCGGAGCCGTTGTTGTTGGCGCCCGACGTGAAGCCGTAGAGCACCTCGGACAGGCCGTGCGGGCCCACCTCCTGGATGCCGGCGAGCCCGGCCGGGACGACGACCGAGATGCCGGTCATGACCAGCACGATCGCGGGCATCGTCAGGATGTACAGGGCCACGAGCGTCATCTCGCGCTGGCCGATCTTCTTGCCCAGGTACTCGGGCGTGCGGCCCACCATGAGGCCCGCGATGAAGACGGCGAGGACTGCGACGATGAGCATGCCGTACAGGCCGGAGCCGACGCCGCCGGGTGCGATCTCGCCCAGCATCATGGTGAACAGCGCGATCAGGCCGCCGGGGGCCGTGAGCGAGTCGTGCGACGCGTTGACGGCGCCCGTCGAGGTGCCCGTCGTGGCGACGGCGAACAGTGCCGACGCGGCAGGCCCGAAGCGCTGCTCCTTGCCCTCCATCGCGCCGCCCGCGAGCTGCGGCACCAGGCCCGGGGCCTTGAGCTCGGCCCACGTCATGAGCGCGGTCAGGGTGGCCCAGATGCCGCCCATGACGCCGAGGATCGCCCAGCCCTGCCGGCGGTCGCCCACCATGAGGCCGAAGGTGCGCGGCAGCGCGGACGGGACGAGCAGGATCAGGAAGACCTGGAACAGGTTGGTGAACGCGTTCGGGTTCTCCAGCGGGTGGGCGCTGTTCGCGTTGAAGAAGCCGCCGCCGTTGGTGCCCAGCAGCTTGATGGCCTCCTGGCTCGCCACCGGGCCCCCGAGCACGCTCTGCGTCCCGCCCGTCAGCGTCGTGATCGCCTCGTGCGGGTGCAGGTTCTGGATCACGCCCGCGGCCATGAGCACGACGGCGCCCAGCACGGCGATCGGCAGCAGGATGCGGACGACGCCGCGCACGAGGTCGGACCAGAAGTTGCCGACGCGCCCGTCCGCCCCGGAGCGGGCGAACCCGCGCACCAGGGCCACCGCGACGGCCATGCCGACGGCGGCGGAGACGAAGTTCTGCACGGCGAGCCCGGCCATCTGGGCCAGGTGGCCCGCGAGCGCCTCGCCCGAGTACGACTGCCAGTTCGTGTTGGCCACGAAGCTCGCGGCGGTGTTCCACGCGGTCGCCGGGTCGAACGACTCCATCCCGATCGACCAGGGCAGGTGGTCCTGCAGGCGGAGCAGCGCGTAGAGGAAGAGCAGGGAGGCGACCGAGAACCCGAGCAGCGAGAGCAGGTAGGTGCTCCAGCGCTGGTCGGCGTCGGCGTCGACCTTGACGAACCGGTAGAAGGCGCGCTCGGCGCGCAGGTGCTTCGGGGTGGTGTAGACGCGGGCCATGTGGGCGCCCAGCGGGTGGTGCACGGCCGCGAGCGCCAGCACGAGGATGCCGAGCTGCCCGACCGCGAGCCAGACGGTGGTGGTCACGACGCGGTCACCGCACCTTGTCGCTGCGCAGCAGCGCGACGAACAGGTACCCGAGCAGGGCGACCGTCAGGACGAGCCCGACCCAGTCGGCGGCGCTCACGAGTCGCTCCCGTCGGCGGCCGGGGGGACGTGGGTCGTCGCCGGGACGACGGCGCGGTCGCCGGAGCGCCGCGCGACGACGGCGATCGCGGCGAACAGCACCACGGTCAGCAGGACATAGGCCACATCGGTCATAGGTCCAGGTGTAGCGCCGCCTGGGTGGCGTCCTGCCGGGCCCTGACGGTTCCCTGACAGCGGCGCCCCGGGCGGTGACGACTCCTTGGCGCCGCCGCCCGGGGCGGGTGCTACCGGTCCTGGACGAGCACGGCGGAGCGCGGCCCGACGACGACGTCGGCGGCGTCGAGCTCCTCGCCCGTGTCGAGGCGCCGGCCGGTGACGGCGGCGACGACGGCGGGCGAGTCGCCGTGGTTGAGCAGGAACGTCACCGGGCCGCGCCGCGTGCGCGAGACGCCGGGCGGCACCGCGTGCTCGACGACGCCCGCGGCCGCGAGCACCTGCCCCAGGACGGTGTCACGGCCCCGCGCGTCGAGGCGGGTGGCCACGTACCAGGCGTCGCCCGCGCCGCCCGCGCCCGGCAGGACGGTGACGGCCGGCCCGCCCACGAGGTCGGTGCCCGCGAACCGGGCGACGACGCGCACGCGCTCGTCGTCGACCGCGAGGTCGTCGGCCCACTCGCGGGCGGCGCCGCGAAATGGCGCACCTTCCGCCTCGACGAGCTCGACGACGTCGTCCGCGCCGGGAGCGCCCACCTCGGCGGAGACGCGGTCCACCTCGGGGTCGAGCGGGTCGCCGGACCCGGGCAGGTCGACGCTCACGCCGAACGGGGCGAACTCGAGCACGCGCACACCGACGACGTCGGCGAGGGCGCGCAGGTACCCGCCCAGGACGGCGTGCCCGGCGGCGTCGACGTACCCGGTCAGGTAGGTGACCACGACGTGCACGCCCGCGGCGACGGCCTCGCGCAGCCGCGCGGCGGCGGCGTCGGTGAGCCGGAACAGCGACGGGACGACGACCACGCGGTAGCCCGTGAGGTCGTCCTCGGGGTGGGCGACGTCGACGACGTGCCCGCGCTCGAAGAGGCTCGCGTGCCAGTCGCGCAGGCCGCGCACGGCGGTCTTCTCGGCGACGGGGCCGATCGCGGCGTCCTGCGTCCAGGCGTTGCGCCAGTCCCACAGGATGGCGACGTCGACGTCGATCTCGCCGCCGCGCACGGCGCCCGCCGTCGCGAGGTCCTGGCCGAGGGCGACGACGTCGCGCCACGTGCGGGCCTCGCGCCCGGCGTGCGGCACCATGCCGGAGTGCCACGTCTCGGCACCCGCCGTCGACTGCCGCCACTGGAAGTCGAGGATGCCGTCGGCGCCGCGCGCGACCGTCTGGAGCGACCACAGCGCGTACTGGCCCGGGCGCTTGGCGGCGTTGCGCGCACGCCACTGCACGGCGTTCGGGGCCTGCTCCATCTGGACGAACGGCCTGCCGCCGCCGAGCGAGCGCATGAGGTCCGCGTCGAGCGCGTACGTGCGCGCGCCGCGCGGGTCGGCCGGGTCCGGGTAGGTGTCGTTGCTGACGAAGTCGACGTGCTGCGCCCACCGGCGGTAGTCGAGCGGCTCGAAGAGGCCCATGAAGTTCGTGGTCACGGGGATCGCGGGGTTGGCCCGGTTCAGGATCTCCTTCTCGAGCAGGTAGAGCTCGAGCAGGGTGTCGGAGCAGAACTCCTTCCAGTCCGTCACCTGGTGCGGGTTGCCGAACGTCGGCGTGAGTCCGGGCGGGATCACGTCGTCCCACGAGCCGACGCGCTGCGACCAGAAGGCCGTCCCCCACGCCTCGTTGACGGCGTCGAGCGTGCCGTACCGGGCCCGTACCCAGGCGCGGAACCGGCCCGCGGTCTCGTCGTCGAAGCTCTCGAGGACGTGGCACGCGTACTCGTTGCCGACGTGCCACGCCACGAGCGCCGGATGGCCGGAGAACTCGGCGGCGAGCACCTCGACGAGGGCCGCGACCCGGTCGCGGAACACCTGCGACGACGGGTTGTACGCCTGCCGCGACCCCCACCGCAGCACGGCGCCCTCGCGTGTGACCGGCAGCGTCTCGGGGTACCGGCGCCCGAGCCACGCGGGCGGCGACGCCGTCGCCGTCGCGAGGTCGACGCCGATGCCGGCCGCGTGCAGGCGGTCGACGACGGCGCGCAGCCAGCCGACCTCGAAGCGGCCCTCCTCGGGCTCCAGGAGCGCCCAGGAGAAGATGCCCAGGCTCACCACGGTCACGCCGGCCTCGCGCATGAGCTTGACGTCCTGCTCGAGCGTGGCATCGTCCCACTGCTCCGGGTTGTAGTCCCCGCCGTAGGCCAGGGTGTCGTTCCGCATGGTCCGCCTTCGTCGTCGAGGTGCTGGGTGGTGCCGGGGGCTAGCGCAGCGACGCCGGCGCCGCCGGGTCCATGTCGGTGAACTCCTGGTTCTCCCCCGCCATGGCCCACACGAACGAGTACGCCGCCGTGCCGACGCCGGAGTGCAGCGACCACGACGGCGAGATGACGGCCTGACGGTCGGCGACGACGAGATGGCGGGTCTCGGTCCGCTCGCCCAGGAGGTGGATGACGCGCGCGTCGGCCGGCAGGTCGAAGTACAGGTAGCACTCGGTGCGGCGGTCGTGCGTGTGCGCCGGCATCGTGTTCCACATCGAGCCCGGGTGCAGCGTCGTCACGCCCATGACCACCTGGCAGGACCGCACGCCGTTCAGGTGGATGTACTGCCGCAGCGTGCGGGCGTTGCCCGTCTCCTGGCCGCCCAGCTCCTGCACGTTGCCCTCGTCGGGCAGCACGCGCACGGTCGGGTATGTGGTGTGGGCGGGGGCGGAGAACAGGTAGAACTGCGCGCCCTGCTCGCCGTCGGCGTCCGCGAACACCACCTCGCGGGTCCCGCGGCCGATGTACAGGCACGCGCGCGGGGGAGCTCGTAGACCTCGTCGTCGGCCGTGACCGTGCCGGCGCCGCCCACGTTGACGATGCCGAGCTCGCGGTTGGCCAGGAAGTAGTCGGCGCGCAGCTCGTCGTACGTGGGCAGGGGCAGCGCCGTGCCCGCAGGGACGGCGCCGCCCAGCACGATGCGGTCGTGGTGGGTGTAGGTCAGCGACACCTCGCCCGGGACGAACACCTCCTCGACGAGATAGCGGGCACGCAGCTCGGCGGTGTCCATGCCGGGCACCTGGGCGGGGTGGGTGGCGTAACGCTGGTCCATGGTTGTTCTCCTGGATAGGGCGGGGCTCAGCGGACGAGCCAGCCGCCGTCGACGGGGATGATCGCGCCGTGGAGGTAGTCCGACGCCGACGACGCGAGGAACACGAACGCGCCCTGGAGGTCGGCGGGCGTGCCCCAGCGGGCGGCGGGGATGCGGTCGAGGATGGAGCGCTCGCGCGCCTCGTCCGCACGGATGGGTGCGGTGTTGTCCGTGGCGATGTACCCCGGCGCGATGGCGTTGACGTTGACGCCCTGCGCGGCGAGCTCGTTCGCGAACGCCTTGGTGATGCCGGCGACGGCGTGCTTGGAGGCGGCGTAGCCCGGCACGAGGATGCCGCCCTGGTACGTGAGCATCGACGCGACGTTGACGATCTTGCCCGACCCCTGCGCGACGAACCGGCGTCCCGCCGCCTGCGACAGGTGGAAGACGGCGTCGAGGTTGACCGCCAGGACGTCGTCCCAGTCCTGCGCGGAGTGCTCGAGCACGGGGGCGCGGCGGATGGTCCCGGCGTTGTTGACCAGGACGTCGATGCGCCCGAGCGCCGCGACGACCGAGTCGACCGACGCGGCCAGCTCGGCGGGCGTCGCCGCGACCAGGTCCTGCTGGATCACGTGCACGCGCCGGCCGAGTGCCTCGACGGCGGCCGCCGTCTCCTGCGGGACCGAGGAGGCGAGGAGGGCGACGTCCGCGCCGGCCTCCGCGAGGGCGAGCGCGGCGCCCTGGCCGAGCCCGCGGCTGGCGCCCGTGACGAGGGCGACCTTCCCGTCGAGGCGGAACGAGTCGAGGATCATGGGGTCCCTGCTTCCTGCGCGAACGGGGCGGCGAACGGGGCGGCGAACCGGGTGGTGAGCTCCCCGAGCCCCGCGACGCGCACGGTCACGGCGTCGCCGTCCGCGAGCGGGCGGTGGGCGGCCTGCGCCTCGGGCAGCTTCTGGGGCGTGCCCGACGAGATCACGTCGCCGGGCTCGAGGGTCAGCACCTGCGAGACGTAGTGCACGAGGTAGGCCATCTCGAAGACCATCGTCGACGTGCTCTGCGAGACCGTGACGACGCCGTCGCGCACCACCTCGAGCAGCAGGTCGTGCGGGTCCGGCACGGCGTCGGACGTGGTGACCCACGGCCCCAGCGGCGCGAACGCGTCGAAGCACTTGCCGAGCTCCCACTGCGAGCTGCGGTCCTGCCAGTCGCGCGAGGAGACGTCGTTGAGCAGCGTGTAGCCGCCGATGTGCTCGGCCGCACGCTCGAGCGGCACGTTCGTGGCCCGCCGCCCGACGACGATCGCGATCTCGCCCTCGTAGTCGGTGTGCTCGGAGACCGCGGGCAGCGGGACGACGTCGCGCGGTCCGGCGAGCGTGTTCGGCGTCTTGACGAACACGTTCGGGTGCGGCGGCACGTCGTCGAGGGCGGCGCCCTGGGCGACGTGCCCGGCGTAGTTGTAACCGAGGCACAGGATCACCCCGGGCCGCACGGGCGCCGCGAGCGCGACGTCGTCGAGGGCGGGGAGACCGGCGTCCGCCCCGGCCGCGAGGGCGCGGGCGGCGGCGAGCAGGTCGTCGCTCGCGAGGATCTCGGCGACGCCGCCCGCCACGTCCGACAGGTCCACCACGCGGTCCGTGCCGTCGACGTCGGCGACCGCGCCCGGGTGCCCGGCGCCGGCGGCGTCGAGCCAGGTCACGAGCCTCACCAGTACCGCACCCACTCCGGGCGGGCGTGCCGCACGAGCGCCTCGAGGTAGAAGTAGTCGCCCCACAGCGACCCCTCGTCGACGCCGTTGCCCTTGGGGGCGTCGTACACGGAGTGGAGCAGCAGCGCGTCCGACGCCACGCCCTCCGCCGTCGGCGTGTAGCCCGCGACGAGGCCGCGCAGGATGCGCACCGCCTGCGCCGCATACCGTTCGGCGCGGTCCGGGTCCGCCTCGACGCGGGCCAGCTCGTGCAGGCCGCAGACGGCGATGGCGGCGGCCGACGAGTCGCGCGGCTGGCCGCTGCCGTCGCCGTAGGCGAGGTCCCAGAAGGGGACGGCGTCGGCGGGCAGGTGGTCCAGGAAGTAGTCGGCGCACCGGCGGGCGGCGTCGAGCAGCAGCGGGTCGCCCGTCGCCTCGTGGTTGAGCGTGAACCCGTAGATGCCCCACGCCTGGCCGCGCGACCAGCACGAGTCGTCGAACGCGCCCTGCTCCGTGGCACCGCGCAGGGGCTCCCCCGTCGCGGCGTCCCAGTAGAACGTGTGGAACGTCGAGTCGTCCGCCCGCAGGATGTGCTCGCGCAGCTGCGCGGTGTGGCGGCGGACGGCGTCGTCGTAGCGCGGGTCGCCCGTCTGGCGTCCCGCCCACGTGAGCAGCGGCATGTTCATGAGCGAGTCGATGATGGTGCGGCCGCGCTGCGCGGGGTCGGTGAGGTCGCCCCACGCCTGGACGATCCCGGCGGGCTCGAGGAGGCGGCCCATGAGGTGGTCGGCGGCGGCCAGGGCGGCGTCGCGTCCCGTCGCCACGGCCGCGGCGGCCTCGGCGTCGCCGGCGTCGGCGGCCGGGGCGAGCAGGCGCGACGGCGCCACGCACGCGAGCGTGTAGAGGAACCCGAGGTCGTGCGTCTCGAGGTCGTCGCCCTCGCGCACGCGCCGGTCGAAGTCGCGCAGGTGGCGCAGCCCCGCCTCGCGGAGCGCGGCGTCGCCGGTCAGCTCCCACCCGAGCCAGGCGATGCCGGCCGGGAAGCTCGTGGTCCAGCCGCGGTTGGCCCCCGCGGCGTGCGTCGCGTCGGCGGGGCGCACCGGGTAGAGGTTGTCGCGGGTGGTGTCGTCGGGGTAGCGGTCGGCGAACGCCGGCGCGGTGCCGAGCACCGACGCGCACGCGTCGTCGAGCGCGGAGCCCACCAGGGTGGTGAGCTCGTCAACGCTGGTCATCAGTTCTCCTCCAGCGACCCGGCGGGCCGCGTCTCGGGGATCGCGAGGCGCAGCGCGAACCGCGCGGCACCCCAGGCGACGTACAGCAGCGGGGCGGGCAGCAGCCCGATCCCCTGGGCAGGGCGGACGGCGACGATGCCGGCCAGCAGGGCGAGCACGACGAGTGCCGCGCCGGCGAGGTACCAGCGGCGCACGGCGAGGAACAGCGCCGCCTTGAGCAGGTCGCGCAGGCGCGCGGCGGGCACCTCGGGCACGGCGGCGAGGGCGACGACCCCGGTCAGCGCGGAGAGCAGCAGCACGACGCCCACGACGGGCGTCACGAGCGCCCCGGCTGGCCGCCCGGCGAGGAAGCGCAGGTCGGCGACGCCGACGACGGCCACCGCGGCGAGCAGCGCCCCGATCGCGAGCGCGCGCCGGGCGTGCCGCCGGTACGCGGCCCCGAAGGTGCGCACCGGCGTCGGGGCGCCGTCGTCGGACACCTGGCGGAACACGGCGGCCGCGGCCACCGCGGCGGGCGCCGCGAGCGGTGCGAGCACCGCGAGCGCCGGCCACGACCGCGCCGGGTCGGTCGTCAGGAGCATGACGACGATCGGGAGGCACGCGACGAGCAGCATCGCGTTGACCACGAGGCCCGTCAGGAGCGTGCCGAACACGGTGGTGTAGACCTGCCCGCCGACGCGCAGGCGCGGCGCGACCGCGGGGGCGGGCATCCCGACCGCGGGGGCGGTCATCCCTTGACCCCCGTCGACGCGATGCCCTCGACGAAGTACCGCTGGCCGAGCATGAAGATCACCGCGATGGGCAGCACGGACAGCACGGAGCCGGTCATGATCAGGGCGTACTCGGCGTCGTACTGGCTGATGAACGTCTTGAGGCCGAGCTGGATGGTCCAGTTCTGCGCGCTGCGCAGGTAGATGAGCGGGCCCAGGTAGTCGTTCCACGTGTTGACGAACGTCAGCAGCGTGAGGGACGCGATGGCGGGGACGGACAGCGGCATCATGATGCGCCGCCAGATGCCGTACTCGGAGAGGCCGTCGATGCGGGCGGCCTCGTTGAGCGACTCGGGCACCGACTCGAAGTACTGCTTCATGAGGAACACGCCGAACGCGCCGAACGCCTGGAGGGCGACGATCGCCCAGAGGGTGTCGTTGAGGTGGATCTTCGACATGAGCACGAACTGCGGGATCATGTACGACTGCCACGGCACGGCCATGGTGCCGATGTAGGCGAGGAAGAGCACGTCGCGCCCGGGGAACCGCATGCGGGCGAACCCGTAGGCGGCGAAGCTGCCCGTGAACACCTGCAGCACGGTGACGACGACGGCGAGCAGCAGCGTGTTGCGCAGCCAGGTCGTCATGTCGGACCGCTGCCAGATCTCGACGTAGTTGTGCCAGACGACGGGGTCGGGCAGCCACTGCACGGGGATGGTGAAGACGTCGTTGTTGTGCTTCAGCGACGAGACGACCATCCAGAAGAACGGCAGGAGCATCGCGGCGGCGGCCACCACGAGGAAGACGACGCCGACGGTCTTGCCGGCGATCCGCACGCCCATCAGGCTTCCCTCCTCTTGTTCCACAGGAACTGGAAGATCGTCACGAGGATGCAGATGAGGAACAGCACCACGGAGATCGCGGACGCGTACCCGAACTGGAACTCGCCGAAGCCCTTCTGGAAGATGTACTGGCTCAGCACGAGGGTGGACTGCCCCGGCCCGCCGTTGGTCATGACGAGGATCAGGTCGAACACCTTGAACGACCCGATGGTGAGCATCACGGTGACGAAGAACGTCGTCGGGCGCAGGCACGGGATCGTGACGTTCCAGAACCGCTGCCACGGGCCGGCGCCGTCGACGCGGGCCGCCTCGTGCAGCTCGGCCGGCACGGTCTGGAGACCGGCGAGGAACAGCAGCATGTAGTAGCCCATCTCGCGCCACGTGCCGACGATGAGCACCGCGGGCATCGACCAGGTGGCCGACGTCGTCCAGCCGGGCCCGTTCTCGACGCCGAGCAGCCCGAGGAACTGGTTGATGGGCCCGTACTTGGGGCTGAAGAGCATGTTCCACACGACGGCGATCGCGACGATCGACGTGATGTACGGGAAGAACGCGACCGTGCGGAAGAACGCGACGCCGCGCATCTTGCGGTTGAGCCACAGGGCGAGCGCGAGCGACGCGACGAGGGTCACGGGGATGTGGACCACCGCGTAGTACAGGGTGTTGAGCAGCGCGGTGTGGAAGCTCTTGTCGCTGAGGAGGCGGGTGTAGTTGTCCAGGCCCACCCACGGGGCCGTGCCGAACACGTTCCAGCTCGTGAACGACATGTAGAACAGCGTGACGACGGGCACGAGCGTGAGCAGCGCGAACCCGACGAAGTTCGGCAGGATGAACGTCCAGCCGATCAGGGTGTTGCGCAGCGCGAGCCTGCGGCCCGGGCGCGACCGCCGCGGGGCGACGCCCGGGGCGTGGATGCGGTCGCCGGTGACGACGGTGGCCATGGTGACTCCTGACTGGTCGATCGAGGGGCGGGGGTCGGGGAGGGGCCCGTGCGGGCCCCTCCCCGACCGTCGATCAGCTGCCGACCTCGCTCTTGAAGCGGTCCTGCGCGTCCTTGATCGCCTGGTCGACGGGGGTCGACCCGGTCATGATCGCCGTGTGCATGTCGTTGAGGATCGTCTGCGTCGCGGCGGTCTTGCTCGACGTCGGGTTCTCCGGGTTCGTCTTGTGGGTCGTCCACGCGAACTTCGACAGGTCGTCGGTGGGGGCGCCGTCGACGGCGAAGTAGGTCTGCGCGACGGCGTCCGTGGTGGTGGCCGGCGTGATGCCGATCTTGGCGAGGGCCTGGCCGGCCTCCTCGCTCGCGGCGAAGGCGAGGAACTCCTTGGCCGCGGCGACCTTGTCCTTGTCGATGTTGGCGTTGATCGCGAAGGCGGTCGGGTCGCCGAAGGTCACGGGGGTCTTGTCCGTGCCCGTCGTGGACTTGTCGAGCTGCGGCGCCGGGGCGAAGCCCCAGCTGAACGTGTCCGCGTCGCCCGACTTCGCCTGCGCGATGAGGGTGGCGACGTACCAGCTGCCCATGGGCATCATGGCGGCCTTCTGCTTGCCGAACTGCGCCTGGTACGTGAGCGTGTTCGTCGTGATGGTGCCCTGGTCGACCTGGGCGCCGTCGGCGACGAGCTTCAGGACGCGGTCGTAGTACGGCGCGAAGTACTCGAAGTCGCCCGACAGGATGTCCGCGTCCGGCGTCTGGGCGCTCGCGAAGCCCTGGAGCGTCGACTGCCACGAGTGCTGGTAGGTGCCCAGCGCGTCGGAGCCCGCCGCCTTGAGGCCGGTGGTCAGGTCGCGGGCGGCCTGGGCGTAGTCGTCCCACGTCCACGAGCCGTCGGGGTAGGCGACGCCCGCCTTGTCGAACAGGTCCTTGTTGTAGAACAGCATCCAGGAGTCCTGGCGGTACGGGACGCCGTAGTACTTGCCGTCGATCTCGTACGAGCTCGTCCCGTTGACGTCCTTCGACAGCTTCGAGACGACGTCGCTCACGTCCATGAGCTGGCCACCGGTCTGGAACACCGAGACGTTCTTGACCTCCTTCTGGGTCACGATGTCCGGCGCCGTGCCGGCCGCGAGGTCGGCCGTGATGAGCGTCGTGTACTGCGCGGGGTCGTACTCCTTGAGCTCGATCGTGACGTTCGGGTCCTTCGCGTGGAACGCGTCGGCCAGCGTCTGGAACTCCGGCGTGGTCTTCAGGCTCCAGCCCGAGACGGTGAGGGTCACGGGGCCGGCGGCCTCGGTCGCCCCGCCGCCGGTGCTGTCGTCGTCGCCGCCACCGCTGCACGCGGTCAGGGCCATCGCGGCGACGGCGGCGAGGCCGATCGCCGCCGAGGTGTTGCGCTTCATCGGTTGCTCTCCTTCGAGTCAGGGCTCGCCATCGGGCCCTTCGGGGGTGGCGCCGGTCAGGCCGGCAGTGCGGAGCGGGTCGTGGTGCCGTCGGGCCAGGTCACGACGGCGGCGTCGCCGTCGAGCACGAGGACGGGGCGGGCGGGAAGGTCGCGGCCCAGCCCCACGGCGGCCGCGAACCAGGTTCCGGGCAGCACGTCGGTCTCGGCCCAGGGGGCCCGGGAGACGGAGCCGGGGGTGCCGAGCGGGACGGCGTCGACGCGCTCGTCCGTGCCGGTCTTGGTGCCGTCGGCCGCGGTGAGCGGCTCGACGCGCGAGTCGAGCCGGTCGCCGTCGCCCTCGGGCCCGTCGCCGTCGACGACGGGCCAGCCGCTGACGCGCAGCCGGACGTCGGTGGGTGCGACGCCGTCGGCGAGCGCGTCGACGCGGGCGAGCCGCACCTCCCAGGCGCCCCGCACGAGCGAGACGACCGTGAGCGTGCCGGCGTCGGTGGCGACGCCGTGGCGGCCCGAGCCGTGGTGCACCTGGGCCGCGTCGGGCACGAGCCAGTGCGCGACGGCCCGCGACGCGGCGACGCCGACGCCGTCGACGACCTCCGCCCCGAGCAGCGTCATGCCGGTGCGGTGCGTCGGCTCGCCGTCGTGCTCCCCGCGCGTCCCGACGAGCGTGACCGACCCGTCGGCGGGGGCGGTCCAGCTCGCGGCGTCGAGCCAGGGGCTCGTGGCGGTCGAGTAGCCGAGCCGCGCGTAGAGCGGCGAGTCGCCCGTGCGGTCGCCGACGCGGGCGTGGTCGGTGCCGTGGTTGACGACGCGCACGACGCCGTCGGACCGCGTGCCGGACACGACCCACCCCGGGGCGGCGACGGCACGCAGCACGTCGCCCGCCTGCACGGGCAGGGGCTCGGCAGGAGCGGTCCACACGGGGTGGTCGGCCGGCAGCGCGAGACCGAGCAGCCCCTTGCTGGCCCAGTACGGCGAGCCGGTGCCCGAGTACAACTGCGCGAGCGGGCGCCACACGCCGTGCCAGCCCGTGGTGAGCAGGCCGTCGTCACCGGGCACGCCGCGCGCGGTGAAGTGCTCGACGACGGACGCGCCGGCCGTGCGCAGCAGGCCCGGGGACAGCGACGGCACCTCGTCGAGCGCGCCCACCCAGAACGGGGCGGCCGCCGCGAAGCGGTAGACGAGGCTGCGGCCCTGGAGCAGGGGCGAGCCGTCGGCGCCCACCAGGGTGACCGCGTCCTGGAGGAACCGGTCGAGACGCTCGTGGTCCTTCTGGCGACGAGGGGCGGCGAGGTCGGCCGCGCCCTGCATGCGCGCCCAGAGCGCGGGGTACAGGTGCATCGCCCAGCCGACGTAGTGGTCGAAGGCGCGCTCGTCGCCGTCGGCATACCAGCCGTCGGCGTGGAACCAGGCGTCGTGGGAGGCGAGGTCGTCCGCGACGTCGTCGGCCGACCACGGGCCGCCGACGGACCGCAGGAAGGTCTGCACGACGATGCGGAACCACACCCAGTTGTTGCGCGGGTAGGTGGTGTCGCCGACGCACTCGGCGAGGTACTCGACGAGGCGCTCTTGCGTGAGGGCGTCGAGGCGGTCCCAGATCCAGGGGCGCGTCATGTCGAGCACGAGCGCGAGCGAGGCCGCCTCGACCTTCGCCTGGCCGTGCTCGCTCATGCGGACCCAGCGATCGGGGGCCGCGCCGTCGACGCCGGTGGCGAGGCCGCGCGCGTAGAACTCGGCGAGGTGGGCGGGGTCGGCGCCCCGCTCGCCCGCCAGGCGGAACCCGGCGAGCAGGAAGGTGCGGACGAAGCCCTCGAGACCGTCGACGGCCCGGCCGTAGCCGCCCTCCGGGCCGGGGAGCGTGATGCGTCCGTGGCCGGGCGAGGCGTAGGGACGGACAGCGGCGAGCATGCGGTCGGCGAGCGCCGCGAGGCGGGCACGGGTCGCAGCGCCGTCGCTGTCGGTGAGGGCTGAGGCCTCGGAGGTCATCGTCTTCCTTCGTCGTCGAAGTGAACGAGAAGGAAGGTATTCACCCCCGATTCCGTTCGGCAACCATCGTTACCTATCCGTAATGTTCATTTCTGATCGTTCTCGTCTAGTCTGTGGCTGGCCTCGACGACGAGGCCCACGCCCCCGGGAGCTTCAGTGCCGCCTTCGCCGTTCCGTGGTCCCCTCGCCGCGGCGTTCGCGCCCGCCCTGGACGCCGCGCCGCTGGCCCGGCTGCTGCGCGCGCCCGACGACGCGCTGCCGGTCGCGCCCGCCACCGACCGCGCGGTCTGGGGCCCCGCCGGCACCGCCGACCGCGTCACCGTCGGCGGCACCGCCGACCGCGTCACCGTCGATGACGTCGCGGCCCGCGCCCGCGCCGAGCGCGGCACCCCCTGGCCCCTCCCCCGCGCCGCGACGGCCGTACGGCGCTGGCGCGACGGCGACCGCAGCGAGCACGAGGCCCTCGTCTTCGCGCGGACGCGCCGCGTGTCCCGCGCCGTCGTCGCGGCCGCCGCGACCGCCGGGACGCCCGACGCCGACGCCGCGCTCGACGAGGCCGTGGACGGCCTGTGGCAGCTGTGCGAGCAGTCCTCCTGGTGCTGGCCCGCGCACGACGACACGTTCGAGCGCCACGGCGCCGTGGTGCCGACCGTCACCGACCCGTTCCTCGACCTGGGCGCCGGCGAGGTCGCCGCGCAGCTCGCGTGGGCCGACCAGCTGCTCGGCCCGCTGCTGGACGACCGGTGGCCGGGCGTGCGCGCACGGCTGCGGCACGAGACGCGCGTGCGCGTGGTCGACCCGTTCGTCACCCGCCGGGACTGGCACTGGATCGGGCTGGACGGCGACCCGCACAACTGGAACCCGTGGATCCACGGCAACGTGCTCGCCGCCGCGCTGCGGCTGCTCGACGGCCCCGGCGAGGAGGCCCTGCGCGCGCACGTCGTCGCCCTGGTGGTCGAGGGCCTGGACCGCTACGTGGCCGGCCTGCCCGCCGACGGCGCCGTCGACGAGGGCTTCCACTACTGGTGGAACGGCGCCGGGCGCACCCTGGAGGCGCTCGAGCTGCTCGCGCACGCCACCGCCGGCCGGCTCGACGCCGCCACCACGGTGCCCGCGCTGCGCGAGACCGTCGCGTTCCCCCACCGCGTCCACCTGGGCGGGCCGTGGCACCTCAACGTGGCCGACGGGCCCGCGCGCGGGTCGGCGGACACGGCGTGGGCCGCGCTGCACCGCGCGGCGCGCCACGTCGGCGACCGGGACGCGGAGGCGCACGCCGCCGCGCACCGGGTGCCCGGCGCGCCCGTGGCGAGCGAGGCCGAGGGCCTCGGCCGCCTGCTGCGCACCCTGACCGACGCGGCGTGGGCGGCCGCTCGCCCGGGCGCCTCCCCGCTGCCGCGCGACGTGTGGCTCCCGTCCGTCCAGGTGCGCGTCGCCCGCGAGCGCACCGGGGCCGGCGACGGGCTCACGCTCACGGTCAAGGGCGGGCACAACGGCGAGCACCACAACCACCTGGACGTCGGCTCGTTCGTCGTGGCGTCCGACGGCGTGCCCGTGCTGGTCGACGCGGGCCGCCCGACGTACACGGCAGCGACGTTCGGGCCCGACCGGTACACGCTGTGGCCCCTGCAGAGCGCGTGGCACAACGTCCCGCTCGTGGCGGGCGCGACGCAGGGCGTCGGCCGCGGCTTCCGCGCGACGGCGGTGGAGCCCTTGCTCGACGGCGCCGCCGGAGGCCTCGCGCTCGACCTCGCCACCGCCTACCCGAGCCCCGGCCTGCGAGCCTGGCGCCGCGCGGCCGTCCTGACACGCGGGCCCCGTCCGCGCGTCGAGGTGCGCGACGCGTGGGAGCTCGGCGCGGACGACGTCGGCGCTGGTGGCGCCGACCCCGGAGCCTGGCCCGGCACCGGCCCTGGCTCCGGCTCCGGCTCCGGCACCGGCACCGGCTCAGGCCCGCGCACCGCCGTGCACCTGCTCGCGGCGGGCGAGGTCACGCTCCACGACGGGGGCGCCGTCGTCGTCCCCCTCGACGGCGCGACACCCGTGCGCCTCGCCTGGCCGGCCGACGTCCCGGCGTCGACGACCGTGCGCGAGCTCGACGACCCCCTGCTCTCCGCCGTCTGGGGCGGGCACCTGACCCGCATCGAGCTCGACGTGACCGGCCGGCGCGACGTCGTCGTCACCGTCGTCGCCGTCCCCGCAGACGTCTCCGCCGACGTCTCTACCGACGTCCCCGCCGGCGTCGACGGAGACGTCCGTCGCGTCGGGCAGGACGCGCCCGCCATCGCCGAGGAGTCGCGTTGACCGAGCCCACGTCCCGTCCCCCGCTCGCCGCCGAGCGCCGCACCTACCTGCTGGGCGTGCTCGCGCGCGACGGCGCGGTGCGGGTCGCCGACCTGGTCGAGCAGCTCGCCGTCACGCCCGTGACGGTGCGGCGGGACATCGCCCAGCTCGAGGCCGAGGGCCTGCTCGACCGCGTCCACGGCGGCGCCGTCGCCCGCACGGACGGCGGCCGCGGCGCCGAGCCCGCGACGCGGGAGTCCGCCATCGGCGTGCTCGTCCCGTCGCTCGACTACTACTGGCCGGGCGTCGTGCGCGGCGTCGAGGCCGAGGCCGCCAAGCACGGGCTGCGCACGCAGCTGCGCGGCTCGTCCTACCAGGCCGTGGACGAGGTGCCCGCTGTGCGCCGCCTCGTCGAGCGCGACGGCGTGCGCGGGCTCGTGCTCGCGCCCAACTCGGACAGCCCGCGGTCGCAGGACCTGCTCCAGTGGCTCGCCGAGGCCGACGTGCCGAGCGTGCTCGTCGAGCGCGACGGGCGCCTCGAGCCGCACCACGAGGCCGTCGAGTCGGTCCGCACCGACCACGCGCTCGGCGCGCTCATGGCCGTGCGGCACCTCGCCGACCTCGGCCACCGCCACCTGGGGCTCGTCGTCAACGGCCCGTCGCCGACGTCGCGCAAGATCGCCGCGGGCTGGCGGCGTGCCGTCGCGGAGCTCGAGCTCGACGCGACCGCGCACTTCGAGCGGACGATCCCCGACCGGCGCGACCCGGGCTTCGACAGGCAGGTCGAGGCGATCCTCGAGACGACGCTGACGACGGGCACGACGGCCCTGCTCGTGCACTCCGACCCCGACGCGATGGCGTTCGTGCAGCACGCGCAGGACCGCGGCCTGTCGGTGCCGCACGACCTGTCGGTCGTCGCGTACGACGACGAGGTGGCCCGCCTCTACAGCCCCGCGCTGACGGCGGTGAGCCCGCCGCGCACGTCCGTGGGCCGGGCGGCCGTCGACCTGCTCGTCAAGCGCCTCGCCGACCCGGGCCGGCCCGTGCACCGCGTGGTGCTGAGCCCGCACCTGGAGGTCCGGGAGTCGACGGCGCCGGCGCCGCGCTGAGGGCCCCGCTCAGCTCCGCAGCGCCTGCCGCTTCGCCAGCACCGTGCACACCATGAGCTCGAGCTGGTGGAACGCCACGACCGGCGCCACGACCGCGCCCAGCAGGGCCGCCGGGAGCAGCACGCCCGCCATGGGCAGGCCCGTGGCCAGCGACTTCGTGGAGCCGCAGTGCAGCAGGGCGATGCGGTCGGCGCGGCTGAGCCCCGCCGCCTGCCCGCCCCACCACGTCACCGCCAGCACGACGGCCAGCACCACGCCGCACACCGCCACGAGGGCGACAACCGTCCACACCGACAGGCCCGCCCACGTGCCGGCCGCCGTCGCGCTCGCCACCGCGCCGAGCACGACGAGCAGGATCGTCCCGCGGTCGACGGCGAGCGTCAGCGGCCGGTGCGCCCGCACCCAGCCGCCCACCCAGCGCTGCGCCAGCTGTCCGACGACGAACGGCAGCAGCAGCGTGAGCAGCACGTCGCCGAACCGCCCGAACCCGATCGAGGCGGCCCCCGCCGAGCCGACGACGACGTCGTGCAGGAGCCAGAGCACCAGGACCGGCGTCACCAGCATGCCCAGCAGGTTGGACACGGTGGCACCGCAGATCGCGCCGGCGACGTTGCCGCGGGCCATGGACACCATGGCCACCGACGACTGGACGGTCGAGGGCAGCAGGCAGACGTAGAGCAGGCCGAGCGCGAGCCCCTCGCCGAGCCACGGCTCGGCGACCCGCCGGGCCACGAGGCCGAGCACGGGAAACAGCACGAAGGTCGCGGCGAGGATCGCCGACTGGAGCCGCCAGTGCCGCAGCCCGGCGACCACGTCGCGCACGGGCAGGCGCGCCCCGTACAGGAGGAACAGCAGCACGACGGCGGCGTCCGCCGCGACGCCGAGCGCGTGCAGCACGCCCGGCCCGAAGGGCACCACGAGCCCGAGCAGGAGCACGCCGAGCAACGTGACGATGAAGGGGTCCACCCAGGTCCTCACGATGCGCCGCACCCGGGAACCCTACCGACCGGGCCGAACCCCCCTCCCTTTCAACGTCGTACTTCGTTGCGTTCTGGCGATCAGAACGCAACGAAGTACGACGTTGAAAGGAGGGGGCGGCCGGCTGGTGGGCGGGGCCGCCGGCCGGGCTCAGCCGTCGCGCGCCACGGATCGCAGGACGCGCACCGCGTTGGCCGGCACCACGACCGACGGCGTTGCCGCGTTGCCGGCCGCGTCGTCCGTCGCGTCGGGGTCCAGCAGGTCCACCGTGCCGGCCGGCACGGGGACGCGCACGGGCGTGTCGCCGTGGTTGATGGCGACCGTGTACTCCGTCCCGCCCGCCACGCGCCGCAGCACCTCGACGTCCTCCGGGAGGCCCGAGGGCGCGATGCCGGCGTCGGCGTACACCCGTCCCAGGAGCGGGGCGAGCGCCTCGACGTCGAGCTGCGTGCTCAGGTACCAGCCGGTGCCCGCCCCCGGCGGTGGCGGGTCACGGCGGGGCCGCCGGCCGCGGGGCCGGTGGCGTACGTCGCGACGACGTCGGCGCCGTCGAGCACGAGGGCGTCGGACCACACGGTGCCGGCGGTGGGCGCACCGTCGCCGCGCAGGCCCGTGACCTCGAGGCTCTCGCCCTCCCGCAGCGGCAGGAACTCCTCGACCCACACGCCGAGCGCGCCGCGCAGCGGCGCCATGAACCCGCCCTCGTGCACGCGGTCGTGCTCGTCCACGATCCCGGAGAAGTACGAGACCAGGAGCGTGCCGCCGCCCTCCACGTAGCGCGTGAGGTTTGCGGCGGAGTCCGCGGTGAGCAGGTACGACGCCGGGGCGACCACGAGCGGGTACCCGCTGAGGTCCTGGCCCGGGTGCGCCAGGTCGACCGTCAGGCCGTCGCGCCACAGGCGGTCGTGGAAGGTCCGGACGCGCTCGGCGGGGTCGGCGTCGACGCTCGGGCGCCACTCCAGGTTCTGCGCCCAGAACGACTCCTGGTCCCACAGGATCGCGGCGTCGGCCCGCGTGCGCGACCCGCGCAGCTCGCCGAGCCTGCCCAGCGTCGCGCCGAGGTCGACGACCTCGCGCCAGACGCGGCTGCCCGTCCCGGCGTGCGGGAGCATCGCCGAGTGGAACTTCTCCGCGCCGGACCGCGAGGCCCGCCACTGGAAGAACATGATCGCGTCGGCGCCGCGCCCCAGGTGCGAGGCGGCGTTGCGCAGCTCCTCCCCTGGGCGCTTGGCCACGTTGCGGGGCTGCCAGTTGACGGCCGACGTCGAGTGCTCCAGCAGCATCCACGGCTTGCCGCCCGCCACCGAGCGGGTCAGGTCGGCCGCGAGGGCGAGCTCCACATGGTTCCGCGGGTCGGCCGCGGTGAGGTAGTGGTCGTTCGAGACGACGTCGACCTCGCGGGCCCACGCGAACAGGTCGGTGCCGGGGCACGCGACGGCCATGAAGTTGGTGGTGACGGGCACGGTGGAGTGCGCCCGGATGGCGTCGCGCTCGGCCGTGAAGCACTCGCGCAGCATCGCGTCGCTGAACCGCGCGAAGTCGAGCTTCTGGGCCGGGTTGACCACGGACGGCGTCGCGGCCGGCACGCCCACGTGCTCCCACGCGCCGTACACCTGGCCCCAGAACCGGGTGCCCCAGGCGGCGTTGAGCGCGTCGAGGCTGCCGTAGCGGTCCGTCAGCCACGCGCGGAACGCACGCTGCGCGTGCTCCGAGAAGTCCCAGTTGACGGGGGCGCCGTACTCGTTGTGCACGTGCCACAGCGCGAGCGCCGGGTGGTCGCCGTAGCGCCGGGCCAGCTCGCCGGCGATCCGCACGGCGGCGCTGCGGTACTGCGGGGACGACGGCGCCGCCATGCCGCGCGACCCGAAGCCCAGCACGGTGCCCTCGGCGGTGACGACGCGGGCGTCCGGGTAGGCGTGGAAGAACCATGCGGGCGGCGAGGCGGTGGGGGTGCCGAGCGAGACGCGGATGCCGTGCGCGTGCAGCAGGTCGAAGAGCCGGTCGAGCCAGGCGAGGTCGAGCTCGCCCTCGCGCGGCTCGAGCAGCGCCCACGAGAAGATGCCGATGCTCACCAGGTTGACGCCCGCCTCGCGCATGAGCGCGACGTCCTCGTGCCAGACCTCCTCGGGCCACTGCTCGGGGTTGTAGTCGCCGCCGTAGCAGATCGACTCGACGCCGGGAAGCCATCCCTCGAAGCGGGGGCCGGGGGTGAACGCGGTGCTCATGGGTCTCCTCGTCGTTGATGAGCGGCACGAACTGTGCACGGTCACAGCCTGCTTCGCCCACGACGACGGCGGGGGATCGTGCACGGAAAGTGGCGCACATCCGTCCCTTACCTGCCGCCGAACGACGCCCCGGACGGGGTGCGACAGGCGGTCGTGCGACCCGCGCCACCAGCAGCGACGCTTCGATACCGTGACCGGACACAGGCTGTCCCACACCCCCGGGACCTCCTGTCTCCAGATCCCGAGAGGAACAGCAATGAAGCTTCGGAAGATCCTCGTCGCCGGCGCGGCCGCCACCCTCGGCCTGTCGCTGACCGCGTGCGGCAGCGGCAACGGCTCAGGAGGCGCGGGCTCCCCTGCGCCCGGTGACGACCTCGACACGAGCTCGCCCGTCACCCTGACCGTGTGGGAGTCGCTCCAGGGCCCGGACGAGTTCATCCGTCAGGCAGGGGCCGCGTTCACCGAGCGCTACCCCAACATCACGGTCGAGTTCGTCAACGTCGAGCTCGGCGACGCCGCCACCCAGCTCGCGCTCGACGGCCCGGCCGGCGTCGGCCCGGACGTCTTCGCCGCGCCGCACGACACGCTCGGCAGCCTCCAGCAGCAGGGCCTCATCCTCGCGGTCCCGGACGCCGACGCCGTCGCCGACAACGTCCTCGACTTCTCCGTCGCGGCCCTGACGCTCGACGGCACCTTGTACGGCTACCCCGTCGCCGCCGAGACCTACGCGATGTTCTACAACCGCGACCTCGTCGACACCCCGCCGTCCACGTTCGACGAGCTGATCACGTTCGCGCGTGACTTCAACGCCGCGAACCCGGGCAAGCACGGCTTCGTCATGGACGTCGGCAACTTCTACTACACGTTCCCGTTCATGACCATGGACGGCAACCGCCTCTTCGGCGAGAACGGCACCAACGCCGACGAGCCCGAGGTCAACACCGCCGCCTCGGTCCAGGGCTTCACGGCGTTCCAGCAGCTGCGCGAGATCCTGCCGATCGCCGCCGGCGACCTCACGACGGACGCCGTCGACGGCCTGTTCTCCGCCGGCAACGCCGCGATCCACATCACGGGCCCGTGGAACGTGGAGCCGTTCACCCAGCAGGGCGTCGACTTCGGCGTCGTGCCGATGTTCTCGCTGCCCGGCCAGGACACCCCCGCGATCTCCTTCTCGGGCGTGCGCACGATGTTCGTCTCGGCGTTCTCCGACAACCCGGACGAGGCCGCGGCCTTCGCCGAGTTCCTCACCACGCCCGAGATGCAGCAGCTGCGTGTCGACATCACCGGCGCCATGAGCGTCTCGACCGGTGACATCAGCTACGACAACGAGGCCATCGACGGCTTCGCCGCCCAGCTCGAGCACTCGTTCGCCATGCCGTCGATCCCCCGCATGGCCGCGGTGTGGGACGCCCTGAACTCGGCGTCGGCGAACATCTGGAACGGCGCCACCCCGCAGAGCGAGCTCGACGCCGCCACCGCGGTGATCCTCGCCGACTAGCGGTCCGCCGCTCTCGACCCGCCCGGCGCACCGGCTCGCCGCCCGTGCGCCGGGCACCCCCACCCCCAGCAACATGCAGTACTCGGCAAGGAGGCCGGTGTGTCAACCCTGGTAGCAGCGCGGCTCGGCGGGAGCGCGGTGAGCCCACCCCCCGCCCGGGAACAGCTCGTGGACCCGAGGCGGGTCCGGACGTTGTCCCTGCTCTTCATGGGCCTGGCGCACGTCACCGTGCTCCGGGAGCGCGTCAAGGGCATCGCCTTCATGCTCGTCGAGCTGGTGTTCCTCGTGACGCTGCCGACGACGGTCCGCCTGATCGGCGGCCTCGTCACGCTCGGCGAGGCCCAGCCCCACCTTCCCATCCGGGAGCGCCCCAACTCGCTGTTCATGATGATCGACGGCGTCATGGTGCTCACGGTGGTCGCCATCTTCGCGGCGGCCTACGCCATCTCGGTGAAGTCCGCGTCGAAGGCGGCCCGCGAGATCAACACGCGCGGCTTCCCGTCCGAGAAGCACAAGCGGTTCAGCGCCGTCGCCGACCGCGCCTTCCCCATCATCGGGCTCACCCCGACGTTCATCCTCATCGCGTTCTTCGTCGTCGTGCCCCTGGTGTTCTCCGCGCTCGTCGCGTTCACCAACTACGCGGCCCCGGCGAACATCCCGCCGGCGAACACGGTCGACTGGGTGGGCTTCGACAACTTCGTCCGCCTGTTCGGCGGGGACAACCTGTGGGGCGGCGCCGTCGCCCGCGTGTTCGTCTGGACGCTCGTGTGGGCCTTCCTGGCGACGGCGACGACGTACGTCGGCGGCATGCTCATGGCCGTCGTGCTGAAGAACTCGAAGCTGCGCATCACGCCGCTGTTCCGCGCGATCTTCATCCTGCCGTACGCCATCCCCGGCGTCGTCTCGCTGCTGGTGTGGCGGAACATGCTCAACGGCGCGTTCGGCACGTTCAACCGCACGCTGGCCGCGCTCGGGATCACCGACGCCGCGATCCCGTGGCTCACCGACCCGAACCTCGCCCGGTTCACGATGGTGATGATCAACCTCTGGGTCGGTTTCCCCTACTTCATGCTGCTCGTCACGGGCACCATGACGTCCATCCCGGCCGAGACCATCGAGGCCGCGAAGGTGGACGGGGCAAGCGACTGGCAGGTGTTCCGCCGCATCCAGCTGCCGCAGATCGTCTTCCAGACGATGCCGCTCGTGATCATGAGCTTCGCGCACAACATCAACAACTTCGGCGCGGTGTTCTTCCTGACAGGCGGCGGCCCGAACCTCCCGGACACGACGACGACGTCCGCGGGCGCCACCGACCTCATGGTGAGCTGGATCTTCAACCTCACCGTGAACCTGCAGCAGTACCACAACGCGTCGGTGCTCGCGATCATGATCTTCCTGGTCATCGCTCCCTTCGCGATCTACAACTTCCGACGCACGAAGTCCTTCAAGGAGGGTGAGCTCTGATGGCCGGCATCGACGTCGCGAAGTCGAGACGCAACCAGCGGATCAACACGGCGGTCATCGTCGTGATCCTCTGCTCGGTGTCGATCGCGGTCCTGTGGCCCATCGTCCACGTGATCGCGGCCGCGTTCACGCCCGGGCGGTCGATCGCGTCCATGCCGGTGGTGCCGTTCAGCCAGGGCTTCACCCTGGACCACTTCCACCACCTGTTCACGAGCACGAACTACCTGGTGTGGTTCCGCAACACGTTCGTCATCGCCACGGCGACGACCGCCGGGACGCTCGTGCTCGCCTCGCTGGGCGCCTACGTGTTCAGCCGGTTCACGTTCACGTTCAAGAAGTCGTTCATGATGAGCATGCTCGTCCTCAACGTCTTCCCGTCGTTCGTGGGCATGGTGGCGATCTTCGTGATCCTGCTGCGCATCGGCGGCCTGGACACGCTGTGGGGCCTGGTGCTCGTGTACCTCGCGGGGAACCTGCCGTTCACCACGTGGATGGTGAAGTCCTACATGGACAACGTGCCGCGCGAGCTCGACGAGGCCGCCCGGATCGACGGGGCCACCAGCTTCCGCATCTGGGCGCGGATCGTGGTGCCCGTGTGCAAGCCGATCCTCGTGTTCCTCGGCGTGACGAGCTTCGTGATGCCGTGGATGGACTTCATCTTCCCGCGCATGGTGCTGCGGTCCCCGCAGAACCAGACGATCGCGCTGGGGCTGTTCTCGTTCGTCACCGACCGGAACAACTTCTTCACCTACTTCGCCGCGGGCTCGATTCTCGTGGCGATCCCGTTCATCATGTTCTTCGTGCTCACTCAGAAGATGCTGGTGTCGTCGCTGGCCGGGGCGGCGGTCAAGGGATGACGTCTCCGGCAGGCGGCGGCAGGCGCCCGACCATCCGGGACGTGGCCGCCGCCTCCGGAGTCTCCCGCGGGACCGTGTCCCGCTACATCAACGGCGGGCACTGGGTGTCCGCCGAGTCGCGCACCGCCATCGAGGCGGCCATCCGCGCGACGGGGTTCCAGGCGAACCCCCACGCCCGCGCCCTGGCCACGGGCCGCTCGGGCGCCGTCGGGTTCCTCATCACGGAGCCCCAGCACCTGCTGTTCGACGACCCGGTCTTCGCGCTCATGCTGCGCGGGGCCACGGCGGCGACGGCGGCCCGGGACCTCCAGCTGGTCCTTCTCATGGCCAGCGACGAGGCCGACCGCCGGCGCGTGGTCGACTACGTCACGGCACGCCACATCGACGGCGTCATGCTGGCGAGCACCCACCGTTCCGACCCGATGCTGGGCACGCTGCTGCGGCACGAGGTGCCCACGGTGACCCTCGGCGTCGCGCTGGGGCACGAGGGACGGGTGTCGTCGGTGACGGCCGACGACCGGCTCGGCGGGCGCGAGGCCACCCGGTACCTGCTCTCGCGCGGCCGGCGGCGCGTCGCGACGATCACCGGGCCGGAGGGCACGCCCGGCGGCGTGCTGCGGCACGAGGGCTACCACGAGGCGCTCGGCGAGTCCTACGACGAGCGGCTGGTGGTGCACGGTGACTACGCGCGTGCCTCGGGGCGCGCGGGCATGGCCGAGCTGCTGGACCGCGACCCCGGCGTCGACGCCGTGTTCGCGCACAACGACATCATGGCGCTGGGCGCGATCGAGGAGCTCCACGACCGCGGCCTCACGGTGCCGGGCGACGTGGCCGTCGTGGGGTTCGACGACTCGGGCCCGGGCGAGCGCAGCCGGCCCGCCCTGACGACGATGCGGCAGCCCTACGAGCGCCTGGCGTTCGAGATGGTGCGCCTGCTGGTGGCCGCCATCGAGGGCGAGCCGCCGTCGGGCGTCGTGATGCCCGCGACGCTGGTCGCGCGCGAGAGCGCCTGAGACGCCCCCGGCCCGGCGCCGCCCTGCGGCGGGGCGCCGGGCCGGGATCCTGCTCAGCGCTGGACGCGGGCGCTGCCGCCGCCGGCCAGCTTCGCCACCTCGGCCAGGGTGGCCGTGGTGGTGTCGCCCGGCGTCGTCATCGCGATGGCCGCGTGCGCGGCGCCGTACTCGACGGCCTGCTGGAGCGTGTCGAGCTCCATGAGGCCGTAGGCCAGGCCGGAGGCGAAGGAGTCGCCGCCGCCGACGCGGTCGTAGATCTCCATGTCGGGGCGGTGCGTCGCCTCGGCGAAGCCCTCGGCGCGCGACCAGGCGATGGCGCCCCAGTCGTTGACCGTGGCGGTCTTGACGCCGCGCAGCGTGGTGCCGATGGCCTGGAAGTTCGGGTACGTCGCCGACGCCTCGGCGATCATCGCGCGGAAGGCGCCCGTGTCGAGGTCGGTGAGGTTCTCGTCGACGCCCTCGATCTCGAAGCCGAGCGAGGCGGAGAAGTCCTCCTCGTTGCCGATCATGACGTCGACGAACGACGCGAGGCGCTTGTTGACCTCCTGCGCGCGGGCCTCGCCGCCGATGCCCTTCCACAGCGAGGGGCGGAAGTTGAGGTCGTAGGAGATGACGGTGCCGTGCTTGCGCGCGGCCGTCATGGCCTCCTCGGCGACGTCGGCCGTCGACTCCGACAGCGCGGCGAAGATGCCGCCGGTGTGGAACCAGCGCACGCCCTGGGCGAACAGGCCGTCCCAGTCGAACTCGCCCGGCTTCATCTGCGAGACGGCGGTGTTGCCGCGGTCCGAGAGGCCGACGGCGCCGCGCACGCCGAAGCCGCGCTCGGTGAAGTTCAGGCCGTTGCGCGTGGTGCGCCCGATGCCGTCGTACGCCTTCCACTGGATGTGCTGCGTGTCGACGCCGCCCTGGAGGATGAAGTCCTCCACCAGGCGGCCGACCTCGTTGTCCGCGAGCGCGGTGACGACGGCGGCGCGCTGCCCGAAGGCGCGGCGCAGGCCGCGGGCCACGTTGTACTCGCCGCCGCCCTCCCACACGTCGAACGTGCGGGTGGTGCGGATGCGGCGGTCGCCCGGGTCGAGGCGCAGCATGACCTCGCCGAGGGAGACGATGTCGTAGCGGCACTCGGCCGCGGGGCGGGTCTGGATGGACCGGCTCATGGTCAGCTCTCCTCGGTCGTCGTGGCGGGGGCGGCGAGGGCGACGGCCTCGGCGGTGCGGCGCGTGATCTCGGCCCAGTCGCCCGCGGTGACGAGCGGGCGCTCGACCATCCAGGAGCCACCGGCGGCGATGACGGCCGGCAGGTCGAGGTAGTCGTGCAGGTTGGCGGCGTTGACGCCGCCCGTGGGCATGAAGCGCAGGCCCGGGAAGGGCGCGCTCAGGGCCTTGATGGCCGCGGGGCCGCCGACGACGGAGGCCGGGAACAGCTTGACGACCTCGAGCCCGAGGTCGAGGGCGCGCATGACGTCGGACGCCGTCGCGACGCCCGGCAGGATCGGCACGCCGAGCTCCTGGGCGCGGCGGATCACGGGCTCGAAGGTGCCAGGCGACACGAGGAACGACGCCCCGGCCTCCACGACCTGGTCGACCTGCGCGACGCTGGTGACGGTGCCGGCGCCGACGAGCACGTCGGGCTGCTCGGCGACGACGGCCTTGATGGCGTCGAGCGCGCGCGGCATGCGCAGCGTGATCTCGGCGATGGGCAGGCCGCCCGCCACGAGGGCGTCGGCGAGGCGGGCGCCCTCGTCCGCGCCGTCGACGACGACGACGGGGACGATGCGGGCGGCGGCGATCCGGTCGAGGACCATCGGTGCTCCACTCCTAGGTTCGATGTATGACCCAGGCGTTTCGTCATAGCAAACGCCCGTTGTATGGTGCGCAACGAACGCTACCGGACGGAGACCCCCGTGACCGACCCGAGTCCGATCGGCGCCGTCGACAAGGCGCTCCTCGCACTGGACGCCCTCGCGCGCTCCGGGGCGTCCGGGGCGTCGCTCGCCGACCTCGCCGCCGACGTCGGCGTCCACAAGGCCACGCTGCACCGCACGCTCGCCGCGCTGCGTCACCGCGGCTACGCCGAGCAGACCGCCGACGGCGCCTACCGCCTCGGCGCCGCCGCGCTCGTGCTCGGCACCACGTTCCTGCGCGAGGAGAACCTGCCCGACCTGCTCCGCCCCGCCCTCGCCGCGCTCAGCGCGCAGGTCGACGAGCTCGTCCACCTCGGCGCCCTGGCCGGGCGCGAGATCGTCTACCTCGACAAGGTCGAGCCGCAGCGCGCCGTGCGCGTCTGGTCCGCCGTCGGGCGGCACCGCCCCGCCGCGACCACCGCGCTCGGCCGCGCCTGGCTCGCCGCGCTCGAGTCCACCGGCACGCCCCTCGGCGACGACGCCCTGCGCCGCTTCGCCGGCGACGACGCCGACCCCGCCGACCTCCGGCGCGCCGTCGACCTCGCGCACGCCCGCGGGTACGGCGAGGAGACCGAGGAGAACGAGCCCGGCATCAGCTGCGTCGCCGTCGCCGTCGTGCGCGACGGCCGCCCCGTCGCGGCCGTCAGCATCACCGCACCCGCCGACCGGCTGGCCGGCGAGGCCCGCGCGCACCGCCTCGCAGCCCTGCGCGAGTCGCTCCCCGAGATGCTTCCCGCCGGACTGGGTGTCCCGGCCCTCGCGCCGTGAGAAGGTGACGTCATGACCGTGCTCGTGGCCTGCAACGACTCCCCTCACGGCGAGGCCGCGCTCCGGGCGGGCATCGCGGAGGCGGCCCGCCGCCACCTCCCCTGGCCGTCCTGATGCTCAACCCCGGCGACACGACGCCCCCGGCGCTCGCGGCCCAGCTCGCGGACCTGCCCGCGTCGTTGGCCCCGCCCACGGTCGCCTTCCGCGCCGAGCAGGCCGAGCCCTCCGACGCGATCCTCGACGAGGCCGAGGCCGTGCACGCGACGCTCGTCGTCGTCGGCGCGCGCAAGCGGTCCAGCCAGGGCACGTTCGTCATGGGGACGACCACGCAGCGCGTCCTGCTGGACGCGGCCGTGCCCGTCCTGGTGGTCAAGGCCGCGTACGACCTTCCTGACGCGAACTGACACCTCGCCGCCAGGAGCGGGCGCTACTGTGACCTCCGTGACCACCACGAGTGTCTCCGGCGTGGACGTCGACGCCACCGATGACCGTCCTCAGGGCTTCTTCCACTCCCGGAAGTGGCTGTTCGGCGAGATGCTCGTGGGCGCGCTCGCGTCGCTCGTCGCGGCGTTCGTCCTGTCCGTCGATGCCATACGGCTCGCCGAGGACCCGACGCTGGCGCTCTCCTGCGACTTCGGCGCGGTGTTCTCCTGCTCGAAGGTCGCCCTGACGTGGCAGGCCTCGCTCTTCGGGTTCCCCAACGCGTTCCTCGGCATCGCCGCCGAGTCCGTGGTCATCACCGTCGCCGTGCTCGGCCTGGCCGGGATGCGGTTCCCGCGCTGGTTCATGATCGCCGCGCAGACGATCTACCTCTTCGGGTTCGTGTTCGCCTACTGGCTGTTCTTCGAGGCCGTGTTCACCATCGGCTTCCTGTGCGTCTGGTGCCTGACCGTGCAGCTCGCGACCACCGTGGTGTTCTTCTCGATGCTCCACCTCAACATCCTGGACGACAACCTCCGCTGGCCGCCGCGGCTGCAGCGGTTCGCGATGTCCGTGGTGCGCTCGGGCGGCCTCGGCTTCATTCTCGCGGCGTGGCTCGTCGCCACGGTCGCCGTCGTGGTCCTCAAGTACGGGGCGAACCTGCTCGGCTGAGCAGCACCGTCACCAGCTGAGCAGCGCCGTCACCGGTGCACGTGGCCGGGGATGCCCGTCGACGTCGTGATGTCCGCCTCCGCCTGCCCCAGCAGCGCGTCCGCCAGACGCCGCAGCGCCCGCCCGGCCGCGATCTCGTCGCCGACGACGGCGAGCGCGACGTCGGCCGGGTCCTTGCGGGCCTGACCCACGGCCCGCAGGCTGCCCACCTCGCCGGCCACGAGCGTGGCCTCCGCCGTCGTGCTGGCGCCCCGTTCGACCATCGTCACCTGCACCGTCCAGGTGCGTCCGTGCGCGTGCGCCGGCTCGGCCGGTGCGCCCTCGCCCGGCGCGACCATGCAGTCGGTCCCGGGGTACACGAGCGACTCCTCGCCCGTGTCCGTCCAGCGCACCCGGTACGGCGGCGACCCGTCGGCCCGCTCCACCCCGGTGATCTCGCCGTAGCGCACGGCGCCGTCCACGTGCCCCGACGCCCGCACGATCCGGTCCCCCACGTTCGCCTTCATGGCAGTCCTCCCCCTCCGTCGAGTGGTGCCTTCCATCATGCGCCGCAACGCTGGTCCTCGGGAGGTCAGCGATGGGGACGATCTGCGTGTACGAGGCCGTGACGCTCGACGGCGTCATGCAGGCCCCCGGCCGCGCGGACGAGGACGAGCGCGGCGGGTTCGCCCACGGCGGCTGGGCCGTCGGGTACGACGACGACGTGCTCGCGCGGTTCGCGCAGCGGGCCATGGCCGCGAGCACCGGCATGCTGCTCGGCGTCCGCACGTACTACGACCTGCTGCGGCACTGGACCGCGCAGCCCCGGCCGAACCCGTACACGGACGCGCTCGTCGACGCGCCCAAGCACGTCGTCAGCCGCGACCCGTCGACGCCGCTGCCCTACCCGAACAGCACGCTGCACGCGGGCGACGCCCACCTCACGGTGCGGCGCCTCAAGGAGTCGTGGGACGGCCGGCTGACCGTGCTGGGCAGCGGCGAGGTGGTCGCGTCGCTCGACGAGGCCGGCCTGGTCGACGAGTACGTCCTGCTCGTCCACCCGGTCGTGCTCGGGTCGGGGCACCGCCTGTTCGCCGACGAGCACCGCAAGGACCTCCGCCTCGTCGAGGCCGTGCCGACGACGACGGGCGTGCTCGCCTGCCGCTACGCCGTCGACCATCCCCACCCCGGGTCCGCTCCCGTGTGACGCGTGTCACGCCTCTTCCCTGTGACGGACACCGCCTCCGCGCGTCCTGCAGGGCAAGCGAAGGCAACGCGACGCGTCCGGCTCCCGCCACCAGGCGGGGCACCGACGCGGCGCGTGCTCCCGAGAGGAGTGGTTCCGATGACGACGACGATGCGCGCCCGGCACGCGACCCCGGCAGGCGGGAGCCGACCTGCCCCGCGCGGCGACGGGCCGACCCTGCGCGCGGCGGCCAAGTTCGGCGACCTCGTCGTGACGTGCGTCGAGCACGGGCCCGTGCGGCTCGCCGGCGACTCCCAGGTGTTCGCGCGCACGCCGGGCGCACCGCGGCTGTGCATGGTGCTCGGCGGCAAGGTCCGCCTCCTCCACCCCGACGCGCAGGACGTGCTCGCGCCGCGCGACGCCGCGCTGCTCCAGGCCGACTCGCGGATCGGGTGGGCGAGCGACGGCCCGGCGCGCGTGCTGCTGTGCGACGTCCCCCCGACGACGCCCGGCCTGACCGCCATGCCCGTGACGAGGCCCTTCGTCGTCGGGCGTGCCGCCATCGCCGTGCCCAGCGCGCTCGCCGCGTTCCTGCTCGACCTGCTCCGCCAGGAGGCCCGCGGCATCTCGCACGACGGCCGCAGGGAGCTCGCCGGGGTGCTGGGGCCCATGGTGTCGAGCACCGTGACGTCGCTCGCCGTCGCCGGGTCCACGACCTGGGAGCCGGAGCTGCGGCGCCAGAGCGCGCTGCGGGTCATCGCCGCGCACTACACGGACCCGGACCTGAGCTCCGAGACGGTCGCGAGGCGGCTCGGGCTGTCACGCCGCACGCTCCAGCGTCTCTTCGAGGCCGACGGGCGGTCCGTCACGCAGCACATCCACGACCTGCGCACGCAGCACGCCGTCGCCCGGCTGCGCGACCCGCTCCTCTCCCACGCCCCGCTCGAGGACATCGCGGCGCTCACGGGGTTCGGCTCCGCCGTCGGCCTGCGCCGCGCCGTCGTCGAGGCGACCGGGCAGACCCCGTCCGAGCTGCGCACGGCCGCCTGCGCCGCCGCCTGAGGGGTCCGCCGAGCACCCAGCGCCACGCGAGCGCCGCCCGGCGCCATCGGGCTCGCGTCCGGCGCACCGACGCGGGATGGTCACCACCGACTGCCAGGGACGGGCGCGGGAGGTGCGCATGATCGAAGCCGGGACTGCCGTCGACGATCTGACGCAGACCTCCGACGCGCACCTGGTGCGCCTCGCCCGCGCAGGCTCGGACGACGCGAGCGCCGAGCTCTGGTACCGGCACTCCGCCGCGGGACGTCGCGCGGCAGCACAGATCACGCGGCGCTACGACGCCGACGACCTGGTCCAGGAGGCGTTCGCACGCATCCTCGCGGCGATCGCGCGCGGGGCCGGCCCCGACGGCGCCTTCCGGCCCTACCTGTACGCGACGATCCGCAACGTCGCCGCGACGTGGGGGCGCGCGCACGTCGAACGCGACTCCATCGACGCCGTGGCCCAGGTCGCCGACCCCGACTCCGTCTTCGACGCCGCCGTGCTCGACCGCTCGATCGCGGCCCGGGCCTTCAGCTCCCTGCGGCCCGAGGTGCGCGAGATCCTCTGGTACACCGAGGTCGAGGGGATGTCCTCCGGCGACGCCGGCCGGTACCTCGGGCTCGGCCCCGGAGCCGCCGCGACCATGGCGTCCCGGGCCCGCGACCGCCTCCGCACCGCATGGGTCCAGGCGCACGTCTCGGGCGCCGACGTCGACCCGGGGTGCCGCTGGACCGTGGAGCGGCTCGGCGCCCACGCCCGCCGCACGCTCGCGCGCCGCGACCACCGCACCCTCGAACGGCACCTGAGGGCGTGCGAGCGCTGCGCGGTGCTCGCCGACGAGCTCGACGACGTCGCCGGCCGGCTGCGCGCGGTGCTCGTGCCGCTCGTGTGCGGGCCGGTCGCGGCGGGCTTCCTGGCCGCGCCCGGAGCGGGCGGGCCCGCCGCGAGCCCGGCGGGGGCCGGGGTCGGCGTGGGCGCGGCGGGCGGCGGCCCGGCCGTGGGCTCGGGGCCTGCGGCAGGGACCGGGTCCGCTGGGGGAACGGGATCCGCGGCAGGAACTGGGTTCGCGGCGGGAACCGGGTCGGCAACGGCATCCGGGTCCGCCGCCGTCTCGGCGGGCGCGGGCGCGGGCTCTGGCGCGGCCGCGGCGTCTGCCGCGGCCGCCTCGACCGTCTCGGCGGGCTGGACCGTGGCAGCCGCGACCGTCGCCGCGGTGCTCGGCGTCGCCGGCGTCGCCGCCGCGGTGACGGACTGGCAGGAGAAGGACGCGCCGGCGGCCACGTCGGCGGCGTCGGGACACCCGGCCGGATCCACCCCTGCGAACCGGACGGCGGAGCCTGCCTCGATGCCCGACAGCGCGCCCGGCCCAGAGCCCGGCGCGGAGCCCCCGGCACCGGCACCCGTTCCGACGCCGCGCCCGGCCGCGCCCGGCGGGCCGACGACGGCGGCGCTGGTGTCCGAGGGGTCGGTGCTCTCGGTCGCGCCGCTCGCGCCGGAACCGGATGCCGCCGAGGACCCGGCCCCGACCGAGCAGGTCTCGGCCGAACCGGTCCCGGTCGAGCCTGCTCCCGCGGCACCCGTCCCGGCCGAGCCGGTCCCCGAGCCCAGCCGCGTGGATCCTGCGCCGGCGGAGCCCACCCCCGCCGACCCGGCCCCGGCGGAACCCGGCCCGACCGCACCGGACGCAGACCCTGGCGCCCAAGGTCCGGGCGATCCCGCTCCGGCCGACCCCCGGGCGACATCCCGGCCCCCGGCGACGAGCCCCCGCCCGACCCGTCGCCCACGGACCCGGCCCCCGCCCCGGAGCCCACGGCCCCGGAGCCGGGCGGACCCGGCGGTGAGGGACCGGCCGACGTCGCACCGCTGGCCGCCGTGGTGCTCGATCCTCTCGTCGAGGGCCCCTACCTCCCGCGCCTCACGGGCACCGCAGTCCCAGGCGCGCTCGTCGTCGTCGCCACCAAGGACGGGCAGCAGGTCGCCGCGGCGACCGCCGCCGCCGACGGGACGTGGGGGGTGACCCTCGACCCGGGGACGGTGCCGCAGACCCCGTGGAAGCTGACCGTGACGCAGTCCGTCGGCGACCGGCGGTCGGAGCCGGTCGCCGTGTCCCACCCGGTCCACTTCCAGGCGCCGACGGTCGTCGGCGTCGCGAAGGACGGCACGACGGTGAAGTTCACGGGGACGGCCGGCCTCTGGGTCGAGGCGATCGTCGACGGCCTGCCCACCGGCGACAGCCACCTCCTGCCGAGCAGCCCGCTGACCCGTGCCCTGCCGGTGCTGAGCCCCGGGACGCACGAGCTCGCGCTGCGGTACTACGACCCGCAGAGCGGCGCAGTCGGCGCGTGGGTACGGGTCCGGTTCGAGGTGCCGGCGAGCTGAGGTCAGTCGTTCGCGCGGCGCTCCGAGACGAAGCGCTGCGCGGCCCACAGGCCCGGCAGCGCGAGGGCGACGAACCCGGCCTTGACGGCGTCGCCGACGAGGAACGGCGTGACGCCCATCGCGAGGGTGTCGTGGAGGCCGAGGTGCGCGTAGACGGCGAGCCACGGGGCGCCGACGGCGTAGACGAGCGTGGTGGCGAGCAGCGCGCCGAGGAACGTCTTCCACACGGAGCGGTCACGGCCCGTGCGGGCCAGCCAGCCCATGAGCACCGCGGCGGGCAGGTAGCCGAGCACGTAGCCGAACGAGGCGAACGCCCAGCCGTGGGTGCCGCCCGCGAAGGCGGGGGCGCCCAGCACGCCGGCGACGGCGAAGAGGGCGATCGAGGCGGCCGCGAGGCGCGGGCCGAGCGCGGCGCCGACGCCGAGCACGGCGAGCGTGCCGAGCGTCAGCGGCACCGGCGTGAACCACAGCGGCACCGACACCTGGCCGATCACGGCGACCGCGAGCGCGCCGGCGACGACGGCGACGACCGCGCGGGTCCGGCCCGCGGGAAGGGACTCGACGAGCGTGCGCGCCGACGTGGGCGCGGAGGCGGCGGAGACGTTCTGCGACATGGTCCGCCACTCTGCCAGATCCGGCGCGCACCACGGAAGCGGAGCACGCCGCGGGCCCAGGATGCGGACCGTCAGCGCAGGGCGAGGGTGACGGTCACGTAGGAGTGCGCGGGCAGGTCGACCTCGAGCCCGCGCGGGTGGGACCGCACGCCGGCGTGGTCCACGGGGGCGACGTCCCGTGGCCGGTCGGGCGTGTTGTGCGCGTCGAGCGCGGGCGCGGTCAGCACGCGCGCCCGGTGCCCGACGACGTCACGCCCGCGCAGGTCGAGCACGACCGTGCGGGCGGTGTCGGCGTCGAGGTTCGACAACGAGACCAGCGCGGCGTCGTCCTTGACCGACGCGGACGCCGAGACCAGCGGGAGCTCGCCGCCGTGGACCGTGCGGGTCTCGACGTCGCGCAGGTGCACGGCCAGCGCGGCGGCGTCGTGGTGCCCGGTGTTCATCGCGAACACGTGGTACGTCGGCGTGAGCACCAGCGCCCCCGTGTCCGGGTCGGTCAGGATCATCGCCTGGAGCACGTTGACGGTCTGGGCGATGTTCGTCATGACCACACGCTCCGCGTGCCGGTGGAAGGCGTCGAAGTGCACCGCCGCGACGAGCGCGTCCCGCAGGGTGTTCTGCTGGTACAGGAACCCCGGGTTCGTGCCCGGCTCCACGTTCCACCAGGTGCCCCACTCGTCGACGACGAGCCCCACCTTGCGGTACGGGTCGTGCCGGTCCATGACGGTCGAGTGCCGGGTGAGCAGCTCGTCCATGTGGCGGGCGCGGGCGAGCGCGACGTACCAGCCGTCGGTGCCGAAGCCGGTGGCGGACCCCTTGTCGGACCACGGCCCGGTCATCGTGTAGTAGTGCAGCGACACAGCCTGGAAGGGCGCGGCCGGGGTCGCCGGGTCCGCCGCGAGATCGTCGAACGACCGCAGGAGCGTCTCGGTCCAGTGGTAGTCCGCGTCGGACGCGCCGGCGGCGACGCGGCACGTCCGGTGGCCGCCCTGGTCGCGCACGTAGGTGGCGTACTGGCGAGCCAGCGACGCGAACTGCTCGGCACGCAGGTTCCCGCCACAGCCCCACGCCTCGTTCCCCAGACCCCAGAACGGCACGCGCCAGGGCTCGTCGCGCCCGTTCGCACGCCGCAGCGCCGCCATCGGCGAGTCGTCCGCACGCGTCAGGTACTCCACCCACGCCGACATCTCCGCCACCGTGCCCGACCCGACGTTGCCCGACACGTACGGGTCCGCGCCGAGCAGCTCGCACAGGTCCATGAACTCGTGCGTGCCGAACGCGTTGTCCTCCACGACGTCGCCCCAGTGCGAGTTGACCATCCGGGGCCGCTGGTCGCGCGGGCCGATGCCGTCCCGCCAGTGGTAGTCGTCCGCGAAGCAGCCGCCCGGCCAGCGCAGGTTCGGGATCGCGATGGCGCGCAGCGCCTCGACCACGTCGGAGCGGATGCCCCGCACGTTCGGCACCGACGAGTCCTCCCCCACCCAGAACCCGCCATAGATGCACCGGCCCAGGTGCTCGGCGAAGTGGCCGTACACGTGACGGCTGATGGTGGCGCCGGGCAGGTCCAGGTCGATGACAGCCGTCAGGCCCATGGTGTCTCCGGGGTTCAGCGGGTCCGCGCCTCGACCGCCGCGACGGCGAACGAGAGCAGGCCCGGGACGATCACGACGAGCGGGGCGAACATCCACACGATGACGCCGCTCAGCCCCACCGCGAGCAGCAGCAGGCCGGTGCCCACGACGTCGTCGTAGGTCTCCCGGGCGCCGGCGGCGAGGAGGGCGCGCCAGCGCGCCCCCCGCTCCCAGCGGACCGCGGACCGCAGCAGCGCGACGACGACGACGCCCGCGACCAGGGCGGTCACCACGAGCACGCCCGCACCGCCCGGCACGGTGCCCGACGCCGCCGCGGCCAGGTTGAACCCGAGCACCGCGAGGACGACGGCGACGACGACCCCCCAGACCCAGCCGCCGCGCAGCGCCGCGAGGAAGTCCCGGCCGAGGTCGGCGACGCCGTCGGGACGGCCCTGCAGGTGCCGGCGGACGTGCGCGATGCCCGCCGCGAACGCGGGCAGTGCGGTCACGGCGAGCAGGCTCAGCACGGACACACCGAGCCCCACGAGCAGCATCTCGGCGAACAGCCCGAACGACCCGGCCCCGAACACGCGCCGGGCGTCGGCCGTGCGCGGGGCGGGGGCGGCCTCCGCGGCCTCCCCCGCCGGCGTCGCGTCGCGTGCCACGGTCAGCCCTTGAGTCCCTGCGTGGCCACGCCCTCGACGAGGTAGCGCTGGAACACGAGGAAGAACAGGAGCACGGGGACGAGCGCGAGCACGGCCATGGCCATCTGGGCACCGTAGTCGGACACCGAGGTCTGGTCGACGAAGAGCCGCAGCGCGATGGGCAGCGTGTAGAACTGCGGGCTCTTGAGGTAGAGCAGCGGGCCGAAGAAGTCGTTCCAGGACCAGATGAACGCGAAGATCGAGCTCGTCACCAGGGCCGGCTTCATGAGCGGCAGCATGATCGACGTGAAGATCCGCACGTGCCCGGCGCCGTCGATGCGCGCGGCCTCGTCGAGCTCGCGCGGCAGGTTGCGCATGAACTGCACCATGAGGAACACGAAGAACGCGTCGGCGGCGAGGAACTTGCCGATGAGCAGCGGCACGTACGTGTTCACCAGGCCGAGCGTGTTGAACACGATGTACTGCGGGATGATCACGACGTGGAACGGCAGCAGCAGCGTGCCGATCATCAGGACGAAGAACACGTTGCGGCCCGGGAAGCTGATGCGGGCGAACGCGTACGCCGTCACGGAGCACGACACGGTGATGCCGACGACGCTGCCGACGGCGAGGATCACCGAGTTCTGGAAGAACGTCCAGAACGAGACGCCGCCGATGCCGCCCAGCGCCTTACGGAAGTTGGCGAACGACCCGTGCGTGGGCCACAGGCTGACGTTGCCGACGATGTCGGACGACGGCTTGAACGACGAGACGACCATCCACAGCGCCGGGTAGAGCACCACCGCGACGACCACGAGCACGAGCACGTGGAAGACGACGGCCTTGGCCCGCAGCCGGGCCTGCGCCTGCTGGTGCAGCTTGGCCGACGTCGCGAGGTCGACGGCGGTGGACGGGTCGAACGTGACGGTGCTCATCGGCTCTCCCCCGAGTAGTGCACCCACAGCCGAGAGCTGCGGAAGAAGATGACGGTGACGATGCCGATGACCACGACGAGGACCCACGCCATCGCCGAGGCGTAGCCCATCTGGAAGTCGCGGAACCCGCGGAAGTACAGGTAGAGCGTGTAGAAGAGCGTGGAACGGGCGGGGCCGCCCGTGCCCGACGAGATGATGTACGCGCTGTTGAAGATCTGGAACGCGTGGATGGTCTCGAGCAGCAGGTTGAAGAACAGCACCGGCGAGAGCATCGGGATGGTGATCCTCGTGAACTTGCGCCACGGGCCCGCGCCGTCGACGGCGGCGGCCTCGTAGAGCTGGACGGGGATCTGCTTGAGGCCCGCGAGGAAGATGACCATCGGGGCGCCGAACTGCCACACGGTGAGCAGGATGAGCATGGGCATGGTCATCTCCGGGCGGCCCACCCAGCCGCCTGCCGGGGCGCCGAAGAACTGCTGGATCGTGTCGACGGGGCCCTTGTCGATGAACATCGCCTTCCAGACGATGGCGATCGACACGCTGGCTCCCACGAGCGAGGGCAGGTAGAACGCCGACCGGTAGAAGCCCTTGCCGCGGAACCGCGTGTTGAGCAGCATCGCGACGGCGAGCGCCGCGATGAGCTTGACGGGCGTGCCGAGCACCACGTAGGTCCCCGTGACCTTCCAGGCCTGGAGGTAGTCCGGGTCGGTGAGCAGGCGCCGGAAGTTGTCCAGCCCCACGAAGCTCGGCGCCCCGAACAGGTTGTAGTCGGTGAACGCCAGGTAGAGCGACGCCACCATCGGGCCGGCGGTCAGCAGGAAGAAGCCCAGCAGCCAGGGGGCCAGGAAGGCGTACCCGGCGCGGGTGTCGCGCCCGAACGTCCGCTTCCGGCGCGACGGCGTCGCGGCAGCGGGCTGCTCGGCGGCGCGGGACGGCGTGGAGATCGTCATCGTCATCAGTTCCTCGCAGAGATGCCACGGGGTCCCGCGTGCGGCACGGGAGTGCGCCGCACGCGGGACCCGACGGGTCAGCCGACCGCGTTCTGGACCTCGGAGAACCAGCGCTTGGCGAAGTCCTCCGGGGTGGTCAGGCCGTTGCCGAGCTCCTCGGAGAGGGTCAGCCAGCTGGCCTCGATGGTGCCGAAGCCCTTGACGGGGATCGGCGCCGTGGTGGTCTCGGTGGTGCCGATCTGGTCCTCGAACGCGATGACCTGCGCGTCGACCGAGCCCGCGGGGGCCTCGATGGCGTCCCGCTGCGCCTTGTCGCCGGGGACGCCCTTGGACGTGCCGAAGATCTTGCCCACCTCGGGGTTGGTGAGGAGGAAGTTGATCAGCAGGCCGGCCTCGTACGGGTGCTCGGTGTTCGCACCCGCGGCCAGGTGCATCGACGGGCGGAAGAAGTTGCCCGTGCCGTCGGGGCCGGAGGGGATCGGGATGAGCTTGAGGTTGTCCTTGCCCGAGTCCGCGGTGTAGGCGGCCAGGAAGTTGTCCCAGGTGATCTCGCCGACGGACTCGTTCATGCTGAGGCCGGTCTTCGGCTTGACGGCCGCGGCGCGGGCCGCCGGGTAGATGGCGTCGCCGCCGCGCAGGTCGGCCGTGGACTTGAGCCACTCGACGACGTCGGACTCCTTGAAGTTCAGCTTGCCGTCGTCGGTGAACGGCTGGGTGCCCTGCTGGACGAGGCTCTGCAGGAAGATCCAGAACGTGCCGGTGTAGTCGGCGGAGCCGTAGAGCTTGTAGCCGTCGGCGGTCTTGGTGTCCGCCCCGGCGACGTCCTCCATGAACGTGTTGAGGTCGTCCCAGGTGTAGCCGTCCTTCGGCAGGTCGACGCCTGCGGCGGCCGCGACGTCGGGGTTGACGACCATCGCGAGGGTGTTCGTCGACGTCGGGATGGCGACCTGCTTGCCGTCCACCTGGCCGCCGGCGACGAGCTTCTCGTCGTAGCCGGACAGGTCGATGGTGCCGTCGTCGATGAGCGGCTTGAGGTCGAGCACGTGACCGAACTGGGCGTACTCACGCAGGTAGGCGGAGTCGAACTGGAAGACGTCGGGCAGCGCCTTGCCGGCGGCCTCGGTGGCCTTGGCCTCCCAGTACGACGGGAAGTCGGAGAAGCCCGTGGTGACCGTGATCCAGGGGTACTCCTTCTCGAACAGGTCGACGGCCTGCGCGTAGCGGCTGGCCCGGTCGTCGTTGCCCCACCAGTTCAGGACCAGGGTGACGGGCTCCGCGCCCGGGTTCTCGCGGTTCGGGTCGTCAGCCCCGGCGCCACCGGCGCCGGCGTTGGCGCCGCTCGAGCACGCGGTCAGGACCATCGATGCGGCGGCGACCATGCCGACGGCACCGACGAGGGATCGCTTCATTGCAGTGAGCCTCCTTGCTCAGCGGGGTTGCGCGTCGCCGATCGTACGGGAAAGCGCTTAACGCCCGTCAAGTGCGTGATTGAAACGTTACAAACTCGCGAAACGATGCGCAAGGGCGGGTTCCGCGGCAGCACGCTCGCCACCAGGCATCTTGACGGGGCGGCCCCGTCCGCTACGCTCGGAAAGCGCATTCCAACGATGGATGCCCCGACGCGGCCGCGCAGGCCGCCCGACCCCTCGGAGCGAGCATGACCGCCACCCGAACCCTGCGGATCGCCATGAACGGCGTCACCGGCCGCATGGGCTACCGCCAGCACCTCGTCCGTTCGATCCTGCCGATCCGCGACGCCGGCGGCGTGGAGCTGCCCGACGGGACGCGCGTGCAGGTGGAGCCTGTGCTGGTGGGGCGCAACGGCGCCCGGCTCGCGGAGCTCGCGGAGCAGCACGGCATCGCCGAGTGGACCACCGACCTCGACGGGATCATCGCCGACCCCGCGACCGACGTCGTCTTCGACGCCTCCATGACCTCGCTGCGCGTCAAGACGCTCACCAAGGCGCTCGAGGCCGGCAAGCACGTCTACACCGAGAAGCCGACGGCCGAGAACCTCGCCGACGCCGTCGAGCTCGCCCGGCTCGGCGCCCGGTCCGGCGTGACCGTCGGCGTCGTGCACGACAAGCTCTACCTGCCCGGCCTGGTCAAGCTGCGCCGCCTCGTGGACGAGGGCTTCTTCGGCCGCATCCTGTCGCTGCGCGGCGAGTTCGGGTACTGGGTGTTCGAGGGCGACGTGCAGCCCGCCCAGCGCCCGTCGTGGAACTACCGCCTCGCCGACGGCGGCTCGATGTCCACCGACATGTACCCGCACTGGAACTACGTCCTCGAGGGCATCGTCGGCCAGGTCACGTCCGTCACGACGCAGACGGCCACCCACGTCCCCACGCGCTGGGACGAGCACGGCCAGGCCTACCAGGCCACCGCCGACGACGCCGCCTACGGCATCTTCACGCTCACCACCCCGGCCGGGGACCCCGTGGTCGCCCAGATCAACTCCTCGTGGGCCGTGCGCGTGCACCGCGACGAGCTCGTCGAGTTCCAGGTGGACGGCACGCACGGCTCGGCCGTGGCCGGCCTGTTCGGCTGCCGCGTCCAGCCGCGCTCCGTCACGCCCAAGGCCGTGTGGAACCCCGACCTGCCCACGCCCGAGCGCTTCCGCGAGCAGTGGACCGAGGTGCCCGACAACGCCGTCATCGACAACGGCTTCAAGGTGCAGTGGGAGGAGTTCCTGCGCGACGTCGTCGCCGGGCGCCCGCACCGCTACGACCTGCTCTCGGCCGCGCGCGGCGTGCAGCTCGCCGAGCTGGGCCTGCGCTCGTCGGCCGAGGGCCGCCGCCTCGACGTGCCGGAGATCGTGCTGTGACCGACCTGTCGCGCCTGTCGCTCAACACCGCGACGACGAAGCACGCGACGCTCGCCGAGGCGTGCGACGCCGCCGCGACCGCGGGCCTCGGCGCCGTCGGGCCGTGGCGGGACCGCGTGCAGGAGGTCGGCGCGGAGAAGGCGGCCCGGATCGTCGCCGAGGCGGGGCTGCGGGTCTCGTCGCTGTGCCGTGGGGGCTTCCTCACGGCGGCCGACGCCGCGGGCGCCGCCGCCGCGCTCGAGGACAACCGGCTCGCGATCCGCGAGGCGGCAACGCTCGGCACGCACGAGCTCATCCTCGTCGTCGGCGGGCTGCCCGCAGCGACCGCCCCGGGCGGGCCGGCACGGCCCTACCCGCCGCGGCCGTCCGCGGTCGGCGCGAGCCGTACCGCCGACCACGTCGGCGCGAGCCGTACCGCCGACCACGTCGGCACGAGCCGTACCGCCGACCACGTCGGCACGAGCCGTACCGCCGACCACGTCGGCACGAGCCGTACCGCCGACCACGTCGGCACGAGCCGTACCGCCGACCACGTCGGCACGAGCCGTACCGCCGACCACGTCGGCACGAGCCGTACCGCCGACCACGTCGGCCTATCGGCCGCAGGCACGCCCGTCGCAGGCGCGCCCGCCGCAGGCACGTCCGTCGCAGGCACGTCCGTCGCAAGCGCCGACCGGGCGCGCGACCTCGTCGCGACGCGGCAGCGCGTCGCCGACCGTATCGGCGAGCTCGCGCCCTACGCGGCCGAGCACGGCGTCCGGCTCGTGCTCGAGCCGCTGCACCCGCTCTTCGCCGCCGACCGGGCCGTCGTCTCGACGCTCGGGCAGGCGCTCGACCTCGCTGCCCCGTTCGACCCCGACGTCGTCGGCGTCGTCGTCGACACGTACCACGTGTGGTGGGACCCGGACCTGCGCACGCAGGTGGCGCGCGCGGGCGCCGAGGGGCGCCTCGCGTCGTACCAGGTGTGCGACTGGGTGCTGCCCCTGGCGGCCGAGCCGCTCAACTCGCGGGGTCACGTGGGCGACGGCTACGTCGACTTCGCGACGATCACCCGGTGGGTCGCCGAGGCGGGGTACACGGGCGACGTCGAGGTCGAGATCTTCAACGAGGAGATCTGGGCCCGCCCCCCGGCGGAGACGGTGGCCACGCTGGCGGACCGCTACGCACGCCACGTGCTGCCCTACCTCTGAACGACGCCCCCGGTCGCGGAGACGGCCCGCGCCCTTCACCGGGGCGCGGGCCGTCTCGTTCCCTCCCTTTCGATGTCGTACTTCCTTGCGTTCCGGGCTCCGTACCGCAAGGAGGTACGACATCGAAAGGGAGGAGGAGGGGGAGGGTCAGCCGACGTTGCCGTGCTCGCGGAAGTCCCGCCAGACGTTCTCGAAGAAGTCGTCGCCCGACGGGATCGGCCGGCGCGGGCGCCACGCGAACGTCACCTTCCCCGCGCCGTCGTCCGGGGTGAAGGCGACCTCCTGGACGACGTCGTCGAGCGCGCCGCCGTCGAGCGCGAACCGGAACTCCTCCGGCAGGTCGAGCTCGGCGGCGGCGGCGGGGCCGTGGCCCGCGCGCGGCAGGGCGCCGGCCGGGTCGGTGTAGAGCACCGAGCCGCGCGACCGGCCGCCGTGGGCCACGTAGTCGGCCATGGCGGAGAGGTACACGTACGCGCTGGTCAGGATGTCGCGCACCAGGAACGTCCGGTTGACCGCGCGGCGTGAGCCGCCGTCCGCCGTGATGAGCGCCGGGTAGGCGGCGAGCCAGGAACGCACCTGGTCGAGGGCCTCGTGGATCGACGCGGCGGACCGCACCGGGCCCGCCTTGGCGCTCATGAGGTCCTGGACCGCGCGCAGCAGCTCGCCCGTGTTGTCGGGCGTGCCCGACGCCGCCCGCCCGGTGGCCGCGGCCGTCAGGTCGAGGGCCCCGGCGAGCACCGGCGTCGTGGCGGCGGTGAACGCGTCGTCGTCGAGCGGCGCCTGCGTGCGGCGGGCGGCGACGTACTGCGCGGCCCGCGTCGCACCGACCTGGCCCGAGTTGAGCGCGGCCCCGCCCGGGCGGTAGACGCCGTGCGCTCCCCCGGCCTCGCCGACCGGGAAGAACCCGGCCACGTTGGACTGCCACCAGGCGTCGACGACGAGGCCGCCGTTGTTGTGCTGGGCGCACACGTCGACCTCGAGGAGCTGCTTCTCCAGGTCCACGTACGGGTTCTTGTCCCGGTAGAACTGGTACGCGGGCTCGTTCATGTGCCGCAGCCGCTCGACCGGGGTGCCGAACAGCACGCCCGCGCGGTCGAGGTACGCGTACGCCTCGGGGCTCAGCGCGGAGGGGTCGAACTCGTCGCGCACGGGGTTGCGGCGGAAGTCGAGCCACACGCGGCGCCCGCGCAGCACCGTCTCGCGGTAGACGAGCAGGTCGACGAGCGAGGACCCGTCGCCCGCCTTCCGGATGTCGAACGGCCACTGGTAGCCCTTGAGGAACACCAGGGACAGCAGGCGCCCGTAGTCCGGGATCGCCTCGGTGAGGAACTCGCGCTCGTCGCCGCCGTCGGCGTCCGTGGACACGAACCGCGGGATGACCTGCATGTACGTGCCCGAGACGTTCCACCGCGGGCGGGTGGAGGCGAGCCCGAACTGCCACTCGGTGAGGTTCTTGCCGTGCACGCCCGCGCGGTACGCGGCGCCCGAGGCGCCCCACTGCCCGTTCGGGAACACGCGCGTGGCGTACATGCCGGCGGGGCCGCCCGTCGCGTAGACGAGGTTGGTGCACCGCAGCAGCAGCCACGGGCTGGCCGCGCCGTCGTGCGGGACGTCGGTGCGCAGCACGAGCAGGCCGGCCACCTCCCGCCCGCCGTCGGCGTCCGGCACGGTCACGACGTCGACGACGCGGCACTCGTCGAGCACGCGCACGCCGTCGCGCTGCACGCGCGCCTCGAGGCGCTCGACCATGGTGCGCGACGTGTACGGGCCCACGGACGTGGCCCGCTGGCGGGGGTCGTGGTCGGTCTTGTAGCCGACGAACTCCCCGAACCGGTTCTGCGGGAACGGCACGCCCAGGTCCACGAGGTGCAGGAACGCGCGCGCCGAGAGCGCCGCCTCCGCGAGGGCGTTGTCGCCGTCCATGGCACCGCCCGCGAAGAGCGTCTGCGCCATCTCGCGCACGGAGTCCGGCTCCTCGCCCGAGAGCGTGAGCTTGTAGTACGTCTGCTTGTCGGACCCCGCGTTGCGGCTCGCGCCCGCGTGGACCTTGTCGGCCACCATGACGACGTCGGGCTGGCCGAGCTGGACCAGGCGCGCGGCCGCGCAGTACCCGGCAGACCCGGTGCCGACGACGACGGTGTTGGCGGTGACGACCGGGACGTCGTGCCCCGCGATGCGCATCGTGGACATCACAGCACCGGACATCACAACACCGGGACGTGCAGGCCGCCGTCGACGTGGAAGACCTCGCCCGTCGAGTACGGCGTCTGGCCCGACGCGAGCAGCGCGACGGCGCCCGCGACGTCGGACGGGCGGCCCCAGCGGGCGATGGGCACGTTGCCGTCGGCGAAGAACCTGTCGTACCTGGCGCTCACGCCGGCGGTCATGTCGGTGGCGACGATGCCGGGGCGCACCTCGTAGACCACGATCCCCTCAGGGGCCAGGCGGACGGCCCACAGCTGCGTGGCCATGCCGACCCCGGCCTTGGAGATGCAGTACTCGCCGCGGTTGACGGAGACGGTCGTCGCGGAGATCGACGAGACGTTGACGACGGTCGCCACGGGGCGGTCGTCGGGGATCTCGTCCCGCAGCGCGACGACCCGGTTCGCGAACGCCTGGGTGAGGAAGTACGGCCCGCGCAGGTTGATGCCGAGCACGCGGTCGAACTCCTCGGGGGCGGCCTCCAGGAGGTCGGTGCGCACGGACGGGCCCACCCCGGCGTTGTTGACCAGCAGGTCGAGGCGGCCCCACGCGTCCACGGCGTCGTCGACGAACCGGGCGTGGGTGGCGAGGTCGGCCACCGACCCTTGGACGTAGCGCACAAGGGCGTCCGAGCCTGCGAGCTCGCGCAGCTCGGCGAGCACCTCGGCGGGCTCCTCGCGCGTGGCGAGGATGGACACGGCGAACCCGTCGGCGACGAGGCGCCGGCTGATGCCGAGCCCGATCCCTCGGTTGCCTCCGGTGACGAGGGCGACCCGCGTCATCAGTCACCCCCGAGCGGCGAGCCGAGCAGCTCACGGACGCGCTGGGACGTCTTCTGGAACGCCGGGGCGGCGAGCGACGCGGCGTAGTCCCGCTCGGCCGGCAGGTCGACGGGGAGCTCCTCGATGACCGTGCCGGGCCGCGGGCCCATCGCGAGCACCCGGTGGCCGAGGTACACGGCCTCGGCGACGGAGTGCGTCACCAGGAGCACGGTCACGCCCGTCTCTCGGCACACGCGGTGCAGCTCGACGTTCATGCGCTCGCGCGTCAGCGCGTCCAGCGCTCCGAACGGCTCGTCCATGAGCAGGACGTCGGGCTCGTGCAGCAGCGCGCGGCACAGCGACACGCGCTGCTGCATGCCGCCGGACAGCTCGTGCGGCATCGCGCCCTCGAACCCGCTCAGGCCGGTCATCTCGATGAGCTCCGCGCAGCGACGCCGCGCCTGGCCCGGGTCCATCCCGCGCATCTCACCCTGCAGCAGGATGTTCCCCTCTGCCGTGCGCCAGTCGAGCAGGGCCGCCCGCTGGAAGACGTACCCGATGTCCCGCCGCGGGCCTGCCACGGTCTCGCCGCGCAGGCGCACCGCGCCCGTCGTCGGACGTACGAGGCCCGCCACCACCTTGAGCAGGGTGGACTTGCCGCACCCCGACGGGCCGACGATCGAGACGAACTCCCCCTGGCGGACGGCCAGGTTCACCTCGCCCAGCGCGTTCGTCGAGGTCCGCTTCGACCGGAACGTCACCGAGACGCCGTCGATCGACACGATCACGTCCGTCGCGACCCGTGGGGCTGTCGTCACCGTCATCTCTCTCCTCCGTGTTCCTGCTCTGTGTGCGTGCGCGAGGCTCAGCCCGCCGGGGCGAACGAGGCGTCGAAGTAGTCGTCGGCGGACGTACCGCCCTTGATCAGGCCCGCCTTCGAGAGCACGTCGAGGGTGTTCTGCCAGTCGGCCGGGTCGTTGACGCCGGGCGCCTTGCCCTCCGTGGCGTCCGTGTGCAGCAGCGTGGTGGTCTGCTTCCACTGCTCGAGCAGCACGTCCTCGGCCGGCATCTGCGGGTCCTTGCCCGCCATCGCGGCGACGGCGGCCTCCGGGTCGGCCGCGGCCGCGGCGAACGCCTCCGACGTCGCGGCGACCATCTCGCGCACCAGGTCGGCGTGGTCCCCGATGGTCGACGACGTCGCGAGCAGGCCGTTGCTGTAGAAGGTCAGCCCGGCGTCGGAATAGCGCAGGTAGCGGACCTCGCGCCCGCTCTTGGCCGCGACGGTCGGGCCCTGGTCGTGGGCGAAGCCGATGAGGCCGTCGACCTTGCCGGTGAGCATCGCGGAGATCTTCCCGGCGGCGTCGAGGTTCTGCTGCGTGACGTCGTCCGGTCCGAGGCCGGCGGCCTCGAGGTACATGGGGAACGTCGTCGTCGGGGCGTCGCCGGCGGAGACGGCGATCGTCTTGCCGCGCAGGTCGGCGGGCGTCTCGATCCCCGAGTCGGCGAACACCTGCACGGACGACGGGGTGGTCTGGAGGAACACGCCGACGCTCTTCACGTCCACGCCCTTGTCCACGTTGGCGAGCAGGGCGGGCGTGTCCGCCCAGCCAAAGTCCACCTGGCCGGCACCGACGGCCTGGATGGTCTTGGTGGACCCCTGCCCGGCCTCGATCGTCAGGTCGATGCCGTGCTCGGCGAAGATGCCCTTCTCGACGCCGTAGTAGAACGGCGCGTGCTCGCCGTACGGGTACCAGTTGAGCATGAGCGTCACAGGCTGGCTCGCGGCGCCCGCGCCGCCGCTCGGAGCGGTGGCTTGCGCGTTGCTGCCGGAGGCGCACCCGGCGAGCGCGAGCGCGCTGGCGGCGAGCGCCACGACGGGAAGGGCGCGGAGGGTCTTCATGGTTCGGTGCTCCTTTGCACGGGATGACGGGACGGCTCAGGCGCCGACGAGGGTGGTGGTTCCTCCGCCGGCACCGCGCCGGGAGGGGTGCCAGCCGATCAGGAACCGCTCGGCGACCTCGATCGCGAGGAACAGCACGATCCCCAGCAGCGACATGATGAGAAGGGCGGCGAACAGCATCGCCGTGTCGATGTTGCCGTTGGCCTGCAGGATGACGAAGCCCAGGCCTTCGTTGCCACCGACGAACTCGCCGACCACGGCGCCGGTGACGGCGAGGGTCGCGGCGACCTTGAGCCCCGAGAGCAGCTGCGGGAGGGACGCCGGGAGCATGACCTTGACGAAGGTCTTGACCTTGCTCGCGCCCATCGTGGACGTCAGCTCGAGGATCTCGGGGTCGACCGAGCGCAGCCCGGCCAGACCGGAGATGACGACGGGGAAGAAGGCCATGAGCACGGCGACGGTGATCTTCGGCGCGGCACCGAAGCCGAGCCAGACCACGAAGAGCGGTGCGATCGCGATCTTGGGGACGACCTGGGCGACCAGGATGATCGGGTACACGGTCTTCTCGGTCCGCGGCGAGTAGGCCATGACGACGGCCACGAGCTCCCCGACGACGACGGCGAGCACGAAGCCGACCAGCGTCTCGCTCGCGGTGACCCACGTGTTCTGGGCCAGGTAGGAGGCGTTGCCGGTCAGCGCCTGCCAGGTGTCCGCCGGGGACGGCAGCACGTAGGGAGCGAACCATCCCTGCCCGGTCACGAGCCACCAGAGCACCAGGGCGACGCCGACGAGCGCCGTCGGCCGCCACGCGGCGGTCCAGAGCCTGGTTGCCGCGCCCGGCGCCGACCTCGCCCTCCGGGAGTCCGTCGTCGATCGCCCGGACGTGCCGGTCACCAGCTGCGACGTCGATGTCGCCATGGGTCCTCCTCGCCATCGAGGTTTCGTACGGATTGGAATGCGCTTTCCAGACCGTAGGGGTCGCGGTCGCCGCGGTCAAGTCGCCCACGCCCCGACGGCAAGCGCTTTCCGTCGGGGTACGCTGCGCGTCGCAGGCATGCCGAGAAGCGCGAGGGAGCGTCGTGGTGACACAGGACAGCAGGGCACGGCTGAACGTCGCGATCGTCGGCGCGGGCGGTGTCGCCCACCTGCACGCGCAGGCGCTGGCCGCCGACCCCCGCGTGGTCCTCGTCGCCGTCGCCGAGCCCGACGCCGCCCGCCGGGCCGCGTTCGCCGAGCGCTACGCCGTCCCGCGCGCGTACGCGAGCCACGAGGAGCTGCTCGCCGCCGAGGCGCTCGACCTCGTGCACCTGTGCACCCCGCCCGGCGCCCACCGCGAGCAGGCGCTCGCCGCCTTCGCCGCGGGCGCCGACGTGCTGTGCGAGAAGCCGCCCGCCCTCTCGCTCGCCGACCTCGACGCCATGGAGGCCGCCGCCGCGGCCGCCGGCCGCCGGTTCGGGGTCACGTTCCAGCAGCGCACCGGCACCGCCGCCGGGCACGTCAAGCGCCTGCTCGACGACGGTGCGCTCGGCCGCCCGCTGCTCGCCCAGTGCCAGACGCTGTGGCACCGCGACGCCGCCTACTACGCCGTCGACTGGCGGGGCACGTGGGCCGGCGAGGGCGGCGGGACGACGTTCGGCCACGGCATCCACCAGCTCGACCTGCTCGCCTACCTGCTCGGCGACTGGGCCGAGGTGGACGCACGCCTGTGGCGGCTCGCGCGCGACATCGAGCTCGAGGACGTCTCGACCGCCACCCTGCGGTTCGCCGACGGCGTCGTCGCGCAGGCCGTGTCCAGCGTGCTGAGCCCGCGCGAGACGTCCGTCGTCCGCATCGACTGCGAGCTCGCCACCGTCGAGGTCGAGCACCTCTACGGGCACGGCGCCGCGCACTGGCGCATCACGCCGGCGCCCGGGGTGCCCGACGACGTCGCCGCGTCCTGGGCCCTCCCTACCGACGACGAGCCCAGCGGGCACACGCCGCTGGTGCGCGCCGTCGTCGACGCCGTCTGGGCCGGCACGCCGCTGCCCGACGTCGCGACGCACGCGCGCCGGCCGCTCGAGATCGTGACCGCGATCTACGCCTCGGCCACGTACGGCACGCCGGTCACCCCGGCCGACCTGCGCGGCGACGCGCGGTTCCGCGCATCGCTCGCGGCGGAGGTCACCGACCTGCGAGCATCGGACCACGCCGACCTGCGAGCATCGGACCACGCCGACCTGCGAGCATCGGACCCCACCGACGACGGGAAGGAGTGACCGTGCGCATCGCGCTGGCCGCGACCTGCATCGCCGACACCCTCTTCCCCGCCGCGCCCCAGGCGGTGGTGCGCCTGCTGGAGAGGCTCGGCCACGAGGTCGTGTTCCCCGCCCAGCAGGCCTGCTGCGGGCAGATGCACGTCAACAGCGGGTACGTGGCGGAGGCCGTCCCCGTCGTCCGGAACTTCGTGCAGACGTTCGCGCCCGTCGCCGACGACGCGTGGGACGCCGTCGTCATCCCGTCCGGGTCGTGCACCGGGTCGGTGCGCCACCAGCAGGCGGCGGTCGCGCGCCGCGCCGGGCTGGACGACCTCGCGGCCACCGCGACGGCCGTCGCCGCGCGCACGTACGAGCTCTCCGAGCTGCTCGTCGACGTGCTCGGCGTGACCGACGTCGGCGCCTGGTTCCCCCACCGCGTCACCTACCACCCCACGTGCCACTCGCTGCGGATGATCGGCGTCGGCGAGAAGCCGCTGCGCCTGCTGCGGGCGGTCGAGGACATCGACCTCGCCGAGCTGCCCCGCGCCGACAGCTGCTGCGGGTTCGGGGGCACGTTCGCCCTGAAGAACGCCGACGTCTCCGCCGCGATGCTCGCCGACAAGACGGCGAACGTGCGCTCGACGGCGGCGGACGTGCTCACGGCCGGCGACATGTCGTGCCTGATGCACATCGGCGGCGGGCTCTCCCGGCAGCGGGCTGGCGTCGGGGCCATGCACCTGGCCGAGATCCTGGCCTCCACACGCGAGCACCCCACGCCGCTGCCCGAGGGGACGTTCTCGCAGGTGAGCGTCGCATGAGCACGTTCCTCGGGCTGCCCCGGCGGCGGACGGCCGACAAGCCGTTCGGCCCGCTCCCCCACCCGCAGGAGCCCCTGCGGTGGGGCGACGCGTTCCCCACGGCCGCCAAGGCCGCGCTCGCCAACACGCAGCTGCGCGGCAACCTGGCCCGCGCGACGACGACGATCCGCGACAAGCGGGCCCGCGTCGTCGGCGAGGTGCCGGACTGGGAGGCGCTGCGCGACGCCGGGTCGGCCCTCAAGCAGCAGGTCCTCGCGGCGCTGCCCGAGCTGCTGGAGCGGCTCGAGGCGTCCGTGACGGCCTGCGGCGGCGTCGTGCACTGGGCGCGCGACGCCGCGGAGGCCAACGAGATCGTCGCCGGGATCGTCGCGGCGAAGGGCGTCGACGAGGTCGTCAAGGTCAAGTCGATGGCCACGCAGGAGATCGGGCTCAACGAGGCCCTGGCCGAGCGCGGCGTCGCCGCCGTCGAGACCGACCTCGCCGAGCTCATCGTGCAGCTCGCCGACGACATGCCCTCGCACTTCCTGGTGCCCGCGATCCACCGCAACCGCAGCGAGATCCGCGACATCTTCCTGGCCCGCATGGCCGACGCACCCGCGGACCTGAGCGACGTGCCGCGCGAGCTCGCGACGGCGGCCCGCGCGCACCTGCGCCGCAAGTTCCTCACCGCGAAGGTGGCGATCTCGGGCGCGAACTTCGCTGCCGTGGACACGGGCACCGTGGGCGTCGTCGAGTCCGAGGGCAACGGACGCATGTGCCTCACGCTGCCCGAGACGCTCGTGACGGTCATGGGCATCGAGAAGCTCGTGCCCGCCTTCGAGGACCTCGAGGTGTTCCTGCAGCTGCTGCCGCGCTCGTCCACGGGCGAGCGCATGAACCCCTACACGTCGCTCTGGACGGGCGTGACCCCGGGCGACGGCCCGCAGGAGTTCCACCTGGTCCTGCTCGACAACGGCCGCACGAAGGTGCTCGCCGACGAGGTGGGCCGGGCCGCGCTGCACTGCATCCGCTGCTCCGCGTGCCTCAACGTGTGCCCCGTGTACGAGCGCGTCGGCGGCCACGCGTACGGGTCGGTGTACCCGGGCCCCATCGGCGCGATCCTCACGCCGCAGCTCACCGGCCCCGGCACCGCCGGCGCGGGCCACGACGACCCCAACGCCTCGCTCCCCTTCGCCTCGACGCTGTGCGGCGCCTGCTACGAGGTGTGCCCCGTCAAGATCGACATCCCGTCGATCCTCGTGGAGCTGCGCGCCCGCGAGGTCGACGCGGACCGCGGTCGCCGCGCCGACCCGATGGCGGCCGCGATGAAGGTCGCCTCGTGGGCGATGTCCGACGCGGGACGGTTCGCCCGCGCGGAGCGCGTCGCGGCGCTGACCCACGGGCTCGGCGGGGCCGACCACGTGGTCCGGCGGCTGCCGTTCCCGGGGTCGCTGTGGACGGGGTCCCGGGACCTTCCCGTGCCGGCCGCCCAGTCGTTCCGGCAGTGGTGGGCGCGGACCCACCCGGAGTCGAGCTCCGCGAAGGAGGAGTCGTGACCGACGCCCGCTCCGACGTCCTCGCGCGCGTCCGCGTGGCCCTCGGCGAGACGCCCGCCGACGTCGCGGTCCCCCGGGAGTACCGGGTCGCCGGCGCGCACGCGCCCGGCTCGGCCGCAGCGCTCGACCTGCTCGTCGACCGGCTGGTCGACTACAAGGCGCACGTCGTGCGCGTCGCCGCGGCGCAGGCGCCGGAGGCCGTGGGCGAGATCCTCGGCGCGCTGGGCACCGGGCGCCGTCCCCGCGTGGTCGTGCCCGACGGGCTCGACGCCGCGTGGCTCGTCGGCGTCGACGCCGACCTCCTGCCCGACTCGCGCACCGCGCCGCTCAGCCACCTCGAGCTCGACGCCGTCGACGCCGTCGTCACGGCCGCGCGCATCGCCGTCGCGGACACCGGCACGATCGTGCTCGACGGGGAGCCCGACCAGGGCCGCCGGGCGATCTCGCTGCTGCCCGACGTGCACGTGTGCGTGGTGCGCGCCGAGCAGGTGGTGCAGACGGTCCCGGAGGCCGTCCGCGTGCTCGCCGAGCACGCCGAGCGCCCCCAGACGTGGATCTCGGGCCCGAGCGCGACGAGCGACATCGAGCTCGACCGCGTCGAGGGCGTGCACGGGCCCCGGACGCTGCACGTGCTGCTCGTGGGCTGAGAGCCCGCCGACCGGAAAGAGCGGGCCCGCACCTCCCCCGAGGTGCGGGCCCGCTCCGTGCCACGCGTCAGTTGCGGCCGCGGCCCGGCAGGTCGAGCACCGGGATCGGCACCGTCGACCAGTCGGTGTCGGACGCTAGGTAGAAGCCCGGGTACGACGGCTGGTTGTAGACGGTCTGCTGCCGCGCCACCTCGGCGCGGTACTGCGGGTCGTGCATGAGCGTGTAGAGCTTGTGGCTCGTCACGTCCGTGGACAGGTACAGGCGCAGCGCCGACGAGTCCGCGGTGCGCAGGAGCACCTCCTCGCGCCAGTCGCCGAGGATGTCGGCGACGAGCGACGCGTTGCCCTTGGTGCCGTTGTTGGCGAGGGTGCCGGTGAGCACCGTCTGGGCGCCGGTCGCCCAGTCGTCGATGGTCGGCGTCTGCGTGCCGGAGCCGTTGAGGACCTGCGTGGTGCCGTCACCGGCCCAGCGCACCGACTGGTTGGTGCCCGGCGTCGCCGCCGAGAGGATGTTCCAGTCGGAGTCGAGCAGGCCGCTCGCCTCGGTGCCGCCCGGCATGGACGACCACATCTCGATGCCCGGGACGTCGGGGCGGACGTCGCCGATCATGCCGCGGCCCGTGTCGCGGCCGGAGTACACGCCCTGGAGGGTCTCGCCGGTGGCGGCGTCGCGCAGCGAGGTGCCGAACGGGGCGCCCGTAGCGCCCTCGTGGACGTTGAAGATCTCCAGGCCGGGACGGTCCGGCAGGATGTCGGTGACGTGCATGGCGTCGCCGTGGCCGAGGCGCGCCTCGGTGCCCGGGGCCGCGCTGCCCGGCGGCAGCGTGTCGAACGACGAGTAGAGCAGCGAGCCGTCGTCGTCGAGCGTGGCCGAGCCGTAGACGATCTCCTGCCTGCCGTCGCCGTCGACGTCGGCCGCGGAGATCGAGTGGTAGCCCTGCGTGGTGATCGTGCCGTACTCGGGGTCGGTGCCGTCGCGGCCGTGCGGGCTGTCGTTGAACGGGTTCGTCATGGGCGTCCAGCCGGAGTCGACGTACCAGCGCTCGTGCAGGCGCGTGCCGTCCCAGTCGTAGGCGATGACCGTGGTGCGCGTGTAGTAGCCGCGGGCGAAGACCGCCGACGGGTGCTTCCCGTCGAGGTACGCGACGCCCGACAGGAAGCGGTCGACGCGGTTGGCCGGCTCGATGCGGGCCATCGCGTAGTCGCCCCACAGCAGGCCGTCGTCGGTGCGGCCGGGCTTGTAGTCGACGGTCTGCAGCTCGCGGCCCGTCGCGCCCTCGAACACGGTCAGGTACTCGGGGCCGTCGACGACGAACCCGGCGAACTCGTGCAGCTTGTTGTTGACCGAGCGCTGGAGCGCGTACACGTCCATGAAGTAGTCGGTCAGGGCGCGGGCGTCGGCGTCGGACAGCGGGTAGCTGTACTGCGGCGCGATGCCGAACGCCTGCTCGAGCGTGGCCGGCCACTGGCCGGAGACGACCTCGGGCCGCGTGGACCAGCCCTTGAACATCGCGACGACGTGCTCGTAGTACCCGGCGGCCGAGAGGCGGTAGTCGTCGGCGTTCGTCACGCCGGCGGCGACGTCGTCGGCCGGGAGCGTGACGTAGCGCGTCTCGCCCGCGACGCCGTCGTGGTACGGGGTCACCGACGTGCCGGGGGCGGTCTTGACCATGAGCTCGGCCGCGCCGTCGCCGTCGAGGTCGTAGACGGGGAACTGCGTGTAGTGCGCGCCGGCACGGATGTTGACGCCCAGGTCGATACGCCACAGCTGCGTGCCGTCGAGCTCGTACGCGTCGAGGATCTGGTGGCCGGTGTAGCCGCGCTGCGAGACGTCCTTGGAGTTGGACGGGTCCCACTTGACGACGATCTCGTAGGTGCCGTCGCCGTCGAGGTCGGCCACGGAGGCGTCGTTCGCGGAGTAGGAGTACGCCTCGCCCACGGGCGTGACGTCGTCGGCGGGCTTGTTGAGCGGGATGTCGAGCGAGCCGGACGCCCACGGCGTCACGGCGGCGCTCTTGGCTCCTTCGACCTTGCGCGACGACCCGACCCCCTGCCCGTTGTCGACCCGCGCGATGGGCGCCACCTGGTACGACGACGCCGCGGAGCCGTCTGCGTCGAGGTAGTTGGTGGAGTCCGTGACGGTGGCGACCCGGACGCCGTCGCGGTAGACCGCGAAGTCGGCGCCGGCGACGCCGGTCGCGGTGTGCCCGGTGACCTCGGTGCCGAGCAGGCGCCACGAGAGGAACACTCCCGCGTCGGTGCTGGCGGCGACCAGGCCGCGGTCGAGGGCTTCGAGCTGGACCCCCGCCGGGCGGGGGCCGGGGTGGCCGCCCGGCGCGGCGCCGGCGGTGGTGGCGCCGGCCGCAGCGAGGGCGAGCGCGCTCGCCGTCGCCGCGGTCAGTGCCGCTGTCCTGTGGAACCTCATCGCTTCTCCTTGTGCGTCGTTGCGTGGAAAGGCGTGCATCCAGGCGGCGTCCAGCGCTCGCCCGTGAATCGTTACAATGCCACGTTTCGGACTTCATGGAAATCGCTTGCTCTGCCTCATCCGGCGGGCGCAGCGGGGGCGGGGTCAGCGCGCGGCGGTCGACTCGCGCAGCACGACCTGCGCCTCGAGCGGGGCGTCCAGGTGCCGGTGGTCCTCGCCGTCGAGCTCGGCGACCGCCGTGAGCACGGCGCGACGGCCCATCTCCTCGAGCGGCACGCGCACCGTCGTCAGCGCCGGCACGTGGTCGCGCAGCGTCGGGATGTCGTCGAACCCGGCGACCAGGACGTCGTCGGGCACCGCGACGCCGCGCTCGCGCAGGCCCGCGATGAGGCCGATGGCCATGACGTCGGCGACGCCGAAGACGCACAGCCGCTCCGCCGACGCCTGCACGAGCCCCGCGACGGCGCCGGCCGCGCCGTACCCGCCGTCGCGCGAGAACGCGGAGACGGGGACGACGTCGACGCTCCCTCCGGCCGCCTCGACGGTCTGCGCGAACGCCGACACGCGCTCGCGCGGCGTCGCCCACTGCTCCCAGCGGCCCAGCACGACGAAGCGGCGCAGCCCCAGGCCGACGAGCTCGCTCGCGAGCGACGCAGCACCGACGGCGTTCGGGGGCCGCACCGCCCGCACGTCGCCGAGCGGCTGCCCGACCAGCACCGCGCTGCCGCCCGAGGCGACGTAGCGGGCCAGGGCGTCGTCGAGCCCGGAGTCCGCGGCGCCGCGCCGCGTGCCGACGACGACGACGGCGTCCGCGCGGTGCGCGACGAACGCGGCGACGGCCTCGAGCTCGACGGCCGGGTCGCGGTCGGTGGACGCGAGCAGGAGCTGGAGGCCGTGCTCGCGCGCGGCGACCTGCGCCCCGAGCGCGATCGAGGAGAAGTACGGGTCGGAGATGTCCTGCACGACGAGGCCCAGCAGCCCCGTCCGGGACCGCGCGAGCGCCTGCGCCTGCGCGTTGACGACGTAGCCGAGGGCGTCGGCGGCCGTGCGGACGCGCGCGACGAGGTCGGGGCCGGGCTGCCGCGCGGAGCCGTTGAGCACGCGCGACGCCGTCGCGAGCGAGACGCCGGCACGCTCGGCGACGTCCTGGAGCCTGGGGCGCGACATGCCGGGGATCCTATCCGGGAGAGCGCTTGCCGCGGCGCGCGCCCCGCCACGGGCCGTGCCGCGTGGGGTCGCAGGGTCCGGCGCCGCGGTGCCGGGCCCTGCGACCCCGCGCAGGAGGTCGGGGAGCGAGCGGGCGCCTAGCGCAGGAACGCCGCCGCCACCCCCGCGTCGACGGGCACGTGCAGGCCCGTCGTGTGCGAGAAGTCGCTCGTGCACAGCGCGAACGCGGCGTTCGCGATGTGCTCCGGGAGCACCTCGCGCTTGAGCAGGGTGCGCTGCGCGTAGAACTCGCCCAGGTTCTCCTCGGCGACGCCGTAGACCGCGGCACGGTTGGCGCCCCAGCCGCTGGCGAAGATGCCCGACCCGCGCACGACGCCGTCGGGGTTGATGCCGTTGACCTTGATCCCGTACGCGCCGAGCTCGGCGGCGAGCAGGCGCACCTGGTGCGCCTGGTCGGCCTTGGTGGCCGAGTAGGCGATGTTGTTCGGGCCCGCGAACACGGAGTTCTTCGACGAGATGTAGATGATGTCGCCGCCGAGCTTCTGGTCCACGAGGGCCCGGGCGAAGTTCTTCGAGACGAGGAACGAGCCCTTGGCCATGACGTCGTGCTGGAGGTCCCAGTCGGCCTCGGTGGTCTCGAAGAGCGACTTGGACAGCGACAGGCCCGCGTTGTTGACGACGATGTCGACGCCGCCGAACGCGAGCACGGTGTCGGCGAGCGCGGCCCGGACGGCGGCCTCGTCTGCGACGTTCGCGGCGACGCCGATCGCGACGTCCGTGCCCCCGATCTCCGCGGCGACCGCCTGCGCCGTGGCGGCGTCGAGGTCCGCGACGACGACGCACGCGCCCTCGGCCGCGAGCCGCGTCGCGATGGCCTTGCCGATGCCGGACGCGGCGCCCGTGACGAACGCGATGCGCGTGGCGAGCGGCTTGGGCTTCGGGCGACGCTGGAGCTTGGCCTCCTCGAGCGCCCAGTACTCGATGCGGAACTTCTCGGACTCGTCGATGGGCGCGTACGTGGACAGCGCCTCGGCGCCGCGCATGACGTTGACGGCGTTGACGTAGAACTCGCCGGCGACGCGCGCGGTCTGCTTGTCGGCGCCGTAGGAGAACATGCCGACGCCGGGCACGAGCACGATCGCGGGGTCGGCGCCGCGCATCGCGGGCGGCTCCTCGCCGCGGGCGCGCGCCTCGGCGGCCCCGCGCTCGTAGTAGGCGGTGTAGTCGGCGCGGTACGCGTCGTGCAGCTCGGGCAGCCGCCCGACGATCTCCTCGACCGACGCCGTGGCCGGGAGGTCGACGACGAGGGGCTTGACCTTGGTGCGCAGGAAGTGGTCGGGGCAGCTCGTGCCGAGCGCCGCGAGCTCCGGGTGCCGGGCCGCGGCGAGGAACTCCAGGACCACGTCGGCATCGGTGTAGTGGCCGACCTGCGGGTGGTCGGCCGAGGCGACCGCGCGCAGGTGCGGCGCCAGGGCCGCGGCCTTGGCACGGCGCTCGTCCGCGGGGAGCGCCGCGTACCCGGGCAGCGCGGGGCCGAAGGGCTCGGGCCGGCCGTGCTCGTCGATGTGGGCCTGCGCGGTGGCGATGATCCACTGCGACGCGGCCTCGGCCTCGTCGGACGTGTCGCCCCACGCGGTGATCCCGTGGCCACCCAGCACGGTGCCGACGGCCTGCGGGTTGGCCTCCTTGACGGCGGCGATGTCGAGCCCGAGCTGGAAGCCAGGGCGGCGCCAGGGCACCCAGACCACCTTGTCGCCGAAGATCTCCTTGGTGAGGGCCTCGCCGTCGGCGGCCGTCGCGATCGCGATGCCGGCGTCGGGGTGCAGATGGTCGACGTGGGCGGCGTCGACCAGGCCGTGCATGGCCGTGTCGATCGAGGGCGCCGCGCCGCCCTTGCCGAACAGGCAGTGGTCGAACGCGGCCACCATCTCGTCCTCGCGCTCGACGCCCGGGTAGACGCCGACGAGCGAGCGCAGGCGGTCCAGGCGCAGCACGGCCAGGCCCTTCTCGGTGAGCGTGCCGAGGTCGCCGCCGGAGCCCTTGACCCAGACGAGCTCGACGGGCTCGCCCGTGACGGGGTCGGTGTCGGTGCCCTTGGCGGACGTGTTGCCGCCGGCGTAGTTGGTGGTGCGCGGGTCGGCTCCGAGCCGGTTGGACCGGGCGACGAGGTCGGCGACGGCGGGGTGGGTCATGGCGTCTTCGCTCCGAGAGGGGTGGGTCGGGATGGGTCAGGCGCCCCAGGACGCCTGGGTGCCGCCGACGCGCTCGGCGGCGATGCGCTGCTGGTAGCCGGAGGCGGCGTAGGCGGCCATCGGGTCGGCGGGCAGGCCCTTCGTCTCGCGGTAGGCCGCGAGCGCCGGCCGGACGTCGGTCCAGAAGGCGTCCATGACGACCTGGTGCGCGCCGAGCACGTCGCCCGCCTCCTGGGCGGCGGTCAGGGCGTCGCGGTCGAGCAGGAGCACCTTGGCGACGGTCTCCTGGACGTTGAGCACCGAGCGGATCTGGCCGGGGATCTTGTCCTCGATGTTGTGGCACTGGTCGAGCATGAGCGCGACGGGCGAGCCCTCGTCGAGCCCGCCGCCGCGCACCACCTCGGCGAGGATGCGGAAGAGCTGGAACGGGTCGGCGGCGCCGACGATGAGGTCGTCGTCGGCGTAGAAGCGGGAGTTGAAGTCGAACGAGCCGAGCTTCCCGAGGCGCAGCAGCTGGGCCACGATGAACTCGATGTTGGTGCCCGGGGCGTGGTGGCCCGTGTCGAGGCAGACGTACGCCTTCTCGCCGAGGGCGGCCACGTGCGCGTACGACGTGCCCCAGTCCGGGACGTCGGTGTGGTAGAACGCCGGCTCGAAGAACTTGTACTCGAGCACCAGACGCTGGCTCTCGCCGAGGTGGGCGTAGATCTCCGTGAGCGCCTCGTGGAGCAGGTCCTGCCGCAGGCGGATGTCGGCCTGGCCGGGGTAGTTGGAGCCGTCGGCGAGCCAGATCTTCAGGTCGCGCGAGCCCGTCTTGTCCATGATCTCGATGCACTCGAGGTGGTGGTCAACCGCCTGCCGCCGCACGGCGGGGTCGCGGTGGGTCAGGGAGCCGAGCTTGTAGACGTCGTCCTGGAACGTGTTCGAGTTGACGGTGCCGAGCGCGACGCCCTGGTCGGCCGCGTAGGCGCCGAGGGCGGCGTAGTCGTCGACCTTGTCCCACGGGATGTGCAGCGCGACGGTGGGGGCCAGGCCGGTGAGCCGGTGCACGGTGGCGGCGTCGGCGATCTTCTCCTCGGGGGTGCGCGGTGTGCCCGGGGTGGCGAACACCTTGAAGCGCGTGCCGGAGTTGCCGTACGCCCAGGAGGGGACCTCGATCGCCAGCCGGTCGAGGACCGGCACGATCTCGTCGAAGGTGGTCATCGGGCGCCTCGCTCTGCGTCGTCGGAGGCCGCAGCGAGCTGCGTCTCGAGGTGGAAGATCTCCGTCAGCCGGACCATCTGCTCGTCCGGGCCGGCACCGTCGAAGAAGGGTGCCATGGCGGCCTGCCAGCGCGCGTTGACCTCGCGCCCGGCCATGCCGGCCTGGGCGGCGGCGAGGTCGTCGGTCTCCAGGTAGCCGACGACGGCGCCGTCGGGGCTGGTGAAGATCGAGTAGTTCCGCCAGCCGGTCTCGTGCAGGGCACGCAGCATGTCGGGCCACACCGCGGCGTGCGCCGCGGCGTAGTCGGCGAGGCGCTCGGGCGCCACACGGAACTGGAACATCACTCGTCGCACGGTGTGCGGTCCCTTCGTCATCCTCGACGGTGCTGCTTGACGGACATGAATCGTTTCAAGCACCCTGAACGTAACACCCTCGCGCGGCGCCCGGCAAGGTCGCCCGGGCGGGACCATGAAACGATGCAGACGCGGCCCCTCCCGGCGGCCCGCACCCGCACGAAGGAGCCCGGATGACCCTCCCGGCGGCGCGACGACGCGCCTCCATCGCCGACGTCGCGCACCTCGCCGGGGTCTCCGTCGGCACCGTCTCGAACGTCCTCAACCGCCCCGACGTCGTCGCCGTCGCCACCCGCGAGCGCGTCGCGGCCGCCATCGACGAGCTGAGCTTCGTGCCCAACGGCTCCGCCCGGCAGCTGCGCGTCGGGTCCGCCACCACCGTGGGCACGATCGTGCTCGACCTGACCAACCCGTTCTTCACCGACGTCGCCCGCGGCCTCGAGGAGCGCCTCACCGACGACGGCTGGACGCTCATGGTGGCGAGCTCCGACGAGGACCACGACCGCGAGTCACGCCTGCTGCGGCTCTTCGAGCAGCACGGCGTGCGCGGCGTCGCCGTCGTCCCGGCGACCGACGACGTCGAGCACCTCGTCGCGCTCCAGGAGCGCGGCGTGCGCGTCGTGCTGCTCGACCGCACGTCGCCGGTCCCCGAGCTGTCGTCCGTCGCCGTCGACGACGTCGCCGGGGGCACGCTCGCCGCCGCCCACCTGCTGGCGCAGGGGCACGGGCGCATCGCGTTCGTCAACGGCCCGCACACGATCCGGCAGTGCGCCGACCGGCACGCCGGCGTCGTTGCCGCGATCGTCGCGGCCGGCCTCGACCCGGCCGAGGCGCTCGTCGAGGTGACCGCGCGCCTCGACGCCGAGGGCGGCGAGCGCGCGGTGTCCGAGCTCCTCGCCGGCGACCGGCTGCCGTCCGCGCTCTTCTGCGTCAACGACCTCGTGGCCCTCGGCGCGATGCGCCGGCTGCGCGCCGCGGGCGTCACGGTGCCCGAGCAGGTCGCCGTCGTCGGGTACGACGACGTGACCTTCGCCGCGGAGCTCTTCACGCCGCTGACGTCGGTGCGCCAGCCCACGCACGACCTCGGCACCACCGCCGCCGACCTCGTGATCCGCGGCGGCGAGCCCGAGCACGTGATGTTCCAGCCGCGGCTCGTCGTGCGGGCGTCGAGCTCGTAGCGCGGGGCACACGCACGGCACGCGCCGCGACAGCGGGCAGGCAGGCGCAGGAGGCCCCGGCGTCCCGGTCGCGGTCCGTAGGCTGCTGACCGAGCGCACCGGCACCCGGCCGCGCACGTGGTTCCCCAGCCACTCCACCCGATCCCGGACGGAGCGTTCCGATGGGCCACCCCCTTCCCCGCAAGCGCCGCATCATCCTGTGGAGCGCCGTCGGCGGCGTCGCGCTCGCGGGCGCCTACGGCGCCGCGCAGTGGCACCTCACCGACCAGGTCCCCGCCGGCACCACCGTCGCCGGCGTCGACGTCGGCGGGCTGCGGCACGCCGAGGCCGTCGCGGCGCTCGACGCGGGCCTCGCCCCGCGGCTTGCCGCACCCGTCGCCGTGACGGCCGGCGCCGCGTCCGCCGAGGTGGACCCCGTGGCCGCCGGGCTCGCCGTCGACACCCACGCCACCGTCGACGCCCTCACCGGGTTCTCCCTGCACCCGCAGCGCCTGTGGACGCACCTGCGCGGCGGCGACGACGTCGCCCCGACGATCACGGTCGACCGCCCCCTGCTCGACGCCGCGGCCGCCCAGGTGGCCGAGGAGCTCTCGCTCGACCCCGTCGACGGCGCGGTCGGCTTCGCCGACGGCATCCCCGTGGCCACGCCCGCCGAGGACGGCGCCCGCCTCGACCCCGACGCCGTCGGGAGCACCCTCGCGACGGGCTGGCTGACCGCCGGCTCCCCGCTCGAGCTGCCGCACGAGCCCGTCGCGCCCGCCGTCACGCAGGAGCTCGTCGACGCCGCCTACGCGACGGCCCACCAGATCGTCTCCGCCCCCGTCGTCGTCGCCGTCGGGGACGCGCGCCCCGAGCTGCCCGGGCCCGCGCTCGCGGCCGCGACGGCGTTCGAGCTGGTCGACGGCGCGCTCGCACCGTCGTTCGACGGCGAGGCCCTGCACGCCGCCGTCGGCGAGCGCATCGACCTGCTCGACGCGCCCGTGAACGCGCGGTTCGAGGTGGCCGACGGCCGCCCCCGGATCACGGGCGGCAGCCACGGCACCACGCTCGACCGCGACGCGCTGGTCGAGGCCGTGCGGGCCGCCGCGCTCGGCGAGGACCGGACCGCGCACGTCGACGTCGTGCAGGCCGCCCCCGCGGTGACGCGGGAGTCGCTCGATGCGCTCGGCGTGAACGAGGTCGTGGCCCGCTTCTCGACGGGCCTGACGAACGACCGCGTCCGGACCGACAACATCCGGGTCGGGGCCCAGCGCATCACCGGAACCCTGGTGCGCCCCGGCGAGACGTTCTCGCTGCTCGACACCCTCGGCCCGATCACCACGGCCGCCGGGTTCGGCAACGCCCCCGTCATCGTGGGCGGGCAGTTCGTCCCCGGCGTCGGCGGCGGGCTGTCGCAGCTCGCGACGAACGTGTTCAACGCCGCGTTCTTCGCCGGGTTCGAGATCGTCGAGCACCGGCCGCACTCCGTGTGGATCCCCCGCTACCCCGCCGGGCGCGAGGCGACCATCTTCACCGGGTCGATCGACCTGCGGTTCCGCAACAACACCCCGCACGGCGCGGTGCTGCACGCGTTCGTCGCGAACGGGCAGCTCACGGTGCAGGTGTGGAGCACCGAGCACTTCCGCGTCGAGACGACGCAGAGCGCCCGCACGAACGTGGTGCCCGCCGTGACGAACTGGTCGTCGGCCCCGGGCTGCACGCCGCGCGCCGCGGGCTCGGACGGGTTCCGGGTCTCGAACACGCGCCGCGTGTTCCGCGGCAGCACGCTCGTCATCGACGAGACGCACACGTGGACGTACCGCGCCGACCACGGGACGGCGTGCGGGACGCCTCCGCAGCAGACGCCGTCGCAGGACCCGCCCGCGGCGGAGGCCTCCCCCGAGCAGCAGCCCGGGGACGGCTGAGGCGGCGTCCCGCGACAGCGCGGGATGACACGGCCCCGCGCCCCGTCGTCCCGCGCGAGGTCGCTCGACCCGGGAGACTGGGCGGGTGACCGAACTGCTCGTGCTCGCCGTGGCCACGCTCGTCGTCATCGCCGCGGCCACCGTCGCCGGCCCGCGCCTGGGCCTCGCCTCGCCGCTCGTCCTCGTGCTGATCGGCGTGGGCGCGAGCCTGCTGCCGATGTTCGGGGACCTGCACATCGACCCCGAGTGGATCCTCCAGGGCGTGCTGCCCCCGCTGCTCTACTCGTCGGCGGTGTCGATGCCGGCCATGAACTTCCGCCGCGAGTTCGGGGCCATCAGCGGCCTGTCGGTGGTGCTCGTCGTGGCGAGCTCGCTCGTGCTGGGCCTGTTCTTCCTCGTCGCGATCCCGGGCCTCGGCCTCGCCTGGGGCGTCGCGCTGGGCGCCATCATCAGTCCCACGGATGCGGTGGCGACGTCGATCGTCAAGCAGACGACGGTGTCCAAGCGCGTCGTCGCGATGCTCGACGGCGAGAGCCTGCTCAACGACGCGACCGCCCTCGTGCTGCTGCGCACCACGATCGTCGCGACGGCCGCGGCGTTCTCCTTCTGGGGCGCCGTGGGCACGTTCGCGTGGTCGGTGGTCGTGGCCGTCGTCGTCGGCGGGGCCGTCGGGGTGGCGAACCTCCTGGTGCGCAAGAAGGTCACCGACTCGGCCGTCAACACGGTCATCTCGTTCGCCGTGCCCTTCGTCGCGTCCGTGCCCGCCACGCTGCTCGGCGGCAGCGGGCTCGTGGCCGCCGTCGTCGCCGGCCTGGTCACGGGCATCCGGGCGCCGCGCCTGCTCTCGCCGCGCAACCGCCTCTCCGACGCCGAGAACTGGCGCACGGTCGAGCTCGTGCTCGAGGGCCTCGTGTTCCTGACCATGGGCCTGCAGGTCAGGGAGGTCGTCACCGCCGTCGGGCAGGAGCACGACGGCGTCGGCACGGCCGTGCTGCTGGCCGTCGCGGCGCTCGTGCTGACGATCCTGGTGCGGGCCGCGTACGTGGCCCCGCTGCTGCGGTCGCTGTCGCGCCGGGCGCGGCGCGGGGCGCTCCTGCAGGAGCGCATGCAGGGCCTCCAGGCCCAGCTCGCCACGCCCGAGGGGCAGGAGCACGCCCTGACCAAGACCCGCGGATCGCAGCGGCGCGTCGAGCAGTTCACGCGGCGGGTCACGCAGACGCTCGCCGACATCGACTACTTCCGGCGGCAGCCGCTGGGATGGCGCGAGGGCACCGCCGTGGTGTGGGCGGGCATGCGCGGCGCCGTCACGGTCGCGGCCGCGCAGACCCTGCCGCCGGACACGCCGCACCGCGCGCTGCTCGTCCTCGTCGCGTTCAGCGTAGCGATGCTCTCGCTGCTTCTGCAGGGCGGCACGATCGGGCCGCTGCTGCGGCGCATCGCCCCGCCCGTCGACCCCGGGGCGGCCACGCAGGACGACGCCGAGCGCGCGCGGATCCTCGACCTCCTCAAGGAGAGCGCGCTGGGCGTCCCCGCGCCCGCGACCGGCGCCGGAGACCGCTCGCCCGAGGCCTTCGCGGCCTCGCGGGCGCACCGGCTGGCCGTGCTCGACGCGCAGCGCGCCGCCCTGCTGGACGCGCGCGACCACGGCACCTTCGACGCCGACGTGCTCGAGGACGCGCTCGTCAACCTCGACGCGTCGCAGCTCGCGATCGAGCTCCGGGGCAAGCTCGCGGGCCAGCCGGTCGACGTCTGACGTCGCGGTCGCGGCGGCCTGCCGCGTCCGGGCGGCTGCCCGGCCTGGCAGACTCTCCGGGGCGCCGCCGGCGCCGACCGATCACTCCCCCGACTGCTGAGGTGGCTCCCCGTGCTCGTCGACGCGTTCTGGTCCGAGGTGCTGGGCACCGGCGTGCTGCTGCTCGTGGGCATCGCCGTCAACGCGAACATCGCCCTGCCCCGCACCAAGGGCCACGGCGACGACTGGGTGCTCACGAGCCTCGGCTGGGGCCTGGCGGTGTTCACGGCCGTGTACGTCGCCTTTCGGTCCGGGGCGCACCTGAACCCGGCCGTCACGCTCGGCATGCTGGTGGCGGGCCACCCGTTCGTCACCACCGACGCCGGCACGATCGCGCCGAGCGCCGGGGCGGCGCTCGTGTACGTCGCGGGCCAGCTCGTCGGCGCGGTCGCGGGCGCCACCCTGGCGTGGCTCGCGTTCAAGAAGCACTTCGACCTGCCCACCGAGGGCCGCGTGAAGCTCGACGTCTTCGCCACCGGCCCCGCGCTGCGCAGCTACCCGTGGAACCTGGTCACCGAGGTCATCGGCACGTTCGTGCTGGTCACGTGGGTCCTGTTCCAGGACCGCACGCCCGCCGAGATCGGGCCGCTCGCCGTGGCGCTCGTCGTCGTCGCCATCGGCGCGGGCCTGGGCGGCCCCACCGGCTACGCCATCAACCCGGCGCGCGACCTCGGCCCCCGCATCGCGCACGCCGTGCTGCCGATCCCCGGCAAGCGCGGCAGCGACTGGGGCTACGCGTGGGTCCCCGTCGTCGGGCCGGCGATCGGCGCGACGCTCGCGGGCCTGCTGGCGGTCGCCTGGCTCTGACGGGCGCTGCAAGACCCTCCCGCCTCGCCACACAGTCAGGGTGACGACCCCGACCGAGGAGCCACGATGGTCTCGCGAGCCCGCGCCGCTGCCGCCCTCGTCCCGCTGCTGCTGCTGGCCGGGTGCGCGGGCGCGCCCGCGGGCGGCCCCGGGCTCACCGGCGAACCGCCGTGCGTCGCGGTCGACGAGGCCTTCTACCCGACGAGCGCCGAGCTCGAGGCGGCCGCCGACGCCATCGCCGTCGGCACCATCACGGCCGTGTCCGAGGAAGCCGACCACTGGGTGGTCACGCTGGCCGCGCGCAAGGCCGTGGGACCGGCCGCCGACCAGGCCGCCGGCGACGTCACGGTGCACGTCATGGTCCTGTGCGACACGCCCTACGGCGACACGTTCGACGTGGGAGGCGAGTTCGTCATGCTGCTCTCCGGCCCCCGCGACGGCGCGTTCTTCCCGGTCAACACCACGCAGGGCCTCATGCCCGTGGTCGACGGCGTCGCCGTGCCGCTCGACCGCTCGGGCCTCCCGCCCGTCACGCTCTCCGAGGCCACGGCCGCGGCGCTGGGCACGCCGCTGGGCGGCCCGCCGGGCACGCCCGCGCCGGCGGGCGGGCTGGCTCCCGGCGACTCGCAGCGGGGCCTGCCTGCGGCCCTCGGCCCGCCCGGCCCCGGCCCGGCCGCGCGCGCCGGCGTCGTCTGGTCGGCCCAGGCGGGCGTGCTGTACGTGGTCACGTGGGGCTCGTCGTCGTGCCCCACGCTCGCGGCCGCCGCGACCGGTGACGCCGACGGCGTCACCGTCACGTTCGTCCCCCTCCCGGCCGACGCGGCCTGCACGGCCGACCTCGGGCCGACGACGTCCGCCGTCGCCGTCCCGGAGGGCGCCGACGACGGCGCGGACCTCACCGTCACGCTCGACAGCCTCGGCACCGTCGTCGTGCCGCCCCGCGAGGCGGCGGGCGTGACCGGGCCGCCCTCGTGGCTCCCCTGACACCGGCGGGACCGCCGCGGGCATCTGACGTCGAACGCTGGCCGTACGTGACCTGACACCGGCGCGGCTCAGCGCACGAGCGCGTCCTCGGTCACCAGCTCCGCGCGTGCCTGCCGCAGCGCGACGCCGTCCTCGTCGGCGAGCGCGGCGTCGCGCAGGCGGGCGAGGGTCGCGGCGGCATCGGCCTGGCCTGCGAGGGCGGCGGCCTCCTCCAGCAGGATCGCGAAGCTCTCCTTGCCGTGGTGGTGTGTCGCTCCGTACCCCTTGAGCACGCGCTGGCACTCGACGATCTCGCAGGCGAGGTCGTAGTCGACGGTCGCCGTGGTGAGCGCCTGGTCGAGCCAGGAGTCGATGGCCGCCTGCTCCCGCCCGAAGCGCAGCGACCGCGGCCGCAGCGGGCGACGGCCTTGCCGAACCAGGCCGACCCGGCCACCCGGCGGCCGAGCGCGGTGGGCAGGGTGTCGGCGATCTCCTCGACCTGCGGGTGCAGGTACTCGCGGACGTTCGAGGTGCCCGACGCCGACGCGGCGCGGTGTTCGCCGCCGAGTTCTCGCTGTCGCACCTGTGCTGGCTCGTCACGTACCCGCTCGCGGGCTGGCTTGGCGCGGCGGGGCTCGCGCCCACGGCGCTGCTCCTGGCGCTCGTCGCGGCGGCGGCCACGGCGGGGGCGTGCGACGCGCCAGGACGTCGGGCAACCGGCGACGGTTGGTGAGGATGATTCTCATTGCAATCGAGAATCGTTCTCATGTTCAGACGTCGCCGCTTCCTCGTCGCAGCCGCCGCCCTTCCCGTCGCCCTCGTCGCCACCGCCCTCGCGACCACGTCCGGCTCCGCGCCCGCCGCGGACGCCGACGACGCCCGCCTCCAGGTGGTCACCTCGTTCTACCCGCTGCAGTTCGTCGCCGAGCGCGTGGCCGGCGACCTGGCCGACGTCGACAACCTGACGCCGCCCGCCGCCGACCCGCACCACCTCGAGCTCTCGCTCGCCCGCGTCCGCGACGTCGGCAACGCGGACGTCGTCGTCACGCTCGGCGGGTTCATGCACGCGGTCGACGCCGCCGTCGAGGCGCAGCAGCCCGCCCGCGTCGTCGACGCGGCCGAGATCGTCGATCTGCTGCCCGCCAGCCTGACCGGCGGCCACACGCACGAGGACGGCGTCTGCACCGACCCGACGCACGACCACTCGCACGACCACGGCGACGACGCCGACCACGAGCACAGCGATGACCACGCGCACTCGCACGACCACGAGCACGCGACCGAGGACCACGCGCACTCGCACGACCACGCTTCGGACGACCACGGCCACGACCACGGCCACGCGCACGACATCGGCGGCTACGACCCGCACTTCTGGCTCGACCCGATCCGCCTGGCGCAGGTCGCGGGCCCGGTGGCGGACGCGCTCGCGGAGGCCGACCCCGACAACGCGGCGGTCTTCCACGACAACGCCGCGGCTCTCGAGCGGGAGCTCGCGGAGCTCGACGCGGAGATCGCGGAGGCGCTGGCCCCGTTCGCGGGCGCGAAGCTCGTGACGAACCACACCGCGTTCGGGTACCTGGCGGAGCGGTACGGCATCCGCCAGATCGGCATCACCGGCCTGGACCACAGCATCGAGCCGTCGCCGGCGCGCATGCGCGAGATCGGCGACGTCGTGCGCGAGCACAACGTGGGCACGATCTTCTACGAGACCCTGGTCAGCCCTCGCGTGGTGCAGACCCTCGCGAGCGACCTGGGCGTCAACGCCGCGGTGCTCGACACCCTGGAGGGCCTGACGGTGGAGAACGCCGCCGCGGGCGAGGACTTCATCTCCCTCATGCGCAGCAACCTCGACGCGCTGACCCAGGGCCTCGTCGCACCGTGACCTGGGCCCACGCCTGACGCACGCCGACACAGCGGCACGGGGCCGATCCGCTGACCGGATCGGCCCCGTGCCGCGTCACCGCGTCGTCGCTCGTTTGACGCGACCACCACGGAAACCTGTACTTGACGTATGGATGATCCCTGGAGTCCCGGCCACCCCTTGCCCGCCGCCGCGCCCCCGCGCGGCGCTCGTGACGGGAGGGGGTGGGTCTGATGGACCAGGGAACCGTGCTCAACGCAGCGCTCGTGCTGCTGTTCGTCCTCATCGGCGGCGTGTTCGCCGGGACCGAGCTGGCGCTCGTGTCGCTGCGGCAGTCCCAGCTCAGCCGCCTGGAGCAGCAGGGACGCCGTGGCGCTCGCGTCGCAGCGGTGGCCCGCAACCCGAACCGCTTCCTGGCGGCGGTGCAGATCGGCGTCACGGTGGCGGGGTTCTTCTCGGCCGCCTACGGCGCGTCGACGCTCGCGCCGGACTTCGTGCCCGCGCTGACGGGCCTCGGCCTGAGCGAGCGGGTCGCGCAGCCGCTGTCGCTCGTCGTCCTGACGCTGGTCATCGCGTACCTGTCGCTGGTGCTGGGCGAGCTGGTGCCCAAGCGCCTCGCCCTCCAGCGCGCCCAGGCGGTCTCGCTCGCGGTGGGGCCGCCGCTGGACCGGTTCGCCGCGCTGATGCGCCCGGTCGTGTGGCTGCTGTCGGCGTCGACCGACGCCGTCGTGCGCCTGCTGGGCGGCGACCCGCACGCGACGACGGAGGAGATCTCGGGCGAGGAGCTGCGCGACCTGGTCGCGGGGCACCAGGACCTTGCGGAGGACGAGCGCCGCATCCTCGACGACGTCTTCGCGGCTGGGGAGCGCACCCTGGGCGAGGTGATGCGACCGCGCGGCGAGGTCACCTTCCTCGCCGGGCACCTGCCGCTGCCCGCGGCCGCCGAGATCGTCGCGGCGAGCCCGTACTCGCGCTACCCCGTCACGGGTGAGGGGTTCGACGACGTCGTCGGCTTCCTGCACGTGCGCGACCTGCTCGGGGTGCACGACGACGGCCGCACGGTCGCCGACCTCGCCCGCCCGATCCCGTTCCTGCCGGTGACCAACCGCCTGCTGCCCTCGCTGTCGTCGTTGCGGGCCCAGGGGGCGCACATCGCGATCGTCGTGGACGAGTACGGCGGCACGGACGGCATCGTGACGCTGGAGGACATGGTCGAGGAGCTCGTGGGCGAGATCCGCGACGAGTACGACGTCCCCGAGCCGGCGCTGCTCGGCGAGGCGGGCGGGGTGCGCGTGGTCGACGCGCGCATCACGATCGAGGAGTTCGCCGAGATCACGGGCCTGCCCCTGGCCGACGGTCCCTACGAGACGGCGGCCGGGTACGTGATCCACCGGCTGGGGCGCCTCGCCCAGGTGGGCGACCGCGTCGAGGTCGACGACCACGAGCTCACCGTCACCGAGATCGAGGGCCGGCGCATCATCCGGCTGACGATCGCGCCGAGGCCGCCGGAGTTCTGAGGCCCGTCCCCCGCATGCGCCCGTCCTCCTCAGCCACGAGGCGCCGCACCAGGCGCTCCGCCCGCACGGCCTGCTCTCACATCCGGCTCAGACGGCACCGATGCCGGTCACGCTCAGGCGCGCGACCGGGCCAGGAGCCACACGAAGTACGGCGCCCCGAGCAGCGCCACCACGAGCCCGACCGGGAGCTGGGCCGGCGCGATCACGGTGCGTCCGACGACGTCGGACAGCCCGAGGAGAACGGCCCCCAGCAGCATCGCGACCGGCAGCACCCGCCCGTGCCGACCGCCGACCAGGGCCCGCGCCGCGTGCGGGGCGACCAGGCCGACGAAACCGACCACGCCCACCGCGGTGACGCTGGTGGCCGCGAGCGCCGCCGCCACCGCGAGCACGAGCAGCCGGGTGCGCTCGAGCCCGACGCCCACCAGCCGCGGCGTGTCGTCGTCGAGCGCGAGCAGGTCCAGCTCCCGCCGGACGACGACGGCGAGCGGCATCGCCAGGACGAGCAGGAGCAGGACGGGGAGCACCTCCGGGAGGTCGCGGCCGTACGTCGTGCCGGACAGCCACGTGTAGATGCGCGGCGTGTTCCACGGGTCCGAGCCCAGCAGGAGGAAGGTCGTCAGCGCGGTGGTCAGGTAGCCGAGGCCGATGCCGACGAGCACGAGCCGGTCGGCGTGCAGGCCGCCGCGCCAGGCGAGCAGGTAGACGGCCCCGAAGGCCAGCAGCCCGCCGATCACCGCGGCGACCAGCATGGTCCCGGTGCTCGCCGCGACGCCGTTGCCCCAGGCGGCGCCGGCGACGGCGGTCACCACGACGACGGCGCCCAGTCCCGCACCGCCCGTGATGCCGAGGATGCCCGGCTCGGCGAGCGGGTTGCGGGCCGTGGCCTGCACCATCGTGCCCGCCAGGGCGAGCGCCGCACCGGCGACCACGGCCGCCAGGACGCGTGGCGCACGCTCGTCGAGGGCGAACCGGACGACGGCCGGTCCCTCGCCCTGGAGCCACAGGGCGATGTCTCCCGTGCGCAGCCAGGTGGCGCCGCCGAGCAGCCCGAGGAGCACCACGGCCACCGTCAGGGCCGCGCACACGGCCAGCACGACGACGAAGCGCCGCGAGCTGCGCGGCCCGGCGTCCGCGGCGGGCGGGCGCCGGGTGGGTCCGGCGTCGCGCAGGCGCCGCGCGAGGACGACCATGACCAAGGCGCCGGCGAGCGTCGTCGCGACCCCGGTGGGCACCTGCAGTGCCGCCTCGGCGCCGAGCAGGGCGCGCACGAGCGCGTCGGCCAGCAGCACGACGAGGGCGCCCGAGCAGCCCGGCGGCCGGGATCTGGAGGGCGTGCCGGTGCAGTGCCGGGACGACGCGCGCGAGCAGCCGTGCGACCACGGGTGCCGCGAGCCCCACGAAGCCCAGCGGGCCGGCGAGCGTGACCGCCGCCGCAGTCAGCAGGACCGCCAGCAGGACGGCGGCGGCGCGCGTCGAGCGCACGGGGACGCCCAGCGCCCCCGCGGTGTCGTCGCCGAGACCGAGCACGTCGAGGCGCCGCGCGAGCAGCAGGCCACCCGCCGTGGCGAGGACGACGACGGGCAGCGCCCGCCAGGACGCCGTGAGGTTGAGCTGGCTCAGCGAGCCGCTGCCCCACGCGAAGAGCCCCGTCGTCTCCGTCTGGAACAGGATCAGGAGGGCCGACGCCGCGGCCTGCAACGCGAGCGCGACGGCGGACCCGGCGAGCACGAGGCGCGTGCTGGACGAGCCGGCTCCCCCGGCGAGCCCCAGCACGAGGGCCGCGGCCGCGAGGCCGCCCACGAAGGCGACGACCCCCGACGCCACCCACGGCACGGCGACGCCGAAGGCGGCCACGGCCACGACCGCGAGGTACGAGCCCGCCGTGACCGCGAGCGTGTCCGGCGAGGCCAGGGGGTTGCGCGCGACCGACTGCAGGAGCGTGCCGGCCACGCCGAGCGCGAACCCGACGGCCACGCCCGCCGCGAGGCGCGGCAGGCGTGAGCCGACGAGGATGTCGCGGACCGCCGCGCCGCCGTCGTCCCGCCCGGTCACCAGCCCCAGCAGGTCCGTGGCCCCGACGCCCGACGTGCCCTGCGTGAGGTGCCAGGCGCCGACGACGAGCACGGCGGCGGCGAGGGCGACCAGGGTCGCGCCGCCCGTGACCCAGGTCGCCGGACGCGACACCGGGCCGCCGTCCGGCGCCGCGACGGCCGACGGCGACGTCGTGGCGGTCATCGCGTCACTTCGCGAAGATGCCGACGTACGCGTCGACGATCTTCTCGGCGGAGCGGGGCCCGCCGAACGTCCAGAGGTGCTCCGGGAACGCGTGGCTGCGGGCGTCGGCGACGGCGGGCAGGCCGGCCCACACGGGGTTCTTGAGCAGCTCGGCGGTCCAGTCGCCGTCCGCGTCCTTGGTGCCGGTGTACAGCAGGGTCGCGTCGCCGACGGCGGTCATGCCCTCGATGTCCGACTGCCCCAGGCCGTAGGCGGGGTCGACCTCACCGGTCCACGCGTTGGTCAGGCCGAGCGCCTCGCCCAGCTCGCCGACGAGCGACCCCTGGCCGAACGGGCGCAGCGCCACGTTGCCGCCGTCGACCCAGCCGTCGAAGTAGACGAAGTCGGTGTGCTCCGGCTGGGCCGCCGCGATCTGAGCGGTGGCGTCGGCGAGGTGCTGCTCGAACTCCTCGACGACGGCCTGGGCGCGCTCGGTGCGGCCCGTCGCCTGGGCGATCAGGTCGAACGTGTCGACCATGGTCGCGACCGGGTCGGCCGCGTCGGCGCCCTTCGTGGCCAGCACCGGCACGTCGTAGGCCTCGAGCGTGGAGATGATCTCGTCCTGCGCCGTGTACGCCTCGACGATGACGAGGTCGGGGTCGGTCGCGTACAGGGCGTCGAGGTTCGGCTCCCCGCGCGTGCCGACGTCGGCCACGCCGTCAGGCAGTCGCTCGGCGTCGTCCCAGGTGGTGTACCCCGCGACGTCGGCCACGGCGACCGGGCTGAGGCAGAGCGTGAGGACGTCCTCGACCTGCTGCCACTCGAGCACGGCGACCCGCTCGGCGGGCTTGTCGAGCTCGACGGTGCGGCCGAACGAGTCGGTCAGCGAGACGGGCCCGGTCGACGTGGTGACGCCGGCGCAGTCGCCGGACGTCTCGGCCGCGGGAGCCGCCGCGGCCGGGCCGGGATCGGTGGTGCCGCAGGCGGTCAGGGCGAGGGGCAGCAGGAGGGCGGCGCCCACCAGGGACGCGGTCGTGCGCAGGGACATGGGTTCCTCAGATGTCGTGACGTGGTGTCGTGGCGGGGTCCGCCGCGGTCGCGGCGGCGAGACGGGCGCCGAGGCGCCCGCAGGGTTCGTGGTTCCGCAGGGTCTCGCGGTTCCGGGTGTCGGTGGATCCGCGGAGTGCGGCGGCTCAGCGGGTGCGGCCGTGGTGGCGGCCGCGCGGGTGGACGCGGACCCGGCCCGTGCCGGGGTCGGTGGTGACGTCGATCGCGAGGCCGTAGGCGTGCGACAGGTGCTCGCTCGTGAGCACGTCGGCGGGCGGCCCGGCGGCGAGCACGCGGCCCTGGTGCAGCAGGACGACGTCGTCGGCGACGGACGCGGCGTGGTCCAGGTCGTGCAGGACGACGCCGACGGCGGTGCCGTGCTCCTCCGCGAGGTCGCGCACGAGGTCGAGCGTCTCGACCTGGTAGCGCAGGTCGAGGTGGTTGGTCGGCTCGTCGAGCAGCACCACGCCGGTCTCCTGTGCGAGGCACGTGGCCAGCCAGACGCGCTGGAGCTCACCGCCGGAGAGCCGGTCGACGCCGCGCCGCGCCATCGCCGCGACGCCGGTGATCCCCATGGCCCGGTCGATCGCCGCGCGGTCCGTCTCGGTCAGCGGGGCGAACCTGCGCCGGTGCGGGTGGCGCCCGAAGGCGACGACGTCGCGGACCTCGAGCCCGGACGGGTGCGGCCGGGACTGGGCCAGCAGCGTGACGCGCCGGGCGAACTCGCGCGCGGAGAGCGCTGCGACGTCGACGGCGTCCACACGGATGCTGCCCTGCTCCAGCGGGTGCAGCCGGGCGAGCGAGCGCAGCACGGTCGACTTGCCCGACCCGTTCGGGCCGACCAGGGCCGTCACACGGCCCGCGGCCAGGTGCACGGCGACGCCATGCACGACCGTGGTGCGCTGGTAGCCGAGCACCAGGTCGTCGCCGTGCAGTGCGGTGGTGAGTGACACGGTTGTCCCCTCTCGGGCCTAGGACTGCGCCTTGCCCTGGCGCCAGTAGCCGACGAACGTGATCTGCGCCTTGGGCACCCCGGCGGCGACGAGGTGCCGCCGCCCCTCCGCGGGGATCGACTGCTCCCCGGCCAGGTAGGCCGAGACCGTCGCGGGCTGGTCGAGGACCACCTCGCGCAGGGCCGCGAGGGCGAGCGCGCCGGGCCGCCCGCCGGAGGAGCCGCGAGGCAGCCAGCGCACCTCGATCCCGTCAGGCCCGTCGGCCTGCTGGACGTCGTCGTCCCCCGGGATCTCGACGATCGCGACGCCGCGGGCGTCGCGGGGCAGGTCGCGCAGGATCCCGAGGATCGCCGGGAGGGCGGACTCGTCGCCGACCAGGACGTAGCGCGGCGCGCCCGCCATCGGCTCGAAACCGCGGCCCTGGTCGATGAGCGCGACCCGCTCGCCCGCCCGCGCCCGGCGTGCCCACGGCCCCGCGACACCCTGCTCGCCGTGGACCACGAAGTCGATGTCGAGCTCGCCGGCGGCGGGTCGGTGCTCGCGCACCGTGTAGCTGCGGACCTCCGGCCGCGTGCCCGACCGTGCCGCGAGGTACTTGAGGTACCCGACCATGCCGAACTGCTCGGGCAGCGCCTCGAAGTCCGTGCCCGCCCCGGCCGTCGGCAGGAAGAGCCGGAACCACTGGTCGAAGCCGTGCTGCGGCAGCCGGGCGACGTCGTCGCCCCCGACGGTCACCCGCATCATGTGCGGCGTGACCCGCTCGGCACGCAGGACCTCGGCCTGGTACAGGCCGCGCTCCTTGCGAGCGTCCTTGAACCCCACGGAGCTCTCCTCGGCGGTCGGGTGGTCCGGCGGTCCCGCACAGAGCATGGCGACACCAGCCATTCCGGTTGCCACCCCTGCCGCAAGGCAAGCCCGTCCCATCGGCGCGCACCGGCCGACACCGGATCCGGGCAAAGCAAAAGACCCCCTGACCGGCATTTCTGCTGATCAGGGGGTCTTTCCGTGGTAGCGGGGACAGGATTTGAACCTGCGACCTCTGGGTTATGAGCCCAGCGAGCTACCGAGCTGCTCCACCCCGCGTCGACTCCCTGAACATTACCCCCTCCCCGGGAACGGCCAAATCCGTTCCCGGGGGATCCGGGTGTTTGCGACGGAGGTCACACCACAGCGGGTCCGGTCACTCCCCCAGCGTGGCGTCCGCGTCGATCGCCCGCTGGAGCGCTTCCTGGAGGCGCTGCTGGGCCTCGCCGTACGCGGCGAAGTCGCCGGTGGACAGGGCGGCCTGACCGTCCTGGAGCGCCTTGTTCGCGTCCTGGAGCGCCTGGTTGAGCTGCGCACGCGCCTCGTCCGAACCAGCCGTCGGCGGCGTCGTGGGCGTCGTCGGCGGAGCGGTGGGCGGGGCCCCGCCGTCGCCGGCGTCGCCGGCGCTGGCACCGGAGTCGCCGCCGAACACCTGGTCGAGCGCGGCGTCGAGCGTGTCGGCGAACCCGATGGAGTCGCCGAACGACACGAGCACCTTGCGCAGCAGCGGGAACTGCGTGCCGCTCGCGGACTGCACGTAGACGGGCTGGACGTAGAGCAGGCCGCCGCCGACGGGCAGCGTGAGCTGGTTGCCGCGCTTGATCACCGACGACCCGATCTCGAGCACGTTGAGCTGCTGGGAGATCGTGGTGTTGGTGTTGAAGTTGTTCTGCACCTGGCCCGGGCCGGGCACAGTGTTGTCGCGTGGCATCGCGAGCAGCCGCAGCTTGCCGTAGTCGGGCGATCTCACGCCGTCCTGCGACCCCGCCTCCGCGTCGACGGCGAGGAAGCCCGTGAGGATCTCGCGGTCGCTGTTGCCGCCCGGGATGAACAGGGAGGTGAGCGAGAACGCCGGCGCCTCCTGCCCCGGCATCTGCAGGGTGAGGAAGTACGGCGGCTGGAGCGGGCGTCGTGTGGCCACGCCGGTGCTCGTGCCGGTGCCGACCGGGTCCTGCGGGCTCTGCCACAGGTCCTGGCTGGTGAAGAACTGCGCCGGGTCGGTCACGTGGTAGCGCTGGAGGAGCGCGCGCTGCACCTTGAACATGTCCTCGGGGTAGCGCAGGTGGCTCATCAGGTCGCCGGAGATCGAGGACATCGGCTTCACCGCACCCGGGAACACCTTCTCCCACGCCTGGAGGATCGGGTCGCTCGGCTCCCACGAGTAGAGCGTGACCTCGCCCGAGTAGGCGTCCACGGTCGCCTTGACCGAGTTGCGGATGTAGTTGACCGACGGCGGCAGCGACAGCGGCAGGCCCTGCGCCTGCGCGGCCGTGATGGAGTCGGCGATCGACTCGCTCATCGGCATCGACGTCGAGTACGGGTAGGCGTTCGACGTCGTGTACGCGTCGACGATCCACTTGACGCGGCCGTCGACGACGGCGGGGTACACGCGGTTGTCGAGCGTGAGCCACGGGGCCACCTTGGCGACGCGCTGCTGCGGGTCCCGGTCGTAGAGGACCTGAGAGTCGCTCGTGACGCGGTCGGAGAACAGGATCTCCTGCGAGCCGAACTTGATGGCGTAGAGCAGCTTGTTCCAGAACGAGCCGATCGACGGGCCGCCGGACACCTCCTGCGTCGGGAAGGTGTAGTTGACCTGGCCGCCGCCCTGCTCGTCGTCGGCCTGGTAGTCGAGCTCCCAGCCGTCGGTGCCCTCGGGCGCGCCGACGATCGAGAACGACGTGGTCATGGGGCTGAAGTAGATGCGCGGCTCGTACTGCTGCGCGTCGGTCAGCTCGCCGTTCGTGGGGATGCCGCCCTCGAAGAAGGCGGGCCGCCCGTCGGCCCCGGTCTGGTTGCCGAACGCGGCGACGACGCCGTAGCCGTGCGTGAACACGGTGTGGTCGTTGACCCAGTTGCGCTGGTTCGGCCCGAGGCCGTCGAGGTTGAGCTCGCGCACCGCGATGACGGTGTCGCGCGACTGGCCGTCGATCGTGTAGCGGTCCACCGAGAGGTGGTCCTGGAAGTCGTAGTACTGCTTGTTCTGCTGGAGCTGGCGGAACGACGGGCTGACGATCTGCGGGTCGAGCAGGCGGATCGACGCCGTGGTCTCGGCGTCCTCGCGCAGCGCGCCGGCCTCCGCCGTCGTCGTCGCGGGGTACTGCTGCTTGTCGACGTCGTCGAGCCCGAACGCGGTGAGCGTGGCGGTGATGTTGCGCTGGATGAACGGCGTCTCGAGCTCCTGGGCGTTGGGCTGCACCTGGAAGCGCTGCACCACCCAGGGGTAGATGCCGCCGATGGCGATGGCGGACACGACCATGAGCCCGACGCCGATGGCGGGGAGCCGCCAGTTGCCGCGCACGGCCGCGATGACGAACGCGATCGCGACGAGCACGGCGACGCCGGCGAGGATCGCCTTCGACGGGATGACGGCGTGGACGTCGGAGTACGTGGCGCCGTCGAACTTGTCACCCGCGGACGTGAGCAGCGAGTACCGGTCGAACCAGTAGTTCGCCGCGATGAGCACCATGAGCACCGCGCCGATGACCGCGAGCTGGATGCGGGCGGCGCGCGTGGTGCGCGGCGTGCCCTCGGGCACGGGCCCGACGCGCAGGCCGCCGTACAGGTAGTGCGTGACGAGCGAGGCGATGCCGGACACGATGACGACGGCGATGAGCAGGCTCAGCGCGAACCGCAGGGCGGGCAGCTGGAAGACGTAGAAGCTCTGGTCGATCTCGAACTGCGGGTCCACAGTGCCGAACGGCACCGAGTTCATCGCGAGGAGCACGGTCTTCCACTGCGCCGCGGCGGCGACGCCCGCGAAGAACCCGACGACGACGGGCGCCGCGATCGTGACGACCCGGCGCAGGGGCTCGACGGCCTCGCGGTACTGGTCGAGCGTGGCCTGCTCCGGGGTGGAGGGCGCGTAGACCGGCCGCGCCCGGTAGGCGGCCTGGAACGACCAGTAGAGGGCCCCGGCCATGAGGACGAACCCGATGGCGAAGAGCACGCCGCGGGCGATCCACTGCGTCCAGATCACGCGGCCGAAGTCGATCGCCTGGAACCACATCACCTCGGTCCAGAACTGGGCGAGCAGCAGCACCGCGACGACCACGACCGCGAGCACGATGACCGTGATCGCGAGCGGGGACAGGCGGCGCCGTGCGGGCGGGGAGGGACGACGGGGTGGTGCGAACGACACAGGAACCTCGCTCGGGTGGACGCGACCGTGCGAACGCACGCTCGTCAGGGCTAACGCGCCCTGCTCGCCCCAGGTTCCCATCACCCGGGCGTCCGTGGCAGCACGGGGCGCTCGGCGAGCCGTGCCGGGCGGAGGAGCTCAGGAACAGGTCGGCAGCCCCGCCGCGTCGCCCGCCCCGATCCGGGTGATGGCGTCGCGCGCCTCGGCGAGCGTGGAGACCTTGACCACCTGGAGGCCGCGCGGCACGCGGCCCACGACCTCGTCGCAGTTGGTCGACGGCGCCAGGAACCAGTGCGCGCCGTCGCGCAGCGCGCCGTGCATCTTCTGCTCGATGCCGCCGATCGGGCCGACGCGCCCGTCGACGTCGATGGTGCCGGTGCCCGCGACGACCTTGCCCGCCAACTCGTCCTCGGGGTGAGCCGGTCGATGATCGCCAGGGCGAACATCATCCCGGCGCTCGGCCCGCCGATGTTCTCGATCTGGATCTCGACGTCGACGGGGAAGTCGTAGTCCGACCGGACCAGGATGCCGAGAGCGGCCCGCCGGGCGCCGTCGGGCGTCGTGGCCTTGCCGGTGGTGATCGTGACGTCGACGCGCCTCCCGTCGCGGTCGACGCCGAGCACGGTGTCGGTGCCGGGCGTGATCGCCGTCAGGCCGTTCAGCAGGTCCTCGTACGTCGTCAGCTCCGCGCCGTCGAGCGTGCGCAGCACGTCGCCCTCCTCGACGAGCCCGGCCGACGCCGACCCGTCCGGGATCCCGGCCACGGTGAGCTTCGCCGGAACGGTGTAGCCGAGCTCGCTGAGCGCGGCCGCCGTCGCCTGCTCCTGCGACGTGATCATCTGCGCCTGGCTCTGCTGCTGCTGCTGCTCCTGCGTGATCCCGACGGGGAACACCGCCTCGACCGGCATGGCCGCACGCTGCCCGGACACCCACGCGCCGAGCACGTCGAGCGCGAAGACGTCGCCCACCGGCCCGCCGCCCACGGACACCGTGGTCAGCCGCAGCTGGCCCGACGCCGGGAACGTCTGCGCGTCGCGGATCTCGACGAGCGGCACGTCGCGCTGGGAGCCGAGCGTGTCCTCCGTGGGGCCGGGGCCGCGCACCGCGAAACCCGTGGGCAGCACGAGGGCGGTGGCCGCGAGCGCCGCCGTCACCAGGAGGGAACCGCTCAGCAGCCGGGCGCGTACGTCGATGCTCACGCCCCCATCATCCCTGCTCCCGCCGACGTGTCCTGACCGGTGGCTGGCGCGCGCCGGCCGCCTCGCTGCGCTGTGGGCGAAAGGCGGAACCGGCCCGGCACCGCCGGTCGTCGGCATGGTTACGGTGAGACCGACCCCAAGGAGCCACGCCATGACCCACGACGACGCCGACCACGAGCGCCAGCTGCGCGAGCTGCTGAACCAGCTGTTCCCCGGCCGCGCAGACGAGGTGCTGGCCCAGATGCGCGCCCAGGGCCTCGACCCGTCCGCGCTGGCGGGCGACGGCCCGCTGCCGGACCCGGCGCAGCTGCAGGCGGCGCTGGCGCAGGTGCAGCGCCTGCTGTCGACGGAGGGCACCGGCCCGGTGAACACCGACGTCGCGCACGACCTGGCGCGGCAGGTGGCGGTCGCGGAGGGCGACCCTTCGCTCACGGGCGGCGAGGCGAAGGCCGCGACGGACGCGCTGCGCGTCGCCGAGCTGTGGCTGGACGCGGCGACGACGCTGCCGCCGTCGGGCGGCCCGTCGCACGCGTGGAGCCGCTCGGAGTGGGTGGAGGCGACGCTGCCGGCGTGGAACAGCCTCGTGGCCCCGGTGGCGTCGTCGATGGCGGACGCGCTGGCGACCGTGCTGGGCGACCAGCTGCACGACGACGTCGACGTGAGCCTCCAGCTGCCGGGAGCGCCGGAGGGCCTGAACCTCGAGACGCTGGGCCTCGCCGACCTGGACCCCGCGCAGCTGCTGCGCCGCCTCGGCGCGGCGGCGTTCGGCATGCAGGTGGGCCAGGCCGCGGGCACGCTCTCGCGCGAGGTGTTCGGCGCGACCGACGTCGGCCTGCCGCTGCTGCCCGGGCCGGGCACGGCCCTGCTGCCCACCAACGTGAGCGCGTTCGCGGAGGGCCTGGACGCCCCGCTCGACGAGGTGCGGCTGTACCTCGCGGTGCGCGAGGCGGCCCACGCCCGCCTGTTCACGCACGTGCCGTGGGTGCGCGCGCACCTGCTGGGCCTCGTGGAGCAGTACGCGCGCGGCATCACCATCGACCTCGACTCGCTCGAGGCGCAGGTGCGCGACGTCGACACGTCCGACCCGGACGCGCTGCGGCAGGCGATGTCAGGCGGAGGCGTGTTCGGCGTGCAGCCGACCGGCGAGCAGACGGCGACCCTGCTGCGGCTCGAGACGGCGCTCGCGCTCGTCGAGGGCTGGGTGGACGAGGTGAGCGCGCAGGCCGCGCTCCCCCACCTGCCGCACGCGGTGCCGCTGCGCGAGATGCTGCGCCGGCGTCGGGCCGCGGGCGGGCCGGCCGAGCAGACGTTCGCGTCGCTCGTGGGCCTCGAGCTGCGGCCGCGGCGCTCGCGCGACGCCGCACGGCTGTTCGCGCACGTGTACACCGCGGGCGGCACCGAGGGCCGCGACGCCGTCTGGGACCACCCGGACCTGCTGCCCGGCCCGGTGGACCTGGACGACCCGTCGGGCTACCTCGCCCGCCGCGAGGCGCAGAAGATTGCCGACACGGAGTTCGACGCGGCGCTCGCGGACTTCCTCAAGGACGAGTCCTGAGCGCGCCGGACCCGCTGGCCGCGGAGGCGACGCCGGGCCGGCCTGGTGCCATGCAGCTCCGCTTCCGCGTCGAGACCCCGGCCGATCACCGAGCCGTCGAGGCGCTGACCCGGGACGCCTTCTGGCGGTTCTGGGAGCCGGGCCAGGCGATCTGCCACGAGCACCTGCTCGTCCACCGGCTGCGGACGGCCGACGAGTTCGTCCCGGAGCTGTCGCTCGTCGCCGAGGCGGCGGACCGGGTCGTGGGGCACATCGCGTTCACCACCGCCGCGGTGGTGCAGCCCGACGGCGTCCGGCACCAGGTGCTGACGTTCGGCCCGCTGACGGTCGCGCCGGACTCCCAGGGGCTCGGCGTCGGGCGCGCGCTCATGGACGCGGCGTTCGCGAAGGCGCGCACCCTCGGGTTCCGCGGTGTCGTCATCTTCGGGCATCCCGCGTACTACCCGCGGGCGGGCTTCGAACCCGCCGCGAGGTACGGGATCACCGCCCCGGGCGGCCACAGCTTCGACGCCATCATGGCGCTGCCGCTCGTCGCGGGCGGGCTCGACGGCGTGTCCGGCGAGGTGCACGTCCCAGCTGTCTACGAGAGCCTCGACGACGCCGCGGCGCTCGAGTTCGACCGGCAGTTCCCGCCGCGGGAGCCGCACGTCCCGACGTCCGTCGCCGCCCTCACCGACCGGCTCGCGCCGGGCGCGGCCGCAGCGATCACGGCGTCGGGGATCCAGTCCGTGGAGATGCTCACGTCCCGCAGCGAGCGCGAGGTCGCGGCGCTGGACGGCGTCGACGCCGCGGCGCTGGAGACCGTCCGGGCCGTCGCGCGCGAGCACGGCGTCGCGTGGGGCGACGTCCCTAGCCCGCGTCCTCGGAGCTGAACGTGACGCCCTCCAGGAAGCCCTTGGCGCGCTCGGTGCGCGGGTAGGCCTCCAGCAGGCGCCAGAACTCGGGGCCGTGCCCGGCGTGCAGCAGGTGCGCCAGCTCGTGCAGCAGCACGTAGTCGAGCACCCACGACGGCATGCCCCGGAGGCGGTCGGAGATGCGGATCGAGCCGTCACCCACCGTGCACGATCCCCAGCGGCGGCCCTGGTTGCCCGACCAGCGCACGCTCGAGGGGCGCGCGCGGCCGTCGAGGTACCGCTCCGAGAGCTCGGCGGCCCGCTCGCTCAGCTCGACGTCGGACGGGCGGCGGCGGCGTTCCTTGTCCTCCAGGCGGGCGACCATCTTGGCCACCCACTCCTGTTCCTGGGCGCGCGAGAACCGTGCCGGGATGGCGACGATCGTGCGGTCGCCGTCGCGGTAGGCGCTCACCGTGGCGGTCCGGCGCCGGCTGCGCCGGACCTCGACGGACGTCGCGGGGGACGTGGGCGCGTCGTGGGCCACGCACCGACCGTACACAGTGAGCGGCGTCGCGTGTGCAACCACACACCGTTCCTGGCCGCCGCACGGGCCTGTGGACGACGCCCGACGACGCCCCGCCACGCCTGGCACGCTGCCCGCGTGACCACCGACGCGCCCCGTGAACCCACCAGCGACCGGCTGCGGATGCGCGCCGGCATGCCCGTGCTCGACCGCGGCCAGGGCGAGGTGCAGCTCGGCACCGACCCCCGCTGGGCGCTGCGCCTCGCCGGCCTGGACCCGGCGGAGGTGGCCTGGCTGCGCGAGCTGGCCACGCGCCGGCACACGTCCCCGGCCGCCGCGGCAGAGCGGCACGGCGTGCGGCCCGCGCGCCGCGACGAGGTGGTCCGGCTGCTGCGCACCGGCGGGTTCCTGCTTCCCGCCGACCCGGCCTCCCGCACGGCGACCGTGCTGGCCCCGGCCGACGGCGCCGCCGACGCGACCGCGCTCGGCGCCCTGCGGCCCGACGGCGCGGGCCGCGCCACGCTCGCGCGACGCGCCCGGGCGTCGGTCGCGGTCGCCGGCCTCGGACGGCTGGGCGCGGCCGTCGCCCTGCACCTGGCCACCGCGGGCGTCGGCACGCTCGTGCTCGCCGACGCCGGCGCCGTGCAGACCACCGACCTCGGGCTCGGCGGCTACACGCCGGCCGACGTCGGCCGGCCACGCCGCGTGGCGCTCGCCGACGTGCTGGGTCGTGCCGCGGCGCACGTGCGCACCCGCCCCGACGGGAGCGCCGACGTCGTCGTCCTCGTCGAGACGCACGCGACCGCGCCCGCGCGGTACGCGCGCCTCCTGGGCGACGGGGTGGCGCACCTGACGGTCACGGTCCGGGAGGCGGACGTCGTCGTCGGGCCGTTCGTGCTGCCGGGGCGCACGGCGTGCGCGCGGTGCGCCGACCTGGCGCGGGCCGACGACGACCCGGCGTGGCCGGCGCTCGCGGCCCAGCTGCGTCAGGCGACGGAGGCGCCGCAGGAGACCACGCTCGCGGCGAGCGCGGCGGCGGTGGCGGGGGCGCAGGTGCTCGCACACCTCGACGGGGTGCGGCCCGCGACGGCGGGGGCGACGGTCGAGCTCGCGCTGCCGCAGGCGTTGCCGCAGGTCAGCGGGCTGGCACCGCACCCGAGGTGCGGCTGTGTGGTGCTGGGGGGAACCCTCACGCGGCCCGGCGCGGCCGGAGCCGCGTGAGGGTCACGCCGCGGCGGTGGCCGAAGCCACCGCCGCAGCGGCAGGAGCAGCAGGCAGCTGCTGCTCGTTCTTGCGGGGACGGCCGCGGCCACGCTTGCGCGCGACGACGACGCCGTCCACGAACACCTCGCCGCCCCAGACGCCCCAGGGCTCGGCGCGGTCGATCGCGCCGGCGAGGCAGCCCGCCTGGAGCGGGCAGGTCCGGCACAGGGCCTTGGCCTGCTCGACCTGGGCCGTGTGCTCGGCGAACCAGAGCTCCGGGTCGCCGGTGCGGCACGGGATGGCGCCGCTGATCACGGCCTCGAAGGCCGTGTCGATGGTGGTGTCGGTGGGCAGGGGTTGGTGAGGCGTCCAGGCAGCGGCACCGGGAGCTGTCTCCAGGTAGCGCTCGTCCAGAAGGTGCGCGAGTCGCACGAGTTCCTCCGTCAGGTTCTTCAAAGTCGTCTTCGGCTTTTCAGGACCGACGGCCCGGCTCTGGCTCATCGGTGGCTGCTCGTCCAGCCTGATGAAACAGAAAGGCCGCGGATCCTGGGTGGACTCCGCGGCCTGGGTGCTTCGGCGGTTACGCCGGAGGGTTCCTGGGGGCGGAGTCGGGGGCGAGGCGGATGCCGTCGATCCACGTGTGCTTCACGGCGACGGACTTGTAGCCCGCACGCTGGGACGTGAACGCACGCAGACGCGACGGCGCGTCAAAGCCCAGGGCATGCGTGGGCGTAGCGACGGCCATCGTCTGGTTGTTCATGATCTCCACAGCTTCCACCTCCTTCGGGCGCTCGGGCGTGGCCTCGCGGCGCGCGCCTCCTCGTTCAGGGACTCTCCGAGGATAGACCTGACCCCGCAGGACCACACAACCTATTTATCGAGAACTTCCCGAGCCCGTCGCTGACGCCACCACGGCGAGCACCGCCGCGCCGTACCGGTCGATCTTCGCGGGCCCGATCCCGTGGATCCGGGCCAGCTGCATCGTGCTGGTGGGACGCACCTCGGCGACCTCCGCGAGCACCGCGTCCGTCAGCACCGTGTAGGCGGGCTTGTCGATCTCGGCGGCCACCTGGCGGCGCCATTCACGCAGCGCCGCGAAGAGCTCCGGGTCGTGGTCCCCGGTGAGCAGCTCGCGCGACCTTCCGCGGACGGCGGACCGCACCGCGCCCGGCTCCGGCCACAGGCCGTCGAGGAACCGCGTGCGCTTGCGGGTGGCCCGGTTGCTGCCCGCGCGGGCGCGCGCGAACGACACCTCGAGGTGCACGCGGGCGCGCGTCACGCCCACGTAGAGCAGCCGCCGTTCTTCGGCCACGGCGTCGTCGGTCTCTGCCAGCGAGATGGGCATGAGACCCTCGCTCACCCCCGCGAGGAACACCGCGTCCCACTCCAGGCCCTTCGCGGCGTGCAGGGAGGCGAGCGTGACGCCCTCGACCGTCGGGGCGTGCTGGGCGGCGGCCCGCTCCTCGAGCTCGGCCACGAGGTCCGCGACCGTCGGGGTGCGGTCCTCGCGCGCGGCCGCACGGGCCACGTCGTCGGCGAGGGCGACCAGCGCCTGCATCGAGTCCCAGCGCTCGCGGGCCGCGCCGCGGGCGGCGGGCGGCTTCTCCTGCCAGCCCGTGGTGACGAGCACGTCGCGCACCTGCTCGGGCATCGGCTGGGCGGGGTCGGCCGAGCGGGCGGCCCCGCGCAGCAGGACGACGGCGTCGCGCACCTCCTTGCGCTGGAAGAAGCGCTCGCCGCCGCGCACCTGGTAGCCGATGCCGGCGTCGGACAGGGCGGCCTCGAACGCCTCCGACTGGGCGTTGGTGCGGTACAGCACCGCGATCTCGCTCGGGCGCGTGCCCGTGGCGACCAGGCGGGCCGCCTTCGCCGCGACGCCCGCGGCCTCGGCCTCGTCGTCGTCGTACGCCGTGAACGCCACGGGCGCCCCGGCGGGGCGCTGCGCGCTCAGCTCGAGCGCGCCCGTGACCTTGCCGCGCCGCAGCAGCTCGTTGGCGAGGTGCACCACCTGGGGTGTCGAGCGGTAGTCGCGCACCAGGCGGACCTCCTGGGCCTGCGGGAACCGGCGCCGGAACTCGAGCAGGTACCGCGGCGTGGCGCCCGTGAACGAGTAGATGGTCTGCGACGGGTCGCCGACGACGCACAGCTCCACGCGGTCGCCGAGCCACTGGTCGAGCAGGAGCTGCTGGAGCGGGGAGACGTCCTGGTACTCGTCGACGACGAAGTGGCGGTACTGGCCGCGCACCTCCTCGGCGATCGCGCGGTGCTCCGTGAGGATGCCGGCGAGGATCTGCAGCACGTCCTCGAAGTCGATGACGCCGCGCTCCGACTTCACGTCCTCGTACGCCGTGGCCAGGCGGGCGACCTGGTGGTGGTCGAAGCCCGCCGGGGCGGGGCGGCCGGCGGCCAGGGCGCGGCGCTCGTAGTCGTCCGGGGCCACCAGGCCCACCTTGGCCCACTCGATCTCGCTCGCGAGGTCGCGCACCGCGACCCGGTCCACGGAGACGCCGACGAGCCGCGCCGCCTCGGCGACGAGAGGCGCCTTGTGCTCGAGGATGCGGCTCGGGGCGCCGCCGATGACCTTGGGCCAGAAGTAGCCGAGCTGCCGCAGCGCCGCCGCATGGAACGTGCGCGCCTGCACGCCGGCCACCCCGAGCTCGCGCAGGCGCGTGCGCATCTCCCCCGCCGCGCGCGCGGTGAACGTCACCGCGAGGACGGTGTTCGGCTTGTAGACGCCCGTGCGCACGCCGTAGGCGATGCGGTGGGTGATCGCGCGCGTCTTGCCCGTGCCCGCGCCCGCGAGGACGACGACGGGGCCGCGCAGCGCGGTGGCGACCTCACGCTGCTCCGGGTCGAGGGCGTCGAGGATCGCGTCAGGGGTGGCGAGGCTGCTGGACATCGCTGGCGATTCTCGCAGCCGGCGGTGACAGCGCCCGCCGGGGTGTCCCCTGGGGTCGCGCCGTGCGGGATGATGCACGTCGACGCCGGCGTTCACGCCGTCGAACCCGATCCCGACCCGGAGACACCTCATGGCCGACGCCGCCGCCCTGACCATGTACACGACGACGTGGTGCGGGTACTGCCGCACCCTCAAGACGGCGCTCAGGTCCGCCGGGATCCCGTGGAACGAGGTCGACATCGAGGACGTCCCCGACGCCGGCGAGCTCGTCGCGAGCATCAACGGGGGCAACCGCGTCGTCCCGACCGTCGTCTACCCGGACGGCACCGCGGCCACCAACCCGTCGCTCGCCGACGTGAAGGCCGCGCTCGCGCTGTCCTGACGGCCTCGTGCGGCGGCGGCCCGGTCCAACCTCACCAGGTTCCCGGCAGCGGGCCGCCGTACCACTCCTCGATGAGGGCGCGCGCGATCGACAGGCGCGTGGGCAGGCGCACCTCGTCCGCCTCGACGGCGGCGCGGAGCCCGGCCCGCGTGAACCAGCGGGCGTCCGTGAGCTCGACGCCGTCGGGCGCCGCGTCGCTCCCCCGCCCCACGACGTGCGCGCGGAAGCCGAGCATGAGCGAGGCCGGGAAGGGCCACGCCTGCGACCCGCGGTAGGCGACGTCGGCCGGGCCGTCTCCGACGGCGACGCGGACCTCCTCGGAGACCTCGCGGCGCACCGCCTGCTCGAGCGACTCGCCCGGCTCGACGAAGCCGGCCAGGGTCGAGAACCGGTGCGGCGGCCAGTGGGCGGCATGACCCAGCAGCAGGCGGTCCTCGTCGTCGACGACCGTCATGATCACCGCAGGGTCCGTGCGCGGGTACAGCTCGCGGTCCTCGACGGGGCACCAGCGCACCCAGCCCGCCTTGCGGACGTGCGTGGGCGCGCCGCAGCGCGGGCAGAACGCGTGGACGGCGTGCCAGTTGACGAGCGACACGGCCTGCGTGGCGAGGCCCTGCTCGAGGTCGTCGAGCGCCTCGAGGGCGCGCAGGGTCTCCCAGCCGCTCGCGCCGTGGTCCCCGACCACGCCCGCGACCGCGCCGCGCACGGCCCGCAGCGCGGTGCCGTCGACGGCGGCGAGCGCGTCGTCCGTCGGCGGCAGCGCGAGCGCGACGTACGTGACGCCGTCGAGCTCGCCCAGGTAGAGCCACAGCGGCGGGTCCTGCGCGGGCGGGGTGTCGCGCTCGACGTCGACCGGGTCGTCCGCGGCGTCGGGGCGCGGCGGCGGCGTCGGGCCCGGGTCCACCGGGGCGGGCAGCGTCGTCGGCCCGGCCCACGCGAGGTGCGTCTCGCCCGCGCCGCCGACGGCGAGGCCCGCGCCCGCGCCGCGCACGGCGCGGCCCGCACCGCCGACGACGGCGAGGCGGTCGCCGTGCAGCAGCAGCACGCGGGTGGCGGGATCGGCGTGGAGGTGGGTCAGCAGGCCGGGGTCGTCGCGGTGCTCGGCCGCACGGTCGTGCAGGGCGCGGGCGAGGGGCAGGTCGAGCGCCGCGACGTCGGGCAGCGGGGTGGGCACGCACCGACGGTACCCCGCCGCCCGCAGGCGTCGCCGGGGCAGGTGGGCACCGACACGCGCGGCCGCAGCGCGGGCCGCGACCCGTCCCCGGATACGGTGGGCGCGTGTCCCGCTCACCCCTCGCCCTCGCCGCGCTGACCACCGCGGCCGTGCCGGGCCTCGACGCCCGGTCGGTCCGCCGCGAGGACGCGCCCGGGGACTACGACGTCGCGGTCGTCACCGCGGGCGACGGGACGCTCTGGGAGATCCGCGCCCCGCGCACCCCCATGGCGGGAGCGGCGCTCGAGGCCGAGATGGAGCTGCTCGAGTCGCTGCACCTCTACCACGAGGCGGGCGTGCTGCCCTTCACGGTGCCGCGCGTCGCCGGGGCGGCGCTGCTGCCCGAGGGCGGCCGCGCCGTCGTCCACAAGCACATCACCGGAGCCCCGCTCGACATCGAGGCGCTGCGGCCCGGACCCGGGCTGGCCGCGGACCTGGGGCGCACGCTCGCCGCCGTCCACGAGCTGCCCGCGACGGTGGTCGAGGCGTGCGGGCTGCCCTCGTACACGGCCGAGAACTACCGCGAGCGGCGCCTCGTCGAGCTCGACGAGGCCGCCGCGACCGGGCGCGTGCCCACCCCGCTGCTGCGCCGGTGGGAGGCCGCGCTCGAGGACGTGACGCTGTGGCGGTTCCGGCCCGTGGTGGTGCACGGCGACCTCGCCGCCGACCAGGTGCTCGTGGCCGGCGGGCGCGTCGCCGCGATCACCGGATGGTCGGACGCGCGCGTCGCCGACCCCGCGGACGACCTGTCGTGGCTGCTCGTCGCCGCCCCGCCCGAGGCCGTCGACTCGATCATGGAGGCGTACCAGCTGCGGCGCACCGAGCTGCAGGACCCGCGGCTCGTGGACCGGGCGCTGCTGGTCGGCGAGCTCGCGCTCGCGCGGTGGCTGCTCCACGGGGTGCGGCAGGGGTTGCCGGACGTCGTCGCGGACGCCGAGGCGATGCTCGCGGACCTCGACGAGGCGACGCGCGAGGACGCCGTCTAGTCCTCGCGCTCAGCTCCCGCGGACCAGCGCCTCCAGCTCCTCCTCCGTCGCGAGCCGTTCGGGGCGCACCGTCTCGCCCGTCGCGACGTAGCAGAACGCCGCGCTGACCTGGTCGAGCGGGAGGCCCGCCCAGCGCGACCACGCCAGCCGGTACACGGCGAGCTGCACCTCGCGGGCGGTGCGCGCCGCCGCGTCGGCCGGCGGTCGGCCCGTCTTCCAGTCGACGACGACCACCGCGCCGGGTGCGCCGTCCGGGTCGGGGAAGACGGCGTCCATGCGCGAGCGGGTCATGATCCCGGCGAGCGGCGTCTCGACGTCCTGCTCGATCGCCACCGGCGTGCGGCCGGCCCACGCGCTCGCCAGGAACTTCTCCTTGAGCGTGTCGAGGTCCGCGTCGGCGCGCAGGTCGTCGTCGTCCGCACCCGGCAGGTCCTCGACGTCGAGGAGCGACGACGCCGTGAAGTGCTGCTCCACCCACGCGTGGAACCGCGTCCCCCGGCGGGCGTGCACCGTGGGCTGCGCGGGGACGGGGCGGCGGAGCTGGAGGGCGAACTCGTCACGGTCGGTGGCGAGGCGCACCAGCCCCGAGGCGGAGACGTGCGCCGGCATCTCCACCTCGCGGCCGGACCGCTCGTCGCGCTCGGCGAGCAGCAGGCGCGCGAGCTCGACGACGTCGTGGCCGGTGGCGTCGAGCAGGACGCCCGCGGGGGCCAGCACCTGTGGATCGTCTGGCGCAGGGGAACCGTGCACGGTTGCCGGGTCGGGGACCGTCGGTGCGCCGGCCCGGTCCCCCGTCGGGCCGCCGGCCCGGCCCGTCCGAGGCGCAGCCGTGGCGTCGGGGCCCGGCTGGGTCGAGCGGGCGGCTCGCGCCCGGGCCAGCCCCTGCGCGCGTGCCGCGGCCGCGGCGTCCACGAGCGCCGCGGTCGCCCGCAGCACGTCGCGCGGCGACCCGTGCTCGACGTCGTCGGCGGGCCACGAGGCCGTCACCTCGACGTCGTCGCGCGGGTTGGCCGCTGCGGCGTCGGGGGCGGGCGTCCAGCCGTCCGTGGCGACGAGACCCGCCTCGGCGAGCTCGACGAGGAACGGCGACACACGGCGGGCGCGCGACCCCGTGCCCCACCAGTGGGCGGTCAGCAGCAGCTCGCGGCGGGCGCGCGTGAAGGCGACGTAGGCGAGCCGCCGCTCCTCGGCGAGCGCGTGCTCGCCGCACGCCACGCGGAACTCGGTCCGGCGCGCGTCCAGCTCCTTGGTGTCGGCGGCCGCGTCCCAGCGGAACGCGGGCAGGTCGGCGGCGTCGCCCCGCAGCGGGTAGGGCAGGGCGCCCGCGTCGGTGAGCCAGCCGGAGTCGGTGCGCTGGCCGGTGGTCGTCTCGGCGACCGTGGGGAAGACCCCGTCGACCAGGCCCGGGACCGCGACGACGTCCCACTCCAGGCCCTTCGCGGCGTGCGCGGTGATGACCTGGACGGCGTCGGGATCGGGCTCGCGCACGGGCAGGTCGAGGCCGCGCTCCTGCTTCTGGGCGACGCCCAGCCAGGCGAGGAAGGCGCCCAGCGTCGCGACGTCGGCCGACTGCGCGAACGTCGCGGCGACGTCGCGGAACGCGTCGAGGTGCTCGCGACCACGGCGGCTGACCCGCTCGCCCGCGTCGGGCACCAGGGCGGCGACGGCGTCGGCCGTGGCGACCTCGACGTCGAGGCCGAGCGCGCGCTCGGCCTGGACCACGAGCTCGGGCAGGGACAGGTACGTCAGGCCGCGCAGACCGCGCAGCACCGACCTGAGCGCCGTGAGGCGCGCGTGCGCGGCGGGCGTCAGGAGGCGGCCGTCGCGGGCGGGGCGGCCCGGCTCGGGCAGGTCGTCGAGCGCGTCGACGAGCGAGCGGTGGTCGACGACGTCGCCCTCGACGACGGCGAGGTCGTCGACGGCCTGCGTGTCGTCTGGCGTGTCGACGGGCTTCGCGGCGTGGCCGGGATTCGCGGGCCGACCCTCGTCGGCACCGCGCTCGACGCCGTCGGCGGCGACAGCACGCCCGGCCGCGTCGGCAGCGGCACGCCCGGCAGCGTCGGCGGCAGCACGCCCGGCAGCGTCGTCGTCCGCCGCCCGGCCCGGACGTCCGCGCTCCGCGGCTCGTCGCGGGTCGTCCTCGCGGGCGAGGTCGGCCGCGCGCGAGCCGAGCGCGTGCAGGTCCGCGGCACCGAGGTTGACGCGAGGTCCGGTGAGGAGGCGCAGCAGGGAGTCGCCGCGGGAGGGGTCGTGCACCGCCTCGAGCAGCGCGACGACGTCGACGACCTCGGGCGTCGAGAGGAGGCCGCCCAGGCCGACCACCTCGACGGGCAGCCCGCGCCGCCGCAGGGCGACCTCGACGGCCGCGAACTGCGAGCGGGCCCGGCACAGCACCGCTGCCGTGACGCGCCCGTCGGGGTGCGTGCCGGGCCGCCAACGGTCCGCGACCCACTCCGCCACCGACGCGGCCTCCTCCTCGAGCGTGGTCGCGACGTGCGCCGTCACGACGCCGGCCCCGGCGCCGGGGCGCAGGTCCAGCGGCGGGACGTGCGTGGTCAGGCTCTCGCGCAGCGGCGCGGACGCGACGTTCGCGGCGGCGAGCACCGCGGCGTCGTTGCGCCACGACGTCGACAGGTAGCGCACCCCGGCGGGGGCGCCGTCGGCGTGCCGGAAACGCTCGGGGAAGCGGGCCAGCCCGGAGGCCGAGGCCCCGCGCCAGCCGTAGATCGACTGGTGCGGGTCGCCCACGGCCGTGACCGCGTGCCCGCCGCCGAACAGCCCGGCCAGCAGCTCGACCTGGGCGTACGACGTGTCCTGGTACTCGTCGAGCAGCACGACACGGAACCGCGCGCGCTCCACCTCGCCCACGTGCGGCACGGAGCGGGCGAGCTCGGCTGCGAACGCGATCTGGTCGCCGAAGTCGAGGGCGTCGGCGCCGCGCTTGCGGCGGCGGTACTCGGCGACGAGGTCCAGCAGGGCGCGCCGCTCGGCGAGGCTGCGCAGGAGCTTCTCGTTGTCCGCGCCGCGGGTGCGCTGGCGAGGGCCGAGCGGCAGCGCACCGAGCCGCTCGATCATCGCGTCGAGCGCTGCGCGGGCGTCGTCCACGTCGACGAGGTGCTCCCCGAGCTCCGCCGAGAGCCCGATGACCGCGCCGACGACGCCGGACACGGCCCGGTCCGTGCCGAGGTCCTCGTCCCAGGACTCGACGAGCTGGTTCGCGAGCTGCCACTGGTTGGCCTCGCCCAGCAGCCGGGAGCCCGGCTCGACGCCGAGACGCAGGCCGTGGTCCGTCACGAGCGAGGCGGCGTACGCGTTGTACGTGGCGACGGTGGGCCGGGCCAGCAGGTCGATCGCGGCGTCGGCGGCCGACGCCGGGCCGTGGCCCGTCCGCGCGCGGGCGCGGGCGAGCTGCGCCAGACGCGACGTGACGCGCGTCTGGAGCTCACCGGCCGCCTTGCGCGTGAACGTCAGGCCGAGCACCTGCTCGGGCTCCACCAGCGCGTTGGCGATGAGCCACACGACGCGCGCCGCCATCGTCTCCGTCTTGCCGGAGCCCGCGCCCGCCACGACGAGCGTCGGCTCGAGCGGCGCCTCGATGACGGCGACCTGCTCGTCGGTGGGCTCGTGCCGGCCGATGAGCCGCGCGATCTCGCGTGCGGAGAGCGTGGACTCGGCGACAGCGACAGCGACGGCGCCGCTGCCGGGACCGGGGCCGCTCGGCGCCGAGGCCCCGGACACGGCATCGGGCAGGAACGCGTCCTCGGGCAGCAGCGCCGGGTCGTCCGGGCTGTGCGCGCTGTCGCCGGGCGTCGAGCCGAGCGCCGCCCAGTCGTCGAAGGGCGCGTCGGCGCCGAACGGGAGTCCGAGGTTCTCGTCGGGCGTGCTCACGCGACGACCCCCCTTCCTTCAGGCTGGAGCGGGCAGGACCGGCGCACGGGGCACATCGGGCACAGGTCGTTCGGGTGCGCGGCGAACCGGGCGGAGGCCATCGTGTCGGCGGCACCCTCGACGAGGGCGCGCGCCCAGCTCGAGCCGTCCGGCTCCGGCGCGAGCGCCGGCTGCTCGCGCAGCGACGGCTTGACGGTGTCCGTGCCGACGAAGACGAGGCGGGCGCCCGCGCTGCGCGTCGCCTCCCCGACCGCGCCCGCCTCGACGGCGAGCTGGTAGGCGCCGAGCTGCGGGTGCGTCGCGGCCTTCTCCTTGGTCGGCGCGGTGCGGCCCGTCTTGAGGTCGGCCACGATCGCGGCCCCGTCGCCGGCGTCCTCGACCCGGTCGACCTTGCCGCGCAGCCGTGCCCGGCCCACCTCGACGTCGATCTCGGCCTCGACGGCGAGCGGCGTCCCGGCGTCCGCCAGGTACTCGGCGAGCCGCTCGACCATGCGGTCCGCGCGCCGCCTCAGCTGGCGGGCGGGCCAGCCCGGTGGCAGCGCGAGCTGCGGCCAGCGTCGGTCCAGCTCGGCCCTGAGGTCGTGCAGGGAACCCGTCGGCAGCGCCTCGGCGATGGCGTGGACGAGCGTGCCCAGGGTCTGGTTCTGGTCGTCGGCGGCCGTGCCGCCCGCCGCCTCGAACGACCAGCGCAGCGAGCACGTGGTCACGGTCTCCACCTTCGACGGCGAGACCGGGACGACGGCGTCGTCCGGCCACAGCGCGGCGTCGCTCGACGCGCCCGCGACGCCGTACCAGGTGCGCGGGTCCGCCTCGGGGACGCCGGCCGCGGCGAGGTCGGCGAGCAGGGACGCCGCGGCGGCCGCCTCGCCGTCGAGGGTCGCGCCCGCACCGACGACCAAGCCCACCGCACTGCCCGCGGCTCCGCCCGCGCGGTTCCCGGCGGAGCCAGCACCGCTCCCCGCGGTCGGGCCCGTCGAGGCTGCTCCGCCCGCACGCTCCCGCGTGGCGCCGCCGGGCTCCTCCGCCACCGCGGATGACGCCACGGTCCGCACGAGCGCCGCCCGCGCCGTCGCGACGATGCCGCGCAGGTCGAGCGGGGCGACGACGTCGACGCGCCGCGGGTCGCGCCCCTCGCCCTCCTCCGGGGGCACGACGAGGTCGCAGAAGACGCTGGGCGCGTCCTCGGCGTCCTCGATCGCCGTCACGAGCAGCCGGCGCCGGGCCCGCGACGTCGCGACGGCGAAGGCGCGGAGCTCGTCGGCGAGCACCTGCTTGCGCGCGTCGGGCCCGAGCCCGTGCGCGTCCTGGGACCGGCCGGCGAGCAGCTCGACGAGGGCCTGCGACCCGAGCAGCGAGTCCCGCAGGCGCAGGTCGGGCCACACCCCGTCCTGCACGCCCGCGACCACGACGACGTCCCACTCGCGCCCCGCGGCCCCGGCGGGGGTCAGCGCCTCGACGGCGTGCGCCCCCGACGCCGACGCGGCGAGCGAGTCGGCGGGGAGGTCCTGCGACGACAGGTAGTCGACGAAGGCAGCCACGGGCGCGCCCGGCATGCGGTCCACGTACGTCTCGGCGGCCCGGAACAGGGCGAGCACGGCATCGAGGTCGCGGTCCGCGCGCACGCCCGCCGGCCCGCCGGCGAGCGCCGCGTCCCGCCAGCGCGCGGCGAGGCCCGTCGCGTCCCAGACGGCCCAGAGGACCGTCTGGGCGGACGCGCCCGGCTCGCCCGCGGCGGCGCGTCCGGCCGCGAGCACGCGCGCGACGGTCGCCGGACCCCGCCTGACCGGGGACGGGAGCGTCGCCGCGCGGGCGGGGTCGCCCAGCAGCTCGACGAGCAGCGCGTCCGAGGACCGCCCACCGCCGCCCGCCAGCTCCTCGGCCCGCAGGGCCCGGCGCAGCCGCCGGAGCGCGACGGCATCGAGCCCGCCGACCGGCGAGGTCAGCAGCGCGGCGGCCGTCTCGGCGTCGAGCAGCGGGTAGGGGGCGGACCGACCGCCTGCGCGCAGCCCGACGACGGGTTCCGCGACCTCGCGCGGGACGACGGAGTCCGGGTCGGCCCCGGCTTCGGGTCCTGCGACTCCGCGCAGGGCGACGGCGTCGACGTCGTCCGTCGCGAGCTCGGCGAGCAGCGCGTCGAGGCTGCCCGGCGCGGCCACAGCGGCCACGCGCAGCGCCGCGAGCAGCGGCGCCACCGCGGGCTCCTCGCGCAGCGGCACGTCCGAGCCCAGGAGCGCGACCGGCACCGACGCCGCGACGAGGTCGCGGCGCAGCGCGCCGAGCCGGTCGCCCGAGCGCGCGACGACGGCCATGCGCTCCCACGGGGTCCCGTGCAGGAGGTGCTCGGCGCGCAGCTCGCGTGCGATGTACGCGGCCTCCTGCGCCTGCCCGGCGAGCACGGCGACGGCCACGCCGGACGGCGCCACGTCGTCGCCAAGGGCCGCGCCCCCGGGGGTCGGGCTCTCCGGGGTCGGCGCCGACGCCCCGCGCTGGAACGGCCCGCCCACGGTCGGGACCCGCGCCGTCACCACCCGGGTGACCTCGCGCAACGCCTCCGTCTGACGCCACACCGTCCCGAGCACCACCTCCTCGGCCCCGAACGCGCCGGGCGACCGTGCCGGCGCAGCCGCCCGCCCGACCAGCCCGGGCGTCGCCCCGCGGAACCCCTGGACAGCCGAGTCGGGGTCGGCGAGCAGCACCAGCCGCGCCCCGTCCCGGGCGAGCACCTGGAGCAGCCGCGCGGTCGCGACGGTCGCCTCCTGGTAGTCGTCCACGACGACGAGGTCCCACGACGGCCGCGGCACCCCTGGCACCTCGTCCTCCCAGGCTGCGAGCGACTGGGCCGCCTCGTCCACGACGACGGCGGGGTCGAACCGGGCCCCCGAGTCCGGCGTGCCGAGCCGCAGCGTCATGACGTCGAGGTACTCCTCGTAGAGCTGCGCGGCCATGGTCCACTCCGGGCGCACGTGCGCCCGCCCCAGGTCCGCGAGGCGTCCCGGGTCGACGCCCCGCTCGGCGGCCCGCATGAGCAGGTCGCGCAGCTCCCGCCGCAGCCCGCGCAGCCCGAGCGCCTCGGTCGGCAGCCCGTCGGGCAGCAGGAGCGGCGCGCCCTCCCCCTCGAGGTGGCCGGCCAGCAGCTCGGCGAGCACGAGGTCCTGCTCCGGCCCGGAGACGAGGGTCGGCGTCGGCTCGCCGAGCGCCGTCGCGCGCGTGCGCAGCACGGCGAACGCCGCCGACGACGCCGTCCGCACCATCGGCGCCCCGAGCGTGCGCCCGGACGCCGCGGCCACCTGGTCGCGCAGCCGCGCGGCGGACCGGCGCGACGCCGCGAGCACCAGCACGCGCGCGGGTTCGAGACCCCACGCCGTCACGGCCTCGACGGCGACCGCGGCCGTGACCGTCGTCTTGCCGGTTCCCGGGGCGCCGGCGACGAGCAGCGCGGGCGCGGTGCGCGCCTGCTCGACGGCGGCGCGCTGGGTGGGGTCGAGCGCCACCTCCGGCCCCGCGACGGGTGCGGGAGGCACGAGCCGGGGCGCGGGGCGGTTCGTCATGCGCGGAATGCAACCAGGTGCCTCTGACAGCGACGTCCACCGCTGGGCCACCTCCGCGGATCCATTGCCCTGGGCACCCGATCTGCGCGAGGATCTGCGCCATGTCAGCACTCGCCGGCGAGGACGCCACCACCGCCGTCTCAGGCCGCTCCGTCGACGGCGTCGGACGCCCGACCGTCCGCGAGAGCCTCCAGACGTTCCCGGCGATGCTCCGTCGACGGAGCGTCGGCGCGCTCGTGCCTCCGGGGCTGCTCGTGGCGGGCGCCCTCCTGCTCGGGGCCGACCTGCCGGGACCCTTCTGGCCCGCGGGCGCCGTCGGCTCCCTCGTCTTCGTCGTCATGTTCACCGTCGTGATGACGCTGGCGGTCCTGCTGCTGAGCCTGCTCGACGTCAGGAGGACCCGGCGCAGCGCCCCGCGGATCCACCTCGACGAGTCAGGGGTGTCGGTCACGGTGTCGACCGGCGTCACGATCGCGCTGGCGTGGGACAACACCCGGGTCCGGTTCGTCACGTCGTCCGTCGTCGGGCTGCGCGCTCGCAAGGGCTTCGCGCTCATGGCGATCCCGCTGTCGGCGTTCGACGGCGAGGACCGGGCGGTCGCGTGCTCGCTGCTCGCCGACAAGCTCGGTGTCGAGGTGCGCTGACGGACCCGTCGCGCACCGTTCACGCGGCGTCGATCGCACCCGGCCCCACGGGTCGAGCGCCGGCGCCCCGATCGGCCCTGCGCGAAACCCCCGCGCCGCCAGACCGCCCCGCCCCTCCCCCGCCATAGGATCGACGCAGCCCAGTCCCGCGCGCCGCGAGGTGCCGTCACAAGGAGTAACCGTGGAGATCACGATCGGTGTGCAGAACCTCCCGCGCGAGCTGTCCGTGGACACGGACCTCACCGCGGACCAGGTCGCCGAGACCCTCAAGAAGGCCCTCGCCGACGGCGGCGTCCTCGAGCTCACCGACACCCGCGGCCGCCGCGTCCTCGTCCCGACGACGACGATCGGCTACGTCGAGGTCGGCCCGGAGGAGACGCGCCGCGTCGGCTTCGGCTCGCTCTGAGGCAACTCGCTGGTCCAGGCCGGCGGCTCGTCAGCCACCGCCTGAGCCTCGCCCCGGGGCGAGGCTCAGGCCGCCAGCCCCATGCGGTCCATGCGCCGCGTGTGCTCGGCCGTGAGCTCCCCCATCGCCCACGCGACCGCGTCCGCGGGCGGCTCGCCGTCACCGGCCGACGCCGCGGCGGCGCGGCGCGCCAGCTCGGCGAGCCCCGGCCGCGTCGCGAGGAGCTCCTGGCACAGCGACAGCGACTCGCCGACGACGCGGCGGCCCCACAGGGCCAGGCGTGACGCGAGGCGCGGGTCGGCGTCGGTCGCCGCACGCACCACCGAGGTGACGCGCTCGGGCTCGTCGACCTCGTAGGCGAGCGCCGCCGTCACGACGGAGGCGTCGGCGGCGGGCAGCCCGGTGGCGAGCAGCCGGCACAGGTCGGTCGAGACGCCGTGGCCGACGACACCCTTGAGCAGCCCCTCCCACCACGTCGACTCGTGGGTGCGCGCCTCGAACGAGTCGAGCACGCCCACGAACGGCCGCATGAGCTCGACCGGCTCGACGCCCCGTGAGGCGCCGATCGCGAGCAGCTCCTGCTGCTGCTCCCCCACGCGCACGGCCACCGTCATCATGCGGTGGGCGGCGTCCAGGTCCGGCGCCCCGACGGTGTGCGCGCCGACCAGGCCGAACAGCCCCAGCCGCACGTAGGCCGCCAGTCCGGCGAGCTCTAGCAGGGGGGTGTCCTCGGGGTCGTCATGGCGCCCAGGATACGGTCGAGGCCCGTCGCCGGGCCGGTGGCGGGCGCCCCGCGCCGTCGAGCGGCACCACAGCGGACGGGCGGGCGGCCCCGCCGCGGGGCGTTTCCCGTACCATGGCCCCGTACCACGGTTGCCCGGTCGTCCCGTGCAGACTTCTGCGCAGGCCTCCCTCTGGGGGAGGGCCGCGCTCGTTCCTTCACGATCGGCTGCCGTCCGCACGGTGTGACGCGCCGACCCAGGCGGTCTCGACAAGCTCGACCGCCTTGGAGCGCGCGCCGCGCCGCCCAACAGACCGAAGGCACTTGTGACCACCATCGACAACCAGGCCGAGACCACGGCCGGGACGGCCGCGTCCGCGCTCGCCGCCCCCAACGCCACCAGGGCGCACCACGCCGCCTCCGCGATCCAGCGTCAGGACGTCTCCTTCGCGGACTTCGGCGTCCGCCAGGAGATCGTCGACGCGCTCACCGACGTCGGCATCACCCACCCCTTCCCCATCCAGGCGATGACGCTGCCCGTGGCCCTGCAAGGCCACGACATCATCGGCCAGGCCAAGACGGGTACCGGCAAGACGCTGGGCTTCGGCGTCCCGCTGCTCCACCGCGTCGTCGCGCCGGGCGAGCCCGGCTGGGACGACCTCGTCGCGCCTGGCAAGCCGCAGGCCGTCGTCGTCGCCCCCACGCGCGAGCTCGCGGTGCAGGTGGCCGGCGACCTCGCCACCGCCTCTGCGCACCGCCCGAGCCTGCGCGTGATCCAGATCTACGGCGGCCGCGCGTACGAGCCGCAGATCGAGCAGCTCAAGCAGGGCGCCGAGGTCGTCGTCGGCACCCCCGGCCGCATGGTCGACCTGCTCAACCAGGGCCACCTGAACCTGCTGCGCGCCGAGACGATCGTGCTCGACGAGGCCGACGAGATGCTCGACCTGGGCTTCCTGCCCGACGTCGAGAAGATCCTGTCCCGCCTGCCCGCCAAGCGGCACACCATGCTCTTCTCCGCGACGATGCCCGGCGCGGTCGTGTCGATGGCCCGCCGCTACATGTCGCAGCCCACGCACATCCGCGCAGCCGACCCCGACGACGAGGGCGCGACCGTCAAGAACATCACGCAGGTCGTGTACCGGGCGCACGCGCTCGACAAGATCGAGGTGCTCGCCCGCCTGCTGCAGGCCGAGGGCCGCGGCCGCACCATCGTGTTCGCGCGCACCAAGCGCACGGCCGCCAAGGTGAGCGACGAGCTGCGCGAGCGTGGCTTCGCCGCCGGCGCCCTGCACGGCGACCTGGGCCAGGGCGCCCGCGAGCAGGCCCTGCGCGCGCTGCGCCACGGCAAGATCGACGTGCTGGTCGCGACCGACGTCGCCGCCCGCGGCATCGACGTCGACGACGTCACGCACGTCGTCAACTACCAGTGCCCCGAGGACGAGCGCACCTACCTGCACCGCGTCGGCCGCACCGGCCGTGCGGGCAACAAGGGCACCGCGGTCACGTTCGTGGACTGGGACGACATGCCGCGCTGGTCGCTCATCGACAAGGCGCTGGAGACGGGCCACCCCGAGCCCGTCGAGACGTACTCGACGTCGCCGCACCTGTTCGCCGACCTGAACATCCCCGCGGGCACCAAGGGCCGCCTGCCCAAGGACAAGCGCACGCTCGAGGGCCTGGACGCCGAGAAGCTCGAGGACCTGGGCGAGACCGGCAAGCGCACCACCCCCCAGCGCGCGCAGGGCACGCGCTCGGGCGCCTCGCGCGACGGCGGTCGCCCCGGCTCGCGTGACGGCGGCCGCTCGCGCGGCGGCTCGGGCTCGGGCAGCCGCCCGGCCCGCGACGGCCAGGCCGCACGCCCGTCTGCCGAGCGCCCCGCCGAGCGCCCCGACGACGGCGCCGCGTCGTCGGAGGGGACGACGTCGGAGGGCGGCGCCCGCCGCAGCCGCACCCGCCGCCGCACGCGCGGCGGCCGCCCCGCGACCGGCACCCCGGACGCACCCCCGACCGCCAGCTGACGCACCCGCGCCGCCCGCCGCCCGCCCGCCGCGGAAGACGCGGAAGCCGCGGAAGACGCCCAGGCTGATCGTCGGTTCGCGCTCTGATCGTCGGTCCCATCCGACGATCAGACCGCGAACCGACGATCAGCGCACCGACGATCAGCCGGCACGGGCGTGCCGGTCGGTACCGTCGAGACATGCAGCTCAAGTTTTGCGCTCAGCTCTGGCAGTGGCAGTCCCGGACCGACGCGTGGTGGTTCGTCACCGTCCCGCCGGAGCTGTCCGACGAGCTCGCCGAGCTGCCCCTGCCGCCCCGCGGCTTCGGCTCGATCCGGGCGCGGGTCGCGATCGGCGGCACGCGCTGGGAGACGTCGGTGTTCCCCAGCGACGAGCAGAAGGGCTACGTCCTGCCGGTCAAGAAGGCCGTGCGGAAGGCGGAGGGCATCGAGGACGGCGCGACGGTCGAGGTCGTGCTCGAGCCCGTCTGTTAGGACGTCAGGCCGCCCGCACGAACTCCGTGACCGCCGTCGCGATCATCTGGACGGCGATGGCGGCCAGCAGCAGACCGGCGATCCTGGTCACGAGCGTGACGCCGGAGTCCTTGAGGATCCGCTGGATGGTGTTCGCGAACCGCATCGCCAGGAACACGCACGCGTGCACGGCGACGACGGCGAGCACGATCGCGACCCAGTGCCCCACCACGTGCTCGCCGGCGGCGAGCCGGCGCTGCACGAACACCATGGTCGCGACGATCGCGCCCGGCCCGGCGAGCAGCGGGGTGCCGAGCGGCACGAGCGCCACGTTGACCGCCCCGCCCTTGGCCGGCTCGGGCTCCTCCATCTTCCCGGTCAGCAGCTCCATCGCGACGAACAGGAGCAGGAGGCCGCCGGACGCCTGGAGCGCGGGCAGCGAGATGCCCATGTAGTGGAGCAGCTGCTGGCCGAACGCGGCGAAGACGACGATGACGCAGAACGCCACGAGGATCGCCTGGCGCGCGGCGCGGTTGCGCTGCTTGGGCGTCATGCGCGAGGTGAGCGCGAGGAACACGGGCACCGTGCCGGGCGGGTCCATGATGACGAACAGCGTCACGAACACCTCGGTGAACAGGGCGACGTCGATGACGGCGTTCACGGGCGCAGCACCTCCAGGGTCCCCTGGTCCTCGATCTGCGCCAGCACGTCGGGCGCGGTGGTGAGCTCGCCGATGCGGTTCGGCTTGCCGGCCCCGTGGTAGTCGCTCGAGCCGGTGACGAACAGGCCCAGCGCCCGGGCGAGGTCGCGCAGGCGGGCGCGCGTGGCGTCGTCGTGGTCGCGGTGGTCGACCTCCAGCCCGGCGAGCCCCGCGGCGGCGAGCTCCTCGATCCGGTCCTCGCGCACGACGCGCCCGCGCTGGACCGCGCCGGGGTGCGCGAACACCGGAACCCCGCCGGCGGCGCGGATCGCGCGCACGGCCGTGACGGTGTCGGGGGCCAGGTGCGGCACGTAGTAGCGGGTGCCGGGCCGCAGCACGGTCGCGAACGCCTCGTCCCGCGTGGCGACGACACCCGCGGCGACGAGCGCGTCGGCCAGGTGCGGGCGCCCCACGGTCGCGTCCTCGCCCGTCTGGGCCAGGACGTCCTCCCACGTGATCGGGTAGTCCTCCCCGAGCAGCGCCGCCATCCGCTCCAGGCGGGTGAGTCGCGAGGCGCGCGTGCGCTCCAGCTCTCCCACGAGCCCCGGATGGGTGGGGTCGTACAGGTAGGCGAGCATGTGCACGCTGACGTGGTCGGAGACCGTGGAGATCTCGGCGCCGCGCACGAGCGCGACGCCCGTGCGCGCGGACGCCGCGGCGGCCTCGTCCCAGCCCGCGGCCGTGTCGTGGTCGGTGAGCGCGACGACGGCGACGCCGGCGGCCGCGGCGGCCTCCACGACCTGGCCCGGGGCGTCCGTCCCGTCCGACGCCGTCGAGTGGGTGTGCAGGTCGATCACAGGCGGGAGCCTAGTCGCGCCGGGCCGCCGCGCCCGCGTGACGTATCACGCAGCGCCGTCCCGCGCGTCGCGCCACGTGGCGCGGGACGATCGTCGTATGGCACTCGAGCCGGCCGTCGTCTTCGTCCACGGCATGCGTACGTCGTCGGCGATCTGGGCCCCGCAGCTCGCGCACGTGCACGATGCCGGGTACGACGCCGTCGCCGTCGACCTGCCCGCGCACGGCGAGCGCCGCGACGAGCGGTTCACGCTGGCGGGCGCGTTCGCGGTGATCGACCAGGCGATCGCCGCGCTCGGAGCCGACCGTCAGATCGCCCTCGTGGGGCTCAGCCTGGGCGGGTACACGACGCTCGCGTACGCCGCGCGGGAGGCCACGCTCGCCCAGGTGGGCGCGCTGCCGCACCCGGGGCGGCTGGCCGGCGTCGTCGCCGCCGCCTGCTGCTCGGACCCCAAGGGCAAGCCGGTCGCGCTCTTCCGCGACGTCGCCCGGGTCACGGTGAGCGGGGCGACGGCGGCCGAGCGCATGGGCCGGTCGGCCGCGAGCCGGTGGCGGCGGTCCATCACGGGCCGGGGCACGCGCGCGGGCGGGTCCGACGTCGCGGCGCTGCTCGGCGCGACGGCGGCCGCGGGGCCCTACCGGCCGGGCTGGGACGTCGTCACGGACGCGCTGACGCACCTGGCGGGGAGGTCCTCCGTGGCGGACGTGCGGGCCACGCGCGTGCCGGTGTGGCTGGTCAACGGGTCGCGCGACCACCTGCGGCTCGAGGAGCAGCGGCACCTCGCGGCGGCGTACCAGGGCGCGCTCGTCGTCGTGCCGGGGGCCGGGCACGACGTCAACAGCGACGCCCCGGACGCGTTCAACCGCGTGCTGACCCGGGCGCTGCACGACTTCGCGCGGCACTGACCGGTCCCGTCGCGGTCGCGGGGGCGCGCGCGGCCGACCGCCCGGTCCGCCCGGGCACGCGCCTGGTGCGAGACTGGCGGGATGAGCGACACCTCCGCGCAGCCCCCCGCCGAGAAGACCGAGTCGGACCACCGCAACCGGCCGCACTCCCAGGCGTTCGTCGACTTCATCACCTCGCGGTGGGCCCCGCGGGCCGACCTCGGCGTCCAGCCGGGGGCCGCCGCGCCCTTCACCGCCGCCCGCCGCGCCCGGCTCGCCGCCGAGCTGCCCGGCGCCCGCCTGGTGATCCCCGCCGGCCCGCTCAAGGTGCGCTCCAACGACACCGACTACCGGTTCCGCCCCCACTCGGCGTTCGCGCACCTCACGGGCCTGGGCACCGACCAGGAGCCGGACGCCGTCCTGGTGATCCACCCCGTGGAGCCCGGGACGGGCGACGCCGGACCGGACGGACCGGGCGACCACCACGCCGTGCTCTACGTGCGCCCGCTCGCCGCGCGCGACACCGAGGAGTTCTACGCCGACTCCCGCTACGGGGAGTTCTGGGTGGGCGCCCGCCCGTCCCTCGACGACGTCACGACGCTCACGGGCATCGAGGCCCGCCACATCGACGAGCTGCGCGACGCGCTCGCCAAGGACGTCGGCGCCGGCGTCGTGCTGCTCGTCGTGACCGGGTCCGACGAGGCCGTCGAGACGCTCGTCGAGGCGATCCGCGTCGAGGCGGGCACCGAGTCCGCCGAGCCCGCCCTGGCCGCCGCCGCGGAGCTCGCGGACAAGGACCTCGTGCGCGCCACGAGCGAGCTGCGCCTCGTCAAGGACGAGCACGAGATCGAGCAGATGCGCGAGGCCGTCGACCGCACCATCGAGGGCTTCGCGGAGGTGGTCCGCGCGCTGCCCCGCGCCGTCGCGCACCGCCGCGGCGAGCGCGTCATCGAGACGACGTTCGACGCGCACGCGCGCCTCGAGGGCAACGCCGTCGGGTACGAGACCATCGCGGCGTCGGGCGAGCACGCCACCACGCTGCACTGGATCACCAACGACGGCGAGGTCCGCGAGGGCGACCTGGTGCTGCTCGACGCGGGCGTCGAGGTCGAGTCGCTGTACACCGCCGACGTGACCCGCACGCTGCCCGTGACCGGCACCTTCACCGAGGTGCAGCGCCGCGTCTACCAGGCGGTGCTCGACGCCGCGGACGCTGCGTTCGCCGTCGCCCGGCCGGGCGTGCGGTTCCTCGACGTGCACGAGGCTGCGATGGCGGTCATCGCCGACCGCCTCGAGGAGTGGGGCCTGCTGCCCGAGGGCGTGACGGCCGAGGTGGCGCTGACGCCCGCAGGCCAGCAGCACCGCCGCTGGATGGTGCACGGCACCTCGCACCACCTGGGTCTCGACGTGCACGACTGCGCGCAGGCCCGCAACGAGCTGTACCGCGAGGGCCGCCTGGAGGAGGGCATGGTCTTCACGATCGAGCCGGGCCTCTACTTCAAGGCGGACGACCTCGCCGTGCCCGCGGAGTACCGCGGCATCGGCGTCCGCATCGAGGACGACGTGCTCGTGACGGCCGACGGCAACGAGAACCTCAGCGCCGCCCTGCCCCGCGACCCCGACGCCGTCGAGGCCTGGATGGCGTCACTGCGCGGCTGACCGCCCGCACGGACGACGAAGGCCCCGGTTCCTCGAGTCTCTCGAGGAACCGGGGCCTTCGCGCTGCCAGTGCTTCAGCGCCCTGCGGTCTGCTGCCCGACCGTCAGTCGTCCTGGCGCGGCGGCGCGTAGGGGTCGGCGGGCGGCGGCGTCGGCGGTGTCGCCTGGCCCGGCTCGGGCGGCACGATCGACGGCAGCGTCGGCTCCTGCGGGGCCGCAGGGGCGGCCGGCGCCGGCTGCGGGGCCGCGGGCTGCGGGGCCGCTACCGGGGCCTCCGTCGTCGGGCGCATGGCGCCGTAGCGCGGCTCGCCCGTGGGCGTCGTCCAGCGCGGGTCCGGGGTGCGCGGCGCGGCCGGGGCGGCCGCCGCCGGTGCGGTCGCCGCCGCGGCCGCCGTCGCCGCGGCCGGGCGGGCGCGGCCCAGCCCCGTCGGAGACTTGAGCAGCAGCGAGCGGGCCTCGGCCGCCGACGCCGAGTCGCACACGATGGCGTACGACGTCGCGACGATCTGCGACTGCGACGTGAAGTCGCGGCGGCCCCGCGTCATCGCGTACGAGAGCACGGAGAACAGGAGGCCGAACCCGGCGCCGAGCGCGACGCCGATGAACACGACGCTGCTCGACACGCCCGCGCCGCCGAAGAGCGACAGCAGCAGGCCTACGAACAGACCGAACCACGCGCCCGACCCGGCGCCCGCCATCGCCACCCGCCCGTAGGACAGGCGGCCCGTGACGCGCTCGACCAGGTTGAGGTCCGTGCCGACGATCGTGACCGCCTGCACCGGGAACTTCTGGTCGGACAGGTAGTCGACGGCCTGCTGCGCCTCGAGATACGTCGGGTACGCGGCGACCGTGTCACCCTGCGGGAGGGTCGGCGTCCTGGGCACGGGCTGGGGTCGGGTGAAGCTCATGTGGCCAGTCTGTCGCAATCGCCCCAGCGTCACCACCAGGCTGTCCACCGGGCGTACGAACGACGCCGACGTAGGCTGACCTGCGTGAGCGCCGGAACCCGAGTGTTCGTCGCACGCCTGGCCGGTACCGCGGTCTTCGACCCCATCGGTGACCCGGTCGGCCGTGTGCGCGACGTCGTCGTCCTCGTGCGTGCCAAGGGCGCGCCCCGCGTCGTGGGCCTCGTGGTCGAGGTCCCCGGCAGACGCCGCGTCTTCCTGCCCATGACCCGTGTGACCAGCATCGACGCGGGTCAGATCATCACCACGGGCCTGGTGAACCTGCGGCGCTTCGAGCAGCGCGCGATGGAGTCGCTCGTGCTGGCCGAGCTGCTCGACCGCACGGTGACGATGCGCGACGGCTCGGGCGAGGTGGGCGTCGAGGACGTGTCGATCGCCCGCCAGCGCAACGGCGACTGGCTCGTCGACCAGCTCTTCGTCCGCCGCCGCGAGCCGGGCCGGTCGACGCTCGGCCTGCGCCGGCGCGGCGCCACGATGGTGGTCGGCATCGACGCCGTCTCCACGCTCGCGGCGGGCGGGCGCGGCCAGGGCGCGGCCGCGCTCATCGAGGCGTACGAGGACCTGCGCCCCGCCGACCTCGCCGACGCCCTGCACGAGCTCGGCGACGCCCGCCGCCTCGAGGTGGCCGCGGCGCTCGACGACGAGCGCCTCGCCGACGTCCTCGAGGAGCTGCCCGAGGACGACCAGGTCGCCATCCTCTCCGGCCTCGACACCGGCCGCGCGGCCGACATCCTCGAGGCCATGGAGCCCGACGACGCCGCGGACCTCCTCCAGGAGCTGCCGGCCGCGCAGGCCACCCGCCTCATCGAGCTCATGGAGCCCGACGAGGCGGAGGACGTGCGCCGCCTGCTCGCCTACGACGAGGACACCGCCGGCGGCATGATGACCACCGAGCCGGTGATCCTGGGCCCGGAGACGACGATCGCGGCCGCGCTCGCGCAGATCCGCAAGCAGGACCTCGCGCCGGCGCTCGCGTCGGTCGTCTTCGTGGCGCGCCCGCCGCTGGAGACGCCCACGGGCCGGTTCCTCGGCGTCGCGCACTTCCAGCGCCTGCTGCGCGAACCGCCGCACGCCGCCGTCGGCTCCGTCATCGACACGGACGCCGAGGCGCTCACCGCGGACGCGCCCCTCGGGCGCGTGACGCGCCTGCTGGCCGCGTACGACCTGCTCGCCCTGCCGGTGCTCGACGACGAACGCCGCCTGCTGGGCGCCGTCTCGGTGGACGACGTGCTCGACCACCTGCTGCCGGAGGACTGGCGCGAGTCGCACGACGAGAGCCTGGACGAGGAGGCGACCCGTGGCTGACCGGCTCGACACGCCCCGCGAGGCGCGCCGCAACCTCATCCCCCGCCTCCGCGTCGACCAGGACGCGATGGGCAAGGCGACCGAGGGCATCGCGCGGTTCCTGGGCACGCCCCGGTTCCTGATCTGGCTGACGGTCTTCTGCGCGGTGTGGCTCGCGTGGAACTCGTGGGGGCCGGTGGGCCTGCGGTTCGACAAGGCGGAGAACGGGTTCACGGCCCTCACGCTCATGCTGTCGCTCCAGGCGTCCTACGCGGCGCCCCTCATCCTGCTCGCGCAGAACCGGCAGGACGACCGCGACCGCGTCACGGCCGAGCAGGACCGCCAGCGCGCCGAGCGGAACCTCGCCGACACCGAGTACCTGGCCCGCGAGATGGCGTCGCTGCGGCTCGCGCTGAGCGAGGTCGCGACGCGCGACTTCGTCCGCTCCGAGCTGCGCGACCTGCTGCGGGAGCTGGAGGACCAGCGCGACGAGCGGGCGGTGGAGGGCTCGTAGCTCAGATCGTGAAGTCGTCGTGCCGCCCCACGCGGGCGAGCTCGACGCGCCCGTCGGCCCGCCTCCAGAAGTGCAGCCGCCGCGCCGAAGGCGTGCTGACCTGGAGGGACACGCGCCAGGCCGTGGCGCCGTCGTCGTCGCGGACGCGCACCGGGTCGTCGCCGCCGTTCCCCGTGCGCAGCGGGTGGAGCTGGAGCCCGTTCAGGCGCGGCGCCTGCCCGGTCAGCACCCACACGACGACCGTCAGCACCCGCTCGCGCGACACGCCCTGGAGGTGGTCGAGCGACTCCAGGAAGCGCGACCCGACGTCGTAGCCGGGCAGCGGCCGCACGGCCTTGTCGACGGCGGGGACCTCCCGCGCCCACGTGAGGTAGACGTCGTGGCGGAACGCGTCGACCGGGTCGAGGAACTCGGCCCCGGGCGCCTGCGTCGCGGCGGCGGCCGTGACGGCGCGACGCTCGGCGCGCTTGGACTCGCGCAGCCGCGTGCGGAGCTCGGCCGCCTGCGCCTCGTCCACGTGCTGCTGGTCCCGCAGCCGCACCAGCTCGCGGCGCAGCCCGACGACCTCGGCCTCGAACTCGACCGCGCGGCGCTCGGCCGCCTCCGCCCGCTGCGCGAGCATGGCGGTCTGCGCCTTCTCCGCCGTGAGGGACAGCGAGAGGTTCCGGGCCGCGCCGTGCGTCGGCTCGGGCAGGCGCCGCGCGCCCGACGACGCCGTCACCACCGCGTCCGCCGGCGACGCCGCGGCGGGCACGGGCGACGGCGTGCGCCCGGCGCGCAGGTCGGCCGGGCTGGGCCGACGGGGGCCGGGCACGAGCACGGGTTCGGGCTCGGGCTCGGGCTCGGGCTCGGGCTCGGGGCGCGCCTCCGCCGCGAGCGGGGCGGCCGCCCGCTGCAGGGCCGGGTCCGACGCACGCACGGGCTCGCGCAGGGCCTCCAGCCACGGCGGCCCGCCGGGCAGCAGCGCGATCGCGGGCAGCGGCTCCTCCGCGGTGTCGTCGACGTCGTCGAGACGCAGCGAGAGCCCGGGCGACGGGACGACGCGTGCGGCCACGACCTCCCCCTCGGTGAAGAGGTCGGTGAGGCGGTCGAGGTCGTTGCCGGTGACGTGCGCGCGCCGCACGTGCGCCTCGACGTCGGGCGCGACGGCGAGGCTGACCGTGCCCTCGGCGACGCGGACCACGCGGCCGAGCACCACGCTGCCGGGCCGGTAGCTCGCGTGGACGAGGCGCAGGCGCTCCTCGCGGTCGGGCACCATGCCGGTGACGTCGAGCAGGCGCGTGGCCGGGTCGAGCGTGCCGGACACCCGCATGCCGGGGCGCAGCAGCCGCTCGACGGGCACGCCGGGCAGCGTGAGCTCCTCGGCGACCGCGGCCCGCGAGCCGTCGTCGAGGGCGACGAGCGCGCGGGCGGCCGTGATCAGCCGGACGGTGCCGGTGGCCGTGCGTGCCGCGCCGTGCGGGCGCGCGCCCGTCAGGCCGGCGCGCGCCGCCGCGTCCAGCGCGTCGTGCACCAGGGGGCCGCGCACCCGCGCGCCCTCCTCGGGCGAGTAGGCGAACCGCAGCCGGGACCGGCGCACGTCGTGCACCCAGTCGACGCCCACGGGGTAGACGCGGCTCGCGCCGCCGTACACCTGGGTGTGCGGCGGCATGGCCTCGGAGAACGCCCACGACACGCCGCCCGTCGGGACGACGACGACCTCGGCCCAGCCGGTGACCTCGTCGAGCACGGCCTCGGCGTCGACGTACGGCCGGGGCGACCCGGCCGGGGTGGAGATGACGACGACGGGCCACGGGCGCCCCGCGTCCTGGAGGCGCGCCGCGAGCGCCGTCGCCTCGGCGGCGGCGGCCAGGTGCGTCACCGTCGTCGGGATCGCTGCTCGGACGTCCATGCCCACCCCCTCCCGTGCTCGCGCAGCCTAGCCGCGCGCCCGGTGCCGGGCGGGGTGCCGACGCGCCGGGAGGTGCGGGCCGGCCACCGCATAGGATCGAGGTATGACCACTCTCGTCGACCAGGTCCGCGAGGCCCTAACGACCGTCATCGACCCGGAGATCCGCCGCCCCATCACCGACCTGGACATGGTCCGGTCGGTCGACGTGGCCGACGGCGGACGCGTCACGGTCGGCGTCGACCTCACCGTAGCGGGCTGCCCGCTCCAGTCGACGATCGTGGCCGACGTGACCGGCGCCGTCGAGGCGCTGGACGGCGTCACGGGCGTGCACGTGGACCTCGGCGTCATGTCGCCCGAGCAGCGCGGCCGGCTGCGCTCCCGGCTGCGCGGCGGCACAGGCGACCCGGTCATCCCGTTCTCCCAGCCCGGCTCGCTCACCAAGGTGTACGCGATCGCCTCGGGCAAGGGCGGCGTCGGCAAGTCGTCGGTGACGGCCAACCTCGCGGTGGCGCTGGCCGCCGAGGGGCTCAGCGTGGGCGTGGTCGACGCCGACATCTACGGGTTCTCCATCCCCCGCATGCTGGGCGTGGACCGCCAGCCCACGCGCGTCGACTCGATGCTGCTGCCCCCCATCGCGCACGGCGTGAAGGTCGTGTCGATCGGCATGTTCGTGCCGCCCGGCCAGCCCGTCGTGTGGCGTGGGCCGATGCTGCACCGCGCGCTCGAGCAGTTCCTCGCCGACGTCTACTGGGGGGACCTCGACGTGCTGCTGCTCGACCTGCCGCCCGGCACGGGCGACATCGCCATCTCCGTGGCGCAGCTGCTGCCCGGCTCCGAGATCGTCGTCGTCACGACGCCGCAGGCGGCCGCGGCCGAGGTCGCGGAGCGCGCCGGCTCGATCGCGCTGCAGACGCACCAGGGCGTCGTCGGCGTCGTCGAGAACATGTCGTGGCTGGAGCAGGCCGACGGGTCGCGCCTGGAGGTCTTCGGCTCCGGCGGCGGCTCGCGCGTGGCGGAGTCGCTCGGCAGGGCGCTCGGCACGGAGGTGCCACTCCTCGGCCAGGTGCCGCTCGACCCCGCCGTCCGCGAGGCCGGCGACGACGGCACCCCCGCCGTGCTCGCCGCTCCGGACTCCCCCGGCGGCCGCGTGCTGCGCGACGTGGCCCGCAGCCTCGCCGCCCGCAAGCGCGGCCTGGCGGGCATGCGCCTGGGAGTCACGCCGGCCTGATCCCCCGCGCGGCCCGCCCCCGCGGACCCGGCGCGCCCGGTCCGCGCCCACGTCCACGACGGCGCTGAGGTCTCATGCCGCCACCTGGGCGGTCCACCTGGAAGACTGCAGGCACGCATCCCCCGTCATCAGGAGATCCCGTATGTCCGCACCGCAGTGGCTGCCCGCGTGGGACCGTGCCGAGGGCACCGAGCGTGTCCGCGACCTCTTCGCCCGCACCTTCCATGACGACAGCGACCTCGGCCCGGTCCCCGGGACCCCGGACGGCGTCTGGTCGGCCCCGGGCCGCGTGAACCTCATCGGCGAGCACACCGACTACAACGCGGGCCTCTGCCTGCCCACCGCGCTGCCGCACCGCACGTTCGTCGCGCTGGAGCGGCGCGACGACGACGTCGTGCGCATCGCGTCGGCGCAGACCGACGAGCCGTGGACCGCGCGCCTCGCCGACGTCCACCCGGGTGCCGTGCACGGCTGGGCCGCGTACGTCGCGGGTGTCGCCTGGGCGCTGCGGGAGGCCGGCTACGCCGTCGGCGGGTTCGACGCCGTCATCGACTCGTGCGTGCCGTTCGGGGCGTCGCTGTCGAGCTCGGCGGCGATCGAGTGCGCCTTCGCGGCCGCGCTGTCCGACGTCTTCAGCCTCGGCCTCACCGACGACGACGCGGGCCGCACCGCGCTGGTGGACGCCGCGCGCCGCGCGGAGAACGAGATCGCGGGCGCGCCCACGGGCGGGCTCGACCAGTCGGCCGCGATGCTCTGCGACGAGGGCCAGGCGCTGCTGCTCGACTTCCGCCCGGGCCTGGCCCCGGCGGACTTCGCGCAGCACGTGCCCTTCGACCTGGCCGCCGTCGGGCTGACGCTGCTGGTCGTGGACTCGCGCGCCCCCCACCAGCTCGTGGACGGGCAGTACGCCGACCGCCGCGCCTCGTGCGAGACGGCAGCGAACTACCTCGGCGTGCAGGACCTGCGGGAGATCGCGCCCGCGGACCTCGACGCCGCGCTGGACCGCCTGGCGGAGTACGACGTCCAGGACAGCCTGCGCCGCCGCGTGCGGCACGTGGTCACGGAGACGGCCCGCACCGCGGAGCTCGTCGACCTGGTCCGCGGCGGCCTGGGCACCGGCGGCGTGCCCGACGAGGCCGTCGTCGCGCGTGTCGGGGAGCTCATGAACGCGTCGCACGCCTCGCTGCGCGACGACTACGACGTCACCGTGCGCGAGACGGACCTCGCCGTGGAGGCCTCCATCGCGGCGGGGGCGATCGGCGCCCGCATGACGGGCGGCGGGTTCGGCGGCTCGACCATCGCGCTCGTCCGCGTCGCGGACGTCGAGCGCGTCGCCGAGGAGGTCGCGGCCGCGTTCGCCGCCCAGGGGCTCACGGCCCCGGCGTTCCTCCTCGGGCCGCCGTCGGCGGCGGCGGGACGGGACGCCTGAGCCTCGTCCTGGAGCGACGTCGCGGGGCCCACGGCACGTCCTGGGTCCCGCGACTCCGCGCAGGATGACGGGCGCTGCGCTCGCCGGACGACGGGCGCAGCCCCCGCAGGACGACGGGCGCGCTGCCCGCTCGGCTACAGGTCGTACGTGGCGACGACGGGTGCGTGGTCGCTCCAGCGCTCCTCGTACGTCGGCGCCCGGTCGACCTCGACCTTGAGCGCGCGCGGCGCGAGCGCGGGGTTCGCGAGCTGGTAGTCGATGCGCCAGCCCGTGTCCTTCTCGAACGCCTGCCCGCGCCACGTCCACCACGTGTAGGGGCCGGGACCCTCGCCCCCGTGCGCCCGGCCGAGGTCCGTCCAGCCGAGCTCGCCGAACCAGCGGTCCAGGTACGCGCGCTCCTCGGGCAGGAACCCCGCGTTCTTGAGGTTGCCCTTCCAGTTCTTGATGTCGACGCATCGGTGGGCGATGTTGAGGTCGCCGGCCACGAGCGCCGGCGTCGTCCCCGCGCCGAGCTCGGCGAGCCGCGCTGTGACCTTCTCCAGGTAGGCGTACTTCTCGACCATCTTGACCGGGTTGTCCGCCGGCCACGTCGAGCCGGAGTGGATGTAGGCGGACACGACCGTCACCAGCCCACCGCCGGGCACCTCGAGGTCCGCCTCGACCCACCGCCCGGTGTCGACGGGCGGCTCCGCGCCGCCGTCGGGGTGGTGCGCCGACAGGCCGACGCGCACCGCGTGGACGGGGAGCCGGGAGGCGACGGCCACGCCGGCGCGCCCCTTGATGTCGCTGGCCTGCTGCGCCACGTGCCACCCGTCGAAGAACCCGTCGAGCACGGCGTCCGGCGCGCGGACCTCCTGCAGGAGCAGCACGTCCGGCGCGCGGTCGGCGATCCAGCGGTCCATGCCCCGCCGCATGGCGGCCCGGACTCCGTTGACGTTGGCGGTGGCGACGGTCAGCACGCGCAGGATTCTGCCCTACGCCACCGACACGCGGCCCGCCCGGGCCGGGTCAGGCGCGCGCGGCGGCCTCCAGCGCGGCGATGTCCAGCTTCGTCATCGTGAGCATCGCGGCCAACGCCCGTTTGCTCCCCTCGGAGCTGTAGTCGCCGAAGATCTTCTCGATCTCCTTCGGCACCACCTGCCACGAGACCCCGAACCGGTCGGTCAGCCAGCCGCACTGGCCGGGCTCCCCGCCGTCAGCGGTGAGCGCCTCCCAGTAGTGGTCGACCTGCTCCTGGTCGTCGCAGTCGACGACGAAGCTGAACGCCTCGTCGAGCGTGAACGCCGACCCGGCGTTGATCATGTCGACGGGCATCCCGTCAAGCTCCATGTTCACGATGAACGGCTCCCCCTCGGCGACGTCGGGGACGCCGGCGGGTGCGTTCACGACGTGGGTGACCCGCGAGTTCGGGATGACGCTCGCGTAGAACGCGGCGGCCTTCTCGGCGTCCTTCGCGAACCACAGGTGCGGCCTGACGATGCCCATCTCCACAGCCCTCCGCCCATCGATCCAACCACTGTCACCCGTTCGGACGACACCGACCGCGACAACTCATCGCACGACGCACGAGCGACCCTGGATGTCCGGGTATGGGGTGCCATACCCGGACATCCAGGGTCGCTCGGCGGGGGTCAGGCGGGGTCAGGCGGGGTTAGGTGAGGCGTTCGGCCGTGTCTACCACGTTCGCGAGCAGCATCGCGCGGGTCATCGGGCCTACGCCGCCCGGGTTCGGGGAGTACCAGGCCGCCACCTCCAGCGCCGACGGGGCTACGTCGCCGACGACGCGGGACTTGCCCGTCTCCTCGTCGACCTCGCGCGAGACGCCGACGTCGATCAGGATCGCGCCCGGCTTGACCATGTCGGCCGTGACGATGCCCTTGACGCCCGCCGCCGCGACGACCACGTCGGCCTGCCGCACCAGGTCCGCGAGGTCGCGCGTGCCGGTGTGGGTCAGCGTGACGGTCGCGTTGACGGCCCGGCGCGTGAGCAGCAGGCCGATGGGCCGACCCACCGTCACGCCGCGCCCGAGGACGACGACGTGCTTGCCCGCGAGGTCGACCCCGTGCCGGGCGATGAGCTCGATGATGCCGCGCGGCGTGCACGGCAGCGGCGAGGTGATCTCCTCGTTGACGCGCAGCACCAGGCGGCCCAGGTTGGTCGGGTGCAGTCCGTCGGCGTCCTTGGCGGGGTCGACGAGCTCGAGCACGCGGTTCGTGTCGATGCCCTTCGGCAGCGGGAGCTGCACGATGAACCCGGTGCAGGCCGGGTCCTCGTTGAGACGACGCACGGCCGCCTCGATGTCCTCCTGCGTGGCGTCCCCGGGCAGGTCCTCACGGATCGAGGCGATGCCGACCTCGGCGCAGTCCTTGTGCTTCCCGGCCACGTACCACTGCGAGCCCGGGTCGTCCCCGACGAGCAGGGTGCCGAGGCCCGGCACGACGCCGCGCTCGGCGAGCGCCGCGACACGGTCCTTGAGCTCCGCCTTGATGGCCGCCGCGGTGGCGGTGCCGTCGAGCTTCTGGGCGACCATCAGTACTGCACCAGGTCCGGGTACAGCGGGAAGTCCGCCGTGAGCGCGTCCACGCGGGCGCTCAGCGCGTCGACGTCGGCGGCCGCACCGTCACGCAGCGCGACGGCGATGATGTCGGCCACCTCGGTGAACTCGGCGTCGCCGAAGCCGCGCGTGGCGAGCGCCGGGGTGCCGATGCGCAGGCCCGAGGTCACGCGCGGGGGGCGCGGGTCGAACGGGACGGCGTTGCGGTTCACGGTGATGCCGGCGTCGTGCAGGAGGTCCTCGGCCTGCTGGCCGTCGAGCGCGGACCTGCGCAGGTCGACGAGCACCAGGTGCACGTCGGTGCCGCCGGTCAGCACGGACGCACCCGCGGCCGCGACGTCGGGCTCCGAGAGCCGCGAGGCGATGATCTGGGCGCCGCGCAGCGTGCGCTCCTGACGGTCCTTGAAGGAGTCCGACGCGGCGATCTTGAACGCCACGGCCTTGGCGGCCACGACGTGCATGAGCGGGCCGCCCTGCTGGCCCGGGAAGACGGCCGAGTCGATCTTCTTCGCCCACTGCTCCTTCGAGAGGATGAAGCCGGAGCGGGGGCCGCCGATCGTCTTGTGCACCGTGGACGACACGACGTCGGCGTGCGGCACGGGCGACGGGTGCAGGCCCGCGGCCACCAGGCCGGCGAAGTGGGCCATGTCCACCCAAAGCTTGGCGCCGACCTCGTCCGCGATCTCGCGGAACGCGGCGAAGTCGAGGTGGCGCGGGTAGGCGGACCAGCCCGCGATGATGACCTCGGGACGGTGCTCGATGGCCTTCTTGCGCACCTCGTCCATCTCGACGCGGTACGTCTGCGGGTCGACGCCGTACGAGGCGACGTCGTACAGGCGGCCCGAGAAGTTGATCTTCATGCCGTGCGTGAGGTGGCCGCCGTGGGCCAGCTCGAGGCCGAGGATGCGGTCGCCGGCCGTGGCCAGCGCGTGCAGCACGGCGGCGTTGGCCTGGGCGCCCGCGTGCGGCTGCACGTTGGCGTGCTCGGCGCCGAACAGGGACTTGGCGCGAGCGATCGCGAGGTTCTCCGCGACGTCGACCTGCTCGCAGCCGCCGTAGTAGCGCTTGCCGGGGTAGCCCTCGGCGTACTTGTTGGTGAGCACCGAGCCCTGCGCCTGGAGGACGGCGGTGGGCACGAAGTTCTCGGACGCGATCATCTCGAGGGTGTCGCGCTGGCGGGCCAGCTCCCCGTCGAGGACGGCGGCGATCTCGGGGTCGACGTCGGCGATGTTGCCGGTCAGGAGGGGGTCGGGGGTGTGTGCGCTCATGAGCGTCTCCCTGCTGCGGAGCACAGCGGACGCGCGCCGCTGTGACGGACGGTGGACATGGCGACCCCGGGCCCAGGCGTTCGACCCGTCGTCTGCACAGCGTTGTCGCTCCCTGGTGGTGACCCACCCGCCCCGGTGCCTGTGGACCCACGGGGCTGCGCCAGTCGCGACCGTCACAGGGTAACGCACCGTGCCCGGCGACCACAGGGGTGGCGCCGGGCACGGTGCGTGAGGTGCGGTACAGGTCAGACGAGCGCGCCCCGGCGCTTCGAGACGATGTCGAGCGCGACGGCGGCGAGCAGCACGAGGCCCTTGATGGCCTGCTGCCACGCGGGGTCCACCGCGAGGATCGACAGGCCCATGTTGAGCACGCCCATGATGAGCGCGCCGACCATGGCGCCCGAGATCCGGCCGACGCCGCCCGTGACGGCGGTGCCACCGATGAAGCAGGCGGCGATGGCGTCGAGCTCGAAGTTCTGGCCGGCGGCGGCCACACCGGAGCCGGCGCGAGCCGTCGTCGCGATCGCGGCGACCGCGGCGAGGAGGCCCATGTTGACGAAGATCTGGAAGTCGGTGCGCTTGGTGTTGACGCCCGAGAGGATCGCGGCGTTGCGGTTGCCGCCCACGGCGTACACGTGCCGGCCGAACCGCGTGCGGTTCAGCACGAACGTGAAGCCGAGGATCAGGACGCCGACGACGATCAGGATGATCGGCGTGCCGCCGGTCGAGAGCGACAGGCGCCAGGCGACCAGGCCGATCAAGACGGCCATGACGACGTTCTTGGCGACGAACGCGCCCCACGCCTCGGTGTGCAGGCCGTGCGAGATCATCGCGCGGCGCGCGCGGAGCTGCGAGAAGACCAGGCCGACGATCGCGATGGCGCCGATGACGATGGTCACGACGTCGAGGTTGCCGGCGAAGCCGAGGAAGTTGGGCAGCGAGCCGTTGCCGATCTGGTTGAACGACGGCGACCCGGTGGCCACCGTCTGGCCCACGAGCAAGATCGCGAGGCCACGGAAGAGCAGCATGCCCGCGAGTGTCACGATGAACGCCGGGACCCCGACGTAAGCGATCCAGAACCCGTGCCAGCAGCCGACGAGGGCGCCGACCACGAGGGCCGCGAGGATCGCGACCGGGACGGGCCAGCCCCAGTGCGCCAGCATGATCGCCGTCAGGCCGCCGATGAAGGCGACGACGGAGCCGACCGACAGGTCGATGTGCCCGGCCACGATGACCGCGACCATGCCGATCGCGAGGATCATCACGTACGCGTTCTGCTGCACGAGCGCCGCGATGTTGTTCGGCATGAGCAGACGGCCGTCGGTCTGCCACTGGAAGAAGAGGACGATGACGATGAGGGCGCCGACGATGCCGTACTGACGGACGTTGCGGCCCAGCGCTTCGCGGATGACGTTCATTCCTGGTTTCCTTCCGTGGCCGCGGCCGAGCGAGCGGGGGCCTTCTCCATGGTCATGTAGCGCATGAGCTCTTCCTGCGTGGCGCGCGCGCGCGGCACCTCGCCCGTGATCCGGCCCTCGGCGACCGCGTAGATGCGGTCGCACGTGCCGATGAGCTCGGGGAGCTCGGACGAGATGACGATCACGGCCTTCCCGGCGTCGGCGAGGGCGTTGATGATGCCGTAGATCTCGTACTTCGCGCCGACGTCGATGCCACGCGTCGGCTCGTCGAGGATGAGGACGTCGGGGTCGGTGTTGACCCACTTGGACAGCACGACCTTCTGCTGGTTGCCGCCCGAGAGCTTGCCGACGAGCGCCTCGACGTTCGGCGTCTTGATGCGGAACTCCTTGCGGTACTTCTCCGCGACGACCTCCTCCGCGCCGGGCTTCATGACGCCCCAGGCGCTCGAGACCTTGCCGAGCGCGGAGGCCGAGATGTTCTCGCGGATCGTCTGGATGAGGTTCAGGCCCAGGGCCTTGCGGTCCTCGGTCGTGTACGCGATGCCGTGCCGGATCGCGTCGCCCACGCTGCGGATCTGGATCTCCTGGCCCCGCTTGTACACGCGGCCGGAGATGTTCGAGCCGTAGGTGCGGCCGAAGAGGCTCATCGCGAGCTCGGTGCGCCCCGCGCCCATGAGCCCCGCGAGGCCCACGATCTCGCCCGCGTGCACCGTGATGTTCGCGCCGTCGACGACCTTGCGCTCCGCGTCGATGGGGTGGTGGACCGTCCAGTCCTCGATGCGCAGCATCTCCTCGCCGATCGTCGGCGTGTGGTCGGGGAAGCGCGCGTCGAGCGGGCGGCCGACCATGCCACGGATGATGCGGTCCTCGGTGATGGGCTCCGGGCCGTGGAAGTCGAGCGTCTCGATGGTCTGGCCGTCGCGGATGACGGTGACGCGGTCGGCGATCGCGGCGATCTCGTTGAGCTTGTGGCTGATGATGATCGACGTCATGCCTTCCTTGCGGAAACCGTCGATGAGGCCGAGCAGGTGTGCGGAGTCCTCGTCGTTGAGCGCCGCGGTGGGCTCGTCGAGGATCAGCAGGTCGACGTTCTTGGACAGCGCCTTGGCGATCTCGACGAGCTGCTGCTTGCCGACGCCGATGTCGAGCGGCGTGAGGTCGGCGTTCTCGGTGAGGCCGACCCGGCGCAGCAGCTCGGTGGCGCGCGCCCGCGTCTGGTGCCAGTCGACCAGGCCCTTGGGGCCCTGCTCGTTGCCGAGGAAGATGTTCTCGGCGAGGGACAGGCGCGGCACGAGCGCGAGCTCCTGGTGGATGATCACGATGCGGGCGGCCTCGGAGTCGCGGATGCCGCGGAAGCGCACCTCCTCACCGTTGTAGACGATGTCGCCCTCGTAGGTGCCGTGCGGGTACACGCCCGACAGCACCTTCATCAGGGTGGACTTGCCCGCCCCGTTCTCGCCGCAGATGGCGTGCACCTCGCCCCGGCGCACCGTGAAGGTGACGTCGGAGAGAGCCTTGACGCCGGGGAACTCCTTGACGATGTTGCGCATCTCAAGGATGAGATCGGCACTCTCGCCCGAGCGCGGCTGCTCGGTGGTCGCCGTCGTGTCCGTGGTCATGACCAGTCTTCCTCGTCGAAGCTAGACGCCCTTGCTCGCAAGGTAGCGCGCCGCTTGAGCTCTTGCCGGTGGGGTGGTCCGGGGCGCGTGCGTCCCGGGCCGCAGCGCTGGGTCCGGGGCGGTGCGCCCCGGACCCAGCGCGTGGGTGTGGCTCAGAGGCCGTGGACGGCGTCCGCCTTGAGGAAGCCGGAGTCGATCAGCTTCTCCTGGATCTGGTCGCGCACGACGACCTGAGGCTCGAGCAGGAACGCGGGCACGACCTTCACGCCGTTGTCGTAGCTCTCGGTGTCGTTGACCGACACCTCCTCGCCGGCCACCATCTGGCCGACCATCTTGGCGACCTGGTCGCCGAGGGTGCGGGTGTCCTTCCAGACCGTCATCGACTGGGTGCCGTCGATGATGGACTGCACGTTGGCAACGTCGCCGTCCTGGCCGGTCAGGATCGGGAAGCCGTCACCGGCGGTGTAGCCGGCGCCGAGCAGCGCCTGCGTGATGCCGAGGGCGAGCGAGTCGTTCGGGGACAGGACGACGTCGACCTTCTTGCCGTCCGTGTAGAACGAGTTGAGGCGGTTCTCCATCTCGGACTGGGCCGTGGCCGAGACCCAGCCCTGGATGCCGATCTGCGTCCAGCCGTCGATGTTCGCCGGGACCTTGCCCGAGGGCGAGACGAGCTTGCCCGAGTCGAAGTACGGCTTGAGGACGTCGAACGCACCCTTGAAGAAGAAGCGTGCGTTGTTGTCGTCCGGCGAGCCGGCGAAGAGCTCGATGTTGAACGGGCCGGCCGCGTTGTCGAGGTCGAGCTGGTCGACGATGAACTTGCCCTGGAGGGTGCCGACGAGCTCGTTGTCGAACGTGGCGTAGTAGTCGACGTTCTCGGTGCCGTTGATCAGGCGGTCGTAGGCCAGGATCTGGATGCCGGCGTCGGCGGCCTGCTGGAGGACCGGGCCGAGCGCGGTGCCGTCGATGGCCGCGATGACCAGGACGTCGGCGCCGTCGTTGATCATGTTCTGGATCTGCGAGATCTGCTGGTTGACCTGGTTGTCGGCGTACTGCAGCGACGTCTGGAAGTCCTGCTTCTTGAGCAGGCCCTCGAGGTGGGCTCCGTCGTTGTTCCAGCGCTCGAGCGACCGGGTCGGCATGGAGATGCCGATCAGCGTGTCGCTGGGGGCAGCGCTGCCGTCCCCGCCGGCGTCGCCGGTGCGCTCCGAGGAGCACGCGCCCAGCGCGCCGAGGGTGAGCGTGGCGGTGGCGATCGCCACCAGCTTGCGCCAAGACCTCATCGTCTATGTCCTTCTTCGTTGGAGAGTGGTGACGGCCGTCTGGCCGACTGTCAAGCCGACTGTCGCCGTGGTGACGACAGTGTGACCAGGCGAGAACCTAACCCTCCTGCGTTCGACTTTCAACGCCAAGGAGGCCTCGCTGGCACTCTGAGATCGAATCGTGCTCAAAATGCCTTCAGGCTTCGAACTCAACGACCAACGGCGGTACCCTCGGCCTCGTGCCCCGGGACAACGTCGCGTCCCCCGGTTCGCAGACATCCCTGAGGGAGGCGAACCGGAGCCGGATCGTTGCTGCGGTCAAGCGGTTCGGGGGCCTCACCCAGGTGGAGCTCGCCGCCGCGACCGGCCTGTCCGCCGCGACGGTCTCGACCATCGTCAAGGAGCTCGCCGCCGCCGGGGTCGTCGAGACCGCGACCACCTCGCGCTCCGGCCGCCGCGCCCTGCGCGTCACGATCGCCCGCCAGGCCGGCCTCGTCGCCGGGGTCCACGTCGGCCCGCGCAGCCTCGCCGTCGCGCTCGGCGACCTCGCGCACGACGTCGTCGCCGACCAGACGCTCCCCCTGCCGGTCGACCACCGCGCCGACACCACGCTCGACCGCGCCGCGCTGCTCGTCGTCGACCTGCTCGAGAAGGTCGGCGCCTCCCTGGACGACCTGCTGTCCGTCGGCGTCGCACTGTCCTCCCCCGTCGACGCCGGGACCGGGCTCGTCACCGTGCGCGGCGCCCTGCGGGGCTGGGACGACGTCGCCGTCGGGCAGGTGCTCGAGAAACGGCTGGCCCGGCCCGTGCACGTCGACGCCGACGCCTCGCTCGGCGCGCTCGCCGAGCACCGGCTCGGCGCCGGCCGCCACACGCGCGACCTGCTCTACGTCCGGCTCTCCTACGGCACCTCGGCCGGGCTCGTGCTCAGCGGGCGGCTGTACCGGGGCGGCTCCGGCACCGCCGGGCAGCTCGGGCACGTCCAGGTCGACCCGACCGGCCCCATGTGCCGGTGCGGCAACCGCGGCTGCCTCGACACCGAGGTGGGCGAGACGGCGCTGCTCGACCTCGTCCGCCCCGCGCTCGGCGAGGTCACGCTGCGCGACGTCGTGCGCCGCGCCCGCGACGGCGACCCCGGCTGCGCGCGCGTCCTCGCCGACGCGTCGCGACGCGCCGGGCAGGTCGTCGCCGGGATCGTGACCGTCGTCGACCCCCAGCTCGTCGTCGTCGGCGGCGAGCTGGCGCAGGCCGGCGACGTCGTGGTCGGCGCCCTGAGAGAATCCGTGCGAAGGCACGCGCTGCCGCACCGCTTCAGCTCCGCCGACGTCGTCGCGGGGAGCCTCGGCACGCAGGCCGAGCTCATCGGGGCGCTCGAGCTCGCCCGCACCGAGACCGACGTCGTGGAAGGAGTCGCCAGGTGACCGAGCCTGTGACCAGGCCCGCCGAGACGCCCGTGCTCTCCCTGCGCGGCATCCACAAGTCCTTCGGGCACGTCGAGGCGCTCACCGACGTCGACCTCGACGTCCACCGGCACGAGGTCGTCGCGCTCGTCGGCGACAACGCGGCCGGCAAGTCGACGCTCGCGAAGATCGTGGCCGGGGTGCTCCAGCCCGACGCCGGGCTCGTCGAGATCGACGGCCGCCCCGTGACCATCCCGTCCGCCGCGGCCGCCCACGCCCTCGGGATCGCGACCGTCTTCCAGGACTTCGCCCTGTGCGACAACCTCGACGTCGTCGGGAACCTCTTCCTCGGCCGCGAGGTGCGCCGCCCCCGGCGCACGTGGTTCGGGCGCGACACCCGCCCCGGGCTCGCTGTCGACGACGCCGCGATGGAGGACGAGGCGCGCGAGCTCCTCGCGTCGCTCACCTCGCGCATCCCGTCGGTCCGCACGCCGCTGCGCGTCCTGTCGGCGGGGCAGCGGCAGACCGTCGCCATCGCCCGCACGCTGCTCGGGCACCCGCGCGTCGTCGTGCTCGACGAACCGACGGCGTCGCTCTCCGTCGCCCAGACGGCGGAGGTGCTCACCCACATCGAGTCGCTGCGCGAGCTCGGCCACGCCGTCATCCTCATCAGCCACAACATGGCGGACGTGCGCGCCGTCGCCGACCGCGTCGAGGTGCTGCGCCACGGCCGCAACAACGGCAGCTTCCAGGCGTCGCGCGCCAGCTACGAGGAGATCCTGGCGGCCATCACGGGCGCGACGCGGGCGTAGCTCTCAGCCGGGTCGGCTGTCGGCTGAGCCTGCGGTTCCGCTCCGGGCCTCGACCTCGTGCAGCACGCGGCGCAGGTACGTGTACGTCAGCGCGCCCGCCGTCTCGTCGTGGTGCTGCTCGAAGCCGTGCTTCGCGTACATCGAGATGTTCTCCTTGGAGTCCTTCCCGGTGAACACCCAGATCTCCGTGACCGCCTCGGGCAGGTACGGGATGATCGCGAACAGCAGCGACGTGCCGATGCCGCGGCCCTGCATGTCGGGCGCGACGGCGAGGCGGCCGAGCGTGGCCTTGTTCTCCTCGAGCTCCACGCGGATCGACCCCACGAGCCGGGGGCCCTCCCAGGCGCCGACCGTCACGACGTCGTCGCGCGCGAGGTCCGCGCGCAGCTCCGCGAGCGTCTGCGTCAGCGGCGGGATGAACGGGTCGTTGTACTGCTGCGCCTCGGTGACGAACGCGGCACGGCGCAGGGTGAGCAGCTCACCCGCGTCCGCGTCCGGGACGAGCGTGATCCGGGAAGCCTGCGTGGCGTCGGTCATAGCGCACATCCAACCAGGCGGAGGCCGTCGGGTGCGCGCGATGGCCGTACCTTGGTCCCGTGACCGACGCCACCACCCCCACCGAGTGGGTCCTGACGATCTCCTGTCCCGACGGCCCCGGCATCGTCTCCGCGATCACCGGGGCGCTCGCCGCGCGCGGGGACAACATCACCGAGTCGCAGCAGTTCGGCGACCCGACGTCCGGGCTGTTCTTCCTGCGCCTCCAGGTGGTCTCGTCCGCCACGCGCGAGGAGCTCGTCGCGGCGCTCACCCCCGCGTTCGAGGGCTTCGGCATGACGTGGCAGCTCGACGTCGTCGGGCGCCGGATGCGCACGCTGCTGCTGGTCAGCAAGGCCGCGCACTGCCTCGTGGACCTGCTGTACCGCGAGCGGTCGCAGGGCATGCCCATCGACGTCGTCGGCGTCGTCGGCAACCACCCGGACCTGGCGGACATCGCCGCGTTCTACGGCAAGCCGTTCCACCACATCCCCGTGACCAAGGACACCAAGGCCGAGGCGGAGGACCAGCTCCGGGCCCTGGTCGAGGAGCTCGACGTCGAGCTCGTGGTGCTGGCGCGCTACATGCAGATCCTCTCCGACCAGCTGTGCCGCGACCTCGCGGGCCAGGTCATCAACATCCACCACTCGTTCCTGCCGTCGTTCAAGGGCGCGCGCCCGTACGCGCAGGCGCACGAGCGGGGTGTGAAGCTCATCGGCGCCACGTCGCACTACGTGACCGGCGACCTCGACGAGGGGCCGATCATCGAGCAGGACGTCGAGCGCGTGGACCACTCGCGCGCCGTGGCCGACCTCGTCGCGATCGGCGAGGACGTCGAGCGCGCCACGCTCGCGCGGGCCGTGCGCTGGCACGCGGAGCACCGCGTGCTGCTCGACGGGCGCCGGACGGTCGTCTTCCGCTGACGCGACGCGGCGGGTTCCCCGAGGCCGGGCGGCCCCGGGGAACCCGGGGCGTCACTTCTGGAGCAGCACCGCCACCGTGCGCGGCGGGACCGTGACCGTGCCCGTCGTCGCGTCGTACGTCGTCGTGCGGACCACCGGGTCGGCGCCCTGCTGCTGGACCGGCGACAGCGCGAACCTGCGGCCCGCCAGGGCCGGGACGGTCTGCGTCGCCGACGACGGCGAGGCGTTGAAGACCACGAGCGCGCCCTTCAGGGCCGGGTCCACGTCCGGGCCCACCGTGTCGTCGATGAGCATCGTGATGACGCCCGGCGTCGCGGACGGGCCGGCCAGCGGGAAGCTCACCTTCGCGTTGACGAGGTCGGCCGACCCGAGGCGGAACAGCCGCGTCGAGCTGCGCAGGCGCAGCAGGTCGAGCGCCTGGGCCTGCGCGGCGGCGATGTCCGCGGGCGCGGGCTTGAGCGCCGGGTCCGCCAGCAGGGGGCCCTCGAGCTCCCAGCGGTCCCCGTTGTCCGCCTGCATCGGCAGGCCGCGCGCGAACCCGTTGTCCTGGCCGGTCCAGTCGATCGCGTTGAACCAGTCGCCCGAGTCGTACGAGTTCTTGTCGAGCGACTTGGAGCGCAGCAGGTCGGTGCCCGCGTGCCAGAACGACGGGGTCTGGGCCAGCGCGGTCGTCGCGAGCGAGACGGTGTTCATGCGCACCCGGTCCGCCATCGGCGTGCCGACGGGTAGCTTGAGGATGCCCAGGTCGAACAGGGTCTCGTTGTCGTGGGCGTCGACGTAGGTGACGACCTCCTCGGGCGAGTCCGCGTAGCCTGCGGGCTGGCCGTTGTAGTCGAGCTCGTCGCCGCGCTTCGTCTCCCCCGCGCCGGTGACCAGGGTGAACGACCGCAGGTTGCCCGCGAGGCCCAGCTCGACCAGGTCGGTCTGGTGCCGCAGGTCGGCCAGCTCGTCGTCGCCACCGTCGTTGACCGTGCCGGCGTTGCCGCGGGACGACGGGAGCCCGTTGGGGTCGGTGTACAGGCCCGTGCCGAAGCCCTGCTTGAACACGGTGCTCCCGTCGACGGGCGAGCCGCCGTGGACCGCGTCGCGCAGGCGGTCGGTGAACGTGCCGATGCCCGTGCCGCCCAGGTTGCCCTGCGTGGCCTGCTCGAACAGCGCCCCGCCGGCGACCTCGCCGAAGTCCCACCCCTCGCCGTACAGGTACACCTTCGACCCGTCGACGCCGTCCTTCGTGACCGTGAGCGCATCGAGCGCGGCGCGCACGTCGAGCATGTTCTGCCGCGAGTGGTGGCCCATGAGGTCGAAGCGGAAGCCGTCGACCTTGTAGTCGCGGGCCCAGGTGACCACCGAGTCGACCATGAGCTTGCCCGCGAGGGCGTGCTCGGTGGCGATGTTGGAGCAGCACGTCGAGGTCTGCACGGCACCCGTGGCCGGGTCGAGGCGGTGGTAGTAGCCCGGCACGACCCGGTCGAGGACCGAGGTGGGCGCCTGGCCGTCGGCGGCGGTGTGGTTGAACACCTGGTCGAGCACCACCTGCAGGCCCGCCTGGTGCAGCGCGCCCACCATGGTGCGGAACTCCGCGGTGCGCTGCCCGCCGTCGGCCCGGACGGCGTACGAGCCCTCGGGCGCGGACCAGTGCAGCGGGTCGTAGCCCCAGTTGAAGCCGTCGGTCGCCTGGGCCGCGGCGACGGCGGCCTGCTGCTGGGACGAGTCAGGGGCGAAGCCGCTCAGGTCGCCCGGTGACCGCTGCGCGGCGCGGTCCTCGGGGACCGTCGCGATGTCGAACGTGGGCAGCAGGTGCACCGTCGTCATGCCGGCCCTGGCCAGCGCGCGCAGGTGCGTCATGCCGGCCGAGCCCTGCTGCGCGAACGCGAGGTAGGTGCCGCGCAGCGGGGCGGGCACCGTCTCGTCGGAGATCGAGAAGTCGCGCACGTGCAGCTCGTAGATCGTCTGGTCGACGGGGCGGACCTTGGGCTGCGGGGCCTTCTCCCACGCCTGCGGGCGCCACGCCTTGTCGTCCAGGTCGATCGCGACCGAGTGCGTCGAGCCGGTCGTGAGCGCGACCGACGACGGGTCGGTGACGACGTTCGTCTCGACCTGCCCCGTAGCCGGGACGTAGACGCGCACCTCGTAGCGGTAGCGCACGCCGTCCCAGTCGAGCTTCTTGTCGGCCGCCTTGCCGTCGACCGTCCAGGCGCCGTCGGCCTGCCGCTGCGCGGGGAAGCGACGGGGTGCGTCGACGAGCGACGCACCGGCGGGCCAGGCGAGCAGCGTGACGTCCTGGGCGGTGGGCGCCCAGAGGGCGAAGGAGGCTCGGTGGCCGCTGTTGTCCCAGGTCACACCGAACGTACGTTTCGCGGAATCGCCGCTGTACAGGTCGTCGAGGACGCCGGGGAGCTGCACGCCGGTGGCCGCCGTGAGCGTGGCCCCGTCGACCCGGGTGAGCATCAGCTGACCGGTGAGGGCCCTCTCGAGCTCGGCCCGGGAAGCGCCGGGTTCCAGCGTCAGCGGCACGTCCCCGGCGAGCGCCGGGAAGTCCGCCGCCACGTCTCCCGGGACGGCGTCGGCCGGCTCCAGGGCGTACGACGTCGCCCCCTCCGGCACGCTCAGCGCACCGTCGACGACGGCGAGGCCGCCCTCCGGGGCCGACCACAGCGTCCACGTCGGCCCCGCACCCAGCGAGGCGGGCGCGAGCACCAGGCCCGAGCGCACCCAGTGCGCGGCCTGCTGCCCCGTGCCCGCGAGCGGCGGGTTGCTGACCTCGACCGTCAGCTCGTGCGTCATCATGACGCCAGTGAACGCGACTTGCTGGCCGCCGGCCACGGAGAACGCGCCGTTCGCACCGTCGCGCGCTCCCCCGGCGCCGTCGTTCTCTGCCAAGGAGAGGCCGTGCGACCGGGCGTCAGCCGGCCAGGTGCCCCCACTGCGAGGCCAGGTCGCGCCACGGGCCCGTAGCCGCGACCGTGCCGCCCACGAGGACGACGACGCGGTCCGCCCGCGCGAGCGCCGCGTGCTTCGACGTCGACCCCAGCACCGTGGTGCCGCGCTCGCGCAGCGACTCCCACAGCTCGATCTCCGTCGCGGCGTCGAGCGCCGACGACACGTCGTCGGCGAGCAGCACCTCGGCGTCGGCCGCGAGCGCCCGGGCCAGCGCGAGGCGCTGCACCTGGCCGCCCGAGAGCCGCACGCCGCGGTGCCCGACGAGCGCCTCGGGTCCGCCCGCGTCGGCGACGTCGCGGCTCATGCGGGCCACGTCGAGCGGGCCCTCGATCGCGCGCGACGAGTGGTCGAGCCGCACGTTGTCCGCGAACGTGCCCGAGAGCACGCGCGGCACCTGCGCGACGTAGGCCACCCGGCCGGGCCGGAGGAACTCCTCCGGGTCGGCGACGCGGGCGCCGTTCCACAGCACGGAACCGTCGTGGTGCACCAGGCCCGCGAGCGAGGCGAGCAGGCTCGACTTGCCCGACCCGACCTGGCCGAGCAGCAGCACGAGCTCGCCGCGCTCGACGGTCAGGTCGACACCCTCGACGCCGATGGTCCCGTCGTCGTGCAGCGCGGAGACGCCGCGCAGCTCGAGGCGCTCCAGCGGCTCGCGCACCGGAGCCGTGACCGCGGGCGCGGTGCCCGCGACCAGGTCGACGCCCGGCGGCGGCGTCGTGAGGTCGGCGCCGTCGGCGAAGCTCGCCGTGGCGCGCAGCCAGGCCCGCGTGCCGGGCGCCTCGGTGACGACCGCACCCGCGACGACGCCGAACCAGCCGAAGCCGGTCACGGCCGAGGCGACGAGCAGCGTCGTCGGGAGGCTCCACGACCCGCGCAGCAGCATGTACCAGGCGGCGACCAGGCCGAGCTGGATCATCACCGTGGGCACGCCGTCGAGCACGGCCTGGATGCGGTGCTCGAAGATCGCGGCCCGGACGCGGCCCGCGTCCACGTGCCGCAGGTGCGCGTGCACCTGCGGGATACGGGCGGCGAGCTTGACCGTGCGTGCCGCGTCGAGGCACGACACCAGCGCGCGGCCGAACCGCGCCCGCGCCGTCGAGGAGCGGGCGACGGAGCGCCCCGCCACGGACCGGCCGGCCGTCGCGGCCAGCGCCGACGCCGTCATGACGGCGAGCAGCACCGCGCCGGCCTGCCACGACCCGCCGAGCACCGCGGTGACCACCACGATGGCCAGGCCGTTGGCGAAGTCGACCCAGCGGTCCGCGTACCGCACGAACCGGTCGGCGTCCATGGAGCGCGCGACGATCTCGCCCGGCGGCGTCGGCGGCAGGCGGCGCTGCTGCGTCTGGCCGGCCATGACGACCATGCGCACGCGCAGCAGCACCTCGACCCACCAGCGCGGGTAGATGTAGATGGCCCGCGCGAGCACGACGGGGTTGACGAGCAGCATCATGACGAGCAGCACCGTGAGCGCGACGGTCCCGCCGCCGGTGCGCAGCGCGTCGACGACGTGCCCCCACAGGAAGCCGGTGATCGCGCCCTGCGCGGACAGCAGGCTGGAGACCAGGAACCCGACGCCGCCCGCGAGGCCCCACCACGGGCGCACGCGCAGCTGCCTGACCACCGCGCGGGCGAGGCTCATGCCCTCGCGGGGTGCGCGGCGCTCCGGCGGGGTGCCGGTGCGGCGGCGGCCGCCGACGGACTGGGGCTCGGCCGGCTTCTCACCCCCGGCGGGCTCGTCCACGACGGGGACCTCGTCCACGACGGGGACCTCGTCCACCTCGTCCGGGTCGCCCTCGAGCAGCCCCGACCTGCCGGCCTCCAGCAGCGTGCGGAACCGTCCGGGCTCCGCGGCGAGCTCGGCGCGCAGGCCCTGCTGGACCACGCGGCCGCGCTCGAGCACGGCCACGAGCTCGGCGCGCTCGATGGTCGAGAGCCGGTGCGCGACCAGCACGCCCGTGCGGCCGTGCAGCAGCCGCTCGGACGCGGCCACGACGCGGGCCTCGGTGAGCGGGTCCATGCGCGCGGTCGCCTCGTCGAGCACGACCACCTGGACGTCGCGCACCAGCAGGCGCGCGAACGCGACGAGCTGCTCCTCGCCCGCGGACAGGCGCGTGCCGCCCGGGCCGAGCAGCGTCTCGAGCCCGTCGGGCAGGCCGGCGACCCAGTCGTCGAGCCCGAGGTCGTGCACGGCGGCCTCGACGACGCCGGGGTGGGCGTCGTCGAACAGCGTGATGTTCTCGCGCAGCGTGCCGGCCACGAGCTCGGTGCGCTGCGTGACGACGCCGACGGCCGCGCGCAGCTGCTGCAGGTCGAGGCCGACGACGTCGGCCCCGCCGAGGAGCACGGACCCTGCGGGCGGCTCGACGCCGCGCGAGAGCATCGACGCGAGCGTCGACTTGCCCGACCCGGTGCGCCCGACGAGCGCGATGGTGTGACCGGCCGGGACGAGCAGCGAGACGTCCTGCAGCGCGAAGGTGCCCTCGTCGTACGCGAAGTGCAGCCCGCGCACCTCGAGGCCCAGCGGCCCGGACGGCACGGGGTCGCCGCCCACGGGCTCCGGCTCGACGGCGAGCATCTGCCGGATGCGCGTGACGGCCCCCAGGCCCTCCTGGATGTCCGGGAGGTGGTGCACGAGCTGGTCGATCGACCCGACGAAGCCCGACGTGATGAGGAACAGCGTCACCAGGCGCGCGATCGACAGGTGGTCGCTCGACGCGAGCGCGACACCGGTGACCGCGACGGCGGCCAGCACCGCCGCGAGCAGCAGCCCGCTGCGGCGCAGCAGGCGAGTCTCGACGTGGAGCACCCGCTCGAAGAGCCGGTGGCACGCGGCCGACAGCTCGGCGAGGCGGCGCACCGCGAAGGGCTGCCCCAGGCTCGTGCGCAGGTCGTCGCGCGCGGCGACGGCCTCCTCGAACGCGGCGGCGTGCTCGGTCCAGGCGGCCTCCTCGACCACCTTGCGCTTCGTGATCTCGCCCAGCAGCGGCCGCGCGACGAGGAACACGACGACGGCCAGGGCCGGGAAGATGCCCCACGCGGGCGCCCAGGTGAGTCCCGCGACGACCCACATCGGCACGACGCCGAACACGGTGCGCCCGGCGCCCCACAGCTGCATGCGCACCAGGAACCCGACGGCGCGCGTGTCGTCGTCGACGCGGTCGAGGATCTCGCCCACGGCGGTCGCGCCCAGCTCGTGCAGGGGCTGGTGGAGGGCGGCCGTGAGCAGGTCGGCACGCAGCCTGCCCTCGGCGCGGTCGACGACGCCGGCCCAGGCGATCCGCCCGGCGGTGTCGAGCAGCGCGCCGCCGACGACGCACCCGGCGAGGAGCGCGAGCGTCGTCGCGGTCGGGGTCTCGGCCATGCGGCCGGCCGCGACCGTGCCGAGGGACGCCGCGACCGTGGCGATCGCGAGCGCGGCGAGCGACAGGACGCTCGTGACGGACCGGACGCGCCGCCAGTCGAGGCGGCGGGCAGGGTCGGTCGCACGGGCCGGCTGCGGGGTGGCCGCGGACAGACCTGTGTCAGGGGAAAGGGTGCTGGTGGACATCACCGATGACAGTAGGCGTGACCACCCACAACCCCCGCAGCTTTTTCGGCGGCGGCGCCCGCTGAGCGGCCCCGCTCAGATCAGCCCGAGCGCCCGCACCGCGTCCCGCTCCTCGATCAGCTCCGCGATCGACGCGTCGATGCGGGCCTGCGAGAAGGCCCCGTGCTCGAGCCCCTCGACGACCGTCCAGCCCTTGCCGTCGCTCGTCACGGGGAACGAGCACATGAGCCCGTCGGGTACGCCGTAGTGGCCGGTGGACCAGACGGCCGCCGAGGTCCACTCCCCTCGGGCGTGCCGCCGAACCAGTCGCGCACGTGGTCGATGGCGGCGTCGGCGGCCGAGGCCTGCGACGACGCGCCGCGCGCCTCGATGATCGCGGCGCCGCGCTGCGCGACCGTGGGGATGAAGTCGTTCGCGAGCCAGTCGGTGTCGGCGGCGAGCTCCGCGCCGGGGCGTCCGGCCACCTGGGTGTGGAACACGTCGGGGTACTGCGTGCCCGAGTGGTTGCCCCAGATCGACATGCGGCGCACCTGCGACTGGTGGACGCCCGCGTGCTTCGCGAGCTGCGCGATCGCCCGGTTGTGGTCCAGGCGCGTCATCGCGCTGAACCGCTCCTTGGGCACGTCGGGCGCGTTGGACGCCGCGATGAGCGCGTTGGAGTTCGCCGGGTTCCCGACGACGAGGACGCGGACGTCGTCGGCGGCGGTGTCGTTGAGGGCCCGGCCCTGGGGGGCGAAGATCGCCCCGTTGGCCTGGAGCAGGTCGGCGCGCTCCATGCCCTTGCTGCGGGGGCGCGCGCCGACGAGGAGGGCGACGTTGGCCCCCTCGAACGCCTGGCGCGGGTCGTCGAAGATGTCGATCGAGGCGAGGTTCGGGAACGCGCAGTCGTCGAGCTCCATGGCGACGCCCTCGGCGACGCGCAGCGCGGCGGGGATCTCCAGGAGACGCAGCCTGACGGGGGTGTCGGAGCCGAGGAGCTGGCCCGCGCCGGTGCGGAACAGCAGCGAGTACCCGATCGACCCGGCGGCCCCGGTGACGGTGACGGTGACGGGTTGTGTCATACGGGTCACTCTGTCCCACGCGGCCCCGGGAAGCCAGGGGTGGTGTCGCTCACCGGGGCGTGTCGTCCCGCGAGCCGGCGAGCAAATGTGACCTTGATTACGCGCATCCGTTGACTTATTCACCCGCTCTCGCCAGACTGGACCCCGCGGACGACGGTCCGCGCGTCGAGGACGCTCGACGCGTTCGGCGCCCCGGGTCGATGTCGACCGGGCCGCCGGCAGCTCCTTGCGTCGCAACCATCCACAGTGAACAGCACCGCACAAGGGAGTCAACGATGACGAAAACGATTTCGACGACGGCTTCCCGGCCGTCGTCGCGGCACGGGCGCCTGACCCGGGCCCTCGCCGCGGTGGGCGCCTCGCTCGCCATGATGGTGGCCGGCGTCGTGGCCGCGCAGCCGGCCGCCGCGATCGGCACCGGCACCGGGTCGGACGGCGGGTACTTCTACTCGTTCTGGACGGACTCGCCCGGCACCGTGACCATGAACGGCGGCTCGGGCGGCAGCTACTCCACCTCGTGGAGCAACACCGGCAACTTCGTCGCCGGCAAGGGCTGGTCGACGGGCTCGGCGCGGACGATCACCTACTCGGGCTCGTTCAACCCGTCGGGCAACGCCTACCTCGCCGTCTACGGCTGGTCGCACAACCCGCTCGTCGAGTACTACGTCGTCGACTCCTGGGGCACCTACCGCCCCACGGGCACCAACATGGGCACCGTCACCACCGACGGCGGCACCTACGACATCTACAAGACGACGCGCACCAACGCGCCCTCGATCGAGGGCACCAAGACGTTCACGCAGTACTGGAGCGTCCGGCAGTCCAAGCGCGTGGGCGGCACCATCACGATGGCCAACCACTTCAACGCGTGGGCGTCCAAGGGCATGAACCTGGGCACGCACGACTACCAGATCGTGGCCACCGAGGGCTACCAGTCCTCCGGCTCGTCGAACATCACGGTCGGCTCGTCGGGCGGCGGCACGACGACGCCCCCGAGCGGCGGCGGCACCACGACCCCGCCGCCGTCGGGCGGCTGCACCGTCTCGGTGAGCAAGGGCTCCGACTGGTCCGACCGGTTCAACGTCAACCTCTCCGTCTCCGGATCGAGCACCTGGAAGGTGTCGATCAAGCTCGCCAGCGGCCAGACGCTGCAGAGCTCGTGGAGCGCGTCGGTGTCCGGCACCTCAGGCACGCTGACGGCCACGCCGAACGGCTCCGGCAACAGCTTCGGGATCACCGTCTACAAGAACGGCAACAGCACCGTCCCCACGGCGACCTGCTCGACGAGCTGACGGGCGCCTGACGGGAGGCGGGCCGGAGGGGACCGCGTCGCGACCCTCCGGCCCGCCTCTCGACAATCCCCCAGGGCCGGACTGTACGGTGCCCCAGACATCACCGGACGATCACCGAAGGACCTTCGCAATGTCCCAGGACTACGCCGCCCCCGCCGGCGTCTACCAGGCCGACGACGCCGTCGACGCCCCGGCCGAGGCCCCCTACTCGCTCGCGACCCGCATGGCTGCCGAGGCCTTCGGCACGTTCATCCTCGTGCTCGGCATCGTCGGCACCGCGACGTTCAACTTCCTCAACACCCAGGGCACGATCCTCACGGTCGCCCTGGCCGGCGGCATCATGCTCCTCGCGGGCATCGCGGCCGTCGGGCACGTCTCGGGCGGCCACTTCAACCCGGCCGTGACGTTCGCCCAGGCGCTCGCCGGCCGCTTCTCGTGGAAGGACCTGCTGCCGTACTGGGTCGCGCAGCTCGTGGGCGCCACGGTGGCCGCCGGCGTCATGTGGGCGGTCATCCCCAGCACCCTCGTGACCGCGATGGGCCTCCAGGGCCGCGGCGACGTGCTGCTGCGCACCGCGAACGGCTGGGGCTCCGCCTCGCCGCTCTCGGGCCTCACGCAGGCGCAGGCGACGTTCCCGTTCCTCAACGCGCTGATCATCGAGGTCGTCATCGCCGCCGTGTTCGTCGGCGTCGTCCTCGCCGTGACGGGCAAGCGCGCCCGGGTGCCCTACCCGGCCGTCGTCATCGGCCTCACGCTCGCGGCGCTGCACATCATCTCGTGGCCCATCACGAACACGTCGTTCAACCCGGCGCGCTCCTTCGCGTCCGTGGTGTTCGCCGGCGACGGCACCGCCTGGAAGCAGCTGTGGCTGTTCGTCGTCGCCCCGCTGGTCGGCGCCGGCCTCGCCGCGCTCTTCACGCTGGTCTTCGCGCCGGCGACGTCGGTCGCGTCGAGCGAGGTCGTCGACGAGATCGAGGAGACCTACGAGATCTCCCCTGCCGACGAGTCGGCCGAGTCGGCGGGCTCCGCTCCGGAGGTCGCGGACGAGGCGCCCGTGGCGGAGCAGGTCGCCGAGCCGGTCGCGAACGCCGCGGCCGACGACGTCGCCACCCCCGAGGGCGGCACGGACGAGCCGGAGAAGCCGCAGGCCTGACGCCTGACGCAGCCGCGGCCCTCGTCGTCGTCCCGCGGGACGACGACGAGGGCCGTCGTGCGTCGCGGACCGGTCAGCCGAGGTACGGCACCGTGACCGCGAGGACCAGGATCGCTGCCGCGGTGGCGAGGTACAGGAACGCGTCGATCGTCTTGGACCGCACGGCGATGCCGGCCGCGTGGGTGGCTCGGGGCGCGACCGCCCGCCACGTCCCGGCGACGCCCAGCGTGACGGCGACGGCGACAGCCCCGAGCCGCGCGCTGACGAAGGTGCCGAGGACGGCGGCCGCGGACACCCCCACCACGGCCAGCACGAGCCCGCCCTTGACGCTCGGTCCGCGGTACCCCGGCGGCGTCGGCCGCGACGACGTCGGGCCTGACGACGTCGGGCCTGGCGTCGGTCCCGGTGGCGGGACGGCCGGGCCGGGGAAGAGGGGGCGCTGGTCCACGGCGAGAGCCTACCGGCGCGCCGCACCGGCCTCCGCGCGCGTGGCTGCTCCGCGCCGGGGCCCGTCCGCCGTCGTCCTGCCCGCTAGCGTGAGGACGTGCCTCGCCCCGCGCCCCGCCGCTTCCCCACGATCCCCGTCCCGCCGCTGCCGGCGCCGGTGCCGCCGCGCAGCGTCGTCGTCGTCGGCGCGGGGCTGGCCGGGGCGCAGACGGTCGGCGCCCTGCGCGAGCACGGCTTCGACGGGCACCTGACGGTGCTCGGCGCCGAGGGCGTGCCGCCCTACGACCGCCCGCCGCTGTCCAAGGAGCTCCTGACCCGCCCTGCTCCGGTGTGGCTGCACGAGGACCTGGGCGTCGACGTCGCCGCGCTCGCCGACGACGCCCGGCTCGCGGACCACGCCACCGCGCTGGCGGTGACGGCCGACGGCGTCCGGGTCACGACGGCGTCCGGCACCGTCGTCGAGGCGGACGCCGTCGTGCTCGCCACGGGCTCGACGCCCGTGCGCCCGGCCGGCTGGGAGTCCGCATGGACGCTGCACACGGCCGACGACGCCGCCCGGCTGCGGGCGGCGCTGCGGCCGGGCCTGCGGCTCGTCGTCGTGGGCGCGGGGTGGGTCGGCGCGGAGGTCGCCGGGGTGGCAGCCGGCGAGGGGGCCGAGGTCACCGTCGTGGAGGCCGCCGCGACGCCGCTGGAGCGGCAGCTCGGCACCGTGGTCGGCGCGCACCTCGCACCCTGGTACGCCGCCGCCGGGGTACGCCTGCGCACGGGCGCGCTGGTGACGTCTGTCGACGCGGGCGGCGTCTGGCTCGACGACGACGGCGAGGAGGTCCCGGGCGCCGAAGGCCACGCGGACGACGCGCCGGGGGGCGGCGGCGTGGACGCCGGAGCCGAGACCCGACGTGGCGAGCGGATCGACGCGGACGTCGTCCTCGCCGCCGTGGGCGTCCGGCCTGCGACCAGGTGGCTGGCAGGGACCCTGCCGCTGGACGCGGCGGGTCGGCTCCGCGTGGACGCCGCCGGGCGGCTCACGGGGCACGCCTCCCCCACCGATCCCGCGGGGCGGCTGGCTCCGGCCGCCCTCAACCGCGTCTGGGCCGTGGGCGACGTCGCGGTGCGCGAGCATCCCGTGTTCGGTCCGGTGCCGGGCGGGCACTGGTCGGCAGCCCTGCACGACCCGGAGGTCACCGCCCGCGCGATGCTCGGCGTCGACCCGTCGCCGTCGGACCCCGAGGAGCTGCGAGCCCGGTTCGGCCTGGCGCCGGTGACACGGCACGCGCCATACGTGTTCTCCCGCCAACTCGGGCACGACCTCGCGCTGCTGGGCCTGCCGACGCCTGCCGACGCCGTCGTGCTGCGCGGCGACCCGGCCGCAGGCCCGTGGGCGGCGCTCTACCTGGAGCGCGCGCTGGACCGCCACGCGCAGATGACGCCGGAGGGCCACCCCGTGGGGCTGCTGCGCGCGGTGCTGCTCGTCGACTCCCCGCGCGAGGTGGGCGCGGTGCGCCGCCTCACAAACGGCCCGGCCCCGCTCCACGTCGACCTGACGCTCGCGCTGGACCTGACGCGCCGCCTGCGCGACGCGGTGCTCCCCCGCTGAGGGTCAGCCCGGCAGTCCGTCGTCAGACCGGCAGCCCGAGGGCACGGTGTGACGACGAGCTGCCGGGCTGACCGGCGCCTCGGCGCGTCAGTGTGTCGGCGCGTCAGTGGGCGAAGTGCCGCGTGCCCGTGAGGTACATCGTCACGCCCGCCGCCGTCGCGGCGGCGACGACCTCCTCGTCGCGGATCGAGCCGCCCGGCTGGACGACGGCGCGGACGCCGGCGTCGAGCAGCACCTGGAGGCCGTCGGCGAACGGGAAGAACGCGTCGGACGCGGCGACCGCGCCGCGGGCCCGCTCGGCGTCGCCCGCGAGGGTGTTGGCGCGCTCGACCGACAGGCGGCACGAGTCGACGCGGTTGACCTGGCCCATGCCGATGCCGACGGCGGCGCCGTCCGCGGCGAGCAGGATCGCGTTGGACTTGGCGGCGCGCACGGCCTTCCACGCGAAGGCGAGGTCTGCGAGCACCTCCGGGGAGGCCGGCTCGCCGGCGGCGAGGGTCCACGACGCCGGGTCGTCGCCCGCGGCCTGGAACTCGTCGCGCTCCTGGACCAGCACGCCGCCCGAGACGGGTCGCACCTCGGTGCCGCCGCGCGCGGGCGGCTCGGCGACCAGGAGGCGCAGGTTCTTCTTGGCCTGGAGGATCTCGAGCGCCTCGGGCTCGAAGCCCGGAGCCACGACGACCTCGGTGAACACCGGGGCGATCTGCTCGGCCGCGGCCTTGGTGACGACGCCGTTGGCGGCGATGACGCCGCCGTAGGCGCTGACCGGGTCGGTCGCGTGGGCGCGGCGGTGCGCCTCGGCGATGTCGGCGCCCACGGCGATGCCGCACGGGTTGGCGTGCTTGATGATCGCGACGGCGGGGCCCTCGTGGTCCCAGGCGGCGCGCCAGGCGGCGTCGGCGTCGACGTAGTTGTTGTACGACATCTCCTTGCCGTGCAGCTGCTGCGCGGCGGCGAGACCCGTGCCCGTGCCGTCGACGTAGAGCGCGGCACCCTGGTGCGGGTTCTCGCCGTAGCGCAGCGTCGCGGACCTGGTCCAGGAACCGCCGGTGAAGTCGGCCCAGCCGTCGGCGGCGGGCACGTACTGGTTCGCGAACCAGTTCGCGACCGTGACGTCGTACTCGGCGGTGTGCGCGAACGCGGCCGCCGCGAGCGCCTTGCGCTGCGCGAACGTGAAGCCGCCGGCGTTGACGGCCTCGATGACGGCGGGGTAGCGCGCCGGGTCGACGACGACGGCGACGGAGGGGTGGTTCTTGGCGGCGGCGCGGACCATGGAGGGCCGCCGATGTCGATCTGCTCGACCATGGTGTTCTCGTCGGCACCCGTGGCGAGCGTCGCGGCGAACGGGTAGAGGTTCACCACGACGAGCTCGAACGGCTGGATCTCGAGCTCGTCCAGCTGGCGCAGGTGCTCGGCCTTGCGGGAGTCGGCGAGGATGCCGGCGTGCACGCGCGGGTGCAGCGTCTTGACGCGCCCCTCGAGGCACTCGGGGAACCCGGTGAGGTCCTCGACGCGCGTGACGGGCAGGCCGGCGTCGGCGACGGTCGACGCCGTCGAGCCGGTGGAGACGAGCTCGACGCCGGCGGCGTGCAGCGCGGTGGCGAGCTCGACCAGGCCGGTCTTGTCGAAGACGGAGAGCAGCGCGCGGCGGATCGGGCGCTGGGAGTCGTCCGCGAGGACGACGTCGGGGGCGGTCGAGTGGACCTTGTCGATGCCAGACATAGGGGCTCCTGTGGTCGGCGGTCGTTCGGGCGTGAGCACTTCGAAGGACCCCGGCGCCCAGGCGGGCGGCGCACGAAGGCGAGCGACACGTGGTGTCGAGGCCGCTCCCCGGTGGTGCCCCACCTTCGCCAGTCACGGCCGCTCGGAATTCTACGCGGCGCCCCTGAGGACCGGCACCGTCATGTCGGTCACTGCCGCGAGCCAGACCGGCAGTCCGTCGTCAGACCGTCACCCCGGGCGCACGGTCTGACGACGAGCTGCCGGTCAGGCCTCGGCGTCGTCGGGCAGCGCGTCGGCCGCCCACGTGTCCGGGGTGCCGATGCCGGCCGCGGCGCGGGTCGCGGCGAAGGCCGCGACGGCGACGGCGAGCACGCCCGCGAAGACCCACAGGGTGACCTGGAGCCCCGTCGCCGCGAGGAGGCCGCCCGCGAGGGCGGGCGTGAGCGGCGCGGAGAGCAGGTACGACAGGCTCATGACGGACGCGAGCCGCCCCTGGAGGCGCGGCGGCGTGACCGCCGCGACGTAGCCGGACGTCCCGGCGTTCGCGGGGCCGAGCGGGAGCACGGCGAGCGCGGTGAGCACCACGTACGCGGTGTAGGTGTGCAGGGCCGCCATCGCGACGAAGCACACCGCGATCCAGGCGAGCGCCGCGACGAGCACGGTCCCGACGCGCACGCGGCGCAGCACGGCGGGCGCGAGCACCGCCCCGCCGAGCATCGCCGCCCCGGCCACGGTGTCGATGAGAGCGATGAGCAGGGGCTCGGTGTGCTGCCGCACGAGGTCGAGGTTCACGGCGACGAGCAGCCCGTTGACGGTGAGGTTGATGAGCGGCGAGAGCAGCAGCGCCACGCGGAAGAAGCTGCGCGACCACACGAAGCGCAGCCCCTCCCGCAGCGCCTCGACGGGGTGGGTCTCGCGTTCCGTGGCGACGTCGGCGCTCAGCGGGACCCGCACGAACGCCGTGCACACGGCGACCGCGACGTGCGCGACGGCGGCGGCCGCGACGGGGAGGAACCGCGTGAACCCGTAGAGCAGGCCGCCGAGGGGCGCCGCAGCGAGGGTCGCGACGGCGGACCTGCCCTGCACGGCGGCCATGGCGGTGGGCATCTGCTCCGGCGTGACGACGGCGCGCAGCGCGCCGGACTCGGCGGGCCCCTCGAGCGCCGTGACGAGCGACGCCGCGAACAGCACCGCGGCCAGGTGTGCGGCGGTGAGGTGGCCCAGCACCCCCGCGACGGCGACGCTCGCCCACAGCACGGCCCCGACGAGCGCGGCGCCGATGATGAGCCGGCGCCGGTCGACGCGGTCGGCGACGACGCCGGCGGGCAGCGCCGCGAGCAGGGCGCCGACCTCCCCCACGGCGGCGACGAGCCCCGCCCGGGCGACCGACCCGGTGACCTGGAAGGCGATGAGCGGCACCGCGAAGGCACCGATGCCGGCGCCGACGAGCTGCGTCGTCTTGCCGGACATGAGCAGCAGGTACGGGCGGTTGTGCCGCAGCTTCGTGGGGGCCGCGGCGTCGAGGATCGTGGACATGCCGGCGACGCTACTCGCGCACCATCTATTGCGCAATAGTTCTTGCGCATGGGTTCTTGCGCTTCTTGATAGACTGTGTCCATGTCGACGTCGATGCAGGTCAACACCCGCGAAGCCTTGCGCGCCCTGGCCCATCCGTTGCGGATGAAGATCCTGTTCCAGCTCGAGACCGACGGTCACGGCCGCGCCGCCGACCTCGCACAGACGCTCGGCGAGCCCGCCAACTCGGTCTCCTTCCACCTGCGTACCCTCGCCAAGGCCGGCCTCGTCGTCGAAGCCCCTGAACTGGCCCGCGACAAGCGCGACCGGGTGTGGCGCGCCGCGGCCGAGACCTACAACGTCGCCCCGGGCACCCCCGGCATGGACGTGCTCGTCCGCGGCTACGTCGAGTGGTTCCGCAGTGCGTTGAACCAGCGCGCACGGGAGCCGGACCAGGCGCGGACGAAGATCCGCTTCGCCCAGGTCGCGCTAACCACGAACGAGGCACGCGAGCTCTTCGCCGAGCTCGACGCGGTCGTGGAGCGCTTCTCCGAGCGGGCGGCCGCGGCCGCCCGCACGACGCCGCGGGAGGCCCGCGAGATCCACAACGTCGTCACCGGCGTCGGGCCGAGCGCGCTCCCGCAGGACGACAAGCCCGCGGCATCCTGACGCGAGACCTCAGCCGATGACGGCGCGGCCCTCGTCGATCCGCAGGCCCTCGCGGGCGATGCGGCCCACGGTCTCGACCAGCAGGGCGCGCTCGGCGACCTTGATGCGCTCGTGCAGCGTGGCCTCGTCGTCCCCGTCGAGCACCGGGACGGCCGCCTGGGCGAGGATCGGGCCGGTGTCCACGCCGGCGTCGACGACGTGCACCGTGCAGCCGGTGACCTTGACGCCGTGGGCGAGCGCGTCGCGCACGCCGTGAGCGCCCGGGAACGCGGGCAGCAGCGCGGGGTGCGTGTTGACGACGCGACCCGGGAACCGGTCGAGGAAGCCGGGCGCCAGGATGCGCATGAACCCGGCCAGCACGACGAGGTCGGGCCGGAACACGGCGACCGCCTCGGCGATCCCGCGGTCCCACGCGGCGCGGTCCTCGAAGTCGGCGGGCGCGACGACGGCGGACGCGATCCCGGCCTCGCGCGCGAGGTCGAGCGCACCGGCGGCCGGCTTGTCGGTCACGACCCCGACGACGCGGGCACCGAAGGCGGTGGCGTCGTGCGCCGCGAGGAGGGCAGCGAGGTTGGACCCGGCGCCCGAGGCGAGGACGACGAGCCGCGCGGCCGAGGTGGCGTCGACGGGGTGACCGGAGGGCGTCTGCACGAGGCGAAGCGTAACGGGCGGCGGCGCGCGCCCGGGGCCGGGCCGCGTCGCCCGGCGCCCCGGCCCCCGGGCGACGCGGCAGGCGACCGGCCGGCTCAGGTCACTCCGCGTGTGCCCGCCGCGTGACGAGGAGGTACGCGGGCACCACGACGAGCGCCGCCCCCACGAGCACCTCCGCGGCGACGAGACCGCCCGCCACCAGGGGGTCGGCCCCGACGACAGCGAGCCGCCCGGACCCGGCCGACCCGCCCGCCCAGAGCTGCAGCACGACCGTGGCCACGCCCGCCGCGCCGGCCGTCCCGCCCAGCACCCAGGCGATGTCCGCCCACTGCACGAGCGACGGCTCGAGCCGCCGCCACGCGAACCAGCCGGCGAGCGCGCCGCAGAGCAGCACGACCACGGGCGACGCCGACCCGAGCGGCCCGGACCACCCCGGCCCGGGCAGCGCGCCCAGCACCGGCAGCGCGGGCAGCGGCCCGTCGACGACGCCGCGCGTCGAGAACGACGTCCCCGCCCCGACGGCGAACCCGGGCCCGGCGATCCACGCCGACGCCCACACGACGAGGTTCGGCACGACCGCGAGCTGCGAGACCGCGAGCACGATCCCCCCGATCCAGCCGGGGGCCAGCGCCGTCAGCACGTCGTCGGACACGGTGCGGCCCGCGAGCATCCAGACGGCCACGAGCCCCGCGCTGACCGCGGTGAACGCGGCGAGCGCGACGGCCCCCGCCCGCAGCCCGAGCCGCAGGACGGGCGGCAGCACGCCCATCGTGCGCTCGGCGACGTCGGCGATCGCGGGCGCCTCGGGCTGCGTCAGCGTGCCGAGCACCATCCCGCCCCCGCCGACGACGACGGCGCCGAGCGCGGCGAGCGCGAGCCCGACGCCGCGCACCCCGCCGGCCGCGGCCGCGCCGACGGTCACGACGAGGTACGTCGACGCGCCCGCGACCACCGCGGCCTGCGACGCGATCGCCGACCGCTTGGCGCTGACGTACGTCGCGAAGAGCGCGAGGGCGCCGATGCCGAGCGGCACGATGCTCAGGTCGCCGACCGGCACGCCGTGGCCCAGGAGCCAGAGGCCGCCCGCGACGCGCCCGGCGGCCGCCCACGGCACCTCGGCGGCGCCGGCGTCGGGCGCCCCGAGGAGCGCGACGACGGCGAGCAGCAGCAGGAAGACGAAGCTGAGGACCATGCCCTGGACCACGGACCACACGCCGGACATCGCGGGGGCGACCCGCGCGCTCCGCGTCTCGACGGCCTCGGACGTGCCTTCGACGGTGCGGGGTGCGGTGCGGGTGCTCACCCCTCGATGGTGCCGTTCCCCACGGTAGCGGTGGCGGTCCCACTCCGGGAGGGGCGAAGGTCGGTCGTCTCGCGGGACGACGACGGCGCCCTGGGTCGCGGGGACCCAGGGCGCCGTCGTCGGGTGCGGGATCAGACCGCGGCGAGGACCTCGCGCAGCAGCGCGGCCGTCTCGGACGGCGTCTTGCCGACGCGCACGCCGACGGCCTCGAGGGCCTCCTTCTTGGCCTGCGCGGTGCCGGCCGAGCCGGAGACGATGGCGCCGGCGTGGCCCATCGTCTTGCCCTCGGGGGCGGTGAAGCCGGCGACGTAGCCCACGACGGGCTTGGTCACGTGCTCCTTGATGTAGGCCGCGGCGCGCTCCTCGGCGTCGCCGCCGATCTCGCCGATCATGACGATGGCCTGGGTCTCGGGGTCGTTCTCGAACGCCTCGAGCGCGTCGATGTGCGTGGTGCCGACGATGGGGTCGCCGCCGATGCCGATGGCGGTCGAGAAGCCCAGGTCACGCAGCTCGTACATCATCTGGTAGGTCAGCGTGCCCGACTTGGACACGAGGCCGACGGGGCCCTTGCCCGTGATGGTGTGCGGCGTGATGCCGGCCAGCGACTCGCCCGGCGTGATGATGCCGGGGCAGTTCGGGCCGATCATGCGGGTGCCCTTGCCCTGCAGGTAGGCCCAGACCTCGGCCGTGTCCTGCACCGGGACGCCCTCGGTGATGACGACGATGAGCGGCATCCCGGCGTCGACGGCCTCGATGGCGGCGTCCTTGGTGAACGCCGGGGGCACGAACAGCACGGACACGTTGGCGCCCGTCTCGGCCATAGCCTCTTCGACGGTGCCGAACACGGGGAGGACGACCTCGTTGCCCTCGTGGTCCTTGTGCGTCACCGTGGTGCCGGCCTTGCGGGCGTTGACGCCGCCCACGATCGTGGCGCCCGAGTCGAGCATGAGGGCGGTGTGCTTGGCACCCATGCCGCCCGTGATGCCCTGGACGATGATCTTCGAGTCCTTGTTCAGGTAGATCGACATTGCTTCGCTTTCAGGTCTCTGCGTTCGGCGGGCGGGGTCAGACGGCGGCCGGAGCGGCGGCGGCAGCGGCCAGCTCGGCGGCCTTCTCCGCGCCGCCGTCCATGGTCTCGGCGAGCGTGACGAGCGGGTGGTTCGCCTCGCGCAGGATCGCGCGGCCGAGGTCCACGTTGTTGCCGTCGAGGCGCACGACCAGCGGCTTGGAGGCCTCGTCGCCGAGGATCTCGAGCGCGCCCACGATGCCCTTGGCGACCTCGTCGCACGCGGTGATGCCGCCGAACACGTTGACGAACACCGACTTGACCTGGGGGTCGTTCAGGATGACGTCGAGACCCGCGGCCATGACCTGCGCGTTGGCGCCGCCGCCGATGTCGAGGAAGTTGGCGGGCTTCACGCCGCCGTGGTTCTCGCCCGCGTAGGCGACGACGTCGAGCGTGGACATGACCAGGCCCGCGCCGTTGCCGATGATGCCGACCTCGCCGTCGAGCTTGACGTAGTTGAGGCCGTGCGCCTTGGCCTTCGCCTCGAGCGGGTCGGAGGACGCCTTGTCCTCGAGCTCCTCGTGGTCGGGGTGGCGCACCTCGGAGGCGTTGTCGTCCAGCGTGACCTTGCCGTCGAGGGCGACGATCGCGCCGTCCTCGGTGCGGACCAGCGGGTTCACCTCGACGAGCGTGGCGTCCTCGGCCGTGAACACGCCCCAGAGCTTCTGGATGACGGCGGCGACGTCGGCGTGGAGCTCCTCGGGGAAGTTCGCGGTGGCGACGATCTCGGCGGCCTTGGCGTCGTCGATGCCCACGATGGGGTCGACGACCACGCGGGCCAGCGCCTCCGGACGCTCGACGGCGAGCTGCTCGATCTCCATGCCGCCCTCGACCGAGCACATGGCCAGGTAGCTGCGGTTCGCGCGGTCCAGCAGCACCGAGAAGTAGAACTCCTCGGCGATCTTGGCGCCCTCGGCGATCATCACGCGGTGGACCGTGTGGCCCTTGATGTCCATGCCGAGGATCTGCTCGGCCTTCTCGGCGGCCTCGGCCGGCGAGTGGGCGAGCTTGACGCCGCCGGCCTTGCCGCGGCCACCCGTCTTGACCTGGGCCTTGACGACGACAGTGCCGCCACCCAGCTTCTCGGCCGCTGCCCGGGCCTCTTCCGGAGTCGTCGCGACGACACCGCCGAGCACGGGGACCCCGTGCTTCTCGAACATGTCGCGCGCCTGGTACTCGAACAGGTCCACCCTGCTGCGTCCTTCCGTCCTCGGGACGATGTCTCGACGTCAAGACATCGCGGCAAGGGTAGCCCCGCCTCCGTCGTGCGCAGAACCCCGGACCGGGGAACGGAACGTGACGGGAGCCACGCCGCCGGGCGCGGGCCGGTCACCCAGCGCTCCGCGGGCCGGCCGACGCTCGCGCGCTGCCTACGATCTGGGGGTGAATCTGGTCGGCGGGCACGTGCTGCTCTTCGTGGCCGTCACGGTCGGGTCGGCCATCCCGTTCCTGCCGACGGGAGAGATGGTCAGCGGGGCCGCGGCCCTCGCCCACGGCTCGCGGGCCGACGTCCTCGTCATCTTCCTCATCGCATGGATCGCCTCCGTGCTCGGCGACACCGTCCTCCTGCTGGAGGCACGGCTCGGCGCCCGACGCCTCCGCGGGTGGATCGACCGGCGGGCGTTCGCGGCGCGGGTCCACCAGGCTGAGCGCAAGCTCCACCTCAACGCGTTCAGCGCCGTCGTCACCGGGCGGCTCGTGCCCGGCGGTCGGGCGCCCGTCATCATCGCCCTCGGCCTCGGCCGCTACCCGCTGCGGCGCTTCGTCGCGTACGACGTCGTCGCCTGCGCCGTCTGGGCCGCCGTCTACGCGGGGCTCGGCTCGCTCGGCGGCCGGATCGCCGACCACCCCGTCTGGGGGGCGGCCATCGCCGTCGTCTTCGCGGTGCTGCTCGGTGCTCTGGTGCAGCAGGGCACCCGGTTCTCGCGCTGGCGGCAGACGCGCCGGCTCGCCCGCCTGGGCCGCGAGCGCCGCACCGCCGACGGGCCGCGGAACGCGGCGCCCGCTCACGGGTCGGCGCAGACCCGGTAGCGATCGGGACGTGCTCTGCGGATCGGACCGTGCGATCAAGCGCACGCTCCGATCCCGACCGCACGTTCCGATCGCCGACGACGCCGCACGCCCTTACGTCAACGTGGGTTGACAGCAGCCCGCGCGTCAACCTATGTTGACGGCATGGACAGTCAGCAGACCCTCGTCGGCGCAGCCGCCGGCGACGACCCTCAGCAGGGCCTGCGTGCGGTGCGGGCGTTGCGCGAGCTCGCCGACCGGCTCGAGGTCCTCCAGGTGCGCCGCGCCCGGTCCCTCGGCTGGTCGTGGGAGCAGATCGCGTCGGCGCTCGGCGTCAGCAAGCAGGCCGCGCACAAGAAGCACGGGAAGGCATGACCATGTTCGAGAGGTTCACCCAGGACGCCCGCCTCGCCGTGATCGAGGCGCAGACGGTCGCGCGCGAGACGCGCTCCACGCAGATCGACACCCGCCACCTCCTCGCGGTGCTGCTCGAGGCCGACGGCCCGGCCCGCTCCGCCGTCACCGGGGCGGGGCTCGACGCCGGCGACGTCGCGCGGCGCGCCCGCGCGACGATCGCGTCGGAGGACGACCTCGACGGCGCGGCCCTCGCCGCGCTCGGCATCGACCTGGACGCCGTCCGGGAGAAGGCGGACGCCGTGTTCGGGGAGGGCGCCCTGGACCGCGCCTCCTCCGCCGGGCGCACGGGGCGCCGGGGGCACCTGTCCTTCACCCAGGACGCCATGAAGGCGATCGAGCTCGCGCTGCGCGAGGCGATCCGGCTCAAGGCGAAGACGATCGAGACGCGGCACCTCCTGCTCGGCATCCTGCGCGCGGACTCCCCCGGCGGCCGGATCCTCGCGGCCGCCGCCGCCGAGTCCGGCGTCGACCTCCCCGCGCTCCGCAATGCGCTGGAGCGCACGGCCGACGCCGCCGCCTGACGACGCGACCCGCCCGACGCGACCGCCGGGCGGCGGTCTCACGCCGGGCGCCGCGTCGGGGCAGCGCCGCGACCGGGTCCGTCAGCGCGCCGTCCACCCGCCGTCCACCGGCAGCGTCACGCCCGTCACGAGCGACGACGCCGGCGACGCCAGGTACACCACCGCCGACGCGACCTCCTCCGGCCGCCCGACGCGGTGCAGCGCGGCGACGCGCTCCTCGACGTCGGCGCGACGCTCCGGGTCGCCGAGCACGCGCGCGGTGCCGTCGGTCTCGACGAACGTCGGCGCGACGGCGTTGACGCGGATGCCGAGCTCGCCCCACTCGACGGCGAGGCACCTCGTCAGGTGGACGACGGCGGCCTTGGCCGTGCAGTACGAGGCCTCGCCGGGCAGGGCGACGAGCCCCGCCTGCGAGGCGATGTTGACGATCGCGCCGCCCGTCCCTCCGTCCCGCGCGATCCGGGCGAAGTGCTGCGAGAGGAAGAAGGTCGAGCGGACGTTGAGCTGCCAGACGGCGGTCAGAAGACCAGCCAGACGAGCCCGGCCAGCACCGGGATGGCGACGAGCGTGCGGATCAGGAAGACCGCGAAGAGCTTGCCGAGGTTCAGCGGCATCCTCGACTTGAGGATGGTCACGCCCGTCTCGGTCATGTAGACGATCTGCACGATCGACAGGGCGCCGAGGACGAGCTGCGTGGTGCGCTCGGCGTCGCCGAGCAGCAACGAGGGCAGGAACATGTCGGCGAACCCGATGAGCGTCGCGGGCGCGTACGTCATCGCGTCGCCGATGCCGAAGAGGCCCAGGTACCAGCCCATCGGCGTCGAGAGCCACTGGAAGACCGGCGTGAACTCGAAGATCGCGACGGCGATGGTGCCCCACGCGAGGATGAGCGGGATGAGGTCGGCGTAGATGTCGACCCAGGTGCGCAGTCCCGTCACGGCGACGTCGCGCAGGCGCGTCCGCGACGCGCGCTCCGTGGCGAGCCGCAGCCCCCAGCGGGCCGCCGGGACGCCGTCGGGGACGGCCTCCTCGGCCTGGGTGCGCGAGGCGTCCGCGGGCGAGCCGTCCACGAACGTGTCGGGCAGGCCGCGCAGCGGCCAGATCCGTGGCGTGACCAGCGCGAGCAGGACGCAGACGACGCAGATGATGAGGTACCAGGGCAGGAAGTCGTCCTCGATGCCGATGAAGCCGGCGACGACGAACGAGAACGGCAGGGACACGAAGGCGAAGTTCGTGCAGATCACGGCGGCCTCGCGCCCCGTGTAGTACCCCTTCTCGTGCTGGCCGCGCGTGAGGATGACGGACGCGACCGACGAGCCGAACCACGACGCCATGAGGTCCACCGAGGACCGCCCCGGCAGCGTGAACAGGCGCCGCACGGTGCGCGCGACGAGCGCGCCGGCGAACTCCATGACGCCGAAGTCCGTGAGGATCGGGATGGCGAACCCGAGGAACACGAACACGGCGATGAGGTGCGCGGCAACCCCCTGCATCACACCGCCGGTGTCCGGGGAGACGATGACCTCCGGCCCGACGCCGGTGAAGATCATCCACGCGAACACGGCCGCGAAGACCCGCGAGACGACGTACACCGGACCGGTCCTGAACGCGTGCGCGAGCACGGACCCCTCGCGGAACGTGGGCCGCGCGAGCGCGAGGACGACCGCCCCGAGCGCCGACACGGTGGTCACCGCGAGCAGCAGCAGCACGGCGACGTCGACCTCGCCGTGCCGCAGCACGGTGGACTCGAACCAGCCGATGGCGATGCCGAGCGGGATGTTGAACGTCCCGTCGCCCGTCGGGATCGGGGCGAGGAAGAGGAACAGGCCGAGCGCGGAGAAGACGACGAACCGCGCGACGGCCCTGCCGGTCACCTCGGTGGTGCTCACAGCTTCGTGACCGGCGAGTACCGCAGCAGCAGCCGCTTCGTGCCGTCAGAGCCGAAGTCGATCTTGGCCACGGCGTTCGGGCCGGCACCCTCCACCGCCACGACCTTGCCGAGCCCGTAGGCGTCGTGCGTCACGCGGTCCCCCACGGCGAGCGCCGGGATGTCCGCCTCCTTGCGCGGGGTGGCGCTGCCGAACCTCGCGCCCGTGCTCTCGCTCGCGGCGCTCTTGGGCCGCCCGATGCGGCCCGGCCCGTAGCCGCCCGTGGTGCCCGACGACGACCGCTCGCCCCAGGTGGACGATGCGCGGCCGCCCGACCCGCGCGACCCCCATGCCGAGCCGCCCCCGCGCAGGTACTGCGTCGAGGACTCCTTGCGCCGCCAGTCCCACAGGTCCTCGGGCACGTCGCCCAGGAACCGCGACGGCGGCATCTCGTTCGCCATGCCCCACGCCGACCGCATGCCCGCGCGCGAGACGTAGAGCCGCTCGCGCGCCCGCGTGATGCCCACGTACGCGAGCCGGCGCTCCTCGGCGAGCTCGGTGTCGTCGTGCAGCGACCGCATGTGCGGGAACGTGCCGTCCTCCATGCCGGTGAGGAACACGACGGGGAACTCCAGGCCCTTGGCCGTGTGGAGCGTCATCAGGGTGACGACGCCCTGGTCGACCTTCGGTTCGTCGCCGTCCGCGACGTCCTCGGCCGGGATCTGGTCGGAGTCCGCCACGAGCGAGACCCGCTCCAGGAAGTCGTCGAGCGACCCCTCGGGGTCGGTCTCGCTGAACTCCGTCGCGACGGCGTGCAGCTCGGCCAGGTTCTCGACGCGCGAGGCGTCCTGCGGGTCGTCGGAGGCCCGCAGCTCGGCGAGGTAGCCGGTCTTGTCGAGCACGGCCCCGAGGACCGACGCGGGCGGGTCGCCCGCCTCGACCATCGCGCGCAGGTCGCGCACGAGGTCACGGAAGACCCGCAGCGGGTTGAGCGTGCGCGTCGACATGCCGGGCACGTCCTCGGCCCGCTCGACGGCGGCCCCGAACGAGATCCGCTCGCGCTCCGCGAACGCCGCGAGCAGCGCCTCGGCCTTGTCCCCGAGACCGCGCTTGGGCACGTTGAGCACGCGGCGCAGGTTGACGTCGTCGTCGGGGTTGGCCAGGGCGCGCAGGTAGGCGATGGCGTCCTTGACCTCGCGGCGCTCGTAGAACCGCGTGCCGCCGACGACCTTGTACGGCAGGCCGACGCGGACGAGCACCTCCTCCAGCGAGCGCGACTGGGCGTTGGTCCGGTAGAAGATCGCGACGTCGCCCGGGCGCACGCCGTCGGAGTCGCCGAGGCGGTCGATCTCCTCGGCGACGAAGCGGGCCTCCTGGTGCTCGTCGTCGGCGACGTACCCGACGATCTGCGCGCCCGCCCCGGCCGCGGTCCACAGCCGCTTGGGCTTGCGGTCGGCGTTGCGGCTGATGACGGCGTTGGCCGCGGTGAGGATGTTCTGCGTGGAGCGGTAGTTCTGCTCCAGCAGGATCGTGGTCGCGTCGGTGTAGTCCTGCTCGAACTCCTGGATGTTGCGGATCGTCGCACCGCGGAACGCGTAGATGGACTGGTCGGCGTCGCCGACGACGGTGAGCTCGCCGGGCTCGAGGTCCGACCCCCGCCGGTCGCGACGCCCGCGCCCGCCTCCCCCGTCGCGGCGCCCACGAGCTCCTTGACCAGCACGTACTGCGCGTGGTTGGTGTCCTGGTACTCGTCGACGAGCACGTGCCGGAACCGGCGCCGGTAGTGCTCGGCGACGTTCGGGAACGCCTGGAGCAGCTGCACCGTCGTCATGATGATGTCGTCGAAGTCGAGCGCGCTGGCCTGCTGGAGGCGGGCCTGGTAGCGGGTGTAGACGTCGGAGAGGACGGGATCCTTGTCGCCCTGGTCGGCGTAGTCCTCGGGGGTGACGAGCTCGTTCTTGAGGTCGCTGATCCGGTTGCTCAGGCCCCGGGCCGGGTACTTCTTCGGGTCCAGGTTGAGCTCGCGCGTCACGAGCGTGACGAGCCGCTGGCTGTCGGCGGCGTCGTAGATCGAGAAGCTCGACCGCAGCCCCAGCACCTTGTACTCGCGGCGCAGGATGCGCACGCACGCCGAGTGGAACGTCGACACCCACATGCGCGACGCCGCGGGCCCGACCAGGTGCTCGACGCGCTCGCGCATCTCGGCCGCGGCCTTGTTGGTGAACGTGATCGCCAGGATCTCGCCCGCGCGCGCCCGCCCGGTGGCCAGCAGGTAGGCGATGCGGTGCGTCAGCACACGCGTCTTGCCCGACCCGGCGCCGGCCACGATGAGCAGCGGCGTCCCGTGGTGCTCGACGGCGGCGCGCTGCTGCGGGTTGAGCCCCTCGAGCAGCGCCTCGGGGTCCAGGTGGGCGTAGGGGCCCCGCCGCTGCGGCTCCTCGTCGTCGTCGGGCCGGGGCCCGACGGCGGTGGCGGCGTCGCGCACCCAGGAGGGGGCGCCGGCGGCCGCGCCGTCCTCCCACGCGTCCCAGCGGGGGGCGGTCGAGGGCAGGCGCGCCGTGTCGTCGGAGACGGCGGCGCCGAACCCGGGCAGGGGCAGGTGATCGAAGAGAGAAGTCATCGCAGGCCCAGCCTAGGCGGGCCCACCGACGAAGAGGGCCGCGCGCCCCCGGGGGTGCCCGCCGACGGCGAGGATCGCGCGACGCGGCTACCGTCGAAGGATGGCTGAGATCATCCTGGAGCTCGCGTCGGTCGCCACGCGGGCCGGCGCCACGATCTCCTACGGCGACAAGGTCGTGATCGACGGGGCCGAGGCGGTCCCGGTCGCGCTCGCGGTCTACGGCTTCGGGGGCGGGTCGGCCGGCCCGTCGGCGGCGGACCCCGAGCACCAGCAGGGCAGCGGGGGCGGCGGCTGGTCGGTCTCGGTGCCGGTCGGTGCGCTCGTCACCCGGGGCGGGTCCGTGCGGTTCGTGCCGAACGTCGTCGCGGTGCTCGGGGTGTCCATCCCGCTGACGTTCGTGGCGGGCTTCGCGGTGTCGCGCGTCCTGAGCGCGCTGCGCTGAACTGACTACGTGAGGAACAGCCCGACGATCCAGATCGCGGTCGCGAGCAGGCCGCCGGCGAGCTGGACGAGGATCGTGATGCCGGTCGCCTGGAGGGCCGCCTTGGTGGCGGTCCAGGCCGCCGCCCGCGAGCGCCGCCGGCGCAGCTCGAGCAGGTAGACGGCGAGGGCGAAGAAGAGGAACAGGCCCACCACGGGGACGACGAAGAACCCGACGACGCCGGCCACGCCAGCCCAGGCCATCGTCGTGAACGGCACGTCGGCCTTGCGCAGGTGCCGCCCGGCGAGCAGCCACTGCCCGAGCTCGGCGAGCGCGACGACGACGGCGGCCGCGGTGAAGACCCACCACGCGCCGCCGCCGGTCTGCCACGCCCACACGCCGACGGCGCCGAGCACCAGGACGTTCCCGGGCAGCACCTGGACGACGGTGCCGGCCAGGCCGACGAGGATCGCCAGCCCGACGAGCAGCTCGCCGGTGACGCTCACCGACGCCCCGCCGTCGTCACCGCCGCACGCACCGGATCACCAGAAGACGGCGACGACGATGTTGACCAGCACGAGCGCGCCGATGGCGTGCTTGAGGCCGGGGGTCACCGCGCCGGTGCCGTTGTCGGCCTTGCGGCCCTGCCGGCGGGCGAGGAACGCGAGCACGGCGATGACGAGCGCCACGCCGAGCTTGACGCCCAGCTTGGTCCGGTCGATCCCCTCGGGCCCGGCCGTGCCGGACTCGATGAGGCCCATCATCACGACGCCGGCGACGACGGCCGTCGCCGCGCCGTGGAACACGCCCCGGTACAGGCCGGGCGTGCGCAGGGACGCGAGGTAGCCGCCGAGCACGATGGCCCAGCCGACGAAGTGCAGGACGACGAAGACGTTGTAGAGGAAGTCCACCGTCGCAGGGTACCGGGGCACCGTCGTCCCGAGGCGAGACGGCGGTCCGCGACGGTGACCGGTGAACGGGACGGGTGTCCAGCATTCGAACATTCATAGCGACCGTCTTGCCTATCCATAGATCAGACCGCAATCTTTGTCCCATGCCACGCATGTGCTTCCGCCGCCCCACCCCGGAGATGTGTCTCTAGGGCGGCGCCTGCCTGCGCGCACCCCGGTCCTGGGGAGCGGAGCGGCCGCCGCCCGCCCCGCTGATCGAGCCCCATCGCCCGGAAGAGGTACCACCGACATGTCTGCACCCGCTCGGCCCGAGGACGTCGCACCCGACGTCGCCGCGCAGCCCGCCACCCCCGAGGCCACCGTCGCCACCGCCCGCCGCATCCACCTCAACGAGGACTGGGCCGCGACGGTCGTCGGCCTCGCGCTCGTCGCGCTCGGCCTCCTGTCCCTGCTGCCCGAGGGGCTGGTGGCCTGATGAGCACGTCCGCCACCGCGAAGAACGCGCCCCGTCCCGCCTCGCTCGAGGACTCGGTCGTCCAGACCGGCTCCCGGCTCGGCCCGCTCTACACCGTCGTCGGCCTCGTGGTCCTGCTCGCCCTCGCCTGGGCAGCCCGCGAGCTCTCCGCCGACGTCCCGGTCTGGTTCGAGGGCACCGCCCTGGAGGGCGTCGCCGGGGCGATCGAGTACCCCGTCTACGCCATCGCGCTGGGCCTGCTCGGCAACCTGGTGCTCTCGCTCGCGGGCGTCCGGGACCGCCTCGCGGCCGCGTTCCGCACCGAGCTGTTCATCAAGCTCGGGCTGGTGCTGCTCGGCGCCACGATCAACTTCGCCACCATCACCAAGGCGGGCGGCCCCGGCATCCTCCAGGCCGTCCTGCTCATCACGCTCGTGTTCGGCTTCACGTGGTGGCTGGGTGGGCGCCTCGGCGTCGACGCCAAGCTGCGCGCGCTGCTCTCGTCGGCCGTGTCCATCTGCGGCGTGAGCGCGGCGATCTCCGCGGCAGGCGCCGTGCAGGCCAAGCGCGAGCAGCTCGCCTACGCCGCGAGCCTCGTGATCCTGTTCGCCCTGCCGTCGATCTTCGTGCTGCCGTGGCTCGCCGACGTGCTGAACCTGACCCCGGCCGTGGCCGGCGCCTGGATCGGCGGGAACATCGACACCACGGCGGCGGTGACGGCCTCCGCCGCGATCGCGGGGGACGACGTGCTGAAGATCGCCGCGATCGTCAAGGCCTCGCAGAACGTGCTCATCGGCGTCGTCGCGTTCCTGCTCACCGCGTACTTCGCCTTCAAGGTGGAGCGCACGGAGGGCGCCGCGGCCCCCAAGGCGTCGGAGCTGTGGACGCGGTTCCCGAAGTTTGTCCTCGGCTTCATCCTCGCCTCCGCCATCGCGACCGTGTACGTCGGCAACGTCGGGGCGGACGCCGCGGCGCCCGACCTGGCGGTCATCAAGGCGCTCAGCACGGTCTTCTTCATCATCGCGTTCGTGTCGATCGGCCTCGAGTTCCGGCTGTCCGGCGTGCGCGAGGCGGGCTGGCGCCCGCTCGTCGTCTTCGGCTCGGCGGCGGTGTTCAACCTCGTCGCAGGACTCGCCCTCGCGAGCCTGCTCTTCGCCCACGTGACGTTGTGACCCCAGGGGCGGGCCCCTCCGCGCAGGGGCCCGGCCCGGGACGCCACGACACCGCTCCACCCGCCACCCGAGAGGGGACCTGCATGTCCACCACCGCGAGCCCGCCCCCCGCACGGGCTGCCGTCCGCCCGCCGCGCGCGGGCCGGCCCAACGGCCAGTGGAAGGTCGACGGCACCGAGCCGCTCAACGCCAACGAGGTCTTCAAGCAGGAGTCGGCGCCCCTCGGCGTCCGCGAGCGCATCGAGGACGTCTACGCGAAGCACGGCTTCGACTCCATCCCGGACGACGACCTGCACGGCCGGTTCCGCTGGTGGGGCCTGTACACGCAGCGCAAGCCGGGGATCGACGGCGGCCGCACCGCCACGCTCGAGCCGCACGAGCTCGAGGACCGCTACTTCATGCTCCGCGTCCGCTCCGACGGCCAGGCGCTGAGCCCCGCGGCGCTGCGCGTGCTGGGTGGCATCTCGACCGACTTCGCCCGCGGCACCGCGGACATCACGGACCGGCAGAACATCCAGTACCACTGGATCTCCGTCGAGGACGTCCCGGAGATCTGGCGTCGCCTGGACACCGTGGGCCTCGAGACGACGACGGCGTGCGGCGACTCCCCGCGCGGGTTCCTCGGCTCGCCCGTGGCCGGCATCGCCGCGGACGAGATCATCGACCCGACGCCCGCGATCCTGGAGATCAAGCGCCGCTACATCGGCGACCCGGAGCTGGCCAACCTGCCGCGCAAGTTCAAGACGGCCATCACGGGCCACCCGAGCCTCGACGTCGTGCACGAGATCAACGACATCTCGCTCGTGGGCGTGGTCCACCCCGACCTCGGCCCCGGCTACGACCTGTGGGTGGGTGGCGCCCTGTCGACGACGCCGCGTCTCGGCGAGCGCCTCGGCGTGTTCGTCACGCAGGAGCAGGCCGCCGACGTCTGGCACGGCGTCATCCGCATCTTCCGCGACTACGGCTACCGACGGCTGCGCAACAAGGCCCGCCTGAAGTTCCTCCTGGCCGACTGGGGCACCGAGAGGTTCCGCCAGGTGCTCCAGGACGAGTACCTCGGCTACGCCCTCCCCGACGGCCCCGCGCCGGCCGCGCCGACCCGCCCGAGCGACCACGTGGGCGTGCACGAGCAGAAGGACGGCCGCTTCTACGTGGGCGCGGCGCCCGTCGTCGGGCGCGTGGGCGGCAACACGCTGACGGGGCTCGCCGACCTCATCGAGCAGGTCGGCGCCGAGTCGGCCCGCCTCACGGTGCACCAGAAGGTCGTCGTCCTCGGCGTGCCGGCCGACCGCGTGGACGAGCTCGTCGCGGGCCTCGAGCCGCTCGGCCTCACCGCCCGCCCGAGCCTCGTGCGCCGCTCCACGATCGCTTGCACGGGCATCGAGTTCTGCAAGCTCGCGATCGTCGACACGAAGGACACCGCGGCCGCCGCGATCGCCACGCTCGAGGAGCGTGCGGGCGACGTCCTCGCGTCGCTCGACACGAAGCTCGAGATCAACGTCAACGGCTGCCCCAACTCGTGCGCCCGCATCCAGACGGCGGACATCGGCTTCAAGGGCCAGCTCGTCCTGTCCGACGACGGCGAGCAGGTGCCCGGCTTCCAGGTGCACCTGGGCGGGGGCCTGACGTCGGCGGACCGCGAGGAGCCCGGCCTGGGCCGCACGGTGCGCGGCCTCAAGGTCACGGCGGACGGCCTGGCCGACTACGTCGAGAAGGTGGTCCGCCGCTTCGCGGCCGACCGCGAGCCGGGCGAGACGTTCGCCCGGTGGGCGCACCGCGCGGACGAGGAGGCGCTCCGGTGACGGCGGAGGTGCAGCGGAGGGTGGAGGCGAGGAACGAGCATCCGCCCGCAGCGGAGCCGCAGCCGTCACCGGCACCAGGCACGGTGACGGCGGAGGTGGGCGACTCCGCGTCCTCGCTGCTCGCCGCGACGGGCACGACCGGCGCCCTCGGCCCGCGTGAGCGGTTCCTCGCGCGCGAGGCGGCTCGCGCTGCCCACGCCGAGGGACGTGCCGCCCGCGCGCGCGTCAAGCGGTCCGAGGCCGAGCTGCGTGCGATCGCCGTGCGCGGCGCGACGGAGCTCGGCGGCTCCGGCATCGGGGCGGCGGACGAGGCCACGGCCGAGCAGGTCGTCGCCTGGGTCGTCCGCGAGCTCGGCGGCGACCTGGCCGCCGTCGCCTGCTCGATGGCGGACGCCGTCCTCCCCCACGTCGTCGCGCAGGCGCTGCCGTTCGTCGACGTCCTGTTCCTCGACACCGGCTACCACTTCTCCGAGACCGTGGGCACGCGCGACGCCGTCGCAGCGACCATGGACGTCACCGTCGTCGACGTGCTCCCTCGCCTCACCGTGGCGGAGCAGGACGCCGAGCACGGCAAGGACCTGTGGGCCCGCGACCCCGCGGCCTGCTGCGCGATGCGCAAGGTCGAGCCGCTCACCCGGACCCTCGCCGGGTACGAGGTGTGGTTCACGGGCGTGCGCCGCGACGAGGCGCCGACCCGCGCGAGCACCCCGCTGGTCACGTTCGACGAGAAGAACGGCCTCATCAAGGTCAACCCGCTCGCCGCCTGGTCGAGCGACGACCTGTACGGCTACGCAGCCCGGAACGGCGTGCTGCTCAACCCGCTGCTCGACGACGGCTACCCGTCGATCGGCTGCGGCCCCTGCACCCGCCGCGTCGCCCCGGGCGAGGACCCCCGTGCGGGCCGCTGGTCCGGCTTCGACAAGACCGAGTGCGGGCTGCACACGTGACCGCGTCAACCCTGGAAGGCACGATGTTCCCCGCAACGCGAGCGACCGCCACCACCAGCCTCTCCCTCCTCGACGCCCTCGAGAGCGAGGCGATCCACGTCATCCGCGAGGTCGTCGCGGAGCTCGAGCGCCCCGTGCTCCTGTTCAGCGGCGGCAAGGACTCGATCGTCATGCTCCACCTGGCGGTCAAGGCGTTCGCCCCGGCACCGGTGCCGTTCCCGCTGCTGCACGTCGACACGGGCCACAACTTCCCCGAGGTGCTCGCGTTCCGCGACCGCACCGCGGACCGCCTGCGCCTGCGCCTCGAGGTCGCGAAGGTGCAGGACTACATCGACGACGGCCGCCTGCGCGAGCGCGCCGACGGCACCCGCAACCCGCTGCAGACCCGGCCGCTGCTCGACGCCATCGAGGCCGGCAAGTACACCGCCGTGTTCGGCGGAGGCCGTCGTGACGAGGAGAAGGCCCGCGCGAAGGAGCGCATCTTCTCGCTGCGCGACGAGTTCGGGCAGTGGGACCCGCGCAACCAGCGCCCCGAGCTGTGGAACCTGTACAACGGCCGGCACCGCCCAGGCGAGCACGTGCGCGTGTTCCCGCTGTCCAACTGGACCGAGCTCGACGTCTGGCGGTACATCGCCCGCGAGAACATCGAGCTGCCCAGCCTGTACTACACGCACGAGCGCGACGTCTTCGACCGCGACGGCATGCTGCTGGCCGTCGGGCCGTACGCGCAGCCGCGCACCGCCGCCGAGCGCGCGTCGGTCCGCTCCGAGAAGGTCCGCTACCGCACCGTCGGCGACATGTCCTGCACCGGCGCCGTCGAGTCGATCGCCCTGACGGTCGACGACGTCGTCGCCGAGATCGCCGCCACCCGCATCACCGAGCGCGGAGCCACGCGCGCCGACGACCGCATGTCGGAAGCCGCCATGGAGGACCGCAAGAAGGAGGGGTACTTCTGATGGCCACCGCCACCCTGGACACCACCACGACCCTGCTGCGCATCGCCACCGCCGGGTCGGTCGACGACGGCAAGTCCACGCTCGTGGGCCGCCTGCTCTTCGACTCGAAGTCCGTGCTGAGCGACCAGCTCGACGCCGTCGAGCGCGTCTCACGGGACCGCGGTCACGAGGGCACCGACCTCGCTCTGCTCACCGACGGCCTGCGCGCCGAGCGCGAGCAGGGCATCACAATCGACGTCGCGTACCGCTACTTCGCCACGGCGAACCGCTCGTTCGTGCTCGCCGACTGCCCCGGCCACGTGCAGTACACGCGCAACACGGTCACGGGCGCCTCGACGGCCGACGTCGTCGTGCTGCTCGTGGACGCGCGCAAGGGCCTGCTCGAGCAGACGCGCCGCCACCTGGCCGTGGCCGCGCTGCTGCGCGTGCCGCACGTGGTCGTCGCCGTCAACAAGGTGGACCTCGTCGACTGGTCGCAGGACCGGTTCGACTCGATCGCCGCCGACCTGCGCACCGCCGCCACGACCCTCGGGGTCGCCCACGTGCACGCCGTCCCCGTCTCGGCGCTGCTGGGCGACAACGTCGTCGACCGCTCGGACAACACGCCCTGGTACGGCGGCCCGAGCCTGCTCGAGCTGCTCGAACAGCTGCCGAGCAGCGACACGTCCGACGACGCCGCGCCCTTCCGCCTGGCCGTGCAGCACGTCGTGCGCCCGCAGTCCGGCGAGGACCGCTTCCGCGACTACCGCGGCTACGCCGGCCAGGTCGCCGCGGGCGTCGTGCGCCCCGGCGACGAGGTCGTGGTCCTGCCCGGGGGCCGCCGCACGACGGTCGCCGGCATCGACACCGCCGACTCGCTCGCCGCAGGCCTCGACACGCTGCCCGAGGCGTTCGCGCCGCAGTCGGTGACGATCCGCCTCGCGGACGACATCGACGTCGCGCGCGGCGACCTCCTCGCGGCCGCCGCCGACGCGCCCGTCCCGACGCAGGACGTCGTCGCGACGCTCGCCTGGCTCGGCGACAGGCCGCTGCACCCGCGCACGACCGTGCTGCTCAAGCACGGCACCCGCACCGTCAAGGCGCAGGTCCGCGAGATCGCGGGCCGCCTCGACCTCGACACGCTCGACGCCGCCGAGCTGCTCGCGGCCGAGTCGCTGACCCTCAACGACCTCGGCCGGGTCACGCTGCGCCTCGCGGCGCCCGTGCCCGTCGAGCCCTACGCGAGGGCGCGCCGCACCGGCGCGTTCCTGCTCATCGACCCCGACGACGGCGCCACCCTCGCCGCCGGCATGGTCGACGGAGCCTGAGTCCCCCGGCGCCGACCATGGCGACCGGACCCATCCCCCGAAGGAGAACCACGATGACGACGAAGACCCGCATCCCCGCCGCCCTGGTCGGGAGGGCCGCGTGCACAGCTCTGGGCATGGGGCTGGTCCTGGGCATGGCGGCGTGCGCCGGGCCGTCGTCCGCGACGGGCGGGGCGTCGAAGGACGAGGGCGCCGCGACCGAGGTGCACGTCGGCTACTTCGCGAACGTCACGCACGCGCCCGCCCTCGTGGGCGCGGCCGGCGGGTACTTCGCCAAGGAGCTGGGCTCCACGGCGCTGAAGACGGAGGTCTTCAACGCGGGCCCCGCCGAGCTCGAGGCGCTCAACGCCGGCGCGATCGACATCGCGTTCATCGGGCCGAGCCCCGCGATCAACGGCTTCGTGAAGTCGCAGGGCAAGGGCCTGAAGATCGTCGCCGGCGCTGCCTCCGGCGGCGCGTCGCTCGTCGTGCGCGACGGCATCGACACGCCGGAGGACCTGCAGGGCACGAAGATCGCCTCGCCGCAGCTCGGCGGCACGCAGGACGTCGCGCTGCGCGTCTGGCTCGCCGACCAGGGCTACACGAGCGACCTGCAGGGCGGCGGCGACGTCGCGGTGACGCCCACGGAGAACGCCCAGACGCTCCAGCTGTTCCAGAACGGCGAGCTCGACGGCGGCTGGCTGCCCGAGCCGTGGGCCTCGCGCCTGGTGCTCGAGGCGGGCGCGCACGTGCTGGTCGACGAGAAGGACCTGTGGCCGGACGGCCGGTTCGTCACGACGAACGTCATCGTGCGGTCCGACTTCCTGACCGACCACCCCGAGACCGTCGAGGCCGTGCTGCGCGGCGAGGTCGCGGCGATCAAGGCCCTCCAGGACGACCCGGCGGGCAGCGCGAAGCTCGTCAACGACGAGATCGCCAAGGCAGCGGGCAAGCCGCTGTCGCAGGACATCCTGGACTCGGCGTTCCAGAACATCGAGTTCACGGCCGACCCGATCGCCAGCACGCTCCAGACGCAGCTCGACCACGGAGTGAAGGCCGGCACCACGCAGGACGCCGACCTCCATGGCATCTACGACCTGCGCCTGCTCAACAAGGTCCTGGCCGCGGACGGCCAGGAGAAGGTCTCGGCCTCCGGGCTGGGCGAGGAGTAGCACATGACCACCACGTCCCTCGTCGACACGGGCTCCCTGACGGACGACGTCGCCGTGCGCCTCACCGGCGTCGGCAAGCGGTTCGCCGGCGGCCCGCCCGTGCTCGACGGCGTCGACCTGTCGATCGCCCCGGGCGAGCTCGTGTGCCTCATCGGCGCGTCCGGGTGCGGCAAGTCGACGCTCCTGAGCATCCTCGCCGGGCTCGAGCCGGCGACGGCGGGGGACGTGGTGGCCGGTCCCGCGGCCCTGATGTTCCAGGAGCCCGCGCTGCTGCCGTGGCTCACCGCCGCGAAGAACGTCGAGCTGGCGCTCAAGCTGCGCGGCGTGCCGCGTGCGGAGCGCACCGAGCGCGCCGCCGAGCTGCTGCACCTCGTGCGGCTCGACGGCGCCGCCGACAAGCGCGCCCACGAGCTGTCCGGCGGCATGCGCCAGCGCGTCGCCCTGGCCCGGGCGCTCGCCCAGGACCGCGACGTCCTGCTCATGGACGAGCCATTCGCCGCGCTCGACGCCATCACGCGCGACCTGCTGCACGACGAGCTCGAGCGCATCTGGCGCACCACGCAGCGCACCGTCGTGTTCGTCACCCACAACGTGCGCGAGGCCGTGCGCCTCGGCCAGCGCGTGCTGCTGCTCTCCTCGCGCCCGGGCCGCGTGGTGCACGAGTGGAACGTCGGAGACCAGGACCCCGTCCGGCTCACGGGCGAGATCACCGCCCGCCTGCGCGAGGAGATCAGCCGCCATGCCCACTGACGTCCCCACCTGGTTCACCTCCGGGCTCTCGACGGAGGACAAGGACAAGATCGCCGACGTGGAGGCCGGCCTCGATGCGCTCCAGACGCCCGACCGCGGCCGGAGCGGGGCTGCTGCCGCGCTCTCCGGGGCGCTGCGGCGCGCCTGGCCCCCGCTGCTCGCCGTCGCCGTCGTCCTCGTCGTCTGGCAGGTCGTGGTCTGGTCCGGTGTCCAGCCCATCTGGAACCTGCCCGGCCCCCGCGAGGTCGGTACGGCGATCAGCCGCGCGGCCCAGGACGGCACGCTGTGGGAGGCCCTCGGTACGTCGCTGTCGCGCGGCGTGCTCGGGTTCCTCGCGGCCGTCGCCATCGGCACGCCGCTCGGCATCGTGGTGGCCCGCGTGCGGTGGGTGCGCGTCGCGTTCGGCCCGATCATCACGGGCCTCCAGGTGCTCCCGTCGGTCGCCTGGGTGCCCGCCGCCATCATCTGGTTCGGCCTCTCCAACGGCACCGTCTACTTCGTCGTGCTCATGGGCGCGGTGCCGTCGATCATCAACGGCATCGTCGCGGGCGTCGACCAGGTGCCGCCGCTGCTGCGCTCCGTGGGCCGCGTGCTGGGCGCGAACCGGTGGAGCATGGTCACCGAGATCGTGCTGCCCGCCGCGCTGCCCGGCTACCTGGCCGGGCTCAAGCAGGGCTGGGCGTTCTCGTGGCGCTCCCTCATGGCGGCCGAGATCATCGCCGTCGGCGGCTCCATCGGCTTCGGCCTGGGGCAGTTCCTCGACCAGGGCCGCCAGCTCGCCGACATGGCGCTCGTCTTCACCGCGATCCTGCTCATCCTCGCCGTCGGCATCGCCGTCGAGCTGCTCGTGTTCGCACCGGTCGAGCGCGCCGTGCTGCGCCGCCGCGGCCTGCGCCCGGACGCCTCGTGACCGGACGCCTCGCGACCCGGCACCTCGCGAGCGGACGGGTCGTGACCCGACCGACCCGTGCGCGTCACATCGCCGAAACGTGCCCGGCCGATGCTGGGACGACGCCCGCAACCACCGGACCGGGGAGGTCTCGATGACAGGCAAGGTGTGGCTCGTCGGCGGCGGCCCGGGTGACCCCGACCTCATCACGGTCAAGGGCCTGCGCCTGCTCGAGGACGCCGACGTCATCGTCGTCGACCGCCTCGGGCCGCGCGCCCTGCTCGACACCCTGCCCCGCGTCCTGTCCGGGCAGACGCCCGTGATCGACGTCGGCAAGCAGCCCGGTCACCACCCGGTCCGCCAGGCCGAGATCAACGAGATCCTCGTCGAGCAGGCGCTCGCCGGGCGCAAGGTCGTGCGGCTCAAGGGCGGCGACCCGTACGTGCTGGGCCGCGGCGGCGAGGAGGTCGCGGCGTGCGTCGCGGCGGGCATCCCCGTCGAGGTGGTCCCGGGCGTCACGAGCGCCGTCTCCGTGCCGGCCGCGGCGGGCATCCCGCTGACGCACCGCGGCGTCGCGCGCGCGTTCACCGTCATCTCCGGGCACGACGACGTCTCCGGCCTGCTGGGCGGGGTACCGGGCGGCCCGGAGCACACCGTCGTGCTGCTCATGGCGATCGCCGGCCTGTCCCACACGGCGTGGGCGCTCGTCGCAGGCGGCCGCTCCGAGGACACGCCCGTCGCGATCGTCGAGGACGGCTACGGGCCGCGGCAGCGCACCACGATCGCCACGCTGGGCACGGTCGCGCAGGTCGCGGCCGAGGCGGGAGTGCGCAACCCGGCGGTCGTCGTCGTCGGCGACGTCGTCACGCTGGCGCCCGACTGGGTCGGCGAGGTCGCGGGCGGCACCCGGCTGTGGGCGACCCCGCAGCCGGCGTGATCCTCAGAGGATGTGGCGGGCCGCGGCCCAGCGCGTGAGCTCGTAGCGGCTCGAGAGCTGGAGCTTGCGCAGCACCGCGCTCACGTGGGTCTCGACGGTCTTGATCGAGATGAACAGCTCGCTCGCCACCTCGCGGTAGGAGTAGCCGCGCGCGATGAGGCGCATGACCTCCTGCTCGCGGCGCGAGAGGCGGTCGAGCTCGTCGTCGGCCACGGAGACCTCACCGGCCGCGGTGCCGAACGCGTCGAGCACGAACCCGGCCAGGCGCGGCGAGAACACGGCGTCCCCGCCGGCGACCTGCACGACGGCGCCCGAGAGCTCGCGCGCCGAGATGTTCTTGGTGACGTACCCGCGGGCTCCCGAGCGGATGACCGCGACGACGTCCTCGGCGGCGTCCGACACCGACAGCGCGAGGAACTTCGTCTCGCCGAGCAGGTCCGAGCACAGCCGGACCACCTCGGCGCCACCGCCTCCGGTGCCGCCGGGCAGGTGGACGTCGAGCAGCACGACGGGCGGGCGCATCTCGTGCACGACGGCGACGGCCTCATCGACCGTCGCCGCCTCCCCGACGACGGTGACGCGCTCGTCGAGGGAGGCGCGGACGCCGGCCCGGAACATGTCGTGGTCGTCGACGAGGACGACGGGCACGGGCAGGCTGACCTCGGCGGAGGGGGTCGTCACGGGCGGTCTCCTAGGGTGTCGGGCACGGCGTCGGTCCCATCATCGCCGCGCGCGCCGGTCAGGGGGCTGCCGTCGCGGCGCCCCTCGGTCGTGAAGCGTGTCGGGACCACTCCATCATCACCGGGTCGCGCGGTCTCGTCGGGCGCGGTCTCGTCAGGCGCGGTCCCCGGGGACGGCGCCGCGACCGTGCCCGCGCCGGCCGTGCTGTCGACCGTGCCCATGCGGGCCGGGCTGTCGACCGACGGCAGGGCGACGCGCGGCATGCGCAGCCTGACCTCGGTGCCCCAGCCGGCGCGGCTCGTGACCTCGGCGGTGCCGCCGCGGCGCCGGACGCGCCCGAGGATCGACTCGCGCACCCCGAAGCGGTCGGTCGCGATGTCGGCCATGACGAACCCGTCGCCGCGGTCGCGGACGAACACCTCCGCAGCCTGGTCGCTCACCTCGAGGTAGACCGTCACGGGCGGCCTCCCGTGCGCGACGGCGTTGACGAGCGCCTCGCGCGTCGCCTGGAGCAGCGCGGTGGTGGCCTCGGTGGGCACGCAGTCCCCGACGACGACGACGTCGATCGCGACGGCGGGGACGCTGCCCCCGTCCCATGCGACGTCGCCGCCGTGCTCCGCGGTGCCGCGGGGGCCCCGGGAGTCCGCGGCGGGCTTGCCGACGCGGCCGTCCTCGACCTGGGCGACGAGCTCGCGCAGCTCGGCCGCCAGCGAGGTCCCGGCCTCGCGGCGCTCCGAGTAGAGCCACTCGCGCAGCTCGCGCTCCTGGGCGCGGGCCATGCGCGCGACGCTGTCGGCGTCGTGGGCGCGGGACCGGATGAGGGCGAGGGTCTGGAGGACGGAGTCGTGCAGGTGGGCGGCGATGTCGGCGCGCTCGGCCTCGCGGGCGCGGGCGGCGCGCTCGTCGCCGAGCTCGCGCACCAGGCGCAGCCACCACGGGGCGAGCACGAGCGCGAACCCGACGAGCACCGCGAGCGCGGCGGAGGCGGCCTGGACGACCGCCCAGCCCCGGGTGTCCTGCCCCACGAGCAGCAGCGCGCCCGCGACGACGAGCACCAGGCCGCCCGCGGGGCGCGCCCACGTGGTCCACCGGCGTCGCTCCCCCGCCTCGACGCCGCGCTGGACGGCGTCGAGCTGCGACCACGCGAGCGCGAGGCCCCCGAGCGAGAGCAGCGCGGGCAGCAACCACGACTGACGCCACTCCCAGCCGGAACGCACCGCGACGAGGAACACGGCCGCGGCGAGCAGGACGGCGCCGATGACGATGTCGCGGAGCTGGAAGCGCGCGGCGACCTTCTCGATCCGCAGCCGCGGTGCGAGGCGCGACAGGGCGGCGGGCTCGGCCGCCTCGGCGGCGGCGCGCGGGTCGCCCGTGGGGATGGTGATCCACCAGAAGACGTAGACGGCGACACCGGAGCCGGTCAGGGCGAGCAGCGCCATGACCAGGCGCACCGCGCCGACCGGCAGGCCGAGGTGGGCGGCCAGGCCGGCGCACACGCCACCGACCCACCGGTCCGCCTCGGGGCGGCGCAGCGGCAGGCGCGTGCGGGGTGCGGTCGCTCGGCTCACGCCCTGATCGTGGCACGCCCGAGCGCCCGGAACGGCCCCCGGGGCGCAGTTTCAGGGTTCCGCGAACCCTCCCGAGGGGTGGTTCCAGGGTCGGTTCAGGGGTTCACCCAATAGAGCCGGGGGCGGCGTCACCGGCAGGATCGATGCCATGAGCACCAACCCGTACCCCCGCAGCCGGAGCCCGGCGCCGGCCAGACGCCCCCGGCGTCGTCGGTGCCCCCGCCGCCCGGCACCCCGCCCTACGACCCGAACCGTGGATCCGGCCAGGACCGCTTCTTCGACTCCATCCGTCGCACCGGCCTGTACCGCACCGAGGACCGCTGGGTCGGCGGCGTGGCCGGCGGCCTCGCCGCACGGCTCGGCTGGGACCCGCTGCTGGTGCGCGGCCTGCTCTTCCTCAGCTTCTTCCTCACGGGCATCGGCCTGGTCGCCTATGCGATCGGCTGGGCGCTGCTCCCGGAGCAGCGCGACGGCCGCATCCACCTCCAGCAGGCGTTCCGCGGCGACTTCAACGGGGCGCTCGTCGGCGCGGCGGTCGCGCTGATCGTCGGCCTCAACCGCGCCGACGGCACCTGGTGGAACGGTGGCTGGGGCGGCTGGGGCTGGATCGTCACCCTGTTCTGGATCGCCGTCTGGGTGACCATCGGCTGGCTGCTGGTGCGCTACCTGCGCGACCGGCGCCGAAACCGCGGCGCCGCGGGGGGCGGCGCGGCGGGCTACCCGCCCTACCCGACGCAGCCGGGCGGCGCGCCGTACGCGGCTCCTGCCTCGTCCAGCGCCTCCGCCGCCGACGCCGGTGGGTACGCCGCGTCGTCGACCCCGTCTGAGGGCGTGACCTCGCCGGTCCCGCCGACGACGCCGTACGCCCCGTTCGCCGCCGCGGTGCCCCCGACGCAGGCGGCGCAGCCGACGTCGTCGACGTCGTCGTACCACCACGGCAACGCCGCACAGGCCAGGGTCACGGCGGCGAACGCCCGGGCGGAGGCGGCACGGGCCCGTGCCGCGGCCAGCCGCGAGGAAGCCCAGGCGAGGGCGTTCGCGGCCCGCCAGCGGGCCGAGGCCCGCGCCGCGGAGCGCGCCTCGCGACCCGTCACGAAGAGCGCCGGCGCGGGGACCGTCGGCGTCGTCTTCGGCCTGATGCTGGTCGCCGGCGCGCTCCTCGCCGCGGCCGACCGGACCGGGTTCCGCTTCCCGTCCCCGTTCGACGGCAGCTACGACGCCGCGCTCCTGTGGGTCGGGGTGTCCCTGGTGATCGTCGGTGCCGCCGTCGTCGTCAGCGGCATCCGCGGCCGGTCGTCCGGCTGGCTCGGGTTCCTGGCGATCGTCGGCCTCGTCGTCGCGCTCCCCTGGAGCGTCACGGCGGGGAACGACGACTTCCGCGGCCTGCGGATCACGAGCGACGACGACGCCTGGGTCGGCGTGCGGAACGGCATCGACGTCAGCGAGGGCACCGTGACGCCCCGGTCGGTCGCCGAGGCCGAGCGCGGCTTCCGCGCCCAGTTCGGCGACCCGACGATCGACCTGTCGGGCCTGGACCTGTCGGGCGCGACCGTCGACGACCCCGTCGAGGTGCCGATCCGCCTCACCGCCGGCGACCTCACCGTCGTCGTCCCGCGTGACATCGCCGTCGAGGCCGACGTCCGGCTGCTCGCCGGCCAGGTGGTCTGGAGGGTCGACCCGGACGAGCGCACGCTCAGCCGCGTCGGCTCCAGCACCGCCCGCCTCCGCTCCGACGAGGCCGCCGACGACGGCGCGATCCTGCGCCTGCTTGTCTCGGCCGGTGCCGGCAACGTGACCGTCGAGGAGGGCTGATGCGGAGCGCAGCGGAGGCGAGGGCCGAGGAACGAGCCAGCCGCCGCAACGCAGCGCAGCGTCAGACCGTGAACACCAGGGAGAACTGATGAGCCAGAACCAGAACGACGAGCGTCCCCAGGACGCCGCCGAGACGATGGACGAGACCCAGCAGCTCGAGGTCGCGGGACAGCCGGACGAGACGCAGGTGCTCGACGCGGGCGACACGCAGCTGGTCGACGCGGGCGACACCCGGGTGCTCAAGACCGGGCCGGCCGCCGACGAGACCCAGGTGCTGCCGGCGCCCGCCGACCCCGACGAGCCGCTGTCGGTCTTCGACCAGCCGGCGACGACAGCCGCCTACACCGCGGCGTCGTACGGCGCCCCGGTGGGCCACGAGGCGCCGGAGGCCCCCACCTCCCAGGCGTCCGGGCAGACCGCGGGCTACGAGCCGGCCGGCTACACCGCGGCGTACGGCTCGACGGGATCCGCGCCGGGCTACGGCTCGGCCGGCTACGGCCCGACCGGACAGGGCGCGGCGGGCTACCCGGCCGGGGGCTACCAGACGGCCGCGTACCCCACCCAAACACCCTCGTACGTCACGCCCGGGTACGAGCCGATGACCTGGACCGCCCCGCCGAAGCCGCTGGTCAAGACGACCCCGCGCACCAGCACGATCGTGTGGGGCTTCATCATCCTGGCGATCGGCATCGGCGCGATCTCCGTCGCCGCGGGCGCGTCGCTCGACGTCGGCCTCGCGACGATCTGGCTGCTCGCGGCCGCCGGCGCGGTGCTGGTCGTCGCGTCCGTCGTCGGCGCGGCCCGGCGCCGCAACCGCGAAAGCTCTACGGCGGACGCCTGAGCGCTCGCGCTCCCACGACGACGGGCCCCGACCGCATCCGCTACGGTCGGGGCCCGTCGTCGTCAGGGGGAAGACGGTCAGGCGGGGGGCCTGCCGTCGTCGTCGACGGGCCGGTCCGGCTCCGCCGCCCGCGTCGCCGGGCCGGAGTGGCGGCCGTAGACGTCGGCGTCGGAGACGAGGCCGGCGGTCTGGGCGCCGGCCACGGTGATCTCCGGGCCGTCGGCAAGGCGGCGCAACGCGCTGCCGACCAGCAGGAACAGGACACCGAGCGCGATGACGAGCACGCAGATGCCGAACGACACGACGGACGTGAAGAGCGACGCGCGCAGGAACGACGCCGTCATGACGGTGTCGCGACGGGGGTCGTCCTGCGCGAGCTGGGCGTAGGTCTGCCCGTCGGTCGAGTTGAGGGCGTGCTGGTTGATGATGTCCGCCTGCGCGAACGCGGTGAGCGGGCCTCGGACGGCGTCACCCTGGAACATGCCGCCCAGGAAGGGGGCGTCGCCCGACACGGTGATCTTCTCGTTGGACAGCTGCGTGGCGACCAGGATCCACACGAGGATCCCCGCGACGATCATCACGACGCCCGCGATGATGGTGAACAACCCGATCCCGCGAACGCCGCGGGTCGGCCGAACTGTGACCGTGCTCGACATGGCTTGCTCCTCCCGGCTCGGATGCCGAGACTCACGCTAGTCGCGGCCGCAGCATCGCGCCTGGTGAGCGGGTACGCGCCGCGATCCGCAGCGCGTCACCCGGCCTGCGTCACTCCCACTCGATGGTGGCCGGCGGCTTCGACGTCACGTCGAGGACCACACGGTTGACCTCCCGCACCTCGTTGGTGATGCGCGTCGAGATGACGGCGAGCGTCTCGTAGGGCAGCCGGGTCCAGTCGGCCGTCATCGCGTCCTCGGACGACACGGGGCGCAGCACCACCGGGTGGCCGTAGGTGCGGCCGTCGCCCTGGACGCCCACGGAGCGCACGTCGGCGAGCAGCACCACGGGGCACTGCCAGATCTCGCCGTCGAGCCCCGCCTTGGTGAGCTCCTCGCGGGCGATGGCGTCGGCGCGGCGCAGGATGTCGAGGTTGTGCTCGGTGACCTCGCCGATGATGCGGATGCCCAGGCCGGGGCCGGGGAACGGCTGGCGGCCGACGATCTCCTCGGGGATGCCGAGCTCGCGCCCGACGGCGCGGACCTCGTCCTTGAACAGCGCGCGCAGCGGCTCGACGAGCTCGAAGTCGAGGTCGTCGGGCAGGCCGCCGACGTTGTGGTGCGACTTGATGTTCGCCGCGCCCTCGCCGCCGCCCGACTCGACGACGTCGGGGTACAGGGTGCCCTGCACGAGGAACTTGACCTCCTCGCCGTGCTCCCCGGCCTCGGCGACGATCTGGCGCTGCGCGTCCTCGAACACGCGGATGAACTCGCGGCCGATGATCTTGCGCTTGGTCTCGGGGTCGGTCACGCCGGCGAGCGCGCCGAGGAAGCGCTCCTTCTCGTCGCGGACGATGAGGCGCACGCCGGTCGAGGCGACGAAGTCGCGCTCGATCTGCTCGACCTCGCCGGCGCGCATGAGGCCGTGGTCGACGTGCACGCACGTGAGCTGGTCGCCCACGGCCTTCTGCACGAGCGCGGCCGCGACGGCGGAGTCGACGCCGCCGGAGAGCGCGCAGATGACGCGGGCGCTGCCCACCTGCTCGCGGATCAGCGCGACCTGGTCGTCGACGATCGACGACGGCGTCCAGTCGGGAGCCAGCCCGGCGCCGTCGTACAGGAAGTGCTCGAGCACGCTCTGGCCGTGCTCGGAGTGCTTGACCTCGGGGTGCCACTGCACGCCGAAGAGGCGCTGCTCGCGGTTCTCGAACGCCGCGACGGGTGCGCCAGCCGTCGTCGCGAGCACGCGGAAGCCCTCGGGGGCGCGGTGCACGGAGTCGCCGTGGCTCATCCACGCGGACTGCTGCGAGGGCGTGTTCGCGAGCAGCACGCCGGACTCGCAGACGTCGACCTGCGTGCCGCCGAACTCGGAGAGGCCCGTCTTGGCGACGTCGCCGCCGAGCGCCTGGGCCATGACCTGGAAGCCGTAGCAGATGCCCATGACCGGGACGCCGGCGCGGAACAGCGCCGGGTCGACCGAGGGGGCGCCGTCGGCGTACACGGAGGACGGGCCGCCGCTGAGGATGATCGCGGCCGGGTCCTTCGCGAGCATGTCCGCGACGGACATGCTGTGCGGGACGACCTCGGAGTACACCTTCGCCTCGCGCACGCGGCGCGCGATGAGCTGGGCGTACTGGGCGCCGAAGTCGACGACGAGGACCGGGCGGGGTGCGGCAGGGGACGTCACAAGGGTCATTCTAGGTGCGCCGCGAGGCCGCCCGTCGGGCTGTCTCGGCGCGCACAGGCGCCCCGACGGCCGGCGTCAGGCTGTCGTGACGTCGTAGCGCTGCGCGAGCGCGTCGAGCTTCGCCTGGCCGTCGGCGTGCACACGGCGCTCCACCACGAACGACATCACGGGGACGACGCCGGCGAGCACCATCGTGACGAGACGGCCGTAGCCCCAGCGCATGGTCGACCACAGGTGCAGCACCGTGACGAGGTACACGACGTAGACCCAGCCGTGCACGGGGGCGACGATCCAGGTCGCGTCGACGAACGCCGCCACGTCGTGGTTGCCGAACCACTGCCACTCCCCGACCGGGTACTTGACGATGCACCACGCCGTCAGGAGCAGCAGCATCACACCGGTGACGATCGCCATCACGCGGTAGCGGGCGAGGGCGCCCCGAGCCTTGCGGATGGCGGTAGCGGCCTGCGCGCTGGAAACCTCGGTCACGGGAGCCAGCCTAGCCAGCGCAGGCGGGCCCGGGCCGCGCCGTCGGCGCTGACGTGGATCACACCCGCCCCTGCCGCGGACCCGCGGCCGCGCCACGCCGCCGCGCCCTCTTGACGCCAGCCACTTACTCGGTAACTATCGATCTCAGCACCGATCCCTTACCCAGTAAGCACGGGAGACGACGATGTCGATCAGGCAAGGCTTCCTCGCACTGCTCTCGGAGCAGCCGATGGGCGGCTACCAGCTCCGCCAGGAGTTCGAGGCCCGCACGGGCGGCACGTGGCCGCTCAACATCGGGCAGGCGTACACCACCCTGCAACGCCTGGAACGCGACGGGCTCGTCGAGCCCGTGCCCGACGACGCGGCCCCGGCCACGTCACCGAAGGGCGGGCCGAACCCCGAGCGGTACCGGCTGACCGAGGCGGGCCGGGCGGAGGCGACCGCCTGGTGGCAGCGCCCCGTCGAGCGCAACGCCCCCGCGCGCGACGAGCTCGCCATCAAGCTCGCGCTGGCCGTGACCGTCCACGGCGTCGACATCGGCGCCGTCGTGCAACGCCAACGCACCGAGACCCTGCGCGCACTGCGCGACTACACCCGCCTCAAGCGCGACGCGACCACCGACGGGCCCGGGCTCGCCTGGTCCCTGGTGCTGGACTCCCTGATCTTCGCCGCCGAGGCCGAGGTCCGCTGGCTCGACCACGTCGAGACCGCCGTCCTTCGCGCGTCGCACACCCGCCCGGGCTCCGCACCCGTCGCGGCCGTCGAGACACCCCGTCCCACCGACACGAAGGCAGGCCGCTGATGTCCTCCCCCGTCATGCTCACGATGCGCGCCGTCACCCGCGTCCACGGGTCCGGCGCCGCCGAGGTCCACGCCCTGCGCGGCGTCGACCTCGCCGTCGCCATGGGCGAGCTCGTCGCCGTCATGGGCCCCTCCGGCTCCGGCAAGTCCACCCTGCTGCACCTCGCCGGCGGCCTCGACACCCCCACGTCGGGCACCGTGCAGGTCGGACGCGACGACGTCGGCGCCCTCGACGCCCAGGGCCGCGCCCGGCTGCGACGCAAGCACGTCGGGTACGTGTTCCAGGACCTCAACCTGATCCCCGCCCTGACCGCGCTGGAGAACGTCACCCTGCCCCTCGAGCTCGACGGCGCGTCCGCCCGCAAGGCACGTGCCGCCGGGACCGCCGCGCTCGCCGAGGTCGGCCTCGACGACCTCGCCGACCGGTTCCCCGACGACATGTCGGGCGGCCAGGCCCAACGCGTCGCCATCGCGCGGGCGCTCGTCGGCCCGCGACGCCTGGTCCTCGCCGACGAACCCACCGGGGCGCTCGACTCCGTGACCGGCGAGGCCGTCATGCGCGTCCTGCGCGCCCGCGTCGACACCGGCGCCGCCGGGCTGCTCGTCACGCACGACGCCCGCCACGCCGCCTGGGCCGACCGCATCGTGTTCCTGCGCGACGGACTCGTCGTCGACGAGACCGGGTCCTCCGCCGGAGCGGAGACGCTCCTCGACGGGGCGGCACGCTGATGGTCGCCACCGTGCCCTCGCCCTCCCGCGCGACACTCCGCACCGACACCGACGAGCCACGCCGCGGCCCCGGTGCCCGCTTCCGCGGCCGCTGGCGCGTCGCACTGCGCTACGGCGCGCGCGACGCCCGCCGCCACAAGGGCCGCACGGCGCTGGTCGCGGTCATGGTGGCGCTGCCGGTCGCGGTCGGGTCGTTCGCGGCGACGGCCCTGTGGTCGCTGTCGTACGCGCCGGAGATCAAGATCCGCACCGAGCTCGGGAGCGAGTTCACCGCAGGGCTCAGCTTCCAGGGGCCTGGCTACCTGCAGGCCCCGGACGGCTCGACCGGCCTGGGCGTCGAACAGCGTGGACCGGTCGCCGTCGCCGACCTCGAGGCGGGAGTGTCTGCGGCCTTGCCGGCGGGTTCGACCCTGCACCGGGCGGCGAAGGCGCAGCTCGGCGTCGTCGGCACCGACCGGCGACTCAGCGGCACCGCCCTGCAGCTCGACCTGGAGTTCCCCGAGGCCGCCGCCGCCTTCCCCGTGCGGGACGGCGCGCTCCCCCAGGACGGCGAGGTCGCGATCACCGCGTCGATGGCCAGGCAGATCGGCATCTCCCTCGGGGACGAGGTCACCCTGACGCCGAACCGTCTCGCAGCCGACCAGACCACCCGCACCGCCACCGTCTCGGGCCTCCTCAAGAACACGCAGGTGATCGACGCGTCGATCCTGCTCCCGGCCACCGGTCCGCTCGTGGCCCCCACCGACGTGGGCGACACCGCGGCCGACGGCCAGGGCGGCACCCAGCCCGAACCCCGCTGGTTCGTGACCGGCGACGCACCCGTCACCTGGGAAGACGTCGTGGCGATGAACAAACTCGGCGTCAGGGTGGTGAGCCGCGCCGTCCTCTCCGACCCGCCGCCGGACGAGGCCGTGCCGTTCTACGACGAGATACCGCCCGAGAGTCTCGGCGCCAGCGTCGAGACGTGGGGCACCGCGGCGGCCGTCGTCGCGATCGCGCTGCTCGAGGCCGTGCTGCTCATCGGGCCGTCGTTCGCGGTGAGCGCCCGCCGCTCGGCCCGCTCGCTCGCGATCGTCGCCGCCAACGGCGGCACGGTCCGTACGCTACGCGCCGTAGTGCTCGGCACGGGCATCGTCATCGGTGTGCTCGCCGCGCTCGGCGGGGCGGTGCTCGGCCTCGCCGGGACGACGGTGCTGGTCTCCGTCCTGGCCGACGGCTTCGTGCTTCCCGTGGTCCCGTGGCTGCCGGTGCTGGCGATCGTCGTCGTCGGCGTGCTGCTCGCGGCGGCCGGGGCGTGGCTGCCCGCCCGTGGCGCGTCGAAGGCCGACGTCGTCGCCGTCCTCGCGGGCCGCCGGGGTGAGACCACACACCGGCGTGGGCCCGCCGTCGTCGGCGCGGTGCTCGCGGCGGCAGGTTTCGGGGGCGCGCTCGCGGCCGGCGTCGCCGGGCAGGCCATGCTCCTCGCGGCCGGCATCGTCGTGGGCCAGATCGGGTTGGTGCTCGCGTGCGGCGGCATCGTCGCGCTGCTCGGCCGCGTCGCCGGGCGCCTACCGCTGTCGTGGCGGTTCGCGCTGCGCGACGCCGCTCGCAACCGCTCGCGCACCGCGCCCGCCATCGCGGCCGTGCTCGTGGCGTGCGCGGGCGCGTCGGCCGGGCTGGTCTACTCCTACTCGCAGGCGCTCTACGACTACCGGAACCAGTCGATCGAAGCACGGCCGGGGACGCTGATGATCGCGCCCGAGGCGTGGCCGTCGCCAGGCAACCGGCTCACCACATTCGACGAGACCATCGTGGCGAAGGTGTCCGAGCTGGTCGCCGACGTCATCCCCGATGCCGGAGACCTGACCCCGGTCCGCGTGCTGCGCACCCCGGGCGACGCAGAGACCGTCCGGCGGGTCGACCTGGTCCTGGCGCTCACGGACATGCAAGGCCCGGGTATGTCCTCCGGCCCCGGAGGGATCCTCGGCCCCGTGGTCGACGACGGCGCCCTGGTGGACGTCTTCGCGATCCCGGACGCCGACGCCGCCAAGGACGCGCTGCGTGACGGCAGGCTGGTGACCTCCCCGTGGGGGCTCGCACCTGACGGGACGGCGCGGCTCTCGGAGCTCGGCGTCGACTCCGCGACCGACACGCCGATCGACGACGGTCGCGAGGTCACAGCGCAGGGCACCGCCGTCGGAGAGCTGGTCGGGCCGAGCATCCTGTCGCTCCCGCTGGTCCCGCCGCAGGTCGCCGAGGCCAACGACCTCCCCGTCTCCGTCGGCGGGCTCGTCGCGACGCCTTCGGCCACGCCCTCGCGCGCGCAGGTCGAGACGCTCCAGTCCCGGCTGGACGACGTCTATGGCGAGACCGAATGGGGTGGGTGCATCGTGTGCGTCGGTGTCGCCGAGCCGCCGCAGCTCACCTCGGGATGGCTGACCACCCTGCTCATCCTCGGCGGGACGGGCCTGCTCGCGCTGGCCGCGGCCTGGATCGCGGCGGCCCTCGCCGCCACGGAGGCACGGCCCGACCTGGCGACGCTCGCCGCCGTCGGCGCCGCGCCCACGACGCGCAAGCGGATCGTCGCCGCCCAGGCAGGCACGATCGTCGTCATCGGCGCCGTGCTCGGCCTCACGTCCGGCATCGCGGTCGGAGCGGCATTCGTGCTCCAGAGCCGCTTCCGGTACCTGGAGGACCCGACCTGGTCGGTCGTGGTGCCCTGGCTCCCGATCGCCGTCGCCGTCGTTGCCCTCCCGCTCGTCGCCGTGGGCGCGGCCTGGCTGGTGACGCGAGGCCGCCTGGCGCTCACGCGCCGCGTCGCGGGGTAGCGCCGCGCGAGCCGGCGGGGAGGTCACCCGGTCCTGACCGGTTCATCGCGCGCTCCCGACGAGAAGGCTGCGGATGCGCCTCGGCGTGATGTCGATGGCGTCGTCCCGCAACGACGTCAGGACGGGTGCGTCGCGACGCACGAGGTCGGTCAGGTCGTCCACGGACACGTCGAGGACGGCGGCCCGGTTGCCGCTCCACGCCAGGACGGACCGTTCGAGCCCGGTGACCTGGTCGGACCAGACCGGGTCGTCGTCGGTCGTGCCACCGGGTCGCACGACGAGCAGGTCGACGTCGGACTCCGTGGTGGCCTCGCCACGGGCGACGGACCCGAACAGTGCGACGGCGAGAGCCGGGACGGCCCAACCGTCCACGGCCTCGCGCAGGCGCGAGAGGAACTCCGTGCGCATCCCGGCCAGGATCTCGGCGGCCGGCGCGGCCAGGTGGTCGCGGTTGAGCCGGTAGAGGTTCGCCCGGCCCGCCCTCTCGGCCAGCACCACACCTGGGACACGAGCCGGTCGAGTGCCTGCGCGATCCCGACGGAGCTTCCGCGGCGAGCGCGGCGGTGAACCTCCAGCCCTCCGGGTCGTTCCAGTCCATGACTCTCCGTTGAAGGTCGCGTCCTGCCCGTCGAGCGCCGCCCGCACAAAGCCTTCGACCGGTGTCGGTCCCCCGGCCTAGCGTTGTCCCTCGTGCGACCCCTCCCCCTGCCCGACCCGGGCACCCCGCCGCTCACCGGGCCGTGGGCCCTGCTCGGCTGGCTCGCCCGCCAGCAGGCCCGGACGCTGGCGGCCTCGCTGACGTGCGGTGTCGTCGTCTTCGGCGTCCAGGCGTTCCAGCCGTACCTGGTCGGGCGGGTCGTGGACTCGGCGACCGCGGGCGGGCTCGACGCCGAGACGTGGCGCTGGGCGGTCCTCCTGCTCGTCCTGGGCGCGGCCATGGCCGGGGTGTCGGTGCTCGGGCACCGGTTCGACGTGCGCAACTGGATGGAGGGGGCGTACCGCTCCTCGCAGCTCGTCTCGCGCACCGTGTCCCGCTCGGGGCACGCGATCTCGGCGGAGCTGCCGACGGGCGAGGTCGTGGCCTCGATCGCGAACGACGTCCACCGCATGGGTGACCTGTTCGCCATGTCCGCGCAGTTCGTCGGGTCGCTGGTCGCGTACGCCGTCACCACGGCGCTGATGCTCCAGGCGTCGGTGCAGCTCGGCGTCGTCGTCGCGCTCGGCCTGCCGGTGGTGGCGGTGATCCTCGCGTTCCTCGTCAAGCCGCTCCAGAAGCGGCAGGCGGCCCAGCGCGAGGCCTCCGGGCGCCTGACGACGCTGGGCGCCGACACCGTCTCCGGGCTGCGGATCCTGCGCGGCATCGGCGGCGAGTCGGTGTTCTCGGCCCGCTACCGCGCGCAGTCGCAGAAGGTGCGTGCCGCCGGGGTCCAGGTGGCCGGGATGCAGTCGTGGCTCGACGCGCTCCAGGTGGTGCTGCCCGGGCTGTTCACGGTCGCCGTCGTGTACCTCGGCGCGCTGTCCGCGGTGCGCGGCGAGATCACCGCGGGGCAGCTCGTGTCGTTCTTCGGGTTCGCGGCGTTCCTCAGCTGGCCGGTGCAGCTCGCGATCCAGTTCCTCAAGGTCGCCACGAACGCGCACGTCTCCGCCGGCAAGGTGGTCAAGGTGCTGCGCGTGGTCCCCGCGACGGGTGCCGCGCCCGCCACGGCCGAGCCGCCCGCCACCGGAGCCGTCCTGCACGATGAGGCGACAGGCGTCGCGCTCGCCCCCGGCCGCGTCGTCGCGCTGGTCGCGGCCGACCCCGACGAGTCCGCCGCCGTCGCCCTGCGCCTCGGCCGGTTCGACGACGACGCCGAGGCCGCGACGCCCGTGACTCTCGGCGGGGTGCGGCTGTCGTCGCTGCCCAAGGAGCACCTGCGCCGCCGCATCGTCGTCGCGGAAGCGACGCCGACCATCTTCTCCGGGCGCCTCGACGTCGAGCTCGACTCCCGGTCGCGGGCGGAGCTCGCCGACCTGGAGCGGGCCCTGCACGTGGCCGACGCGCACGACGTCCTCGAGTCCATGCCCGGCGGCCTCACGGGCGAGCTGCCCGAGAAGGGCCGCTCCCTGTCGGGCGGCCAGCGGCAGCGCGTCGCGCTCGCGCGCGCCCTGCTCACCGACCCCGAGATCCTCGTGCTGGTCGAGCCCACGAGCGCCGTCGACGCCCACACCGAGGCCCGCATCGCCGCCCGCCTCGCCGACGACCGCCGCGGCCGCACCACCCTGATCGTCACCGCGAGCCCGCTCGTGCTCGACCACGTGGACGAGGTCCTGTTCCTGGAGGGCGGCCGCGTGGTCACGTCGGGCACGCACCGCGCCCTGCTCGACCGTCGGCCCGACGACGACACCGACGACGATGCGCGCGACGGGGCCGGCGCGGCGGCGGCACGCTACCGCGCCGTCGTCGGGCGGTCCTTGGATGCGGACTCGGCCGCGTCTCCGGACGCCGACTCGGCCGAGTCGCCGGACGATCCTGAACGAGCCCGCGGCGCCGTCCGCCACCGGTCCGTCGATGCGCTGGAGGCGCGGTCATGAAGCTGCCGATCGCGGACGCCGCGACCACGTGGGCCTACACCCGCGCGCTGCTGCGGGCGAACCGCCGCGAGTTCCTCCTCATCGCGACGCTGACGATGCTGTCGTCCCTCGCGGGGCTGGTCGGGCCGTGGCTGCTCGGCCGCCTCGTCGACGACGCGCGGGCCGGCACCACCGCCGGGCACGTGCGCGACCTCGTGCTGGTCGCCGTCGTCGCGATCCTTGCGCGCGGCGTCGTGCAGAAGATCGCCCAGCAGCGGGCGATGGTGTTCGGCGAGTCGGTGTTCGCGGCGATGCGCGAGGAGTTCCTCGACACCGTCACGGCCCTGCCGCTGTCCACCGTCGAGCGCGCCGGCACGGGCGACCTCGTGGCTCGCACCACCAACGACGTCGCGAAGATCCAGAACGCGGTCCGGTTCGGCGTCCCGCAGCTCACGGTGTCGGTGGTGACGATCCTGCTCACCGTCGTCGCATGCCTGGTGATGGCGCCGCTCGTCGCGGTGGCCATGTTCGTGGGCATGCCGCTGCTGCTCACCGTGGTGCGGTGGTACCTGCGCCGCGCCCCCGACGCGTACCAGGCGGAGTCGGCCACCTACGCGTCGCTCAACGGCACGGTCACCGAGTCGGTCGAGGGCGTGCGGGCCGTCGATGCGCTCGACCTGGGCGGACGGCGCAACGACCGCTCGGACGCGGACATCGCGGCCGCCTACACCGCGGAGATGCGGACGCTCGGCCTGCGCACCGTGCTGTTCCCCGGCGTGGACCTGACGTTCGTGATCGCGCCCGTGGCGGTGCTGGTGTGGGGCGGGTTCCTCGCCTCGCAGGGCACGGTCACGATGGGTGCCGTCACCGCGCTGGTCATGTACACCTTCCAGCTCACCGGCCCGGTGTGGAACCTCGTGTTCTGGCTGGACGAGATGTCGGTCGCGGCCGTGTCGCTCGCGCGCATCATCGGCGTGCGGCTCGTCCCGACGGACCGCGCCGCCAGCGGCGCCACCCCGGCGGAGGACGGTGGGATGGAGGCGCGCGGCGTGCGGTACGCGTACCGCGAGGGGCACGACGTGCTGCACGGCATCGACCTCGACCTGCGGCCCGGCGAGCGGCTCGCCATCGTGGGGCCGTCCGGGGCGGGCAAGTCGACGTTCGGCCGCATGCTCGCGGGCATCCACCCGCCCACGGGCGGGTCGGTGACCGTCGGCGGCGTGCCGCTCGTCGACCTGCCGCTCGAGGAGCTGCGGCGCCGCGTCGCCCTGGTCACGCAGGAGCACCACGTGTTCGTGGGCACGGTCGCCGACAACCTGCGGCTCGCCGACGTCGGCGCGTCCGACGAGCGGCTGCGCGACGCGCTCGCCGCCGTCGACGCCCTGACCTGGGTGGACGACCTGGAGCAGGGCATCGAGACGGAGGTCGGCTCGGGCGGGGTGACGCTCACGCCGGCGCAGGCGCAGCAGGTCGCGCTCGCGCGCCTCGTGCTGCTCGACCCGGACGTGCTCGTGCTCGACGAGGCGACGTCGCTGCTGGACCCGCGCGCGGCCCGCCACCTCGAGCGCTCGCTCGCGGCGGTGCTGCACGGCCGCACGGTCGTCGCGATCGCCCACCGCCTGCACACGGCCCACGACGCCGACCGCGTCGCGGTGGTGGAGGACGGTCGCATCACCGAGCTCGGCGCCCACGACGACCTGGTCGCCGCCGGCGGCAGCTACGCCGCGCTGTGGCACAGCTGGCAGCACGAGTAGCCCGGCGGCATGCTCGGCCCATGACCAGCACCCACCACGCGATCGACTACGTCGAGCTCGGCGTCACCGACCTGGCCGCCACCCGGGCCTTCTACGAGGCGGCGTTCGGGTGGCGGTTCACCGACTACGGGCCGGACTACGCGGGCATCGTCGCGCCCGACGGCGACGGCGAGGTCGGCGGCCTCAACCCCGGGCGAGCGCCCGGCCGCGCGGGGCCGCTCGTCCTGCTCTACTCCGAGGACCTCGACGCGACCGTCGCGGCCGTGACCGCCGCGGGCGGCCAGGTGGTCGACGGCCCGTACGCCTTCCCCGGGGGCCGCCGGTTCCACTTCACCGACCCGAGCGGCAACGAGCTGGGGGTCTGGGCGTCGGCCTGATACTGCCCGCTCAGGCCGCTACGCGCCGGCGGCCACGACGCGGACGGTGTTCGCCCACGGGTCCTCGAACGCGAGGGTCTGCCCGTCGTCGGCCGTGGCCGCGCCGTAGAACCGCATGCGGTCCGCGAGCGCCCCGACGTCGTCGCCGGTGGGCAGCACGAGGTCCAGCTGGCCGAGGCCCAGCGTGCGCGCGCGGCGGCCGGCGCCCGCGCTGTTCCACGTGTTCATCGCCAGGTGGTGGTGGTACCCGCCGGCGCTCACGAACAGCGCGGAGCCGCCCAGCGACGCCGTCGCGTCGAAGCCGAGCTGGTCGACGTAGAAGCGGCGGGCCGACGCGATGTCGCCGACGCTGAGGTGGACGTGGCCCACGCGCGCGGCGCCGGCGTGCGGGTCGGCGGCCCCTGCCTCGTCGAGGTGCTCGCGCAGGTAGCCGTTCAGGTCGAGGAAGAGCGTGGCCATCTCGACCTGCCCGTGCGTCCAGCTCCACAGGCTGCGGTCGCGGTCCCAGTACAGCTCGACGCCGTTGCCCTCGGGGTCGGTGAAGTAGAACGCCTGGCTGACCAGGTGGTCGGCGCTGCCCGTGAACGTGCCGGGCGCGCGCGTCGCGACGGAGGCGACGGCGGCCGCGAGCGCCGCCTGGGTGTCGAACAGGATGGCGGTGTGGAACAGGCCGGCCTCGCCGGGGGACGCGTGCCGCAGGCCGGGCGCGTGCTCGAGCACGACGACGGCGGTGGTGCCGCGGCCGAGCACGGCGGTGGTGCCGCGGCCGAGCACGGCGCGCGGGCCGTCGTGGGCGAGCAGCCGCAGCGGCACGGCCTGCGTGTAGTAGGCGATCATCCGGTCGAGGTCGGCGACGCGGAGGGTGACCGCGCCCATGGCGGTGTCGGCGGCGATCCTGGTGTCCATCGGTGTCTGTCCTTGCTCGGTCGGGCCGCCGCGCGGTCGCGCGTCCTTGTTGAAGAGTAAATCTTCGGCCGCCTGCGCGGGCCCGGGGTGTTGGATGGGACCATGCCGACCGAGTCCGAGCTCGACGCCATCACCCTCGACCAGCTGCGCGCGGTGCCGTCGGAGAAGTGGTCGACGTACCCCGACGCGATCGGCGCGTTCGTCGCGGAGATGGACTTCGGCACGGCGCCCGCGGTGCGCCGCGCGCTGCACGACGCCGTCGACACGGGCCAGCTCGGCTACCTGTCCGGCCCGCCGGTCGCGCGCATGCAGGAGGCGTACACGGGGTTCGCGAAGCGCCGCTTCGGCTGGTCGGTGGACCCCGAGCGCGTCCGCCCGGTGCCCGACGTGCTCGCCGCGTTCGAGGCCACCGTGCGGCACCTGACCCCCGAGGGCTCGCCCGTCGTCCTCCCGACGCCCGCGTACATGCCCTTCGCCCCGTTCCTGCACGACCTGGGCCGCGAGGTGATCCCCGTCCCGTTCGCGCGGGACGGCGGCCGGTCCGTGCACGACCTGGACGCCGTCGACGCCGCGTTCGCCCGGGGCGCCGGGCTGCTCGTGCTGGTCAACCCGCACAACCCGACGGGCCGCGTCTTCGAGCGTGCGGAGCTCGAGGCGCTCTCGGCCGTCGTCGCGCGGCACGGCGGGCGGGTCTTCGCGGACGAGATCCACGCGCCCCTCGTCTACGCGGGCCACGCCCACGTCCCGTACGCGTCGGTCTCCCCGACGACGGCCGCCCACACCGTGACGGCGACGTCGGCGTCGAAGGCCTGGAACGTGCCCGGGCTCAAGGCCGCCCAGCTCGTCCTCACCGACGACGACGCGGCCGAGACCTGGCAGCGCCGCTGCACGTGGACGGAGCACCTGGCGGCGACGCCCGGCGTCCTGGCCCATGCGGCGGCGTACGACGCCGGCGAGGATTGGCTGGCCGACGTCCTCGCCTACCTGGACGGCAGCCGGCGCCTCGTGGCGGACCACCTGGCCGCGCACCTCCCCGAGGTGGGGCACACGCCGCCCGAGGGCACCTACCTCGCGTGGCTCGACCTGCGGCGCTACGCCCTGGACCGCCCGACGGCCTGGCTCCGCGAGCACGCGGGCGTCGCGCTCGCGGACGGCCGGCACTGCGGCGCGGCGGGCGACGGCTTCGTCCGCCTCACGCTCGCGACGCCGCGCCCCGTCCTGCGGGAGATCCTGGACCGCGTGACGACGGCGCTCACGACGGAGCGCCGCGGAGCGTAGCCCGACGGACGGCGCGGAGCCGATGCCGGCCGGCCGGCGACGTCGCGCAGGCGGCGCGCAGCCGACCTCAGCCCGGCAGCCCCGCGATGCCGGGGTCGTCCCCACGGCGCCGGGGACGCGGCCCGCCCGCAGCGCCCGCCGCGAGCACCGCACGCTCCGACCGGACCTCGTCGCGCGCGAGCCGGACGTAGAACGCGAGCGCGAACACCGCGAAGATGGTCCACTCGAGCGCGTAGAAGAGGCTCTGGAGGTTGAGGCCCGAGCCGCCCTCCACCTGGGGTCGCGGGACGAGCGCCGGCCCGCCCGACGCCGCGTCCACCTGCGCGGGGTCCGACGCCGTGAGCACCAGGTAGCCGTCCCAGATGGGCCCGCCCCAGTCGTTGACGAGCGCCGACGTCGCGATGTCGTGCGTGAGGGGCGGCCCGCCGGGGTTCGCGGGCGCGACCTCCCCGGACACCGACTCGCCCGCCTGGACCCACCCGGTCACGCGCACCTCGCCGTGCGGGGCGGCCAGCCCGGGCGCGTCGTCCGGCGAGGCCACCCAGCCGCGCACGACGGGCAGCACCGGGGCGCCCGACAGGCCCGCCCAGGACGCGCCGCCCGTGCCGTCGTCGGTGACGCGCAGCGGCGTCAGGACGAGGTAGCCGACCGCGCCGTCGAGCGCCCGCCCGGCGACGAGCAGCTGGGCGTCGTCGTCGAACGTACCGGTGACCCACACGGCCCGGCCGACGTCGTCGCCCGGCATGGGCGCCTGCGGCGCCACGAGCGTGCCGAGGCCCACCGGGCCCGACGACGCGGCGTCGGCCTCCGCGACGCGTGCCGCCGCGGCGGCACGCTCCGTGGCCCGGTGCCACTGCCAGATCCCGAGCTGCACGCACCCCGCCGCGACGGCGAGCGCGACCAGCAGCGCGACGAGCATCCGGGGGCGCACCAGCGCCCGCCACGGGGACGGGCGAGCGGACGGACGCGAGGGCACGGGCCCACGCTATCGGCGCGGGCGGGCACCCCCGGCACGCCGGGCAGCCGATGTGCGGCGACTCACTCCCACCCCCGCGCGGGACCCCGCCCCAGGCCGGCGTGACCGCCGTCGCCCGGCGCAGCGCCAGGGCTGTGTCGCACCAGGTGTACGGTGCTTAGATGTGGTCAGTCCACATGTGTGCGCCGTCCCAGGACGCGTCACCGACAGGAGGGCGCCAAGACGCCCCTCCTCTCCTGCACACCGCACGGTTCTGCGGTGGAATGAGCGTCGGGTACACATGCGAGCCCTCGAGAACGGGAGCAAGTGATATGACGTCGACGACCCCCGCAGCTGCGGGCGGGTGGCGAGCCACCGGAGTGGCGGACCTCTCCACGGAGACCCTCCAGCTGATCGACAAGTGGTGGCGCGCGGCCAACTACCTGTCGGTCGGCCAGATCTACCTGCTGGACAACCCCCTCCTGCGCGAGCCGCTGCACCGCGACCACGTGAAGCCGCGCCTGCTCGGCCACTGGGGCACCACGCCCGGCCTGACGTTCCTCTACGCGCACCTCAACCGCGCGATCAAGGAGCGCGAGCAGTCGACGATCTACATCACCGGCCCCGGCCACGGCGGCCCCGGCCTGGTGGCCGCCTCCTACCTGGACGGCACCTACTCCGAGGTCTACTCGGACATCACCAAGGACGACGAGGGCGTCCGCCGCCTGTTCAAGCAGTTCTCGTTCCCCGGCGGCATCCCGTCGCACGTGGCGCCCGAGACCCCCGGCTCGATCCACGAGGGTGGCGAGCTCGGCTACGCGCTGTCCCACGCGTACGGCGCGGCGTTCGACAACCCCGACCTCCTGGTCGCCTCCATCGTCGGCGACGGCGAGGCCGAGACCGGCCCGCTCGCGACGTCGTGGCACTCGAACAAGTTCGTCAACCCGGCCAAGGACGGCGTCGTCCTGCCGATCCTGCACCTCAACGGGTACAAGATCGCCAACCCGACCGTGCTGGCCCGCATCCCCGAGGCCGAGCTCAAGGCCCTCATGGAGGGCTACGGCCACAAGCCGCACTTCTTCGAGGTCGAGGACGAGTCCACCGAGGACGCCGTCTCGATCCACCGCCGCTTCGCCAAGGTGCTCGACGAGGTGCTCGACGAGATCGCCGAGATCAAGGCCCGCGCGGCCACCGGCGACGAGTCCCGCCCGCAGTGGCCCATGATCGTGTTCCGCACCCCCAAGGGCTGGACCGGCCCGGCGACGATCGACGGCAAGAAGACCACCGGCTCGTGGCGCGCCCACCAGGTCCCCCTGGCCAGCGCCCGCGACACCGAGGAGCACCTGCACGACCTCGAGTCGTGGCTGCAGTCCTACGGCCCCGAGGAGCTGTTCGACGCCGAGGGCGCCGTGCTCCCCGAGATCACCGCGGCCCTGACGCCGTCGGGCACCCTGCGCATGAGCGACAACCCGCACGCCAACGGCGGCCTGCTCCTGCGGGACCTGCGCCTGCCGGACTTCCGCGACTTCGCCGTCGACGTGCCGACGCCAGGCGGCGCCATCTCGGAGGCCCCGCGCGAGCTGGGCAAGTTCTTCACGGAGATCATCCGCCGCAACCCGGACAACTTCCGGATCTTCGGCCCGGACGAGACCGCGTCGAACCGCCTCCAGGCCGTCTACGACGTCACCGACAAGCAGTGGAACGCCGACTTCTACGGCGCCGACGTCGACGAGCACATGTCGCGCTTCGGCCGCGTCGTCGAGATGCTCTCGGAGCACCAGGTGCAGGGCTGGCTGGAGGGCTACCTGCTCACCGGCCGCCACGGCATGATGAGCTCCTACGAGGCGTTCATCCACATCGTCAACTCGATGTTCAACCAGCACGCCAAGTGGCTCAAGGTCACCAACGAGATCCCGTGGCGCCGCCCCATCGCGTCGCTCAACTACCTGCTCTCGAGCCACGTGTGGCGCCAGGACCACAACGGCTTCAGCCACCAGGACCCCGGCTTCATCGACCACGTGGTCAACAAGAAGGCCGAGGTCGTCCGCGTCTACCTGCCGGCCGACGCCAACACGCTGCTGAGCACGTACGACCACTGCCTGCGCTCGCGCCAGCTCGTCAACGTCGTCGTCTCCGGCAAGCAGCCCTCGCCGCAGTGGCTGACCATGGACGAGGCCGTCGAGCACTGCACCCGCGGCCTCGGCATCTGGGAGTGGGCCGGCACGGAGAAGGACGGCGAGGAGCCGGACGTCGTGCTCGCCGCCGCCGGTGACGTCCCGACGATCGAGGTGCTGGCCGCGGCCGACATCCTGCGTCAGGAAGCCCCGGACCTGAAGGTCCGTATGATCAACGTCGTCGACCTGATGAAGCTGCAGGACCCCAAGGAGCACCCGCACGGGCTCTCCGACAAGGAGTTCGACGGCCTCTTCACGGACGACAAGCCGATCATCTTCGCGTACCACGGCTACCCGTGGCTCATCCACCGCCTCACGTACCGCCGCAACGGGCACGACAACATCCACGTGCGCGGGTACAAGGAGGAGGGCACCACCACCACGCCGTTCGACATGGTCATGCTGAACGACATGGACCGGTACCACCTGGTGATCGACGTCATCGACCGGGTCCCCGGCATGGCGTCCCGCTACGCCGGCCTGCGCCAGCGGATGCAGGACGCCCGCATCCGCGCCCGCGCCTACACCCGCGAGCACGGGGACGACATCCCCGAGGTGCGCGACTGGGTGTGGCCGGGTGCGCGTGACGCCGCGCAGGCCACGGAGGTCGCCGCCACCATCTTCACGGGTGGCGACAACGAGTAAGGCCTGAGAGCCCGGCCGGGGAGATCCCCCGGCCGGGCTTCTCGCCCCGCGGGTCCACAGCCCGGCGGGCCATCTGACCAGGGTTGATCCCGCAGGGTTACCACCAAGGAGCAGCAGCACCCATGACGGCCACGCGCACCATCGTCATCGCCTCCCCCGAGGGAGACTCCGGAAAGTCCACGATCGCTCTCGGCGTCATCGACCTGCTCGTCCGCCAGGGCCAGCGCGTCGGGGTCTTCCGCCCGGTCTCCCGCGTCTCGGCGGCGGCGGGCAACGACGGCCCGGCCACCGAGCGCGACCACGTGCTGGAGATGCTGCTCGAGCACGACGGCGTCGACCTCACCTACGAGGAGTCCGTCGGCATCACGTACGACGACATCCACGCCGACCTCGACGCCGCGATGAGCCGCATCGTGGCCCGCTTCCACGAGATCTCCGCGCGCTGCGACTCCGTGGTGGTGCTCGGCACCGACTACACCGACGTGTCGGGCCCGACCGAGCTCGCGTTCAACGCGAAGATCGCCGCCAACCTGGGCGCCCCGGTGCTGCTCGTGGTCTCCGGCCGCGGCCGCTCCGACGAGGACACCAAGGCCCTGACGCAGATCAGCCTCGGCGAGCTGCGCGCCAACCACGCCCAGCCCATGGGCGTCATGATCAACCGTTACGACGGCCGCACGCCCGCCGACGTCGCCGCGCTCACCGCCGACCCCGACCTGCCCGTGTGGGTGGTCCCCGAGGAGCCGTTCCTGCAGGCGCCGACGGTCGCGCAGCTCATGGAGGCCGTCGGCGGCGAGCTGTGGCTCGGCGACCCCGAGCTGCTGTCCCGCGAGGCCCTCGACGTGCTGGTCGGCGCGATGTCGGTCGAGCACCTCCTCGACCACCTGTCCGACGGCGCCGTCGTCATCACCCCCGGCGACCGCTCCGACGTCATCCTCTCGCTGCTGTCCGCCCAGGCGGCGACCAGCTTCCCGTCGCTCGCCGGCATCATCCTCACCGGCGGCATGGTTCCCGGCAGCTCCATCGGCGAGCTCGTCAAGGCGCTCGAGCCGCACGTGCCGCTCATCGTCACCGAGCAGGACACCTTCCCCGCCGCCCGCAGCGCGGGCGCCACGACGGGCCGCGTGACCGCGAGCGCCACGCGCAAGGTCGACGTCGCCCGCGGCCTGTTCGAGTCGGCCGTCGACGGCGAGGACCTGCTCGCCCGCCTCGCGGTGCCGCGCCCGTCGGTCGTCACGCCGCTCATGTTCGAGTACGAGCTCATCGAGCGCGCCCGCTCGGACCGCCGCCGCGTCGTCCTGCCCGAGGGCGACGACGACCGCATCCTGCGCGCCGCCTCGTCGGTGCTGGCCCGCGGCATCGCGGACCTGACCATCCTGGGCGACGAGACCGCCGTGCGTGCCCGCGCCACCGAGCTGGGCCTCGACATCTCGTCCGCCACGGTGCTCTCCCCCACCGACCCGGAGCACGTCGAGCGCTACGCCGCCGAGTACACGCGCCTGCGCGCCCACAAGGGCATGACGGTCGAGCGCGCCCGCGAGATCGTCACCGACGTCTCCTACTTCGGCACGATGATGGTCCACCTGGGCGACGCCCACGGCATGGTCTCGGGTGCCGCGCACACGACGGCGCACACCATCCGCCCGTCGTTCGAGATCATCAAGACCGCCCCCGGCATCTCGTCGGTGTCCGGCGTCTTCCTCATGTGCCTCGAGGACCGCGTGCTCGTGTACGGCGACTGCGCCGTCATCCCCGACCCGACGACGGAGCAGCTTGCCGACGTCGCCATCGCGTCCGCGGCCACCGCCGCGCAGTTCGGCGTCGAGCCGCGCATCGCGATGCTGTCGTACTCGACGGGCGAGTCCGGCTCGGGCGCCGACGTCGACAAGGTGCGCGCCGCGACCGCCGTCGTCAAGGAGCGCCGCCCCGACCTGTCGGTCGAGGGCCCGATCCAGTACGACGCCGCCGTCGACGCCGCCGTGGCCGCGTCCAAGCTGCCCGGCTCCGCCGTGGCCGGCCGCGCGACCGTCTTCGTGTTCCCGGACCTCAACACCGGCAACAACACCTACAAGGCCGTGCAGCGCTCGGCCGGCGCCGTGGCCGTCGGCCCGGTGCTGCAGGGCCTCAACAAGCCCGTCAACGACCTGTCCCGCGGCGCGCTCGTCCAGGACATCATCAACACGGTCGCCATCACGGCGATCCAGGCTCAGGGGGCCAGCAAGTGAGCACCGTTCTCGTCCTGAACTCCGGTTCGTCGTCGCTGAAGTACCAGCTGCTGAACCCGTCCACCGGCGACGTCCTCGCCGTCGGGCTGGTGGAGCGCATCGGCCTCGAGTCGGGTCGGATCGTCCACGAGGTCGGCGACGAGGAGCACGAGCGCGAGGCTCCCATCAAGGACCACGGCGTCGCCCTGCACCTCGTCCTCGACCTGTTCAAGGAGGTCGGCCCGTCGCTCGACGAGGCCGGCATCGTGGCCGTCGGCCACCGCGTGGTCCACGGCGGCACGCACTACTCGCAGCCCACCGTGATCGACGACGACGTCGTCGAGGGCATCCGGGCGCTCGTCCCGCTGGCGCCGCTGCACAACCCCGCGAACCTGACGGGCATCGAGGCGGCGCGCGAGCTCTTCGACGTGCCGCACGTCGCCGTGTTCGACACCGCGTTCTTCGCGACCCTGCCGCCGGCCGCGTACACCTACGCGATCGACGCGGACGTCGCGGCGGAGCACCAGGTGCGCCGCTACGGCTTCCACGGCACGTCGCACCAGTACGTGTCCGCGAAGGTCGCCGAGGTGCTCGGGCGCGACGACCTCAAGCAGGTCGTGCTGCACCTGGGCAACGGCGCCTCGGCGTCGGCCGTCGTGGACGGCGTGGCCGTCGACACCTCGATGGGCCTGACGCCGCTCGAGGGCCTGGTCATGGGCACGCGCTCGGGCGACCTCGACCCCGCCATCGTGTTCCACCTCAAGCGCGTGGCCGGGATGGACGTCGACGACATCGACGACCTGCTCAACAAGAAGTCCGGCCTGCTGGGCCTCTCCGGCCGCTCCGACATGCGCGACCTGCGCAACGCCGCCGACGCCGGGGACGCCACCGCGATCGCCGCGCTCGACGTGTACCGCCGCCGCCTGGTCAAGTACGTGGGCGCGTACGCGGCCGTCCTGGGCGGCATCGACGTGCTGACCTTCACGGCGGGCGTGGGCGAGAACTCGTTCCCGATCCGCCAGGAGGTCGCGGACGCGCTCGGCTTCCTCGGCCTGGCCGTCGACCCGGCCAAGAACCAGGTCCGCTCCAAGGAGCCGCGCATCATCAGCCCCGACGGGCACGAGGGCCCGCTCGTCATGGTCGTCCCGACCAACGAGGAGCTCGCGATCGCCCGCCAGTCGGTCGCGGCCATCGCCTGACGGCCGCCCCTCCCCGGCTATCGGGTCGGCGGTTGGGCTCCGGGTCGGCGGTTCGGTTCCGGGTCGGTAGTTGTATCCGCCGACCCGGAGCCCAACCGCCGACCCGGGCCCGCTCACAGCGTCAGGGACGCCGCCACCTTCAGGTCGCGAGCGCTCGCCTCGCCAGACGTCCGGGTCGGTGTCCGTTTACCTGGGAGCGGGCGCGTCCGTACGCTCGGCGGGTGATCCTCCTCGACCCGCCCGCCTGGCCCGCGCACGGCACGCTGTGGTCGCACCTCGTCTCCGACGCCTCGCTGCACGAGCTGCGCCAGTTTGCGCAGGCCGCGGGACTGCCCGACCGCGGGTTCGACCTCGACCACTACGACGCCCCCGCGGCCCGCCACGACGAGCTCGTCGCGGCGGGAGCGACCCCGGTCGACGGGCGCACCCTCGCCCGCCGCCTCGCGACGTCGGGGCTGCGCGTGCCCGGCCACGAACGGGCGGCCGCCAAGCGCCCCGCCCTCACCGACCGCTGGGCCGCGCTCGGCGACCTGCCGGCGGTCGTCGGCGCCGACCTGATCACCCGCTGGGCCGAGCCGCACCGGGTCTACCACGGCCGCCTGCACCTGGCGGCCGCGCTCGACGCGCTGGACGAGCTGCTCACCGCGTCCGACGTCGACGCCGCCTCCGCGCACACCGCCCGGCTCGCGGTGTGGTTCCACGATGCCGTGCACGACGGCGAGGCGGGCCGCGACGAGGAACGCTCCGCCGCCCTCGTGGTCAAGGCGCTCGCCACGACCCCGCTGACCAGCGACGACGTCGCCGAGGTCGAGCGGCTCGTGCTGCTCACCGCAGCGCACGCCCCCGAGCCGGACGACCTGCTCGGCGGCCTCGTCAGCGACGCCGACCTCGCCGTCCTCGGCGGGTCACCGCAGCGGTACGCGCGCTACGTCCACCAGGTGCGCGCGGAGTACGGCCACGTCCCCGACGGCGCCTTCCGGGCGGGCCGTGCGGCGGTCCTGGAGCAGCTCCTGGCGCTCCCGTCGCTCTACGCGACACCGGCGGGCCGCGCCCGCTGGGCGGTCGCCGCCGAGACGAACCTGCGCGGCGAGCTCGAGTCCCTCCGAGCCTGAGCGCCCGACGAGGGCGTCTCCGCCGGACGATCCGGCGGCGCCCCCGTCAGCGCAGCCGGGCCGCCCGCATCGCCCGCATCCCCGCGGTGAGCACGGCCGCCGCCCTCTCGCCGCCGAGGGCGTCGATGCGCGCGAGCGAGACGCGCTGGGTGGCGATCGTCTGCGGCTCGCTGAGCGCCTCCACGATCTCGCGCCCGTGCCGCCGGCCCTGGCCCGAGGCGCCGAACCCGCCGAGCGGCGCCGCCACGGACCCGAACGCCGCCATGTACCCGTCGTTGACGTTGACCGTCCCCGCGCGCATCCGGCCGGCGACCGCCTGTGCCCGGCCCACGTCGCGCGACCACACCGAGGCGCTCAGCCCGTACTCGGAGTCGTTGACGACCGCGACGGCCTCGTCGTCGGACGCCACGCGGCGGATCGACACGACGGGTCCGAAGGTCTCCTCCCGGGCGCACAGGGCGTCGTCGGGCACGTGGTCGAGCACGGTGGGGGCGTAGAAGTACGGCCCCACGTCGGCCCGGTGCACGGCTCCCGCCAGGGCGGTCGCCCCGCGCCCGAGCGCGTCGTCGACGTGGCCGGAGACGCGCGCGAGCTGGTCCGCGGAGACGAGCGAGCCGACGTCGGCGGAGTAGTCCAGGCCGCCGCCCAGCCGGAGCGTGCGGGCGCCCGCGACAAACGCCGGGACGAACGCGTCCGCCACCGCCTCGTGCACCACGAGGCGCTCGACCGACACGCACAGCTGGCCCGCGTTCGCGAAGCAGGCGCGCAGCGCACCGGCCACCGCGGCGTCGACGTCGGCGTCCGCCGCGACGTACATGCCGTTCTTGCCGCCGAGCTCGAGCGTCGCGCCGATGAGTCGCCGCCCGGCCTGCGCCGCGACGAGGCGGCCCGTCGCCGTCGAGCCCGTGAACGCGACGTGGTCCACGGCGTCGACCAGCGCGACGCCCGTCTCGGCCCCGCCCGCGACGACGAGGAAGAGGTCGGCCGGCAGCCCGCACGCCTCCAGCAGCTCGGCCACCCACAGCGCCGTCAGCGTCGTCTGCGGGTCGGGCTTGACGACGACGGCGTCGCCCGCGACCAGCGCGGGCAGCGCCTCGGAGACCGCCATCGCGAGCGGGTAGTTCCACGGCGCGATGACGCCGACGACCCCGACGGGCCGCAGGTGCACCGACGCCCCCGTGACGAGCGGCATCATGCCCCGCACGCGGCGGGCCGCCAGGTACCCGGGGCCCGCGACGGCGTAGTGCCGCGCGACCTGGGAGGCGTAGGCGACCTCCTCGAACGCGTGCGCGCGCGCCTTGCCGCCCTCGAGCTGGACGAGGTCGAGCACCTCGGACTGCCGGTCCAGCACGGCCTTCGCGAACCGCAGCAGCACCCGCGCCCGCTCGCGCACCGCGACGTCCGCCCACGCGGCCTGCGCCGCGCGCGCCCGCGCGACGGCGGCGGCGACGTCGTCGGGCGACGACACGGGGAGCGAGACGAGCGGTGCGCCGGTGAACGGGGCCGACGCCCGGTGCTCCCCGAGCTGCGCGAGCTCGCGAGCCGCGCGAGCAGCGGCGCGACGACCTGGGGCTCCAGCGCGTAGGTGCCGGCGGGGAGCTCGGGGTCGACGAGCCCGGGCAGACCGTGGAGTGCGTCACCGGTGTCCATGCCGGCCACCCTACTCACGCGCTCTGACAGCCCGGCGCGACATCCGGGGGCGGCGCAGGGCCCAGCCCCGTCCGGGGAGCCGGGCCCTGCGCGACGGAGCAGCGGCCGGTCAGTGCGGCTGGTACGGCGAGACGACGACCTCGACGCGCTGGAACTCCTTGAGGTCCGAGTACCCGGTCGTGGCCATCGCCCGCTTGAGCGCGCCGACGAGGTTGAGGGTGCCGTCGGCCTGGCGGCCCGGCCCGAAGAGGATCTCCTCGAGCGTGCCGGACGTGCCGACCTCGACACGCTCGCCGCGCGGGAGCTGCTCGTGGTGCGCCTCCGGGCCCCAGTGCCAGCCGCGGCCCGGCGCCTCCTGCGCCCGGGCGAGCGCCGCGCCGAGCATGACGGCGTCGGCGCCGCACGCGACGGCCTTGACGATGTCGCCCGAGCGCCCGACGCCGCCGTCGGCGATGACGTGCACGTAGCGGCCGCCGGACTCGTCCAGGTAGTCGCGGCGCGCGGCCGCGACGTCGGACACCGCGGTGGCCATCGGCGCGTGGATGCCCAGCGAGACGCGCGTGGTGTGCGCGGCGCCGCCGCCGAAGCCGACCAGCACGCCCGCGGCGCCGGTGCGCATGAGGTGCAGCGCCGCGGTGTACGTGGACGCTCCGCCGACCACGACGGGCACGTCGAGCTCGTAGATGAAGCGCTTGAGGTTGAGCGGCTCGGCGTTGCCCGAGACGTGCTCGGCCGACACCGTGGTGCCGCGGATGACGAACAGGTCCACCCCGGCGTCGACGACGGCCTTGTGGTGCTCCTGCGTGTTCTGGGGGCTCAGCGCGCCCGCGACGGTGACGCCCGCGGCGCGGACCTCCTTGAGGCGCTGCGTGATGAGCTCGGCCTTGATGGGCTCGGCGTAGATCTGCTGCATGCGCCGCGTCGCCTCGTCGGCGGGCAGCTCCGCGATCTCGGCGAGCAGCGCCTCGGGCGCCTCGTACCGCGTCCACAGGCCCTCGAGGTCGAGGACGCCGAGACCGCCGAACCGGCCCAGCGCGATGGCCGTCTCCGGGCTCATGACGGAGTCCATCGGTGCGGCCATGATCGGCAGCTCGAAGTGGTAGGCGTCGATCTGCCAGCCCACCGAGACGTCCTTCGGGTCGCGGGTGCGACGCGACGGGACGACGGCGATGTCGTCGAAGGAGTACGCCCTGCGTCCGCGCTTGCCGCGCCCGATCTCGATCTCGTTGCTCACCCGAACAGCCTACCGGCGCAGGCCACGCACGCCCTTCTGGTGTCGATCCCCGACCGGTCCGCGGCCCGCCCGAGGCGCTGCGCGGGGGCGTGGCGGTGGGCGTGTCGGTGGTGCGTGGCAAGGTCTGCGCCAAGGACGTCGAGATGGAGGAGCACCCGATGAGCGAGCGGTCGTACGACGCGTTCTCGGCCGGCTGGGCCCAGGGCCCGCTGGTCGGGTTCGACACGGAGACCACCGGCGTCGACGTCGCGAACGACCGGATCGTGACGGCCGCCGTGGTGCTGCGCATCCCCGGCGTGAGCACGGACGTGCGCACGTGGCTCGTCGACCCGGGCGTGGACATCCCGGCCGAGGCCGCCGCCATCCACGGCATCTCCACCGAGCACGCGCGGGCACACGGCACGTCGCCCGCCGTCGCGCTCGAGGAGATCGCCGCGGAGCTCGCCGCGCACCTGCGCGAGGGCGTGCCCGTCGTCGCCTACAACGCGTCGTTCGACCTGTCGCTGCTCGACGCCGAGCTGGCCCGGCACGGGCTCGCGACGCTGCCGGAGCGGCTCGGGCGCGCGGTCACCCCCGTGCTCGACCCGCTGGTGATCGACCGCTGGCAGGACCGGTACCGCCCCGGGAAGCGGCGGCTCGGCAACCTCGTGGAGCACTACGGGGTGCTGGCCACCGACGAGCTGCACGCCGCCGACGTGGACGTGCTCGCGACGCTCGACGTGCTCGACGCGCTGGTGCGCGCGTTCCCGGTGCTCGGGGCCATGAGCCTGGAGGAGCTGCACGCGGCACAGGTGGGCGCGCACGACACGTGGGCGCGCAGCTTCAACGAATGGCGCGAGAGCCAGGGCTTCGACGGCCCGGGCGCCTCGACGGCGTGGCCCGTGGAGCACGCGACCTGGTGACACGCACGGGTCCTGCGACTCCGCGTCGGGCGACGGGTCACCCCGTCGTCCGACGCGCCGTCGCAGGACCCGTGCGAGGTCCGCTCAGAACCCCGTGTAGTTCGGCGCCTCGACCGTCATCTGCACGTCGTGCGGGTGGCTCTCCTTGAGCGAGGCGGACGTGATGCGCACGAACCGGCCCTTCTCCTGGAGCTCCGGGATCGTGCGCGCGCCGACGTAGAACATCGTCTGGTGCAGGCCGCCCACGAGCTGGTGCGCGACCGTGGTGAGCGAGCCCTTGAACGGCACCTGGCCCTCGACACCCTCGGGCACGATGAGCGAGTCGTCCGCCACCTCGGCCTGGAAGTAGCGGTCCTTCGAGTAGGACTTCTTGCCGCGCGACGACATCGCGCCGATGGAGCCCATGCCGCGGTACGCCTTGAACTGCTTGCCGTTGACGAGGATCGTCTCGCCGGGCGACTCGGCCGTGCCGGCGAGCATCGAGCCCAGCATGACCGTCTCCGCGCCGGCCACGATGGCCTTGCCGATCTCGCCCGAGTGGCGCATGCCGCCGTCGGCGATGACGGGCACGCCGGCGGGCCGCGCGGCGAGCGAGGCCTCGTACACGGCGGTCACCTGCGGGACGCCGACGCCCGTGACGATGCGCGTGGTGCAGATCGAGCCCGGGCCGACGCCCACCTTGATGGCGTCCGCGCCGGCGTCGACGAACGACTGTGCGCCCTCGCGCGTGGCGACGTTGCCACCGATGACCTGCACGTCGCGCGTGGCCGGGTCCTTCTTGAGGCGCTCGACCATCTCGATGAGCATGCGCACGTTGCCGTGCGCGGTGTCGGCGACGAGCACGTCGGCGCCGGCGTCGATGAGCGTGGTCGCACGCTCCCACGCGTCGCCGTAGTAGCCGATGGCCGCGCCGACGAGCAGGCGGCCCTGGCCGTCCTTCGACGCGTTCGGGAACTGCTCGGACTTCACGAAGTCCTTGACGGTGATGAGGCCCGCGAGGCGCCCGGACGCGTCGATCAGCGGGAGGCGCTCCAGCTTGTGCTTGCGGAGCAGGACGGTGGCCTCCTCGCGCGAGATCGTCGACGGGCCCGTGATGAGCGGGGCGGGGGTCATGACGTCCGCGACGGTCGTCGTGGCCCACTCGGCGACGGGCGTGAAGCGCAGGTCGCGATTGGTCACGATGCCGATGAGGCGGTGGTCGGCGTCGACGACGGGGAAGCCCGAGATGCGGTACTCGCCCGCGAGCTTGTCGAGCTCCTCGAGGGTCTTCTCCGGGCCGATCGTCACCGGGTTGTCGATGATGCCCGTCTGCGTGCGCTTGACGAGGTCGACCTGGCGGGCCTGGTCCTCGATCGAGAGGTTGCGGTGCAGCACGCCGATGCCGCCCTGGCGGGCCATGGCGATCGCCATGCGGGCCTCGGTGACGGTGTCCATGGCCGCCGAGACCAGCGGCACGCGCAGCGAGATCTCGCGGGTCAGGCGCGACGTCGTGTCGATGTCCGACGGTGCGAGGTCGGAGTAGCCCGGCAGCAGCAGCACGTCGTCGTACGTGAGCCCGAGGTTCGCGAAGGGATCGTGAGCGTCCGTCATGGGGGAAGTCTACGGGGGCAGCACGCGGCGAGAGCCGCGTCGGCCGAGGCCTGCGTCACCCTCCGCCAGGGCTTCCCTCCCGCCGTGCCCGAGCCCGCTCGTCGGGCAAGGCTACGGCTCCGCTCCGCCTTACCCCACGACGGCGAGGACCTCGTGCAGCAGCCCCGTGAACGACCGGACGCGTTGCACGGTCGGGGCGAGCGGCAGCTCGCTGGCCGCGTTCTCGCGCCGCAGGCCGACGAAGATCGGCAGGCTCGCGAAGGCGTCGTGCACCGAGCGGACGGCGTCGAGGTCGGGCCGGGCGAGGGTCGTCGCGAGCACGACCGCCGCGGGCCGCACCATCGTCACGAGCTCGACGGCGCGGTGCGTGCTCGCGGGCCCGGTGACGACGCGCGCCGTGGCCCCGTGGGCCACGAGGGCGGCCGCGAGCGCGTGCGCCGCGAGCGGCACCACCTCGTCGGGCGCGGCGAAGATCAGCACGATCTTGCGCATCCGGCTCGGGTGGTTGGCCGGCGGGTTGCCCGCGTTGGTCATGGCCTGCTCGAAGGCCTCGGTGAAGTCGCGCAGGGCGCGCAGGGCCGCCGTGGCGAGCACGAGCTCGGGCACCTCGCCGGGCGTGCCGAGCACCGTGCGCTGCGCGATGCGCAGCCACGCCGGCTCGACGAGCTGGGTCCACCACGCGGCGGGGTCGCCCTGGGCGCCGATGCGCAGCAGGCCGTCGCAGGCCGACTGGTCGTAGGCGAGCGCCGCGTCGATGACGGCGGCGACCCGCGCGGAGATCGTGGACGGGGCGGCGCCGGGCAGCGAGGTCGCGTGGGCGCCGCGCGCTCCTTCGCCGCCCCCGGGCAGGGCGCGCAGGTGGCCGCGACCGCGCGGCCCCTCGGGCTCGTCGGGCGTGCCCGCGCTCGCCGCGCTCTGGGCCGCCGCGGCACGCCGGCCGGGCGTCGTCGTGGAGGTGTCGAGCTTGTCGACCTCGGTCTCGAGCGCGGCACGCGCGGCGTCGACGGGCGCGACGCCCTCGACCGTGAGCCGGCGCATGACCAGCAGCCGCGCCACGTCCTCGGGCGTGTAGCGGCGGTGCGAGCCGGCCGTGCGACCCGACGGGCCGAGGCCGTAGCGGCGGTCCCAGGTGCGCAGCGTGGCGGGGGCGACCCCGAGCCGGCGAGCCACCGCGGCGACGGCGAGCCCTGGGCTCGGCGCGCTGGGCCTGCCGGACGAGGCGGGCCTGGTGGGAGTCATGGCTCGATTGTGCCGACCGGGTCGTGCGCTTGCCACTGCGCCACGTCGGGTGGCGCGATTGTGTCTGGTCGAACAACTAACCTGGCCGGATTCCCGCGCACGGCCCCGGGAACGCGCCAGGCACAAGGGGCCACCACCTGCACAACCACACCGTTGACCAACTTCTGAACAACTTGTAAGTTGGCCGCCATGACGGAGATCTCGAGGTTGCCCGGCCCGGTGATGGAGCTGTGGGAGTGGCAGTACCAGGGCGCTTGCCGCGACGCCGACGACACGCTCTTCTTCCACCCTGAAGGCGAGCGGGGCTCGACCCGCCGCCGTCGCGCAGAGGCCGCCAAGGCCATCTGCAACACCTGCGCCGTGATGATGCAGTGCCGCGAGCAGTCGCTCCGCGTGCGCGAGCCGTACGGCGTCTGGGGCGGTCTCTCCGAGGACGAGCGCGCGGCGATCCTCGCCAAGAAGACCGGCTGACCCGAGGTACGACGAAGCCCTCTGCACCAAGGACGGTGCAGAGGGCTTCGTCGCGTCTGACGGCTGGTGTCAGCCGACGACGACGGCGAGGATGTCGCGCGCCGAGAGCACCAGGTACTCCTCGCCCGCGTACTTGACCTCGGTGCCGCCGTACTTGCTGTAGATGACCTTGTCGCCGACCTTGACGTCGACCGGGACACGGTTGCCGTTGTCGTCGAAGCGACCCTCGCCCACGGCCAGGACCTCGCCCTCCTGGGGCTTCTCCTTGGCGGTGTCCGGGATGACCAGGCCGGAAGCGGTCGTGGTCTCGGCCTCGATGGCCTTGACGACGATCCGGTCCTCGAGCGGCTTGATGGGGACCGACACGTCGGACCTCCTCTTTCGCATGTCGTGCGTGCTGGACTAGGACGCGTCGCAGCGCTGGCCGTCGTCGCGGGTGCCGGCACAGCGCGCGTGCGCTGATGGACAATCTAGGAGCGCGATTAGCACTCTGACAAGTCGAGTGCCAAAGCGAGGGCCGTCGTGGCGGGCGGGGTCGGCCACCACGTGGCGCTCGGGCCCTCCGACCGGGCACCATGTCCCCCGATGGACACGCAGCAGATCGTCGCCAGCGCCCGGAACTGGGCGGACTACCACGCGCAGGTGCAGGCGCAGCGCACCCTCGTGCGCCTCGAGGCCGAGCGCGCCCTCGCGGACCTCAAGGCGGCCCTGCTGCCCGTGAGCCTGGGCGGCGAGGTGGCGTGGCGGGTGCTCCCGCTCGGCCCCGACGACGTCGCGGCGCTGCGCGCCGTCTCGCGCGCCGTGACCATGGCGCCGATCGGCGAGGACGTGCGCGAGACGATCGCCCAGCTCGAGGACGCCGTCCCCGAGGCGCTCGCCGACCTCGACGCCGTCGCCGGCGCCCGGCGCATGCTGGCCGGCGCCGCCGCCAAGGAGGCCGCGGCCGACGCCGTCGAGTTCCTCACCGAGTACGTCGAGTGGGGCGCCGCCGAGGGCCTGGTGGGCACGCTCCAGCGGCTCGCGCCCGGCCCGGAGCCCGACGGCATCGCGGTCACCGACGCGCTCGCGGCGCGTGTGGGGCTCGCCGCCGTCTGGCGCAGCCTCGGCACCGCCGAGCTCGTCGCGGCACCCGCCGTCGTCGGGACGTCGTCCGCGGCGGGCGACGTCGCGGCGCTGCGGGCCGCGATCGCCGCCAAGGCGCCCACTCACCTGGCGGTGTTCTCCGTCGCGCCGCGCGTCGCGGACGGGCTGCTGGCGGTCCTCCAGGCCTGACCGCCGCGGGCCACGCCCGCGGCGTCGCCCCGGGCGCGATGCGACGATAGGCGCGTGGAGCGCCTGAGCATGTCGACGCTGGTCAAGCTGCTGAGCCCGGAGGGCGAGGCGCTGCTCTCGGCGCTCCCCGCGTACGACGAGAAGCGCGCGATGGCCCTGGCCATGCGCCTGCGCGACGACGGCGTGGACCCCGACCTGGCGGCCGCGGCCATGACGCAGTCGCGGCTGCGCGCCAAGGCCCGGGCGAAGCTCGGCGACTTCGCCGACGCGATGCTGTTCACGCCCGACGGCGTCGAGCAGGCCACCCGCCTGTTGGTCGCGGCGCTGCACGCCCGCCGCTACCTGGCGGCCGGCGTCACGAAGGTCGCGGACCTCACGAGCGGCATCGGCGCGGACGCGCTCGCGTTCGCCGGCGTCGGGCTCCAGGTGCTCGCCACCGACATCGACGAGGTCACCGCCGCGATCGCCGCGTCCAACCTGCGCGCGTTCCCCGAGGCCGAGGTGCGCTGCGCGGACGGCCTCGCGCTGGACCTGCGCGCCGAGGCCGTCGACGGCGTCTACGCCGACCCGGCCCGCCGCACGCGCGGCGGCCAGCGCATCTTCGACCCCGGCGCGTACGCCCCGCCGCTCGACGCCGTGTGGGCGCTGCGCGAGCAGGTGCCCGCCGTCGGCGTCAAGGTGGGTCCGGGCATCCCGCACCAGGGGTTGCCCGCCGACGCCGAGACGCAGTGGGTGTCGGTGGACGGCGACGTCGTCGAGGCCGGGCTCTGGTTCGGGCCGCTGGCCCCGGACGGGCCCGGCCGCAGCGCGCTGGTGCTGCACACCGCGGGCGGCACCACCCGGTCGCGCACGCTGCGCAGCGCGGTGCCCGTGGGCGCGCACGCCGCAGGCCCGGCGTACGACGAGGCCCCGCCCGTCGGCAAGCCCGGGGCGTACCTCTACGAGCCCGACGGCGCCGTCATCCGCGCCGGGCTGGTCGGGCAGGCGGTGACCGAGCTGGGCGGGCGGCTGCTCGACCCGACCATCGCCTACGTGACCACGGACGCCCCGGGTCCGTCGGCGGCCGTGGGCACCGGGTCGATCGAGGCGCCCATCGCCACGGGCTACCGCGTGCTCGACGTCATGCCCTTCGGCGTCAAGCGGCTCAAGGCGTACCTGCGGGAACGCGGCGTCGGGCGGGTCACGATCAAGAAGCGCGGCACGGCCGTGACGCCCGAGGCGCTGCGCGCGCAGCTGTCGCTCAAGGGCCCGACCGAGGCGACACTCGTGCTCACGCGCGTCGCGGGCAGCCAGCAGGTGCTGGTCGTGGAGCCGCTGCCCCGCTGAGGGCCCGGACGCGCCCCTCCGCCGCGCCGCGGCGGCGCGCATGGAACCATGTCCCCATGGTGCTGGAGTTCGCGGCCTCGCGACGATCGACCCTCGGGCTCGAGTGGGAGCTCGCGCTCGTCGACGCCGACTCCGGCGACATGCGCCAGGCCGGGCCGGCCGTGGTCGGCGCCCTGTCCCCCGACGGCGGCCACCCGCACGTGCACCCGGAGTTCCTGCGCAACACCGTGGAGATCGTCTCGGGCGTGTGCGACACCGTCGCGGCCGCCGGGGCGGACCTGGTCCGCACGCTCGGCGAGGTGCGCGCCGTCACCGACCCCATGCGCGTCGAGCTCGTCAGCGCCGGCACCCACCCCTTCTCCCACTGGGGCACCCAGAAGGTCACCGACAAGCAGCGGTACCACACCGTCGTCGACCGGGCGCAGATGTGGGGCGGCAGATGCTCATCTACGGGGTCCACGTGCACGTGGGTGTCGAGGACCGGGCCAAGGTGCTGCCCATCATCCGGTCGCTGCTCGTCTACTACCCGCACCTGCTCGCGCTGTCGGCGTCGTCGCCGTTCTTCGACGGGCGCGACACCGGGTACGCCTCCATGCGCGCCCTGCTGTTCCAGCAGCTGCCCACCGCCGGGCTCCCCTACCAGCTCGAGACGTGGGACCAGCTCGAGACCTACGTCGACGACATGCTGCGCACCGGCGTCATCGACGACATCAACGACGTGCGCTGGGACCTGCGGCCCTCGCCGCGGTTCGGCACCATCGAGGTGCGCGTGAGCGACGGCGTCTCCAACATCGAGGAGCTGCTGGCGCTCGCGGCGCTCACGCACTGCCTCGTGGAGCACCTGTCGACGCTCCTCGACGAGGGCAGGCCGCTGCCGACGATGCCGCAGTGGTTCGTCCAGGAGAACAAGTGGCGGGCTGCCCGCTACGGCCTGGACGCCATCGTCATCCTCGACGACGTGGGCAACGAGGAGCTCGTCACCGACGCGACGCGGCGGCTCGTGGCCAAGCTGCGGCCCGTCGCGGCCCGGCTGGGGTGCGAGGCCGAGCTGGCCGGCGTGCTCGACATCCTCGACCGGGGCGCGTCCTACCAGCGCCAGCTCGCCGTGGCGCGGGCGCACGGCGGCGGGCACGACGGCCTGGAGGCCGTCGTCGGGCACCTCGTCGCCGAGCTGCGCGCCGGGCACCCGCTGCCCGCCGCCCCCTGAGGAGCCACCCGTCGCAGGCTCGGCACGCCCGCTCACGCGGCCTCGGGGTGCTCCTCCGTGGAGCGGGAGTCGGTCAGGGTCAGCGCGCCCCAGCCGGCGACGACGCCGACCAGCACGGCCAGGACCGCGTACGTCACCCGCTCGCCGTGGAAGAAGCGCGCGACGAGGTCCGCGCCCCACGTCCCGGACGGCAGGGCCTGCGTGACGAGCACGGCGACGAGCGTGCCGACGACGGCGGTGCCGACGCTCGTGCCGACCTCCTGCGCGGTGTCGTTGAGCGCGGCACCGACGGACGTGCGGTTGGCGGGCATCGCGTCGACGAGCGCCACGGCGCAGATCGTCATCACGGTGCGCAGGCCGACGGTCAGCACCACCATGCAGACGGCGATGACGGCGTACCCGCGGTCGACGCCCCACGCGAGGCCCGCGAGCGCCGCGACGAGGAGGCCCGTCCCGACGACGCAGGCGACCCGGTGGCCGTACCGCTTGGCGAGCGACTCCGAGACGGGCGTGGCGGCGATCATCGTGACGATGAGGGGCAGGTTGGCGAGCCCAGCCCGCATCGGGCTCCAGCCGTAGGCGTACTGGAAGTGCAGGATCAGGCCGAACATCACGCCGGCCATGGCGATGGACGTGCCGATCTGCGCGACGGACGCGCCGCGCACGGTCCCGCTGGCGAAGACGGACAGGTCGAGCATGGGCTGGGGCGTGCGGCGCTCGTGCCGCACGAACGCCGCCAGCGCGACGGCCGCCCCGAGCGCCGACCCGAGGGTGGCCACCGAGAGCCACCCGTGCTCGACGCCGCTGGTGAGCGTGTAGCAGGCGAGGCCGATGGTGGCGACGCTGAGCGCGGCCCCGGGCAGGTCGAGCCTCTCGTCGGTGAGGTCCTCGCGACGGTCGGCGGGGACGCCGAGGCGGACGCCGACCCAGGCGATGAGCGCGATCGGGGCGTTGACGACCAGCAGCCACTCCCAGCGCACGTGGGCCAGGACGCTGCCGCCGAGCAGCGGGCCCAGGATGAACCCGCTCATGCCGACGACGATCATGACCGTCATCGCGCGCATGCGCAGGTCCTTGTCGTCGAACAGGCGGAAGACGAGCGAGTTGGTGATGGGCGCCATCGCGGCCGCGGCGAGGCCCAGGCCGGCGCGCAGCGCGACGAGCTGGCCCGTGGAGCCGACGGCCAGGACCAGGAGGCTGATGAGGCCGAACGCCGCGAGCCCGGTCAGCAGCACGCGGCGTCGCCCGAGCCGGTCGGCGGCCGACCCTGCCGTGAGCAGCAGGCCGCCGAACGTGAGGGAGTATGCCCCGCTGACCCACTGCAGCGCGGTCGTGCCGCTGCCGAGGTCGCGGCCGATGGTGGGCAGCGCGATCGTCAGCAGCGTGTTGTCGACCATCTCCACGAAGAAGGCGAGGCACAGCGCGACGAGCGGGATCCACGCCGCGCGCAGGGAGGGATAGGTGCGCGGCTGCGTCGCCAGGGTTGTGGTGCTCACGAGACCTCCAGGATCGAACGGCGTTCGATAACGTCGCTCCGCACACCATAGAACGCTGTTCGATAGCGGGCAAGGCTCCTGACCCTGAGAGGATCGCCACATGCCAGCCACCCGCCGCAGGGCCTCGCACTCGATGGAGACCGTGATCTCGGAGGCCGTCGCCCTCCTCGACGAGGCCGGCGAGCCCGCCCTGACGTTCCGCGCGCTCGCCGCCCGGCTCGGGGGCGGGGTGGCGAGCATCTACTGGTACGTGTCCAGCAAGGACGAGCTGCTCGACAGGGCGACGGACCACGTCCTTGCCGGCCCGCTCGCGGACATCGAGCGGTTCCGCGACGGCGACGACCCGATCGACAACCTCCGGTCCATCGCCGTCACCGTCTTCGACGTCATCGTCGAGCGGCCGTGGCTCGGTGCCTACTTCATGCGCAACACCGGCGCGCAGCCCAACGCGCTCCTGCTCTACGAGCGGATCGGCCAGCAGGTCATGCGGCTCGACCTCACGCGGCGGCAGGCCTTCCACGCCGTCTCCGCCGTCATCGGCTTCGTCGTCGGCACCGCGGCCGACCTGGGACAGCAGCCGCCGCAGGAGGTGCTCGACGGCGAGGTCGACCGCGAGACCTTCCTCGCCGCCGCAGCGGCGCAGTGGCGCTCCCTCGACCCCGCCGAGTACCCCTTCGTGCATCACGTCGTCGACGAGTTCGCCGGGCACGACGACGCCGAGCAGTTCCGCGCGGGCCTCGACCTGCTCCTCGCCGGGCTCCGCCTCCAGGCCACGGGCGGCCGCTGACACCGTCGCGCCCAGGATCACCCGGCGCAGCCGCCGGTCGCGTGATCCGATCGGGGCCGTGCGCGCGACAGTGTGAGCATGGACACACCCGCGCCGAGCGACGCCGACCTGCTGGCCCAGGTCGCGGCGGGCGACGAGCGCGCGCTGCGCGAGCTCGTGGAACGGCACTGGGCGTGGCTCCAGCTCCGTCTGCGACGCCGGACGCCCGACGACGAGCTGGCCGCGAGCGCCCTCCAGGACACGTTCGTCGCGGTGTGGCGCTCCGCGGGCCGGTACCGCGGCGACGGCGACGTCGGCGCCTGGCTGTGGGGCATCGCGATCCGCCAGCTCGTGTCCCGCCTGCGCGCACGCGGCGGCCCGCGACCCGTCAGCGCCCTGACCGCCGCGGCCCTGTCTCCGGCCGTGCGCAGCGCCGAGGACGAGCTGCTGCTCGCCGTCGAGCACGGCGACGTCGGCGACGCCCTGCGCGGCCTCTCGCCGGAGCTGCGGCAGGCGATCCAGGCGACCGTCGTCGACGGGCTGACCACGCGCGAGGCCGCGCGGCTGCTCGGGGTGCCCGTCGGGACCGTGAAGAGCCGGGTGCGGACCGCCAAGGCCCGCATGCGGGCGCAGCTCCTGGCTGGCGCGGCGAACGACGGCACGGCGATGGAGGGATGGGCATGAGCGAGTGGCACGTCGACCCCGCGACCTGGCAGGCGTACGCCGCCGGCCGCCTCGACCCCGCGGCGGAGGCCGCGGTCGAGACCCACGTGACCGGCTGCCCCGTGTGCCGCGACGCCGCACGACCCGTCGCGCTCGCCGCCGACGACCCGCTGACCGGCGGGTACGCGCCCGTGTGGCGGGCCGTCCACGCCGAGATCGGCGCACCGCGACCGCCCGCGCACCTGCGCTGGCTCCGCCGGCTGGGCCTGCCCGACGACGCCGTCGTCGTGCTCGCCGCCGCCGGCGACCTGCGGCTGCCGTGGGCGCTGGCCGTCGGCGGTGCCGTGCTGAGCGCGATCGTGGCCGCGCACGTCGGCCGCGCCGAGCTCGCCTTCCTGCTGCTCGCGCCCCTGGTGCCGCTCGTGGCGGTCGCGGCCGCGTTCGACGCGACCGACCCGTTGCGCGAGGTCGCGGGCCCGACGCCCTTCTCCAAGCTCCGGCTCGCCCTGCTGCGCACCGCGGCCACCCTCGCCGTCGCCGTGCCGTCGACCGCCCTCGTGGGCGCCGCCGTCCCCGCCCTGCACGCGCTGGCCTGGGTGTGGCTCCTGCCGTCGCTGTGCCTGTCGGGCGCGGCGCTGGTGCTGCTCACGCGGCTGTCCGCGCGGACGGCGTGCGGCGTCGTCGGGGCGGGCTGGGCGGCCGCGGTCGTCGCCGTCGACCAGGCGGGGCACCTGGACGCCGTCTCCGGCGGCGGGACCCAGGCGGGCTTCGCCCTCGTCGCCGTCCTCCTCGGGATCGTCCTGACCCGTGCCCTCACCACCCTGCCCGCGATGGGAGCCCCCCGATGACCGCCACCCTGCGCGACGTCTCGAAGAGCTACGGACGCACCGTGGCCCTCCACCCGACGACGCTGACCCTCGGCACCGGCGTGATCGGCCTGCTCGGCCCGAACGGTGCCGGCAAGACGACGATGCTGCGGCTGCTCTCGAGCGCGCTGCCGCCGTCGACCGGCACCGTGACCGTCGCCGGCCACGAGGTCACCGGCACGCACGCGGAGCGCACCGCGGCCCGGCGCCGCATCGGCTACCTGCCGCAGGAGGTCGTGTTCCCGCGCGGCATGACGGCGGCCGGGTTCGTCGACTACGTCGCCGTGCTCAAGGAGTGGCGCGACACCGAGGCCCGGCACCGGGAGGTGCGCCGCGTGCTCGACCTGGTCGAGCTGGGCGACCGCTCCACCGTGCGGATCCGCGCGCTGTCCGGCGGTCAGCGGCGCAGGCTCGCGATCGCGCAGGCGCTCCTCGGCGACCCGGACCTGCTCGTGCTCGACGAGCCGACCACCGGCCTCGACCCGGAGCAGCGGGCCTCGCTCCGCGGCATCCTCTCCTCGCTGCGCTGCACCGTCCTCATCTCGACGCACCAGACCGAGGACGTCTCGGCCCTGTGCGACCGTGTGATCGTGCTCGAGGCCGGACGCGTGCGGTTCGACGGCAGCGTCGCCGAGCTGCTCGCCGTCGCCGCCGGCCACGTCCACCAGGGACCGGCACCCAGCGAGGGCGCCGTCGGCACCTGGAAGACCGGCACCGGTCTCGTCCACTCCGTCGGCGGCACGCCCGACACCCAGACCTCGACGGCCGTCGACCCGACGGTGGAGGACGCCTACCTGCTGCTGCGCGCCGCGTCCGCACGCCGTGGCACGAGCGAAGGAGCCCACGCATGAGCACCACCCTCACCCCGCCGGTCCTCGCCACCCTGGCCCGCCGGGAGATCCGCCACTACGCCACCTCGTGGCTGTTCCTCACGGGCGTCGCGGTGGCGCTCGCGTCCACCGTCCAGTCCTTCCTCGTCGACGACGGGACGTCCTCGACGATGACGATGATCGTCCCCGCGGCGCTGATCGGCGTCGTCGGGCTCCTCGTCATGGCCGGGCTGGTGCGGCGCTCCGACCGCGCCGCCGCGGCCGCCGGGGCCGTCGCCGTCCCCGAGCGCACGCGCACGCTCGCGCTCGCGGCCGCCGTCGTCGTGCCGCTCGCGACCGCGCTGCTCTGGTTCGCCGCCGCGCTGGTCCTCCTCGCCGTGCAGCCGCCCAGCGCGGCCGCGGTCCCGTTCGGGCCGGTCAGCACCGCGCACGTCGTGGTGGTCATGGCCGCGCTCGGCGTGGTGCCGGCGGTCGGTGGCCCGCTGCTCGGGCTCGTCGTCACGCGGTGGCTCCCGCAGCGGGGGGTCACGGCGATCACTGCCGTCGCCGTCGTCCTGGTCACCATCCTGCTCCAGGGCAACTTCGAGGCGACCTGGCGCTGGCACGTGGTGTGGCCCTGGGTGTACTGGTACGGGCCGCTGAGCTGGGGCGACGCGGGCTCCGGCGCGTCCTCGTGGGTCGCCCTGCCGGGCTCGCCGGCCGCGTGGGTCGTCTACCAGCTCGCGCTGTGCGCGCTCTGTGTGCTCGTCGCGATGTGGCACGACGCCGAGAGCGACCGGTCGCGGCTGCGGCCGCTGCTCGTCGGGACGCTTGCCCTCGCGGTGGTCGCGCTCGTGGCGACCATGACGCTCGGGCTGCCCGACGCGGTGCGCAACCCGCTGCCCGGGCCGTCGTTCTGATGCTGCGCCACGCGACGCGGGCCGTGCCGTGGGTGCTCGTGGCCGTCGCCGCGGTGCTCGTGGTCGGCCTGCTCGCGCTGGTGCGGTGGCGGCCCTGGACGCTGTGGCCGCTCGAAGGGGTCGCCGTCGGGCTGCTGGCGGCCGCGGTCGGCTGGTGCCTCGACGAGCCCGCCGCGGCCGTCGTGGACGTGACGCCGCGCGGCCTCGCGTGGCGCACGGCCGCGCGCTCGGCCGGGGTCGCGGCGCTGCTCGGCGCGTGGGCCGCGGGGTGTGGTGGGCCCGCCACGGGCTGTTCGGGCACCCGGGGCACGTGCTGCTCCAGGGCGCGGCGGCCGCGGTCGCCGCGGCCGCCTGGACGACGTGGCGGCGGACCCGCGACGAGGCGACGCCGGGCGGACGGTGGGCGGTCGCCGTGGTGCCGCTGGTCTCGGCCTGGGCGCTGGTCCGCCCGTTCGACGGGTCGGTGCCGGTGTTCCCGTTCGGCCCGGACGGGGGTGGGCGGCGTCGGCGCGCGGCTGGGGCGTGGCGGCGGCCGGGGCCGCGGCGGTGCTGGCGACGGTGCTGGCGCGGGAGGGACGGCGGCCCCGCCGCCGGTGGCTCAGACGGACACGGTGGTGAGCGGCATCGACGAGTCGACGCCGATGCCGAGCGTGCTCGGCGCCACACCCGCGCGCACGACGGCCGAGCCGAGGGCCGCGATCATCGCCCCGTTGTCGGTGCAGTAGCGGATCGGCGGGATGCGCAGGTCGATCCCCTCCGCCGCGCACCGGGCGGCCGCCATCTCACGGAGCTGGCTGTTGGCCGAGAACCCGCCGCCGATGACGAGCGTGTCGACGTCGTGCCGGCGGCACGCGGCGATGGTCTTGGCCGTGAGGACGTCGACGACGGCCTCGGCGAACGACGCCGCGACGTCGGCGACCGGGACGGGGCGGCCCGCGTCCTGCTCGTTCTCGACCCAGCGGGCCACGGCCGTCTTGAGGCCGGAGAACGAGAAGTCGTACGCGTGCCTGGCCTGGTCCTTCGCGGCGGTGAGGCCGCGCGGGAAGCGGATCGCCGTCGGGTCGCCCTCACGTGCGAGGCGGTCGACGTGCGGTCCCCCGGGGTAGGGCAGGCCGAGCAGGCGGCCGACCTTGTCGAAGGCCTCGCCGGCGGCGTCGTCGAGCGTCGACCCGAGCTCGGTGACGGACGTGGCGACGTCGTCGACCAGCAGGAGCGAGCTGTGACCGCCCGAGACCACCAGGGCCATGACCCGCTCGGGGAACGCCCCGTGGACGAGCTGGTCCACGCACGCGTGGCCGACGACGTGGTTGACGCCGTAGAGCGGCTTGCCGAGGCCGACGGCGAGGGCCTTGGCGGCCGACGCCCCGATGGTGAGCGGGCCCACCAGGCCGGGCCCGGCCGTGACGGCGATGGCGTCGACCTCGGACAGGTCGACGCCGGCCTCGCCGATCGCCTGCTGGATCGTGGGGATCATCGCCTCGAGGTGGGCTCGGCTGGCGACCTCCGGGATGATGCCGCCGAAGCGGGCGTGCTCGTCCATGGAGCTCGCGGTGGCGTCGACCAGCAGGTCGTCGCCGCGCACGAGGGCGACGCCCGTCTCGTCGCAGGAGGTCTCGATCCCGAGAACGAGAGGGTCGCCGGAAGCCATGGGCCCATCCTCCCATCCCGTCGTCGCACGTCGCGGGCGCGACCCCACGAGGTGACGCCCACTTGTGAAAGACGTCACGGTTGAATGTTGGATGACTTCCCGGGGGTGGCGCGTTCTGACTGCCATGACCGTCACCCTGAGCACCACCGCCGACCTCGCCATCGACGAGACCGCCGCGGACCTCCTCTTCCGCGCCGCTCGCACCACCAACCAGTGGACCGACGCCCCGGTCACCGACGACGAGCTCGCGGCCGCCTGGGACCTCGCCAAGTTCGGCCCGACCGCGATGAACTCGCTCCCCCTGCGTTTCGCCGTGGTCCGCACGCCGGAGGCCAAGGCCCGCCTCGTGGAGCTCATGCCCGACGGCAACAAGGCCAAGGTCGAGGACGCCCCCGCGACCCTCGTGCTCGCCTACGACCACAACTTCCACGAGCACATGGACACGCTGTTCCCGCACGCCCCGGGTGTCGGCGAGTCCTTCGCCCCGATGGACGAGATGCGCCACGGCATGGGCAGCATGAACGCCCACCTCCAGACCGGCTACCTGATCATGGGCCTGCGCGCCGCCGGCCTCGCCGCCGGCCCGATGCACGCCGCCGACTACGACGGCGTCAACGAGGCGTTCTTCGCCGGCACGGGCAACAAGGCGTTCCTCGTGGTCAACGTCGGTCACGCCGAGGGCGAGGGCACCGTGTACCCGCGCCTGCCCCGCTTCGACCTCGACGAGGTCTCGTCCACCCACTGAGGTCTCCGGACCGGACACGCCGGACGGCCGCCCTCCCGCACGGGGAGGGCGGCCGTCCGCGTGTCCGGTCAGCCGCGCGCCGCGCCCGTCGCGACCGGGCGCGACGGGTCGTTCGACCACTGGCTCCAGGAACCCGCGTAGAGGCTCGCCTGGACGCCTGCCGCGGCCAGGGCGGCGGCCTCGTGCGCGGCCGTGACGCCGCTGCCGCAGTAGACGCCGACGTGCGTGCCCGCCGTCGCGCCGAGGGCGGCGAACCGCTCGCGCAGCGCGTCCGTGGGCAGGAACGTCCCGTCCGCCGCGAGGTTCTCCGTCGTCGGAGCCGAGGCGGCGCCGGGGATGTGCCCCGCGCGCGGGTCGACCGGCTCCGTCTCGCCGCGGTAGCGCTCGCCGGCGCGGGCGTCGAGCAGCACGCCGTCGTCCGACGCCGCGAGCGCCGCGGCGTCCGACGCGTCGAGCGTGCGCAGGTGGCCCGGCGTGAGGACGACGTCGCCGGGCGACGCCTCGACGTCGTCGGCCTCGAGCGGGTGGCCGGCGCGCTGCCAGGCGGGCAGGCCGCCGTCGAGGATCCGCACGTCGCGCAGGCCGAAGTAGCGCAACAGCCACCAGGCGCGCGCCGCCGCCATGCCCCCGGTGGCGTCGTAGACGACGACGCGGGAGTCGTGGCGGACGCCCCAGCGGCGGGCGGCCGCCTGGAGCTGTGCGGTGCTGGGCAGCGGGTGCCGGCCCTGGGCGGGCGACGGCGCGGCGGCGAGCTCGGTCTCCAGGTCGGCGAACACCGCGCCCGGCAGGTGCCCGGCCCGGTAGTGCGCGAGGCCGTCGAACGTCTGCCCGGCGGCCGCGAGCGCCCACCGCACGTCGAGGAGCACCGGGGCGCCGGGCGCGGGGTCGGCGCCACCCAGCCGGAGGTCGGCGGCGAGCTCGTCGACCGTGACGAGGACGGCGGCGCGGGGGTCGGTGGTCATGAGGCGTCCCTCTCCGCGGGGGTTGCCGCGCTCCCGGGCTCGTCCAGGAGGAGCCGCATCGTGTACGCGTCCTTGTTCTCGGGCTGGTAGTAGCGCTTGCGGACGCCGAGCCGCTCGAAGCCGAGGTCGGCGTAGAGCGCGAGCGCGGGCTCGTTGTCGACGCGCACCTCGAGGAAGACGGCGCTCGCGCCGAGCTCGCGCGAGCGGCGGACGAGCGCGTCCATGAGCGCGCGCCCGACGCCGCGCCGCTGGGTGAGCGGGTCGACGCCCACCGTCATGACCTGGGTGACGTCGCCGTCGAACCAGAGCCCGGCGTACCCGACCACGCGGTGCAGCCCGCGGCGGTCGAGGACGGCTTCGCGGCCGCGGCCCGCGGCGGCCCGCCCGACGGCCTCCGACTCGACCTCCTCGGCCACGACGTACCAGCGGCCCCAGGCCGCGAGCTCCTCGGCGAGCATGCCGTAGGTCCACGCGCCGGGGCCGAAGAGCTCGCGCTCGAGCTCGAGCACGCGGTCGAAGTCGTCGCGTCGCAGGGGGCGCAGCCGGACCGGTGCCGCGGTCATCGCGCACCTCCCGCCGCGGGGACGGCCCGCACGGGCTCCTGGACGTCAGGGCGTCGCAGGTAGAGCGGCTCGGTCGGCAGCCCCACGCCCGCTGCGCGACGCTGGAGCGCGACGCGCGCGAGCACCGTGGCGTCCGGGAGCGTGGGCGCGTCCTCGTCCGCGACGACGTCGGCGCCCAGGACGTCCGCGGCCAGCGCGTCCGGGTAGAGCGCGGCGCCCTCGCCGACGACGGCGAGGCGTCCCGCCGCGGGTGCCCCGCCGTGCGCGGCCGCGACGTCGGCGGCCTTGCCGACGTCGGGACCCGCGACGGTCTCGACGACCGGGACGCCGTGCGGGCCCTCGTGCGCGACGACGCGGTAGCGCGCCCAGTACACCTCACGGCGCCGGGCGTCGGTGGCGACGAGCACCTCGTCGTCGGGGGCCAGGCCCAGGTCGGCGACGGCCTGGACGGCGACGGCGTCGAGCGAGGGGACGCCCAGCGCGGGGACGCCCAGCGCGAGCGCCAGCGTGCGCGCGGTGACCAGCCCGACGCGCAGCCCGGTGAACGGGGCGGGGCCGGTGCCGGCGACGACCGCGGTGAGGTCGGCGCGCGTGAGACCCGCCTCGTCGAGCACCTCCGCGATCATCGGGGCGAGCTGCTCGGCGTGCCGGCGCCGCTCGTCGACGGCGCGGGAGGCCAGGCGCGCGCCGTCGTCGGAGACGAGCGCGACGGTGATCGCGGCGGACGTGTCGATCGAGAGAACTGCCACGACACCAGCCTACGAGGCCAGGTCAGCCACGGGACGCCGCCGGGCGCCCGGGTCTGCGGGCTGCGTCAGGCCGACCGGAGCAGCGCGCCCAGGTCGACGCCCTCCCAGCGCGGCCCGACGCCCCGCACCGTCGCGCGGCGCGTGCCCGCCTCCGGGTCGTCCATGTCGACGACGCCGCCGCGCGGGCGGACGAGCTCGATCTCGAGCCGGTCCTCGGTGAGCGCCTCGGCCAGCCCCGCGCCCCACTCGACGACCGTCACGGAGTCGTCCAGCGAAGCATCGAGGTCGAGGGCGTCGAGCTCGCCGAGCCCGCCGAGGCGGTACGCGTCCACGTGCACCAGGCCCGGGCCGCGCGTGCCGTCGGCACGCACCCCGGGCGCGTGCTCGCGCGCGACGATGAACGTGGGCGACGAGACGTGCCCGCGCACGCCGAGGGCGCCGGCGAGCCCCTGGGTGAAGGTCGTCTTCCCGGCGCCGAGGTCGCCCGTGAGGATCAGCAGGTCCCCCGCGCGCAGGACGCCCGCGAGCGCCGCGCCGAGGGCTCGCGTCGCCTCGGCCGAGGGCAGGTCGATCGTCACGACCACCGGTGCCGCTCCGCCCCCGCGAGCGGCCCGGCGAGACTGACGCCTCCGGCCTGGGGACGCCCGGCGACGGCCGCCGCCCCGCGCTCCCCCAGCACGCGCCCGCCCACGTACACGCGCGGGATCCGCGCGCCGAGCCGCGTCACGATCTCGTAGGAGATGGTGCCCGCGGCCGTCGCCCAGTCCTCGGCGCTCGGCACGGTCGCGGAGTGCGCGAGCCCGTCCGTGGACCCGAAGAGCGTGACGACGTCGCCGGCCTGCTCGGTGGCGTACGAGCCGAGGTCGAGCACCACCTGGTCCATGCACACGCGCCCGGCGACGCGCACGACGCGGCCGCCGTCGCCGTCGGACTCGCGCCCGATCCCGGCAGTGGCGGGCCCGCCGACGTAGACGGGTCCGCCCAGCCCCGCGTCCCCGCCCGAGGCGTGCCGCGGGATGCCGTCGGCGTACCCGAGCGGCACGACGCCGAGCTGCGTGGCCTGCGGGGTCACGTACCGGTGCGCGTAGGAGACGCCCTGCCCCGCCTCGACGTGCTTGACCGTGGCCAGCCGGGCCTGGAGCGTCATCGCGGGCCGCAGCCCGAACGACGACGCCGTCGCCACCTGCGGCACGGGCGAGAAGCCGTACACGGAGATCCCGGGCCGCACGAGGTCGTAGTGCAGCGCGGGCGCGGTGAGGGTGGCGGCCGAGTTGGCGGCGTGCCGCACCTCGACCTCGATCCCGGCGGCCTCGACGGTGCGGACGGCGTCGTCGAGCACCACGCGCTGCGCGGCGATCGTGGGGTGCCCGGGCTCGTCGGCGTACGCGAGGTGCGTCCACACGCCGACGACGCGGACCGCCCCCTCGGCCTGGAGCGCGGCCGCGCGCGCGGCCGCGGCGGGCAGGTCGGCGGGCATGATGCCGTTGCGGCCGAGGCCCGTGTCGACCTTGAGGTGCACGCGCGCCACCCGCCCGGTCGCGCGGGCGGCGGCGGCCACACCGTCGAGCGCCCACGGCGCCGCGACCGACACGTCGACGTCGTTCTCGACGAGGGCCGCGAAGTCCACGCCGGGAGCGTGCAGCCAGGTGAGGACGCGGGCGTCGCCGGGCCCGATCCCGGCCGCGCGCAGCGCGAGCGCCTCGGCGGCCTGCGCGACCCCGAGCCACGTCGCCCCGCCCGCGAGCGCCGCCCACGCGGCGGGCACCAGGCCGTGCCCGTAGGCGTCGGCCTTGACCACGGCCATGACCGCCGCCGACGGCGCGTGCGCGCGCAGGGCGCGCACGTTGTCCCGCACGGCCTCGAGGTCGACGACGGCGCGGGCCGGGAAGTCGCTGGGGAACGGCGTCACGCCGGTCATCCTCTCACCTGCCATTCCGCGAGCATCCGGCGGGACGCGAAGGTGCGGTGCTCGCCGGTGAAGGGGTCGGTGAAGGTGAGCGACCTCGACAGGAGCTGGAGCGGGCGGGCCGGGTCCGCCTCGGCGTCCGGGAGCAGGACGGGCCAGAACGGGTCGTGAAGGATGGGCAGCCCGAGCGAGGCCAGGTGCAGGCGGAGCTGGTGCGTCTTGCCGGTGTGCGGCTCCAGGCGGTAGAGGCCGAGCCCGCGCGCGTCGTCCCGCGCGACCAGGTCGACCAGCGACTCCGCGTTGGGCTCCCCGAGCTCCTCCTGGGCTGCGGCGATCCCCCGGTGCTTGACGATGCGGGAGCGCACCGTCGTCGGGAACGTCAGGCCGTCGGGCGGCAGCGGTGCTACCGCCTCGTACACCTTGCGGACCCGTCGCTCCTGGAACAGGTCCTGGTAGGCGCCGCGCACGCGGGCCCGCACGGTCAGCACCAGCACCCCCGCCGTCGGGCGGTCGAGGCGGTGGGCCGGCGCCAGCTCCGGCAGGTCGAGCGTGCGGCGCAGGTGGACGAGCACGGTCTGCGTGACCCAGCGCCCGCGCGGCATCGTCGCGACCAGGTGCGGCTTGTCGACCACCAGCAGGTTCTCGTCGCGGTGCAGCACCGCGACGTCGTCGAGCGCGGGGACGCGCGGCTCGTCGGCGGGCGGGTCGCGGTACAGGAACAGGAAGCCGCGCGGCTCGTACGGGGTGTCGACGTCGACCCGGACGCCGCGGCCCGTGACCACCTCCCCGGCCGCGACCTTCTCGAGCAGCCGCTCGGAGTCGTCCGGGAAGCGGCCCACCAGGTACTCGACGGCGGTGCCCCAGCGCGCCACGGACGCGGCGTCGTGCGGGAGCACGAGCCGCGTCGGGTTGAGGCCGTCGCGCACGGGAAGCGGGGGGAAGGGCACCGCCTCATGCTCCCACCGCGGGTGCAGGATGGGCCCTATGGACATCTACGACATCCCGTTCCAGCGCATGGACGGGACGACGACGACGCTCGCGGACCACCGCGACGACGTCGTCCTCGTGGTCAACGTCGCCTCGCGGTGCGGCCTGACGCCGCAGTACGAGGCCCTGGAGACGCTGCAGAAGACGTACGCCGACCGCGGGTTCACCGTCATCGGCTTCCCCTCGAACCAGTTCCTCCAGGAGCTCGGCTCCAACGAGGCGATCGCGGAGTTCTGCTCGACGACGTACGGCGTGACCTTCCCCGTCATGGACCGCGTCCGCGTCAACGGCCGCCGCGCCGCGCCGCTGTACGAGGCGCTCAAGCAGACCCCCGACGCCGGCGGGCACGACGGGCGCATCCGGTGGAACTTCGAGAAGTTCCTGGTGCTGCCGGGCGGCGACGTGCGCCGCTACGACCCGAAGACGGTGCCGGACGACCCCCAGATCGTGGAGACGATCGAGGGCGCGCTGCCGCGCTGAGGCCCCGCCGAGCCGGTCAGTCCCGGCGGCCGGTGGCCGCCGGGACCACGACGTCGTCGACCATCGCGGTGAGGAACGCGCTGTCGAGCGGCTCGCCCGTGACCTTGAGGCGGTAGACGATCATGGCCGTCGGCACGGCGGCGATGAGGTCGAGGTCGACACCGGGCACGGTCTCGCCGCGCGCCTCAGCGCGGGCCAGCAGCGCCCGGACGAGCGCCACGCGCGGGCACACGAGCCGCTCGTGGACGGCGTCCCGCAGCTCCTTCGAGTGGCCCACCTGCGCGATGAGGCCCTTGAGCGCGCCCCAGACGGCGTCGTCGCGGGGGCCGAGCGCCTTGACGCTCTCGAGGTCGCCCCGCAGCGAGCCGGTGTCGGGCACGTCCTCGATGCCGATCGCGGCCTGCGCGGCGCACACCATGGCGTCGATGACGAGGTCGGCCTTGGACGGCCAGCGGCGGTACACGGTCGCCTTGCCTGCGCCCGCGCGGGCGGCGACGCCGGCCATGGTCATGCGGTCGTAGCCGCGCTCGGCGAGCTCGACGCGGGCCGCCTCGAGGATGTCGGCGTCGCGGGACTCGTCCCGCGGGCGCCCCGCGCGGCGCGGCGCGGCGGCGTGCGTGGTGTCCACGGCCATGGTCGCGCTCCTTCCTCGACGGCCCCGTCGCCGTCCCTCTCATTCTGCCCTGAGCGATCAGCGGAGACAAATACGGAACTAACGGGTTCCGAAACCCCGGCGATCGTGCCTACCGTAGCCCCAGCGGCGCACGCCACGGCGCCGACCGTCCCCGCAGGAGCTACCCATGACAGCCACCACGCCCCCGGCGTCCACCCTCGACGCGGGCCACGACCCGCGCCGCTGGTGGGTGCTCGCCACCGTCGCGATCGCCCAGCTCATGGTGGTGCTCGACGCCACCATCGTGAACATCGCCCTGCCGTCGGCCCAGGCCGACCTCGTCTTCTCCGACAACGACCGCCAGTGGGTCGTCACGGCCTACGCGCTCGCGTTCGGGTCGCTGCTGCTGCTCGGCGGCCGCCTGTCCGACCTCGTCGGGCGGCGCCGCACCTTCATCATCGGCCTCGTCGGCTTCGCCGGGGCCTCCGCGCTCGGCGGCGCCGCACAGTCCTTCGCGATGCTCGTCGGGGCGCGCGCCCTCCAGGGCGCGTTCGGCGCCGTGCTCGCCCCTGCGGCCCTCTCCGTACTCACGACGACGTTCACCGACCCCAAGGAACGCTCACGCGCCTTCGGCGTCTTCGGCGGCCTCGCGGGCGCCGGCGGTGCCATCGGCCTGCTGCTCGGCGGGTTCCTCACCGAGCACCTCGACTGGCGCTGGACGCTGTACGTCAACCTCGTCTTCGCCGTGCTCGCCGTCGTCGGCGCCGTCGCGTTCCTGCACACCGGGCGCGGCCGCCCGCAGCGGCTCGACATCACGGGCGCCGTCCTGGGCGGCGCGGGCCTGTTCGCGCTCGTCTACGGATTCTCGCGCGCCGAGCCCGAGGGCTGGGGCTCGGCGTGGACGTGGGGCCCGCTCGCGGCGTCCGCCGTGCTGCTCGTCTCCATGGTCCTGTGGCTGCGCCGGGCCGGGAACGACGCGCTGCTGCCGCTGCACGTCGTCATCGACCGCAACCGCGGCGCGTCGTTCCTCGCGATCCTCGTCACGGGTGCGGGCATGTTCGGCGCGATGCTCTTCGGGACGTTCTACCTGCAGTCCCAGCTCGGCTACACGCCCATGGGCACCGGCCTGGCGTTCCTGCCGCAGATCCTCGTGCTCGCCACGTGCGCGCAACTGTGCACCAACATCTTCCTGCCGCGCTTCGGGCCGAAGGTCATGGTGCCGATCGGCCTCGTCCTGGCCACGCTCGGCATGGTGTGGCTGACCCAGATCGACGCCGGCTCCTCCTACGCGTCCCACGTCCTGCCCGGGCTCCTGGTGCTGGGCGCCGGCATGGGCACCGCGATGCCGGCCGCCATCCAGACCGCCACCCTCGGCGTCGACCGCGAGCACGCCGGGGTCGCGTCCGCCGTCGTCTCCACGGCCCAGCAGGTGGGCGGCGCCGTCGGCACCGCCGTGCTCAACACCCTCGCGACGTCGGCCGCGACGGCCTTCATCACCGCGCACGCCACGAGCAACCCGCCCGCCCCCGGCGTGCTCGCGCAGGCCGCCCTCGACAGCTACACGACGGCGTTCCGCGCGTCGGCGTACATCTTCGGGGTCGGGGCGGTCGTCGTCGCGCTGCTCTACCGCCGCCGCGCCACGACGACGCCGGCGACGCCCCCGTCGCGGCTCGAGGAGCCGGCGACGCTCCCGGCGTAGCGCGTCAGCCCGGCAGCTCGTCGTCTGACCGTGCGCCCGGGGGCACGGTCAGACGACGGACTGCCGGTCTGCCACCCTCAGCGGGACGCCAGCAGGCCCGCGACCGTCCCGGCCAGCGCCTCCGCGACGTCCGTCGCCCCCACCGGGCCTCCCGGGTTCGCCCGCTCGGCCGCCCGGCCGTGCACCAGCGCGGCCGCCGCCGCCACGCGCGCGGCGAGCCCCGGCGTCGCGACCACCTCCTCGGCCCGCGCCGCGAGCATCGCGCCCAGCAGGCCCGCCAGGACGTCCCCGGCGCCCGCCGTCCCGAGCCACGACGGGGCGTCCGCCTGCGCGTACGCAGGCCCCTGCGGCCCGACGACGACAGTCGCCGCCCCCTTGAGCAGCACCGTCGCGCCCGTCAGCGCCTGCGCCCGCCGCGCCCAGCGCAGGGGCTCCGCCTCCACGGCCTCCCGGTCCACGTCCTCGCCCCGCGACGCCAGCAGCGCCGCCAGCTCGCCCGCGTGCGGCGTGAGCACCACCCACGGCGGGCACGGGTGCTCCAGCAGCCCCAGCGCCCCGGCGTCGACGACGGCCGGCACCGGCGCCTGGGCGCCCGCCAGCCGACCCGACGACGCCGCGAGCGCCGCCCGCGCCCGGTCGCGCTGCCCGTCGTCGCCCCCGACGCCGGCAGCCCCGGGCCGAGCACCCACGCCTGCACACGCCCGCCCGCAAGCACCACCTCGGGGCGCGCGGCGAGCACGGCCCGGCCCACGGCGTCGGGTCCCTGGTAGCGCACCATGCCCGCGCCCGCGCGCACCGCCGCGCTCGCGGCGAGCACCGCGGCACCCGGGTAGGCGGCCGTCCCCGCGACGACCCCGACGACGCCGCGCGTGTACTTGTGGTCCGCAGGCCCAGGCACGGGCCACGCGGCGGCGACGTCGGCGGCCTCGAGCCGCACGACGGCTCGTCGCCGCGGCAGCCCCAGCCCCAGGTCGATCACCGCGCCCGCGCCCGTCAGGTGGGTCGCGGGCGGGAGCAGCAGCCCGGGCTTGGCCGCGCCGAAGGTCACGGTGCGGTCGGCGGGCAGCACCGGACCGGGCACGGCGCCGTCGTCGACGCCGATGCCCGACGGCGTGTCGACGGCGACGACCCACGGGCGCGCCGGGTCGCCGGGGGCCGGCAGCGCGCGGGCGAGGGCGCGCATGAGGTCCGCGGCCGTGCCGCGCAGCGCCCCGCTCGCGCCGATCCCGAGGAGCCCGTCGACGACGACGTCGGCGCGGGCGACCGCCGCGGCGGCATCGGAGGCGGCCGGCGCTGAGGCGCCGACGCCCACGCGACCGCCTGCCGCCCGCAGCGCGGCGAGCCCCGCTTCGTGGACCCGCTCGGCCGCGAGGTACGCGGTCACGACGAGCCCGCGCCGGGCGAGGTACGCTCCCGCGAACAGCGCGTCGCCGCCGTTGTTGCCCGGCCCGACGAGCAGCGCCACCTGAGCCCCGCGCACGGACCCGTCGCGCAGCTCGCCGTCGGGCCCGGCGACGGCCCGTCGTCGGGCGAGATCCCGCCGGACGACGGCGGCGAGCGCGAACGCGGCACGCTCCATGAGCGGCACCCCGGCAGCCAGCAGGGGCTCCTCGGCGGCACGGACGTCGGCGGCGGACCAGGCCTCGATCATGCAGCCATCATGGCTTCCGCCCGACGATCGGACAGCGGGACAGGCGCGCGCCTGCGACCCTCGCAACGTTTCGACGGCCGGAGTACCTTGGGCGCCATGCGATTCGGTCTCTTCATCCCGCAAGGCTGGCGCCACGACCTCACCGAGGTGGCGCCCGAGAACCACTGGGACACCATGAAGTCCCTCGTCCAGCAGGCCGACACGACGACGTCGCCCGACGGCGGCTTCGCGTTCGAGTCGGTCTGGGTGTACGACCACTTCCACACCGTCCCCGCGCCCACCGACCAGGCCACGCACGAGGCGTGGACGCTCATGGCCGCCTTCGCGGCGGCGTCGGACCGCGTGCGTCTCGGCCAGATGTGCACGTGCATGGCCTACCGCGAGCCGACCTACCTGGCGAAGGTCGCGGCCACGGTCGACGCGATCTCCGGCGGCCGCACCGAGATGGGCATCGGCGCCGGCTGGTACGAGCACGAGTGGCGCGCCTACGGCTACGGGTTCCCGCGCGCTGGGGAGCGCCTGCTCGCGCTCGACGAGGGCGTGCAGATCATGGCGCGCATGTGGCGTACGGGCTCCTCGGGGACGTTCGAGGGCAAGCGCTACCAGGTCGACGGCGCCCTGTGCTACCCGCAGCCGCTGCAGACGGTCGCCGTCGACGGCACGGAGAAGCCGTCCATCCCCCTGTGGATCGCGGGCGGCGGTGAGCGCAAGACGCTGCTGACGGCCGCCAAGCACGCCCAGTACACGAACTTCGCGGGCGACCTGGAGACGTTCACGCACAAGTCGAACGTGCTCCGGGAGCACTGCGAGAACGTCGGCCGCCCGTTCGAGGAGATCACGCGCTCGGGCAACTTCAACGTGCTCCTCGGCACCGAGAAGGAGATCGCCGACAAGCTCGCGTGGCTCGAGTCGGTCTACACCAAGCACACGCCCGAGAAGGCCGAGGGCGAGCTCGAGGGCTGGCGGACCACGCCGCTGCGCGGCACCGCCGAGCAGGTCGCCGAGACCCTCCTCGACTGGAAGAAGGCGGGTCTGGGCTACCAGATCAGCTACTTCCCCAACGCCGCCGAGGACCGCGAGCAGATCGCCACCTTCGCCCGCGAGGTGGTCCCGACCCTCCGCTGACCAGACCCGGTCGAGCGACCCTGGATGTCCGCGCGCGCACCGCGCAGAGCGGACATCCAGGGTCGCTCGGCAGCGGGTCAGGACTCTGCGATCGCCATCGCCGACGCGATGCCGGCGTCGTGGCTGATCGATACGTGCCAGCGCGTGATGCCCAGCTCCTGCGCGCGGGCCAGCACCGTCCCGCGCAGCTCCACCTCCGGCGGCCCGCCGATCGTGCGGTGCACCGTGCAGTCGTGCCACTGGAGGTTGCCCGGAGCGCCGAGCGCCTTGGCGATCGCCTCCTTGGCCGCGAACCGCGCCGCCAGGGAGTTGTCGGGCAGGTCGCGTTCCTCCGGCGTGAACAGGCGCTCGCGCAGGTTCGGCGTCCGCTCCAGGGTCGCCACGAACCGCGCCACGTCGACCACGTCGATGCCCACGCCGACGATCACCGGAGCCCCCGGCCGTCCGCGGACCGGGCGGAACGAGGGAGCAGACGGTTGGGGTGGGTCACGACGGGCTCACTCCACGGTGACGGACTTGGCCAGGTTGCGCGGCTGGTCGACGTCCAGGCCCTTCGCCGTGGCGAGCGCCATGGCGAAGATCTGCAGCGGCACGACGGCGAGCAGCGGCTGGAGCAGCGACGGCGCCTTGGGGATCCAGAAGATCTCGTCGGCGTACCGGCGCACCTCGTCGTCGCCGTCCTCCGCGATGACGAGCGTGCGCGCGCCGCGCGCCCGGATCTCCTGGATGTTGGAGACGACCTTGGAGTGCAGGCCGTGGCGGGCCTGCGGCGACGGCACGACGACGAACACGGGCTGGCCCTCGTCGATGAGCGCGATGGGGCCGTGCTTGAGCTCGCCCGCGGCGAAGCCCTCGGCGTGGATGTAGGCGAGCTCCTTGAGCTTGAGCGCGCCCTCGAGCGCCACCGGGTACCCCACGTGACGGCCGAGGAACAGCACGGACCTCGCGTCCTTCATCGACCGGGCGGTCGCGCGCACGTACTCGCCGCGCTCGATGACGGTCTGCACCTTGGCGGGCAGGTCGCGCAGCTCGTTCAGGATCGCGGCGATCTCGTCGGGGAACTTGTTGCCGCGCAGCTGGGCGAGGTAGAGGCCCAGCAGGTAGGCGGCGGTGATCTGCGACAGGAACGCCTTGGTCGAGGCGACGGCGATCTCCGGGCCGGCGTGCGTGTAGAGCACGGCGTCGGACTCGCGGGGGATGGTCGAGCCCTGCGTGTTGACGATGGACAGCACCTTGGCGCCCTGCTCGCGCGCGTGGCGCACGGCCATGAGGGTGTCCATGGTCTCGCCGGACTGCGAGACGGCGACCACGAGGGTCTTCTCGTCGACGATCGGGTCGCGGTAGCGGAACTCGTGCGACAGCTCGACCTCGACGGGGATGCGGCACCAGTGCTCGATGGCGTACTTGGCCACGTGCCCGGCGTAGGCGGCGGTGCCGCACGCGATGACGATGATCTTGTCGATGGCCCGCAGCAGGGACTCGTCGATGTGGATCTCGTCGAGCGTCAGGCGGCCCTCGAGGTCGGTGCGGCCCAGCAGCGTGTCGGCGACGGCGTGCGGCTGGTCGTGGATCTCCTTGTCCATGAAGGAGTCGAAGCCGCTCTTCTCGGCCGCGGCGGCGTCCCAGTCGACGGTGAACCGCTTGGCGTCCGCCGGCCGGCCCAGGAAGTCGGTGACGGACACCGCCGTCGGGGTGATCGTCACGATCTGGTCCTGCCCGAGCTCGAGCGCCTCCTTGGTGAAGGCGATGAACGCGGCGACGTCGGAGCCGAGGAAGTTCTCCCCCTCGCCGATGCCGACGACGAGCGGCGAGTCGTGCCGGGCGCCGACGACGGTGAGCGGGTCGTCGGCGTGCACGGCCAGCAGCGTGAACGTGCCGTGCAGGCGGCGCGCGGTGGCGGCCATCGCCTCGGTGAGGTTCTTGGTCTTGGCGTACTCCTGGGCGAGCAGCTGCGCGGCCACCTCGGTGTCCGTCTCGGACCGGAAGGTGACGCCGGCGTCGAGCAGCTCGGCCTTGAGCTGCGCGAAGTTCTCGATGATGCCGTTGTGGATGACGGCGAGCTTGTCGTCGTCGGCCAGGTGGGGGTGGGCGTTGAGGTCGGTGGGGCCGCCGTGGGTGGCCCAGCGGGTGTGGCCGATGGCGGCGGTCGCCTCGGGGAGCGGGTGCTCCTCGAGCTCCCCGACGAGGTTGCTCAGCTTGCCCGACTTCTTCGCGAACGCGATGTGGCCCTGGCCGGGGCCCGCGAGTGCGACGCCCGCGGAGTCGTACCCGCGGTACTCGAGGCGTCGCAGACCCTCGAGCGCCACCTCCAGCGGGTGACGGGTCGCGGCGGGGGTCCCGTCCGCTCCCCCCTCGAGCAGGCCCAGACCGGTGTACCCGACGATTCCACACATGTGCCCGAGTGTATCGGCGCACGCACGCGCGCAGGATCGTGCGTCCGGGTGAAGGGTGACACGACGACCAGCACGCGACGTGCCTACGGTCGTCCCATGGCATCGGTGCGGATCGGCGTCTCCGGCTGGCGGTACCCGCACTGGCGCGGCCGCTTCTACCCGCGCGGCCTGCCGCAGCGCCGCGAGCTGGAGCACGTCGCGACCCGCTTCCCGACCGTCGAGCTCGACGGCTCCTTCTACTCGCTCCAGCGCCCCGCGTCCTACCTCGCGTGGCGAGACGCGACGCCGCCCGGCTTCGTGTTCGCCGTCAAGGGCGGCCGGTTCATCACGCACATGAAGCGGCTGCGCGACGCGCGCACGCCGCTCGCCAACGTCTTCGCGAGCGGCGTGCTGGCCCTCGGCGACCGCCTCGGACCGCTCCTGTGGCAGCTGCCCGAGCGCCAGCGCTGCGACCTCGACGTGCTCGAGCAGTTCCTGGACCTCCTGCCTGCCTCGACGCGCGCCGCCGCGCGCCTCGCGGAGGAGCACGACGACAAGCTCAGGACCGCCGCATGGACCGACGTCGACGCCGACCGGCCCGTCCGGCACGCCCTGGAGGCCCGGCACCGGTCGTTCGAGGACCCCGCCGCGCTCCGCCTGCTGCGCGAGCACGGCGTCGCGCTCGTCGTCTCCGAGGGCGCGGGCCGGTGGCCGCTGCTCGACCACGTCACGGCCCCGCTGGTCTACGTGCGGCTCCACGGCCGCACCCGCCTCTACGCCAGCGGGTACGCCCCGCGCACCCTCGACGAGTGGGCCGGCCGGGTCCGCGCCTGGTACGACGACGGCCGCGACGTCGTCGTCTACCTCGACAACGACGGCGACGCGCACGCCCCGTGCGACGCGCTGGCCCTCACCGCCCGGCTCGCCGACGTCGCGGTGCCCGCCGCCGCGGGGTGAGGCCCGGCGTGTCGGGCGCACCGACCTGACCAGCGGTGTGGGGCAGAATCGAGGACGTGGTCTCCCTGCCCGAGAGCGTCGACGACGGCGCCACGCACCAGCCCTGGCCCGCCGAGCTCCCGCTGGCGGGCCGCGCGTCGTCGTCCCCCTACGTGGACCTGGACCGTGCGGCGTGGAGCCGCCTGTCGGAGTCGACCCCGCTGCCCCTGACCGACGCGGACGTGCAGCGCCTGCGCGGCCTGGGCGACCCGATCGACCTCGCGGAGGTCGACGCCGTCTACCGCCCGCTGTCCCGGCTGCTCAACCTGTACGTGACGGCGACGGCGGGCCTGCACCAGGCGACGTCGACGTTCCTGCGCGAGGGTGGGCCGCGCACGCCCTATGTCATCGGGGTGGCCGGCTCGGTCGCCGTCGGCAAGTCGACCGTGGCGCGCATCCTGCGCGAGATGATGGCCCGCTGGCCCGAGACGCCTCACGTCGAGCTCGTGACCACGGACGGGTTCCTCTACCCGAACGCCGAGCTGCAGCGCCGCGGGCTCATGGAGCGCAAGGGCTTCCCCGAGTCGTACGACCGGCGGGCGCTGGTGCGCTTCGTCTCGAGGGTCAAGGCCGGGCAGGAGGAGGTGCGTGCCCCCGTCTACTCCCACGTCACGTACGACATCGTGCCGGGCGAGGAGGTCGTGGTGCGCCGCCCGGACGTGCTCATCGTCGAGGGGCTCAACGTGCTCCAGCCCGCGCGGCCCGGCGCCGCGGAGGACTCGACGGTCGCCGTGAGCGACTTCTTCGACTTCTCGATCTTCGTCGACGCCCGCACGCGCAACATCCGGCAGTGGTACGTGGACCGGTTCCTCAACCTGCGGCAGACGGCGTTCTCCCGGTCCGAGAGCTACTTCCGCCGCTACGCCGACCTGACCGACGAGCAGGCGACCGCCCGGGCCCTGGCGATCTGGGAGGCGATCAACGCGCCCAACCTGGAGCAGAACATCCTGCCGACGCGCGGGCGCGCGACCCTGGTGCTCACGAAAGGCGCGGACCACTCGGTCCAGCGGGTGCGGCTGCGCAAGCTCTGAGAGCGGTCAGGCGGACGGCCTCGTCGTCGTGACCTGAGGGTCCGCGCCGTCGACCGCCGGGGCGTCGGCGGGGTCCTCCTCCTCGTCCACGAGCTCGCCGCGGCGGTGCAGCAGAAGGTGCAGCACACGGTCCAGCAGCAGGCCGAGGACGACGCCGACGGCGATGCCCACGGCCATCGCCAGGAGCGGGTACTCGTGCAGCCACACGCTCGCGGTGAGCCCGACGGCGATGGCGTAGAAGCCCCAGACGACGGCGGCGATCGCCGAGTAGCCCATGAACCGGCGGAGCGGGTACCGGACGGCGCCGGCCGTCATGTTCACGGCGACCCGGCCGATCGGGATGTACCTCGCGGCGATGATGAACGACGCGCCGCGCCGGGCGAGCGCCCGCTTGGCCCAGCGGACCGTCGCGCGGCCCTTCTCCGTGCGCAGGATGCGCACGCGCTCTGTGCCGACGGACCGGCCGATCTGGTAGGCGATCTGGTCGCCGCACCAGGCGCCGACGATCGCGGCGACGAGGATGCCGGGCAGCCACGGCGTGCCCGTCGTCCTCGCGGCGACGGCGAGCGTGATGACCACCGACTCGCTCGGCAGGGGCGGGAAGAACCCGTCCACGAGGGCCAGGCCGAGCATGGCCGGGTAGACCCATGCGGCGCCGGACAGCGCGAGGATCCAGTCCTCGACCTGTCCCAGGATCGTCCCCAGGTCCACGCGCGGGTCTCCTCGTCGCCGGTGTCCAGGCCCCGAGCGGCGCCCGGGGACAAGCCTAGGCGCGGGCCTTGCCGGATGACGTCGGGGAGGACCCTGGTCGGGCCCTGATGCTGCGAACCTTCACCCTGGCTTCACGCGCCCGGCGGAAGCCCGGTGATCAGGGCACCTCGAACCCGAGCGCGGCGGCCACGGGGGCAGGGTCGGGCGCACCGCCCCAGAGCGACACGAGGTTGGCGTTGCTCACGAGCGACCGCGGCACGGCGTGGTCCAGGTAGAGCTCGCCGTGGAGGTGGTCGGTCTCGTGCTGGATGATGCGGGCGGGCCAGCCGGTCAGCACCTCGTCGACGGGCGCGCCGTCGACGTCCTGGGCCGTCAGGCGCACGCGGTGATGGCGGGCGACGAGCGCGTGCCACCCCTCGACGGACAGGCAGCCCTCGAAGAACGGCACGCGCCGCGGGGCGCCGCCGTCCTCCTCCTCGACCGGCTCGTACGCCGGGTTGACCAGCAGCCGGAACGGCAGCGGCGTGCGCTCGCGCGGGTCCGTCTCGTTGCCGCGGTCCTCGACCACCGCCAGCGCCAGGCCGATGCCCACCTGCGTGGCGGCGAGCCCGACGCCCGGGGCGGCGTGCATGGTGCGGCGCATGACCTCGGCGAGCCGCGGCAGCAGGTCGCCGAGCTGGCCGGTGTACGGCGCGACCGGGGTGCGCAGCACCGGGTCGCCCGACTGCACGATCGGCAGCACGCCCGTCGGGCCGGCCGCGCGCAGCCGGTCCGCGACGGTGCGGTACAGCTCGTCGTCGACGGGCCCGCCGAACCCCGTGCTCACAGCGCCAGCCGCTCGCGCACGACGGCGGCCAGGGAGTCGGCCACGCCGTCGGCCTGCTGCTGCGTCGCGGCCTCGACCATGACGCGCACGAGGGGCTCCGTGCCGGACGAGCGGAGCAGCACGCGGCCAGTCTCGCCCAGCAGGCTCTCCGCGGCGGCGACTGCGGAGAGCACGCCCTCGTCGCTGGTCGCGCGCGCCTTGTCGACGCCCTTGACGTTGACGAGCGTCTGCGGCAGGCGCGGGATCTGCGCGGCGAGCTCCGCGAGCCGCTTGCCGGACCGCTTGACCTCGGCCGCGAGGTGCAGCGCGGTGAGCACGCCGTCGCCCGTCGTCGCGTGCTCCGCGAGGATGATGTGGCCCGACTGCTCGCCGCCGAGCCCGTGGCCGTTCGCGCGCATCTCCTCGAGCACGTAGCGGTCGCCCACGCCCGTCTGGACCGTGGTGATGCCCGACTCCCGCATCGCGATCAGCAGGCCCAGGTTGCTCATCACGGTCACGACGAGCGTGTCGTTGGGCAGCCGCTGCTCGGCCTTCATGGCCCGGGCGAGGATGCCGAGGATCTGGTCGCCGTCCACCAGCACGCCCCCGTGGTCGACGGCGAGGCAGCGGTCGGCGTCGCCGTCGAACGCGACGCCGAAGTCGGCCTCGGCGGCCACGACGACGGCCTGGAGCTGCTCGGGGTGCGTGGACCCGGCCTTCTCGTTGATGTTGCGGCCGTCGGGGCTCGCGTTCATGACGACGACGTCGGCGCCGGCCTGGCGCAGCGCCTCCGGCCCGACGACGCTGGCCGCGCCGTTCGCGGCGTCGACCGCGATGCGCAGGCCCTCGAGCGGCCGGTGGTCCGCGGTGGTGCCGATGCTGGCGACGAGGTGCTCGACGTACCGCCCGACGGCGCTGCCGTTGTCGACGCGCACGCGCCCGACGCCGGCGCCCGTGGGCAGCTCCCAGGTCTCCTGGATCCACGCCTCGATGCGGTCCTCGACGGCGTCGTCGAGCTTGAGGCCGCCGCGCTGGAAGAACTTGATGCCGTTGTCCGGCATGGGGTTGTGCGAGGCGGAGATCATGACGCCGAGGTCGCAGTCGAGCTCGCTGACCAGGTACGCCAGCGCCGGCGTCGGCAGCACGCCCAGGTCGACGACGTCGACGCCCGCGCTCGCGAGGCCGGCGGTCACGCCGGCGCCCAGGAACTCGCCCGAGGCGCGCGGGTCACGGCCGAGCACGGCCTTGGAGCGGTGGCCGGGAGCCTGGGGGGCCGCGGCGAGCTCGTGGGCGGCCGCGCTGCCGAGGGCCAGGGCCAGCTCCGCCGTCACGTCGCGGTTCGCGAGCCCCCGCACCCCGTCGGTGCCGAACAACCGTGCCATCAGTACTCCTCCTGAAAAAGACGCCGAGCCGATCGTAGCCGCGCTCCCGGCCCGGCCCGGCCCGGCGGCGCACCGTCCCACGGTGGGACGGTGCCCGGGGACGGCGACGGCCCCGCCGGACGATGTCCGACGGGGCCGTCGTGGAAGTGCTGAGGATCAGCGCTTGGAGTACTGCGGGGCCTTGCGGGCCTTCTTGAGACCGGCCTTCTTGCGCTCGACGACGCGGGCGTCACGAGTCAGGAAGCCGGCCTTCTTGAGGGCCGGGCGGTTGGCGTCGCGGTCGATCTCGTTGAGCGCGCGGGCGATGCCGAGGCGCAGGGCGCCGGCCTGGCCGGACGAGCCGCCACCCGAGATGCGGGCGACGACGTCGAAGCGGCCCTCGACCTCGACGAGCTTCAGCGGGGAGTTGACCAGCTGCTGGTGCACCTTGTTCGGGAAGTAGTCCTCGAGGGTGCGGCCGTTGATCTTCCACTGGCCCGTGCCGGGGACGAGGCGCACGCGCGCCACGGCCTCCTTGCGGCGACCCAGGGCCTGGCCCGGGGCCGTGATGGACTGACCGCGGTTGGCGACGGGCGCCTCGGTCTCCGTCGTGTAGGTGCTGGGCGTCTCGTCCAGCTCGGTGTCGATGGTGTCGACGGTGGTCTCTGCCACTTTGCGAATCCTTTGGTGTCGTCTTCAGCAGCGGCTCAGGCCTGCTGCGAAACCTGGGTGATCTCGAACGGCTGGGGCTGCTGGGCCGCGTGCGGGTGCTCCGCACCGCGGTAGACCTTCAGCTTGCCGAGCTGCTGACGGCCGAGGGTCGTCTTGGGGATCATCCCGCGGACGGCCTTCTCGATGGCGCGCTCGGGGTTCTTCTCCAGGAGCTCGCCGTAGGCGACGGAACGCAGACCACCCGGGTAACCGGAGTGGCGGTAGGCCAGCTTCGTGGTCCGCTTGTTGCCGGACAGGGCAACCTTGTCGGCGTTGATGACGATGACGAAGTCACCGCCGTCGACGTGCGGGGCGAAGGTCGGCTTGTGCTTCCCGCGCAGGAGGGTGGCAACGTGGGTTGCCAGACGGCCCAGGACGACGTCGGTCGCGTCGATGACGTACCAGTCGCGCTGAACGTCGCCGGGCTTCGGGGTGTACGTACGCACGGTTCGTAACCTTTTCGTGTTCGGTGTCGTCGGGCTAGAAGCGGTGCCCGAAGAGTCGGTGTTGTGCGCGGGAGGTTCCATGACTGACGTCCCGGCCTTGCGACCGCATGTGCGAGTGGGCGCGCTGCGATCGCGGGACGTCGGAACTAGAGCACAACGACTGGATATCTTAGCCCGACCTGCGACCGATCTCCAAAGCGAGACGGGTCGCCCCGGTCACAGCGCGCCCGGCACGCCGACGCCCCGCCGGCCGTCCTCCGGGCCGACGGGGCGTCGGGGCCGTGCGTCGAGGCGCCAGGTCAGCGCCGGCCGCCGCCCAGCAGGCCGCCGAGCCCGCCCAGCAGGCCGCCGATGTCGAGGCCGCCCCCGCCGGAGCCTCCCCCGCCCAGGAGCCCGCCCAGCAGGCCGCCGAGGCCGCCCGGCTCCTCCTGCGCGGCCGCCTGGGGCGCCGCGGCCTGCTGCTTGCCCTGCAGCTGCTTGGCGATGAACGACATCGCGATCGGCGCGAGCGCCGGGAGCAGCTTGCTGAGGATGTTCGGCTGCTGGCCGGTCGTCTCCGCGACCTTGGCTACGACGGCGTCCTTCTGGTCGCCGAAGATGTGCCCGGCGATCTTGTCGCCGTCGTCGGTGTCGACGTCGTCGATGTTGATACCGCCCTCGACGAGCTGCGGGCTGTGCTGCGTGAGCGCCTCCTGGAGCGAGGCGGCGCCCGCGGGGTCGTCGGCGTTGGCCTTGAGGCCGCCGAGGATCGCGGGGAGCAGGCCGCCCGCCGCCGACTGCACGGTGCCGGCGTCGACGCCGAGCTTCCCTGCGATCTGGTCGAGCGGGAGCGACGTGAGCAGGTCGTCCAATCCAGCCATGTGGGGCTCCAGTGTCCGTGGGCGCTCCCGGGTCGCGCCCCTGAGACCGACGGTAGCCCCGGGGCCCCGCGCCCGCGCGCGGGGTCGCGCGGCCCCGCGGCCTGGCGGCCCACCCGGTGACGTCTCGTGCTGCGGACCTCCGCGCAGGGGAGGATCGTGGGCACATGAGCGAGCAGACTCCTGGCACGGCCCCGGATCCCGAGACCGGGGCCGAGGGCGACAGCGACCAGCTGTCCGCCGACGACACCCTGTTCGACCGCGGGAGCTACGACCCGCTCGACGAGGGCTACTCACCGCCCGAGCGGTCGCGCGCCAACCACTGGGGCGAGACGGCCTGGGAGCAGTCGCACGACGAGCCGCTGGACGCCCGCCTCGCGGCCGAGGAGCCCGACTGGTGGGAGACCGAGCGCCAGCGCCCGCAGGACACGTCCCGCGCGGGCCGCCTCGTGGCCGACGACGACGCCGACCCGGACGGCGACGGCGCCGCCCGCTCGAACGACCTCTACGGCCAGGACGCGGGCGTCGACGGCGCCGCGGCGACGGCGGAGGAGGCCGCGATGCACTGGACGACCGACATCTAGGGCGTGTCCCAGACGTCCTCGTCCATCCGCATCGCGCGGATGCGGTCCGCCCGGGCCGCAAGCTCGTCGTCGGGCGGGTAGACGACCTCCTCGAGCGTGAGCCCGTGCGCGGGCACGACGGCGGCGTTCAGCTCACGCCGCCGCGACGCGAGCACCTCGGACGGCCAGGCGACGTCCTTGCGCCCCTCCCCCACGGCGATCGACGCCCCGACCAAGGAGCGCACCATGTTGTGGCAGAACGCGTCCGCCACCACGCGGGCGACGACGAGCCCCGCGTCCGGCCCGCCGGCGGGCCGCTCCCAGTCGAGCTCCTTGAGCTCGCGGATGGTCGTCGCGCCCGGCCGGGGCTTGCAGTAGGCGGCGAAGTCGCGCACGCCGCGCAGCGCCTGGACGGCGTCGTGCATCGCGACGACGTCGAGCGGCCGCCGGTGCCAGAGCACGTGCGTGCGGCGCAGCGGGTCGCGCAGGGCGGCGTCGTCGGCGATCCGGAACGCGTAGCGGCGGTAGAGCGCGGAGAACCGCGCGTCGAACCCGGCGGGTGCGAGGGTGGCGCGGTGCACGACGACGTCGGGCGGCAGCACCCCGGCGAGCCGCGCGACGAGCGACTCGCCCGGCCCTCGGTCGGAGCGGCCCGGCAGCGCGTCCCAGCGCGCGACGGGGATGTCGACGTGCGCGACCTGCCCGCGGGCGTGCACCCCGGCGTCGGTGCGCCCGGCGACCGTCAGGCGCGGCGCGGGCAGCCCGAGCGCCGTCGTGCGCAGCAGCCGCTCCAGCCCCTCCTCGAGCGCGCCCTGCACGGTGCGCAGCGTGGGCTGCCGCGCCCAGCCCGCGAAGAGCGTGCCGTCGTAGGCGAGGTCCAGGCGGACGCGGACGGTCTCGACGTCGTTCACCGGGCCATTCTCACCGACTCGGCGATGATGGCAGGGTGTCCGAGACGTTCACCCTCGCGGTCGACTGCGGCGGCGGCGGCATCAAGGCGGCGGTCCTCGACGAGGCCGGCACCGCCCACGCCGCCCCGGTCCGCGTGCCGACGCCGTACCCGCTCCCCCCGGCGCTGCTCGTCGACACCATCGCGGACATCGCCACGGGCCTGCCCCGCGCGCACCGCGTGACCGTGGGGATGCCGGGCGTGATCCGCCACGGCGTCGTCGTGCACACGCCGCACTACATCACCCGGTCCGGGCCCCGCTCGCGCGTGGAGCCCGAGCTGCGCGACGCCTGGGAGAGCTTCGACGTGCGTGCCGCGGTCGCCGAGCGGCTCGGCATCCCGGCGCTGGTGCTCAACGACGCCGAGGTCCACGGCGCCGGGGTCGTCGCAGGGTCGGGCTTCGAGCTCGTCCTCACGCTCGGCACGGGCCTCGGCGCCGCCCTGTTCGACGGCGGCCGCCTCGCGCCGCACCTCGAGTGGTCCCGCGCGCCCGTGCGCCGCGGCGCCACGTACGACGAGTACATCGGCGAGCCGGAGCGGCGCCGCCTGGGCGACGGGCTGTGGTCGCGGCGCGTCCTCACGATGGTCGAGGGGCTGCGGCCGGTGTTCTGGTGGGACCGGCTCTACCTGGGCGGCGGCAACTCCCGCCGCATCACGCCGACCGTCCTGGGCCGCCTCGGCGACGACGTCGTCGTCGTGCCGAACTCCGCCGCCCTCGTGGGCGGGGCGCGCGCGTGGGAGCTGCCACGGGAGACCCTCGGGCTGATCTGACCGGCCCGGGAACGCGAGAGGGCCCCGCACCGTGACGGTGCGGGGCCCTCTCGACGCGGCGCGGGAGGCGCGGAGGCTCAGGCCTCCTTGGTCTCCTCGACCGTGGTCTCCTCGGCGGCAGCCTCGACGACCTCGGTCTCGACGGGAGCCTCGACGGTCTCCTCGACGACGGTCTCCTCGACCTTCGCGGCCTTCTTCGGCGCGGCCTTGGCGGTGGCCTTCTCGGCCTCCTTGACGACGGCCTGCTTCGGGCTGACGGGCTCGAGGACGAGCTCGATCACGGCCATGGGAGCGTTGTCGCCCTTGCGGTTGCCGACCTTGGTGACGCGCGTGTAGCCACCGTTGCGCTCGGCCACGGCCGGGGCGATCTCGGTGAACAGCGTGTGCACCACGCCCTTGTCGCGGACCACGGTCAGGACGCGACGGCGGGCGTGCAGGTCGCCGCGCTTGGCGAACGTGATGAGACGCTCGGCCAGCGGCTGGACGCGCTTCGCCTTGGTGACGGTGGTGGTGATGCGGCCGTGCTCGAAGAGCGCCGTGGCGAGGTTCGCGAGGATGAGACGCTCGTGAGCCGGGCCACCGCCGAGCCGCGGACCCTTGGTGGGGGTAGGCATGTCAGGTTCTCCTTGAGGGGGTTCCCTGCCGGGGGCTCAGCGCGCGCCCGGCAGGCCTGCGCCAGGTCGCTCGGACCTGGCGCAGGGAATGTCAGTACGACTGCTCGTCGTAGGCCGCGTCGTCGCCACCGTCGTAGAACGCGGCGGACGGGTCGAAGTCGAGCGGCGAGTCCTTGAGCGCCAGGCCGAGCTCGGCCAGCTTCTCCTTGACCTCGTTGATCGACTTCGCACCGAAGTTGCGGATGTCGAGCAGGTCCGCCTCGCTGCGCGCGACGAGCTCACCGACCTGGTGGATGCCCTCGCGCTTGAGGCAGTTGTACGAGCGGATCGTGAGGTTGAGCTCCTCGATCGGCAGCGCCAGGTCCGCGGCCAGCGCGGAGTCCGTCGGCGACGGGCCGATCTCGATGCCCTCGGCCTCGACGTTCAGCTCGCGGGCCAGGCCGAACAGCTCGACGAGCGTCTTGCCGGCGGAGGCGAGAGCGTCGCGCGGCGTGATGGCCGGCTTGGTCTCGACGTCGACGATCAGCTTGTCGAAGTCCGTGCGCTGCTCCACACGGGTGGCCTCGACCTTGTACGTGACCTTGAGGACCGGCGAGTAGATCGAGTCGACCGGGATGCGGCCGATCTCGGCGTCCAGCGACTTGTTCTGCGCCGCGGAGACGTAGCCACGACCGCGCTCGACGGTCAGCTCGATCTCGAGCTTGCCCTTCTCGTTGAGCGTGGCGATGTGCAGGTCGGGGTTGTGCACCTCGACGCCCGCCGGCGGGACGATGTCCGCGGCGGTGACGGCCCCGGCACCCTGCTTGCGCAGGTACATGACGACCGGCTCGTCGTTCTCCGAGGAGACGACCAGGTTCTTGATGTTGAGGATGATCTCGGTGACGTCCTCCTTCACCCCCGGCACGGTGGTGAACTCGTGGAGCACACCGTCGATGCGGATGGAGGTGACGGCCGCGCCCGGGATGGACGACAGCAGGGTGCGGCGCAGCGAGTTGCCGAGCGTGTAGCCGAAGCCGGGCTCCAGCGGCTCGATGGCAAACCGGGTGCGGTGCTCCGAGATGACCTCTTCGGTCAGGGTGGGGCGCTGTGCGATCAGCACTGTGGTTGTCCTTTCGGTGTGCGTCCGCTATTTGACGCATCACAGGTTGCGCGGGACATCTGCTCGCGAAGGCCGGGTCGGACCAGGTCCGTCCGCCCGACCAGGGTCGACCGGCCGGGCACCGTCGGTGCCCGGCCGGTCGGGTAGGTCAGACGCGGCGACGCTTCGGCGGGCGAACGCCGTTGTGGGCCTGGGGCGTCACGTCCTGGATCGAGCCGACCTCGAGGCCGGTCGCCTGCAGGGAGCGGATGGCGGTCTCACGACCGGAACCCGGGCCCTTGACGAAGACGTCGACCTTCTTGACACCGTGCTCCTGGGCGCGGCGGGCGGCCGACTCGGCGGCGAGCTGCGCGGCGAACGGCGTCGACTTGCGCGAGCCCTTGAAGCCCACGTGGCCGGCCGAGGCCCACGAGATCACGGCACCGGTCGGGTCCGTGATGGACACGATGGTGTTGTTGAACGTCGACTTGATGTGCGCCTGGCCGACGGGGACGTTCTTCTTGTCCTTGCGGCGCGGCTTGCGCGTGCCGGCAGCGGCACGAGACTTGGGAGGCATGTGCTCGTTCTCTCCTAGTACTGAGGTCGTCGGACCGGAGCGGGCCGTGAGGCCCGGCTACCCGGACTGCTAGACGTCAGCGGGCCTTCTTCTTGCCCGCGACGGTGCGCTTCGGACCCTTGCGGGTGCGCGCGTTGGTCTTGGTGCGCTGACCGCGCACCGGCAGCCCGCGACGGTGGCGCAGACCCTGGTACGTGCCGATCTCCACCTTGCGGCGGATGTCGGCGGCGACCTCGCGGCGGAGGTCACCCTCGAGCTTGTAGCTGCCCTCGAGGTAGTCGCGGAGAGCGACGAGCTGGGCGTCGTCGAGGTCCTTGACGCGGACGTCCGAGCTGATGCCGGTCGCAGCCAGCGTCTCGGTCGCGCGGGTACGGCCGACGCCGTAGATGTAGGTGAGCGCGATCTCGACCCGCTTCTCGCGGGGGAGGTCGACGCCGATAAGACGTGCCATGTGCCTGACGGCTCCTGTACTTCACCGGAGGTCTTCCGCATCGTCGTCCCGCGGAGCTGCGGGCCCCGGCCTCCGGGCCGAGGGTTCCACCGCCTCCTTCGTCAGGGGCGGACTTGTGGCGATGCGCTGGCGGCGACGGCTAGGCCGTCACCAGGTGCTGCGTCAGCCCTGGCGCTGCTTGTGGCGCAGGTTCTCGCAGATCACCATGACGCGACCGTGCCGGCGGATCACCTTGCACTTGTCGCAGATCTTCTTGACGCTGGGCTTGACCTTCATGGTTCTTTCCTTCGCCGCCTCGGCCCCGCACTACCGTCACAACGGTGCGAGGACCCCGCAGGTGCTGCGGGAGTCGGCGTGGTTGAGGGGTGGATCCGCCCGGAGACCCGGGCGGACGTGACGGGTGACTACTTGTAGCGGTAGACGATCCGGCCGCGAGACAGGTCGTACGGGCTCAGCTCCACCACGACCCGGTCCTCGGGGAGGATGCGGATGTAGTGCTGACGCATCTTGCCCGAGATGTGAGCGAGAACCTTGTGACCGTTGGCCAGCTCCACGCGGAACATCGCGTTCGGCAGAGCCTCGATCACGCTGCCCTCGATCTCGATGACGCCGTCCTTCTTTGCCATGTCCTCCGCTAACTCTTCGTCCTGACTGCTTCCTTCGGCCCCCGGGCGAACCCGGCCGCACCGCGCGGCATGTGGCCGACGGCGTGACACCGGTGGTGGGACGTGGGATGTCGTGTGCTGCCGCCCGTCCCGGCCGGAAGACCGGCTGGGGGCGCGAGCGGACTACACCCAAAGAACTAGCCTACCGGACCGATCCAGGTGGTGGAAACCGAACGGACGGTGCCGTGGCTCACGTCCCGCGTCAGTCGACGACGACGACGTCGACACCCAGCTCCTTGAGGCGCTCCGCCCCGGCGTCGGGGGCCGTGAGCACGGTGATGCCGTCCTCGAGGATCGCGACCGAGTGCTCCCAGTGCGCGGAGCGCGAGCCGTCCGTCGTGACGACGGTCCAGCCGTCCTCGAGCTCGCGGGTCGCCCCGCTCCCCCGGGTCACCATGGGCTCGATCGCGAGGCACATGCCGGTCTTGAGCGGCATGCCGCGGCCGCGCTCGGCGTAGTTCACGACGTCCGGCGGCTGGTGCATCGCCGTGCCGATGCCGTGGCCCACGTACTCCTCGACGATGCCGAGGGCGACGCCCGTCGCCGCGGAGGCTACCTCGACCGCCGTCTCCACCGCGCGGCCGACGTCGTTGAGCCGGCCCCGGGCGGCCAGCGCCGCGATGCCCGCCCACATCGCCGCCTCGGTGGCCCGCACCAGCGCGTCGTCGGCGGGGTCCGCGTCGGGCGAGCCGGGCGGCAGGGCGCCGTCGGCACCCAGCACGAACGTCGTCGCGGAGTCGCCGTGCCAGCCGTCGACGACGGCGCCGGCGTCCACGGACACGACGTCCCCGGCCTGCAGCACGCGCGGGCCGGGGATGCCGTGGATCACCTCGTCGTCGACCGAGGTGCAGATCGTCGCGGGGAACCCGTGGTACCCCAGGAAGTTGGACGTCGCCCCCGCCCGGTCGATGACCTGGCGGGCGACGACGTCGAGGTCCGCCGTCGTCATGCCCGGGCGGGCCGACGCGCGGACGGCCGCCAGCACGTCGGCGACGACGAGACCGGCGCGCCGCATGACGCGCACCTGCTCGAGCGTCTTCAGCTCGACGCGCTCGCGACCCATGAAGGCGGCCTCAGCCGAACTGGGCCTGGAGACCGGCCACGATGCGGTCGGTCACCTCGGCGACCTCGCCGATGCCGTCGACCTGCACCAGCAGGTCGCGCTCGCCGTAGGCGGAGGTCAGCGGGGCGGTCTGCTCGGCGTAGATGTCGAGGCGGCGCGCGATGGCCTCCTCGGTGTCGTCCGCGCGGCCCTCGAGCTCGGCACGCTTGGCGATGCGGCTCAGCAGCTCGGCGCGGTCGGCGGTGAGCTCGATGACGCCGTCGAGCGACCAGCCGAGCTCGCCCAACGTGGCGTCGAGCGCCTCGACCTGGTGCGCGTTGCGCGGGTAGCCGTCGAGGATGAAGCCCGCCTTTGCGTCGTCCTCGCCGAGGCGGGAGCGGACCATCGAGTCGGTGACCTCGTCGGGGACGAGCTCGCCCTTGTTCGTGTACTCCTGCGCCAGGCGGCCCAGCTCGGTGCCGCCCTTGATGTTGGCGCGGAAGATGTCACCGGTCGAGATCGCGGGGATCCCGAAGACCTCGGCCAGGCGAGCCGCCTGCGTGCCCTTGCCGGAGCCCTGCGGGCCCATGATCAGCAAGCGGGTCGCGCGGCCCTCGGGGCCGGACGCGGGGTGCAGGTCGTGGCGCGAGGGGACGTTCTCTGTCAACGGAGGAACCCTTCGTAGTGACGCTGCTGCAGCTGCGAGTCGATTTGCTTCACCGTCTCGAGGCCGACGCCCACGATGATCAGGATCGACGTGCCGCCGAACGGAAGGTTGGCCGTGATGTCGAGGAACACGACCATCAGCGTCGGGATGAGTGCGATGACCACGAGGTAGAGGGCGCCGGCCGACGTGATGCGGTTGCTCACGTAGTCCAGGTACTCCGCGGTCGGGCGGCCGGCACGGATGCCAGGGATGAAGCCGCCGTACTTCTTCATGTTGTCGGCGACCTCGTCCGGGTTGAACGTGATCGACGTGTAGAAGAAGCAGAAGAACAGGATGAGGACCGAGTACAGCGCGATGTAGAGCGGCGCGTTCTGGTGGGCCAGGTGCGCCGAGATCCACTGGACCCACCCCGCGCTCTGGTCGCCGAACTGCGCGATCAGCGTCGGGATCGACAGGATCGACGACGCGAAGATCACCGGGATCACGCCGGCCATGTTGATCTTGATCGGGATGTACGTGCTCGTCCCGCCGTACATGCGGCGGCCCACCATGCGCTTGGCGTACTGGACCGGCACGCGGCGCTGCGACTGCTCGACGTAGACCACGAGGCCGATGACGAGGACGATCACCGCGACCACGATGATGATGTTGCGGATGCCGTTGTTGCCGCCGGCGACCGACCAGAGACCGGTCGGGAAGCTCGCGGCGATCGACGTGAAGATGAGCAGCGACATGCCGTTGCCGACACCGCGCTCGGTGATGAGCTCGCCCAGCCACATGATCAGGCCCGTTCCGGCGGTCATGGTGATGACCATGAGCAGCATCGTCACGACGGAGCGGTCGGCGATGACGTCGAGGTTGCAGCCGGGGAAGAGCAGGCCCTGGCGAGCCGTCGTGATGACGGTCGTGGACTGCAGGATCGCGAGCGCGATCGACAGGTACCGGGTGTACTGCGTGAGCTTCGCCTGACCCGCCTGACCCTCCTTGTGAAGGACCTCGAAGCGGGGGATCACGACGCGCAGCAGCTGGATGATGATGCTCGCGGTGATGTACGGCATGATGCCGAGCGCGAAGACCGACAACTGCAGGAGCGCGCCACCGCTGAAGGTGTTGACGAGTCCGAGGAGCGACGTGCCACCGGCCGAGTCGGCGATGCACTGGCGGACGTTCGGGTAGTTCACGCCAGGCGTCGGGATGAACGAACCGACGCGGAAGATCGCCATGATCGCGATCGTGAACAGCAGCTTGCGCCGCAGGTCAGGCGTCCGGAACGCCCGGACGAATGCGCTGAGCACCTAGTCCTCCTGGCCCGCCGAAGGGGCGGGTGACTCGTGTCGCCGGACCCCGGCGAGGTGTGGCGTCGTCGTCGTCGGGCGGTACGCCCGACGCCGTCGGCGCCGGATGGACACGGTCCGGGCCAGGTCGCGTGACCCGGACCGCGCGCCGCACCAGAGGTACGACAGGACCGCAGGGATTCTATGCGGAAGTGGGGGTGTCTTGACCAGCGACGTGGCCAACGATGACAGCACACAGGGCCGGGGGCGACAACGCGCCTCCGGCCCTGTGTGATGGTGTCAGTCCTCCGAGACCGAACCGCCGGCCGCCAGGATCTTCTCCTTGGCGGAGCCGGACAGCGCGTCGACCGCGACGTCCAGCTTGACGGTGATCTCGCCCGTGCCCAGCACCTTCACCGGCTGACCCTTGCGGACCGCGCCCTTGGCGACGAGGTCCTCGACGGTGACGGAGCCACCCTCGGGGTACAGCGCGGCGAGCTTGTCCAGGTTCACGACCTGGAACTCGACGCGGAACGGGTTCTTGAAGCCGCGCAGCTTCGGGAGGCGCATGTGCAGAGGCATCTGCCCACCCTCGAAGCGCTGCGGGACCTGGTAACGAGCCTTCGTACCCTTGGTACCGCGGCCCGCGGTCTTGCCCTTCGAGCCCTCACCGCGACCCACACGGGTCTTCGCGGTCTTGGCACCGGGGGCAGGACGCAGGTGGTGGACCTTGAGGGGGTTGACCTTCTCGGTCACCTCCGCCTCAGCCACCTTCTTCTTGGCCTCAGCCATGGTCAGTCGACCTCCTCGACGGTCACGAGGTGCGAGACCGTGTTGACCATGCCGCGGATCTCGGGACGGTCCTCCTTGACGGCGGTGTCACCGATCCGCTTGAGGCCCAGGGTCCGCAGCGTCTCGCGCTGGTTCTTCTTGCCGCCGATGGCGGACTTGGTCTGGGTCACCTTGAGACGAGCCATCACGCACCCACCTTCTCGGCAGCGTCCTTCTTCGCCGCGATGCCGGCGGCCTGCGCGCGCAGGAGCGCGGCCGGGGCCACGTCCTCGAGCGGCAGCCCACGGCGCGCGGCCACGGCGGCCGGCTCCTCGAGCTGCTTGAGCGCCTGCACCGTCGCGTGGACGATGTTGATCGAGTTCGACGAGCCGAGCGACTTGCTCAGGACGTCGTGGATGCCCGCGCACTCCAGCACGGCGCGCACCGGACCACCGGCGATCACACCGGTACCCGGCGACGCCGGACGCAGGAACACGACACCGGCAGCGGCCTCACCCTGGGTGGGGTGCGGGATGGTGCCCTGGATGCGGGGGACGCGGAAGAAGTTCTTCTTCGCCTCCTCGACACCCTTGGCGATCGCCGCGGGCACCTCCTTGGCCTTGCCGTAGCCGACGCCCACGGTGCCGTCACCGTCGCCCACCACGACGAGCGCGGTGAAGCTGAAGCGGCGACCGCCCTTGACGACCTTCGCCACACGGTTGATCGTGACGACGCGCTCGACGAACGCGGACTTCTCCGCCTCGCGGCGGTCGTTGCGGCGGTCGTCGCGGCGGTTGCTGCGACGTCCGTCGTTGTTGCTCTCGTTGGCGCCCTGGGGGGCGCCGGTGCGCTGCCCTGCAGCCATCAGAGGTTCTCCATCTTCCGGTCGGTCTTCGAGGCGATCGCCGCCATCACAGTGCCAGCCCGTTGTCTCGTGCACCGTCGGCGACCGCAGCCACACGACCGTGGTACTTGTTGCCGCCGCGGTCGAAGACCACGGACTCGACGCCGACAGCCTTGGCACGCGCGGCGACGAGCTCGCCGACCTTGCGGGCCTTGGCCACCTTGTCGCCGTCGAAGGCGCGCAGGTCGGCCTCGAGGGTCGACGCCGACGCGACGGTCTTGCCGACCGTGTCGTCGACGATCTGAGCGACCATGTGGCGGTTCGAGCGCGTCACGACGAGGCGCGGACGAGCAGCGGTGCCGCTGATCTTCTTGCGCAGACGAAGGTGACGGCGCTGCTTGGCAACGGCCTTGCCCTTGCCCAGGATCTTGATAGCCATCACTTACCAGCCTTTCCGACCTTGCGGCGGACGACCTCGCCGGCGTAACGCACACCCTTGCCCTTGTACGGCTCGGGCTTGCGGATCTTGCGGATGTTCGCCGCAACCTCGCCGACCTGCTGCTTCGAGATGCCGGCCACCGTGAACTTGGTGGGGCTCTCGACCGAGAACGAGATGCCCTCGGGAGCGGAGACGACGACCGGGTGCGAGAACCCGAGGGCGAACTCGAGGTCCGAGCCCTTGGCCGTGACGCGGTAACCCGTGCCGACGATCTCGAGCTTCTTCTCGTAGCCCTGCGTCACGCCGGTGACGATGTTCGCCAGCAGCGTGCGGGTCAGGCCGTGCAGCGCACGGGAGTCACGCTCGTCGTTGGGGCGCGTCACCACGAGGGTGGCGTCCTCCTGGACGACCGTGAGGGGGGCGGGGACGTTGTGCTCGAGGGTGCCCTTCGGGCCCTTCACGGTCACGAGCGCACCCGAGATGGTGACGTCCACGCCGGCGGGAACCGGAACGGGGATCTTGCCGATTCGAGACATGGCTTATCTCCTTTCCGATTACCAGACGTAGGCGAGGACCTCGCCACCGACGCCCTTGGCCTGAGCCTGGCGGTCGGTGAGGAGGCCGGAGGAGGTCGACAGGATCGCGACACCGAGGCCACCGAGGACCTTGGGGAGCTCCGTCGACTTCGCGTACTTGCGAAGACCCGGCTTCGAGATGCGGCGGATGCCCGACAGGGCGCGCTCGCGGTTCGGGCCGTACTTCAGGGTGATGGTGAGGTTCTTGCCCACCTTCGCGTCCTCGACGACGAAGCCGGCGATGTAGCCCTCCTTCTGAAGGATCTCCGCGATGTGGAGCTTCAGCTTGGAGGACGGCATCGTCACGGTGTCGTGGTGCGCCGAGTTGGCGTTCCGCAGACGCGTCAGCATGTCTGCGATCGGGTCAGTCATCGTCATCTGGGCTCTTGCCCTTCCTCGTCGCGGTTTCCGGCCGGCTCAGCATGGACGGATTGCCATGCGGTCCCGGCCGGACCTACGACGTCGTAGGTGTTACCAGCTGCTCTTGGTGACGCCAGGGAGCTCGCCGCGGTGGGCCATCTCCCGGACGCAGATACGGCACAGGCCGAACTTGCGGTAGACCGAGTGGGGTCGGCCGCAGCGCTGGCACCGGGTGTAGGCGCGGACCGCGAACTTGGGCTTCGCGGCGGCCTTGTTGATCAGGGCCTTCTTCGCCATGTCAGTTCTCCTCCTTGAAGGGGAAGCCGAGACGGCGGAGCAGGGAACGGCCCTCGTCGTCGGTGTTCGCCGTGGTCACGACCGTGATGTCCATACCGCGGACACGGTCGATCCTGTCCTGGTCGATCTCGTGGAACATCGACTGCTCCGTGAGGCCGAACGTGTAGTTGCCGTGGCCGTCGAACTGCTTGCCCGACAGACCGCGGAAGTCACGGATACGGGGCAGGGCGATCGACAGCAGACGGTCGAGGAACTCCCACATGCGGTCACCGCGCAGCGTCACGTGGGCGCCGATCGGCATGCCCTCGCGCAGCTTGAACTGGGCGATCGACTTGCGGGCCTTGGTGACCTGCGGCTTCTGGCCCGTGATGGCGGTGAGGTCGCGGATGGCGCCCTCGATGAGCTTGGAGTCCTTGGCGGCGTCGCCGACACCCATGTTCACGACGATCTTCGTCAGACCGGGAACCAGGGTGACGTTCGGGTAGCCGAACTCCTCGCGGAGCGCGGTCAGGATCTCCTCGCGGTACTTCTGCTTGAGGCGCGGGGTGGCCGGGGCCTCGAGAGTGGTCTCGGTCATCAGACGTCCTTCCCGGAGCGCTTCGCGACGCGGACGCGAACCGTCTTGGTCTTGCCGTCGCGCTCGACCTGCTCGAGGCGGAAGCCGACGCGGGTGCCCTTCTTGGTCTCCGGGTCGACGAGCATGACGTTGGAGACGTGGATCGGGGCCTCGACGGTCTCGATGCCACCGGTGCGGGTGCCGCGGGCGGTCTGGCCGGCCTTGACGTGCTTGGTCACACGCTGGACGCCCTCGACGACGACGCGGTCGGAGTCCTTGAGGACCTCCAGGACGCGACCGGTCTTGCCCTTGTCACGACCGGCGATGACGACCACCTGGTCGCCCTTCTTGATCTTGGCCATGGTCAGAGCACCTCCGGCGCGAGCGAGATGATCTTCATGAACTTCTTGTCGCGAAGCTCGCGACCGACCGGACCGAAGATGCGGGTGCCACGAGGCTCGCCGTCGTTCTTGAGGATGACAGCGGCGTTCTCGTCGAACTTGATGTAGGAACCGTCGGGACGGCGGCGCTCCTTGGCGGTCCGGACGACGACGGCCTTGATGACGTCGCCCTTCTTCACGTTGCCGCCGGGGATAGCGTCCTTGACGGTGGCGACGATGACGTCACCGATACCGGCGTAGCGACGGCCGGAACCACCGAGAACGCGGATGCAAAGGATCTCCTTGGCACCCGTGTTGTCGGCGACCCGGAGTCGCGACTCCTGCTGGATCATTCAAATGCTCCTGTCGTCGAGCTGGTTCTCCCGCGCGCGCCCGCGTACCAGGACGCAGACAGGCGAGGGAGCCTGGCCGAACGGATTGATGGTTGTGGCCACCCGCACGCATACGTGTGTCACGCCGCGGGCAGGCCAATGGGAGAGTCTACGCCGCCCGGGCCCCCGACGGGGACCCGGGCGACGAAGATCACTCTCTGGGTGTCACTTGGCCTTCTCGAGGATCTCCACCAGGCGCCACCGCTTGGTCGCGGACAGCGGGCGGGTCTCCATGATCACCACGAGGTCGCCGATGCCGGCGGTGTTCTGCTCGTCGTGGGCCTTGACCTTGGTCGTGCGACGCATGACCTTGCCGTAGAGCGGGTGCTTCACCCGGTCCTCGACCTCGACCACGATGGTCTTGTCCATCTTGTCGCTGACCACGTAGCCGCGGCGGGTCTTGCGAATGCCGCGCTCCTCGGCCTCAGGGGCCGCAGTCGTCTCGTTGCTCATCTCTGCCTCACTCAGCGCTCGGAGCCGTACGGATGCCGAGCTCGCGCTCACGCAGGATCGTGTAGATCCGCGCGATGTCGCGCTTGACGGCCTTGATGCGGCCGTGCGACTCCAGCTGGCCGGTGGCCGACTGGAAGCGGAGGTTGAACAGCTCCTCCTTGGCCTTCTTCAGCTCGGCGACGAGCTTCGCGTCGTCGAAGCCGTCCAGCTCGGTCGGGGCCAGGCCCTTGGTACCGATAGCCATCAGTTCGCACCACCCTCGCGCACCACGAAACGGCACTTCATCGGGAGCTTGTGGATCGCTCGGCGCATGGCCTCACGAGCCAGGGGCTCCGGGACGCCGGCCAGCTCGAAGAGAATGCGGCCGGGCTTGACGTTGGCGACCCACCACTCGGGCGAGCCCTTGCCGGAACCCATGCGGGTCTCGGCGGGCTTCTTGGTCAGCGGACGGTCCGGGTAGATGTTGATCCAGACCTTGCCGCCACGCTTGATGTGGCGGGTCATCGCGATACGAGCAGCCTCGATCTGACGGTTGGTGACGTAGGCGGGCTCGAGAGCCTGGATGCCGAAGTCACCGAACGAGATCGTGTTGCCACCCTTCGACGCGCCGGAGCGGCCGGGGTGGTGCTGCTTGCGGTGCTTGAGCCTGCGGGGAATCAGCATGCTCAGGCCTCCGTTCCGGTCTCAGCCGGCGCCTCAACGGCGGGAGCGGCGGCCTCGGCCGGCGCATCCGTCGACGGGGCAGCCGAACGGTCGTTGCGGCGACCGCCACGACGGTCGCCACCGCGCTCGCCACCACGCTCGGCGCGCGGGCCACGGCCCTGGCGCGGAGCGGAGGTGGCCTGCTGGGCGGCGAACTCCTTCTCGGTGACGTCGCCCTTGTAGATCCACACCTTCACGCCGATGCGGCCGAAGGTGGTGCGGGCCTCGAAGAAGCCGTAGTCGATGTTCGCGCGGAGCGTGTGCAGCGGCACGCGACCCTCGCGGTAGAACTCCGACCGGCTCATCTCGGCGCCGCCGAGACGGCCCGAGACCTGCACGCGGATGCCCTTCGCGCCGGCACGCTGCGCGGACTGGATGCCCTTGCGCATGGCTCGACGGAAGGAGACGCGCGAGGCGAGCTGCTCGGCGATGCCCTGGGCGACCAGCTGAGCCTCGATCTCGGCGTTCTTGACCTCGAGGATGTTCAGCTGGACCTGCTTGCCCGTGAGCTTCTCGAGCTCGCCGCGGATGCGGTCGGCCTCGGCGCCACGACGGCCGATCACGATGCCCGGACGCGCCGTGTGGATGTCCACGCGGACGCGGTCGCGGGTGCGCTCGATCTCGACCTTGGCGATGCCGGCACGCTCGAGGCCGGTGGCCATGAGCTTGCGGATCTCGACGTCCTCACGGACGTAGTCGCGGTACCGCTGGCCAGGCTTCGTGCTGTCGGCGAACCAGCGCGACCGGTGGTCGGTGGTGATGCCGAGGCGGTACCCGTGCGGGTGAACCTTCTGCCCCACTATCGGGCCCCTTCCTTCTTCTCGCGCGGTGCGACCACCACGGTGATGTGCGAGGTCCGCTTGAGGACCTGGGCCGCACGGCCCTGGGCACGCGGGCGGAACCGCTTCAGGGTCGGGCCCTCGTCCACGAACGCGGCGGAGACGACGAGGTCCTGCTCGTCGAAGCGCTCGCTCGCGCGGTCGGCCTTCACCCGGGCGTTGGCGATCGCGGACTCCACGACCTTCAGCACCGGCTCGGCGGCGGCCTGCGGCGCGAACTTCAGCACCGCGACGGCCTCGCCGGCCTGCTTGCCACGGATGAGGTCCACGACGCGCCGGGCCTTCATCGGCGTCACGCGGACGAACCGCGCCTGCGCCTTGGCTTCCATTGCTGTCCTGCTTTCCTGTATCGAAGACAGTCCAGGTTCATCGTCACTGAGCTATGCCTGTCAAGGCATCGGCTCAGCGACGACGACCCTTCTTGTCGTCCTTCACGTGGCCGCGGAAGGTCCGCGTGGGAGCGAACTCGCCGAGCTTGTGGCCGACCATCGACTCGGTCACGAAGACCGGAGTGTGCTTGCGGCCGTCGTGCACGGCGAAGGTGTGACCGAGGAAGTCGGGCGTGATGACCGACCGACGGGACCAGGTCTTGATGACGTTCTTGGTCCCCTTCTCGTTCTGCACGTCCACCTTCTTCTGGAGGTGGCCGTCGATGAAGGGGCCCTTCTTCAGGCTACGAGGCATGTTCCAGGCTCCTTATCAGCGCTTCTTGCCAGTGCGGCGGCGACGAACGATCAGCTTGTCGCTCGGCTTGTTCGGACGGCGGGTACGGCCCTCCGGCTGGCCCCAGGGGCTCACCGGGTGGCGACCGCCGGACGTCTTGCCCTCACCACCACCGTGCGGGTGGTCGATCGGGTTCATGGCGACACCACGCACGGTCGGGCGGACGCCCTTCCAGCGCATGCGGCCGGCCTTGCCCCAGTTGATGTTCGACTGCTCGGCGTTGCCCACCTCGCCGACCGTGGCGCGGCAGCGCAGGTCGACGTTGCGGATCTCACCGGACGGCATACGCAGCTGGGCGTAGGGGCCGTCCTTGGCGACGAGCTGGACCGAGACACCGGCCGAGCGGGCGATCTTCGCGCCGCCACCGGGACGCAGCTCGATGGCGTGGATGACCGTACCGGTCGGGATGTTGCGCAGCGGCAGGTTGTTGCCGGGCTTGATGTCGGCGCCGGCACCGGCCTCGACGACGTCGCCCTGCGACAGCTTGTTCGGCGCGATGATGTAGCGCTTCTCGCCGTCCGCGTAGTGCAGGAGGGCGATGCGCGCGGTGCGGTTGGGGTCGTACTCGATGTGAGCGACCTTGGCCGGCACGCCGTCCTTGTCGTGACGACGGAAGTCGATCACGCGGTACTGGCGCTTGTGGCCACCACCCTTGTGTCGGGTCGTGATGCGACCGGTGTTGTTGCGGCCACCCGTCTTCGACAGGGGGCGGACCAGCGACTTCTCCGGCTGCGAACGGGTGACCTCGACGAAGTCCGCCACGCTCGAGCCACGACGGCCAGGCGTAGTCGGCTTGTACTTACGAATACCCATGGGATTCAGTCCTCGATCTTCTTCAGTACCGGGTCAGCCGACCGGACCGCCGAAGATGTCGATCGAACCCTCGCGGAGGGTGACGATCGCACGCTTCGTGTCCTTGCGCTTGCCCAGGCCAAAACGCGTGCGGCGCGTCTTGCCCTTGCGGTTGATCGTGTTGACCGAGTCGACCTTGACGCCGAAGACCTGCTCGACAGCGATCTTGATCTCGGTCTTGTTGGCACGCGGGTCCACGACGAAGGTGTACTTGCCCTCGTCGAGGAGGCCGTAGCTCTTCTCGGAGACGACCGGCGCGAGCAGGATGTCGCGCGGGTCCTTCTGCACGGTGGTCACTTGGTGGCCTCCTCAGCGGCCTCGACGGCCTCGCTCTCGGTCGCGACGGCCTTCGCGCCCTTGGCAGGGCCGGCGAGGAACGCGGCGAGCGCACCCTCGGTGAAGACGATGTCGTCCGAGACGAGGACGTCGTACGTGTTCAGCTGGTCCGCGACGAGCAGGTGGACCTCGGGCACGTTGCGCAGCGACAGGATCGTCGCCTCGTCCGTGCGCTCGGTCACCACGAGGACGTGGGGACGCTCGGTCAGCAGGGCCAGGGTCTGGAGCGCGGTCTTGGTCGACGGCGTGCCGTCGATGCCGAAGCCGGAGACGACGTGCACGCGACCGGCGCGAGCGCGGTCGGAGAGGGCGCCACGCAGAGCGGCGGCCTTCATCTTCTTCGGGGTGCGCTGGTCGTACGAGCGCGGCTGCGGGCCGTGGACGGTGCCACCGCCGGCGAACTGCGGAGCGCGGGTCGAACCCTGACGGGCGCGGCCGGTGCCCTTCTGCTTGTACGGCTTCTTGCCACCACCGCGGACCTCGCCGCGGGTCTTCGTGGCGTGCGTGCCCTGACGGGCAGCGGCACGCTGCGCGACGACGACCTGGTGGATCAGCGGGACGTTGGTGACGACGTCGAACACCTCGGCGGGAAGCTCGGCCTGGCCGGCCTTCTTGCCCTGGGCGTCGAGAACGTCAACGATCTGTGCGGTCATGCTTTTCACGCACCCTTCGCGGCGGTCTTGACGACGACGACGCCACCCTTGGGGCCGGGAACCGCGCCCTTGACGAGCAGCAGACCCTTCTCGACGTCGACCGCGTGGACGGTCAGGTTCTGGGTGGTCTGACGCTCGGCGCCCATGCGACCAGCCATGCGCAGGCCCTTGAACACGCGCGACGGCGTCGACGCGCCACCGATCGAGCCCGGCTTGCGGTGGTTGCGGTGCGAACCGTGCGAGGCGCTCACGCCGGCGAAGCCGTGACGCTTCATGACACCAGCGGTGCCCTTGCCCTTGGTCGTCCCGGTGACGTCGACCACGGCGCCGGCCTCGAAGGCGGCGGCGGTGATCTCCTGACCGACCGTGTAGGTGGCGGCGTCAGCGGTGCGGATCTCGGCCACGTGACGGCGCGGCGTGACGCCGGCCTTCTCGAAGTGGCCCTTCAGCGGCTTGGTGACCTTGCGCGGGTCGATCTGGCCGGCGGCCAGCTGGACGGCCGCGTAGCCGTCGGTCTCGGGCGTGCGGACCTGGGTCACCACGTTGGTGTCCACCGCGACGACCGTGACGGGCACGAGGCGACCGGCCTCGTCCCACAGCTGCGTCATGCCGAGCTTCTTGCCCAGCACCGCGGTCACGTTCTTCTGCAGGTTGCTCATCTTCTCGCTCCCCTGCCTCAGAGCTTGATCTCGATGTTCACGTCGGCAGGCAGGTCGATACGCATGAGCGAGTCGACGGCCTTCGGCGTGGGATCGATGATGTCGATGAGCCGCTTGTGCGTGCGCATCTCGAAGTGCTCGCGGCTGTCCTTGTACTTGTGAGGCGACCGGATCACGACGAAGACGTTCTTCTCCGTCGGGAGCGGCACCGGGCCCACAACAGTCGCACCGGCACGCGTGACCGTGTCAACGATCTTGCGCGCCGAGCTGTCGATGACCTCGTGGTCATAGGACTTGAGCCGGATGCGGATCTTCTGTCCCGCCATGGCGTCGTCTGACTCTCTCTCTAGAACCGCTACTGTCCGACCCCCGCGCTCGGGCGTGTCGCGTGTGCGACCCGCACGAAGCCTTGGAGGCCGTTGATTGTGATCGCACCGGAAGGGCGACCACGACGTGTGTCTGGCCTGTCGAACCCTCCCCTGGAGGACGTGTGTCCACCGAAGCTCGGTCGTTGCGGAGCGCTCATGTGTTCGAACAGAGGGCGACCCCGCGAACCCCTCCACCGGAGGGGGACGGCTTTCAGCCGGCTCGACGGACCGCCCGGACCGAGATCCGAGGGGCTCCGCGCGGCTGCGGTGCAACACACTGTTCGACACGAGAAAGAACGCGCCCGTGACAGGCAACCTGACTAGTGTGCCACACGCCCCAGCCGATCCCAAGCCGAGCGGCTGTGACGCTGCACCCAGCGCCACAGGTCAGACGGCCCCGCGCCCCGAGGTCGTGCATCTGCCTCCTAGGAGCGTCATGCGTCCGTCCCCGGGAGCGTGTCGCCCGCGGACGGGTACGACGGCTGCGCGCCGACGCTCGTCGCGGCGAAGGCGCCGACCCGGTTCGCGAACCGCACCGCATCGAGCAGGCGGTCGCCCGCTGCGAGCCGGTGGGTGAGCGCGCCCACGAACGCGTCGCCCGCGCCCGTGGTGTCGACGGCGGTGACGCGCGGCGCCTGGACGTGCTCGACGCCGTCTCGCCCCTGGAGGGCGACGAGCGCGCCTCGTGCGCCGAGCGTCAGGACGACCGAGCGCACCCCGGCCGCGACGAGCGCCGACGCGACGGCCGCGTCGTCGGCCGTCCTCCCGGTCGCGGGCCGGGACGGGTGCTCGGCGCCCAGGACCTCCAGCGCGCCGCGGGCCTCGTGCTCGTTGACGACGAGGGGGTCGGCGAGCCGGACGACGTCGGGGTCGAGCGCCACGGCAGGGGCGAGGTTGAGCAGCACCCTCCCCCGTGCGGCGCGCGCCGCGGCCTCGACCGTCGCGCGCGGCAGCTCGCACTGGAGCACGACGACGCCGGCGGCGGCCAGGGCGGGGCCGTGCTCGCCCACCGTCGTCGGGCTCACCGAGCCGTTCGCGCCGGGCACGACGACGATGGCGTTCTCGCCGTCGTCGGAGACGGTGACGAGCGCGATGCCCGTGGGGCCGGGCACGCGGGCCACGGCGGTCGTGTCGACGCCGGCCGCCGCGAGGCCGGACAGCGCCACGGGCGCGAACGCGTCGTCGCCCACCGCTCCCACGAGCGCGACGTCGCTGCCCAGGCGCGCGGCGGCGACCGCCTGGTTGGCGCCCTTGCCGCCCGGCAGCACCGCGAGGTCGACGCCGAGCACGGTCTCGCCGGGTCGAGGATGCCGTGCGACACGGGCGACGAGGTCGGCGTTGACGGAGCCGACGACGACGATGCGAGCCACGGACCCAGCCTGCCGGTCCGCGGCCGAGCCGGCCCGGCGACGTGCCGGAGCAGCACGAAGGCCCCGGCTCCCTCGCGGGAACCGGGGCCTTCGCGGCTGATCAGGTCAGCCAGCCATCAGCACAAGATCACTTGATGATCTTGGTGACACGGCCCGAGCCGACGGTGCGGCCACCCTCGCGGATGGCGAAGCCGAGGCCCTCCTCCATGGCGATGGGCTGGATGAGCTGGACCGTCATCTCGGTGTTGTCACCGGGCATGACCATCTCGGTGCCCTCGGGCAGCTGGATGACGCCGGTGACGTCCGTCGTGCGGAAGTAGAACTGCGGGCGGTAGTTCGAGTAGAACGGGTTGTGACGGCCGCCCTCGTCCTTGCCCAGGATGTAGACCTGAGCCTCGAAGTCGGTGTGCGGGGTGATCGAACCCGGCTTCACGACGACCTGGCCACGCTCGACGTCCTCGCGCTTGATGCCGCGCAGGAGCAGACCGGTGTTGTCACCAGCCTGAGCCTGGTCCATCGACTTGTGGAAGGTCTCGATGCCCGTGACCGTCGTCTTCTGCGGGGTGCGGATACCGACGATCTCGACCTCGGAGTTGACGTTCAGCGCGCCACGCTCGACCTTGCCGGTGACGACGGTGCCACGACCGGTGATCGTGAAGACGTCCTCGATCGGCATCAGGAACGGCTTGTCGAGGTCACGAACGGGCTCGGGCACGTTGTTGTCGACGGCCTCCATGAGCTCGAGGACCTTCTCCTGCCACTCGGGGTCACCCTCGAGGGCCTTCAGGCCGGAGACGCGGACGACGGGAGCGTCGTCGCCGTCGAAGCCCTGCGACGACAGCAGCTCGCGGACCTCCATCTCGACGAGCTCGAGGATCTCCTCGTCGTCGACCATGTCGGCCTTGTTGAGCGCCACGAGCAGGTAGGGAACGCCGACCTGGCGGGCGAGCAGGACGTGCTCACGCGTCTGGGCCATCGGACCGTCGGTCGCGGCGACCACGAGGATCGCGCCGTCCATCTGGGCGGCACCGGTGATCATGTTCTTGATGTAGTCGGCGTGACCCGGGGCGTCGACGTGCGCGTAGTGACGGTTCGGCGTCTCGTACTCGATGTGCGAGATGTTGATCGTGATACCGCGCTGCTTCTCCTCGGGCGCCTTGTCAATGCCGTCGAAGTCGACGACCTGGTTGGCGAGGTAGCCCTCCGACGCCGGGTACTTCTCGGCGAGGGTCTTGGAGATGGCAGCGGTGAGCGTCGTCTTACCGTGGTCGACGTGACCGATGGTGCCGACGTTGACGTGCGGCTTGGTCCGCTCGAACTTGGCCTTAGCCACTGGGGTCCTCCTGGGACTGGGTAGATGTTCCCGAACGTTGCGAGACTCGGCACAAGAGCCTACCTCGCGGGGCGACGGGGTTTCCTACAGGGTGATTGGTGGAACTGGTCGACCTAGTGGGAACTCACTCGCCCCGGGTCTTCTTGATGATCTCGTCAGCGACGTTGCGAGGAACCTCGGCGTAGCTGTCGAACTGCATCGAGTACACCGCGCGACCCTGGGTCTTCGACCGGAGGTCGCCGATGTAACCGAACATCTCGCTCAGCGGCACCTGGGCGCGAACGACCTTGACGCCGGTCGCGTCCTCCATGGACTGGATCATGCCACGGCGGGAGTTGATGTCGCCGATCACGTCGCCCATGTACTCCTCGGGCGTACGCACCTCGACGGCCATGATCGGCTCGAGCAGAGCCGGGTCGGCGCGCTTGACGCCCTCCTTGAGGACCATCGAGCCGGCGATCTTGAACGCCATCTCGGACGAGTCGACCTCGTGGTACGCACCGTCGAGCAGCGTGGCCTTGACGCCCACGAGCGGGAAGCCCGCGAGGACACCCTGCTGGAGGGCGGCCTGGATGCCGGCGTCGACCGACGGGATGTACTCGCGCGGGATGCGGCCACCGGTGACGGCGTTGACGAACTCGTAGAGCTCGCCCTCGGTCGTGTCGAGCGGCTCGAAGGTCACCTGGACCTTGGCGAACTGACCCGAACCACCGGTCTGCTTCTTGTGCGTGTAGTCGACCTTCTCGACCGTGCGGCGGATGGTCTCGCGGTACGCGACCTGCGGCTTGCCGACGTTGGCCTCGACCTTGAACTCACGACGCATGCGGTCGACGAGGATGTCGAGGTGGAGCTCGCCCATGCCGCCGATGACGGTCTGGCCGGTCTCCTCGTCCAGCTTGACGCGGAAGGTCGGGTCCTCCTCGGCGAGCTTCTGGATCGCCGTCGAGAGCTTCTCCTGGTCGGCCTTCGTCTTGGGCTCGATGGCCACGTCGATGACCGGCTCGGGGAAGGTCATCGACTCGAGGATGACCTGCGCGTTCGCGTCGCACAGGGTGTCACCGGTGGTGACGTCCTTGAGGCCGATGAACGCGTAGATGTGACCGGCGGTCGCCTCGTCGACAGGGTTCTCCTTGTTGGCGTGCATCTGGAAGATCTTCCCGATGCGCTCCTTCTTGCCCTTGGTCGAGTTGATGACCTGGGCGCCCTGCGTCACCTTGCCCGAGTAGACGCGGATGAAGGTGAGCTTGCCGAAGAACGGGTGCGCGGCGATCTTGAACGCGAGAGCGGCGAACGGCTCCGTGGCGTCCGGGTGGCGCTCGACGACGACCTCGGGGTCCTTGACGTCGTGGCCCTGGATGGCCGGGACGTCGAGGGGCGAGGGGAGGTAGTCGACGACGGCGTCGAGCATGGGCTGGACGCCCTTGTTCTTGAACGCCGAACCGCACAGGACGGGGAAGGCCTCGCCCGCGACGGTGAGCTTGCGGATGCCGGCCTTGATCTCGGCCAGCGTCAGGTCCTCGCCACCGAGGAACTTCTCGAGCAGGTCGTCGTCGGTCTCCGCGACGGCCTCGAGGAGCTCGGCGCGGTACTGCTCCGCCTTCTCCGCGAGATCGGCCGGGATCTCCTCGATGTCGTACTTGGCGCCCATCTCGGTCTCGCCGCGCCACACGAGCGCGCGCATCTCGACCAGGTCGACGACGCCGATGAAGTCGTTCTCGGAGCCGATCGGGAGCTGGATGACCAGCGGCTTGGCCTTGAGGCGGTTCACGATCGTGTCGACCGTGAAGTAGAAGTCCGCGCCCAGCTTGTCCATCTTGTTGACGAAGCAGATGCGGGGGACCTCGTACTTGTCCGCCTGGCGCCACACCGTCTCGGACTGGGGCTCGACGCCCTCCTTGCCGTCGAAGACGGCGACCGCGCCGTCGAGGACGCGCAGCGAGCGCTCGACCTCGACCGTGAAGTCCACGTGACCGGGCGTGTCGATGACGTTGATCTGCGTCTCGTTCGGCTTGCCCTTGTTCCAGAAGGCGGTCACAGCAGCGGACGTGATCGTGATGCCACGCTCCTGCTCCTGCTCCATCCAGTCGGTCGTCGAGGCACCGTCGTGCGTCTCGCCGATCTTGTAGTTGACGCCCGTGTAGTACAGGATCCGCTCGGTCGTCGTCGTCTTGCCGGCATCGATGTGCGCCATGATGCCGATGTTCCGGACCTTGCTCAGGTCCGTCAGCACGTCAAGTGCCACGGTGTTCCCCTTGTCGGTGGAGAGGGTGGGACGCCTGCGGCCCCGGGGGTGGTACCCCCAGGGCCGACGACGATTACCAGCGGTAGTGGGCGAACGCGCGGTTCGACTCGGCCATCTTGTGCATGTCCTCGCGGCGCTTGACCGCGGCACCGAGGCCGTTCGAGGCGTCGAGGATCTCGTTCATGAGACGCTCGGTCATCGTCTTCTCCCGGCGGGCGCGCGAGAAGTCGGTCAGCCAGCGCAGGGCCAGCGTCGTCGAGCGCGTCGGGCGCACCTCGACCGGGACCTGGTAGGTCGCGCCACCGACGCGGCGGCTGCGGACCTCGAGGGCCGGGCGGACGTTCTCGAGCGCACGCTTGAGGACGACGACGGGGTCCTGGTCGGTCTTCGCACGGACACCCTCGAGGGCGCTGTAGACGATGGCCTCGGCCGTCGACTTCTTGCCGTCGAGCAGGATCTTGTTGATCAGCTGCGTGACGACGGGCGACCCGTAGACGGGGTCGGAGATGAGCGGCCGCTTCGGGGCCGGACCCTTACGAGGCATCAGGCCTTCTCCTTCTTGGCGCCGTAGCGGCTGCGAGCCTGCTTGCGGTTCTTGACGCCCTGCGTGTCGAGGGCACCACGGACGATCTTGTAACGGACACCGGGAAGGTCCTTCACACGGCCGCCGCGGACGAGCACGATCGAGTGCTCCTGCAGGTTGTGGCCGACGCCCGGGATGTAGGCCGTGACCTCGATGCCGGAGGAGAGCTTCACACGCGCGACCTTACGGAGCGCCGAGTTCGGCTTCTTGGGGGTGGTGGTGTACACACGGGTGCACACGCCGCGCCGCTGCGGGGAACCCTTGAGCGCGGGAGTCTTCGACTTCCCCGGCTTCGTGGTCCGGCCCTTGCGGACGAGCTGCTGGATCGTAGGCACTACGTCTCCGTCGTCTTCTTGGACTCACGGAGGCCGGCCGGCCCCCGTCGAAAGGTGAAAAGGCTGTGCGTGCCGGACAGGACACGGCGCGCAGCCCTCACGAGTAGACCGTCAGGGACCGCAGCCACGTACCACCGGCTCGATGGCCCGGGCCTTGCGGACTCCGGGACCTGACCTTGTCCGGAGACACGCCAGGCACAGCCAGGGAGTTTACACGACGACGGCGGGCCCGGTCAAAACGACCGGGCCCGCCGTGGTCTGGCTAGGTCAGCGGAAGTCGCCGAAGTCCAGGTCCTCGAGCGGGATCGCCTCGCCCGAGCCCATGCCGAGCGTCGGGAAGTCGATCTCGTCGTAGCCGAAGCTCGGGTAGAGCTCGGCCTTGGCCTGCTCGGTGGGCTCGACCTCGATGTTCCCGTAGCGGGACAGGCCCGTTCCGGCGGGGATGAGCTTACCGATGATGACGTTCTCCTTGAGGCCCAGCAGCGGGTCCCGACGGCCGCTCATGGCCGCCTCGGTGAGCACGCGGGTCGTCTCCTGGAAGGAGGCGGCCGAGAGCCACGAGTCGGTGGCGAGCGAGGCCTTCGTGATGCCCATGAGCTCCGGGCGACCGGAGGCCGGGTGGCCACCCTCCGCCACGGCGCCGCGGTTGGCGTCCTCGAAGCGCGTGCGCTCCGCGAGCTCGCCCGGCAGCAGCTTCGTGTCACCCGAGTCGAGCACGGTCACGCGACGCAGCATCTGCCGCACGATGACCTCGATGTGCTTGTCGTGGATGTCCACGCCCTGGCTGCGGTAGGTCTCCTGGACCTCGTCCACCAGGTGCTTCTGCGCGGCGCGCGGGCCGAGGATGCGCAGGACCTTCTTCGGGTCCACCGCACCCTGCACCAGCTGGGTGCCGACCGTGACGTGCTGGCCGTCCTCGACCAGCAGGCGCGCACGCTTCGACACCTGGTAGCGCAGCTCCTCCGAGCCGTCGTCGGGCGTGAGGACCAGGATGCGCGAACGCTCCATGTCCTCGATCGCCAGGCGGCCGGTGTACTCGGCGATGGGCGCCTCACCCTTGGGGGTGCGGGCCTCGAAGAGCTCGGTCACGCGGGGCAGACCCTGCGTGATGTCCTCGGCCGAGGCGACACCACCGGTGTGGAACGTACGCATCGTCAGCTGCGTGCCCGGCTCACCGATCGACTGGGCCGCGATGATGCCGACGGCCTCGCCGATGTCCACGAGCTTGCCCGTGGCCAGGGAGCGGCCGTAGCACTTGGCGCAGGTGCCGACACGCGACTCGCAGGTGAGCACCGAGCGCACCTTGACGTTCTCGACGCCCGCCGCGAGCAGCGCCTCGATCTCGGCGTCGCCGGCGTCCTCGCCACCACGGGCGATCACGTTGCCGTCGGCGTCCGTGACGTCCACGGCCAGCGTGCGCGCGTAGATCGACGTCTCCACGCGGGGGTGCGGCACCAGCGCGTCGCCGAGGCGCTCGCCCACGGGCAGCGTCAGGCCGCGCTCCGTGCCGCAGTCCTCCTCGCGGATGATGACGTCCTGCGAGACGTCCACGAGACGACGGGTCAGGTAGCCCGAGTCGGCCGTACGGAGGGCCGTGTCGGCCAGACCCTTACGGGCACCGTGCGACGCGATGAAGTACTCGAGGACCGAGAGGCCCTCGCGGTAGTTGGACTTGATCGGGCGCGGGATGATCTCGCCCTTCGGGTTCGCCACGAGGCCGCGCATACCGGCGATCTGGCGGACCTGCATCCAGTTACCACGGGCACCCGACGACACCATGCGGTACAGGGTGTTGCGGGCGTTCGACTCGAGGTTCTCGCGCATGACCGAGGCGACCTTGTCGGTGGCCTGGGTCCAGATCTCGATGAGCTCCTGACGGCGCTCGTCGTCGGTGATCAGACCGCGGTCGAACTGCTGCTGCACCTTGAGCGCACGCGCCTCGTGCTCGTCGAGGATCTCGTCCTTGACAGCCGGCATGGCGACGTCGGAGATGGCGATCGTGACGCCCGAACGGGTCGCCCACTTGTAGCCGGCGTCCTTCAGCGCGTCGAGCGACGCCGCGACCTCGACCTTCGGGTACGACTCGGCGAGGTCGTTGACGATCTCCGAGAGCTCCTTCTTGCCGATCACCCGGTTCTGGTACGGGTAGTCGACGGGGAGCGCCTCGTTGAAGACCGTGCGGCCCAGCGTCGTCTCCTTGAGCTCGGCCTGACCGGGCTCCCAGCCCTCGGGCTCCTCGCCCGGCTCGTACACGACGTCGTCCATGCGGATCTTGACGGTCGCGTTGATGTCCAGGTCGCCGCGGTCGAACGCCATGATCGCCTCGGCCTGCGACGAGAACACGCGGCCCTCGCCGACGGCGCCCGGGCGGTCCGACGTCAGGTGGTGCAGGCCGATGATCATGTCCTGCGAGGGCATGGTCACCGGACGGCCGTCCGACGGCTTGAGGATGTTGTTGCTCGAGAGCATGAGGATGCGCGCCTCGGCCTGGGCCTCGGCGGACAGCGGCAGGTGGACGGCCATCTGGTCGCCGTCGAAGTCCGCGTTGAACGCGGCGCAGACGAGCGGGTGCAGGTGGATGGCCTTGCCCTCGACGAGCTGCGGCTCGAACGCCTGGATGCCCAGGCGGTGCAGGGTGGGGGCACGGTTGAGCAGCACGGGGTGCTCGGTGATGACCTCCTCCAGCACGTCCCACACGACCGAGCGGGTGCGCTCGACCATGCGCTTGGCCGACTTGATGTTCTGCGCGTGGTTGAGCTCCACGAGACGCTTCATCACGAACGGCTTGAACAGCTCGAGCGCCATCTGCTTGGGCAGACCGCACTGGTGCAGCTTCAGGGTCGGGCCGACGACGATGACCGAACGGCCCGAGTAGTCGACGCGCTTGCCGAGCAGGTTCTGGCGGAAACGACCCTGCTTGCCCTTGAGCATGTCCGAGATGGACTTCAGCGGGCGGTTGCCCGGGCCCGTCACCGGACGACCGCGGCGACCGTTGTCGAACAGCGAGTCGACGGCCTCCTGGAGCATGCGCTTCTCGTTGTTCACGATGATCTCGGGCGCACCGAGGTCGAGCAGGCGCTTCAGGCGGTTGTTGCGGTTGATGACGCGGCGGTACAGGTCGTTCAGGTCCGACGTCGCGAAGCGGCCACCGTCGAGCTGCACCATCGGGCGCAGGTCCGGCGGGATGACCGGGACGGCGTCGAGCACCATCGCGGTGGGCGAGTTCGTCGTCGTGAGGAACGCGTTGACGACCTTGAGGCGCTTGAGGGCGCGGGTCTTGCGCTGGCCCTTGCCGCTGCGGATGATCTCGCGCAGGTTGTCGGCCTCGGCCTCCAGGTCAAACGACTCGAGACGCTTCTGGATCGCGTTCGCGCCCATCGAGCCCTCGAAGTACGTGCCGTAGCGGTCCTGGAGCGAGCGGTACAGCATCTCGTCGCCCTCGAGGTCGGCGACCTTGAGGTTCTTGAAGCGGTCCCACACGTTCTCGAGACGCTCGATGTCGGCGTCCGCGCGCTTGCGCAGGTTCGCCATCTCGCGCTCCGCGGCGTCGCGCACCTTGCGGCGCGCGTCCGCCTTGGCGCCCTCGGCCTCGAGCTCGGCGATGTCCGCCTCGAGCTTGACGGCGCGGGCGTTGATGTCGTTGTCGCGGCGGTCCGCGATCTCCTTCTTCTCCAGGTCGATCTCGTTCTGGAGACGCGGCAGGTCCTCGTGACGGCCCTCGTCGTCGACCCACGTGATCATGTAGGCCGCGAAGTAGATGACCTTCTCCAGGTCCTTCGGCGCGAGGTCGAGCAGGTAGCCCAGGCGGGACGGCACACCCTTGAAGAACCAGATGTGCGTGACCGGGGCGGCCAGCTCGATGTGGCCCATGCGCTCACGGCGCACCTTGGACCGCGTGACCTCGACACCGCAGCGCTCGCAGACGATGCCCTTGAAGCGCACGCGCTTGTACTTGCCGCAGTAGCACTCCCAGTCGCGAGTCGGGCCGAAGATCTTCTCGCAGAAGAGGCCGTCCTTCTCGGGCTTGAGGGTGCGGTAGTTGATGGTCTCGGGCTTCTTGACCTCGCCGTGCGACCAGGCACGGATGTCGTCGGCCGTGGCCAGGCCGATACGCAGCTCGTCGAAGACGTTGACGTCGAGCAAAGTGTCCTACTTCCTAAAACCTGGGTCGCTATCAGATCTCGTCGATGCTGCTGGCAGCGTTCGGCCGGCGGGAGAGGTCGATGCCGAGCTCCTCCGCGGCGCGGTACACCTCGTCGTCGCTCTCCTTCATCTCGATGGAGGAGCCGTCCGAGGACAGGACCTCCACGTTCAGGCAGAGCGACTGCATCTCCTTGAGGAGCACCTTGAAGGACTCCGGGATACCCGAGTCGGGGATGTTCTCGCCCTTGACGATGGCCTCGTAGACCTTCACGCGGCCCGGGACGTCGTCCGACTTGATGGTGAGGAGCTCCTGCAGCGTGTAGGCGGCGCCGTACGCCTCCAGGGCCCACACCTCCATCTCGCCGAAGCGCTGGCCGCCGAACTGGGCCTTACCGCCCAGCGGCTGCTGCGTGATCATCGAGTACGGGCCGGTCGAGCGGGCGTGGATCTTGTCGTCGACCAGGTGGTGCAGCTTGAGGATGTACATGTAGCCGACCGACACCGGGTCCGGGAACGGCTCGCCGGAGCGGCCGTCGAACAGGTGCGCCTTGCCGTCCTCGCCGACCATGCGGTCGCCGTCGCGGTTCGGGAGCGTCGTCGACAGCAGGCCGCGCAGGGCCTGCTCCTCGAGGCCGTCGAACACCGGGGTGGCGACCGGGCTGAACGGCGCCGACTTCTTGGCGACGTCCGGCACGTGCGAGAGCCACTCGGCCTTCTGGTCCTCCGCCAGGTCGGTGTCCCAGCCGCGGCTGGCGACCCAGCCGAGGTGCGTCTCGAGCACCTGGCCGACGTTCATACGACCGGGGACACCGAGCGGGTTGAGCACGACGTCGACGGGCGTGCCGTCGGGGAGGAACGGCATGTCCTCCTGCGGCAGGATCTTCGAGATGACGCCCTTGTTGCCGTGACGGCCGGCGAGCTTGTCGCCCACCGTGATCTTGCGGCGCTGGGCGATGTACACGCGGACCAGCTGGTTCACGCCGGCGGGCAGCTCGTCGCCGTCCTCGCGGTTGAACTCGCGGACGCCGATGACGGTGCCCTGCTCGCCGTGGGGCACCTTGAGGGACGTGTCGCGCACCTCGCGGGCCTTCTCGCCGAAGATGGCGCGCAGCAGGCGCTCCTCCGGGGTCAGCTCGGTCTCGCCCTTCGGGGTGACCTTGCCGACCAGCACGTCGCCGGCGCCGACCTCGGCACCGATGCGGATGATGCCGCGCTCGTCGAGGTCCGCCAGGACGTCCTCGGAGACGTTCGGGATGTCCCGCGTGATCTCCTCCGGGCCCAGCTTCGTGTCGCGGGCGTCGACCTCGTGCTCCTCGATGTGGATCGAGGAGAGGACGTCGTCCTCGATGAGGCGCTGCGACAGGATGATCGCGTCCTCGTAGTTGTGGCCCTCCCACGACATGAACGCCACGAGCAGGTTGCGGCCGAGCGCGAGCTCGCCCTCGTCCGTCGCGGGGCCGTCGGCCAGGACCGAGCCCGGCTCGACGCGCTGGCCCTCGTCCACGACCACGCGCTGGTTGTAGGACGTGCCCTGGTTGGAGCGCACGAACTTCGAGATGCGGTACGAGGACGTGGTCGCGTCGTCGTTCGCGACGAGCACCAGGTCGGCCGACACCTCGGTGACGACGCCGGCCTTGGTGGCCAGGACGACGTCGCCGGCGTCGACGGCCGCGCGGCGCTCCATGCCGGTGCCGACGAGCGGCATCTCGGAGCGGACCAGCGGCACGGCCTGGCGCTGCATGTTGGCACCCATGAGGGCGCGGTTCGCGTCGTCGTGCTCGAGGAACGGGATGAGCGCGGTCGCGACCGACACCATCTGGCGCGGGGAGACGTCGATGTAGTCGACCTCGCCCACCGGCACGTCGGACGTCTCGCCGCCCTTGACGCGCACCAGGACGCGGGGCTCCTGGAAGTGCCCGTCGACCGTCAGCGGCGTGTTCGCCTGGGCGATGACGTAGCGGTCCTCGTCGTCGGCCGTCAGGTAGTCGATCTGGTCGGTGACCTGACCGCCCTCGACCTTGCGGTACGGCGTCTCGATGAAGCCGAACGGGTTGATGCGACCGAAGGACGCGAGCGAGCCGATCAGACCGATGTTCGGGCCCTCAGGGGTCTCGATCGGGCACATGCGGCCGTAGTGCGACGGGTGGACGTCACGGACCTCCATGCCGGCGCGGTCGCGCGACAGACCACCCGGGCCGAGCGCGTTCAGGCGACGCTTGTGCGTCAGGCCCGCGAGCGGGTTGTTCTGGTCCATGAACTGCGACAGCTGCGAGGTACCGAAGAACTCGCGGATCGACGCCACCACGGGGCGGATGTTGATCAGCGTCTGCGGCGTGATGGCCTCGACGTCCTGCGTCGTCATGCGCTCGCGGACCACGCGCTCCATGCGGGACAGGCCCGTGCGCACCTGGTTCTGGATGAGCTCGCCGACGGCGCGGATGCGGCGGTTGCCGAAGTGGTCGATGTCGTCGGTCTCGACGCGCACCTCGACGGGCTGGCCGTCGCGCGTGCCGTCCAGGGTGGCGACGTCGGCGTGCAGCGCGGCGAGGTACTTGATCGTCGCGACGATGTCGGCGCGGGTCAGCGTCGAGTCCGTCAGCGGGGCCTCGATGCCGAGCTTCTTCGACACCTTGTAGCGGCCGACCTTCGCGAGGTCGTAGCGCTTCGGGTTGAAGTAGAAGTTCTCGAGCAGCGCGCGGCCGGCCTCGACCGTGGGCGGCTCGCCCGGGCGGATCTTGCGGTACAGGTCGACCAGGGCCTCGTCCTCGGTGTGGACGTGGTCCTTCTCGAGGGTGTCGAGGACGGCCGGGAACTGCGCGAACTCCTCGCGGATCTCCGACTCGGTCATGCCGAGAGCCTTGAGCAGCACCGTGACGGACTGCTTGCGCTTGCGGTCGACGCGCACGCCGACGGCGTCGCGCTTGTCGATCTCGAACTCGAGCCAGGCGCCGCGCGACGGGATGATCTTCGACGTGAAGATGTCCTTGTCCGACGTCTTGTCGGGGGTGCGCTCGAAGTACACGCCCGGGGAGCGGACGAGCTGCGAGACGACGACGCGCTCGGTGCCGTTGATGATGAATGTGCCGCGAGGGGTCATGAGCGGGAAGTCGCCCATGAAGACCGTCTGCGACTTGATCTCACCCGTCGTGTAGTTCACGAACTCCGCGGTGACGAACAGCGGAGCGGCGTAGGTGAAGTCCTTCTCCTTGCACTCCTCCGGCGAGTACTTCGACGGCTCGAAGCGGTGGTTCGAGAAGGAGAGCGACATCGACTGACCGAAGTCCTCGATGGGGGAGATCTCTTCGAAGATCTCCTCGAGGCCGGACGTCGCGGGCACCGCGGACGAGGCGGCGGCCACGCGGGCCTGCCAGGCCTCGTTCCCCAGCAGCCAGTCGAAGCTCTCGGTCTGCAGGCCGAGAAGGTCAGGGACCTCGAGGGGCTCGTAGATCTTGGCGAAGGAGAGGCGGCGAGAGGCGGTGCGGTTTGCGATCGCGTCGGCGGAGGGAGCAGAAGGGGTGCGCGAGGCAGCCAAGAGGGGTCCTTCCCTGCAGTTCGATGGCACGCTGTACGCTTCGTGCACCGAACGGGCCACCGCTCCGGGCGTCAGAAGTCATACCGGTGTCCACTGCAGGGAAGCGGGGGACGTGGCGGCGGCTGACGGGGTCGGGGATGGCATCGAGGGCACACGCGAGCGCAAAGCGCTAGCATAACCGACCCTGTCAAGTTCGTCCACTGCGCGAGGGCGCGCCGAAGGACGCCAGGCTGGGCCGGTCACATTCCGTGGGGTCGAAGACCCCAGGGACCGGGAGTTTGCGAGGCGTTGTCTCGGTGGCCGCCATATGCCGCCCAAGAACAGCGGTGCCGGAGAGTCTACGCCTCCGGCGAGACGAAGACCCCGCCCCCACCGAGGTGGGGACGGGGTCTCGTCAGTGAGTTGCGCCACGAACGATGTCGCGGCAGCGACGCGAGCGGCTGACGCCGCTCAGGTCACTTGAGCTCGACGGTGGCGCCGGCGCCCTCAAGCTGCGCCTTGGCCTTCTCAGCCGCCTCCTTGTTGACGGCCTCGAGAACGGGCTTCGGGGCGCCGTCCACGAGGTCCTTGGCCTCCTTGAGGCCGAGCGACGTGAGCGCGCGCACCTCCTTGATGACCTGGATCTTCTTGTCACCGGCGGCGGTGAGGATGACGTCGAACTCGTCCTTCTCCTCCTCGGCCTCGGCGGCAGCGGCGACGGGGCCGGCAGCGGCCACGGCGACGGGGGCGGCAGCGGTGACCTCGAAGGTCTCCTCGAAGGCCTTGACGAACTCCGACAGCTCGATGAGGGTCAGACCCTTGAACTGCTCGATGAGCTCCTCGGTGGTGAGCTTCGCCATGATGGCGTCCTTTCGTTCACAGCTTCCTGGCACGCTCGGCGCCGGTCAGAAGCAGAGGGGTTGAGTGGTTTCGCTGGACGACCCGCGGGTGCGGGTCAGGCAGCGGCTTCCTGCTTCTGACGCAGGGCGTCGATGACGCGAGCGACCTGGGCGGGCTTGGCGGTGAAGGCGTAGGCAGCCTGGCTGATCTTGGCCTTCATCGCGCCGGCCGCCTTGGCCAGCAGCACCTCGCGGGACTCGAGGTCCGCGAGCTTCGTGATCTCCGCAGCGGTCAGGGGGCGCCCGTCGAGGACACCGCCCTTGATGACCAGTGCGGGGTTCGCCTTGGCGAAGTCACGCAGGGCCTTCGCGGACTCGACCGGGTCACCGGTCACGAACGCGATGGCGGACGGGCCCTTGAGGTCGGCGTCGAGACCCTCGACACCCGCCTCCTTGGCCGCGATCTGGGTGAGCGTGTTCTTCACCACGGCGTAGGTTGCGTTGCCGCCGAGCGCCCGCCGCAGCTCCTTGAGCTGCTTGACGGTGAGCCCGCGGTACTCGGTCAGCACGGCCGCGTTGGACTCGCGGAGCTTGTCCGCGACCTCTGCGACAGCGGCTGCCTTGTCCGGCCTCGCCATGGCAATCCTTCCGATGGTGGTCCCGCCGGATCCAGGATGGCGAAGCCCCGGAAAACGAAGGAGCCCCGGCGCAGGCGCGCACCGGGGCTCGTACAAGCTGGTGTCACCTGCGCAGGCCCCCGCGTGCTCTGCGGGACTTCGGTCAGCGACCGCCCTGGAAGGGCAGCCGGAGACGACCGGCGGTCTTGGGTTACCCGAGAACTGTACCGGACGCAGGCCGGAACCCGAAACCGGCGCCGGGCGACGCCGGTCACATCGCGCCGGCGGCGCTCCGCACGGCAGGCGGGCTCGTGCGACGAGCGGGCTCAGACGGCAGGCGGGCTCACACGACGAGCGGGCCGAAGCACACCAGCGGCACCGGCAGCGCCTCGCCCGCCGTCGCGGCGGCGAGCGCCGTGCCGGGGGCAACCCGGCGCGCAGGCCCTCGTGGAGCCGGGGCATGACGCGGACGGCGACGTCGTCGCGCAGCGGGGCGACGGCCGCGACGACCGCGCTGGCGCCGTGGCGGAGCAGGACGCTCGCGAACCCGAGCTCCTCTCCCCCGACGTCGGACGTCGACTGGCCGAGGTCGCACGCGGAGAGCACGACGACGGCGCCCGTGAGGTCGATGCCGTCGAGCTCGTGGGCGAACAGCGGGCCGTCGGCGAGCCGCAGCGTGGAGAACATCGCGTTGTCCGCCGCGTGGCCGCCGTGCGCGGCGATGTGCACGACAGAGGCGGCGTGCAGCGCGTCCGCCGTCGCCGCCGTCGTCGCGCCCGGGCCGGTGAGCAGCGTGGCACCCGGCCACACGCCGGCGACGGCCTCCGCCTCGTCGGACCCGCCGTCCGTCCCGGGCCCGGCGACGACGACCACGCCGCCCGACCGTGCGGCGCCGGCCGCGACGAGGCCGGGGCTGAGGTCGACCCGGTCCCGCACCCAGGTGCGCAGGCCGGCGCGGGACGGCAGGGCCGACCAGGGCAGCGTGAGCAGGCGGCCGCGCGCGACGACGTGCAGGTCCCCGTCGACGCCGAGCGGGGCGAGCAGCAGCTCGTCGAGGCGGCCGAGCGTCCGGGCGAGGGACGCACCCGCGGCGTCGCCCAGCGCCCGCGGGATGAGGGGGTTGGCGAGGACGGCGAGGTCGGCGCGCGCGCGCCGGGTCAGCTCCATGACCTGGCCGCGCCGCCCGAGCGCGTGCAGCGACGGCCCGCTGGCGTCGACGCGCACCGCCATCGCGTGGCCGCCGATCGTGGCGAAGGAGACGACGACCGGGCGCGCGTCCGCGGCGGAGTCGCGCAGCGCGGCGCGGACGGCCCGCGCCGTCGTCGGCTCGACGGGCCGTCGCTCCCCCTCGATCTGCCACGACCGCTCGCGCGCCTCCGCCTCGTAGCGGCGGGCCTGGACGAGGTGCTGGCGCTTGCGGCGCAGGCCGTCGGGATCGCCCGTCGGGCCGAGGGCGAGCGATGCCTGGTGCTCGGCGCGTGCCTGCTCGAGCAGCCCTGCGAGCACCGCGTCGTCGGGCGGGACCAGGCGGGCGGCGCCCGCCGCGGCGGCCCGGCCGCGCTCAAGCGCGTCGAAGAGCGCGGCAGCGTCGCCCGTGTCCAGGGCGGCCTGGGTGTCGACGAGGTTGAGGTGCATGAAGTGGACGCCGCTCGCGGCGACAGCCTCGACGGAGCCCAGGCCGCGGTGCTCGGCGAGGACCGTCTGGCCGTGCCGGATCGCGCGCAGGCCCGCCGCCCGGCGGCCCTCCGCGAAGGCCACGCGGGCGACGACGGCCGACCGGGCGAGCCGCAGGGTGAGCGGGGCCATGTCGAGCGTCGCGGGCACGCGGCCCAGATGGGCGCGCGCCGCGTCGAGGTCGCCCGCGAGCACCGACCACTCCGCGGCCGCGAGCAGCGACGGGTACGCCACCGTCAGGCGGCCGACGAGGCCACCCGACTCCCCGTAGGCGGCCAGCTCGACGGCGCGGGCGGCCCGCTCGCGCAGCGTCTCCGCCCGGGCCCGCGTCCGCGTGAAGCGGTCCGCGGCGAGCTCGGACTCGAGCACCATGACGCGCGCCCGCGCCGCCCAGCCCGGGTTCTCCGCGCGCTCGAAGGTGCGTGCGGCGCGGGCGGCGGCCGCGGCAGCCTCCTCGTGCCGGCGCAGGTCGAGCAGGCAGCGCGCGAGCTCGAGCTGCGCCTCGGCGGCGGTGAGCGCGTCCGACCCGGCGAGCGTGGCCGCCTCCGCCAGCGCGGCGGCGGCGTCGGTCACCAGGCCGGCGTCGGCCAGGACGCGCCCGCGGTCGAGGGCCGTGACGGCCTGGTCGAGGTCGCCCGCGACCTGGCCCATCTCCCGCAGCGCGCGCGGCAGGTCGCCCTTCCGGAAGGCCGCGCAGCCGAGGTTGTGCCGGGCGGCCGCGAGCAGCGGGGCGTACCCGGTCTTCTCCGCGACCTCGGCGGCCAGGAGCAGGTCGGGCTCCGCGGCGTCGGGGTCGCCGGCCTCGAGGTGGAACGCGCCGCGGTTGAGCATCACGATGCCGAGGTCGAGCGTGAGCTCCGCGTCCGGGCCGGGCGCCACCTTGTCCAGCGCGACGATCGCGGCGTCGAGGTCGCCGGCGCGCAGCAGCAGGAGGCCCCGCTGCCCCTGGACGGCCAGGAGGTCGTCGGGCAGACCGTCCCGCTCGCAGCGCTCCTCGGCGCCGTCGAGCAGGGCGAACGCCGCGGGCTTGTCGCCGTGCAGCTCGTAGAGACACCGCGCCTGCCCGAGCCACGCTCGCACGAGCAGCGCCGACGCGTCGCGCGACCGTCCGTCCAGGGCCGGGCCGTCGAGGACCTCGGCCACGGTGCGGTACCCGTCGAGCGCGTCGGAGAAGCGTCCGGCGTTGTCGGCGGCGTGGGCCGTCTCGTAGAGCGCCCGGGCGTGCTCGATGGCCTGGACCACCAGCCGAGGGTACGACGGAGCCCCCGGACGCCGGGAGGGCTTTCCCCGATGCCGGCCCCGTTTTTCACCCGCTCGCGTCAGCCGACGGCGCCTCCCGGGGACGTCCCGGCCGGCTCGTACGTCAGGCCCGTCGCGGCGGTCACCGCACGCCACACGCGCAGGCACCGGTCCGGGTCGCCGCCCGCGACCGGCGCGGTCGGCGCGGGGATCCCGATCTCGAGCAGCAGCGCGGCGAGCTCGCCCGCGAGCACCGGGGCCGCGAACGAGGTGCCGCTCCACACGGCGAACCCGCCCTGGAAGCCCTCCGGGTCGATCGTGGCGCGCGCGCCGCGCGAGAACAGCTCGGGCATGTGCCGCGTCGGGGCGACCACGCCGTCGATCGTGATCGGGGCCGTGCTGATCAGCGACGCGCCGGGGCGCAGGCACGTGACCCAGTCGCCGTCGTTGCTGAACAGGGCCGTCGTCCCGTCGGGGTTGCGCGCCCCGACGGCGAGGACGGGCGGCTCGGTCGGGCTGAGCGGCGCGCGCGGCGTCGGCGGCTCCGTGCGTCGGTCCAGGCGCGGTGCGAACGCGGCCGGATAGGTCTCGCGCACCTGGCCGTCGTTGCCCGTCGAGCACACGACCAGCACGCCCCAGCGGCGCAGCTCGTCGACGACGGTGCCGAGCGGCAGGTCGAACGCGGCGTCCTCGGGGCGCTCGTGGTAGTAGCCGAGCGAGAGGACCGCGACGTCGACGGGGCTGTACCCGGTCACGCCGGCCAGCCCGAGCAGGTGCCAGAGCAGGAGCCGGCGCAGGGACCGCAGCAGGTCCCGCTCCGGCACGACGCCCGAGCCCGCGTACACGCGCGGGGCGAGGATGACGGCGTCGGGGCACGCCTGGTGCACCAGGCCCGCCATGAACGTGCCGTGCCCGGCGACCGGGTCGAGCGGCCCGGTGAGCGGGTCGATGGACACGCCCCCGATCTCGGTGTCCTCGTACCGCGTCGCCGGGTCGGGGCACAGGCCCATGGGGCGCCCGAGCACGCGCGGGTGGCGGACGACGACGTCGGGGCGCGCCCGGTCGTCCTCCGTCCAGGCGACGTGGGCCGGGCGCTTCTCCCCCTCGAGCCCGAACCACGGGTGCGGCCCCACCCCGGTGTCCATGAGGGCCACCACGGGGCGGCGCTGCTCGCCGGGACCACGGAAGGGGTCGCCCGGGACGGCCGGGATCGTGCCCCGCGGCGCCGGGCCGGTCCAGGCGACGGGCTGGCGCCCACCCCAGCCCTGCACCGCGTACTCCGCCAGCCCCGTCACGGGGTGGCCGATCGTCGCGGTGTGCCCGATCGTGGCCGGGTGACCGATCGTGGCGGTCTGCCCCAGGACGGGGTGCCCGATGGTCGCGGTCTGCCCGACGATGAAGGGCTGCGTCGCCGTGAAGGGCTGCGGCTGGACCCCCGTGGCGCCGCCGATGGCGCCCGGGACGATGACGTGGTCGAGCGCGACCGCGTGCGGTGCCGGCAGGTCGCCCAGCGCGGCCGGGTTGACGGCCGACTGGTCGCGCAGCGCGCGCACAGCGGCGAGCAGGTCCCAGCCGTCGGGGAGCTGGCCCTCCGAGCGGCGCACGAGCACGGCGGACGTGCCCATGACGCGCCGCAGGTGGTCGCGGAGCTCGGTGCCGAACCCGCCGGCCTGCGCCGCCTCGTCGAGCAGCTCCAGGTCGTCGTAGGTCTCCTGCTCGATCTCGACGCGCAGGCCGAGCGGCTTCGCCACGCGGTTCAGCGGCCGCAGCCACTCCTTCGCGTCGTCCGGCGCGGGGGCCGCGGCGTCGAGCAGCAGGCGGTCCCCCACGTACCACGTGGGCTGCGGCGACGCGTGGCCCGCCGACCGCCGCGCGGTCGTCGGGTCCAGGGCGCGCGTGCGCCACTGGAGCCGGCGCGGCGTGTCCGGGTCGCGCCGGTCCGCGACGTACCCCCGGTGGTCGTGGTGCTCGCCCCCGCTCACAGCTCGACCACCGGGGTCGTCACCTTCGTACCCTCGTCGGCCAGCCGGATGAGCAGCGACGCGGGGCCGCGGTCGGCCGCGTCGAACGAGAAGCGGCCGTCGTCGTCGGCCGTCGTGGACTGGTCGCCGTCCGGCTGACGGAGCTCGACGACGAGCGGTGCCGCCGGCGCCAGCCAGCCGTCCACGCGCACGCGCCCGTCGTCCGACGGCGAGAGCGCGATCATCACGGTGAGCGACTCGTGCGTGAAGGTGATCGTGCGCGCCTCGACGGGCGCGGTGTCGCCACGCACCGCCCCCGCGAGCGCCTCGACGTGCGCCATGGCCATCACCTCGGCAGCCTCTTCCTCCAGCGCCGCGAGCGTCATCGCGAACTGCGACCGCTCCACGAGACCGTCGGGGACCGGGTCGAGCTCCGCGAACGCGCGCCCCAACGACGCGAGGACGGCTACGTCGCCGTCGTCGAGCGGCGCGTCCGGCGAGAAGGTCAGGCTGTCCATGGGTCCTCCCCCATGTCGTGGAGGACGGATCTCAGCTTCGCGAGACACCGCCCTCGGGTGGCGCCGATGCTGCCCACCGGCATGCCGATCGCCGCGGAGATCATCCGGTAGTCCGGACGGTTCGCGAGCGAGACGAGTCGCAGCAGCTCCTGGCACCGCTCGGGGAGCCGCTCCAGGGCACGCCAGACGGCCCGGTCGCGCTCGTCGCGCAGCACGTGCGCGTCCGGGCCGGGCTCGGGGGCGGGCAGCACGTAGGTGCTCGTCGGCGAGTCGTCCGGGAGCTCCGAACGGCGCCGCTGGTCCTCGCGCGCGCGGCGCACGGACTCCCACGCCGCCCGGCGGGCCGTGACGAGCAGCCACTTGAGCACGGCGTGCGGCTCCGCGATCGTGTGCGCGTGCCGCACCAGCGCCGCCCAGACGCCCTGCACGACGTCGTCCGCGGTGTCGCGGTCGACGCCCTGGGCGCGCACGGTGTGCCACAGGAGCGGGGTGGCCTCGCGGACCAGCTCCGTCAGCGCCGCGGTGCGACCCTCCCGGAACTCCAGGAGCGCGACCGCCGCCCGGTCCCCGAGCGTCTCGGGTACCGGGATGCTGTCGTCGTCCTCGGGAAGGTCGGCGGGCACGACGTCGTCTGCAGTCATCCATTCCTCGAACGAGATCGCCGGTGCACCCTGGCCCCCTCCCGGTCGCGACGAGCCTAGGGGGGTCCGTGTGTCGACGAGAGGGGTGGAGTGCCGGTCGGTCCGCATTTCACCCTCCAGGTCGGTCCGCTGCTGTCACGAGGAGGGAGCGGTCCGAGGACCGTCTGATACACGATCTCCGGGATGTGCTCGGAGCGCCTCCGGGAACGGCGAAGGCCCGCCCCGTCCAGATGGACGGGGCGGGCCTTCGTCAGGAGGAACCGCCTCAGGCGGGTTGCTGGCCGCATGAGGCTTCGTCTCCGCCTCAGGCGGGGGTCTCCTCCGTGAGCTTCGTCGTGCGCGACGGGTCGACCGGGATGCCCGGGCCCATCGTCGTCGAGATCGTCGCCTTGGTCAGGTAGCGACCCTTCGACGTCGACGGCTTGAGACGCAGGATCTCGTCCAGGGCCGCGGCGTAGTTCTCCACCAGCTTGGCCTCGTCGAACGAGACCTTGCCGATGATGAAGTGGAGGTTCGCGTGCTTGTCGACGCGGAACTCGATCTTGCCGCCCTTGATCTCGGTGACGGCCTTGGTGACGTCCATGGTCACGGTGCCGGTCTTCGGGTTCGGCATGAGGCCGCGCGGGCCCAGCACCTTGCCCAGACGACCGACCTTGCCCATGAGGTCCGGGGTCGCGACGGCCGAGTCGAAGTCCGTGAAGCCCGCGGCCACGCGCTCGATGAGCTCGTCGCCACCGACGATGTCCGCACCGGCGGCCTCGGCCTCGGCGGCCTTCGGGCCGTTCGCGAACACCAGGACGCGGGCGGTCTTGCCCGTGCCGTGGGGGAGGTTGACCGTGCCGCGGACCATCTGGTCCGCCTTGCGCGGGTCGACACCGAGACGGAACGCGACCTCGACGGTGGCGTCGTACTTGGTGGTGGACGTCTCCTTGGCCAGGCGCACCGCGTCGAGCGGGGCGTAGAACGAGTCGCGGTCGATCTTCTCCGCGACGGCCCGGTAGGCCTTGCTGTGCTTCGCCATGATGGCTTCTCCTTGAGTGGTCGTAGCGGGCCGGACGGGCCCTGCCACAGGTGGTGTTACAGAGATCGAGCTCAGGGTCAGAGCTCGGTGGTGATGCCCATCGAACGCGCGGTGCCGGCGACGATCTTCATCGCGGCGTCGATGTCGTTCGCGTTGAGGTCCTCCATCTTGGTCGTGGCGATCTCGCGGACCTGGTCCGCGGTCAGCTTGGCGACCTTGACGGTGTGCGGCGTGGCGGAGCCCTTGGCGACGCCTGCAGCCTTCTTGATGAGCTCGGCGGCCGGCGGCGTCTTCGTGATGAAGGTGAACGAGCGGTCCTCGTACACCGTGATCTCGACGGGCACCACGTTGCCGCGCTGCGACTCGGTGGCCGCGTTGTAGGCCTTGCAGAACTCCATGATGTTCACGCCGTGCTGACCGAGCGCGGGGCCGATCGGCGGGGCGGGCGTGGCCGCACCGGCCTTGATCTGGAGCTTGATGAGGCCGGCGACCTTCTTCTTGGGAGGCATGGGCCTTCCCCTTTCTTGTTCGTGGTCCGACGCCGTGGGCGATGAACCGGTTGCATGCCGAAGCCCGCGGAAGACCGCGGGCTGTCAGCGCCGTCGTGCGGTCAGATCTTGGCGACCTGGTTGAACGACAGCTCGACCGGGGTCTCCCGGCCGAAGATGGAGACGAGGACCTTGAGCTTCTGGGCCTCGACGTTGATCTCGGAGATCGTGGCGGGCAGCGTGTCGAACGGGCCGTCCGTGACGGTGACCGACTCGCCGACCTCGAAGTCCACGACGACCGCGGCAGCCTTGGCCTTCGCGGCAGCCCCGGTGGACTTGCCCGCGGCAGCCGGCGCCTCGACCATGACGGGCGCGAGCATCGAGAAGACCTCGTCGAGCGTCAGCGGCACCGGCTGGTGCGTGTGGCCGACGAAGCCCGTGACGCCCGGCGTGTGACGCACGGCGCCCCACGACTCGTCCGTGAGGTCCATGCGCACGAGGACGTAACCGGGGATGCGGACGCGGCGGACGGTCTTCTTCTGCGCGTTCTTGATCTCGGTCACCTCCTCCATGGGGACCTCGATCTGGAAGATGTAGTCCTCCATGTTCAGGCTCTGGATGCGGTTCTCCAGGTTGGCCTTCACACGGTTCTCGTAGCCCGCGTAGGAGTGGATGACGTACCAGTCGCCGAGCTGCGAGCGCAGGGTGCGCTTGAACTCCTCGGCCGGGTCCTCCTCGACCTCGCCCTCGGTCTCGTCACCCTCGACGTCCGCCTCGTCGGCGATGTCGTCCGTCTCGTCGGCGATGTCGCCGGCGTCCTCGGAGGCCTCGACGACGTCGGCGGCGGTCTCGTCCGCGGGCGCGCCGAGGTCGGCCGTGGCCTCGACAGGCTCCACGGCGTCGACGTTCTCCTGGTCCAGAGGCTCCTGGGACACGAACGAACCTGCTTTCGGCTAGCGGTGTGGGTGGTGCGAGGTGGCGTCGGTCAGCCGAGCAGGTGGAAGACGCCCAGCCCGATGAGGTAGTCCAGCAGCCCGACGAACGCCATCACGATGGCGACGAAGACGAGCACGACACCCGTGTAGGTGAACAGCTCCTGACGGGTCGGCGAGACGACCTTCTTGAGCTCGGCGACCACCTGGCGCACGAACAGCGCGATGCGCGCGAAGACGCCCTTGCGCGACGGCTCGGCCTTCTTGCTCGCCGGCGCGCCACCAGACGCAACGGCTTCGGTCGACTCGCTCACTGGCCCAACCTCGCACTTCCGACGGCGCCCGTGTCGCCTGCCGGCGACGCTGGGCGGCACTGACACCTTGACGTTCCGGGTCATAGACCCCTGGCAGGGTAGACAGGACTCGAACCTGCAACCTGCGGTTTTGGAGACCGCTGCGCTGCCAATTGCGCCACTACCCTTGGAGCTCGACAGCCTGCTGACACCGCCCTAGGGCGTGGTCGAGCATCGTGGCCGTCTACCACCGAGCGACAACTGTACGCGACGGGGAGGGATGGGTCGAACCACGTCCCCGGTCCACCGTTCGGTGGACGCCAGGTCCCACCGTCGGGTCGTCCCGCGCGAGGTGCCCTGCCGGGCACGGTGGAGGCATGACGACGACAGCTCTCCCGGCCGCGGCCGGCACCCGCACGGGGTCCACCGCGGCCCTCCGCGTGCGCGGCCTGCGCAAGCGGTACGGCACCCACCAGGCGCTCGACGGCGTCGACCTCGACGTCGCACGCGGCGAGATCTTCGCCGTCCTGGGCCCCAACGGGGCCGGCAAGACCACCACCGTCGAGATCCTCGAGGGCTTCCGGTCGCGCGACGACGGCGAGGTGAGCGTCCTCGGTCAGGACCCCGCCACGGCGGGCCGGGACTGGCGGGCGCGTCTCGGCGTCGTCCTGCAGGAGGCGCGCGACCTCACGGAGCTCACGGTCGCGGAGACGGTCCGCGCCACCGCGCGCTACTACCCCGCGCCCCGCGACCCCGCCGAGGTGATCGCCGCCGTCGGGCTCGAGGAGAAGGCCGGGAAGCGCGTGCGCACGCTCTCGGGCGGCCAGCGGCGTCGTCTCGACGTCGCCCTCGGCATCGTCGGGCGCCCCGAGCTGCTCTTCCTCGACGAGCCCACCACGGGCTTCGACCCCGAGGCACGGCGCGCGTTCTGGGACCTCGTGCGGTCGCTGCGCGACGACGGCACGACCGTCCTGCTCACCACCCACTACCTCGACGAGGCGGCGCAGCTCGCCGACCGTGCCGCCGTGGTCAACGCCGGGCGCGTCGTCGCCGTCGGCACGCCGGAGACGCTCGGCGGGCCCGGGGCCCGCACGCCCGTCGTCCGCTGGTACGACGACGGCCAGCCCCGCACGGAGCGCACGACGACGCCGACGGCGCTCGTCGCCCGGCTCGCCGCGGCGGCCGGGACCGGCCGCGAGATCGACGGCCTGACCGTCACCCGGCCCAGCCTCGAGGACGTCTACCTCGACCTCATCCGCACCCGTCCGGAGGACCCGTCATGAGCACCGCCACCGTCGTCACCGCCCCGCGCCTGCCGGGACTCCTGCCGCTGGCCCTCGTGCGCGCCGGCGTCGAGCTGCGCGCGTTCCTGCGCGAACGCGACGCGGTGATCTTCATCCTGGCCTACCCCGTGGTGATGTTCGCGATCTTCGCGAGCGTCTTCGGGGCGGACCAGCAGGTGGCCCAGACCGGCGGCGGGGAGGTCTCCGTCGGCTTCGCGCAGTACTTCCTGCCCGGCATGCTCGCCACGGGCCTCATGCTCACGAGCTTCCAGTCGCTGGCCGTCTCCGTGGCCCTCGAGCGCGACGACGGCACGCTCAAGCGGCTGCGGGCCACGCCCGTGCCGGCCGCGGCCTACTTCCTGGGCAAGGTCGGGCAGATCCTCGCCGTGTCGGTCGTGCAGGTCGCGGCGCTGCTCGCGCTCGCGCACTACGGGTTCGACGTGCCGCTGCCGACGACGGCCTCCGCGTGGGCGACGTTCGCGTGGGTGTTCCTGCTCTCGACGGCGACCGGGGCGGTGCTGGGCGTCGCGTTCTCGTCGGTGCCGCGCTCGGGGCGCTCGGCGGCCCCCGTCGTCACCTCGGTCGTGCTGGTGCTCCAGTTCGTCTCGGGCGTGTTCTTCGCGTTCTTCAGCCTGCCGACGTGGATGCAGACCGTCGCGTCGGTGTTCCCGCTCAAGTGGACCGCCCAGGGCATGCGCTCGGTGTTCCTGCCCGACGAGGCGAGGCTGCTCGAGGTGTCGGGGTCGTGGCAGCACGGCCTGACGGCTGCGATCCTGGTCGCATGGCTGGTGGTCGGGCTGGTGGTCGGGGTGCGCACGTTCCGCTGGCGGCGTCGTGACGACGGCTGATCCCGGAGGCGCAGCGGAGGGTGAGGGCCGAGGCACGAGGCACTCGCCCGCAGCGGAGCCGCAGGGCTCAGCCGCAACGGGCACGGCTGATCCCGGAGGCGCAGCGGAGCCGCCCCTCTGGGCGGACGGGTCGGTGCCGGGCGGTCCGCTGACCGACTGGGACCGGCTCGTCGTGTGGTGGGACGTCGCGTTCTACGTGAGCCTCGGGCTCGTCGCGCTGTCGCTCGTGTTCGACGGATCGTGGGGGCGGGCCCTGACGGTGCAGCTCGTCTGCGTCGCGGCGATCGCCGTGGCGTACGCGCTGCTCGGCGCCCGGGCGGCGCGCCGGCGCGACCCCGCGGCCCGGTGGGCGTACCTGGCGGTCCTGGTCGTCGGGCTGACCGTCGCGACGGCCCAGGGCGAGCTGGCGTCGCTGCTGCTGTTCGTCGCCTTCGCGCACGCGTGGATGCTCAGCGAGCGACGACGCGAGGGCGTCGCCGTCGTCGTGGTGCTCACGGTCGGCACGTTCCTGGCCATCTGGGGGTCGCAGGGCTGGACGGCTCCCACGCTGACCGACCTGGCGCCACAGTTCCTGGTGACGCTCGCGTTCGCCGTCGGGCTGGGGCTCTGGGTGGCACGCACGATGCGGCAGTCCGCGGAGTACGCGGCGCTCGTGGACACGCTGCGGGCCGCGCAGGCGGAGCTCGCGGCGACCCAGCACGCCGCGGGCGTCGCGGCCGAGCGGGAGCGGCTCGCGCGCGAGATCCACGACACGCTCGCGCAGGGGTTCATGAGCGTGGTCACGCAGGCCCAGGTCGCGTCCGTCGCGCTGGACCGCGGCGCCGACGACGTCGTCCGCGAGCGCCTGGCCACGATGGAGACGACGGCGCGCGACAACCTCGCGGAGGCGCGCGCCCTGGTGGCGGCGTTCGCGCCGGTCCCGCTCCAGGGCGCGTCGCTGGTCGACGCGCTGCGGCGGCTTGCGGAGCGCTGGGCGGCGGAGACGGGCCTGCGCGCGGTGGTCGAGGCCGGCGACGTCGGACCCCTCGCGGCGGGTGACGAGGTGGTGCTGCTGCGGGCCGCGCAGGAGGCGCTGACCAACGTGCGCCGGCACGCGGGGGCGTCGGCGGTGTGGCTGACGCTCGACGGCGGCGGCGCCGAGCGTGTGCGGCTCGAGGTGGTCGACGACGGCGCCGGCATCCCGCCCGGCGCCCCCGAGGGGTACGGGCTGCGCGGCATGCGCGACCGGGTCGTCGCCGTCGGCGGCACGCTCGCCGTCACGTCCGGCGGCGACGGCGGGACGGTGCTCACCGTGCTGCTGCCGGCGCGGGGCCTCGGTGCGTCTCCGGCGCGCGAGGCGGACGCGTCCCCGGCACAGGCCGCGGGCCGGGTGCCCGGGCGGGGCGCGCCGTGAGCGGCGTCGTGCGGGTGCTCGTGGTGGACGACCACCCGGTGGTGCGCTCGGGCCTGGTGGGCATGCTCGCGGTCGAGCCGGACCTCGAGGTGGTGGGCGAGGCCGGCGACGGTCACGAGGCCGTGCGGCTGGCCGCGGCGCTGGCCCCCGACGTCGTGCTCATGGACCTGCGCATGCCGGGGCTCGACGGCGTCGGCGCGACGACGGCGATCGCCGGGACGGGGCCGCGCGTGCTCGTGCTGACCACCTACGACACGGACGCGGACATCCTGCGTGCGGTCGAGGCCGGGGCGACCGGGTACCTGCTCAAGGACACGCCGCGGGACGCGCTGGTGCGCGGGATCCGCGCGGCGGCGCAGGGGCAGACGGTGCTGGCGCCGACGGTCGCGACGCGGCTCGTGGGGTCGGTGCGCACGTCGGCCGAGCGGCTGACGCCGCGCGAGGCGGAGGTGCTCGGGCTGGTCGCGGAGGGCTGCTCGAACGCGGAGGTGGGCCGCCGGCTGTTCATCGCGGAGGCGACGGTCAAGACGCACCTGCTGCGGGCGTTCGCGAAGCTCGGCGCCGACGACCGCACGGGGGCGGTGACGGAGGCGCGGCGCCGGGGCTGGCTGGCGTGACCGGCTCGGCACGGGCGATCGGAACGTGTGTCTCGGATCGGAGCGTGCGGCGGACCGCACGCTCCGATCGCGACGGCACGTTCCGATCGGGTGGCAGGGTGCGAGACTCGGGCGATGCGTGACCTTGCCCGGCTGCCCAAGGCGCACCTGCACCTGCACTTCACCGGGTCGCTGAGCGTGCCTTCCCTGCGCGACCTGGCCGCCGCGCGCGGGATCCGGGTGCCTGCCGCGCTGCTCGACGGCGACCCGCTGCGCGTGCCCGCCACGCAGCGCGGCTGGTTCCGGTTCCAGCGGCTGTACGACGCCGCGCGCGCCTGCGTGCGGTCCGAGGCCGACATGCGCCGCATCGTCGACGAGGCCGCCGCGGCCGACGCCGCCGAGGGGTCGGTGCGGCTCGAGCTCCAGGTGGACCCGACGTCGTACGCGCCGTTCGTCGGGGGCATCACACCGGCCGTCGAGATCGTGCTCGACGCCGCGAAGGCCGCGAGCGCCGAGCACAGCCTGGAGGTGGCCGTCGTCGTCGCGGCGTCGCGGATCCGGCACCCGCTGGACGCGCGGACGCTGGCGCGCCTGGCTGCCCGGTACGCGGGAGAGGGGCCGGGCGAGGTGGTCGGGTTCGGGCTGAGCAACGACGAGCGGTCGGGGCGCACGGACGCCTTCGCGCCCGCGTTCCGCATCGCGCGCGACGCCGGGCTGGCGGCCGTCCCGCACGGCGGCGAGCTGCTCGGCGCGGACCACGTGAGCGTGCTCGTCGACGAGCTGCGCCCCGACCGGCTGGGCCACGGCGTCCGGGCGAGCGAGGACCCGGCGGTGCTCGCCGACGTCGTCGCGCGCGGCATCGCGCTGGAGGTGTGCCCGGCGTCGAACGTGGGCCTGGGCGTGTACGCGGACGCCGCGGCGGTGCCCCTGCGCACGCTCGTGGACGCCGGGGCGACGGTGGCGCTCGGGGCGGACGACCCGCTGCTGTTCGGGTCGCGGCTCGTGGACCAGTACGAGGCGGCGCGCACGGTGCACGGGTTCGACGACGCCGGGCTCGCCGACCTGGCGCGCGGCTCGATCCGGGCGTCGCGCGCGTCGGCAGCCAGCAAGACGCGGATGCTCGCCGGGGTGGACACCTGGTTGGATGCGCCGGCATGAGGCATGGCGAGCGACGTTGGCCCACGGTCGACGTCGTGTGGCTCGTCGTCGCGTTCCTGTGCGGCGTCGTGTCGCTGGCGCTCGTGGTCGGGGTGGCCCTGGGGCGCGGGGACTCGCACGACCGTCCGTCCGGAGCCCCGAGGGCCTCGGAGGCATCCGCCCCCGAGCCGGCCGGCATCGGCCACAAGCCCCCGGCCGACGGTCGGTAGCCGGGGCCGGGGCGACGCCCAGCACCGGACAACGTTTCCGCCCCCTGGGACGTTCTAGGTACCGAGCACCCACGCACGGACGACGTGGGACGGTGGAGATCACGACTGCGTGACGATGCGTGCCACGCACTGCGACGGCGCGGCGAGTCGGGCAGGCTGAACGCCCGGTGTGCGCGGTCGCACCGGAACGAGGAGGGCGACGGGCATGACGGACCGGGAGAAGCACAGCAAGGGCGCCGGGGCGTCGCGTCGCGCCCGGCGGGGCAAGGCGCTCGCGCCGCTGCTCGCCCTGGCCCTCGCGGCGTGCGCGTGGCCGGGACAGGCCGCGGAGCAGCCGGAGGCCGGTCCGAGCGCGCCCGCGTCCGCGACGCCGAGCGCCACCCCCAGCCCGGCGCCCACGCCGTCGGACCCGACGCCGAGAGCGTCCGCGACCACGCCGGCCGAGGCGTCCGCGCCGCCGGAGGCCTCTCCGCCTCCCGCCGACGCGTCCGCACCCCCGGCCGAGGCACCCGCCACCGAGGCACCCCCGGCCGAGCCCACGCCCACCCCGACCCCTACCGATCCGCCCGCCCCGTCGTACCCGCAGCGCGGGTCGTCGGGCCCCGAGGTGCTCGCCCTCCAGCAGCGGCTCCAGGAGCTCGGCTACGGCTTCGTCAAGGCCGACGGCGACTACGGCTCCGGCACCCAGCAGGCCGTGTGGGCGTTCCAGAAGGCGGCGGGCCTGCGCCGCGACGGCGTCGTCGGGCCGAAGACGCAGCAGCTGCTGGACGAGGGGTTCCGGTCGCAGGCGCGCTCGTCGTCGGGCAAGGTCGTGGAGATCGACATCGACCGGCAGATCCTGCTCGCCGTCGAGGACGGGCACGTGGTGCGCATCATCAACGCCTCGTCCGGCAACGGGAAGACGTTCGAGGCGAAGGGCCGCAGCTACCGGGCCGTGACGAACCGCGGCACGTTCAAGGTGACGTCGCAGGAGAACGGCATGCACGCCTCCACCCTGGAGCTCGGCGACATGTGGCGGCCCAAGTACTTCAACGGCGCGATCGCCGTGCACGGCTCGGGGTCGATCCCGCCCTACCCCGCGTCGCACGGCTGCGTGCGCGTGAGCAACGGCGCCATGAACTGGCTCTGGGACACGTGGGGCATGCCGATCGGCACGCCCGTGCTCGTCTACTGAGCCGCTACAGCGAGACGCCGACCAGCACCGGCTCGGGCTCGAGCGCGATCCCGTACGCGTCCAGCACGCCGTCGCGGACGGTGCGGGCGAGGGCGACGACGTCGTCGGCGCTCGCTCCCCCGCGGTTGGTCAGGGCGAGCGTGTGCTTGGTGGACAGCGTCGCGGCGCTGTGCGGGCCGGCGACGCCGTAGCCCTTGCCGAAGCCGGCGTGGTCGATGAGCCACGCCGCCGACGTCTTGACCAGGGTGGGGTCGACCGCGCCGAGGCTGGGGCCCGTCGTCGTCATCGGGACCGCCGAGCGGACGGGGTAGCGCGGGGCGTCGGGCGGCAGCAGGTCGGCGTGGTCGACGTGCACGATCGGGTTGGTGAAGAAGGACCCGGCCGACCAGCGGTCGTGGTCGGCGCCCGGGGCGGAGCCGAACCGGCCGTCCTGGAGCATGCCCTTGCCGGCCCGCAGCTCGAGCACGGCCTCGCGCAGCGCGGCCGACGAGGCCCGCTCGCCCACCTCGACGCCGAGCCGCTTCGCGAGCTCGGCGTAGCCGACCGGGGCGGAGTGCGTGCCGAGCCGCATCTGGAAGGTCACGTCGAGCACGACGTACCGCGGCGTCGGGTACCAGGGCGCCTGCGGGTCGTCGGCCGTGGGCGCGCCGCGCATCGACTGCTTGAGCAGCGACGCGCGGTAGCCGAGCGCGAGCTCGCCGACGGCGAAGGTGCGCACCCGGCCGCGCAGCCGGTCCCAGGTGCGGACGGTCGACAGCGCCCCGGCCACCTCCTGCCCGTACGCGCCGATGTTCTGCACGGGCGCGGCCCCCACGGTGCCGGGGATGCCGGACAGCGCCTCGACGCCCACCCAGCCGTGCTCCACGGCGGCCGCCACGAGGTCGTCCCAGTCCTGCCCGCCGACGGCGGTGACGCTCGCCCCGCCACAGGAGTCCTCGGAGTCCAGCGCGAACCCTGAGCGCGCGTCGCGCACGACGACACCGCCGAACCCCTCGTCGGCCACGAGCAGGTTGGACCCGCTGCCGACCACGAGCACCGGGGCCCCGGCGTCGTCGGCCGCACGGAGCGTGTCGATGAGCTCGGCCTCGGTGGTCGCCTCGACGTAGGCGTCCGCGGGGCCGCCCACCCGCAGGGTCGTCAGCTCGGCCAGGGACGGTGCTGCGGTGGAGATGCTCACGCGCCCAGCGTAGCCACCCGCGCCCGCCCACCGGCGGCGGGCTGCGACGGCGCGCGCCACGTCGTGGGCCACCTCAAATCGTTTCGTGCCTGGTCGGCACGCCCCGGGTAGGCTCGCGGCACGCTCGTCCCCGCCGGCAGCCCCGCCGACAGCCCCGCCCGCAGCCGGACGCAGCCGGACGCGCCGCACGACGAGCCGCCACGACGACAGGAGACACGATGGCCCGACCCGCAGGCCGCCCCACGCTCGCGAGGGTCGCCGAGCGCGCCGGGGTGTCCGTGTCGACGGCCTCGCTCGCCTTCTCCGGCGCCGGCCCCATCACGCCCGAGACGCGCGACCGCGTGCTCGCCGCCGCCGCCGAGCTCGGCTACGCCGGCCCCAACCCGCTGGGCCGCCAGCTGCGCTCGGGGCGCTCCGGCATCGTCGGCGTCGTCATCGGCGACAACCCCGGGCGCGCGTTCCGCGACCCCGTGTCCGTCAAGGTGCTCGACGGCCTCATGGAGGTGCTCGGCGAGCAGCGGCTCGGCGTGCTGCTCGTGCCGGGGATCCGCCCCGCGGCGAACGCCCCGTGCACCGACGCCGCCGGGCACGGCGACGCACCCGATATCCCCGCCGGCGACGCCCCTCGCGTCGCTCCCGTCGACCCGCTCGTCGAGTCCGCGGCGATGGACGTCGCCGTCCTCGTGTGGGGCGTCGTGACCGACGACCCCAACGTCGCCGCGCTCCAGCGCCGCGGCGTGCGCATCGTCGTCGGGGAGGGCCACGCGATCGACGGCGCCCCGCTCGTGCGCATCGACGACCGGGCCGGGGCCGCCGAGGCGGTCCGCCACCTGCGCGACCTCGGGCACACGCGCATCGCGGAGATCGCGCTGCCGTTCGGGCGCGGCGAGCGCTCCGGGCCCGTCGACGAGACGCGGCTCGCCCGCGCCGACCGCACCCCGGCCCGCAACCGCCTCGCGGGCGTGCGCGACGTCGTCGAGCCCGTCATCACGTGGGAGACGCCCGCCTCGCTCGTGGAGCACGGGCGTGACGCCGCGACGGAGATCCTCGGCCAGTGGGTGCCCGACTCGGAGCGCCCGACGGCGATCTTCGCCCACTCCGACCTGCTCGCGGCCGGCGCCGTCATCGCGGCCCGCGAGCTGGGGCTGCGCGTCCCCGAGGACGTCTCGATCGCGGGCTTCGACGGTCTGGACCTGCCGTGGCTGTCCCCGACGTCCTCACGAGCGTCAGCCAGCCGCTGCGCGAGAAGGGCGCGGCGCTCGGCCGCGCCGTCGTCGGGCTGCTGGCCGGCGACGAGCCCACCGTCCAGACGCTGCCGGTGAGCCTCGTCCCGGGGACGACGACGGGGCCGGCACCGCGCGCGTGAGCGCGTGGCACCGGCCCCGGGTCGGTGTGTCCTAGAGGCCGTGCTTCTCGAGGCGGACGACCGCCTGGGCCTTGCCCAGCACGCGGGCGCCCTCGTGCATGACCGTCAGGTCGATGCGCGCGGTGCGCGCCTCGGCGTCCAGCGCGCCGACGGCGGCCGAGACCTCGACGGCGACGACGTCGGCGGCCGGCACCGGGATCGGGCGCGTGAAGCGCGTCTGGTAGTCGACGACGCGGCCCGGGTCGCCGGCCCACTCCTCGACGACGCCGACGGCCGAGCCCATCGTGAGCATGCCGTGCACGATGACGTCCGGGAGGCCGACGCCCGTGGCGAACGCCTCGTCCCAGTGGATGCGGTTGAAGTCGCCGCTGGCCCCGGCGTAGCGCACCAGGCGCGGCCGGTCGAAGTGCAGGGTCGCGGTGGCGACGACGTCGCCGACGGCGAGGTCCTCGAACGACGGGGTGCTCACTTGCCCTCCCCACGGACCGCGAGGGTCGAGGTCACGGTGGAGACCGGCTCGCCCGCGACGGTGCGGATCTCGCAGCGGGTGGTCACCATGGCGATGCCTGCACGGTGGGTGACGGCGTCCACGTGCAGCACCGTCACGAGCTCGTCGCCGGCGACGATCGGTCGGTGGTGCGTGAAGCGCTCGTCGGCGTGGACGACGCGCGAGAAGTCGATGCGGGCGGCCGGGTCCTGGACGTACTGCGCCTCGGCGGCCTGCGCGACCACGACGGCGAACGTGGCCGGCGCGACGACGTCCGGATAGCCGAGACCCCGCGCCACCTCGGGGTCGAGGTGGGCGGGGTGCCGGGCACCGACGGCCGCCGCGAACTCTCGGAGCTTCTCCCGGCCGACCTGGTACGGGGCGGTGGCGGGGTACTCGCGACCGGCGAAGCCGGTGTCAGGCAGCGTGTCAGTCATGTTCTGTTGTGCGCGTGCGCCGCTGGGTCAGCGGGTCTCGCGGTGCGCCGTGTGCTTGCCGCAACGCGGGCAGAACTTCGCCAGCTCCAGGCGGTCCGGGTTGTTGCGGCGGTTCTTCTTGGTGATGTAGTTCCGCTCCTTGCAGTCCACGCAGGCGAGCGTGATCTTCGGACGGACGTCAGCGCTCTTGGCAGCCATGGTGAGTCACCTCTCGCGCCCCCGGAAGACGCCACGTGCAAATCGGAGTCGGCCACGACGCCGGTGGTCGTGCCGTCGGGCCACGAGGCCCATGGAACTGAAGTGGTAGCGAGGGCGGGGCTCGAACCCGCGACCTCACGATTATGAGTCGTGCGCTCTGACCAGCTGAGCTACCCCGCCACAAACGTGACTTAACGCGAGGCCACCGTCCGTCATTCCGGATGGCGGCCCCGCGTCGTGATCACAGAGCCCCGAAAGGGAATTGAACCCTTGACCTTCTCCTTACCATGGAGATGCTCTGCCGACTGAGCTATCGGGGCAGCGGGAGAGACTCTACACGCGATCCGGCGGGCTGCGAAATCGGCTCCGTCACGCGCCTGGCGGCTGTGACGGGCGCCTCGTCCGCCCCGTGGACCGGGTGTGGAGGCTCCCCCACGGCGAAGGGCCCGACCGTCGGGCCGGACCCTTCGCACTGGTGCCAGGTGAGGGATTCGAACCCCCGAAGCTTTCGCGTCTGATTTACAGTCAAACGTTACCGCATCTTCGACCAGCACTGACGCTAGATCGCTCGGTGAGGTTGCCACCGATCAGGCAAATAAGTACGGTGAGACTGCTGCATGGATTGCTGACACCGCAGGAGGTCTCATGACGAAGGAACGCCGGGTCGAGTACGGGACAGGCAGCATCTACCAGCGCTCCTCCGACCACCGCTGGATGGGTGCGATCGGCGCCGGCACCACCATCCGTGGCACGCAACGGCGCATCACCGTGTCCGCCAAGTGCACCTGCAAGGGCGGCTGCCGCGGCGAGAAGTGCGGCGGCTACACCGCCGTCAAGAGGAAGCTCGCGACGAAACGACGCGAAATCGAGACGCACGGCACACCTACCGAGGGTGTTCGCGCCGGGACCACCATCAAGGCGTGGTCCGCCGACTGGCTCGCCGAGCACAGGAAGCATGCCCGCCCGAAGTACTACTCCACCGACGCGTCGTTCGTGCGGCACTGGATCATCCCCACGATCGGCACCCGGCGCTTGACCGACCTCACCCCTGCCGACGTCCGGGACGTGACCCGCGCTGTGACCGCGGGCGGCCGCTCCACCACCACCGCGTCCGGCGTCCAGGGCTGCCTGCTGCGGATGCTGCGCTCCGCCGTCGCCGAAGGCCACCTCGTGCCGCAGCGCGTCTTCCTGACCAAGGCCCCGAAGCTCGCCGTGTCCGACCGGGACGCGATCCCCAACGAGGAGGCGAAGCGGATCCTCGCCCACGCGTCCACCCTCGCCGGCGGGTCACGCTGGGTCGCCGCCCTCCTCAACGGGATGCGGCAGGGCGAGTGCCTCGGCCTGACGTGGGACCGCGTCGACTTCGACAAGGGCGTCCTCGACGTCGACTGGCAGCTGCAGGCCCTGCCCTACGAGCACGGCTGCGACGGAGGCGACGACAGCCCGTCGTGCGGGCGCAAGCCGTCCGGGTGCCCCGCCCGCGCGTTCCGCGTCCCGGACGGGTATGAGGCGCGCCAACTGCACCTGGCCCAGCACCTCGTGCGGCCCAAGTCGCAAGCGGGGTGGCGCATCATCCCGCTCACCCCGTGGATGGAAGCCGCGCTGCGCGAGTGGAAGCCGAACGCGCCCGCCAACCCCTGGGGGCTCGTGTGGCCCTCCACGCATGTCACTGCGTCCGGCAAGTCCCGGGTGCGGCCGCAGAGCTCGACCCGGGACCGTGATGCCTGGTACGCCATCCTCGAGGCGCTCGACATCGAGCACGACGCCGGCCGTGCGTACCTGGTCCACGAGATGCGGCACACGACCGCGAACCTGCTCCTTGAGGCTGGTGTCGACCCGGAGGTCATCAAGGCGATCATGGGTCACTCGTCGATCGTCACGAGCCGCGGGTACATGCACGCGAACCAGGAGATGAAGCGGGCGGCGTTGGCGAAGTCGTCGAGTCTGCTGCTGACCGACGGCACCGAGGCCGCCTGACGTACCGCCCAGTGAACGAAGAGGGCCCCGAACCATTAACCGAGAGTTAATGGTTCGGGGCCCTCTTCGTCGTCTCCTACTGCTTGCTCGTGCGGATCGACCGCACCCGCTCCATGAACGTCGCCGCAGCCGCGGTCAGCGCCTCTGTGAGCTCGCCCGGAGCCAGGTCGGTGTAGTCGCCGGCCTTCAGCGGCAGCTGGAGTTGGCCGTCCGTCGACACGGCCTCAGATGCGTTGGGGATCTTGCCCCCGTCGACGATCCGGTTGATCGCCCCGACCGGCCAGCCAAGCCACTGCTCAAGGCGGGACAGGGACTTCGCGCGAGGCCACTTCTTCCCCCGCAGGAAGTCGAGCACGGTGACGTCCGCCAGGCCGGCTGCCTGCGCGGCCGCCGTCGGCGTGAAGTCGCGTTCGCTGATCGCGGTCCGGACGGCCTCGATGGCCCTCAGCTCTGCGGGGGTGCGGTCGATGCCCTCGGACATGGGTGGTCCCTCAGTTTCATTCGGTTACTCCAGTTGCGCTCATCGTGTCACCTGCTCGGAGATACGGGTACACGAGCACCGTAGGCCCCTGTTGTGGCGTGTCGGAACCCCCTTGCCTCGCGTCGGTGCGCTGCCGACGGGGTGAAGTTCGATGTTCGACTCCCCTCTTACTGGACGTTACCGAGTGTCGGTGGCATCATTGTGCGTGTTGGAGCACCGAGAGATTCGGTCAAGTTCAGCCACACAGGAGGCCACCCATGGCACTGGAGACCGACAAGGTCATCTGGTCCGTCCAGGAGTTCGCCGCCGCCGTGGGCCTGTCCCCACAGGGCGTGCGCGACCTCATCTTCGCGGGCCGCATCAAGGCCAAGCGGCACAACCCCGACCTGGCGCTGCGGTCGAAGTACGCGATCACCACGTCGCCGGTCGAGTACCGCGACTCCCTCGTCGACGCCTGACTCACCCACCCACAGCAGCGGGCCGCCACCCCAGATCCACCACAGATCAAGTCGGGATGACGGCCCACCACTAGCCCCGGAGTGTATCGAATGACCACGTACGAGACCTGGCTTTCCCGCCAGGAGGAAGCCCGGCACCGCCCCGAGCCTGAGCCGACGTGCCTCGTCTGCGAGACCGCCGTCGGCGTCGCCTACGACGTCGACCTGTCCGCGAGCCTGTGCGACGAGCACGACCGCGAGTTCAGTGCCTGGGCCGACGAGAACCCCGGCGCCTACTACGAGGACTGGCCGGTCATCGCGCCGGCGTCGTTCGTCGCCCCGAACGCCGAGCTCGACTCCGTGCTGCCTGCCGACGGCGCCATCGCCGAGGGGTACGCGTCCGCCCACGGTGCCGGGGTTGCCATCGTCGGCGCCGTCATCATGGCCTGCCTCGCTGGCGGGTTCATCGCCCTGCTGTCCATGCCCGCCGGCACGGTCGGTCAGGCCGTCGTCGGGTGGGGCCTCATCGGCTCCGGGCTCGCACTCCTCGCCCGCATCATCAAGACGGGCGCCCTCCAGTGAAGGGCATCCGTGACGCCCTGCGGGCGAACCTCGCGCGGATCGTCGACCGATCCGGGCACTCCCAGGACTGGGTGGCGAAGGCCATGCAGGAGCGCGGGCACAAGTGGCACCAGACCACCGTCTACAAGGTCCTCAACGGGCGACGGAAGGTCGAGGTCACTGAGGCTCTCGACCTGGCCGACGTGCTGGGGGTCACGCTCGGTGCACTGCTCGGGCGGCAGCCGCAGGACACGGCGTCCGAGTACCGCAAGGGCTACACCGACGGCCACAACGCCGCCACCTCCGAGCTCGTGGCGTTCCTCGCGAAGCAGATCGGCGAGGGGGCGTGATGACCGCCATCGACACCCGCCCGGTCCCCCCGAAGCCGGGCACCGACGCGTGGGCGCGGATCTTCACCGCGTCCAAGGCGGCCGCGATCCTCGGCCTGTCCCCGTGGGAGTCGCCCCGGTCCATCTGGCACAAGATGCGCGGCGACGTCCCGTCCGACGACGGGAAGAACACCGACGTCAAGAGCCGCGGCCACTACCTCGAAGACGGCCTCATCTCGTGGTGGCAGGACCGGCACCCGGAACTCAAGCGGGTCCGCCGCCAGTGGTTCGCCGAGCTCGGGGCGTGGGCTGCTGCGACACCGGATGCGGCAGCCTGGACGGTGCAGCGCCCGCGCGACGGGCGTGCACCTGCCGTCGTCATGGACGCGAAGACGTCCCGCAACGACGACGAGTGGGGGGTGCCGGGCACCGACGAGGTGCCCGCGTACTACGCCGCCCAGCTGCAGTGGCAGATGCATGTCACCGGGGCTCAGCGCGCGTACATCGCCCTGCTGACGACCCGCCTCGACTTCCGCGAGTACGTCATCGACTACGACCCGGACACCGCGAAGGCGCTCGCGCGGATCGCGTACGAGTTCTACCTGTCCACCCTCGACGAGCAGGCGGCACCGCCGCTCGACGACCACGTCGCGACGTTCGACACGCTCAAGCGGCTCCACCCGGACATCGAGGCCGACTCGCAGGTGGAGATCCCCGAGGACATGGCACGCGCGTTCGTCGACGCGCAGGCCGCGAAGAAGGCGGCAGAGGCCGCGGAGCGGGCCGCGAAGTCGGCGGTGCTCGACGCGATGGGAGACACCCGCCTCGCCGTGTACGGCGGGCAGGTCGTCGCGAGGCGGCAGGGCAACAAGACCAGCGTCTCCCTGGTCGGGGTCGCGAAGTCCATCGAACCGAAGGAGTGAGCATGTCTACCGAGATCACCACCCGTGGCCCGTCATCGGACCTTGCCATCGCGGACGGGCAGACGTTCTTCACCGACAAGCAGATCGGCGCCCTGCGGCAGCTTGGCGTGCAGGATGCGTCGAACGCCGACCTGGCCGTGTTCTTCCACCAGTCGACCAGGACGGGCCTGGACCCGTTCGCCCGACAGATCTACATGATCGGCCGCAACCAGAAGAACCCTCGCACGAACCAGTGGGAGACGAAGTACACCATCCAGACGGGCATCGACGGGTACCGGCTCATCGCCCGCCGAGTCGTCGACTCCCGCGGGGAGACCCTCGAGTACGAGGACACCGTCTGGTGCGGCGAGGACGGCGAGTGGAAGGACGTGTGGCTGTCGCAGCAGCCGCCGGCAGCGGCGAAGGTGACGGTGCTGCGCAACGGGAAGCGGTTCTCCGCGATCGCGCTGTGGCGCGAGTACGTGCAGACGAACCGTGACGGCGGCCCGAACAGCATGTGGGGTCGTATGGGGTCCGGCCAGCTCGCGAAGTGCGCCGAGGCGCTGTCGCTGCGCAAGGCGTTCCCGCAGGACCTGTCCGGCATCTACACCGCCGAGGAGATGGGGCAGGCGGACAACGTCCAGGCGCCGCACGTGCAGGCCTCGCCGACGCCGGCGCCTGCCCAGGGGAACCCGCGGTCGGGGTCGTCGAAGCTCGCAGCTGCGGTGGCCGCGCACCCGGCCGCGCAGGGCGAGGAGATCGTCGACGCCGAGGTCATCGAGCACCCGATCACCCCGGCGCAGAAGGCCGCCATCACCCGCCTGATGAAGCGGGAGGGCCTGACGAAGAACGCCATGCTGACCCTCGCTGAGGACGTCACCGGGCGCGAGATCACCGGCGCGAACGACCTCACGGAGGACGAGGCGATCGCGGTCGTCATGCGGCTCGAGAACCCGCCGACGGCACCGGAGCAGGTCGACCTGCCCGAGGACGTGTTCGGTGGGCGCGAGCCGCAGACGGCGGCGTCGTGATGGGCAAGTACCCGCACGACGACGGCGACTGCCACGGCACACGCTGCGAGGACTGCGGCTGCTGCATGCACACCACGACCGTCTGCCTCGGCAGCGCGCGTGACGGCGAGCGGTGCCGCAACACCTACTGCGGGTGCTCCGAGTGATCCCGATGGCGCCCACACCCATCGAGTACGGGCGGATGGTCGAGCGGAATCGCCGCGCGGCTGTCGTCCTCGCCCGCACCGAGCACGACCTCATCGAGGCGGCGGCTGAGCGGCGCCGGGCCCGGGTCGAGGAGACCCGCACCGCCCTGCGCCGTCAGGCCCGTACCGAGACCGCGGCGCTGATCGCTGAGGCGACCGCGCTGCTCCCCCAGATCGTCGCCGCCCACGGCGACACCCCGACCTTGCAGGCCGCCCGGTGCGCGGCCATGCAGGACTGACCCCGGAAGGAATCACCATGGCTGGAGAGACCGTCGTCACGGTCGTCGGCAACCTGACCGCTGACCCGGAGCTGCGCTTTACGAGCTCGGGTGCTGGTGTCGCGTCGTTCACCGTCGCGTCGACCCCTCGCACGTTCGACAAGAACGCGAACGAGTGGCGCGACGGCGACGCGCTGTTCCTGCGGTGCTCGGTGTGGCGCGAGGCGGCGGAGAACGTCGCCGAGTCCCTGAGCAAGGGCATGCGCGTGATCGTGCAGGGACGTCTGACGCAGCGTTCGTACGAGACGCAGCAGGGTGAGAAGCGCACCGTCGTCGAGATGCAGGTGGACGAGGTCGGGCCGGCGCTGAGGTACGCGACGGCGAAGGTGACACGCGCGCAGCGGCAGGACGGTGGCGGGCAGCGCCAGCAGCGCGGCGGTGGACGGCAGCAGGACGACCCGTGGGCGACGGACGGGCGCCCGTAGGGCGGCGGCCAGTTCAACGACGAGCCGCCGTTCTGACCATGACCGACACGATCCAGATCGCGCCCTACACGTACACCTGCACGGGGTGCGGCGCGCAGTTCCACGGCTTCACCGAGGCCCGCGCCCGGAACGACTTCCACCAGCACGTCCAGGCGAAGCACCCGCGTGCGCTCGTCGTCGTTATCCCGCCGACTGCGGACGGTACGAAGTGACCGCGCCAACCACCTCCCGACCAGCAGTGGACGTGGCAGCGATCGGAGCCCGCTACCAGCGCGCCTTGGACGCCAAGCCGTCCAAGGGCGAGTACACGCAGAAGGGCATCGACGCGCTCACGGACTCCGTGTGCGACGTGCCCGATCTGCTCGCCGTCATCCAGCGGGTGCGCGACCTGGCCGCCGAGTGGGAGCGCGACGCCGTCGTGCTCAGCAAGGAGGACAACCTCTCGTACGCCAACTGCACGGCCCTCGACGCCCGGGCCCTGCGTGAGGCGCTGGGGGTCGACTCGTGAGCTACGACGTCTCGTTCCGCCGACCGACCGTGGAGCCGCACCAGGACTGCAGGGCGCACCACGTCGACCCGGCAACCGCGCCCGACCTCGCCTGGCACAACCACACCTCGAACACCGCGGGTGTGTGGCGTGCCGTTGGCCTCGACCTGACCCTCTTCGACCGTCGACCGGCGGGAGCCCTGATCGCCCCGCTCGACGACGCCATCACGAGGATCGCCGCCGACCCGTGCGCGTTCGACCGGCACGTCCGCGGTGGCGGGTCGTGGGGAACCGTCGAGTCCACGCTCGGCTTCCTCCGCGCCCTGCGTGCATCCGCCGAGGAGTACCCGGCTTCGACCGTGGAGGTGTCCTCGTGACCGCCACGAGCGAGCCACGGTACGGCGCTGGCTCGGCGATCCCGACCGACGTCGGGTACGTCGACGCCAGCGCCCCGCAGCGCATCCAGCTCCGCCGCACGCGCGGCTGGCGCAAGCCCGAGGGCGCGATCAAGGTCGACCGGACCACCGTGTGGGGCAACCCTTTCAAGGTCGGCGCCGTCGCGCCTGCCGCGAACTGGCCCGAGAGTGACCCGCGGTTCAGCAGGGACGGCAACCACACGGTCGCCGACGCCGAGGAGGCTGTGGACCTGTTCCGGGAGATGGTTCGCCGGGGTGGCTGGTACCTGTGCCGCTCCTATGGGAAGCCCGACGGCCAGATCCTCACGGTTGGGCCCATGTGGCAGCCCTGGGAGCCAGCGGCTCGCCTTGCCGGGCACGATCTCGCCTGCTGGTGCCCGCTGCCAGAGCCTGGCGAGCCCGACCACTGTCACGCGGCGGTCCTGCTGGCCATCGCCAACGGGGGTGCGTCATGAGCCGCGCGTTCGAGGCCCGCTACCCCGGCCGCTGCACGGACTGTGGCGGGGCGATTGAGCGCGGGCAGATGATCCGCTACTCGGCCGGCGACTCCAACACCATCGCCGTCGGTGGATTCGTCCATGACGGCTGCGAGGACGCCGACCCGGAGCAACCACCGGTCATCTGCACGACGTGCTGGCTTACGAAGCCGTGCGACTGCGAGGCCGGCGCATGACCGCGCTCGACGTCGACCTGACGCTCACGCTCACGTGCGCCGCCGACGGGTGCGCCCGACCAGCCGTGGTCTCCGGGGTGACCATCTGCCCTGGGGCCCACGGCCCGGCCCCGGTCTGCGGGGGACACCAGGCCGCACTGCTCGCCGCATGGCTGGACGTCCTCCTCGACCCGGACGGGCTCATCGTCTGCGACGAGCACGAGGTCATCCTCCCCGTGCCGCCCGTGCAGTGGCGTGACCTCTGATGGCCGTCACCGGAACCGAGGTCAAGAAGGCGCTCGCCCTCCGCCACGAGGTCGATGCGATGCTCGCCGACCCGGACCTGACCGGGGACCTGCTGCTCGTCGCGCTCATCCTCGTGGCCCTGCTGCACGACCCGGCCCGGAAGCGTGGCGTGTCCTGGCGGCAGATCGCCGAACGGGCAGGCATGGACGTCAACCAGCGGCTCAGGTTCATCATCGCCCGCGACGTCCCCCGCTACGAGCCGCCCAACGGTAACGGCTGCACGGCCGCGATGATCCGCCGTGACGGACCCTGCGGGAAGCGCACACACGCCTCGGGCTACACGATCGACCCGCTCACTGGTGTGCGGACACCGTGGGGTCGCTGCACCCGCCACTACAGCATCCCCGACGAGCGAGCCCGAGCGGCCACGTTCCAGGCGTGGGAGGCGAACGGGAGGCCCGAGCCGCCGGCGAACGCGGGCGGCATCCTGCCCCGCTACTTCGACACGGACTGGATGGCCGTGTGGGCGTGGGCCGCCCCGTACCGCAAGCCGCTACCCGACGGGAAGCCTCCCACACCACCGAAGCCCGTCCTGCGACTCATCCGCGGCGGTGCGGCATGAGCACCACGACCGACGAGCTCGCGCACCTCGACGTCGACCTGGACGAGACCGTGCCGTGCTCCGTCGTCGACTGCGACCACGACGCCGACTGGGCGCTCTACCTCCACGACTGCCGCCACACCCTGCCCACCTGCACCGCATGCCGCGACTACCTGAGCCAGATCGCGGGCCTCATCGACGGCCCGTTCATCACTCACAAGCCTGCCTGCCCCGCCCACAACTACCACTGGACCTGGAGACCGCTGTGACGATCGCCGCGAACTTCGCACCCCCGAACCGCACCGAGCAGACCCTCCGCAGCGGCCCCGACGAACGCGCCGCCTACACCGCCGAAGTCGGAGCCACCCGCGTCCGCGCCGACCTGCACGCCCTGCTCGGCAAGCTCAAGGACCAGCGCACCATCAAGGCCAACCAGCGTGTCGCCGGCGACCTCGCCGTGCAGGACCACGCCCGGTGGCTCGCCGGGCAGAAGGCGTACGAGATGCACGTCAAGGCGTGGCTTGCCGACCTCGACGAGGCCCACCCCGTCGTTGTCCGGGACGTGGACGAGCAGCACGCCCGCCGCAGGGCCGCGCTCACCCACCACATCCACACCATCGACACCCTGGCCCTCGCCATCCACACCTACCTCGAAGACGAGGACGCGTCCGAGGACATCCTCGAGGACGCCCTCGACGCCACCCTGTGGATGGGCGCCGACCGACCAGCCGTGCCGCTCCGCGACGCCATCGCCCAGGGCCTCCTGCCGCACACCCCAGGGCGGTGACCCGTGACCGTCGACCTGTTCACCGCCACCGAGCCGGCCAAGGCGCCGGACCGCAAACTCGACGCACACGCGGTGCAGGAGATGCTGCGCCGCCACTACCTGCCCGACAACCGGCCCGCGTCGGGCGCGTTCGTCACGGAGATCCAGGCGCCCGAGGGCTCCCGTCGCGCCGACGCCCTGTGGGTGCCGCTCACGATCGCCGGCGGGTACGAGATCGTCGGACACGAGATCAAGGTGTCGCGCTCCGACGTCCTCGCCGAGCTCGCCGACCCGACGAAGGCTGAACCGTGGGCGAAGCACTGCACCCGCTGGTGGCTCACCGTGTCAGACCCCGCCCTGGTCGCCGGGCTCGACATCCCCGAGGCGTGGGGCATCATGGCGCCCCCGTCCGGCCGCCGAACCCGCACCATGACCGTGATCCGGCAGGCTCCCCGCCTCCACCCGGCCGACACCGGACCTGCGTTCCGGCGCATCCTGGCCGCGACTCACTACCGCACCCAGGACCGCATCGGGGAACTCGAACGTGAGCGCGACTACCAGAAGCACCTCGTCGAGTCGGCCGAGGCACGCGCACAGAAGGCGGCCGATCGTGCCGCCGAAGCGGGCGCCGCCTGGTCGTCACCGCACACCGACCGCATCCGCGCGATCGTCCGCGCCGTCGAGAAGGCGTCCGACGACTGGGCTGGTGGCTGGTTCTCGATCGGCGACGGCGTCCACCACGACCTGAGCGACTCGATGATCGTCGACGGCATCGTCGACTACGCCCGCACCCGCAGCCTGGCCCGACACATGCAGGACGACCTGCGCCGACTCGCAGCACGGTCCAAGGAGACGATCGAGTCGATTGCGCAGACGGCCGCCAAGGTCGCCGCAGAGGCCGCCGAGGTGTCGCGCTGATGGCCCGCGAGTACGCCCAGCTCCGCCCCGCGATGTGGTCGGACGACGACTACACCGACCTGTCGTTCGGCGCGCAGTGGCTCTACGAGTACCTGCTCACCTCGCCGACCCTGACGTTCGCCGGCGTCGCGGACTGGCGTCCCGGACGGATCGCGACGAAGGCGAAGGGACTCACGGCCGACCTCGTCCGGACGTTCGCGGCTGAGCTCGAGGTCGGGCAGTTCATCCTCATCGACCACGAGAACGAGGAGGTCCTGATCAGGTCGTTCGCGAAGCACGACGGGCTGCTCAAGCATCCCAAGATGGCCGTCGCATTCGCGAAGGCCGTCGAGGCGATGGAGTCCAAGGCCCTCCGCCAGGTCCTCATCGGGCAGTTGGTGCGCCTGTCGAAGACGTTCCCGGACTGGGCGGCCTGGCGGGTCGACAAGGTGTCCGAGCTCCTCGATCGGCGTTCCCTGTCGTTCGAGGAGGGGCACGCGGTCCTGTCCGTTTCGGCACCGGTTTACCCATCGGTTTTGCCAACGGTTTCGGCATCGGTTTCCCCGAACACGATGGCACCTGGTTCCACACCGGTTTCCACACCCCGAACACCAGCACCTACACCAGCACCTCTACACCAGGCACCGAAGACTTCGTCTTCGGGGTCGCGGCTGACGCCGCTCCGACGACGACGCGGAAGCCTGCGGCATCGAAGGGCACCCGCCTCCCTGAGCCGTTCACGATCACCCCGGAGATGGTCGCCTGGGCGCAGAAGGAGTGCCCGGGCGTGGACGGACGCCGGGCCACGGCCGCGTTCATCGACTACTGGCGGGCCCAGCCAGGGCAGAAGGGCGTCAAGCTCGACTGGGTGGCGACGTGGCGGAACTGGCTGCGACGCGAGACCGAAACCGGAGGGACCCGCCCGGCCCAGCAGCAGTCCGTAGCCCCTCGCGTGCCCCACGTGTCCGAGGTCGACACGTACGGTTTCGGACCCGGGATCCGCTGCCACCACGGCACGACGTTCCACGACCCAGAGTGCGAGGAGTGCGATGCGGAGCAGGCGGCCCGACGTGCGGCCAGGAAGGCCGGTGGCATGTGGCCGTGATGACCGCGGACCACGCCCTGATCGGGCTGGCCCTCCTGCACGCTGACGTCGCCGACGACATCGCCGTCGACCCGGACGACTTCACCGACCCGCGGTGCTCGGCCGTGTGGGCCACGATCCGCGGGCTGCGCGGCCTAGGGAAGCCGACCGACCCGATCACTGTCCTGGACGCGCTGCCCGGGGACGTGCGCGGCGTCGACGGCGTCTGGCTGGCCGAGGCGGTCGCCGCCGCCCCAGTCCGGGCATCGGCGGAGCATCACGCGTCCCTCGTCCTGGAAGCGGCGACCCGGCGGCGCCTCGTCGAGACCGCGGGCCGGATCCGGCAAGGCGTCGAGGAGAAGATCCCTGCCGCCGACCTCGTCGAGATGGCCCGCGGGTGGATCGACACCACGACCCGTGACGTGTCCGCCGGCGGGTACCTGGCGGACATCCTCGGAGACTTCGTCGACCAGCTCGAAACCCAGCCGAAGGTGGTCCCGACCCCGTGGGCTGACCTGAACCACCTGATCGGCGGGTGGCGGCCGGGCTGCATGTACGTCATCGGCGCCCGACCCGGTGCGGGCAAGACCCTGATGGCCGTCCAGGCCGCTCTCGGGCTCGCCGCGACCGGGCACGTCGCCCTGAACAACCTCGAGATGTCCCGCCACGAGGTCATGGCCCGCATCGTCGCGCAGACCGCCCTGGTGAACCTGGGAGCGATCATCGACCACCGGCTCACCGAGGACGACTGGGCGAAGGTCGCCCGCGTCGTGCCCGACGTCAACGCTCTCCCGCTGTCGATCGACGACAACCCGAGGGTCTCGACAACAGACGTCCGATCCCATGCGCGCACCGTCGCCCGCCGCGGCCACCTCGCCGGCGTCGTCGTGGACTACATCCAGCTCATGCGCGATCCCTCCGGTGGGAAGCGCATGCGGTCCGAGGTCGTCGCCGAGTTCTCGCGCGACCTGAAGATCCTCGCCAAGGAGCTCCACGTGCCGGTCCTCGTCCTCGCCCAGCTGAACCGTGGGCCGATGGCCAGGGCTGGCGCGAAGCCGATGATGTCTGACCTGAAGGAGTCCGGGGCCCTGGAGCAGGACGCCGACGTCGTCATCCTGCTCTCGGAGAACCCGGACCACCCGGAGGAGACGCTGACGATCGTCGACAAGAACCGGTGGGGCGCCAAGGGCGACTTCCTACTGCTCAAGCGCGGCCACTACGCGCGCCTGGACAACTTCCAGCGCTGACCCGACCGCCGTCGGGAAGCTCACCGGGGCGGCTGGCATGTCGCTGAGGCTTCACCCACTGACACCGCAGGTTCGAGGTTGCATCGTTCGGTGACACTCGGTAACGTGAGGGTTGTTGCACCAACCCACCACAGATCACCGGAGTGAACCACCATGAACGAGTCCCCGACGTACGGCAAGACGATCCTGCGGGCCCTGCAGGGCAAGCACGTCTACGGCGGCACCGTCCCCGCCGCGACCGTCGCCAAGCGCCGCGCCGCGAACCGCGCCGCCCGCCGCTCCCGCGCCATCAACCGCGGCCGCTGACCATGGCCACCACGACCCGGCCGCAGCACCGTGGCCGCCACCTCGCCCCCATGACGGGGGCGCAGGAGGTGGCCGACCAGCAGGCGTACACCGCCTACCTCAACGCCGAGAGCGCGACTGCACGCGGTGCCCACCACCACACCGCGCTCCACCTCGAGGTGCGTGCCGCGCGAAACGCGTTCGAGACGACGTTCCACGGCCGCATGGCCCTCAACGAGCGCGCCCGGCGCGCCGAGCAGCGGCGCTGGCAGGACGGGGAGGCGGCCTGATGGGCGACGACTACTGGGCCCCGCGTGATGTCGCCGCCCGCGCCATCTGCCTGCAGAGGAAGTACCGGCGCCCGCACACCAACGCGTTCGACATCCTCACCGTCGCCGCTGACCTCCTCGCCGAGCGCGCCGCCGACTACCTGGCCCTCGAGATCGACAGCGATGACGAGGACTACAAGGCCACCGCGCTCAACACCGCCCGCGCGCACACCGCAGCCCGCGAGCTCGTCCTCGCGTCCCGGCGCCGCCTGATCGCCCGCCAGCGCCGAACCAAGGTCGTGGCCGAGTGAGCGGCGTCGGGCGGCACCACGACCCGGCAAACCCATCCATGGGGTTCGGGTACGCCTCCACGATCGACGGCGCCGAACCCGCCGTGCGGGGTTCGGGCCGCCACGCCGCCGCGCCCTGCACCGGAGACGACACGTGGACGGTCGACATGTGGCGGCACATCGCCACCACCCGGGACACCTACCCGACGACGGCGGACACCGCCCAGTACTGGGCCGACTTCGCCGTGTTCAAGCGGGGCGTGTCCCGCGCACTCGACGAGATCGCCCGCCGCGAGTTCGAGACCTGGCTCTGGCCGCAGATCACAGACCTCGGAGGAACCCGATGACCTACCAGACGATCACCGTCACCACCCAGGCCGACCTGGACGCCGCGCTGAAGGAGCACGGCGCCGACTGGCGGACCACGATCCTGATCGACTCCCCCACGGGGGTGTGGCTGAAGATCAGCTCGTCCGGCTCGGCCACCGTCCGGGCGTCCGGCTCGGCCACCGTCCGGGCGTCCGGCTCGGCCACCGTCCGGGCGTCCGGCTCGGCCACCGTCGAGGCGTTCGACTCGGCCACCGTCCGGGCGTCCGGCTCGGCCACCGTCGAGGCGTTCGACTCGGCCACCGTCGAGGCGTTCGACTCGGCCACCGTCCGGGCGTTCGACTCGGCCACCGTCCGGGCGTTCGGCTCGGCCACCGTCCGGGCGTCCGGCTCGGCCACCGTCGAGGCGTTCGGCTCGGCCACCGTCCGGGCGTCCGGCTCGGCCACCGTCGAGGCGTTCGACTCGGCCACCGTCGAGGCGTTCGACTCGGCCACCGTCCGGGCGTTCGACTCGGCCACCGTCCGGGCGTTCGGCTCGGCCACCGTCCGGGCGTCCGGCTCGGCCACCGTCGAGGCGTTCGACTCGGCCACCGTCCGGGCGTCCGGCTCGGCCACCGTCGAGGCGTTCGACTCGGCCACCGTCGAGGCGTTCGACTCGGCCACCGTCCGGGCGTTCGACTCGGCCACCGTCGAGGCGACGCCCTACGTGGCCGTGCACCTGCACTCCGCGCGCGTCACCCTCACCGGCGGCGTTGTCATCGACGTCACCGGGCTCGACCTCACCGACCCGCAGACCTGGGTCGACTACACGGGCGCCGAGGTGATCGATGACCGCGTGGTGCTCTACAAGGCCGTCGACGACGAGCTGCGCGCCGGGCACTCCTACCGCCTCACCGCGTACCCGGTCGGCGAGGACGTCACCGCCCCTGACTGGCGCGACGACCACGGGTGCGGGTACGGACTCCACGCGTCCCCGCACCCCCACCAGGCGCTCGCCCACTACGGCGACGCCAAGCGGATGCTGCGCGTCACCGTCCCGCTCGCCGACCTGCGCCCCATCCCCGGCGGCACCGCCAAGGCCAAGGCCGCCACGGTGCACGTCCTCGACGAGGTGTCGCTCGACGGCGAGCCGCTGAGTGGTGTCCGATGAGCCACCTGCCCGAGACCGCCTACGACGGCCACCGCGCCGAGCACGTCCACCACGCTGGGCAGATCGCGAACGGCACCCGCGTCACCGTCCTGGACGCGCAGGGCACACCGTGCGGGTCTGGCGTCGTCACCTCCTATGACCCGGACGACCGCCGCTACCGGATCTCCCTCGACAGCGGGTACGAGACGTACCGGTACTGGGACGGGTTCCTGCCCGCCTCCCCTGACTGCGTCACCTGGTCCCGCGCCGACACCCGCCGACCAGCCGCGGGCCCAGCGAGCCTCCCGCCGATCGGCGCGCACGAGACCCTCCACCGCGTCCCCGCGCACCGGGTCGCTGTCGGCCCGACCGGGCGGCGCAGCATCGTCGAGCTCGACGCTGTCGAGTCCGCCGTCAAGGCAGTCCTCGACGCGGCTGGTCCGCTCGTGACCGACCTCCTCGTCATGGACGGCCCGAAGGCCATCGACCTCGATGCCTGGCCGGCCGCCCGCGCCCTCATCGACGCCCACCGCGCACTGACGGCGGTGCAGGGATGAGCGCCCCTCAGATCGGCGACACCGTCGCATTCGAGCAGCACCACGGCATCACCCTCACCGGCACCGTCATGGCCGAGGAGCTGCGCGGAATGTCCCGGTGGCTCGAGGTCGACGTCGACGGCGGGTTCCACTTCCACCCCGCGGCGCGGCTGAGGGTCGTGACCCCGGCCGCCAGGGCGGTGCCCTCCCCTGCCCTGGCGGCCGGCACCAGCCAGGACCAGCCGGTCGGTGAGGTCCCGCCCGGGCTGGAGCACCTCATCACCAAGGCCGTGGGTCGCGCCAGCGTCGCCGCCCTCGCGTTCGTCGAGGCGTTCCGTGTGTCTGGCCTCGACCCGGTGTCCATCACCGCGCTCGTCGACGCCGCCAACGCCTGGGAGCGGGCCCGCTGATGGCCCAGCGACACAGCGACCCCGACGAGCGCGCCTACTTCCTCGCCGCACTCGAAGAGGACGTCAGCCCCCTCATCCCCGGCCGGCCGCTCCCCACACGGGCGCCCGTCACCAACACCGAACCCCGCACCGGAGGTACGAAGTGATCCCCCAGCACGGCAAGTCCACCCACCCCGACGTGCTCGCGGCCGTCGATCTCTGGTGGTCCGAGCGGAAGCGCGGCCACGACCAGGTCCTCGCGTTCGCCGCGAAGTACTCCGACGCGGAGAAGCCCAGCGCCTATGCCGGCGTCCGCATCGACTGGTTCAACGCCGACGGCATCACCGGGCCCATCAAGCCCGGCAACGGCCAGTGGAAGGTCAACGGACACGGGTACGCCCCGTACAAGTCGAACCCGGTCAACAAGGAGTTCGAGGCGACGTTCGTCAAGCTGCCCGCCATCCCGGGGCTTCCGGCGATCATGTTCTCCGCGGACCAGAGCCACTTCCTGTACCCGCGCGCGTTCGTCTGGGACGGCGCCGCCTACTACAGCCTCCCGCAGCCCGCCCATCACGACGAGGGCGATACCGAGCGGACCGCCGACTACTGGACCGAGATCCTCGCGTCCGAGTACCACCGCGCCCACGAGTTCTACACCGGCAAGGCGGTGGCGGCATGACCCGCTACTTCGAGTACCGCGGCGGCGCAGTCGTCCCCGTGCCCGACGGGTCCAACCTCGCCTACGAGTACGACATGGGCCAGCGGCGCGACCACACCGAGGTCAAGATCGCCCCGCTTGACGCCATCGTCATCAGCCGCAAGGACCTCCCGCCGGTCGAGTACATCGACGGTGGCGAGCAGGTGCACGCCAACACCTACGTCGAGTCGTCCGAGAACCCCGCTCAGCTGCGCGAGTACGCCATCGCTCTTCTGGCGATGGCCGACCATGTCGAGAAGCACCCGCCCGTGGACGAGGAGCAGGTCAAGGCGCTTTCGACCTTGCTCTGGGGCATGTCGCTGACCGCTGATGCCACGGTGCTCGCCCGCCGCCTCGTCGAGCGCGGCGTCCGCGTGGAGGTGACCGTGTGACGCACCTCGACGACATCCTCGACCCAATCGACCTCGAGCAGGCGATCGACGGCGGGTTCGTGCGGGAGCGCACCCACCCTGACGACCCGGCGCTGCGGATCCTGAACTACACCGAGCGCGCCCAGTACGAGAACGTGTGGACGCCCGCGACCCGCAACTGCCGGGGACTGATCCACCGCGACGGGTACGTCGTCGCCCGCCCCTGGGCAAAGTTCTTCAACTACGGGCAGCACCCCGACAAGGCGCTCGACCTGCAGGCCCCCGTGCAGGTGACCGACAAGATGGACGGCTCCCTCGGGATCCTCTACTGGGCGCCCGACGGCGAGCCGGCGATCGCCACCCGCGGGTCGTTCGCCTCCGAGCAGGCGATCCATGCGACACAGCTGCTGCGCACGAAGTACGCAGACTGGCAGCCGTCCGATCCGTGGTCGACGTACCTGTTCGAGATCGTGTACCCCGAGAACCGGATCGTCGTCGACTACGGGCAGCGGGACGACCTCGTCCTCCTCGGCGCGGTGGACATCGAGACCGGAGCCGACGCCTGGCTTCCCAACACCGAGCCCGACTGGCCCGGCCCCCGCACCACAGTCTTTCCTGCGGAGACCCTGGCCGACGCGCTCGCCATGCCGCCGCGCCCGAACGCAGAGGGAGTCGTCGTCCTGTTCGAGGGCGACATGCGCGTGAAGGTCAAGCAGGACGACTACCTCGCCCTGCACCGCATCATCACCGGCCTGTCCGAGCGCTCCGTGTGGGAACACCTCGCCAGCAACGGCGGCACGTACACCGGTCTGCTCGAGTCGATCCCCGACGAGTTCCATGGGTGGGTCACCGACAAGGCCGAGGCGCTGCGCGACCGGCACGCGATCGCATTCGGTGCCGCCCAGGCCCGGCACGAGGAGATCCTCGACGTCCTCGGTGACGGTTTCGAGCGCCGCGAGTACGCCGCCGCGGCCGCCGAGTCTCCGCACCGTGCGCTGCTGTTCCAGCTCCTCGACGGCCGCGACCCCTCCCCTGCCATCTGGAAGACCCTCCGCCCCGTCGGCGCCACGCCGATGCGCCCATCCTCCGAGGAGACGGCATGACCACCCTCGCCATCACCCGCGGGTACCCAGGCTCCGGCAAGACAACCCGCGCCCTGCAGTGGGTCAACGCGAAGCCCTCCGACCGGGCCCGCGTCAACCGTGACGACCTGCGCCACGCCCTGTACGGCAGGCACACCGGACTCACCTACGAGCAGGAGCAGGCCGTCACCAAGGCGCAGCACGCCGCCACCGAGGCGCTCCTGCGCACCGGACGCGACGTCGTCATCGACGACACCAACCTGCGCCTCCGTAACGCCCGCTCCTGGGCTGACCTCGCGGTCCGGCTCAGCGTCGACTTCGAGGTCTGGGACATCACCACCACTGTCGACGAGGCCATCGCCCGCGACGAGCACCGCGGCATGACCGGGCACCGCAACGTCGGCGCCGACGTCATCAGCAACTTCGCCGGGCGCTACCCACAGCCCTGGCCTGAGGTGAAGCCCACCCCGCGGCAGCCTGACGACGCGCCGGCGCGCTACGTGCCCGACCCGAACAAGCCTGAGGCGATCATCGTCGACCTCGACGGCACCCTCGCCCGCAACGTCACCGGCCGGGAGTTCTACGGTGTCGGCCTCGACCGCGTGTACGAGGACGACGTCGTTGCCAACGTGCGCCTGGCGGTCGCCCGCCTCTCGGACGGGCCTGACGAGCCCGTGCACATCGTGTTCATGTCCGGGCGCAACGAGCGCGCCCGCGCCGAGACCACGCGCTGGCTCCTGGACAAGACCGGCTGGAACCCGGCCGGCGACCCGACCGTGCATCTGTTCATGCGCGCCGACGGCGACACGCGCCCCGACTACATCGTGAAGGCCGAGCTCTTCGACCACCACGTACGCGAGACGTTCCACGTCCTGTGGGCGCTCGACGACCGCGACCAGGTCGTCAAGCTCTGGCGCGCCATGGGCCTCACCTGCTTCCAGGTCGCGGAGGGGACGTTCTGATGACCCACGAGATCACCGTCGATGTCGACCGCCGCCTCTCCCCCCACGGCCGGCAGGAGGCAGCAGAGTGAACGCCGAGTACCGCGCACTTCTGGAGCGCAAGGCGCAGGCGGCCGACACCGGCGGGTTCGAGCCAGCCAACCTTCCCGACCACCTGTTCGGCTTCCAGCGGGCCCTGGTCGAGTGGGCGGTGCACTCTGGCCGCGGCGCCATCTTCGCGGACTGCGGCCTGGGGAAGACTCCGATGGAGCTCGCCTGGGCAGAGCAGGTGCATAGGCACACTGGGCGCCCCGTGCTGCTGCTGACCCCGCTGGCTGTCGGGTTTCAGGTCATGGGCGAGGCGGAGAAGTTCGGTCACGACGCCGGACTCTCCCGGTCCGGTCGAGTCGCCGCGGCGATCACGGTCACGAACTACGAGCAGCTCGTTGCGGGGAAGTTCGACCCGTCCGACTTCGCAGGCGTCGTCGCGGATGAGTCGTCCGCGATCAAGGCTTTCGATGGGGTGACCCGGGCCGCTGTCACCGAGTTCATGCGCCGCATCCCGTACCGGCTGCTCGGCACCGCCACAGCGGCACCGAACGACTGGACTGAGCTCGGCACCTCGTCGGAGTCGCTCGGCCGACTCGGGTACGTCGACATGCTGTCGAGGTTCTTCGTGAACAACCAGCGCACGACGACGAACCGGGCTAGGTTCGCGGCCGCCGGACGGGACGTCGGTTGGCGACTCAAGGGCCACGCTGCGGAGCCGTTCTGGCGGTGGGTCTCTTCATGGGCCCGCGCCGTTCGCCGCCCCTCGGACATCGGCTTCGACGACGACGGGTACGTGCTGCCCGAGCTGCTAGAGCGGCAGACCGTCATCGAGGCGACCCACCCCCGCGAAGGCACGCTGTTTGACGTGCCGGCATCGGGTCTGGCTGAGGAACGTGAAGAGACCCGCCGCACCCTGACCGAACGCTGCGAAACCGCGGCCGCCACACTCGAGCACACCGACCGCGCGGTCGCATGGTGCCACCTCAACGACGAGTCCCACCTGCTCACGCAACTGATCGACGGAGCGGTGGAGGTCGCCGGAGCCGACAGCCCAGGCGAGAAGGAGGACAAGCTCGCCGCGTTCACGCGCGGAGAGATCCGTGTCCTGGTCACGAAGCCGTCAATCGGAGCGTGGGGCCTGAACTGGCAGCACGCCCACCGGATGACGTACTTCCCCAGCCACTCGTACGAGCAGTACTACCAGGCCGTACGCCGCATGTGGCGCTTCGGTCAGACCAGCCCTGTCTACGTCGACGTCATCACCACGACCGGCGGACAGAAGGCGCTGGCGAACCTGCAGCGGAAGGCGACACAGGCCGACGGCATGTTTGCCGCCCTCATCGAACACATGAACGGCGCCCGCGACGTCGCCCGCCACACCTACGACCAGCCTCTGGAGATCCCGTCATGGGTGCACTGAACCAGCGCGTTACCGACCGGTACGCGATCTACAACGCCGACTGCATGGACGTCCTCGCCGCCCTGCCAGACGAGTCCGTGCACGGGTCGATCTACTCCCCGCCGTTCGCCGGGCTGTACCACTACAGCAGCGACGACCGGGACTTCTCCAACGCCCGCGACTACGACGAGTTCCGCGAGATGTACGGCTACCTCGTCGCGGAGAAGCTGCGCGTGACTATGCCGGGGCGAACCACCGGGGTCCACGCCGCCGTCGTCCCGACAGGGAACACCGGCAAGGACGCCCTCACCGACTTCCCCGGTGACGTCATCCGCATCCACCAGGCCGCCGGCTGGCAGTTCGTCGCCCGCCACGTCATCTGGAAGGAACCCCTCGCGGTCCGCAACCGAACCATGGCGAAGAACCTGGCACACAAGACCATCGTCACCGACTCCTCGTACGGCGGTGTCGCAGCGCCCGACGAGCTGCTGATCTTCCGCAAGCCAGGCGACTCCGTCGTACCACTCGAACACCTACACGGGTTCGAGAACGGGTACGCCGGCGCAGAACCGATACCGTCCGACCTCCTCAAGTACCGAGGGTGGGACGGAGACCAGAAGTCCAACCGCTACTCCCACTGGATCTGGCGCCGCTACGCGTCAAGCGTGTGGGACGACGTGCGCATCGACCGCGTCCTGCCATTCCGTGACGCCCGTGACGAGGACGACGAGAAGCACGTCCACCCGCTGCAGCTTGACGTCATCGAGCGATACCTCGACATGCGCACCCTTCCCGGCGAGCGTGTCCTGACCCCGTTCATGGGTGTCGGGTCCGAGGTCTACTCCACCGTGCGCATGGGCCGGTACGGGATCGGCGCTGAGCTCAAGCCGTCCTACTTCACACAGGCGATCCGCAACCTTGCGGCCGTGGACGAGGACATCGACATGCAGGAGAACGACCTCGGCCTGTTCGATCTGGGCACTTCCGACCCTGCCGGCGACTACGAGGGAGGCGCAGCATGACCGCCAACCTCACGCTCACGGACCTGTTCTGCGGCGCCGGCGGCAGCTCGACGGGCGCCGTGGCGGTCCCAGGGGTGACCGTCCGCCTGGCCGCGAACCACTGGGCGCGGGCCATCGAGACGCACAACACGAACCACCCCGACACCGACCACCTGCAGGCCGACATCTCGAACACCGACCCCCGGTACGTGCCCCACACGGACATGCTCTGGGCGTCACCCGAGTGCACCAACCACTCGCGGGCCAAGGGCCGCAAGATCGCCGCGCAGCCGGACCTGTTCGGCGAGACGATCTCCGAGGACGCCGTACGACGCTCCCGCGCCACCATGTGGGACGTCGTCCGCTTCACCGAGGCGCACCGGTACCGGGCCGTCATCGTGGAGAACGTCGTCGAGGTCGCCGACTGGGGTGACGACGGCACCGCCCGGGGCGGCCTGTTCGACGCGTGGCTCCTCGCGATGCGCAACCTCGGCTACCAGCACCGCGTCATCTCGCTCAACTCGATGCACGCGCAGCGCCTCGGTCTGCCCGCACCGCAGTCCCGCGACCGGGTCTACATCGTGTTCTGGCGCCGCGGCGAGCGGGCCCCGGACTTCGAGCAGATGCTCCGCCCGCAGGCGTGGTGCCCCACCTGCGAACGCGTCGTGGAGGCGCGGCAGTGGTGGAAGAAGGGCGACGGCCGCCGACCAGGCCGGTACCGGGCCCAGTACCTGTACCGCTGCCCGAACACGGCGTGCCGCAACCAGGTCGTCGAGCCGGCGTGGCTGCCCGCCTCGAGCATCATCGACTGGTCGAACCTGGGTGTGCGCATCGGTGACCGGGACAAGCCGCTGTCGCCGAAGACGATGCGTCGCATCGAGGTGGGGATCGAACGGTACTGGCAGCCGTTGACGGTCGAGATGGTCAACGGGTACGACGCTGCAGACCCGAAGCACCCGGGGTTCGGGGACCCGTCGTCCTACTACCGGGCGTGGCCGACGTCGGACGTGCTGCGCACCATCCCGGCGACGGACGGCACCAAGGCGATCGCCACACACCCGATGCTGGTGCCGGTTGAGGGACGGGCTGCGGAGGATCGGGCACGGTCCATGCTGTACCCGTCGCGGGCCATGACGACCCGCTCGGAGACGGGCATCGTCTACCCGCCGTTCATCGCCGAGCTGCGCGGTGGCGGGTCGACCGCGCGTCGTGCATCTGACGCGTTGGCTACGGTCACGGCGTCGGGCAACCACCACGCGCTTGTCATGACCAACACGCACAGCAACCGGGCCAGACCGGCGTGGGAAGCGGCGCCGACGATGACGACTGCCGGCGGCGGCGGCCACGCGCTCATCACCCCGTCGGGCGGTACATGGAACGAGGACGCCCGATCAGCCGCAGGCCCCATGCCGACGATGCTGACCCGGGAGGCGTACGGGCTGATCCACCGCAACAACGGCGGTGGCCCCGAGATGACCACACCGGCGCGCGAGCCGATACGCACCGTCACGACCGCCGGCCACCAGTCGGTCCTCACCGCCGACCGCCCCACCGTCGACGTCAACGACGTCTACTTCCGCATGCTCGAGCCCTCGGAGATCAAGCAGGCGATGGCGTTCCCCGCGGACTACGTGATGGTCGGCACCCGACGTGAGCAGGTCAAGCTCTCCGGGAACGCAGTCACCCCGCCGGCGGCTCGCGACCTGATCGCGACGGTCGTCGAGGCCATCACAGACGAGGCGGTGGCCGCATGACCCGGGAGCGTCTGCCGCGGATGAACGTGTGGCCGGCCGACTTCCAGCCGCGCCGCTGGCTGACGGACGACGAGGCCGCCCAGGCTGCGTGCGCGCAGGCTGACCCGGATGCGTGGTTCCCGGAGCGGGGAGGTTCCACACAGGAGCCGAAGCGACTCTGCGCGACCTGCCCGATCCGCCTGGCGTGCCTCACAGTCGGTCTGACGCGGCGGGAGCCGCACGGGATCTACGGCGGCACGACAGTCAAGGAGCGGACTTCCATGCTGAAGCGATCCGCGCTGGACTCACCAGGACTTCCAACTGAGTCGGCCGGACTGACTTCCGAACGCTCCCCATTGGTTGCTGGTAGTTGCTGAATCTCCAACTAGGTCAGCAATGCACGTGCAGTTCAGAGCGTTTAAACGCATTCCGTGTTGCTAGCAATGAGGAGCCAGCAACCTGAGTCCCTGCTTGGAGGTCCCAGCTTCGAGGTTCGCAAGTCCCAACCGATCTGCGTCCAGTCGGAGCTCCCTGGGACCAACTCGCTTGACTCCACCCCGCTCCAACTGGCCAGACGCTGCGTTCGCTGAGTTCGGAGACAGTTGAAGCGGATTGGTCAGGAGCAGTCCGGTTGAATCCAGTTCCGGCTCGCCGCACGCGCCATTGCGGTCGCTGCCGGGACGGCGACGAGGGGCGGGAGCCGGCGGGTGATGGGCCGCTCCGTGGGAGGCGTTCACGAGCACGTGAATGTCGCGCTACGATTCTTGTCGTCAGACAGGAATGGCGGCCTGCGACCTCGGTGAGTCTTGGCGGAAACACGAGGTGCGCAGGCCGCCCCTAGCAACCGGAAGTTGGTCACCAGCAACATGCACCAGCACTCTACAGGGTGTGCGATCCGAGGCACCTTCGAGTCCCTCACCGTCAGGGACCACGAGCGGCGTGACGCGCTCATCGCGATCGCCCTCACCAGCGATGCCGACGCCGAGACCCGCTGCAAGGTGGCGCTCGCGATCCTCTTCAGCGCCACTGGCGACGAGCCGATCCCGCTGATGTAGGCGCCCCTGGACAGATGGTCGGGTCGGGCAGCAGTGACTGCTGCCCGACCCGACCATCCCGAGGGGAGCCGTCTGCGATCGCGATGACGGACCCCCGTCACAGCAGCGGAGCAAGGCTCTCCGAGCGGGTGAAGATCCGCTGATCTCGCCTACTGCCATCAGTGTGGTATCTAGCGCCCAGATCGTCCGGAAGCGGACCTGCCGCGCCAGCGAACGGACGAAATCGAACTCCTGTTCGATGCGAGGTCCGCCAGGCACCCCCAAAGGGGGCGCACCTGCTGGCATACGATCGCTGGGCACCAGCAAGAGAGCGACCCTCACTCAGACGCTCCCGCCAAGAAGGTATGAGTGAGGGCCGCACATGAAACCAGAGAGGTTTAGCCGATTGTCACACATCCACGCCAATGACGGCGACGTCACCGTGACCACCGTGCGGTCGCTCGCGACCCGCGCCTACCCATCCGTCAAGAACGACGACCGCAGCTGGTCACCATCCCAGATCGACACCTACACGACCATCGAGCACAAGCTCGGGGCAACGTTCGTGCACGTCAGGCTCAACGACGACCGGACGCTCATCCTGCCCATCGACGAGGCCACCACCCTGCGTGACAACATCACGCTGTCCCTCGCCGACGCCGCCGCACTGGACGCCGCCGCTGGCACCGCGGGCGCGAGGGTCTCGCCGATCGCGGCCTGACCCAGCCAACACGAAGACCCCGACCCGGCGCCGTAGTGGGCGTCCGGGTCGGGGTCTTCTGGCGTGGCAGCGGAGCCATACCAGCCTCCCATGGGGCGAGCGCGCGTAGGCCTGGTACCTGCTCATTCAGTTCACTCGTGCATGCCTCGGGGCCAGGCTGGTGGCGGGCGGGGCCTGATCTGGACCATGCTCCGAAACTAACCCCCGTCACCGAACTTCTACCAGCAAAACATGGGGTGAAACTCGGTAACGTTCGGTAGTATGAGGGTGTGACCGCACGAACCACCCTCGACGCCCTAGCAGACGCTGCCACCGCCGTCGACCACGCCACCGAGCAGCTGCGACAGTCACGCGCACGCCGAGACCACCACCTCCTGCGCGCCCACGCCGCCGGCCACACCCGGCAGGAACTCTCCGAAGCCGGACACCTGTCCCAGCCCGGCGTGCAGAAGATCCTTGCCGCCGCCGGAGCGACCAACCCGGCACTGACACGCAAGCCCAAGGCCGCCTGAATGGGTGCCGTCGCCGCCGGCTGGGTCGTCGCCACCGTCGCGCTCGCCCTCCTGACCTGGTACGCCGTCTGGGACGAACGGACCCGCCGGTGAACCGGGCCGAGTACGCGGCCGCTGTCGCGAAGGACATGCCCGAGAAGGTCCTGCAGGCGCACGTCGAAGCGCTCATGCGTGAGACGTCGTGGCGGTTCTTCCACGCCGCCGACAACCGCCCGAACGCGCGCGGCCACGTCCAGCGCATCAACGCCGGATGGCCCGACCTGTTCGCTGTCCACGTCCGCCAGGGCCGCCGCATCGCGATCGAGCTCAAGCGGCAGAACGGGCGGGTGTCCGACGACCAGAAGGCGTGGCTTGCCGACCTCGAGGCCGTTGGCATTGAAGTGCACGTGTTCCGACCGGACGACCTGCTGTCCGGCCGCATTCTCGCCGCGCTCGCACCGCGGATCACCACCGAGACGAAGGAATGACCATGACGAACCTGACGCACATCTTCGGCGCGTCCGACGACCTGATCGAGGTCGAGGGCGAGATCTCCGACGAGCTGTACCCGCGCCTGCGCGACGCGATCCCCGACACCGTGTCCGTCGGCCTCGCTGACGGCCGTGAGGTGCTCATCAACGTCGAGTACGGCTACGACGGCATCTGGCGGCTCACCCCGACCACCCACGTCGACCTCGTGACGATCACCGCGGCGCGCGGTGACGGCGAGCCCGACGACGTCGACGGCTGCCCCGGCTACTCCGACAAGGCCAGCATCGCCGGCGCCACGTCCGTGCACCTGCTCTCCCAGGAGGGAGCCCGGTGAGCACCCCCGCCATCACCCTGTTCGACCACAACGACGCCCTGTGCGCGGCCTGGCGCGAGGCCTTCGCCGACGTGCCCGACGTGACCGTCGCGCACACCAGCCTCACTGACCTGCCCGCACACGACGTCCTCGTCACCGCGGGGAACTCCCACGCGATCATGGACGGCGGCCTCGACCTCGCCGTGCGTGACCTCCTCGGCCAGCACGTGCAGGACCGGGTGCAGTGGCAGGCGGCGGCCAGCCTCGGCGGGACCATCCCCGTCGGCGCGTGCGTCACCGTGCGCACCGGGCATGAGCGCTTCCCGTGGCTGGTCTACGCACCGACCATGCGGACCCCGCAGACCATCCCGCCGTCGAACGTGCTCCTCGCGACGCTCGCCGTGCTCACCAACCCGTACGACGACGCCCAGCACACGATCGCGATCCCCGGCCTTGGCGCCGGTGCGGGCGGTCTCGCACCCGATGTCGTCGCCCGGACCATGCGCACTGCCTGGGACCTCACGCGAGGTGCCCGATGACCTGGCCCAGCATCGCCCTGATCACGTACCTCGCCCTCAGTGCGCTGATCGTCATCGCCGGCGTCGGCAAGCCGCGGGAGCCGATCACGCCCGGCCTCGCGGTCGGCACCGTCGTGACCACCGCAGCGCTGATCACCCTGGTGGTGATCGCATGAACACCACCGACGACCTGCGGGCGATCCGCGAGCACCTGGCATCCGGCGGACTGGCAGGGCAGGTGCGCCGCCTGATCGATGTCCTGATCGCCGAGCGCGAGGTGGCCGAGCAGATGGAGCGCTACGCCCAGGATCACCGCTCGGAGCCCACCCCGACCCCCGACCAGTCGTCGTCTGCCGCGCCCGCGCAGGGGACGCCGCTGGAGCGGGCCATCGAGCGAGTGCGGCTCTACTACGCCACCGAGGAGGGCATGCTCATCGGGGACGCCGGGGCGGCTCGCAGCATCCTGGCCGCCGCGCTGTCTGACGTCGAGGGGATGCGCGCCGTCATGCGCCGCCACCCCGTGCTGACCGTCCTGCCGAGCGGGCCGGGCTGCAACTGCGGGGCGCCGTGGGACGAGTCCGTGGACCGAGCGCCGACGTTCTGGTTCGCGGCTCACCAGGTCGAGATGCTCCGCGCGCACCTGATGGACGGTGCCCGATGACCGCCGAGCGCATCACGAGCGCGGCCGAGACGCCCGCCGAGATGTCCATCGAGGGCACGTGGCTCGTGGAGGCGGTCGACGGCTGTACCTGTGGTGTCGGTCCTCACGGCTACTACGGCGCCCATGAGCCGGGCTGCGGGAGCGTGCCGCTGGTGAACCTCGCCACCCTCGCCGGGTGGACCGACCTGCTCGCGGGGGCCGAGGCGCGCGGGGCACGGGAGGCGACGCGCGAGGCCAGCGCGCTGCTGCGGCGGTGGGAGTCCACCCCGGCACTGCGCCGCGGGACCGCTGCCCGTGAGCTGCGCGCCGCACTGCCGCGCACCACCCAGACCGGAGGCACCGATGACTGAGCAGACCCCGCTGGACCTGGACGCGCTGCCCGTGGGGAGCGTGGTGCTCGACCGGACCGGTGTCGCGTGGCAGCAGGTGGACACGGAGGCCGGACCACGGTGGGCCGATGCGACCGGTGAGCCCGGTCGCGTCAGCGGGACCCTGCTCGGACGCAAGGGCGGGCCGCTGAGGCTCCTGGGTGATGTGGCCGAGGCGGAGGCGCGCGGGGCACGGGCGGCGGCCGAGCGGATCGCGCAGGCGATCGAGGCCGTCCCCCACGGGCACCGCGCCCTGTACCCGGCCGCGCACTTCGCCAAGATCGCCCGCACCACCGGAGGCACTGATGACTGAGCAGACGACCCCGCTGGACCTGGACGCGATCACCGAGCGGGTGGACGACCTCACCTGGGCATTCGATGAGGAAACCCGTGACCTGAGGGCCGAGGTGCGCCGCCTGACCGCCGCGCTGGCAGAGGCGCGGGCAGCGCGATCCGCGTGGCAGGAGGCTGTCGCACGCATCGGAGAGAGGCGCGGCATCGCATGGGAAATCGAGCGTGCCCGTGCCGAGCGCGCGGAGGCGGCGCTGGCGGAGGTCGCGGCGCTGGCGGCGACCCATGACCGGGGTCGGGGAGGGTGCGTGTGCGACCTGTGCGCCGTCATCGCCCGTGCCGAGCAGACGGAGACCGACCGATGAGCGCGCCCCGACCAGCCTGCCCACACTGCGGCAGCGAGCAGGGCTACCCGACGATGCCCACGCTCATGGGCCACCCGGTCTTCATCTGCGCCTGGTGCAAGCGGGTCGCGCTGGCGTCGGAGTGGGTTGGGTCCGAGCAGACGGAGGCCGACCGTGGCGAGTGACTGGACGCCCACCGACGAGCAGGTGGAGGCGGCGGCACGGGCGGTGTGCCGGGACAAGTACACCACCTGGGACGAATGTGAGATGAGGGGCGCGCACCGACGTGATGCCCGTGCCACCCTGCTCGCTGTCGGCCCCGCCATCCGGGCGCAGGCGTGGCGGGAGGCGGCGGCGTCGGCGCGCGCGTACTCGAACCTCGGGTTCGTGGGCGACTTCCTCGACGCCCGCGCCGACGCCGAGGAGGCCAGCGATGCCCGCGCCTGAGTCCATCACCGACCCGGACGAGATCGACACCCTGCCGCCCGGGTCCATCATCCTGATCCGCCGCCCCGACGGCTTGGACCGCGTGTTCCGGCTCGACGGCGCCGACTGGGTCGGGCTCAGCGAGTGGGGCCACTGGCAGCCCCTCGACCGCGACTGGCTGGTCTGGCCGACCTGGTTGATCTGGCACCCCGACTATGCGACCGGCGAGGGGGCCCGCGATGCCCACTGACCCCTGGACGTGCGGCACCTGCGGCCGCCAGCACCCCGTCCCGTCCCTCGCCCGCGACTGCGAGACCAACCACCACACCGAGAGCGAGGCCGCCCTCATGGACAGCACCCGCGGTCGGGCACCTCACGGATGGGGCGCCTGATGGCCCGGTGTGCGGCGATGTCGAAGCAGTCCGGGGAGCAGTGCAAACGTGCCGCGATCGTGGGCGGGGTGACGTGCAGCATCCACGGGTCGGGCACGAAGGCGGCGAGGGCGGCTGCGGCGCGTCGGGTCGAGGAGGCGAAGGCGGCCGAGGTGGTCCGCACGCTTGGCCTGCCGGTGGACATCACGCCCACGGATGCGCTGCTTGAGGAGGTGCGGTGGACGGCCGGTCACGTGCAGTGGCTGCGCGCCAAAGTGCAGGAGCTCGACGAGTCGCAGCGTGACGGTGACGACGGCGAGCACCAGCTCGTGTGGGGCACCACGAAGGTGAAGACCGGTGGAGACGACTTCGGTACCACGCAGGAGGCGAAGCCGTCGATCTGGTACGTCCTGTACGAGGCGGAGCGCAAGCACCTCGTGGCCGTGTGCTCGGCCGCGCTCAAGGCTGGCGTCGAGGAGCGGAAGGTGCGGCTCGCAGAGCAGCAGGGTGACCTCGTCGCGTTGGTCATCCGCCGGATCCTCGACGCACTGGACCTGACCCCGGAGCAGCAGGCCCTCGTGCCGCAGGTCGTCCCGGCGCAGCTGCGACTCATCGCCGGAGGTGCCGCATGAGGGTCGTCATGGTCGTCGCGGGCCTCTACTGCGCCGTCGTCGCCGGGGCCCGCATCTTCGACCACCGCGAGTCCGGGGTGCGTCTCGCGTCCGGGCTCATCATCCTCGCGATCGGCTACGTCGTCCTGGCTGGTGCGGCGTGAGGTGGGTTCTCGCCGCCCTGGCCGCCGCGTGGCGCAACCGGCACCACCGTCGCATCTGGCGCCGAGCCCACCGCGTGCTGCGGCAGGTCGCACGCCCCGCACGGCATGACCATGCCGCCCCGCACCACCGACACCAGAGCGGTGAACGGCCTGTGACCCCCTACGTCGCCCAGGTGGCCGAAGCCGCCCACCAGCTCACGCTCCTTGGCGGTCCGGACGCGGTCGTCGAGGCGGAAGACCTGGCCCGCACACGCAACATCTCCATCCTCGACGCGCTCCACCACGTCCGTGACCGCATCACCTCCGCACCCATCACCACGACGACGAAGGGCGACAGCCTGTGAACCAGCACCGCTCGATGCAGCCCTGCACGGTCGACGGCTGCGACCGCGATGTGCCGGATACGACCTATGCCTGCGAGGTCTGCGGCGCCCGCCTGACCGAGCTGCTCGCCGCGCTCGGCGATACCCGCGAACCCGACGTCCGCGTGCTGACGTACCCGCACAAGCCGCACCACGAACACTGCCCCGACTGCGACCTCCCCCTCGAGCAGCGCCGCACCCTGGGCCACCCCGACCTCAACCCGCTGCGCCGCACCGGCCCCGCCCGCATCCGACCAGGCCTCCTGTCCGACGCCGAGGACCGCATCGCGCACGGGCAGACCGTGACCGTCGGCGAACGCGACGGCATGACCACCGACGCCGGACCCGTCACCCTGCCCTACCGGTACACCCCGGCCGAAGCCAGGTGGGAGCTGCTGAACACGCTCACCAGCGTGGCCGACGACATCGCCCGCAGGCGCGGCCTGTTCCGCCCCCTGAACACCCCACAGGCCCTGACCGGGTTCCTCACCGGCAACATCGGCTGGATGCGCGCCCAGCCCGACGGCGGCGACCTCATCGGCGAACTCCTCGACGCCATCACCCACATGAAGCACGCCATCGACGTGCCCGCCTCCACGCGTTACGCCGGGCCCTGCACCGCCGACGTCGAGTACGTCGAGGAGCACCAGGAACGCCCTCTCGCACAGATCGGGAACGTCACCACCCTCACCACCCGCCCCTGCACCGGCGAGCTCTACGCCCGCCCCGGAGCCACCCAGGTCGACTGCCCCGACTGCGGCGCCACCTACCAGGTCGCCGACCGCCGCGCCTGGCTCCTCGACCAGATCGCCGACCGCCTCCTACCCGCCCGCGACATGGCCCAGGCCGTCCATGGCCTCATCGGCGTCGACGTCACCGCCACCACCCTCGACAACAACATCCGCGGGTGGAAGCACACCGGAAGGCTCACCGCCCGCGGCCTCACCCGAGACGGGCGCCCCACCTACCGCATCGGCGACGTCATCGCCCTCGTCATCAACTCCGCCAAGCGCCGCCCCCGCAGCAAGACCGCCTGAGGAGACCCCGTGAGCACCACCAAGACCAGCCCGGTCAAGACCGTCTACCGTCTCTCGACCGACGAGAAGCCCGGCCACTACCTGCCCTGGCTTCAGGAGCACGCAGAGCAGTTAGCGCGCCGCGGCGTGAACATCGAGCAGATCAGCGTCAACGGGTTCTTCTTGTACGAGCGCGAGGACGGCACGATCTCGATGACTTTCCGCGAGTTCGTCCTGTCCGAGAACGGCCACCGCATGCTCGACACGCACGAGCAGGACGGGTGGTTCTACGGCCCGCACGCGCGCTACGTCGCCCGGCCGCGCGGCGGGTTCATCGCCAAGTCACTCCCGCCGTCAGCCGTCGTCGTCCCACCGGATGACGTCCCCGCCGACGTGGAAAACCCGTACTCTGGACCGTCGCTGGCATGAACACGTCAGCCGCGCCGACGTCGATGACTTCCGAGCGGGCAGAGCTCGAACGCCTCGAGCGGGCACACTTCCACGACGGCACCGCGACCCGTGAGGACGTGGAGCGGGCGCGGGCCGCGTACATCGCCACGTACCGGCCGATGTCACTCAGCGCTGACATCGGGTCGAATGTCAGCGATCGGCTACACCAGGTCCACAACCACGGGCCCGAGGATGCGGCGGGGCTCGCGTGCCACGAGCTCCGCATGCCCGACGGGACGCTGCGCGGCCAGTGCATGCGCCCGACCACCAGGGAAGGATGACCGCTGTGCCGTCGTACATCATCAAGGCCGACCCGGACACCGACCTGTTCGTCGAGTGGTCCACCGTGGTTGAAGCGCCCACCCGGTGGGGCACCCGCGCGCAACTGGAGGCCGCCGGGTTCGACGCTGACCGCCTCGACCGCGCCGCCACCAAGGGTTCGTCCTGCCGGGGCGACATCGCTGACTGGTACGTGTGGGGTGAGGGGTTCATCTACCAGCAGCAGGGGTGGCTGCCGCGCGCTCGCCTCGCCGCGCTCGTCGAGCGACTCGGCAGCGATGAGCACGCCAACGTGACCGACCTGCTCGACCCGTTCGGCGACGGGGAAGGATGAGCGCCATGACGCTGACCGAGTTCCTGCTGGCCCGCATCGACGAACACCAAGAGCGATGCCAGGCGATGCTCGACCCAGGACACCCCATCAAGGCCCTCGTCTCGCAGCAGACGATCCGTTCGTCCCTCGACGCCCTAGCGGAGACGCGACGGATCGCGACGGCACACGCCGAAGGAACACAGGGCACGTTCTCCGACTCCCACGCGGCGGGGAGTTGCTGGCCGAGGACTGCGTCGCACGGCAGTGTCAACGGGCCCTGCGAAGTCCTGCGGCGCCTCGCCGAGCCCTACGCCGACCACCCGGACTACGACGAGGCGTGGCGACCCAGCAGGTCACAAACCCGGGAACGTCAGAGGTAGGCCCTACCCTCGCCGGCATGATCATCGCGTACTCCGCTCGCCCCATCCCGGCCGCGGACCTCAACGACAGCTTCATCGGTAGGCCGCTCGCGATCGAGGTCGACGGCCTCGCCCACTACGTGCGCCTCGACGGCATCCAGGAGCGCCCCAACGGCATCGTCCGCCTGTTCGTAGGCGTGCCCGTCGGCCCGGCCGGTGAGACGTGGCTTGACCTGCCACGCATGCACGACACGTACTACGACCAGAACAACGACCGCGCGAACTGACATGGCCGCCGCAGCGTTCATCATCTCGGTACTGGCCCTCGGTGTCGCCGCATGGGCCCTGCTCTACTCGCACCGGCAGGCCGTCGCCGCCGAGCGGTCCGCGGACGCCGACGAGCGGGCCGTGGCGCTCGCCGAGGCTCAGGCTGAGCGGTACGCCCCACCCTGGGCCCTTCAATGGGAGAACGGCGACGCCTACGTGCTGACCAACGAGAGCGACGAGGCGGCGCACGACGTCCGCATCGACCTTGCCGACCTTCAGTTGCTCCGCGGAGAACTTGAGCACGCGCAGATTGGCCCCCGATCGGGCATGAAGCTCATCGTCGTACGCACCTGGGGCACTGACGACACCGCGACCGTCACCTGGTCGCGCACGCCCGGCGGTCCGCGGCTCGAGTGGAGTCACCCGTTCCCGCGCAAGCCGAGGTAGGCGTGTCGGTGGGCGCACCTACCGTGTTACGTGCACGAACCACCGAACCGAACGGAGACACCATGGCTGCCACCGTCGTCCTCCCGGCCGACCCCGACGTCAAGCACGAGACCGCCACGCACGCGCAGGTCAAGGACGGACACCTCCACCTCTACCGCGGCAACCCGACCTCGGACCTCGCGGCCTATGCCGTCGCGATCTACGCGCCGAACGCTTGGATCTCGGTCACGGTCGAGAAGAACCCCCGAACCTGATCTGGGGAGCAACGTTGCGTTGCCTTGCTTCGTTGCAGGTAACCCCACCAACGCGGTAGATTCCTACAGTCACCAGAGGTAGGTCAGGCCCAGGAACCCCAACGTTCCTGGGCCTTCCTCATGCCCGGAGGAGGCACGCCATGGACTGCCCGACCTGCGGCAAGCCCACCACCCGCACACACTGCACGAGCCCGGCCTGCCCGTGGCGGCGGTGCACCACCTGCAAGACCGAGATCGACGCGGGCGGACACACCATCCCCCAGCACGCCTGAACGAAGTCGAGGCACACCGTGTCCCTCGACTTCCTGCTTCACGCCGCCGCCGCGTTCGAACCCAAGCCGGACCCGTACCCGACACCGGGTGCGCTTGCGCAGGCCGTTACCCCGGGCACGATCCAGACCCCCGCACTCGACGTCATCGACCAGGCGCTCGTCGATGTCGAGGCCGGGAAGATCGACCGGCTCATCATCTCGATGCCCCCGCAGGAGGGGAAGAGCACCCGCGTCACGAAGACCGGGCCGCTGTGGTTCCTGACCCGCAACCCCGACCGGCGCGTCGTCGTCGCGTCGTACGCCGAGTCCCTCGCCCAGGAGTTCGGGCGTGACATCCGCCGCTTCATCACCGACAACTCCGGCGCCGACGGGTCCCTCGACCTGGGCCTGCGCATCGCACCCGATAACGGTGCCGTTACCGCCTGGCAGCTCGCCGGTCGCCGCGGCGGTGTCCGCTCCGTCGGTATCGCCGGTGGCCTCACCGGACGCCCCGCCGACGTCCTGTTCATCGACGACCCGATTTCCAACATGGAGCAGGCCGAGTCCCCGACCTACCGGGAGCGGGCCTGGTCGTTCTGGACGTCGGTCGGCCGCACACGCCTCGCCCCAGGCGCACCAGTCATCCTGATCCTGACCCGCTGGCATCACGACGACCTCGCCGGCCGCCTCATCGCATCCGAGGAAGGGCACCGCTGGCGGGTCGTCAACATCCCCGCACAGGCCGACTACGACCCTGATGCTGGGGAGAGCGACCCCCTCGGACGTCAGCCCGGCGAGTGGATGGAGTCGGCCCGCCGCGAAGAGAGGTCCGGTCGGCAACGGTCCGCTGAGGACTGGGAACGCACCCGCCGCGAGGTCGGGCCCCGCGTGTGGAACGCGCTCTACCAGGGCCGCCCCACCGCGGACAAGGGGAACCTGTTCCCGAAGGACTGGGCCCGCTACGACCAGCCCCTGTGGATCGAACAGGACGATGGGTCCCGGTGGCTGCCCGGCACCGGGAACGAGGTCGCCATCTCGGCCGACTTCACGTTCAAGGACAAGCCGACGTCGGACTACGTCGTCCTACAGGTGTGGGCGCGCATCGGCGTCCACGTGTACCTGCTCGACCAGGTCCGCGCCCGCATGAACTTCAACGACTCCGTCGCGGCGATGAAGACTCTCGCGGCCAGGTGGCCACAAGCGACCGCGAAGTTCGTCGAGGACAAGGCCAACGGGCCCGCCGTCATCAACGCCCTGCAAGCCACGATGCCCGGCCTCATCCCGATCGAACCGCAGGGCTCGAAGTACGCGCGAGCGTCCGCCATCTCGCCCCTCGCGCACTCCCGCAACATCGTGCTCCCCGACGTCGCCCTGGCGGCGTGGGTGGACGAGCTCACCGAGGAAGCCAAGGCATTCCCAGCCGGCGCGCACGACGACCAGGTCGACGCGATGTCGCAGGCCGTCAACCAGCTGCTCCTCCTGCCGATCCTCGAAGAGCACGACGACACGACTACCGGTGAAGACCTGATCGACGACGACCCGCACACCTGGATGGGCGGCTACTGAGAGGTGGTGGGGTCGTGGGCCTCGTCAACACTGTGCGCCGCACCTTGCGCCTGACCGAGTCCGCGTCGACGTCGACCGCGCTCGTCCGTGCGACGGCCGCCGAGGCGAACATCGAACTCCTGTCCGAGGCGATCGCCGAGCTCGAACTGTCCCTGGAAGACCAGGGGTGGGAGCGGCTCACCGCGCAGGCCGTCGACCAGTTCTCCCGTGAGGGTCTGCAGCGTGCGGTCGTCGTGTCCCGCACCATGGCGGTCATCGACCCGCTGATCTCCGCGGGCCTGACGTTGCGGCACGCGTACATCTGGGGGCAGGGCGTCAACGTCCAGGCCAGGGCGCAGGGCGGTGATGATGGCGAGCAGGACGTCAACGCGGTCGTGCAGGCCTTCTGGGATGACCCGGGGACCCGGCGGTCCCTGTCCGGGGACCAGGCGCACGAGATCCTCGAGAAGGCGGCCGGCACGGACGGCAACGTCTTCCACCTGCTGTTCACGAACCCGCGCACGGGGAAGGTGCAACCGCGCACGATCCCGTTCGACGAGGTCACCGACATCCTGTACGACCCGCAGGACCGGGCCACGCCCTGGTACTACCGGCGGCAGTGGGTGCAGCAGACCCTGCAGGCGGGTGGCACCACAAAGTGGCAGACGCAGGTGGCGTGGTACCCGGCCGTCGGGTACATGCCCCGCCCCGCCGACCGGATGCGCACCATCAACGGCGCCCCCGTCATGTGGGACGCCCCGATCGTGCACACGAAGGTCAACGCGCAGCAGGGCTGGGACTTCGGTGTCGGAGACGTGTACCCGGCGCTGCGGTTCGCGCGCCTGTACAAGGACTTCCTCGTCGACTGGGCCACCCTCGTCAAGGCGCTGTCCCAGTTCGCGTTCCGGATGACGGCGAAGTCGAAGGGCCGCGCCCAGCAGGCACGCCAGGCGTTGGCCCGCCGCCCCCAAGCGCACATCCCGGGCAACGAGAACAGCGTCGGCGCGACCGCTGTCATGACCGAAGACCAGACCCTCGAAGCGATCCCGAAGACGGGCGCGACGATCGACTCCGAGTCGGGCCGGCCCCTCGCGTCCATGGTCGCGTCCGCGCTCGGGCTGCCCGTCACCATGCTGCTCGGCGACCCCGGAGCCACCGGAGCCCGCGCCACCGCGGAGACCCTGGACGAACCCACCCGCCTGCGTCTCGTCGCCCGCCAGTCCGTGTGGACGGAGACGATCCGCACCATCGTGCAGTACGTCATCCTGCAGGCCGTCAAGGCGCCGCAGGGCCCGCTGCGTGGGCGTGTCGAGCGTGACGACCAGACCGGGTACGAGTCCGTCATCCTCGATGGCGACACCGACGCCACGGTCGAGATCGACTGGCCGTCGCTCGAGAAGACGCCGCTGAACGCGATCGTCGAGGCCATCGCGAAGGCGGACGACACGGGCAAGCTGCCGCCGCTGGTGATCGTGAAGTTGCTGCTGCAGGCGCTCGGGGTGAAGGACGCTGACGAGATCCTCGACGACCTAACGGATGAGGACGGGAACTGGGTGGACCCGTACCGCGAGGTTGGGGCCCAGGTCGGGCAGGCGGCTGTGAACGCGTTCCGGCGCGGGCAGGACCCGACAGCGATGACCGCCCGGACTGAGCCGCCGACCGCGGCCGACCATACGGAGCAGAATGCCTGACGTCGTGCAGGGCCGCCGTCTCCCGGACGTGCAGTGGCCGAACCTTCCCGACCAGGTCGAGATCGTTGAGGGCCCCGACGGGAACCCCGTCGAGGCTGGCCTCACGCCCGGCGACTACTGGAAGTGCGTCGGGCTCGACCTCGGGGACAGGTACCCGACGAACCTGACCCGCACCGTCTGGCAGTTCTACAGCCCGGACGGCCACGGCATCGGCACCCTGATCTCGCACACGGTGCGGGAGAACGCCGACGGCACGATCACGGTCGCACCCGGCGACGGGTCCTCGAACTCTGTTCTGCACCACGGCGGCGCTGCGGGGAGCACGTGGCACGGGTACGTCGACCACGGCGTCTGGAAGCCCTGCTGACGTGCCGGTCACCGACCGCACCGTGCGCCTGTCCCGGCAGGCGCGCACGGCCCTCGACACCATCGTCGACCAGGCCACCCGCGACCTCGTCGTCGCCTGGGCCACCGCCTGGGACGAGATCGCGCAGACCTGGCAGGCGGCCGTCGACGACCTGATCGCCTACCAGCAGCAGACCGGGGTGTGGCCGCCCGCATGGCGCATCGCCCGCGCCGAACGCGCCCAGGCCGCCCTGCAGGCTGCCGCGAAGGCCCTCGTCGGCGTGTCTGACGCTGCCGGGGCGCGCATCACCCAGGACCTCGACAACCTCACCGCCGCGGCCGCCGACTGGGAAGCCCGGATCATCGCCTCCCAGATGCCGCCCAAGCCCGTCGCTGGCGACATGGGCGTGGCGGCGACGTTCAACCGGGTCGACCCGAACTCGCTGACCGCGATCGTGGAGCGCACCACCGGGCAGGTCACCGCGCTGACGTACCCGCTCGCCGTCGACGCCGTCACCGCGATGAACCGGGAGCTCATCCGCGGCATCGCCGTCGGCGACAACCCGCGCACCGCGGCCGCCCGCATGCTCGCCCGCGTCGAGGGCGGCTTCAACGGTGGCCTCGCCCGCGCCATGACGATCGCGCGCACCGAGATGCTCGACGCGCACCGCGAAGCGTCCCGGGTGCAGCGGGGCGCGAACACGGACGTGCTCGCCGGGTGGCGGTGGCTGGCGACGCTCGACCGCCGCACCTGCCCTTCCTGCCTCGCGCAGCACGGCACTCTGCACGCCGTCGACGAGCAGGGCCCGACCGATCACCAGAACGGGCGTTGCACGGCTGTCCCGGAGACGAAGTCGTGGCGGCAGCTCGGGTTCGACATCGACGAACCGCCGTCCACACTGCCGGACGCTCGCGCCTGGTTCGACAGCCTGCCCGAGACTGAGCAGGCCAAGATCATGGGCCCCGGCCGTCTCGACCTGCTGCGCACGGGCCGGATCGGCTGGGCCGACCTATCCACCCGCACCAGCACCCCCGGGTGGCGGGACTCGCACCACGTGCGCAGCCTTCGCGACCTGCAGGGGCTCGCCGGCGCCGCTGACGGGTCCGGCGGCGGGTCCGGATCCTGGGTCACCCGGGCCGGGTCGCCCGACGACCTGCCCGACCGGTACCGCGACCCCAGCATCCCGTTCACCCGGTCGACACGGCCGCGGGCCGACATCATCGCGGCATCCCATGCACTCGGGAAGCACGCCTACGACGCCCCGCCTACGGAGCGGACGCACTACTTCCCACAAGGCTGGTTCGGGGACGGCGACGACGACGTCTTCGCCGTCCAAGCACTCATGGACCGTGTCACCTACGTCGCCGAGCCCGCATGGGACGACCGGGGCAGGCTCCGCTTCGACGCGTGGATCGGCGGGGTCCTCGTCCGCGTACCTGCACGCCCTGACGCCGACGGCGTGTGGCTCCTGCGGACCGCGTTCCCGCTCCGGGGTGAAGGCGTGCGTCAGCACGTCAACGGGCGCTACACGGACGTACCATGACGGGTATGCGCTACTACGACGATCGTGAAGAGGAGATGCGGCCGCTCATCGCCGAGCTGGCCACCCTCGTCACGGACGACGGCGCAGCGGAGATGCTCGCCTACGGTGAGGTGCAGTTGGCGTTGGAGGACTACCTGGCCGCCGCTGCGCAGGACCGGGTTCCCGTACCTGCCGACCTGATCGAGCGGGTCCGTGCCATCGGTGAAGACCTCGTCCGCCCGGACCTGGTCATCCGCCAAGCCGCCTGACGACGCCGATCCGCGTTCGTCTAGTGGCAGGACCCCCGCCTTTGGAGCGGGTCACCGAGGTTCGAATCCTCGACGCGGAGCCACACATTCCAACGCGCGTGCCGCTAGACTGACGTCAGCAGCACGAATGCACAAGGCCCCGATCACCGCTGGTGACGGGGCCTTTCGCATGCCCGGGGTCAGCGCAGCGGCTCGACCATCACGCCCGCGCAGTTGACGCACTCGTACTCCACGACCGTCTCCCCCGCGCGCAGCACGACACCCACCAGCCTCCAGGCGTGCCCGGCGCAGTCGTCATCGTCGTCTTGACCCATCCCCCGATTGTCCACCTCAGGGAGGTGCCATGTCCCGCACGCTCCTGCACGAGTCCACCTCCCTCGTCGAGGCGGCCAAGCCGACCGACGGGCCGGGTCGTCTGCGCGTCAAGGTCATCGACGCCGGCACCGGCTCGTCCGGCGTGTACACGGAGGCGCTGCTCAAGCAGGCCGCGAAGGACAGGGTGTTCCACGCTGGCCTGCACTGCTACATCGACCACCCGTCGGAGTCGGAGCAGTGGGAGCGCCCGGAGCGGTCCATCAAGGACCTTGCCGGTGTCCTCGCCACTGACGCCGTGTTCGAGAACGGTGGCCTGTACGCCGACGTGAAGGTGTTCTCCGCCTGGCGCAAGCCCATCGCGGACATGGCCGAGTCCATCGGCATGAGCATCCGCGCGCAGGCCGAGGTCGGGTCCACCGATGACAACGGGCGCCCCGTGTTCTCGAAGATCCTGTCCGCCGAGTCGGTCGACTTCGTCACCCACGCGGGCCGCGGCGGCGCCGTCCTGTCCGTCCTGGAGTCGGCGCGCGTGCAGGAGGCCCGCAACGTGGGCCAGTGGATCGAGTCGCGCATCCACCGCGACTTCACCGTACTGGCCGACGACATGGCCGGTGAGGGGCGCCTGACCCGCGAGGAGCGCATCGCCCTGTCGTCCGCGATCGGGGATGCCCTGGCCGCGTTCGTGAGCAAGATCGAGGACGCTGCCCCGCAGCTCTACTCCCGCGACCTGTGGGCGGAGCCGGGCACCGCGACCGCCGCAGAGGCTGCCGTGGCTGAGGCGTCTGCGGAGCAGCGTGGCGAAGAACTGCGGATCCTCGTGAAGGACGCGCACAAGGCCGGCCCCGACGAGTACGTGTGGCTCATCGACTACGACGAGACCGCCTGCATTGCCCTGTTCTCCCACGAGACGAAGGCCGGTGTCCGCGTCATGCGGCAGGGCTACACGCTGACCGGCGACGTCGCCACAGCCCTGACCGGAGATCCCGTCGAGGTGCGCCGCGTCATCACCTACGAGCCCGTCACCGAGGCCGCCACGACCGCTGTCGAGGCCGTGCAGGTGAGCGAGTCCGCCACCACCCAGACCACCGACACCACCCCGGTGCCGGCCCGCGAAGCCGCGCCCGCGGCCGAGCCCCACCCGCCCGCCGTGGAGGCGGGAACCAACCCGCCCCACAAGAAGGAGGAGGCCCCCATGCCTCAGATCCCGGTTGACGAGGCTCGGCTGACGAGCCTCCAGGAGAAGGCCGAGCGTGTCCCCGCGCTCGAGGCCGCCAAGGAGGCCGCCGACAAGCGTGCCGAGGCCGCCGAGTCCGAGCGTGACGAGTACAAGCGTCGCGCCACCCAGGCCGAGGCGAAGGCCAAGGCTGACCGCTTCGCCCGCAACCTCATCGGCGAGGCCAACAAGGACCTCGTGCCCGCGTCCGTCGAGCTCATCCTCACCGAGGCCATGCGCGACGACCTGCCCCTCAACGAGGACGGCAGCCTCGACACCGACAAGTTCGCCGGCGTCGTCAACGAGTCCCGCAAGGCGCACGAGACGTTCCTCGCGACCGTCGCCGAGGAGTCCGGCCTGGGCACCGTCCGCGGTCTCGGCGCCACCCAGGCGGCCGTCGTGAGCGAGGCCGACTTCGACAAGGCCGTGGCTCGCGCCTTCGGCCGGAAGGACCAGTGACCCCATGGCCAAGAACATCACGTTCCGGGACGTCGACTCCCTGACCCTGCCCGTGCCGTCTGGCACCCTCTCCGGGGCCCCTGTCGCCGTCGGCGGCATCGCCGGTGTCGCCCTCACCTCCCGTGACACGGCGGGCAACGCGACCGTCCTGATCTCTCCGTCGCACGTCGCCGAGGTCACCACCGCGGACGCTGTCGCCTCCGTCGGTCTGGCCATCTACGTGACCTCCGCCGGTGTGGTCACGACCACCGCCACCAGCAACACGCTGCTCGGCTACGCGCTCGCCACCAAGGGCGGCACCTCCGGCATCGTCCCCGTCCTGTTCGCCTGACCCCGGAAAGGAGTCACACCCATGAGCGTCACCATGGACGCCCCGCAGATCCTGACCGGGGCCGCCGCCGAGGCCGTCGCCTCGGAGAACCTCAACGCGGGCGGCTTCCGTAAGCCCGCCGTCCGCGACTTCACCAAGCTGGTGGAGACCGCCAACCTGTGGCACGACTTCCTCCACGGCTCGATCCGTGAGTCGAAGCGCGCCGGCCTGTACATCCAGGAGAACATCACCACGTCCGACCTGCCGTACCTGCTCGGTGCGGTCCTGGACCGTGAGCTCCTGAACAAGTACGAGGAGTACCCCACGGTCTGGCAGGGCTTCGCGACGAAGTCGCTCGTGAGGGACTTCAAGCCGAAGAAGCTCAACGACCTCCTCGGCGGTCGCGCGATCCTCGACGTCGTCGGTGAGGGCGCCCCGTACAAGCGGGTCCCCCTGTCGGACGCCGAGTACTCCCTGTCCGTCGCGAAGCGCGGCAACATCATCCCGGTCACGTTCGAGGACCTCGTCAACGACGACCTGGACGCGCTGCGCAACCTGCCCGACCGACAGGCATCGGCGGCCCGCTTCACCGAGGACTACGTCGCCACCTCCGCGATCGTGGACGCGGCGGGCTCCAAGACCGCGTTCTTCGTCACGGTCGGCACGGACAAGCTCACCGCGGCGAACATCGCGAAGGCGGTCTCGACGGTCACGGCCCGCAAGGACTCGGAGGGTCTGCCGGTCATCCTGCCGAAGCTCGTCCTCATGGTCCCCCCGGCCCTGCAGATCACGGCCCTGGAGATCCTCAACGCGGTCGAGATCGAGGTCTCCGCGGACTCGACGGCGGCCGCCCCGCGCGGCGCCAAGACCGTGCGTGCGTCGAACTACCTCAAGGCCATGGTGACCCTCGTGGTCAACCCGTGGCTGACGGTCATCGACAAGTCCGCCAACGCCGGGTCGACGTGGTACCTGCTGCCCGACCCGAGCGGCCCGCGTCCGGCTGTCGCTGTCGGCTTCCTGCGTGGTCACGAGACCCCGGACCTGCGCGTGAAGGCTGACACCGGCCAGCGCATCGGCGGCGGCGCCATCAGCCCCGAGGACGGGTCGTTCGACGACGACTCGATCGAGTACCGCGTCCGCCACGTGACCGGCTCGACGACCGTCGACCCGCTCGGCGCGTACGCGTCCAACGGCTCGAACTGACGGGCAGGAGGAGGAGACGTGGCCTACACGACGAACGCCGGCTGGCTGCGTCTCCTCCTCGCTGACGTCGGTGCGTCGCAGGTACTCGCCGACGACCAGGTCGGCGGGTACCTCGGCGCGTACGGTCTCAACCCGGAAACAGACGTCACGGTGCGCGGGGACGTGCGCCGTGCCGCCGCAGACGCGCTCGACGCGATCGCTACCAGCGAGTCCCTCATCGGGAAGGTCGTCCGCACCGCGGACGGCCTGTCGACTGACGGGACGAAGGTGGCCGCGGACCTGCGCGCGCACGCCGCCCGCATGCGCGACCTCGCTGTGCGTGACGACGACCAGCAGGGCATCGACGACGGCGGGTTCCTCGGCATCGCCGAGTTCGAGCCCTACCCCTGGTAGCCGGAGATGCCGTTCGACACCACCCGCCCCGTGCACCCGGACTGGGCGGCCCACCACATGCCCGTCAGTGAGGGCTCACTGAACTGCACTGTGAGCGTCACTGATGGGAGCACTGGCGGCGGCTGGGACCCCGTGAGCGGGCCCCTCCCCGACGCACCGGTGGTCGTCTACACCGGGCGCGCCCGCGTCACGTACAAGCCAGTGCGGGCTGAGGACCGGGACGCCGCCGGGCAGCAGGTCACCGTGCGCGACGTCATCGTCGCCGTCCCCCGGGACGCCTGCCCCGAGCTCGCTGCCACCGCCCGCATCACGGTCACCGCCGTCGACGGCAACGCGCCCGCCACCCTGGCCGGTCGTGTGCTGGCCGTGCAGTCCACCGCCTGGTCCTCCCACGCGCTCGAGCAGGTCATCACCTGCACCGACGACCAGAGCAACCAGGGGGCGTGATGGGCTTCGACGTGCGCGGCATCCGCCGCATGGCCGCCGACCTGCGTGACGTCGCCGAGCAGGCTGGCCCCGTCGTCGAGCTCGTAGTCCGCAAGACGGCGCTCGACGTCGAGCGTGATGCGAAGACCCTCGCCCCCGTCGACACCGGCAACCTGCGCGCGTCCATCTCCATGGACGTCGAAGCGACCGACTCGACAGTGTCCGCCGAGATCGGCCCCACCGCGAGCTACGGCCTCTTCCTTGAAGTCGGCACCTCCCGCATGGCGCCACGCCCGTTCATGGGCCCGGCCCTGGACCGGAACGCGCCCGCGTTCGACGCCGCCATGGCGCAGATCGTGGACCGGTTCCAGTGACCTCCCCCGAGGCCCTGCACGCCGCCCTGGTGGCCCGGCTGCGCACGATCGCGTCGTTGCAGGTGTTCGAGTTCCAGGTGCCGGACAAGCCAGCCGCCGACGGGCAGGGCCGCGTGTACCCGTACGCGATCGTGTGGCCCGGCGCCGGCACACCCGGCGCCGAGAGCAGCATCACCGGCGCCGCCGGTGAGCGCTGGGCGGCCACCGTGAACGTCGCCGCCGGTGACCCCGCCTGGGTGCTGCCCGCGACCCGCCTCGTCCGGGCGACCCTCTCGATGGTCGAGCTCGCCCCTGGGGTGACGCTCACCGAGGTCCCGCTCGGCGCCGTCATCACCAAGGACCCCGACACCACGCCGCTGCGCTGGTTCCTGCCCACCCAGTGGGCCGCGCTCACCCCCTGAGCACCCCTCCCTGATCCACCCCCACGGCACCCGGCCGTCGGGGGCCATCGCCATGCCCCCAAGGAGGACCCGATGGCGAAGCACACCCCCACCCCGGCCGGGTTCCAGCCCATCGAGGTCACCCCGGTCACCCAGGTCGGCTTCAAGCCGATCGAGGTCTCCCCCGTCCCCGCGCCCGCGGAGCCGAAGCCGGTCGCCCCGGCGCCCGTCCCCACCCCGCCCAAGCCCGCCAAGCCGGCGGAGAAGGAGGCCTGACGGTGCCCTGGTCCCAGACCTGGACACCGAACGACTCCACCGTCTGCACCATCTCGTGGTGCGGGCGCAGGGCCTCAGTCCGCGGACTGTGCAAGGCCCACAACGCGCGAGTCCGGGCCGGGTTCGATCCTCGCGTTCCGGCGTCCGAAGCCCGCTTCTTCATCCACGTCACCGAACAGGACGACGGCTGCTGGGCATTCGATCACGTGGACCCGCGAACTGGCTACGCAACGTTCCGCCAGCAGCGGGCACACCGCTGGGCCTACGAGTTCTTCCACGGGCCCATTCCCGACGGTTTGCACCTGGACCACCTGTGCGCGAACCGCCGTTGCGTGAACCCGGATCACCTGGACCCGGTCACGGTCGCCGTCAACAACCGGCGGCAGAAGGCGTCGCTCGACACGTGCAAGCACGGGCACCCGTGGACGCCGAGCAACACGTACATCCATCCGCAGCGAGGCCACCGGCAGTGTCGTGCTTGCCGGGCCAACGCTTCGAGGCGCCAGCGGCGCCTTTCCCTCTCGAGGAGTTGATCCCCTTGGCACGAATCGTCGACCTTGGCGTCACCCAGTACACGTGGGTTCCCGGCGTGGCCGGGCTCACGACCCCGTCCGCGCCGCTCCTGACGGACCTGGCCGCGGTCGGTGCGAAGAACATTTCGCAGTACGTCGTCACCACGACCGACGTGAACCCCGACCCGTCCGACACCGTCAACGAGCGCGCCATCACCGATGTGTCCAACGCGGTCGTCCCGACCGTCGGGAACTACCACGGCTCGCTGGTGCTCTTCCGCGACTTCGCCGCTGGCATCCCCACCGTGGACGACCCCATGGCCATGTTCGACAAGGGCGCCTACGGGTGGCTCGTGCGCCGGCTCGGGAAGGCCGCCACGGTTGCCCTGGCCGCGTCCGACATCGTCGATGTCTTCCTGTTCCTCGTGGACAACGTCACCAAGACGGGTGGGCAGGGCGACGGCTACCTCAAGGCGAACATCACCCTCCTGCAGCAGGGGCAGTTCTACACCGACGTGGTCGTGGCGTCCGGCTCCTGACAGACCCCCGGCGGCGCGCGCACACGGGGTCACGCGCCGCCGGGCACCACCCCAACCCCGTGCCCTCCATCCCCGTAGGAGAACCCCCGTGCCTTCCGAGAAGTCCATCACCGACGACGCCGCCCCCACCGGGCAGGACCACGCCGTGGCCGCGCCAGCGTTCGACCTCGACTCGTGGATCAGCGGTCTCGCCCCCACCGAGCGGTCCGTCGACATCTACGGCAACACGCAGGTTTTCGGCGAGGCCGAGCACCTCAAGCGGGAGCTCGCTACCCTCGAAGCCGACCAGGCTGCCGGGATCGACGAGCAGTCCATCGTCACCGACGCCCGCGTGCAGGAGATCCTCGACCGTCTCGGCGTGCTGTGGGAAGTCCAGCAGGCGTCCAAGACAACCTGGTACGTGACCGCGCTCGACGGGGAGACCGTCAAGGCGATCAACAAGGCGCACCCGGTCCCAGACTCCCTGCCGGAGCCGGAGGCCCCGTCGAAGGGTGTACCGCCCGCCGTCCGCGGACAGTACGAGAAGGCGCACGCCGACTGGGCGAAGAAGAACCCCAAGCACGAGGAGAAGCGGGCGGCCGCGCTCAACGAACGCAACCTCGCACAGGTCGCCGCGGCCGTCGTCCGCATCGAGGACCGGCACGGCAACGTCGTCGCCGACCACGTCACCGTCGCCCAGCTCAAGGCGATCGAGGCGAAGCCGCACGGCCCCCTGCAGGTCGGCCGGCTCCTGCAGGCGGCCGCGCAGGCGAAGTTCGGTGAGCCGGTGATCGACGCCCCTTTCTCCTCGGCTACGTCCAGGAGCGGCCGGGTCTGATCCTCTCCCTCGAGACGGCGCGGGCGTGGCAGGTGCGCCCCACCGTGTACCTCGGAGTGGCGGAGCCGGGCGGGGCATGGCTGGACCGGGACCGGGCCCTGGCCGAGGTGCTGCTGCTGTACGAGCGGTCGGCGTGCCCCGGCTGCGGAATGCCGAAGAACAGTGCGTGGGATCCGCGCTCCGAGGGCGAGTTCACCGTAGAGCGGCACACCTGCCAGGCGTGTGCGGAGAAGGACAGGGTGTCGTCGGCGTCGAAGGACACGCCCGGCCAGTACCTGACCGTGCACCCCTACCGGGACGGTGACGTCACGGCTGCGCAGACGTCAGCCACGACGGCGATGCAGGCCCACGACAGGACCGCCGCCGCGCAGCACGCCGAGGCGCACCGGCGGGCTGCCAGCGAGAAGGCGGTCTAGTCGGGCCCCGGCCAGGGCACCTCAGTACTTCTTCGGGTCCTTCGAGGCGACGTAGCTCGCCCCATCGAGGTAAGTGCACCAGAGGTGATGGGCCGAGTAGTCACGTCCGAGCCGGAGCCTGCTGCAACCCACCCACGTGCAGATCTCGACCGTCGAACCACCAATGTCCATGACGGTCTCGATCGCAGGCATCAGGTCCGTGTCGCGGGAGGCCAGGATCAGGACGTCGGCTGACTTCTCGATGCCGGCCCGCACGAAGTCGATCGCGAGCTTGACGTCGACACCCTTCTCGCGGGCCCGGTTGTTCGGCCAGTCCCTCGGGTATCGCAGCGGCCGGTTGAACATGGCGACGCGAGGATCCCGGGACCACTCCGCGCTCTGTGCCTTGTTCCACGCGGCCGGGTCCGGCTCATGAGTCGAGCTCGGCTGTCCGCGGTACACGTGGATGCGCTCGAGCGTGCCCGTGCGCCCCTTGGCAGCTCGCGCTGCCATGAGTGCGTCACCGAACCTGCCGGGGTGGATGAGCGTCGTGTGCGCCGGGGTCCCGGGCGGGGCGAACGCCTCGCCGACGGACAGGTGGACGTTCTGGTAGTCCATGAACAGGTGCACGCGCGGCTCTGACACGTCGCCTCCGGGAAAGAAAAAGCCCCGCCAGGCCCGGAGGACGGCGGGGAACTATGTGAGGACCGTACGCAGGAGGCGCCTTACGCGTCAACCGTGAGGCGTCCGCTGAGGCGCGAATCACGCCGTTTCACCCGCCCACCGCCGGCGTGCCGGTCTTCACCTCACGGCCGGTGGCCTCAGCCCACGCAAGCATGCCAGCCGCGCTCACCTGTCGCGGGGGTCGAACTCCTCGACCGCGGTATCGACCGCCCGTCCCGCTTCGATCGCCCACTGCATGACGTCGGCGGTGCGCCAGACCTTGCCCATCTTGAGTTCAGCCACAGGGGCCGGGAAGTCGGGCCGGCCAGTGAGTTGGTAGGTGCGCTGTTTGGACACGCCAAGTAGGGCGGTCACCTCTGCGCTTCCCATGAACTCCTGCATGATTCCATGCTACAGGACAGCGTGCAGTTGACAGTTGTGCAGTAGTGATGTTGACTCTTGTGCAGTCCCTCACCGAGGGCGGCCCCACCCGGTGTTCGTACGAACGCCCGTTCGTGACCGGATCGACACTCGATCTGCCCGGATTCACCCGGGGTGCCCGTACGGCCTGGTGTAGCGTTGGAGCCATAAACACCGGCCCCGCTCGCAGCCACCGACCCCACGTCACCGGCTGTGATGGGCCGGTTTTCTTTTCGCCTGAAGGTCTACGTGGACTACACCAAGCCGCACAAGAACTACGCCGAGCAGGTGCAGCTGCTCACTGACCGGGGCCTGGAGGTCTCAGACCGCGCGGTCGCAGTTCGCGCGCTCAAGCGGCTCGGCTACTACCGGCTCTCCGCCTACACCTACCCGCTGCGCCGCCCGTCAGAGGACGGTCAGGGGCGCGCACCCGAGTTCGTCGACGGTGCCAGGCTCGACGACGCGCTCACCCTCTGCGACTTCGATGATCGCCTTCGGGCAACCCTGCTGTCAGGGCTCCAGAAGCTCGAGGTGGCGATGCGGGCCCAGGTCGGCTACCAGCTCGGCAAGACACACCCATTCGGCCACCTGGACCCTAAGCACCTCGACACGGCGCGGTGCCAGAAGCCGCCGGCGCGCCGGGGGCCGAACGATGAACGGGACGCGCACGCCACGTGGCTGGACCGCTACGAGCAGCTCCGCAGCGAGTCCAAGAACGAGGACTACGTCCGACACTTCATCCTGACCTACGACGGGCAGATCCCGGTCTGGGTCGCGACCGAGTTCATGACCTTCGGATGCCTGACCGCACTGTACGACCTGGTCTCCGATCGTGACGCTGCCGCGATCGCGAGGAACGTCGCGGTCAAGAACCGTGACGTCGTCTACGGGTGGCTCAAGGCCCTCAACGTGCTGCGGAACCACTGCGCCCACAACGCCCGTATCTGGAACCGCAAGACCATCTACCCGCCGAAGCGACCCGGGACGGCCTTTCTGCCCGAGCGGCTGGCTCACCTGAGCACGGCGGACAACAACCGTGTCTACTTCCTCGCAGCGATCTGTGCGCACTTCCTGATCGAGCTCGACCCCAGCACTGGGTGGCCCCGCCAGTTCCGGGAGACGATGCGCAAGTTCCGTCCGGTGCACGGCATGACCGCCGAGAACACCATGGGGTTCCCCGCGGACTGGGAGTCCCTGGACATCTGGCGCTACCAGCCCGAGTGAACGACCAACGCAAGCGTTTGCGCCAGGCCAGTCGCTGCCAACGAGGTAGCCGCCCCTGAGGCCGCCCACCGATCGGGCGCTCACCAGCGGGCCGCGCACGAACGGGCCGTGTGGAAGCCGCGCTCACCGGTCGCGCGGGTCGAACTCCTCGACGGTGTCGTCCACCACACGTCCCGTGGCTACCGCCCATGCCATGACATCGTCTTCGAGCCACACCTTGCCCATCGCAAGGGTGTCAACGGGCTCGGGGAAGTCGCGCCGGGCCGAGATCTGCGACGCGCGCTGACGAGAGACGAGCAGCAGATCAGCGATCTCCTTGACACCCATGAGCTTCACGCTAGACAGCGTAGCGCAACGCCACCCCTTGACGTTGTTGCGCTACATGAGCAATACTCAGGGTGTCCTCGAGACGGGGGCGGCCCCGCCCGGTGTTCGAGCACCGGGCAGGGCCTCGGAGCACCACCTGACTGGCCCAGGAGCACACCGTGAAGACGATTGTCCCATCCCCGATCCCCTGCACGACCCTCAGCGACGGCTTCACCGCAGACGGCGTCACCTACACCGCGCAGCGCGGGTTCGTCACCGACCTGTACCCCGCCGAGCAGGCCCACGACGGCACCTGGGAGCAGGCCACCATCGAGACCTACGGTGCGACCGAGGCCGACGGCACCACCCGCGTGCGCGTCCTCCTCAGCGAGACCCCCACCCTCGAGCTCACCCAGACGCAGGCCGTCATCCTCGCCACCCACCTCCTCGCCACCCTCACCGAGCAGGGCATCACCATCCAGCACGGCGGCACCCTGTGAACGCCGCGGTGCAGCAGTTCAACTTCCACGGCGCTGGCGTCCGCATCATCACCGACGAGAACGGTGACCCCTGGTTCGTCGCCGCCGACGTCACCCCGCTCCTCGGGTACAACCACAACCCGAGCGCGATCCGACGCCTCGACGAAGACGAGTACCGGCAGGTGCCGTTTTCGCAGGTCAGCCCCAATGTACGTCAGGAGCCGGGGCGGCCGCCGCACCGCCCGATGACCGTCGTCACCGAGGCTGGCCTCTACTCGCTGATCCTGTGGAGCGAGAAGCCCGAGGCGGTCCGCTTCAAGCGCTGGGTGACGCACGAGGTGCTGCCCGCGATCCGCAAGACCGGGTCGTACGCGGTCCCGCAGACCCGCGAGCAGCAGCTCGCCGCCGCCATGCTCGTCGCCCAGCAGGTCCTCGACGAGCAGCAGGCACTCATCAAGGTCCTCGAACCCGCCGCGACCGCGTGGAACGTCCTCGCGTCCACCGACGGCGACTACTCCCTGCGGGACGCCGCGCAGATCCTGTCGCGAGACCATGGCATCGACACCGGGCAGAACCGCCTCAAGCGGCAGATGCAGGACCTCGGCTGGCTCGACAAGCGTGGCATCCCCTACCAGCGGCACGTCGACCTTGGACGCCTCCGCTCCCGCATCCGCTACTACGACAACCCCCGATCCGGGGAACGCACCCTCGCAGACCCGCAGGTCCGCATCACCCCCAAGGGCCTCGAAGGGCTCCGGGTCGCGCTCGCCACCGGGCAAGGTGTCCTCGCCCTAACCTCATCCACCAACGCGGTCAGCAGGTAGTCTGTCGACACAGGTTCAGCATGACGAAGGGCCAGAGGTTCATCCTCTGGCCCTTAGTCATGTCACGGCACTGCGGACTTGGGCCTCAGCCGAGGTACGACGCAACCCAGGCGCCGTCATCCTCCTCGACGAGGCATGTCAGCGGCCTGTTCGCATCGATGTCAACGATCCGGTACTCGAATCGACCGGGGTCGGGTTCGCCCACATACGTGCGGAAGAGCGTCGTGCCCGGTGGGTACTTGTACGCGGCCTGTTCCTCGCACGCGCGACCCGCAGCCTCACGGTCCTGCCCATGCTGGTTAACACCCACCCCGGCAGCCACGAGAAGCACCAACGTGATCGCTGCGCTGATGACGACGCCGCGGCGCGCCCACAACGGTCGCCTCTCTTCTGCCACGAGCCCATTCACTGACTGACCATCGCGCACCAGCGTGACATCTGCATAGCGACCTCGGGGGTGATTCTGTGACGACTCGCTCCTACGCCGTCCGTCTCGAAGCCGAGTACCAGGCCCTCGTCCAGGGGTTCAACGAGGGCGCGAAGGCGGCCGACAAGCTCGCCGACAAGGTCGAGCATGCGGGGCAGCGGGTCGAGCGTGCGCAGAAGGCGCAGGCCGACGCGGCCGGGCGTCTCCGCACCGCTGAGCAGCAGCTCGCGCAGGCACGGCAGAAGGGTGCCGCTGACTCGGCGCAGGTCGTCGCTGCGGAGGAGCGGTCGGCGAAGGCACGTCGTGACCTCGACCAGGCGACGAAGGACGTTGCCGCGGCGGAGGCGGCGCACCGGTCCGCGCAGGCGGCAAACGAACAGGCCACCGCCCGGCAGACCACCGCCGTCGGGAAGCTCACCGGGGCGGTCGACACGAACCGGGAGGCGATCGACCGGGCCGGGACCACCCTGGCGGCGTTCGGCGCAATCACCACTGCAACCGTGGGCGCGACCGTCGCCGCGGCCGTGCAGTGGGAGTCGGCATGGACCGGCGTCACCAAGACGCTGCCCAACGGCGCCGACCTCAAGGCCACCGAGGATGGGTTGCGGAGCCTGGCCAAGACCCTCCCATCGACGCACGAGGAGATCGCTGCCGTCGCAGAGGCGGCCGGCCAGCTCGGCGTAGCAGCCGACTCGATCGTGCCGTTCACGAAGGTCATGATCGACCTGGGTGAGACGACGAACCTCACCGCCGACGAGGCAGCCACCTCGATCGCGCAGCTGATGAACGTCATGCGGACAGCGCCTGACGAGGTCGACAACCTCGGCGCCTCCCTCGTAGCCCTCGGGAACAACGGCGCCTCCACGGAGCGCGACATCATCCAGATGGCCCAGCGCATCGCCGGCGCAGGCGAGATCGTCGGGATGTCCGAAGGCGATGTCATGGGGCTCGCCAACGCGCTCGCCTCGGTGGGTATCGAGGTCGAGGCCGGCGGCTCAGCCATCTCCGCCGTCATGACCGACATCGCCACGGTCGTGTCAACCAACTCGAGCAACCTCACCACCTGGGCTGCTGTCGCGGGGATGTCTGCGTCAGACTTTGCCGCAGCGTGGCGTGACGATCCTGCTGACGCTCTCGCAGCGTTCGTTGAGGGCCTTGGCAAGATGCAGGCCGCCGGTCAGGACGTGTTCACCACGCTGTCCGACCTGGGGCAGAAGGACATCCGCGTATCGCGAGCCCTGCTGTCCATGGCGACCTCCGGCGACCTGCTGCGCAAGTCCATCGAGCTCGGCAACCAGGCCTGGGAGGACAACACCGCCCTCCTCGCCGAGGCAAACAAGCGGTACGACACGGCCTCCGCGAAGATGGAGATCGCCCGCAACTCGATCCAGGACTCTGCCATCACAGTCGGGCAAGAGTTCCTGCCAGCCCTGGCGCGTGGCGCTGAAGCTGTCGCCGGGCTGGCGAACGCGTTCTCTGACCTCCCGGACTGGGCGCAGCAGGCCGTTGGCGGCCTCGGCGGCATCGTCGGTGCTGCTGCACTCGTGGCCGGCGGGCTCCTGGTCGTGGCACCGCGCGCGGTCGACACCGTCAAGGCGTTCAAGCAGCTGCGGGACATCTCTCCTGGTGTCGCATCTGGGCTTGGGAAGGTCGGCAAGGCCGCCACCGTTGCGGGCGCTGCGCTCGTCGCGCTCGAGGTGCTCGACACGATCGGGTCGACGTCCGAGAAGGCCGCGGCCGGGATGGAGCAGACCACTGCGGCGGTGCTTGAGGGCGCTGACGGGTACGACCGCCTCTTCGCTGCGATAGATGCCGGGCGGCGCGAAAGCAAGACGTGGGACTGGGGGCAGTTGTTCTCCTCGCGCGGGGACCAGGCAACTGAGATCAACACCCTGGCTGACGCGATCGACCGCCTGGTCAACCCATCCATGAAGCAGAAGATCGGCGACTGGGCCGAGAGCGTCCCAGTGCTGAGCAGCATCGTGTCAGTCAACGATGGGAAGAACGCTGCGGCCCAGTTCACCGCAGTTGGTGAGGCCCTCGCGTTCATGGTCGAGCAGGGTCACGCCGACGAGGCGGCAGCCCAGTTCAAGTACCTCTCGGACCGGTGGACTGCGGCGGGCGGCAGTCTTGATGACCTCAACGCGCGCATGCCCGCCTACGCCACCGCCCTCGCCGGCGTGGACAACGAGCAGACGCTCGCCGCCAAGTCCGCCCAGGGCGTTGCCGACGGTGTCGGGCAGGTCGGGCAGATGTCCGATGAGGCTATCGAGGCGCTTGAGAAGTGGCGCGAGATGGTGTCCGGGGCCAGCACCTCATTCCGCGACCTGGGCGGGGCGTGGCAGGCCGCGATCGACCAGCAGCGCACCTTTGCCGAAGAGGCCGCGGAAAAGACGAAGACGACGAAGGACTCCTGGGAGGACTTCTACGACGGCGTCTCCGTCTCGGCGGATCAGTGGATCGAGCAGCTGCAGAAGCAGGCCGAGGCGCAAGCCAGGTGGCGGGACAACGTCCTGACGGCGTCACAGCAGGTGCGTGACGAGCTGCCGGCGAACATGGCCGCCGCAGCAGACGCGATGATCGATGACCTGATCGCACGCGGCCCCGAGGGTGCCGCGATGCTCGAGTCGTTTGTCACCGCGGGCCCTGAGCGGCGCGCGAAGATCGTCGAGACCTGGCAGCAGATGGGCCAGGACATCACCGGCGCTCTGGAGAACATCCGATCACCCCAGATCACCGTCGAGGCGAACACCGATCTGGCCACCGAGCAGACCACCGCGCTGCTCGGGGTCATCGACTCTGCCACCGGTACCGTCACGGTGTACGGCAACGGAGCCCCCGTGCTTGCCGAGCTCGGAGACGTGACGACCAAGGTCGACGAGGCATCGGGGACGGTCACGATCTTCGGTGAGGACGGGCAGGCGCTGACGACGCTGTCTGGGTACGTCGCCACAGTCGATGGTGCTGACGGCACCGTACAGATCCGAGGCAACGACGAGAACGGCCGGTCGGTAGTCGTCGGGCTGAAGAACTGGGTCACGCAGCAGAGCGCGACGATCACCGTCGATGCGTCAACGACCAAGGCACAGTCTGCGCTCGACCGTGTGATCGCATCGAACTCGGGGCGCACCATCACCGTCGGCACCCGGGTCATCGGTCCTGGTGCGGCTACAGGGATGCGGCTGCCTGCATTCGCTGGTGGTGGCCGGTTCCCCGGTGTCGCGCCGGCGAACCCCGCGTCGGACAACCTCCTCGGAGTCGACGAGACGGGCATGCCGCGCGTGCGGGTCCGGTCCCGCGAATGGGTCGTCAACGAGCCGGCCGCGGACTACTACGGCGACGCGATCATGGGAGCGATGAACTCCCGCGCCGTGCCGCGAGACCTGTTCTCGGCGCTTCCGGGCCTCGCGGCTGGTGGCGGCATCTACACGACGTTCGGGATGCCGTCCCTCGACGGTAAGGACGCCGCGTACTGGCGTGACGCGTTCATGGACTTCCCCGACCGGTACCGGCTCCTCGACCAGATCAACACCATGCAGGCCGACCTGGGCGGTCTGAGCGGGCTGGCACGCTCCGCATCCGAGCAGGAGATCGCTGAGGCGAAGACGAAGCTGTCCGAGGCGGAGTACGCGGCCACGATCGCGGGCGGCAACCCGGGCTACTGGGACGGGGTCGTCGCAGCACAGGACGTGCAGAAGAGCGCCCGCCGCGGTGACTACACCGACCAGGCCACATCGGGCCTCTCGGGTGCGTACGGGCTCGTCGATACCCTGTATTCCGAGTCGAGGAACGCTGGCCTGTCCACGTCGGGCAAGCAGGCGCTGACCGGTGCGGCGTCCGCTGCGGAGGCCCAGTTCGCTTCGCTGTATGGGCAGCTCGACCAGGTCAACGCGGCGATCGAGAAGCAGCGTGACCTGATCGGTGACCTGCAGCAGGCGTACGACCAGGCGAAGTCGGCGATCTCGGGTGCGTTCGACCTGCAGGGTGTGGCCCGGCAGCAGGACCAGCTCGTCGCCGCGGCGCAGACGGCGCGGGAGAGGGCCGACAGCCTGAAGAACGACTACGTGTACGACGCGCACACGAACGACCAGGGTGAGACGTACTACACGTCACGCCTGTCGGACCAGGCGGTGCAGGCAGAGACGGACGCGCAGGCTGCTGAGACGGCTGCCGCGGGCGCCGGCACGGGCACGTCGTACCTGCTCGCAGCCCAGCAGTACGCGGCGAACGTACGGTCGCTGGCCGGGAAGATCGACACACTGGTGCGGCGCGGGGTGCCGCAGCGGGTCATCTCCGAGATCCTCGGCATGGGCATCGACGGTGGCGCGCTTGACGCGGCAGACGCGATCGCGTCCTTGTCGGACCAGCAGTTGGGGCAGTTGACGACGGCGTACTCCGACATCGACCGGTACTCGGGGCAGATCGGGCAGTCCGTCACGGCGACCATGTACACGGGTGGGCTCGCGGCCGCGAACACGGGCCTGCTGTCGTTGACGGGGCAGCAGGCGTCGCTCGAGGGACAGATCACTGCCGTTGGGCAGCAGATCTCCGACCTGCTCGCGGACGTGTTCGGGGTGCCGCGGCGTGCTGATGGTGGTGCCGTGTGGCCGGGGCAGACGTTCCTGACGGGTGAGCGGGGGGTCGAGCTCGCGGTGCTTGGTGCGTCCGGACCGCAGTACGCCCGCTTCACCAAGCCCGGGTACGTGCTCGACGCGGCCACGACCCGCAACCTCGCCAAGGCGACGGCCGTCGGTCTCGGGGTCGGAGGTACCGGCGGGTCCGTCACCCAGGTGACGAAGACCTACCAGGCCAACGTCAACACCTTGCAGGCCACGCCGGCGCAGGTGCTCGCCGCGGTCCGGCAGGCCGAACTACAGGACGTGATGCCATGACCTACTTCGTCCTCGCGTCAGTGCTGTCCCGCCCGGTGCCCACGGCGCCGCTGGCGTCCGACCAGCGGAAGTTCTGGCTGGAGTCGTGGGATGGGACGGTGACGATCCCGATCACGACGTCGCGGGTGTGGTTCGGTCCGCTTGATGGGTCGACTGGCCTGGACGTGGCTCCCACGCAGGTGCTCACCGCGGTGCAGCCCGGTGTGGCCGGGTCGATGGTCACGGACGTGCTCACCCTCGAGCGGCCCGTCGTGCTGGCCCTCGACCTGCGCACGACGTCGAAGGCCGAGCAGGACGAGCAGATGGCGTTCCTGCGCGACCTTGTGAACCCGTCCGCGGGAATGACCAGGGACGGGAACTTCCGGCTCCTGTGCGCGTCCCCGGCCGGGGTGCGACGCCTGGGCCTGGCCTACCAGTCGGGGCTGGAAGGTGACGGGAAGGAGACCACCACGTTCCAGCGAGTCGTGCTGAACTGTGTGGCCCCGCAGCCGTTCGCCGAGGACCTGAACGACCAGTCCGTGCCGTTCCAGATCGCGCCGGACACGATGCCTGGCATCGGCGCGAACTGGGGGTCGGTCGGACTGGCGACCACCACCGTCCTGTCTGAGGACACCCCGGTGCAGATGCAGTCCGCGACCCCTGTCTATCCGACGCTGACGCTCAAGGGCCCGGCGACATCCATCCTCATCGAGGGCGACAACGGGCTGCGCGTCGACATCCCCACGGCCCTGTCCGCCGGCGACACCTTCGTGATGGTCACTGACCCGCGCCGCAAGTCGATCCGCCTGAACGGCGCCCCGGCGGCGGGGAAGGTCGCCCGCGGGAGTAGGACCCCCGCGTTCAACCTGGGGACGACACTGATCTCCGTAACGGCCCCCGGGGCGACCAACGCGACTACTCTTACCTTGGGGTGGCGTGGGCTCCACGGGAGCCTCTCCTAGAGCGAGTCCGACACGCCGCCCCTTCGCGCATCTTCCCTCGACCACCCGCCGCGACACCTCGGGTGAGACTCCCGGGGAGGTGTCATGGCTCTGTGGGAGGTCTGGCCGCGCAACGCGGACCTCACCCGAACCGAGGACCCGGTCACTGGGTGGGACCAGTTGACGTTGGTCGAGCGGGACTCACTGCCCCACACGTGGACGATCACAGCCCCCACCGCGGAGGCCACCGCCTTCCTAGGTGGCGGCGGGTGCATCCTCGACCGGGACGGGCAGCAGATCGTGTCCGGGCGGCTGACCGGCGCGACCGGCGACCTGGTCACCGCGACCCTCACCTTCGAGGGTGACAAGGCCCGCTACTGGGACCGGCTCGCGTGGCCCGTCCCCACCCACGCCCTCACCTCGACGCCGTCGAACTTCGGCGCCGCGTACGACACCCGGTCTGGTGCCCGGGAGACGGTGCTGCTGGCGTACCTGGCCGCCAACCTGGGTGCCACCGCGCTGACCTCGCGCCGCATGACCGACGTGACCCTGCCAGCGTCCCTCGGTCGGGGTGGGTCCACGCAGATCAGCGCCCGAATGGACATCCTCGGCGACCTCGTGACCAAACTCGCTGAGAACGGCGGCCTGATCCTCGACCTGGCACATGACGAGTCCACCGGAACGCCCCGCCTGCTCGCCACCGTGACCGCCCGAACCGACAGGTCAGCCGACGTCGTCTTCGGCGACCCCCACTCAGCGCTGGCGACCTCGTTCGTGTCGAACCTGCGGTGGTCGATCCAGCGACCCGAGTACACCGACGCGGTCCTGTTCGCGGCCGGCGACCAGTCCGCCCGCACCGCGGCGCTCTTCCAGGACGCGGACGCGATCGCCGACTGGGCCATGCACCGTGAGGGCCTGGTCGACTACTCGATCAGCAGCAACACCACCGAGATTACCGAGCGGGCGACCACGGCCCTCGCAGACGCCGCCCCCCCAGTCCAGGTCACGTTCGACGCCGACCAGAACGGCGACCTGACCTACCGCGTCGACTACCAGCTCGGCGACGCGCTCGGCTTCGAACTACCCGGCGGGCTCGACGCGCTCATCCTCGACAACTGCCTCCGCGAAGCGACCACGACCGTGACAGCAGCCCAGGCCGAGCAGGTGCGCCTCACGATCGGCACCCCCGGAGCGGGTGCCACCGGCACCCAGTCCGCACGCATCCTGCGCGCCGCACTGCGGCGCATCACCAACCTGGAGAGGACCCGCTGATGGCTACAGGTGTGGAGGCGTCAGGCCCGATCACGGGGCAGCCGTGGACCGAAGGCATGCTGCGGATTCAGATCGGCACCGAGGCTGGCATCGTCGGTGACACCAACGGGAGCGCGTACTCCCTGACCCTGCCAACGGGGTCGGACGTGGCTGAGCTCGGGTCGACGACGCTGGAATCGGCTGCGGTGGTGGCCGGGTTCGCGCACTGGGTACCGCAGGGGTCAACGCAGTCGGTCACGATCCCCGCGGCGACGAACGGCACGAACGGCCGCACGGACATTGTCGCCCTGAAGTACGACCCATCGCTTGGTGGGACGAGCCCTGGCCCGGTGCGGGTGGTCTGCGTCGCCGGGGTGGAGGGGTCGGCAGACCTGCCCACGATCGACGAGGGACGTCCCGGGGTGGAGTTCCTGCCGCTGTGGGCCGTGACCCGCAGGGCCGGGCAGTCACTGAACCAGGCATCGAAGGTGGACCTGCGCCGGTGGACGGGCCCGAACCTGTACACGCCTGCCGGTGCAGCCCTGCCGACCGATGTGCCGTTGGGCACGCAGGTGCACCGCGACCCGGCGGAGAAGTTCGTGCGGGTGCTGTCCGGATCAAGTCCGACGTGGGCACGCCTGGCCGTCGCTGCAGCCGACCTCGCCCCGGCGCTGAAGGCTGCGATCAACGCCGCCTGCCCGGTCGGCATGGAGGCCGAGTTCCACACGGTGCCGACGGGGTGGCTGGAGAAGAACGGGCAGGCTGTGTCGCGCACGACGTACCCGGAGCTGTTCGCGATCTACGGCACGACGTACGGCGCCGGGGACGGGTCGTCGACGTTCAACCTCCCCAACGCGGGAGGGCGCTCGAGCGTGGGCCTCGACACCTCCCAGACCGAGTTCAACACGGTCGGGAAGACGGGCGGCGCGAAGACGCACACGCTCAACTCCACCGAGATCCCCGGCCACACGCACGCGATCAACCACGACCACGGCGCCGTCACCACGTCCACGGAAGGCTCCCACCAGCACGGGCAAGTCGTGGTGGCTGGCAACCCCGCCGTGATCAACACGAGGTGGAACTACGTCGGCGAAGGCTGGGGAGCGACTTATGCGCAGCCCGGTGTCCTCACCGACCCCGCCGGCAGTCACAGCCACACCGTCGACCTGCCCAACTTCACTGGCGCGTCCGGGTCGACTGGTGGCGGCGCCGCGCACAACAACCTGCCGCCCTACATGGTGCGACGCCTCTGCGTGCGCGCCCTACCCCTGCTGCCATGACCGGCCCGGACGCAGTCCACGACGCCCTCCGGGTCACCACGGACGTCTCCCGCCTCGCCGAGTCCGTCCAAGCCCTCGCGGTCCAGGTTGCGGAGAACAACGCGATCCTGCGCACCTCCATGGAGAACCTGACCCGCCGCGTCGAGAACACCGAGGAAGACGTGGAAGACCTCCAGGCAGCCGACACGAAGCTGCGTGAGGAGCTCGCCGCGCTGGCCCTGACCGTCTCGAGCACCGCTGGCCTGCTGGCCGCCACCATCAAGGTCGCCCTGTGGGCGCTGGGTGCGATCGCCACCGTCGGTGGCATCGGCCTCGCCTGGGCGCTCCCGCACATCGCCTGGTCCTGAGCAGGCACCACACCCCGTTGGCCCGTCCAGAGTGGCGGGCCTTTCGCATGCCCGAAGGAGCCCACCATGGTCACCACCACGATCAGGATCAAGAACCGCGGCAAGGTCGTGCTCAGCAGCTTCGACATCATCGGCATCCACACCATGGAGGCCCCGGAGCTTCCGCAGACCGCGGAGAACGTCGCCCGATACTTCGACAGCCAGCAGGCCGACGCGCACTGGTGCACCGACTGCGACTCGCGGGTGCGGGTCATCGAGGACCAGTACGTGGCCTGGACGATGCCCGGCGTCAACTCCCGCTCGCGCAACATCGAGATCGCCGGGTATGCCCGCCAGACCCCGGAGGACTGGGCGGATGCCTACTCGCTCGCCGCGCTCGAGGTCACTGCCCTGTGCGCGGCCGAGTGGGTCATCGAGGGCGGCATCCCGATCCGGCACCTGACCGACGAGCAGATCCGCGCCGGCCAGAAGGGCTTCGCCGGGCACGTCGACGTCAACCGCGTCTACAAGAAGTCGACGCACTGGGACCCGGGCCCCGCGTTCCCCTGGGACTACTTCCTGGGCCGGGTCGCCGCGCACGTCGCCCAGCTCCGCGGGTCGACTCAGCCGGGCACGGTGCCGGTCGCGCAGGCCCCGACGCCGTCGTGGGACAACCGCGGCTACTCCCAGGAGTGGATCGCTGCGCAGCAGGCCAAGCTCATCCGGCTCGGGTACGACCTCGGCGCCGATGGCGCCGACGGCAAGCGCGGCCCGAAGACGATCGCGGCCACCACCGCGTTCCAGGCGTCGCACGGTCTCACCGTCGACGGCATCCCTGGCCCGGACACCGCGAAGGCCCTCGATGCCGCACTCGACGTACCCGCCCCGCTGTGCCGGCGGAGCCGCGCAACGCGGACGGGTCGGTGCGCCTCGACGAGGACGGCAAGCGCGGCCCGAAGACGATCGCCCGCTGGCAGGAGGTCATGGCCACCCCGATCGACGGTGTCATCGACGGTGAGGACTCGGCGCTCATCAAGGCCGACCAGCGCTTCCTCAACGGGGTCGTCGCCGCAGTGCACATCCGGGACCTGACTGGGAGGCCTGCCCTCGATATCGATGGCGACGAGGGTCCCAAGACCGTCAAGGTCCGTCAGTTCTGGCTCTACAACACCCAGGCCCCCGCCATCCTCGGCCGGGGCGCGCGCGTCGAGGACTTCGACGGCGAAGCCGGCCCGGAGACCACCAACCTGCACCAGCACGCCCTCAACCTCGCCACCGCCCGCTCGGGCCGGTACTGACAGGAGGAACCCACCATGTCTGACCGCATCGTCTCCCTGCTGCGCACCTACGTCCCCAAGGCGTGGGGCCTGGTCGTCGGCGCGCTCCTCGCCTGGCTCGGCATCCATGCCCCGTGGGCCGTCCACGTGCTCGACAGCCTAGGCATCGACCTGACGTCCCCCGCAGCCGTCCTCGTCGTCGTTGCCGGGTCTGAGTCGGCCTGGTACGCGATCTGGCGTGCGCTCGAGCCGCGTCTTCCCGACTGGATGACCCGCATCGTCCTCGGCTCCGCGAAGCCCCCGATTTACACGCCGCCCGAGGCCTGACATGGCAACCCCCGACGGCGCAGCACGCCATGAGTGTGAGGAGTGCGGCGCCGAGTACCGGTCCCAGAAGGCAGCCGAGCAGTGCGCTGTCTGGGACGTCGAGACCGACTTCTTCGACTAGGAGCCGACCATGGCGCAGTGGACGATCAACACAGCGATCGTGCTCAACCAGGCGACTGGGCAGGTTGCGATCAACCTCGCTGGGCAGCGCATCCAGGTGGTAGTGCGGGGCACCACCACCGCTTACCCGATCATCGAGACGGGGTCGCTGGACCCAATCCCGTCGTCGCTGCTGACGGTGTCCCCGATCGGTACGCTGCCGCCGTTCATCATCGAGACGGACACCCCGGAGGACCTGTACCTCGACTGGCGTGATCCCGGGTCGACACTCCAGGGAGGGATCGGCTTCGAGGAGGTCATGCGGGAGGTGGCGCTCGCGGCGCGGAACGCTGCGAGCGTGGCGAGCTCGGATGCGGAGGTGTCGCGCGCCGCGGCGCAGGCCGCGCAGGCCGGTCTTGCCGGTGCCGTCGACGCGGTGACTGCGACAGCTCTCGCGACGGTCTCGGGCGCTGTGGGCGGCATCCCCGCGCAGGTCGGTGCAGCCGTCACCGCGCAGGTGACTCCGATCGCGGCGGCCGCGCAGGCATCTGCGACCGCAGCGGCGGCTGCGCAGGTCGCGGCTGAGGGCGCGTCCTCGGCTGCAGCGGCATCGGCCGTGGGCGTGGTGCGCACCGTCAACGGCGCCTACCCGGACGCATCCGGCAACGTCACGGTCGCGACTGGGACGGGCGGGAGCGGGTCGGGCGGTGCGGTGACCTCAGTGGCCGGGAAGACAGGCGCTGTAGCGCTCGTCAAGGGCGACGTCGGTCTTGGTCAGGTCGACAACACATCCGACGCCGCCAAGCCCGTGAGCACCGCGCAGGCTGCTGCGCTGGCGGGCAAGGCGTCGGTCGTGCACACGCACACGGTCTCTGACGTGACCGGGCTGCAGGCGGCGCTCGACTCGAAGGCCGGGGTCAACAACCCCGTCAACGCGTCCCAGGTGAACGCGGGCACGGGTGTGATCTCGCCCGCCCGGCTGGGCTCCGGAACCCCCGGCGCGGGGGTGTTCCTGCGGGGTGATGGCACCTGGGCTACTCCGCCGGCGGGCGGAGGCACGGGCGGCGGTGGGGCGGTCGACTCCGTCAACGGCAAGACCGGCACCGTCAGCCTCGACGCGGGCGATGTGGGTGCACTGCCCACCTCGACCGTCTACGTGGCATCGGTCGCCGGGCGTACCGGCACCGTGATCCTCGGCGCGGCAGACGTCGGCCTAGGGTCCGTCAACAACACGTCCGACGCCGCCAAGCCCGTGAGCACCGCGCAGGCTGCTGCGCTGGCGGGCAAGGCCGACGACACCGCGGTGCTCCACAAGTCCGGGGCGGAGACGGTGGCCGGCGTCAAGACGTTCGCGGCAGCACCTGTCGTGCCTGACGGCGCATTCCCTGTGGCGAAGACCGCTGGGCTGCAGGCGGCGCTTGACGCAAAGGTCGGGGGCACCGGCATCACTGCGATCACCTCGATCACGCAGGCCGCCTACGACGCCCTCAGTTCCAAGAGCCCGACGACGCTCTACGTGATCGTGGCGAGCTGATGACGTCGATCCTCAACGTCGTCGCCCACCAGGACGACGACCTGTACTTCCTGTCGCCGGACATCCTGCACGACGTCGACCAGGCCGGGACCACAACCCCGATCGGCACCCTGTACCTCACCGCTGGAAACGCCGGCCTGACGTGGGCGTCAGGGTATGCGCAGTCGCGCGAGAACGGCGTGCGCGCCGCGTGGGCGCAGATGGCCGGTGTCGCCAACACCTGGACGACGTCGACGGTCACCCTCGCGGGCAAGGCCGTCACGGTCTCCGCGCTGGCGGGCACGCAGATCAAGCTCGTGTTCGTGCGCCTGCCCGACGGCGGCGAGCCGACCGTGCCGGGCGAGCCGGACACCGCGTCCGCGTACCTCATGCGGCTGTGGACGGGAGCGACCGCCTCGGTCGTGTCCCTCGACGGCGCCAACGAGTACACGCGGGCCGGGCTGATCGCGCTGATCGCCGCGGCAATCGACTACTACGGCGCGACCGTCATCCGGCACCTGAACCACCTGGCGCCCTACGGCATCGACCACGTCGACCACGTCGCGTCCGCGAAGTTCGCGTCGGCGGGCGCGGACGCCGCGTCCACGACCCCGGCCCGGCAGGGGTACATGGGGTACGGGCAGGAGGTCGGGCCCGTCAATGTCTCCGGGGCCGACTACACCCGCAAGATGTCGGCGGCGTCGACCTATGTGCCGTTCGACACGCAGTTCAGCCAGGTGCTCACGCAGTACATCAGTCACCAGCGGCCCGTGCTCGAAGCGCCCACCGCGATCCCCGCTCCGGGCGCGCCAGAGATCACGGCGTTCACCCAGGCGCAGCGCAACGCCCTGGTCGTGCAGGACGACGACGCGCGCGTGCTCGGCACCGCGTTCTACATCGACGGGGGCGCCGAGCCGCTGCTCGCGACCGCTGCGGCGTGCTGGCTGCCGTCCGGGTACCTGCACGGGCCGGCACGCCACTACGCCGCCTTGATGACCGCGTCGTCGCCGTCGGCGACACTGCCCGACACCTACCTCGCCGGCGGCACGGTGGCGTCCGTGACCCCCGGGTCTCTGGCGAGGATCGCGTTCGAGCGGCCCGTGCTGCTCGAGCCCGGCCGCATCTACTGGGTGACGTGGTTCTTCCCGCAGGGCGGGTACCCGTCCGCAGCGGACTTCTTCGCCACGTCGGATGCAGTCTCGGCGGCCGAGCCGCGCCTGCACGTCCCCGGCGCTCACACCGACACCGGCGACACCTACGTCACCGTCCCACCCAACGGCCAGTACAGGTACACCGACTCCGCGCTCTACGCGACACCCGGCGTCGACAACTCCTACGGGCCGATCTCGACCTGGTACGGCGTCGAGCCGGTCCTGATGTCCGCCGTGGCCGCCTCGGCGCCGCACGCCGTCGGCAACAACCACGTCAGCGGGTTCGCTCTCGGCTCAGCGATCGTGCCACGCCTCTATCTCGGCGCGACCAAGATCTACGGCGCCTGACCTAACCCGACATCGCCCCCGCTCACCCGCACGGGTGAGCGGGGGCGCTTCTTCGTGCCCGGACTTCACCCGGGACGGACGGGGATCTGGGTGTGACGATTGGTGGGCGGGCCATCGCGTGCGATGCCGTCCACTCAGAGCGCTACGGGACCGCGGTCAGGGTGGGCGGCATCGTCACGTCCGGTGGTCAGCGGCGCCAGACGTTGACGTGCTCGACGCGCAGGAGCGGAGCGCCCTCGGGGCCCTTGACATAGGATGGCACCCAGGTTGGCCGGCGCAACGACCGGCCTGGGCCTGCTGTCGCCAGTGCCCGCGCACGACCCACCGGTGGTGGTAGGTGCGGCTGGGCTCGGCGCCGTCGTCGTCCTCCCGGTAGGTCTGCATGCGGCGCAGGTCGATGATCGACACGGTCGGGGCGGGCTGCCCGGCACGTCGGGCGGCACGGGCGGCACGGCCGTTCGGGGTGACCTCACGTGGGGCGGAGACGGTGGGCTGCTGCATCAGTGTCCACGTCGCGCCGAGCACCGTGCACATCACCGCGGCGCTCCCGCTGGATGTCGCCGACGCCGATCTGAACTGCGCCACACTTCTTTCTCGCACACCTGTTCGAGTACCGTGGGGAAGATGACCGGAGAGGGCCGAGGACTGCGCGAGCCGACACCGGGGCGACCGGGGTACGCGGCCGAGTACCTGCCCGCTCCCAGCCCGCTCAACCAGCGCCCTGTGCCGTCGACCGTCTCGGTGCGACCGCAGGGGCACATCTACTGCATCGTGCGACTGGAGTGGGACGGCTGGGACGAGATGGTGCCCGGGTGGGCGATCCGCTGGACCGACACCCTGGTCCTCGTCATGATCCCGCCGCCCGGGGCCCCCTCGAGCACGCGCGAGCTGCTCCTGTGGGTCGACGCCGACGACGTCTACCGCACCATCCCCCGCCGGCCAGTGCCCTGGCGCGGGCCCGACGGCGCCGAGCAGCACGACGGCCCGCCGTCGGTACGCGACGACGCCTGAGCGCCCGTCGACGGGGTCAGAGCCGGTCGTGCTCGCCGGTCTGCGCGAGGCCGGTCAGGAGGCGGTCGGCGGAGGCTCGGGTCACGAGCCATCGGTGGGTCGTGCCGCGCTCGATGCCGTCGAGCTCGCCGAGGTCCTCGAGGTGCGCGATCGCGCGAGCCTCGAGGTCGACGGCGTCGATGTCGTGCTCGGCCGCCCAGAGGGTCACCCACTCGTGCAGCGGGCGCAGGTCGACGGCCATCACGGCACCCGGTAGACGACGGTCGCGCCCGGGCGCACCGCGAGCACGCGCCCGACGGCGGCGCGGTGCCACGCCGCCGGGTAGCCGGCCACGTCCGGGGTGCCGATCGCATCCGCGTCCGCGTCCGTCCGGTACGTGACCAGCAGCGGGTCGGGCAGCGCGTCGACGTCGGCCAGGAGCGCTTCGACGAGCACGTCGTGCCGGGCGGTCAGGAGCTCGACGGCGAGGCGGACGCCGTCGGGCACCGGCCACTCCCCCGACTCCCAGCGGTGCACGGACCGCTCGGCGACGTCGAGGTGGTCGGCCAGCCACCGGGTCGTCAGGCCGAGGCGCTCGCGGGTGCAGCGCAGGGCCGCACCGGTCATGGGGTCGCGCTCGAGCGCGCGGGGCTCGGTCATCGGGTCTCCTTCGTCTGGGTCTTCCAGTCGGTGAGCAGCGCAGCCTCCCGCGCCTTCCAGCCGTCGTCCCACGCGGCGGCGGCGCGGGTGACGAGGTCGTGTGCCTCGGCGGTGGCGCCGCGCCTGAGGTAGTACGCCGCGGTGCGCAGCGCGAGCGCGGCACGGAAGCTGGCCTTGTCCTCGCTTCCGGTGGCCCACGCGTCGCGGATGAACGCGACGTCGCTGGGGATGTGATGGGTGCGGATGGCGTGCAGCTCGGCCGACGTGTACGGGCGGGTGTCGATGTCGCTCATGGTGGGTCACCTGGTGCTGTGCAAGGTCGGTGGGGGCGGCCCCGCCCGGAGGCGGGGCCGCCGTGCGATCAGGACCTGATCGCGATGCCGAGCGCGAACTCGCGGCGCCGGGTGTCCTCGCCGCGCATGTACGCGAACTGCAGGACGTCGGCGGCCTCGTGCGAGTACTCGGGCACCCACTGCTTGACGACGGCGGCGATCTCGTGCTCCTCGCACACGATCGCGGTGCCGTCCTCGACCTTGATGATCATCAGCATCTGGTGTTCCTCCCCTCTATGGGATCCGGTCTGGCCTCGTGCCTGACCTCGTACCCACAGTCTATGTCAGGAAGTCGGACATTGGCAGACCTGGGGCTCCATCGAGCGGGTGAAATCCGAGCGGCCTCTGCGCCACCCTGACTGACCGGCCAGACCCGCGGCGCCAGCGGCCCCATGCCTGCGCGCGAGGACGCGCACGTCGCCCTGGGGAGATTGCTGACAGGATTGCTGAAGTAGGCAGATCGGCCTACGCGCGGCACCTGGGAACGCAAGAACCCCGGGTCACCGTTGCTGCTGGTGATCCGGGGTTCCGGCCTTGCTGGTGCCAGGTGAGGGATTCGAACCCCCGAAGCTTTCGCGTCTGATTTACAGTCAGATCCCATTGGCCGCTCGGGCAACCTGGCGTGGTTGGTGCGTGCCCCGCACAGCAGGGCGGGAGCAACCATAGCGCGGGGTCGGCCTGCGCGTGAAATCGCGGCGCGGTGACGGCTACGGTGGACGCCAGATGCCCGTACACCTACCCCGTGAGGAGACCCCCGTGGCTGACTCGTCGTTCGACATCGTCTCCAAGGTCGACCGTCAGGAGGTCGACAACGCCCTCAACCAGGCCGTCAAGGAGATCGCGCAGCGCTACGACTTCAAGAACGTCGGCGCCTCGATCGCCTGGAGCGGCGAGTCGATCCTCATGATCGCCAACTCGGCCGAGCGCGTGCTGGCGATCCTCGACGTCTTCGAGACCAAGCTCGTCAAGCGCGGCATCAGCCTCAAGTCGCTCGACGCCGGCGACAAGGAGCCCAAGCTCTCGGGCAAGGAGTACCGCCTGGCCGCCTCCATCAAGGAGGGCCTGAGCAGCGAGAACGCGAAGAAGATCACCAAGATCATCCGCGACGAGGGCCCCAAGGCCGTCAAGACGCAGATCACGGGCGACGAGGTGCGCGTCACGTCCAAGTCCCGTGACGACCTCCAGACCGTCATCGCGCTGCTCAAGGGCGCCGACCTGGACGTCGCCCTGCAGTTCACCAACTACCGGTGACGGACGCGCGCCCGGCGACGCTCCCCCGCCTCGTCGCCACCGACCTGGACGGCACGCTGCTGCGCCACGACGGCACGCTGTCGGCGCGCACCCGCGAGACGCTGGCCGCCGCCGAGGCGGCCGGCGTCGAGGTCCTCTTCGTCACCGCCCGCCCGCCGCGCTGGCTCGGCCCGCTGGCCGACGTCGTCGGCGGGCACGGGCGCGTGGTGTGCCTCGGCGGCGCGGCTGTGTGGGAGCTGGACACGGACCGGGCGCTCGACGTCTGCGGGTTCGCGGACGACGACGCCGCCGCGCTCGTCGCCGACCTGCGGGCCGCCGTGCCCGGCGTCGCGTTCGTGCTCGAGCGCGTCGACGGCCCCACCTTCGACGACGTCTACGCGGGCGTCGAGGCGCTCGAGCGGATCCACCCCGCGTGGCTGCGGCCGCACGTCGAGGAGACGTTCTTCGTGGGCGCGCCGCCCGTCGGCAAGCTGCTCGCCATGACGGACGCCGACCTGCGCGCCGCCCGCGCGTCCGGCCCCGTGACCGCGCCGCGCGTCTCGACGGCCGCGCAGGAGGAGTTCTTCGCCGTCGTGCGCGACGTCGTCGGCGACCGGGCCGAGCTGCACTACTCGGGCGGCGGCGGGCTCGCCGAGCTGCTCGCGCCGGGCGTGAGCAAGGAGACCGCGCTGGCGCGCTGGTGCGCCCGCGAGGGCATCGACGCCGCCGACGTGTGGGCGTTCGGCGACATGCCGAACGACCTGCCCATGCTGCGCTGGGCTGGGGTCGGCCACGCCGTCGCCAACGCCCACCCGGACGTCCTGGCGACCGCGGACGCCGTCGTCGCGTCCAACGACGACGACGGCGTGGCACGCGCCCTGGAGGCCGCGCTCTCGGCCTAGTAGCGCGGGATCCCGCCCTCGCCGAGGCCCGTGCCGCCCGCCATGCCCTCGAGGCGGCGGATGCGCTCGGCCATGGGCGGGTGGGTCGAGAACAGCTTGGCCATGCCGGCGCCGCGGAACGGGTTGGCGAACATCAGGTGGCTGACGTTCTCGAGCTCGCGCGTCTGCGGCAGCGGGGCCGCCGCGGTGCCCTGGTCGAGCTTGCGCAGCGCCGACGCCAGCGCCATCGGGTCACCCGTGAGCTTCGCCCCGTCCTCGTCCGCGTCGTACTCGCGCGTGCGGGAGATGGCGAGCTGGATGAGCGTCGCCGCGATCGGGGCCAGGATGACCATCGCCAGGCCTGCCAGCGGGTTGCCGCCGCCCTCGCGCCGGTCGCCGCCCCCACCGAAGAACATGAAGAACTGCGCCAGCGACGTGATCACGCCGGCCAGGGCCGAGGCCACCGACGAGGTGAGGATGTCGCGGTTGTAGACGTGCATGAGCTCGTGGCCCAGCACCCCGCGCAGCTCGCGCTCCGTGAGGAGGGTCAGGATGCCCTCGGTGCAGCAGACCGCCGCGTTCTTCGGGTTGCGGCCCGTCGCGAACGCGTTCGGGGCCCGCGTCGGGGAGATGTACAGCCGGGGCATCGGCTGCCGCGCCGCCGTCGACAGCTCGCGCACGATGCGGAACATCTCCGGCGCCTCGAGCTCGGTGACCGGATAGGCGTGCATCGCCCGGATCGCGATCTTGTCCGAGTTCCAGTAGCCCACGAACGTCATCACGAGGCCGATGACCGTGAACAGCCACAGGAACCGCGGCGTCCCGCCGCCCATGAGCCAGCCCAGGCCGAGGACCACGGCCCACATCACGCCGAACAGCGCCGCCGTCTTCACGCCGTTGAAGTGCTGCCTCTGGCCCATCGGTCCTTCTTCCTTCGGTGGTGCACCTGCGTGAGGAGAACGCAAAGGGGGCGACGACGGTTCCCACCGTCGTCGCCCCCTATCGTCCTGCGTCGGGGCCGCTGGCGCCGATCAGGCGTCCGTGCGCCGCTTCGCGACGGCGATCATCTCCTCGCGCGGCACCACCTTGATGCGCTCGCGGCCGTGCGGCTCGCCGAGCTCCTGCTCGTGCGCGTCCAGCAGCTCGAACTCGTGCCACTCGACGAAGTCGACGCCACGCTCGGCGAGGAAGTCGAGCACCGCCTGCGGGTCGCCGTGCGCGGCCGTCCGGCCGCCGGCCAGGTCGCCCGTGGCGACGTCGCCGCCGTCGCCGACGCCCGTGACGTCCTCGACCAGGTGGCGGATCGTCTCGGACGCGTCGGACTTGGTGTGGCCGATGAGACCCACCGGGCCGCGCTTGATCCAGCCGGTGGTGTACACGCCGGGCAGGTGGTCGCCCACCATGTCGACGACGCGGCCCTCGCGGTTGGAGATGACGCCCCGGTCCTGGTCGAACGGGATCTCGGGCAGCGGCGAGCCGAAGTAGCCGACGGCGCGGTAGACGGCTTCGACGGGCCAGTCGTGGAACTCGCCGGTGCCCTTGGCGGTGCCGTCGCCCTGGAGCGCGGTGCGCTCGGTGCGCAGGGCCTCCACCTTGCCGTCGCCGAGGATGGCGGCCGGCTGGTGCAGGAAGTGCAGGTGGATGCGGCGGCTCGCGGTCTGCGACGCCGGGTCCGTCAGGGTCCAGTCCGTGAGGGTCTTGACGACCTGCTTGGTCTGGTTCGACGACTCGATCGCGGCCATCGAGCCCTCGTCGAAGTCGTAGTCCTCGGGGTAGACGACGACGTCGACGTCGGGGACGTGGCCGAGCTCGCGCAGCTCGAGCGGCGAGAACTTGACCTGGGCGGGGCCGCGGCGCGCGAACACGTGCACGTCCGTGACCGGCGAGGCCTTGAGGCCCTCGTAGACGTTGGCCGGGATGTCGGTGGGCAGCATGTCGTCGGCGTGCTTGGCGAGCACGCGGGCGACGTCGAGCGCGACGTTGCCCGCGCCGAGCACCGCGACGGTCGTGGCCTCGAGCGGCCAGGTGCGCGGCACGTCGGGGTGGCCGTCGTACCAGGAGACGAAGTCGGCGGCGCCGTAGGAGCCCTTGAGGTCCACGCCCGGCAGCGGGAGCGGGGCGTCCTTGATGGAGCCGGTCGAGAAGATCACGGCGTCGTAGAACTGGCGCAGGTCCTCGAGCTTGACGTCCACGCCGTAGTCGACGTTGGCGAGCAGGCGCACGTCGCCGCGGGCGAGCACCTTGTGCAGCGCCACGATGATCTGCTTGATCCGCGGGTGGTCCGGGGCGACGCCGTAGCGCACGAGGCCGAACGGCGCGGGCAGGCGCTCGTACAGGTCGATCGAGACGTCCAGGTCGGTCTTCGACAGGATGTCGGCGGCGTAGATGCCGGCGGGGCCGGCGCCGACGATCGCGACGCGCAAGGGGCGGGTGCTGGTCACAGCAGGGGATCCTCCCGGATCGGGGGCGGTGCAGGCGCGAGGCGCCCGGAGGTGCTTCTCGGCCTCCCAGTTTACGGCCGACCCGGTCGGGCCCCACAGGAAGTGGACACTTGTCCCAGGATCTGGACAGGACGTTCACGCATCGGTCTCGCGACCTGGTCATCAAGGCTGGGCCTATCGCTGCGCAAGGCGGCGTGTGTCTGTGGACGGCGGCGGCGCGGCGGCGCGCGCCGCCCTACCCTCAGGAACCATGCCCGCTCCCGGCTCGACCCTCACGCGCACGCGCTGGTCCGCGCGGGTCGCCGCGGAGGTCGCGCCGCACCGCAGGGCCGTCGCCGCGCTCGCCGTCGTCGGCGTCACCTGGGCGCTCTGGGCCTCCGGGCCGGGGTGGGCGACGCCCGCCTACGTCGTCGTCGGGCTGGCCGGGGCGGCCCATGCGGTGGTCGACGCCCGGACGCACCGGTTGCCCGACGCGGTCACGCTCCCGGCCCTCGCGCTCACCGCGGGGCTGCTGGCGCTGGCCGCGGCGGCGGGCGGCGACGGCGGGCGGCTCGTGCGGGCGCTCGCCGGCGGGGCGGTGCTGGGCGGCGCCTACCTGCTGCTGCACCTGGCGCAGCGGCGCGGGCTCGGGCTCGGCGACGTCAAGCTCGCCGTGCTCCTCGGGCTGCCCGCCGGGTGGGCCGGCTGGGACGCCGTGTGGTGGACGGGCGTGCTGCCCTTCCTGCTGGGCGGCCTCGCGGCCGTCGCGCTCGTCGTCGCGCGGCGCGCGACCCTGGCGACGGCGATCGCGTTCGGGCCGTGGATGCTGCTGGGCGCGGCGGTCACGCTGGCGCTCGCGCGGGCGTAGCCGGCCACCGCTCTGCTCGGCGGCGTCGCGGCGCTCACCGCGAACCTGTCAGCGGCGGGCCGCGACCGCCCCGTAACGCCGGCGGAGCGCGCGCGTGAGCAGGACGACGGACAGCGCCAGGCACGCGAGGCCGACCAGCGCGACCACGACCCGCAGGCCCGTCGGCACGCCCGGGTACACGAACACCACGCCGGCGAGGTGCGCGACGCCCAGCGGCAGCGTCGCGACGAACGTGCCGCCCTGGACGAACCAGCCCGCGTGGTACGCCTTCACGACCCGGCAGGTGAAGGCAGTTCGGCGTACGGGGAGGCATGACATCGCCAGACCGCGGCCGTCGGGTCCGGGCACATGGAACATGAGCGTGTCCGACGGGCGCGCCCAGGACGTGCCCGTGAGCTTCTCCGCCCGATACGCCGGGTCGAGCGAGCGCACGAACGCCGTCGTCGCCAGCAGGGCCGTCGACCAGGCCAGGAGCGGGACGTGGAAGAGCGCGAGCGTTCCGGCCGAGGGTGCGTAGAGGACGACGAGGACGACCGTCAAGAGCACCGCGAGCGCCGGACCTTGAGACGTCGACACGGTGTGCACGAGCTCGTCCCACGGAGGCAGCCCGGAGTCCACCGCCTCGGTGCCCTCGATGGCCAGGAGCAGGAACACGAAGACGTGCAGCCCGACGACGAAGGCGAAGCAGACCCAGAAGAAGGCCGCGTAGAGCAGGTAGCCGACCGGCCGCAGCGCCACGGCCACGGCCGACGGCGTCGTCCCGTCAGCCGTCTGCGGCGCAGCCAGCCACAGCGGCTGGCTCGGGTTCGGGTCCCAGGGTTTCATCACACCTCCGCGACCGCCGGAGCGGGATGCTGGTTCGAGTCGATGACCGCGTCGAGCGTCCCACGGCTCAGAACGCGGAGTCCGCGATGTCGCGCAGCACCTGCTCGTCGAGGCCCGGCCCGCCCGACGCGACGACGCCGACCCCGTCGTTGACGCCCACGACCACGGTGTAGACCTTGCCGTCCACGCCCGTGCCCGAGAAGACGTACCGGTCCGCGCTCGCGTCGAGCTCGACGGTGTCGGTCATGACGTGCGAGATCGCCGCCGCCTGCTCCTGGAGGAAGGAGGCGTCGGCATCGGCCTGGACCGAGACGGTCACCTGCGGGTCCTGGCCCGCCGGGGTCTGCCACAGGCCGTCGTAGGCGTCCGACGGGTGCTTCTCCATGCCCCGCAGGACGTCGACCATGACGGAGTCGTCGTCGGTGTAGACCGTCGTCGTCTCCGGGGTGTCGGCGTCGTCGGCCGTGTCGGCCGCATGGGCGTCGTCCGCCGGCTCGGCGTCGGCCGCCCTGGCGTCCGAGGGCTCGATCGAGTCCACGACGTGCTGGAGCACCCCGCCGGAGACGCCGGGACCCGCGGACATGACGACGCCCGTCGTGCCGCGCACCGCGACGATGCCCGTGTACTCGTCGCCGTCGACGCCGGTGCCGCTGAAGGTCGCGGAGCCGTCGTCGCCCTCCGTCGACTCGAAGCCCTTGAACGTGGTGCCCAGCGACGCGAGCTGGTCGGCCACGAAGCCGGAGGCGTCGGCGTCGGTGGCGATCCCGATGGACACCCGGGACGTGCCCGTCCGGCTCTGCCAGAAGGTGGAGAAGCCCGCAGGCGCGTTCGCCTCCGTCATGCCGTCCAGGATGTCCAGCTGCACGCCGTCGGCCTCCACCGGGGTGTAGTCCGGGATCTCCACGACGTCGCCGATCTGCGCCGAGCAGCCGGCGAGCGCCAGGGCTGCGAGCGCCGCGGCGGCGGTCGTCCTGAACGTCGTCCTCACGTGTCCCCTCATCGTTCGAACAGGCGCGCGCCGGCCCAGTCCGCGCGGGGGCGCCACCCGTGGTTCCGGAGCGTGGTGAGCACCGGGACCTTGGCGTCGGCCGGGCGGATCGAGACGGCGCCGACCCACGACGTGCGGGGGCCGTCGAGGCCCTGCGTCGTCGTCCCGACGGAGCCGGCCGGGGTCATCACCACGTGCAGCGTCATCTGCCCGGCCGTCTTGCCGACCGTGCCCTTCCAGTCCCAGTCGGCGCGCGGCGGCCAGACGCCCTCCTCGTGCCGCGCCTGCGACGTGTACTCGAGGAAGCGGTACCGCGCCCTGGCCGCGTCGAGCCTGACGACCATCTTCCAGTTGGTGACGTACGACCCCTGGGTGAAGAGCGTCTTCCAGCGCAGCTCCTCGACGCGCCACCGGACCGTGACGACCGCGCCGTCGGGCGTCGGCTCGGCGCCGATCTCGAAGGGCAGGTCCGGGTCGTTGAGGTCGTCCAGCGCGGCCAGCACGGCGTCCAGCGGGGCGGGCGCGGCCGGGGTCGCGATGACGCCGGCCGCCGTCGCCCGCGGGCGGCGTACGGCCTGCGCCAGGCCCGTGCGGACACCGGTCACGGCGACGACGACGGCCCCCGCGACGGCGAGGCCCCACAGGGCGAACGCCGCCGGGGTGCTCCCGAAGAGGTAGGCCAACGTGCCGCCGACGGCGCCGGCCAGGACGGTGCCGTGCAGGACGCGGTACGAGCTCTGGGTCATGCGGTCACGCCTCGACCGTCACGGAGTCCTGGATCGTGCGGATCCACGGCCAGACGACGTCCACCTGCGTGCCGCGGGCGGTGCCGGTCACCTGGACGAGGTCCCGCACCCCGTCGTGCTCGACGACGGCGAGCCGCACCGCCTGAGCGACGGTGCCCGCGGTGGCGTCCGCCCAGGCGCACTCGAGGCGGAACCCCGGGTGCCCGGCTACCTCGGCGGCCTCGCGGCCCGCCTCCTCGTACCCGTCGAGCCCCGCGAGGTGGGCCGTCATGGCGGCGACGGTCGACTCGAGCGTCTGCCCGTCCGCCATCCGGGTGAGGACGACGACGACGTTGGGGCGGAACTTTCCCTCCTCGACGTCGGCGGCGAGGGCGAGGTGCGCGTTCGCGACCCGGAGGGGCGACCACCCCTCGGGGCAGTCGATCGTCACCGCGGGCAGCCCCGGGAACTGCGGGCTGGGGTACGCGAGCTTCATGCGTGCTGTCCTTCCAGTGGTTCCGTGCCGGTCCGGCGCGCCGGACGGCACACGGTAGCGCCGATCACCACGGCGTCAGGTCGAGGTCCGGCAGGAGGTCGCCGAGGTCGTCGGCGAGGCCCTCGATCGCCGCGACGGTGTCCTTGGGCGAGAAGTCGACGGAGAACGAGATCCCGCCGCCGAGCCCGAGCGCCGCGCCGAGCTCGACGTCGAGCTCCGTCTTGTCCCAGCCGAGCGCGAGGTCGGCGCTCGCCTTCACGCCGACGCCGGCGTACCCGGAGACCTCGGCCCCGCCGGTCACGCCCAGGACCGTCGCCGAGGCCTCCGCTGACGCCTCGGCCCCGGCGAACGCCTCGACGCCCGCCTCCATGCCGACGCCGTCCGGGCCCACCGTGAGGGTGCCGTCGGCCGTGGCGCGCGCCCCGACGAACGCCGCGGCCGTGCCCGCCACGGCGGCGTAGTCGTTGCCGACCGAGGCCGACGCCTCGCCGCCCGCGCCGACGGCGACCTCGACGCTGCCCTCGGCGACGAGGTTGCCCTCCTCGTCCACGCCGGCGGAGGCCTCGCCGTCCACGCGGCCCCCGTACCAGCCGCTCGCCTCCGCTGCGCCGAGCCCGCCGGCGAACGTGGTGCTCGCCGAGCCCTGGTCGCCGAGGAACTGCCAGGAGCCCTCGACCTCGCCGAGCGTGACGCCGACGTCGATCTTGTCGTCGATCCGGTCCGGCTGGCCGTCGCCGTCGTCGTCCTCGTCGCGGAAGTCGGGGACGCCGTCGTGGTCCGTGTCGTCCGTGTCGGTGACGCCGTCGCCGTCCTTGTCCGGGTCGACGTCGTCCGTGACGCCGTCGCCGTCCTGGTCAGAGCTCTCCGGGCGGGGCAGGACGGTGTCGCCGTCGAACCCGCCCGTGCCGGAGCCGGGCGGCTCGTCGGCACCGCCCGCCGTGCCGCCGTCCACGCCGCTGGCCTTCTCCTGCGCGGTCGCCTCGTCGCGCAGCTGCCGGGCGGCGTCGGCGAACGCCTTCGCGACGGACAGGAGCGCGGGGCGGTGCGCGGTGTCCCACGCGCTGCGGTACCGGGCGGCGTCCGCGCCGTCCCAGCCCGACGCCGCGATGCGCCGGCCGACGCCGCGCGCGTCGTCCTCGAGCCCCTCGCCCGCGCGCTCGATCGCCGCCGCGAGCCGGCGCAGCTCGGCGGGGTCCGCCCCGAGCCTGGTGGTCATCGATCCCCTCCGAGATCCGTGTCGTCGTCGCCGCACCGCGGGTGCGGGGCCCCTGCGCCCCGCACCCGCGGTGCCGCGGTCCGCGGGGTCGCGGACGGGACGGGACAGGACGGGTCAGTGGGACGTCTTGTCCTGGTCGTCCGCGTTGGTCTTCGCCAGGTGGCCGAAGTCCTGGAGCGCGGCGGCGACCTGCTTGAGGGCGGCGCGGTGCGTCTGCTCCCACTCGCCGCGGAAGCGCTCCGCGTCGGCGCCCTTCCAGAACACGCCGTGCAGCTGCTGGGTGATCTTCTGGCTGATCGTCGTGAGCTCGTCGGCGTCCGTCTGCAGGCTCCTCGCCAGCGCCCGGACCTCGGTCGTGATCATGCCGAGCTTGTTGCTCATCGCTGTCTCCTTCGGTGGTCGGTACGTGTCGGGCGGCGTCGGTCAGTGCGACGTCTGCGTCTGCTGGGTGAGCTCGCGGTGCGCCGACCGGGCGATCTCCTCGAGCGCGTGCGCGACACGCTGCAGCTTCTTCGCGTGGTCCGAGTCCCAGTCGCTCTTGAAGCGCTCGGCGTCCGGGCCGTCCCACGTCGTCGAGCGGACCAGGCTCGACAGGTGGGCCTGGATCTCCTCGATCCGCTTGGCCTTGCTGTTCAGCAGCGCCACGAGCTGCTTCATGTCCTCCGGGTTCATGCCCAGGTAGCCGCTCACCGGCGTCTCCTCTCGTTCCCGGTGCCCCCTGCGGGCACCTGTCGGCCGTGCTGCGGACATGCAACCAGAGGGGTTGCCGCCCGGTCGATGGGGAGCACTCCCCATCTCGGAAAAGGCACTATTCGGGCAGGGCCACCTGCACCTTGCGCGGCCGCCCGCCCGCCACGAGGAAGCCGCGCCCGGGCGGGAGGTCGGCGCGCCGGAGGCGTCCGAGGCCCGTGTTGAGCAGCGCGTCGCCGTCGAGCTCCCCGGGGACCAGCAGCAGGCCCGCGCGCCCCGCCTTGAAGGGCTGCGCGAGCGTCCACGACTGCCCCCACGTCGACGTCTCCGCCTCCCCGACGACGAGCAGGTCCGCGCGCACCGCGGCCCGCACGAACCGGTCGAGCGGCCCCTCGGCGGCCGAGTCCGTGAAGTCCGTCAGGCCCTCGACGAGCACCGTGAGCGTGCCCGGCGCGTACGTGCCCGCCTCGACGTCGGAGCGCAGGTCGCGCACCAGGTCGGCGACGTCGTCCTCGCCGTACGCGCTGCGGTCCCAGGCGCCGAGCCCCGCGAGCGGCGTGCGCCGCAGCGCGACGTGGACGAGCGGGCCGCGCCCCGCGCGCGCGAGGGCCCGGGCCATGGTGGCCAGCGCCGTCGTCCTGCCCGACGCCGGGGGGCCGGCGAGCAGGAGCGTGCCGCGCCGCGGCAGGCCCACCGGGGCGACGTCGAGGTCGTCGAGCGCGAACGCGGCGCCGCCGCCCGCCGTGGGCGGGAGGTCGTCGAGCGCGAACGCGTCGGGCAGGCGGCGCAGGCCGGGAGCGGGCCGCACGCCCAGGCGCTCCATCGTCTGGCGCAGGCTCGTCGCGGCCCGGGCCTGGAGCGCGACGTTCGCGTCGCCGCCCAGCACGGCCACCTGCAGCTCGTCGCCGTCGACGACGGCGCGCCCGGGCGGCGACGTGACGCCCAGGACGTCCGCGGGCTCGCCGAGGGAGGCGTACTCGTCCGTGGTGGCGAGGCGGTGCACGAGGCGCTTCTGGATGGTCGAGCCGAGCGACGCCGGCACGGCCGACGCGCGGTCTCCCGCGACGACGAGGTGCACGCCCACCTGGCGGCCGTCCGTGGCGACCTGCGTGAGCTGGCCCCACGCGGGGCCCCACTCGTACGCCTCGCGGAACGGCCCGACGCCGTCGACGAGCAGCAGGATGCGGGGCTCGTCCGGCGCGTCCGCGAGGCGCCGGTACGCGCCGATGCTGTCGGCCCGCACGGCCGCGTACCGCGCGGACCGCTCCTCGACGACGTCCGAGATCAGGCGCAGCACGCGCCCGACCATCTCCTCGTCGTCGCCCGAGACGACCGCGCCGACGTGCGGGAGCTCCTCGAGCATCCGCAGGCCGTTCGCGCCGAAGTCCAGCGCGTACACGTGGACGGGCCCGCCGCGGGCCGTGATCGCCGCCGAGACGGCGATCGTGCGCAGCGTCGTCGACTTGCCCGAGCCGCCCGTGCCGAACACGGCGAGGTTGCCGTCGCGGTCCGGCTCGTAGAAGTACGTCGGCTGGGCCTGCGAGCGTGGGTCGTCCAGGACGCCCAGGAGCAGCTGGTCGTCGGTGCGCGGGTTGGGCAGCAGCGCCAGGTCGTACGTGGGAGCGAGCTCGTCGAGCCACGGCCGGCGCGGCTCGGGCACGCCCGCCGAGCGGGCGGCCTGCGAGACGGTGGCGACGACGCGCGCGATGTCGTTGGGGCCCGGGTCGCGGACCTCCTCGACGTCGCCCGCGGGCACGTCCCAGCGCGCGTTGGTGCCAAAGCTCATCTCCTCGACGTCGACGCGCGGCCGGTCGGGCCGGTCGAGGGTCCAGCCGCCCGCGTACCCCGTCTGGAACGGGGTGACGCGGCCGGGGCCCGTCTTGGCGGCGCCGCGGCCCGGGATCGACGGGTCGAAGTGGGCGGCCATCGGCAGGCCCAGCACGTCGGCGGAGTCGGACTCGTCGGCCATGCGCAGCGCGATGCGCAGGTTGGTGTTGGCACGCAGGTTGTCCTTGATGACGCCCGCGGGGCGCTGCGTGGCCAGGATGAGGTGCAGGCCCAGCGAGCGCCCGCGCTGCGCGACGTCGACGACGCCGTCCACGAACTCGGGCACCTCGCCCGCCAGGGCGGCGAACTCGTCGACGACGATGACGAGGCTCGGCGGCGCCTCGGGGTCGCCCGTGCGCTCGAGCGAGGCGAGGTCCTTGGCCTTCTTCCGGTTCAGCAGGTGCTCGCGGTACCGCAGCTCGGCGCGCAGCGACGTCAGCGCCCGGCGCACCAGGTGCGGCGAGAGGTCGGTCACGAGGCCGACCGTGTGCGGCAGGTGCACGCAGTCGGCGAACGCGGCGCCGCCCTTGTAGTCGACGAGCAGGAACGTGACCCGGTCGGGGCTGTGCGCGGCGGCCATGCCGAGCACCCACGACTGGAGGAACTCCGACTTGCCCGCGCCGGTGGTGCCGCCGACGAGCGCGTGCGGGCCCTGCGTGCGCAGGTCCAGGTGGAACGGCTCGACGCCGTTGTGGCCCACGAGCGCGCGCAGGTCCGTGGCCGTCCTGCGGCGCTGCGGCGGCGTGCCGTCGCGGGGCGTGAGCGACCCGTTCTCCTTCCAGCGCTCGACGACGGACGCGGCCTCGTCGCGCAGCGCGGTGCCCGTGAGCGCCAGGTAGGACACGGACCGGGGCAGGTCGGAGTCGTCCTCGACCGGGGCGCCGACGTCGATGACGGGGGCCATGAGCCGGGCGACCTCGTGCGCGGTGGGCAGGTCGACGGTCTCGCACACGACGGGGTAGGTGAGGCGGCCCTCGCGGACCTCGCCCGTGGTGCCCGTCGCGGCGTCCTGGACGAGCACGAAGGTGCGGCAGCACGCGGGCAGCTGCTCGACGGTGGGGGCGACCCACAGCACGTGGACCCCGGCGTCGGGGCCGCGCTCGGCCAGGCGGGTCAGGCGGGCCCGGTCCACGGGGGCGTCGTCCTCGACCAGGACGACGACGCTGGGCAGCACGGGCGCGGGCAGGTCGGCGGGCTTGTCCTCGTCGACCGGGCCGCGCGGCGCCGCCCGCTCCTCGAGGCTCGCGCCGCGGGCCTGGACGAGGTCCTCGAGGCGCGCGAGCAGCGCGAGGGCCGTCCCCGGGTTGTCGGCGAGGTGGTGCGACGAGCCGAGCGGGCTGTGCGGGGAGCCGGTGTGGGGCGCCCACTCGAGCCACTCCCAGCTGGTGCGCGAGCGCGGGGAGGTGACGGCCGCGACGACGAGCTCGGCGGGCGAGTGCAGCGCGACGAGCTGGAGCAGGGCCGCGCGGCCCACGGCGTCGGCGGCGGCGTCGGGCCCGGCGATGCCGAAGCCGCCTGCGACGCGCAGGCGCGCGACGACGGGGACGTCCGTGATCGTGGCGGCCTGCGCCTGCAGCTGGTCGATGCGGCGCCAGAACTCGGGCAGCGTGTCGTTCTCGGCGGGGCCCTCGACCGTGGTGCGCGACGGGGCCGCGCCCAGGCCCGTGCGGACCGTGAGGAACGCGGGGTGCTCGGGGCGGTGCGTCCACATGAGGCCGCCCAGGCGGCGCACGGCGTCCAGCGCCTCGGCGACCGACGGCGCCTCGGCGAGCCGCACGGCCCGCTCGACGGCGTGCGTGCGTGCGATCGTCTCGGACAGCGCGTCGGCGGACGCCCGGAACGCCTCGGACTCCGTGCGGAAGCGGCGCTTCTCGGTGATGAGCGTGTCCGCGTACATCGCGACCATGAGCACGGGGCTCAGCGCCATGAAGACGACCGAGGTGACGCTGCGCGTGATCGCGAACAGGACCCCGCCCAGGATGAGGGGGGCGACCATCGCGAGCCACGGCAGGTGCATCGCCTGCATGGGCTGGGGCGGCTTCGGCGCGCGCAGCGTGCGCTCCGGGAACCGGGCCACCACGCGCGGCGACCGGTTGAGCTCCACGACGGGGCTGGTGGGCGCGATGCTCGTGCTGCGGTGCAGGGCCACCACGGCGAACGTCGTGTCCCCCGCGCCGACGACGTCGGACGACGTGACGACGGCCCGCGTCATGCGCGCGCCGCCCATCGTCAGGCCGTTGGCGGAGCCGAGGTCCCAGACCTCGACCGCGTCGCCCACCGTGATGCGCGCATGCCGCTTGGACACGAGCGGGTCCTCCAGGCGCACGTCCATGCCGCGGTCGCGGCCCAGGTAGCTCGTGCCGGCGGGCAGCGGGAACTCCTTGCCGGCGTCCGGCCCACCGAGCACGCGCAGCACCGCGACGGCCGCGCCGCGCGCCTGGCCGGGCGCCTCGAACTGCTCCGAGACGCGCACGATCGAGACGGCGGTGCCGGAGCGCAGGCCCGCGGTGACCAGGTCGCTCGACGGCGGCAGGACGCGCGGCTGACCGCCGTCGGCTGACGGCTCGACCTGGAGCGTGAGGCGGTCGGGCACGGGCGAGCCGGCGCGGACCGGGTCGCCGCCGAACAGCGCGACGGCGACGTCCTGCACCGAGGCGGTCGCGTCGGCGGTGACGGCGACGTCAGCGACGCTCACGTCGGGGCGGGTCAGGGTGAGCTTGATGCGCAACGGGCTTCCTCGGGCGCTCGGCGGTCGGGTGGGGCGGGGTCGGGGCTCGTCAGCCGTCGTCGGCGACGTCGAGCAGCGGGAGGTCCTCGAGCGTGACGATGCGGGACGTGACCGCGTACTCGACCAGCCGCGCGCGGCGGTTGGTGGCGAGCGCGCCCGGGCCGCCGCGCAGGCCCTTGACGCCCAGGCGGTCGAGCTTGTCGCACACGTTGTCGAGCTTGCGGTTGAACCGGGTGGCCGCCCAGCCCAGCCGCTGCGCCGCGGCGGCCGACGACGGGATCTCCGAGAGGCTCGTCCCCTCGCGGCGCAGCATCGGCTCCGCGAGCGCGAGGATGAGCTGCTTCTGGCTCACCGTGAAGACCGCGGCGCCGATCGTCGTCTCGCCGGCGGGCGTGTCGTCGCGGCCCACCGTCTGGTAGGGCGCGCCCTCGAGGTGCACCTTGAGCTCGTACGTCGTCGGGCCTGCGGTGAAGACGATCGACGTCGTCGGCACGACGAGCGGCAGGCGGTTGCCCGGTGAGAGCCACGACTGCACGCCGCCGCCCGCCTGGCTCACCGTCGCCGACAGCATCGTGCCGACGTTCGACAGCCACCACATGCCGGCCTCGAACGTGAAGCGCAGGAACCGGCGGTGCAGGTACGGGTTGTCGTCGACGTCGAGGTCGGCGTCGCGGCCCACGTCGAACGGCTCGGCCGGGTCGGGCCGGAACCACTCGCCGCAGAACTCGACGGCGAGGCGCGGAAGGTCCGTCTCGGTCACGGGACGTCCCCGCACGCCTGCTGCGGCTCGTACGAGAACCGCCCGTCGCGCACGACGACGACCTCGACGCACACCTGGCCCGGCGCGGTCGCCTCGACCGTGACCGACGAGCCGTCGACGGGCTGGTAGGGCGCGTCCCCGGTGAGCGACAGCTGCCGCCAGGCGAACGTGTCGCCGTCGGCCGCCTGCTCCGGCGCCTGCCACGTGAACGTGAGCCGGCGCCCGTCCGGGGCGCCCGCGGTCAGCCCGACGACGGGTGGCACGAGGGTCCCGAGGTTGTCCTGCGGGACCGTCCGCGACGTCGGGGTGTCATCGGCGGGGGTGGTGGGATCGGCTTCGCCGTGCAGCAGCGACGCGCCGACGACGACGGCCACCGCGACGAGCGCGACGGCCCCGACGACGGCCGGCCGGCGGCGGGCCGGGGCTGCCTCGGGTGCGGGCGGCGCCTCCGTCTCCGGTGCGGCGTCGCGGTGGACGGTCTCCTCGATGCGCGCGTCCCAGCCCGCCACCACGGGAGCGAGCGTCGGCACGTACGACGACGCGACCGGGCGGGCGGGGGCTCCGATCTGAGGTGCTCCGGTCTGCGCGGCTGGGACCTGGCCGGCTGGGACCTGGCCGGCTGGGACCTGGTCGGCTGGGACCTGGCCGGCTCCCGGGGCGAACCCGCTCGGTCCCCGGCGGGTGGGCGCGGGCAGCGGCGGCGCCTGCGCCTCGATCGCGACGACGCTGCGCAGGCGGGTGCCGGGCTCGTCGTCGGCCTCGTCGGCCTCGTCGTCGGCCTTGACCTGGCCGGAGTCGTCGAGGATGTCGACGGGCGTGACGCCGAGCCGGAGCTCGTTCTGCACGTGCTGGAGCGCGCGGGCGAACGCGAGCACGGTCGCGTACCGCGACGTCGCCGTCTTGGCCAGGGCGGTGGCGAGGATGCGTTCGAGCGACACGGGCACGTCGGAGCGGCCCACGGGCGCGAGCCGGGCGCTCTCGATGCGCGCGACCAGGTCGGCCGTCGAGTTCGACCCGCCCGGCACCTCGAACGGCGAGCGTCCAGCGAGCAGCGTGTACAGCGTCGCGGCCAGGCCCCACACGTCCGTCGCGACGCCGGTGCGCGGCGGGTCGAGGAACGCCTCGGGCGGCGACCACGGGATGGACATGCCCTCGGCGCGCGTCGCGTCGTCGAGCGTGGACGAGATGCCGAAGTCCGTGAGCGCCGGGTGCCCGTACTCCGTGACGAGGATGTTCGCGGGCTTGATGTCGCGGTGGATGATCCCCGCGCGGTGGGCCGTCTCGACGGCGCCCGCCACCTGGATGGTGACGCGCAGGGCCTCCGCCACGGAGAAGCGCTCGGTGCGGTAGCGCGACCCCAGGTTGGGGCGCGAGCAGTACTCCATGGCCAGGTACGGGCGGCCGTCGGCGGCGATGTCGGCCCCGTACATCGTGACGATCGACGGGTGGCTCGACAGCGTCGCCATGAGGTCGGCCTCGGCCTCGAACGCCGCCGCCTGGCTCGCGCTGCGCTCCGAGAGCAGCACCTTGACCGCGACGCGACGGCGCGGGCGCAGCTGCTGGTAGAGGAAGACGTCGGAGAAGCCGCCCGACCCGATGACCGAGACGTACTCGAAGCCGTCGATGTGCGGCGGCGCCGACGGTGCCCGCTTGCTGCTCACCAGATCTCCTCGAAGCTCAGGGTGGCCCCGTCGCCGAGGTCGACGACGTCGCCGTCGACGACGAGGGTCGCCTCGCCGGGGTGCAGCCGCTGCGGCGACTGCCCGCCCCGGTGCAGCACCGTGCCGTTGGTGGTCGCGAGGTCCGTCACGAGCACGTGCCAGCCCTCGAGCCGCACCTCGACGTGCGAGCGCGACACGTCCTGGTTCGGGCTTGCGACCGTCACGAGGCGCGGCATCTCCCCCGCCGTCGACCGCGGCGTGCGGGGCCGGCGCCCGACGACGAGCGGGCGGTCGAGCGCGAGCGCCGGCCCGCCGGCGACCTGCACGCGGCCCAGCGCCGGGCGCGGCGCCGGGCCGGCGTCGCCCTCGAGCGGCTCGCCGCACGCACGGCAGGCCTCCCGGGAGGGCGGGTTGGCGTGACGACCCCGCGCGCACGTGCGGGCGAGCACCTGCGGGCCTGTCGCGACGGGCTGTGCGGGGGTGGCAGGTTCGGGTGCGGCGCCCGCGCGCAGCCCGGCGAGGGCGGAGGACATGACGGTGTGGCCGTCGTGGTCGAGGGCGGCGGCGTCGGGCGGTGCGGGCGACGGGCTGTCGCCCCACGAGCGCGGGACGCCCGCGATGAGACCCGGCGTCCCGGCGTCCGCCGCGGGCGGGGCGGGGAGCGGCACGGCGAGCGGTGCGGGTGCTGCGGGCAGCGGGGCCGCGACGGCCTCGGGCTCGTCGTCCTCCTCGTCCGGGCGGACCGCCGCGTCCTCGACCGACCGCATCACGGTCTCGCCCCACAGGTGCGCGTAGCCGTCGTCGGCGACGTCGACCGGACCCGCCTGGGTCGCCTCGAGCGCGGCGGCCGGGGCCCGAGCAGGATCGGGGAGCGGCTCCGTCCCGACCACGGGTCCGGGCGCCCGGGACGCGTCGGGATCGTCGCGCCCGTCGGCCCGCCTGGCGTCGGCCCTTCCGGCGTCGGCCCGCCCGGCGTCGAGCCTCCCGGCGTCGACCCTTCCGGCGTCGAGCCGCCGCCCGGCGTCGTCCCGCCCGGCGTGGGCCTCCTGCGCACCGGGCCCCGGGGGCGTGCGCAGTCCGGGCGCGCCGGGCTCCGTCTCGGCGGCGGGCAGGACCGTCTCGACCTCGGGCACCGACAGCGCGACCGGCGTCGACGCCGTGGCACGGGAGCCCCGGCCGGGCAGCGGCCACGGCGGTGCCGGCTCCGGGGCGCTCGCCGGCGTCGGGGCGCTCGCCGGGGCCGGGGCGCTCGCCGGGGCCGGGGCCGGGGCCACAGTCGTCGAGCGAACCCGCGCGGCCCCGCCCGCGACCACCTCGAGCGCGACCTCGCTCGCCCGGACGACGCCCTCGACGAGCGGCAGGGCCGCGTCGTCGGCGAGGACCTCGCCCGCCGCGCGCGCCCGCACGCCCAGGACCAGCGCCGACACCCCCGTGACCCGCCGCTCGTGCCACGTGCTGACGTCCTCCCCGTCGACGACGACGTCGCTGGACACGGTGCTGAGCACGGCCCGCACGCGCCCGCGGACCAGCACGTGCGCGGCGCCGTCGTCGGCGACCGTGACGGCGGCGAACGGTGGGAGCGTCGTCAGGCTCGCGCCGGGCAGCCCGGCGAGCGCGTCGAGCACGGCCGTGACCGCGGAGGCGGCCGTGAGGCCGTCCCAGACCCGGCGGGCGGCCCCGGCGGGCTCGTCGGCGAGCAGCACGGTCGTGCGCCCGCGGCGCACCACCGTCGCGTCCGCGCCCGTGTAGCAGGCCACGGCGTCCGTCGTCGGCGTCACCGCTCTCCCCCCGTCAGCACCGCGCCGCGCGGGCGCGTGTCCTCGTCCGTCAGCCCGACGACGCGGTGCGGCGCCGTGCGCGCCGCGTCGCCCTCGCCGGCCGTCGCCACGTCGACGACGACGACGGTGATGTTGTCGCGGCCGCCCGCGGCGAGCGCCTCGCCCACGAGCCGGTCGGCGGCCGCCTGCGCGTCGGCCTCGTCCAGCAGCACACGGGCGATCCGCGCGTCGTCGAGCTCGCCGGTCAGTCCGTCGGAGCACACGAGCACGCGGTCGTGCTCGCCGACGGGCACGAACCAGAAGTCGGCGGGCGTCGGGGCGCCGGGGCCGAGCGCCCGCGTCACGACGTGCCGCCGCGGGTGCGTGCGCGTCTCGTGCGGCGTGATGAGGCCCGCCTCGACGAGCTCCTGGACCTCGGAGTGGTCGACGCTCACCTGCTCGAGCTCGCCGTCGGTCAGCAGGTAGGTGCGCGAGTCGCCCAGGTTGACCACGAGCCAGTACGGCACGCCGTCCTGCTCCGCGAGCACGACGCCGGACACCGTGGTGCCCGCCTCCTTGCCGGGAGCCGTCGCGATGGCCGCCACGCGGGCGTGCGCGTCGGCGAGCAGCCGCTCGACGCCCGTGGCGCCGCCGCCCTCGAGCGCGTCCTGGATGCCCGCGCGCAGGGGCGCGAGCGCCGCGATCGCCGTGCTGCTCGCGACCTCGCCCGCCTCGTGCCCGCCCATGCCGTCGGCCACGAGGAACGCGAAGCCGTCCGCGAGGAAGAAGTCCTCGTTGAGCCTCCGTCGCGCGCCCGTGTGCGTGGCGCTCCCCCAGCGCAGGGCGACCGTGTCCAGCCCGCTCACAGCGCCTCCGGGTGCACGACGATCCGCGCGTCGCCGACGTGCAGCGTGGCTCCGGCCGTGACGCGCACGCGCGCGCCCGGGGCCGCCACCTGGGGCGACCGGCCCGGCACGGACACGACCGTCCCGTTCGTCGACCCGCGGTCGACCACCCACAGGCCGCCCGGGTCCGGGTGCAGCTCGGCGTGGGTCTTGGAGACCGACCGGGTCGGGTCCGGCACGGTGAGGACGTCCCAGGGCTCGCCCGTCGGCGCCTGCGGGTTGCGTCCCAGCAGCGTGCGGCCCGTGACGGCGTACCGCTCGCCGGTGGCGAGCTCGAGCACGAGCACGCGGGCACGCGCGGGTGCCATGCGGGTCTCGCCGTCGACGTCGTCGTCGTCGTCGACGTCCGACGACGCGGCGGCGGACGGGGAGACGGGTCCGGACGCGGAGGCTGGAACCGGGGCGGGCGCGGACGCCGGGGCTGGGACCGGGGCGGGCGCCGGGACCGCAGCCGGAGCCGGAGCCGAGGGCGACGACGCCGTCGCCGCCCTGCCCGGGACCCCGGTGATCAGGCCGGGCGTCACCGTCCCTGCGGCAGGAGCCGCCGTCGGGAAGCCCCACGGGTCCGGCGAAGCCGCGGCCGGAAGGTGCCCGCCGGCGGGCACCGGTCCGGCGGACGACACGGCCGGCGCAGGCACGGCCGGCGCAGGCCGCCCAGGCGCTCCCGCGCCCCAGCCCGTCGGCGCTGGCACCCCGGCAGGCCCCGCGAACGCCGTCGGGTCCACCGGCGCCGTCCACGGTCCCCGGTGCCGCAGCACCACGGAGCGGACGGCCTTGTCGTGCCAGCCCTGGTGGCGCGAGCCCGCGTCGAAGGCGGGGCTGAGCAGCACGACGACCTGGAGGATCCCGGCGCCGAGGCCCGACGCCCCGACGATCAGCCACCTCAGCAGCGAGCGCCCCACCCCGATCGGGCGCAGGGTCTCGGCGTCGACAGTGCGCAGGCCCAGCACCAGCCCGCCGAGCGAGCGCCCGGTGCGCCCCTCGACGACGACGAGCGCGAGCCAGCACGCGAGGGCGAGCACGGCGGCGAGGACGTAGGTGCGCTGGACCTGCGCGAAGATCTGGTCCGCCTCGGCCTGCGTGACCGTGCGGATCTCGCCGTTCAGCGGTACACCGGCGCCGACGAGCCCCACGAGCACCACGACGAGCGGCACGACCGCGAGCGCGGCCGCGTCGACGACGTACGCGGCGAACCGGCGCCCGGTCCCGCCGTACCGGGGTTCGACGGAGGGCACCGGCGCGGGGGGTGCGTAGCCGCGCACCGTCGCGACGGCATGCTCGGGCTGCGTCGTGCCCGTGTGCACGGGGACGACGTTGCCCGCCCCCGGACCCGGGCCGGGCCCCGGCGCAGCAGGCCCGGCCGTGGCCGCGAGCGCCGCCGCGGGCGCAGGCCCCGCCGCGGCCGCGCCGTCCTCCGTCCCCGTGCGCGGGAACGCGGCGCCGCACACGGCGCACCAGGCCGCCCCGGCCGCCTGCGCGCTGCCGCACGCGGTGCACGTCAGCTGCGTCATCGGCTCTTCCTCCTCCACGGGGTCACCTGCGGGAGCCGCAGCGCCGGCAGGGCGCGGCCCCACCGCACCGACCGCAGCGACAGCGCCGCACGCAGCCGCGCGCGCCGGGTGACGCTGCCGGCCATGCTCCCGACGACGGCGTCGACGTCCTGCCAGTACGCCTCGACCTGCTCGGGCGTCGGGTCGACGCCGCCGAACACCGTCGCGTCGGCCCGGTGGGCGAGGGCGACGTGCCCGTGGTCGCCGAGCGCGTCGACGAGCGTGCCGGCGGTCTCGCGACGCGTGGAGCCGGCGGGCACGGCCGTGCCGAGGTCGGTGGCCCGGTCGACGACCTCGCGCCAGCCGCCGCTCACGCGGTCGGCGTAGGGGCCCGTGGTCCGGCGCCGCGTGCGGCGTCGGGACTTGTAGGCCAGGACGGCGACGACGGGCGCCGCGACGACCACGAGCGGCACGCCCACCGAGACGGCGATGAGCCCGGCGAGCCGCCAGTCGAAGCCCTGGGCGTCCTGGTCCTGGCCGTCGTCGTCCTTGACGTCCCCGGGGACGTCGTCGGCCGGCTCTTCCGGCGGCTGCGGGTCCTGCAGCACCGGCGGCTTGGGCACCTTCTCGCTCTTGGGCTCGGGCTTGATCTTGTTGTCCTGGTCCGGGACGGCGTCGATCGGCACCCAGCCGTAGCCCTCGAACGGCACCTCGGCCCAGGCGTGGACGTCGCCGCCGACGACGGTCCACGGCTCGCCGTCCGTGCGCTGGTCCTTCTCCGGGTCGACGTAGAAGCCCATCGTGACGCGGGCCGGGATGCCGGCCTCGCGGGCCATGAGGACGAGCGCGACGGCGAACTGCTCGTCGTCGCCCACCATCTCGTCGCCCTCGAGCAGGGTGTCGATGCGCTCGACCGAGTGGCCGGGGCGCGACGGCGCCTGGTTCTCCAGGCCGCTCGAGTAGATGCCGGAGGCCACGAGGCCGTCGCGCAGCGCGAAGAGGCGCTTGACCGGGTCGGTCTCCTCGCCCATGAACTGCGCGGCCTTCGACCTCGCGGACGCCGGGACGAGCTGGTCGTCGAGCGGCGGCTCGGGCGTGTCGGTCAGGATCCGCCCGGCGAGCAGGTCGGCCTCGGCGGGCTGCGGCACGAGCTGCGCCCGGAGACGGTAGGTGTCGCCCTCGCGCAGGCCGGACGTCGTCAGCGCGGTGCGCGTGACCGCGTCGTAGTACGTGCCGTCGAGCAGCTCGCCCGCGCGCGCCCCGGTCCAGGTGATGCCCGTCAGCGCCCCGGCCGCGGGCACCCACGGCCCGCTGTAGCCGAGGATCTGGACGTCGAGCGGCGTGCTCGGCGACCTGTCGGGCGTCGCGATCTCGTCGCCCGCGCGCGTGTACGTGCCCGAGCCGGGCTGGTCGCTCGAGGCGTCGAAGACGACGCCGTCGTACGTGTCGAGCGTGGCCAGGCGGACGCGCTGGCCCGCGGGGAGCCCGTCGATGCGCAGCAGCTCGGTCTCGCGGTCGTCGTTGGCGTACCGCCGGAACGCGGTGAGCGGGCTGACGAAGTCGTGCACGTCGAGCGGCGGCACGACGACCTCGCGCAGCACCGTGCGCGGCTGCTCCGGCAGCACCGCGGGCGCGGCGAACGCCGCCGCCACGGCGCCCAGGCCCAGGATGGTCGCGCCCGTGCGGAACCGGTACCAGCGCAGGCGGCGCGACGCGGCCGCGGAGGCCTCCGTCGTGACGGTGTGCTGCCCCACACGGTTCTCGACGACGCGCAGCGCGCCCCACAGCAGCCCGACGACGCCGACGACGAGGCCCTGCGGGACCGGGCGGGCGACGTCGACGGTGCCGAGCAGGATCACGGCGACGAGCCCCGCGCCCACGGGCACGAGCGCCCACGCCGCGAGCCGCGCCCGCCACGCGACCGTCCCGGCGGCGACGGCGACGGCGTAGAGCACGAGGAACGGCACGAGCGCGAGGTCGGGGAACGAGTGCAGGGGCGGGACGGTGGTGACGAACTCCTTCCACCCGTGCACCGCGCCGAGCGCGAGCCCGCGCACCGTGCCGAGCGTCGGCACGACGCCGGACCGCGTGGTGGACGGCAGCGCGAGCGGCCCGCCGACGGCCAGGTAGGCGACGACGACGGCCACCGCCGTCGTGAGCACGGACCAGCGGCGCGCGGCCGCGAGCCAGGAGACCAGCAGGCCGAGCACCGCACCGCCCGCGGCCGGGAGCCAGAAGCCCGCCGAGCCCCACACGGGGCCGAAGCCCACCGCGACCGCGGCGAGCAGCACGGCGAGCACGGCGGCGTCGACGGCGCCCGCCCCGGTCAGGGCGCGCGGGCGGGTCGGCCCGGACCGCGCCGCGGGCCGGGGGCACCGGTCGTCGTCGTGCCGCTGACGCCGCGCACGCGCCGCGACGCGCGCGTCGTGCCGCGGGCAGCGCTCCCGGCGCTCGTCCCGGTACCCGTCTCCGTACCCGTCTCCATGGTCGTGGGAGTGCTCATGCGTCGGCCAGCCGTCGCATCGCCAGGGGCAGCTCGCCGAGGCTGCCGAGCGTGAGGACGGTCAGCTCCGCGATGCTGTGCTTGCTCATCACGGCGCCCGGCACGCACTGCAGGGCCATGACCGAGACGTCCTGCGGCAGCCGGGCGGACGCGGCGCGCAGCTCCGCCGGCGGGACGCCGCTGCCGACGACGAACGCGACGACGGAGGCGTCGGCGACGGTCGCCGCGGCGACGCGGGCGACGTCGGCCAGCCGCGCCTTCGACGGCGAGAGCTCCACGCGGGCGAGGTCGTCGAGCAGGCGCGTGCGGTGGTCGCCCCGCAGCGAGCCGCTGTTGACGAGCACGGTCACGCCGCGGTCCTCCTTGATGGCCTGGAGGCCGAGCGAGCCGCAGACGCTCACCGCGAGCTCGAACTCCTCGCCGTCGGCGTAGTCGGCCGTGCGCGTCGAGAGCATCACCGCGAGGTGCGAGCGGCGGGTCTCCTCGAACTGGCGGACCATGAGCTGGCCCGTGCGGGCCGTCGTCTTCCAGTGGATGTGGCGGCGGTCGTCGCCCGGGACGTAGTCGCGCAGGGCGTGGAACGAGACGTCGGAGCTCGAGATGTCCTGCGTCGCACGCCCTTCGAGGTCCTTGAGGAAGCCCGTCGACGAGCCGGCGAGGCTCTTGACCACCGGGTGCACGAAGAGCTCCTGCGGCTGCGACCACGTCACGGCGCGGCGCAGCAGGCCGAGCGGGTCGGCACGCACCGAGCGGACCGGGCCGACCACGATGACCGAGCGGCGGCGCGTGGGGATCGTGAAGACCTCCTCGTGCTCGGCGCCGGGCCGCAGGCGCGGCACGGGGAACGCCGCGGAGCCCAGCCCCACGGGCACCTCCATGACCGACGGCAGCAGCGCCCGCGCCGAGGCGTTGCCCACGACGAGCCGCCCGACGGCGCGGTCCCCCACGGTGACCCGCCGCGTCGCGAGGCCGAGGTCGACCGTGTACCGGAACGTGCCGAGCACGAACACGACGGCCGCGGCGAGGCTCGCGGTGAGCAGCACCGCGACGACCAGCACCTCCAGCCACGAGTACGCGAGCCCCGCGGCCCACGCCGCGAGCGCGACGACGACGGCGGCGACGCCGTACGGGCTGACGACCGCGCCGACCGGCTCCCACCCGCGGCGCGCCGCCGCGGCGAGGACGCCTCCGGCCCGCCTGGCCGACCGCGCCGGCGCGGCGGCCCGTCCGAGCACGCGCGCGAACGGCGCCGGCAGCGCGCGGCGTCCCGTCCGCAGACGCGACGCCCGGACCCCCTCGCTCATACGCGGGCCTTCTCCTGGGGCGCGGCCACCGTCGAGACGATGCGACCGAGCACGGCGTCGGCGGTCGCGCCGGCGAACTCGGCCTCGGGGTCGAGCGTGAAGCGGTGCGCCCACACGGGGTGCACGAGCTCCTTGACGTCGTCCGGGAGCACGTAGTGGCGCCCGTGCGCGGCCGCCCACACCTTCGCGCAGCGCACGAGCGCGAGCGCGCCGCGCACGGAGACACCGACACGGACCTCGGGCGCCTCGCGCGTCTCCTCCGCGAGCTGCGAGACGTACTCGAGCACGGCGGTGTCGACGTACGTGGACGCCGCGAGGTCGGCCATCTCGGCGAGGGCCTGCGTCGTGACGATCGGCGTGAGCGCCGTGGAGCGGTCGCGCACGGCGGAGCCCGAGAGGATCTCGACGGTCGACGCCCGGTCGGGGTAGCCCACCGACGTCTTCATCAGGAACCGGTCGAGCTGCGCCTCCGGCAGGCGGTAGGTGCCGGCCTGCTCGATGGGGTTCTGCGTGGCGATGACCATGAACGGGCGGCCCACGGAGTGGGGCACGCCGTCGACCGTGACGCGGCCCTCCTCCATGACCTCCAGCAGCGCCGACTGCGTCTTCGGCGAGGCGCGGTTGATCTCGTCGGCCAGCACGATCGACGCGAACACGGGGCCCTGGTGGAAGTCGAAGCGGCCGGTCTTCTGGTCGTAGATCGTCACGCCCGTGACGTCGGAGGGCAGCAGGTCCGGCGTGAACTGGATGCGCGTGTTCGTGCCCTGGACGCTCGCCGCCATGGCGCGCGCCAGCGACGTCTTGCCCGTGCCGGGGGCGTCCTCGAGCAGCAGGTGCCCCTCGGCGAGCATGCAGGTGAACGCGAGACGCACCACGTCGGCCTTGCCGAGCAGCGCTTGGCCGACGTTGCCGACGAGGCGGTCGAAGGTCTGCGCGAACCAGGTGGCCTGCTCCGCGGTCATGGTCGTGCTCATCTGTGCGTCCTCCGGGGTCGTGGTCATGGTCACCAGCGCAGGCGGTTCGAGGAGATGGAGTTCTGGGTGCCGTCGAACTTGCGGACGACGACCCAGTAGTCCTCGTTGCCCGACAGCCCCATGCAGGGCGTGAAGCTGACCGCACCGCTCGCGTTCGTCGTCTCCCCGGCGTTGTAGCCGGACCAGGCCGGTTCGAACTGACGTGAGTCCGCGTTCATCCCGGGCGGCACGGCGGAGTCCCAGTGCTCGGTGGTCCAGCAGCCCCAGTAGACGGTGGCGTTCGGCTGCGCGTTCGACACGTGCACGGTGATGTCCCAGCAGGTCCCCGTGCCCGGCCGGAAGCAGTTCCGGTTCGCGTCCTGGCTGCCGCCCCGCGTGATCGACACCTGCATGTCGTTCGGGTTCGGGTCGGTCTTGCCGGTCACGTAGCCCGACCACGGTCCCGGACCGGCGTCGTTGACCGCGCGCACGCGCACCTTGAACGTCTGGTCGTACCCGGTGCCGACGTCGAGCGAGCCGCCGACGCCGCCCGACGAGACCGCGCCGTTGACGTCCCACTCGTACGAGCGGAGCGTCGAGCCGCCGTCGCTCGACGGGGCGGACGTGGTGAACCGGCCCGTCGTGGTCCCGGTCCGCCCGTAGGCGAGGCCCGGTGCCGTCGGGGTCGTGTACGGCGTGACCGCGGTCGGTGTCGCCGTCCACGCCGTGCTGCAGATGTTGTCGTTGCAGGCCACGACCTCGAACGTGTACGCCGTGCCGTTCGTCAGGCCGGTCCACACGAAGGAGGTGTCCGAGGCGTTCCGGGTCGCGGTCGTGCCCGCGACCCGCACCTTGTAGTACCCGCCGGTGCCGTGGAACGCGGCTGCGCTCAGCCCGGGCCAGCTCACGGTCGCCTGGCCCGACGTCGAGCCCGCGACGATCTTCGCGCTCGCGCCGGCCACCTTGTCGGGCGTGCCGTACGCGGGCACGGCCGCCGAGCGGGGCGAGGCCGGCGACGTCCCCGCCTTGTTCGTGGCGGTCACGGTGAAGGTGTAGCTCTTGAGGTCCTGGAGGCCGGTGAACGTGTAGGTCGTCGCCGTGCCCAGCACGGCGCCCGAGGTGCCGACGGCGGGCGTCTGGGCGGCGACGGTGCTCCCGTCGTAGGCGGTCACCTGGTAGCCCTTGATCGCGTCCCCGTTGGTCGCGGGCGCGACCCACGTGACCTTGACCTGCCCGCCGAGCGACGTGTTCGCGTTGGTCGCCGTCGGCGTCGCCGGGGCGGCCGGCGGGGCGGCCGGCACCATGGGCGCCGACTCCGCGCTCCACTCGGACGGGTCGGGCGCCGCGTTCTTGGCCCGGACCCGCACGGTGTAGCCCGTGCCGTTCTCCAGCCCGGTCCACGTGGTCGACGTCCCCGTGACGCACGGCTTCTGCACCGCGCCGGACGCCGGGGCGGGCGAGATCTCCAGGTCCACGCACTGGATGGCCGACCGGTCCGTGTACGTCTTGTTGACCCACGTGATGGTCAGGCTCTTGTCGCCGAAGGCGAGCACGGGCGGCGCCGGGGCGTCGGGCGCCTCGTCGGGGCGCGCCTCGGCCGAGGCGGGCGACGAGCTCGACGTGCCGACGTCGTTCGTCGCCGTCACGGTGAACGTGTAGGTCACGTCGTTGGTGAGCCCATCGATGGTGCACGTGGTCGCGGCGCACTCGCGCGTGTCGCCCTTGCTGCTCGTCAGGGTGTAGCCGGTGATGGGCGACCCGTTGTCGACGGGCGGCTCCCAGGAGAGCACCACGGTCTTCGAGCGCACCTCCTCGACGACGGGCGCGCGCGGCGCCTCGGGGCGGCCGAGCACCGTGAGCTGGACGCGGCCCTCGACCTCGCGGTCGGGGTCCTTCGTCGCGTCCTGCACGCGGTAGCGCACCACCATGCGGCCGACGAAGTCCTGGTCGGGCGTGACGACCACCTTGTCGCCCTCGGTCCGCACGGTCCCGACGCCGGTCTCGACGGCGGCAGACAGGAGCGTCAGGTCCTTGCCCGGGAACGGGTTGGCGTCGTTGGCGAGCACGGGGACCGTGACGGCCTTGCCCTGGTGGGCGTCGTCGACGGTGTCGTCGTTCGCGACGACGAGCGGGCGCGTGGACGCCACGACCGTGACGCCCACCTGGGCGTCGACGGGTGCCGTGACGCCGTCGGAGATGCGCACGGGCACCTGGAGCTGGCTGCCCTTGGGCAGGGCCACGTCGGCCTGCGCGGTCACGCGCGTGCCCGCGACCGTCGTCGTCAGGCCGTCCACGGCCCCGGTGACCTCGACGGACAGCGGGTCGCCGTCGGGGTCGGACGCGAACCGGGCGACGTCGACCGTCGCCTCCTCCCCGGGGGCGACCTCGATGACCGGCCGCCCCGTGAGCACGGGCGGCAGGTTGGCGGGGGCCACGACCGTCATGGGGACGGTCAGCACGGCCCGGCGCCCGTCGACGTCGTCGGCGCTCGTGCCGTCGGTGACCTCGAGGTTGAGCGTGGCCGGGCCCACGTGATCCGCGGGCGGGGTGTAGGTCAGGTGCGTCGCGTCCTGGACCTGGACGGCGCCAGGGACGGCCTTGACCTCGTTCTCGTCGACGAGGCGCGCGGTGCGCCCGGCCGCGACGACGACGACGTCCGCGAGGTCGAGCGGCAGGTCCTTGCCCTGCTCGACGCGCAGGTCGAGGCCGTCGCGCAGGCGCGGGGCGACGCCGTCGCGCGGCACCCGGACGAACGCACGCGCGGTCAGCCCGTCGGCGTCGGTCACGGTGTAGGTGAGCACCTGCGAGCGCGGGGTCAGCGGCACGACGAGGGCACCGGCGTCCGTGACGTGGACGCCCGCGGCCTTCGCGGCGTCGTCGACCGTGACCGTCAGGTCCTCGGCGGTGCCGTCCGGGTCGGCGTCGTTCGCCAGGACGTCGACCGTCACCTCGGCGCCCGTGACGTCCGTGCTCGTCACGACGTCGTCGTGCGCGACGGGGGCGAGCAGCGGCGCCTCGGGGTCGACGTCCACGGTCACGGCGCCCGTCGCGCGGGCCGCGAAGGTGTCCTCGACGCCGTAGAACATCGTGTGGACCCCGGCGTCTCCGGGCACCTTGACGACGAGCCTGCCGTCGACCACCTGGGGGTCGAGCTCCGAGCCGCCCTCGACGGACCCGGGCACGAGGCCGACGCGGTCGCCGTCGGGGTCCGAGTCGTTGGCCACGGCGTCGATCGCGACCGTGCGGCCCGGCCGCACGCGCACGGCGTCGTCGACGGCCACGGGCGGCTGGTTCGTCCCGGACGGCCGCGCGATGCCGACGCGCACCGTGCCGATCGCCGTCGCGCCGCGCGTGTCGACGGCGCGGTACGTGAAGGTGTCGACGCCGGCGGCCGTCGCGTCGGCGGTGTACTCGACGAGGCCGTCGACGACGGTCGCCGTGCCCAGGCTCGCCGTCGAGGCGATCTGGTCGACGGTCACGAGGTCGCCGTCGGGGTCGGAGCCCTCGAGCGGCGGGGTGATCCGCACGGTGCCGCCGGCGATGACGCGCGCGGTGGCGTCGGGCAGCAGCGGGGCCGCGTTCTCCTCGCCGCCGAGGACCCGGACCGTGACCTGGGCCGCGTCCTTCTGCCCGTTGGGGTCGACGACCTCGTAGACGAGGTGGGCCGTGCCCGCGGTGGCGGCCGCCTTGAAGCGCACGGTGTCCTGCGCGACGAACGCCTCGCCCAGCTCCTCCTCCGGCTGCTCGACGAGCTCGGGGGCGAGCGCGAGCTCCAGGCCGTCCGGGTGGGTGTCGTTGGCCAGCACGCGGGCCGTGACGACGTCGCCCGTGTGCACGGTGACCTCGTCCGGCTGGGCGTCCGGCGGCCGCAGGCGGTCGGGCTCGGGGATGGGGACGACGCGCAGCTCACCCGTGGCGACGCGCTCGCCGTTGGAGACGGTGTACGTCACGGTGACCGGGCCGGTCAGGCGCCGCGTCTCGGTCACGCGCAGCACCTGGTGGGCCAGCACGGCGACCGTGATCCCGGCGTCGGGCGGCACCTGGACGCTCTGGACCACGAGCACGCCGCCCGCGGGGTCGGTGTCGTTGGCCAGCACGTCGACGAGCGCCCGGCCGCCCGCGGGCAGCAGCACCTGGTCGCCGACGGCGACCGGGTCGCCGCCCGCGCCCGGCGGGGCGACGACGTCGACGCGCACCAGCCCCGTCGACGCCGACGGGCCGTCGCTGACCTGGTAGGTCAGGCCGTACGAGCCCGGCTCCGGGCTGACGAACCGGAACGTGCCCGTCGCGTAGTTCGGCGTGACGGTCGCGGGCGCCTGCTCCGCCACGGAGACCAGGCGCAGCGGGTCGCCGTTGGGGTCGGTGTCGTTGAGCAGCGGCTCGACGGTGACGGCCTGGCCGGCCAGCACGGTGACGTGGTCCTGGCCCGGCACGGGCGGCACCTGCTCGGCGACGACGTCGACCAGCAGCCTGCCCTGCACGGTGAGGCCGCGGTCGTCGGAGACCGTGACGTCGACGATCTTGCGGCCCGTCGCGCCGCCGCCGTCGCGCAGCGTCACGGTGCCGTCGGGGCGGAACCGCACCTCGTCGGCGGCGTCTCCCGTCGTCGCGCTGTCGAGCACGATCGAGTCGCCGTCGGGGTCGCGGAAGTACGGCAGCACGTCGATCGTGGCGGTGCCGCCGCGGCCGACCGTGAGCACGGGCTCGCCCGTCTGCACCGGCGGGTCGTTCTCCTGCGGTGGCACGACGCGCAGCTGCACGGTGCTCTGCGCGGTGCCGCCCGCGCGCCCGTCGGAGACGGTGTAGCCGAACGACACGACCCCCGCCGCGTCGGCGGGCACCTGCGCCTGGAGCGCCGCGCCGCCCAGCACCGGCACCACGGGCACCGCGTCCGGGGCCTGGTCCACCGTGGCGGTGATGACGTCGCCGTCGGGGTCGGAGTCGTTGCGCAGCACGTCGAGCACGGTCGAGCGGCCCGCGCGGACCCCGAGGTCGTCGGGGTTGGCGACCGGCGGACGGTTGGGCTGGGACCGGTCCGCGACGAGCTGGTCCACCAGCTCGGGCGTCGTCTGGTCCGACTCGGACTCCTCGCCCTCCGCGTCCTTCGGCGTCGTCTGGTCCCAGTCGTCGACCAGCTCGTAGTCCGACGCCGCCATCCACAGGGTGCCGGCGGCGAGGTCGTTGAGCACGATCGCGTGCCGGTTGACGCGGTAGGCGAGGCGGGAGTCGGCCCCGAGGCCGTCGAGCCGCTTGTCGACGTCGTCGCCGCTGCCCTCGCAGTCGCGCAGCACCTGGCCGGTCTGCGACCAGGCGCCGTACGAGCAGCCGTCGAGGCGCACGGGGGCCGCGGGCAGGCCGCTCGCCCGGCGCACCTGCGGGTCGCCGCCGCCGGCCGGCGCCGAGACGAGCCCCGACGGCGTCGCGACGAGGACGACATCGTCGTCGAGGGACGGCTGCTGGAGCTGCGCCTCGGCGGCGTCGTCGATCGTGACGGTCGTGCCGCCCGGCAGCAGCAGCGTGCCGGCGGTGCGGTCGAGCACGACGGCCCGGTCCCCCGCGGCCGAGACCTGGAGGTCGTGGCCCGCGGCGGCGTCCAGCCCCGACCGCTCGGGCTCGCGCGGCGTGCCCGTCGACGTGGTCGGGACGCGGTAGAGCGCGCCGTCGTCGCCCGGGACGGCGACGAGCACGGTGCCCGCGCGGGACACCGCGAGGGCGGTGGCGCCGTCGGCGTCGAGCACAGGGTCGAGCTCGTCGGCGTCGAAGCTCGCCGCGGAGGCGAACGGGAGCACCCACAGCTTGCCGTCGTCGCGGTCGAGGATCGCCACGGTCTCGCCGCCGGCCACGACGAGCGCGTGCTCGGGCGCCACGATCGCCGGGCCGAGGGCCAGGTGCACGGGGTCGACCGACGACGCCGACGCCGTGCTCGGCTCGAGCATGAGCACCTGCTGCGCGTCCTGCTGGAGCTCGAACGTCGAGGAGCTCGCCAGCAGGGTGCCGTCGAGGGCCTGCGACTGGGTGTTGAAGCGGCCGAGGAGGCCCGCGGAGGCGTTGCTGACCCACACGCCCGAGTCGTTGAGCTCCACCTCGGCCTGGGCCTCGCCGTCCCAGAGCACGGCAGCAGCTACCAGCCCGGCCACGGCGACGGCGAGCGCCGTCGACGCCGCCACCGTCTTGCGAGCCCCGGTCCCTGCACCCGGCGTTGCCATGCGCCCCCCTGTTGGCGCGGGGCGATCGTCCCCGCGGCACGCCACAGGGTAGCCGGGGCACCGGATATGTCCGAACTGCCTGGTAGAACGCTCGAAATGCGGACAGCGCGGGCAGAGACCGGGCTGTCCGCCCGGTCGGGGTCAGGCGGCGCGGTGCGCCAGGGCCGTCGCGAACGCCTCCAGCGCCTCGCGCACGGGACCCTCGGGCAGCGGGGCGAGCTCGGCCGCCGCCTCCCGCGCATACCGCGCGGCGAGCTCGCGCGTCTCGGTCAGCACGTCGTGCGCGCGCAGCCGCCCGACGACGTCGGCCAGCGTCTCGTCGCTCGTCAGGTCGCCGTCGAGCGCGGCGAGCAGCGCCGCGTCGGCGGCGGACGCCTCGCCGCGGGCGACGCGCCGGCGCAGCAGCAGCACCGGCATCGTCGGCACCTTCTCGCGCAGGTCCGTGCCCGGCGTCTTGCCCGACTCGTCGCCCGTGGAGGCGAGGTCCAGCACGTCGTCGGCGAGCTGGAACGCGATGCCGACCTTCTCGCCGTACCCGGCCACGATCTCGACCTGCTCGTCCGGCGCCCCGCCGAACCACGCGCCGAACCGCGCGGACGTCGCCAGCAGCGACGCCGTCTTGTCCGCCAGGACCTGGAGGTAGTGCGCGACGGCGTCCTCGTCCCCGGCGGGACCGGTGGTCTCGTGGAGCTGGCCCAGGCACAGGCGCTCGAACGTGGCCGACTGGAGCAGCACCGCCTCGGGGCCGAGGCTCGCGACGCGCGACGAGGCCCGCGCGAACAGCAGGTCGCCGACGAGGATCGCCACCGAGTTGCCCCACACCGAGTGCACACTCGGCGCCCCGCGCCGCAGCGGCGCGGAGTCCATGACGTCGTCGTGGTAGAGCGACGCGAGGTGCGTCAGCTCGACGACGATGGCGGCGTCCACCAGCTCGGGCCGCGCCCCGTCGCCCAGCTCCCCGGTGAGGAGCGTGAGGAACGGGCGCAGCCGCTTGCCGCCGGCCGCGACGAGGTGCCGGGCGACGTCGTCGGCCAGCGGGTCCGCGATCGCGACCGCGTCGGCGAGCGCGGCCTCGACGGCGGCCATCCGCTCGGCAAGCCGCGCCGCCAGAGCCGGGTCGGACAGCGGGAAGGCCAGCGCGGAGGACGCGGAGGTGGAACCTGTGGGACTCACGGGACGAACTTAACCGCCCCGGCGGCCAGATCGAGAACCCACGACGGCAGCACGCCGAGCAGGATGACGCCGATCGCGCACAGCGTCACCACGACCGTCGCCGGACCCCACCCGGTCATGACCGTCACGACCGCCCGGGCCACGGGCCGGGCCTGCGTGAGCGTGCCCGTCCCCTCGCCCGGGACGGGCGCCGCGGCGCCGCCGTCGTGGCCTTCCACCGCCGCGTCGGCCGCCGGTGTCAGAACCATGAGCACGATGATCCGCACGTAGAAGAACACGGCCACGGCGGAGGCGATCACGCCCGCGAGCGCCAGGGGCCACGCCCCGGCGTCGACGGCCGCGGAGAACACCTGGAACTTCCCGATGAAGCCGGCGGTGAGCGGGATGCCCGCCATCGACAGCAGGAAGAGCGCGAACGCCGCGGTGAGCCACGGCGCCTTGCGGCCGATGCCCGCCCACTGGGCGAGGTGCGTCGCCTCGCCCAGGATGACGGCGTCCGCCTCGCCCGCGCCCGTGGCGAGGCGCTCGCGCACCAGGCCCACCACCGCGAACGCGCCGACGGTCGCCAGGCCGTAGGCCAGCAGGTAGAACAGCACCGCGCCCGCGCCCGGCTCGGCGAAGCCGACGAGGGCCACGAGGACGAAGCCCGCGTGGGCGATCGACGAGTACGCGAGCAGGCGCTTGATGTCCGTCTGCACCACGCCGACGATCGTGCCGATCGCCATCGTGAGGAGCGCGACGGCCCACAGCAGCACCTGGACCTCGTGCCGGGTGGGGGCGTCGAAGCCCTGGCCCAGGTAGAAGAGCACGCGCACGAGGGCGCCGAAGGCGGCGGCCTTGGTGCAGGCCGCCATGAAGCCCGTGACCGGCGTCGGCGCGCCCGTGTAGACGTCGGGCGTCCATGTGTGGAACGGGGCAGCGCCCACCTTGAACAGCAGCCCGGCGCTGACGAGCAGGATGCCCGTGACGGCCAGCACGTGCAGGCCCTGGAGCGGGGTGTCGCCGCGGCCCGCGAGGGCGTCCGCGATGACCGGCAGGTGTACGGAGCCCGCGAAGCCGTACAGCAGCGCGATGCCGAAGATCGTCAGCGCGGAGGCGAACGCGCCCAGCAGGAAGTACTTGAACGCCGCCTCCTGGCTGAGCAGGCGACGCCGCCGCGCCGTGGCGCACAGCACGTAGAGCGGCAGGCTCAGCACCTCGAGGGCGATGAACAGGATGATCAGGTCGTCCGTGGCGGCGAACAGCAGCATGCCGCCCGTGGAGAACAGCGTGAGCGGGAAGACCTCCGTCTGCTGGAGGCCCGCGCGGCGGGCCTCCTCCTCGTACCGGCTGCCCGGCACGGCGGCGGCCGTGGGCGCGAACGCGTCCTGGCCGCTGCTGCGGTCCGCCATGACGAGCACGGCGAGGAACGCGAGGATCGCGACGATCCCTTGGATGCCGAGCCCGAAGGGCGTCAGGTCGTAGCTGTCGCCGACGACGAGGAGCGCGTGGTCGTGCACGGTCTCCCACAGCAGCGCGACGGCGACGACGGCCCCGGCCAGCGCGCCGAGCGACAGCACGAGCTGCACCGTGCGGCGGGCCCGCGCCGGCACGAACGCCTCGACGAGCACGCCGACGACGCCGGCACCCAGCACGATCAGCACGGGCGAGACGGCCGCCCAGTCGATGTGGGGCGGGATGAAGTCGTTCACGCCGCGACCTCCTCAGGAGTCGTCGATGCGGGGGCCGCGCCCAGCACGGGGGGCGGGTCGTCGTGGCCGACCTGCTCGATCGTCGTCGACGCGGGGGCGTCGACATAGCGCAGGCCGAGGCTGGGCACGAAGCCGAGCAGGAGCAGCAGCGCCACGAGCACGCCGGCGACGGTGCGCTCGCGCGCGTCGAGGTCCCGGGCGTCCGCGACGCTCGGGGCGACCGCCCCGGTGAACATGCGCTGGTAGGTCAGCAGCACGTAGACCGCGGCGAGCACGACCGCCGGGACGGCGACGACCGCCGCCCACTGCACGGCCGAGAACACCCCGAGGAACACGAGGATCTCGGAGACGAACGTCGACAGGCCGGGCAGCGACGCGAGGCTCAGGCCCGCGACGAGGAACGTGCCGCCCAGGACGGGCGCGACGAGCCGCAGGCCGCCGTAGTCGGCGATCCGCTGGCTGCGCTCCGGGTGCCGCGCGATCGCGAACCCCGCGACGAGGAACATCGCCCCGGTGGAGATGCCGTGGTTGAGCATCATGAGGCTCGACCCGGCGGTGCCCGTCGAGGTGAACGTGAAGATGCCCAGGATGATGAACCCGAAGTGGGACACCGAGGTGTAGCCGACCAGGCGCAGCAGGTCGGTCTGCCCGATGGCGAGGATCGCGCCGTACAGGATCGAGACCACCGCGAGGATCACCACGAACGGCGCGGCCCAGCGCGACGCCTCCGGGAACAGCGGCAGGCACAGCGTGAGCATCCCGAACGTGCCCACCTTGTCCAGCACGCTGATCAGCAGGGTCGACGTGCCCGGGGTCGCGTTCTCGGCGACGTCGGGCAGCCACGAGTGCACCGGCACCATGGGCGCCTTGATGGCGAACGCGAGGAAGAACGCGGCGAACATCAGGCGGCCCGCGGTGGTGCCGAGGTCCAGGCCGGTGAGGTTCTCGGTGAGGAACGTCTGCGGCCCGCGGTCCGCGGCCGGCACCTGCAGGTACAGGGCGATGACGGCCACGAGCATGACGAGGCCGCCGGCGAGCGAGTAGATGAGGAACTTCACCGCGGCGTAGCGACGCTGCGCGCCCTGCCCGAACCCGCCGATGAGGAAGTAGACGGGGATGAGCATGGCCTCGAACAGCACGTAGAAGAAGAAGACGTCCCGCGCCGCGAACACGGCGACCATGAACGACTGCAGCACCAGTACGACGGCCAGGTACTTGCGCAGGCGGCCGAGGTCCCCGCCCTGCTCCTTCCACGCCGCGAGGATCACGAGCGGCACGAGGCCCACGGACAGGCCCACGAGCAGCAGCCCGACGCCGTCGACGCCGACGGCGTAGCTCGCGCCGATGCTCGGGATCCACGAGTGCGTCTCGAGCAGCTGGTGCTCGGCGGCCCGCGCGGTGTCGAACGCGACGAACGCGCCGACGGCCAGGCCGACCTCGACCAGGGAGCCGAGGAGGGCCACGGTGCGGGCCTGCCCGGCGCTGCCGGTCGCGCCCGCGCGCCCACGGCCGGTCAGCGCGGTGGCCAGCGCGGCCAGGAGCGGCCACACGATGAGGGCGGTCAACCAGGGGAACATCGTCGTCGTCCTTCCTCAGCCGGCCAGGGCCCACACGACGGCGGCGACCACGAGCAGGCCTCCGAGCGACGTGGCCGCATAGGTCCGGACGTAACCGTTCTGGGCCTTGCGCAGCACGTCGCCCGCCCTGCGCACGCCGGAGGCGAGCTGCAGGGCCGAGGCGTCCACCGCGGCGCGGTCGGCGTAGACGAGGGTGCGCGTGACCACCTGGCCGGGCAGCATCGCCACGGCCTCGTTGACGGGGTCCTGGTACAGGTCCCGGCGCGCGGCGCGCACCAGCACGTTCGACCGCGGCGCCTCGACGGGCACGGCCGCGATCGCGTACTGGCGGAACGCGAGCCAGACGCCCAGCGCGACGAGCAGCAGCGTTAGCGTCATGAGCACGGGGACCGGCAGCACCGGCTCGTGGTGCTCGGCGTGGCCCGTGACCGGCTCCAGCCAGGTGGTGAAGCGGCTGCCCAGGGTCAGGAACCCGCCCAGGGCCACGGAGCCGATCGCCAGGACGATCATGGGCCACGTCATGAGCGCGGGCGCCTCGTGCGGGTGCGGCTCGTGACCGTCCGCGGTGGCGGCCCAGCGGCGCCGGCCCGCGAAGGTCATGAAGAACAGGCGCGACATGTAGAAGGCCGTGATGCCCGCGCCGACGAGCGTGACGATGCCGAAGACCCACGGCCGCCAGCCCTCGCCCACGAACGCGGCCTCGATGATCTTGTCCTTCGACCAGAAGCCCGAGAACGGCGGCACGCCCAGGATGGCGAGCCAGCCCAGGCCCATCGTGACCGCCGTGACCGGCAGCGCGCGCGACAGCCCGCCGAACCGGCGCATGTCCACCGAGTCGTCCATGGCGTGCATGACAGAGCCGGCGCCGAGGAACAGCCCGGCCTTGAAGAAGCCGTGCGTCACCAGGTGGAAGATCGCGAACGCGTAGCCGACCGGGCCGAGGCCCGCGGCGAGCATCATGTAGCCGATCTGGCTCATGGTCGACGCCGCCAGGGCCTTCTTGATGTCGTCCTTCGCGCAGCCGACGACGGCCCCGAAGACCAGGGTGACCGCGCCGACGATGACGACGACGAGCTGGGCCGTGGGGGCGGCCTCGAGGATCGCGTGGCTGCGCACCAGCAGGTACACGCCCGCGGTCACCATGGTGGCCGCGTGGATGAGCGCCGACACCGGCGTCGGACCGGCCATGGCGTCGCCGAGCCATGCCTGGAGCGGGAACTGCGCCGACTTGCCGCACGCGGCCAGCAGGAGCATGAGCCCGATGGCGGTGGCCGCGCCCTGCTGGAGGCCGCTCGCCCCGCCGAGCACGTCCTCGAACGAGACCGAGCCGAACTGCCAGACCATGAGCATCATCGCCACGATGAGGCCCATGTCGCCCACGCGGTTCATCACGAAGGCCTTCTTGCCGGCCACCGAGTTCTCGATCCTGTGGTCCCAGAACCCGATGAGCAGGAACGAGGCCAGGCCCACGCCCTCCCAGCCGACGAACAGCAGCAGGAACGAGTCGGCGAGGACGAGCAGCAGCATCGCCGCGACGAACAGGTTGAGGTAGGCGAAGAACCGCCGCCGGTCCTTGTCGTGCTCCATGTAGGCCACGGAGTACACGTGGATGAGCGTGCCCACGAACGTCACGAGCAGCACGAACGTCAGCGACAACGGGTCGACCCGGAACGCCGCGTCGAGGGTCAGGGGGCCCGCCTCGATCCACGTGCCGAGCGAGGTCACGTGGACGCGGTCGTCGGCCGCCTGCCCCAGCAGGCCGAGCAGCAGCGCCAGCCCGACGCCGAAGCTCGCAGTCGAGGCGAGCACGCCGAGCCAGTGCCCCCAGCGGTCCAGGCGGCGCCCGCCCAGCAGCAGGACCGCGGCCCCGACCAGCGGGAACCCGACGAGCCAGGGTGCGAGACCCAAGGTCTGCATGGTCGTACTCCCCCTCAGCCGTTCAGAAGATTGACGTCGTCGACCGAGGCCGAGCGGCGGGTACGGAAGATCGTCACGATGATCGCGAGGCCCACGACCACCTCGGCGGCGGCCACGACCATGACGAAGAAGGCGAGCACCTGCCCCGTGAGGTCGCCGTGGATGCGCGCGAAGGTGACGAACGCCAGGTTGGTCGCGTTGAGCATGAGCTCGATGCCCATGAACACGACGATGGCGTTGCGGCGCAGCAGCACCGTGGTCGCCCCGATGGCGAACAGGATCACCGCGAGGATCAGGTAGTTGGTGACGGGCATCAGTCCCGCGCCTCCTCGTCGTCGCCGGGCACGGGGGGTGCCACCACGTCGTCGCTCTCGAGCGACTCCAGCAGCTCGCCGCTGGTGTCGGCCTCGGCCGTGGCGACGGCGGGCAGGCCCAGGCGGGCCCGCAGGGTCTCCTCGGCGCCGAGCACCTCGGCGGCCGTGCGCTGCTGGCCGCGGATGCGCAGCACGCGGGGCACCGAGTGCTCCAGGGGGTGCCCGTCAGGCCCGAGCGCGGGGGTGTCCATCGCGTTGTTCTGCGCGTAGACGCCCGGGGCCGGCAGCGGCGTGAGGATCGTGCCCTCGGCCAGCCCGGCGACGCGCTCGGCCGCCATCGTGCGCTGCGTGCGGCGGGCGCCCAGGCGCTGCCGGTGCGTGAGCACCAGGCCCGCGAGCGCCGCGGTCACCAGCAGGACGCCGATGACCTCCATGCCGATGACGTACTTGCCGAACAGGATGCCGGCCAGCCCGGTGGGGTTGGTCTGCGCGTTGGCCAGGTCGAGCCCGATGGCGGCGGGCAGGTCGCTGGCGGAGACGACGCCGAGCAGCACGACGAGCAGGCCGAGGCCGAACAGGACGCCGATCCAGCGCTGCCCCTGATGGTCTCCGTGAGGGAGTCCGCCGCGTCGACGCCGACGAGCATGAGCACGAAGAGGAAGAGCATCATGACCGCGCCGGTGTAGACGACCACCTGCACGATGCCGAGGAACGGCGCCTCGTTGGCCACGTAGAGGATCGCCAGGCTGATCATCACGAACACGACGCACATGGCGGCGTGCACGGCGCGCTTGGCGAACAGCAGGCCGAGCGCGGCGATCACCATGAGCGGGGCGATGATGCCGAAGAGGGCGGCCTCGCCGCCGGTCGTCGTCATCGGATGCCTCCGTTTCCTGTCTGGCCGGGTCCGGCGGTCGCGGCCGCGCGGGCGGTGGACCCGGCCGCGTCGAGCGCGGCCGAGAGCGGGCCGCCCGGCGTGTCGTGGGTGAGCTCGCCGGCGTGCCCGCCGCGGGCGGCCTCCCGGGTGGCCGTGGCCTTGGTGGCCGGCGGGCGCAGCGTGTGCACGGTCGGCGCGGGCGCGGGGCGTGTGCCCTCGACGACCGCGGTGGCCGCCTCGAGGGTCGCGTCGTCGGGGCGGTGCTCGCGCACCCAGGCCACCTGGTCCGCCGTGGGCGCGGTGACCTTGCCCTGGTAGTAGTCGGTGTCCGTGGTGCCCGTGACCATGGGGTGCGGGCCCGCGAGGGCGCCCTCGGCCACGGGGGCCAGCAGGTCCTGCTTCTCGTAGATCATCCCGGCGCGCGTGGGGCCGGCGAGCTCGAAGTCGTTCGACATCGTCAGGGCGCGCGTGGGGCACGCCTCGACGCAGAGCCCGCAGAAGATGCAGCGCAGGTAGTTGATCTGGTAGACGCGGCCGTACCGCTCGCCGGGGCTGACCTGCCCGCCCCCGGTCTCGACGAGGACGTCGGCGTTGTCGGCGCCCTCGACGTAGATGGCGTCGGCGGGGCACGCCCAGGCGCACAGCTCGCAGCCGATGCACTTCTCGAGGCCGTCGGCGTACCGGTTGAGCTGGTGGCGGCCGTGGTAGCGCTTCGCGGGCGGCACCTTCTCGAAGGGGTACTGCTCGGTGACCGTCGGGCGGAACATCGAGCCGAGCGTCACGCCGAACCCCGCGACGGGGGCGAGCAGCTTGCCGATCGGCCCCTTCGCCTGGGGCCGCAGCGGCTGGTAGTCGCTCATCGGGTTCCCTCCTCGGGGGCTGCGGACGCGTCGTCCGACACGACGGTGGCGTCCACGGTGACGGGCCGGCGGTGGGCGCGCGGCGACGGCGGGAGGGTCTGGCCCGGCAGCGGGGGCACGGGGTAGCCGTGGGCGTGCGCGTCGAACGCCACCGTCGCCGGCTCCTCGGGTCTGCGCTTCTCGGGCCAGAACGTGATCAGGGCGACGAGCACGAGCCCGACGACGACGAGCACGGTGACGAGCGAGCCCGTCCCCACGCCCTCGCCGAGGCGCACGTACTGGAGCACGGCGAGCAGCACCAGCCAGCCCAGCGCGACCGGGATGAGCACCTTCCAGCCGAACACCATGAACTGGTCGTAGCGCAGGCGCAGCAGCGTGCCGCGCACCCACACGAACACGAACATCAGGATCCAGACCTTGGCCAGGAACCAGAGGATCGGCCACCAGCCCTCGTTGAGCATGCCGTCGTTGATCGCGCTGAGCGGCCAGGGGGCACGCCACCCGCCGAGGAAGAGCGTGGCGCACACGGCCGAGACGTTGAGCATGTTGATGTACTCCGCCAGGAAGAACCAGGCGAACTTCATCGACGAGTACTCGGTCATGTAGCCGGACACGAGCTCGCCCTCGGCCTCGGGGAGGTCGAACGGCAGGCGGTTGGTCTCGCCGATCATCGAGATGACGTAGACGACGAACGCCGGCAGCAGCGGGATGAAGAACCACCGCGTGGTCTGCTGCTCGACGATCATCGACGTCGACATCGAGCCCGACAGGATGAACACCGAGACGAGCGAGAGGCCCATGGCCAGCTCGTAGGAGATCACCTGCGCGGTGGAGCGCACCGAGCCGAGCAGCGGGTACGTCGAGCCCGACGACCAGCCGCCGAGCACGATGCCGTAGACGCCCACCGAGGCGCAGGCCAGCACGTACAGCACCGCGACGGGGAAGTCGGTGAGCTGCGCCGGCGTCGACCAGTCGGTCCAGGGCAGCCGCACCGACGGCCCGAACGGCACGACGGCGAACACCAGCAGCGAGCAGAACACCGAGATCATCGGCGCGAGCAGGTAGACGATCCGGTCGGCCGCGGTGACGTTCATGTCCTCCTTGAGCAGGAGCTTCATGGCGTCGGCGAGGGACTGGAGCAGGCCGAACGGGCCGTGCACGTTCGGGCCGGGGCGCACCTGCATGCGGCCGACGACCTTGCGCTCGAACCAGATGGCGATGAGCACGCTGACCAGCAGGAACACGAGGATGAGGACGGCCTTGACGAGGAACGTCCAACCGTTGTCGTTGCTGAAGTCCGCGTGGACCCCGGGGATCATGCGGCACCTCCGTGCGAAGCGGCCGATCCGGCCTGGACCGTCACGACGTCGCCGGGAGCGACGCCGAGCGTGTCGTGGACGCGGCAGCCCTTGCTGGCCAGCGGCAGCCAGACGACGTGGTCGACCATCTCGGTGACGATCACGGGCAGCGTCAGCGACCCGCGGTCGGTGGAGACGGTGACCTCGTCGCCGTCGAACACGTCGACGGCCGCCGCGGTGGCCGCGCTCATCCGGGCGATCGGCCGCTTCGCGGTGCCGGCCAGGTGCGGCTCGCCGTCCTGGAGGGCGCCGTCGTCGAGCAGCAGGTGCCACGAGGCGAGGACGGCGGTGCCGGGCTCGATGCGCGGCACGGCCTCCGCCGTCGCGGTGGGCGCGGGGACGCGGTCGCCGGCCCACGGGCCGAGCTCGGGCGCGGGGTCGAAGGGCGCACCGGCCCACTCGGCGAGCTGCGCGAGCACGCGGTGGTCGGGCAGCGCGGCCGACTCGAGCGCCTGCGGGAAGGAGCGCACGCGGCCCTCCCAGCTCACCCAGGCGCCGGCCCGCTCGACGGGCGGGGCGACGGGCAGGACGACGTCGGCGATCTCGGTCACCTCGGACGCCCGGACCTCGAGGCTCACCACGAAGCCCGCCCTGGCGAGGGCGCGGCGGGCGGCCGCCGGGTCGGGGAGGTCGGCGAGCTCGAGGCCGCCCACCAGGGCGCCGCCGAGCGTGCCGGCCTCGAGGTCCTGGAGGATGCCGGCCAGGTCGCGGCCGGGGCCGGCGGGCAGCGAGGCCTCGTCGACGCCCCACGCCGCGGCCACCTCGGCCCGCGCGCGGGCGTCGGCGAGCGGGCGACCGCCGGGCAGCAGGCCCGGCAGCAGGCCGGCCTCGACGCCGCCGCGCTCTCCCGCGCGACGCGGCACCCAGGCCAGGCGGGCACCGGTCGCCGCGGCCAGGGCCAGCGCCGCGGTGTACGCGCCGGGGGCGCCGGCGAGGCGCTCGCCCACGAGGATCACGGCGCCCGGCTCGGCGAGCCCGGCCGCCGCGTCGGCGATGGCCTGCGCGTCGTCGGCCGGCAGGTCGGCCGGCAGCAGGTCGCCGGTCGCCTTGGCGGCGACGGCGCCGAGCCACTCGGCCTCGCGGCCGGGGGCGGACGCGAGCAGCGTGCCGTGCAGGCGCTCGAGGCCGCGGCTGGCGAAGGGCGCGAGTCCCAGGACGCGCAGGCCGCCCTGGCGGACCGCCTTGCGCAGCCGCAGGAAGAGGTAGCCGCCCTCCTCCTCCGGCTCCAGGCCGGCGAGCAGCACGAGCGGCGCCTTCTCCAGGTCGCCGAAGGTGACGCCGATGCCGGTGCCGGCGACGGCGTGGCCGAGGAACGCGGCCTCCTCCGCGGAGTGCACGCGGGCGCGCTGGTCGACGTCGTCGGTGCCGAGCACGGTGCGGGCGAACCGGGACCAGGCGTGCGCGTCCTCGAGCGTGAGGCGGCCGCCGGGCAGGACGCCGACGCCGCCCTGCTCCTTCGCCGCGGCGAGGCCCTCGGCCGCGAGCTCCAGGGCCTCGACCCAGGAGGCCGGGCGCAGCGCGCTCGTCCCGTCCGCGTCGGCCTCCCGGACGAGGGGGGTGGTGATGCGGTCGGGGGCCGACTGCCACTGGAACGCGAAGCGGTCCTTGTCGGTGATCCACTCCTCGTTGACCACGGGGTCCTCCCCCGCGAGGCGCCGCATCACGGTGCCGCGGCGGTGGTCGACGCGGATCGCCGCGCCCGACGAGTCGTGCTCCGAGACGCCCGGCGTCGAGACGAGGTCGAACGGGCGGGCCCGGAACCGGTACGAGGCGTTGGTGAGCGCTCCCACCGGGCAGATCTGGATGGTGTTGCCCGAGAAGTACGACGCGAACGGGATGCCGTCCGGCGTCTGCGCGCCCTCGAAGGCGGTCGCCTCGGCGACCACGCCACCCTCGCTCGCGAAGCCGAGCACGTCGACGTCGAACCGGCCGATCTGCTGGGCCGCGCCGCGCTTCTGCAGGGCGATGAACGCGTCGCCCGCGATCTCGTCGCTGAAGCGCGTGCAGCGCTGGCACAGGACGCAGCGCTCGCGGTCGAGCAGGATCTCGGTCGACACCGGGATGGGCTTCTCGAACACGCGCTTGACGTCGATGAACCGCGACTCGGGGCGGCCGTTTGTCATGGCCTGGTTCTGCAGGGGGCACTCGCCGCCCTTGTCGCAGACGGGACAGTCGAGGGGGTGGTTCATGAGCAGCAGCTCCATGACCCCCTCCTGCGCCTTGTCGGCGACGGGCGACGTCGACGCCGTCTTGACGGCCATGCCCGCGGTCGACTCGAGCGTGCAGGACGCCTGCGGCTTGGGCATCGGGCGCATGCTGCCGTCGGGGCCGGGCGTGGCCACCTCGACGAGGCACTGCCGGCACGCGCCGACGGGCTCGAGCAGCGGGTGGTCGCAGAACCGCGGGATCTCGATGCCGAGCTGCTCGGCCGCCCGGATCACCAGGGTGCCCCGGGGCACGGTGACCTGGATGCCGTCGATGGTGAGCGTGACCGTCTCCACCGGGGCGGGGGCGCCCGTGGTCGTGTCCGCGGTCGCAGTCATCAGTGGCCTCCCGCCGCTCCGGCCAGCAGGCCGGTCCTCTGCTTGGGCGTGTAGTCGAAGAGCGCCGACCGCACCGGGTCGAAGGGGCACCCGTGGTTGTCGATGTGCGCCTGGTACTCGTCACGGAACAGCTCGATCGAGCTGGTCACGGGTGAGGTGGCGCCGTCGCCCAGCGCGCAGAACGCGCGGCCGAGGATGTTGTCGCACAGGTCGACCATGAGGTCGATGTCCGCGTCGACGCCGCCGCCGTTCTCGACCCGGGCCAGCACCTGCTTGAGCCAGAAGGTGCCCTCGCGGCACGGGGTGCACTTGCCGCACGACTCGTGCGCGTAGAAGTCCATCCACCGGCTCACGGCGCGCACCACGCACGTGGTCTCGTCGAAGATCTGGAGGGCGCGCGTGCCGAGCATCGACTTGGCCGCTCCGACCGACTCGTAGTCGAGCGGCACGTCGAGGTGGGCGTCGGTGAACATCGGGGTGGACGAGCCGCCCGGCGTCCAGAACTTGATCCGGTGCCCCTCGCGGATGCCGCCCGCCATGTCCAGCAGCTCGCGCAGCGTGATGCCGAGCGGGGCCTCGTACTGGCCGGGCCTCGTCACGTGGCCGCTCAGCGAGAACAGGCCCATGCCCTGCGACTTCTCGGTGCCCATGCTCGCGAACCACGCGGCGCCGTTGCGCATGATCGCGGGGACCGAGGCGATCGACTCGACGTTGTTGACCACCGTGGGCCGGGCGTAGAGGCCCTCGACGGCGGGGAACGGCGGCTTGAGGCGCGGCTGGCCGCGGCGGCCCTCGAGCGAGTCGAGCAGCGCCGTCTCCTCGCCGCAGATGTAGGCGCCCGCCCCGGCGTGCACGGTGACGTCGAGGTCGTAGCCGCTGCCCAGGATGTTCTTGCCCAGGTAGCCGGCGTCGTACGCCTCCTGCACCGCGTTCAGCAGACGGCGGTAGACGTGGAGCACCTCGCCGCGCACATACACGAACGCGTGGTGGCAGTTGATCGCGACGCTCGTGATCGCCACGCCCTCGACGAGGTGCTGCGGGCTGGCCATCATCAGCGGGATGTCCTTGCAGGTGCCCGGCTCGGACTCGTCCGCGTTGACCACGAGGTAGCGCGGCTTGCCGTCGTCGGGGGGCAGGAAGCTCCACTTGAGGCCCGTCGGGAAGCCTGCGCCGCCGCGGCCGCGCAGGCCGGACTCCTTGACGGCGGTGACGATGTCGGCCGGGTTCATGGTCAGGGCCTTGCGCAGGCCCGCGTACCCGTCGGCCGTGGCGACGTACGTCTCCAGCGACCAGGAGCGGTCCTTGTCCCAGGTGTCCGTGAGGACGGGGGTCAGGGGTGTCACTTCGACCCTCCCTTGTCGGTGGGAGTGAGGGGCTTGCGCTCGGCGCTCGAGCCGGGCTCGCCCGCGGCGGGCGTGCCCTCGCCCGCGGCGGGCGTGCCCTCGGCGGTGCCGTCCGCGCCCGCGGCGGCGGCCAGGGGCGCGGGGGCCGTCCAGCCGTTCTCACGGGCCACCTTCAGGCCGGCCAGCGTGGGCGCGCCCGCGAGGCCGCCCTCGTTCGCGCGCCCGTCGGGGAACCCGGCGAGCACGCGGCTCATCGCCTTGAACGAGCAGACGCTGTGCGCGCCGCGGGTCGGTGCGACGGGCATGCCCGCCTGGAGGTCGTCCACGACCGCCGTCGCCGACTCCGGCGTCTGGTTGTCGAAGAACTCCCAGTTGACCATCATCACCGGCGCGTAGTCGCAGGCCGCGTTGCACTCGACGCGCTCGAGGGTGATCGCGCCGTCGTCAGTGGTCTCGTCGTGCCCGACGCCGAGGTGCTCGCTCAGCTCGTCGAAGATCGCGTCCCCGCCCATGATCGCGCAGAGCGTGTTGGTGCAGACGCCCACCGTGTAGGTGCCGTTGGGGTGCCGCTTGTACTGCGTGTAGAACGTGGCGACCGCGCTGACCTCGGCCGGCGTCAGCTCCAGCCGCTCGGCGCAGAACCGGATGCCGTCCGGGCTGACGTAGCCGTCCACCGACTGCACCAGGTGCAGCATCGGCAGCAGCCCCGACCGCGGGTCGGGGTAGCGCGCGACGATGGCCTCGGCGTCAGACCTCAGGGACGCGAGAGTCGAAGCGTCGTACGTCATCGGTCCACACCTCCGAGCACGGGGTCCAGGGACGCGACGGAGACGACGACGTCGGCCACCTGGCCGCCCTCGCACATCACCGACACGGCCTGGAGGTTGTTGAACGACGGGTCGCGGAAGTGCGCCCGGTACGGCCGCGTGCCGCCGTCGGACACGACGTGGACGCCGAGCTCCCCGCGGGGGTGCTCCACGGTCTGCCACACCTGCCCGGCCGGGACGCGGAAGCCCTCGGTCACGATCTTGAAGTGGTGGATCAGGGCCTCCATCGAGGTGCCCATGATCGTCTTGATGTGCTCGAGCGAGTTGCCCTGGCCGTCGCCGCCGACGGCGAGCTGGGCGGGCCAGGCGATCTTCTTGTCGGCGACCATGACGGGCTCTCCGGTCGTGGCGTCCAGGCGCTCGAGGGTCTGCTCGACGATCTTGAGCGACTGGTAGCACTCCTCGATGCGCAGCACGACGCGGTCATAGCAGTCGGCGTTGTCGGAGACGGGGACGTCGAAGTCGTACGTCTCGTAGCCGCAGTACGGGAACGCCTTGCGCACGTCGTACGGCAGGCCCGCGGAGCGGAGCACCGGGCCGGTGATCCCCAGGGCCATGCAGCCGGCGAGGTTGAGCGACCCCGTGCCGACCAGGCGGGCCTTGAAGATCGGGTTGGCCAGCATGAGGTCGCCGAGCTGGCGCAGGTAGTGCTTGACCTGCGGGACGGCCTTGCGCACCTGGTCGGTGGTGCCCTCGGGCACGTCCTGCGCGACGCCGCCGGGGCGGACGTACGCGTGGTTCATGCGCAGGCCCGTCACCGCCTCGAAGACCCGCAGGATCTCCTCGCGCGCCGTGAACGCGATGGTCATCACCGTGGTGGCGCCCATCTCGTTGCCGGCCGTGCCGAGGCACACCAGGTGGGAGGCGATGCGGTTGAGCTCCATCATCAGCACGCGGATGACGGACGCCCGCGCCGGCACGTCGTCGGTGATGCCGAGCAGCTTCTCGACGCCCAGGCAGAACGCGGTCTCCTGAAAGAACGGGGCCAGGTAGTCCATCCGGGTGCAGAACGTGGTGCCCTGCGTCCAGGTGCGGAACTCCATGTTCTTCTCGATGCCGGTGTGCAGGTAGCCGACGCCCGCGCGGGCCTCGGTGACCGTCTCGCCGTCGATCTCGAGCATGAGGCGCAGCACGCCGTGCGTGGACGGGTGCTGCGGGCCCATGTTGACGACGATGCGCTCCTCGCCGACGACCTCGCGGGCGATCTCGTCCCAGTCGCCGCCCGAGGCCTCGAAGAACGCCGCGCCGGCGGGCATGGCCTCGTCGGCCGGCCGGGTGGCGTGGAAGGTGCTCATGCGTAGCTCCGTCGCGTGTCGGGGGGCGGCACCGTCGCGCCCTTGTACTCCACCGGGATGCCGCCGAGCGGGTAGTCCTTGCGCTGCGGGTGGCCCGGCCAGTCGTCGGGCATCTCGATGCGGGCCAGGCCCGGGTGCCCGTCGAAGACGATGCCGAAGAAGTCGAACGTCTCGCGCTCGTGCCAGTCGTTCGTCGGGTACACCGACGTCGTCGACGGGATGCGCGGGTCGGCGTCGGGCGTGGCGACCTCGAGGCGCAGGCGGCGGCCGTGCGTCACCGAGGTGAGGTGGTAGACGGCGTGCAGCTCGCGGCCGGCGTCGTCGGGGTAGTGGACGCCGCTGACGCCGAGCGAGAGCTCGAAGCGCAGGTCCTGGTCGTCGCGCAGCGCGCGGACGACCGTGAGGAGGTGCTCGCGCGCGACCCACAAGGTCAGCTCGTCGCGGTCGACGACGACGCGCTCGACCGCCTGGCCGAACTCGTCGCCGAGGATCTCCGCGAGGACGTCGACCGCCTCGTCGAACCAGCCGCCGTAGGGGCGCTCGCTCGCGCCGGGGAACCGGACGGGGGCGACGAGGCCGCCGTAGCCGGACGTGTCGCCCGAGCCGCCCGTGCCGAACATGCCCTCGCGGGTGCCGAACACCTCGCCCTGGGGGCGGGACCCGAGGGGTGCCGCGGCGTCGCGCGGGACGACGGCGTCGTCGCTGCGCGGGGTGTCGCTCATCGCAGCAGCCCCTTGAGCTCGAACGTCGGGGTGGCCTCGAGCGCCGCCGCCTCGGCGGCCGCGGCGGCCTCCTTGCGGTTGACGCCCAGCGGCGAGTCCGCGATCTGCTGGTGCAGCGCGAGGATCGCGTTGATGAGCATCTCGGGCCGCGGCGGGCAGCCGGGCAGGTAGATGTCCACCGGCACGATGTGGTCGACGCCCTGGACGATCGCGTAGTTGTTGAACATGCCGCCGCTCGACGCGCACACGCCCATGGAGAGCACCCACTTGGGCTCGCTCATCTGGTCGTAGACCTGCCGGACGACGGGGGCCATCTTCTGGCTCACGCGGCCGGCGACGATCATGAGGTCGGCCTGGCGCGGCGAGGCGCGGAACACCTCCATGCCGAACCGCGACAGGTCGAACCGGGACGCGCCCGCGGCCATCATCTCGATCGCGCAGCACGCCAGGCCGAACGTCACCGGCCACAGCGACGCCTTGCGGAGGTACCCCGCGAGGTCCTCGATCGTCGTCAGGAGGAAACCTGACGGAGCTTCTTCGATCCCCATGTCCCCTTACAGCCTTTCAGACCCAGTCGAACCCGCCGCGCCGCCACTCGTACACGAACGGCACGGTGATCAGCGCGAGGAACACGAGCATCGCGACGAGGCCGAAGCCGGCCAGCCACGCGAAGCTCACGGCCCACGGGTAGAGGAAGACGACCTCGATGTCGAAGACGATGAAGGTCATCGCGACGAGGTAGTACTTGACGGGCAGCCGCCCGCCGCCGACGGCGTGCGGGGTGGGCATGATGCCGCACTCGTAGGCCTCGAGCTTGGCGCGGTTGTAGCGCTTCGGGCCGATGACGGCCGACGCGCCCACACCGCCGAGCGCCAGCACGGCGGCCACGGCCATGAGGACCAGCACCGGGACGTACGGGTTGGTCATCCCTGCTCCTCCTGCCTCATGCTTCGATCACTTCCTTGAGATCGTGCTGTGACGTCCGGGCGCTCGGCACCCGGGCTCTAGGCCGCCGGTGCCACCCGGGCCAGCGCGGCGATGAGCCGGTCGACCCAGTCCCCGCCGCGGGGCTCGTAGCAGTCCGACAGCAGCTTCACCACAAACTGCATGACGACCGGGACCGGCAGCGCGTAGCGCGTGCCGAACCGCATGATCGCCGGGTGCTCGATGAGCCGGACGAACGCCCGGCCCAGCGTGTAGTAGCCGCCGAGGTCGGCGCGCATGCGCTCGGCGTAGCCGCCGAGCACCGCCTCGCGGGCCGCGTCGGTGGTGCGCGTGCGGGCCTGGGCGATCGCGTCGGCCGCGACCCGTCCCGCCTGGAGCGCGTACGCGATGCCCTCGCCGTTGAAGGGGCTGACCATGCCGCCGGCGTCGCCGACCAGGGTCGTCCCGTCGCGGTACAGGGGCGTGCGGTTGAACCCCATGGGCAGCGCCGCCCCGCGGATCGGCCCCACCTGGTTCTCGGGCGTGAAGCCCCAGTCCTCGGGGGTGTTCTGCGTCCACTGCTGGAGCAGGGCCTTGTAGTCGTGCCCGACGGCGGACTGCCGCGCGGGCGTGCTCGACACCGAGCCCAGGCCCACGTTCACGGTGCCGTCGCCGAGCGCGAAGATCCAGCCGTAGCCGGGCAGCAGGTCGGACTTCCCCGGGGCGCCCGACCAGAGCTCGAGGTGGGACTCCATCCAGGCGTCCTCGTGGCGGGCCGTGCCCTCCGACCGGAAGTACGTCCGGTAGGCGGTGCCCAGGGGGCGGTCGTCGCGCCGCGTGATGCCGAGCGCCGTCGCGAAGCGGGAGCTGACGCCGTCGGCGGCGACGACGACGGGGGCGCGGTAGACGACGTCGCGCCTGTCGGCGGTCTGGGCGCGGACGCCGACCGTGCGGCCGCTGCGCTCGTCGAGCAGCGGGCCCGTGACCTTGGTGCGCTCGAGCAGCTTGGCGCCGCTGCGCTGCGCGTGCTGGGCGAGCCGGTGGTCGAGCGTCGCGCGGGCCATGGCCGAGCCGTAGCCGGGGAACGCCGTGACGTCGGGCCAGGGCAGCTCCCACGAGCGGCGGCCGGCGAAGACGCGCAGGCCCTCGTTGCGGATCCAGCCGTCGGCGGGGTCGAGGTCGACGCCCATGCGGGCCAGCTCGGCGACCGCGCGGGGGGTCAGGCCGTCGCCGCAGATCTTGTCGCGCGGGAAGGCGGACTTCTCCAGCAGCAGCACGTCCAGGCCGGCAGAGGCGCACCAGTGGGCGGTCGAGGAACCAGCGGGACCTGCGCCCACGACGATCACGTCGGCGTCGTCGCGCGAGCCTGCGCGCACCGCTCCCACCTCCTCGGACGTCCTCGTCGACCGGTCCTTTGTGAACCGGTTCACGAGAGCCTCGGTCACCTTAGCCATTCGACGCCCACCTGGGAAGCGGTAGCCGCCACGCACCGTGCACCACTCTCGTGGATCGTACGTTTCAGCACGTCAGGCCACCTGGGCTGGCCCCGCGTGTCTCTGGCTGCGCGGTGCGGCGCGGCAGGTCAGGAGGGCTTGCTCGCGCGGTGCAGGGCGACGATGCCGCCCGAGAGGTTGCGGTAGGCGACGTGCTCCCAGCCGGCCTCGATCATGAGGTGCGCGAGGCCCGTCTGGTCGGGCCACGAGCGGATCGACTCGGCGAGGTACTCGTACGAGCCCCTGTCGCGCGTGACGGCGCCCGCCACCACCGGCAGCGCCCGCATCAGGTACTCCTGGTACACGGTGCGGAACGGCCCCCAGGTCGGCGTGGAGAACTCGCACACGACGATCCTGCCCCCCGGCCGGACGACGCGCAGCATCTCCGTCAGCCCGCCCAGGGTGTCCACGACGTTGCGCAGCCCGAACGAGATCGTCACGGCGTCGAACGAGCCGTCGGCGAACGGCAGCGCCGTCGCGTCGCCCGCCACGAAGGGCAGGTCAGGGCGGCGGCGCTTGCCCACCGAGAGCATCCCGAACGAGATGTCGGACGGGACGACGTACGCGCCGTCGAGCTCGAACGGCTCGCTGGAGGTTCCGGTGCCCGCGGCGAGGTCGAGCACCTTCTCGCCCGGGAGCGCCGCGACGGACTCCCGCACGACCTGGCGCCACCGCCGGTCCTGCCCGAGCGAGACGAGGTCGTTGACGAGGTCGTAGCGCTCGGCGATCCCGTCGAACATCGACGCGACCTCGGCGGGCTTCTTCTCCAGGGATGCGCGGGCCATGCCGCAATGCTCGCACGCCTCCTGCGCGGGACTACGCTGGACGGCGATGTCCGCAACCGCTGTCCCCCCGCCCGCCGGTCGTCCGGCCGGCCGGCGCGACGACGTCGCGCCCGGGTCCCAGACCAGACCCCTCGTCGTCCGGACCGCCGCGATCGACCTGCCCGACGGCGGCCTGACCACGCTCGTCGACCTCCTGCCCGACGCGAAGCCGCTGGCGTGGGTGCGCCGCGGCGACGGCATCGTCGGCTGGGGCGAGGCGCTGCGCGTCACGACCGGCGGCGAGACGCGCTTCGCCGACGCCGACGCCGCGTGGCAGGCCGTGCTCGAGCGCGCCGTCGTCCGCGACGACGTGCGGCTCCCGGGCACGGGCCCGGTCGCGTTCGGCTCGTTCGCGTTCGACGCCACGTCCGCCGACGGCGGCGTGCTCGTCGTCCCGCGCGTCGTCGTCGGGCGGCGCGGGGACCGCGCGTGGATCACCACGATCTCCTCCGGGCTGGGAGCGGCCCCCACCACGGCGCTGCTCGACCCCGCGCACCGCACGCCCGTCACCGGGCCGGGCGCCGTCACGGAGGCCGACGGGGCGGTCGCCGCCGCCGACTGGCCCGCGATCGTCGCCGACGCCGTCGCGCGCATCCAGGCAGGCCGCCTCGAGAAGGTGGTGCTGGCCCGCGACGTCGTCGCGACGACGGGGCGAGCGCTCGACCCGCGCTGGCTGCTGGGCCGCCTCGCGGCCGCGTACGAGACGACGTGGACGTTCTCCGTCGGGGGCATGGTGGGCGCGACGCCCGAGCTGCTGGTGCGCTCCGAGAAGGGCCTCGTGGCCTCGCGCGTGCTCGCCGGGACGATCCGCCGCGAGCCTGGGATGACCGACGACGACGCGCTGCTGCGGGCCGCCCACCTCGCCCGCTCGTCCAAGGACCTCGAGGAGCACGAGCACGCCGTCGTCTCCGTCGCGCGGGCCCTGGAGCCCTTCTGCACGTCGATGAACGTGCCCGAGCAGCCGTTCGTGCTGCACCTGCCCAACGTCATGCACCTGGCGTCCGACGTCACGGGCGTGCTCGACCGGCCCGCCGACCGGCCCGGGCCGTCGTCGCTGGCGCTGGCGGCGGCGCTGCACCCGTCGGCGGCCGTGTGCGGGACGCCGACGGCGCCCGCGCGCGAGCTCATCCGCCAGATCGAGGGCATGGACCGCGGCCGCTACGCCGGCCCGGTGGGCTGGACGGGCTCCGACGGCGACGGCGAGTGGGGCATCGCCCTGCGCTCCGCGCGGCTCGACGACACAGACCCGCGCCGCGTGCGGCTCTTCGCGGGCTGCGGCGTCGTGGCGGCGTCGGACCCGGCGGCGGAGCTGGCGGAGTCCGAGGCGAAGCTGGTCCCGATGCGCTGGGCGCTGCGGGGCTGACCCCGGCCGCCTACGCCGGGGCGACCTCCGGGGCGGGGGCCGCAGCGGGGGCCGGTGACGGGACCTGCGCCGAGGCAGGGGCCTCCGTGCGCTCCAGGTCCAGGAGCTTGCGGCGCTGGCGGAACCACGCCAGAGCGACCGGGGTCAGGGCGCCGAACCAGGCCAGCGGGGCGGCCCACGCGACGCCGAGGAACCCGAGGTGCCCCACCAGGAAGAGCGCCGCCGCAGCGCGCATGACGAGCTCGAGGGCGCCCGCGATGGTCGGCACCGTGGACAGGCCCATGCCCTGCACCACGTTACGCAGCACGAACAGCAGGGCGAGCACCGGGTAGAGGCCGCCGCTGACCAGGAAGAACGTCCGCCCCATCGCCATGACCTCGGGCTGGTCCGGCCCGACGAACAGGCCGATGACCGGCTGCGAGAACGCCACGAGCACCGCGCCGAGCACCAGCGCGACGCCCGCCGCGACGAGGCTCGTGCGGAAGGTCGCGACGCGGATGCGGGCCCACTCCCGCGCGCCGCGGTTCTGCGCCGCGAAGGTCACCATCGCGACCCCGAACGAGTTGAGCGGGGCGACGGCGAGCTGGTCGACGCGCGACGCCGCGGTGAAGGCCCCGACGGCCGTGGCGCCCAGGCCGTTGACCGACAGCTGGAGCACCAGCGCGCCCACGGCGATGACGGACATCTGGAAGCCCATGGGCAGGCCCGTGCGCAGCGGGTCGCGCAGGGCGTAGCGCCCGGCGACCCAGTCCTCGCGCGTCAGGTGCAGGGCGGGCATCCGGCGCACCACGAGCACCACGCACGCGGTGACGGCGGACGCCTGCGCGAGGATCGTCGCGGCGGCCGCGCCGGCGACCCCCCAGTGGAACACCCCGACGAGCACCGCCACGAGGATCGCGTTGAGCACCGACGACGCGATGAGGAAGTACAGCGGCGTCTTGGAGTCGCCGAGCGCGCGGATGGTCGCGGACAGGAAGTTGAACGCGACGGTCACGCTCGCACCGGCGAACGTCACCGCGAGGTAGACGGCGGACTGGTCGATGATCTCGGGCGGGGTGTTGAGCAGGCTCAGCAGGTCGCGGGCGAACACGACGCCGAGGGTCGTGACGACCGCGGCGATCGCGGCCGAGACGTACGCCCCGGCCGCGACGTAGCGCCGCACGCCGGCCATGTCTCCCGCGCCGAACGCGCGGGCCACGGGGATCGCGAGGCCCGCCGACGCGCCCCACGAGAACCCGATGAGCAGGAACATGAGGCTGCCCGACGCGCCCACGGCCGCGAGCGCGTCGAGCCCCAGCAGGCGGCCGACGACGGCGGCGTCGGTGAAGACGTAGACCTGCTGGAAGACGTTGCCGACCAGCAGGGGGACGGTGAAGGCGAGGATGAGGCGCGTCGGCGGCCCGACGGTGAGGTTCTGCACGGTGGCCCGTCTGTCTCAGCGGGCGGCGTCCGCGCCCGTCAAATCGATTCGACAAGACCATCGTACGCCGCAGGAGCCGTCGTGCCACTGCGTTTTCGGTGAGGTTGCCCGCGACGCGCCGGCCAGCCGCTCAGCTCGCCCAGACCCGCTCGTGGAACCCCGCCCACTCCTGCTGGTCCGACGTCGCACCCAGCAGCCCGACGGTGGGCCGCACCGCCGCGAGGACCAGCGACGTCAGGGTGCGCGGCGGGTCGTCGGCGTCGACCGTGAAGGTGCTGCCGTCCGGGCCCGACGCCGTCAGCGACGTGATGTACATCGTCGCGCGCCCGTCCATGGTGACGTGGTCGGCCGTGGTGTCGGTGCCGCCCGACCGGTCGTCCGCGCCTGCGAAGGTGCGCAGCCGGAAACCGGTGACCTTCACATGGTCGGCCACGAGCTTGAGCGCGTTGCGGCGCTCGTCCGACCCCGGGCGCACCGGCACCGAGACGAGCGCGACCGCCCGGATCCCGGCGATCTCCAGGTCGGTCGCCGTGAGCTCGGCGGGGACGGCATAGACGTCGGCGTCCTCGTTCCCGCCGAGCACCACGGGCAGCCCCTCGTCGGCGGGCAGCGGGACGTCCTGCGGGACGTCGACCGTCAGGCCCGGGGCCGCCGCTGCCGCCGCGGGGTCGCCCGCGGCACTGTCGCCCGCAGCACCGTCGCCCGCGCCGGCGCCGCCAGCGGGGGCTCCGGCTGCGCCGTCGATCACGTCGCCGACGCCGCCGACCGCGTCGCCGACCGCGTCCCCGACGCCGCCGACCACGCCCCGACGGCGTCTCCGATCGCGTCCCCGACACCGCCCACGTCAGACGGCGAGGGCGTCGGCGTGCTCTCGGGAGCGGCCGACCCCGACGGGGAGGCCGACGGAGACGGCGACGCCGTCGTCGGCACGTCGCACAGGATGAACCCGAGCAGGCACGGGCCCTCGCCGGGAACCCCGCCGGCGAGGCCGCCCGCGACGAGGACGACCGACAGCGCGGCAGCGGTGGACCGCCGCAGGGACGGGTCCGGCTGGGGTCCGTCGTCGAACAGCAGGAACGGGTCGCCGTCCTCCGGCGGGGGTGCCGCCGCCGGAGCGGGCGGCGCCTCGGCGTCCGCCCGCTCCAGCCACGAGACCACGACGATCGAGCCCACGATCCCGGCGACCGCCCCCACGCCGAGACCGCCCAGGTTCACCGCGACCAGCGAGTACACCGACAGCGCCAGCGTGATCACGCCGTAGAAGACGTGGTGGACGGGCTGGACCATGGCCAGCGCCCCGGCGAGCACCATCACGACCGGGATGATCGTCGTCTGCAGGCCGGGGACCCCCAGCTGCAGCACCATCCCGCCCACGGCGATGTCGAGGCGCGCGGACAGGAAGAGCTCGAGGCCAGCCAGGATCGTCAGCGACGCACCCCAGAAGGGGCGCCCCCGCCGCCACCGACGAAACCGCTCCATCAGGGGCACTCCTCGCCGGCCAGGTTGATGCCGAGCTCGAGGTCGGTCAGCGTGAACGTGGCCGCCTGGGTGCTGTAGGCGACCTGGTGAAGGTTGTCGATCGTCACCTTCGTGGAGTCCATCGCGAAGTCGTTGACGTTGCCCCGCGCGGCGGTCACGACGGTCGAGGCGTCGACGCCGATGCGGATGTTCTCGAACCTCGCGGTGCCCGACAGGTTGTCCATGCCGATCTGCAGCCCGTCGGCCTCGGCCGGGCGCCCCGGCTTGGTGCCGGCGTGGATCAGCAGGCTCGGCCCGAAGGGCGTCTTGATCGACTGGCACAGGTTGGTGAGCGTGGCGTGGCCGATGTTGGCGATCGCGACGGGGTGCTGCTTGGTCTTGTCGGTCTCCAGGGCGACCCCGGCGTACTGCGAGAAGTCGGTGCCCTCGAGCTTGTCGGCACTGATCGTGAACTCCTGGCCGGAGACCGACATGGACACCTGGACGACACCCTGTGCCACGGCCGTCCCGGTGAAGGCCAAGGCCGCGACGGTCGGGACCGTCACGAGCAGGACGCGCCCTCCGCGCGTCCGGGTGAGCGAGCTGAGCTTCATCTGAACCCCACATTCCCCACGGGCGACGCCGATGTCGCCGGACAGTGGCCGAACGTAGACCGTTACTGACGGTGCGTCAATAGATTGTTGACGCTCCCTCAACAACCGCCCGACGGCACGGCGGCGGCCTATGCTCACCCCATGCCCCCGGCACTCCAGGGCCCGTCGGGCCGCGCGCCACGCACGCGGCTGAGCCCTGTCGAGCGCCGCCGGCAGCTCCTGGCCCTCGGCGTCGACCGGCTCGCCGGCTCCCCGCTCGAGGCGATCACGGTCGAGGACCTGGCCGGGGCCGCCGGCGTCTCCCCGGCCTGGTGTTCCACTACTTCGGCACCCGCCAGGGCCTGCACCTGGAGATCGTGCGCACCGCGCGCGACGCGATGCTGCACGCCACCGACCCGGACCCCGCGCTGCCCGCCCGCGAGCGCCTGCGTGACGTGCTCGCGCGGTTCGTGACGTTCGTCCAGGATCACGACGCGACGTTCTACTCCGTGGTGCGCGGCGCGTCGTCGGGCGACCCGCGCGTGCGCGAGACCGTCCAGCACGCGCGCGACGTGCTCACGCGGCACGCGACGGCCATCGTCGTCGAGCTCGGTGTGACGCCGTCGCCCCTGGTCGACGTCGCCGTCCGCTCGTGGATCTCGCTCGCCGAGCAGGCGCTCGTGGACGCCGCGGCCGACGCCGCGATCCCGTCCGAGGAGCTCGTCGCGTTCCTGGAGCGCAGCGCGTACGCGACGGTGGCCGCGGCCGCCGGGACGACGACGGGGCCCGGCGTCGTCTGACGCCGGGCCCCGTCGCTGTCACGCGGTCAGTTGCCGCCGAACAGCCAGTCCCACAGGCCGCCGCCCTGGGTCGAGCCGTCGCCCGACCCCTGGTTCGGCTGGTCGCCCTGGTTCGGGGCCTGCGGCTGTTGCGGCTGCTGCGGCTCCTGCTGCTGCGACGACTCGTCGCGCACGGCGAGGGTCACGTCGACCTGGATCGCCTTGCCGTCGCGCACCACGGTCAGGGTGACCTTCTGGCCCGCCTGGTGCTCGCGGACGAAGCCCGTCAGCGCCGAGGCGCCGTTGACCGGCTGGTCGCCGATCGCGACGATGACGTCGCCCGTCTGGAGGCCGGCGGCGGCCGCGGGCGAGCCCGCCACGACGTTCATGACCTGGCCGCCGCGGCGCGTGACGCCGTCGGCGGTGGCGGTGCCGTCCTGCATGCTCACGCCGATGAACGCGTGCTCCGCGGAGCCGTTCGCGATGAGCTGGCTGCTGACGTTCTTGGCGAGGTTCACCGGGATGGCGAACCCGAGGCCGATCGAGCCGGACTGGCCGCTGCCCGTCAGGCCGCCGCTCGAGAGGCTCGCGATCGACGACGTGATGCCGATGACCTGGCCCTGCGCGTTGAACAGCGGGCCGCCCGAGTTGCCGGGGTTGATGGCCGCGTCGATCTGGATCGCGTTGGTGGTCACGGGCTCCTGCGTGTTCTCGCCCTGCGCGGACACGGGGCGGTCGAGCGCGGAGATGATGCCCGTCGTCGCGGTGTTGGCCAGGCCGAGCGGGTTGCCGACGGCGAGCACCGGGGCGCCGACGGTCAGCGTGTCCGAGTCGCCGAGGGCCACGGGGCGCAGGCCGCTCGGCGGGTTCTCCAGCTTGACGACGGCGAGGTCGGTGGTCGGGTCGGTGCCGACGATGTCGGCGTCGAAGATGCGGCCGTCGGACAGCGTGACCTGGACCTTGTTGTCCTGGGCGCCCGAGACGACGTGGTTGTTCGTCAGGACGTGGCCGTCGGTGTCGAGGATGAGGCCCGAGCCGAGCGAGGTGCCCTGCTGGCTGCTCGTCTGGATCGAGACGACCGACTGCGCGACGGCGGCCGTGACCGCCTCCCAGTCCGGGTTCGTCACGGTCGAGTCCTTGACCGGGGCGGTGTCGACGCGGCCCGGGTCGCCGATCTGCTCGATCGACGCCGTCCGCGTGCCGTCGTTCATCGCGTTGACGGCGAGGGCGGTGCCACCGCTGGCCAGGATCGCCGCGATGGCGGCCGCGCTGACCACGGGGACCCAGCCGCGCGGCTTGCGCTCCCGGCGCCCGGACGGCGTGCCGGGCTCGCCCGGCTCGCCGGGCGAGCCTGCCGACGCCGTGGCGTACGGGTTGCCGAAGGCCGCGCCCTGCGGGGCCGGCGGCTGCTGCGCACCCTGCTGCGGGTACGGGGCACGCGGCGGCACGGGGGCCGTGTGCTGCTGCGGGTGCTGCCCGTACGGGGCGTAGCCGTAGTGCTGGGCGTACTGGCCGTACTGCGGCTGCGTGCGCTGGCCGTACTGCTGCGGGTAGGGCGCCGTGGCCTGCTGCTGCGGGTGGAGCTCCTGCGTCACCTGGGCCTGCGGGTGGGGCGCGCTCACGGTCTGGACGGGCTGCGGCAGCTCGGGCACGGGGGCGGCCTGCGGCGCAGGGGCGGCCTGCTGCGCAGGGGCGGCCTGCGGCGCGGGGGCGGCCTGCGGCTGCGGCGCGGCGGCCGGGGTCGCCTCGCCGGCGGGGCGGCCGGGGTCGCGAGTGCGGCCGGGGTCGTGGTCTCGGACCCAGCGGCCGACCCTTCGGGGGCGGCGGGCTGGTCGTGGTTCTCGGTGCTCATGGTGTTGGCCTCCTCGATCTCCTGCTGACCCGAGATAACACCATCAGACTGGCGCGGTTCTGGATCGTGCCTGTGAGTTTCCTGCGGATCGCTCACCGTGATGGCGCGTCCTGCACGGGGGCCACCGCGGCACGGGCCGCGGCGACGATCTCCTGGTGCAGCGCCCGCGACTCCGCCAGTCTTCCCGCCCGGGGCACGCGCACCTCGACGACGTCGACGCCGGGACCCGGCGCGGCGAGCGCCGCGCGCAGCCCGGCCAGGTCCGTGACCAGCCGGTATCCGGCACCGTACCCGGCGCACAACGGGCCGAGGTCGACGCCGTGCGGCGTGCCGAAGACGCGCTCGAACGTGCGGCCCCCGGCGTCGGACGCCGCGGCGAGCTCGCCGTGCTCGAGCGTCGCGAAGATCGAGCCGCCGTCGTCGTTGACGACGACGACCTGGAGGTCGGCCGCGGGTTCCAGCGGGCCGTGCAGGAGGCCGCCGACGTCGTGCAGGAACGTGAGGTCGCCCAGCAGGGCGCGCGTGCGCCGCCCGCCGGCGAGCGCGACGCCGTAGGCGGCGGACACGGTCCCGTCGATGCCCGCGAGGCCCCGGTGGGCGAGCACCGTGCCGGGCTCGCCGTCGAGCCCGAGGACGAGGTCGAGGTCGCGCACCGGGTTGGAGGAGCCGACGACGAGGACGTCGTCGGGTCCGGTCGCGGCGGCGACCGCACGGGCGACGGCGAGCGCGGCGAAGGGCGCCGCGCCGAGGGGGATGTCGCGGGTCGAGGTCTCCTCGTCGACGACGACGGCGGCCGCGCGCGAGGCGGCGAGCCAGCGGTCCAGGAAGCCACGGTCCGCCGACGCGCCCGGCTCGAACCACCGCGCGTGCAGCGCGTCGACCACGCGCTCGGCGTTGCGCGGCGCGTCGGTCCAGGGCGCGCCGCCCGGGGCGACGACGGTGACGGCGACGTCGGGCCGCCCGAGCAGCCGCTGCACGGGGCGGGACAGCGTCGGCCGGCCCAGCACCACGACGTGCTCGACCTCGCGGGAGAGCTCGTCGACGCCCAGCACCGACCGGTACGCACGGACCGCGTTCGGCCCGCCGCACGCGCCCGAGGAGGGCTCGGCGAGCAGGGGCCAGCCCTGCGCCTCGGCGAGCGCCCGCGCGGCGGGCCCGGCGCCGTCGCCGGCGACGACGAGCGTGCGGGCAGGGTCGCCGTACAGCGCGGGGTCCGCGCCGGGCCCGGGAGCGGGCGGCGCGACGGTGCGGCGGGTCCCGGCGGGCCACGGCGCCGCGACGGCCGGGATCGTCGGGTGCAGCGGGTGCAGCGGGTGCAGCGGGTCGCGGTACGCGAGGTTGAGGTGGACCGGGCCCGGGTTCCGGTCGCGCAGCCCGAGGGCCGCCGCGAGCGCCCGTCCCGTCGTCGCGAGCAGGTCGCGGACCTCGCCGTCGCGGCCGTCGGGGGCGGGGACGTCGGCGGCGTAGCGCACGGCCGTTCCGAAGAGGCCGACCTGGTCGGTGGTCTGGGACGCGCCGGTGCCGCGCAGCTCGTGCGGCCGGTCGGCGGTGAGCAGCACGAGCGGGACGCCCGTGTGGTGCGCCTCGAGCACGGCCGGGTGCAGGTTCGCGACGGCGGTGCCCGACGTCGTGACGACGGCGACGGGGCGCGGGCCCACCACGGGGGCGCCGGCAGGGCTCGACGCCTCGTCGGCCGACGGCCCGCGGTCCTCGCGCAGCGCCCCGCCGCGCGCGAGCCCCAGCGCCAGGAACCCGGCCGCGCGCTCGTCGATGCGCACGTGGAGCCGCACGGTCCCGGCGTCGGCGGCCTCGGCGAGGGCGTAGGCGAGGGGCGCCGAGCGCGACCCGGGGGCGAGCACGACGTCGCGCACGCCCTGCAGGCCCAGCTCGAGGACGAGCGCCCGGGCGGCCGTGACCGCGGGCGCCTCCGTGCCGCTCACCGCGCCCCCTCCCGGTCCGCGGACGGCACGGCCGGGGCCGCGTCGAGCAGCGCGCCGAGCCGCGCGGCGCGGTCGTGCCAGCGGGCGCGCACCGCGTCGGAGGGCGCGGCACCGGCGAGGGCGGCGGCGTCCGGCTCCAGGCGCGGGTCGCCGGCGGGGAGCACGGGCAGCGCCCCGTCGACGGGCAGCAGCGGGTCGGCGACGACGTCGTGGGCGAAGAGCTGCGACGTCGCGAGCCCGCACGCGTACGGCAGCTCGGGCAGCGCGGCCGCGAGCGCCACCCCGGCCGCGAGGCCGACGGAGGACTCCAGCGCGGACGACACGACGACGGGCAGACCGACCTGCTCGGCGAGGTCGAGGCAGGCGCGCACGCCGCCGAGCGGCTGCACCTTGAGCACGACGACGTCGGCGGCGTCGAGCGCGACGACGCGCAACGGGTCGGACGCGCGGCGGATCGACTCGTCGGCGGCGACGGGCACGTCGACGAGCCGGCGCAGCGCGGCGAGCTCCTCGACGGTGGCGCAGGGCTGCTCGGCGTACTCCAGCCCGCCGGCGGCGGCGTCGATCTCGCGCAGGTGCGCGACGGCCTCGGCGACGGTCCAGCCGCCGTTGGCGTCCACGCGGATGCGGCCGACGCCGGGGCCGTAGAGCTCGGCGAAGGCCTCGCGGACCGCGGCGACGCGCTCCACCTCGGCCGCGACGGGCTCGAGCTCGCCCGGGCGCGACCCGTCGACGGCGTGCAGGGAGGCGCCGCCGGGCAGGGAGCGCTGGGCGACCTTGACCTTCGCGGTGCGGCACCCGCCGGAGGCGAGCACGATGGCGCGCGCCTGCTCGGGCCCGACGGCGGGCACGGTCACGTTGACGGGGACGGCGGAGCGCACGGGGGCGGGCCAGCCGACGTCGGCGGCCTCGCGCGCGCAGCGCAGCCAGGGGGCGGACTCGGCGTCGTCGTAGTCCCAGAAGGGGCTCAGCTCGCCCCAGCCGGCGTCGCCGCGGAGCAGCACGCCGTCGCGCGTGTCGAGGCCGCGGAACCGGGTCCGCAGCGGCGTCGACCAGACGACGGGCGAGGGCACAGGACCGCGAGTCACGGTGCCAGCGTACGGGCCGGGGTCAGCGGACCGTCCCCGCGTGCGACCGGGGGCGCGCGTCAGTCGGTGAACTCGCACAGCCAGGGGTGGAAGTCCAGCGTGCCGATCACGCGCGGGTGGTCGTCCTCGGTCGCGCGCCCTCGGACCTGGGCGGCATAGGTGTACAGATCATGCGAGAGGTCCCGATCGATCACTGCCGAGTCGAGCACCTCGCGGGTCAGCAGGTTGCTCATGTGTCTATCGTCACTCCCCGGCGCCCGCCGAACCCGCTCCTGACGCGAAAATGCCCTTGTGAATGTCGTCACAAGGCGGTGGTCGCGCGGCCCGACCGTAGGCTGGCCCTCGTGAGCAGCCCCCTCCCGCCCCGCGTGTCCGAGACCTTCGACCCCGCCCGCTGGCGGCTCGTGGCGGGCTTCGAGGACCTCACGGACCTCACGTACCACCGGGGCGTCGAGCGCGCCGACGACGGGTCCGTGACGCGCGACCTGCCCGTGGTCCGCGTCGCGTTCCACCGCCCCGAGGTGCGCAACGCGTTCCGCCCCCACACGGTCGACGAGCTCTACCGCGTGCTCGACCACGCCCGCATGACGTCCGACGTCGGCACGGTGCTGCTCACGGGCAACGGCCCCTCGGAGCGCGACGGCGGCTGGGCGTTCTGCTCGGGCGGCGACCAGCGCATCCGCGGCCGGTCGGGCTACCAGTACACGACGGCCCCGGACGGCGGTGGTGAGGTCGAGACGCGCGACGCCGTCGATCCCGCCCGCGCCGGGCGGCTGCACATCCTCGAGGTGCAGCGCCTCATCCGCACCATGCCCAAGGTCGTCATCGCCGTCGTCGACGGCTGGGCCGCGGGCGGCGGGCACTCGCTGCACGTCGTCGCCGACCTGTCGATCGCGTGCCGCGACCACGCCCGCTTCAAGCAGACCGACGCGAACGTCGGCTCGTTCGACGGCGGCTACGGGTCGGCCTACCTGGCCCGCCAGGTGGGCCAGAAGCGCGCCCGCGAGATCTTCTTCCTCGCCCGCGAGTACTCCGCCGACGACGCCGAGCGCTGGGGCGCCGTCAACGAGGTCGCCGAGCACGCCGACGTCGAGGAGCTCGCGCTGGAGCACGCGGCCATCATCGCCACGAAGTCACCGCAGGCGATCCGCATGCTGAAGTTCGCGTTCAACCTGGCCGACGACGGCCTCATGGGCCAGCAGGTCTTCGCCGGCGAGGCCACGCGCCTGGCGTACCTGACCGACGAGGCCGTCGAGGGGCGCGACGCGTTCCTGGAGAAGCGCGACCCGGACTGGAGCCGGTTCCCGTACGCCTTCTGACCTCGGGGTCAGGGGGCGACCGTCCAGGTCCCCGTGCTCTTGGGGACGAGCTGCACCCACGTGTTCCCGGGCTGGAGCGTGATCGGCGACCCGTCGGCGGCCGTCAGCAGCAGCGGGGCGTCGACCGCGGGCTTGGACCAGTGGACGGGGACGGTCTTGCCCGCGCTGGCGACGAAGCCCTCGCCGGAGTCGACCATCTTCGTCTCCAGCACGGCGGTGCCCGACGGGTCGACGGTGCCGGTGTCGACCTGGTTCACCGTGAGCGCGACCACGTTCGTCGCGGCCAGGCGCACGCCGGCCGACGAGACGGACGGGGTGTCGCCGTCGCTGCGCTGCCACGTGCCCGACGCCGCGTCCCAGCTCCACTTCGTGCGCTGCATGCGCGAGAAGGTGATGTCCAGCAGCGACGCCGGCGTGCCGGCGGTCTCCGCGGACGACGGCTCGCCCGGCTTCGCGAACGCGAACTGGGCGGGCGGCGGCACCTTGCGGTCGTCGCGGGCCTGCCCGAGGAACGTCTGGATGTTGCCGACGACGTTGTGCGGCGCACGCCGCGACCGGTCGCGGGAGAACCCGCCGTTCCCGGCGTCCATCGACACGATCTGGACGCCCGCGTCCCTGACCTCGTTGACGAACCGCGCCTGGCCGCCCGAGAAGGCCAGGAGGCCGCCCAGCGGGGCCACGATGCCGGCGTCCATGGGCCGCACGGAGCGCACGGGCTCCACCGTGTCGGGCAGCTGCGACTGGTAGACGGCCACGAAGCGGGTGATGCCGCCCTCGACGGTCTGCTCCCACACCGTGTCGGCCTTCTCCAGGCCCGTCAGCGGGCGTGCCTCGCGCGCGTTCTCCACCTTGACGGCGAGCGCCGGGCGCTGCGCGACCTCCGCGGTCTCCACACCCGTGAGCGGCCACACGACCGGCTCGGCGGGCACCACCGGCTCCGGCGGGGCGACGCGTGTCGCGTCGGGGCTCGGGGTGGCCGTCACGGTCACGGCGGCGGGCTCGTCGGCCGAGCACGCGCTCAGGGTGAGCGCCAGGGCCAGCACCCCGCTCAGGGCTGCCAGGGGTCGCCTCGTCATCAAGATCCTCCTCGGTTGGCGCCACCCTATGCGGTGCGACCGGCGCCGCCCGTGCACGCCGTGACACTTACCCTGATCGGCGTGGAACACGCGCCTCTGCCCGCCAGCGTCGGGACGATCGCGCGCCAGCTGCGCGGCGCGCTCGACGGCGGGCCGGCACTCGCCCCGCTCGCCCGGCTGCACGCCGGCGACCTCCCGGACGGCACCGCCGTCGTGGTGCGGACGTCCGGCTCGACGGGCACGCCGCGCGAGGTCGCGCTCACCGCCGCGGCCCTGCGCGCGTCCGCGACGGCCACGCACGAGCGGCTCGGCGGCCCCGGCCGCTGGGTGCTGTCGCTGCCCGCCACGCACGTGGCCGGCGTCCAGGTGGTCATGCGCTCGCTGCTCGCCGCCGACGCCGGAGTCCCGACGCCCCTCGTCGCCGCGGAGCCCGGCGCGCGCTTCACGCCGGACGGCCTCGCCGCCCTGCTCGCGCCGGCGCTCGTCGACGACGCGCCCGTCCACGTCTCCCTGGTCCCCACGCAGCTGCACCGCGTGCTCGCGGCCGCCGACGACGGGGCGCCCGCAGGGCTCGAGGCCCTGGCCCGGTGCGGCTCGGTGCTGCTGGGCGGCGCAGCGACGCCGCCCCCGCTCCTGGCCCGCGCGCTCGCGCTCGGCGTGCCCGTGGTGCGCACGTACGGCATGTCCGAGACGGCGGGCGGCTGCGTCTACGACGGCGTCCCGCTGACGGGGGTCCGCCTGCGCCTCGCCGCCGCGGGCGGCCCCGGCGTCGTGGAGATCGCCGGCCCGACGCTCGCCGCCTGCTACGTCGGCGACCCCGACGCGACGGCCGCCGTGTTCCGCACCGACGACGACGGCACCCGCTGGTTCCGCACGTCCGACCTCGGCACGCTCGACGCCGGGGTGCTCGCCGTGCTCGGCCGGGCCGACGACGTCGTCGTCACGGGCGGGGTCAACGTCGCCCCGGCGGCCGTCGAGGCGGTGCTGGCCGAGGTGCTCCCGGGGGTGCTCGGGGTGCGGGGCGCCGAGGTCTGCGTCGTCGGCGTACCCGACGCCGAGTGGGGGCAGGCGCTCGTCGCCGTCGTCGCGACGCAGGACGCGCCGAGCGGGGCGTTCGCGCCGCTGCCCCCCGAGGTGCTGGCCCCGGTGCGCGCCGCCGTCGCGGCTAGGCTGGGGGCGCCGTCGGCCCCGCGACGGGTCTACGTCACCGGCTCCCTGCCGCTGCGCGGCCCCGGCAAGGTCGACCGCCGGGCGGTCGCCGAGGCTGCCGCCGCGCACTGACGCGGCGCGCCACCGGGGCCGCCCGCCCCCGCACGACGACGCACGAGGAGCACCACCACCATGGCCACCCCTGCCGAGTGGGTCGCCGGGGCCCGCCCCCGCACCCTGCCCGCCGCCGCCTCGCCCGTGCTCGTGGGCTCCGGGGCCGCGGCCCTCGCCGGCGGGTTCTCGGCAGGCCGGGCGCTGCTCGCCCTCGGCGTGGCGCTCGCGCTCCAGGTGGGCGTCAACTACGCCAACGACTACTCCGACGGCGTGCGCGGCACCGACCTCGACCGCGTCGGCCCGCTGCGCCTGACGGCGTCGGGCCTGGCCCGGCCGGGGCACGTCAAGGCGGCCGCGTTCGCGGCGTTCGGCGTCGCGGCCGTGCTCGGCCTGCTGCTGACGTGGCTGAGCGGCCAGTGGTGGCTGCTCGCCGTCGGCGCGGCCGCGATCGTGGCAGCCTGGTACTACACGGGCGGCAAGCGCCCGTACGGGTACGCGGGGCTGGGCGAGGTGGGCGTCTTCGTGTTCTTCGGCCTCGTGGCCACGCTGGGCACCACGTTCACGCAGGCCGGGCGCGTCACCGGCCCGTCGGTGCTCGGCGCCGTCGGCGTCGGGCTCATCGCGTGCGCGCTGCTCATGGTCAACAACCTGCGCGACATCCCCACCGACGTCGTCGCGGGCAAGCGCACGCTGGCCGTGCGGCTGGGGGACGCGCGGGCGCGCCAGGCGTACGTGACGATGCTCGGGGTGCCGCTGCTGCTCGGCGCCCTGGCCGGGATCTGGTCGCCCTGGGCGCTCGGGGTGCTGCTGCTCAGCCTGCCGGCGGTGCTGCTGTCGCTGCCCGTCCTGGCGGGCGCCCGCGGCAAGCTGCTGGTCCCGGTCCTGGCGGGCACGGGCATGTACGAGCTGGCCTACGGGGTCCTGCTGGCGGTCGGCCTGGCGCTGGGCGCCTGACCCGGGTCGCCGCGGGCGTCAGCTCGCGGCCTCGTCCTCCGCCGCCTCGTCCTCGGCCACCGCGCGGGAGAACGCGGTCTGGTGCTTCGTGCGGGACGCCACGCGCTGCGCGATCCAGGCGGCGCTCGCGTCGCGCTGCCGGCGCAGCAGCAGGTAGCTCACCAGCGCGGCGACGACGACGGCGACGACGCCCGCGAGCAGCGGGTCCGCACCGGCCGCCCACACGACGACGAACACGACCGCGAGGAGCGCGAGCCGCCAGAGGGAGTACACGACGAGTGGCACGGAACCAGGGTAAGCGCCCCCCACGGGGCTCCCGGACCGGCCTACGCTGTGGACATGCCCCGCGTGATCCTCACCCTCGCCATCATCGGCCTCGCCGTCTACGCGCTGGCCGACCTCGCCGGCGCGCGCAAGGAGGAGACGGGCGGGCTGCCCAAGTGGCTGTGGGCGGTGCTGATCGTGGTGGTGCCCGTGATCGGCGGGCTCGCGTGGATCATCTTCCGGCGCGCGTCCGGCCCCGCGGCGGCACCGCAGGGCGGGCGGGGCCGGCAGAGCAGCGGCCCGCGCCGCGAGGGCCCCCTCGCACCCGACGACGACCCCGAGTTCCTGTGGCGCCTCAAGCAGCAGGCGGAGCGGGAGCGCCGCCGCCGCGAGGGCCGCACCGGCGACCCGGGCGACCCGACGCACTGAGCCGCCCCGGGCTCGCGGAGACGGCCGCGGACGGTCAGAGCCCTGAGTAGCTGTGCTTGCCGTTGAACACCAGGTTCACGCCCGTGAAGTTCCACAGCACGCACGCGAACCCGACGACGACGAACCACGCCGCGCGCGAGCCCGACCAGCCGCGCGTCGTGCGCGCGTGCAGGTAGGCGGCGTAGACGACCCAGATCACGAACGACCAGGTCTCCTTGGGGTCCCAGCCCCAGTAGCGGCCCCAGGCGTGCTCGGCCCAGATGGCCCCGCCGATGATGGTGAAGGTCCACAGCACGAACCCGACGGCGTTGAGGCGGAAGCTCAGCGCCTCGAGCGACGCGGGCGCGGGCACGCGGTCGAGCCAGTGCCAGGTGCCCAGCCAGCCGGAGCCGGCGTCGCGCGCGGTGCGCAGCAGCTGGAGCACCGAGGCCGTGAAGGCCACCGTGAACACGCCTGTCGCGGTGATCGCGACACCCACGTGCAGCACGAGCCAGTAGGACTGGAGCGCCGGCTGCACGCCCATCGCGGCGATGTAGAAGACGTTGAGCCCGAGCGTGAGGAACACGGCGGCGAGGCCCGTGACGAACGCCCCGAGGAACCTCACGTCGCGGCGCGCGTTGACGACGAGGAACACCGCGACCGCCACGAACGACCCGACGAGCGTGAACTCGTACATGTTCGCCCACGGGGTGCGGCCCGCGGCGATGCCGCGGGTCACGATCCCCGCGAGCAGCAGCAGCGCGCCGAGCGACGTCGTGGACATGGCGATGCCGGCGGCCCGACGACGCGGGGGCGCGGTGGGGAGGTCGGCCTGCGCGCGCGGGGCGGCGTCCTGCGACGCCCCGACGAGAGCGGGCTCGGCGACGCGGTGCTCGGCGCGCACGTCGGTGCGACGGGCGAGGTCGACGGCGAAGGCGACGAGCGCGATCGTCAGCGACACGAGCGCGCCCCAGACGAGCAGCGTGGACAGCTCGCCGATCTGCGCGGTGGTCATCGGGGATCCTCCTGGTGGTGCAGGTCCGTGGCGGCGGGGGTGGTGTCCCCGGGCGGGTCGGTGGTGGCGGCGGCGCCGGTGTCGGTGGCGGTGGCGGCGTCGGTGGCGGCGTCGGGCAGGCCGGGGACGGCCGCGAGGGCGCGGTCGACCTCGCCCTGCAGCCCGGCGTCGTCGCCGCGCGCGAGGCCGGCGAGCTCGACGCGCGTGCCGCCCTCGGGCATGGCCCAGGCGCGCAGCCAGACGCGGCGGCGCGGCGTGAAGAGCGAGACGCCCAGCCCGGCGAGGGCGAGCAGCGCGAAGGTCAGCACCCAGACGAGCGACGGGTCGTAGCGCAGGTCGAGCGCGACGTAGCGCGGCACCTCGGCGCCGAGCGAGATGGTGCCGAGCCCGTCGGGCAGGTCGACGGTCTGGCCAGGCTGGAGCAGCACCTGGGAGCGCGTGCCGTCGTCGTCGGTCGCCGCCGTCATCGACGCCGTGTCGAGCTTGTACACGTTCTGCGGCACGCCGCCGTCGAGCCCGAGGTCGCCCGTCCACACCTGGAGCACGAGCATGGGGTTGTTCGGCTGCGGGAACACCGAGCGGGCGTTGCCGGCGTCGTCGACGACGGCGGTGGGCAGGAAGTAGCCCGTCAGGCCGATCTGCTCCAGGCCCTTGCTCACGTCGGGCACCTTGATGACGCCGCGCGAGGTGTACATCGTGTCCTGCGGGATGAACGGCACGCGCCCGGAGAACGCGACCTCGCCCTGGGCGTCGCGGACCGTGACCTCGGGCGCGAAGCCGTTGCCCTGGAGGTAGATCTTGGCGCCGTCGATCGTCAGCGGATGGTTGACCTTGATGGTCGTCCTCTCCGGAGCGGCGCCGTCCGCGCCGCTCACCGTGACGTGCGCGGTGAAGTCGCGGGCCTGCGCGAACGCGACGGTGTCGCTGGCGAACTCCGAGGTGAACGAGTCGAGCGTGAGCGAGAACGGCCGCAGCTCCTCGGCCCGGAACCACGCGCCCTTGTCGAACGTGTCGTAGTCGACGACGGCGTTGGCGAACCCGCGCCCCTCGGTGACGATGGCCTGCCCGCGGTAGTGGAAGAGCTGCCCGAGCGCGACCGAGACGAGCAGGCCGAGCAGCGCGACGTGGAAGACGAGGTTGCCGCTCTCGCGCAGGTACCCGCGCTCGGCGGCGAGCGTCCGGGCGGCGGGCCGCCGCGTCGTCGCTTCCTCGTGCCCGACGTCGACGCGGAACGTGCGCCCGCGCCGCAGCCGTCCCGCCACGGCGGCGACGACGTCGTCGGGCGACGCCGGCGTCGTGCCGGACGCCTGCGCCGGGAAGCGCGTGAAGCGCGCGGGCGTGCGCGGCGGGCGGCCGCGCAGGTTGCGGGCGTGCTGCGCCGCGCGCGGCAGGATGCACCCGACGAGCGAGACGAACAGCAGCAGGTAGATCGCGCTGAACCACGGCGACGTGTAGACGCCGAAGAACCCGAACCGGTCGAGCCACTGGCCGCTCGTGGGGTGGTCGCCCAGGTACTGGAGCACCTTGTCGGGGTTGGGGCCGCGCTGCGGCAGGATCGAGCCGGGCACCGCGGCCACGGCGAGCAGCATGAGGAGCAGCAGGGCGACGCGCATCGACGTGAGCTGGCGCCAGGTCCAGCGCAGCCAGCCGACGACGCCGAGCGCCGGGAGCCGCGGCTGACCGCCCTCGCCGGGCACGCCCGCCGGGACCTCGTGCTCGACCGGGGCCGCGACGAACTCGTCGGCGATCCCCTCGGGCCGGTACTGCGTCCGCTCGCTCATCAGACCACCGTCTCCCAGCCGCCGATCCAGCCCTGGATCGCCCGGATCACCGCGCCCCACAGCCCCGTGACGAGCGCGAGCCCGATGAGCACGAGCAGCCCGCCGCCCAGGCGCAGCATCGCCAGCCGGTGCCGGCGCAGGAACCCGAGCATGCGCTGCGAGGACTGCAGCCCCAGCGCGACCAGCAGGAACGGCACGCCGAGCCCCAGACAGTACGCGACGCCGAGCGCGACGCCGCGCCCCACGGACGCCTGGTCGAGCGAGAGGGCCGTGATGGCGGTGAGGGTCGGGCCGATGCACGGCGTCCAGCCCAGGCCGAACACGACGCCCAGCAGCGGGGCACCCCACAGCCCGGCGCGCGGGCTCACGTGGAAGCGCCGCTCGCGCTGGAGGAACGGGATGCCGCCCAGGAACGCGAGCCCCATGAGCAGGACGACGACGCCGAGCACGCGCGTGAGGGTGTCCTCCCACTGCACGAGCCGCGACCCGACGGCCCCGGCCGCGCCCATGAAGGCGACGAACACGACGGTGAACCCGGCGACGAACAGGGCGACCCCGCCCAGCACGCGGCCCCGGCCGACGCGGCGCGACGCCGTTCCCCCGACCGACGACGCCGCCATGCCGCTGACGTACCCGACGTAGCCGGGCACGAGCGGCAGGACGCACGGCGACGCGAACGACACCAGGCCGGCGAGGATCGCCACCGGGACGGCGAGCAGCATCGACCCGGAGAAGGCGGTGGTCTGGAAGGCCTCGCCCATCAGCCGGCCGCCGGGGTGGCCGTGCCGGCGGGGCCCTGCTCTGCGAGGAGGTCGTCGACCAGGGCCTTCATCGTCGACGCGTCCGCCTTGCCGATGACGCGTGCGGCCACGCGGTGCTCCTGGTCGAGCACCACCGAGGTGGGCACGGCCTGGAGCGCGACGACGCCCGACAGCTTCGCGATGACGGAGCCGTTCGCGTCGGCGATCGACGGGTAGGGCACGTCGAACGTCCGCTCGAACGCCTGGGCGGCGCCGGCGTCGTCCTGCGTGTTGATGCCGAGCACGCGCACGCCGTCGGCGGCGCGGCCGTTGGCGAGCGCGACGAGGTCGGGCGCCTCGGCCCGGCACGGCGCGCACCCGGCGTACCAGGTGTTGACGACGACGACGTCGCCGGCCCAGTCGGCCGTGCTGACGGGGTTGCCCGCGAAGTCCGTGCCGGCGATGGTGACGGGGTCCTCGCGGTCCCCCGGCGCCCACTCGCGCACCGACCCGTCGCCGGGGACGAACCCGGTGTCGACGGCGTCGCCCGCGCCCGAGTCCTGGGCGCAGCCGGCCATGAGCAGCGAGGCAGCGAGAAGCATCCCGGTGGCCGCGGCCACCCGACGACGGACGGCGTTCACTTGACCGACCACGCTCCCTTGCTCAGGGACGTCGCGAGGTGCCCGGCCGGTTCGGAGTACTCGATGCCGACGAGCTCGTCGTCGTCGAAGTGCAGGCTGGTCAGGGAGCACAGCGTGCACTGGCGCTTGCGGGGGTCGTGCCACAGCCGACGGTCCTCGTACCCGAGGCGCGTGACCCAGATGGGCAGCTGGTGGCTGACGAGGACGACCTCGTGCCCGGCGTGCGCCGCGCGGGCGTCCGCGACGGCAGCCTGCACGCGGTCGGCCTGCTCGCGGTACGGCTCGCCCCACGACGGCGTGAGCGGGTTGCGCAGCAGCGGCCACCAGCGCGGGTTGAGCAGCTGCCAGGGCTTGGCCCCGATCGTCGTGCCCTCGAACCGGTTGCCGGCCTCGACGAGCCGCTCGTCGGTGCCCGTGGCGAGCTTGAACGCCGCGGCGATCGGCGCGGCCGTCTCCTGCGCGCGCTGCAGCGGGGAGGCGATCACGCCGACGACGTCGCGGCCCTGCTCGGTGAGCGCCGCCGCGACGATCCGGGCCATCTCGTGGCCGCGCTCGGACAGGTGGTAGCCCGGGATGCGGCCGTAGAGCACGCGGCCCGGGTTGTGCACCTCGCCATGGCGCAGCAGATGGACGGTGGTGGTCACCATGGCGCCAGTGTCCCACGCGCCACTGAGCGTTCAGCCGGCGCCAGTCGCTGTGAGACCAGGGTCACGCGGCGCCTCAGCCGAGGGCGCGCCTGGCCTCCCGGGCCACCTTGGCCATCGCCCGCCCGAGCACCTCGAACTCCTCGGGCGTGAGCACGTCCACCATGTACCGGCGCACCGCCTCGACGTGGTGGGGTGCCGAGGCGACGAGCAGGTCCCACCCGGCGTCGGTCATCACGCAGTTGACGCCGCGCCGGTCGCCGGGCACGGGCTCGCGCCGCACGAGGCCGCGCCGCTCCATCCGGTCGACGGTGTGGGTGAGGCGGGAGCGGGACAGCGCGAGGCAGTCGGCGAGCTCCGACATGCGCAGGGTGCGGCCCGGCGCCTCGGACAGCTGGACCATGAGGTGGTACTCGCCGAGGCTGAGGGGGACGCCGTCGTCGTGGGCGCGGTCGAGCGCGTCCACGAACCGCGCGGTCCCCTCGAGGTAGGCGCGCCACCATCGTTGCTGGTCGTCGCTGAGCCAGCGAGGCTCTGTCATGGGAATACGCTACCGAACCGGATGGTTACACGTTCAACCAGGCTGGTAGTTGAGGATTCAACTGTGCCTGGCCCGATCATGCCGATCGACACGCTGACCGACCAGACCAGGAGAACCACCATGGCCACGCCGCTCCCCACCGACCTCACCGCCGGCACCTACGTCATCGACGCCGCGCACTCGACCGCCTCGTTCCAGGTCCGCCACGCGGGCATCGCCAAGGTCCGCGGCACCATCGCGATCACGTCGGGCGCCATCACGGTCGGTGACGACCTCGAGGCCTCGTCGGTGACCGCCGTCCTCGACCCCGCCTCGGTCAGCACGGGCGACGCCAACCGCGACAACCACCTCAAGTCGGCCGACTTCTGGGACGCCGCCACGAAGCCGGAGTGGTCCTTCGCGTCGACGACCGTCAAGGTCGCGGGCAACGAGATCCTGGTCGTGGGCGACCTGACCATCAACGGCGTGACCCGCCAGGTCGAGCTCCCCACCGAGTTCACCGGCACCGCCACCGACCCGTTCGGCAACGCGCGCGCCGGCTTCGAGTCCGAGCTCGAGATCTCGCGCGCCGACTACGGCCTGACCTGGAACGCCGCGCTGGAGACCGGCGGCTTCCTGGTGGGCGACAAGGTCAAGATCGCCCTCGACGTCTCGACGATCAAGCAGGCCTGACACCCGCGACCCCCCGTTTCACCGTCGTACTTTCTTGCGTTCTGCCGTTCAGAACGCAAGAAAGTACGACGGTGAAACGGGGGGTTCGGCGTTCGGCGTCAGTGCGTCGCCGCGCGGGCCGCCGCGTGGAACGCCAGGATCTGCAGCTCGCCCGCCACGTCCACCGACCGCACGACGGCGGTGTCGGGCAGCTGGAGCGCCACGGGCGCGAAGGACAGGATCTCGTGCACGCCGGCCGCGACGACGCGCTCGGCGACCGATTGCGCGGCCGGGCCGGGCGTCGCGATGACCACCATCGTCACGGACTCCCGCTCGAGCACCGCCTCCAGCGCGTCCAGCGGCTCCACGGCCAGCCCGCCGGACGGGCGCGAGCCCACGACGGCCGGGGACACGTCGAGCAGCGCCACGACCTCGAAGCCGCGCTTGGTGTACCCGGAGTAGTTCGCCAGGGCCTGGCCCAGGTTGCCGATGCCGATGATCGCGAGCCGGTGCGTCGTCTCCAGGCCCAGGGCGCCCGCGATGACGGAGCACAGCGAGCCGACGTCGTACCCGACGCCGCGCGTGCCGAACGAGCCCAGGTACGACAGGTCCTTGCGCAGCTGCGCCGAGCCGACGCCCGACGCCTCCGCGAGCTCCGTCGACGACGTCGTGCTCACGCCCGACGCCTGGAGATCGCGCAACGCGCGCAGATAGTGCGGCAGGCGCGCCACCGTCGCCGCCGGCACCGCTGCCTCGCCGGTCTCGATCACCGCATCCTCCTGTCCGCCGCGGGCCCGTGCGTCGTCATCGGCGCCCCGCGAGCCGCCGCGCCAGCCGGTCGCCGTCGACCTGCCAGAACCCCTGCTGGACGCCGTCGACCTCGACGACGGGCACGTAGTCGCCGTACCGGTCACGCAGGGTAGCGGAATCAGGCCCGGCGTCGACGTCGACCTCACACCACGTCTCACCGGCCGCCTCGCACACCCGGGCCACGACGGCGCGTGCGTCGTCGCACAGGTGACAGCCCGCGCGGGTGAACAGGACCACCCGGGCGGTGAGCGTCGGCGGCCTGTCCACAGCCACAGCGTACGCGCGCGGATAAGGTGGGCGGCATGTCCGACGCTCCAGGGGTCACGCCGCGCCGGCAGGCGGCCGCGTTCTTCGACGTCGACAACACCGTCATCCGCGGCGCCAGCGCGTACCACCTGGCCAGGGCGCTCTACCAGCGCAAGTTCTTCGGCACGGCCGACCTCGTGCGGTTCGGGATCATCCAGGCGCGCTACCTGCTGTTCGGGGAGTCCAAGGACCAGATCGACCAGGTGCGCTCGCGCGCGCTGAGCCTGATCGCGGGCCGCTCCGTCGCCGAGATCACCGCCGTCGGCGAAGAGGTCTACGACACCGTCCTCGAGCTGCGCATCTTCCCCGGCACCAAGAAGCTCATCGACCAGCACCTCGCCGCGGGCGACCAGGTGTGGCTCGTCACGGCCACGCCCGTGGAGATCGGCCGCCTCATCGCGCTGCGCGTGGGCGCCACGGGCTGTCTGGGGACGGTCGCGGAGCACAAGGACGGGTACTACACGGGACGCCTGCTGGGCGACCTCATGCACGGCGCCGTCAAGGCCGACTCGGTGCGCCGGCTGGCCGAGCGGGAGGACCTCGACCTCGAGGCGTCCTACGCGTACGGCGACTCGCTCAACGACCTGCCGATGATGGCCGCCGTCGGGCACCCCTGCCCGATCAACCCGGACCGGCGCCTGCGCCGTCACGCACGCGACGTCGGCTGGCCCATCCGAGAGTTCCGCGGCCGGGGCCACCGCGTGGCCGGGCGCAGCGTCCGGACGGCGTCGTGGGCGGGCGCGGCGTGGGTGTTCGGGCTCGTGGTCCGGGCCGTGCGGCGCCAGCTGCGCAAGCGCCTGGAGCGGTAGCCGCCCCGCAAAGCACGAGGCCCGGCCTCCCTCGGGGAGCCGGGCCTCGGTACGTCACTTCTTGTTACGACGCTGGTGGCGCGTCTTGCGAAGCAGCTTGCGGTGCTTCTTCTTCGCCATACGCTTGCGGCGCTTCTTGATGACGGAGCCCATGTGGCCCTCCCGAGTGCGAGTTGGTCGGTGGAACAGCCGGTTGGTCCACCGACCAACACGAGAAAAGTCCGTCCCCCAGGATACCCGACGCCGCGCGTGCGTCGAAACGGCGGCGTCGAGGACGTCGTCGCGGCGGCACGTCTCGCATCGTGAGCACCGCTCGGCATTGTCGAGCATCACGCTCAACAAGCCGTACGGTCGCGGCATGCCCAGGGCCCCCCGACACCGCTCCCGCCGGTGAGCACCATGCCGGACGACACCCTGCCCGACGACACCCTGCCCGACAGCACCCTGCTCTGGTACATCCCGAACCAGACCCACCCGGGCCACCGGGGCGAGCCCGCCGTCGCGGAGCACAACGGCCTCGACCACCTCACCGAGCACGCCCGTGCCCTCGAGGACGACGGCTGGGACGGGGCCCTGCTCGGCACGAGCTGGGGCCGCCCGGACACCTTCACGGTGGCGACGGCGCTCGCCGCCCGGACGACGACGTTCCGCCCGCTGATCGCGGTGCGCCCGGGCTACTGGCGGCCGGCGCACCTCGCGGCGTCGGCCGCGACGCTGGACCACCTCACGGGCGGGCGCGTCGACGTCAACATCGTCTCGGGGCAGGACGACCTCGCCGCGTACGGCGACGCCGAGGGCGACCCGGCGCACCGCTACGCGCGCACCAGGGAGTTCCTCCAGATCGTCCGCCGGCTGTGGACGCAGGACGAGGTCACCTACGAGGGGGAGCACTTCTCCGTGCGGGGCTCCCGGCTCGGCATCCGGCCCGCCGACGTCGCAGGGCGGCGCCACCCGCGGCTGTACTTCGGCGGGGCGTCCGACGCCGCCCAGCGGGTCGCGGCCACCGAGGCCGACGTGCAGCTCTTCTGGGGCGAGCCGCTCGACGACGTCGCGGAGCGCATCGCGCGGCTGCGGGCGCTCGCGCTGGAGCTGGGCCGCGAGCACGACCCGCTCGAGTTCGGGCTGCGCGTCACCACGGTGGTCCGGGACACCACCGAGGAGGCCTGGGACGCGGCCGAGGCGAAGGTGGCCCAGATGGCGGCGGCCGCCGGCGCCCAGCCGAGCGCCGGGCACCGGCCGGCCGCCGTCGGGCAGCAGCGCCTGCTGGACCTCGCGGCCCGCGGCGAGGTGCTCGACGGCAACCTCTACACGACGCCCGGCCGGTTCGGCGGCGAGGGCGCGGCGACGACATGGCTCGTCGGGTCCCCTCAGGACGTGGCCGCGTCGCTGCGGCGGTACCAGGACCTCGGGGTGACGCACTTCGTGCTGTCCGACACCCCGTACCTCGAGGAGATCCGGCGGCAGGGCCGCCAGCTCCTGCCGCTGCTGCGGGGCTGAGGCCGCGCCTCAGTCGTGGTACGGGTCCAGGCCCCACAGCGGGAACACGGCCTTCCGCGCCGCGAGCACGGCGCGGTCGACGTCGTCCGCGGGGTCGTAGCCCGTCGCCCAGCGGCGCCAGTCGGCAGTCTCGATGCCCAGGTAGCGGGCCGCGGAGAGCCCCGAGACCTGCGCGACGTGCTCGCGCCACGCGGGCGGCAGCGGCTGGGCGAGGTCCAGCGGCGCGTGCAGCGCCTCCGCGAGCAGCGACGACCACACGAGCGGCACGACGTCGACCACGGCGTACCCGCCCCCGCCGAGCGCCACCCACCGGCCGTCGGCCAGCTCGTGCGCGAGGTCGTGCAGCACGCGGGCGGCCTGCCGCAGCGCGTCGACCCCCACGCGCAGGTCGCTCAGCGGGTCGCGCGCGTGCGCGTCGGCCCCGTGCTGGGACACGATCACCTGCGGCCGGAACTCGCGCAGCAGCGCGGGCACGACGGCGTCGAACGCCCGCAGCCAGCCCGCCGACGTCGTGCGCGGGGGCAGCGGGACGTTCGCGGCGAACCCCTCGGCGCCCGGCCCCCCGACGTCGGACGCGCGGCCCGTGCCCGGGAAGAGCGTCGAGCCGTCCTGGTGGACCGAGACCGTCAGCACGCGCGGGTCGTCCCAGAACTCGGCCTCGACGCCGTCGCCGTGGTGCGCGTCGAGGTCCACGTAGGCGACGCGCTCCGCCCCGGCGTCGAGCAGGCGGCGGATCGCGGCGGCGGCGTCGTTGTAGATGCAGAAGCCCGAGGCGACGCCCCGGTGCGCGTGGTGCATGCCGCCGGCGATGTTGAGGCCGTGCAGCACGCGGCCGTCCCAGACGGCGTCGGCGACGTCGACGGAGCCGGCCACGAGCCGGGCCGCGGCGTCGTGCATGCCGGGGAACACCGGGTCGTCCTCCGTGCCCAGGCCGCGCTCCGGGGCGGGCGTGCCCGCGGCCGCCGCGCGGACGGCGGCGACGTAGTCGGCGTCGTGCACGGTCTCCAGCACGACGTCGGGGGCGGGCGGCACGGAGACGACCTCGAGGTCGCGGGACGTGAGCAGCCCGAGCTCGTCGGCCAGGCGCATCGTCAGGTCCAGCCGGGCGGGCGACATCGGGTGCCCTGGTCCGAAGTCGTAGCGCAGCAGCGCTGGGCTCCAGACGAGACGGGCGAGAGGCATGCCCGTCACGGTATCTGACGTTGTGCCAGAGTTGGCCGAGCGTCCCGGACGACGAGGTGAGGAGGCACGCATGGCCGCAGCGCAGGGCAGCCTGCTCGGGCTGCGCGAGCTCGTCGACCGTGTCGCGCGCCGCTCCCCCGCCCGCCTGGCCGTCGCGGTGTTCCTCGGGGTCTGCGCCGTCTTCACCGTGCTGCTCGCGGCGCCGTGGGCCACCGCGTCCGGGCGGGCCGCGCCGTTCGTCGACGCGCTGTTCACCGCCGTCTCCGCGGTCTGCGTGACGGGCCTGACCGTCGTCGACACCGGGACGTACTGGTCCACGTGGGGACTGGTCGTGATCATGCTCGCCATCAAGGTGGGCGGCTTCGGCGTCATGACGCTCGCGTCGATCCTGGGCCTCGCGGTGTCGCGCCGCATCGGGCTGACGCAGCGCATGCTCACGGCGTCGGAGACCAAGACGGACCGCCTGGGCGAGGTCGGCTCGCTCGTGCGCGTGGTCATCGTGACGACGACGTCGCTCGAGCTCGTCGTGGCGGTGATGCTCCTGCCGCGGTTCCTCGTGCTGCACGAGGGCCTCGGCACCGCCGTCTGGCACTCGCTCTTCTACGGCATCTCGTCGTTCAACAACGCCGGGTTCGTCCCGACGCCGGAGGGCCTGACGCCGCACGTCGGCGACTGGCTGCTCGACCTGCCGATCATCCTCGGCGTGTTCGTCGGCGCGCTCGGCTTCCCCGTGGTGCTCAACGTCATGAACACCCAGCGTCGCCGGCACCGGCACTGGGCGCGCTGGTCGCTGCACACCAAGCTGACGATCGTCACGTCGCTCGCGCTCGTGGTGCTCGGATGGCTGCTCATGGCGGCCATGGAGTGGCGCAACCCGGCGACGTTCGGGCCGCTGGCCACGCACGAGAAGGTGCTGGCCTCGCTCTTCGCGGGCGTCATGCCGCGCTCGGCGGGGTTCGCCGCCGTCGACGTCGGGGCCATGCACGAGGGCACGTGGGTCATCACGGACGCGCTCATGTTCGTGGGCGGCGGCTCCGCGTCGACCGGTGGCGGCATCAAGGTGACGACGCTCGCCGTCATGCTGCTCGCCATCCGCGCCGAGGCCCGCGGCGACCGCGACATCGAGGCGTTCGGCCGCCGCATCCCGCCGGACACGCTGCGCGTCGCGATCGCCGTGGTGTTCCTCGGCGCGACGGCGGTGCTCGTCGCGACGCTGGGCCTCATGCAGGTCTCGGGCCTGCCGCTCGACCGCGTGCTGTTCGAGGTCATCTCGGCGTTCGCGACGTGCGGCCTGTCCACGGGCATCACGCCCGGCCTGCCCGACGCCGGCAAGTACCTGCTGTGCGCGCTCATGTTCGTGGGGCGCACGGGCACGATGACGTTCGCCGCGGCGCTCGCGCTGCGCGACCGGCGTCGGATCGTCCGGTTCCCCGAGGAACGCCCCATCATCGGTTAGTCACCCGGAAGGAGAGGTTGTGCCGGACAGGACCAAGAAGGAGCCCGAGCGCGACGCGGGCGTGCTCGTCATCGGGCTCGGCCGCTTCGGCTCGGCCATCGCGACGACGCTCGACCGGCTGGGCCAGGACGTGCTCGCCGTCGAGCGGGACGAGACGCGCGTGGCCCAGTGGTCGGGCCGCCTGCCGCTCGTGCAGGCCGACGTCACCAACCCGGAGGCGCTCGACCAGATCGGCGCGCGCGACTTCGGCGTCGCCGTCGTCGGCATCGGATCGTCGCTGGAGGCCTCGGTGCTGGTGACGGCCAACCTCGTCGACCTGGGCACGCCGCAGATCTGGGCCAAGGCCGTGACGTCCGAGCACGGGCGGATCCTGCAGCGCATCGGCGCGCACCACGTCGTCTTCCCGGAGTCCGACGCCGGGGCGCGCGTCGCGCACCTGGTCAGCGGCAAGATGCTCGACTACATCCAGGTCGAGGACGACTTCACGATCGTCAAGATGCGCCCGCCCAAGGAGATGCAGGGCTTCACCCTCGCGCAGTCGGACGTGCGGCGCCGCTACGGCGTGACCGTCATCGGCGTGAAGTCCCCGGGCCGGGAGTTCGTCTACGCGACCCCGGAGACGCGCGTGGCGGCGTCGGACATCATCGTGTGCAGCGGCCAGGAGGAGGTCCTGGAACGCTTCGCGGCAAGGCCGTGAGCGACTGATCGTCGGTTCGGGGTCTGATCGTCGGTCGCTTCCGACGATCAGAACCCCAACCGACGATCAGACTGGGTCCCCTACTCCGTGCGGCGGCGCAGCGTCAGGACGCCTAGTGCTACCGCGGCCACGATCCACACCGCGATCACGCCGATCGCGCCGCGCACGTCCGCCCAGCCCGCGCCCGCCGCGAGCTGCTGGAGCGACTCGACCGCGTACGTCAGCGGCAGGACGCGGCTGATCCACTCCAGCACATGCGGCATCTCGTCGCGGGGCATGAGGATCCCGCACGTGATGAGCTGCGGGATGATCACCGCGGGCATCATCTGCACGGCCTGGAACTCCGTGCGGGCCACGGCCGACGCCGCCAGGCCCAGCGTGCACCCCAGCACCGCGTCGAGCAGCGCGACGAGCAGCACCAGCCCCAGCGGGCCGGCCACGTCCATCCCGACGAGCAGCGCGAAGCCGACGACGACGACGGCCTGCACGGTCGCGAGCGCCCCGAACGCGATCGCGTACCCGGCGACGAGGTCGCCCTTGCCGAGCGGTGTGGTCATGAGGCGCTCGAGGGTGCCGCTGGACCGCTCACGCTGCATCGTCACGCTCGTGACGAGGAACATCACGAACAGGGGGAAGAACCCGACGAGCACGGGCCCGAACTGGTCGAGCACCGGGGTGCCGTCGAACATCCAGGCCACGAGGCCGACGATGAGGCACGGCAGCAGGATGATGAGCGCGATGGTGCGGCGGTCGTGCCGCAGCTGGGACAGCACGCGGCCGGCGGTGGCGAGGGTGAGGCTCATCGCGCGGCCGCCTTGTCGATGAGGGCGAGGAAGGCCTGCTCGGCGTCGGGCGCGCCGGTCTCCGCGAGCAGCGCGGCCGGGGTCGTGTCGGCCACGAGCACGCCCTGCCGCAGGAGCAGCAGCCGGTCGCAGCGCGTGGCCTCGTCCATGACGTGGCTGGAGACGAGCAGCGTCCGGCCCTGCCCGGCGAGGCGGTGGAACATCGCCCACAGGTCGCGCCGCAGCACGGGGTCGAGGCCCACCGTGGGTTCGTCGAGCACGAGCAGCTCGGGGTCGCCCACGAGGGCCGCGGCGAGCGAGACGCGCGAGCGCTCGCCACCGCTGAGGGAGAGGACCTGCTGCTTCTCGTGCCCGCCGAGGTCGACGGCGTCGACGGCCTGGGCGACGGCGGCGGTCGCCGCGGCCCCGCGCAGCCCGGCGAGCACCGCGAAGTGCCGCAGGTTCTCGACGACCGACAGGTCGGTGTAGACCGACGCCGCCTGGGTCACGTAGCCGACGCGGTGGCGCAGCGCGGCGTCGCCCGCAGGCATGCCGAGCACGGTGAGCTCGCCGGTCACGTTGGCCTGGACGCCGACGACCGCGCGCATGAGCGTCGTCTTGCCGGAGCCCGACGGCCCGAGCAGGCCGACCACCTGCCCGGCGGGGACGTCGAGGTCGAGGCCCTCGAGGATGGTCGTGCCGCCGCGGACGACGCGGAGGCCGCGGACCCGGACCGCGGCCGAGTTATTCGCCATGCGAGGAATTCTGCTCCTGCCCCGGCACCACGGCAAGAGGCACGCCGTCGAGGCTGCCCACGAGGTACCGCTCGAGCGTCGGCCCCACGAGCTCGGCCACCCGGGCGGCCGGCAGCGACGCGATCGGCTCGACGCCGACGACGTACCGCGCGAGAAGGACGCCCACCATCTGCGTCGCCGCCAGGGAGGCCCGCAGCCGCGCGCTGCCCGGGTCGAGCCGCGCGGCGAGCGGGCCTAGCACCTCCGCGCCCAGGAACTGCGGCAGCAGCGCCCTCCGCGCCGGGTCCGCGAGCGCCACCGGGAGGGCCATGCGGATGCCCGCCCCGCCGTCGTCGGCGTCCCAGACCTCCAGGACGTGCCGGACGAGCCGCGCCCCGATGCCGTCGAGCGGGCCGTCCACGGCCGCGCGGGCGACAGCGCCCGGGTCGACGTCGGACAGGCCGATCGCCGCGGCGAACAGCCGCGACTTGTCCCCGAACCAGTGCCGCACCGTGCCCGGGTCGACGCCCGCCCGCCGCGCCACCCCGCGGATCGAGGCGGCGTCGTACCCCTGCGCGAGGAACTCGGCGCGCGCGGCCAGGACGATCTCGCCGCGGGTGTCGTGCCCCGCGGGCCGCCGCCCACGCCGTGCCACGGACTCGTCTGTCACCAGGCCATTCAACCGCGGCGGGCCCCCGCGTTCAGGCCTTCCCGAGGCGCAGCATCGTCCAGCTCACGGGCGGCAGCGTGGCCGTCGCCCGGCCGTCCGCCACCGCCGCGGAGTCGTTCGTGCGCGGCAGCACCGACGTCGCGTCGTCGGCCGTCGCCGACCACGTGTGGTCCGGGTTCGACAGCGTGACGGCCTCGACGACGCGCAGCCCGGCGAACCCGCGCAGCGCGACGTCGAGCGCGAGCGGCTCGTCGAGCGAGCGGTTGACGGCGAAGACGACGACCTCGCCCGTGGCGGCGTCGTGCGTCACGGTCGCGTCGACGAGCGGCACATCGCCGTACTTCGTCGTCGTCGTCGCCGGCGCGTCGACGGCGACGCGGAGGACCGAGCCGGCGGCGTGCCGGGCCGTCAGGGCGAACGGGTGGAAGATCGTCTGCTTCCACGCCCGGCCGCCGGGCTCGGTCATGATCGGGGCGATGACGTTGACGAGCTGGGCCTGCGACGCGGCGTGGACGCGGTCGGTGTGCCGCAGCAGCGAGATGAGCAGGTTGCCGACGACGACGGCGTCGGCGACGTCGTAGACGTCCTCGAGGAGGCGGGGCGCCACGGGCCACTCGTCGTCCACGGCCTTCGGTGCGGTGGCCTCGGAGTCCTCGCCGCCGGTGCCCATGTACCAGACGTTCCACTCGTCGAACGAGACGGCGATGCGCTTGTCGTGCTTGCCGGCAGCCCGGACGGCGTCGGCGGTGGCAACGACGTCGTCGATGAAGCGGTCCATGTCGACGGCCGACGCCAGGAACGAGGCCGTGTCGCCGTCGACGGGCCAGTAGTAGGCGTGCGCGGAGACAAGGTCGACCTGGTCGTAGGCCTCGGTGAGCACGGTGTTCTCCCACGCCCCGAACGTCGCCATGCCACGGCCCGACGACCCGCAGGCGACGAGCTCGATGGTCGGGTCGACCTGGCGCATCGCGCGCGCGGTCTCCGCGGCGAGGCGGCCGTACTCGTGGGCCGTCTTGTGCCCGGTCTGCCAGGGGCCGTCCATCTCGTTGCCCAGGCACCAGAGCTTGATGCGGTACGGCTCCTCGCGGCCGTTGGCGCGGCGCAGGTCGGAGAAGTGGGTGCCGCCGGGCACGTTGCAGTACTCGAGCAGGTCGAGGGCCTCCTGCACCCCGCGGGTGCCGAGGTTGACCGCCATCATCGGCTCGACGCCGGTCTTCTCGGCCCAGCGCAGGAACTCGTCGAGGCCCACCCAGTTGGGCTCGGTCGAGTGCCATGCGAGGTCGAGGCGGCGGGGCCGGTCCGCGACCGGGCCGATGCCGTCCTCCCACCGGTAGGCGGAGACGAAGTTGCCGCCCGGGTAGCGCACCGTGGTCACGCCGAGCTCGCGCACCAGGTCGACGACGTCGCCGCGGAACCCGTCGGCGTCGGCGGTCGGGTGGGCGGGGTCGTGGATGCCCGTGTAGACGCAGCGGCCGAGGTGCTCCACGAACGAGCCGAAGGTGCGCGGGCGGACGGGGCCGACGACGAAGGCGGGGTCGACGGTGACGGTGGCGTGCAGCATGGGGTCTCCTCGGGGGTCGGGCGGGTCAGAGACCCTGGGCGAGCCGGTAGTACGCCTTGTTCCAGTTGACCTGGTCCTTGAACCCGCGGCGCGTGGTGTCCTCGTCGATGACGAGCAGCTCGACGCGCGCGATCTCGGCGAAGACCTCGAACGCCTCGACGCCCGCCGCCGTCGACATCACGGTGTGGTGGGCGCCGCCCGCGGTCAGCCATGCCTCGGCCGACACCTCGAACGACGGTCGCGGCTTCCACACCGCGCGAGCCACGGGCAGGTGCGGCAGGTCGGCCGGGGGCGTGACGACGTCGACGACGTTCGCGGTGAGCCGGAAGCGGTCGCGCATGTCCGCGAGGGAGACGACGACGGCACCCGAGACGGCGTCGGCGTTGAACACCATGCGGACCGGGTCCTCCTTGCCGCCGATGCCGAGCGGGTGGATCTCGACGCGCGGCTTCGTCGTCGTCAGCGACGGGCAGATCTCGAGCATGTGCGCGCCGAGGATCAGCTCCTCACCCGGGGTCAGGTCGTAGGTGTAGTCCTCCATGAGGGAGGCGCCGCCGGGCAGGCCCTCGCCCATGACCTTGGCCGCGCGGACCAGCACGGCCGTCTTCCAGTCGCCCTCGGCGCCGAAGCCGTAGCCCTTGCCCATGAGGCGCTGGACGGCCAGGCCGGGGAGCTGGCGCAGGTCGCCGAGGTCCTCGAAGTTGGTGGTGAAGGCCTTCGCGCCCACGCGCGTAAGGAAGGACTCCAGGGCGATCTCCTGGCGGGCCGCGTAGCGCAGCGACTCGTGCCGCTCGCCGCCCGCCCGCAGCTCGGGCACGACGTCGTACAGCTCCTCGTACTCCGCCACGAGCGCGTCCACGGCGTCGTCGGCGACCTCGTCGACAGCAGCGACCAGGTCGTTGACGCCCCACGTGTTGACCGAGACGCCGAAGCGCAGCTCGGCCTCGGTCTTGTCGCCCTCGGTGACCGCGACGTTGCGCATGTTGTCACCGAAGCGGACGAGCGTGAGCTCGTGGGTGGCGGCCCACCCGGCCGCGCCGCGCACCCAGGTGCCGACGCGGCGCTGCACGGCGGGGTTCGACACGTGACCGACGACCGTCGTCCGGGAGACCCCCAGGCGCGCGGCCAGGTACGCGTACTCGCGGTCGCCGTGCGCGGCCTGGTTGAGGTTCATGAAGTCGAAGTCGATGGTGTCCCAGGGCAGCGCGACGTTGGCCTGCGTGTGCAGGTGCAGCAGCGGCTTGCGCAGCGCGTCGAGGCCCGCGATCCACATCTTCGCGGGGCTGAAGGTGTGCATCCACGTGACGACGCCGAGCACGCGGTCGTCCGCGTTGGCGTCCAGCATCGCGCGGCGGATCGACGCCGAGTCCTTGAGGACCGGCTTCCACACGATCGTCGCGGGCACGTCGGCGGCGGCGTCCAGGGCGGCGGCCACCTCCTGCGACTGCGCGGCGACCTGCTCCAGCGTCTCGGGGCCGTAGAGGTCCTGCGAGCCGGTGAAGAACCAGATCTCGCGGTCGGCGTAAGGCTTCGTCACTTCTGTCTCCTTGGGTGCGGGCAGCGTCAGTGCTGGCCGTAGACGTTCTGGTAGCGGTGGTAGAGCGAGTCGATCGCGTCCTGCGGGATGGGGATCAGGTCGCCGCCCTGCTTCGCGACGTGCACCGCGCGGGCGACCTCCTCCAGCAGCACGGCGGCCTTCACCGCGGACCTCGCGTCGCGTCCCACGGTGAACGGCCCGTGGTTCTGCATGAGCACCGCGGGGCTGCGGTGACCGTCGAGGGTCTCGACGATGCCGCGGCCGATCGAGTCGTCGCCGATGATCGCGAACGGCCCGACAGGGACGGGCCCGCCGAACTCGTCGGCCATCATCGTCAGCACGCAGGGGATCTCCTCGCCGCGGGCCGCCCAGGCGGCCGCGTACGTCGAGTGCGTGTGCACGACGCCGCCGACGTGGTCCATGTGCCGGTACACGTAGGCGTGCGCGGCGGTGTCCGACGACGGCGAGCGCGCCCCCTCGACGAGGTTCCCGTCGAGGTCGCACACGACCATGGCGTCGGCGTCGAGGTCGTCGTACCTCACGCCCGACGGCTTGATGACGAGGTAGTCACCGACCCTCTCGGAGACGTTGCCCGCGGTCCACACGACGAGCTCCCAGCGGGGCAGCTCGGCGTGCAGGGCGGCGACACGCGCCTTGGCCGCGTCGACCGCAGCCCGCATCGACGTGGGAACGCTCATCTTCGGGTCCTCCGAGGTTCAGTGGATGGCGCCGACGGCGGCGCGCTGGATGGCCAGTCCGGCCGAGTACGTCTCGAGGTAGGCCTCGAGGCCCGCGACGTCGCGCGGGTCGGGCTGGGCCACCACGGTCTGCGCGTCGGCGAACACCTGCTCGTCGAGCCACGCGGCGAGGGGGCGGGTCTCCCCCGCGGCGACGGCCGCCGTGTAGGCCGCCAGGACGGCGATGCCCCAGGAGCCGCCCTCGCCCGCGGTCGACGCGACGGCGACCGGCGCCCTCACCGCGGCCGCCAGCAGGCTCTGCGCCACACCCTGCGTGCGGAACAGGCCGCCGTGCGCGAGCAGCGAGTCGACCGCCACCCCCTCGGCGGCGAGCGTCCGCATGCCGAGCGCCAGCGTGCCGAAGATCGAGTAGACCTGCGTGCGCGCGAAGTTCGCGAGCGTCAGGCGCGAGCCCGGGGTGCGGACGACCAGCGGCCGGCCCTCGTCGAGGCCGGTGATCGTCTCGCCTGACAGGTAGTTGTAGGCGAGCACGCCGCCGCCGTCCGGCTCGCCCTCCAGCGCTGCGGCGAGCAGCGCGGCGAAGACGGCGTCGTCGCCGACGTCGGAGCCGATCGCCGTGGCGAACTCGCCGAACACCCCGGCCCACGCGCCGAGCTCGGACGAGCCGTTGTTGCAGTGCACCATCGCGACGGGGTCGCCCGCGGGCGTGGTGACGACGTCGATCTCCTCGTGCACCTGCGCGAGCGCCCGCTCGAGCACGACCATCGCGAAGATGCTCGTCCCGGCCGAGACGTTCCCGGTGCGGGGCGCGACGGCGTTCGTGGCGACCATGCCGGTGCCGGCGTCGCCCTCCGGCGGGCAGAGCGGGACGCCGGCGGCGAGCGTGCCGGTGGGGTCGAGCAGCGCGGCGCCCGCGGGGGTCAGGTGCCCCGCCGTCGCGCCGGCGGGCAGCACGTCGGGCAGCAGCGCGCGCAGCGGGGTGGCGAAGCCGTGACCGGCGGCGAGGCCGTCGAACGTGGCGAGCATGGCGCCGTCGTAGGAGCCCGTGGCCGGGTCGATCGGGAACATGCCGGAGGCGTCGCCGACGCCGAGCACGCGCTCCCCCGTCAGCAGCCAGTGCACGTACCCGGCGAGCGTCGTCAGATGGGCGATCTGCCCGACGTGCTCCTCGCCGTCGAGCACCGCCTGGTAGAGGTGGGCGGCCGACCAGCGCAGGGGCACGTTGAACCCGAGGGCCGCGGTCAGCTCGGCGGCGGCCGGTCCCGTCGAGGTGTTGCGCCACGTGCGGAACGGGACCAGCAGCCGGTCGTCGGCGTCGAAGGCCAGGTAGCCGTGCATCATCGCCGAGACGCCCAGCGCGCCCACCGTCGTCAGCGGCACCCCGTAGCGCTGCCGGACGTCGGCGCCGAGGGCGGCGAACGCACCGGCCAGGCCCTCGCGGACGGCGTCGAGCGAGTAGGTCCACACCCGGTCGACGAACTGGTTCTCCCACGTGTGGGAGCCCACGGCGAGCGTCGCCGCACCCGGTCCGACGAGGCAGGCTTTGATGTTCGTCGAGCCGAGCTCGACACCCAGGGTCGTGTGGCCGGCGACGACGGCGGCGGCGGCGCTCTGAACGGTGATCACTCCGGAATGTTAGCGTTCACACGACCGTCTGACACGATCCTTCGGGCGTCCTGACCGGAACTGACCGTCGTCGCCATCGTCGCTTGCACCCTTCCTGGGGCGCGGCACGTCGCCGCGGCATCGTGCGGCCGCTCGGCCGGAGCGCACGGGCCCGGCACGACCCCGCGGGTCGCGCCGGGCCGGGACGGCTCAGGTGCGGCGCCGGACCGCGGTCACGGCGCGCTGGATGAGCACGAAGACGAGCAGGACCCCGCCGGTGATGATCGTCGTCCACGCCGGCGGGATGGTGCCGTCGCGCGTGATGAGCACGTTCATCAGACCCAGCACGAGAGCACCCACCACGGACCCGAGCACGAACCCGGCGCCGCCGGTCAGCAGGGTGCCGCCGATCACCGCCGCGGCGATCGCCTGCATCTCCCAGCCCTCGCCGATGATGTTCTGCCCCACGCCGATGCGCGTGGTGTAGACCACCGACGCCAGGCCGGCCAGCGTGCCGCTCAGGGTGTACAGCCACAGCTTCGTCCGGTTGACCGGCAGGCCCATGAGCAGGGCGGACTGCTCGGAGCCGCCGATGGCGTAGGCGGTGCGGCCCAGGCGCGTGCGGTGCAGCAGGAAGAAGACCCCGGCGACGACCAGCAGAGCGATGATGACTCCGGCCGTGGTCTCCAGGTCGTTCACCTTCGGCCCGTCGACGATCGTGATCGTCTCGGCCAGCACCCGGATCGACGCGTCCGGGTCGAGCTGCTCGGCGTCCGTGGACAGGATCGCGGCGAGCCCGCGGGCCAGGAACATCGACGACAGCGTCGCGATGAACGGCTGGACGTTGAAGTACTGGATCAGGATGCCGGAGAACAGCCCGAAGGCGGACCCGATGAGAACCATGAGCCCGACGGCGAGCCACGGGTCCAGCCCCGCGTTCACCGACATGACGCCCGCGACCGACGTGAGAGCCACCACGGCACCGACGGACAGGTCGATCCCGCCGGTCAGGATCACCATCGTCAGACCCGCGGCGAGGATGATGATGTGCGCGTTGTTGATGAACAGGTTCGAGAGCGTGGAGTACTGGACGATCCGGCCGTAGGCGGACTCCCCGTACGCCAGCATGCCGACGAAGATGACGAGCGACGCCAAGGTCGGCAGCGTCGACGGGTTGGTCGTCAGCTTCTGCACGAGCCGGCGGCGGGTGCCGAGGCGGGCCGCGGACCGGTCGACGACGGATGCGGGTTGGACGCTCATACCGTCACGCTCCCCTTCACGGGCTCAGCGGCAGTCTCGACGGCGGTGCGCCGACGCCGTCGGGCGAACAGGCCGCGCACGCGCTGCGACTGGAGCAGGCAGAGCACGACGATGACCACGGCCTTGAACGCCGGCGTCGCGGCGCCGGAGACGCCGAGGAAGAGGACGGTCTTGTCGAGGGTGGCGATCAGCAGGGCACCGACCAGGGCCCCGCGGATCGAGAACTTGCCGCCCGCGAGCGACGTCCCGCCCACGACCACCGCGAGGATCGCGTCCAGCTCGGCCTGGTAGCCCGTCTTGGACACGTCGACCACCATCACCGAGCCGACGGAGAAGACGCCGGCGAGCGCCGCCAGCACGCCCGAGACGACGTAGACCGTCAGGAGGATCCCGGCGGGGCGGATGCCGGCCATCCAGGCCGCCTTCGGGTTGATGCCGATCGCCTCGACCACGAGGCCGAACGCGGACCGGCGCACCCACAGGCCGACGATCCCGACGACGGCGAGCGCGACGAGGAACACCACCGGGAACCCCAGCACGGTGCCGTTGACGAGCCACTTGAACGGGGCGTTGGTGGCCGAGGTGTTCTGGCCGTCGGTGATCACCTTGGCGATGCCCCGGCCGGCCATCATCATGACCAGCGTCGTGATGAACGGCTGGAGCTTGACGTAGGTGACGAGCAGGCCGTTGACCGCGCCGATCGCCCCGCCGGTGAGGATCGCGAGGAGGACGGCGACCGCGGCGTCGCCCGCGGACGTCGGGTTCGCCGCCGAGAGGAGCTGCAGCGACGCGGCGCCGCCCGCCACCATCGACGAGCCGACCGACAGGTCGATGCCGCGGGTCGCGATGACGAGAGCCATGCCGGTCGCGATGAGCATGGTCGGCGCGGCCCAGCGGACGATGTCGAGGAGGTTGCCCACCAGACGCCCGGTGGAGTCCACGTAGTCGATCGCGAGGTAGCCCGGGTCCTTGAGGAGGTTGAGGCAGAGCAGCACGATGATGGCCACCACGCCCCAGAACCACTGGTTCCGGTAGAGCTTGAAGACCGCGCCCGCCGCGATGAACGCGGCGAACAGGACCAGCCCGACGACCAGGCTCATGCTGCCGCTCCCTCGACGTTGTGGGTGGCGATCGTCTCGACGATGGACTCGACGGTGACGTCGGGCCCGGCGACGAGCTCGGCGATCTTCTCGCGGTCCTTGAGCACGACGATGCGGTCGCACAGACGCACCACCTCCTCGAGCTCCGAGGAGATGAAGATGACCGCCGTCCCTTGCTCGGCCAGCCTGACGACGGCTGCCTGGATCTCCGCCTTGGCGCCGATGTCGATGCCGCGGGTGGGCTCGTCCAGGATGAGCAGCTCCGGGTGGGTGGCCAGCCAGCGGCCCAGGAGCACCTTCTGCTGGTTGCCCCCGGAGAGGTTCTTGACCATGCGGTGCGGGTCGGCCGGGCGGACGTTCAGCTCCCGGACGTACGTGCCGACGATCGCGTCGGCGTCCTTGCCCGGCAGCGGCCGCATCCAGCCGCGTCCCGCCTGGACGGCGAGGACGAGGTTCTCGTGGACCGAGAGGTCGCCGACGATCCCCTCGTCGCGCCGGTTCTCCGTCGAGTAGGCGATGCCTGCGGACAGGCCCGCGATCGGCGAGCCGAGCGAGACCGGCTCGCCCTTGACCTCGATCGTCCCCGTGTCCGCCTTGTCGGCCCCGTAGAGCAGGCGCGCGAGCTCCGTCCGACCCGAGCCGAGCAGGCCCGCGAACCCGACGATCTCGCCGGGGTAGACGTCCACGTCGGTCGGCGCGATGACTCCCCGCTTGCCGACGCCGCGCGCTGCCAGGAGCGGGACGGCGCCCTCGGCGCGCTCCGGGCTCTGCCGGTTCGAGCCCAGGCCCGCGAGGGTGCCGAGCTCCTTGCCGATCATGAGCGAGATGAGCTCGTTGCGGGGCAGGTCCTTGGCGAGGTGCTCGCCGATGTACCGGCCGTTGCGCAGCACCGTGATGCGGTCGCTGACGGCGTACACCTGGTCGAGGAAGTGCGAGACGAACAGGATCGCGACGCCCTGGTCGCGCAGCCGGCGGACGACCCCGAACAGGGTCTCCACCTCGTTGGCGTCCAGCGACGACGTCGGCTCGTCGAGGACGAGCACCTTGGAGTCGAGCACCATGGCCCGGCTGAGCGCCACGAGCTGCTGCATGGCGATCGACAGCGTCGACAGCGGCTGCCTCGTGTCGAGGTGGCCCAGCCCCATGCTCTCGAGCGCCTCGGCCGCGGCGGCGTGCGTGGCCTTCCAGCTCACGCCGAGGACCCCTCGCACCTCGTGCCCCAGCATCACGTTCTCGCCGATGCTGAGGTTCGTCACCAGGTTGACCTCCTGGTAGACGGTGGAGATCCCCGCGCGCTGCGCGTCCGCCGTGCCGCCGAGCCGGGTCTCGACGCCGGAGACCGTGATGGTCCCGGAGTCGATGGCGTACACCCCGGTGAGCGCCTTGATCAGCGTCGACTTCCCGGCGCCGTTCTCGCCCATGAGGGTGTGCACCTCACCGGGGAACAGCCGGAAGTCGACGTCGTCCAGCGCCTTGACGCCGGGGAAGGTGATCGAGATGCCCCGCATCTCGACGACGGGCTCGCTCGCCTCGTCCATGGTCGTGCCTCCGCTTGCCGTCAGGTCGTTCCGTCGGTGCGGGGCGCACCCGTGGGCACGCCCCGCACCGATGAGCAGGTGGTCACGGGCAGAACCCGTGACGACGGCTCAGTACTTGCGGTCCGGAAGGGCCGCCTTGGCGGCCTCGGGCGAGTCGAAGGTCGTGGAGGTGACCTCGATGGAGGACGGCTGGTCCTCACCGGCCAGCGCCTTCTTGACGGCGTCCAGGAGCTGGTCGCCGAACAGCGGGTTGTACTCGGCGACGAAGGAGAGGCGACCCTCCGACAGCGCCGTCATCGCGTTCTTCGTGCCGTCGATCGTGGCGATGAGGACGCCGTCGGGACCGACGGTCTTGCCCGCCTCGAGCACGGCCTCGGAGGCGCCCAGGCCCATCTCGTCGTTCTGGGCGAAGACGAACTTGAGGTCGGGGTTCGACTTCAGGAACGTCTCCGTGACGGACTTGCCCTCGTCGACGGCCCAGTTGGCGGTCTGCGCGCCGACCTTGACCCACTCGGGGTGCTTGCTGATGACCTCGTCGAAGCCCTGGTTGCGCTCGTCGACGACGCCGACGCCCGCCGGGCCCTCGATCGTGATGTACTCGCCGCCCTCAGGGTGGTTGTCGACCAGCCAGTTGGCGATGTTCGCCGCCACGGCGACGTTGTTCGGCGCGAGGCGCGTCACGTAGAGCGAGGTGTCGTCCGGCTCGATGCCGCGGTCGACGAGGATCACGGGGATCTCCGCCTCCTGGGCCCGCTGGAGCGAGTCCTCCCAGCCCGTGGCCTCGGTCGCCGACAGCAGGATCAGGTCCACGCCCTCGTCGACGAACGCGGTGAACGCGTCGATCTGCGACTTCTGGTCGAGGTTGGCGGCCGGCGCGTACTTCAGGTCGAAGCCGGCCTCCTTGGTGAACGTGTCCTGGACGTTCTGCTCGTTGGCGTTGCGCCAGGCGCCCTCCGGCCCGACGGCCACGAACCCGATGGTGGTCAGGTCGCCGTCCCCGCCGGCGTCGCCCGAGCCGCCGGCGTCGTCACCGTTCCCACCACCGCAGGCCGCCAGCGCCGCCATCGTGAACGCGGCGACGGCAGCGATGCCGGCATGGCGCATTCCCCCAGTAACCATTGCTCCTCCTTGAGACATGGACGTTCAGCGGGGCCCGTCCCGACCCCGACAACGGCCTCGACGCCGTTGTGCCGTCAGCGATGTTAGCGATCACATGACGGCGTGGCGAGACCTCGGGATCACCGTTCGGTAACAACCTCGGCCCGGAAAAGCTCGCTCACGGGGCGTGCGCGGAGGCACGGACCGCGCCGGACGAGCGAGCGGACGCCGACGGTCCGCGCGCGATGTGTTAGCGGTAACACGACGCAGGGCCCAGCGGCGTCGTCAGCGCGGGCGGGGCACCCCGGTGCTGGCCCGCAGGACGAGCTCCGGCTCGATGCGCGCCGGCACCAGGACGCCGCCGTCGACCGCCGTCAGCAACAGCCCCAGCGCGTGGCCGCCGAGCGCCGCGAAAGGCTGGCGCACGGTGCTCAGCGGCGGGATGAAGTGTGCCGCCCCGTCGACGTCGTCGAACCCGACGACGGACACGTCACGGGGGACCACCACGCCCTGCTCCCAGAACGCGCGCAGCATGCCCAGCGCGAGCTGGTCGTTGCCGGCGAACACGGCGGTAGGCCCGGAGCCGGAGCGCACCTGCTCCGCCAGGCGCAGCCCGATCGTGTACCCGTCGCTGGCGGACCACGAGGCAGGGATCGGCTCGGGCACCGGCGCGCCGTGCGCCAGCAGCGCCTCACGCCACCCGGTGAGGCGCTCGACGGCGTCGAACCAGTCGAGCGGACCGCTGACGTGCTCGACGGTGCGGTGCCCGAGCCCCAGCAGATGGTTGACCGCGAGCCTCGCCCCCAGGCGCTGGTCCACCGAGACCGGGATCGTGGACACGCCCTCGACCTGCTCACGGGCGGCCACGAGGATCACCGGGACGGGCGCCTGGAACTGGTCGACGGCCTCCGCCACCGCGGACTGCGGGGCGACGACGAGGATCCCCTCCACCGCCTGGTCCATGAAGTGGTCGAGGACTCGTCGCATCGTCGGGGCGTCGTAGCTGGAGAGCGTGGCGACCGACGTGAAGTAGCCGCGCTCCCGCGCCGCCTCTTCGATGGCGATGACCGTGCTCGCCGGGCCGTACAGCCCCGACCCCGGCGTCACCACGCCGACCGTGCTGGACCGCGCCGTCACCAGGGCTCGGGCGGCGACGTTGCGGCGGTACCCCAGCTCGCTGATCACGGCCAGGACGCGTGCGCGCGTCTCGTCGCGGACGCTCGGGTGGTCGTTGAGGACTCGCGAGACCGTCTGGTGCGAGACCCCGGCGCGGGCTGCGACGTCCGCCATCGACGGGCGACGCCGGCGGGCCGTCATGGTGCGACCGCGGCCGGGAGCGCGTCCGTGTGAGTCACAGCCCGCATCGTACGCGGAACGCGTCTGCGCACGTGGGGGCGGGGCGTCCTGTCGGCTCCGGCCCGTGGACGTGCCGCAACGGCACCCCGCCGGCTCAGGCCTCCAGCTCGGCCGCGATCTCGTTCGTGCGGTCGCGGGCCGCCTCGACGGCGGCGATGAACGCCGCGCGCACGCCGGCCGCGTCGAGCGCCCGCAGGCCCTGCACGGTGGTGCCGCCCGGCGACGTCACGCGCTCGCGCGCGAGCGCCGGGTGCTCGCCCGTCTCGGCGACGAGGCGCGCCGAGCCGAGCATGGTCTGCACGGCGAGGCGCGTGGCCAGCTCGCGCGACAGCCCGACCGCGACGCCCGCCTCGGCGAGCGCGTCGAGCACGTAGAACATGTAGGCGGGCCCGGAGCCCGCCAGGGCGCCCGCCGCGGCCTGGTACGCCTCGGGCACCTCGACGGCGTCGCCCGTGCCCGACAGGATCGCCAGCACCGTGGCGACGTCGGCGGCGGACGCGTGCGTGCCGGCGCTGACGGCGCTCATCCCGGCGCCGATGGCGGCGGGCGTGTTGGGCATGACCCGCACGACCGGCTGCCCGGCGGGCAGCCGGTCCTCGAAGAACGCGGCCGAGAGCCCGGCCGCCACGGACACGACGACGGCGTGCGGGGCGAGCGCGTCGCCGACGCTCGCGAGGAGCCCCGCGACGTCCTTCGGCTTCACGGCGACGACGACGACGTCGGCGTCGCGGACGGCCTCGACGTTGTCGAGGATGCCGCGCACGCCGTGCCTCTCGGCGACCTCGGCGACCCGCCCCGCGCGGCGTCCGGTGGCGACGACGTGGGCCGGGACGACGCCCGCGCGCAGCGACCCGGCGAGCACCGCCTCGCCCATGTTGCCGGTGCCGAGCAGCGCGATACGGGTGTTCTCGAGGTTCACAGGCGCAACGGTAGCCCGCTCAGAGCGGGTACTCGGCGTAGAAGTCCTCGAGCTGGTCGGCCGGCCCCTCGGCGCGGATCACGACCGTCCCGTTGCGCCACCAGATGACCGCGCCGTCCCCCGCGGGGAAGAGCGCGTAGGTGCCCGTCACCGTGCCGTCGACCGTGACGTCGCCCGTGTTGGCGGCCGTGCCGGCGGCGGCGACCTGCGCGTCCGCGAACGACTGCGCCATGGCGTCGTCGGCCCACTGGCCCACCTGGACGGTGATCGTCGCGGCGTCGGAACCGACGGCGTCCGCGTACGTGACGGTCCAGGCCTCGGTCGCGTGGTGGTCGTCCTGCCACTCCGGGAGGTCCTGGATGCCCTGCTGCGTGAACTGCCGGACGACGTCCGGGAGAGCGCCCGTGAGGGCGGTCTGCTCGCCCGTGCGCTCCGCCGGGGTCGTGGTCGGCGTGGGCGCCGGCGCCGTGATGGTCACGGTGGGGGTCGGCAGCGGCTCGGGGACGGCGTACCCGGGCCACACGAACGCGGTCAGGGCCGCGACGCCGAGCACGAGCACGCCGGCCGCCACCGCGACGGCGATGCGCCGGCGGCGGAACACCGCGGCCGAGGGCCGGTTGCCGCGCATCGCCGCGCGGGACCTCGGCTGCTGATGGTCGACGGACATCCCGTGCCTCCCTGGTCGGTTGGCGGCAGCCTAGCCAGCCTGGGCGCCGACGCCGCGGAGGCGTGTCGGGGGCGGCCCATACGGTGCTGTCGTGAGCACCACGACGACGTCGCGCGGCCGGTCGGCCGCCGCCAAGGCCGCCCGCCCCGCGTTCCGCTGCACCGAGTGCGGCTGGGCGACCGCCAAGTGGGCCGGGCGCTGCGGCGAGTGCCAGGCCTGGGGCACCGTGGCCGAGGACGGCCCGGCCGCCGCCGGGCCGCGCACCGTGGCCGTGGCCCCCGTGCGGTCGGCGGCCCTGCCGATCGCGGAGATCGACGTCGACGCTGCCAAGGCCACACCCACGGGCGTCGGCGAGCTCGACCGGGTGCTGGGCGGCGGGCTCGTGCCCGGGGCCGTCGTGCTGCTCGCGGGCGAGCCCGGTGTCGGCAAGTCGACGCTGCTCCTCGAGACGGCGTCGAGGTTCGCGCGCGGCACCGACGCCGGCGGCCCGCGCACCGTGCTGTACGTGACCGGCGAGGAGTCGGCCGGGCAGGTGCGCCTGCGGGCCGAGCGCGTCCGCGCGCTGGCCCCGACGCTGCTGCTCGCGGCCGAGACCGACCTCGGGACCGTGCTGGGCCACGTCGAGGCCACGGCCCCGGCGCTCCTCGTCGTCGACTCGGTGCAGACCGTCGCGTCGGCGGAGGTCGACGGCATCGCCGGCGGCGTCTCGCAGGTGCGGGAGGTCGCGGCCGCGCTCATCGCCGTCGCCAAGGAGCGGCAGGTGCCCGTGCTGCTCGTCGGCCACGTCACCAAGGACGGCACCGTGGCCGGCCCGCGCACGCTGGAGCACCTCGTCGACGTCGTGTGCCAGTTCGAGGGCGACCGGCACTCACGGCTGCGCATGGTGCGGGCCGTGAAGAACCGGTTCGGGCCCACCGACGAGGTCGGCTGCTTCGAGCTGACGGAGACGGGCATCACCGGGCTGACCGACCCGTCCGGGCTGTTCCTGTCCCACCTCGGGGCGGGCGTCCCCGGGTCGTGCGTGACCGTCACGCTCGAGGGCCGGCGCCCGCTCGCCCTGGAGATCCAGTCGCTCGTCGCGCCCTCCGCGCTGCCGAACCCGCGCCGCACCACCAACGGGCTCGAGTCCTCGCGGCTCGCGCAGATCCTCGCGGTGCTGCACCGGCACGCGTCGCTGCGCCTCGCCGACCAGGACGTGTACCTGTCCACCGTGGGCGGCGCCCGGGCGACCGAGCCCGCGGCCGACCTCGCGGCCGCGCTCGCCATCGTCTCCGCCCGCACGGGCGACGCCGTGCCCGCCGGGACCGTCGCGTTCGGGGAGGTGGGGCTCGCCGGGGACGTGCGCCCCGTGTCCGGCATCGACCGCCGGCTCTCCGAGGCGGCCCGGCTCGGGTTCGTCCGCGCGGTCGTCCCGCCCGGCACGCGCGCGGGGCTCTCGGCCCGCACGGCGCCCGGCATCGAGCTCCTCGATGCCGCCCACGTCGCCGAGGCGATCGACGCCGTCGCGCTCGGCCGGTCCGACCGCTGACGCCGACCGGCGCCAGCCACCGGACCGGACACGCGCATTCCCCTGCCCATACGGACTCTTGACCTCTAGGATTCTCCCGTGGCATCCACCCCCGCACACCGCGACGACCTGCTGCGAGAGACTCTCGCCGCCGTCGCACCCGGAACCGAGCTCCGCGACGGCCTCGAGCGCATCCTGCGCGGCCGCACCGGCGCGCTCATCGTGCTGGGCCTCGACCGCGAGGTCGAGGAGATGTGCTCCGGCGGCTTCGTCCTCGACGTCGCCTTCTCCGCCACGCGCCTGCGCGAGCTGTCCAAGATGGACGGCGCCGTCGTCCTCGACCGCGACGCGACCCGCATCCGCCGCGCCGCCGTGCAGCTGCTGCCCGACCCGACCATCGAGACCTCGGAGTCCGGCACGCGGCACCGCACCGCCGAGCGCGTCGCCAAGCAGAGCGGGTTCCCCGTCATCTCCGTGTCCCAGTCCATGCGCATCGTCGCGCTCTACGTCGGCGACGCCCGCCACGTCCTCGAGGACTCCGACACCATCATGGGCCGCGCCAACCAGGCCCTCGCGACGCTCGAGCGCTACCGCTCCCGCCTCGACGAGGTCTCCGGCACGCTGTCCGCCCTCGAGATCGAGGACCTCGTCACGGTCCGCGACGTCTGCTCCGTGGTGCAGCGCCTCGAGATGGTGCGCCGCATCTCCGAGGAGATCGACGGCTACGTCATCGAGCTCGGCGTCGACGGCCGCCTGCTCGCCCTCCAGCTCGACGAGCTCATCGGCGGCATCGGCTCCGACCGCGAGTTCGTGGTGCGCGACTACGTCGAGCTCGACCGCGCCGGCAAGTCGTTCGTCGACGTGCAGGCCGACCTGTCCAGCCTCGACTCCAGCCAGCTGCTCGACCTCGGCCAGATCGGCCGCGTGCTCGACCTGCCCGGGGCCGGGCTGGCGCTCGACGCCGCCGTGGCACCGCACGGGTACCGGCTCCTGTCGAAGGTGCCGCGCCTGCCCGGGGCGATCATCGACCGGCTCGTGGCGCACTTCGGCGGCCTGCAGAAGCTGCTCGCCGCCTCCGTGGACGATCTCATGGCGGTCGACGGCGTCGGCGAGCAGCGGGCCCGGGCGGTACGCGAGGGGCTGTCGCGTCTGGCGGAGTCCTCGATCCTCGAGCGGTACGTCTGACGCTGCTCGCTCCGGCTTGCCGCGGCCCGTGTGGCTTGGTCCGCGGAGGGACCGCCGTCGTGCGCGCGGTCCCGTTCACGCGCCCCAGGGGGCGCTCCACTTCGGGAGAGACAGGACCGCGCGCACGACGGCGGTCCCTCCGCTCCCTGCATCGGCTTGCGTCCGGCTCGCTCGGGTCGTTTCTCCGGGCCTTCGCGGTCTTGCGGTCAGTCGGCGATCTGGGCGGCGGGAGGCTCGTCCGCACCGGCCTCGGCGTCGGCGGGTGGGGCGTCCGTCGGAGGGGTGTCCGCGGGGGCGGCGTGTCGGCGGGCGGAGCCGTCGTGTCCGTCGGCGCGGCGGGCGTCTCCGTGACGGGCGGGGGTGTCGGCTCGGGCGGGGGCGGCGGGGCCTCGACCGTGATCGTCACCGGCGTGCTGGTCGCCCCCGGCACGTTCGGCATGACCAGCTGTGCCGTGAACTCGCCCGGTGCGACCGTCCCCTGTCCCGTCGTGCAGGATCCCGCCGCCGACGGCCTGCCGTTCCAGCGCATCGAGTCCTGCCGGACGTCGCCGGGGCCCAGCAGCAGGTCGCGCGTCGTCGCCCCGCAGTGCGCGCTCGACCAGACGGTCGCGCCCGCGGCGTCCGTGATCACGAGCTGGCGGGAGGCGTCGCCGCCGTTCACCAGGCACGGGCGGCGGCCCGAGTTGGTGATCGACAGGTCGAAGCTGACCAGGGCGCCGGGCTGCACGCTCGTCGCGTCGGGCCTCGCCACGAGCGTGAGGCTCGTCGCAGGGCACACCTGGCTCGGCCCGCCGACGGCCGCCGGCTCGGGCGCGGCCACCTTGTCGGCGCCGAGCGGCGGCACCGGGTCGGGCCACGCGTCGCGCACCCAGCCGACGCCCTGCCCGATGCCGTAGCCGGTCAGCCAGCCCACGCCCACGAGCAGCGCGACCACGACGACCGGCATGGCGGGGAACCGCCGCTGCGGCTGCGCGGGACGGCGCGGCGCCGGGCGCTGGCCTGGACCTCCGGGACGCGCGCCGGTCCTCGGCCTGGGGGCGGGTGCTCCGGGCGCCTGGAGGCGGTTCGCCGAGACGACCCGCTGACCGCTCTTCGCGCCCGTTGCGCGCGGAGCCGAGCGCGCGCCCGACGACGGCTTCGCCCCGGACTGCCGCGGCGCCTGCGCCGCGCCGGACGGACGGCCCGCCGCTCCGGACTGCCGCGCACCGGGCTTCGCCCCCGACGGACGCGGCGCCGACGCGGCGCCCTGCTGCTGCGCGGGCTGGGCCGTCTGCTGACGCGTCGCCGAGGCGCCACCGCTGCCGTGCTGGCGCGGCTGCGTCGCGCCGGCCGGGCGCTGAGCCGGCGTCGACCCGCCCCGGCCCGCTCCACCCTGACCGGCCGCGCGCTGACCGGCCGCGCGCTGACCGGACGCGTTCTGGCCGGCTCCGGCGTGGCCGGTCCCGCGCTGGCCCGTCCCGTGCCCGGTCCCGTGCGCGCCGGCGCCGCGCGGGGTGCGCTCGCGGTCTGCGGGTGCCACGGAACCTCCGGTCGTCAAGGGGGACGCGCACAACGTACGACGCCTCCGGCGTCGGGCCGGGGAGCCGCGCCGCCAGGCACGATGCCCCGGCGCGGCGCCCGGTTACGGTGTGCCCGTGCGTGAGTCCGAGGAGCTGGTCACCCGCGTCGTCCTCTGGTTCGACGACGCCCGACGGGACCTGCCCTGGCGAGCGCCCGACCGCACCCCGTGGGGCGTGCTGGTCAGCGAGGTGATGCTGCAGCAGACGCCCGTCGTGCGGGTCGAGCCGGCGTGGCGCGCCTGGCTGGAGCGGTGGCCGACGCCGGCGGACCTCGCCGCGGCGAGCACGGCGGACGTGCTGCGCGCCTGGGACCGCCTCGGCTACCCGCGCCGCGCGCTGCGCCTCCAGGAGTGCGCCCGTGCGCTGGTCGAGCGGCACGGCGGCGCGGTGCCCGACGACGAGACGGCGCTGCGTGCCCTGCCCGGCGTCGGCGAGTACACGGCGGCGGCCGTCCGGGCGTTCGCGTTCGGCCGGCGCTCCGTCGTCGTCGACACGAACGTGCGCCGCGTCCTGGCGCGGGCGGTCGGCGGCGTCGCGCTGCCCGCCCCGCACCCGACGGCGGCCGAGCGCGCGACGGCCACCGCCGTCGTGCCGGCGGACGACGCCGAGGCGGCCGCCTGGGCGGCCGCCTCGATGGAGCTCGGGGCGCTCGTGTGCACGGCGCGGTCGCCACGCTGCGGCGAGTGCCCGGTGCGCGACCTGTGCGCCTGGCGACGGGCCGGCTTCCCCGACGACGAGCATGCGCACCGCCGGAGGACCCAGGCCTGGCACGGCACCGACCGGCAGTGCCGCGGTCGCATCCTGGCCGTGCTCCGCGCGGCCCACGCCCCGGTCGCGCACGAGGAGCTCGACGGCGCGGGCACCGACGACGCGCAGGTCGAGCGCTGCCTCGGCTCGCTCGTCGTGGACGGGCTCGTGGCCCGTCGGCCGGACGGGCGGTACGCGCTCCCGACCGGCTGACCGGCCGCCTGCAGACCGCCGCCCGGGCCACGGCCACAGCAGGTCACGGCCGCAGCAGGTCCCAGCCGGCGCCGGTCTCGGGCGCCGTGGAGCAGGCCGCGGGGTGGGGCCCCGCGGCGTCGTGTCAGTCCTGCGGCCTCCACAGGAGGACGGCCTGCAGGCCGGCGATGACCACCAGCGCTGCGACCAGACCGAGAACCACGAAGACCTGCGCACCCACACCCGCCTGTGTCTCCGCGAGATCGCTGTACGTCGCCAGCGCGCCGACCGCGTGCACCATCGTGATCACCTTCCGAGCATCGTCGCCAGGAACGTCAGAACGTCTGCGTTCGCCTCGATTGTCCCAGGCGAGGCGCCCCGGGATCCAGGCGCTGACCCGGAACGAACGGCGGAACTGCGCGGAACCGAGCCTGCGGGCGCCGCGTCAGAGCGTCAGCAGCATCCGGGTGTTGCCCAGCGTGTTGGGCTTCACCCGCGCGAGGTCGAGGAACTCGGCGACGCCGTCGTCGTGCGAGCGCAGCAGCTCGGCGTAGACGTCGAACGGGACGGGCGTGCCCTCGATCTCCTCGAAGCCCTGGCGGCGGAAGAAGTCGACCTCGAAGGTGAGGCAGAACAGCCGGCTCAGGCCCATCGCGTGCGCCCGCTCGACGAGGGCGTTCACGAGCTGGTGCCCCACGCCGGTGCCCAGGTGCTCGGGCGCGACGGCCAGCGTGCGGATCTCGGCGAGGTCGTCCCACATGACGTGCAGGGCCCCGCAGCCGACGACGACGCCGTCGACCTCCGCGACGAGGAACTCCTGCACGGCCTCGAAGTACCCCACGAGCTCCTTGGCGAGCAGGATGCGGCGCTCCGCGTAAGGCTCGACGAGGGCCCGGATCCGCCGGACGTCGGAGGGGAGGGCGGGCCGGATCGTCGCTTGCACGGCGTTCACTGTACGGCTGCGCTGCAGCGATCCGGTTGCGGAGGCACTCGGCCGGTGTGACGTTAGCAACGTCAACGAGCGAAAGGGTCCCCCACATGGCCACGAACCGGCTCACCGCCGACTCCAGGGAGCAGGCCCTCGCGGCGCTCGAGGCGTCCACGTCGTCGGCGGGCGAGCTCGACGTCCTCGTCGTCGGCGGCGGCGTCACGGGCGCGGGCATCGCGCTCGACGCCGTCACGCGCGGCCTGTCGACGGCGATCGTCGAGGCGCAGGACTGGGCGTCCGGCACCTCCAGCCGCAGCTCCAAGCTCGTGCACGGCGGCCTGCGCTACCTGCAGATGCTCGACTTCCACCTGGTGCACGAGGCCCTCACCGAGCGCGACCTGCTCATCAACCACCTCGCCCCGCACCTCGTCCGGCCGGTCGCGTTCCTGTACCCGCTGGAGCACCGCGTCTGGGAGCGCGCGTACGTCGGCGCGGGCATCGCGCTGTACGACACGCTCGCGTCGCTGGCCCCGGGCAGGCGCGCGATGCCGATCCACCGGCACCTGACGCGCAGCCAGATGGCCAAGAAGTTCCCCGACCTCGCGCACGACGCCGCGATCGGCGCGGTCCAGTACTGGGACGCCTCCGTCGACGACGCCCGCCTGGTCACCACCCTCGTGCGCACGGCCGCGGGGTACGGCGCCCACGCCGCCGCGCGCACCCAGGTCGTCGAGCTGACGCAGACGGCGACCGGGACGGTCAACGGCGCCGTCGTCGTCGACCTCGAGACGGGCAAGCGCATCACGGTGCGCGCGCGCTCCGTCATCAACGCCACCGGCGTGTGGACCGAGAAGACGGAGGCGCTCGCGGGCAGCGAGGGCGGCCTGCGCGTGCTCGCCTCGAAGGGCATCCACATCGTGGTGCCGCGCGAGCGCATCCGCGGCAAGGTCGGCCTGATCCTGCAGACCGAGAAGTCGGTGCTGTTCATCATCCCGTGGTCGCGCTACTGGGTCATCGGCACCACCGACACCCCGTGGGTCGAGGACCTGCGCGACCCCGTCGCGTCGGCGGCCGACATCGACTACGTCATCGAGCACGCCAACGCGGTGCTCGCCCACCCGCTCACGCGCGACGACGTCATCGGCACGTACGCGGGGCTGCGCCCGCTCCTCCAGCCCGGCACCAAGGAGGGCACGAGCAGCGCGAAGGTGAGCCGCGAGCACACCGTCGCGAACCCGAGCCCCGGCCTGTCCGTCATCGCCGGCGGCAAGCTGACCACCTACCGGATCATGGCGAAGGACGCCGTCGACCACGCCATCGGGCAGCGCGCCGCCGCCCTGCCCTCGATCACCAACACGATCCCCCTCGTGGGCGCCGTCGGCCTCCAGGCCGTGCAGCGGCAGGCGCGCGCCTGGGCCAAGCGGTACGGGTGGACGCCGCCCATGGTGGACCACCTGCTGCACCGCTACGGCTCCGACCTCGCCGAGCTCGTCGAGCTGTGCGAGGCGGACCCGTCGCTCGCGGCGCCGCTCGAGCACGCCCCCGCGTACCTGCGCGCCGAGATCCACTTCGCGGTCACCCACGAGGGTGCCCTGCACCTCGAGGACGTGCTGCTGCACCGCACGCGCCTCGTCTACGAGGTCTCCGACGCCGGCCTGGCCGCGCTGCCGGAGATCGTCGACGTCGTCGCACCCCTGCTGGGCTGGGACGACGCCACCAAGGAGTCCGAGGCCGCGGCCTATCGCGCGCGGATCGACGCCTACGACACCGCGGCCACGCTGCCCGACGACGCCTCCGCACAGGCGGCCCGCCTCACGGTGGACGACGTCGCCGGGATGGTGCCGCTGGAATCTGACTGAAAGGAACGACGATGCTCCTGGACGCATTCTGGTCGGAGGTCATCGGCACGGCGACACTGATCCTGCTCGGTGCCGGCGTGGTCGCGAACGTGATCCTCCCCAAGAACAAGGGCTTCGGCCCGGACTGGCTCCTCATCAACTTCGGATGGGGTTTCGCAGTCTTCGCCGGTGTCTACGCGGCGTTCAAGTCCGGCGCCCACCTCAACCCCGCCGTGACGACGGGCCTGTGGGTGGCGGACCTGCCCTTCTTCTCGGGCGACGCCGGCACGATCGAGCCCACCTTCGGGCACGCCCTGGTCTACTACGCCGGCGAGCTGCTCGGCGCCTTCATCGGCGCGATCCTGGCCTTCCTCGCCTACAAGAAGCACTTCGACGAGGACGCCGACCCGGGGACCAAGCTCGCCGTGTTCTCCACCGGGCCCGCCATCCGCTCCTACGGCTGGAACCTGGTCACGGAGGCCCTGGGCACGTTCGTGCTGGTCTTCTGGGTCATCGTGGCCGGCAAGACGCCGTCCGAGCTCGGCCCGCTCGCCGTGTCGCTCATCGTGGTGGGCATCGGCGCCTCGCTCGGTGGTCCCACCGGGTACGCCATCAACCCCGCCCGTGACCTCGGCCCGCGCATCGCGCACTTCGTCCTGCCGATCCCGGGCAAGGGCTCGTCCGACTGGGGCTACTCGTGGGTGCCTGTCGTCGGGCCGCTCGTGGGCTCGGTCCTGGCGGGGCTGCTCGGCTCGGCCCTCATCTGACCCGCCCCGACATGCTGGACCTGACGAAGGAGACACATCCCCATGCCTGACTACGTACTCGCCATCGACCAGGGCACCACGAGCTCGCGGGCGATGGTCTTCGACCACAGCGGGAAGGTCGTCTCGACCGGCCAGCTCGAGCACGACCAGATCTTCCCGCAGCCCGGCTGGGTCGAGCACAACCCGGACCAGATCTGGAACAACGTGCGCGAGGCCGTGGGGCTGGCCCTGACCCGCGCGAACGTCACCTACACCGACATCGCCGCGGTGGGCATCACCAACCAGCGCGAGACGGCGGTGGTCTGGGACAAGACGACGGGCAAGCCGGTCTACAACGCGATCGTCTGGCAGGACACCCGCACCCAGCCCATCGTCGAGGAGCTCGGCGGCGCGGCCGGCGCCGACAAGTACAAGGCGATCGTCGGCCTGCCGCTGGCCACCTACTTCTCCGGCCCCAAGGTCAAGTGGATCCTCGACAACGTGCCCGGCACGCGCGAGGCCGCGGAGCGCGGCGACCTGCTGTTCGGCAACACCGACGCGTGGGTGCTGTGGAACATGACCGGCGGCGTCGACGGCGGCGTGCACGTCACGGACGTCACCAACGCCTCCCGCACGATGCTCATGGACCTCGACACGCTCTCGTGGCGCGAGGACATCGCCGCCGACATGGGCATCCCCCTGTCGATGCTGCCGGAGATCCGTTCCTCGTCCGAGGTGTACGGGCCCGGTCGTCCCGGCGGCCTGCTGCCGGGCGTGCCGATCGCGGGCATCCTCGGCGACCAGCAGGCGGCCACGTTCGGACAGGCGTGCTTCGAGGTCGGCACGGCCAAGAACACCTACGGCACCGGCAACTTCATGCTCCTCAACACGGGCACGGAGAAGGTCCCCTCGAAGAACGGGCTGCTGACCACGGTCTGCTACAAGATCGGCGACCAGGAGGCCCGGTACGCGCTCGAGGGCTCCATCGCCGTCACCGGGTCGCTCGTGCAGTGGCTCCGCGACAACCTCGGCATCCTCTCGGACGCGCCCGACGTCGAGTGGATGGCCCGGAAGGTCGAGAACAACGGCGGGGCGTACTTCGTCCCGGCGTTCTCCGGGCTCTTCGCCCCTACTGGCGGCCGGACGCCCGCGGTGCGCTCGTCGGGCTCACCCGGTACGTCAACAAGAACCACATCGCGCGCGCGGCCCTGGAGGCCGTGGCGTTCCAGACGCGCGAGGTGCTGGAGGCCATGCGTGCCGACTCCGGCGTCGAGCTCACCGAGCTCAAGGTCGACGGCGGCATGGTGGCCAACGAGCTGCTCATGCAGTTCCAGGCCGACCAGCTCGGCGTGGACGTCGTGCGGCCCGTCGTCGCCGAGACGACGGCGCTCGGCGCCGCCTACGCGGCCGGCATCGCCGTCGGGTTCTGGTCCGGCGAGCCGGACGTGACCGCGAACTGGGCCGAGGACCGGCGCTGGACGCCGTCCATGGAGCAGGGCGAGCGGGAGCGGCTGTACCGGCAGTGGAAGAAGGCGGTCACCAAGACGTTCGACTGGGTGGACGCCGACACGCAGTAGCGGGTCCCCTCGACGGCGGTCCCCTGCGGAGACGTTCCGCGGCGGGGCCGTCGTCGTGCGTCACCGCCGCGGAGCGCTGGGGCCCGGGCCGCGGGCCGCGTCAGGGGACGGGCGCGTGGATGGCGTCGACGAGCGCGGAGAGCTCGGGGACGTCGGACGCCTCGGTGAGCGCGTCCTCGAGCACGCGGTCGTGCGTCGGCCGGGCGTGGTCGAGCAGGGCGTGACCCGCCGCGGTGAGCTCGGTGTAGATCCCCCGGCGGTCGTCGACGCACAGGATGCGCGTGAGCAGGCCACGATCCTCCAGCCGGGTGACGAGCCGGGTGGTGGCGCTGCTGGAGAGGGCCGCGGCGCGCGCGAGCTGCTGCATCCGCATGTGCCAGCCGTCCTGGCGGCTGAGGGCGTCGAGCACCGTGAACTCGACGACGGAGAGCTCGTGCGCGGCCTGGAGCTCGCGTTCGAGCCTGGTCTCGATGAGCCCGTGGAGCGCGACGAGCGTGCGCCAGCCGCGCGCCCGGACCTCCACGGCATCGTCGGCGATACCCATGCGCCCTCCTCACTGCCGAGCGTCAGCCTACCAGACTTGCGCGCATAACGAGCGCGTGCAACTATCTCGTTGCGTCTGCAACTAGTGCACACGCGGCCCAGTACCCATCACTCGGAGGATCCCTCATGCCCGCTGCTCTCTACGCGCTGGCACTCGGCGGGTTCGGGATCGGTCTGACGGAGTTCGTCATCATGGGGCTGCTGCCCGAGGTGGCGTCGGACTTCGGCGTGACCGAGACCGTCGCCGGCTACCTCATCTCCGGCTACGCCCTCTCGGTCGCCGTCGGGGGCGTCGCGCTCACGGCGCTGCTGGGACGGGTCGACCGGAAGAAGGCCCTGCTCGGGCTCCTGCTCCTGTTCATCGCCGGGAACCTGATCTCGGCCGTCGCGCCCGGTTACGGGCTCATGCTCGCGGGCCGCGTCGTCGCCGCGCTGTGCCACGGCGCGTTCTTCGGCATCGGCGCGGTCGTCGCCACCGACCTGGTCCCCGAGAACCGCCGGGCCGCGGCCATCTCCATGATGTTCGCCGGCCTGACGATCGCCAACGTCGCGGGCGTCCCGCTCGGCACCTTCCTCGGCCAGGCCGCCGGCTGGCGCTCGACGTTCTGGGCCATCACCGCCATCGGCGTCGTCGCGTTCGTCGGCATCCTCGCCCTCGTCCGGCCGACCCCCGTGGCGCGCGGCGGGCACGGCGTCCTGGCCGAGTTCCGCATCTTCCGCAGCGGGCAGGTGTGGCTCTCCATGCTGGTGACCGTGCTCGGCTACGGCGGCATGTTCGGCGCCTTCACCTACATCGCCTTCACCCTCACCGAGGTGGGCGGCTTCGACGCCTCGGCCGTGCCCTGGCTGCTCGTGCTGTTCGGCGTCGGCCTGTTCGCCGGCAACCTCCTCGGCGGACGCTTCGCCGACCGCAACCTCGTCGCCACGCTCGTCGTGCTCATGTCGGCCCTCACCGTCATCCTCGCCGGGTTCGCCCTGACGGCATCCTCGCACGTGGCCACCCTGGTGGCGCTCGTGCTCATGGGCGGCTTCGGGTTCGCCACCGTGCCCGGGCTCCAGATGCGGATCATGAACCACGCCTCCGACGCGGCGACCCTCGCCTCCGGAGCCAACATCGCCGCGTTCAACATCGGCAACGCCTTCGGCGCCTGGGTCGGCGGCCTCACGCTCGCCGCCGGGCTCGGGTACACGTCGCCGCTGTGGGCCGGTGCCGCCGTCACGCTCGCCGGGCTCGTCGCCTACCTCGTCGCGGCCCGCGTCCGCGGTGGCGAGCTCGCCACCGCCACGCCGGTGCCGGCCCTCTGACCCTCTCGTCCCACCACCGACCACCGCAGTCCCTCCACCGACCACCGCAGTCGCTCCACCATCGCAAAGGAACCTCGTGCCCGTCATCCCCGAGATCACCCTCAACAACGGCGTCGTCATGCCCCAGCTCGGCTTCGGCGTCTTCCAGGTGCCCGACGACCAGGCGCAGCGCGCGGTCGAGACCGCGCTCGAGGCCGGCTACCGCAGCATCGACACCGCCGCCGTCTACGGCAACGAGCAGGGCGTGGGCCGTGCCCTCGCCGCGACCGGCCTCGCGCGCGACGAGGTCTTCGTCACCACCAAGCTCTGGGTCGACGACCTCGGCCGCGACCGCGCCCGCCCCGCCCTGGAGGCCAGCCTCGACCGCCTCGGCCTCGAGCGTGTCGACCTCTACCTCGTCCACTGGCCGGCACCGGCGACCGACGCCTACCTCGACACCTGGCAGGGCCTCGAGGCGCTCGCCGCCGCCGGCACCGCCCGCGCGATCGGCGTGTCCAACTTCCTGCCGGAGCACCTCGACCGCGTCGTCGCCCTGGGCGGGACCGTGCCGGCGGTCAACCAGGTCGAGCTCCACCCCGCGCTCCAGAACCGTGACACCGTCGCCGCGAACGCCCGGCACGGCATCGCGACCGAGGCCTGGAGCCCGCTCGCGCAGGGCGCGGTGCTCGACGAGCCCGCTGTCACCCGGGCCGCGGCACGGCACGCCGTCTCGTCCGCCCAGGTCGTCATCCGCTGGCACCTCCAGCACGGCACCGTCGTCATCCCCAAGTCCGTCACGCCGGCCCGCATCGCGAGCAACCTCGACGTCTTCGGCTTCGAGCTCGACCCGGCCGAGGTCGCCGCGATCGACGCCCTCGACCGCAACGGGCGCACCGGCCCCCACCCGGCCCGCTTCCACGGGTGATCCCGGCGTGGGTGCGGGCGGCCGGCCCGCACCCACGACCGCCGTCGGACGGGCACCGCGGGTAGCCTCCGAGTGAGACGTGGTGTCTCACGTGAGACGTCCCGACGCCCCGCGGGCTGCCGACCGTAGACTGGTCGGCCCCCGGCGACGGTTCGCTCGCCTCCGTGCTCGAGAAGGACGACCGCGCGTGCCCACGCTGTCCCCCCTGCTCGCCGGTGATCGCGCGGCGACCCCGCGCACCCTGGTCGAGCTCCTGGCCGCGACGGCGGCCGCCCACCCCGACGCCCCCGCCATCGACGACGGCGTCCGCGCCTGGTCGTACGCCGAGGTGGTCGCCGAGGTGACGGCCCGTGCGAGGGCGCTCGCCGACGCCGGCGTGCGCCGCGGCGACCGCGTCGGCGTGCGGGCGACGTCGGGCCGCGCGGACCTGTACCTCGCGATCCTCGCCGTGCTGCACGCGGGCGCCGCCTACGTGCCCGTCGACCGTGACGACCCGGAGGAGCGCGCCGAGCTCGTGTTCGGCGAGGCGGGCGTGGTCGCCGTCGTCGGCGACGACGGAGCGATCGACGTCCCGACGGCGGCTCCCCCGGCGGCCCGGGTCGCCGGCGCGCCCGGGCTCGACGACGTCGCCTGGATCATCTTCACGTCCGGGTCCACCGGCGTGCCCAAGGGCGTGGCCGTCACGCACCGCAGCGCGGCCGCGTTCGTCGACGCCGAGGCGCGCCTCTTCCTCCAGGCAGACCCGCTGGGACCGGGCGACCGCGTGCTCGCCGGGCTGTCGGTCGCGTTCGACGCGAGCTGCGAGGAGATGTGGCTGGCCTGGCGGCACGGCGCCTGCCTCGTGCCCGCGGACCGCGCGCTCGTGCGCACCGGCCTGGACCTGGGCCCGTGGGTGGCCGCGCAGGGCATCACCGCGATCTCCACGGTGCCGACCCTGGCGGGCCTGCTGCCCGCGGCGGACCTGGCGAGGGTCCGCCTGCTGATCTTCGGCGGCGAGTCCGTGCCGCCCGAGCTCGCGACGCGCCTCGCCGCGGACGGGCGCGAGGTGTGGAACACGTACGGCCCGACGGAGGCGACCGTCGTCGCGTGCGCCGCGATCCTCGACGGCGTCGGGCCCGTGCGCATCGGGCTGCCGCTCGACGGGTGGGACCTCGTCGTCGTCGACGAGGCGGGCGAGCCGGTGCCCGAGGGTGCGGCGGGCGAGCTCGTCATCGGCGGCGTCGGGCTGGGGCGCTACCTCGACCCCGCCAAGGACGCCGAGAAGTACGCGCCGCTGCCGTCGCTCGGCTGGGAACGCGCGTACCGGTCCGGCGACCTCGTCGTGAACGACCCCGCGGGCCTGCTGTTCCTGGGGCGCGCCGACGACCAGGTCAAGGTGGGCGGGCGGCGCATCGAGCTCGGCGAGCTCGACGCGGCCCTGCTCGCGTCGCCGCAGGTCGAGGCCGCGGCCGCGGCCGTGCGCACCACCGCAGCCGGCAACAAGGTCATCGTCGGGTACGTCGTCCCGTCGCACGCGCCGTCGTTCGACGCCGCCGCGCTCACCGCCCACCTGCGCGAGGTGCTGCCCGCCGCGCTCGTGCCGCTGCTCGGCGTCGTCGGGGAGATCCCCACGCGCACGAGCGGCAAGGTGGACCGTGACGCGCTGCCGTGGCCGCTCCCCGGCGTGGCCACCCCGTCGGACGACGACGTCGCCGCCCTCGCCGACCCCGTCCAGGAGTGGGTGGCCGAGGTGTGGGGCCGCGTGCTCGGCGTCCCGCCGACGTCGGCCGACGACGACTTCTTCGACCTCGGCGGCGGCTCGCTGACCGCGGCGCAGGTGGTCTCGGCCGTGCGCGAGCGCTACCCGCTCGCCACGGTCGCCGACCTGTACGCCAACCCGACCGTCGCGGACCTCGCGACGTTCCTCCAGGTGACGTACGGCGCCGGGGACGACGACGCCGCCGCGCCCCCGCCCGGCACGCCGACCCCCCGAGGGACCCAGGCCTTCCAGGTGGTGGCCTTGATCCTGCTCCGGCTCGTGGCGGGGCTGCGGTGGGCCACGTGGGCCGCCATCGTCGTCGGGCTGCTGCGGCTCCCGGGGGACGCGTGGCTCGGGCCCGGCGCCGAGCGCGTGCTCGCGTCGCTGCCCGCGGTGTCGTGGCCGTGGCTTGTGGTCGCCTGGCTGCTGCTCGTCGCGGCGCCTGGCCGCCTCGCGCTCGCCGCGGGCGCCGCCCGGCTGCTGCTGCGCGGCGTCGGGCCGGGCGACCACCCGCGCGGCGGCTCGGCGCACCGGCGGCTGTGGCTCGCCGAGCAGCTCGTCGAGGCGCTCGGCGGCATCACGGTGGCCGCGGCCCCGCTCGTCGGCCTCTACGCCCGCGCGCTCGGCGCCCGCATCGGGCGCGGCGTCGACCTGCACACGCTGCCGCCCGTCACCGGGCTGCTCACCGTCGGCGACCGTGCCGCGGTCGAGCCCGAGGTCGACCTGTCCGGGCACTGGCTCGAGGGCGACGTGCTGCACGTGGGCCGCGTCGTCGTCGGGGCGGACGCCACCGTCGGGGCACGCAGCGTGCTGCTGCCCGGGGCGCACGTCGGGCGCGGCACGGACATCGCGGCGGGCTCCGCCGTCGTCGGCGGCACCGGGACGAACGAGTACTGGGAGGGGTCGCCCGCGACCCGCCGCCGCAGCGAGGTCAAGCACCCGTGGCCCGACGAGCGGCCCGCGCGCGGCGGAGGCTGGGTGCTCGCCTACCAGGCCGGCGGCGTGCTGCTGGGACTCCAGCCGGTGCTCGCGCTCGCGGCCGGCGTACTGGTGTTGCTGGGCGGCGCCGGCGACGCGGCGACCCCGGCGGACGCGCTGCGCTCGGCGGCGGCGTGGCTGCCCGTCGCGATCCTCGCCGCGTTCGCGGCCTACGCGGTGCTCACCGTGGTGCTCGTGCGGCTGCTCGCGCTCGGCATGCGCGCCGGGTTCCACCCCGTGCGCAGCCGGACGGGCTGGCAGGCGTGGTGCACCGAGCGCGTCATGGACGCCGCCCGCACCGTGCTGTTCCCGCTGTACTCGAGCATCGCCACACCCGCGTGGCTGCGTCTGCTCGGCGCGCGCATGGGCCGCCACGTCGAGGCGTCCACCGTGGTGGGCATCCCGACGATGATGGAGGCCTCCGACGGCGCGTTCCTCGCCGACGACACCATGGTGGCCCCCTACGAGCTGGGCGGCGGCTGGCTGCGCGTCGCCCCGGCCAAGGTGGGCCGGCGCGCGTTCCTCGGCAACTCGGGCATCACGGCGCCGGGCCGCTCGGTGCCCAAGAACGGGCTCGTCGCGGTGCTGTCCGCGGCCCCGCACAAGGCCAAGAAGGGCTCGTCGTGGATCGGCAGCCCGCCCGTGCTGCTCCCCCGCACCGTCGGCGGGTCCGACGACGAGGGCCTCACCTACGAGCCGCCCGCCCGGCTGCGCTGGGCGCGCGGTGGGGTCGAGGTGCTGCGGCTGACGGCCACGGTCGTCTCCGGGGCGCTCGGCGCGGGCGTCGTCGTCGCGGTGCTGGAGGTCGCACACCTGGGCGGCTGGGGGCTCGGCGCGCTGGCCGCCGGCGGGGCCCTCGTCGTCGCCGCCCTCGTCGCGGCCGCCGTGACGACGGGCGCGAAGCGGCTGCTCGTGGGCCGGTTCGACGCGTCCGAGCACCCGCTGTGGAGCTCGTTCGTGTGGCGCAACGAGCTGGCCGACACGTTCACCGAGGTGGTCGCCGCGCCGTGGTTCACCAACCACGTGCTCGGCACGCCCGTCCTCACGGCCTGGCTGCGCACCATGGGCGCGCACATCGGCCGCGGCGTCTGGCTCGAGACGTACTGGCTGCCGGAGGGCGACCTCGTCACGCTCGACGACGGCGCCGCCGTCGGCCGCGGGACGGTGCTCCAGACGCACCTGTTCCACGACCGCGTCATGTCGCTCGACGGCGTGCGCGTCGAGGCAGGTGCCACCGTGGGGCCGCACTCCGTGGTGCTGCCCGCCGCCCGGCTCGGCGCGGGCACCGTCGCGGGCCCGGCGTCGCTCGTCATGCGCGGCGAGGTGCTGCCGCAGGGGTCGCGCTGGCAGGGCAACCCGGTCGCGCCCTGGGCGGCCCGGCCCACTGCCCGGGATCGGTAGAGTCACCGGCCATGCCGCACCGTCGTGACCCGGACCCCTATCTTCCGAACCACGGCTCGGCGGACTACGTCGTCGAGCACTACGCGCTGGACCTGCGCTACCGCGTCGAGCCCAACCGGCTGGAGGGCACGGCGCGCCTCGGCGTGCGCGCCGTCGAGGCGTGCACCGACCTGCGGCTCGACCTCATCGGGCTGCGGGTCGCGCGCGTGGAGGTCGGCGGGAGGCCGGCGAAGTTCGCGGCCAACAAGCGGTCGATGCGGGTGCGCCTGCCGCGACCGCTCGCCCCAGGTGCCACGGCCACGGTCGCGATCACGTACGCGGGCAACCCCCGCCCGGGCCGGGGCCCGTGGGGCGAGACCGGCTGGGAGGAGCTGGGCGAGGGCGTGCTGGTCGCCGGGCAGCCCGACGGCGCCCCCACCTGGTTCCCGTGCAACGACCGGCTGGGGCCGAAGTCCACGATCGACCTCACGCTGACCACCGACGCCCCGTACACCGTGGTGGCGAACGCGCCGGTCGCCAAGGTCACGCGCCGGGCGGGGACGCGCACGTGGGTGTTCCAGCGGACCGAGCCGCTCAACGTCTATCTGGCGACGGTGCAGATCGGGCGGTACGACGTCGTCCCGCTCGACGTCGTACCCCGCGACGAGACACCCCGCGACGAGGCACCTCGCAGCGGGGCGCCGGCGACGTCGTCCGGCGCCCGCGCCACCCCGCTCGTGCAGGTGGCGCGCCCCGCCCCGCAGGCCGCCGCCGTCGCGCACGACCTCGACCGGCACGGCGCGCTCCTCGCCGTCTTCGAGGAGCTCTTCGGCCCGTACCCGTTCGCCGCGTACACCGTCGTCGTCACGCCCGACGAGCTCGAGATCCCGCTCGAGGCGCACGGCACGGCCGTGTTCGGCGCCAACCACCTGGACGGGTCGAAGCCCGAGGACCGGCTCGTGGCGCACGAGCTCGCCCACCAGTGGTTCGGCAACTCGGTGACGGCCGCGCGCTGGAGCGACATCTGGCTGCACGAGGGCTTCGCCTGCTACGCCGAGTGGCTGTGGTCGGAGCGGTCGGGCGGGCCGTCGGCGGCCGAGCACGCGGCCGAGCACCACGCGCGGCTGGCTGGGCTCCCCCAGGACCTGCTGCTTACCGACCCCGGGCCCGACCTGATGTTCGACGACCGCACCTACAAGCGCGGCGCCCTGACCCTGCACGCGCTGCGCACGGTCGTGGGCGACGACCGCTTCTTCGGCCTGCTGCACGCCTGGACCGAGCGGTTCCGCCACGGCACCGCGACGACGTCGGACTTCCGCGCGCTGGTCGCGGAGCGCTGCGGCGCCGCGGCCGCGGGCGCCCTGACCCCGTGGCTGGACGCCCGCCCCCTGCCGGCGCTCCCGGCCTGATCAGCCGAGGCCGCGGACGCGGCGGGAGCACTCATCCCACGATCCCCGCTGCGACCAGCAGCGCATCCATGGCCCTGCCCGACCGCACGGCCCGCTCAGGCGTGACCGGCTCGTGTCCGTACCCTGCCTGGGTCTTCATGCCGAGCAGGACGTCCAGGTCATAAGCATCGAGGAGGTCGGCCTGACCGCCAGCGAGGGCGTGCACGATCTCGGCAGCCTCAGCGAACTGCCGGGCCTTGGCGAGGCGACCCCTGCGGGCGTGCTGGTCGGTGGAGACCGTGCGCGGGCTCATGCGATCCTCCTGGCGGTGCGGATCTGGCGGCTCAGCCACGCGGACGGTCCGGCAAACGCGATGCCCTCCCTGGCGATGTCCTCCAGGACCGGCTCGACGAGGCCGTCGTCCGTCGGGGCCACACCGGCTGTGACCTCGGATCGCGACATCACCAGCGGGCGGACGTCGTTGCCGGTCCACCGGCGGGCAGCGAGGGCCAGGTCTGCGACCTGCTCGTCCCACTGGTCAGCCCTGGAAGCCTCAGGGCGGACCAGGAACAGGTCGATGTCGGAGTCGGAACGCATCTCTCCCCGAGCGGCCGAACCGAAGATCGCCGCATAGGTCGGCGCCGGCGTCCATGCGGCCACCGTCTGGGTCAAGCGGACGATCAGCGTCTCTCGCAGCCGAGCGAGCGCGACGATCGGCTCGGCGGCGAGATGCTCGTTGTTGAGGCGGTACGTGTAGGCGTTGCCCGCCCGGTCCGCGATGACGGTCCCCTCGTCGACCAGCCGGTTGAGGGCCTTGCGGATGCCGTCGACCGAGCCGCCGGGAACCAGGCGGGACACCTGCCCCGGCGTGAAGGCCGCGGAGGCGCGAGCCAGCACCGTCAGCACGTCGCCGTCGAGCGTCGGCGTGACGACCGCCATCGGGCGCTGAATCCTCATGACGTCGAGGATAGTCCACGAACGTCGAAAATAGTCGACGGAGGCTCGGGGCATCCCGGACGCGTCCATCGTCATGCGGCCGGATGCATGGCCTGCCTCGTGGGCCTGAGCGCGACCGCGCACACCCACGACGCGGGCAGCCCGAGCCCATCGCTCCGTTCCTCGGTCCACGCTCCCGGGACCGGCGCGACGCCCGGGCCGTCCCAGCCGAGCAGCCGCGGCTCGCCGTCGCCCGGGAGGCTCAGCGTGACCGCCGACGGCGGCACGTGCAGCCCGTGCCCGGTGGCCTTGAGCAGGGCCTCCTTGCGCACCCACGTGCGCGTGAGGGACTCGGCGTCGAGCGGGTGCCCGGCCGCGCGCTCGGCGTCGGACAGCAGGACGTCCGCGACCGGGTGCGCGGCCACGGCGGCGACGTCCTCGACGTCCACGCCCACCGGCCCGCGGGCGGCGGCGGCCACCAGCCGGCGCCGCGTGTGCGCGAGGCTGACGTGCACGCCCACCGCGAGCGCCGCCGCGACCTCGGGCTTGCCGTGCTCGGTGGACCCGCACACGCGGCACCGCCGCACGAGCGCGACGGGCTCGCCGACGTCGACGCCGGCCTCGCACAGCACGGCGACCAGCAGGGCCGAGCGGCGCGCCGCGTCCAGCAAGGCCGAGCGCGGCGCCGCGTCCAGCGGAGACGAGCGCCGCGCCGCGGCGGGCGGGCCGCCGTCATCGTCGGGAACCTCCAGCACGCGCAGGACGATCACGCCCCCTCCTTGGGCGCGTGCCGGTCCAGGAACGCGAACAGCTCCGCGTCCTCGACGCCCGGGAACCGCCCGCGGGGCAGCGCAGCGAGGATCTGCTGGTGCATGCGGGCGCTCGGCCACGCGGCGCCGGACCAGCGGTCGGCGAGGTCGGCCGGCGGGCGCTGGCAGCAGGCCGGGTCCGGGCACGTGGAGGTGCGGCGCTCGCGGGTGTCACGACCGCGGAACCACTTGGCGTCCGCGTACGGCACGCCGAGCGTGACGGAGAAGCCGCCGGCGTCGTCGGGACCCTGCGTCCCCATGGCGACGGAGTCCCAGAACGTGCCCGCGGGCGTGTCGATGTACTGGTAGTGCTCGGTGGCGCGGTCGCGGCGCTCGAACACGGCGCGCGCGGCCCACTTGCGGCACACGAGCTGGCCCTCGATCGCCCCGGTGACGTCCTGCGGCAGCGGCATGCCGTCGTTGGCGTACCCGCGGAACAGGGCGCCGTCGGCGCCCACGCGTAGGAAGTGCAGGGGCATGGCGAGGTGCACGGTGGCGAGGTTGGTCAGGCGCATCGCGGCGGCCTCGTGCGTGACGCCGAACGCGTCCCGGAAGTCCTCGACGGCGAGGTCCTTCTCGCGCTTGCGCTCGGCGAGGAACGTCGTCGACGCGGTGAGCGGCATGAGCGCGGCGGCCGCGAAGTACGTGATCTCGACGCGCTGCCGCAGGAACTCGCCGTACGAGCGCGGGCGCTCGTGGCCGAGCACGCGGTGCGCGACCGCCTGGAGGGCGAGCGAGCGCAGGCCGTGCCCGCCGGGCGTGGAGGCCTGCGGCAGGTAGATGCGGCCGTTCTTGAGGTCGGTGACGGTGCGGGCCGAGCGGGGCAGGTCGGCGACGTGCAGGATCCTGAAGCCGAGCGCCTCGGCCACGCGCGCGACCGTGCGGTGGGACACGGCCCCGCCGCCCGGGTACCCGGCCCGCGTGACGAGCTGCTCGGCCACGGTCTCGATCTCGGGGAAGTAGTTGCCGCGCTCCTGACGGCCGAGCCGCAGCTCGGTGTTGGCCCGCCGCGCCTCCTCCGGGGTCGCGATGGCCTCCTCCTCACGCCGGGCCAGCTCGGCGTGCAGGCCGACGAGCTGCTCGAGCACCGGCATGGGCAGCTTCTGCGACGGCCTGACCTGCGGCAGCCCGAGCTCCCCGAAGAGCGGGCCGCGCTGCGCGCGCTCCAGCGCGATCTCGAGGGCGGCCCGCCGGTCGGGCGCCTCGGCGGCGAGCAGCTCGCCGACGTCGACGCCCAGCGCCTCCGCGAGCTGGCGCAGCAGGGAGAGCCGGGGCTCACGCTTGCCGTTCTCGATGAGCGAGAGCAGCGACGGCGCCGCACCCACGGCCGCGCCCAGCGCGTCGAGGGTCAGGCCGCGGCGCGTGCGCAGGTGGCGGACGCGGCGGCCGAGCGTCAGCAGGTCGGGAACGTCGGGCATCTCTTCACGATACGTCAAGATCCGCTGATCTTGACAAGAGTTTCGGTGGAAATCGCGCCTCTGGTTGCGGAATCGTCGAAGACGTCCAGCCATGGTCCTACCCCGGAGGGTCCTTCTCATGTCGACCACGATCGACCACCACGCCAGCACCACCGCCCGCGCCGTCGTCGTCCCCACCGACGGCACCGTCGAGGCGTGGGTCGCGGAGGTCGCCGCCCTCACCCAGCCGGACGACGTCGTCTGGTGCGACGGGTCGGAGGTCGAGAAGCAGCGGCTGCTGGACGAGATGGTCGACGCGGGCACCCTCGTCAGGCTCGCGAAGCGCGAACGCTCGTACCTCGCCCGCTCGCACCCCTCCGACGTCGCGCGCGTCGAGTCGCGCACGTTCATCTGCTCGGAGCGCCAGGAGGACGCCGGCCCCACCAACAACTGGCGCGACCCGCGCCTCATGGGCCGCGAGCTGCACGCCGTCTTCGCGGGCTCGATGCGCGGCCGCACCCTGTACGTGGTGCCGTTCTCGATGGGTCCGCTGGGCGGCCCGATCTCGCAGGTCGGCGTCGAGATCACCGACTCGCCCTACGTCGTCGCGTCCATGCACGTCATGACGCGCGTCTCGCGCGACGTGCTGGCCCTCATCGACGCCGGGCACGAGTGGGTGCCCGCCGTGCACAGCGTGGGCGCTCCCCTCGGACCCACGGACACCGACGTCGCGTGGCCGTGCAACGACACCAAGTACATCGCCCACTTCCCCGAGTCCCGCGAGGTCTGGTCGTACGGCTCCGGCTACGGCGGCAACGCGCTGCTGGGCAAGAAGTGCTTCGCGCTGCGCATCGCCTCCGTGATGGGCCGCGACGAGGGCTGGCTCGCGGAGCACATGCTGCTCGTCCGCGTCACCGCCCCCACGGGCCGCCGCTACCACCTCGCGGCCGCGTTCCCCAGCGCGTGCGGCAAGACGAACCTCGCGATGCTCCAGCCCACGCTCCCCGGCTGGTCGGTGGAGACGCTCGGCGACGACATCGTGTGGATGCGTCCCGACGACGACGGCGCGCTGCGCGCCATCAACCCTGAGGCGGGCTTCTTCGGCGTCGCGCCCGGCACCGGCGTGGACACGAACCCCACCGCGATCGCCACGCTCGAGCACGACGTCATCTTCACCAACGTGGCCCTCACCGACGACGGCGACGTCTGGTGGGAGGGGCTGACGCCGGAGGCTCCCGAGCACCTGGTCGACTGGACGGGCGCCGACTGGACCCCGGGCTCGGGACGCCCGGCGGCCCACCCCAACTCGCGCTTCACGGTCGCCGCCGCACAGTGCCCGTCGATCGCGCCCGACTGGGACGACCCGGCCGGCGTGCCCGTCGACGCGATCGTCTTCGGCGGTCGGCGGGCCACGAACGTGCCGCTCGTGACGCAGGCGTTCGGCTGGGACCACGGCGTGTTCCTCGGCGCGACCATCAGCTCCGAGCGCACCGCCGCGGCCGAGGGGACCGTCGGCGAGCTGCGCCGCGACCCGTTCGCGATGATGCCGTTCTGCGGCTACGCCATGCCCGACCACTGGGCCCACTGGCTGACCATGGGCGACCGGCTGAACCCCGCCCGCCTGCCCGCGGTCTTCCAGGTCAACTGGTTCCGCAAGGGCGCCGGCGGCCGCTGGCTGTGGCCGGGCTTCGGCGAGAACTCGCGCGTGGTCGCGTGGATCGCCGAGCAGGTCGACGCCGCCCACCACGTCCGGCCCGACGCCGGCGCCGTCGACTCGCCCCTCGGGCGGGTGCCGGCCCCCGGCGCCCTCGACGTCGACGGCCTGGGGCTGCCGGCCGCCGACCTCGCCGAGCTGTTCCACGTGGACCGGGCCGCCTGGCGGCACGAGGCCGACCTCACGGAGGCGTTCTTCGCCGAGCTCGGGCACGTGCCGGACCGGGTGCGGGCCCAGCTCGACGCGCTGCGGGCCCGCCTGACGCCCTGACGCGGGCGAGGTGCCCGGGGCGTGCGCGCGATCCTCCCCGGGGCGTGCGCGATGCTGTGCGCGTGACTCTCCCCGGCATCCTCGGCCGCGACCCCGAGCTCGCGCGGCTCGACGACCTCGTCGCCGGCCGCGGCCGGGGCGCGCTGCTCGTCCTCGGCGACCCCGGCTCCGGCAAGACGACGCTGCTCGAGCACGCCGCCGCCGCGGCCCGCGCCCAGGGCCAGCGCGTCCTCGTCGCCACCGGCACCGCGCAGGAGCACGACGCCGACCACGCCTGCCTGCACCGCGTGCTCCGCCCGCTGCTCGGCCGGGTCGCCGCCCTCCCGGCCGGGCAGCGCGCGGCCGTCGAGTCCGCGTTCGGCCTGACCGACGCGCCGCCCGACGCCGGCGGCGACGCCCTCCGCCTCGCCCTCGGCGTCCTCACGCTGCTGTCCGACGCCGCCGAGGACGCCCGGGTGCTCGTCGTCGTCGACGACCTGCACTGGGCCGACGCCGCGAGCGTGCGCATCCTCGACTTCGTCGCTGCCCGCCTCGAGGGCGAGCGGGTCGCGCTGCTCGGCGCCGCACGGCCCACGGCGCGCGACACCCACCACGTGGCGACCATCGAGCTCGGCCCGCTCGCCCCCGAGGCCGCGCGCGCCGTGATCGACCTGCTGCCCGACGCGCCGCGCGGCGAGCACCGCCGCCGCGTCCTCGCGCACGCGGAGGGCAACCCGCTCGCGCTCGTCGAGCTCACGCGCGCCGGGTCGCTGCCCGTCGACGACGCCGCGCCCGCCCCGCTGACGGCCCGGCTCGAGCGGGCGTTCGCGGCGCGCACCCAGCTGCTGCCGGCACGCACGCGCGAGGCGCTGCTGCTCGCGGCGGCCGCGGGGCCGGACGACCTGGCCGCCGTCGTCGCGCACCAGGACCTCGCCGACTGGGCGCCCGCGGAGGTCGCGGGCCTCGTGCGGGTCGGCGGGGCGGCGCCGCTCGCGTTCCGGCACTCGCTCGTGCGCTCCGCCGTCTACCAGGGCGCCACCGGCGTCGAGCGCGCGGCCGTGCACCGCCGGCTCGCGACGCTCGTCGCGGCCGACCCCGACCGCTTCGCCTGGCACACGGCCGCCGCCACGGCGGGGCCCGACGCCGAGGTCGCCGCCCTCCTCGACAGCACGGCCGAGCGCGCCCGTGCCCGCGGCGGCTGGGCCGGCGCCGCCCGCGCCCTCGAGCGGGCCGCCCAGCTCACGGCCGACCCCGCCGCGGCCACCGAGCGCCTCGTGCGCGCGGCCACCGCGGCCATGTACGCCGGGCAGCACCGGTGGGTCGAGGACCTCATGGCTGCCGCGCGGCCGCTCGCGGTCGGGCCGCAGCGCTCCCTGGTCGACTCGCTCTCGGCCTGGGCGCTGTCCCAGACCTTCCGCCACGCCGACGCCGTCGACCTCGCGCTGAGCGCCGTGCGCGAGCCCGTCGCGGGCCTCGGCCCGCTCGTCTCCGCGGCGGTGGCCGCCTACCAGGCCGGCGACCCGCGGCTCGCCGCGCGCACCGCCCGCGCCCTCGACGACCTCGCCCCCGGCGCCGACGACCCCGCCGCGCTCTGGATCCGCGCCTCGACCGACCCGCTCGGCCAAGCCGTGCCCACGGGCGCCGCGATCGACGCCCTGCTGGCCGCCGTCGACGGGGTCGCCGCCCGGCTCGGGCACCTCGCGCTCAACGCCACCTCGGGCACGGCGTACGTCGTCGACCACCCGCGCGCCGTCGACATCACCGCGGCGTTCCTGCACCTGCTCGGGCAGCCCGGCACGAGCGGTGTCAACGCCCTCGTCGCCAACACGGCCGGCGCCGTCCTCGTCGACGCCGGCCGCTGGGACGAGGCGTGGTCGCGCATGACGGAGGCCGTCTCCGTCGCGGAGGCGACGGGCGGCGAGCTGGTCGCGCGGCAGGCCGGCGCCAACCTCGCCCACCTCGCCGCGCTGCGCGGCGACCCCGAGGCCGCCGACCTCGCGACACGGGCGCTCGCAGGCGTCGACCCGGACGTCACGCGTGCCGTCGGGGTGCGCGCCCGGTGGGCGCTCGGCCTCGCGGCGGCCGGTGCCGGCGACTGGGAGCGCGCCTACCAGCACCTGCGCCTCCTGCTCGACGACGGACGGCCCGCGCACCCGCACCTCGCGCTGTACGCGCTGCCCGACCTCGTCGCGGCCGCCCTGCGCACGGGCCGTCCGGCCGAGGCCCGTGCCGCCGCCCACGCGCTCGGCACCGCCGTCGGGCCCGGGACGTCGGTGCGGCTGCACGCCCTCGCCGCGCACGCCGCCGGGCTCGTCGCACCCGACGGCGCCGCCGAGCGCCTCTTCCGCGCGGCGCTCGACGGGCTGCACGGCGAGCCGTTCGAGCGCGCCCGGGCGCGGGCCGACCTCGGTGCGTGGCTGCGGCGTCGGCGGCGGATCTCGGAGGCGCGCGAGGAGCTGGCGCTCGCCGCCGAGACCGCGGCGCGGCTCGGTGCCCGCCCGCTGGCCGCGTTCGTCGCGGGAGAGCTGCGCGCCGCGGGCGTGCGCGAGGCGGACGCCGCCCCGGACGCGCTCGAGGACCTCTCGGCGCAGCAGCGCCAGATCGTGCGGATGGCGGCCTCGGGCCTGACGAACCGGCAGATCGGCGAGCGGCTCTACCTGTCCCCGCGCACCGTCGGCTTCCACCTCCACCAGGTGTTCCCACGGCTCGGCGTCACGTCGCGCACGCAGCTGCGCGACGTCGTCGGCGCCCGACCGGTCACCTGACGGATACCGGCGGCCGGCGGCGTCGCCGCAGGCTGGGGGCTACCCGGCCGCGCCGCGGCCCCCGACGGAAGGACGTCCCATGCCCTACATCACCACGCCCGACGGGATCGACCTCTTCTACAAGGACTGGGGCAGCGGCAGCCCCGTCGTCTTCAGCCACGGCTGGCCCCTCGGCGCGGACGCGTGGGACCGCCAGCTCAAGGCGGTCGCCGACGCCGGCTTCCGCGGCATCGCGCACGACCGCCGCGGCCACGGCCGCTCGACGCAGACCGCGACGGGCAACGACATGGACCACTACGCCGACGACCTCGCCGCCCTGCTCGAGGCGCTCGACCTCACCGACGTCGTCCTCGTGGGCCACTCCACGGGCGGCGGCGAGGTCGCCCGCTACCTGGGCCGCCACGGCTCGGCGCGCGTGCGCAAGGCCGTGCTGCTCGGCGCCGTGCCGCCGCTCATGCTCCAGACGCCGGAGAACCCCGAGGGCACGCCGCTCGCCGTGTTCGACGACATCCGCGCCGGCGTGCTGAGCGACCGGTCGCAGTTCTACCAGGACCTGTCAGTGCCGTTCTACGGCGGCAACCGCGAGGGCTCGACCCTCACGCAGGGCGTGCGCGACCAGTTCTGGCGCCTGTCGATGCAGGCCGGCCTGGCCCCGGCGTACGACTGCGTCGCGCAGTTCTCGGCCGTCGACTACACGGCCGACCTCGAGAAGATCGACGTCCCCGTGCTGGTCGCGCACGGCGACGACGACCAGATCGTGCCGATCGCCGCGGCCGCGCTCAAGACGGCCCGGATCGTCAAGGACGCCACCCTCAAGGTCTACGCGGGCGCCCCGCACGGGCTGCACGGCGCCTACGAGGAGGAGTTCACGAAGGACCTCGTCGACTGGATCGGCTGAACCGCGCCGGGGTGGGGCCGGACGGCCCCACCCCGCCGGGTCAGACCAGCTCGTCCTCGCGCTCCTCGGCGGTCGTCTCGGCGGTCATCCTGGTCCGCACCGGGCTCACCCACGTGCCCTTGCCGCTGTACCCGAGCACGCCGCGCACGGCCGGGACCAGCGTCGTCGCGACGGTGATGGCGTTCATCTGCCAGTACCAGACCATGTACGCGGGGGCGAACAGCAGGTATCTGAGCTTCGCTCCGTGGTTGTCGAGCGCGAGCGCGGCGACGAGCTGCCACCACCCTACGAGCGAGATGACGGCCGAGAACACCAGCACGATGTCGACCGTGTGGAAGAGGTCCTCGGTGTTCCCGGTGACGATCGACAGCACGAGCCGCGCCGCGAGCCAGAGGCTGAACAGCAGGTAGTAGAGGCTCCAGACGATCGACCCGGTCTGGTCGAGCAGCAGGACCACCTTGGGCACGTTCCGCAGGGGGTGCCGCACCACGCGCCCGACGTTGGTCAGCCACGACTCCGTGCCGCCCTTGGCCCACCGTCTGCGCTGGTGGTACAGCATGGTGAGCGTGTTGGGCACGTTCATGTAGAACATGATGTCCGGCGCGAAGTCGGCCTTCCAGCCCGCGTACTGCTGGTCCCAGCAGATCGAGATGTCCTCCGTCGCCCGGTCCTGCCGGAACAGCCCGACGTCGTACAGCGCGTCCCTGCGGTACATCGTGTTCGCGCCCGAGTAGGCGTACATGCTGCCCAGCACGCCGATCTGCGACCGCTTGATGATGCCGACGATGCTGGAGAACTCGACCGTCTGGGACTTCTCCACGAGCAGCGAGCGGTTCTGGACGTCCATGTTGGCGGTGACGGCGCCGATGTTCTGCCCGGCTGGGCTCAGGAAGTAGTTCAGGTACTTCCACAGCGCGTCGCGCTCGGGCACGGTGTCGGCGTCGTTCGACAGGATGTACTCCCCGCGCGCGAACGCGACCCCGATGTTGAACGCGTGCGCCTTGCCCTGGTTCGCCTCGATGCGCAGCACCCGCAGCCTCGGGTACCTCAGGGACAGGCGCTCGAGGATGTCCGGCGTCGTGTCCTTCGACCCGTCGTCGCAGACCAGCACCTCGTAGTTGTGGTAGTCGAGGTCGTTCATGAGGTAGTCGATGGTCTCCTCGATCATCACCTCCTCGTTGTGCGCGGGGATCATGATCGTGACGAACGGCTCGTCCTGCGGCGCCATCCGCACGAAGTCCTGCTGCCGAAACTTGCCGACGTAGAAGAACCGGTAGAACAGGCCGCCGACGGTCCACGCGACCGCACCCAGGATCGGGTAGAGCGAGAGCACCACCGCGGCGGGGCGCCACCAGAGCTCGTAGCCCCAGGCCAGGAAAGCACTCACTCGGTCACCTCCGGCCCGGCGTCCGTCAGGTCGCCGAGCAGCTCGTGGACGAACCCTGTCGGCAGGTTCTGCTCCGGTGCCACGGCGTAGTAGCGGGCCGAGCGCCGGAAGTCCTCGTCACCGAACCGGTCGTGGTACATCGCCTCGAGCGCCGCCTTGCGGCGTGCCGCCCCCGCCGCGTCGTACGTCGTGCGCTCCGGGTAGACCTTCCGCTCGCGGTGGTTGTTGCGCAGCAGCAGGGCGGTGCTGGACAGCAGGACGACGACGACGACGACGATCGCCACCGCCCGCGCCAGGAACCGGACGAGCTCCTCCCCGTCCTCGTACGCGCCGTGGTAGAGCGCGGACCAGATCGGCGCGTCGGGCGCCACGGAGTTGGCGAGCACCGCGACCGGGTACAGCAGCACCACCCAGAGCACGAGGATCATGAGCGTCTCGCGCACCTTGAGCCGCCCGTGGCCGCGCGCGAAGTAGCGGTCCTCGACGAAGGTCTTGGCGGCGCCGTGCTCCTGCTGCTCGCTCACGGCTGGCCTCCCTCGGTCGGGTGGCCCGCAAGCCGCTCCCGTTCCCGCGAGGCCGTCGTCTCGGCCGGGACGAGGTTGCGGTAGTGCGCCGAGCCCCGGAGCTCGGCGTCGAGCATGTAGACGGCGGACTCGAGGAACGTCGCCTGACCGGCGTCGAAGAACCGCAGGAGCATCGACACCATGCGCGGCGACAGGTACCGGTCCGGGATCCGGCCCTCGGAGAGCGTGGGCTCGGCAAGGATCCGCCGCGCGGCCGCGTCGGCGGCCGCGACCTCGCGCGCGTGCAGGCCGCGCGGCCCCCGCGCCGCCTGGTCGCGCACCCCGGCGAACAGCCGTGTCGACCCCAGCCCGGCGGCCGCGACCCACCCGACGACGAGGAGGAACACCGACGCCACGAGGACGCCCGCCGTCCGGGCGGGGAACTGGTGCAGGTGCGCGAACCCTGCCTCCGAGGCGAGGAAGTACGCCCAGACCAGCACGGGAAGGACCAGCGCCACACCGAACGACCACGCCGTCCAGCGACGCCGCGCCTGGCGCTCGAGCTCCCGCGCCGCCTCGTTGCGGCGGTAGCGGTTCGCCTCCAGCCGGCGCAGCGCGTCCAGGGCGTCGACGCAGTACGCCCGGTCCTTGCTCCCGGCAGCTCCCCCGGTCACCGGACGATCACCTCAGCGGGTCCTGTGCGCGCACGACGTCGGCGAGGACGTTCATGATCCCGGCCGGGTTGCGGAACCCGTGCCTGAAGTAGAAGTCCGTGAACTCGAGGTCCTCGACCGTGCGCCCCTGCTCGATCGCGAGCGACACGAGGTCCGCGTATGCGCTGATGCCGTCCGCCGTCCCGCGCAGCTGGATCCCCAGGATCTTGTGGGTGCCGCGCTCGTACGTCAGCCACGCCTTGTAGAACTTGTCCGACGCGAGGTAGTCGTTCCGGACGAACGCCACGGCGGAGTCGTACCCCTCGTACAGCGCCCGCCGGTGGTTGATGCCCGACGTGCACAGCGTCCGCTCCCCGATGTTGAGGTTGTAGGTCGCCTGGGACGGGCCGATCCGGCGCCGGGGCCCCGCGAGGTTGACCGCGGCGACCTCGCCCTGGCGCAGGGCGTCGCTCGCATGCGGGATGTACACGGGCTCGGCCACGTGCGACACGCGCGTCGTCGCGCAGTCCCCGACGGCGAACACGTCCGGCACGGACGTCCGCATGTAGTCGTCGACGACGATCGCGCCGCGGTCACCCAGCGTGACCTGGGACCCGACCAGCATCGTGTTCGGCCGGAACCCGGTGGCGTAGATGATGCCGTCCGCCGTGAACACCTCCCCGGACCGCGTGGTGACGGCGGCGACGGCACGCCCGTCGACCGTCCGCTCGCTGATGTCGACGATGAGCGCGGACGTGTGGACCTCGACGCCCGCCTCCAGGAGCGCCGCCTGGACCTCGGCGGCGACGTCGTCGTCGAGATACCGGTTGAGGATCGACGACGACGCCTGGACGAGCGTCGTGGCGATGCGACTGTCTGACATCACCTTCGCCATCTCGATGCCGATCGCACCGCCGCCGATGACGATGACGCGCCGGGCCGTGGCCATGAGCTCCTTGATCCGCACGGCGTCCGCGTAGCTCTTGACGACGAGGAGCTTGTCGCCGTACTCGCCGGCGGCGAGCGGGATCGACGGGTACGACCCCGTCGCCAGGACGAGCCTGTCGTACGTGTCGTCCAGCACCTCGTCGCTGCCGTTCACGACGTACCGCAGGGTCTTGGCCGCGGTGTCGACGCCGCGGACGACGGTCTCGGTGCGGACCTCGACGCCCTTGGCCCGCAGCTCGTGCTCCGTGGTCGAGCTGCTGAGCACCAGGAAGTCGCGAGAACCGCGCAGGTAGTGCGGGATCGACTGGGCGACGAACCCGACCACGCCCTGCTTCTCGTACAGGACCACCTGGGCGTCCGGGAACTCCTCCCTGGCCCGCAGCGCACAGGCGATCCCCGCGTGGGACCCACCGACGATGACGACGCGCAAAGCGACCCCCTGGCGACAATGCTCGGGACGCCGTCACCGCCGGCCGGCGGTGACGAGGTGGCCGAGTCTCACACGGCGGCCCCGTCCGCTGCTCCGTTCGGTGCGCGCTGGCGCGGACCGACCCATCACCGACCCGGCGCGGGCCATAGGGTTCGACCATGAGCGCAGGTTTGCTGGGGCTGCTGGACGACGTCGCCGCCATCGCGAAGGCGGCGGCCGCCTCGCTCGACGACGTCACCGCAGCCGCCGGGAAGGCCACCGCGAAGGCCGCCGGCGTCGTCATCGACGACACCGCCGTGACCCCCCAGTTCGTCACGGGCGTCACCCCGGACCGCGAGCTGCCCATCGTCAAGAAGATCGCGCTCGGGTCCATCCGCAACAAGCTGCTCATCATCCTGCCGGTGGCGCTGCTGCTGTCGTGGGTGGCCCCGTGGGCGCTCGCGCCCATCCTCATGCTGGGCGGTCTCTACCTGTCCTACGAGGGCGCCGAGAAGATCTGGGAGCGGATCCGCGGGCACGAGGTCGCGCACGAGGAACCAGGCGCCGTCGACACGTCCGCGCCCGTGGCCACGCAGGGCTTCGCCGCCGAGAAGACCCTGATCAGCGGTGCCGTCCGCACCGACCTCATCCTCTCGGCCGAGATCATGGTCATCTCGCTCAACGAGGTGGCCCACGAGACGTTCTGGGACCGGCTCGTCATCCTCGTCATCGTCGCGCTCGTCATCACGGCCGGCGTGTACGGCGTCGTCGGGCTCATCGTGAAGATGGACGACATCGGCCTCGCCCTGTCCCGGCGCCGCTCGCGCGGTGTGCAGGCCCTGGGCCGCGGCCTCGTCGTCGGGATGCCGAAGATCCTCGGCTTCATCGCCACCGTCGGGACGGTCGCCATGCTCTGGGTGGGCGGCCACATCCTGCTCAACGGCGTCCACGAGCTCGGGTGGACCGCCCCCTACGCGTGGGTCGAGCACGTCGCCGAGAACATCCATCACGCCGTCGCCGGCGTCGGCGGCGCCCTCGGCTGGCTCTTCGACACGCTCGTCTCCGCCGTCGTCGGGCTCGCCGTCGGCGCCGTCGTCATCGCCGTGATCCACGTGCTCCCGTTCGGCCCGAAGCACCACGCGCCGTCCGCCGACGACGACGCGGCGCACGCATGAACCCGCACGACGACGCGCCCGCGGCGCCCGGCGAGGCGTTCGCGCACATCGTCTACTTCGAGCCGCGCATCGCCGGCAACACCGGGTCCGCGATCCGGCTCGCCGCCGTCACGGGCGCGCGGCTGCACCTCGTCGAGCCGCTCGGCTTCGACCTCGAGGAGTCCAAGCTGCGCCGCGCCGGGCTCGACTACCACGACCTCGCCGTGCTCTCGGTGCACGCCTCGTTCGACGCCGCGATGGATGCGCTGCCCGGCCGCCGCGTCTTCGCGTTCGAGGTGGGCGCCGCGACGTCGTACGCCGACGTGGCCTACGCGCCCGGCGACGTGCTGCTCTTCGGCCCGGAGCCCACCGGGCTGCCGCCGGAGGTGCTCGACCACCCGCGCGTCACCGAGCGCGTCGTGCTGCCGATGCTGCCGGGGCGCCGCTCGCTCAACCTCACCAACGCCGCCTCGATCGCCACCTACGAGGCGTGGCGGCAGCTCGGGTTCCCGGGCGCACCCTAGGGCGCGTCAGGACAGCAGCCAGAGCGCCGCGCACGCCAGCAGCTCCTGGTGGCTCGGCGACTCGTACGACCGCGCGTCGTGGCCGAGCGCGCTGTAGACCGTGCGGCCGCCGTGCGCCTCCGTCACCCACAGCGCCGGGTGCGGCTCGCCGTCGTCGTCGTGCACCCACCCCAGCACCTGCGACCCCGGGGCGACGCGCAGGTTGCAGTAGCGCTCGTCGAACGCGGACACCGCGCCGAGGCCGGCGGTCAGCGGGTGCACGCCCGTCGCGAGCGTCAGGCGCATCGGGCCGATCTCCGGGTGGCCGCTCACACCCTCGACCCAGCGGCCGCCCAGCAGCTCCTCGAACCGCTCCTCGCCGGGCAGCGCCAGCGCCGTCTGGTGCACCGCCAGGATGCGGCCACCCGCCCTCGCCCACGCCTCGACGGTGTCGTAGGTGCCAGCCCAGTCCTCCTCGGCACCGTCGATCGCCGCCTCGACGTACCCAGGCATCGGGCCGCCGATGTTGAGCACCAGCAGGTCGACGTCGTCCAGGTCCACGAGCACGCCGAGGAACGCCGAACGGACCATGACGTCGACGTCGCCGAGGGCGGCCATGACGTTCGCGAGCTCGTGCGACGTCGCCGCGTGGTCGTGCCACGAGTCCTCGTGCCGGCCACGGCCGGTGAGGATGACGACCCTCGTCCGCTCGCTCATGACACCAGGCCCAGCCACGCGCGCGGGCCCACCTGGGTGACGCGCGTGCTCGCGACCCGGGCGGCGCGGGCCGTCGCCGCGGGGAGGTCCTCGCCCTCGGCGAGAGCGACGGTGAGGGCGCCGTGGAAGGCGTCACCGGCCCCCAGGGTGTCCCGGGCCTGGACCGGGGGGACGGTGACGTAGCCGGTGGTCTCGTCTTTGGCCTCGTCTGGAGCGAGGGCCGGTTGCGTCCGCAGGGCGACGTCGCCTGGAGCGAGGGCCGGTTGCGTCCGCAGGGCGACGTCGCCTGGAGCGAGGGCCGGTTGCGTCCGCAGGGCGGCGTCGCCTGGAGCGAGGGCCGGTTGCGTCCGCAGGGCGGCGTCGCCTGGAGCGAGGGTCGGTTGCGTCCGCGGAGGGACAGACGTCGTGCGCGCGGTCCCGTTCACGCGCCCCAGGGGGCGCTCCACTTCGGGAGAGATAGGACCGCGCGTACGACGTCTGTCCCTCCGCTCCGTCGTCTCCGTTGCGTCTGCCGGCGCGTTCCTCCGCTCTGTTCCGTCCGCCGCGTCCGGCGGCGTGGACGGCCGCTCCGTGGTGTCTGTTGTGTCTGTCTGCGGGTCGGGTGCTTCCTGGTGGTGCGTGGTCGCGTGGTGGCGGGTGTGCCACTCGATGGGGCGGGGGCCGTGCGTGATGACGACGGCGGTGGCGCCCATCGCCAGGGCGGCCTCGGCGACGCGGGTGTCGGAGTGGGTCGGGATGCGGAAGTCGGCGCTGAGGGCGGCGACGTCGGCCTGCGGGACGAGGTCCTCGAAGACGGGACGCCAGCGGCCCGCGTCGAGGACGACCCGCGGGCGCGGCGGCGTCGTCGTGACGTGGGCGAGGACGGCCCGGGCGATGCTCGGGTGGTGGCCGTCGAGGAGGACGGCGTCCGGACGGGGCAGGGCGGCGAGCGCGTCCGGCGTCGGCGCGGGGGCGACGGCGAGCGCGCCGTCGGGGCTGACGACCGAGCGGTCTCCGGTGGCGTCGTCGACCAGGACGGCGGAGACCGCGAGCGCGAAGCCGGGGGCCGCGGTGTCGAGGATCTCGACGCCGTGCGCCTCGAGGTCGGCGCGCGCGGCCGCGGCGACGGGGCCCTGGCCGAGGGCGGTGACGAGGACGGCGCGTGCACCGAGCGCGGCGGCCGTGACCGCGGCGTTGGCGGCAGGGCCGCCGGCGGCGACGTCCTGGCGCGTCGCGGTGACCTTCTCGTTCCGCGTGGGCGGCACGACGGCGCGGTGGACGACGTCGAGCGTCGTCAGCCCGGCGAACCAGCACACGACCATGGGCCGTCTCCTTCCTCCCCTCGTCCTCCGCAACCTCCCTTTCGATGTCGTACTTCCTTGCGCTTCGGCGGCCGGAACGCAAGGAGGTACGACATCGAAAGGTGGGGTGGTCAGCGGCCGGTGCCGTGGACGGCGTACGGCTCGATCGCCGCGATCTCGTCGGCCGTGAGGGCCGGTGCGGCCAGGGCGCCCACCGTGTCCTCGAGCTGGGCGACGCTCGACGCGCCGACCAGGGCCGAGGTGACGCGGTTGTCGCGCAGCACCCAGGAGACGGCGAGCTGGGCCAGGGTCTGGTTGCGGCCCCGGGCGATCTCGTCGAGGGCGCGGGCGCGCTCCAGGTAGGTCTCCGAGAGGTTCGACGCCGACAGGAACGGGCTGTCGGGGCGCGCAGCACGCGAGCCGGCCGGGGCCGAGCCCGACAGGTAGCGGCCCGTGAGCAGGCCCTGCTGGAGCGGGCTGAACACGATGGTCCCGACGCCGAGGTCCTCGACGACGTCGAGCAGCGACTCCGACTGCTGGCCGTCGTAGCCGTCCACCAGGGAGGCGTTCTCGACGTGGCGGTTGAACATCGAGTAGCTCGGCTGGTGGATCAGCAGGGGGGCGCCCAGGTCGTCGAGGATCTGCGCGGCCTCGCGCGTGCGCGCGGCCGAGTAGTTGGAGACGCCGACGTACAGCGCCTTGCCGCTGTGGACCGCCGCCGCGAGCGCCCCCATGGTCTCCTCCAGCGGCGTCGCCGGGTCGGGGCGGTGGTGGTAGAAGATGTCGACGTAGTCGAGGCCCATGCGCTCGAGCGACGCGTCGAGGCTGCTCAGCAGGTACTTGCGGCTGCCGTGGTCGCCGTACGGGCCCGGCAGCATGTCGTAGCCGGCCTTGGTCGAGACGATCAGCTCGTCGCGGTACGGGTGCAGGTCCTTGTCGAAGATCCGGCCGAAGTTCTCCTCGGCACTGCCGTAGGGCGGGCCGTAGTTGTTCGCCAGGTCGAAGTGCGTGATCCCGAGGTCGAACGCCCGGCGCGCGACGTCGCGCTGCGTCTGGAACGGGGTCGTGTCGCCGAAGTTGTGCCACAGGCCCAGCGACAGCGCGGGCAGGTCGAGCCCGGAGCGGCCGGTGCGGCGGTAGGTCATGGACGCGTAGCGATCCTCGGCGGCGAGGTAGCGGGATGCGATCGGCATGGGGCCAGCCTCTCAGCCTTCGCCGGGTTCGCGCGACGCCACTGTGGCCTCGGCGTCGGACCCCACCGCGGCGGCCGCGCCCGGCTCGGCCTGGGCGCCCGCCTCCGCCGCGGCCTCGGCGTCGGCGATCGCCCGGTTGGTGACGACGAGCAGCCCGAGGGCCGTCAGGGCCGAGAGCGACGCCGCGACGACGAACACCGGGCGCAGCCCGAACGCCTGCCCGATCACGCCGCCGAGGAACGCCCCGACGGGCTGGAGTCCCCAGGCGAGCAGGCGGTAGCAGGCGTTGGTGCGGCCCAGGAGCGCGTCGGGGGTGACCTGCTGCCGCAGCGAGACGGCGATGACGTTCCACACCATGACCCCGAGCCCCGAGACCAGGAAGACCGCCCCGACGACCCACGGGTTCGTGGTGACGGCCGGGGTTCCTGCCATGACCGTGAAGGTCACGACGCCGAACGCGAGCGAGGCCGCACGCCCGAACGTCGCGGCCACGCGCGTCGCGAGCAGCGACCCCAGCACGGCCCCGACCGACGTCGTGGCGAGCAGGATGCCGTAGGTCGCGTCGGTCAGCCCCAGGGGCGACGACGGCCCGACGGCGAACAGCACGAACACCGCGAACACCATGCTCGACGCGAGGTTCGCCAGGCCCGTCATGGCCGCGAGCGTCCGCAGCACGCGGTGCCGTGCCAGGTAGCGCAGGCCCTCGCCGATGTCCGCGCGCACCGTCGTCGTCGGGCCGGTGCGGGCGACGCGGAACTCGCCGCGCACGCTCGCGAGTGCGACCACCGCGAGCGCCCACAGCGCCGCGGGCGCGCCGAGCGCGAGAGCGGCGGCGACGCCGACCAGCAGGCCGCCGAGCGGCGGCCCGGCGAACTGGTTGGCGACCATCTCGACGCCGTAGAGCCGCGCGTTGGCGCGGGGCAGGTCGGGGCGGCGCACCACCTGCGGCAGGATCGACTGGCTGCTCGTGTCGTAGAGCACCTCGGCGATCCCAGCCAGCAGCGCGGCCGCGTAGAGCAGCGCGATGGACTCGACGCCGGCCGCCAGCACGACGGCCAGCAGGCCCGCGACGAGGGCGCGCGCGCCGTTGGCGGCGAGCATGATGCGCCGGCGGTCGAGCCGGTCGGCGAGCGCGCCGGCGGGCAGCGAGAGCAGCAGCCACGGCAGCGTCATGGCGACGCCGAGCCCGCCGAGCGCGAGGGGCGAGTCGGTGAACCGCACGGCGACGAGCGGCACCGCGACCTTGGAGACGCCGTCGGCGAGGTTGGACAGCCCGGTGGCGGTCAGCACCCGCACGAAGCGGGGACCGAGCGGTGCCGTGTCATGTCGACCCATGCCCCCAACATCCCCGAACGCCCGACCCGCACCAAACCTGCCGGTCCCCCGTGTCGCGTTCGACCCGCTCCCCCCGCCCGAACCGGCCCCGCCCCACCCGCGCCGCGCCAGCCGCGCCGCGCCAGCCCGCCTGCGACGCCTCCGACGCCCGCGACGCCCGATCGGAACGTGGGTTCGGGATCGGAACGTGCTTTGCGATGCACGTTCCGATCCCGAACCCACGTTCCGATCGCTGGGCCGATCCCCGTTCGGCCGCGCGGGTCCCGTCAGGGGGCCGGCGGGATCGGGAAGTTGGAGCGGAACAGGCACTCCGGGTCCCACTGCGCCTTCAGCGCGCGGAGGCGGTCCAGCGTGCGGCCCGGGAACGCGTCCGCCAGCCGCTCGGGGCGGGTGTCGGTGTCGAACGACAGGTACAGGCCGTCGGCGTGCGGGCCCATCACCTCGTCCCAGAGCGGGTCGAGCCGCGGCTGCGACGAACCCATGGCCGTGAGCAGGAAGTTCTGGTGCCGGTGCGCGTAGGCGGTGGCGTCCGGGGCGACGTCGTGCGCCGCGCCACCGGTGGCCCGCACCTGCAGGAAGTACGCCTCGCCCGACCAGGCGACCTTCTCGAAGGAGCGCGCGACGTCGTCCGTCAGGTGGGTGACGAGCGTGGACCGGACCGCGGGGTCTCCCCCGCCCGCGTGGTGCTTCTCGGCGGGCTGCACGACGCCGGTGTACGGCAGCAGGTATGCCTGGTGCTGGAGGAGTGGCCCGGTGTCGGCGAGGGCTTCGAGCTGGGTGATCGCGGCGTCGGTGTCGTCCCCGGCCCACACGGTCATGAGCTGGGCGACGGGCTGCTGCCCGCGTCGGGCGGGCGACAGGATGAGGAACGAGGTCAGCTCGCGCGGGGCGGCCTCGACGACGGCTCCCCACCGCTGGAGCAGCCCGGCGGCGTCGGCGGCGTCGAGCGTCATCTGGGAGTAGACGACGTCGCCGAGCGCCCCCGCCTCGAGCTCGAAGGAGGTAACGACGCCGAGGTTGGCCCCGGCGCCGCGCAGCCCCCAGAACAGCTCGGGGTTCTCGTCGGCCGAGGCGCGCACGAGGCGCCCGTCGGCGGTGACGACGTCGGCGGCGACGACGTGGTCGATCGTCAGGCCCTGCGACCGGCCGAGCAGGCCGATGCCGGCCGTCGTCGCGAGACCGCCGACGCCGACGCCGCCGTAGTCGCCCGACGTGATGGCCCAGCCGTGCGGCTGGAGCGCGGCGGCGACCTCGCCCCACGTCGCCCCGGCCCCGACGCGCACGCGGCGCGTCGCCTCGTCGAGCACCTCGATGCCGTTCAGCGCGCCGAGGTCGACGACGACGCCGCCGTCGTTGGTGGACCGCCCGCTGATGCCGTGCCCGCCGGACCGCACGCCGAGCTCGACGCCGCGGTGGCCGGCGTCGGCCGGGCCCGCGCTGGCCCCGCCGGCCCCGCCGACCCCTCCGGCCCCGCCGACCCCGCCGACCCCGCCGGCGCCGCGGCCCGCGCCGGCCTGGGCGCGCGCAAATCCGATCGCCTCCGCGACCTCCTCGGCGTCGCGCGGCCGCAGCACCAGGCCGGGGGCGCCCGAGCGCAGGTAGTTGTGCCGGAGCCCGGCGTAGGCCTTGTCCCCCGGCTCGACCGCCCGGTGCTGTAACGACCGCGGGACGTCGTCGTACGCGATGCCCTCGCGCCGCAGCGCGACGGCGGCGGCGCCGCGGCGCGACGCGGCGGGCACGGTGCCGCGCGACGCGCGCTCGGCGGCGACGGCCTCGCGCACGGCGGGCGCGACCTCCTGGCCGAAGCGGCGGATGGTGTCGGGGTCGTCGCCCATGGCGATGAACGTGCCGACGCCGTCCTCGAGCGCGAGACGCACGAGCTCGTCGACCCACTGCTCGGTGCCCCCGGCGGGGGCGGCCAGGTTGAGCAGGCGGCGGATCTCGGCGGGCTCGCGCCCGGCGGCAAGGGCCGCCTCGTCGATGACGGCGTTGCCGCGGGCCAGATCGCCGTCCTTGAGGTAGGGCGCGGACGGCAGCCAGCCGTCCGCCTTCGCCCCGACGAGCCGCAGCATGCGCGGCTTGTACGCGCCGAGCCAGACGGGGACGTCGTGCGCGGGCGCGGGCCCACGCTTGGCGCCGACGACGCGGTGGTGCTCGCCCTCGACGCGCACGGCCCGGCGGTCGGCGGTGTCCCACAGCTCACGGACGACGTCGATGGCCTCGCTCAGCGCGTCGACCGACTCGCCGGGCGTCAGGCGCGTGCCGCCCATGGCGACGATCGGGTCCCAGAAGCCGCCGGCGCCGAGCGCGAGGGCCGCGCGGCCGCCGCTGAGCAGGTCGAGCGACGCGACCGCCCGGGCGAGCACGGCCGGCGGCCGCAGCGGCAGGTTGAGCACGTTGCCGGACACGGTGATGCGCTCGGTGGCCGCGGCCACCCAGGTCAGCAGGGTCCACGTGTCGAGGAACGCGGGCTGGTAGGGGTGGTCCTGGAACGTCGCGAGGTCGAGGCCGACCTCCTCGCTGAGCTGCGCGAGCCGGACGGGCTGCCGCGGGTCCTGGTGGGTGGGCGTGATGAAGCTGCCGAAGGCCAGGTCGTGGCCGTAGTCCGTCATGCCCGCGTCAACGGGTACCCCCGGGTGGTTTGTTCCGGGTCAGTCGGCCTCGGAGGCGAGGCCCGTCTGCGCGTAGAAGCCCCAGATGTGGTCGTGCGCGAGCTTCTCGGCCTGACCGGCGTCGCGCCCGACGACGGCGGCGAGCAGCGCCTGGTGCTCGGTGCACAGCCGGCCGCTCAGGGGGGCCCAGGACTCGATGCGCTCGACGCCCGCGGTGACGTAGTCGCCGACGGCCGTGCGCAGGCCGCCGAGGATCGCCTCGACGAGCTGGTTGCCGCCCAGCTGCACGAGCGCGAGGTGGAACTGCTGGTCGAGCTGCACGAACTCCGCGGCCGTGAGGTCCGGGTCGTCCATCTCCGCGAGCAGGCGCTCGATCTCACCCAGGTCCGTCTCGGGGTCGAAGCGCGCGGCGGCCTGGCCCACGGCCCACGTCTCGAGGGCGGCACGCGTCGCGACGACGTCGCGGACGGGCAGCGTGCCGGACGCGATGTGCAGGCGGACGGCGGCGCCGAGCCCCGCGGCGGGTCGGTCGACGACGGTCGCGCCGGCGTCCGGGCCGGAGCCGACGGCCGTGCGGACGATGCCCATGGCCTCCAGCACGCGCACGGCCTCCCGGACCGACGGGCGCGAGACGCCCATCTGCTCGGCCAGGGCTCGCTCGCCGGGCAGTCGCTCACCGAGGGCCCACGCGCCGGTGCGCAGGTTCTCCTCGATCTGGGCCAGGACTCGCTCGTGGGTACGCACCACCCAAGTCTAGTGCTGTGGACGGACCACACGGGGGGACCACGGCGCTGGCCGATGCGGCCTGCCACGCGTCGGCGGGCACCCGCGCCGTGCCCGACAATGGCGGGCGTGACCACCCCGCCGCCCTCTGCCGTCCCGCACCCGCGCGTCCGCGTGGTGCTGCTGACTGGCCCGTCGGGCAGCGGCAAGACGGCGCTGACGCGCCGGCTGGGCCTGCCCGTGGTGCGGCTCGACGACTTCTACCTGGACGGCGACCACCCCGACCTGCCGCACCGGTTCGGCATCGTCGACTGGGACGACCCGCGCTCGTGGGACGGCGCGGGCGCGCTGGCAGCCCTGTGCACGCTCGCGGCCGAGGGCCGCACCCCGGTGCCCGTCTACGACATCCCCTCCAACTCCCGCACGGGGACGGGTCTTGTCGATTCGGCGGGCTGTCCTGTGGTGATCGCAGAGGGGATCTTTGCCGCGCAGCTCGTCGCGGCGTGCCGCGAGGCGGGCATCCTGGCCGACGCGATCTGCCTGCACCGCCCCCGCGTGGTGACGTTCTGGTTCCGGCTGCTGCGCGATGTCGCCGAGGCGCGCAAGCCCATCCCCACGCTGATCCGCCGCGGGTGGGCCCTCATGCAGGCCGAGCCGGCCCTGGTCCGGGGGTGGGTGGCCCTGGGCTGCCGGGCGGACTCCGTCGCCGAGGCGGAGGCCGCGATCCGGGCCCTGGCAAGTCAAGATTCCACCAAGTCGTCATAGAGAGTTAACCTCTGCGACACAGGCACCACATCGGCGCCGCTGACCCTGGCACCAAGGAGGTGATCCCGTGTCCCTGAACTCGTCCCCGCACGGGCTGCGCGTGCTCTCGCTCTACGAAGGCTTCTTCTCGGGCGGCGCGCGGCAGCTGCACTCGACCGTCGTCGCCGGCCTCCATGCCGGCGGCAGGCAGCGGCACGCGGCCCTCTCGATCCACTCCGAGGTCCGCCGGGAGGCCACGCTCCAGCGCATGGCCGACGACCAGCGCTTCCGGCTCCTGCGCTCGGCGGGCGTGCACGTGAGCAGCCTGGGCCGGTCCACCGACGACGGGCTCGACCCGCGCACGTTCTCGCCGCGGGAGCTGCACCACGCCGCGCTCGAGGTCCGCGCCGCGCACGTCGTCATGTCGCTCAAGGAGCAGCCGCTGCGCCTGACGAACGCGCTCGACGTCGACCGTCCGGTCGTCGCGTGCCTGCACCGCTCCGACCCGGAGCACCAGGGCACCGCCCTGGACGACCTGCTGCTCGCCGCCGGCGAGGGCCGGCTGGCCGCGGTCGTGTGCTGCGCGGAGTCGACCCGCGACGCGTACGCCGCCGCGGGTGTCCCCCGGTCGCTGCTGCGCGTCGTGCCCAACGGCATCAACCTCGCCCGGTTCCGGCCCGTCTCCGACGCCCGGCGCCGCGCGCTGCGCGGCGGGTTCGGCCTGCCCGTCGACGCGCACGTCGTCGTCTTCGCCGCCCGCTTCGACACGATGAAGAACCCCGGGCTGTTCGTCGCCGCCGCCCGGCAGTACCTCGAGCGCGACCCCGCCGGGCACGTGGTCATGTGCGGCGCCGGTATGTCCGACGCCAACCCGGACCTCGTCGTCGAGCTCGGCCTCGCGTTCGGCGACCGCCCGGACCTGCTCGCCCGCGTCCACGCCCTCGGCGTGCGCCCGGACATGGAGCTCGTCTACGCGACGGCCGACGTCGTGGCCCTCACGTCGGTGTTCGGCGAGGCGGCGCCCCTGTGCCTCATCGAGGGCGCGATGTGCGGGGCGATCCCCGTGACGACGCCCGTGGGCGACTCGGCGCGCATCGTCGAGGGCATCGGGTTCGTCACCGGCTTCGACGCCGCGGAGATCGCGGCGACGTGGATCGAGGCGACCGCCCGCCGCGGCGAGCTCGCGGGCGCGCTGACCGCCGCCCGCCCGCGGTTCAGCCACGTCCGCATGCTCACCGGGTACGCGACCGTGCTCGAGACGGTGCACCGCGGCGCGGGCGCCCAGCTCGCGCCGGTCTGACGCCGCCGGACGGCCCGACGACGTCAGCGCGGCGCCGGCCCGGTCGAGTCGCGCACGCTCAGCGTGCCCGGCAGCACCGTGACCTCGCGGGCGCCGGGGGCGCCGCCCAGCCGCGCGACGAGCAGGTCGGTCGCGCTGCGCCCCACCTCGCGCAGGTCGGACCCGACACTCGTCAACGGCGGCGACGCGAGCGCCGCCAGGTACGTGTCGTCCCAGCCGACCACCGACAGGTCCTCCGGAACGCGCAGCCCGCGCTCGCGCACGGCCCGCACGAGCCCGACGGCGACGACGTCGTTGAACGTGATCGCAGCGGTGGCCCCCGACTCGGCCACGGCGACGGCGGCCGCGGCCCCGCCCGCGACGGTCGGCGGGTAGTGCCCGAGCGCGACGACGTCGGCGCCCGTGGCGGCCGCCTCGCGCAGCGCGCCGCGGCGCCGGGCGTCGGACCACGAGCTGGCCGGCCCGCCCACGTACGCGATGCGGCGGTGGCCGAGCCCGCGCAGGTGCTCGAGCGCCAGCCGCATGCCGCCGTCCGTGTCGGTGACGACGGCGAGCGGCCCGTCCTGGTTGACCACGACGACGGGCCGCGGCCCGATCACGTCGACGTCGGCGTCGATGGCCCGCGGCGAGGCGAGGATGACGCCGTCGGTCTGGTGGACGAGGTGGCGCAGCAGGTCGACCTCGGCGGCCGGGTCTTCGTCGGAGTCGACCACGAACACGCCCAGCCCGTGCTCCCGGGCGCGCTCGGCGACACCCTTGGCGACGGCGGCGAAGTAGGGGTTCGCGAGGTCGGGGACCAGCAGGCCGAGGGCGCCCTTGCGTCCCGCGCGGAGGCTGGCCGCGGCGCGGTTGGGCTGGTAGCCGAGCTGCTCGGCGATGGCGGCGACGCGGTCGCGCGTGCCGGCCGCGACCATGCCGGGGGCCGACAGGGCGCGCGAGACCGTCGAGATCGAGACCCCCGCCGCGGCCGCGACGTCACGCACCGTGACCACCAGCACCTCCCGTTCGTCGCCCGGCCGTGCCCTGCGCGCCGTGACAGCGGTCCGATCCGCTGCCCACCGGGGCCGCCGTATGTGGCTGCCATTATGCTGCAAACGTTCTCAGACAGCGGCTGACCGCCGCGCCCCCACCCCCGAGGAGCACAACGACGTGAGCACCCCCGCGCCGGTCGCCGACCCCGCCGTCCACCCCGCCTGGCTGCCCGACGCCGCGTTCGCGCCGCTCGGCTCGCGCCGCATCGCCGTCGAGATCCCGGCGCGCGACTGGTCCACCCTCTCCGCGCAGGTCGCCCAGACCGTCCGGGCCGAGGTGGCCGCGGCCGTCGCGACGCACGGCGGCGCCGTCGTCGACGCGTCGGACGCCCCCGACGTCGCCCTCGTCGTCATCGCCCACAACGACCAGGACCCCGAGGCGTTCACGGTCGCGCACGGCGGCGGCGTCACGCGCGTGACGGCGGCGGACCCGCGCGGCCTGCTCTACGGGCTGTTCCACCTGGTGCGCCTGGGCGAGGCCGCCTTCGACGGCTCCGCGATCGGCGAGGACGTCGAGCGGCACGCGCCCGCCACCGCGCTGCGCATGCTCGATCACTGGGACAACATCGCCGTCCACCCGGTCATGGGCCAGGTGGAGCGCGGCTACTCGGGCGGCTCGATCTTCTACCGCGACGGCGTGGTCCGCGAGGACCTCACGCGCGTGGCCCGGTACGCGCGGCTGCTCGCGGCGTCGGGCATCAACCACGTCGCCGTCAACAACGTCAACGTCGGCCCGCTCGAGACGCGCCTGCTGGGCGACCTGCTGCCCGACGTCGTCCGCATCGCCGACGTGTTCCGCCCCTACGGCATCCAGACGCACGTCTCGGTGTCGTGGGCCGCGCCCGGGCGCCTGGGCGGCTTGGAGACGTCGGACCCGTTCGACGCCGGCGTGCAGCAGTGGTGGGCCGACGCCGCCGACCGCGTCTGGGCCGCGATCCCCGACTTCGGCGGGTTCGTCATCAAGGCCGACTCCGAGGGCCAGCCCGGCCCGTTCGTCTACGGCCGCACGCACGCCGACGGCGCGAACATGCTCGCGGCGGCCGTCGCGAAGCACGGCGGCCTGATCCACTGGCGGGCCTTCGTCTACAACCACGAGCAGAACTGGCGCGACCGCAAGACCGACCGCGCCAAGGCCGCGTATCAGCACTTCGCCCCGTACGACGGCACGTTCGCCGAGAACGTGGTCGTGCAGATCAAGCACGGGCCGCTCGACTTCCAGGTGCGCGAGGCGACGTCGCCGGCCATCGCCGCGATGCCGAACACCCGCGTCGCGGCCGAGTTCCAGGTGACCACCGAGTACCTGGGCCACCAGAAGCACGCCGTCTACCTGGGCCGCATGTGGAGCGAGCTGCTGTCGTTCCCCTACTGGGGCGAGGGCTCGGCCACGATGGCGGACATCGCGACGGGCCGCGGCCCGGGAGGTCGCGCGGGCGGCTTCGCCGCCGTCTCCAACGTGGGCGACGACGTCTTCTGGACCGGGCACCCGTTCTCGCAGGCGAACCTCTACGCGTGGGGCCGCCTCACGTGGGACCCGACCGCCGACCCGATCGCGATCCTCGACGAGTGGATCGGCCTGACCTTCCCGGGTCTGTCCGCCGCCGGTCGCCAGGTGGTGCACGCGATCCTCGACGAGTCGTGGGAGACGTACGAGATGTACACGGCCCCGCTCGGCGTGTGCTTCATGGTCTACCCGCACAGCCACTACGGACCCTCACCCGACGGCTACGAGTACACCCCGTGGGGCACGTACCACTTCGCCGACCGCGACGGCATCGGCGTCGACCGCACCGTGGCGACCGGCTCGGGCTACACCGCCCAGTACCCGGCCCCGTGGGCGTCGGTCTACGAGTCGCTCGACACGGTGCCCGACGAGCTCGTGCTCTTCTTCCACCACGTGCCGTACACGCACGTGCTGCGCTCGGGCAAGACCGTGATCCAGCACGTGTACGACACGCACTTCGAGGGCCTGGAGCGCGTCGAGGCCTCGATCGCCGCGTGGGAGGCGGCCGCGGCGGAGTTCCCCGCCGACGTCGCCGGCCGGGTCACGGAGCGGTTCGCCGAGCAGCTCGGCTCGACGACCGACTGGCGCGACATCGTCAACACGTACTTCCTGCGGAAGTCCGGCCTCCCGGACGAGCAGGGCCGCCGGATCTACTGAGATGTAGGTGCCGCACACGACACCGCCGCCCGTCAGCAGCTGCTGGACGGGCGGCGGTGTCGTGTGCGGTGCGAGGACTACTTCTTGGCCGCCTGGTAGGCCGTGTTGTAGTCGTCGACGATCTGCGAGCCGCCGAGGCCGTCGAGCTGGCTGACGAACGCGTCCCAGTCGCTCAGCGGCTTCTCACCGGTGATGAACGAGGCGATGCCCGTCTGCGCGGCGTCGTGGACCTGGGTCTCCAGGAGGGCCAGGGCCTCACGGGTGTCCGCGTCCATCGGGGTCGGCGGGTTCGCCGGACGCAGGTCCGAGCCGTCGATGATGGTCTTGGTCCAGCCACGGATCTCGTCGTTCATGGTCGACTGGACCAGGTCGGCGGTCGAACCGGTGCCGGCCATGAACACGCCGTTGTAGAAGCCGAAGTCGGCCTGGAGCTTCTTGGCGCCGTCCGGGTTCTGGTTGTTGCCGTTGATGTCGGCGTTGAGCACGCGGGCGCCCGAGGCGTCCTTGGTGAAGGTGTTGGCGTCGCCCCACACGGCGAACTCGATGCCCTCGTCGGAGAAGTACAGCCAGTCGACGAACTGCAGCAGCGCCTTGAAGTACGGCTTCTCGGCGACGTCGGCGTTGAGCACGACACCCTGGGCGAGACGCGAGCCGGCGATCACGTTCCCGGCGGGGCCGCCGGGGATGACCATGAGGTGCGTGTTGATCGTCTTGCCGGTGTCAGCGGCCTTCTTGCGGATGTCGTTCGTGATGCCCTGCGTGTTGCAGGAGATCGTGGCCGACTCGCCGTTGAGGAACTTGGCGTTCGCGGTGTCGTCGTCCTGCGTGATCTGCGGGTCGAGCAGGCCGTCGGAGACCAGGCCGGCCAGGTAGGTGACCATGTCCTTGGTGCCGGCCGACGTGGCCGTCAGCTCGAACTTGCCGTCCTTCTTGTTGAACGACGTCGGCGCGTAGCCCCAGCCGCCCACGGTGTTGAAGGTCGGGCCCATGGTCTGCATGAGGGCGCCCAGCGGGCCCCAGTTCGACGAGGTGTTCCAGCGCTCGGACATCGCGAACTTGATGGTCGGGTTGGCGTCCTTGACCTTCTTCAGGTCAGCGGCGAACTCGTCCCACGTCTTCGGGTCCTCCGTGATGCCGGCGGCCTTCCACATGTCGTCGTTCGGGCACACGGTGTACTGGACGTCCGGGACCTCGCGCAGGCCGGGCAGCAGGTAGAACTTGCCGTCGGACTGGCGCAGGGCGTCGAGCTCGCCCGACAGGCCCCACTTCTCGACCTTGTCCGAGAAGTTCGGCATGTACTGGAGGTAGTCGGAGACCGGCAGGAGCGCACCGGAGGCGACGAACTGCGACTCCTGGCCCGGGTACATGACCGAGGTGATGTCCGGGAAGTCGCCGGCGCCGAAGAGCAGCGCGCGCTTGTTGTCCCAGTCGGACAGCGGGATGTCGGTGCGGGTGAACGAGACGTTCTGGTTCGCCTTGAGCGCGGTGAAGAACTCCCAGTCCTCCTTCACCGGGTAGTTCGGGTGGTCGCGGTACATCAGCGAGAAGTCCACGGGCTCGGTGGCCTTGAAGGTCGTGCCGACCTTGAAGTCCTCCATGGCGCCGACGGACTGCTCCGGCTTGATGAGCTCCTCGGCCGAGGGCGACGCGGCGGGCGTGTCGTTCGCCGCGGCGTCGTTGTCCCCGCCGGACGAGCAGGCGGTCAGGGCCAGGGCGAGAGTGGCGACCGTCGCCACCGCAGCCGAGCTCCTGCGGATGTTCTTCATGGTTCTCCTTCGTTGGAACGTCGTTGTCCGACGTGGGCGTCCTCGCCCGGGGAAATGGGTTCCGTCAGCCCTTGACGGAACCGAGCATCACGCCCGAGACGAAGTACTTCTGGACGAACGGGTAGACGCAGACGATCGGCAGGACGGTGAGCAGCATGGTCACCGACTGGATGTTCTGGCCGATCTGCACGGCGTCGTTCGCGTTACCCGCGATGTCCACGGATCCCGTGGCGCCGGCGATGAGGTTTCGCAGGTACATCATCACGGGGAACTTGGTCTTGTCGTCGAGGTAGAGGAAGGCGCCGAACCAGCTGTTCCACGCACCGACGGCATAGAAGAGGGTCATGGTCGCCAGGACGGCCTTCGACAGCGGCATCACGACGCGGAAGAACACGCCGTAGGTGGACAGGCCGTCGAGCGACGCGGCTTCCTCGAGCTCCGTGGGGAAGTTCTCGAAGAACGACTTCATCACCAGCAGGTTGAACACGCTCAGCGCACCGGGCAGGACGATCGCCCAGATGGTGTTGCGCATGTGCAGCCACTGCGTGACCAGGATGTAGTTCGGGATCAGGCCGCCGCCGAAGAACATCGTGAACACGGCGATGCCGACGAAGAACCCGCGGCCGCGCAGGTTCGGGCGGCTGATCGCGTAGGCGAACGTCGTCGTGATCGCCATGGCGATCACGGTGCCGAGCACCGTGTACACGAGCGTGTTGCGGTAGTTCAGCCAGAACATCGGGTCGGTCAGCACGAAGTGGAACGTCGTCGTCGTGAAGCCGCGAGGCCACAGGTTGACGTGCCCGGCGGCGATCTCGCCGTCGGACGAGAACGCCTTGGCGACCAGGTTGACGAACGGGTAGATCGTCACCAGCGAGAGCAGCGTCAGGAAGATCGTGTTGAAGACGCGGAACGCGACCGTGCCCGGCGTGGGCTTGATCTGCGTGAGCGAGGAACGGACATGCGCGATGTCCGGGGCGGTGTCAAAGTCGGTCACCACAGCGAAGATCCCACCAGTCGGCGCGACGTGAAGTTCGCGGAAAGAACGAGGACAAGGCCGATCACTGCCTCGAAGAGGCCGATGGCCGTCGCGTACGAGTACTGGCCGGAGTTGACGCCCACCCGGAAGAGGTACGTGGTGATCACGTCGGCGGTCGAGTAGATGGTGGGGTTCTGCAGGAGGTAGACCTTCTCGAACCCGACGGCCATGAACGAGCCGATGTTGAGGATGAGCAGCACCATGATCGTCGGGCGGATACCCGGGAGCGTGATGTGCCAGGTCTGCTTCCACCGGTTGGCGCCGTCGATCCGGGCGGCCTCGTAGAGCTGGTCGTCGATCGTGGTCAGCGCGGCGAGGTAGAGGATCGTTCCCCAGCCCACCGTCTGCCAGGCCTCGGAGACGATGTAGACCGAGCGGAACCACTCCGGCTTCTGCATGAACGTGATCGGCTCGACGTGGAAGAAGTGCAGGATCTGGTTGATCGTGCCGTCGGCGTTGGTGAGCTGGAACACGATGCCCGCGACGATCACGATCGACAGGAAGTGCGGCAGGTACGTGACCGTCTGCACCGTGCGCTTGAACTTGCGCGAGCGGACCTCGTTGAGGAGGAGCGCGAGGATGATCGGCAGCGGGAACCCGATGAGCAGCCACAGGCCGCCCAGGATCACGGTGTTCCAGAAGACGGTCCAGAACTGGCCGTTCGTCAGGAACATCTCGAAGTAGTGGAAGCCGCTCCACTCCTCGCCGAGGGGGCTGCCGCCCGGCCGGAACTTCCGGAACGCGATGATGTTTCCGAACATCGGCGCGTACCGGAACACCAGCAGGAACAGGATCGGCACCACCACGAAGGTGTACAGCCGCCAGTCCCGGCGCAGGGCGGTGCCCCACGTGTTCGTGTTGCGGAGCTTCTGCTCCACTCGGTGCCCGGGACCTGCGCCGGCGGCAGCGAGGCTCGTCCCCGAGCTCACCCCCGTCGTCGCGAGGTCGACCACCTCGTTCTGATGCGCCACTCTGCACTCCACCTCGGTCACGGCATCGTGAGCCTGGATTTCGAAACTTGCGATCAACGGGTTCGATCGCTTGCGAGGCCAGACGTTAGCCCCGTGGCCGAATCTGCGTCAACGCGTGGCGCCTCCCGGCCCGGTCACGGGCGTATAACGATTTCGAAGGCCCTGATCAGGGCGCGTATCGCTCGAAAGTTCGTCGCTCGGTGTACCGTGTGCCCTCGAAAGTTGCGAACCAAGGAAGACGATGACGTCACTCACGCTGGAACCTCCGCCGGACCGCGGGGCGACCATCGCGCAGATCGCGCAGGAGCTCGGGGTCTCCGTGCCCACGGTGTCGAAGGTGCTCAACGGGCGCTCCGACGTCGCGGCCGAGACGCGCGCCCGCGTCGAGGAAGCACTCGAGCGCCACCACTACCAGCGCCGCAAGGCGGCGCCCCCGCAGGCCGGCACGGGGCTGATCGACCTCGTGTTCCACCGGCTCGGCTCGTCGTGGTCGATGGAGATCATCCGCGGCGTCGAGGACACCGCGGCCGCGGGCCGCCTGAGCGTGATCCTGTCCGAGCTCGGCGGCGTCCACCGCCTCCCCCGGACGTGGCTCGACGCGACGCTGCTGCGACCGCCGCTGGGCGTCCTCACCGTGTCGTCGCGCCTGACGCCCGCGCAGCAGCGCCAGCTCGAACGTCGCGGCATCCCGTTCGTCGTCATCGACACCGACGGCGAGCCGACGCCGGACGTCCACACCGTCGGCTCCGACAACTGGAACGGCGGCCTCATCGCCACCCGGCACCTGCTGGCCCTCGGCCACCGGCGCATCGCCGCCGTGAGCGGCCCGGCCGACATGCTGTGCTCGCGCGCGCGCCTCGACGGTTTCCGGTCCGCGCACGCCGAGGCCGGCGTGGCGATGGACGACGACCTCATCCTGCCCGGCAACTTCTACGTCGAGTCGGGGTACCGCGCCGCCCACGACCTGCTCACGCGCGCCGACCGCCCGACGGCGATCTTCGCGGGCTCGGACATGGCCGCGCTCGGCGTGCTGCGCGCGGCCCACGAGCTGGGCCTCAACGTCCCCCGCGACGTCTCCGTCGTCGGCTACGACGACCTGTCGCTCGCCGCGTGGGCGACGCCGGCCCTCACGACGGTGCGCCAGCCGCTCGCCGAGATGGGCGCGATGGCCACGGGCATGCTCATCGACCTCATCGAGGGGCGGCAGCCCTCGACGCGGCGCATCAACCTCGCGACCGAGCTCGTGGTGCGGGAGTCGACGACGGCGCCCGCCTGACGACCGGCCCGCCGCGGCGAAGGTCAAGGGATGGCACGCGTTGCGCCAAAGGGCGTCGTCGAACGGGTGCCCGAACGTACCGTTCACGTCATGAAGAACCGCACCCTCTCCCGCATCAGCGCCGCTGCTCTTGCGGGGCTGCTCGCGGTCGTCCCGGTGGGCGGGGCGGTCGCGGCGGCCCCCGCAGCCGCCGCCGACGTCGCGGCCGTCGTCGCCGTCGCCGTCGCCGAGACCGAGCCCGTCCCGGGCGAGGTGGACGCCGAGCCCGCCGCCGAGGACACCGGCATCGTGCCCGGCGGTGACGGCGTCGGAGAGGACGTCGAGTCCGAGGACGAGGCCGACTTCGCGGGCAGCCTGCTGCTCGTCGGCATCGTCGCGTTCAGCTCGCTCGTCTCGATCGGCGTCGCGGGCTTCCTGCTCTTCCGCAGGCCGCCGGTCCGCAACCAGGCGACCTGAGCCGCGACCACGCGGCCCCGCCGCGTGGTGGGATGGGGCCATGACCTCCCGCAACCCGAAGTCCGTCCTGTTCGTCGGCGGCAGCGGCATCATCAGCCACGCGAGCGTCGCTCGCGCCGTCGAGCAGGGCCACCGCGTCACGCTGCTCAACCGCGGCAAGTCCTCCCAGCGCCCCCTGCCCGACGACGTCGAGACCCTCGTCGCCGACGCCACCGACCACGACGCCGTGGACGCCGTGCTGGCCGGGCGCGACTTCGACGTCGTCGCCCAGTTCCGCGCGTTCGGCACCGACCACGTGGCCCGCGACGTCGCGCGCTTCACCGGCCGGACCGGCCAGTACGTGTTCATCTCCAGCGCGTCGGCGTACCAGAAGCCCGTCGGACGCCTGCCCATCACGGAGTCGACGCCGCTGGTCAACCCGTTCTGGCAGTACTCGCGCGACAAGATCGCGTGCGAGGACCTGCTGGTCCGCGAGCTGCGCGAGAACGGGTTCCCGGCCACGATCGTGCGCCCGTCGCACACGTACGACCGCACGCTCATCCCCACCCTGGGCGGCTGGACCGACGTCGCCCGCCTGCGCGCGGGCAAGCCCGTCGTCGTGCACGGGGACGGCACCACGCAGTGGACGCTGACGCACACGGAGGACTTCGCGGTCGGCTTCGTCGGCCTGCTCGGCAACCCGCTCGCCGTCGGCGACACCTTCCAGATCACGGGCACGCACGCTCCTACCTGGGACCAGATCTACACGTGGCTGGCGGCCGCGGCCGGCGTCGACGCCCCGGACCTCGTGCACGTCGCGAGCGAGACGATCGACCGCGTGCTGCCCGAGGACGGCCCGGGCCTGCTGGGCGACAAGGCGCACTCCGTGGTGTTCGACTGCTCGAAGGTCACGGCGCTCGTGCCCGAGTTCGGCACGACGATCACGTACGACGAGGCCGCGTTCGAGCAGGTCGCCTGGTACGACGCCCACCCGGAGGCGCAGCGGGTCGACGCGCGGCAGGACGCCGGCTTCGACCGGCTCGTCGCCCACGCCCGCTCGGTCTGAGCGGGGCGCGGTGCACCTCGTCCTGCTCGACCTCGACGGCACCCTCATGGACTCGGCGCCCGGCATCACGGCGTCGGCGGCCCATGCCTACCGCCGGCTCGGCCTGCCGGTGCCGGACGCCGCGGCCCTCCGGTCGTTCGTCGGCCCGCCGATCGGCGACTCGCTGCTCGCGCACGGCGTCCCGGCCGCCCGCGTGCCGGAGGGCATCGCGGCGTACCGCGAGATGTTCCGCGAGACGGGCATGTGGGACAACGCCGTGTTCGACGGGATCCCCGCCCAGCTGGAGCGGCTCCGCGCGGCGGGCTGCACGCTCGCCGTCGCGACGTCGAAGCCCGAGGTGTTCGCGGTGCCGATCGCGGAGCGGTTCGGCCTGGCCCCGCTGGTCGACGCCGTCTTCGGCGCCCCGCTCGACGAGAGCGGCTCGAAGGCGCAGGTGATCGGCACGGCGCTCGCGGCGCTCGGCTGGTCGGGCGGCCCGGCACTCATGGTCGGCGACCGCGTGTACGACGTCGTCGGCGCGCGCGAGCACGGCATCCGCACGCTCGGGGTCTCGTGGGGCTACCCGACGGGCGACGAGCTCGCGCAGGCGGGCGCGGTGCGGGTCATCGACCACGTCGCGGACCTCGCCGAGACCGCCCTCGAGCTGCTGGGCCGCTAGGACGGACGCCGGGGCGGCAGGCCCCTCGGGAGGGACCTGCCGCCCCGGGCGCGCGTCACTTGAGGTTCGGCTCGACCTGGGTCGTGTAGATCTGCTCGAGCTTGCCCTTGAGGTCCGTCATCGCGTCCTTGACGGGCACCTGCTGGGTGGCGATCGACTGGATCGCGCTGTTCATGGCCTGGTCGCCACCGGGCAGGAACACGCGGGCCCAGTCCTGCGAGCGCGTCGCGTCCGCCTGGTCGATGGCGACGCCGATGACCGGCTTCGCCGCGCGCAGCGCGGTCGTGTCGGCCGACTTGTCCACGGGGATGTAGCCCGTGGCGCCCGAGAACTTCACGGTGTTCTCCGGGTTCGTCAGGAACGCGATGAACTCGGCGGCCGCGAGCTGGTTCGCGGCCGGGATGCCCTTCGGGATCGCGACGCCGGTGCCGCCCGTGGGGCTGACGCCGTCGGACGCGGCGGGGCCGCCGGGCAGCGGCGCGGCACCGAGCTCGAACGGGTTGCCCGCGGAGTCGAGCGTCTTCTGGATGCCCGCGAAGGAGCCCGACGACGCGATCGTGGCCGACGTACCACCCGCGGCGAGGTCCGCGCCCGCGTCCTTGGCGGCCTGCGCGGCCCACTTGTCCGTGTAGATCGAGTCCTGGAGGAACTGCAGCGCCTCGACCGACTTCGCGGAGTCCGCGGTGACGTCGAACGAGTCCTTCGCCGACCAGGAGCCGCCCCAGCCCCACAGGAGGTCCTGGGCGATCCAGCCCGCGTAGCCGGCGATGTCCGGCCACTCGAAGGCTGGCTTGCCCCCGTTGACGGCGGCCAGCTTCGGGGCCCACTCGGCGAACTCCTGCCAGGTGGCCGGGCCGCGGTCGGGCAGGCCGGCGGCCGCCCACTGCGCCTTGTTGTAGTAGAAGAGCGGCGTCGAGCGGGCGAACGGCACGGCCCACTGCTCGCCGTCGTACTGGTAGTCGCCGTAGAAGACCGGCAGGTAGTCGTCGGTGTCGGCCTTGGCGGCCTCGAGCGCGTTGCCGAGCGGGATGATCTGGTCGTTCAGGTAGTAGCGGTACCACCAGACGTCCGAGAGCGTGAGCACGTCGGGCAGGCCGCCGCCGGCCTGCGCGGCCTGGAACTTCTGGGCGACGTCCTCGTAGCTCGCGGCCGGGACGAGCTCGACCTCGATGCCGGTCTTCGCGGTGAACGCGTCGATGATCTCCTGGGTGACGTCGCCCGACCCGCCGGGGTTGGATGACCAGAAGGTGATCTTCTTGGCCGGCGTCACGCCGGTGAAGTCCGGGCCGCCGGTCGCGGCGGAGGGGCTGGTCGACGCGTCGTCGGAGGCGGCGCCCACGCTGGGGCCCGAGCAGGCGGCGAGCGCGAGCGAGGCCACCGTGACCGCGGCCGCGGCCGCGACGGCGGAGAAGCGGGTTCGCTTCATGGGGATTCTCTTTCCCTTCGGATGGGTGGTGCTGAGGAGAGGAGGCGCGCTACCGCACCGCACCCTGGGTGAGGCCGGCCACGATGTAGCGCTGGAGGAAGGCGAACAGGATCAGGACGGGCACGATGACCACGACGGCGCCGGCCATGAGGACGGGATAGGCGCTGACGTCCCCCTCGCTGTTGCGCAGCAGGGTGAGGCCCACGGGGAGGGTCATCATGCGGGCGGAGCTCGTCACGACGAGCGGCCAGAGGTAGTCGTTCCACTCGTTCACGACCGTCACGAGCGCGACGGTCGCGATCGTCGGCGTGCTGACCGGGACGATGACGCGGAAGAGCCGGGTCAGGTGCCCCGCGCCGTCCATCTCGGCCGCCTCGACGAGCTCCTTGGGCAGGGAGAGGAACTGCTGGCGGAGCAGGAACGTGCCGAAGGCCGTGCCGAGCCCGGGCAGGATGATGCCCCAGTACGTGTTGACGCCACCGAGCGCCGCGATGAGCGTGTAGTTGGGGATGAGCGAGACCTGCGCGGGCACCATGAGCGCCACGAGGATCACCGCGAAGATGAACCGCTTGAACGGGAACTGCACGAACACGAGCGCGTAGGCGGTCGTGAGCGCGAGCAGCACCTTGATGGTCGCGCCCACCACGGTGACGATCGTCGAGTTCAGGAAGAGCTGCCGGAAGTCGATCTGGTCCGACGCCGTCGTGTACGCGTCGAGCGACGGGTGGGCGGGGAACAGGACCAGGCGCTGGGTGACCACCTCGCCGGGCGTCTTGAGCGAGCCGATGACCATCCAGACGAGCGGCAGCGCCACGATGAGGGTCGCGACCACGAGCGGCAGGTAGCCGCCCGCCAGGTCGGTCAGCAGGCGGCGGCCGCGCGGCGCCCGCCGTCCCGCGACGGGGAGGGTTGCGGTCACGAGTAGTGCACCCGCCTCTCGAGGAAGCGGACCTGCAGCAGGGTGACCGCGACGAGGATGACGAACAGGACCGTCGCGAGGGCCGAGGAGTAGCCGCCGCGGTTGTAGCCACCGAAGGCCTGCAGGTAGACGTCGTACATCAGGGTCGTCGTGCCGGGGTTGAGCGGCGTCATGATCCGGATGAGGTCGAACGACTGCAGCGAGCTGAGGATCGTCGTGATGAGCAGGAAGAACGTCGTGGGCGACAGCAGCGGCAGGGTGATCCGCCAGAACCGGCGCCAGGAGCCGGCGCCGTCGAGCGCGGCGGCCTCCAGCACGTCGCCGGGCACCGACTGGAGCCCGGCGAGGTAGATGACCGCGCAGTAGCCCAGGTTCTTCCAGACGAAGACGATGCACACCATCGCGAGCGCCGGCCCCGGCTGGAGGAACCACTGCGGCATGTGGACGTGGAGCCTGCCCAGGACGTTGGACAGCACGCCCACGGTCGGGTCGAAGATGAACACCCACACGAGCCCCACGCCCACGCCCGAGAGCACGAACGGCGCGAACACGGCGCTGCGCGCGAACGTCGTCCCGACGAGCCGCCGGTTCAGCGCGAGCGCGAGCAGGAGGCCGAGCAGCATCGACCCGCCGACCGTGAACACGGTGAACAGGAGCGTCGTCCACAGCACGCGCCCGCCCTCGCCCGTGAAGAACTCGACGAAGTTGCCGAGGCCGACGAAGCGGGCCGTCCTGTTGCCCAGCGTCCACTCGAGCGTGGAGTACTGGAGGTTCTGCACGACGGGCCGCCAGCAGAAGGCGACGATGAGTGCGACGTTGGGCCCGGCGAGGAGCAGGAAGACCCAGAGGTCCCTGCGCCGCCGCGGGCTGCGCCAGAGCGCGAGCGGGTCGCGCCGCCCGGGGCGGGACGTGCGCGGCTCCCGGGCCCGGGGCCAGGCGCCGTCGACGCGCGCCTGAGCGGTCGCCGTTCCTGATGACATGCCGGTCACCCTAGGGACGGGCGATGACGAGACATGGCCGCAGGCTGTCGCCCAGGTAAACAGTGGGACAAGACTTCACGGGAGGTCCCCGTGACGCCTCCCCACCCCCGCAGACCGGGCCGCGGACCGGGCCGCGGACCGGGCCGAGCACCAGGCCGCGGACCGGCCCGCGCCCGTCAGCGGTAGCGGTAGAGCCGCACCCGCTGCACCGTGAACCGGCCCGGCTCCAGGCGCACGTGGCGGCCCTGGTGGGTCTGGTCGCCGTTCAGGTGCCGCAGCCGCTGCCACGACCCGTCGGCGGCGTAGCGGCCCTCCTCGCACGCGAGGATGCCGACGGTGTCCCCGCCGCCGGGCAGGTCGTGGAACGTGAGCGTGACGCCGATGCCGGCGACGACGAGCTCGTCGCGCCCGGTGCGGATCACGATCGCCGCGGCGGGCAGCCGGGTGGTGCCGGCGGCCTGACCGGTCTCGTTGATGACGCCGTCCGCGAGCGAGGGTGCGGGCACGCGCTCGTAGGTCGCCTCGAGCACGACGTCGTCGAGCCGCACGCGGTGCGGGGAGCGCATGTCGTCCGTGGGCGGCAGGAGCCCGGTCGTCGACCCGTCGCCGGCGTGCTCCGCGAGGAGCGGGGAGAGCTGCGCGACGACGTCGTACGCCCCCGCGAGCATGGCGGCCTCGTTCCCGGCGACGGACTCGATGCCGAAGGGCGAGAACCCGATCGCGGCGTGCCTGCCGAACGCGTACAGCGCGTTGGCGGCGGCGTCGACGGACCGCAGCGCCTCGGGGACGAACAGCGGGTTGCCGGACTCGACGTACGCGTCGGCCCAGTGCGCGAAGTCCGGGAAGTAGATGTCGGGAGCGATGAGGTCGAGCGCCGGGGCGCCCGCCCGCCAGACGTCGGCGAGGTGCGGCAGCGGGCCGGCGCTCGGGTACTGCCCCGGCTGCGCGCCCGGGCGCACCAGCGCCGCGTTGGTGTACATCGGCAGGTCGAGCTCGGCCTTCCCGGCCGCGGCGACGACGTCGACGTAGCGGGCGAAGTGCCACGCCTGGAAGATCTCCTCCGTGGCCGCGGAGTCGCCGAAGACCGTGGTCCACGTGCCCTCCTCGTGGCCCCCGGCGGCCTGCCACCGGGCGGCCAGCGCCGACCCGAGCGTGGCCCGGTGCTCCACGAGGTGGCTCATGAGCGGCTCGGGCACGGGGGCCTCGAACGCGGCGACGGCCTCGGGAGTGTGGTCGCGCGCCTCGGGGATCATGCCGATCTCGTTCTCGACCTGCACCATCACCACGGTCGACTCCTCGTCGACGTCGCGCAGGTGCGCCATGAGCGCGGCGAAGGCGCGCGCGTCGGCGTCCCGGTTGGCGGGGCTGAACGGGGACAGGATCTCGAGGGCCGCGCCGCGCGGCGTGCGCGCCCGCGGGAACCGCTCCACGTCACTCTTGACCCAGCCGGGCGCGTAGCACGACATGGAGTTCTTCCACGACCCGAACCAGAGCAGCACGAGCCGCATGCCGTGGGCGCGGGCGTCCTCGACGAGCTCGTCGACGGTGGTCCAGTCGAACCGGCCCTCGGCCGGCTCGACGAGCTCCCAGTACACGGGTGCGACCACGGCGTTGAGGCCCATCGCCTCCAGCCGCTCCCAGAACGGGGCGAGGTAGGACCGCTCGGCGGACGAGTTGCCGAGCTCACCGCCTCGGATCCAGAAGGGCTTCTCGTCGACGACCAGCAGGGTGGCGGAGCCGCGTCGCTCCAGGCGGGGCAGTGAGGTGGTCACGCGCGGGATCCTACGACGAAGGCCCCGGTCCCCCGACAAGGGGACCGGGGCCTTCGAGGCCGTGAGGTCAGGCGCCGGCCTGCAGCTCGCCCGACGGCGGCAGGTCGCTGGAGCCCGAGCGCGGCACGTCCGTGCCCGACGGCACACCCACCGCGACCGGCTCCTTGCCGGACGGCTTGGGCTTGCCCTCGAACGTGAACTCGCCGAGGATCCCTTCGCCCTGGCCGTCGACCACGACGATCTCGCCCGGCTTGAGGTCGCCGAACAGGATCTTCTCCGACAGCGTGTCCTCGATCTCGCGCTGGATCGCGCGCTTCAGAGGACGGGCGCCGAGGACCGGGTCGTAGCCCTTCTCCGCGAGCAGGTTCTTGGCCGCGGGCGTGAGCTCGATGGCCATGTCCTTGTCGCGCAGACGCTTGTCCAGCTTGGCGATCTCGAGGTCGACGATCTCGACGATCTCCTTCTGGGTGAGCTGCGGGAACACGACGACGTCGTCGACGCGGTTGAGGAACTCGGGGCGGAAGTGCTGCTTGAGCTCCTCGTTGACCTTCGCCTTCATGCGCTCGTAGGAGGTCACCAGGTCGCCGCCGGCCTGGAAGCCGGTCTGGACGCCCTTGGCGATGTCCCGCGTGCCGAGGTTCGTGGTCATGATGATGACGGTGTTCTTGAAGTCCACCACGCGACCCTGCGAGTCGGTGAGGCGGCCGTCCTCGAGCACCTGCAGCAGCGAGTTGAAGATGTCGGCGTGGGCCTTCTCCACCTCGTCGAACAGGACGACGGAGAACGGACGACGGCGCACCTTCTCGGTGAGCTGGCCACCCTCGTCGTAGCCGACGTAGCCGGGGGCGAGCCGAACAGGCGCGAGACCGTGTGCTTCTCCGAGAACTCGGACATGTCGAGCTGGATGAGCGCGTCCTCGTCCCCGAACAGGAACTCTGCGAGCGCCTTGGCCAGCTCCGTCTTCCCGACGCCCGTGGGGCCGGCGAAGATGAACGAGCCACCGGGACGCTTCGGGTCCTTCAGGCCGGCCCGCGTGCGGCGGATCGCCTGCGACAGCGCCTTGATCGCGGCCTCCTGGCCGACGACGCGCTTGTGCAGCTCCTCCTCCATGCGCAGCAGGCGGCCCGACTCCTCCTCGGTGAGCTTGACGACCGGGATGCCGGTCGACATCGCCAGCACCTCGGCGACGAGCTCCTCGTCCACCGTGGCGACCGAGTCGAGGTCGCCCGACTTCCAGGCGCGCTCGCGGTCGGCCCGCTTGGCGGTGAGCTGCTTCTCCTTGTCGCGCAGGCCGGCGGCCTTCTCGAAGTCCTGCTCGTCGATCGCCGACTCCTTCTCGCGGCGCGCCTCGGCGATCTCCTCGTCCAGGGTCTTGAGCTCGGGCGGCGCCGTCATGCGGCGGATGCGCAGGCGGGCACCGGCCTCGTCGATCAGGTCGATCGCCTTGTCGGGCAGGAACCGGTCGTTGATGTACCGGTCGGCCAGGGTGGCGGCCGTGACCAGGGCACCGTCGGTGATGGACACGCGGTGGTGCGCCTCGTAGCGGTCGCGCAGGCCCTTGAGGATCTCGATGGCGTGCTGCAGCGACGGCTCGGCCACCTGGATCGGCTGGAAGCGGCGCTCCAGGGCCGGGTCCTTCTCGACGTACTTGCGGTACTCGTCGAGCGTGGTCGCGCCGATGGTCTGCAGCTCGCCGCGGGCGAGCATCGGCTTGAGGATCGACGCGGCGTCGATCGCGCCCTCGGCGGCACCCGCACCCACGAGGGTGTGGATCTCGTCGATGAACAGGATGATGTCGCCGCGCGTGCGGATCTCCTTGAGCACCTTCTTGAGGCGCTCCTCGAAGTCGCCGCGGTAGCGCGAGCCCGCCACGAGGGCGCCCAGGTCGAGCGTGTAGAGCTGCTTGTCCTTGAGCGTCTCGGGCACGTCGCCGCGCACGATGTCCTGCGCCAGGCCCTCGACGACGGCCGTCTTGCCGACGCCGGGCTCGCCGATCAGCACCGGGTTGTTCTTGGTGCGGCGCGACAGCACCTGCATGACGCGCTCGATCTCCTTGCCGCGGCCGATGACCGGGTCGAGCTTGCCCTCGCGGGCGGCCTGCGTCAGGTTGCGGCCGAACTGGTCGAGCACCGCGGAGCCGGAGGGCTGGCCCTCGGCGGGGCCGCCGGCGGCGACCGGCTCCTTGCCCTGGTAGCCGCTCAGCAGCTGGATGACCTGCTGGCGGACCTTGTTCAGGTCGGCGCCCATCTTGGTCAGGACCTGGGCGGCGACGCCCTCACCCTCGCGGATGAGGCCGAGCAGGATGTGCTCGGTGCCGATGTAGTTGTGGCCGAGCTGCAGCGCCTCGCGCAGGGACAGCTCCAGCACCTTCTTGGCGCGCGGGGTGAAGGGGATGTGCCCCTGCGGCGCCTGCTGGCCCTCGCCGATGATCTCGGTGACCTGGGAGCGCACGCCGTCGAGCGAGATGCCCAGCGACTCCAGCGCCTTCGCGGCGACACCCTCACCCTCGTGGATGAGGCCGAGCAGGATGTGCTCGGTGCCGATGTAGTTGTGGTTGAGCATCCGCGCCTCTTCCTGGGCGAGGACGACCACCCGGCGGGCACGGTCGGTAAAGCGTTCGAACATGGGCTGCTCCTTACACGGGCCTGCAGTCGACTCTATGCGCTCCCAACTCGCCGACCCCTCGAGATGTGCCCATGTTCGCCGCAGGCGTGACGGCTGACACCGTGGTGCCCCACGCGCGGCGCGCCCCGTTGGACAGCCACCGGGTCGCGTTGCACGCTCACACCAGGACGTACCGGGACGTCGCCAGCACAGCAAGGGGGAGCCATGGACCGCTCATGGGAGGAGCTCGTCGCGAGGTTCGTGCGCCTGTCCGGCGTCGTCGCCGAGATCGACGACCCCCTGACCTGGGGCCTCGACCTCGAGGAGGAGACCGTCACGGGCGACGAGCACCCGGACGACCCGACGTCGCAGCGCTTCCTGCGCGCGTACCGCACGTACGACGGCGAGACCCTCGAGGTCGAGACGCTGCACACCCCCTGCCCGGAGTCGATGGTCGACGACGTCGTGCGGGCCGCGGCGTCGGGTGCGCTCGCCGCGCCCCTGCACGCCGACCTGCGCTCCCCCGACTTCGCCGAGGAGTTCGACGACTACCGCAGCGCGATGCGCGCCGTCGTCGAGGCCGTCGACGCGGTGCCTCTCGAGCAGGCCGCGTTCCGGCTCGGCGGGGCCGAGATGCCGTGCACGCGCGTCGTCGTCAAGGGGGTCGCGGCGGTCTACGTGCCCGTCGGCGACCGTGCCGTCGTCGTCGCCGGGTCGGCGGACCTGCTCGGCTGCGTCGACGTCGTCATGCGGCCCGTGCGGAGCCTGCTGCAGCAGGCGGACGACGCCTGAGACGATCGCGCGGCGCCGACCGGGCGAAGTCCGGCGCAACGGACGACGGACTCTGCCGCCGGGCTCCACGGGCGCTCTATAGTGCGGCGCATGACGCCCCTCGCGGGGCGCCCCGAGGATGGGAGACGTGTCGATGCACGGTGTCGTGGTCGGTGTGAGCGGGTCGGCGGAGTCCGACGTCGCGCTGGACTGGGCCCTGGCCGAGGCCGCCTCCCGGCACGTGCCGCTGACGGCGATCATGGCGTGGACCGGGCCGCGCGGCGTGCAGCCGCACGAGTACCAGGACCGGCTGGACCGCTGCCGGGAGGACCTGCTCGCCCTCCTCGACGCGTCCGTGCGCCGGACCGGCCTCACGGACGTCGAGGCCACCGCGGCCGTCGCCGAGGGCGACGCCGCGGAGTCGCTCGTCGCCGCCGCCCAGGACGTCGAGATGCTCGTCCTGGGCCGCCGCCGCCTCGGGCGGTTCGGCCGGCTCGTGCTCGGCTCGGTCTCGTCCGAGGTGGTCGAGCGCGCCGACGTCCCCGTCACCGTGGTGCGCACCCCGTCCGACGACGACGGGACCGACGCCGACGCCGAGGGGGCGACCCGCGTCGTCGTCGGCGTCGACACGTCGGGATCGTCGATGCTGGCGCTCCAGCACGCCGCGGAGGTCGCCGAGCGCACGGGCGCCGTGCTGGAGGCGCTCTTCGCGTGGCAGATCACCACGCTCGCCCCGCTGCCCGGCTCGTGGGGCTGGGCCCTCCCCTCGACGACTACGAGGCGTTCGCCGCCGACCGGCTCGACGACGCCATCGAGGCGGCCGGCGTCGTCCTGCCGCCGGAGCAGCTCGTCCGGTCGGTCGTGCACAAGTCCCCCGCCGCGGCGCTCGTCGAGGCGTCGACGGCGGCCGGGCGCGTCGTCGTCGGCGCGCGAGGGCTCGGCGGGTTCGACCGGCTGCTGCTCGGGTCGGTCAGCCGGCAGGTGCTCGAGTACGCGGCCTGCCCCGTCACCGTGGTGCGCTGACGCGGCCGTGACCACCGTCGCCGGCCTGGTCCTCACGCCGGGCGCCGGCGCGTCCCGCGACCACCACACCCTCGTCGCGGTCGAGGGGGCGGTGGCGCCGCTCCCCGTGCTGCGGCTCGACTTCCCCTACCGGACGGCAGGGAAGCGCATGCCCGACCGGGCGCCCGTGGCGGTCGGGCACGTGCGCGACGCCGCGGCGGCGTGGTCGACGGAGCTCGGCACGACGACGTCGGGCCTCGTGCTGGGCGGCCGCTCCTACGGCGGGCGCATGTGCTCGATGGCCGTGGCCGAAGGGCTGCCGGCTGCGGGCCTGGTGCTGCTGAGCTACCCGCTGCACCCGCCGGGCAGGCCGGACCGGCTCCGCGTGGCGCACCTGCCCGCCCTCGAGGTGCCGGTGCTGTTCGTCTCCGGTGACCGCGACCCCTTCGGCACGCCGGAGGAGCTCGCGCAGCACGCGGCGACGATCCCGGGTCCGGTCACGCTCGTGACGCTGCCGGGCGCGCACGACGTGCGCGGGCGCGACGGCGAGGTGGCCGCGGCCGTGGCGGCCTGGCTCGCCGCCCTCTGACCGACCTGCCGCCCGGACCTACCTGCCGCCCGCCGGCTCCTTCGGGTACTCGGCCGGGCGCTTCTCCAGCTCGATCGCGATCTCGCGGCGGTTCGCGAGCACCTCGGCGCGCTGCTCGTCGCGCTGCCGCAGCGCGTCGGCCTGCTGCTCCGGGGTGAGGTGGTCCCAGTAGAGGAGCCCGTCGAGGTGCTGGGCCTCGTGGATGAAGCAGCGGGCCAGGTAGCCCGTCGCCTCGAGCTCCACGGGCGCACCGTGCTGGTCGACGCCGCGGATCGTGGCCCCTCCCGGCCGCTCGAGCGGCACGTACGCACCCGGCACGGAGAGGCAGCCCTCGTCCTCGGTCTCCGTCTCGGCTTCCAGGTCCATCTCGAGCACCGGGTTGACGACGGCGCCGACGTGACGGTCGCCCTGGTCGTCGGTGAGGTCGTAGACGAACACGCGCAGGTCGACGCCCACCTGCGGGGCCGCGAGGCCCACGCCCTCGGCCACGTCCATCGTGGCGAACATGTCGTCGATCAGGCGGGCCAGCTCCGGGGTGCCGAGCTCCGTCACCGTCCGCGCGGGCGTGTGCAGCACGGGCTCGCCGATCTCCGTGATGCGCAGGTCGTGGCCGCGCTGCGACTCGGGCGCGTAGGCCGGGTAGTCGTCCACGCGCTCGCCGAGCAGGAAGGTCGCGGGCTTGCGCCGAAAGATCCGAGCCATGGTGACGAGGGTAGTGCGGCGCCCGGCGTCAGACGCCTCGCGCGCCGCCCGCGGCGTCCCTGCCCGCGGCGTCCCTGCCCGCTGCCTCCCTGCCCGATGCCTCCCTGCCCGCGGCGGCGATGTCGGCGCCGAGCCGCGGGAGCACGCCGAGCACGCGCGTGGTGATGACCCACACCACGGCGGCGACCGGGAGGATCGCAGCCGCTACCCACAGGCGCAGGTCGGACGGCACGGCGTCGCGCACGACCTGCGCGCGCGGCACGCCGCCGACGTCGGCGGGCAGCCACTCGGTCATGAGCTTCGCGACGAGCGTGCCGGGCTCGAACGGCCCCACCGACGTCGCGAGCAGCAGCGCGACGACGGTCAGCAGCAGCGCGAACGGCCAGGCGAAGATGCGCGACTCGCTGTCCAGGATGTCGGCCGCGGCGCGCATCGACTCGACGACGAACCCCACCGCGAGCACCACGAGCAGGACGCCGAGCTGCGCGGCCAGCAGGTCGTCGAGCACCGACGTCTCCAGGTCGGCGGACCGCCGGGCCGGCAGCCCGAACGACAGGGCCACGAGCCCGGCGATGAGCGAGAGCAGCGTGATCGTCGAGGTGAACCCCGAGATGCGCTCGAACGAGTCCCGCGTCGCCCGGCTCACGGAGCGCGACGCGCGCCGCGGCGGCTCGCGGTACACGACCAGCACCCCGAGCCCGGCGAGCAGGATCGCGAGCAGCCACGCGACGGCCGTCGCGCTGATCGCCGCGAGCGCCGCCGACGCGAGCAGCGGCCCGAAGGTGGTCGCGTCGCGGTCGTCGGCCATGCGGATGCCGAGCAGGGGGACCAGGCCGACGAGCGCGAGGAGCACCAGGCGAGCCACGAGCGGGACGACGAACGTGCCGAGGTCGCTCGCGTCGACCTCCGGGTCGCGCGCGCGGATGGTCGCCACCTCTTGCCGCAGGGCGGCACGCAGGTCCCCGCTCCAGCGCCGCGCGGTCATGGGCTGCTCCTGTGGTCGTCCGTCCGCCGATGGCTGAGCCGAGGGTATGACGACGCCGCGGGAGCGTCGCGACGACCGTCTCCGCGCGTCCGCCGGGGCCTGCGGCCGGCGCCGCGCTCGTCGCGCACGCGGGGCACGTGGCGCCCGGCGCACTCGGAACGACGAACCTCGACCTGGCGGCGGCGCCGGCTGGCACGGAGTCGCCGGGCGCTCTCGGAGCGACGGATTGCGGCCAACGCCCCCGCCGGGCCGCCCGCGGGCGGTGCACTGGGAGCGACCCGCACCACGGCGAAAGGCCGGACCGATGCTGCAGAAGCTGTTCTACGAGGGACCCGTCGCGACGACCGTCGAGTCGTACGCCGAGCGGATCGACTTCGCCCGCACGATGACGGTGGTCGCGAGCGTGCTCCTCGCCGTGATGACCACCGTGTTCGTGTGGTCCGCGACGACCGTGTTCCCGCTGGCCGACGGCACGCACGGCCTGCTCGCGACGGCGATCGTCGCGATCAAGGGGGTGGCGGGCGCCGTCATCGTGGGCGACGTCGTCTTCCTGGCGACGTCGCTGCGCGACTGGCGGCGCCTGTCGCGCGAGCTCACGGCGTTCCGCGGCCGCTGACGGGCGTCGCGGCTCGGCGGCTCGTCCCCGTATCGGAACGTGGGTTCCGTATCGGAACGTGCGATGCGATGCACGCTCCGATACGGAACCCACGTTCCGATCGCTCGTGCCGCTCACCTGCCGCCCGCCGGCGGCGGTGGCGCATACGCCAGAAGGCCCGGAATCCAAGGGATTCCGGGCCTTCTGCCTGAGCCGCCCAGGAGAATCGAACTCCTGACCTATTCATTACGAGTGAATCGCTCTGCCGACTGAGCTAGGGCGGCGTGCTGGTCCGTGGCCTTGCAGCCCGGGCAGCGACGACTAGGTTACCCGACGACGGGCGTGGTTCCCAAACTCGATCCACATCCCGCCAGCCGACGGCGCTGACCTGCGCGGACGCGTCAGCAGCGCAGCCCGTCGGCGGGCACGACGCCGTCCACGAAGAAGCTGTCCACGGCGTCGAGCACGCAGTCGTTGGAGCGGGCGTAGGCGGTGTGGCCCTCGCCGTCGTACGTGACCAGCACGCCCGAGTCGAGCGTCTTCGCGAGGCCCTCGGCCCACGCGTACGGCGTCGCCGGGTCGTGCGTGGTGCCGATGACGACGATGGGCGGGGCGCCCGTCGCGTGGAGGTCGAACTCCTGCGCGACGACGGGCACCGGCCAGTCGCGGCACACGAGGCCCGTGAAGCCGAAGAACGTGCCGACCGTGGGGGCGGTCTTCTCGATGTCGGCGAGCTGCGCGCGCATCTCGGCGACGTCGGTGGTGCCCCGCGAGTCGAGGCAGCCGACGGCACGGAACCCCTCGGCGGAGTTCGAGGAGAAGGTCCCGTCGTCGGCGCGGTCGTTGTAGAAGTCGGCGAGGTACAGCAAGGTGTCGGCCGTGCCCTGGGTGAGGACCTCGTCGAGCGCCTGCGTGAGGCTGGGCCACGACTCCTGCGCGTACAGCGTCACGGCGATGCCGTAGAACGCGAGGTTCCGGGTGACGCGTCGACTGCCGCTCGTCGGGTACGGGTCGGTGAGCGCGCGGTCGAGCACGTGGCGCACGGTGCGCATGCCGTCGTCGACGTCGCCCTTCAGCGGGCAGCCGTCGCCGCCCTGGCAGTCCGCGACGTAGTTGCGCAGCGCCTGCTCGAAGCCGGCGGCCTGGCCGGCCGAGATCTGGTCGGCGTCGAGCGTGGTGTCGATGGCGCCGTCGAGCACCATGGCGCCCACGCGGTCCGGGAAGAGGCCCGCGTACGTGGCGCCGAGCTGGGTGCCGTAGGAGAAGCCCAGGTAGTTGAGCCGGCCCTCGCCGAGCACGGAGCGCAGCAGGTCCATGTCCCGGGCGGCCGACTGCGTGTCGACGTTGGCGAGCAGCTCGCCCGTGTTCTTCTCGCACGCCGCGCCCCAGGCGGCGTACTCGGCCGCCATCGCCTCCAGGCCCTCGTCGGTGGTGGTGTCGAAGTCCTTGGCGAGCGAGACGTCCTTGCGCGCGTCGTCGAAGCACGTCACCCGCGTCGACCCGCCGACGCCGCGCGGGTCGAACCCGACGACGTCGTAGGCCTCGCGCAGGCGCTCGCCGAACGTCGGCCACGCGTAGCCGACGTAGTCGACGCCGGAGCCGCCGGGGCCGCCCGGGTTGACCAGCAGCGCGCCCTGCCGGTCGCCCGTCGCGCGGTGCCGCTTGAGCGCGAGGTCGATGGTGCCGGCTGCGGCGTCGTGCCAGGACAGCGGCGCCTTGACGGTCGCGCAGTCGAAGCCGTCGCCGCAGTCCGCCCAGTCGACCGCCTGCGCGTAGAGGTCCTCGAAGCCCTGCGGCGCGCCCTCGGCCGACGCCGTGGGGGACGCGGCCGGCGCCGCCGGCGGCTCCGCACCCGGGTCCGCGGCCGTGCATCCGGCTGCCAGCGCGACGACGGTGGCGGCCGAGACGAGGGTGCGCGCGAGGGCGGGGCGAGACTTCACCCGGCCAACCTACCGGGCCTCCCGGCGCGCCCTGACACCGCCCTGGCGCTGAGCGGGCGCCTGCGGGCGCCTAGCCCTGGGGCCGCAGCGCGACCGCCATCGCCTCGAGCGCGAGCAGCGGCGCCACGTTCCCCTCGAGCCTCTCGCGTGCGACGCCGATGGCGTCCATGCGCCGCACCGTCTGCTCCGGGGTGGAGTCTGCGGCGAGCGCGCGCACCACGGCCAGGTCGGCCGGGTCGAGCCCGTTGACGAGGTCGACGTCGGCGCCGAGCTGGACGACCAGCACGTCGCGGTAGAGCGAGAGCAGGTCCACCATCGACCGGTCGAGCACGTCGCGCTGGCGGCGCGTGGCCCGCCGCTTCTGGTCGTCCTCGAGCTGTTTGACCTGGCTGCGCAGGCGCGGCGGCAGCGTCTCACCCTCGCCCGCGCCCAGGGCACGCAGCAGCTCGGCACGCTCGACGGCGTCGCGCTCGACCGTCGACGCCGTCGCCTCCGCCTTGGCGACGTCGACCAGCTCGCCCGCGGCGAGCACCGCGTCGCCGACGCCGCGGATCCGGCGGGCGACGTCGAGCACCGCGCTGCGACGTCGTCGGGCGTCGGGGTCGCGGGCCAGGCGGCGCGCGAGGCCCACGTGGGACTGCGCGGCGCGCGCGGCCGCGAGCGCGACGGCGGCGTCGGCGCCGTCGCGGCGCACCACGAGGTCGGCGACGGCCTCGGGCGGCGGGACGCGCAGCGGCACGGCCCGGCAGCGCGAGCGGATGGTGGGCAGCACGTCCTGGACGCTGGGGGCGCACAGCACCCAGACGGTGTGCGGCGGCGGCTCCTCGATGGCCTTGAGCAGCACGTTCGTGGTGCGCTCGACCATGCGGTCGGCGTCCTCGACGAGGATGACGCGGTACCGGCCGAGCGACGGCGTGCGCGCGGCGGTGCCGATGAGGCCGCGCACCTCTTCGATGCGGATGGTCACCTGGTCGGTGGCGACGACGGTGAGGTCGGGGTGGGTGCCGGCGAGCGTCGTCGTGCACTGGTGGCACGTGCCGCAGCCGCCGCCGGCGCCGTCGTTCCCGGTGCACTGGAGCGCGGCGGCGAAGGCGCGGGCCGCGACCGAGCGGCCGCTGCCGGGCGGGCCCGTGAGCAGCCAGGCGTGCGTCATGGAGCGCTGGTCGGCGACCGCGCGCCGGAGCACGTCCACGGCGGCCTCCTGGCCGACGACCTCGTCCCAGACGGTCATGCGCCGGCGTCCCGCGGGGCGGCCTCGACGGCGTCGGGGACCGCGAGGCGCTCGGCGACGGCTGCCCGGACCGCCGCCTGGATCTCCTCGACCGTGCCGCGGGCGTCGACGACGGCCCACCGGGCCGGGTCCGCGGCGGCCCGGCGGAGGTACGCGTCGCGGGTGCGCTGCCGGAACGCGTCGTCGACCCGCTCGAGGCGGTCGAGGTCGCGGGCCATGCGGGCGCGCGACGTCTCGAGGTCGACATCGAGCAGGACGGTCACGTCGGGCAGGAGCCCCTGGACGGCCCAGAGCGAGAGGTCCTCGACCTCCTGCTCCGAGAGCTCGCGACCGCCGGACTGGTAGGCGACGGACGAGTCGAGGTAGCGGTCCGTGACGACGACGGCGCCGCGTTCCAGCGCGGGGCGCACGAGGGAGGCGACGTGGTGGGCCCGGTCGGCGGCGTAGAGGAGGGCCTCGGTGCGCGGGTCCATGTCCTCGCTGTGGAGCACGAGGCGGCGGACCTCGAGGCCCAGCGTGGTGCCCCCGGGCTCGCGCGTCACGACGACCTCGCGACCCGTCGCCGCACCGAGCCAGTCGCCCAGGAGGCGCGCCTGCGTCGTCTTGCCGCTGCCGTCGCCGCCCTCGAACGAGACGAAGTACCCCGGGTTGCTCACGGCCTCCACCCTAGCCGCGGGCGCCGACACGCCCTGTGGTCAGACCAAGAGTGGCCAGCATCACAGCCGGTGTCGCGACCCTCCGTGTCGCGCACGGGGCCCGGCGGTCCAGACTGGAGGCGGTACCGAACCCCGAGCACTGGAGGTCCACCGTGTCGCTGAACGTCACCGAGCTCACCGAGGCAGAGTCCTGGGAGTTCCTCGGCCTGCAGGACGTGGGTCGTCTCGCGACCGCCGCCGCGAGCGAGCCGGAGATCTTCCCGGTCAACTACGCCGCCTCGAACGGCCGCATCTTCGTGCGCACGGCCCCCGGGTCGAAGCTCGCCGAGGTCGCCGTCAACGGCAAGGTGGCCTTCGAGGTCGACCAGCTCGGGCCGGAGCTCGCGTACTCCGTCGTCGTCAAGGGCTCGGCCGAGATCCTCGAGCACGACGACGACCTGGTCGACGCCGAGCACACAGGCCTCATGACCTACCAGGAGAACGAGGACGCCCCGAAGAACGTGTGGCTGCGCATCAGCGTCTCGGAGGTCTCGGGCCGCCGGTTCGTCAGGGTTGCCTGAGTCTTGCGGTGGTTGAGCCTGCCAGCACAGGCTCAACCACCGACGCCCGTCACTCCCCGGGGTAGACGACCCCCAGGTCGGCGCGGACGCCGTCCATGAGCTCCATGATCTCCAGGGTGTCGCTCCACGGGTGGCGGGCGGACTGGACGTCCCCGGCGGTGATCCGCCGGGCCACCTCGGCCGCCTCGTAGGCCTTGCCCTCGCCGCGCGGTGACTCGAAGGTCGTCACGGTGCCGTCGGCGGCGTGGATGGTGATGTCGGCCGGCGTGAAGAAGTCGCGCGGGATCTCGATGCGCCCGGTGCTGCCCACGATGGTCGCGGCGTGGGGTCCCGCGGACCGCGACGACGTGTGCAGGAGCGCGTGCCGCCCGCCCGGCCAGGTGGCGAGGATCGCGACGGCGTCGTCGACGCCGGTGGGGGCGAGGGTGCCGCGCACGACGACCTCGTCGGGGCGCCCGAGCAGGTCGTGGGCGAACGCGAGCGGGTAGACGCCCAGGTCCAGCAGCGCGCCGCCGGCGAGGTTCGGGTCGAGGATCCGGTGCGTGGGGTCGTACGGGAAGGCGACGTCGAAGTCGGCCTGGATCGAGACGACCTCGCCGATGTCGCCGCGCGCGATCGCGGCGCGCAGGGCGGCGACATGCGGCAGGAAGCGCGTCCACATGGCCTCCATGCAGAACACCCCGGCCTCGCGCGCGGCGTCGATCAGCTCGCGCGCCTCGGCGGCGTTGCGCGTGATCGGCTTCTCCACGAGCACGTGCTTGCCCGCGCGGATCGCGGTGAGCGCGTGCGCGAGGTGGTGCGAGTGCGGCGTCGCGACGTAGACGACGTCGACGTCGGGGTCGGCGACGAGCTCCTCGTAGGAGCCGTGGGCCCGCGCGCCGGGCGCGTGCTGGTCAGCGAAGTCCTGCGCCTTGGCGACGTCGCGGGAGCCGACGGCGGTGATGGTCGAGCGCGTGCGCGCGAGCACGCCGTCCGCGAACGACGAGGCGATGCCGCCGGCGCCGAGGATGCCCCAGCGCACCGCGGGCGCGTCCAGGAGGTCGGGCACGGTGCCGTCGAGGTCGGCGGCGGTCAGACGCGGGGCGAAGGCGGAGGGCTCGGGCATGCGCAGAACGTACCGCGTCGCGGTGAGACGGGATGAGCCAGGACTTGTTGTCACGCTGACCCGAAGTGATAGGCTGTGTTCTGGTCTGAATGACTTTAACTCACGCCGAAGCCTCGGCGAACAGTCGGAGGGGACATGAACGGGATCGGCCTCGCCGTGTCCACCGTCATCTTCGCGCTCCGGCCGCACCCCGAGACCGGGCGCCCCGTGCTCTCGATCCCGCTCGTCAGGCGCACGCGCGCGCCGTTCGAAGGGCTGTGGTGTCTGCCCGGCGGCTGGGTCGACCCCGCCGAGAGCCTCGCGACGTCGGCCGGCCGCACGCTCGTCGAGACCACCGGGGTGCGCCCCTCCTACCTGGAGCAGCTCTACACGTTCGGCGCCCCCGACCGCTCGCCCGGCGACCGCGTGGTCAGCGTCGTCTACTGGGCCCTCGTGCGGCCAGACCAGATCGGTGAGCGCCCTCCGTCAAGCAAGGGTCCTGCCTTCGACGCCGAGAACGTCGCCTGGTTCGTCGCCGACTCCCTGGGGTCGCCGCGCGGGAGCGACGGGCTGCACCTCGCGTTCGACCACGACGCCGTCGTCGCCTACGCCCTGTGGCGGCTGCGCACCAAGGTCGAGTACTCGGCCATCGCCCAGGGGTTCCTGGGCTCCACCTTCACGTTGAGCGAGCTCCGCCAGGTCCACGAGGCCGTGCTGGACCGCGAGCTCGACCCCGCAAACTTCCGCCGCCAGGTGGAGGGCTCCGGCACCATCGTCGCTACCGGGGAGCACGTCTTGGGCGGGCGGCACCGGCCGCCCCGGCTGTACCGCTACGACACGTCGGCGCCCCTCGTGGACAACGGTCCCCTGGGCGAACTCACTCCCGGAGAGATGTCATGACCTCGGTGAACCTCCAGATCGTCGCCACCCCTGGGGCGACGTGCGACCCCGACCTCGCCGCGGGGCCGTGGGACTTCGACACCGTGCCCGGCTACGGCCCGGGTGCGTCGCTCGACGACGTCGCGCCCCCGTCGGCCCCCGGCAGGGCACGCTCCCGGCCGAGTACCGCGAGGCGAGCGACGCCGAGCTGCACGCCCGCATCGTGGCCGCGCGCGAGACGCTCGGCTCCCGCGTCGTCGTGCTGGGGCACTTCTACCAGCGCGACGAGATCGTGCAGCACGCCGACTTCCTGGGCGACTCGTTCCAGCTCGCCAACGCGGCCCAGACCGCCCCCGACGCCGAGACCATCGTGTTCTGCGGCGTGCACTTCATGGCCGAGACGGCGGACATCCTCGCGAAGCCCGACCAGGCCGTCGTCCTGCCCAACCTCGCCGCAGGCTGCTCGATGGCGGACATGGCCGACATCGACTCCGTCGAGGCCGCCTGGGCCGAGCTGTCGGCGCTCTACGGCGAGGAGCCGGACGAGGACGGCCGCGTGCCCGTCATCCCCGTGACCTACATGAACTCCGCCGCCGACCTCAAGGCGTTCTGCGGCCGCCACGGCGGCATCGTCTGCACGTCGTCGAACGCCGAGACGGTGCTGGAGTGGGCGTTCGAGCGCGGGCAGCGCGTGCTGTTCTTCCCCGACCAGCACCTGGGCCGCAACACGGCCAAGAAGATGGGCGTGCCGCTGGAGCAGATGCCGCTGTGGAACCCGCGCAAGCCGCTCGGCGGGTCCTCCGAGCAGGAGCTGCTGGACGCCCGCGTCATCCTCTGGCACGGGTTCTGCTCCGTCCACAAGCGGTTCACCGTCTCGCAGATCGAGGCCGCGCGGGCCGAGCACCCGGGCGTCCGCGTCATCGTGCACCCCGAGTGCCCCGCCCCGTCGTCGACGCCGCGGACGAGGCCGGGTCCACCGACTACATCCGCAAGGCCGTGGCCGCCGCGACCGAGCCGACGACGTTCGCCATCGGCACCGAGATCAACATGGTCAACAGGCTCGCCGCCGAGTACCCGCAGCACACGATCTTCTGCCTCGACCCCGTCGTGTGCCCGTGCTCGACCATGTACCGCATCCACCCCGGCTACCTCGCCTGGGTGCTGGAGGAGCTCGTCTCCGGTCGCGTGGTCAACCAGGTCACGGTGCCCGACGACGTCGCCGCCGACGCCAAGGTGGCCCTGGAGCGCATGCTCGCCGCGAAGCCGAAGGCCGCCTGATGCGCGTCGCCCTCACCCCACCCGCCTCCTCGCTTCGCTCTGGGGGCGGGCGGGGACCCCGAGTGATCGTCGTCGGCTCCGGTGCCGCCGGGCTGCTTGCCGCCTACCGGGCGGCCTCGCGCGGGCACGACGTCGTCCTCGTGACCAAGGCGGACCTGCCCGAGTCGAACACGCGCTACGCGCAGGGCGGCGTCGCGGCGGTGACGTCCCCCGACGACTCGATCGAGTCCCACGTCGCCGACACCCTCGTCGCCGGGGCCGGGCTGTGCGACGTCGAGGCCGTGCGCCTGCTGTGCACCGAGGGCCCCGACCGCGTGCGCGACCTGCTCGCGCTCGGCCTCGAGCTCGACCGCGTCGACGGTCCGGGCTCGCCGTTGGCCCGGGGGCGCGAGGCCGCGCACTCCGCGCACCGCGTCCTGCACTCGCACGGCGACTCGACCGGCCTGTCCCTCGAGATCGCGCTCATCGACGCGGTGCGGTCGGTGCCCCTCGAGGTGCACGAGCACACGTTCCTGCGCGACCTGGTGGTCGCGGAGACGGAGCTGCCCGGCAGTTCGTCGACTGTCCGTGCGCTCGGGGCACGGACAGTCGACGAACTGCCGGGCAGTCGCGTGGAGGCCCCGGCGGGCGCCGTGTCGTCGGCGTCGACGTCGTCCACGCCGACGGGACGTCGTCGACGCTGCGGGCCGACGCCGTCGTGCTCGCCACGGGCGGCGCCGGGCAGCTCTTCACGCACACCACGAACCCCGACGTGACCACGGGCGACGGCGTGGCCGCCGCCCTGCGCGCCGGTGCGGTCGTCGCGGACCTGGAGTTCTACCAGTTCCACCCGACGGCGCTGGCCGTGCCGGGCACGCCCCTGATCTCCGAGGCCGTGCGCGGCGAGGGCGCCGTGCTGCGTGACGCCGCCGGGCGGCGCTTCATGCTCGACGTGCACCCCGACGCGGAGCTCGCGCCGCGCGACGTCGTCGCCCGCGGGATCGCCGCCGCGATGGCGGCGCAGGGCGGGGAGCCGGTCGTGCTGGACGCGACCGCGCTCGGTGCCGAGCGCATGACCCGCCGTTTCCCAGGCATCACGACGACGCTGGCGCGGCACGGGTTCTCCTGGGACGCGCCGGTCCCCGTCACCCCGGCCGCGCACTACTGGATGGGCGGCATCCGCACCGACCTGTCCGGGCGGACGTCGCTGCCGGGGCTGTTCGCGGTCGGCGAGGCCGCGTGCACCGGCGTGCACGGGGCCAACCGGCTCGCGTCCAACTCGCTGCTGGAGGCGCTGGTCTTCGGGTGGCGCGCGGGCGCGGCGATCGAGGACGCGCAGTGGCCCGCGGCCGCCCCGGCCCGCACGCTGCCCGACCACGACGTGCGCCGCGGGCCGGAGCCCGCGCTGCGCGGCACGTTCCGGCCCCACCGGCACACCCCTCAGGTGGACCGCGACGCGCTGCAGGCGCTCATGTGGGAGCGAGCGGGCCTCGTGCGAGACGCCGCCGGGCTACGCGACGCGCTCGCGGGACTCGCGGCGCTCCCGGCGCCCGCCGAGCCCGCGGCGCCCGCGGCGCCCGCGGCGCCCGAGCAGATCGTCGGTCTGGGTTCTGATCGTCGGTCTGAACCGACGAGCAGAGCACAGACCGACGATTCGATGACGGTGGCCGCCGGCGTGCGGGCGCTCGAGGATCGGAACCTTGTCGAGCTCGGGCGCGCCGTCGTCGCCGCTGCGCTCGCGCGGACCGAGTCGCGCGGCGGGCACGCCCGTTCCGACTTCCCGCAGACCGACCCCGCCCTGGCCGTCTCGACCGGCTGGCGTCTGCCCGAGCACGCGCTCGTCCCTGTCCTCCCGGCCGCGGAGAAGGTGTCCGCATGAGCCGGGCCGCCGCTCTCTCCGGCGCCGCTCACCCTCGCCCCGTCGCGCGCACCACCCGCCCGACCACCCACTCGACCGGCCGCCCGACCACCCGCTCGACGGGCCGGCCGACCACGCGCCCGACCACCCGCTCGACCACCGGAGGCCACGCATGACCCCGCTCAGCGCCGTCGACGACATCCTCACGCGCGCCCTCGCCGAGGACGCGCCCTGGGGCGACCTCACCAGCGAGGTGTTCCTCCCCGCCGGAGCCCGCGCACGGGCCGCGCTCGTGGCGCGCGAGCCGGGCGTGCTCAGCGGCCTGACGGTGTTCGCGCGGACGTTCACGCTGCTCGACGCCGACGCGTCGGTCGAGCTCAAGGCCGCCGACGGCGACCGCTTCGAGACCGGCGACGTCCTCGCCGTCGTCTCCGGGGACGCGCGGGCCGTGCTGCGCGCCGAGCGCATCGGCCTCAACCTGGTCCAGCGCCTGTCCGGCATCGCGACGGCGACGGCCCGCTACGTCGCGGCCGCGGCCGGGACGGGCGCCCGCGTCGTCGACACCCGCAAGACGACGCCCGGCCTGCGCGTGCTGGAGCGGGCCGCGGTGCGCGACGGCGGCGGGCACAACCACCGCTTCTCGCTGTCGGACGCCGTGCTGGCGAAGGACAACCATCTGGCCGTGCTGGCCGCGGCGGGGGTGAGCGTCGGGGACGCCATCCGGGCGGCCCGGGCGAGGCTGCCGCACACCGCGACCATCGAGGTCGAGGTGGACCGGCTCGACCAGGTCGAGGAGGTCGTCGCCGCCGGGGTCACCACGATCATGCTCGACAACTTCTCGAACGACGACCTGCGTGCGGGCATCGAGATCGTCGCGGGCCGAGCGGTCGTCGAGGCCTCGGGCGGCATCACGCTCGACACCGTCCGCGGCGTCGCCGAGACCGGCGTCGACGTCATCTCGGTCGGTGCGCTGACCCACGGGGTCCGGTCGCTCGACCTGGGCCTCGACATGGACGTCACCGGGGCGCCGAGCGGGCGGTAGCCCGCTCGGCGCCCCGGGGGATGGGGGGACACCATGATCTACGCCGACACCGCCGCGACCACCCCCGTGCGCCGCGAGGTGCTCGAGGCGATGTGGCCGTACCTGACCGGGGAGTTCGGCAACCCGTCCTCGACGCACGAGCTCGGGCACCGGGCATCGTCGGCGCTCGCCGACGCGCGTGCCGCCGTCGCACGGGCGTTCGGCGCCCGGCCCGGCGAGGTCACCTTCACGAGCGGCGGCACCGAGGCGGACAACCTCGCGGTCAAGGGCCTCGCGCTCGCCGCGACCGACCCTGCGCGTGGCGCCCGCGCTCGCGCCCGCCACCTGGTCACGACGGCGATCGAGCACGAGGCCGTCCTGGAGTCCGCCGACTTCCTGCGCCGCCGGCACGGGTTCGAGGTGACCTTCGTCGACCTCGCACCCGACGGCACCGTCACCCCGGACGCCCTGCGCGCCGCGCTCCGCACAGAACCCGGGGCGGGCACCGCCCTCGTGACGATCCACCACGCCAACAACGAGGTCGGCACGGTCCAGGACGTCCGGGCGCTCGCCGCGGTGGCCCACGAGACGGGCGCGCTGTTCCACACCGACGCCGTCCAGGCCGCGGGCTGGCTGGACGTGTCGTTGCGAGACGCCGACGCCGTCTCGGTCTCGGGCCACAAGCTCGGCGCCCCCAAGGGCGTCGGCGCGCTGCTGCTCCGGGCCGGCGTCCCGATCGAGCCGCTGATCCACGGCGGCGGCCAGGAGCGCGGCCGCCGCTCGGGCACCGAGAACGTCGCGTTCGCCGTCGGGCTCGCTGCCGCCGTCGGCGCGCTGCCTGCGCTGCGCGCCCGGGCCGACGACGTCGCGACCTCCCGCGACGCGCTCGTCGCGGGCGTGCTCGGCCGCATCCCGACGGCGATCCTCACCGGCGCCGACCCGCGGCGGGGGGCCCACCCCACGCACGCGGACCTGCGCCCTGCGGCAGCCCCCGACGTCGCGGACCCCCGGCCCACGACCCACGGTGACCCTCGTCCGCAGCCGCACATGGCCGACGCCGACGCGGCTCCGCGCCGGGCCACCGCCGATGCGTCGACGTCCAGCCGCCTTCCTGGCCACGCGAGCTTCTGCTTCCCCGGCACGAGCGGCGAGGCCGTGCTCCTGGAGCTCGAGCGGTCCGGGGTGATCACCTCGTCGGGCTCCGCCTGCGCTGCGGGCCGCGACGAGCCGTCGCACGTGCTCCTCGCCCTGGGGGTCCCTCCGGAGGTCGCGCAGACGTCGGTCCGCTTCACGTTCGACGCCCCGTTCGACGCCGACCCGCTGGTCGAGGCGGTCGTCGCCGCGACGACGGCGCTGGGCCGCCTGGGCGCGTGACCGCTGGGCCGCCTGGAGCCGCCTGGGCGCCTGACCGCTATGCCGACGGCGGGAGGTACGCCGGCCGGACGTCGGTGTGCACGAAGTCGTCGCCGACGAACAGGAGCGGTTGGTCCGCGACCGCTGCCAGGGCGTACGCGTAGCAGTCGCCGAGGTTGAGGCGAGCCGGGTGGCCGCTGGCCCGGCCGTAGTCGCGGTAGGCCTGCCGCGCCACCTCGGCATGCCGCGCCGTGAAGTCGGCCACCTCGACCTCCGCCGACCGCAGGAGGTTCTGCGCGGCGCGGGCCTCGTCCACCCCGCCGCGGTGCTCGAGCACGGCCTGCAGCTCGACGAGCGTGGGGCGGCGATCATCACCTCCCGCGCGGTCGCGAGGATCTCTGCGAGGGCGTCCGCCGCGGGCTCCCGGGCCACGATCGCGACGACCGCTGAGGTGTGGACGATCACCGGAGCAGGCCGTTCTCGTCGTACAGCGCCTCGTCTGCCTCCTGGCGGACATGGAGCGGTACGTGCACGGTGGCCGCGATCTGCGCTCGGACCAGGTCGATCCGGGCGCGCCTGGCCGCGACCCGGTCCGCCTCCGTCTGGTCCGCGTCCTTCGCGGTCAGCTCCCGCAGGTACCGCACCACCGCCTCCTCGACCGCGCTCGTCTGGGACAGCCCCGTCCGCTCGGCGAGCTCACGGACGAGCGCGTGCGTGCGCTCGTTCTTGATGTTCAGGCTCACGAGACCAGTTTCTACCCTAGGTAGACTACGTGTCTACCCTCGGTGTGCCTCTCCAGAACGGCGAGGTGGCTCGCTGTCGCGTCCGCGTCGCACCGACGGACCCAGGTACGGCGTCGCTGCGGAACACTGAGTGCCCCTGATCGTCGTGATCAGGGACACTCAGCGTTCCGCGGTCCTGGTGTCAGCAGCTGACGAGCGGCACGGAGCCCGGTCCGCAGAGCGGCGGCTGCGCGGCAGGTGCCGAGTCGCGCGGACCCTGCTCCACAAGGGTGTAGGTGAGGGGACGGGAGCCGTCCTGCTCGGTCGCCCTCCACTCGAGGAGCATGCCGGTGGTCGGGTCGAGCGTCATCGTGGTGACGTACCAGTCGGGGAACTTCACCTCGACCGCGGTCCCCTGCCGGCCAAGCGCGTCCGTCCGACCGCCCAGCAGGGTCACCTCGTCGATCCCGGCAAGGACCGTCCACAGCGCTCGCCGGAGCTCGGGCCGGGCGGGGCTGCCGAAGAGCAGCCACTGAACTGAGTCGAAGAGGTCGTAGTTGCGCCCGTGCCCGGAGCTGGGCGTCGCCGCCAGGAGCGCAGCACGAAGCTGCACGGGGTCGGTCGGTAGCGCGTCGAGCTCGTCCCAGGTGAAACCGCTGAACGTCCTGGCGGCCGGGGTTCCCGTGTCGTCGATGGTGTAGTTCTCGAACCTGACGTCGGCGGGGTCGATGGTCGTGCGCCCGTCCTCGACGGCCTTGAACGCCGCCCCCTGCTCGTCGCGCATGACGCCTCGCTCACGCGAGCTCCAGTCCTCCCGCTGATAGGTGATCGGCACGAACTCTCCGCTTCCGGGCTTCCTCTCGAAGTGGTCGGTGATCTGCCAGTGCACGTACCAGTACTCTCCGGTCGCCTGCGGCTGCAGCGCCGCGGCGTCGGCGGCCTGGAGCAGCACGACATCGGCCGACGCGCTGGTGGGGCGAAGATCGCGACACCGACGACGGCGACCGCCGTGGCCGCGGCCGCGGCGAGCCGCGTCGTGAGCGTCCCAGGCAGCCGCCGGGAGCGCGCGGCGGCGCCGCGCGGCGCCGCCTCGATCCGGGCGAGCAGCGCCTCGGAGCGGATCGCCTCGGCGTGGGTGAGGCCGACGGCGGGGACCGGGTCGGCGGCGGCGACGCGCCGCAGGACCGGGTCGGTGAGCGGGGTGTTCATGACTGTCCTCCGTGGCTGAAGGCGGGTGCGGATGTGGCGACGGCCCGCGGGTCGGGGTCCGGGTCGAGCACGACGCCGTCGAGGAGCTTTGCGAGACGCCGCCGGGCGCGGCTGAGACGGACCGAGAAGGCCGCCCGGGTGCAGCCGAGCACGGTGGCCGCCTCGGCCCCGGTGAGCCCGTCCCAGGCGACGAGCGCGATGGCCTCGCGGTCGGCGTCGGGCAGCCGACCCCAGGCGAGGCGCAGGTCGAGCGCGGCCAGCCCGTCGACGGGGTCGCCGTCGGGAACCCAGGGCGCGGCCCGCAGCTCCAGGCGGCCCCGGCGGCCCGAGGCCCGCACGTGGTTGGCCGCGACGTTGCGTGCGACGCCGAACAGCCAGGGGCGCACGTCGTGCGGGACGGTGTCCCAGCGGTCCCACGCGATCGCGAAGACCTCGGCGACGAGGTCCTCGGCGTCCGACGGCTGGACCCGCCGGCGGACGAAGGCGAGCACACCGGGGTAGTGCGCGCGGAAGGCGTCCCCGAAGTCGGGGCGAGGCGGCTGACCCGGTGTCATGGCTGGCTCGTTGCTCTCATGCCCACACATGGTCGGCGGGGCGCGAAGTGCAACAGGCAGGCTCGCGGAGGCCGGTGTCAGCGTGGCGCTGCGGTGACACCGTGGGGACGCGCAGCAGGGCCCCCGGCGTCAGCGGCGCGGCGTGCGCGCCTCCACCAGCACGGCGACTCCCCCGGCCGCTGCGAGCCACAGCACCCAGTACCAGGCGGGGATGCGCGCCACGTCGTCGAACACGACCCAGCCGACCAGGTACGCGGTGCCGAGCGCCACCGCGCCGAGCGCCCACCAGCCGATCCGCAGCGCCCGCTCGCGCGGCGTCGGGACCGCCTCCCCGCGCACGACGTCGGGGTCGACCTGTCGCATCGAAGGCATCGGCTCGCTCACGAGCCGACCATCCCAGCCGCGCGTCCGCGCCGCAAGAGCCCGTCGCCCGGCCTCATGGGCCCCGCCTGCGTGGCGTGAGCCACGTCGTCGTGCCGGGGCGCCACTCGCAGCGCGGCCCGCACGGCTCTGGGCGAGCATGGTGGGCATGGATCCGGCCCGCGGGAGACACTCCCAGCCCGACGCTCCCGCCGAGCAGCCCCCCGCGCAGGCCTCGGCCCGGGACCTCGTCAAGACGTACGGGTCCGGCGAGACCGAGGTGCGTGCCCTCGACGGCGTCTCCGTCGACTTCGCGCAGGGCCGGCTCACCGCGATCATGGGGCCGTCCGGGTCGGGGAAGTCCACGCTCATGCACTGCATGGCCGGGCTCGACACGCCGACGTCGGGCACCGTGGTGGTCGACGGCGTCGAGATCTCGTCGATGAGCCAGCGCGCGCTCACGCGGCTGCGCCGGACCCGGGTCGGGTTCGTGTTCCAGGCCTACAACCTGGTGCCCACGCTCACGGCCGAGGAGAACATCACGCTCCCGCTCGACATCGCGCGCGCCCCGGTGGACCGCGAGTGGTTCGACGCCGTGGTCGACGCCGTCGGGATGCGCGCGCGGCTGCACCACCGGCCGAACGCGCTGTCGGGCGGCGAGCAGCAGCGCGTCGCGTGCGCCCGGGCGCTCGTGAGCCGCCCGTCCGTCGTGTTCGCCGACGAGCCCACCGGGAACCTCGACTCGAAGAGCTCGCGCGAGGTGCTGACGTTCCTGCGGCAGTCGGTGGACGAGCTCGGGCAGACCGTCGTCATGGTCACGCACGACCCGCGCGCCGCCGCGTACGCGCACCGCGTGCTGCTGCTCGGCGACGGGCGCATCACGGCCGACCTCGCGAACCCGGGCCGCGAGGAGATCCTCGCCGCCGTCGGCGCGGAGGACGACGACGAGCCGCGGCCCGCGACCGGCCGGTACGCCGCGGTGCCCGCGCCGGCCACCGGGCCCCTCGCCGTCGTCGGCGACCCGCTCGGGGTGGTGCGGGGACCGTCGCGGGCGCGTCGCGCGCGCGACGCCGGGGAGCCCCCGGCATGATCCGCGTCGCCCTGCGCGGCGTCCGCGAGCACCTCGTCCGGTTCGGCCTGTCGGTGCTGGCCGTCGCCCTCGGGGTGGCGTTCGTCGTCGGGACGTTCGCGTTCCGCGGCATGCTGTCCTCGACGTTCCAGGAGATCATCGCCACGTCCGTGAGCGCCGACGTGTACGTGCGCGGCGCGCAGGCCGTCGCGTCGGACCCCACGGCGGCGGGCGGGTCCTCGACGTCGTCGACGGGCTTCGGGCAGCAGCGCAACCCCGTCCCGGCGTCGCTCGCGGACGCCGTGAGCGCCGTCGACGGCGTCGACCGGGCGCTGCCGGACTACTCGGGTCCCGTCGTGCTCGTGGGCGCGGACGGCACTGCCGTCGTGACCCAGGGCCCACCCTCGCTCGCCTTCGGCATCGACCCGGAGTTCCCCACGGCCCACCTCACCGCGGGCACGTGGCCCGGCCCGGGCGAGCTGGTGCTCGAGACGGGCGCGGTGCGGGCCTCGGGCCTCGCCGTCGGCGACACGGCCACGGTCGTGCTCGGCGACGCCCCGCGGCAGCTCACGGTCTCGGGCACGTTCGCGATCGACGCCGCCGCCGCGGGCGCGGTGCTCGTGGGCGTCGACGCCGACACGGCCCGCCAGACCTTCGCGCCCGACGGCCAGGTGCCGCAGATCGCCGTGTACGCGGAGCCCGGGCAGTCCCCGCGGGACCTGGCCGAGCGCGTCGCGGAGGTGCTGCCCGCCGACGCGCACGCCGAGTCGGTCACGGGCGACGTCGTGCGCGCCGAGGCCGAGGAGTCGGTCCAGCAGCTCCTCGGCTTCCTCCAGACGTTCCTCCTGATCTTCGCCGCGATCGCGCTCGTGGTGGGCACGTTCATCATCACCAACGCGTTCGCCATGGCCGTGCGGGAGCGGCAGCGCGAGAACGCCCTGCTACGGGCCGTGGGCGCCTCGCCCGCGCAGGTGTTCGGCCTGGTGCTCGCGCAGGCGCTCGCCGTGGGGCTCGTCGGGTCGGCGGCCGGCGTCGGGCTCGGGCTGCTGCTCGTGCGCGGCATCCGCCTGGTGCTGGACCGCCTGGGCATGCCGTTCGCGGGCAGCGTGCCGCTCTCCGGAGCGCAGCTCGCCGCGGCCATCGCGCTGGGCACCGTCCTGTGCCTGGTCGCGGCGGCGGTCCCGGCGCGCCGCGCCGCGCTGGTCCCGCCCGTCCAGGCGATGCGCGACGACGTCGCCCCCGAGCGCGGGGTGCGCCTGCGGGCCCTGGCCGGCGTGGTCGTCGCACTGGTCGGCGGCGGGCTGCTGTACCTGGCGTCCCGCCTCGGGTCCCGGCTGGGCGACCGCCTCACGGGTTGGCGCTGGGTCGACGACCTCAGCCCGCGCTGGGTGCTCGGGTTCGGCGCGGGGCTGCTGCTGCTCGGCGTGCTGGTCGGCTCCCCCGCCGTCGCGCGCTGGGTGCTGCGGGCGCTCGGCGCCCCCGCCGCATGGCTCCTCAAGCCCCTGGGCGGGCTCGCCCGCGGCAACGTGACCCGCAACCCGCGCCGCACCGCCGCGACGGCCGGCGCGCTGACCATCGGCATGGCCCTCGTGGCGTGCACGGGCGTCATCGCCGCCTCGACCGAGGCGTCCGTGCGCACCGTGGTGCACACCGAGCTCAGCGCCCCGCTGCTGGTCGACTCGGCCACGTTCCGCGTCCCCGCCGACGCCGTCGCCGCCGTCCAGGCGGTGCCCGGCATCGGCGCGACGGAGGTGGTGCGCCTGGCCAGCACGGCGGCGACGTCGTCCGACGACGATGCGACGCACGCCATCCCCGTCGCCGGCGTCTCCACCTCGTTCTTCGTCGACGCGGTCAACGCCGAGAAGCTCCAGGGCGACCCGACGACGGCGCTCGTCGGCGGCAAGGCGGCCGTCGTGCGCCGCACCGCGCGCGACCTAGGCGTGCAGGTGGGCGACGAGCTGACGCTCGGGCTGGGCGACCAGACGCGCACCGTGCAGGTGGGCGCGGTGTTCGAGAGCCAGGTCGTCGGCACCGGCGTGCTGCTGCGCAACGACCTGTTCGACTCCGTCGTGCCGCCGTCGCAGGAGAGCGTGCGGGCGATCTACGCCAACCCCGCCGACGGCACCGACGTCGAGACCCTGCGTGCCGACCTGCGCGAGGCCGTCAGGCCGTTCCTGGTGCTGACGGTGCGCGACCGCGACGAGACGGCGTCGGCCGTCGCCGACCAGGTCGACCAGGCCATCGCGATCCTCTACGCGCTGCTCGCGCTGTCGATCGTCATCGCGCTGCTGGGGATCGTGAACACGCTCGCGCTCTCGGTCATCGAGCGGACGCGCGAGATCGGGCTCCTGCGGGCCGTGGGGCTCGGGCGGTTCCAGCTCGCCGTGGTGATCGCGCTCGAGTCGGTGCTCATCGCCGTCTACGGCACGGTGCTGGGTGTCGCCACGGGCATCGCCGTGGCCGCCGCCCTGCCCGGAGTGCTGGCCGACGAGGGCCTGTCGCGCCTCGCGATCCCCTGGGGGCAGGTGCTGCTGGTGCTCGGCATCGCCGTCGTCATCGGGCTCGTCGCGTCGATCGGGCCTGCCGTGCGGGCGGCCCGGCTGCCGGTGCTCGACGCCGTGACGGTCGACTGAGGGTCGCCCGCTACTTCGCCGCCGTCCGCTTGCGGGGGGTCGCGGCCTTGCGCGTCGTCGTGGTCCGCTTCTTGGCGGGGCCCGCGGCGCGCTTCTCGGCCAGCAGCTCGATCGCGCGCTCGGGCGTGATCGACTCGGGCGTGAGGTCGCGCGGCAGGGTCCGGTTGGTCTCGCCGTCGGTCACGTAGGCGCCGAACCTGCCGTCCTTGACCACGATGGGCTTGCCCGACGTCGGGTCGTCGCCCAGCTCGCGCAGCGGCGGCTGCGCGGCACCGCGGGCGCCGCGGCGCTTGGGCTCGGCGTAGATCTTCAGCGCCTCGTCGAGCGTCACCGTGAAGAGCATCGACTCGGACGCGATGGTGCGCGAGTCCGTGCCCTTCTTGAGGTAGGGGCCGTAGCGGCCGTTCTGCGCGGTGATCTCGGCGCCGTCGGCCGGGTCGACGCCGACGACGCGCGGCAGCGACAGCAGCCTCAGCGCGTCGTCGAGCGTGATGGTCGCGAGGTCCATGTCCTTGAAGAGGGAGCCCGTGCGCGGCTTGGGGAGGGCGGCGAGCGCCTTCTTCTTCGCGGCGGCGCTCAGGCCCTCCGCGAGCTCCGGCTCGGGCAGCACCTCGGTGACGTACGGGCCGTAGCGGCCTGCCTTGGCCACGATCTCGTTGCCGGAGACCGGGTCGGTGCCGAGCGAGCGGCCGTCGTCGCCGCCCGCGGCCAGCAGCTCGCGGGCCCTCTCCACGGTCAGCTCGTCGGGCGCGAGGTCGTCGGGCACCGACGCGCGCGGCGGGTTCGTGCCCTCGGGGACCTCGGCGGCCAGGTCCTCCACGTACGGGCCGTAGCGGCCGACGCGCACGCGCAGGCCCTCGCCGATCTCGATGGAGTTGATGACGACGGGGTCGATCTCGCCGAGGTTCTCGACGAGGTCCTTCAGGCCGCCACCGGCCGGCGCGTCGGCCCCGTCGGCCCCCGCGGGCGAGCCGCCGCCGAAGTAGAACTCCTCCAGCCAGGCGACGCGCTCGCGCTCCCCGGCGGCGATCTCGTCGAGGTCCTGCTCCATCTCGGCCGTGAACCGGTAGTCCACAAGCGAGCCGAAGTGGTCCTCGAGCAGCTTCGTCACGGCGAACGCGAGCCAGGTGGGGACGAGCGCCTGCCCGGACGAGCGCACGTAGCCGCGGTCCTGGATGGTCGAGATGGTCGACGCGTACGTCGACGGGCGCCCGATGCCCAGCTCCTCGAGAGCCTTGACCAGCGAGGCCTCGGTGAAGCGCGACGGCGGCGTCGTCGCGTGCCCGTCGGCGGCCAGGTCGCGCGCGTCGAGCGCGTCGCCCTCGGCCATGCGCGGCAGGCGCGCGTCCTTGCCGGACGACGCCGCACCGGCGTCGTCGGACTCCGTGTCGGTGCTCTCCTCGTAGGCGGCGAGGAACCCGCGGAACGTGATGACGGTGCCGGACGCCGAGAACACGGCGTCCTTCCCGGCGTGCGCGCCCGCGGCCGCGGAGAGCGGCGCGGCGAGCCGCACGGACGCCGTCGAGCCCTTGGCGTCCGCCATCTGCGAGGCGACCGTGCGCTTCCAGATGAGCTCGTAGAGGCGGAACTGGTCGCCGGACAGCTCGCGGGCCACCTGGGCGGGGGTGCGGAACGAGTCGCCCGCGGGACGGATGGCCTCGTGCGCCTCCTGCGCGCCCTGGTTCTTGGCCTGGTACAGGCGGGGCGCGCCCGGCACGAACTCGGGCCCGTACAGCTCCGCGGCCTGCCGGCGGGCGGCGTCGATCGCCTCGGCGCTCAGCGACGGCGAGTCCGTACGCATGTAGGTGATGTAGCCGTTCTCGTACAGCGACTGCGCGACGCTCATCGTGATGCGGGCGTTCATGCGCAGCTTGCGCGACGCCTCCTGCTGGAGCGTCGACGTCGTGAAGGGCGCGGCGGGCTTGCGCGTGTACGGCTTCGTCTCGAGCGACCGCACCGCGAAGGCCGCGTCCGCGAGCCCGGCGACGACGGCGTGCGCCGTCGCCTCGTCCAGGTGCACGACGCCGGTGCGGACCTTGAGGCGCCCGCGGTCGTCGAAGTCGCGGCCCGACGCGACGCGCTCGGCGCCCACACCCGACAGGCGGGCCGTGAACGACACCCCGGCGTCGTCGCCGGACTCGGGCGCGAACGCGCCGGTGACGTCCCAGTACGACGCGACGACGAACGCCATGCGCTCGCGCTCCCGCTCGACGATGAGGCGCGTGGCGACGGACTGCACGCGGCCGGCCGACAGGCCCTGGCGGACCTTGCGCCACAGCACGGGCGACACCTCGTAGCCGTAGAGGCGGTCGAGGATGCGGCGCGTCTCCTGCGCGTCGACGAGGTTCGTGTCCAGGTCGCGCGTCGAGGTCAGGGCCCGCTGGATCGCCTCGCGCGTGATCTCGTGGAACACCATGCGGCGCACGGGCACCTTGGGCTTGAGCTCCTGGATGAGGTGCCACGCGATGGCTTCGCCCTCGCGGTCCTCGTCGGTGGCGAGGTAGAGCTCGTCGGCGTCCTTGAGGAGCTTCTTGAGGTCGCGGACCTTGGCCTTCTTGTCCGCGTAGACGACGTAGTACGGCTCGAAGCCGTTGCCGACGTCGACGCTGAACTTGCCGAACGGGCCCTTCTTCATCTCGGCCGGCATGTCGGACGGCTGCGCCAGGTCACGGATGTGGCCGACGCTGGCCTCCACCTCGTACCCGGCACCGAGGTAGCCGGCGATCTTGCGAGCCTTGGTGGGCGACTCGACGATCACAAGCTTGGTTGGCATCCGTCCCTGCTCTCCACAGTCGATGTGCGGTGCTGTGCGCTGCCGCTCGTCGGGGCACCTTACCCGCGGCGGCGGGTACCTGCCTCAGTGGCGCGGTCGCGACGTCGCCTGCCGTACGAGCAGCAGGGCCGCGAAGACGAGCGCCGTCGCCGCGACGACGCCGGCGACGCCGCCCGCGTACGCGGTGACGTCCCCCTCGAAGGGTACGTTCCGCACGCCCGTGCCCAGGTCGACGAGCGCGACGCCGGCGACGGACGCGGCGGCCAGCCCGCCGAGGGCCAGGAGCCCGGCGGTCGCGTACGAGCCCGGCGTCGCCTGGGTGTCCCCGGGCCGCACGGGCTCGTCGAGCGTCGAGCGCGATCCCAGCGCGCAGACGGCCGCACCCCACACGGCCACGACCAGCACGGCCGCGACGACGTCGGAGGGGCGGTGCCACTGGCCGATGAGCGTCGAGACGCCCGTGGCGGCCGTCCACGCGGCGCCGAGCACGGCGACGACGGGGCGCCACGCGCGCGGCACGGCGACCAGGAGCGCGACCGCGACGGACGCGGCCACCGTCGTGTGGCCCGACGGGAGGGAGTTGTGGCCGGTCCAGCCCGGCAGCAGGTGGGGCCGGTCGTAGACGGCGTACTTGAGCAGCTGGGTCGTCGCGTTGGACCCCGCGACCAGCACGGCGACCTGGGCCGCGAGCACCCAGCGGCGCCGCACCAGGCAGATCGTCATCGCGGTCAGGATGCCCAGCACCACGAACGAGACGGAGACGACGTCGAGCAGCGGCTCGGCGAGCGACCACAGGCGGTGCTGGCCGTGCTGGGCGCCGAGGCGCGCGAGGTCGTCGACCCGCTGACCCGTCTCCCCGGCGACGAAGACGCGCCACGTGAGGTGGACGCCCGCGGCGGCGACCAGCGCGAAGAGCGCCGCGACCACGCGCGGCGCGGTGCGGGGCGCACCTGCCGTCGCGGGCGCGGAGACCTGCGGCGCGGTCCGGGGGCGTCGATCATGGCGTCCACGGTAGCGGTGCGATGTGAGGGGTCCGTGACCGTGAGGGTCGGGGCGCGCGGCGAGAGGGCGCGCGGGGACCGGGTGCGACGGCGAGCGCGCCGGGTCGCCGTCAGGCCGGGCGCAGGAACCCGTCGCGCACCAGGCCGCGCACGGCGGGCAGCAGTTCCGCCCGCACCGCCGCGGCGTCGACGTCGAAGAGCGCCGCGATCGCCCCGGCGATCTGCCCGACCGCGAGCTCGCCGTCGCACGCACCGACCAGCGCGGCGAGCGCCGTCGAGGCGTGCACGCCGCGACCGAGCCCGTCGCCCTGCCGGATGACGACGACGTTGGGGTCGGGCATGCCGGGCGTGAGGTACCGCTCCTCGGTGACGTCGGGCGCGACCTCGAGGTGGGCGTCGAGCAGGTCGGCGTCGGAGCGGGCGGCGAGCCAGGCGTGCGCCGCGAGCGAGGCGGCGAGGTGCGCGCCGAGCGGCTGGCGGACGGAGCCCGTGTGCTCCTCGGTGCGGCGCAGCGTCGCGGCGCCCTCGGGACGCCGCAGCGTGACGATGCCGAAGCCGATCGCCTCGACGTCGCGCGAGGCGAAGTCGTCCAGCCACGCCCCGTAGGCGGCCGCCCAGCCGGCCGGGTCGCGGTCCGGGGTGGTGCCGCCGTCGCGGATCCACGTCTCGGCGTACTCGGCCGGGTCGAGCAGCTCGCGCTGGATGACCCAGCCGTCGAGGCCGCTCGCGTCGAGCCAGGCCCCCACGCGGTCCTGCCACGGCTCGCCGCGGCGGTGCTCCCAGTTGCCCAGGAGCTGCGCGGTGCCACCGGGGGCGAGGACCGCGCCGACGTGCGTGACGAGGTCGCGCACCAGGTCGTCGCCCGCGCGGCCGCCGTCGCGGTACTCGAAGTCGCCGAGCGCGTCGTGCACCGCACGGCCCGCGGCGCCGGAGTGCGGCGTGATGACGAAGGGCGGGTTGCTCACGACGAGGTCGAACCGCTCCCCCGCGACCGGCTCCAGCATCGACCCGAGCCGCAGGTCGAAGGCGCCGGAGTCGCCGAGGTTGAGGCCCGCGTTGAGGCGCGCGAACGCGAGCGCCCGCGCGGAGATGTCCGTCCCGACGACGCTGCCCGCGTGCCGGTGCGCGTGCAGCGCCTGGATGCCGCAGCCCGTCCCGAGGTCCAGCACCCGGCCCACCGGGTCACGCATGGTCACCTGGGCGAGCGTCAGCGACGCCCCGCCCGCGCCGAGCACGTGGTCGGTGGCGATGGCGCCGCCGCGGGCGAGCTCGCCGAGGTCGGACGCGAGCCACCACGACACGTCGCCGGAGGCGTCCGTCGCGGTGTAGGGCGCGAGGTCGACGGCGGCGCGCACGGCGTCGTCGTCGCCCGCGCCGGCCGCGACGGCGAGCCCGGCCCGCAGCAGCCCGTCGGTCCCGGTGGCCGGGAGGGCGGCGTCGAGCGCGGCGCGCGGCACCTGCCCGCCGAGCAGGAAGAGGCGCGCGAGCGTGGCACGCGGGTCCCAGCCGGCCGGGGCGCTGCCGCCGACGGCGGCCTCGACGGCCCGCCGGGCGGGTACCGCCTGCTCGCGGTACAGGGCCTGCGTGGCGAGGTCCCCGAAGAGGTCGGCGACGCCGTCGACGGTGAAGGAGGCGGCGGCGAGGTCGCCGCGCAGCGCGGCGAGCGCGGCGTCGGACGCGGCCGGGGCGGGGGTGCTCATCCGGCCTGGCAGTCGGCCGAGACGAACACGGTGATCCGGCTCTGGGCCGTCGTCGCGCGCTGGAGGTCCTCGGCGGAGACCGCGCCGGCGAGCGCCGTCTGGACGGCGGCGGCGTCGGTCACGTCGACGTCCGCGAACGCCGCGTTGACGCGCGAGAGGTAGTCGGCCATGGCCGCCCAGTCGTCGGCGACGGCGTCGGGCGCCGTCACGCTCGCCATCGACTCGGCCGCGACGCGGAAGCTGTCGACGAACGCGCGGGGGTGGTCGGGGCTGAGGTTCACGAGCGCCTGGTTGGTCGCGCTCCACGCGGCCTGGAGCGCGGAGCACTCGCCGGTCACCTCGGACCCGGCGGGCGGCTCGGCCGGCTCGGACTCCTCGGGGGACGGCGAAGCCGGCGCCTCGACGCTGCCGCCGTCCGACTCGGGGACCACGGCGTCGGGCGCGACGACGACGGACGTCGCCTCGGGCGCGGGGGCCACCGACGGCTCGGAGTCGGCCGCGCCGAACGGCCCGCTGCAGCCGGCGAGCAGCGCGGCGGTCAGTGCCGTCGCGGCCGCGAGGCGCGCGCGGGCGCGGCGGCGGGGCGGGGTCGGCTGGACGGACGGCACGTCTCCATCGTGACTCACGGGAGGCCGGAGGCGGTAATCGTGAGCGCCGCGACGTCGCGTCGCGGCACGGGCGCCTCAGCCCGTGCACCCGCTCTTGAGGTACGCGGTCACGCGGGCGGACGCGGCCGTCACGGCCGGCGTGTCCAGGCCCGCGAGCGCCGTGCCGACGGCCGCGGTGACCGCTGCGCCGTCGGCCGGGTCGACGGGCTCGACCGCCGCGGCCACCGTGCCCAGGTAGGTCGCGACGAGGTCCCAGTCCGCGGCCGCTCCGGACGGTGCGACGACGCCGTCGAGCGCGTCGCGCGCGCCCAGGAAGCCGGTGCGCAGGGAGGCAGGGTCGTCCGCCGTCATGCCCACCTGGCTCGCGGCCGCGTTGGTCCAGGCGGCCTGGATGGCCGCGCACTGCTGCGGCGTGGGCGGGGGCACGTCGGACGTGGCCCCGGCCTCCCGCACCAGGCCGCTGACCGCGTTCGCGCCGACACCCGCGGCCAGGCCGACGACGACGGCCGCGACCAGGGCGAGACGGCGGTCCAGCAGGCGCGGGACGGCGAGGCGACGCCGGGGGGCGCGCTTCGGCGCGGAGGGGGCCGGTTCCGGACCGGGTGCGTCGGCGGCAGGGGCGCCGGGCACCGGGCCGAAGGGCGAGGCCGACACGGGACGGAACGGGGAGGCGGGCCGCTGCTGCGGCGCGTCGGGCAGCGAGGCGGCGGGGCGTTCCGGAGGCGCTTCCACCGTCGTCGGGAAGGGCGAGTCGGACGCCGCCCCGAACGGCGCGACGGCGTCCGCACGTCCGAGAGCCGGCGCACCTGCCATGGCGGCTGGGGAGACGGCTGCGGGCTCGCTCGGCGAGCCCGCTCGCACCGGTCCCAGGAAGTCGCGGAACGAGAACGGCCCGCCCGGCGCGGGCGCGGGTCGGGCTGCATCCACGCTGGTCGCGGCGTCGTCCGCGGGGTCCGACACGGGGGTCCACTGCGACGCCTGAGGCCGTCGCACGCTGCGACGCGTACGCCCCCCGGACGCGGGCGACGTCGCAGTTCCACTCATGGCCGGGAAGGGTAGCGCGGCCACCGGCTGCGGATGAAGTCCCCTACTCGTGGCCGCCTGCTTGACCGGAGGGGCTCGAGGCGCGATTCTCCGCGCGTGACGTCCGTGACGACTGGCCTGTGGGTCGACCCTGAGCACGACCCTCGCACCACCGGCGCCGAGCCCGTGGGCGAGAAGGAGACGGTGTGGGAGTACCTGTGCCGCTACCGGATGACCTTGGTGATGAAGTGCGAGGGTCTCGACTCCGCGCAGCTCGCCCGCCGCTCGGTGCCGCCGTCGTCGCTGTCGCTGCTGGGGATCGTGCGGCACCTCGCCGACGTCGAGCACCACTGGTTCCAGCGGGTGCTGAACGGGCAGCAGACGCCGGGGCCGTTCGAGCTGCCGGGCGTGCCGGACCACGACTTCGACGCCGCGCTGCCCACGGACGCGTGCGTGACCGAGGCCTGGGGTGAGTGGCACCAGGCGGTCGACGCGTCCGACGACGTGTTCTGGTCGCTCGACATGGACCGGGAGGTCCCCTACCAGGACGGCACCGTCGAGGTGCGCGACATCCTCATCCACATGGTCGAGGAGTACGCCCGTCACATGGGCCACGTGGACCTGCTGCGCGAGTGCATCGACGGCCGCACCGGCCTCTGAGGCCGCACCCGCGCGACCCCAGACCACCCGTTCAGACCAGACCCGTTCAGACGACGAAGCCCGGGGCTCACCACGCCCCGGGCTTCGTCGCGTGCAGGGTCAGCCGCGCAGGGCTGCCGCGGCCTCGGCCTCCGCCTCGGCGGCCGCGACGGACTCCTGGTCGGCGCGGGCCGCGCGCAGGCGGCTCGCGATGACCGCGCCGAACGCGATGGCCGCGGCCACGCAGGCCAGGCCGATGCGCAGCCAGTGGTTGGCGTCGTCGGGGACGGACATGGCGACGACGGCGGGTGCGATGAGCACCGCGACCAGGTTCATGACCTTGATGAGCGGGTTGATCGCGGGGCCCGCGGTGTCCTTGAACGGGTCGCCGACGGTGTCGCCGATGACGGTCGCGGCGTGCGCCTCGGAACCCTTGCCGCCGTGCGCGCCGTCCTCGACGATCTTCTTCGCGTTGTCCCAGGCGCCGCCCGAGTTGGCCAGGAAGATCGCCATGAGGACGCCCGCGCCGATGGCGCCGGCGAGGAACCCGGCGAGCGGCCCGACGCCGAGGCCGAAACCGACGGCGATGGGCGCGAAGGCCGCGAGCAGGCCGGGGGTGGCGAGCTCGCGCAGCGAGTCCCGGGTGCAGATGTCGACGACCTTGCCGTACTCGGGCCGCTCCTCGTACGTCATGATCCCGGGGTGCTCGCGGAACTGGCGGCGCACCTCGTAGACGATCGCGCCCGCGGCGCGCGTCACGGCGTCGACCGCGAGACCGCTGAACAGGAACACCGTCGCCGCGCCCAGGATGACGCCGACGAGCGTGACGGGCGAGATGATCTCGAAGCTCAGCATGGCGTTGACCAGGCCGCTGCCGCGGTGGCCGACCTCGCCCAGCGCGCGCTCCACGGCGTCGGCGTACGAGCCGAAGAGCGCGGTCGCGGCGAGCACCGCCGTCGCGATGGCGATGCCCTTGGTGATGGCCTTCGTGGTGTTGCCGACGGCGTCGAGGTCGGTGAGGGCCTTGGCGCCCTCCTCGTCGACGTCGCCGGACATCTCGGCGATGCCCTGCGCGTTGTCGGACACGGGCCCGAAGGTGTCCATGGCGACGATGACGCCCACGGTCGTCAGCAGGCCGCAGCCCGCCAGCGCGATGAGGAACAGCGCGAGCCACACCGAGCCGCCCGCGAGCAGGAACGCCGCGCAGATCGCCGCCGCGATGATGCCCGCGGTGTACACGGCCGACTCGAAGCCCACGCCGATGCCCGAGAGCACCACGGTGGCCGCACCGGTCCGGGACGTGGCCGCCACGTGCAGCGTCGGCTTCGACGTCGTGCCCGTGAAGTAGCCCGTGATCCACAGGATCACGCCCGCGAGCACGACGCCGATGACGACGGCGAGGGCCGCGTCGAGGCGCGGGTCTGCGGAGATCGCGTTCATCTCGCCCAGCTCGGCGGTGCCGTTGAGCTGGTCGAACGACCCCGGCAGGTAGACGTAGGCCGCGATCGCCGAGAGCACCGCGCCGGCGGCGGCCGAGAGGTAGAAGCCGCGGTTGATCGCCTTGAGGCCGTTCTCGTTGCCGCGCACGCGCGTGACGAGCACGCCCAGCAGGGCGACGAACGCGCCGATCGCGGTGACCATGAGCGGGAACACCATGCCCCGCTCGCCCATCGCGGCCTTGCCAAGGATGAGCGCGGCGACGAGGGTCACGGCGTAGGACTCGAAGAGGTCCGCGGCCATGCCGGCGCAGTCGCCGACGTTGTCGCCCACGTTGTCGGCGATGGTGGCGGCGTTGCGCGGGTCGTCCTCGGGGATGCCCTTCTCGACCTTGCCCACGAGGTCGGCGCCGACGTCGGCCGCCTTGGTGAAGATGCCGCCGCCGACACGCATGAACATGGCGAGCAGCGCGGCGCCGAAGCCGAAGCCCTCCAGCACGACGGGCGCGTTCTCGCGGTACACGAGCACCACCAGCGCGGCGCCCAGCAGGCCCAGGCCCACCACGGACATGCCGACGACGCCGCCCGTGCGGAACGCGATGCGCGCGCCCTCGTTGCGCCCGCCGCGCTGCGCGGCCGCCGCCGCGACGCGCACGTTGGCCCGCACCGCCAGCCACATGCCCAGGTAGCCGATCGCGGCGGAGAAGGCCGCGCCGACGAGGAAGGCGATCGAGCGCCCGAGCCGCACGCCGCCGTCGCCCGGCAGCAGGAACAGCAGCGCGAACACGACCACCGCGAACAGGGCCAGGGTGCGGAACTGACGGTTGAGGTAGGCGGCCGCGCCCTCCTGCACCGCCTTGGCGATCTCCCGCATCGAGGGCGTGCCCTCGTCGGCGGCGAGAACCTGCCGCCGCAGCACAAAGGCGCAGGCCAGCGCGGCCAGCGCGATCACGGCGATCACCGCGACGATCGCGATGCTCCCGGTTCCGAGCTCAAGCATCCGTCCTCCTTGACGACGCCCCGTGGCTGAGGCGGGAAAGGCCCCGCCGGCGCCGTTGACGGCGGGATGCGGGGAGTGTACCCACAATGTGACGGTCGTCACGAGGGCCCCCTGACCGTCCCACCCAACCATTCCCGGCGCCCGAGCGTTGGATGGGCGAGGAGAGGGGGCGCGCGGCAGGCCGAGGACCTCACGGTCCCGCAGCGGGCTGACCGTCGCCACGACCGGGTGCAAGACTGCAGGCATGCCCAGCACCCCCGTCCCCGCCGAGGCCCGAGCCCACACCGAGGACCTGGGGGTGTTCGTCCAGGCGTCGCCGTCGTCGTTCCACGCCGCCGCGGAGATCGCCCGCCGGGCCGTCGCGGCGGGGTTCACGACGTTGGCGGAGACCGATGCCTGGCCCGTGGTGCCGGGCGGCCGCTACGTCGTCGTCCGCGACGGGTCGGCGGTGGCGTTCGCGCTCCCCGACGACGCCGCGGCGACGACGCCGTTCACGATCCTCGGCACGCACACCGACTCCCCCGGCTTCAAGCTCAAGCCGCGCCCGACGACGGGCGGCCACGGCTTCTGGCAGGCGGGCGTCGAGGTGTACGGCGGGCCGCTGCTCAACTCGTGGCTCGACCGTGAGCTCGAGCTCGCCGGGCGGCTCGTGCTGCTCGACGGCACCGAGCACCTGGTGCGCACCGGGCCGCTGCTGCGGCTGCCGCAGCTCGCGATCCACCTCGACCGGTCGGCCAACGACGGCCTCACGCTCGACAAGCAGCGCCACACGCAGCCCGTGTGGGGGCTGGGCTCGGTCGACGACGCCGACCTGCTCGCCGCGCTCGCGCCCGCCGGCGTCGACCCGGCGGCCATCGGCGGGTACGACGTCGTCGTCGCAGACACGCAGGCACCGCGGGCGTTCGGGGCGGGCGGGGCGCTCTGGGCCTCCGGACGGCTGGACAACCTGCTCTCGACGCACGCGGCGCTCACCGCGCTGCTGTCCCTCGGCACGCCGACCGGGACGATCGCCGTCGTCGCCGCGTTCGACCACGAGGAGATCGGGTCCGAGTCGCGCTCCGGGGCCGCCGGGCCGCTCCTGCAGGACGTGCTCACGCGCGTCTGCGCGGCGCTCGGCGCCACGGCCGACGAGCGCGGGCGGGCGTTCGCCGCATCCTTCCACGTCTCCTCCGACGTCGGCCACGGCGTGCACCCCAACTACCCCGAGCGGCACGACCCCGCCAACCAGCCGCGCGTCGGCGGCGGCCCGATCCTCAAGATCAACGCCAACCAGCGCTACTCGACCGACGCGCACGGGGCCGCCCGCTGGGCCGCCGCCTGCGCCGCGGCGGGCGTGCCCTCCCAGGAGTTCGTGTCCAACAACGCGATCCCCTGCGGCTCGACCATCGGGCCCATCACCGCGACCCGCCTCGGGATCCGGACCGTCGACGTCGGGGTCCCGATCCTGTCGATGCACTCGGCGCGCGAGCTGACCGCCGTCGTCGACCCCTGGTACCTGTCACGGGCGATGGCGGCGGTGCTGCGGGCAGCGGACGCCGCGGACCGGGCCTGACGCGCCCCTTGACCGGCACCCCAGGTGCCGGACCGCCGCGCGCACCGGGGCGCGGACGCAGCCGGTGTCAGCACCGGTCCGTGTGCGCGGTGCCCCGTGTCAGCGCCGCTCGGCGCGATCGCGAACACCGCGCAGCATCCGCTGCGTCATCAGGAAGCTGACCGGCTGCACCGCCTCGACGAGCGCGCGTGATCCTGGCCCGTGCGGCACATACCGCTCGCGGACCAGCAGGCGGGTGCCCGTGCCGACGCGACGAAGCACGAACGACCACGTGAAGTCGTAGGGCGCCGCACCCGCGCCCGGGAGCTCGTCGGACCCCCGGAGCACCAGATGCCGGTCCTGCTCGAGGTCCGCCACCTGGAGCACGACACCGTCGGCGAGCAGCACCGGGTCGCCGACGGCGAGGTCCTGCCAGCGGTCCTCGACGGTGTCCGCGCTGTGGATGTCGAGGCCGATCATCCGCTCGAGCGCGTCGTAGGAGTAGAAGCCCCCGCGGCAGTAACCCAGCTGCACGAGCCAGGGCCACACGTCGCGCGGCGGGGCGTCGACGCCGATGCCCCGCGTGGCGACCACCCGAGCGTCCGGCAGCAGGTCGTCCCCCGGCAGGGCGGTGTCGGCCTCACCGGCCAGGGTGCCCCACGTCTGGGTCATGCGCCGCGTGAGCAGCGCGGCCCCGACGACGACGCCCGCGACGACGAGGGCGCGTACGCTCCGGCGGACCGGGCAGGTCTGAGAGGTGCGAGCCATCCCCCGATCGTGTCCGACGATCGGACACTCCACCAGGGTCGGTGGTCCTGCGAGGATGGCCCCGTGTCCGACGACGCCCCCCACCCGCTGCTCGACGTGCTCCTCGCGGGCGGTGCGCGGGCGGACCGGCTGACCCACGTGCGGACGCTCCCCGCCCGCGAGGGCGTGACCGCGGACTGGCCCGCGTGGGCCGACCCCGCCCTGGTCGCGGGATACCAGACGCTCGGCGTCGCGCGACCCTGGGTGCACCAGGCCGACGCCGCCTCCGCCGCATGGTCCGGACGGCACGTCGCCCTCGCGACGTCCACCGGGTCCGGCAAGTCGCTCGCGTTCTGGCTCCCCGGCCTCACCGCCGTCGGGCGGACCCTGCCGGCGCAGCAGCGCGGCACCGTGCTCTACCTGTCCCCCACCAAGGCGCTCGCGGCGGACCAGCTCGCCGCGCTCGAGCGCGTGCTCGCGGCGATGCCGTCCGACGCCGGACGCACGCTGCGGGTGACCACGTGCGACGGCGACACCCCCACGGACGAGCGGCGCTGGGTGCAGGACTACGCCGACGTCGTCCTCACCAACCCCGACTTCCTGCACTTCTCGCTGCTGCCGAACCACCGGCGGTGGTCGCGGTTCCTGCGGGCGCTGCGGTACGTCGTCGTCGACGAGGGGCACACGTACCGCGGGGTGTTCGGGGCGCACGTGTCGCTGGTGCTGCGGCGGCTGACCCGGCTCGTGGAGCACCACCGCGGCGGCTCCCTCACCTTCGTCGTCGCGAGCGCCACGTCGGCCGAGCCCGCCGCGAGCGCCGCCCGCCTGCTCGGCGTCGGTCCCGACGACGTCGAGGCGGTCACCGACGACGCGTCGCCGTCGGGACGCCGGACGGTGGCGCTGTGGCAGCCGCCGGAGATCGCGTCCTTCGCGTTCACGCGGGCCGACCCCGACGCCGAGGACCCGTGGGCGCTGCCCGACCCGCTCGACGCCGCGCACGAGGAGACCGAGCAGACCGCCGTCGTCACCACCGACGGCGCGGGCGAGCACCCGCGACGGTCCGCGACGGCCGAGGTGGCCGACCTGCTCGCCGACCTGGCCGCGGCCGGGGCGCGGACCCTCGCGTTCACGCGGTCGCGGCGTGGCGCGGAGTCGGTGGCGCAGGCGACGCGGGACCACCTGCGGCCGGTGTCGACGGACCTGTCCCGGCGGATCGCCGCCTACCGGGGCGGGTACCTGCCGGAGGAGCGTCGCGAGCTGGAGCAGGCGATCCGCACGGGGGCGCTGCTGGGCCTGGCGACGACGAACGCGCTCGAGCTCGGCGTCGACATCTCCGGGCTGGACGCCGTGCTCATCGCCGGCTGGCCGGGCACGCGCATGTCGCTGTGGCAGCAGGCCGGGCGGGCGGGGCGCGCAGGCGCCGACGGGCTGGTCGCGTTCGTCGCCCGCGAGGATCCGCTCGACACCTACCTCGTGACCCACCCGGAGGCGGTGTTCGACGCCCCGCTCGAGGCGACCGTGTTCGACCCGTCCAACCGGTACGTGCTCGCCCCCCAGCTGTGCGTCGCTGCGCAGGAGGTGCCGCTGCGCGCGGACGACCTCGCCCGGTTCGGCGACCCGGACCACGTGCGGGCGGTGCTCGACGAGCTCGTCGACGGCGGGGCGCTGCGTCGTCGGCCGTCGGGCTGGTACTGGACGCACGCTCAGCCCGCGGCATCGCTCGCGGACCTGCGCGGCTCCGGCGGGCGGCCCGTCCGCGTGGTCGAGGCGACCACGGGACGCCTTCTCGGCACGGTCGACGCCGGGTCCGCGGACGGGCAGGTGCACGACGGCGCGGTGTACGTGCACCAGGGCACGACGTTCGTGGTCGACCACCTGGACCTCACCGACCGGGTCGCGCTCGTCGTGCGACGGGACGTCGACCACGGGACGTGGTCGCGCGAGGTGATGACGATCGCGATCGAGGAACCGCACCCGGCGCTGCCGGCCGACGACGACGCGCATGCAGCCGGTCCCCGCACCGGCCCTGGCCGTGGCCCCGACGCCGCGACGAACGGGGCAGGCCCGTCCGGTGGCAGCACGGTGACCCGCCCCCTCGCCGACACGAGACGCTCCCGGGCCTGGGGTCCGGTCACCTGGGGCCTCGGCCCGGTCGAGGTCACGAGCCAGGTCATCAGCTTCGAGCGGCGCCGGCTGCCCGACCTGCAGGTGCTCGGCACCGAGCCGCTCGACCTGCCCGAGCGTTCGCTCGCGACGACGGCGGTGTGGTGGTCCGTCCCCGCGTTCGTGCTGCGCGCGGCGGGGCTGGACCCCGACGTCGTGCCTGGTGCGCTGCACGCCGCGGAGCACGCGTCGATCGGCCTGCTGCCCCTGCTCGCCACGTGCGACCGCTGGGACCTGGGCGGCGTCTCCACCGACCTGCACCCGGACACGGGCGAGGCGACCGTGTTCGTCTACGACGCCTACCCCGGCGGGGCGGGCTTCGCCGAACGCGGCTACGAGCTGGGCGCCACGTGGCTGCGCGCGACGCGTGACGCCATCGCCGCCTGCCCCTGCGACCACGGCTGCCCCGCGTGTGTGCAGTCCCCCAAGTGCGGGAACTACAACTCGCCCCTCGACAAGGCCGCGGCCGTCACGTTGCTCGACACGGTGCTGAGTCACGCGCCCCAGGACGGGCGCGTCTCCGCCGCAGCTCGCCGCCCTCATGGTCGATGACGACTCCGTTCGTGCGGGCAGGGTGCGGCTGATGTCGACGGTCTCCCCACGACCGACGATGCGGCCTGTGGACGCTGTGACGCCTGGCCTCGGACACGACGGGGAGGCTCAGCTGACGGGCGTTCCCCGATCTGGCTCGGGACGCGGACCTGCGCGGGCCGTCGCGGTGGCGTCGCGGGTGGCCCAGCCGGGCAGGCCCGCCGTCGGCCGGGCGACCGTCACGTCGACGACCCCGGCCCCCTCGACGACGCACCCCGCGAGCGTCCCTCCGTTGCGTTCGACGGCGTCGCGCGCGGTCGGGCACGGCTCAAAGCCGTCGCGGAGCGCCGTCGCCGCCGCCAGGGCACCGAGGTCGGCCGCGGCCTGCGCGGTCCCTCGTGCCTGCTGCGCCGCGCCGAGCGCCGCCAGCGCCAGCCCGGCCAGGAGGACGACGGCGGCGACCCCGAGGAGCAGCACCGTCCCCGCACCGCGTTCCGCGTCGCGGTTCCCGCTGGCCGCCTGACCGGAGGTCGCGGCCGTCACGGCTCCACCCACGCCGTCGCCGTGCCGGTCGCCCGGAGCGGCACGTGGGTGAACCACCCGCCGCCGACCGGCTTCGAGACCGCCACCTCGACCCACTCGCCGTCGCGTTCCAGCCGCACCCCGCAGCCGTCGCCGCACACCTTGCCGACCGTCGTGCGGACCTCGCCCTCGTCCTGGCCGATCGCCACGCCGCGCGCTCCGGCACGGGCCGCGTCCAGCGCGCGGAGCTGCGCACCGGACGCGGCCGCGATGGTGAGCACCGCGACGAGCAGCAGGACGACCACCGGCAGCCCGACGGCCAGCTCGGCCGTCACCGCGCCGCGTTCCCTCGCCGCTGTCGTCATGGCGGTGTCACACCACCGACAGCGCGGTCTGGATGATGCCCTCGAGCAGTCCCTTGACCATGTCGCCCTTGAGGATCACCACCAGCAGCCCCGCCAGCCCGACCGCGGCCAGCGTCGCGATCGCGTACTCGGCCGTCGCCATGCCGGCCTCGTGGTCGGTGAGCGACGACGCCTCGGTCTCCTGCACCAGCTCCTGCCTCATGCCAACCCCTCTCGTCTGCGCCCGACGTTCGTCGAGACGCCCCTGCACCGCGGCACTCACCGCGATGCGCCCGACGTCGCGGCGGTCGCCACGACGTGCCTCCTGCCCGGCCGACAACCGGGTCGTCCCTGAAGCGAGCGGTCACCCGGCGAGCACCCCGCTCCCGAGCGCCAGCAGCACCGGGGCGAGCCCCACCAGCACGAACGCCGGGAGGAAGCACGTTCCGAGCGGCAGCACCAGCCGCACACCCAGCCGTCCCGCCGCCGTGCGGCCGGCGTCGCGGCGCGCCCGCAGCAGCTCGTCGCCCGCGGCGCTGAGCGCCTCGCCCGGTGCCGCGCCCTCCTCCCACGTGGGCCGCAGCGCCCGCGCCACCACGTCGAGCCGCGACGGCGCGTCCGCCCACGCGGCGGTCCACGGCGCGCCGAGCCGGAGAGCCGCCGCGACCGGTGCGAGCACCGCACCGTCCACACCGCCGACGGCGTCTGCCACCGCGGCGAGCGCCCGCGGGATCCCCGCTCCCGCCCGCAGCGCAGCGCCGACGAGCTCGAGCACCACGGTCGGGTCGACGAGCTCTGCGGCCTCGGGCTCACGCCGGGAGGGTGTCGCGCGCGCGAGCGCCGCACGTCGCCGCCGACCGGTCCACGCCTCCAGCGCCCACGGAGCCACGGCGACCAGCGCCAGCGCGGCGATCACGGTTCCGCCCCGGCACGCCGTGCGACGGCGACCAGCCGTCCCGTCCACCAGCGGCCGACGGCGGCGAGCGCGAGCCCCGCGGTGACGGCGGCTGTCCCCGCACCGCCGTCGGTCGCGACCGCCACGGGGTCGGCGCCCAGCGTCCAGCCGAGCAGGGCACCCGCCGCGGGCAGCCACAGCAGCACCCGGGCGGTGGTCCGCGGGCCGGCCAGCGCGGCCTCGCGCTCTGCGGCGGCCTCGGCCTGCGCCACGAGCGCGTCGGACACCGCCTCCAGCACGCGGCCGAGCGGGGCCCCGACGGTCAGTGCGAGACGCGTCGCGGCGCACACGGCCCGCGCAGGTCCCTCCCCGACGACGGTAGCCAGCGCCCCGACCTCGGGCACCCCGAGCGCGTCGACCGGCACGCCGGCGGCGCGCGTCCACGCGGCACCGGGCGGGGCGCCCGCCCGCAAGAGCGCGGAGACCTGGGCGACCACGACCCGCACGCGGACACCGTCCTCCGGCCGCCGCCACGGCAGCGCCTGGAGACCTCGCCGCACGCCGCCCCACGCGCCGGCGGGTCGTCGCGCACCGAGGACCCGCAGCGCGCCGCGCCCACCGGGCGCGAGCGCCGCCGCCACGGCGACTCCTACGGCGACGCCGGTGACCATGGCCGCAGCGGCCCCGCTCACGCGACCCACCTCGCGAGGAGCCCGTCCCAGCCGTCCGGGTCCGTGACCGTCGCCGCACCCGACCCGTCCCACCGCGCGACCTCCCGCACCGCGAACCCGCCACCATCGCGTGCGGCCAGGCCACCGCGCTCCACCGCACCACGGCCTGCGACCACCGCACCGCGCCCGACCACCCCGACCGCCTCGACGAACCGCCGCCCGCCCGCCCGCCGCACGTGGAGCACGACGTCCACCGCCGCGACGGCCTGCGCGGCGACGGCGTCGCGGGACATCCCGGCGAGCGCCGCGAGCGCCTCCAGGCGCGCGGGCACGTGCTCGACGGCGTTGGCGTGCAGGGTCGCGAGGCCGCCGTCGTGCCCCGTGTTGAGCGCGAGCAGCACCTCGCGCACCTCCGCGCCGCGGCACTCGCCGACGACGATGCGGTCGGGCCGCATGCGCAGCGCGGCCCGGACGAGCTCGGTCAGCCCGACGGCCCCGGCGCCCTCGACGTTGGCCCGCCGCGTCACGAGCGGGACCACATGCGGGTGCGCGGGCGCGAGCTCCCGGGCCTCCTCGACGGTCACGACGCGCTCGTCGGGCGGCACGAGGCCGAGGAGCGCGGCGAGCAGCGTCGTCTTGCCGGTGCCCGTCCCGCCGCTGATCAGGACGTTCGCGCGACCCGCGACCAGCCCGCGCAGCAGCGCGTCCCACCCGGGGGCCAGCGACCCGCCCGCCGCCAGGTCGGCGAGCCCGAGCCCCGACTGCCGCAGGACGCGCAGCGAGATCGCCGCGCCGGCCGGGACGAGCGGCTCGACGACCGCGTGCAGCCGGGTCCCGTCCGGGAGCCGCCCGTCGCACACGGGTGCCGCGTCGTCGAGCCGCTGCCCGGCGAGCGCCGCGAGCCGCACCGCGAGCGCGCGGGTCGCGCCGGGCGTCCCGAGGTCGACGTCGGTGCGCTCGAGCCCGCGGCCGCGGTCGACCCAGACCTCGCGCGGGCCGTTGACGACGACGTCGGTGACGTCCGGCAGCTCGAGCAGGGGTTGCAGCGGACCGGCCCCGGCGAGCTCGGCCCGCGCCGCCCGCGTGAGCTCGCGCAGCGCGGCCGACCCGAGCACTCGCCCGCTGGCCGTGAGCGCCGCACCGACGGCGGCGTCGTCGATCTCCCGGTCCGCGAGGCGCCCGCGCACGTCGGCGAGCAGCCCGGCGTCGAGCCCGGTCACGACGCGCTCCCTCGGGGGAGCACCGCGGCGCGGACCGCACCCGACCAGGCATCACCCGCCCGACCACGCCCACGTCCAGCCCCAGCGCCGCGCCGATCCACCACAGCTCGCCAGTCCCCCGCCGTCCGCCCGTCCAGCGCCGTTCGCCCGTCCACCACCCGGGCGAGGTCCCCCGCCAGCCGCCCGAGCCGCGTCCCGCGCCCGACCCGCGGCCCCTCGCCGCGCTCGACCGCCGCCGCCAGCCCCCGGTCGTGCCCGACCTCGGCGACGACCTCCAGCCCGGTCAGCTCCTCGAGGTCCCCCGCGGGCGACCCTCCGGTCTGCGTCCGGCGCGCGACGATCCGTCTCCGCCCGCCCGTGACCTCGGCGAGCGCCCGCGCGACCGCCACGGCGCCCGAGGCACCGACGACGTCGGTTCCCGCCACGAGGAGCACGTCGTCGGCGTCGGCGAGCAGCGCCCGGGCCGCGGCCGTCCACGCCCCCGGCCGCGGGAGGTCCAGCACGACGGCCTCGCCCACCCGGAGCAGCGCCGCGCACACGTCGAGCACGACGTCGTCGTCGGGACCGGTCGGCGCGTGCCGCGTGCCGGAGAGCACCGGGACGCTGCCCCACCGGGGCAGCGCGGCGAGCAGGCCGCGGCCGTCGACGTCGCCGCGCGCGTCGACGAGCTCGGGCCAGCGGGCGCCGGGCTCGTCCTCGATCCCGAGCAGGACGTCGACGCCGGGGCCGCCGGCGTCGAGGTCGAGCAGCACGCCACGCCCGGACGCGCGCCGCAGCCCGTGCGCGAGCGCGGCGGCGACACAGGACGTCCCGGCGCCGCCGGTGGCGCCGACGACGGCGACCAGAGGAGAGTTCATGCCGCCACCCTGACCGCGGGCGGCAGCCTCGCGGCGCGGGTCCGCGGGGCCTGTGCACAACCGCGCGCGGCCCCCTCCTGGGGGCCGTGCCCCGGGCTCCTACACCCGGGCGGCGACCGCCCCCAGCTCCCGCTCGCGCCGCAGCGCGGGGACGAAGCAGACCGCCCCGAGCACCGAGAACGCCCCGCCGAGCACCATCGCCACCGGCGTCGACACGCTCTGGGCCGTCCACCCGAGCGCCGGCGAGGCCACCGCGAACGACGCGAAGCCGAGCATCGACGCCATCGACAGGACTGTCGACCGGTTGCTCGCGGCGGCCTCGCGGTGCAGCAGCGCCTCGTACACGGGCCCGCCCGACCCGTGCAGCCCGTAGGTCACCAGGTAGGCCGCGACGAGCGCGACCGGCCCGGCCACGAGCCCCATCCACACCGCGCCGAGGCCGTTGAGCACGCGAGAGGCGAGCGCCGTCCTCGCCACCCCGAACCGGCCCGACGCCAGCCCCGCGAGCCCGGCGCCCGCCGCGAACACGGCCCAGCCCACCGCGGCGACGACGCCCATGAGCGCGCCCGCGCGCTGCGTGGACCCCAGCACCTCCCCGAGCCGCAGCGGCATGAGCGACTCGAACACGACCATCGCAGCCGCCCAGAACACCTCGACCAGCAGCAGCCCCCGCAGCACGCGGTTGTCGCGCGCGAGCCGCAGCCCGTCGGCGACGACCCGCGGCGCCCGCCGTGCCTCGCGCAGCGCCGCGCCCCAGCCCCGCCGGGGCCGCTCGGCGGCCGGCACCGGGCCCCCGCCCGTCGCCGCCGCCCCGCCACGCCGGGGCACGTCCGCGTCCTCCCGCAGCAGCGTCGCCGTCGCCACCAGGTGCACGACGGCGAGCACGGCGTAGACGACGTAGGGGAACGTGAGCGCGGACCACGCCACCACCGGGTGCCACCACACGAGCCCGCCCGAGACGAGCGCGCCGAGGGCGATGGAGACGCCGAGCACCGCGCTCGACTGCGAGAGCGTGCGGTCGACGTCGGCGCCCGGGTGGGTGCGGTGCACCGTGTCGACGAACCAGGCCGTCAGCGGCCCGGAGTCGAGCGCCCGGAACACGCCCGTGACGACGGCCCCGACGGCGAAGGCGACCGCCGAGTGCGCGGTCGCGTAGAGCACCGGCACCGCCACCTGCAGCGCCGCGGCGGTCACGAGGAGCGGCTTGCGTCCCATCGCGTCGGCGATGCCCGACGTCGGCAGCTCCAGCAGGAACACGACGATCCCGGCGAACGACATGTTCGTCAGCGCCTGCCCCACGGACAGCCCTCGCTCGACCATGAGCAGCACCGTCACGCTGACCACGAGCCCGATCGGGAACCACCGGGTGACGGTGAGGGTCAGGAAGACGCGGCGGGCGGCCTCGACGGTCACGGCTCGTCCTCGGTGGGCGGCGCGAGCTCCGCGTCGAGCGGCATCGAGGTGCGGTACAGGGCGATGCGTCGCGCCCGCGGGTCGCCGGCGCCCGCCTCGTGGTAGCGGAGCACCACCGCCTCGATCTCCGCCTTGAGCGCCACGAGCTGCTCCGGCGTGACGGTCACCCAGGTGTCCTCGAGCCCGAGGGCGTCCTGCCAGGCCGCCGGCCAGGTGTCGGCGACGTCGATCCAGTCGTTGAAGCGCTGGTCGTAGGTGCGCTGGTACTCCCGCTCGAGCCAGCTCATCGCGGTGCGGGCGTCCTCGTCGTCGGCGAACGCGCTGTTGCGCCAGCCGTGGCTCTCGGTGCTCGCCGCCCACAGCCGCTCCTTGCCGCGCCCGCGGCCCGTGTCGACGACGAGGCCGACGCCCTCGAGCCGCCGCAGGTGGTAGCTCGTGGCGCCGGAGTTGGTGCGCAGCGCGGCGGCGAGCGCGGTCGCCGTGGCAGGCCCGCCGCGGCGCAGCTGGGAGAGCAGCCGGGAGCGCAGCGGGTGGGCGAGCACCTTCACGGACTCGGCGGTGAGCTCGACGTGACGGATCTCCATCTCGGCACCGTACGCCCGCACATTTTCTGTGCACAAGAGTTATGCACCCTCGGACCGTGCCTCCGCTAGGCTCGCCACCGTGACCCGCGTCGCCGCCTTCTTCGACCTCGACAAGACGATCATCGCTACGAGCGCCTCGGCCGCCCTCTCGCGCCCGTTCTACGAGGGCGGCCTGGTCACGCGCGGCGACGTCCTGCGCTCCGCGTACGCGCACTTCCTGTTCGTGGTGGGCTCCGCCGACGCCGACCAGACCGAGCGCATGCGCAAGCACCTCTCCGAGCTCGCCGCCGGGTGGGACGTCGAGAAGGTCCGCCAGATCGTCGCCGAGACCGTCCACGACGTCATCGACCCGTACGTCTACGCCGAGGCCGTCGACCTCATCGCCGAGCACCACGAGCTGGGCCACGACGTCGTCGTCGTCTCGGCGTCGGGCGCCGAGCTCGTCGAGCCGATCGCCGCGGTGCTCGGCGCCGACCACACGATCGCCACCCGTATGAAGGTCTCCGAGGGCCGGTACACGGGCGAGATGGACTTCTACGCGTACGGCGAGAACAAGGCGGTCGCCATCCGCGAGCTCGCTGAGAGGTACGGCTACGACCTCGAGCGCTCGTACGCCTACACGGACTCGATCACCGACGCCCCGATGCTCGACGCCGTCGGGCACGGCTTCGCCGTCAACCCGGACCGCACGCTGCGCCGGCTCGCCGCCGAGCGCGGCTGGGGAACGCTCCAGTTCACACGCCCCGTGGCCCTGCGTACCGCGCTGCGCCCGCCGACGCCGGTGCTCGCCGTGCTGGGCGCCGCCGCGGTCGCGGTCGTCGCGTTCTGCGTGTGGCGCAGCGTCCGCCGCCGCTGACCGATCACGCCGACCGACCACGTTGACCGATCACACCGTGCCACGGTGGCTTGCGGTTCCCCGCACCCGGGCGTTCCATGGAGTCACAGCAAGAACTCGGCAGGGCACGGAACCCACGCCAAGGTAGTCCGCTTCTCAGGACACTCCGGCGGGCCAGGTCCCGTGACGGAGCAGGACATCGGCGCCTGCTACCCGTGCCCCCCGGCGAGCGCGGCACCCGGTCGACAAAGACTCCCGGGTGCCGCAATCGTGTCCGCTTACCGCCACGCCCCCCGCTCGTACTGCTTCGCCCACGCGACGTCGCCGCCGAGCTCGTGCGCCGCGCGCAGCGGCCAGTGCGGGTCGCGCAGCGCCTCCCGGCCGACCAGCACGGCGTCGGCCGCGCCGTCGCGCAGGATCGTCTCCGCCTGGAGTGCCGACGTGACCAGCCCGACGGCCGCCGTCGGCAGCCCCGAGACGTCCCGCACGCGCCGCGCGTGCGGCACCTGGTAGCCGGGTCCCACGGGGACCGTCGCGGGCACGAGCCCGCCGGTCGAGACGTCGACCAGGTCGACGTCGAGCCCCTTGAGCACGCCGGCGACGTCGTCGGCCTCGAGGCCGCCGGGCGTCCAGTCGGTCGCCGAGACGCGCACGAGCAGCGGCTTGCCGTCGGGCCACACCTCGCGCACGGCGGCCACGGACTCGACGAGGAGCCGCGCCCGGTTCTCGGGCGTGCCGCCGTAGGCGTCCGTGCGATGGTTCGTGAGCGGCGAGAGGAACTGGTGCAGCAGGTAGCCGTGCGCGGCGTGCAGCTCGACGACGTCGAACCCGGCGGCGTGCGCGCGGCGGGCCGCGGCGGCGAACTGCTCCGGCACGTCGGCCACCTGCGCCGGCGTCATCGCGGCGGGCGCCGCGTACCCCGGGAAGGCCAGGTCGGTGGGCCCGAGCGTCGTCCACCCGCCCTCCGCGGCGGGCACCGAGCCCTGCACGGGCGACCACGGCCGGAACGTGGACGCCTTGCGCCCCGCGTGGGCGAGCTGCACGCCGACGGCCGCGCCCTGCGCGCGCACGAAGTCCGTGACGCGCCGCCACGCGGTCACCTGGTCGTCGTTCCACAGCCCGGCGTCATGCGGCGTGATGCGCCCCTCCGGCGCGACGGCGGTCGCCTCGGCGAGCAGCAGCCCGAACCCGCCGACGGCACGGGCGCCCAGGTGCGCGAGGTGCCAGTCGCCGACGACGCCGTCGACGGCCGAGTACTGGCACATCGGCGCCAGCCAGGCACGGTTCGGGACGGTCAGGTCGCGCAGCCGGTACGGCTCGAGGAGGAGGGTCACCCGACCGACCCTAGGTCGGAGCCCTGGGGGCGCGGACGTGCTCACGGTGTGATCTCGGCCTGTGAGCGCGGTCACGTCGTGGGTCTACACTCACGACCGCGGCTCCGCAACGGAGCGGTGCCGCGCCCGCAACGACGCTGGAGGACTCCGTTGACCACGAAGCCTGAGGCCCCGAGCCTCGAGAACCTGCTGCACGAGACGCGGGCGTTCCCGCCGGCCTCCGCGTTCGCCGCCCAGGCCAACGCCCAGGCCTCGCTGTACGACGAGGCCGCGGCCGACCGGCTGGGGTTCTGGGCCACGCAGGCCCGCGAGCTCGTCTCCTGGCACACCCCGTTCACGCAGACGCTCGACTGGTCCGACGCCCCCGTCGCCCGCTGGTTCGCCGACGGCACGCTCAACGCCGCCTACAACGCCGTCGACCGGCACGTCGAGGCCGGGCGCGGCGACCGCGTCGCCATCCACTTCGAGGGCGAGCCGGGCGACACCCGCACCGTCACCTACGCCGACCTCCAGCGCGACGTCGCCCGTGCCGCCAACGCGCTCAACGCGCTCGGCGTGAGCAAGGGCGACCGCGTCGTCATCTACCTGCCCATGCTCGTCGAGTCGGTCGTCGCGATGCTGGCGTGCGCGCGCATCGGCGCCGCCCACTCCGTCGTCTTCGGCGGCTTCTCCGCCGACGCCCTGCGCAGCCGCATCGCCGACGCCGAGGCCACCCTGGTCATCACCGCCGACGGCGGCTACCGCCGTGGCGCCCCCTCCGCGCTCAAGCCGGCGGTCGACGAGGCGCTCGCCGGGGAGGGCACCGACACGGTCCGGCACGTGCTCGTCGTGCGCCGCACCGGCCAGGAGACCGCCTGGACGCCGGGTCGCGACATCTGGTGGCACGACGCCCTGGAGTCCGCCGACACCTTCCACGAGCCCGTGTGGGTCGACGCCGAGCACCCGTTGTTCATCCTCTACACCTCCGGCACCACGGGGAAGCCCAAGGGCATCCTCCACACCACGGGCGGCTACCTCACCCAGGCCGCCTACACCCACAGATACGTCTTCGACCTCAAGGACGACGACGTCTACTGGTGCACCGCCGACATCGGCTGGGTCACCGGCCACTCCTACGTCGTCTACGGCCCGCTGACCAACGGCGCCACGCAGGTCATCTACGAGGGCACCCCCGACACCCCGCACCGCGGCCGCTGGTGGGAGCTCGTCGAGAAGTACGGCGTCTCCATCCTCTACACGGCCCCCACCGCGATCCGCACCTGCATGAAGTGGGGCGAGGACATCCCCGCCGCCTTCGACCTGTCCTCGCTGCGCCTGCTCGGCTCGGTGGGCGAGCCCATCAACCCCGAGGCGTGGATGTGGTACCGCCGCGTCATCGGCGGCGACACCGCCCCCATCGTCGACACCTGGTGGCAGACGGAGACCGGCGCCATCATGATCAGCCCGCTCCCGGGCGTCACCGCCACCAAGCCGGGCTCGGCCCAGGTGCCGCTCCCCGGCATCGCCGCCGACGTCGTCGACGACGAGGCGCACCCCGTGCCCGACGGCGGGGGCGGCTACCTGGTGCTCACCGAGCCGTGGCCGGCGATGCTGCGCGGCATCTGGGGCGACCGCCAGCGGTACGAGGACACGTACTGGTCGCGCTTCCGCGGCATCTACTTCGCGGGCGACGGCGCCAAGAAGGACGACGACGGCGACATCTGGCTGCTCGGCCGCGTCGACGACGTCATGAACGTCTCCGGCCACCGCCTGTCGACCACGGAGATCGAGTCGGCGCTCGTGTCGCACGACATCGTGGCCGAGGCCGCCGTCGTGGGCGCGTCCGACGACATGACGGGCCAGGCCGTCGTCGCGTTCGTCATCCTGCGCGGCGAGCACGCCGACCGGGCGTCCACCCCGGAGGGTGCGGAGGCCGTGCAGCAGGAGCTGCGCAACCACGTGGCCAAGGAGATCGGGCCCATCGCGAAGCCGAAGCGCATCCTCGTCGTGCCGGAGCTGCCGAAGACCCGCTCGGGAAAGATCATGCGCCGCCTGCTGCGCGACGTCGCCGAGAACCGCACGGTCGGGGACGCCACCACGCTCGCCGACTCCTCGGTGATGGAGCTGATCTCGGCCGGGCTCTCGGCGGGGAGGTCCCCGGAGGACTGACTGGCGTCTCCGGGGGACGACCCGTCGGTGATGATGGGAGCGTGCGCATGCCCTCCCCCCTGTCGATCGGTCCCCTGAGCCCTCCCGACGTCGACGGCGTCCGGGCGCTGGCCGCGGCGTCGGCGGCCGCCGACGGCGTCGAGCCCCTGTCCGAGCAGCCCCTGCTGCGGCTCGGGGTCGACGAGGGGTGGCTGACGCACGCCGTCGCGCGGTCGAAGGCCGGGCAGGTCGTCGGGTACGTGCAGGTCGACCGGGGCGGGGAGGACGCGAGCGCCGAGCTCGTCGTGCACCCCGAGCACCGGCGCGGCGGCGTCGGGCGGCTGCTGCTGCGCACGGCCGAGCGGGACGCGACCCTGCCGCAGTTCGGCGGGACGGCCGGGCACCACGGGAAGCGGCTGCGCGTCTGGGCGCACGGGAACCTGGGGCCCGCGCGGGCGTTCGCGGCACGGGCCGGCTACGTCGTCGTGCGCGAGCTGCTGTTCCTGGCCAGGCCCCTCCCGGGGGCGGCCGAGCCGGCGGGAGCGGCCGTGCCGCCCGGGTACCGCGTGCGCACCTTCGAGCCGGGGCGGGACGACGACGCCTGGGTGGCGCTCAACGCGCGGGCGTTCGCCGCGCACCCCGAGCAGGGCCGCCTCACGGTCGCCGACCTGCACGACCGGATGGCCGAGCCGTGGTTCGACGCGGCCGGGTTCTTCCTCGTCGAGGACGCCGACGGAGGCCTCGCGGCGTCGCTGTGGACGAAGGTCGAGGGCGGGGACGGGGAGATCTACGCCGTCGGCGTCGACCCCGACCACCAGGGCCGCGGGCTCGGCCGGGCGCTGACGTCGACCGCGCTGGAGCACCTCGCGGGGCGCGCGACCCGGGCGACCCTCTACGTCGACGGCGACAACTCCGCCGCGCTCGCCGTGTACGACCGCGCCGGGTTCGCGCGCGCGGCGGTCGACGTGCAGTACGGACCGTCGAACGGTGCGATCATCTAGCCCATGGACACCCCGGAGACGGAGACGCGTGCCCGTGACGAGCACGGTCGGTTCGCCCGCGTGATCGACCCGGAGCTCGCAGCCCACATCGCCGAGCACATCGCCGAGGACGGGGACACGGACCACGCGCCCACCAGCCCCGAGCGGGCCCCCCTGCCGGACGACCGGTTCGCCGACCGGGAGCTGAGCTGGCTCGCGTTCAACGAGCGCGTGCTGGAGCTCGCCGAGGACCCCGATCTGCCGCTCCTGGAGCGCCTGCGGTTCCTCGCGATCTTCGCGTCGAACCTGGACGAGTTCTTCATGGTGCGCGTCGCGGGCCTCAAGCGCCGCATCGCGATCGGCATCGCCGTCACGGCGGCGTCGGGCCAGTCGCCGCACCAGGTGCTCGAGGGCATCGGCGCGGCCGCCCACAAGCTCATGGACCGGCACGCGCAGGTGTTCCGCACCGACGTGCAGCCCGCGCTGGCGCGCGAGGGCATCACGATCGTCCACTGGGACGACCTGGAGACGCGCGAGCAGGACCGCCTGCACAAGTTCTTCCGCAAGCAGATCTTCCCCGTGCTGACACCGCTCGCGGTGGACCCCGCGCACCCGTTCCCGTACATCTCCGGCCTGTCGCTCAACCTGGCCGTGCTGGTGCGCAACCCGCTGACGGGCAAGGAGCACTTCGCCCGCGTCAAGGTGCCGCCGCTGCTGCCGCGCTTCATCGCGGTGGACGAGCGCGGCCGCCCCAGCGACCCGGCGTCCGGCGGCGCGGCCCAGCGCCCGACGTCGTTCGTGCCGCTGGAGGAGGTCATCGGCCAGCACCTCGACCACCTGTTCCCGGGCATGGAGGTCGTCGAGTCGCACACGTTCCGCGTGACGCGCAACGAGGACGTCGAGGTCGAGGAGGACGACGCCGAGAACCTCCTCAAGGCCATGGAGAAGGAGCTGCTGCGCCGCCGCTTCGGCCCGCCCGTGCGCCTCGAGCTCGCCGAGGGCATCAGCCCCCGCATCCGCGACCTGCTGGTGCGCGAGCTGGACGTCGTCGAGGACGAGGTCTACGAGCTGCCCGCCCCGCTGGACCTGACCGGCCTGAACATCGTCGCCGACGTCGAGCGCCCGGCGCTGCACTTCCCGCCGTTCGTGCCGACGACCCACCGCCAGCTCGCCGAGGTGGAGTCCGCGACACCCACGAACGTGTTCGCGGCGATCAAGCGCCGCGACGTGCTGCTGCACCACCCGTACGACTCGTTCTCGACGTCAGTGCAGACGTTCCTGGAGCAGGCTGCCGCCGACCCGCGGGTGCTGGCGATCAAGCAGACGCTCTACCGCACGTCGGGCGACTCCCCCATCGTCGACGCCCTCATCGACGCCGCCGAGGCCGGCAAGCAGGTGCTCGCGCTCGTCGAGATCAAGGCACGCTTCGACGAGCAGGCCAACATCTCGTGGGCGCGCAAGCTCGAGGAGGCCGGCGTCCACGTCGTCTACGGCATCGTCGGCCTGAAGACCCACGCGAAGCTGAGCCTCGTGGTGCGCCAGGAGTCCGACGGGCTGCGCCGCTACTGCCACGTCGGGACGGGCAACTACCACCCCAAGACCGCGCGGCTCTACACGGACCACGGCCTGCTGACGTGCGACCCCGACGTCGGCCAGGACCTGACCCGCCTGTTCAACCAGCTGTCCGGGTACGCGCCGCAGTCGCGGTTCCACCGCCTGCTCGTGGCCCCGCGCTCCGTGCGCGCCGGCCTCATCGAGCGCATCGAGCGCGAGGCGGACGCCGCACGGGCCGGCCACGAGGCGTGGGTCAAGCTCAAGGTCAACTCCGCCGTCGACGAGGCCACGATCGACGCGCTGTACCGGGCCTCGCAGGCCGGCGTGCAGGTCGACCTGGTGGTGCGCGGCATCTGCGCGATCCGGCCGGGCGTGCCCGGGCTGAGCGAGAACATCCGGGTCCGGTCCGTGCTCGGCCGGTTCCTCGAGCACAGCCGCATCTTCGCGTTCGCGAACTCCGTCGGCCCGGCGATCGGCGAGGGTCCCGAGTCGGGGCCCGAGGTGTTCATCGGCTCGGCCGACCTCATGCACCGCAACCTCGACCGCCGCGTCGAGGCGCTCGTGCGCATCACCGACGAGGGGCACGCCACCGAGCTGCTCGACCTGCTCGAGGTCTCGACGGCCGACACGACGTCGTCGTGGCACCTGGGCCCGGACGGCACCTGGACGCGGCACCACAAGGACGCCGACGGCAAGCCGCTCGCCGACCTCCAGGCCGTGCTCGTGAGGCGGCACCGCCGTCGGAGGGAGTCCGCGCGGTGACCGCGCGGGTCCCGGCCGTCCGCACGGCGGGCGGGCTGGTCTGGCGCGTGCGCGACGGGAGGCTCCAGGTGCTGCTGGTGCACCGGCCGCGCTACGACGACTGGTCGTGGCCCAAGGGGAAGCTCGAGAACGGCGAGTCGCACCAGGCGGCGGGCGCGCGCGAGATCGCCGAGGAGACGGGCAAGCCCGTGGTGCTGGGCGTCCCGCTGCCGAGCATGCGCTACCGCATGCCGGACGGGCGCTGGAAGACGGTCAGCTACTGGGCCGCGCGCCGGTCGCGGACGGTGGACGACTTCGCCGCCCTGGCGGCCCGCCACCCCGTCCCGCGGGCGTCCGTCGACGAGATCGACCGCGTGCGGTGGTTCGACGCCGACGCCGCGGCCCAGCGCCTCACGCGGCGCACCGACCGCAAGCCGCTCGTCGCGCTCGTCGAGGAGTTCACGCAGGGGCGCCTGCCCACGCACTCCGTCGTCGTCGCGCGGCACGGCAAGGCCATGGCCCGGGCCACGTGGCCGGGCGACGAGGCGACGCGACCGCTCACCCCGATCGGCCACGCGCACGCGGCCGCCATCGTCCCGGTGCTCGCCTCCTACGGCGTGACGCGCGTGGTCAGCTCCCGGTGGGAGCGCTGCGCGGCGACCGTGGCCCCCTACGTGACGGCCGCCCGGCTCAAGCCCTGGTACTCCGAGCACCTCACCGAGTCCGACCACGAGCGCTCCCCCGCGCGCGTCGCCGCCACGGTGCGCGAGCTGCTGGAGTCGCCGTCGTCGGCGGTGCTGTGCACGCACCGGCCCGTGCTGCCCACGGTGCTGGACGTGCTGGGGCAGCACTCACGCCGCGCGGTGGCCGACCGCCTGCCGTCCGCGGACCCGTTCCTCGAGCCGGGCGAGCTGCTGGTCGCGCACGTGGCGTCGACGAGCAAGGGGCCGCGCGTCGTGGCCGTGGAGCACGTCGTCCCGCCGCTGAGCTGACGCCCTGCGCCGGCTCCCCGTGCGGCCGGCGGACGTCACCACAGGGTGATGAGCCACGTGGCCAGCGCCGACACCGCGGCCGCGGCCGGGATGGTCAGCACCCACGCGACGGCGATGTTCTTCGCGACGCCCCAGCGCACGGCAGAGACCCGGCGTGTCGCGCCGACGCCCATGATCGCCGAGGTGATGGTGTGCGTCGTCGACACGGGGGCGTGCAGCACGAACGCGTTGGCGTAGAGCACGACGGCGGACACGCACTCGGCCACGAAGCCGCGCGCCGGGTCCAGCTCGATGATGCGGCGGCCGAGCGTGCGCATGATGCGCCACCCGCCGGAGTAGGTGCCTGCGGAGATCGCGGCGGCCGCGCACAGCTTCACCCACAGCGGGATGCCGGTGTCGGGGTTCGCCCAGCCGATCGACAGCAGCGCGAGGTAGATGACGCCCATGGTCTTCTGCGCGTCCTGGAGGCCGTGACCCAGGGCCATCGCGGCCGCCGACGCCGTCTGCGCGATCCGGAACTGACGGTGCGTCCGTGCGGGCGCGGCCTTCCGGAACGCCCACAGCAGCCCGATCATCACCGCGAACGCCAGGCCGAAGCCGAGCAGCGGCGAGATCACCATGGGGAGCACGACCCGCTGGACGATCTGGTCCCAGAAGACCGGCAGCCCGCCCGCCAGGCCGGCGCCCACGAGCCCCCCGATGAGCGAGTGCGTCGACGACGACGGCAGGCCGAACCACCACGTGACGAGGTTCCACGTGATCGCGCCGAGCAGCGCGCACAGCACCACGGTCAGCTCGGTCGTCGTGGACGCGTGGCCGAGGTCCACGATCGAGCGCGCGATCGTCTCGGCCACCGCCGTGCCCAGGAGCGCTCCCGCGAAGTTCATGACGGCGGCCATGCCGAGCGCGACGCGGGGCGTCAGGGCCCGGGTCGAGACCGAGGTCGCGATGGCGTTCGCCGCGTCGTGGAAGCCGTTCGTGTAGTCGAACCCGAGGGCGAGCGCCACGACGAGGACGACGAGCGCAACCTCCACCGGTCAGGACTCCTTGTTCGTCTGGTCGGCCTGATGCGGCACTCCGCTCCGGCGAGTGCCTCGTCCCTCGGCTCTCACCTCCGCTGCGCGCCGCATCAGGACTCCTTGAGCGCGATGGTCTCGACCAGCGTGGCCACGCGCTCGAAGCCGTCGCACGCCTCCTCGAGGACGTCGACGACCTCCTTGAGCTTGATGAGCGCGATGGCGTCGGTCGCGTTGTCGAAGAGCTCGGCGACGAGCTGGCGGTGCAGCTTGTCGGCCTGGTTCTCCAGCCGGTGGATCTCGACCCAGTAGCTGCTGAGCTCCTCCATGGTGCGCAGCCGGGGCATGGCCTCCGCGGTGAGCTCGGCGCAGCGCTGGAGCACCTGGACGACGGCGGAGACGCGCGCCGGCAGCTCGGCCAGCTTGTAGAGCACGATGAGGTCGCACGCCTCCTCCATCGCATCGACGACGTCGTCGAGCGCGTTGGCGAGCGCGTAGATGTCGTCACGGTCGAACGGCGTGACGAAGGTCTGGTTGAGCCGCTTGGTGATGGCGTGCGCGGCGTCGTCGGCGGCGTGCTCCGCCTCGACGAACCGGTCCGCGATGGCCTTGCGCTCCACCCGGTCGGCACCCAGCAGCTCGGCGAGCAGGCCCGTCCCCGTGACGATGTGCCCGGCGAGCTCCGTGAACAGATCGAAGTAGGTGGTGTCGCGCGGGGTGAGTCGCAGGCGCACGTCGGGACTCCTGAGGTGGGTGAACGCGATGCGAACACAGGGTAGACGCCGGGGGCGGCGTCGCCACCATCAGGTGGCACTGAAAAGCGACGTCGGACCGGGAGCGCCTCTCGGCGCGTGGCCGCTCGTAGCGGCTGAAGATGGAGCCCGGGGCTGCCGCGGCCCGACGCCGCGTGGTGAAGTCTAGTCCAGCGCGCCGGTGCGCCAGTACCCCGCCGCCTTCTCGAGCTCCTCGGCCGTCCGCAGGAGACCGGCTCCGCCGCGCGTGAGGCGGTCGGCGCCGTCCGGGTCGGCGGCCTCGCGGGCGTCGGCGTCGAACGCGGCGCCCGTGGCGAGGATGCGGCAGAAGGACGCGGCCCGCTCGAGCGCGACGGCGAGGTCGCCGGCGTACACCCCGGACAGGACGGCGTCCGCGAGCGCCCGCAGGTCCTCCGGCCCGGGCGGGGCGGCGACGCCGGCGACGGCCTCGTGCACGGGCGCGGCGCCGACCCCGAGCCGGTAGCGCAGGGCGACGGTCTGCGGGTCGCGGCGCACCCACTCGCGCAGCACGTAGAGCCGCCAGAGCGCCCCGGGGAGGGAGACGGGGGCGGCGTCGGCCCACAGGGCGGCGACGGCGTCGAGCCCCTCGGTCTCCACGAGGTGCACGAGCCGCTCGACGAGCGCGGGGTCCTCGGCGGCGCGCGCCCGGTGCACGACGGCGCGGGCCGTGGTGTGGGCCACCTCGTCGCGCAGCGCGGGGTCGGACGCGCCGACGAGCTCCTCCGCGTCGCGGGGGTCGAGCCGGGCCGGGCGCCGGAATCTGCCTTCGCTCATGGGCCCAGTGTCTCTCTCCTCACAGCCCGCCGAAAATAGTTGCTTGGTGCAAGCAACAGGCATATGGTTGCGTTCAGCAACCAAGGAGTGTCATGAGCATCCACGAACCGCTCGCTCCGGTCGCCCCGTCATCCCCCGCAGAGACGCTCTACTCCGCCCTGGAGGAGCTCGGTCGCGCCCAGCGCGAGGCCTCTGCGCTGATCGCGCGACGACTGGACTGGCCCCGCGCCGGGGTCGGTGTCCTCCGCCTGCTCGCCGTGTGCGGGCCAGCGCAGCTCACCGACGTCGCCGCGAAGCTGCGCGTCGACCCGTCGGTGGCGAGCCGCCAGGTCGGCCAGCTCGTCGACGCCGGCTACGTGCGCCGCACCGTGGACGCCGACGACCGCCGGGCCCGCGTGCTGGAGCTGACCGACGAGGGCCACGACCTCGCCGACCAGCTCACCGCCCAGTTCGCCCGGCTGTTCCAGGAGACGTTCGTCGGCTGGACCGACGAGGACCTCCTGGACACCTCCGACCGGATCCGTCGCGTCGCCGCGGCGATCTCCACCACCCGCACCCTGAGCCACGAAGAAGAAGGCACCCACTGATGTCAACCACCACACCGGACGTCGCGCGCAGCGCCGCCGGGATGACGCACCGGGAGACCCTCGAGGCTCTCTCCGGGATCATCCTCGGCATGTTCGTCGCGCTGCTCGCGGCGACCATCACGTCGTCGTCGATGCCGCGCATCGTCTCCGACCTCGGCGGCTCGCAGAGCTCGTACACCTGGGTCGTCACGGCCACCCTGCTCGCCCAGACGGTCTCGACGCCGCTGTGGGGCAAGTTCGCCGACCTCTTCGGCCGCAAGCTGCTCGTGCAGATCGCGCTCGTCATCACCGTGCTGTCCGCCGCCGCGGCCGGCTTCTCGCAGGACATCGGCACGCTCATCGCCTGCCGCGCCGTCCAGGGCCTCGGCGCCGGCGGCCTCATGGCGCTGGCGACCATCCTCATCGCCGACATCGTCTCGCCCCGCGAGCGCGGCCGGTACATGGGCCTCATGGGCGGCGTCATGGCCGTCTCGCAGGTCGGTGGCCCGCTGCTCGGCGGCGTCCTGACCGACTCGGTCGGCTGGCGCTGGAACTTCTTCGTCGGCATCCCGTTCGCCGTCGCCGCGATCATCGTGCTGCAGAAGACGCTGCACCTGCCGCAGCGCCCGCGCCGCGTCGCCAAGATCGACTACTGGGGCGCCGCGCTCATCACCGTGGGCGTCTCGCTGATCCTCGTGTGGGTCACCTTCGCCGCGTCGGGCAGCTACGCGTGGCTGTCGTGGCAGACGTACCTGATGGTCGGCGTCGCCGTCGCCTCGCTGGTCGCCGCGGTGCTCGTCGAGCGCGTGGTCGCCGAGCCGATCATCCCGCTGCACCTGTTCCAGAACCGCACGTTCGTGCTCGCCGTCGTCGGCTCGATCGCCGTGGGCGTCGCGATGTTCGGCACCGCCGTGTTCCTGTCGCAGTACCTGCAGATCTCGCGCGGCAAGACGCCGACCGAGTCCGGTCTGCTGACCATCCCGATGGTCGTCGGCACCATGCTCGCCGGCGTCGTGCTCGGCCGGATCATCTCCCAGACCGGCCGCTACAAGGCGATCATGGTCGGCGGTGGCGTCGTGCTCATCGGCGCCCTGGTCGGCATGGGCACCATCGACGCGCACACGAGCTTCGTGCTCATCGGCGTCTACCTGTTCGCGCTCGGCATCTCGGTCGGTGCGCTCATGCAGAACCTGGTGCTCGCGGTGCAGAACACGCTCGACGTCAAGGAGATGGGCTCCGGCACCTCCACGGTCGCGTTCTTCCGCTCGCTCGGCGGCGCCGTCGGCGTCTCCGCGCTGGGCGCGGTGCTCGCCACCACGGTCAAGGACGACATCGTCCACGGCCTCTCGAAGCTCGGCGTCCCGCTGGACGCGATGGGCGTCGGCGGCACCGTGCCGAACATCGCCACGCTGCCGACCCCGATCGCCCGGGTCGTGGAGGACGCCTATGCGGACGGCATCTCGGAGATCTTCCTCATCGCCGTGCCGATGGCCGTCATCGCGCTGATCTGCGTGATCTTCCTCAAGGAGGTCCCGCTGGGGAAGCGCTCGGGCATCCAGATGGCGCTCGAGGACCAGGACGGCACCGAGCGTGCGCAGGTCGCCGCCGCCGCCGAGGCCGACGTCCTCGGCGAGGAGATCGCCGCGGAGGTCGCCGCCCAGCGCGCCGCCCGCTGACCGGCACGTCCCTGCACCACCGACGGCGAGGCACCTCCACGAGGTGCCTCGCCGTCGGTGTGTCTGCCACGCACTTCCTGGTCGGACGCCCGTGCACGGGCCATGATGTGCTGCATGACGCACGCGACCGCGGCTCCCGACCCCGCGACCGACCCCATCAGCGCTCTCGAGCTCGAGCTGCGCATCCTGGTGCGCCGCGCGGCGTCGACGGCGGCGCAGACGGCCCTGCGGGTGCACCCGGGGCTCGACGCGAGCGCCTACCCGCTGCTCGCGCACATCGCCCTGTACCCGGGCACGCGCGGCTCGGACCTCGCGGCCCAGTTCGGCGTCGGGCGCGCGACGATGTCCCGCCAGCTGTCCAAGCTGGCCGGGCTCGGCCTCATCCACCGCGAGGTGGACCCGGACGACACGCGCGGCCAGCTCATCACGCTCACCGCCGACGGACAGGCGCGGTTCCTCGCCGCGCGCGACGGACGCCGCGACGCCCTGAGCCACGCCCTCGAGGACTGGTCCCCGGACGACGTCGCCCAGCTGGCGACGCTGCTGCGCCGCTACTCGGAGGACTGGGTCCGCTGGCGAGACGAAAACCCGTACGCCTAACGGTGGGCCCACGCGTAGGCCCGAGCGTGCTGATCGTCGGTTCGGGGTCTGATCGTCGATCGCTTGCGACGATCAGACCCCGAACCGACGATCAGAAGCGCTCGTGGCCGCCCTACGCCGTCTCGAACGTCAGGCTGATCGAGTTCATGCAGAAGCGGTCGCCCGTCGGGGTCTGCGGGGCGTCGTCGAACACGTGGCCCAGGTGGCTGCCGCAGCGCGCGCAGCGCACCTCGGTGCGGACCATGCCGTGGCTGCGGTCCTCGAGGAGCTCCACGCGGTCGCCCGCGAGCGGGCTGTAGAAGCTCGGCCAGCCGCAGTGGGAGTCGAACTTGGTCTCGCTGCGGAACAGCTCGTTGCCGCACGCGCGACACCGGTAGACGCCCACGCGCTTCTCGTCGAGGAGCTCACCCGTCCAGGCGCGCTCCGTGCCCGCCTTGCGCAGGACGGCGTACTCCTGCGGGTCCAGCTCGTCCTGCCACTGCTCGTCGGTCTTGGTGACCTCGTAGTTGCTCATCTGGCACCTCCGCCCCGGGAAACCCCGCGCTGGGCAGGGGTGTTCCCGCCGCGCTGCACCGTCTCGCGGCCCGGGGCCGCGACCGGCGCCGCGGCGCCCTGGGGGCGTCCGGCCCGACGACGACGGGCCTGCCCGCCCGGCGCCGACGACGCCGCCGCGCGCGGCGTCTCCCCCGCGGGCTGCGCAGGGCGCGACCCCTGCTGCGGGGCCCGGACCGGCCGGCTCGCAGCGGCCCGGCGCGGCTGCGGCTCGCGCGCCTGCCCGTGGTGCGCGCCGCGCGCCTCGCCGGGCTGGGCGCCGCGCACCTGACCCTGCTGGGCGTCCCGCGCCTGGCCCCGCTGCGCGCCGCGCGCCTGACCCTGCTGGGCACCGCGCGTCTGGCCCTCCTGCGACTCGCGCGACCGGCGCGGGCGCTCCTCGACGGGCTGGCCCGGGACCGGCTTGCGCGAGCGGACCGGCTGCTCCCCGCGCGTCGCCGCGGCGCGTGCCTGCTGGGCGCGCGTCGCGTCGGCGCGGGCGCGCGCCTCGCGGATCTCCGGCGTGACGACGGGGGCCGCGACCTCACCCACGAGGGCCGTCACCACGGCGTCGCCGGGGGTGACCTTCTGCGGCGGCGCGGTGATCTTCGCCTTGCGGGTCAGGTCCGCTACGTCGCCGCGCTGCTCGGGCAGCATGATCGTGACGACGTCGCCGCCCGAGCCCGCGCGGGCCGTGCGGCCGGAGCGGTGCAGGTACGCCTTGTGCTCGGCCGGCGGGTCGACGTGCACCACGAGCTCGACGTCGTCGACGTGGATGCCGCGCGCGGCGATGTCGGTGGCGACCAGCACCTTGACCTCGCCCGACGTGAAGGCGGCGAGGTTGCGCTCGCGCGCGCCCTGGCCGAGGTTGCCGTGCAGGTCGACGGCGGGGACGCCGTCGAGCGTGAGCTGCTTGGCGAGCTTCTTGGCCTGGTGCTTGGTGCGCGTGAACAGCACGCGGCGGCCCGTGCCGGCGGCGAGCTGGCGCACCACGTCGCGCTTGGCGCCGGCGTCCGCGACGGCGAGCACGTGGTGCGTCATCTGCGGCGGGGGCGCGGCGGCCTCGTCGACCGAGTGCGTCACCGGCTGGTGCAGGTAGCGCTTGACCAGCACGTCGACGCCGTTGTCGAGCGTCGCGGAGAACAGCAGGCGCTGGCCCTGCTTCGGCGTCTTGTCCAGGAGGCGCTTGACCCCGGGCAGGAAGCCGAGGTCGGCCATGTGGTCGGCCTCGTCGAGCACCGTGATCTCGATGCCGTCGAGCGTGAGCACCTTCTGGTTGAGGAGATCCTCGAGGCGGCCGGGGCACGCGACGAGGATGTCCACACCGGCGTCGAGCGCGGCGACCTGACGGGACTGCGCGACGCCGCCGAACACCGTCGTCGTGCGCAGGCCCATGGCCTGGGCGAGCGGCGACGTCGTCGCGTCGATCTGGAGTGCGAGCTCGCGCGTCGGGGCAAGGATCAGCGCGCGCGGGCGGCGCGGCACGCGGCGCGGCGTGCGTCCGGAGCCCGCCGCCGGGGCGGCCAGGCGCGTGACGACCGGCAGCGCGAACGCGACCGTCTTGCCGGAACCGGTGCGGCCGCGGCCGAGCACGTCCCTGCCGGCGAGGGAGTCCGGCAGCGAGGCCGCCTGGATCGGGAACGGAGAGGTGATGCCGCGCTCCGCGAGGGAGGCGACGACAGGCGTGGGCAGACCGAGGTCGGAGAAGTTCATGGTGCCTTTCGGGGCGTTCTCGCCGCGCGAGACCCGGGAGCGGACACCGGTCACCACGACGTCGGCGCCGCGTGGTCACGGCGCGCAAGGCTGCCATTTTCTCACGGGACCGTGGTTGCATGTGCGCCGTGAGCTTCGACAGCGTCGGCGACGTCTTCACGCGCATCTGGCAGGCCGCCACCACGCCCGTGCCCGCGCCCGCCCAGGCCGTGGTGCTGGCGATGGCCCTCGCGGCGCTCGCCGTCGTCGTCGTGACGCCCGTGTGGCGCGTGGCCCGGCACGTGATCACCATCGCGCACGAGGGCGCGCACGCCCTCGTGGCCACCCTCACGGGGCGGCGGCTGGACGCGATCCGGCTGCACTCGGACACGTCCGGGCTGACGATCTCGGCGGGGCGGCCGCGCGGGTTCGGCATGGTCGCGACGACGTTCGCGGGGTACGTGGGCCCGGGGCTCGTCGGGCTGGGCGCCGCGCGGCTGCTGCGCGAGGGCTACGCCGTCGGGCTGCTGTGGCTGCTCGTGGCCCTGCTGGCGCTCCTGCTGCTCAAGATCCGCAACCTGTTCGGGCTGTGGTCGGTGCTCGTGGCGGGCGTCGCGCTCGTGCTCGTCTCGTGGTTCCTGAGCGAGCCGGTGCAGTCGGCGGTCGCCTACGCGGTGACGTGGTTCCTGCTCGTCGGGTCGGTGCGGCCCGTGCTCGAGCTCCAGACGCAGCGGTTCCGGCGCAAGGCCCGGCAGTCCGACGCCGACCAGCTCGCGCGGCTCACGGGGCTGCCCGGGCTGTTCTGGGTGGGCGTGTTCCTGCTGGTGACGCTGGGCGCGCTCGTGCTGGGCGCGTGGTGGATCGTCGTCCCGTGACCGGTCGGCGGGTGCGGGGCCTATGCCCGTGACGCGTGCAGCACGAGGTTGTCCGGCGCCCGCGTCGGTCCGCCGGGCCGCTGGAGGCACGTGAGGACGACGAGACGTACGTCGCCGTCGTCGCGCACCCCCCAGATCGACGCGTCCCGTTCCGCGGCCTCCTTGGGAACGACCTCGACCGTGTCGACGACGTACAGGTCGCCGTCGACGTACAGGCGATCGCCGGGCGCGGCGAGGACCTCCCCGGAGCTTGCGGCGAACGCGTTGCCCGGGGCGCGTCCGCCGCGGACGGCGTGCATGGCGACGATCCGAGGCCGGCCGCCGGCACCGTCGGCCGCCGGGGCGGGGTCGCGGACGACGAACGCGTCGGTGAGCGTGGGCGGGTTGAGCACCGAGCCGTCCACGCTCATCCACACCAGTGGGACGTCCAGGCCGTGGTCCGGGGCGACGAAGCGGCCACCCGTGGGCTCCACGGCCGCCGCCTCAAGGTCCGGGGGCAGGTCGAGCTCGACGCGCCGGCCGTCGAGGTCGCGCAGGGTCGTGGCGGCGTCGGGCCGCAGGTGCTGCTCCCAGAGAGTGAGGCCCGCGCCGGCCAGCGAGAGCGCGAGCACCGCCACGAGGACGAGGCGAAGGACGCGACGCACTGGCCACCTCCAGGATCGGTCGGTACGGGCGACGCGCACGGGGCCGCCGCGGGAAAGGCCCCGGCGGGGAGGTGCTCACGGACGAGCCGCGAGCACCTCCCCGACGGGGCCAGGTGCGTCAGTCGCGCGAGGCGACCTCACGACGACGCAGGACCATCAGGCTCACCAGGGCCGTCAGCCCGAGCCCGCCGAGCGCGGCGAGCACCCAGCCGTTGCCGCCGAGGGCGGTGCCGCCCGTCTCGGCGCTGACACCCGGGAGGGTGGGCGCCGGGGTGGCCGGAGCCGGCGGCGTCGGGTCCGGGGTCTCGCCCGGCACGTACACCGCGCTCATGACCCGGATCGTCGTGCCGTCGTGGTCGTCCTCGTCCTGCTCGCCCACGGACTGGTTGATCTCCATGTCGACCCACCGCACGCTCACCGCGTCGAACGGGACCCGGTGGTCGGCCGTGCCCGGGACCGAGTCGACGTCCTCGACGAGGCCACCCGGCGTCGACTCCACCCAGGAGCCCAGGACGCCGTCGTGGACCTCGGCGAGCGGGGTCGCCTCGGCGCGCGACGTCATCCCGACGCCGTCCGAGAAGGCGAACGCCACCGGTGCGACGACCTGCTCCGTCACGACGGGCTCCTCGTGGACCCAGCCGCTGAAGGCCGCGATCTCGGTGAACGTCCGCACCTCACGGAACGGACGTCCGGCGTCGTCGAACTGGTCCTCCAGCGTGTCGTCGTCCTGCAGCTCGGACGTCACACGCTGGAACGCGTGCATCGTCTGGTACTGGCCCGGTGCGAGCACGATGCCCTCGTCGAAGGACAGGTACGCGTCACCGGAGTCGCCGATCTCCCACTCGGCCAAGGTGTCGTCGTGCCCTGGCACCGCGGCAGAGCTGGTGAGCTCGAGGCCCGGGTACATGTACTTGACCATCCGGTCGACCCGCGCGGTGCGGTTGCCCTGGTTGAACACCCGCACGGTGCTGATGATGATGTCGCCGACCTGGACGTCCGCATCCGGGTTGTCGTAGGTGACGAACGGGACCGGGGCCGCCGGAGCACCCGGCCTCTCCGCAACCTCGAAGCGGGTGCTGATGACACCCACGCCCGGTCGGTACAGCTCGGAGACCCAGGAGCGCAGGGCGAGGTCGTAGACCACGGGTGTCCGCACGATCACGACTGCCGTGTCCTCAAGGTCGCCCTCGGGCTGGTCGTCCTCCCACTCGTCGGTCGGGGGCGTGCCCAGGTCCGGGACCACCGTCGCGACGTTCGGGAACGCCTCCGCACCGCCGTCGGGAACGGTGGCGCCGCGGTTGGCCGTGTACGCGAACTCCCAGCGGTCCGCCTCGGCGGCGTCGAGCCATACCTCACCCTTCTCGTCGCCGAACTGCTCCGCGAACTCCGGGAAGGAGTCACGGACCTCGGCGGTCTGGTTGGTCACGGTGCGCTCGACGTCGTCGGCGCCCAGCTCGGTCTCGGCGGTCTCGGTGGCCGGCTGGCCGTCCGGGAGCGAGACGACGGTAGCGACGACCGGCAGCGGCAGGTCGCTGTCGACGAGGGTGCCGGGGAGCGTCGCCGTGAACCCGATGCGGGCCGAGCCGACACCGTCCGGGCCTCTGGCGGGCACCGCGGTGACGACGCCGTCAAGCGTCGCCTCCACGCCTCCGACCATGACAACCACGCTGTCGACGTCGATCGCGCCGCTGGACGGGTTGGTCAGGGTGACCTCACCCGAGACGTAGAGGTTCTCCACCTGGCGCTCGGACGTGACCGTGAGCAGGTAGGCGAACTCGACGTCCTCTCCGGCAACCGTCTCAACGTCGTCGTCCGACGTGACGGTCTTGGTGATCGCCCAGTCGTAGTCGACGTGGTTGGTGCCGTCGATCACCGGGATCGCCGCAACCAGGCCCGCCTCGACGACCACGAGGGCGTCGTCCACCCACGGGTTGTCCGTGTCGGGCGTACCGTCCTCCGCGGCTGGCGGACCCTCAGACTCCGGCGCATCCTCACCGTCCACCGGCGTCTGCAGCCAGGTGACGTTCAGATGCTCCCCGACCCCGGCATCCAGCGTGTACGTGAACACCGCATGCCGCTCAGCACCCGACCCGGTCCACCCAGGCTCGGCCACCGCGACACCCGCTGCCACGCTGGTCACACCATCCATCCAATGGACCGTGCCCAAGTACACGGGCTCGTCCGGGTTCGTCATGTCATCGAAGACGTGCACGACGTGGTTGGTGAACGACCATTCCCAGGTCACCTCGACGTCGTCCGGTGCCGTCGCGGTCGCGGACGACGCCGGCGAGCCGAGCTCCCCGCCGTCCCACGCGATCTCCACGTCGAAGCGGAAGTCACCGGCGCGCAAGGCGTCCACGGTGTCTGCGTCGACGACGACGGACTCGACGGCGAAGGTCGCGACCCCGGCAGTCGTGACCCCGTCACCGGACTTGGTCGCCGCCGGGACGACCCACGGGCCGGGCTCGTTCACTTGGAACGTCTGCGACACGGCGTCATCGATCGTCACCGTCGGGGTGATGCTCGTGAGCTTCACGTCGACCGGGTTCGGGTTCGTCACCTCGATGCCGTCGAAGGTCGCCACGAAGCTCGAGTCGCTGATCGGTCCTGGCGTCACGACGAGCCGGTACTCGAACTCACGCGTGCCGTCGGCGCCCGCCACGACCGGACCCGCGGACGGGCCCCACACGCCGTTGGAACCGGCGAGGCGGACGAGCTTCTCGATGCTCCAGTCGAACGTGCGCTGGGCCTCGACCGTGACGTCCGCGGTGACCGCGAGGTCCTCGCGGGTCACGAGCGTCGTCGTGGTCTCGTCGACGATCGGGTCGCCGTCCTCGGGCGTGAGGATTGCGACGTTCGTGAACTCGAACGTCTCGCCCGCGTTCAGCGGGCCAAGCTTGCGCTCATAGACGAACTGCCACGTCGGCGTGCCCGCCGCCGTGACCGCGCCCTCCTGGTCGCGCCAGCCGTCGACGTCGAGGGTGATGTCGTCGAAGTGGTCGGCCAGAAGGGGGAACCGCTCGAGAACCGCGTCCGCGAAGGCGTCGGCCAGCACGGCCGTACGGTTGCGCTCCAACCCAGTGAACGTCCCGACGGTGCCCGGCTGGTCGACGCCGTCGATCGTCACAAGGACGTTCAGCGGCCGCGGATCGGTGGATCCGAAGGTCCGTTCCCAACGCAGCGCCACCGACGTCTCCGCTCCGACCTGCGTCGGCCCGCTCAGCTCCACGGCAACCCCGTTGACGAGAACCTGGACGCCGTCGAGAGGCATCGCGTCGCCGTTGGGGTTGCTGACGACCACCTCGCCGGACGCCGTAAAGTTCGCGTTCGTGGGCGTCGCGGCGACGTCAAGGGTGTACGTGACCGGAAGCGCCGTACCCGGGACCAGCGTGACGGTCTTGCCGTCGTCCATCGAGCTCTTGTCGAGTTCCCACGACCAACCCGTGTCGTACTGGCCGACCGCGGTAGCGCTCGCCGTCAGCGGCGCCGGGGCGCGGTTGACCACCCAGCAGGTCACCATGGACTCCCCGATCATGCTGAGGTCAGCACCCGGGTTCGCCGTGCCGAAGCCGGTGTCCATCACGCCGATCCGGGTGAAGCCGCCCGCGCCGACCGTCGTGTAGATGCACGATGCGTTGTGGCCGTCCTGCGGAACGATCTCCCAGCCAGGCTTGAGCTCCTCGCTGATCGAGATCCTGCCCGGATCGGTCTGGTTCGCCTGCGGACTGACATCCAGCGGGATGTTGACGGACCCGGAGGCGTTGGTGACGAACGGGCCGCTGCCTGCGACCTTGAACGGCGCGTCGTCCGCCGGGACAGCGGAGAACGACCATCCAGCGCCCGGCTGCCCGCCGTTGACGAGCGGGCGGCCGTCGGCGTCGAAGGAGATCGTCGACGCGTCGAAGTCGGCCGGAACCTCGATCTTGTTGATCGACAGCGACGGTGTGCACGACTCCACGGCGAAGTCTCGAAGGGCTGCTCTGAGCGCCGACCAGTCGTTGGACCGGAACACATCGGCATCGCCGAGCGATGTGCCGGCCGCGAACTGGGTCTGGCCCGAGATCGCCGTGAGGTTGTGCACGGACGCGGCGTCGGTCACCGCGGTTCCGACACCGGCGGCGAGGATCCGGGTGCCGCTGGCCTTGAGCGCGTTGGCGGCAAAGACCGCGGCCTCCACGTCGATCCGAGCGTTCTGGCTCCCGCGGCCGTTCGTCGTCGAGGTCGAGGTTCCGAGCAGTCCGTACGCCGTCGGGTTGCCGTCGGTCATGAAGACGACGAGGTCGTACGTGTCGGCGGCCGCACGCTTGGCGTTCTGCTGATGGACGGTCCACAACGCCTGGTCCCAGTTCGTCGCGTGCGTCCCCGACCGCGTCGCCCAGCTGCGATAGGCGGCCTTGAACTTGGTAGCGTCAACCTGAGAGGCGATCGATCGTGCGGGCCCGTTCGCGTCACCCGAGACGTTCGCATGGCTTCCGCTGATCGGCGAGTTCCAGCCGAAGTTGTACGCCGAGATCCGCGTCGGCGTCCCGACGAGCGACTGCACGAGGCCGTCTGCCGCGTCGAGCATGAGCGGAACCTGGTTCGGGCTTCCGGCCACCGTCATCGACGACGACAGGTCCATGACCAGCGCGACGTTGAGTCCGCACTGTGCCGGCAACGACGGGTTCTGGCGCGAGTTCTGCCAGACGCCGCCGGAGCGCAGCCGGAGGTTGTCGGTCGACGTGGACTCCTGGTGCATGAAGTCGACGCCCGAGGCTTGAGGGTTCGCGGCGGTCTGGTTCGACGAGATCGCTGCCGTCAGAAAGCGGTACTGGAAAGCGTCGGACGGCGACGGACCGGTAGCGCCAGTCCGCAGTGTCTGGTTCATGAACCAGTCGTTGGTGGCGTCCACGGTGGCGCCGTCGGTAGCCTCGAAACCCTCCTGGATGACCCAGAAGCGCGCGTTCGCGAAGGCACCCGACTCGTCGAAGCAGGCGCGGTCCGTCGAGTTCGCCGGGATTGAGTTCTGCGAGCCTGCCAGCGTCGAGCCGACCGCCTGGGTGCAGCTGAGGCCGGTGACGATAGGGACGCGGAACGTCGCAACGCCGTTGGCGTCGGTGACGGCGCGTGCCCAGTCGTAGTCGACTGGCGCGTCGACGGTGCCGGCGGCGCTCGCGCCGGTCGCCCGGTGAAGTCGGAGCACGACGCCGGCCAGCCCAGTGACCTCGTCGAGCGGAAGCCGACCCGTGGACCAGGCGCTCAGCCCGGTCCGGTCGGCTCCGGCGTCGACGCGGATGTGTGCGTAGACCGGGTCTGCAACAGGCAGGGCCTCGGCAGCCGCAGGCGCGTAGGCCGGCGGGGCGTGGGTAAGGGCCGTCTCGATCTCGACGAAGCCGTCCTGCGCCGCCGGGGGAGCGTGCGCGCGGGCTGACGTGCCGGCCTGCATGTCGACGCTCCTGCCGTCCTCATCGCCGTCCCCGTCCCCGTCGTCGGCGGGCGACGAGCCGTCCGACGTGCCGTCAGGCATCGTTGCTGCTTCGTCGTCACGAACCTCGTCGTCAGGGGCCGGCTCCACCGGCGCGGTCACCTCGGCGGACTCGACCGCGACAGCGGTCGGGTCCGCGTCGTCGGCGGCCGCCGACGTCACGAAAAGCCCTCCCGAGACAAGGGTGAGGGCGAGTGCGGTCACGCCGCTGATCACGCGCCAGCCTGTCGGCCGGCGTTGTGGGCGACGCCTCCTGTGGTCAGTCATGGTCTGCTTCCTTCCGCGACCCGTGGGCCGCCTGCATCGATCTGGCAGCGCCAGAGCCCGCGGGCCGGAGGGTGACGTCGCTCACCGCGACGCGACCTCCGGGTCGTCCTCGGCCTCTGCGGGGAACACGCCGGCACGGAGCTCGTCCGTCATCCCGACGCCGTCGGGACCGTCCTTGGCATCGGTGCTGAAGAGCACCTCCCACGGCACGTCGAGACGTGTCGCGATCGCGAGCGCGAAGTCGTCGCTGATGCTGCGGAGCTTGCCGGCCTCCACCGCGTGGATCGCCGCCTGGGTGCGGCGGACGAGGAAGGCCAGGTCCCGCTGCGAGTAGCGGCGCTGCTCACGCGCTCGCCGGATCAACGCGGCGTCCTTCACCCACATGTCGCCCTCCAGGTTTCTCGCGCCCGGGACCGGACGCGTCCTGACCGAGCATGCAGGGTTCACAAGTGCGGTGCGGACCACTTGTCATCAGGTTGTCAGGAATATGCCTCCAAAGATGGCCCTCTACCTGCGATGATGTGTGAGCAGGTTGTCAAAGGGTGATGTGGCGCGATTCGACCGTTGCCCGGGAGGAATGCCATGAAACCGAGAGTTCGGACATTGCAGGACCTCGCGCGGGCCGCACAGGCAGATGCCGGGACGTCGATGCGCCAGCTCGCCAGGCGCGCACAGGAGCACGGCTTCAAGATCGTCGACACCACGCTCAACGCGATCGCCGCGGGGACCTACAAGTCACGCCCGACGTCGGAGACCATCCGCGCGATCGCCTGGTTGTCCCACGTCACGGACGACGAGGCCTTCGCGGCCGCGGGCCAGCCCGTGCCCGGGCCTCCGTTCGCCAAGGAGCTCCCGCCCGACGTCGACCACCTGTCGCCCCGGCACCGCAAGATCGTCGTCGAGCTGCTCCGGGTGCTGATCGACGACGACCTCCGGGCGTGCAGCAGCGAGGGGACCGCCAGCCAGGCGTCGCCGGCGAGCGACGTCGTCGACGTCGCGACCTCGGGCGCGGCGACGTCGAGGACGAGGCGCGCGCCGGACCGGCGGCGGGCCGCCGCGCGCGGCCAGGAGCCCGAGGACCGCGCGGGCGACGGACCCGCCTGAGCGCGGTCGCCCCCGACGACGACGGCCGCCGCCCGGCAGGGGCGGCGGCCGTCGGAGTGCGGGCCCTCAGGCCTGCGGCGTGAGGACGAACCCCGGGCCCTGAGCGGCGGGGTCGGTGTCGAGAGTGAGGGCGTCCAGGGCGTCCGCGGCCTCCTTCTCCACGAAGACGTGCGTGGCGCCCGACTCGTCGACCACCTGGTCGTCGGGCTGCGGAGCGGGCACCAGGGCCAGCTCGAAGTTGCCGGGGACCCCGGCGGACTGGGCGATCCGCAGACCACCTTCGCTGGGGACGCCGGCCTGCTGCGCCAGGTCCTCGACTGCCGCTCGCGCGTTGTCGGTCACAGTGAGCACGCTGAGCTCCTCTCGTTGGTTCTTGCGGGCCGTTCCACCGAAGCAGAGGGGGTCACGAGATGGCAACGCTGAGACGCGGTTGAGCCGAAACCTCCCGAATGGCGAGACCTCGCGTGACACCGGTCACACCTGCGCACTAGGGTCCGCCGCTCGTCTCACACTGCTGTCCGTGTCACTCCCCCGTGCCAAGATCGCCGGGTGCACCCCTCCCTCACGCCGCCCGGGCCGGGCGCCATCGCGGGGTACGTGGGCCCCGGCGCGTTCGCGCGCGGCGCCGCGTACCGCGACCAGGGCCGGGTCACGTCGCTGCACTGGGACCCGAGGGTGCTGCGGCTCGAGGGCACGGTGCGCGGGAGCCTGCCCCTGTACCGGGCGTCGGTGTGGTTCGCGCGGGCCGGACGGACGCTGGAGATCGACGACTCGTCGTGCACGTGCCCGGTCGGCTCCGACTGCAAGCACGTCGCCGCGCTGCTGCTCGAGGCGTACCACGCCGGCCAGGACGGCGGTCTCGACGACGCTCCCGGCCCCGCGGCCGCCGTGACGTCGAGCCCGGCGTGGCGGCGCACGCTCGACCGCCTCCCCGCCACGGCTCCCGCGACCACGCCGGGCGAGGCACGCGTGACCCCGCTCGCACTCCAGCTCCGCCTCGACGGCAGACCCGGCTCCGGCGTCTCCGTCCGCCCGGTCAAGCAGGGCGCGAAGGGCGGCTGGTCGGGCGGGTACGAGGTGAGCTGGGACCTGCTGCCGCACGAGTACTACGGCGAGCGCTGGGAGCCGGTGGCGCGCGACTGGCTCCTGGAGCTCGCCGCGATGCGCAGGCCCACGGGCTACCGGTACGGCTCCAGCACGTGGGAGAACCTCGCCGGGTTCACGTCCCGGGTGCTGTGGCCGCACCTCGCGCGGGCCGTCGAGCTCGGCGTCCCGCTCGTCGCGGCCGGCAAGGGCTCGCTCCGTCTCGCGGGCGGCGCAGCGGCCGCCCTCGACCTCACGGCCGACGCCGGCGGTCTGCGCCTGACGCCCACGATGACGTTCGACGGCCGCCCGACCACCGCTCCCGTGCGCGGCAACGTCGGGGACGGCGGCCTGTTCGCCCTCGAGGACGACGTGCTGGTGCTCGGCCCCACGCCCGCGCCGCTGAGCCTCGCCGCGATCGAGCTGCTGCACGCGGACCCCGTCGTGGTGCCCGCCGCCGACGTCGCCGACTTCTGGTCCGGCTACCACCCGCGGCTGGCCCGGCAGATCGCGCTGACCAGCAGCGACGCCTCCGTCGCGCTCCCCGCGCCCGCGCTGCCCACGCTCGTGGTCACGGCGTCGTTCGAGGGGCCGCCCCTGCTGCGGCTCGCGTGCGCGTGGGAGTACGCGACGCCGTCCGGCCCCGTGACGTACCCGTGGCGGGCCACGACACGCGACGCCGCGAGCCGCGACCTCGTCGCCGAGCAGAAGGTGCGCGACGCCGTCGCGCAGACCGTCCGGGCGCTCGACGCGCTCGCGGACCTGACGCTCGGGGACGAGCTGACGCTCACCGACGTCGACGCGCTCGACGCGGCCGAGGTGCTGCTGCCCGCGCTCCGCGACGTCCCCGACGTGCGCGTCGACGTCGTGGAGCAGCCCGCCTACCGCGAGCTCGCGGGCGCCCCCACCGTCGCGCTCACGACGCTCGACACCGAGCGCACCGACTGGTTCGACCTCGCCGTGTCCGTCCAGGTCGCGGGGCACGAGGTGCCCGTGCGCTCGATCATCGAGGCCCTCGGCTCGGGCAAGAAGCGGCTCGTGCTCGTGGACGGCACGTGGCTGCGGCTCGACCACCCCGCGCTGGAGCGGCTGCGCGACCTGCTCGACGAGGCGTCCCGCCTCTCCGACCGACCCGGACGCCCGTACGCGCCCAGCATCAACCGGTACCACGCGGGCCTGTGGGAGGACCTCGACGAGCTCGCCGACGTCGTCGACGTCCCGGAGCGCTGGCGGGCGTCCGTGGGCGGCCTGCTGGCCCTGACCTCGGACGGCGCTGCGGCGCGCCCGCAGACCCGCCCGGTGCCGGACGGCCTCCGGGCGGACCTGCGGCCCTACCAGCAGCAGGGGTTCGAGTGGCTCGCGTTCTGCCACGAGCACGGGCTGGGCGGGATCCTCGCCGACGACATGGGGCTCGGCAAGACGCTCCAGACGCTCGCGCTCGTCGCGCACGCCCGCGCCGCGTCGCCGCAGGCGCCGCCCTTCCTCGTCGTCGCGCCGGCGTCCGTGGTGAGCAACTGGGCGGCCGAGGCGGCACGGTTCGCGCCGGGCCTGCGCGTCGTCATCCGCACGACGACGTCGACGCGCGCCGCGGCGCCCCTCGCGGACGAGGTCGCGGGGGCCGACGTCGTCGTGACGTCCTACGCGATCTTCCGGCTCGACTCCACCGCCTTCCACGACCTGCCGTGGGCGGGCCTCGTGCTCGACGAGGCGCAGTTCGTCAAGAACCACGCCTCCCGCGTCAACGCGTGCGCGCGCTCGCTGCCCGCGCCGTTCAAGCTCGCGATCACGGGCACGCCCATGGAGAACGACGTCGGCGAGCTGTGGGCGCTGCTCGCCGTCGTCGCGCCCGGGCTGTATCCGTCGCGGCGGCGGTTCGCGGAGGACTTCGTCAAGCCGCTGACCGCCGCGGCCCGGCCGGGCGCGGCGCCCGCCGTGCGCGCGCACGCGGCGGCGCGCGCGGACCTGCTGCGGCGGCGCGTGCGCCCGCTGATGCTGCGACGCACCAAGGAGCAGGTGGCCCCCGAGCTGCCCGAGCGGCAGGAGCAGGTGCTCGCGGTCGACCTCGCGCCCGGGCACCGCCGCGCCTACGACGCCCGCCTCCAGCGCGAGCGCACGCGCGTGCTGGGGATGCTCGACGACGTCGACGGCAACCGCCTGGCCATCTTCAAGTCGCTCACGACGCTGCGCCGGATGGCACTGGACGCCTCGCTCGTCGACCCGGAGGCGTACGACGGCGTGCCGTCGTCGAAGCTCGACGTGCTGGCGGACCAGCTGCTCGAGGTCGCGGCGGAGGGGCACCGCGCGCTCGTGTTCTCGCAGTTCACGAGCTACCTGTCGCTCGTCTCCGCCCGCCTGGACGCGCTGGGGCTGCGGCACGCCTACCTCGACGGGACCACACGACGCCGGGCCGACGTCATCCGGAGCTTCAAGGACGGCGACGCGCCTCTGTTCCTCATCAGCCTCAAGGCGGGCGGGTTCGGCCTCAACCTCACCGAGGCCGACCACGTCTACCTGCTGGACCCGTGGTGGAACCCCGCGACCGAGGCGCAGGCCGTGGACCGCACCCACCGCATCGGCCAGACCCGGCCCGTGAACGTGGTGCGCATGGTCGCGGCCGGGACGATCGAGGAGAAGGTCATGGAGCTCAAGGAGCGCAAGGCCGCCGCGGTCAGCGCGGTCCTCGGCGACGGCGACGACGTGTTCTCGCGCAGCCTCGACGCGGACGACCTGCGCGCGCTGTTCACGCCGCACCACTGACGGCTGCGCCCCGGGTCCCGGGGTTGTCCACAGGCCTCCTTCGCGCAGGCCGCGCGCTCGTTACGGTGACCGGCACCCGGCCGTCCGGCCAGGCCACAGCCCACGGGGGAGCCCACTGATGAACCTCAACATCCGTCGTCACGTCGGCATGGCCGGCGCTGCCGCTGCCGTGATCGCCGTCCTGGGAACGGCAGCCGCCGTCGCGCACCACCAGGACGCTGCCGCACGGGACCACGCCGCCGCACGGGACCACGCCACCGCGGCGGCCCCTGCTCCGATCGCGTCCACGGACGAGGACACGTCGGCAGCGTCCCGCGGCGACCTGCCGCTCGACGCCAAGCCGTCGCCCGGACGCGGCGGTGCCCGGGACCTCGTCGCTCGCGACCGCACCGGCGGTGCCGGCGACGGGGCGTCCGTGGTGCCGCCGCGCCCTGCGGCGATGGCCGTGGCGGACCGCGAGGGGGCGATCGCCACCGCCGAGTACTTCCTCGAGCTCAGCAACGCGATCTACCTGTCCGGCGACACGACCGCCTGGGACGCCCTGTCCTCGCCCGACTGCTGGTGGTGCACGAAGGTCAGCGACGCGACGCGCACCGCTGCCGCCGAGTACCCCGTGCGGTCGGGCGGCGCGCGGGACGCCGCCGTGCTGGAGACGCTCTCCGAGGAGGTGGCGGCAGCGAGGTGGTCGTTCCTCGTCCAGGTCCACACGGAACCGTCCACCTCGACCGACGGGGACCTCCATGCCTACGTCGACGGAGGCGGGGACGTCATCTCGGGGATCGACCTCGGCGTCGAGGACGGCGACTGGATCGTCTACGAGTACGTGCCCGAGGTGGACATCGAGGCGGTCGGGTGACGGGACCGTCCTCGCCGCCCGCGACCTCGTGCGGAGTTGCGGGACCTGGGCGCGACGCACGCCGCACCGGCATCGCTGCGTGCCGCTCGTCGTCCTGCGCGGCGTCACAGCACCCAGGCGCTGGCGCGGGCCGCGCGCCGCGCCAGCGGGCCGGACACCCGGCCGCTTCCCGGCGAGGCTGAGGCCATGCAGTCGATCCCGCCATCCTGCGAGCCGCTCGGGCCCGCGTTCTGGGTGCAGCCCGCGAGCGCCTGGTCGAGCCTCGCGTTCGTCGTCGCCGGCGTCGCGATCCTGGCCGTCGCGTGGCGTCGGCGTCACACGCCTGCCGGCGTCCTGCAGGTGGCGCTCGGCGTGCTCACCGCGCTCAACGGGGTCGGGTCGGTGGTGCAGCACGGGCCCGCGCCCGTGTGGAACCCGGTGCTGCACGATCCGCCGCTCATGGGCGCGCTCGCCCTCGTCGCCGCCGACGGCATCGCGGACCTCACGGGGCGGCGGCTCCGGCACGGGTGGTGGGTGGCACCGACGGCGGCCTGCGTGGTCCTGGCGGCGCTGTGGCCGGGGGTGTCGGCGGCGGCGCAGAGCGCGGTCGCGGTCGTCGCGGTCGGGGTGACGCTGCTGCGCGCGGGGCGCCGGCCGGCGATCCGGGCTCGGGCCGTCACGGCGATGGCGCTGCTCGGCGTCGGCGGGGTGGTCGGGACGTTGAGCCGGCCGGGCTGGCCGTGGTGCGACCCGTCGAGCGCGTGGTTCGCGGCCGGCTGGTCGGGGCACGCCGTGTGGCACGTGCTCGCGGCGGTCGCGCTGTGGGTGCTCGCGCCGGCGATCGGCCGGCGGACGTCACAGGGCGGCTAAGCACGACAGGGCCCACGGTGCTCGAGTCGTTGGCGAGCGTCCGCGGCGACGCAGCCGCGGACAGACGTGACGCCCGACGGGTGAGCCTGCCGAAACCCCGCTTGGTGAGGCGTCGGCAGGCTCACCTGTCACAGGGGTCGTCACGCCTCGTCGGCGGCCTCCAGCGTCGACAGCTCCGCGATGTCCGCCGCGACGAGCTCGGCGATCTGGATCGCGTTGAGCGCCGCGCCCTTGCGCAGGTTGTCGTTCGACACGAACAGCACGAGCCCACGGCCGTCGGGCACCGACTGGTCCTGCCGGATGCGGCCGACCAGCGACGGGTCGACGCCGGCGGCGGCCAGCGGCGTCGGGACGTCGACGAGCTGCACGCCCGGGGCCGACGCGAGCAGCGCGGTCGCCTGCTCGGGCGTGATCGGGTTCGCGAACTCCGCGTGGACCGACAGCGAGTGCCCCGTGAACACGGGCACGCGCACGCACGTCCCGGCCACGGCCAGGTCGGGCAGCGACAGGATCTTGCGCGACTCGTTGCGGAGCTTCTGCTCCTCGTCGGTCTCGTTCGAGCCATCGTCGACGATCGACCCGGCCAGCGCGACGACGTCGAACGCGATGGGCGCGACGTACTTCACCGGCGCGGGGAACTCGACGGCGGACCCGTCGTGCGTCAGCCTCTCGAAGTCCTGGGAGACGGCGGCGCGCACCTGGTCGGCGAGCTCCGAGACACCCGCGAGCCCCGACCCGGACACGGCCTGGAACGTCGTGATCCGCAGGCGCTCGAGCCCGGCGGCGTCGGCCAGCGGCTTGAGCACCGGCATGGCGGCCATGGTGGTGCAGTTCGGGTTGGCGATGATCCCGAGCTCCGCCTCGGCGATGGCGTCCGGGTTCACCTCGGAGACCACCAGCGGCACCTGCGGGTCGCGGCGCCACGCGGAGGAGTTGTCGACGACGACGGCGCCCGCCTCGGCGAACCGCGGCGCGTGCTCCTTCGAGGTCCCGCCACCTGCAGAGAACAGGGCGATATCCACGTCAGCCAGGCTGTCCGCGTCCGCGAGGGCGACGTCCTCGACGACGACGTCGTACCCGGCGAACGGCAGCGTCGTCCCGGCGGAGCGGGCCGACGCGAAGAAGCGGATCTCCTTGACGGGGAAGTCGCGCTCCTCCAGCAGGCGGCGCATGACGGCGCCGACCTGCCCGGTCGCGCCGACGACGGCGACGTTCACACCCTCGGTGTTGATCTGGGCCATGTCAGCGCCCCGTCCCGGCGTAGACCACGGCCTCGCCCTCGTTCGAGTCCAGCCCGAACGCCGAGTGGACGGCCTTGACGGCCTCGTCCAGCGAGTCGGCGCGGGTCACCACGGAGATGCGGATCTCCGAGGTCGAGATCATCTCGATGTTGATGCCGGCGTCGCGCAGCGCGCCGAACAGGCGGGCCGAGACGCCGGGGTTGGTCTTCATGCCGGCGCCGACCAGCGAGAGCTTGCCGATCTGGTCGTCGAACTGGAGCGACTCGTACCTGATCTCCGCCTGCACGCCCTTGAGCGCGGCGAGCGTCGAGGGGCCGTCGCCCTCGGGGAGCGTGAACGAGATGTCCGTCAGCCCGGTGTGGGCGGCCGACACGTTCTGCACGATCATGTCGATGTTCGCGCCGGCGGCGGCCACGACCTCGAAGATGCGGGCGGCCATGCCGGGCACGTCGGGCACGCCGACGACGGTGATCTTGGCCTCGCTGCGGTCGTGCGCGACGCCGGAGATGATCGGTGCTTCCACGTCAGCCTCCTGGCCGTGTGCAGGTGCGTTGGGGTCGATGAGGTCGCCGTAGGTACCGGCGACCATGGTGCCGGTGGCGTTCGAGAACGACGAGCGGACGTGGATCGGCACGCCGTAGCGGCGCCCGTACTCGACGGCGCGCAGCGCGAGGATCTTCGCGCCCGACGCCGCCAGCTCGAGCATCTCCTCGTAGGTGAGGCGGTCGATCTTGCGGGCGCTCGGCACGATGCGCGGGTCGGCCGTGAACACGCCGTCGACGTCGGAGTAGATCTCGCAGACGTCGGCGCTCAGCCCCGCCGCGATCGCGACGGCGGTCGTGTCGGACCCGCCGCGGCCCAGCGTCGTCACGTCGTTCGACGCGACGTTGACGCCCTGGAAGCCGGCGACGATCGCCACCTGCCCCCGGTCGAGCGTCTCGCGGATGCGTGCGGGGACGACGTCGACGATGCGGGCCTTGCCGTACACGGCGTCGGTGATGACGCCGGCCTGCTGGCCCGTGAAGGACTTGGCCTTCACGCCGAGGTTGTTGATCGCCATCGCGAGCAGCGACATGGAGATGCGCTCGCCGGCGGTGAGGAGGATGTCCAGCTCGCGCTGCGGCGGGAGCGGGGTGACCTGTGCTGCCAGGTCCAGCAGCTCGTCCGTGGTGTCGCCCATGGCGCTCACGACGACGACGACGTCGTTCCCGGCCCGCTTCGCCTCCGCGATGCGCTTGGCCACGCGCTTGACGCTGGCCGCGTCCGCGACCGAGGAACCGCCGTACTTCTGCACGACTAGTGCCATGCTCAGCTCTTTCTGTCGCCGGCCTCCGTCTCTCTCAACGGCCCGCCGGGTGCTTGTGCTTGCCCGACGATGGTACGCGGCCGACGTCGCGGCCCGCCGGGCTGTCTCACCCCGTCGCGTCGGTGGCGCGGGGCCTGCCGTACGCGCGCGTCACCGTCGCGATACGCACCTCGTAGTCCTCGTACCAGGTCGACCTGCCGCGCTCCTGCGCGACCACGTGCTCGTGCACCCGCTTCCAGGCTGCCGCGGCGTCGTCGTCGGACCAGTAGCTGACCGTGATGCCCAGGCCCTCCCTGGCGGACTCCACGCCGAGGAACCCGGGCTGCTGCGCGGCGAGCTCGACCATGCGCTCGGACATGCGGGCGTACCCCCGGTCGCCCGGCGTGCGCAGCGACGTGAAGATGACGGCCGTGTACGGCGGCTCGGGCGTGCGCGCGATCGACATGCAGCCGAGGCTGCCAGGTTCAGGACCCGGTCACCACGTCATACCCGAGCCGCAGGATCAGCGCCCCGACGACGACGACGAACACGACGCGCACGAACCGCGACCCGTGGGCCACCGCCATGCGGGCGCCCAGGTAGCCGCCGACGAGGTTCGCGGCGCCGACCGCGAGGCCCAGGTGCCAGATCACGTGCCCGGCCGGGACGAAGAAGATCAGCGCGCCCAGGTTGGTGGCGAAGTTGGTGATCTTCGCGAGCGCCGACGCCGGCAGGAACGCATACCCGAGCACACCGACGAGCGCGATCACGAGGAACGTCCCGGTCCCCGGGCCGAGCACGCCGTCGTACACCCCGATGACCAGGCCGGTCGCGGCCGCCGTGACGCGGTGCCGGTTGCCCTCCCAGCGCAGCCGGGTGCGGTCCCCGAGCGACGGCCTGAGCAGCGTCCAGACGAACACCCCGACGAGCACCACGAGGATGATGGGCTTGAACGCCTCGGCCGGGATGTGCGAGGCGAGCGCCGCTCCCCCGACGGCGCCCGCGAGCGCCGCGGCCGCCATCGGCCCGGCCGTGGTGAAGTCCGGGTGCACGCGCCGCGCGTAGGTGATCGACGACGTCGACGTCCCCATGATGGAGCCGACCTTGTTGGTGGCCAGGGCCTGCACGGGCGCGACGCCGGGCACGAGCAGCAGCGCGGGAAGCTGGATCAGCCCACCCCCGCCGACGACGGCGTCCACCCACCCGGCGGCGAACCCGGCCACGACGACGAGGACCCAGGTGAGGACATCGAGCTCAGGCACGGCCCACATGCTCGCACCCCGCGGATCGGAACGTGCCCTGCGGCGTCGGGGCGGCCGGTTCAGTGCCGGAGCGTGCGATCGGAACGTGCTTTCGGTATCGGAACGTGCATCGAAGCGCACGTTCCGATACCGAAAGCACGTTCCGATCGCGGGCCAGACGGGCGCGGCTGGGCGGCGAGGCGGCAGCGGGCTGTCACCGTTTTGCGCCCATTTCTGTTACTGATCGGGACGTTCACCCGGCGGGTTCGGGGCGATCTGGGGCGTGGGCCAGTACGGTCCCGTCATGAGCACCGTAGGGGGCATCGACGCCCGCGGCGTCCGGCGTGCGTTCGGGCCGGTCCGGGCGGTCGACGGCGTCGACCTCGTCGCGCGGCCCGGCCGGGTCACCGCGCTGGTCGGTCCGAACGGCTCCGGCAAGACGACGTTGCTGCTGGTCCTCGCGGGTCTGCTCGTGCCCGACGCCGGGGAGGTGTCCGTCGCGGGGTTCGACCCGGTGACGCAGGGTCTGGAGGCCCGACGCCGGACTGGTTGGATGCCCGACGTCTTCGGCACGTGGGACTCGCTGACCTGCCGTGAGGTGCTGACCACGGTGGCGGCCGCGTACCGGCTGCCGCGCGACGTCGGCACCTCCCGCGCGGCGGAGCTCCTCGACCTCGTGCACCTGGGCGAGTACGCCGACGCCCCCGCGCACGTGCTCTCGCGCGGGCAGAAGCAGCGCCTCGGCCTGGCCCGCGCGCTCGTGCACGACCCCGACGTCCTGCTGCTCGACGAACCCGCGTCTGGCCTCGACCCCCGCTCGCGCGTGGACCTGCGCGAGCTCGTCCGCCGGCTCGCGGCCCGGGGCAAGACGGTGCTGATCTCCAGCCACGTGCTCACCGAGCTCGACGAGATGGCCGACGACGCCGTGTTCCTCTCGCGCGGCAGGACGGTGGCGACCCGGTCGGTCACCGGCGCCGCCGCGGAACGGCGGCCGTGGCGGATCACGGCCCTGGACACGGTCGCGCTGCGGGCGTGGCTCACGGAGAACGGTTACCTCCCGCCCGCCCCGGCGGCGGAGCCCGGCCCCATGGCAGAGCCCGGAAGCCCGGCGGCAGAGCCCACAGGGAGCGTGCCCCCTGACGAGGTGCTCGTCGACCTCGACGGGGAGGCCTCCGCCGCTGCCCTGCTGCGTGCGGCCGTCGCCGACGGCGTCGCGGTCTCGTCCCTCGCGCCCGCGGGCGGCGTGCTGGAGCAGGCGTACCTGGCCCTGGAGGAGGAGCGGCGATGAGCGCGGACCTGGCAACCTCGGCGACGCCCGGCCCGACGACACCGGGCTCGACGACACCCGGCGCGGCGACGGGCCGCGGCGACTGGCACCTCACCTGGCACGGCGTCCGCACCGTCGCGCAGCTCGAGCTGCGGCAGCGCGTCCGCTCCACGCGGTGGAAGGTCGCGCTGGTCGTGTGGTTCGTCGTCGTCGGGGCGATCACGGGGCTCACCACGGGCGCGCTGTACGCGCTCTCGGACGACGCGGCGAACCGTGACCCCTTCGGGCCGCTGATCTTCGGCATCGTCGTGTTCTTCGTGCTGTTCCTCGGGCTGCTCGTCGCCCCGACGCTCAGCGCCGCCGCGATCAACGGCGACCGCAACGCGGGGACGCTCGCCACCTTGCAGGCCACGCTGCTGAGCCCTGCCGAGATCGTCGTGGGCAAGCTGCTCGCCGCGTGGGCGGCGGCGCTGGCGTTCCTGGTGGCGAGCGTGCCGTTCATCGTCTGGGCGCTCGCCGCGGGCGGCGTGGCCGTCCTGTCGCTCCTCACGACGCTGCTGATGCTCGCGTTCGTGCTGCTCGTGGTGTGCGCGATCGGGCTCGGCTTCTCCGCGCTGGTCACGAAGACCTCCGGGTCGGCGGTGCTGACCTACCTGACCGTCGGCGGGCTCGCGGTGCTCCTGCCGATCCTCTTCGGGCTGACCGCGCCGCTCGCCATGCAGAACGAGGAGGTGCGCGTCTGGGCGTCGGTGGCGACCGTGGACGGCTCCGTGGCGCCCCGCTGCGAGTGGCAGACCCAGACGCAGACGGTGTTCCACACCGAGCGCACCTGGTGGCTGCTCGCGCCGAACCCGTTCGTCATGGTCGCGGACGCGCAGCCGCTGCCCGACCCCGACGACGACGCCGCGCTGGGTGCCTCCAGCCCGCTCACGGCGCTCCAGCTCGCGGTCCGCCTGGCCCGGACGGGGCCGGCTCCCGAGATGGACTGGTGCTCGGGATCGTTCACCGTCCTCGACTCCGACGGCAACGTCACCGGGTCGCCCGAGTCTCCCGTCGTCGAGCCCGAGCCGAGCCGCAACCTCGTGTGGCCGTGGGGCATGGCCTTCCAGGTCCTGCTGGCCGCCGGCGCGGTCGTCGTCGCGGTCCGTAAGCTGCGGATCCCGACGCGCAAGCTCCCGAAGGGCACGCGCGTCGCCTGACCCCCGGGGCGCTGCTCAGGCGTGCAGCGCGTCGTACTCCGCCTCGGCCGCCACGTCGTCGTCGACGTCGAGGCGCAGGTGCGCGAGGAGGGCCTGGAGCACGCGGACCGCCGAGGCGGCGCGCTCGCCCCACAGGCTCAGGAAGCTGAACTGCCACCACCACAGGGCCTCGAGCTCGTGCCCCTCGTCGTAGTGGGCGAGGCCCTTGGCGAGCTCCTCGACGACGCAGGCGATGTCCCCGGAGAGGGTCGCCGGGCCGACCTCCGACGACAGCACCGGGTCGACCACCTCGAGGTAGTCGTCGAACCCGTCGAACATCTGGGCCAGGGCCACGCGCAGCGGGTCGACGTCGGTCTCGTCGTCGGCGTCGGGCTCGAAGCGCTCCGCCGGGACGACGTCGGTGATCGCCGCGAGGTGCGCGCCGCACGCGAGCAGGTCGCTCGTGGCGAGCAGGAGCAGCCCGAGCTCGGCGCCCGGCGCGCCGCCGGAGGCGACCTCGCTGACGGTGGAGAGGTACGCGCGCACGTGCGACTGCGTCCTCTGAGCGACCTCGCGCAGGTCGCTGCCGGTCTCGATCTCGCCCATCTCCACTCCCCTGTCGCGCGTGCTCTCGGCGGCCGCGGCTATCGCCCGACGACGCGGCGTCCTTCGAACGCCCGGCCGAGCGTCACCTCGTCGGCGTACTCCAAGTCTCCCCCGACGGGCAGCCCGGAGGCGAGGCGGGAGACCGTGACGCCCATCGGCCCGATGAGCCGGGCCAGATAGGTGGCCGTGGCCTCGCCCTCGACGTTGGGGTCGGTGGCGAGGATGACCTCCTGCACGCGGCCGTCCGCCAGGCGCGTGAGCAGCTCCTTGATGCGCAGGTCGTCCGGGCCGACGTTCTCGATCGGGTTGATGGCCCCGCCGAGCACGTGGTAGCGGCCGCGGAACTCTCGCGTGCGCTCGATGGCGACGACGTCCTTCGGCTCCTCGACGACGCAGATCACGTCGTCGGACCGCCGCGGGTCGACGCACACCCGGCACCGCTCCGCCTCCGCGACGTTGCCGCACACCTCGCAGAACCGCACGCGCGCCTTGACCTCCAGCAGCGCGTCCGCGAGCCGGCGCACGTCGCCCGAGTCGGCCGCGAGCAGGTGGAACGCGATGCGCTGGGCGCTCTTGGGCCCGACGCCGGGGAGGCGTCCGAGCTCGTCGATCAGGTCCTGGACCGCGCCTTCGTACACGCCCGCCAGCCTACGGGGCGCAGGTGACAGGCGGGCGCCGCGGCGTCCCCGGTGCGACGGGCGGGGCCGTTCCTCACCTCGCCCGTCGCACCGCGCGGATCAGCGCGGATCGGCGCGGATCGGCGCGGATCAGCCGCGGCCGGACTGGACGAACGCGCCCCCGCCGGAGAAGCCACCGCCCGAGAAGCCGCCCCCCGAGAAGCCGCCGGAGAACGTGCCGCCGAGCTCACGGCTCCGGGAGTCGCCGCCCAGGCCGCTGAGGCCGGACCGCTCGGTGCCGTCCGAGCTGGTCGTGACCGCCTGGGACAGATCGGCCAGGACCACCTGCTGGCCCGCCGCGACGCCCGACGTGATCTCCGTGAGCTCGGGCCCGACGGCGCCGACCTCGACCGGGACCGTCGACACGACGCCGTCGTCGAGCACCCGCACCGTGTGCTCGCGCCCGGAGGCGCGGACCGCCGACGTCGGCACCACGACGACGCCGGAGGCCGTCGCGACCGCCACCGACACCTGGGCGGACGAGCCGTCGAAGAGCGTGCCCGACGAGGCGTCGAGCGCGATCGTCACGGTGTACGACGGCGCGGACGTCTGCGACTGGTTCACGACGCCGACGCGGCTCACCGTGCCCGTGACGGGGGTGGTCGTGCCGGCCACCGCGGCGGTCGCCTGCTGGCCCGTCGCCAGGCGCTGCACCTGGGTGAGCGGGACCGTGACGTCCACCAGGTACCCCGACGTGCCGAGCACCGTGACGGCCGTGGTCGAGGCCGACGCCGACCCACCCGGCGTCACCGAGACCGCGGCCACCGTCCCGGCGATGCGGGACGTCAGGGCGGTCCGGGTCGCGTTCGCCTGCGCGACGGCGAGGTTCGCCTCCGCCGCGTCGACGTCGGCCTGGTCGGCGAGGATCTGCTCCGCCGAGATCGTGACCTTCGAGGTGTCCTGCGTCGCCGACGAGCCGCTCGGGGTGCCGGTCGTGCCGCCGGCGCTCGGGGTGGCCGTGCCGGACGTGCCCGTGCTCGGACGCCCCGTCTGGTTCTGACCGGTCGCGTTCCCGCTCGTGCTCGGGTCGCTCGTGCCGCCCGTGCCGCCCGTGGCGGAACCGTCCTGGCCCGGGGTGGTGCCCGCACCGCTGTCGGACTGCGCAGATGCGGCCGCGAGGGCGCTCACGGCGTCGTCGAGCGCCTTCGCGTCGGCCAGCAGCTCCTGCTGGGCGGCCTGGGCCGCCGACTGACCGTCCTGCACCGCACCGAGGGCGGTGCTGCACGCGTCGAGCTTCGCCTTGAGGTCGGCCAGGGCGTCGCCGGTAGACGCGCCGTCGGCCGACGCGGTGTCACTGGTCGCGTCGCCACTGGCCGCGTCGTCGCCCGTCGCGTCGCCCGTGGTCTGGTCGCTGGCGTCTGCGTCGCCCGCGTTCGGGGCGTCGCCGCCCGACGACGCGGCGGTCGCGTCCGGCTGCGGTGCTGACGTCGCCCCCGACGACGAGGTGGCCGCCGTCGTGAAGTCGTCTGCCGCGCCCAGGAAGGCGGCGCACGTGACGGTGGAGCCGGTCGTCCGGTCGTCGATGGCCGCCTGCGAGCCCGCGAGCGCCGCGTTCACGGCGTCGTACTGGTCGAGCAGCTTCTGCTGCGCGTCCTTGACGGCCTGCTGGAGCGCGGCGACGTCGTCACCGGCGGGCGCCGACGGAGACGCCGTCGCGCCCGGGTCGGGCGTCCGGTCAGCAGCGGGTACAGCGGCGGGCACAGCAGCGGCCGCGGCGGCGGGCACGACGTAGGCGACCGTCGACGCCGTCGCCACGGGAGCGAGCGCGGTGTCGTCGACCGCCGACGTGGTGACCGAGGCGGGGTCGGCCGTGCCCGTCGTCGCGGACGTCTGCCGCGCGGTGGCGCTCGTGCCCGACGACGACGCGGACGCCACACCCGTGGCCTGCGTCTCCAGGTTGTCGGCGAGGGTCTGCTGCGCCTGGGTCAGGGCGTCCTGCGCCTGCTCGACGGCGTCGGCCAGCGCCTGCGGGTCGAGCGTGGCGAGCGTCTGCCCGGCGGCGACGACGTCGCCGACCTTGACGTCGACGGTCGCCACCGTGCCGCCGACGGCGAAGGCGGCGTCGTCGCGGTCGGCGGACGCGACGGTGCCCGTCGCGGACACGCTCTGCGCGACGTCTCCCGTCGTCACCTCGGCCGTGCGGTAGCGGGTGCCGGGCTGGCGCGTCGCGGCGTAGACCGCGCCGCCCCCACCGGCCACCGCGACGGCGACGACGGCGGCGATCACCCGCCGCCGACGCGTGCCGCGCCGTCGGCGGAGCACCGCGTCGCGGGTGAGCTCCGGGAACGCCGCGAGCCCTGCGCCGACGGGGACGTCGGTCGGCCCGGCGGGGACGAACAGCCCGGCGCTCAGCGACGCGTCGCGCGCGGTCGACCTGGCCTTACGCATTGCCGCCTCCCTGCGCGGTGCTCCGGCCCTGCCCGCCGCCGGGGAACCCGCCCTGGCCGGACCGGCCCCCGCCGAACCGCGAGGTGCAGCCGTCCTCGCCCTTCGCGGAGAGCGCGATGGTGTCGGCCGTGATCGTGCCCGAGCCGTCCTCGGTGCCGACGGCCGTCAGGCACTGCCCGACGGCGATGGCCGAGGTGTCGGCGGTCTGGGTGGTGGTGTACGTGGTGTCGGCCGCGACGGTGACGTCGCGCGTCGTGGTGGCCGGCTGGGCCGAGGCGTCCTGCCCGCCGGGGCCGGCGAAGGCCGTCTGCTCCACGGTGAAGCCGGTCGCGGAGACGGCGGTGACCGTACCGAAGACGCCTGCCGCGAAGCCGCGGCGGCCCGCGCCGTCGCCGCCACCGGGGAAGCCGGAGGGCATGTCCGACGGGAGGTCGGACGGCCGGTCCGTGGGGAAGCCCGAGGGGACGCCGTCGGGCACCTGCCTGCCGTCGGCGGACGATCCCGGGCCGCGGCCGCCCGCGCCGCCGCGTGCGCACGTGCCGTCGTCGCCCGCGGGGGTGACGGTCACGGTCGTCGCCGCGACGGCGGCGCTCTCGTCGGACGACGCGTCGCCGGAGGCGGCGAACGCCGAGACGCACGACCCGACGGTCACGTCGGCGAGCGTCCCGGCGACCTGCCGGGTCACGACCGTCGCTGCCGTCCACGTCACCGCCGTCTGCGAGCCGCCGCCCTGCACCTGGGCGATGTCCCCGGTGACGGCGGCGACCTCGCCGGACGCCCCCGGGAACTGCTGGGCGGCGCCGGCGCGCGCGGCGCCCGCGTCGTCGGGCGCCTGCGTGGTGCCGGAGGTCGCGGTGGGAGCCGGACCGGCCGCGCCGCCGCTGCCGCAGGCAGCGAGCGTGAGCCCGACGGCGAGGGCCGCGCCGACCATCCCCGTGCCCCGCACGAGCAGGGCGGCGCGGGAGGACGGGCGAGGAGGACGAGTGATCACGGGAGACTCCTTGGCTTGCGACGAGACGACGTGCGACGAGTAGAAGGGCGGGCAGGTGGCGTCACTGCGACCGCAGCGCGTCGATGGGCGCCAGGCGAGCGGCGCGCACGGCCGGGTAGACGCCGAACACGAGCCCGATGGCGAGCGCGACGGCGATCGAGCCGCCCACCGCGAGCGGCGAGACGACGATGGACGAGCCGACCATGCCGGGCAGCACCGTGGCGGCCACGATCCCGAGCGCCGCGCCGACGACGCCGCCGACGAGCCCGAGGATCGACGCCTCCACGAGGAACTGCCGCCGGATCGCGCCGGGCGGGGCGCCGAGGGCCTTGCGCAGGCCGATCTCGCGCGTCCGCTCGGTGACCGAGACGAGCATGATGTTCATGACGCCGATGCCTCCCACCAGCAGCGACAGGGCCGCGATGCCGGTGAGCAGCACGGTCAGCGTCTGGTAGACGCCGGTGGCGGTGTCGACGAGCGCGTCCTGGCTGGAGACGGTGAAGTCGGCGCTGTCGGCGTCGGTGATGCCGTGCAGGTTGAGCAGCAGCGCGGTGACCTGCTGCTGCGCGGCCGAGATGGTGTCGGTGCCCGTGGCCTTGACGTAGACGGTCGAGACCGCGGTGCGGCTCGTCCCGCCGACGAGCGTGGTGAGCAGGGTGGGCAGCGGGATCACGGCGGTGTCGTCGAGGTTGTCGTCGGTGCTGGAGCCGGCCGACGCGAGGACGCCCACCACGGTGTACTGCGTGCCCGAGATGGTCACGGTCCGCCCCACGGCGAACGTGGTGCCGAACAGCTCGGAGGCCGTCTCGGTGCCGAGGACGACGTTGGCGGCCTGCGCGGTCACGTCCTCGTCCGTGAGGAACCGCCCCTGGAGGAGCGTGCGCGAGCGCACGTCCGCCCACGAGGGGGTGGTGCCGACGACGGTCGTGGTCCAGTTGGCGTCGCCCGCGGTCAGGCTCTGCGAGCTGGTGCGCTGCGCGGCGACCGCCGCGACGTCGGGGGCGACGACGGGCGAGGCGATGGCCTCGGCGTCGGCGACCGTGAGCGTCGTCGCGGAGCCGAAGCCGCCGCGCACCCCGGCGGACGACGTCGACGACCCGGGCGTGACGATGAGCAGGTTCGAGCCGAGCGAGCTGATCTGGGCGCTGACGTCCTGCTGGGTGCCGAGGCCCAGCCCGACGGTGAGGATCACCGCGGCGATGCCGATGAGGATGCCGAGCACCGTCAGCAGCGACCGGGTCACGTGGGTCCGGATGGCCTGCCAGCCGGTGAGGAGGGTCTCTGACCAGGTCATCGCGCGTCCTCCTGGATGAGCCCGTCGAGCACGCGCACCACGCGGGCGGCGCGGGCGGCGACCTCGGCCTCGTGGGTGATGAGCAGGATCGTGCGGCCGGCGGCGTGCAGCGCGTCGAGCAGCCCGAGCACCTCCTCGGTGGAGGTGGAGTCGAGGTTGCCCGTCGGCTCGTCGGCGAGGATCATCGCCGGGCCGCCCACGAGCGCCCGGGCGAACGCCACGCGCTGCTGCTGCCCGCCGGAGAGCTGGCCCGGGCGGTTCTCCAGCCGGTCGCCCAGGCCGACGCGCTCGAGGGCCTCGACGGCCAGCGCGCGACGCTCGGCGCGGCCGAGCCCGCGGTAGACGAGCGGCAGCTCCACGTTCTGCACCGCGGAGAGCGATGTCAGCAGGTGGAACTGCTGGAACACGAACCCGATCTGGGTGTTGCGCACCGCCGCGAGGTCCACCTCGTCGAGCTCCCCGACGTCGTGCCCGGTGAGCCGGTACGTGCCCGACGTGAGCACGTCGAGACAGCCGAGCACGTGCATGAGGGTCGACTTGCCGGACCCGGACGGGCCGATGACGGCGACGTACTCGCCGGCCTCGACCCGCAGGTCGACGCCGCGCAGGGCCTCGAAGCTCAGGCTCCCGGTCTGGTACGTCTTGCGGCCGCCGACGAGCTCGATGACGGGCGCGGGGGGCGGGGGGGTCGGCAGCGGGGTGGGCAGCGCGAGCCCCGCCGGCGCCGCGGCGGTCACTGGCCACCGCCGCGCGTGCCGCCCTGCACCGCGCCGCCGGGGAACCCGGTCCCGTCGGGCGGGGTGAAGCCTTCGGGGAACCGGACGCCGTCGGGGATCTGGAACCCCTGCCCGCTCTGGCCGCGCTGCCCGGTGCCGCCCGCGCGGCTGATCGTGGTCTGCGTGTACTGGACCGTCTGGCCCGCGCTCAGGCCGTCCGTGACCTCGACGTCCTGGCCGTTGCGGTCGCCGAGGGTGACGGTCGTGGGGGTCGTCGCGCCGTCGTCGCCGACGACGTCGACGGTCGTGGTGCCGTCGTCCGCGGTGGTGACGGCCGCCGACGGCACGGCGAGGACGTCGCTGCGGCGCTCGTAGATGATGGTGGCCGTGACGGAGACGCCGTCGTGCAGGCCCTCGGGCGTGCCCGTCACGGCGATGGTGACGGGGTAGCTGACGGCGCCGGAGCTGGTCGTGGGGAGCAGGGCGACGGACGTGACGGTGCCGAACACCGTGTCGGCGAGGCTGTCGCCCGTGAGCTCGACCTGGTTGCCCGCCGCGATGTCGGCGACGTCGTTCTCGCCCACGTTCACGGTGACCTCCCAGGCGTCGGTCCCGACGATCTCGAAGGCGGCGGTCGAGGTGTCCGCGGCGGCGTTCGCGCCGTTGCCGCCGATCCCGCCGCTGCTGCCGCCGCCGACGGTGTCGCCGACGGTGACGTTCACCGCGGTGACCAGGCCCGCGTGGGTCGCCGTGAGCGTGGCGTCGGCGAGGTCCGCCTGGGCGGCGTCGTCGGAGGCCTGGGCGACGTCGACGGCGGCCTGCCGCGAGGCGACCTGGGCGTCGGCGGCGTCGGAGCCGTCGTCGTCGGCCTGCGCGCTGGCGAGCTGCGCCTGGGCCGTCGCGAGCGTCGCCTTGGCAGCGGCCGCGGCGGCGTCGAGCTGGAGCGTGTCGATCGTGGCGAGCACCTGGCCCGCGGCGACCGTGTCCCCGACGGCGACGTCCACGGCCGTCACGGTGCCCGACGCGCCGAAGCTCAGGGAGTCCTGGACGGTGGGCGCCAGGGTGCCCGTGCCGGTGACCGACTTCTGGAACGTGGACGTCGCCACCGTCGCGGTGACCTTGGTCGAGGTGATCTCCGGTCCGCCGGAGGCCGCGGTCTGGCCCCGCATGACGAGCCAGACGGTGGCGGCGGGCGCCGCGAGGACCGCGAGCGCCACGACGAGGACGATGGCCTTGCCCAGGGGTCGGGACCAGATCCGGGAGAGTCGCGGGACGCGGCCGCGGCGTCGGGTCCGGTTCCCCGGACCCTCGACCTCGGTCGACTCGGCAGCAGCGAGCGTGGTGGTCATGCCCGCGACGGTAGGGACGCGGTCTGGGAGGACAGGTGGCCTCCGCCTGGGAGGAGGCTATGACCTGCGCGGATGCGACACGGCGTCAGGACCCGGTGTCAGGACGCCGCGTCGGGTCGCCGCTCAGATCCAGCGGCGGAGCCGGAACACGCCCCACAGCACGACGCTGACCGCGACCATCAGCCCGAGCGCGAACGGGTACCCGAACGCCCAGTGCAGCTCGGGCATGACGTCGAAGTTCATGCCGTAGATGCCGCCCACGACGGTCGGGGCGAACAGGATGGCGGCCCAGGAGGAGATCTTCTTGATCTCGTCGTTCTGCGCCTTGGCCTCCTCGTTCTGCCGCTGGGCGACGAGCGTCGCGTTCACGGTGAGGATGTCGCGCAGGGCGCCGCGGTGGGTCTCGACGCGCTCGGCCACCTCCGTGAGGTGGTCGGCGACGTCGCGCAGGTGGGCCTGCTGCTCCTCGTCGACCTTGTACTTGGTGAAGCCCTGCGTGAGCGCGTGCAGCACCTGTCGCAGCGGGCGCACGGCCCGCTGGAAGTCGGCGACCTCGCGCGAGAGCTCGTAGATGCGCCGCGACGCCTCGGCGCCCATGGCGAACACCTGGGACTCGATCTCGTCGATGTCGTTCTCCAGGCCCGCGACGACGGGGGCGTACCCGTCGACGACGGCGTCGAGGATCGCGTACAGCACCGCCTCGGGGCCGCGCGCGAGCATCGCCGGGTCGGCCTCCATGCGGCGGCGCACCGCCGACAGGTCGGGCGAGGCGCCGTGGCGCACGGTCACGACGAAGTCGGGGCCGACGAAGACGTGCAGCTCGGAGAACTCGACCTCCTCGGCGGCGTCGTCGTACCGGGCCGCGTGCAGCACGACGAAGAGCGTGTCGCCGTAGCGCTCCAGCTTGGGGCGCTGGTGGGCCTGGATGGCGTCCTCGACGGCGAGGGCGTGCAGGTCGAACTCGGCGGCCAGCGAGGCGAGCTCGCGCGGGTCGGGCCGCTCGAGGCCGATCCACGCGAGCTCGCCTCGCTGGCCGCCGGGGCGCGAGCGCAGGGCACGGAACGTCTCGCCGAGCGTGGCGTGCGACGAGGTGCGCACGCCGCCGTCGTAGATCGCCGACGTGACGAGGGCGTTGCGGCGCGCGGGCGCCGCGTCGACGACGCGGGCGGTGCCGTCGGGGCGGCGGCGCGGGCGCAGCACGCCGGCCAGGCCGGGGCGGGTCGTACGGGTGGGCAGGGTCGTAGCCAAGGGAACCTCCGCGGGGGCGCGCGCCTGCGGGCACGACGAGTCGTGCCTCAGGCGATTCTGGGGAGCGCGGATGCCGGGCGTCAGCCGCGGCTGGGACTACTGGGGGGCTCGCTGCGCATGGCGTGCCACCTCCTTCGTCCCGGGCCCCTTGGCGGGCCGCGGGTCATTCTAGACCCGGCGGCGACCGCCCCGCCAGACCCGCGTCCCTGTCAGCGCAGCTCGCCCGCGGCGAGGGCGCGGGCCACCGTCGGCGCGAGCGGGAGCCGCGGCAGCAGCGTCGCCTGGAGCGCGTGGTAGACGTCCGGCTTGCCCGGCCAGACGGTCGCCGCGGGCCGGTTGGCCGGGTCGAGCTCGTGGTGCCAGGAGCCGTGCTCGGCGTCGACGAGGTACCGCTCGGCGTAGTCCCACCATGTCGCGTACAGGTCGGCGAACCGCGTGTCGGTGGTGCGCGTGTGCAGCGCGGCGGCGGCGGCGATGGCCTCGGCGACCACCCAGTGCATGCGCGTGCGGACCACGGGCGTGCCCTGCCAGTCGGTCGTGTAGACGAAGCCCTCGGCGCCGTCGGCGGACCAGCCGTCGGCGACGGCCCGGTCGAAGAGCGCGACGGCGGCGCCGAGCCACGGGCCGGGCCGGACGGCCTCGAGGTGGAGCAGCAGGCGGGACCACTCGAGCCCGTGGCCCGGGGTCGCGCCGTACGGCTTGAACTGGTCGCCCGGGCGGTCCGCGTTGAGGTCGAGGTCGGGCGTCCAGTCGGGGCCGAAGTGCTCCGGCAGCCGGCCGTCGTGGGCGGCGGCGAGCTCGACGACGAACGCGGTCGCGCGCGCGGCGCGGTCCCGCCACGGGCCGGCCGCACCGGGCTCGACGGCGTCGGCGACCGCGAGCATCGCCTCGACCGAGTGCATGGTGGCGTTGAGGCCGCGGTACGGGTCGAGGGTCTCGAAGGCGACGTCCCACGTGTCGACGGGCCGGCCCGCCGCCTCGTCCCAGAAGCGCTCCAGGTACACGGCCGTGGCCTCGGCCAGCAGGTCGGAGGCGCCGGGGCGGTCGGCGACCGTGGCGGAGGCGGCCGCGAGCATGACGAAGGCGTGGTCGTAGGCGCTCTTGCCCGCGGCGCGGTCGGGCTCGCCCGTCGTGGAGACGGCGTGGAACCAGCCGCCGTGGGCGTCGTCGCGCAGCGCGCCGGTCAGCCCCGCGAGCGCGGCGTCGGCCACGGCCCCCGCGCCGGGGACGCCCAGCAGGTGCCCGAGCGCGTAGACGTGCGCGGTGCGGGCCGTGATCCACGTCTGCACGCCCTGGGCCGGGTCGGGCCGCCCCCGCTCGTCGAGGTAGGCGGCCCCGCCCTGGGGCAGGGCGGCCGCGGCGCCGAAGTCCAGCAGCCGCCGGGTCTCGGCGTCCAGCCAGGTGCGGTGCGGCGTGGTGGTGGGGATCACTGGGGGTTCCTTCCGTCGAGCAGGTCGTTGGCGCACCGGACCGTCGCCGCGAGCGCCGCGGGGTCGTCGGCACCGGTCACCGTCCAGGTCACGCTCCGGCCGGCGGTCAGCGTGACCATGCCGCCGTCGACGCGCGCCCGCGGGTCGACGACGTCGACCAGGGCCATGACGTCGCGGGCGTAGGAGGTCGCGGTGACGGTCAGCGCGTGGCCGCCGGCGACGGGTTCCACGGTGACGCGCAGCGGCGCGGGGTCGAGCGCCTGCCCGACGACGTCGGCGCCGTCGAGGTATGCGGTCGCGAAGCCGGCCGCGGCGTCGTCGGGCGTGACGACGACGACCTCGCGGGCGCGGTCGCCGAACGCGGCGACGTCGGCGGGGAGCACCACGGTGGCGGTGCCGCGCGCGGGCACGGCCACCTCGAGGCCGGCTTTGGCGAGCACGGTGCCGTCGAAGGCCTGGCGGGTGGCCGTGAAGGTGCCCGCGAACGGGGCCGCGGTGTCGTTGACCAGCACGAGCGCGGTCTGGTCGGGCTCGGGCGGCAGGCCCTCCCAGGCCGCGTCGCGGGCCGCCTGCGACGCGCGCGGCTGGATCGTCGCCAGGCGCGGGGCGTAGGCGTCGCGCAGGGCGTGCCACAGCGGCTTGCGGTGCCCGTCGTGGTCGACGGCGGCCCACGAGACCACCGGCCAGCTGTCGTTGAGCTGCCACAGGATCGTGCCGGTGGTGTGCGGCGTCAGCGACCGCCAGTGCTGGACGCCGAACCGGATCGCCTGCGCCTGGTTGAGCTGGGTGGTCCAGTGCCAGTCCTCGACGGTGGCCGGGTCGGGCAGGTGCCCCTGCCAGCCGCGCTCGAGCTTCGTGTTGCCCAGGGTGGCCTTCTGGTGGACGAGCATCTGCGGACCGAACGGGTCGAGCGGCTCGTCGTGCACCACGCGCGTCAGGGTGGACCAGGCGGGCGGGGCCTGGAAGCCGAACTCGCTGACGAACCGCGGCGCGTAGTCGCGGTACACGGTGTAGTCGACGCGGTTCCACACGTCCCAGACGTGCATGGTGCCGAAGCGCTCGTCGTTGGGGTGGCGGTACTCGCCGAACGAGTACGGGCTCGCCGGGGAGTAGAACCGTGTCGGGTCCAGGTCCGCGAGCACGCCCGGGAGCAGGTCGCGGTAGTAGCCGTCGCCCCACGGCCGCCCGCCGAGCCGCCCGCCCCAGCCCCAGTCGGTGCGGCCCCACGTGTTCTCGTTGTTGCCGTTCCAGATCACGAGCGACGGGTGCGGGGACAGGCGCGTGACGTTGTCCCGGGCCTCGGCCTCGACCTCGGCCGCCATCTCCGCGGACTCGGAGTAGGCCGCGCACGCGAACAGGAAGTCCTGCCACAGGAGGATGCCGGCCTCGTCGGCCAGGTCGTACAGGTCGTCGTTCTCGTAGATGCCGCCGCCCCACACGCGGAACAGGTTGACGTTCGCGCCCCGCGCGTCGTCGATCGCGCGGGCGTAGCGCTCGCGGGTCACCTTCGTGAGGAACGCGTGGTCCGGGATCCAGTTGACGCCGCGCACCAGCACGGGCTCGCCGTTGACACGCAGCGCGAACGGGGCGCCCGCGGCGTCGTCGGCCGTGTCGACCTCGACGGTGCGGAAGCCGACCCGCCCGGTCCACACCGCGTCCGCGGCGCGGACCTCCACGCCGTACAGCGGCTGCTCGCCGTGGCCGACCGGCCACCAACGCCGGACGTCCTCCTTGCCGACCGTGACCGTCGCGCGCGACTCGCCGGCGGGCACGACGCCGACGACCCGCAGGGCCCAGCCGCCCTCGGGTTCCGCGAGCGTCACCTCGACCGGGACCTCGCCCCGCGTCATGTCGTCGCGCTCGATCTCCACGTGCGCGGTGAGCACGCCGTCGTGGCCGCCGTCGGGCCGTGTGACGACGTCGACCAGCGGCCGCACCGACGCGATCCGCACGCCCGACCACGCGTCGATCCCGACCGGCTTCCAGATGCCGGCGCCCGCGACGTCGATCCCCCAGTCCCACCCGAACGAGCACGCCATCTTGCGCAGCTGGTTGTACTCGTGGTGGTTGACGCGCGGCAGCGCGCCGTCGCGCTCGGCCCGGGCGAGCGCCTCGGGCACCGGCGCGGCGAACGTGACGGCGAGCGTGTTCGCCCCGGCCCGCAGCAGCCCGCGCACGTCCCAGCGGTACGTGCGGTGCATGTTCTGGGTGGTCGCGACGACGACGCCGTTGAGCTCGACGGTCGCGACGGTGTCAAGGCCGTACGCGACCAGGTCGTGCCGCGTCGCGTCGCCCGGGGCCAGGTCGAACGTCGTCGCGTACCGCCACGCGGTGTCCCCGATCCACTGCTGCGCGGACTCGTTGTCGCCGTCGAACGGGTCGGCGACCAGCCCCGCGGCGACGAGGTCGAGGTGGGCCTCCCCCGGCACGACGGCGGGGACGCCCGCGGCGAGCGCAGCCCGGGCCTCGGGCGGCACCGGCCCGTCGACGGCGGTGACGGTCCAGCCCTCGTGAAGAGGGCGGAAGGTGGTCGGGACGTGCGTCATCGTCAGGTCCTCCGGGCGGTCGAGGTCAGCGCGCCGCGCTGGCCAGGGTCAGGGTGTTGAACTGCCGGGGCACCAGGCACTCCTGCATGACGAGCGCCGCCGCGCCGACGGCGGGCGAGCGCCGCGCGTGCCGCGAGACCTCGACGCGCACCGAGCGCCCCTCGGCCGCCGCGAACGAGCGGGCGAGCCGCTCGCGCACCGCGGGGAGGTAGAGGTCGCCCGCGAGGTCGAAGCCCGCCCCGGTGAGGAGGAGCAGGTCCACGCCCATGAGCGCGCACAGCGTCTGCGCGCCGACGGCGAGGTGCTCCGCCGAGCGGCGCACGATGCGTCCCGCCACCGGGTCGCCGCCGCGAGCCAGCCGGACGACGTCGCCGAACGCCTCGACCACGGTGCGCCCGGACTCCGCGACGTCGATGCCGGCCGCGCGCGCCTCGGCCACGACGGCCCCGGGGCCGGCCACGGCCTCGATGCAGCCCGACGACCCGCACCAGCACTCGGGCCCGTCGAGCTCCACGCACACGTGCCCGACCTCCCCGACGCTGAGGCTCGCCCCGCGGTAGGGCACCCCGTCGACGACGGTGCCCGAGCCGATGCCGGTGGCCATGTAGAGCGCGGCGAACGCCGTCGACCCGCGCGCGCCGCCCGTCCACAGCTCCCCGACGGCCGACGCCGTCGCGTCGTTGTCCACCATCACGGGCAGCCCCGACGCCTCCCGCAGGCGCTCCGCGAGGGGGAACCGCACCCAGCCGCGCATCGCCGGCCGGGACAGCACGATGCCCTCGCCGGGCGTCATCGGCCCCGGGGAGACGACGCCGATGCCGAGCAGCCGCTCGCGCTCCGCCCCGACGCCGTCGAGCATCACGTGGACGCGCGCCACCATGGCGTCGACGACGTCCTGCGGGGCGATCTCACGGGTCCAGCGGACGTGCTGCTCGGCGACGACGGCGCCGCCGAGGTCGAGCAGCACGCCGGTGACGCCGTCGTGGTCGAGGTGGACGCCGGCGGCGTAGCGCGACGGCTGGTCGAGCTGGAGCAGCACCTGGGACCGGCCGCCCGTCGAGGGTGCGTTGCCGGTCTCGACGAGGAGGCCCTCGTCGAGCAGGGTCCGCACCTCCTTGGAGACGGTCGCTGCCGTGAGGCCCGTGGCGGCCACGAGGCGGGTCCGGGTCACGACGCCCGCCTCGCGGATCGCGTCGATGATCGTCGACCGCGCGTTGGCGTGGCCGGGGCCGATCCCATGCACTGTTGCTGCTCCCCTGGTCGTCGGTGGTGCGTCAGCCGCGCGGGCAGGCGTCGTCGGGTCCGAGGCGGAAGCAGCCCACCTGGTGACCGTCGGCGACCTCTACGAGGCCCTCGGCGTCGGCCGGCGCCGACGGGTCGGCCTCGTGGAACGCGCACGTCCCGGCAAGTCTCGCCGATCGCTCGGCCTCACGGGCCTCGACCTCGTCCCACGTGGCGTCGAGCTGCGGCACGGAGGCCAGCAGGTCGCGCGTGTAGGGGTGCAGCGGGTCGTCGAAGACGGCGCGGGTGTCGCCCGCCTCCACGACGCGGCCCCGGTAGAGGATCACCACGCGGTCGGACACGTAGTTGCCGAGCGAGAGGTCGTGCGTGACGAAGAGGACGGCGATGCCGCGCTGCTTGAGCTCGACCAGCAGGTTGAGCACGTCGATGCGAGTGGACGCGTCGAGCATCGAGATGATCTCGTCGGCCACGAGCACCTTGGGGTCGAGCATCAGGGCGCGGGCCACGAGCAGGCGCTGGAGCTGGCCGCCCGAGAGCTGGTGCGGGTACTTGCCGAGGATCTCCTCGGGCCGCAGCGTCACCGAGCTCAGCGCGTCGTGGACGCGCTGGTCCCACTCCTGCCGCCGCACGCGCGGGAACCAGGAGCGGCGGACGGTGTCGAACACCCGGTCCACCTTGTAGATCGGGTTGAACGACGAGAACGGGTCCTGGAACACGCCCTGGACGTCGCGGTAGTAGTCGCGCAGCGCGCGGCCCCGCAGCCGGGTGACGTCCTTGCCGCCCATGCGCAGCGTGCCGCCGTCGGTGGAGACGAGCTTGAGGACCATCTTGCCGAGCGTCGACTTGCCCGAGCCGGACTCGCCGATGAGCGAGACCACCTCGCCGGCGCGGACCTCGAACGTCGCGGAGCGCACGGCCCGGAGCTCTCCGGTGCCGAACGTGCCCACCTTGTAGACCTTGTCGACGCCCTCGAGCGACAGGACGGCGGTCATGCCGTCACCTCCCAGCAGGCGACCTGGTGGCCCGGGACCACCTCGACGAACGGGGGCTGCTCCACGCACTTGGCGCTCGCCAGGGGGCAGCGGTCGCGGAACCGGCAGCCCGTCGGCGGGTCGAGCAGCGACGGCGGCCGGCCGGCGATGCCGGTCAGCTCCTGCTCGCCGTAGCGGTCGCCCACCTTGGGCAGCGCGCCGATGAGCATCTGCGTGTACGGGTGCAGGGGCCGCTCGATGATCGTCGTCGCGGGCGCCTTCTCGGCCAGGTGGCCGGCGTACATGACCATGATCGTGTCGGCCACCTGGAAGAGCACCGAGATGTCGTGCGTGATGATGATCATCGAGCCCACGAACCCCGCGTCGCGGAACTCGACGAGCGCCCGGGCCACGGCCTTCTGGCTCGTGACGTCGAGGGCCGACGTCACCTCGTCACCGATGAGCAGCGACGGGTTGAGCAGCGTCGAGAGCACCAGCACGACGCGCTGCTTCATGCCGCCCGACAGCTCGATCGGGTACCGGCCCAGCACCTCGGGGTCCAGCCCCACGAGCCGCAGGCGCCGCTCGAGCTCGGGCGTGAGCTCGGCGTACGAGCGGCCGTGCGCACCCACGAGGTCGGCGATCATCCTGCCGATCTTGCGCGTCGGGTTCATCGCGCTCATGGCGTACTGCGGGATGAGCGAGACGTCCTTGTAGCGCCGGCGGCGCATCGCGGGGTCGTCGTCGATCAGCAGCTCCTCGCCGTCGAGCGTGACCTTGCCGCCCACGTGCCGCATGCGGGAGTCGAGCCGGATGAGGGCCTTGCCCAGCGTCGTCTTGCCGCAGCCGGACTCGCCCGCGACGCCCATGATCTCGCCGTCGGCCACCTCGAAGCTCACGCCGTCGAGCGCCTTGACGTCGCCCTTGAGCGACGCGTAGTAGACCCGGAGATCCTCCACCTTGAGGCTCACGTCACATCTCCCTCAGCTTGGGGTTGAAGACCTCGTCCAGCCCGACGTTCATGATGTAGAGCGCGCCGACGATGATCGTGATCCCCGCGCCCGGCACGATGAACCACCACCACATCTGCAGCGTCAGGGCGCTCCACTGCACGGCCTGGTTCATCATCAGCCCGAGCGACATCGAGTCGGGGCCGGTGGGCCCGAGGCCGATGAAGTCCAGCGCCGCCGCGGTGAGCACCGAGCCGCCGAAGAGCAGCACGAACGTCATGAAGAGGTACGAGTACATGTTCGGCGCGATCTCGCGGCGGATGATCGCCCCCGTGCGCAGGCCGGACATGCGGGCCAGGTCGATGTAGTCGCGGCTGCGCAGCGACAGCGTCTGCGAGCGCACGGCCCGGGCCACCCACGGCCACGACGAGAGCCCGATGAACAACGCCTGCATGGGCAGCGACCGCACCCCCAGGTAGGCGTTGATGATGATGAGCACCACGAAGCCGGGGATCACCAGCACGATGTTGGTGAGCATGTTGAGCAGCTCGTCGAGCCAGCCGCCGCGGTAGCCCGCGACGAACCCGATGGTCAGGCCGACGGCGCCCGCGATGGCGGCACCGAGCACGCCCACGAGGAACGTGGAGCGCAGCCCGACGACGAACTGGGACAGCACGTCCTGGCCCTGCATGGTGGTGCCGAACCAGTGGTCCCCCGACGGCGGCAGCATCGTCGCGCCCGGGGTGCGCTCGGTGGGCGAGAACGCGACGAGCGACGGCCCGAGGACCGCGGCCAGCAGCATGACGCCGACGACGACCGCGGCCCCGACCACCTTGGGGTTCCGGAAGGCGAAGTACAGCGTCTCGTTGACGCGCTTCGGGGCGCTCATGCGGTCGCTCCTTGCATCCCGGTCCGCGTGCGCGGGTCGACGAGCACGTAGACGAGGTCGATGACGAAGTTGGCCACGAGCACGCCCAGCACGATGAACAGCAGCGCGCCCTGGAGCAGGAAGTAGTCCTGGTTCTGGATGGCCGAGAGGATGAGCTTGCCGAGGCCGGGGTAGGCGAACACGACCTCGGTGACCAGGGCGCCGCCCACGATGGTGCCGAGCTGGAGCGCCAGGCCCGTGACCTGCGGCAGCATCGCGTTGCGGAACGCGTACCCCCGCACGAGGCGGCGCGGCGCGCCGAGGGCGTCGAGGTAGTTCGTGTAGTCCGACTCGAGCTCGTAGATGATCAGGTTCCGCATGCCGATCGCCCAGCCGCCGAGCTGCACCACGAACAGCGACAGGAACGGCAGGAACCAGTGCTGCAGCAGGTCGACGGCGAACTTCCAGGTCCAGGTGGGAGCCAGCGTGAAGTCGTAGCCGCCCGCCACGGGAAACCAGCCGGCCACGATGCCGAGCGACCAGGCCAGCACGATCGCGAGCCACATGTACGGCATCGCGGTGAGCACGTAGCCGACGGGCAGCACGGTGTTGTCGAGCCACCGGCTGCGGGCGGCGAGCGCGCCGATCCGGTTGCCCACCACCCACGAGAGCAGGATCGACGGGAGCATCACGGCCAGCGTGTAGGGCACGGCGCCGCCGATGATCTCGGAGACGGGCGCCGGGAAGAGCCACACGGAGGTGCCGAGGTTGCCGCGCAGCAGCTCGCCCCAGTAGTTGACGTACTGCTGCCAGAGCGGCAGGTCCAGGCCGAACACGCGCTCGTAGTAGTCGCGCATCGCGGCGATCGACTCGGGGTGCGCGACGGCGGCGCGGCTGAGCATGGTCTGGATGGGGTCGCCCGGCATGAGGCGGGGCAGGACCCAGTTGAGCGTCACAGCGACCACGAAGGTCAGCACGTAGATCGCCAGCTTGCGAAGGAGGTAGGTGCGCACGGCGGCCTTTCCCGACGTCGGCGTCGGACGGGCGGAGCGGGGTGACGGCCGGGCGGCGGCAGGTCGCCGCCCGGCCGTCAGACCGTCACTTCGCGGGCTTCAGGTTGGCCAGGGTGGTGAGACCACCCATCTGGAAGTAGCCGCCCCACGTGCTCGGGTAGGCGGTCGAGTCACCGCCGTCGGCCGGCCAGTTCGTCCACACCTTCTCGGTGGACTGCGCCCAGAGGCCGTTGTACCAGAGCGGGATCATCGGCATCTGCTCGAGCGACGCCCGCTGGAGCTGGCTCATGACCTCCTGGAAGTGGGGGTCGTCGGCCTGCGTCCGCGCGAGCTCCTCCACGAGCTTCCACGCGTCGGTCGAGTCGACGCGACCGAAGTTGCCGGAGAGCTGCTGCTCCTGGATCGGCATGTGGAAGAGGTAGTTGTAGTAGCTCCACGGCGTGTTCGAGATCTGCGCCCAGTTGTTGATGAGCAGGTCGAAGCTGCCGGTGGCGCGCGCGTCGTCGACGGCGCCCGAGTCGGGCGTGGCGTCGGTGATCTTGATGCCGGCCTCGGCCGCCGACTCGGCGATGATCTTGGCGGCGTCCATCCAGTCGGTCCAGCCGGCGGGCACGATCAGCTCGAGGTCCATCGCCGAGCCGTCGAGGTTCTCGACGAACCCGTCGCCGTCGGTGTCCTTGTAGCCCGCGGCCGCGAGCTGTGCCTTGGCCTCGTCGGGGTCGAACGAGAAGCCGACGTCGTCGATGACGTCCTTGTCGTAGTACTTCTCGTACGCGGGGAGGAGGCCCGTGGGGCTCGCCTTCTTGACGATGTCGCCGTAGGCGGTCGAGACGATGGTGTCGACGTCGATGGCGTTGGCCAGCGCGCGGCGGAACGCGGGGTCGTTGCCCGGCGCCTTGGTGGCGTTGGGGACGAGCATCGCGGTGTTGGCCGAGAGCATGTACGGGGCCTTGTCGTAGTACGTCACGACCTGACCTGAGTCGACGAGCTGCTTGATGCCCGGGAGGAAGTTGTTCGACAGGTCGAGCGAGCCCTGGATGAGCAGGCCGAGGGCCACCTCGTTGGACGGGTTGACGATGTCGACGACGTACTTCATCGGCATCTTCAGGCCCAGCGCGTCCTGGCCCCACCAGTCGTCGTTGCGCTCCCACACCATGCGGTCCTGGCCGTGGGCCTTGTACTTGAAGGCGCCCGACCCGACCGGGTTCTCGTTGGCGTTCGAGAGCAGCTCGTCGGCCGACCACGCCGACATGATGTGCTGCGGCAGGATCACGCGCGTGTAGAGGAAGTTCTCCCACTCCTGCGGGCGCGGGTCGGAGAAGTCGAAGGTCACCGTGGTGGCGTCCACCTTGGTGACGGCGGAGAGCCAGGTCCACAGGTTCGACCACGGCACCTCGGGGTTCTTGCCGAGCTCGACGGTGAAGACGACGTCGTCGGCGTCGAGCGCCTCGCCGTCGGTCCACGTCACGCCGTCGCGCAGGTGGAGCGTGTAGGTGTCGGCATCGGTCCACTCGCCCGACTCGGCGAGGAACGGCGTGAGCTCGAGCGCCTTGGGGTCGAACTGGAAGAGCGGCTCGTAGAGCAGGCCGCGCACGCCGGTGGCGTCGCCGGAGCCGGGGATCGGGTTCCAGCTCGACGGCGGGCCCCACTGCTGGCCCGAGGTGAAGACCGTCTCGTTGCGGGGGTACTCGCCGACGAGGTCCTGGGCCTCGCCCAGGCCCTCGACCTCGGTGGCGTCGCCCGTGGGCGACGGGTTGGTGTTCGCGTTGCTGGCGGGCGAGCAGGCGGCCGTCAGGACCAGCAGGGAGGACACGGCCACCGCTGCGGCGGCTCGCCTCCGGGTTCGAGTGCGGAACATCGTCGATTCCTCTCTCAGCGCGACAGTGCGCATCGGCGGGCATCCGTGACCGCCGCCGCGGCGGGACTGTCCCGCCACCTCGATGATTATTTTGATGAAGAAAGAAAGCCCACAAGGGGGACGTCGAAGGTGTTACCAAACCGAGATGCGCTGTGACGTGCGTCTCCGCTGGCAGAATCCGGGGCCATGAGCACCGCCCCCTCCCACGTCGCGCTCCGGCGCGACGGCGTCGGCGTCGTCCTCGCGTTCCCGGCCACCGGAGGGCTGCCCGCGGTGCTGCACTGGGGCGCCGACCTGGGCCCGCTCGACGCCGCGCAGCTCGCCGCGCTCGACACCGCGACCGCGCCGCAGACGCCGCCCGCGACGCTCTCCGCCGCGTGGCGGCTGCCGCTGCTCCCCAGGAGTCGGACGGCTGGTCGGGCCGCCCGGGCGTGCTGCTCGCCCGCGACGGACGCCCGGTGTTCCCGCGCTGGCAGGTCACCGCCGTGACCCACGGTCGCCCGCCGCAGGCTCCTCCCTCCGACGCCCCGCTCCCTCGTCACGATCCCGACGCCGGCCTCCGTCGTCCTGCCCGCGGCCCCGGGGCACCGGAGCCGACCGACCCCACGGCCGTCACCGTCGAGGCCGTCGACGACGCCGCGGGCCTCCGCCTCACCACCCGCCTCGAGATCGGCGCGGGCGGCCTGGTCCTCCTCGCGCACGCCGTCACCAACACCGCGGCCGACGCCGCCGCAGCCCTCGAGGTGACCCACCTCGAGGCGGCCCTCCCGGTCCCCGCAGCGCCGACCACCTCACGTCCTTCGGCGGCCGCTGGAACCGTGAGAAGTCGCCGACGACGACGTCGATGCCCCGCGGCACCTGGCTGCGCGAGTCGCGCCGCGGGCGCCCGGGCCACGACCAGCCGTGGGTCACGCTCGCCTCGGCCGGGGCGCCGCGGAACCGCGACGGCGAGGTCTGGGCGGTGCACCTCGGGTGGAGCGCCGACACGCGGCACGTCGTCGACCGCGTGACCGACCAGGTGGCCCGGCTCGGCGCCGGCGAGCTGCTGCGGCCGCACGAGGTACACCTGGCCTCCGGCGAGACGTACACGACACCCGCGGCGTACTTCGCCTGGTCGTCAACCGGGCTGGACGGCGTCTCCGACCGGTTCCACACGTGGGTGCGCTCCCGCGCGAGCCACCCGCGGACACCTCGACCGCTCGTCCTGAACACGTGGGAGGCCGTGTACTTCGACCACGACGTCCCGCGGCTCGAGGCGCTCGCGCGGCGCGCTGCCGAGGTCGGCGTCGAGCGGTTCGTGCTCGACGACGGCTGGTTCCTCGGGCGCCGTGACGACACGACGTCGCTGGGCGACTGGGAGGTGGACCCGGCCGTCTATCAGGACGGCCTCGAACCGATCGCCGACCTGGTGCACGGCCTGGGGATGCAGCTCGGCCTCTGGTTCGAGCCCGAGATGGTGAGCCTGGACTCCGACGTCGCCCGCGCCCACCCCGAGTGGATCCTCGGGAACCCGGCGTCGGTGCCGTCCCCGACGGGCTGTCGTTCCGCAGCCAGTACGTGCTCGACCTCGCGAACCCTGAGGCGTTCGAGCACGTCAGGGCGCAGATGTCGGCCGTCGTCGAGCGGCTCGGCGTGGACTACGTCAAGTGGGACCACAACCGCGACCTCGTCGAGCCCGTCCACGACGGGCGGCCCGGCACGCACGAGCAGACGCTCGCCGCGTACCGGCTCATGGACGCCCTCCGGGAGGCCCACCCGGGCCTCGAGATCGAGTCGTGCTCGTCGGGCGGCGCTCGCACCGACCTGGGCGTGCTCGCGCACACCGACCGTGTGTGGGCGAGCGACGACAACGACCCCGTGGAGCGGGTCGAGATCCACCGCTGGACCGAGCTCGTGCTGCCGCCCGAGCTCGTCGGGGCGCACGTCGGGCCCTCGCCCGCGCACTCCACGCACCGCACGACCGACCTGTCGTACCGGGCAGCCGTCGCCCTCCAGGGCCACTCCGGCCTGGAGTGGGACCTCCTGACCTGCACCGAGGCCGAGACGGAGGCCGTCACGGCCTACGCCGCGCTCTACCGCGAGCTGCGCCCGCTGCTCCACGGCGGCACGGTGGTCCACCCGGACGTCGCCGACCCGGCGCTGCGCGTCCGCGGCGTCGTCTCCCCCGACCGCACGACGTCGGTGTGGACGGTCGCGAGCCTCGGCGCGCCCGAGGAGGCGCTGGCCGAGCGCCTGCGCCTGCCGGGTCTCGACCCGTCGCGCTCCTACACGGTGCGCGTGCGCGACGACGTCGGCGCCGCCCGCTGGGGCTGGGTCACGCCCGGCTGGCTCGGGAAGGAAGCCGCGGTCGTCCCCGGCCGCGTGCTCGCCGACGTCGGGCTCCAGCTGCCCACGCTGTGGCCGGCACAGGCGCTCGTCCTCCAGGTGACGGCAACCTGACGGCCGGGCGCCACGCCGGGACCCGAGCGATCGGAACGTGGGTTCGGGATCGGAGCGTGCGTCCCACTGCACGTTCCGATCTGGAAGGCACGTTCCGATCGGCGATGCCCCAGGTCGGCACGCGTCGGCCCGAGGCACACGGCGACGGGTCGGCGGGCGGGAGCGAGCCAGCGCGCGGCGGCGGGTCGGCAGGAAGCGAGCGATCGGAACGTGGGTTCAGGATCGGAGCGTGCGTCTCGTTGCACGTTCCGATCCCGAACCCACGTTCCGATCGGTCAGGCCCCGAGGTCGGCGCGCGTCGGCGGGTCGGCTCCCGGGCGTGAGACCGTGACGGCGGCGGCGCGGGCCGCCCATGAGGCGGCCTCGGCGAGCTGCTCCGGGGTGAGGTCTTCGAGCACCGACCGTGCGCGCGGGCCGTGCGCGCCGGCTCCGGCGAGGGCGTCGAGAAGGGCGCCCATGAACGTGTCGCCAGCCCCGATGGTGTCCGCGACGTCGACCTTCACGCCCGCGACACGCACCACGGTGTCCCCCGCACGACGACGGCGCCGTCCCCGCCGAGCGTCACGACGACGACCGCCGGGCCGCTCGTGGCCCACGTGCGGGCGGCGTCGACAGGGTCCGTGCCGGGGTAGTACCAGCCGAGGTCCTCCTCGGAGACCTTGACGACGTCGGCGTAGCCCACGAGGCGCTCGACCCGCGCGCGCGCCTCGTCGACGTCGGGCGTGATGGCGGGGCGGGCGTTGGGGTCGAACGAGACGAGCGCGCTGCCGCGGGCCGCCCTGAGGGCTGCCTCGACCACGTCGGCTCCCGGGGCCAGGACGGTCGCGATGGACCCGGCGTGCACGACGTCGGCGTCTCCGGTGGCGTCGGCCAGGAGTGCGGCGGGCAGGTCCCACGCGACGTCGAACTCGTAGGTGGCCCCGCCGTCGGCGCCGAGGACGACCGCCGCCGTGGACGTGCGTCCCGTGGCGGGCACGGCGGCGCGCACCTCGACGCCCGACGCCGCGAGCCAGCCACGCACCAGGGAGCCGCGCGCGTCGTCGGCCAGCGACGTGACCAACGTGGGGCGGTGGCCCAAGCGACCCAACGTGACGGCGACGTTGGCCGGGCTGCCGCCGGGCAGGTCCCGCGTCCCCGACCCGTCCGGCACCACGTCGACCAGCGCCTCACCGACGATCACGAACCTCATCGCAGCTTCCCTTCGCGCAGGACTCCGCCCGGAGCCGTGGGGACGCGAGTCGGCGTCACCTGGAGCGCATGCTAGACGCCCGACGCGCCCGGCCACCTGGTCACCGCCGGCCGCCAGACCCCGCCCGGCCCGCGCGCCCGTCCCGGGCGGTGCCGGGGCACTCACCGGGCGGTCGCGCGCACCAGCTCGGTCGGGCCGAACGCCACGTTCTGGTCGATCGCGACCTCGACGGTGTCGTCCTCCGTGAAGGTCAGGCGGACGGTCCAGACGAACGGCGTCCCAAGGCCCGCGAGGCGGACCTCGAGCGTGCGCTCGGCGGTCCACGCGTACGTCGACGCGCTCGGGAGGCCGAGCTCCTCGCCCTGCTCGTCGCCCCACGCGCCGTAGGCAGCGCGCCCCTGCATGGGTCCGGCGTCCAGCAGGACGACGTCGCCGTCGCGCCGCACCGTGACCGTGCGGACGGGCGGGACCTCGGGCGGCGCACCGGGGAGGAACGCGTCGGCGTCGAGGCGGAACGTGCGACCGTCGACCTTGTCGCCGACGGCCTCCCACGCCGTGCCGGACGGCATCGCGAGCGCGGCGGGGCCGCCGCCGACGGCGTCGCCGTCGGGGAGCGTCTCGGGGTCGGACGGGCCGAGCGCGGGGCCGAGGCACGTCCAGACGGCCGTCAGCTCGTCGTGCATCTGCGGCGCGCCGGACGTGATCGCGACGACGACGTCGTGCTCCGGCCACAGCACGATGAACTGCCCGTGTGCGCCGTCGGCCCGCACCGCGCCCGACGTGCAGCGCCACATCTGGTAGCCGTAGCCGGCGCTTGCCTCGGGGCCCCAGCCCTGCGGCGAGTTGTCGACGTGGACGGCGGTCGCCTCGTCGACCCACGCCGCGGGGATGAGCTGCGCGCTGCCCCAGCGGCCGCGCTGGAGCAGCAGCTGGCCGAACGCCGCCATGTCCTCCGTGGTGATCGACAGGCCGAAGCCGCCCATGTCGATCCCCCGCGGGTCCTGCTCCCAGGTCGCGCCGCGGATGCCGATCGGGGCGAGCACGCGCGGAGTCAGGTAGTCGAGCAGGCGCTGCTCCGTGAGCCGGTGGAGGATCGCAGAGAGGAGGTAGGTGGCCCCGGTGTTGTAGACGAACCGGGACCCCGGCTCCATCGGGACGTCCGCCGCGAGCAGCGCGCGCGGCCAGTCGTCGCCGGTCCCTGGCTCGTCGACGACGGACATCAGGTCGCCGGCGTGACCGCTCGCCATGGTCAGCAGGTGCTTGACCCGCATCGCCGCGAGGTGGTCGCTCACCACGTCGGGGGCGGCGTCGGGCAGCAGGTCGACGACGCGGTCCTCGACCGTGAGCAGGCCCTCGGCGACGGCGAGGCCCACGGCCATGGCCGTGAACGTCTTCGACACCGAGTACATCTGGTGCGGGCGCTCGAACGTGTGCGGCGCCCACACCTGCTCGGCGACGACGTTGCCGTGCCGCAGCACCAGCAGGCTGTGCGCGCCGAGCGGGCCGAGCGCGTCGACGAGCTGCGTGATGCCGGTCCGGTCGATGCCGGCCGCCTCGGGGGACGTGCGCGGCAGCCGCCGCCAGGTCTCGGTCATGGTGCGTTCCTACTCTCGCTCGACGTCGAGCGGCTGGGGGTGGCGCGCCCTGCGCGGGCGCCCGAGGGTCAGGCCTGGTCGATCTGCTCGTCGATCACGGTGCCGTCGAGCACCGTGACCACGAGCGGCACGCCCACCAGGCCGGTGCTCGCGATCTCGGGGTCGTCCCGGGCGGCGTCGTCGTACGGGTCGGGGCTCGCGGCCGACGCCGCGAACGGCGCCGGCGAACCTGCGACGGACGACGGACCGGCGTCCGACGACGGCGCTCCGTGCGTGCGGGCCTGGAGGGCGTGCCGCTGCACGGCCTCGACGGGAGTCTCACGGCGCGGCATCCCGGGACGGGTCGCCACGACGGGCGGGGCAGCGAGCGGCGTGCCGGCGGGCGCCGTGACGGTGCCGACAACGCGCCGGGCCGGACCGGGGTCGCCGGGGCGCTCCGGCTCCAGGTCGTCGAGCGGCGGCTCTGGTTCGTCCTCGGCGGGCGGCTCGTACATGGACGCCCCGGCGAGCCAGGCGGCATCGGCCTCGTCGAGCGCTGCCGGCACCTGGACCGGGGAGGACAGGCCGCTTCCGGAACGACCCGTCACGGCCGCAGTCCCGTTCCGGCTCACATCGCTGCGCTCACCGGCTGCGCCAGAGCCGGCGGGGTCGGGACCGACGGCGTCGGGGCCAGCGGCGTCGTGGCGGGTGGGGCTGGAGCCGAGATCGCTGATGCCGGCCGGGTTGAGGCCCGCAGCGTGGGGGCCCGCAGGGTCAGGGCCCGCGGGGTTGGGGCCGACGACGTCGGCACGGCGAGCAAGGTGGTCGTCAGCGGGTTGCGCGGGGTCGTCCGGATCGGACGGGTCCTCCTGCGGGTGCTGCGGCGCAGGGTCGCGCGGCCGGGCGCCGGAGGCGGCGTCGATCTCGACGATGTCGACGGCGACCGCGATACCCAGCGTCCCGTAGACGGCGTCCGAGATCGTCGCGGTGTTGCCGCGTCGCGCGGCCGCGACGAGGCTCGACCCGAACCCGAGCCGGAGCACGCCGTCCTCGATCGCGAGCACCTGGGCGTGCTCCTTGAGGAACGCGCGCGCGCCGGGGCTGGCGACGCTCCCGAGCACCTCGTCCCAGCGACGCCGGACCACCTCGGTCGTGATGCCGCCGGCAGGGGCGGGGGCGGCCGAGCGCACCGACGCCGCGTCATCGAAGCCAGCGGTGGCTGACCCGGTCGGAACCGCGTCGACCGGCCCGGGACCCCCGGCGGGTGAGCCTGCGGGAACGTCGCCGAGCGCAGCGTCCGGCGACTCTCCGACGGCGTCCTCCGCTGCGGAGGGCCGCAGGGACGCCTGCGTCCGGGCAATCTCGACCGGCTCCGAGACCGAGACCGGCGCAGCGGTCACGGACTCCACCGCCCGCTCCGGGGCGGAAGCGGTCTCTCCTGGCTCCACCGATGACGGAGCCGAGGCCCGTGCAGCGTCGACGGGCTCCACCCGACCCGAGGCCGGGGCCGCATCGACAGGCTCCGCCGGGCCCGTAGCCGGGGCAGCCTCGGTCGCCGGACCCGGTGTCGGAGCAGCTTCGACGGGCGCCACCACCGGAGCCGCGGCCGCGGCCGGCCCCGTCGGCCGCCGGATCGCCGCGCGCACGGACGCCACCCCCGTCAGCCCCCCGGCAGCCTCCCCGGCTGCGGGCGCCGACACGTGCGTGTCGTCCGCCGTCGCGGACCCGGGCGGCGGCCCCACGCGCCCTGCCGCCGCGAGCCCGCCGCGCTCCAGCCGCTCGACACGGGCCGCGAGCCCCGCGGTGCCCTCGTCGGCACCGGGCAGCAGCAGCCGCGCGCACAGCAGCTCGAGGTGCAGGCGCGGCGACGTCGCGCCGGTCATCTCGGTCAGCGCGGCGTTGACGAGGTCGGCGGCGCGGGACAGCTCCGCAACCCCGAGCCGGGAGGCCTGGGCGCCCATGCGCTCGAGCTGGTCGGCGGGCTGGCCGCGTAGCACGGCGCCCGCGGCGTCGCCGGAGACGGCGATGACGATGAGGTCGCGCAGCCGCTCGAGCAGGTCGTCGACGAACCGCTGCGGCGCGTGTCCCGACGCGATGAGCTGGTCCACCACGCGGAAGAGCGAGGCGCCGTCGCGCGCGGCGAGCGCGTCCACGACGTCGTCGAGCAGGGAGGAGTGCGTGTATCCGAGCAGCCCGACGGCGAGGTCGTAGTCGACCACCCCGCCCGAGGCGCCTGCGATGAGCTGGTCGAGCACCGACAGCGAGTCGCGCACGGACCCGCCGCCGGCGCGGACGACGAGCGGGACGACGCCCCCGCCGAGCGTCACGCCCTCGGACGCGCACAGCGACTCCAGGTACGGCGCGAGCACGTCCGGCGGGACGAGGCGGAACGGGTAGTGGTGCGTGCGCGAGCGGATGGTGCCGATGACCTTGTCGGGCTCCGTCGTCGCGAACACGAACTTGATGTGGGGCGGGGGCTCCTCGACGATCTTGAGCAGCGCGTTGAACCCGGCCGACGAGACCATGTGCGCCTCGTCGATGATGAAGATCTTGTACCGGTCGCGCGCGGGCGCGAACGTCGCGCGCTCGCGCAGGTCACGGGCGTCGTCGACGCCGCCGTGCGAGGCCGCGTCGATCTCGACGACGTCGAGCGACCCGCTCCCGCCCCGGGCGAGCTCGACGCACGACGGGCACACGCCGCACGGGGTGTCGAGGGGCGTCTGCGGCGTGTTCGCGTGGCAGTTGAGCGTGCGCGCGAGGATGCGCGCCGACGTCGTCTTGCCGCAGCCGCGCGGGCCCGAGAACAAGTACGCGTGGTTGACGCGCCCGCTGCGCAACGCCTGCATGAGCGGTCCGGTGACGTGCTCCTGCCCGATCACCTCGGCGAACGTCTCGGGCCGGTAGCGGCGGTACAGAGCAGTGGTCACGCCGCCCACCCTAGTTGCCGCCCCCGACACCGCGACCGCCCCGTCCTCCGCGGCACGGTCCTGCGCGACGCAGCCGGAGGGTCAGGCCGGAAGACCCCACGAGGCGAGCAGCCAGACCATCCCGGCGAGCCAGGCGACCGTCACGAGCGCGACGACGACGCCGAGCACCGACACGCCCCACAGGACGGCGGTCTCGCCACGGCTCCGCCGAGGCCTGGGCTTCATCCGACCAGTTCTACCGCCGCAGCGCCCGCCGCGCGAGCGTGTTGCCGAGCACCTGCACGAGCTGGACCACGGCCACGATGATGACGACGACCACGAAGATGATGGACCAGTTGTACTGCTGGTACCCGTGCACGATCGCGAGGTCGCCCAGGCCGCCGGCCCCGAGGTAGCCGCCGATGGCGGACATGTCGAGCACGACGACGAACAGGAACGTGTACCCGAGGATGAGCGGCGCCAGCGCCTCGGGGACGAGCACCGTGCGCACGATGCGCAGCGGCGTCGCCCCCATTGCCCGGGCCGCCTCGATGACGCCCGGGTCGAGGCTGACGAGGTTCTGCTCGATCAGCCGGGAGAACACCATGGTGGCCATGACGCACATGGCGAACGTGAACGCCTCGATGCCGATGGTCCGGCCGGTGACGAACCTCGTCACCGGCATCAGGAGCGCCAGGAAGATGATAAACGGGATCGGCCGCACCAGGTTGATGATCACGTTGAGGACCGCGAACACGACCCGGTTGGCCAGCAGGTTCCCGGCGCGCGTGAGGTAGAGCCCCAGGCCGATGAGCAGCCCGAAGAGCCCGCCCGCCACGAGCGTGATGAGCACCATGTAGGCGGTCTCGCCGGCGGCCTGCCCGAGCAGCGGGCCGAAGGTGGCCCAGTCGATGCCCATCAGAGGTTCCCTTCGGTGAGGCCGGTCGGGCCGCCGAACGGCCCGCCGCCGGGACGGCGGTCCGTGGTCGGGGCGAGGCTCGCCGGGCCCGGCCCGGCGTCGTCTCGGCCGCGCGCCGCGAGCGACGGCGCCCGCCGCGGGTGGGCCGCGGTCCCGAGGTCGTCGACGTCGGTCACCGCGCGCAGCCGCTCGACCGCGGCGTCGACGGCGTCGTCGGGGCCCGTGAGCTCGAACGTGAGCGAGCCGTAGGGCTTGTCGGCCACCTCGGTGATGCCGCCGTAGATGACGGCCGGCTCGACGCCCTCGCCGCGCAGCACCTGTGAGATCGCGCGCGTGGAGCCCGTGACCTCGTCGATGCCGACGACGACGAGCCGCGCGGGGTGCCGCTCGCGGAGCCGCGCGAGCGTCTCGTCCGACGGGCGGTCGCGCAGCGACGTGCCGACGAAGCGCTGGGTCACGGCCGCCTGGGGGCCCGAGAACACGGAGTACGCGTCGCCCACCTCGACGACGCGACCGTGCTCCATGACGGCGACGCGGTCGCACGCGTACCGCACGACGTCCATCTCGTGCGTGATGATCACGACCGTGATGCCGAGCTCGCGGTTGACCCGCTGGAGCAGGCGCAGCACGTCGCGCGTCGTCTCGGGGTCGAGCGCGCTCGTGGCCTCGTCCGCGAGCAGGATGCGGGGGTTCGTCGCGAGCGCCCGCGCGATGCCGACGCGCTGCTTCTGCCCGCCGCTGAGCTGCGACGGGTAGACGTCGGCCTTGTCGGCGATGCCGACGAACTCGAGCAGCTCGCGCACGCGCGCCTCGCGCTCCGCCTTGGCCCAGCGCGCCACCTCGAGCGGGTAGGCGACGTTCCCCGCGACGGTGCGCGAGGAGAGCAGGTTGAACTGCTGGAAGATCATGCCGATCCCGGCCCGGACCTCACGGAGCTGGGACTCGCCCAGCCCCGTGAGGTCGCGGCCGCCCACCACCACGGCGCCCGACGTCGTCTTCTCGAGCGCGTTGATCAGCCGCACGAGCGTGGACTTGCCGGCGCCCGAGTAGCCGATGACGCCGAAGATCTCGCCGGCCTCGATGTCGAGGGTGACGCCGTCGACGGCCCGGACCTCGGGCCGCCGGCGCCCGCCCGGGAACACCTTGGCGGCGTCCCGGAACCTGATGATGGGTTCGCTCACGATGCTCAGGATCTCAGCCCTGGGCCTTCTGGTTCTTCTCGATCGTCGCCAGGATGTCCTGGAGCTCGGCCGGGGTGTTGTCCTTGATGACGCCCGTGCCGCCCGACGCCTCGATGACGCCGTCCGTGATGGCGCTCTGGTGGTAGAGCTCGACGAGCTTCTTGAAGGTCGCGTTGCCGGCGTCGGCCTTCCGCGAGACGAAGATGTTGATGTACGGGTCGTTGGCCGTCGAGTCCGCGTCGGTCGTGTAGACGGGCTTCTGGCTCTCCGCCGGGAGGTTCGGCACGTAGTCGTTGTTGACGATGGCGGCGTACACCTTCGGGTCGCCCAGGGCGGCCGGCGTCTGGTCGGCCTTGAGCGCGGTCACGGTGACCTTCGACTTGTCGGCGACGACGTCGGCCGGCGTCGAGAACGAGGTGCCGCCGTCCTTGAGCGTCACGAGGCCGGCGTCCTGGAGGACGAGCAGGGCGCGCGCCTGGTTCGAGGCGTCGTTCGGCACGGCGACCTCGGCACCCTCGGGGATGTCGGCGATGTCGGTGACCTTGGTGGAGTACAGGTCCAGCGGGTAGACGGCGGTCGCGCCGACCGGCACGAGGTCGTTGCCCGTCTTGACGTTGAAGTCGGCGAGGAACTGCAGGTGCTGGAACTCGTTGAGGTCCAGGTCGCCGTCGGCGAGGCCCTGGTTGGGCAGCTGGTAGTCGCTGAAGTTCTTCAGCTCGACCGTGATGCCGGCCTCGGCGGCCTTGTCCTGGAACGTCTTCCAGTAGCTCTCGCCGGAGGACACGATGCCGATGACGATCGGGTCCTCCTTGGTGCCGGCGGACACGGCGGCGTCGCTGGAGGAGGCGCAGCCGGTCAGGCCGACGGAGGCGACGGCGGCGAGGGCCGCGAGGGAGCGGGCCGTGCGGGTGAAGCGAGACATGGGGTTCCTTCCGTGCCGTGGTGACGGCGTGGCGGTGGCGTGGTCAGGGGGCGCGCCGTGGCGTCACGAACCGCCCGGATGCGGGGGCCCGGCGCGATGCGCAGGTTCAGGAGGGGCCGACGTCGTCGGCGCGGCCGCGAGGGCGGCTGCTGTTCAGGTCAGCAGGCCGGGCTCAGCGCGCCGCGCGACACATTCGCCCGGGAGCCACGACGCGGCGACCCAGGGCGCGGCACATGACGACGCGCTGGAAGGAGCGCATGGTCGGGGCTGCGGGCGTCGGCGTGGCGGGCATGGCGCCATCATGGGCCGAGATGCGTCGCTGCACCTAGCCAGGAGCCGGGAAATCTCGGCATCTGAGCCGATTTCGTCTCACGAACCGGGAAAGCGCAGGTCAGGGGCTTGGAGTCCGGGCATGAAAGGACCCCTCGCACACCCGACAGAGCGCACCTACCCTTGCTGCCTTCCGGCCCTGGGGAGTTCGGCACGATGTCGCCGCACGAGGGGTCTGCCCACCAGCCTAACGGAGCGAGGGCCGCTGGCCGAAATCCGACGGTCCGGTTCGGGACCACCGCCGTCCTCGGGGTATCCTTCTCAGGCTGCCCGCGCCGTGCACGGCCGGGAAGCGCCACCAGGAGGATTCGCCTAGCGGCCTATGGCGCACGCTTGGAAAGCGTGTTGGGTTCACGCCCTCACGGGTTCAAATCCCGTATCCTCCGCCGACGAAGCCCCGGGTTCCCTTGGATCCCGGGGCTTTCTCGTGTCGTCACGCGGTCGGCGGGTGCTCGGCGAGGAGCGCCATGAGCGCGGCGCGGTGTGCGCGGAACGCCTTGGTGCCCTGCCGAGTGATCACGAAGGTGGTCACCGACCCGGGCCCGCGCCCCTGCTTGTGCGACTTCACGTAGCCGGCGGCCTCCAGCGCCGACATCTGCTTGGACAGGTCGGAGTCGGTCAGCTCGAGGTTGTCGCGCAGGTAGGCGAAGGTCGCGGACTCGGCGCCGGAGAGGATGCCCATCGCGGCCAGCCGCTTCGGCGCGTGGATCACGGGGTCGAGGTCGGCGAGGCTCACGCGGCGTCACCGTCCTGGATCCCGAGCCGCTCCCGGGCGAGGGCCGCCATGCCGGCGTAGTGGGACTCGTAGATCGCGAGCCCCGCCGTCACGAGCCCGAAGGTCACCGCGGCCGCCACGAGCGGGCCGGCCCCCCACCAGACGAGCGCGACCACGACGGCGACGATCGCGAGGCCCACGATGCACCTCTTGTAGGCGCTCCGGATCTCGGGCGGCGCGCTCGGCCCGGGCGAGGGGAAAGCGCCGTAGCGGGACTTGACGAGACCGAGGACCAGGGCCTCGAAGACCACCACCAGGGCGATCACGAGCGGGAACACCGGCTTGCCGGCGAGCGAGAAGGCCCCGACGAACCCCGCGAGGACCAGCCCCATGGCGGGCATGTACCACCCCGGGGTCTTGGGGTAGACGACGTACGGCAGGGCCTCGGCGCGCTCCAGCTCGCGCAGCTGCTGTGCGGGGTCGAGATCCTCCGGGCGAGCACCAGTGGTTTCCATACCGGAAACCATAGAAAGAACTTTCCACTTTCGCAAGAGTTAAGTTCTTGAGAGAGCGCGGGGCCTGCGCGGGGAACCAGACGCCCGCGGCGGGGTCGACCGTCCCGCGCTCCGGGTCGGCCGTCCCAGGCACCCCGCGCTGGCACGAGCCGTCCGACTCGCCCGGCACCTTGATCCACTGGAAGCCGGCCACGAGCGGGTCGCCCGTCGTCAGCGTCGGGCGCAGACCGAGGCCGCGTCCGGGCGGGTTGCACCAGTCCTGCTTGTCGGCCCCGGCGGGGTAGGCCGGGTACGTCGACGTCGCCGGGTCCCACGGGCCGAGCCCGTTGCGCGACGTGTCGACGACGAACCGCGTCGTCGGGACGACGTCGCCGAGCTGCGACGCGTACTTCGAGTCGACGCCGGCGGAGTACTGCGCGCAGTCGCGGAACGGGATGTTGTAGGCGACGAGCGTGGGCACGCCGCCGGCGTCGGCGGCGCGGCGGACGACGTTGTGGACGTCGTTGCGCACCTCCTTGGCGGTGCCGCCCGTGAACCACGAGGCGCTCGCGTAGCCCGCGAGCGTGCGGGCGTCCTCGCGCGCCTGGCCCTTGAGGTGGAGGTCGGCGACGGCCTGCTTGGTGGTGCTGTTGTTGTTCACCCAGAGGGTCTCGCCGCCGGCGGCGGAGGCCGCGGGGCTCGCGACGAGCGCAACGGTGGCCGCGAGCGCGGTGGCCGCGGCCAGGGTTCGGGTCGTGCTGGCGCGTCACGCGTCAAGGGTGGCCCGCCCGCGGGACCACGTGTGGCGATGTCGTGTGGACGCCGTGACCATCGGCCGGTGCGCCGCGGAACGCCCCCTACGGTGGTCGCCATGATCTTCAAGTCCGTGGGCGAGGGCCGCCCGTACCCGGACCACGGGCTGGTGAGCGCGAAGGACTGGTCCGACGTCCCGCCGCGCCAGGTGCGCCTCGACGAGCTCGTCACCACCAAGCGCACGCTCGACCTCGACGTCCTGCTCGCGGAGGACTCGACGTTCTACGGCGACCTGTTCGCCCACGTCGTCGAGTACCAGGGCGTCCTGTACCTCGAGGACGGGCTGCACCGGGCGGTGCGCGCGGCCCTGCAACAGCGGCCGGTTCTCCACGCCCGCGTCCTGACCCTCCGGTAGTTTGCTCGCGTGACCTCCCCCGCCCAGGACCCCGCCCGCATCGCGCGCCGCCGCCGTGAGCACGAGCGGCAGGCGGTCGTCTACGGCGTGCTCGTCGCGGTGCTCGCCGTGGTGGGGCTCGGCGCCCTCGCGATCTTCACCGGCGCGGTGGACGCGCCGTTCGCCCGCGGCTTCACGCCGTCGGACCCCGAGGACCCGTTCACGCCGCCGTGCCTGCCGGCGGTCGAGGGCCAGCCCGACGGGGCCCTGCCCCTGGCCTACGGGGACGTGCACGTCAACATCCTCAACGCGACGGGGCCCGACGGCGTGGCCGGCATCGCGGCGGCGAACCGGACGGTGCTCTTCCAGCGCGGGTTCGCCATCAACAGCGTGGGCAACCACACGCCCATGCTCAACCACAGCGAGCTGCGGTTCGGCGAGCAGGGCATCGTCGCCGCCTACACGCTCGCGCTCCAGTTCCCCCGGATGCGGCTCGTGATGGATGCCCGGGAGGACGCCACGGTCGACCTGCTCGTGGGCCTGAACTTCGACCGGCCCCTCGACCAGGACGCGGTCAGCACCGGCCCGCTGACGAACATGGACGGCTGCAAGCCCGCCGCCGAGATCACCAAGCTCCCGGCGCCCACGGTGGAGCCTCCCGCCCAGGGCTGATCCTTCGCATGCGAACGGCCGCGGGCAGGCTGCCCGCGGCCGTTCGCGTGACGGGACGTCAGTGCTGCAGCTCGGCACCCGCGGGGGCCGACGCCGGGGTGGCCGGCTCCTGGTGCGCGCCCGTGAGGCGCGAGAGCGCCCGCATGCCGTGGTAGATGACCAGCGCGGCGCCGGAGCCCAGCGCGATGCCGGCGAACGACAGGTCGCCCACCACCCAGGTGAAGTTCGCGATGCCGATGATGAGCGGCACGGCGGCGGTGGTGAGATTGATCGGGTTGGAGAAGTCGACCTTGCTCTGCACCCAGATGCGCGCGCCGAGGATGCCGATCATGCCGTAGAGCATGGTGCCGGCACCGCCGAGCACGCCCGCGGGCACGGTGGCGATGAGCGCCCCGAACTTCGGGAAGAGCGACAGCGCGAGCGCCCCGACCGCCGCGACCCAGTAGGCCGCCGTCGAGTACACGCGCGTGGCGGCCATGACGCCGATGTTCTCCGCGTACGTGGTGGTGCCCGAGCCGCCGCCGAGGCCGGCGAGCGACGTCGCCAGGCCGTCGGCGAAGAGCGCCCGGCCGGTGACCTTGTCGAAGTTCTGGCCCGTCATGGCCGAGACCGACTTCACGTGGCCGACGTTCTCGGCGATGAGCACGAGCACGACGGGCAGGAAGTACCCGAGCACCGAGGCGTCGAACGACGGCGCGTGGAAGGTGGGCAGGCCGATCCAGTCGGCGTCGCGCACGGCGTCGAAGCTGACCTGGCCCTGGACGATCGCGGCGACGTAGCCGACGACGACGCCGACGAGGATCGACAGGCGCCCGAGGATGCCCTTGAACAGCACCGACGACAGGATGATCGCGCCGAGCGTGATCGCGCCCGTCAGCGGCGCCGTCTTGAAGCCGCCCGTGCAGACGTCGACGAAGTTGACCGCCTGCCCGTCGAGCTCGCCCGTCGCGGGCGTGCACCAGGCCGCGCCGGCCAGGTTGAAGCCGATGAGCGCCACGATGGTGCCCGTGACGATGGGCGGCATGACGGCGTCGATCCAGCCGCCGCCCGTGAAGTGCACGACGAGGCCGACGACGGCGAGCAGCAGACCGGTGGCGAGGATGCCGCCGATCGCGGTGCCGAGGTCGCCGCCCGCGGACGCCTTGGCGGCCATGATCGGGGCGATGAACGCGAAGCTCGAGCCGAGGTAGCTCGGCAGGCGGTTGCCCGTGATGAGCAGGAACCCGATGGTGCCGATCGCGGAGAAGAACAGGGTCGTCGACGGCGGGAAGCCCGTGATGAGCGGGACGAGGAACGTCGCGCCGAACATCGCGACGACGTGCTGCAGGCCGATCCCGACCGTGCGCGGCCAGGTCAGCCGTTGGCCGGGTGCGACGACGTCGCCGGGTGCGAGGGTCTTGCCATCACCGTGCAGGGTCCAGCCGAAGGGGGCGCGCGGCGTAGCGGCCATGGTGCTCCATTCCGTGAAGGTCGTGTGAACGAGCCGATCACGGGTCACCGTAGTGGCTCGCGTGACGCCGCGGGAGGCGCGTCGCTGCGCACACGACGACGACCTCAGCGGCCCGCGGCGCGCGTCAGCCGCCCGCGGCGCGCGTCATGGCCCAGGCGAGGAGCCACGCGCGCGTCGAGCCGTCGTCGATCCGCTCGTCCGGCAGCTCCCGCAGCAGAGCGGCGGCGTGCGCGGCGTCGTCGGGGCCGGCGAGCGCCGCGTAGGCGAGCAGCTGGTCGCCGAACGGGATGTCCCACGCGGACGGGTCGGCCCAGAGGTCGGCCGGGGCGACGCCGAGCGCCTCGGCGAGGTTCGCCCGGACGCGGGCGCCGCCGTCGGGCGGCGTCCCCTCCGGGCCCGCGAGGTAGCCCGAGGACGGCGTCACGGGGAGCACCTGGATGCCGAGCGCAGCGCTCGGCGCCGGTGAGAACCAGGTCGCCCGCTCCCGCTTGCCGCCCCACACGAGCGACGCGAACGACGTCGGGCCGCCGTCGGGCTCGAGCCAGTAGGCGCGGGCCGAGGCGGCCTCGGAGGCGAGCAGCCAGCGTGCCTCGTCGCCCAGCGCGGCGTCGTCCCGCACGGACGCCCACAGGGCCAGGCCGTGCCACGCGGCGACCGCCTCGGAGGAGGACTCCTGGTTGTTGCCGTCCGCGAAGGGGGCGTAGCCGGAGGCCCACGAGTGGCCCGCGAACGCGTCGAAGGTGCGCAGCGCGGGGATGGCAGGGCCGTCTCCGGCGGGCACGGGGCCGGCCGCGGCGACGTCGGCGGCCAGCAGGTCGGCGACGGGTGCGAGGGCCGCGGCGAGCGTCCCGTCGCCGTGCGCGGCGTCGTCCGCGGCGGCGAGCGCCGCGGCCTCCAGCAGGTACCCGTCGTGGAAGTGGTGGTCGTTGCCCTCCTCGGAGCCGAACCCTGCCGGCAGCCCGACGACGGTGGCGAGCACCGGGTCGAGCACGAAGCAGCGCTCGGCCCGGCGGGCACAGCCGTCGGGCTCGGCGCGCAGGCGCAGCTCCGCCCCGAGGCGTTCGCGCAGGCGTGCCGCGGGCTCGTCGAGGCCGAGCGCGGTGGCGAGCGTGAGCAGGTGCGCGTCGCGCGCGAGGGCCTTCCCGCCGAAGTACGTGTCGGCCGGGTAGGCGGGCGCGGCGTCCCCGGCGAGCCGCTCGGTGTCGGCCGTGACGGCGTCGGCGAGCTCGGCCCGCTCGGCCTCGGGGAGGGCGGCGACGTCGAGCGTGGCGTCGACGGCGACGGCCGGGACGGACCAGGCGGCGGTGCGGCCGGCGCACGCGGTGGCGGCGCCCAGCACGGTCGCGTACGCGCCGAGCCCGTCGCAGTCCAGGTCGTCCGCCGGGGCGAGCGTCGCCTGGTGCGGCAGCCGGACGACGGCGGTGGGGGCGCCGAGGTCGAGCTCCGTGGTGGCGGTGCCCGCGGAGACCGCCCAGCGCAGGGTCGTGGGCGCGGGCGGGTGCGCGGCGGCGTCGGCCAGCGTCCGCGCGGCCGCCGACCCGGCGGCGACGCCGTCGGGCAGCGCGAGCCACGCGAGGCCGCCGCCCGCGGGGACGTCGGCGGACCGGCCGTCGGCCGCGAGCGCCGGAGCGGCGGGGGCGCCGTCGGGGTCGGTCGCCAGCAGGAGCCACGTGCGCCCGCCCACGGCGGCGACGGCGGAGCCCGCCGGTCCGCCGGGCTCGAACGGGGTGTCGAAGCGTGCCGCCCCGGGGTTGGCCGCCGTCCAGTGCAGCACCGGGGAGCCCTCGACGACCGTGAGGGCGCCCGTGCCGAGGTCCATGGTCACGGACGCGGCGTCGTACGCGGAGACCTCGGGGTCCCGCCCGCCGACGTCCACGGTGAGCTGGGGCGCGTACGGGCCGAAGACGCCGGTCGCCGTCGTCGTCACCTGCGGGACGCCGACGCCGAAGCCGGTCGCCGTCAGGGCGACGGCCAGCGGCAGCGGGAAGACCGGCTGCGGCGCGTCGCCGAGCGCGAGCGCCGAGAACCAGCGGTTCGTGGGCGGCGAGAGTCCCTCGGCCAGCCGCATCCCGGGCGTGGGTGCGACCTGCCGGGCCGGGAGGATCGTCAGGTCGACGTCGGGCGGGCGGGGCGCGGGGACGGCGGACGGAGCGGCGGGCGGGCCGCCGGGCCCGGCCTCGGAGGTGGCCGTGCAGCCCAGCAGCACGGCCACCGCGAGCAGCGCGACGGCTCCCCGCAGGCGGCGGGTCACAGGCCCGCCACCTTCTGCCGGAACCCGTCGAGGGCCTCGAACAGGGACGAGAGCGGCCCCTGCGGCGCGAGCCGCACGCTCGCGACGACCGGGGTGCCGGGCTGCGTGAGCACCCCGCCCCTGCCGTCGGCCAGGGCCTCGGCGGCGACCTCGGCGGTGACGACCGCCTTGGCGTCGGCGTTGTCGACGGCCAGCCCGCTCACGGTCCCCTGGAGCCGGTGGCGGTCGGGCAGCGCGATCGTCACGGGCGCGCCCACCGCCAGGCGGGTGAGGTCCGTCGGGTCGAGCAGGAACCGCGCCTCGACGTACGTGGTGGCGGACACGTCGATCGTCGCGAGCACCTCCCCGCCCGGGATGTACTGCCCGCGGGTGACCAGCACGTCGGTGACCGTGCCGGCGGCGGGCGCGAGGACCGTCGTCGTGCCGTCCTCAGCCACCTGGTAGGCGTCGGTGCTGGCGGGCAGCAGCCCCTCGGCGATGTCGTGCGCGAGGCGCAGGCTGGCGACGGCGAGCAGGGGGTCTCCGGCCTCGACGTGCCCGCCGGGCGCGACGAGCGCCTGCGTCACCGTGCCGGGGTAGTCCACCCCGACGTCGACGCTCTGCGAGCGCACCGTGGCCAGGAAGCTGGTGACCTGCCCGTCGCGGCGGCCCAGCACCCAGGTGAGCCCCGCCACGACCACGGTGACCGCGAGCACCCCGCCCACCAGGCGGGCCCACGCCGCCCGGCTCACGACGCCCTCCGGGCGGCGCGCCGACCGGCGACGTCCTCGCGGGCGGCGGTGACCAGGAACCCGCCGAGGATCGCCGTGTTGACGACGTTCCACACGAGCGCCGCGGTGAGAGTCGGCTCGCCCGCCTGGCGCAGCACGCCCACCGCGGTGGTGAGCAGCAGGAAGACGAACGTGACCGTCTGCGGGACGACGAACTCGAACGGCGAGCGGTGCCCGCCCTTGCGACCGGTGACGTGCCAGGCCTGCTGCCTGCGGGTCAGGGCGTTGCAGAACGCCTTGAGGTAGATCGGGAACGACACCGAGGCGAGCAGCAGCACCTCCCAGCGGAACGAGCCGAGCGTGAACGTCGCGATCGCGACCTGCAGGACGTAGAAGCCCAGGTAGCTCGCGGCCCACCTGCCGGGCCCCAGGGTGGTCGCCATGGGCGTCAGGTCGAGGAAGATGTACAGCGGCGGCACCAGCAGCAGGATCGCCGGGACGATGCCCGACAGGTAGTGCGTCGCGGTGACCAGGTACTGGAGCCGCTGGTCGACCGTGAGGCGCCGGCCCCGGGCGAGCGGGTTGTGGTGGAGCAGGATCTCGAACCCGCCGGTCGCCCAGCGCAGCTGCTGCTTGCAGTACGCCTCGATGGTCTCGGGCGTGTCCCCGACGGCGAGCGTGGTCGGGATGTAGACCGACCTCCAGCCCCGCTCGTGCAGGTGGATCGACGTCCACACGTCCTCCGACTTGGAGTCGGTGTACATGCCGCCGACGTCGTCGATCGCCGCGCGGCGGAACACCACGTTGGTGCCCACGCAGAACGCGGCGTTGAACCGGTTCCGGCCCGGCTGCACGAACCGGTAGAAGAGCTCCTGCATGTACCCGGCCCCGCGCGAGATGACGGAGCGCATGTTGCCGTAGGTCTGCGGCGTCTGGACGAACGCGACCTGCGGGTCGGCGAAGAACGGGATGGTCTCGGTGAGCAGCTCGGGCCGGGGCACGAAGTCGGCGTCGAGGATGACGTAGAAGTCGCCCTTGGCCACGGTCAGCGCGTGGTTGACGTTGCCGGCCTTCTGCCCGCCGCCGCTCAGGCGCCGCACGTAGCGGGCCCCGAGCCGCTCGGCGAGCGCCTGCACCGCGTCGTCCTGCCCGTCGTCGAGCACCCAGGTGCGGTGCTCGCCGCGGACGGCGACGGCGGCCGCGACGGTCGCCTCGATCGTGGTGAGCTCCTCGCCGCACGTGGTGACGAGGATGTCGACGGCGACCGGCGCGTCGCGCAGGTGCATCGTCCAGCGGGCCGGCTCGTCCTCGGCACGGTCCGCGAGGATCGCCGGGACGTCGAAGAGCCGGGAGGTGGCGTCGTGGAAGCGGAAGTCGCGCGGGTCGTGCCCGCTCGACAGCACCGTCCACATGGACGCCAGCGCCTGGGCGACGAGCACGGTCTCGGCGAGCACGACCAGCAGCCACGGCAGCAGGTCGCCCCGGTTGGCGGGGTTCAGCAGGAAGCCGGCGTACGCGACGATGCCGAGCGTCGCGAGCAGCACCAGCAGCATGAGCGACGGCGAGCCGGCCGAGGCGTCCTGCCGGCGGCGGGCCTCGGGCTCGGCCCAGGCCGGGGCGGACCCGGCCTGGGCCTGCGGGGACATGACGAGAGAGTCGAGCACGGTCATGCTGTCCTCCTGACGGGAGGGCGGGCACGAACCGGCGGCTCGGCTGCGGCGGTGGCACCGCGACGCGGAGCGTGGCAGTGACACCGCGACGCCGAGGCGCGCCGGGAACGGCGACGTCGTCGGCGTCGGGACGGATCAACCGCGGCCCGGGGCGGTGTCGCTACCCCGGACCCGACCACGGTAGGCACGGGTCGCGACGGCTGTCACGACCCGTGCCTGTAAACATCACGTGAACTGGGGGCTGCCCGTCCGCGAACGCTTCAGCTCGAAGAAGTGCGGGAAGCTCGCCAGCGCGACCGCGCCGTCGAAGATCCGCACGGCGTCGTCGCCACGCGGGACGACCGTGAGGACCGGGCCGAAGAACGCGACGCCGTCGACGTGGATCGTGGGGGTGCCGACGTCCTGGCCGACGGGCTTCATCCCGGCCTCGTGCGAGGCGCGCAGGGCGGCGTCGTAGGCGTCCGTGCCGGCGGTGTCCGCGAGCGCCGCGGGCAGCCCGGCCTCGGCGAGCGCCTCGAGCGCGACGGCGTCGTAGTCCTTGCGCTTGCCCGGGTGGATGCGCGTGCCGGCCGCGGTGTAGAACGCGGAGAACGCGTCCGGGCCGTGGTCCGTCTGGACGGCGGCGGCGACGCGGCCGATGCCGCGGCCCGCGTCGAGCATGGCGCGGTAGCCCGCGTCGAGGTCGCGGCCCTCGTTGAGCCAGTAGAGGCTCATGAGCTTGAACGTCAGGTTCACGGGGCGCTGCGCGGCCACCTCGAGCGCCCAGCGGGACGTGACCCAGGCGAAGGGGCACAGGGGGTCGACGTAGACGTCGACCTCGGGCGAGCGGGACGCGGAAACGGCGGTGTCGGTGGTCACGTGGCGACAGTAGCCCGACCCGCGGTTGCCGTGGGCACCTTGGGGCGGGGGCGGGCGATAGCCTCCCCTCATGACCGCCGTCCGGACGTCGCACACCCACGCCCAGGCCGTCGACGCCGCCATCGCGCTGTTCTCCCGGCAGGGGTACGAGCAGACCACCGTCGAGGAGATCGCCGACGCCGCCCAGGTCAGCCGGGCCACGTTCTTCCGCCGGTACCGCTCCAAGGAGGACGTCGTCTTCGCCGACCACGAGCTGCTGCTCGAGGAGGTGACGGTGCTGCTGGCCGCCACGCGCCCCGAGGCGCTCGTGGACGACGACCACGCCTGGGACCCGGCCACCGACCCGTACCTCGAGGTGTGCCGGGCCGCGCGGCTCGTGTTCGACCACCACCTGGGCCAGCGCGAGACGTCGCTCGCCCGCTACCGGCTCCTCCAGCAGGTGCCGACCCTGCGGGACCGCGAGCTCGTCACCACGCACCGCTACGAGCGGCTCTTCACGCGCTACCTGCGCGACACCCTGCCCGCCGACCGGTCCTCGACGGTGCAGTCGATCGCGTTCTCGGCCGGCGTCGTCGCCGTCCACAACGCGATCCTGCGGCGGTGGCTGCGCTCCCCCGACCGGGACCTGCGCCCCGAGCTGGAGGAGGCGCTCGCCGAGCTGCGCCGCGGCGCGACGGCCGACCTGCGCCGGCGCCGCGAGGCGTCCGCCGGCCCGGGCGCCGCCACGACGGTCTCGACGACCGACGGCGCCCGCGTCGTCGTCGTGCAGGTGGACGCCGGGACGACGCCCGACGTCGTCGCCGCCGCGGTGCGGGACGCGCTGACCTGAGCCGCCGGGAATGCGCCGCGGTGCACTACGGTTTGGCACTGCAAACGAACACGCACGACGTGCTCCGGGGTCGGTGAAATCCCGAACCGGCGGTGACAGCCCGCGACCCGCGCCCGCACCCGACTACGGGGAAGGCCCGGTTGACCTGGTGGAACTCCAGGGCCGACGGTCAAAGTCCGGATGGGAGGCAGCACGGCGTCGCTCAGGAGAGCGACGGCCGGGTCGTGACGCCGACGTGGCCGCAGCACGCGGCCGCGCGCCGTCGACCGCTCCCCTCACGTCCGGTGCATCGACGCACCGACGAGAGAGGCCGCGGGGATGGACATCTTCGAGCAGTTCCTGAACGCCAAGCTGACGATCGGGAACGACCACATGCTCTGGCGAGAGATCGTCGGCAACGTGTTCGGCCTGGTGTCCGCGCTGGGCGGGATGCGCCGCAAGGTGTGGAGCTGGCCGGTGGGCATCGTCGGCAACGTCCTGCTGTTCACGGTGTTCCTGGGCTCGTGGTTCGGCATGGCCGGCGAGCACCCGGACATGCTCGGCCAGGCGGGCCGGCAGATCATGTTCGTCCTCGTCTCCGTCTACGGCTGGTACCGCTGGAACCAGACCCGCCGGACGGGCGGCGCGGACGCCGTGGCCGTGCACCCGCGCTGGGCGTCGTGGCCGCAGCGCCTCGGGCTCGTGGCGGCGATGGCGACCGGCACGGCGGCGTTCGCGTGGGTGTTCCAGCAGCTCGACTCGTGGGCTCCCGTGCCCGACGCGTGGATCTTCATGGGCTCCGTGCTCGCCACGTACGGCATGGCGCGCGGCTGGGTCGAGTTCTGGCTGATCTGGGTGGCGGTCGACGCCGTCGGCGTCCCGCTGCTGTTCCGCGGCGGGTACTACGCGACCGGCCTCATGTACGTGTTCTACGGCGTCTTCACGATCGTCGGGTTCGTGGTCTGGTGGCGCATCAACCGCCGCGAGTCGGCCGCCCCGGCGATCTCGGCCGACAGCCCGGCGGCGGCCGCGATCTGACCCCGCCCGGGTTACCGTCGGGTCCGTGAGCGGACTCTTCCTGACGCCGGCGCCCCGCGACCCCGCCCTCCCCCGGCCCGTCCGGGTCGGCCTCGTGGGGTCCGGGTTCCGGGCCCGCACCATGCTGCGCGTGCTCGACGCGCTGCCCGCGTGGTTCGAGGTCGCGGGCGTCGCCGCCCGCAACGCGGGCGACCGCGAGCTGCTCGGCGCCCACGGCTTCCCCGCGTTCCCGACGCTCGACGCGCTGCTGCGCGACGGCGCCCCCGACTTCGTGGTCCTCACGCTGCACGCGGGCGCCGCGCAGCCCGTCATCGGCGACCTCGCCGACGCCGGCGTCCCCGTCCTCACGGAGACCCCGGCCGCCGGGTCGGTCGACGAGCTCCTGGCGCTGCACGCGCGGGTCCGGGCGGGCGCCTGCGTCCAGGTCGCGGAGCAGTACCACCTCGAGCCGCTCGTCGCGGCCCAGCTGGGCGTGCTCGGCGCGGGCACCCTCGGCCCCGTCACCGACGCCCACGTGTCGGTCGCGCACGACTACCACGGCCTGTCCGTGCTCAAGCGGGCGCTCGGGGTCACGTTCGAGGAGCCGCTCGTCACGGCCCGCCGCGACGAGCGCACCGTGCTGCCGAGCCCGTCGCGCTACGAGGACCCGGCCTCGTCCGACGTCGTCGGCACGGTCCGCACGACGGCCTGGCTCGACTACGGCGACCGGCTGGGCGTCTACGACTTCGACGACGTCCAGTACCGCTCCTGGGTGCGCTCCCCCGCGCTGCTGGCCCGCGGCCCGCGCGGCGAGCTGCGCGACGACGTCGTCCGCGCGGTCCACGACGGGCAGCCGCGCGTGTCCCGCCTGGAGCGGGTCGCCGCCGGCGGGGCCGGCAGCCACGAGGGCCTGTTCCTGCGCGGCTACACGCTCGACGGGACGTGGCTCCACCACAACCCGTTCCGCCCGGCCCGCCTGGCCGACGAGGAGCTCGCCATCGCCGCGCTCTTCGCGCGCATGGGAGCCCACGTGCTCGCCGGCGGCCCCGCCCCCTACGACGTGGCCGAGGCCGCGCAGGACCAGTACCTCACCCTGGTGGTCCGCGAGTCCGCCGCGCGCGGCGAGCCCGTCCGGGCCGCCCGCCAGGGGTGGGCCGACGGCACGGGCTGCCGCCACGCGCACTGAGCGGTCGCGCACGGGCGGCCGCGCGTGGACAGACCCCGGTGCCGGGCGCAGACTCAGGAGAGCCAGGCGCCCACTCGAGGAGGAGTCATGAGCCAGCCCACGAACCCGGTCCCGGTCCCTGCGCGGGAGGCCGACGACCCGATCACCGAGGACGAGGCCTACGCGCTCGCGGTCGACGAGGCCGAGGCAGCGAGCGACCTCGACGAGGCCAAGGAGGTCCAGCGGCGCCTGGAGACCCAGGCCGAGGACTTCTGAGGGTCGGCGCCCGCGGCCGTCCCGACGGCTAGCGAGCGCCGACGGTCAGGCGAACGCCGACAGCCCGGTGATGTCGCGCCCGACGATGAGCGCGTTCATCGACTCGGTGCCCTCGTAGGTGTGCAGCGCCTCGACGTCGGCGAAGTGGCGCGCCACGCGGTTCGCGAGCAGGATCCCGTTCCCACCCAGCATGTCCCGGGCGAGCGCGGCGACCTCGCGCGCCCCGCGCGTGCACGAGTACTTCGCCAGCGAGGCCTGCGCTCCCGTCAGCTCGCCCGCCTCGGCGAGGCGCGTCAGCCGGACGACGAGCAGCTGGAGCTGCGAGATGGTCGAGAGCATGCGGGCCAGCCTCTCCTGCACGAGCTGGTTCGCGGCGAGCGGCCGGCCGAACTGGATGCGCTGCCCCGCGTACTCGACGGCGGCCTCGTAGCACGCGACGGCGTGCCCGACGGCGGACCACGCGACCGACAGCCGCGTCGCGAAGAGCACCTCGGACGTCGCCTTGAACGACGTCGCCCCGGGCAGCGCAGCGTCGAGCGGCACGAACACGTCGTCGAGCACGATGTGGGCCTGCCAGATGGCGCGCAGCGCGACCTTGCCCTCGATCGTCGTGGCGGTGTAGCCGGGGGCGTCCTGCGGGACGATGAACCCGTGGACCTGGCCGTCGTCCTCGAGCCGGGCCCAGACGACGGCGATGTGGCCGCACGACCCGAAGCCGATCCACTTCTTCTCACCGTTGATGACGTAGCCCTCGACGCCGTCGCGCGTCTCGCGGCGGGCCGACGTCTCCAGCGAGACGGAGTCCGAGCCGTGCGTGGGCTCCGTGAGCGCGAAGGCGCCGAGGACGTCGCCGTTGGCCATCGGCTCGGCGTACCGGGCGATCTGCTCGGGCGAGCCGTGCATCATGATCGAGCGCAGCGCGAGCCCGCCCTGCACGCCGCAGACCGTGGCGATGGAGCCGTCCCCCCGCGACATCTCCATCGCGGCCAGGCCCTCGGCGACGAACGAGACCTCGGGCCGTCCCGGCACCGTGACGCCGTCGCGCAGGAAGTCCCGGGCGGCGAGCTCCTTGACGAGCTCGAACGGCACCTCCGCGCGCTCCCAGTACCCGTCGATGACCGGCAGGACGTGCTCCTGGACGAACTCCCGCACGGCGAGCTGGTGGGCCCGCTCTTCGGGGGTGATGTCCGCGAACGCCCCGACGTAGTCGAGGTCGAGGGGCTGGGAGACGTCGTACGTGGGTGCCGTGACGCCGGGCTTGACGGGCTGCGCTGCGCTCATCCCCCCATCGTGGACCCGCGACGGAGTCTCACGCAAGGGGAGACGCGGTATCAGGCGGCGTCTCAGCGCCCCAGGACCGTCAGGGTCAGCAGCGCGACGTTGAGCACCACGATCACGCCCGCGACCGTCCAGGCCAGCACCTGCGTGAGCGTCCCGTTGCGGTACCGCCCCAGCAGCGAGGCGCGGCGCGTGAGCACGACGAGCGGCACCGCCGCGAACGGGATGCCGAAGCTGAGCACCACCTGGCTCAGCACCAGCAGCCACGTCGGCGAGACGCCCGTGGCCAGCAGCACGACGGCCGGGACGAGCGTGACCATCCGGCGGCCGACGAGCGGCACGCGCACGTGCAGCAGCCCGGCCATGATCTCGGCGCCCGCGTACGCCCCCACGGACGACGACGCCAGCCCCGACGCGAGCAGCCCGACGGCGAACAGCAGCGCCACTCCCCCGCCCAGCGTCGACGCGATGGCGGAGTGCGCCCCCTCGATCGAGTCCGTGCCCGCCCGGCCCGGCAGGTTGGTGGCCGCGACGAGCAGCATCGCGATGTTGACGCCGCCCGCGAGCACGAGCGCGCAGACGACGTCCCACCGCGTCGCGGCCAGCAGGCGGTCCGTCGAGGCGGCCGTCTCCGGGACGCCCTGCCGCGCGCGCACCCCGGCGTCGTGCCGGCGCCGGTCGCGGGCCAGCGCGGAGTGCAGGTAGATGGCGTGCGGCATGACCGTCGCGCCCAGCATCGACGCCGAGAGCAGCAGCGAGTCGGTGCCCGCCAGGCGCGGCACGAGCCCGCCGAGCACGGCACCGCCGTCGGGCGCGGCGAAGAGCAGGCCCGCGCAGAAGCCCACCGTGAGGATCAGCAGGAACGAGGCGATCACGCCCTCGAAGACGCGCTGGCCGCGGCGCTGCTGCACCGACAGGACCAGCAGCGAGACCACGCCCGTGATGACGCCGCCCGCCAGCAGCGGGACGCCGAACAGCAGGTTCAGGGCGATGGCCCCGCCGATGACCTCGGCGAGGTCGGTCGCGGCGGCGACCACCTCGGCCTGCACCCAGTAGGCCAGGCGGGCCGGGCGCGGCAGCGACGCACCGAGCACCTCGGGCAGCGAGCGCCCCGTGACGACGCCGAGCTTCGCGGACAGGTACTGGACGAGCACGGCCATCACGTTCGCGACGACGAGCACCCACACGAGCAGGTAGCCGTACCGCGCGCCGGCCGTGAGGTTCGCCGCCACGTTGCCCGGGTCCACGTACGCGATCGCGGCGACGAACGCCGGCCCGAGCAGCGTGACCAGGCGCGCCCGGGCCGCGCTCGTCGGCGACGACGGCGGCATGCGCGGCGGCCGCGGCGGTGCGGTGGTCATCGACCCTCCCCCGGGCGAGATTTTTCGGTGAACCGAAACCTTACGCCGATCAGTCCCCGACGGACCTCCCAGCGAGTACCCCGGCACGTCTGGGACGATGGGCCGGTGACCGCCGAGACCGCCGTCGTAGACCGCACGCACACCTCCGTCGGCGACGTCGTCCTGTCCCGCTGGAGCCTCGCCGGCGCGTTCGTGCTGGTCCACGCCTGGGTGGTGTTCGGCGCGCTGTCGCGGTCCGGGGAGATCTACGGCGACGTCTCCCTCTACGCGTGGTGGGCGGACCGCGGCCTGAGCACCGGCTGGTGGCCCGTGCTCAACGAGGCGTGGGTGTACCCCGCGGCCGCCCTGATCCCCGTGACGCTGCCGGCGCTCGGCACCTCCGGGTGGTACGCGTACGCCACCGTGTGGTCGGTCATGGTCGTCCTGCTCAACGCCGGCGCCCTGTGGCTGCTGGCCCGCGTGGGGCGCCGCGGCCGCGTCGCCGCCCTGTGGTGGCTCGGGTTCCTCGTGGTCCTCGGGCCCATCTGGCTGGGACGGCTCGACGGCGTCGTCGCGCCGATGATCCTCGTCGCGCTGCTGCTCGCCCACCGCCGTCCGGCGGTCGCGGCGGCCGTCGCGACGCTCGGTGCGTGGATCAAGATCGCGCCCGGCGCCGTGGTCGTGGCCCTCGCGGCGACGTCGCGGTCCGTGCGCGGCTTCGTGCGCACCGTCGTGGTGCCCGGGGCGGTCGTGAGCGTCGCCGTCGTCGGGCTGGCCCTCGCGGGCGGCGCCGGGGAGCGGGCGTGGAGCGTGTTCGGCGAGCAGTCGGACCGCACGCTGCAGGCGGAGTCCGTGTTCGCCACCTGGTTCAGCGTGGCCCGGCTGTGGGACCCGTCGGTGCACGTCGAGTACAACCGCGTGATCTTCACGTACGAGATCGGCGGCACGTCGGCGCGCGCCGTGGCGAACGCCCTGGACGTCGTGCTGCCCCTCGCCGTCGTCCTCATCGGGCTGCTCGCCTTCGTGGCGACGCGGCGCCGGCCCGAGCTCGCGCAGGACGTCCTGCTGCTCAGCGCGGCCGCGACGCTCTTCGCGCTCGTCGTGTTCAACAAGGTGGGCTCGCCGCAGTTCATCGCCTGGCTCGGCCCGGCCGTGGCGGCGGCCCTCGCGCTCGCCGGGCCCGCGACCCGGCGGCTGTGGGTCGCGCCCGCGGCCGGGATGCTCGGCGTCGGGCTGCTGACGCAGGTGCTCTACCCGCTCGCGTACGGGTACTTCCTCGCCGGGGAGACGTGGATGGTGGGCGTGGCCGCGGTGCGCAACCTCGCCGTCGTGGTGCTGCTCGTCGGGGCCGTGTGGCGCCTGGCCCGCCTCGCCCTCTCGACGGCGCCCGCCCCGGCCAGTTCGCCTGCCGTTCCCTCAAGGTTGGGCTAACCGACCGCGGCGCTTCTCCGCCCGTGCGACGCGGCGTCACCTGGACCTGATGACCTGTCGTCATGAGGGTGGCGATCGTCGCAGAGTCCTTCCTGCCGCACGTCAACGGCGTCACGAACTCCGTGCTGCGCGTGCTCGAGCACCTCGAGCGCCGGGGGCACGAGGCGATGGTGCTCGCGCCCTCCCCGGGGTCCCCAGGAGTCCTCGCGGCGGAACGCGGAGACCCCCGGGGCGGGGGTGCCGACGCGGGCATGGTGCCGCCGTTCGTCAGCGGCGCGCCCGTCGTCGAGATGGAGTCCGTGGGGCTGCCCGGGTACCCGCAGGTGCGGGTCGTCGTCGGGCAGCGCGCCCGGATCCAGCGCACGCTCGAGGCGTTCGGGCCCGACGTCGTGCACCTGGCCTCGCCGTTCGTGCTCGGCTGGCACGGGGTCCGCGCCGCCGAGAACCTCGGGCTGCCGACCGTCGCCGTGTACCAGACCGAGGTGCCCGGGTACGCGGCCCGGTACGGGATGCGGCACCTGGAGCCGCTGCTGTGGCGGCGCGTGCACCACGTCCACGAGCGGGCCACGCTGACGCTCGCGCCGTCGTCGGCCGTGCTGGCCTCGCTCGCCGAGCGCGGGCTGCCGCGCCTGCGGCTGTGGGGGCGCGGCGTGGACACCGTCACGTTCCGGCCGTCGGCGCGCGACGCCGCGTGGCGCGCCGCGGTGGGAGCGGGACGCCCGCTGCTCGTCGGGTACGTGGGCCGCCTGGCCCCGGAGAAGCAGGTCGAGGACCTGCGCGCGCTCGCCGGGCTGCCGCACGTGCGCCTCGTCGTCGTCGGCGACGGGCCCGAGCGCGAGCCGCTCGAGCGGCTGCTGCCGGACGCGCACTTCACCGGGCTGCTGCGCGGCGCGGAGCTGTCGCGCACGATGGCGAGCCTCGACGTGCTCGTGCACCCCGGCGAGCTCGAGACGTTCGGGCAGACGCTCCAGGAGGCCGCGGCGAGCGGTGTGCCCGTCGTCGCGCCGGCCGCGGGCGGGCCCCTCGACGTCGTCGACCACTCGCGCACCGGCTGGCTGTACGCGCCCGGCGACCTCGACGCCATGCGCGAGCGCGTCGCCGACCTGCTCGGCGACGACCGCAAGCGGCGCGCCTTCGGCGCCGCCGCCCGGGCGCGGGCCGTCGGGCGCACGTGGGCGGCCGTGTGCGACGAGCTGCTGGAGCACTACCGCGACGCCGTGCGCGCCGACACCCCCCTGGGGGTGTGACGGTGCGGATCGTCCACGTCGCCAACTTCTACGGGCCCCGCTCCGGCGGGATCCGCACGGCCATGCACGCGCTCGCCGGGCAGTACCGCGAGCACGGGCACGACCCCGTGCTCGTGGTGCCCGGGCCCGCGTCGGACGTCACGTGGCAGGACGGCGTCCCCGTCGTCAGCGTCCCGGCACCCGTGGTGCCGGGCATGGGCGGCTACCGCGTCGTCGTGCGCCCGACGGCGGTGGAGCGGCTCCTGGACCAGCTCGCGCCCGACCGGCTCGAGGTCTCCGACCGCACCACGCTCACGTGCCTCGGCGACTGGGCGCGCGCGGCGGGCGTGCCCTCGGTGCTGTGGCTGCACGAGCGCGTGGACGGCGTGCTGCGCGCGGCCGGGCCCGGGTGGGGCGCCGCACGCGTGACACCCACCGTGGGGCGCGGCCTGCGCGGCGTCGCGAGCTGGCACAACGCGCGCACGCTGCCGCGGTTCGACCGGCTCGTGGCGACCACGGCGTTCGCCGCCGGGGAGGCCGAGCGGCTGCGGGCGCTCCAGGTCGCGCGGGCGGGTGGCATCCCGGGTATGCCTCGGGCCGTGCCGCCGCTGCACCGCGTGTCGCTCGGGGTGGACCTCGCGACGTTCGGCCCCGACCGGTTCGACCCCGCGATGCGCGCCGACCTCGGGCCCGGCGGGGAGGCGGTCGTGCTCGTGGTCAGCCGGCTCTCGCGCGAGAAGCGCGTCGACCTCGCCGTCGACGCCGTCGCGCGGCTGCGGGCCTCGGGGCGGCCGGCGCGGCTCGTCGTCGCGGGCGCCGGCCCGCTGGCCGCGGCGCTCGAACGGCGGGCCGCCGTCGCCGGGGTGCCCGCGCGGTTCCTCTCGTTCGTGCCCGACCGCGCCCGGCTCGCCGCGCTCCTCGCGAGCGCCGACGTCGTCGTCGCCGCCGGGCCCATCGAGACCTTCGGGCTCGCCGCGCTCGAGGCGCTCGCGTCCGGCACGCCCGTCGTCGCGTCGACGACGTCGGCGCTGCCCGAGGTGGTCGGGGACGCCGGCGCGGTGGGCGCGCCCCGGCCCGAGGCGCTGGCGCTCGCGCTCCAGGAGGTGCTGGACCGGCCCGTCGCGGAGCGCCGCGCGGCGGCGCGACGTCAGGCGGAGCGGTTCCCCTGGTCGGCGGCCGGCGAGGCGATGCTCGCGCTGCACGGGGCGCCCGTGCGCGTCCCCGCCGCGGTGCCGGCGTGACCAGGCACGCGCCCGCGGGCGACCCGCCCCCCGACACGCTGAGCTTCGGCGGGTCGCACGGGCCGCGCGTCGTCGCGCTCGGCGACTCCATCAGCGTCGGCGTCGGGGACGCCGCCGGGGAGGACGCCCTCCACGGCATCGGCTGGGCCGCGCACCTCGCGCAGCTCGCCGGGGCGTCCAGCTTCACCAACCTCGCCCGCAACGGCGCCCGCGCCCGGCACGTCGTCGCCGAGCAGCTGCCCCACGCGCTGGACCTGCGGCCCGACGTCGCCACGCTCGTCGTGGGCGGCAACGACGTGCTGCGCTCCGACTTCTCGGCCCACGAGGTGGCCCGCGAGCTCTCCACCGCCGTGACCGCGCTGCGCGACTGCGGCTGCTCCGTCGTGCTCGCGCGGCTGCCCGCGATCGAGCTGTTCGAGCTGCTGCCCGCCACCGTGCGGCGCGTCATGCGAGCCCGCGTCCTGGCCGTCAACGCGGCCGTCGACGCCGTCGCGCTCGCCGCCCAGCCCCGCACCGTGGAGCAGGTCACCGCCGCGCGGCGCACGCCCGACGGCCGCCGGCCCCTCCAGGGCACCGTCGTCGTCGTCGACATCGGGGGCGCGGCGCGCGAGCTGGGACCCGTCGCGTGGCACTCGGACCGCGTGCACCCGTCCGCGACCGCGCACCGGCGCGTCGCCGCGCACGCGGCGCTCGCGCTCGGCAGGGCCGGCGTGCTGCGCGTGCGCGACGCCGACGGGGCGGACGCGCTCGCGGCCGCCCTGCCGGCCATGCCGCCCGCGCCCTCGTTCGGGGCGCGGACGGCGTGGCTGGTGATCGCCGGGATCCCCTGGTGCTTCCGGCGCGGGCGGGACTTCCTGCCCGGGCTGGTGCGCGCGGTCTACGACGACCGGCGCGAACGCCGTCACGCCTCCCGGTGGATGGCCACCTTCAGGGCGTCCCACCTCGGGGCGTCGGAGAAGACCTCGTAGGCCTTGACCATGTCGTCCAGCGCGAAGCGGTGGGTGACCATCTGCTCGGGCTGGAGCCGGCCGGCCACCATGAGGTCGATGAGCATGCGCGAGCTCGTCGCGTCCACCAGACCCGTGGTCAGCCTCAGGTTCTGGATCCACATCGACTCCATCGGCAGCTCCACGGGCTTGCCGTGCACGCCCGCGTTGGCGACGTGACCGCCTGGGCGCACGATGCGGACGCAGTCCTGCAGCGTGCGCGGCACGCCCACGGCCTCGATGACGACGTCGACGCCGAGCCCGTCGGTCTGCGCCATGACGGCGTCGACCCAGTCGGGGTCGTTGGTGGAGACGCCGACGTCGGCGCCCATCCGCAGCGCGTGGTCGATGCGCGGCTGGCTCCGGCCCACCGCGATCACCTTCGACGGGCCGTAGAGCTTCGCCGTCGCGACGGCGGCCAGGCCCACGGGCCCGACGCCGACGACGGCGACGACGTCGCCCGGCTTGATGTCGCCGTACTGGACGCCGATCTCGAACCCGGTGGGGAAGATGTCGGAGACCATGACGGCCTGCTCGTTGGTGAGCGCGTCGGGGACCTTGTGCAGGGACGTGTCGGCGAACGGGGTGCGGACGTACTCGGCCTGCGTGCCGTCGATCAGGTGGCCCAGCACCCAGCCGATGCCGCCCATGCCGAGGCAGTGGGACGGCATGCCCTTGCGGCAGTAGGAGCAGACGGCGCACGAGCTGATGCACGAGACGATGACGCGGTCGCCGGGCCTGACGGTGCCGACCGCGGCGCCCACCTCGACCACGGTGCCGACGCCCTCGTGGCCGAGCACCGTGCCGTCCTTCACCTCCGGGCAGTCGCCCTGGAGGATGTGCAGGTCGGTGCCGCAGATCGTGGTGGTGTCGATCTGCACGATCGCGTCCGTGGGGGCGAGCAGCGTCGGGTCGGGGACCGACTCCCACTCCTTGTGACCGGGACCGTGGTAGACGAGGGCCTTCATCGTCGCTCCTCCCTGAGCTGCGGACAGTCCGCCCACGGTAGGAGGGGCGGCGCGTCCCCGACGGCGGGTGTCCCCCGGTGAGCGGTGCCGACGTCGTCGCCTGCGGCAAGCGTCCCAGGGATCACCCCCGTATCACCCGGCGTTCACCTGGGTTTTCCCTGGAATGCACGGCACGCGCCTAGCCCAGAGGCGTGCGGCGGAGCGTCGCACTCCCCAGCCCAGAAGGGAGTGCTCCTGTGCGCAGGAACACCCGTTCGATCACCCTCACCTCGGCCCTCGTGGGCGCGCTCGTGCTCGGCGCGGGCGCCGGCTACGCGGCGTGATCGTGTCGGCCGACCACGCCCACAGCTCGCAGATCATCGAGGCGGGCTCGACGACGCCGGGCCTGACCCGCACGCTCCTCACCAACGAAGGCCAGCCCATGACGATGTCCTACGGCACCGCCGAGACGGGCGGCTCGCAGCAGCACACCGGCGCGCAGGTGCGCGTGGCCACGTACGGGCCAGGGGCGGCGGACTTCGTCGGGCTGACGGACCAGTCGGACACGTTCTTCACGATCAGCCGGGCGCTGCGGCTGTCGCACTGACGCCCACGGGGGCCGAGGGCCTCCCGGACTCCCGGACTCCCGGACTCCCGGACTCCCGGACTCCCGGACTCCCGGACTCCCGGACTCCCGGACTCCCGGACGATCGAAACGTGCATACGGGATCGGAACGTGCCCAGAAAGCCACGTTCCGATCCCGCATGCACGTTTCGATCGGCACCGTCAGCCCCGCGGCGGCCCGGCGGCGGCCCGCGACGGTGCCTACCTCACGTGGGGCAGCACGTCGCCGGCGAGACGCTCCACCTGGTGGCGCTCGTCCCCGAGCGGCCAGAAGTGCACCCGGCGGCAGCCCGCGGCAGCGTACCGGGACAGGATCTCGGCGCACTGCTCGGGGCTGCCGATGCAGAGCCGTCCCTGGAGCTCCTCCGGGTCTCGCCGCAGGAGCGGGGCCACGACGTCGGCGAGCGCACGACGCGCGCCGGACGCGCTGTCGGTGACCCAGGTCCACATCGTCACGAGGGCGTGGGGGAGGTCCGCGCTCGTGCGGCCTCGCTTGCCGAGCTCGGCGCCGAGGACGCCGAGGCTCGCCGCGAACAGCTCGGGGCGTCGTGTTGTAGGCCGAGGCGAGCCAGCCGTCGCCCAGACGCGCGACGCGGCGCAGGCCCGCCGGCGACCCCCAGCTGCCGAGCCACACCGGGATCCCGTGGGCGGACCTCGGCTCCAGCACGCTGTCGGGGCCGAGGAGCTGCACGAGCTCGCCGACGACGTCGTCGAACCGGCTCCACCGCCCGTCGAACGGCACTCCGACGGCGTCGTAGTCCGCCCGCGACGACCCCGGACCGACACCCGCGACGACCCGGCCGCCGGAGAGGACGTCGAGCGCCGTGAGCGCCTTCGCGAGCGGGACCGGGCCACGCAGGCTCACGAGGGCGAGAGTCGTCGCGAGCGTCAGGTCGCCAGAGCGGTCGACCACGGCCGCGAGCGCCGTCGGGCCGTCGAGCCACGGGGTGGGGAACAGGAAGTGGTCGTTGGCGGAGACGGCGACGAAGCCGTTGTCGCGGGCGGCGTCGACCGTGGCGACGAGACGGCGGAGCGAGAGTCCCGCGCCGTCGACGTCGATGAGCGGCAGGTGGATGCCGGCTTCCATGAAAACCATGGTCGGCCTGGGCCGGGGGCGGTGAAAGCCCTAGCACCTCGACCCGGGCGACGTGCGCACGGCCGAGCAGTAGTCCCGGTAGTCCCAGCGGTCCCGCTCCGGCGAGACCGCCGGGGTCGGGGACCGGTCGAGGCGGGTGCCTGAGTAGGGGACGACGGCGTAGCGTCCGTCGGGTCGGAGCTCGATCGTGAGACTCATCGTGAGATGGTCCTCCGGAACGGGTCCTCCTGGGAGGGTCGTGTGATCGACGGCGGTGAGGATCCCGGCTGCCGCGGAACCGCCGACGAGTGCGCCGACGAGCACAGCCGCGACGGGGCGGTGCCGCATCTGTGGAGTGCTTGGCTCGGGCGCCTGGGCCGGGGCTTCATCGCCGGCCCACACGTCGAAGGTGAGAGGCTGCACGGCACTCATCTCGCACGCACCGATGACACGGAGAAGTCGAGGAACCGCGCGGAGCTCGCGTTGCCTTCGCCCGCGCCAGGTCTCGGGTACATGAGGAGGCCGACGATCCCGCCAGGCAGCACGACGTCGGTCGACGCCTGCAGGACCAGCACACCGTCCACGGTCAACGACAGGTCCACGCCGCGGGTCTCCTCGCCGACGCACGTGGCTTGGATCGCGATCTCCTCGCCTCGGGGCAGCGAGAGCCGTCTCGTCTCGGCGAGGACGTCGATCTGCACGTTGTTGTCGGCGATCCGGATCGTCGCGTAGCCGTCGCGGACCATGAACTCGTAGTGCTGGAAGTCGGAGTCCGTGTCGGTGCCCTGCCGGCAGTAGACGCCGGCGACCTCCCCGCGCTGCTCCATCACGATCGTGGACTCGATCACGACGTCGGTGAGGTCCACCTCGCCGCTCTCGACCGACCGGACGAGCTCATCGGGGAAAGCTCCGACGAGGGGCGCGCCGGTGGCTTCCGTGACGTACGCGCCACGGTCGAACCTGGCCCTCCCGACCCCGTAGTCGCCTGTCCCCATCCGTTCGCGTCGTCGTCCAGCGGGTCGCTGAACAGGACGTGACCGGGCGAGGGGGCCGCCGTGGGTGTCTGGGACGGGCCCGGTTCAGCGTCGGCCTCTGCCGTGCACCCGCCGACGACGGCGAGGAGGAGCACTGCGGCGAGAATCCACCCTGTCTTCATCGGAACCTCCCTCGGCTCTGTCATGCAAGGTAGTGCCGGGAGGATGCGATGACATCGGAGCCAGCCCGCCGAGGACCGAGGGTTAGCCCTCTGCTCGTCCCGGCCCACGGTGAGCCAGCATGGGCTCATGTGCCCGACGGTTCTCATCGTGGACGACCATGCGGAGTTCCGGCGCGTGGCGCGCGAGCTCCTCGAGGCCGACCGGTTCACCGTCGTGGGTGAGTCCGCGGACGCGGCGGACGCCCTCCGCGCGGTAGAGGCGCTGCAGCCGGACGTCGTCCTGCTCGACGTCCGGCTGCCCGACGGCAGCGGGCTCGACGTCGCCCAGGCGATGAGCGCGCTGCCCTCCGCGCCCCACGTCGTGCTGACGTCGACGGCAGACTACGCCTGGGCGGCCTCGGCGAGCGGGGCCGTCGGGTTCGTCGCGAAGGCCGGGCTGAGCGGCCCGGCGCTACGCGCGTTGATCGAGGTCGCCTGATGCGTGGCGCGATGCGCAATGCGCCCTGGCTCCTCGTCCCGGCGGGCCTCGCATGGGGTTGGTTCGCCCTCAACCATCAGGGTTCTGGGCACGCACTCGCCGCCCCCTTGGGCGAGCCGCTGATCGGCTGGGTGTGCATCGCCTCCGGACTGGCCATCTGGCGGTTCCGGCCGCAGAACCGCTGCTGGTGGCTCGTCACGGCCGCGGGGTTCGCCTGGTACGCGGTCCTCCTGAACTCTGCGGGCAACGGTTCGCTGGGCCTGGTCGCGTTCGCGCTGGTGGGGTGGTACAATGGCCTGCTCGTCTGGGCGCTGCTCGCGTACCCCACGGGACGGATCGCGACGCGCGGCGAGCGGATCGTGCTGGTCCTGATCCTGGGTGTCGTCGTCGCACGGACGACGGCGCGCGCTCTCCTGTACGTCCCCGCGGACCTGACGGGATGCGGCTGCGTGACGAACCGCCTGATCCCCGCCGTCACCGACGACCGGTGGTGGCAGGGGACCGAGGCAGCCTTCCGCATCGTGTACCCGGCGCTCGTGGTCCCCGCTGTGACCGGCGTGGCGCTGCGATGGCGACGAGCCAGCCGTCCCGTACGACGCATGCTCCAGCCAGCGCTCGTCGCCGGCACGGTCATGGCGGTCTCGGCGATCCTCGGCAGCGTCGCCGGACTCAACACGGGCCCGACCCTGATCCCGACGTACGCGCTCACCGACTGGGCGACGGCTGCCGTGGCCGTCACCCTCGCCGTCGGGTTCTCCCGGCTTCGCCAGACCCGGGCATCGGTCGTCGACCTCGTGTCGGAGCTCGGCGACGACGCTCCGCCGGGCCGGCTGGCAGACGCCCTCCGGCGGGCGCTCGAAGACCCGAACCTGACGCTGCTCCCATGGTCGGCGGAGCGGGGCGGGTACGTCGCGGACGATGGGACCCCCGTCGGGCCTCAGGCGCTCGACCAGCGCACCGTCACACGGATCGAGCGCCGCGGCGAGCCCATCGCCCTCCTCGTGCACGACGCCGCGCTGCTCGAGGACCCCGGGCTGGTCCGTGGCGTGATGGCAGCCGTCCGCCTGTCCGTGGACAACGACCGCCTCCAGGCCGCCATGGAGGCGCAGGTCGCGGAGGTCGCGGCGTCTCGCGCACGCATCGTCGTCGCCGGCGACGCCGAACGCCGGCGCATCGAACGCAACCTGCACGACGGCGCCCAGCAGCGGCTCGTGACGATCGCGCTCTCCTTGAAGCTGGCCGAGGCACAGATGGACGGCACGGACCCGGCGACCCGCGCCGCGCTGCAGCGCGCGGTCGACGAGCTCGGTGTCGCGATCAACGAGCTGCGCGACCTGGCGCGCGGCATCCATCCGCCGTTGCTCACGGAGTCGGGGATCGCGGCGGCCGTCGAAGCGCTCACCGACCGGTTCCCGGTTCCCACCACGCTGACGGTCGACCTGGAGCGCGAGCCCTCCCCGCTCGTGTCGGCCACGCTGTACTTCGCGATCGCGGAGGCGCTCACCAACGTGGCGAAGCACGCGCACGCGGAGCACGTCCACGTACGCCTGCGGGCCGACGCGCACGAGGCGCGCGCAACGGTGGAGGACGACGGGATCGGAGGTGCCGACGCGAGCGGTGGGACCGGGCTGCGCGGCCTCGCCGACCGAGCCGCCGCGGGAGGTGGCTCCATGTCCGTCTCCCCAGGGCCGGCCGGCGGGACGACGATCGAGGTCAGGATGCCATGCGCGTAGTCGTCGCCGATGACAACCACCTGCTGCGCGCCGGGCTCGTCGAGCTGCTCCGGAGGGCCGACTTCGAGGTCGTCGGCGAGGCTGGGGACGCCGACGCTGTCGTGAGATCGGTACGGGAGCATCGTCCCGACGTTGCGCTGATCGACATCCGCATGCCCCCGACGCACACGCTGGAAGGGCTCGAGTGTGCGCGCGCCATCCGGGCCGAGCACGGCTTCGCCGTCGGCATCCTGCTCTTGTCCCAGTATGTCGAGGCACGTCACGCGGCCGACCTGCTGGGGAACGGCGCTCGAGGCGTCGGATACCTGCTCAAGGACCGCGTCCTCGACCCGGCCGAGCTGGTCGAGGCGATCCGTCGCGTCGGGCGCGGCGGGACGGCCATCGACTCGCACGTCATCGAACAGCTCCTCCGGCGGCGCGCCGACGACGACGCCCTCTCGGCGCTCGCTCCCCGCGAGCGCGACGTGCTCGCGGCCATGGCGGAAGGCCGCTCGAACGTCTCCATCGCCAGCACCCTGTACCTCAGCCCCAAGACGGTCGAAGGCATCACGAGCCGGGTGTTCCGCAAGCTGGGACTCCCCGAGACCGCCGACGACCATCGCCGGGTGCTGGCAGTGCTGTCGTATCTCCGGGCGGTCGCGTCGGGGTATGACGGCGCCTGATCCGGGCGCCCGCAGGCTCCTGACGCGCGAGGCTGACTTGCGGACCTACGCTCGGTCCACCTGGCCGACCTGCCGGTAAGGGCGTACTCGGGTTGTCCCCGCTCGCGGGGTTCAAGAAGGGCAGGAAGTAGACCCCGGTGCGACGCCAGGCATGAACAGCACGTTCCGATCTCGGTCGCACGTTGTCGTCTCGGCGTCAGCCTCAAGCCGGCGTGTTCGACCGGCGTCAATAGCCCCGTTCCCCGTCGGTCAGCTCGCGCAGCAGGTCGAGGTGCCCGAGGTGCCGCGCCGTCTCGTGGACGAGGTGCCCGAGGATCCAGCGGAGGGTGACCAGCGGCAGCCCGGGCGGGGCCGACCGCTCGAGCGCGTCGAGCTCGTGGGCGTCCGCGACCGCGCGAGAGATCTCGCACTGCCTGTCGTAGGCGTCGAGAAGGTCCGGCAGCGCGATGTCGGTCGGCTGCCAGTCGGGCGTCGGGTCGGGCGCCGCCGCTTCGCCGAGGAACGACCGCACCAGCCAGTGGTGCTCCACGTTGGTCAGGTGCGCGACGACGCCGGCGATCGTCAGGCTCGGCGACGTCACGACGAGGGCCCGGCGGGCCGATGCTTCGTCGAGCCCCGTGCACTTGGCCCGGACCGTGGCGCGCTGCCAGTCGAGCCACTGGGTGAGCACCTGACGCTCGTCGGGGACCGGGACGGGGAACGAGCGGCCGGTGGTGTCCACGGCGCACATCGAAGCACGTGCGCCAGCCGCCAGAAAGCTAGAGCCAGCGGCGCACCCGCCGCGCGTACGCGTCGTACTCCGCACCGAACCTGTCGCGCAGGAACCGCTCCTCGGGGCGGATCGCACCCCAGGAGACGAGCAGCACAGCCACCGGGAACAGCACCAGCCCCCAGACCGTCGGCATCAGTAACGACACGCCGAGATAGAGCGCGAGCAGACCGACGTACAGCGGGTTGCGGGAGATCCGGTACGGCCCCTCCTCCAGCAGCGCGCGCGTGGCCTGGCCTGGCAGCAACCCGGTCTCGTGCCGCCGGAAGAGCCACAGCGACCAGCCGTTCCAGCCCACGAACAGCAGGACCAGCGCCCAGCCGAGCGTGGTTCGCCACGCGCCGAGCTCGAACGGGTCACCCGCGCCCTGGGTGACGAGCCAGCCCGCGAGCAGCGGCGCACCGATCGCGACCGGCGGCCAGAGCCGGAACGCGACGATCTCCGCGGCACCGCGCACCATGCCTCGATGGTGCCAGCGGTGGACCGGCACAGGAAAGACGAAGGACCCCAGATCCGCAAGGTTCTGCGGCTGGGGTCCTTCTGGGGCGGTAGCGGTGAGGTTCGAGCGCGCCGTTTTGACGGGGTTGGTCGGGCTGGACGATCTGGCATCTGACCTCGGCCTACGCCTCGCCTCGCCGTGTAACGCGTTGTACGTTATCGCGCTGGTTTGGCTGGCAAAGAGGAGTGAAAAGGGTGAGTTGGCGGGGAAGAGCCGTCATGTGGACCTGGTGACCGGCCAGGCACGCGATAACACCGCCTTCAGCTCTCCTACGCAGTATCACCCTCGCGGGCATACACGGTCGGCTCCTCGGCCAGACCGGACCAGAACACGTGCAGGTGGTCACAGGATGGGCAGCGGAACGCATGCTGAGCGGCTGCATAGACGTCATCCGCCGTTGCGTTCCCATGGAGGTCGTCGAACGCAACATCTGCGACAACCAGCCACTCAATCGGGTTCGGGATCAACTCGCTCGACCGGAGGATCGGTTCCGCAGTTGCACAGCCACTTCGCCATGCACGGGAGTCTTGCAGGTCAAGGTGGGGACACTCCGAGGCGCCGTACCGATTGCGGAGCACAGGAGGACGGCGGAGTCCCGGGTCAAGGGTGGGCGCAGCCCATCGCGCAGCGACGCCGTAGGCGCCCTTGACGCGGGGTGGAGTCGGCCGGATGCTCGGCTGTCGGTGCGGGGCCGGGACGCGAGTCGACAGACGGTCCGGCGTGGCGCTTCTGCTCTCTTGGCGCGAGAGCCAGCGCCCCATAGCATCGCCGCCATGGGAGCCAGTGGAACCGGCCCGTTCGAGAACGACGCCGCAATGGACATGCTCGATGACATCGTGACCGGCAACTTCAACGGCGTTGAGTCCATCGAGTGGGCGTTCGACGATCCGGACTATCTCGAAGTCGACGGCGGACAGATGGCCATCGCGCTCGGGGCGCTCATCCGATCGGAGCGCGGCGAGCCTGGACCGGAGGTCCCTGAGGTTGAGCGAGCCGACTTCAGGTTCGACATCACTCCCGAACTCATTACGTGGGTGCGCACCCAGATTTCGCGTGCCCTCTCGGGGCCCGAGACGTCGGAGGCGTACGGACTATGGGCGGAGTCGGATGGGCTCGACGAGTGGCTCAAGGTGTCGCGCAGCGCGATGCCGTCAGTGTCGTAGGCGGGACGGACGCAGCGGCGGCGGGCAAGCTGCGGGCAGACGACGTATGGGCGGTTCGGGACTGACTCCCCGAGCCGCCCTTCATCATGCCTGGCCGGCCGGACCTGACTTGGGTCAAGAGCCTTAGTGCCTTGCGGGCTTCCTGATCGCGTCGAGGATGGCCTGCTTGTCGGCGGGGATGGCGGGTTCGGCGTCGCGGATGACGCCGTTGATCTCGATGGTCGCGGAGCGCAGTGGTCGTAGCTCGCGCAGGACTTTCCGGATGGACAGTCCGGTGCGGTCCTGGATCGTGCGGGAGACGGCCAGCGCGGTGAAGACGATGGTGAGGTGGGCTTCGATCGCGTCGCGTGTCCTCGCGAAGAAGGGTCTGGCCTGCAGGTCTGTCTTCGACATCCGGAAGGACTGCTCGACGTGCCACAGATCGTGGTAGCTGGAGATGACCTCGCCTGGGGCCATGACCGTGGCGGGGATGTTCGTGACGTAGCCCTTGAGGCCGGCGACCTTCCGCGCCCTGGCCAGGGCGGTCTCGTCGAGGGTGCGGGCGGTTCCGGTGGTCTTGACGAACCGGGTGGCGCGGGCGGGCTTGTCACCGTCGATGACTGATCGGGCGCGGTCCTCCTGCGCGGTCAGGGTCCGGTTGTCTCTCGCGAACCTCTTCGCGGAGTAGGCCCACACGGCCCGCCATGACGCCGGGGTCCCGGTCTTCGTCCACACGGGCTCGGCCTTGACGTTGACGTCATTGACGGGCGTCGCGCCGCGGTGCTTGGGGGTGATCGTGTCGATCATCTGCCCGTCGGTGAACACGGTGCCGTGCCACCGGTAGTGCGAGGCCAGGTCGAGGGGCGCGGTGGTCTGGCGGGAGCCGACGATGAAGGAGAACCCGGCGTCGTCGAGCTCGCGCAGGTTCGCACCGGAGAGCATGCCGGCGTCCGCGACGATGACCATGCCCTCGATGCCGTGCCTGGCTTGGAAGGACTTGATGACGGGCAGGATCGTGAGCGTTTCGGCCTTGTTCCCCTCGAAGCAGCCGATCTCGAGGGGGAACCCGGTCCTGTCTACGAGGAGGCCGACGACGATCTGCGGGTCGACGCGACGTTCTTTGGAGTAGCCGACCTTGCGCAGGTCGTCTTCCTTCTCCGCTTCGAAGTAGAGCGTGGTCACGTCATACAGCACGAGGGACACATCATCGCTGGCCTGCGCGAACGTGAAGCACGCCTTCGCGATCAGGTCCCGGTACCGGCCGTCCTGCGCCCGCTTCAACGTCCGCTTCCGCGTGGACAGCGACGCGGCGACCCGGCCCAGGTCGGACAGGACCCGGTCGACGTCGAGCAGCGAGGTCGGCTCCACGATCCGCGCGATCACCAGGTCGCGGAAGGTGTCGTCGCCGACGATGTCGAAACCGAGCTCGTCGAACACGCCCCCGATCGCGTCGTACAGGATCCGGGAGAACGAGCGCCGCAGCAGGGGCGCGGGCATCCACCCACGCGCACGGGAGGGCGTCTGCCCGAACAGGGCCGGCGGCTGCGGGACGGGAATCAACGGGGCGTACCTCGACACGGCCTGCAGGCCAAGGTCGAGCTCCAACTGCTGGTCACCCTTGATCAGATCGGCCGCCTCATCCATCAACAGGCCGAGCGCGACCTCGTCATGCGCCGACCCGACATGCCGCACGATCCGCCGCCGCCCGTTCACGGACTCGACGATCTGGACCGCCGTCGCACCCGACGCCGTCCTCACCCGCCGAACCCACACCACCCCGGCAGCGTACTTAGTGCCTCCAGGAGGACACTAACCCACAGAGCCACGACCATCACCGCAGGTCAGAGAACTGCGGATCGCGGGCTGTGGAGAACCTGACCGAAGTCAGGCCGGACGGGTGGGGTGCGCGGAGGCGCGCAGCGCCGGAGCGCGGGGCCCCGCCCGGTAGGCCGGCCCGCGCGGCGGGAGCCGCGCGCTTGAGCCAGTAAGGAAAGTTCTCACGGGCTAGAAGCGGAGGATCCCGCGCACGGCGACGTTGGCAGCGGCCAGAACGACATCCCGAAGCTCGGGAGCACCGTGCCCAGTCGTGATGTCGGTGTCGACAAGAGGCGCGTCAACCTGAACGTTCGCCGGACCAGCGACGATGACGCTGAACGACCAGGTCGCGCCACGCTTGAGGAGACTTGGGCGGATCGCCACCTGAGCATCGTCCCCCGTGGCGCCCACGCCAGCAGACACCGTCTTCAGCGCCGCGTCCCGCTGAGTGAGCCCAAAGAACATCGCGTCGAACCGAATGATGATCGGGCGTCCACGGTCGAACATCTCGGACGAGACATCACGCGGACCGATGTTCGCGATCACGACAGTCACCAGATGCGGTTCGTTCACAGGGATGCCGCGGAAGGTGACTTCCACCAAGCCTGACGTTGCCTCGGGGAGGAGCGAGATCGCGTCCGAGACAACAGAGATCTTTGCACGACGGCTTCCCCATCTGCGGGTCGCGAAGACGGCGATGGGGATTGCGATGATGGCAACCGCGAGTGCCGCCAGGGCGACGACCGTCCCCAAGTCGAGTTTGTCCGGGGTCGCGTTCGTGCTGTGAAGAAGTGCTGGCACAGGCGCAGCGTAAGTCCGAGCGACCGCGAAGCCTCGCACCCTCCGGTGGTGATCTCGCAGTTCACCCACCGTCGTTGGCCACACTGGGTGTCGGTCGAACACCGTCGTCACTCAGTCGCGTCCTACGCAGACTGGAACTCCTCCTCGACCGCAACCAACTCGGCGATCTTGGCGGCAACAACTGCCAATGAGTCGTCTGACGTGCTGAGTCCGTTGCGCGAGGCAAGCAGAGGGCTGACCTTGCGGAGTTCCTCATAGGTCGTCTCGTGCACGACTGGAATCAGCAGGTCGCGCGCAAGGAGCTCCGAGAGCTCCCTGTCCGAGACTCCCCGGCTGTCGACACGTGTCAGCAGCGCAGGGGTAACGAGGACAGCGCCCGTCCGCGACTTTGCCAAGCCCCTGTCGATCTCCCGGAGGAACGGCTGCCCCAGGACGATGTCCTTCTCACTGAACCAAACGGACACTCCCTGGGCTTCGAGAAGGCGGTGCAGTTCCGTGGCGACGCCCCGCCGGTCATCCCATGCGTGGCAGAGGAAGAGATCACGAAGGTCAGGCTGCTGTCGTGCCCGCAGTTCGACCGTGCGGCGAACTGGTGCCAACGCCCGCACCTCAGCGGGCGTGTACGTCAAAGCGGAGCCAGCGGGTGACCAGCTAGGCCCAATGCCGCGAAGTTAGGTGGGCGTCGGTTTTGTCAAGATCGTGATGGTCAGGGTGGTCTTGTAGGTCTTGCGGTCGATGTTGGGGCCGCGGGCGTTGTACTTGGAGATCGCTCGTTTGACGGTGCGGGCGTTCGTGCGGGGGCGGGTTGCTGGCAGTGGTCGTGCGGTGACCGCGGCGCCGATCACGCCGAGCAGTTCGATCGGGGGATCGGTGGCGTCGGCGTGCCGGTTGGCGGTGATCTGGTCGCGTGCGGCGTTCAGCGCGATCGTGAAGCTGGCGCGGTCGGGCGGGATCGCGGTGGTGGTGGTCGCGTCGGCCATGGCGGTGCGTAGGGCCTGGTAGGCGATGAGCAGGGCGTAGACCTCTTGCTCGATCCCGTCGGGGGTCCGGGCGCGCAGGACCCGCCCGCCCAGGATGGTCGACTTCAGCTCGAGGTAGGCGGTCTCGACCTGCCAGCGTTGGTGGTACAGGCCCGCGAGCTGGTCGGCCGGGTGGGTGCGGGGGTCCAGGAGCGTGGTGACCAGGCGGTAGTGGCTGGTCGTGGTCGCAGCCGTCGTGGCCGAGGTGATCTGAGCGTCGATGACGCGCACCCGTGTGGCGCCGAGCATCGACAGCCACGAACCATCGTCCAGCGCTCGGGTGACGGGCAGGGCGGGACCGTTGGCGGCGGCGGTACGTGCTCGCACCAGCACGTGGGCTCCCCTCGCGTGGGCTGCGGCGACCAGCGCCGCCGAGCTCAGGCCGCGGTCGGCCAGCAGCAGCATCCCGGCATGCAGCGAGCGAGTCAGGACCTGCGCGTAGACCGTCTCCCCGGTCGTGGTCGGGCCGAACGTCGCATCGATCAGGGTGCGGGTCCCGCACGCGACGAGCGCGACCAGCCGCAGCCCGGGGTAGGACCCGCCGCCGGTGGGCCCGCCGCGCTGCTTGACGTACCGGATGGTGTTGGCCGGGCTGTCAGGCACCGAGGTGACCGTCCCGTCCAGCGCGCACACCAGCAGTCCCCGCCACCGGGTCGAGCCTGGTGCCGGGCAGGCCAGGACCTCGAACAGCGACCGCAACGGGCCGGGCCCGACCCGGCGCAGCGCGAGCGCGATCGCGGTGCGCGACGGACAGGAATCGACATGCCCGAGGCCGGCGACCAGCCGGTCCCAGACCTGCTGCCAGCCCAGGCCCGCGAACAACGCACCCGCGACCAGCAGGTAGACGACCACCCGTGAGGGCAGCAGCCGTACGCGCTGCTCGGTCGCCCGGTGACGGGCCAGCACCTCATCGACGAGCTCGACGGGAACCAGGGCGCTCAACTCGCCCAGGTGCCCCGGAGCGAAGGCGCGAGCGACACGATCGATGGCAGACTGCGGCACGGCAAAGCTCCTGTGGTGAAGGCATGTCTTGGCGGACAGCCCTCAACTACAGGAGCTTCGCTGCTATGACCAGCACCAACACCCCTTGACAGCCAGGTCAGAGCCCTAACTTCGCGGCATTGCAGCTAGGCCTTGTCTTTCCGCTGACAACCCCAGCCGCCCCGTAGATTCGTGGCGTGTATGACGCCGATGGGTAAGGCGGCCGGAACGAGGTGTACCCGTAGCCTCTGCCGCCACAGGCGGGGCAGGCCGCCGCCCCGCTGGCAGTTCGGTGGCCCTGGACGGGCGCCGTACACATAACCATGAAGCGATGCTAGGCGGTGCCCCCGACAAGGCCAGCGCCCGCGCGGCGCTTGCGGTTTGTCGAGCTTCGAAACCTGCGGCCACGACGTAAGTGGACGGCCCCGACGACTACGCAGCCCCTTGTCTCCGCGCCTGCCACATGGTGTGCTCCCGGCTGAATGCTGCCTCGGCATCGTGGACGAGCTGCGCCCACAGGCCCTCGTCATCACCAGGCCGCAGCGTGTCGCGCACAAGGTTGACTTCATGACTTGTCACAGCGTAGGACTCAGACAGAAACGTGTACTTCTTGGCCTGCGTCCACGCGACAAGCCCGGCAGCAATCGCTGCCGCGGCGCCGAGAAAGTCGAGGCTGCTCCCCGTTGCGACCCGGAGTATCCCTGCAACGACAGCAGCAAGCTCAACGCCGATAACAACAAGTCCATACACGCGGGCGCGCTGCTTGTTCCATTGCGCCTTCCTCGCATACCACTTCACTTGCCCGGCGACACGCTGTTCGAGATATACGCCGGAACGTTCCACGAGCGAAAGAGCGCGAATGGAACGCATCGACGTTGTGATTGTTGGGGCGTCATCGGTGTCTGGCCCGATATCCAGCCCCGGGACCGCGTCAAGTACTCTCACGAGTACCTGCCTAAACGCCGCGTCGGCTTGGTCATTCTCGAGGCGGAATGCCTCACCGCAGGCGGCGTACTGCCAAGCTGACGACCTGATGGACTCCGCCGCGGCGCGTGCGTCATACCATCGACGTTCGGCCGTCGCGGAGATTTTTGTGACCTGAATCACCAAGGCCACAAGGAAAAGCAAGAGCGCGAAGATCGGCCCGGACCCGCCAAGAAGCGATGATGGCAGTAGCGCCGCCATAGCACCGCCAGCGAGCGCTCCCACCTCGAGCCCCTTGGACACATAGAAGGCCCTCTGCCGCTCAGCAGCTTTCCGGTCTGCTGCTTGGAAGAGGGCTGGCAGTTCGATCTCGGTGACGCCCGTCTGTCGCGCCCCAGTCATGGCCGCACCTTCGTCTTGTTAGCGATCGGTGCGGACCGCTTGCCGAACGCGCGGTCGATCCAGCCGTTCGGATCCGCGTCGAACGCAGCCCACGTGGTCAACACGCAGTATCGGTCGTCCTCCGCCCATGCACACTTGTTGTTGGGAATGTAGTAGTTATAGGAGAATTCGGTCACGGTTGTCGAGTCGTCCACTCGGACGATGTTGTGGGAGTTGTCACACACCACGCACTGGATCGTGCCGCGAAACACTCGGTCATGGACCTCGGGCAGCACGATCCCCAGAAGTCCGCTCTTCCGGCTAATGCTGGAGTCCCACAGCGACGCCTGCAGTTCACGCTTGATGTATTGCTGTTCCCACGCACCCAGGTTCTCGGCCGAGTGGGCTCCGATGAGAAAGATCGTCACAGTAGAGTCATGCAAGTACAGTTCGCGGATCCTACGCATGATGTAGTCGGGATCCAGCGAGTTGATGGGCTCGTCCAACGATTTGTCGACGAAGTCGAGATGCGGCATGGCTTGGATCGCCCTCTTGTAGGACTCGTCTTCCGTCTTGAACGAGATGTAAACCTTGTGCCCCACAAGTGCCTCCCAATCGGTCGCGTGATCCTGAGGTTGCCACACGCCACCGACAGCCCGCGCGATGGAGCAGCGCCCAGGCTGACGGACTTGTCGCCCCTCTGTCCCACTGAACCCGTAGGCTGCAGCGCGTGAGCCTGAAGACGAAGGCATGGGCGTACTTCGATCGCATCGTCGCTGATGCCGCACCGGGCGGAGTCCACAGCAACCCGTGGACGATCGATCCCGAGGGTCTCCTCGCGTACGCCCCCGACTTCGACACTCTCGAGCGCCTCCTTGGCGTCCCGCTCTACTTCAAGGCGCCCACCACCACCGGAGTGCCGGCGCTCGCGCTCGACGTCTGGCTGAGCTACGAGCTGCGGCGGGCGGGCTTCAGCAAGGATGGGGTCTGGCCGCGCGCCGAGCACCCTCGGATCCTGCCGCAGGCTGTGGCGAACCTCATCGATGGCGCCCCAAAGAAGCTCCGGGCGGAGATCTCGAACCTGCTGACGGCGAAGACGTCGATCACCGGTGTGACATCGTCGTCGGCGAGCATCCTGGGGAAGAACTACCTCAAGCAGGTCGACGTCATTATGACCGACTGGCAGACGGGCCCCGAGATCCTGATCTCGACGAAGCGGATGGACTCGTCGTTCGGGAAGAACGCGGCGAACCGAGTCGAGGAGTCGTACGGGGACGCGAAGAACCTTCGCCTGCGGCATCCGCTCGCGGCATTGGGGTTCGTCTTCGGTCTGCGGTCGACGATCCTTGACGAGGAGCCGGACAAGGCCGAGTGGCTCATCGACCTGCTGGAGAAACTTGGCCAGGAGGACGACGCGTACCACGCGACGTGCCTGGTGATGATCGAGTACAGCGACGGCGTCGCGCCGGCCGATGAGGACTCGATCGATACCGAGGACGCGCTCGTGGCGGCCGGCCTCGAGGAGGCGTCGGACGAGGAGGACGTGCTCCCAGTCGAGCCCGCTTCCGACATCGATGTAGTGCTGGCATCACTGCCGGACGTGACCATCCTTCACTCCAAGATTCCGACCGGACTCTCACCGTCACGCTTCTTGGGGACAATGGTGCGCCGAGTGATTGCAGCGACGCCCGTCACGATGCACCGGGCGGTCCGAGCGCGGATCAACGAGGTCGTCAACGGCGCCTGACGTTGGGCGCCGGCTCGCGCGACTCCGCCGCGTGGCCATCGCGAGCCCGATTCCCCCGTCATCGTTTCATTTGCCCGTCCGATGAAAGCCCGTGACGACCAGCGGCCGCAGCGAAGGCAAAATCGCGGCGTTCGGTCAGTGCCCAATTGCCCGTGGACCCAATAGGCTCGGCGTATGAAGAGTCCCCAGCGCACCGAGCGCTTTGCGGGTGTCCCTATTGCGGAGCTTCGCAAGTTGTGCCTCCAGGCCGCCGAGGACGCCAGCTACCGAGTCGTGGCGTCAGACGAGCCTCGCGCCCTCCTTTTCAGGACCGGACGGTCACGTTGGTTGTGGACGTGGCACGGGCAGGACGTCGCCGTCCACCTTCGCCCGCTCCCGGGCAACGGCTCCGAGCTCGGAGTGTCGGCCACCATGACTATGGGCGACCAGGTATACGACTGGGGCGAAGGCCGGCGAGCGGTCCACGGGTATATGGATCGCGTCGTCGGTCTGGTCGAAGGGCTCGGCGTCGCCCGTGATGGCAGACGAGACGACGCCTCTGACGAGGGCCCCGTCTACTGGGCGACAGGCAACTACGACCCCGAGCGCTATCACCGCGGGACCCGCGGAATGAGCCGCCAGTACCGCGACTACGTCAAGGATGCCTACGGCGATCTCGACACCTACGAGTCGAACCGCCCTGACTGACGGTCGTCAGAACTGGCACCAGGGCATTGCCGCCATGAGGATGCCCCCACGAGCAGCAGGATCGCCGTCACCCACGGATCTCAGAACCCGCCGATGAATCCCGAGGCTGGCGGGAGGCCCTGCCCTAATCGGTGACCGTGCCGAGTAGGTCCGGATCGACGGAGCACGGAACGTCTCGGCTCGGCACGGCTGGACCCAGTACGTCCACCACCGGGAGTGGGGGTACTTCGATCGCATCGTTGCCCATGCCGATGCCGCATTTGGCGGCATCCACACGGTCCCCTCGACGCTGATTCCGAGGGACGCGACGTGCGTGGTGATGAACGATTGCAGCGAACGAGTCATCGCGCCGGGCGGCGAGGACTCGAGCGAGGTACTCCCGCTCGAGCCCGCTTCCGACATCGACACGGTGCTGGCGTCGCTGCCGCGCGTGACCATCCTCCACGAGAAGATCCCGACGGCGCTCTCGCCGTCTCGTTTCCTCGGGACGATGGTGCGTCGCGTCGTCGCAGCGACTCCGGTCACGATGCACCGCGCGGTTCGGGCTCGCATCAACGAGGCCGTCAGCGGCGCCTGAACCTCAGGGCGAACGCGCCCTACGCGGCCGGGTCGCCGAGCGGGTTCCGAACCCTGCTCATCGTTCCCTCTGTCAGCCCGTAGGCGGCTTCGGCTGCGCGCGTGGCTGCGGCCCGATCGCGGTTGCGGAACGCCTTCCGGAGCTGTGACTCGACCTCGGGTGCGATCGAGGCTGGCTCGGGGACGCGGATCTTGCGCAGGTACTGCGCCTGGAACCGCAGCGTCCCGCCGCGCATCTTGACCCCGTAAGCGTCAACGAACGCTTCGGCGACCTCACTCATGAGAATGCCCCCGAGCACCTCAAGATCCCAGCCCGTCGACACGATGTAGTACAGGTTGTGGTGCGGGTAGAGGCCACCGGGCTCGAGCACGGGAGTGATGCGAGCCTTCATGTCCTGGAGTAGCAGCTTGGGTCGCTCTGCGAGTCCGGGGTAGACCTTGTCGATCGTGCGGTGCCACCGCTCCGGATTCTTCCGGGCGACGAAACGCTTCTTCACCGCGGGGTGTCCGGCGAGGGTCCGCGCAAGCCGCGGGTACGCGGCCAGGTCGACGAGCTCGCCTCGCTCGTTCCACGGATTGATCAGCATTCGCTGCGCGTTCCCGAGGACACCCGTGCGGATGTCGTCGGCCATGACGAGCGGGAGCAGGCGGTCCGGCTCGACGTCGGCGTCCGTGTCGACGATGTACGCCTTGTCCGCGCCCGAGGCGACGCCGATCGAGATCTTCGTCGCGCCGCCCGTATCCTCCAGCGCCGGGAACCTGTCGTTGAGGCGCTCAAGCACTTGGATCATCGCGGGCGAGCCGGCAGGCCAGAGCTCGTGCCCTTCGAACCAGTCGTTGAGCCGAGATCCGGCCCAACCGGCACCGTGTCCCTCCACTGCCCCCGAGAGCGAGAAGTGCCGGGCCTCGACAGCACTTGTCGGCCCAAACTCTGCCGTCGTGTCGAGCATGGAGACCGGGCCCTGCTCGTGCCGGGCAAGAATCGTGATGGCCGGGTACGCGGAGACGTCGGCCTCGAATGCGTCGACGTCGTGCATCTGCCACAACGTCTCGACGGCGTAGCGGTCGCTGATCAGTGCCCGGAGCCGCGCTCCATACGCGTTTCGCATCCAGCGGTCTGCGCAGATGAACCCGAGCTTGCCGTCCGGCTTGAGCATCGCGAGCGCGCGCTCGTAGAAGCCGACGAAGATGTCCGCGCGGCCCCACATCGTGGTCCACCGTGCGCGGTACGCGGCTTCGGTGGCGTCGTCAAGGTCGTCAGCGCGGATGTACGGCGGGTTGCCGACGACAAAGTCGGCGGGCATGTCGACGTCGTCGATGAGGAAGTCAGCGGTGTGGATCCACGCCGCGGCGAGCTGGCGTGCGACATCGTCGGTCGCTCCGTGTGCGCGGAGCGTCGCCGCGGCGAGCGCTCGGCACGATGCCACGTGCTGGGGCTGAAGGTCGTACCCCCGGATGGCGTTTTCGAGATTCACGAAGGGCACGCCGCGCTCACGGGCGGTGGCGGCGAGGCGCTCTACGACCGGACCGATGAAGGCTCCAGAGCCGACTGACGGCTCGACGAGCGTGGTGGCTGTGAGGTCGCGATCGGTCGTGTACCCGACGAGGTCGAGGATGGACTCGACCACCCACCGGCGGGTGAACACCTCCCCGAACTCGACGAACCCCGCTTCTGCCACAGCCATGCACGGGATCCTTCCATGACCATCCGACACGATCCAGGAACCTGGCCGACGTGCAACATACTGCACGTTACAGGGCTATCGTCGAGACATGGTTGGGCAAGACTCGACGTATATCGAGCATCGCACTCGGGCTCGCGCAGCGATCGCACGCCAGGCGAAGGCGGCAGAACAGGACCGCCGCGCCAGGGCGGCTCGCGACGCCGAGGTCGTGGCGATGCTTGCGACCCCCGGCGCCTCTCTAGCCTCCGTCGCCGCCGACGTGGGCCTCTCGAAGAGCATGGTCGCCTACATTCAGCGGACTACGCAGGCCACGTTTGAGAGTGCTGAGCGAGCTCGTGACTACCTCTCGCAGCACCGTGAGGCCTGAGGACATCGCGGTCAACGAGTGTGTCGGAGCCACTCATCAGACTGTCTGACCGTGGACGAACACTGGCACCTGACCTTGATCGAGCAAGCGCAGCCACGCGGCAGCAAGTTCACCCAAGGTCGGAGCATCGACGCGGTCGACGTCGATCGAGTTTCAGCCGCAGGCGCGATGCTTGCGACTGTTCGCGGGCAGACCCTCATAGGGCCTTTGGTGCGCGCCCGAGACCGTCTTTCACGGGTTGTGAGCCACGTGCTCGCCAACCCATCGATTCACGCGAACGATCCGGACGTACGCACTGACTGGGCAATGGCACTCGATGAGTGGCTAGTTCACCTTGCGATGTGCCGTCGTCGGACTGAGCGTGAGGTCGAAAGTGTGCTCGGCTCGGAAGCAGGCGACCACGCGAAGTCGACGTTCAGCAGGCTGTACGGGGAGCACGACTCGTTCCGTTTCGCGTGGGAGTGGCGCAACGAGGCTCAACACCATATGAACCCGCTGAACATCTCGAAAGTCAATGCTCACGCCGCCACTCCCAACGGGCACGAGCTTCGGTGGCAACTGGACCCCGCCCAGGCGAGCAGGCTCGGCCGCGGGTGGTCTCACGGTTCGATGAGGCTGCTCGCGGAAGGACGAGACTGCCTCGCCATAGTCGACGATGCCTTGCGAGGCTGCGAGCAGGCAATCGCCGAGATCCTCGTGCACAACGAAGAGCGGATCGGCGAGGGAGCCGACCTCGTGCTGTCCTTATGCCGAGAACTCCTTGAGACGGTGACAGACGAGACGCAGATGCCGATCTCCTACGCCCTGACCTCTCTGGAACGCAAGGCTGACGGGGGCTCGGCAGATCGCGATAACGCTCATCTCATGATCGCGATGCATGTCCTCCGGTTCGATCATGCGACCGCAGCGATGCTCGCCGTCAACGGGGGGCGCCAGGTGTTGGGGCTGCCCGCGCGGTTCGAGCTCTGAACTGCCCGGTGTCGCTCAGACGCGCGACCGCTCCAAACCCGCGAGAACCGCGCCGCCACAGGCCCGCGCCTTCCTCGCACAGCACCCCGACGCGTAACCAAGCGTTCATCTCCACCCACGGCGCGCCGCCGCCACCACGCCCACCCCATGCGCTGAAGTGAGTGTGAAGTGAGCACGCCGCCAAGCGGCGCACCGGCGGACACCGCCACGTTCTGGGACAACACCAGATTGCTTCATTCCCCCGAGCTCGGTGACCCCAACGTCCCGAGTTCGGGGCCGGACGACACCTCATCCCAACCAACCCGAACCCGGGCTATCCCGCGCGGATCGAGGGGTGTAAAGTGTAATCCGTTGTACGGCAACGTTCGACGAAGGAGCACCTCATGTTCGGTACTGGCGGCATCGCTCAGTGGATCCAGGACAACGTGGTTCCGCTCATCCTGATCGTCATCGCGATCGGCATCCTGTGGGCCGGTAACGCCGGCAACATCTCCAAGGCAGTCACGAAGTTCGGCGTGACGCTGATCGGCGTCCTGTTCCTCGCGCTGGTCGTCACGGGCAGCTACGACGACGCCGGCCGCTGGCTGCTCGGCCTGATCAAGGGCGCCTGATCATGCGTCTGCCGGACGACGACGAGATCTACGACGTCGACCAGACATGCAGTGGTGGCCCGTCGAGTACGCGTGGGTGTACCAGGACGCGGTGGCGCCTGATGCTGAGGCCGCCGCTTCGGATCCTGATGATGGTGCTCGATCGTGGCTCGACCGGGTTCGCGCGGACGCCGCCCAGCCTCCGGTGCTCCACCCTGTCGCCGCCCGCGAGGCTGGCTCGCTGACGGGCCGAACGTTGCGCGTCCGCAACGCGTCAGGGCAGTGGTTCTGGTTCGTCGGCGTCTCCGAACCCATCAGCGTCGACGGCGACATCTGCGTCCAGGCCGTCCCGCCGTCGCACTGGTGGCTCCACCAGCTCAGCTACTACGAGGAACTCCAGGAGAGTGTGCGAACGATCGCGCTGCACCGGTTGCTTGCCTACGCCTGAGGCTCGCGTAGGAGACGGGAGTTTGGCATGCCGACAGCCCGGATGGGAGGCGGTTCCTCGGCCCCTACGGGATCGGCGTCGCGTTGTGCTGGGCTCGGACGGTCGACAAGGGCACCTTGCCGGTCTCCGACTCGATCGCCCAGAAATCCCATCCGTTGGCGGCACCGCCCTCCTTTGCCGCCCCAGCCGCGGCCGACGGGCTTGGGTAGACGACGCCCGCGAACTCAATGCCACCAGGAACGACAACCGCGTCGGCAGGCCAGGCACCGTTCGTAGACACGAGCCGCGTCCCAACCGTCAAGACGCCAGCCGCCACAAGGTCAACGAGTGCCACGCCGAAGTACCGCTTACCTGACGGCTGACGCGGAGTCCGCTCGTCCGAAGGGGCAGACTCGTCCGCCGGCGCAGGGTCGTAGCCGAGCAGCCGCAGTAGCCGCCGGATTGGCAGGATCGTCTGCTCGAGCATGTTGCGGTCGAACAATGGCAGCGTCTCGTCGCTCGGCCGGTTCAGGTTGTGCAGTCGCGCAAACTCAGCGGCGTACATCAAGTCGTACAGCCGTCCCTCGAGCCATCCGACCTGAGCAGAGTTGAACCCCAAGGTCGTGTCCCGCTGGATGACGACCGCTCGGGTCCAGTGGTCCTTCGTCTTGATGTGGGACATCAGACGTGATCGCACGCCGCCGGGTGCCGCTTTCCCGACATATGTTCCGAAGAACCCGTCCACATCGCGTGGGTCGAGAAGGATGTAGTTGCCGGGCTGATCCCACTCTGCGCCGAGCCGTCCGATACCGGCGCGCTCGACGACGGCGAAGCGGAGGGCTGCACTCGGGTCGTAGACGACCACCGGATCGGCCGCAGTCTCGGGCAGAAGCACCTGCAATGGGAGAAGATCGGCGTGCGGATCAGCCACCTCAGGCCACCACCCTCGCAACGCGCGCCTCGTCGGCGGCGTCCCACAGTCGAGCTTCCATCTCTTGCCGTGTGATCAACGTCGTTGTCCCTCTGTTTGCCCTGGCAGCAGCCTTCCCGCGAGTCTACGAACGGCCACTGACCCGCCCGGCCAGATGGCGGGTGATTCGCAGTCCCACACATCGTTCTCCGACGCGAAGAACGCTTCGAGCTCCGTCCCGAACCCTTGACCTGCGCTTCGTCGCGCCGGCGTCCCGCATCGGACTGGGCGACGGGAATCGGCCGAGCTCGCGCCCGGTCGCTCCAGAAGAGACGTCACCAGTCCTCTGACACCGGGTGAATCGAGACGGCCGATGCCGCCGTGGTGTGCGGAAGGAGTCCGAGACGGTCGCTGTACGTGAACAGCAGCAGCCCCCGCGACTCAGCGAGGTTCTTTGCGTCACGCGAGTAGCCGCTCTCGGCCACGACGATGACCGGCTTCTGTACCCCGAAGATCTCACCGAGCCGGCGAAGCAGCGCTGGCTTGCCAACAGGCTTCTCGCCCTCGAAGGAGAGGACGACGGCATCCGGGAGCTCGCGGATGCCCTCGTCTGGGTGGTTGTACCGGCCGGCTCCGCGCAGGCCCCAAGACCCAAGGGTTGTGAGGGCGTGGCGAATCGGCAGTGAGACGAGGGGCACCTGCCCGAGGTGTTCTTCCCAGTAGTCATCCTCCGACAGGCGCGCCCGCTCGACCACGACGTCGGCCAGCGCGTCGATCGACCCGAACGCTGGAATCGGCCGACGGTCAAGCAGCGGGACGGTGAAGCGGTCCGGCAGGGGCCACCTGTCCGGGAGGCGCCCGAACCGGTAGTTCCCCGGGGTCTCCATGACCCAGCCCAGCCCAGCACGGAGCGCGATCGTCGGACTCCCCCACTGGCACTGGATCTCGACCGCGTGACCAACTGCCGCTGGCACCTCGATGTTGACGAGCTGGCCTCCGCGGCGTTGCTGCGCGAGTCGGTTGACACCGATCACGTTGGTGACCCTCACTCCTCGAGCGTCGAGCGCGTCAGCGAGGTCCGTCGCAGGACCGTGCTCGGGTTCTGCCCATCTCACCGGGCTGGTCAGTGGCGAGACACGGTGCGTCGTGGGATCGACATGGTCAAGCGTCGCAAGGACCGCCTCGACGATCGCGGACTGCGGAAGCGCTGGACTCCAGTACGTGCGGATATCACCGTCGTACCCCTGGCCTGCGATCAGCCACGCGCGGCATCCACCGGGAGACTCGATCCCAAGCCCTACCGCGACTCCGTGGTCTCCGCCGGTGTCCACTTTGAGCAGTGACTGCGACCTGCCAGCGACCGTCACCGCGTCGCGAAGGTCGGGACGCGCGGCTACGACACCTTGCCCAAGCTCTCGCATGAGGGAGGACTTCATGAAGGCATCGAGGGCCTGCGTCATCGACATGCGTGGACCCTATTGATCCCCGGCGACGAGCGTGGTTTCCATTGGGATCTGCATCGGGCGAAATCGCTGCTGAGCAGGCAATTCACCCGTCGAACGAGCCCGCGCTGACACCGCAGACCGATACGGTCGCGCCCGTGATCGGACTCTTCATCGACCTCATTGTCATGCTCGTCCGGCTCATGGTGTGGCTTCTGGTCTTGTTTGTGAAGCTCACGTTCTGGCTCATTCAGGCGCTCGTCGCGGTATGCGTGGGGATCTTCGCCATGCTCACGCGAAGGGTCTGACGTCTCGTGCCATGCCGGATCCTAGCGACGCGTCGATCGATCAGCGCGTGAGCTCCTGTGACGAGCGACCTTCCGTGCGGCGGGCCACCAGTGGAACGGCGACACAGGCTTCCACGTGGTCTCACCGCCCCAAGCCCGACGGCCGACCTGAGTGACGATGGACCCATGTGGCGTCGCGACTTGGCACCCAAGATCGCGGTCGAGTACCTGTCAGGGCTCGGCCGTCGCTGGCGTCATGTCCAAGCGGTAGGCCAGCGCGCCAACGAGCTCGGCTCGGCGGGCCTGATCTCCCCTGACGTCGTGGCCGCAGCATGGCTGCACGACCTGGGCTACGCGGAAGAACTGATGATGACCGGGTTCCATCCCCTCGACGGCGCTGTCTTCCTCGTTGAGGAGGGTGCTGACGATGAGGTCGTTGGACTCGTCGCGTTCCACACCGGCGCATCGTTCGAGGCCGAGGAGCGTGGACTGCTCGGCAGTCTTGCGGAGATGCCAACGCCGGACCCTGACAACCTCGACGCCTTGACTCTGCTCGACCTCACGACAGGTCCCGACGGGTCCCCGACGGACCCGGAAACGCGTGTCGAGGAGATCCTGGGCCGGTACCCCACGTCGAACCCGGTTCACCGCGCGGTCACACGGTCCCGTGATGAGCTCCTTGCGTCGGCACGACGCGCGCGACGACGGCTCGGTCTACCCGATGACTGGCCGGCCGGAGTAGCGGAGCGCGTGCTCGAGCCGTAGGCGCATCGACGGGTGGAGCTCGAGCTCGTCGATCTGGCCAGGTTCGAGCCACTCGACGACGTCGCTCTCCGAACTGGTCCGCTTCTCTCCCCCAATGAGCCGCGCCCGGAACGCGATCGAGAACTGCTGGCGGACCTCGCCGTCGTCGTACGCCATGACGTGATGCGGGTTGGTGTACGTCCCCGTGATGGTGTCGACCTCGACGTCGTAGCCGGTCTCTTCCTTGACCTCGCGGATCACGGTGTCGGCGATGCTCTCGCCAGGCTCGTGGCCACCGCCGGGGAGTGCCCACTTCCCGTTGTCGGTCTTGTGGATCATGAGGACGCGGCCGTCGTCGTCCTGGACGATCGCGACGACAGACGGCACCACGGAGTTGATCGCCGGGGCGTTGGGATCATCGATGTAGTCGATGCGGGCCATGCTTCGAGGGTACGGGAGGCCCCCACCGGTGCGGCGGAAGTCAGAGCCGAGATGCGCCCCACTCTCCGCGACGACGGCCCCCACCTGGGGCTACGCTCCGCCCATGGCTTCCTTGGGCGATGTCTTCGGGATCGGTGCTGCTGTTGAGAGCCCGTCATACGTCGACCGTGGCCAACTTGACTCGCGGTTCACCAACTCTGTCGCGGCCAACCGGCATGTCGCGGTACATGGGGGTAGCAAGCAAGGAAAGTCTTGGCTGCGCTCGAAGGTGCTTCCCGACGATCAGGCGGTCGTGATTCAGTGCACGCCTCATTCAACGCCAGACTCACTGCTCAAGGAAGCCCTGGGGCGCCTGGGCGTGAGCGCTACCTTGTCGATGACGAAGACGCGGGAGCTCACAGGGACGCTCAACTTTGAGGGCAACGTCGAACTCGGGAAGATTCTGGCAAAGGCCAAGGCGCAGGTCGGAGCGAGCGGATCCATCGCCACATCGAGCGAGACCGAGTTAGCACCGATCGGAACGACCGCGGCAGACCTCTCATGGGTGTCAAGCACAATTAGCATGTCTGGTCGCAGACTCGTCCTGGAAGACTTCCACTACATCGACGAAGCCGCACAGAGAACCCTGGCATTCATGCTCAAGGCGATGGGCGAATACGGCCTGTTTGTGGTTGTTATCGGCGTGTGGCCTAGAGACCACCTGCTGACGTACTACAACGGCGACCTCGAGGGCCGCGTCGATGACATCCATCTGACCTGGAATGACGCTGAACTGGAGCAGGTGCTGGTTCAGGGCGCAAATGCTCTGAACATCTCGTTCAGTGATGACCTGCGCGCTTCAATCGTCAAGGAGGCGTTCGGCAACGTCGGGCTCCTACACCGAATTGCCGCACGGTTCTGCGAGAAGGAGAGTGTCGTACAGACGCTGCCACGTGGTGCCGACCGCGTTCTCGACGCCGGGAGATCACTCACGATGGCGCTGTCCGAAGTCGCCGGCGAGATGGCGGGACGCTATCAGGCGTTCGCCGACAACTTCGTACGCGGAATGCGACGACTTTCGTCGGGCCTCGAGGTGTACCGGCACTTGCTCGAAGCGGTCACCGATGCGACAGACAGCGAGTTACTCGCCGGGATTGACTCCGCCGTGCTGTTGCAGCGCATTTCCGCGCAAGAGGGAGGTAGCGGAATCCGTGCATCAGACCTTACGCAGGCGCTCGATCGCATCGATCGCTTGCAGGTCAAAATCGGGGTCAATCCGTTGGTTCTCACCTACAACCGCTCAAGTCGGAAGCTATTCCTGGCGGACAACTCGTTCCTGTTCTTCCGTCGGCACGGACAGACCGTGTGGCCATGGAGCGACCCGGCTGCTGTGCTGACGAACGACCTTGCGATCCAGGACCCGCTTGACTTCGACTTCGCCAGTTTTGATCTCTAGTCTGTACCTGAACGTCGAATCTTCTTCCGCGTCAGCGCGCTGACGCCGCCTGCCAGGTTTGCTCGAACGACTCCATGTAGTGCGCGAACAACCGCCCCCCAGGGATCCGGTTGATGTGCAGGATTGGCGAGTGCCCGGCCGGCGCGCCCAAGGCGTGTGGGTTCACCAGCAACGCGTCGTCGAACCGGAACAGCGACGCATAGAGCGTGCTGCCGTGCTTCCGCGCCTCGATCCCAGGAACGCCGGTCATCAGCGGCGCAAGGTAGTTCCACGTCAGCCGACACCGAGCGGCCATAAGCTCGCCGATCCCCTCCTCCTCTCCGCGGAGCGCGACGGCTGCCGAGTCCGGGTCGCCGAACAGCAACCGCACCCGCACCCCGGCGCGAGCCCTGACAGCGAGCCTCTCAGCGAACTCCGGGATGCTGTCGTGCAAGAAGCTCCCCGCGAACGCAAGCAGGTCGATTGCCTCCGTCGCGTTGTCGATGAGCGACTCCCACGTCGACACGGGCACCGACGCCCGGCTGGGCAGCATCTCCACGAACTCGGCCCGCGTCGCCGAGCGCGTCCGCGGGTCCGCCTCTGTCGCGGGCCAGAGAAACACGTCGCTCTTGCCGAGGATGTGGGCCGCCTTCATGCGGTGGGTCCGGTGCGGGATCCGGTCTTTGGTGATCCACCGTTCGACGGTCTTCGGGTCCACTCCGACCTGCTCGCCGAACGCCGCGAGGGTCAGCCCTGCATCGGTGATCGCGGCTCTCAGCCGTTCGTTCGGCGTCATCACGCACCCCCAGGGGCGTCTCGGGACGTTTCTTCTACGGTAGGACGTCCCTAAACGTCCCGCAAGGTGGTGACGACGTCCTGTCATCTCCATGTGTCGTGGTTTCTGGGCAACCAGCCCGAACGCGACACAACCGAGTGGAGATCATCATGGCTATCGCAAGGCGCTTCCCGATCGCGCACGCCGCGGTCTTCCCCAACGGGGCCTTCCTGCACGGTGTCGTCGAGCCGGTCACGGACTTCCAGGTCGAGCAGCGCAAGGACGGCTCCCGTCCCCAGCAGCGCGACAAGGAGACGGGCCTGCCGATCTGGCAGTGCACCGTGATCGACGGCGACGAGGACGCCCGCGCCCGCAACGTCGGCGTCGTCGTCAAGTTTGCCGCCGAGGTCATCCCGGTCCCCCCGAAGAACACGTCGGGGCTCCCGTGGACGCCGGTGGAGTTCGTCGGGCTGACGGCGATGCCGTACGTCGACACCAACGGACAGAACCCGCGCCTCGCCTGGTCCTTCCGGGCCGACGGGTTCGCGTCCCCGAACCACGCGGCCCAGCCGGCACCGTCGGCCAAGCCGCCCGAGCCGAAGGCGGCGGCCTGATGTCCACGACCAGGTGGGGCAACGAGCCTGATGCGACGATGCGCGAGCTCCTGGAGATCGTGGGCGACATCGTCAACTGGGTCGACGGTCGGGTCGAGGCCGTGCACATCAGCCTCACCGCGCTGTCGTTCCACGTGACCACCCAGGCGGACGCGGAGTACCTGGCCCGCCGCCTGCGTCTCGGGCACGTGAGCGACTTCCCGTCGACCTTCGAACGAGGCGCCTTCACCCTGTGGTGGGGCGCCGAGTGGCCGTGCCCGCTCTTCCAGGTGTTCTGCGGTGGAGAGATGGTTCGGCCGGTGCGGGCGTTCCCGGACTCCGACGCTCGCGTCATCGAAGGGGAACTCGTCGGGAGCGAGGCGGCCTGATGGCCACCCTTCGGATCGTCTGGCTCGTCGTGAGCCGGCTCGGCACCGCGGTCTGGAACTCCATCGCCTGGACCGTCCAGTCGTGGCGCGCGGTCTGCGTCTGCCTCGTGATCGGCGACCTGCTGTTGATCGCCGATCACGAGGCGGCCGGGCTCGCGGTGCTCTGGTCCGTCCCGGTGTGGAGCACTGTCCGCGCTGCGTGGGACGCTGTCAGCCCGCTCAGCTACGAGACCGTCCTCGGGGGGCCTCTGCGTCGTCGTGCGTGGCGTCGTCGGGTGCGGAAGGACTGGGCCAAGATCGCCCGGCGGTGCGGGCTCGTCTGGCCGTGGGAGAGCAGCCGGCGGCAGGACGTCGCGCGTCTGCTGCATGTCCGCACGCGGGGGAACACCCTCACTCTCACGGTCCGCGCCGTGATGGGCCAGACCGTCGACGTCCTGATGGACGCGGCCGACGCCATCGCTACCGCGGTGCAGGCGGAGGCCGTGGAGTCCCGTCGGGTGGGCCCCGGCGTCGTGGAGATGGTCCTGACGATGCGCGAGCTCATCCACGAGCCGACGACGCCACGCGTGCCCACCGAGCTCGAGACCGAGGGCGTCACCCTGGGCCGGCGGTCGGATGGGCACCTTGGCGGCTTGAACTCTCGGGTAGCCACACCCTCGTCGTCGGCCGTTCCGGTTCCGGTAAGGGCTCCGTGTTCTGGGGCATCGCGGGCAACCTGGCGCCGGCCGCGCACGCGGGCCTCGTGCGGCTGTGGGGCGTCGACCTCAAGGGCGGCGTCGAAGTGGCCGTCGGCTCGGCGATGTTCTCGCACGTCGCGATGGACGAGCAGGCCGCGCTGCGACTACTTCGGTCGCTGAACCAGGTGATCGTGGCCCGGCAGGCGGGCATGCGCGGGCATGCGCGCACGTTCGAGGCGACGGCTGGCGATCCTGCCCACGTCCTGCTGATCGACGAGCTCGCCGTGCTCACCGGGTACGCGTCGCGCGACGTCGTCAGCGAGGCTTCGGCGCTGCTCAAGCGGATCCTCACGCAGGGTCGTGCGCTCGGCGTCATGGTCGTCGCGTTCGTGCAGGACCCGCGCAAGGAGACCGTCGCGATGCGCGAGCTGTTCACGCAGACCATTGCGCTGCGCGTCGCGTCGACGTCGGAGACCCGCATGGTGCTCGGTGACGGGTACGCGGATCTCGCCCCGGCGCACCGGATCGACCGGACCATGCCGGGGGCGGGGTACGTCGTGGGCAACGACGGCGTCGTCGAGCGTGTGCGGGCGGACTTCTGGAGCGACGACCTCATCCGGCTCGTCGCGTCGCGGTACCCCGCTCCTCCTGAACCTCCGACCACGACGGAGAACACAGTGCCGGGCGAGCTCATCACGCTCTCGTCTGACAACGTGCGTCGGACTCCTCGCACCCCGCGTGGCGGGGACGACCCGGAGCCGGCCTGATGTCGGCGGCCCGCGATGGCTTCTGGGGTCACTCCCCCGACGCTCCCCTCGACCTGGGCGACCTGGCGGCGTTCGAGGCGGAGTCCATCGTGGGTCGCCTGGCCGACCGGACGATGCCGGCCCTGGCCGACACGCTCGCCCGCGCGGGCAACTGCTCGCACCCGGTCCGGCTGGCGGGCCGCTCGACGACGATCGACCGCTACACCGGGGAGATCCTCAGCGTCTTCCGCTCGGCCGACGAGCCGTTGGGGCTGCTCTACAAGCCGTGCGGCAACCGGCGCGACGAGGTCTGCCCGGCATGCTCGCGGATCTATGCGCGCGACACCTTCGAGCTGATCTCGACCGGGCTCTACGGCGGCAAGGGCGTGCCCGAGTCCGTCAGCGCGAACCCGCTGCTGTTCGTCACTCTGACGGCACCGTCGTTCGGGGCGGTGCATCGGGCGCGGAAGGGCAAGCGGCCGTGCCGGCCCCGCGCGCGGATCGGCGCCTGCGAGCACGGGGTCCGGCTGAGTTGCTGGGCTCATCACGACGACGGCGACCCGGTGATCGGCTCGCCGCTGTGCCCGGAGTGCCACGACGTCGACTCCGCGGCGGTCTGGCAGTGGCACGCGCCCGAGCTGTGGCGGCGGTTCACCATCGCTCTTCGGCGGCACGTCGCAACGACGCTGGGTGTGCGTGAGTCAGAGCTTCGCAAGCATGCGCGCCTCGAGTACGCGAAGGTCGCCGAGTTCCAGGCTCGCGGGCTCGTCCACTTCCATGCACTGGTGCGGATCGACGGCTCCGACGGGCCCGGCTCGCCTGCGCCGATCCCGGCGTCGAGGCTGACGGACGTGGTGCGCGAGTCGGCGGCGTCCGCGTACACGACGGCCCCGCCGGTGGATGGCCGCGACGTCGAGCGGGTGCTCCGCTTCGGTGCGCAGACCGACGTGCGGATCGTGCGCGAGGGCGGCGTCGTCGGCGACCAGATCACCGCCGAGCAGGTGGCCGCCTACCTCGCGAAGTACTCGACCAAGTCGGCCGGTGTCGACCCGACCAGGCCGCTCCCGCATCACGCCCGGCTGATCGACGCGTGCCAGCGGTTGGCCGCCCGCGCCCTGGCCGGCTGCCCGTTCGAGTGCGGCCAGCGCGTCGCCGACCGTCACCCGCGGCTCTGCGGCGTCTGCGTCGAGAACCCGTACGCGCTGCTCGGCAAGTGGTCGAGGATGCTCGGGTTCCGGGGTCACTTCTCGACCAAGTCCCGCCGGTACTCGGTCACGCTCGGCGCGCTCCGCCGCGCCCGGCGTCGGTACCAGCGCATCGCCACCAATCCGCGCCTCGCGGCCGCCGCGAAGCTCGACACACGCGAGCTCGAGATCCAGCTCATGGCCGACGACGAGGAGACCACGCTCGTCGTCGGCGCGTGGACCTACCAGGGCACAGGCTGGCCGAGGGCGGGCGACAAGGTCCTCGCCGACGCGGCCGCCGCACGTGCCCGCGAGTACGCCCGCTGGCGAGCCGAGAACCGCAACGCGCCGACCGCGCACCACTGAGCAAGCCAGCAGGGGGACAGCAACGAGGAAGCGGGGGGAACCCGAGATGAGCAGCATGAGTGTGGAGCAGACCGCCCGCCGACGCCTGATGACGCCGGAGGAGCTCGCCGAGTACCTGGGGGTGTCGATGTACTGCGTGTACTCGTGGTCGAGCCGCGGCGGCGGACCGAAGGTGATCCACGTCGGCGGCCGGCTGAGGTACCGGCCCGACGACGTCGAGGAGTGGCTCGACGCGGTGACCGACGATCGCGGGGGGGGCTGAGGCATGGCACGTGTTCCGCTCGAGCCCGGCCGGTGGGGCGGCATCACGCGGCAGGAGCTCGCACCCAATGTCTGGCGTGCCCGCGCGACCTACCGTGACTTCGCAGGCGTGGTCCACAAGTACGAGGCTCGCGGGGCGTCGGGGGCCGAGGCCCAACGTCGGCTTGAGGACAAGCTGCATCGCGCGGTCACGGACGCGACCAGCGACGGGCTCATGCCGATCGCGCCGGACACCCGGATGAACGCTGTGTTCGACCAGTGGGTGACGGAGAAGCAGGCGGAGGCGCAGGTCGTCCCGCAGTCGATGGAGAAGTACGTCGGCGTCATCGACCGCGACCTTCGGCCGGCGCTCGGTCAGCTCCGGGTCCGGGAGTGACGCCGGTCGCCGTGAACCGCGTGCTCATGGCGCTGACCAAGGCCAAGAGGTACGCGACCGCCCGGCAGTGCCGCAACGTGATGCAGCAGGTCATGATGCTCTGCGTCCGCTACGGGGCCGCGCCCTTCAACCCGGTGCGCGACGCGATCACCGTGCGCACACCGAAGCGCGGCGACGTCGAGACCATCGCGCTCGAGGACATCGCTCTGCTCCGCAAGGCCGTGCGCGTCTGGGAGGACCGACCAGCGATCCGTGGCCTGCGGAACGTGTCGCTCCTGCCGCAGATCGTCGACACGATGCTCGGCACGGGCCTGCGAATCGGCGAGTGCCTCGCGCTCCGGGAGGTGGATCTCGACCTCGACGCCGAGGTTCCCACCCTGACTGTCGATGGCACGATCGTGCGCGCGAACGGCAGACTCTTCCGGCAGTCCAGCCCCAAGTCGGACTCGTCCCAGCGGACCGTGACGCTGCCGAACTTCGTGGTGGTCGCGCTGCGCGAGGCGCTGGACCTCGGCCTCGACGGTGGGCCGGACGGTCTCGTCTTCCCGACGTCCACCGGTCGGCCGCGCTCGCCGTCGAACGTCCGGACGCAGCTGAAGCACGCGCAGGCGGGCACGGGGCTCAGGGTCCGGCCGCACGACTTCCGCCGCACGGTGGGCACGGCCGTCGCCAACTCGACCTCGATCGCGAGCGCGTCCGCACAGCTCGGCCACGCCGGCGAGGCGACAACTCGCCTGCACTACGTGAAGCGGAACCGCCTGGCTCCGGACGTGCGCGACGTGATCGACCGGCTCGTCACCCGGGCGTCCGCAGACCTGCTCGCTGAGGGGAAAAAGCAGTGAAAAAGCAGTACGGGGAAAGACGAAGGACCCCAGATCCGCAGAATCCTGCGGCTGGGGTCCTTCGAGGGGCGGTAGCGGTGAGATTCGAACTCACGGTGGACTTTCACCCACACACGCTTTCGAGGCGTGCTCCTTAGGCCACTCGGACACGCTACCTAGCCGGTCCTGATGGGGACCGGCCGTCCGAGGATACCCGCTAGGACCGCTCGTCCCAAATCCCGGCCGTGCCGCCGGTCAGCGTCGGCCAGCTCTACGCCGTCTCGTCCGGGTGCGGCTGCTCCTTGATGTACTCCCAGGCGTCGTCGCTGAGGAGCCGGGCGTCGGGCAGCTCGTCGGGGTGCCGGTCGGGGTCGGCGCGGTACGGCCCGCCGGCGCCGATCACGGCGTCGAAGACGGTGGTCGTGAGCTCGGAGCGCGGGTTCTCCTTGAGCCAGCGCTGGACGTCGGCGCTGAGCCGGTGCCACCAGCCGTGCTGCGGGTGCTCGCTCATGCTCGGAGTATGCCGGGCGCGCTGCGGACCTGCGCGACGGGGCGCAACCGCCCCCGCGTACGCTCGACGCGTGCCCTCAGGTCCCCGGCCTCTCGCCCCCACGTACCAGCAGCGCCGCTGGACGCTCCCGCCCGACGCCGTCGTGCACCACGGGACGGTCGACGACGCCGTCGCCCTGCTGACGGGCCGGACCGTCACGGCGTTGACGGGCGCCGGCATCTCCACCGACTCCGGCATCCCGGACTACCGCTCCCCCGACTCCCCGCCCCGCAACCCGATGACGTACGAGCAGTTCGTCGGCGACGAGGCCTTCCGCCGCCACTACTGGGCACGCAACCACGTCGGCTGGCAGCACGTGCGACGCACGCACCCCAACGCCGGGCACCGGGCGCTGGCCACACTGGAGGCTGCTGGCGTCGTCCGCGGCGTCATCACGCAGAACGTCGACCTGCTCCACGAGGACGCCGGCTCCCGCCACGTCATCGACCTGCACGGCCGCTACGACCGCGTCGTCTGCCTCACGTGCGGCCGGGTGATCTCGCGCGAGCACCTCGCGGAGCGCCTCACGGCCCTCAACCCGCGCTTCCTCGAGGACGTGCTCGGCGAACGCCTGACGGTCGCCGACATCGAGGTCGCGCCCGACGCCGACGCCGTCGTCGAGCAGACCTCGCACTTCGTCCCGGCCCCGTGCGAGCTCTGCGGCGGGGTGCTGAAGCCGGAGATCGTCTACTTCGGCGAGACCGTGCCGCGCGAGCGCGTCGAGCGCGCGTACGCGATGGTCGACGACGCGGACGCACTCCTCGTGGCGGGGACGTCGCTGACGGTGCAGAGCGGGCTCCGCTTCGTGCGCCACGCCGCGACGTCGGGCAAGCCCGTGGTGATCGTCAACCGCGGCGAGACGCGCGGCGACCCGCTCGCCACCCTCAAGATCGACGCGGGCACGAGCGAGACCCTCACCGCGCTGGCCGCCGCCCTCGTCGGGGGCTAGGGCCAATGCCGCGAAGTTAGGTGGGCGTCGGTTTTGTCAAGATCGTGATGGTCAGGGTGGTCTTGTAGGTCTTGCGGTCGATGTTGGGGCCGCGGGCGTTGTACTTGGAGATCGCTCGTTTGACGGTGCGGGCGTTCGTGCGGGGGCGGGTTGCTGGCAGTGGTCGTGCGGTGACCGCGGCGCCGATCACGCCGAGCAGTTCGATCGGGGGATCGGTGGCGTCGGCGTGCCGGTTGGCGGTGATCTGGTCGCGTGCGGCGTTCAGCGCGATCGTGAAGCTGGCGCGGTCGGGCGGGATCGCGGTGGTGGTGGTCGCGTCGGCCATGGCGGTGCGTAGGGCCTGGTAGGCGATGAGCAGGGCGTAGACCTCTTGCTCGATCCCGTCGGGGGTCCGGGCGCGCAGGACCCGCCCGCCCAGGATGGTCGACTTCAGCTCGAGGTAGGCGGTCTCGACCTGCCAGCGTTGGTGGTACAGGCCCGCGAGCTGGTCGGCCGGGTGGGTGCGGGGGTCCAGGAGCGTGGTGACCAGGCGGTAGTGGCTGGTCGTGGTCGCAGCCGTCGTGGCCGAGGTGATCTGAGCGTCGATGACGCGCACCCGTGTGGCGCCGAGCATCGACAGCCACGAACCATCGTCCAGCGCTCGGGTGACGGGCAGGGCGGGACCGTTGGCGGCGGCGGTACGTGCTCGCACCAGCACGTGGGCTCCCCTCGCGTGGGCTGCGGCGACCAGCGCCGCCGAGCTCAGGCCGCGGTCGGCCAGCAGCAGCATCCCGGCATGCAGCGAGCGAGTCAGGACCTGCGCGTAGACCGTCTCCCCGGTCGTGGTCGGGCCGAACGTCGCATCGATCAGGGTGCGGGTCCCGCACGCGACGAGCGCGACCAGCCGCAGCCCGGGGTAGGACCCGCCGCCGGTGGGCCCGCCGCGCTGCTTGACGTACCGGATGGTGTTGGCCGGGCTGTCAGGCACCGAGGTGACCGTCCCGTCCAGCGCGCACACCAGCAGTCCCCGCCACCGGGTCGAGCCTGGTGCCGGGCAGGCCAGGACCTCGAACAGCGACCGCAACGGGCCGGGCCCGACCCGGCGCAGCGCGAGCGCGATCGCGGCGCGCGACGGACAGGAATCGACATGCCCGAGGCCGGCGACCAGCCGGTCCCAGACCTGCTGCCAGCCCAGGCCCGCGAACAACGCACCCGCGACCAGCAGGTAGACGACCACCCGTGAGGGCAGCAGCCGTACGCGCTGCTCGGTCGCCCGGTGACGGGCCAGCACCTCATCGACGAGCTCGACGGGAACCAGGGCGCTCAACTCGCCCAGGTGCCCCGGAGCGAAGGCGCGAGCGACACGATCGATGGCAGACTGCGGCACGGCAAAGCTCCTGTGGTGAAGGCATGTCTTGGCGGACAGCCCTCAACTACAGGAGCTTCGCTGCTATGACCAGCACCAACACCCCTTGACAGCCAGGTCAGAGCCCTAACTTCGCGGCATTGGGGCTAGGGCTCGACGCGGGTCACCCGGGAGGTCACGCCGGAGGCGGTGGCCCCAGCGGTCGTGCGACGCGGCCGCCTGCGCGGCGCGACAGCAGGGCTGCCCACGGCGCGAGACCCGTCGGCAGCGCCACGGCGGCCGCGGTGAGCACCCACGCCGAGTAGTCCAGCCCCAGGCAGGCCCAGATGCTCGTGTGCATCACCGCGACGGCGAGCGCGAACGGCGCCCGCGTCCACCGCCCGTACAGCAGGAACGGGGCCGACAGCTCGAGCAGCAGCGCCCCGCTAGCGAGGAGCTGCGGCATCACCGGCAGGTTCGCGATCGTCTGCGGGAACGCCGCCCCGAACGGCGAGGTGTGCGCCCCTTCGAGCAGCACCCAGCGCATGTTGTCGGAGTAGGCCCAGCGCGGCCCGCTGTGCACGAGCTTCTGGAAGCCCGTGAGGAAGTAGATGCAGCCCAGCACGGCGAGGCTCGCGCGCGGCGGCCACCCCCAGCGCACCGCCCGTTCGCCCGGCGGCACCGCGCGGGCCGGCGGGCCGGCGAACAGCCACACGGCGCCCACCCACACCGTCAGCACGTCGTTGTGCATGACCTTGCCGGAGCTCGACCACAGCCCGCACAGCACCAGGTAGCACGCCCACGCGACGCCGAACGCGAGCCGCGGCCGCCACCGCGCGACGGCCGCCACCGCGGCCAGCACCCCCAGCACCTGGACCGCGACGAGTCCCGCCGCGGGCAGGTCCGGGACCCAGCCCAGCAGGTTGGCGTGCGTCCGCAGCTCGGGCGCCCGGTCCGCGAGCACCGTCCAGTCGCGCACCGCGAGGCGCCACCCGACGACGGCGGCGACGCCCGCGTGCACCCAGCGCGCGGTGCGCGCCTCGCCCGGGGCGACGAGCGCGCTGTCGAGCCGGTCCCGCAGGCCCGCGAGGCGGCCACGGCCCGCCGCGGTCACGGCTGGACCTCCAGCACGACGTCGCGGTCCGTCTCGTGGGTGGTCAGCGTCTCGGGGTCGAGCTCCCACGTGGAGCGCTCCAGCACGACGACGTCGAGGGCGTCGGCGGCGAGGCCCGCGTCGTCGAGCCAGGCACCGACCTGGGCGGCGACGGCGTCGGGCGCGGCCTGGGGCAGCTTCGCGACCAGCTGGTGGTTCGTGGGGACGACGGTGCGGGTGCCGTCGGTGGCGACCGCGATGAGCTCGTAGGTGGCGCCCGTCCCCGTGCGCAGACCGCTGAACAGCCGGAACGACGTCAAGGGCCACAGCTCGAGGTGCGCGACCGCCGTGACGGCGAGCACGGCGACCATGCCGTAGGTGACCTGCCGGGCGCGGCGTCGCTGCCGCGCATCGATCGCGCTCATCCCGTCTCCATCGCTCAAGGGCGTGCGAAACCTAGCACCTGCGCCCACCGCCCGGGCGGGCGGTCCGAGCCCGTCCTGACGGGCGGATCCTCTAGTCTCGGGTCCTGCGGCCCCAGGCTCCACGCCCGTGCGGCCGCCTAGGCAAAGGGGCAGTGCATGGAGGACGCCGTCGTCGTCGGCTCGGGGCCGGGCGGGCTCGCCGCCGCCGTGACGCTCGCCCGCGCCGGGGTGCGCGTGACGGTGCTCGAGGCGCAGGACACCGTGGGCGGCGGGGCGCGCACGCTCGACCTCGGGCTGGCGCCGGGCGTCGTGCACGACGTGTGCTCGGCGGTGCACCCGATGGCATGGGCGTCCCCGTTCTTCCGCGCCTTCGGCCTGGACGCGCACGGTGTCGACCTGCTCACGCCGGAGGTCTCGTACGCGCAGCCGCTCGACGGCCGGTCACCGGCGGTCGCGTACCGGTCGCTCGCGCGGACCGTCGAGGGGCTCGGCGTCGACGGCGGTGCCTGGCGTTCGCTCGTGGGCGCGGCGTCGGAGCGGTGGGAGGCCGTCACGGCCGTCGGGATGGGCGACAAGCGGTCGGTCCCGCCGGGGCTCGGCACGCCGGGGGCGCTGCTCGCGGCGGCGCGGTTCGGGCTCGGCGTGCTCGAGCAGGGGACGCGCGCGTGGGACCGGCGCTGGCGGACGCCCGGCGCGGCGGCCCTGCTGACCGGCGTCGCCGCGCACTCGATCACGCCGCTCCCCTCGCTCGCCGGTGCGGGGACCGCGCTGCTGCTGGCGTCCCTCGCCCACGCCGGCGCCGGGTGGGCCATCCCGCGCGGCGGCTCCCAGGCCATCGCCGACGCGCTCGTCCGCGACCTGCGCGCCCACGGCGGCGACGTCGTCACCGGGGTGCGGGTGCGGTCGCGGGCGGACCTCCCGGCGGCCCGGGCGTACCTGTTCGACACGACGCCACGCACGCTGCTCGACGTCCTGGGCGACGAGGTGCCCGCGGCCGCGCGCGCGGCGCTGCGACGGCTCCGGCACGGCGACGCCGCCGCCAAGGTCGACTTCGTGCTGGACGGCCCGGTCCCCTGGGCCGACCCGGACGGCGTCGGGGCGGTCGCACGGGCCGGCACCGTGCACGTGGGCGGCACGCGCGAGCAGATGGTCCGGGCCGAGGCCGAGGTCGCCGCCGGACGGCACGCCGCACGGCCGATGATGCTGGTCAGCGACCCGGCCGTCGTCGACCCGGGGCGGGAGGTGAACGGCCTGCGGCCCCTGTGGACGTACGCGCACGTCCCCGCCGGCTCCGACGTCGACGTCACGGAGGCCGTGACCGCCCAGGTCGAGCGGTTCGCCCCGGGGTTCCGCGACGTCGTCGTGGCCGCGCGGTGCGTGCCCGCCGCCCGCATGGCGGACCACAACCAGAACTACGTCGGCGGCGACATCGCCGCCGGCGCCGTGACGATGTGGCAGATGATCGCGCGCCCCGCCCTGCGGGCGAACCCCTACCGCGCGGCGGGCGGCGTCTACCTGTGCTCGGCGTCGACGCCGCCCGGCCCGGGCGTCCACGGGATGCCGGGCTTCCACGCGGCCCGGCGGGCGCTGCGCGAGGTGTTCGGGGTGCGGGTCCCGGCGCTCTGACCCGGCGGGGCCGGCAGCACCGGGCCCGCCGGCTCACGGCGCCAGGTATGCCACGTCCCCGTTCGAGGAGCGGATCTCGACCGTGCGTGTCGCGTCCGGGTCCGTCCTGCCCCGGACGGTCTGGCTGCCGTTCGAGGTGCTGATCGTCAGCCGCACGGGCTCGTCCGTGCCGCGCACGGTCACGCCGCCGTTCGACGTGCGCGCGACGACGTTCCCCCTCACGTTCTCCATGTCGATGCGGCCGTTGCTCGTGGTGGCCCGGGCGTCGCCGTCCACGCCGCGCACGTCGACGCGGCCGTTGGAGGTGTCCGCGACGAGGTCGCCCACCACGTCCACCGCCTCGATCGACCCGTTGGACGTGCGCAGCTCGGCGCCGTCGCCCGCGTTGCGGGCGGCGATGTCGCCGTTGCTCGTGCGGACCGTCAGCGGGCCGGCGATGTTGGCGGCCTCGACACGGCCGTTGCTGCTCCGGAGGTCCGTCGTCCCGGTCAGGCGCGACGCGGTGACGTCGCCGTTGGCGGTCCGCACGACCACCTCGGTGCCCTCCGGCACCGTGACGTCGAGCCCGCCCGAGCACTTGACGGTGCCCCAGCCCCACCAGCCGCACCGGTGCGTCACGACGAGCCGGTCGGCGCGCTCCTCGGCCGAGTAGCGCGGCGAGCGGATCCCGGAGTGCGCGACGGCGTCCACCTCCACGCCGCCGGTCCCGACCGACACGTTGACGTCGCCGTCTGCGACGAGCTCGACGACGGCGACGGCGTCGTAGGACTCGTGCGTCGTCGTCACCTTCGACAGCGCCAGGTCGACCAGCAGCACGGCGGCCTGCGCGACGAGCAGCAGCCCGACGACGAGGCCGATCGTGAGGAAGACGCGCTTGTGCGGGCGGCGGGGCGGGGCGGGCGGCGGGTACGGCCCGGGCGGCAGGTACGGCCCGGGCACGGAGGCGACGGGCGGCTGCTGGTCGTGGCTCATGGTCGGTTCCCGTTCTGGTCGAGCCACCTCAGGACGGCGAGCACGCGGCGGTGGTCGTCGGCGTCGGGCGGCAGGCCGAGCTTGGTGAGGATGTTGGTGACGTGCTTCTCGACGGCGGCCGGCCCGACGACGAGCCGGTCGGCGATGGCGGAGTTGGACCGGCCCTCGGCCATGAGCGCGAGCACCTCGTGCTCGCGCGGCGTGAGGGTGTCGAGCCCGGTGTCGCGGCTGCGGGCCAGGAGCTGCGTGACCACCTCGGGGTCGAGCACGGTGCCGCCGGACGCGACGCGGGCGACGGCGTCGAGGAACTCGTCGACGTCGGCCACACGGTCCTTGAGCACGTAGCCCAGGCCCCGGGCGCCCGCGGCGAACAGCTCGGACGCGTACCTCTGCTCGACGTACTGCGAGAGCACGAGCACGGGCAGGGCGGGGTGCAGCGAGCGCAGGTGGACGGCCGCGCGCAGGCCCTCGTCGGTGTGCGTGGGAGGCATGCGGACGTCGGTGACGAGCAGGTCGGGCAGGTCGCCGTGGGCGAGCGCCCGCACCGTCTCGTCGGCGGTGGTGTACCCGACGACGTCGTGACCCTCCGCGGTGAGCAGACGGGTGAGGCCGTCGAGCAGGAGGACGGAGTCCTCCGCGATCACGATGCGCACGGCACCTCCACGGTCAGTCGGGTGCCGGCGCCGGCCGGGCTGTCGAGGTCGAAGGTGCCGTCGAGCGCGGCGACGCGGCCCCGGAGGCCCGCCAGGCCGCTGCCGGGAGCGGCGGTCGCGCCGCCCTGCCCGTCGTCGGCGATGCTCACGCGCAGCCGGCAGCCGTCGTCGCCGTCGGAGAAGAGCCCGGCGGTCACGAGCGCCGACGAGGCCTGCGCGTGCTTGGCCACGTTCGTCAGCGCCTCCGCGACGACGAAGTAGGCGGCGGCCTGCGCGGCGGGGGTCGCGGCGGCGAGGTCGCCGTCCACCTGCACCCGCACGGGCACGGTGCTGCGGGCCGCGAGCGCCGACAGGGCCGCGTCGAGGCCGCGGTCGCTCAGCACGGCCGGGTGGATGCCGCGCACGAGGTTGCGGAGCTCGGCGAGCGTCTCCTTGACCTCGGCGTGCGCGTGGTCGAGCGCGGCGGCCGCCGCCTCGGGGTCCTGCGCGGCGAGGCGCTTGGCCACGCCCAGCTCGACGCCGAGCGCGACGAGCCGCTGCTGGGCGCCGTCGTGGAGGTCGCGCTCGATGCGGCGGCGCTCGCCGTCGGCGGCGGCGACCGCGCCGGCGCGCGTCTCGGTGAGGACGACGGCACGCTCGCGCGCGGTGCTCGCCTCGGCGACGGCGACCTGCGCCTCCTGCTCGGCGCGCACCGCGCGGGCCTGGGCGGCGTCGGCGACCGAGGGCCCGAGCAGCTGCTGGGCGAGCTGCACCTGGAGCAGCGCGCCGTACTGGGCGAGCAGCGCGGCGGTCCACAGGAGCGCGACGCCGAGGGCGACGGCGACCGCGACGGTGAGCGGGAAGGGCGCTCCCAGCCAGTCGACGACGACGGAGTCGCGCCCGACGAACAGGAGGGCGACGGCGGCGACGGCCCCGCCGGCGGCGGCCGTGACCAGCGCGACGAACACGGACGTGAGGAACATCGAGAGGAACGCGTACACGGTCGCGGCCCAGCCGCGGCCGTCGCGGCACGCCGCCCACATGGCCGACCACCACGCGCCCGGCGTGCCGGGCCGCCGCGCGAGCAGGGGCGAGGGCTCGGCGAGCCGGACGGGCAGCTGGAGCTCGAGCCGGGCCCGCTCCGCCGCCCCGTACAGCCGCGCGCCCGCGAGGGACGCGGCAAGCAGGGGCAGCCCGATGCCGAGCGCGGGCACGAGCCCGGCCGACACGACGACGCAGATCCACAGGGTGAGCCCGGCGCTGATCGCCCACACCCACCCGACGGCGAGCTGCGCGAGCGCCCGCGCGGTCGCCGCGCTGAAGGGCGCCCGGACGAACCCGGCCGCGCTGGTGAGCGCGGGCGCGACCCGGTCCTCGATCGCCGAGACGTCTGTGCTGGTCATACGGCAACGCTAGGCGCGCCCGCGTCGCAGCAACACACAGCCGTCCCACGGAGACCGGGTAGGGCTACCCCCACCGGCCGCCGGCCGGTCTCACGTCAGGTGGGCGAGGAACAGGCTGACGAACGAGAAGTAGATCATCAGGCCCGCGATGTCCTTGATGGACGTGATGATGGGCGCGGAGCCTGCGGCCTGGTCGATGTTGAGCCGGATGAGCACGAACGGGACGAGGAACCCGAGCAGCGCGGCGAGCGTCATGGCGGCGACGAGCGCGAGCCCGACGGCGACGCCGAGCAGGGGCAGGCCCTGCCACACGCCGGCGACGACGCCGGAGATCGTCCCGACCAGCAGCCCGAGGCTCAGGCCGACGCGGAGCTCCTTGAGGAAGTGCCGGCGGAACTGGCTCATGTGGATGTGGCCGAGCGCCACCCCGCGCGCGAAGAGGGTCGAGGACTGCGTCCCGACGTTCCCGCCCATGTCCATGATGAGCGGGATGAACACGGCGACGGCGGCGATCGACTCGAGCGCCTCCTCGAAGCCCTCGATCACCAGGCCGGCGAGCATGCCCGCGACGAGCGTGATGAGCAGGAACGGCAGCCGCACCTTCCAGATGCTCCACAGGCTGCCCGAGATGAGGACGGAGGACCGGTCGGCCTCGCCGGAGGTCACGTCGGCGAGCCCGGCGTTGTCGTACAGGTCCTCGGTGGCCTCCTGCTCCAGGATGTCGATGGCGTCGTCGACGGTCACGATGCCGACAAGGCGGCGCTCCTTGTCGACCACCGGGACGGCCAGCAGGTCGAGCTCCTGGAGCAGGTGGGCGACCTTCTCCTGGTCGGCGTCCGTCACGACGGAGACCACGGGCCGCGACATGACGTCGGCCAGCACGGCGTCGGGGTCCGCGAGCAGCAGCTCGCGCAGGGACAGGACGCCCTCCAGCACCCGGGCCGGGCTGGTGACGTACAGGGTGTAGATGGTCTCCTTCTGGTCCGCGAGCTCGCGCACGCGATCCAGGGCCTCGGCGGCCGTGAGGGTGCCGCGCAGGGAGACGAACTCGGGGGTCATGATGCGTCCGGCGGTCTCGGGCGCGTACCCCATGAGGGTGTTGGTCGCCTCGCGCTCGGCCGGGGAGAGGGCGTCGATGAGCCGGGTGGCCACGGTGGCGGGCAGCTCGTCGAGCAGCCGCACGCGGGCGTCGGGTGCCAGCGCCTCGACGACCTCGGTGGCCGCCTCCGCGGTGAACGAGCGCAGCAGGCGGTGCTGCTGGTCGGTGTCGAGCTGCTCGAACAGCGCGAGCGCGTGGTCCTTGGCGAGCAGGCGGAACGCGACCCCCTGCTCGTCGGTGGGCAGGGAGTGCATGATCTTCAGGGTCTCGATGGCGCCGGCGCCAGCGAGCTCGGCCTTGAGGGTCTCGACGATCGTGAGCGCGTCAGGGCGCGCCACAGCCTCCATCAGCATGGGGGGCCTCCGGTCTGTGCGGTGGGGTCGATGATGACGGGGGTTGCGGGCAGCTACTCGCAGGTTCCACGTGGATCACCTCCTCGACCGGGACCGGAAACGGCCGCGCCCACGCTAGCGGGCGGGCACGTCAGACCGGGATGTCTGGCTTGGGATGGCCCTGCACGCTGGCCAGGAGTGATCCGTCGGTGAACCGGACCGCGTCCGCCAGGCGGGCCTCGACCTGCCCGCCGCCGAACTGCTCGGCGTAGAGCCTCGCGTACAGGCCCCCGCGCTCCAGCAGCTCGGCGTGCGTGCCCTGCTCAACGAGCCGCCCGTCGGCGATGCCGAAGATGACGTCGGCGTTCATGATCGTCGACAGCCGGTGCGCGATCGCGAACGTCGTCCGGTCGGCCATGGCCCGTTCGAGCGCCTGCTGCACGAGCCGCTCGGTCGCGGTGTCGAGGGCCGACGTCGCCTCGTCGAGGATGAGGATCTTCGGGTCCTTGATGAGCACGCGCGCGATCGACAGGCGCTGCTTCTCGCCGCCGGAGAGCCGGAAGCCGCGCTCGCCGGTGACGGTCTCGTAGCCGTCGGCGAACGACATGATCCGGTCGTGGATGTTGGCCGCCCGGCACGCCTCGACGATCTCGGCGTCGGTCGCGTCGGCCCGGGCGTAGCGCAGGTTCTCGGTGATGGTCCCGTGGAACAGGTAGGGCTCCTGCGTCACCATGCCGACGACGTCGGCGAGGCTGCCCAGGGTGACGTCGCGGACGTCGGTGCCGTCGATGAGCACCGCCCCGCGCGTCACCTCGTGCAGCCGCGGCACCAGGTAGGTCAGCGTCGTCTTGCCCGAGCCGGACGGTCCGACGAGCGCGGCGAGCTGCCCTGCGCGCACCGTCAGCGACAGGTCCGCGAGCGCCCACTTCTCGGCGTCGGAGATGCGGCCGTCGGCGTCGAGGTCCTCGCCCACCTGGGACAGGTCGCCGACGTCGATGTCGAGGTACTTGCGGGCCTCGGGCAGCGGCCCGCGGTCGTCGGCCGCCTCGGGCGCGCCGAGGTCGACCGACGCCTCCTCGACCGGGACGGCGGCGGCGAGCACGGGCATCGACGTCGGCGGCAGCACGTTGGCGCCCGCGGCGTCGGTGAGCGCGGTGACCATGGGCACCTCGAGCGCCCGGTAGCCGCGACCGGACCGGGCCGACCGGCCCGCGCCCCGCCCGCCGCCGGACGCCGCCGCCCCACCCGGCGCCGACGCCTCGCGCGTCTGCGGGTAGCGGAACCACACGTCGCGCAGCTCCACCTCGCCGCGCACCGACTCCTTGGTCAGCACGCGGGCGCCGGGCCGGTCCTGGATCGACGGCTCGAGGTCCAGGTACTCGAAGAGGCGCGCGAACAGCGCGAACGACGTCTGGATGTCGAGGGTCACGCGCATGAGCTGGACGAGCGGCTGCTGGAGCCGCGACTGGAGCGTGGTGAACGCGACGACCGTGCCCGCGCTCAGCACGGCCCCGCCCACGAGCGTGCCGCCGTTGATGAGGAAGCCCGCGACCAGGTAGACGATCGCCGGCGTCAGGCCGAAGAACGTGGAGACGATCGAGAAGAACGTCTGGCCCGTCATGGCGTTCTTGACCTGGAGGCGGGTCTGGCGCCGGTTCTCGCGCTGGTACCGCGCGACCTCGGCGTCCGCCCGGTTGAACACCTTGGCGAGCAGCACGCCCGAGACGCCGAGCGACTCCTCGGTGATGGCCGTCATCTCCGAGAGCGACTCCTGCGTGCGCCGCTGCAGGACCTTGCGCCGCTTGCCCACCTTGACCTGGATGACCATGAAGAGCGGCATGAGCACGAGCGTGATGATGGTGAGCTGCCAGCTCAGCAGGATCATCGACACGAACGCGGCGATCACGGTGACGACGTTCTGCAGGATGGTCGTCGCGGTGCTGGTCAGCACGTTCTTGACGCCGCCGACGTCGTTGGCCAGGCGCGACTGGATGTCGCCCGTGCGCGTGCTCGTGAAGAACGCGAGCTCCATCTTCTCCAGGTGCGCGAACAGCGCGACGCGCAGGTCGGCCATGGCCCCGTTGCCGATGCGGGTGGTCAGGTAGGTCTGCCCGACGCCGATGAGCGCGCTCACGAGCGGGATCGCGACGAGGCCGCCCACCAGCCAGAACAGCAGCGTCATGTCCGGCTGTCCGCCCGGCGGGAACAGGGCGTCGTCGAACACGGACCGCGTGAGGAACGGCGCGGCGCTCGTCAGGGCCGCGCTGACGACGACGGCGACGCCGACGAGCAGCAGGTGGGCCTTGTAGGGCGCGAGGAGGGTGGCGATGCGGCGGACGACCGGCTGGTCGGGGCTGCCGGCGATCCGGGTCGCCGGCAGCGGGGTCGTCGTCGCCGTGGGGGCTGCCATGCCCCCATGCTCACGCCTCCGGGTCGGGTTCGCTCGGGGTGCCCTCCTCCGGAGCCGCGCTCCTCTCCGGCGTCGGCGGCCCTCCCGTCCCCGGGACGGCGTCGGAGCCCGCGGCCGCGGACCCGGGCTCCGCGAGCTCGGGCAGGAGCTCGTACCGCGTCCGGTAGATGTCCAGCAGCGTGAGCAGCATGGCGACGACGGGGATCGCGAGCAGCGCACCCGCGATGCCGAACATCGACGTGCCGAGGATGACGGACCCGAAGCCGACGGCGGGGTTCACGTTCACGGCGCGGGCGCTGATGCGCGGCTCGATCGTGAGGTTCTCGACCTGCTGGTAGAGCACGCCCCAGCCGAGCGCGATGAGCCCCAGCCACGGGTTGGGGCTGAGCGCCCCGACGAGCGTGGGCAGCGCGATCGCGATGTACGTGCCGATCGCGGGGACGAACTGGGCCACGATGCCCGTCCACAGGGCCAGCGCCAGCCAGGACGGCAGGCCGATGATCGCGAACACGATCGCGGTGCACGTCGCGTTGACCGTGGCGAGCAGCAGGCGGGCGCCGACGAACCGGCCGGTCTTCTCGGCCATGGTGTCCCAGGCCGTGAGGGTCGCCTCCTGCGCCTTGGGCGGGAAGAGGGAGGCGATCCAGCGGCGCAGCCGCGGCCCGTCGGCCGACAGGTAGAACAGCATGAGCGCGAAGACGAAGAACGTGCCGACCGCGCCCGCGAGCGTCCCGATGAAGCTGAGGATCCCGCCGGCGAGCGTCCCGGCGAGGTTCGCGGCGCTGCCCGCGTTCTGCTGCACCTGCGAGAGCAGGTCGTCGAGCGAGTAGCGGACGCCGAACTGGTCGTAGGCGAGGTCGAGGGCCCGGTTCACGAGGTCCGGGATGGCCTCGACCAGGGTGGAGACCTGTTGGACGACGAGGTTGCCGAACAGGGCGAGGAAGGCGCCGAAGAAGATGATGACGCCCAGCATCACGAGGCCGGTCGCCGCGCCGCGCGGCATGCGCCTGGCCAGGCGCCCGACCGCCGGCTCGATCGCGAGGGACACGAACCAGGCCGTGAACACGGTGAACAGCAGCGAGCCGCCCGCCCGGAACACGAACATGACGACGGCGGCGAGCGCGATGAGGGCGAGCACCACGAGCCCCACCCGCCACACGTTGCGGGGCTCGAACAGGACGGTGCGTGCCGGGCGTGGCGCGTCGTCGGTCATCGTGGACCCTCCCGGTGAGACTCGAAGAACGCGCGCAGCACGGCGCCGCACTCGTCCTCGCGGACGCCGCCGACGACCTCGACGGCATGGTTCGCGCGCTGGTCGCGCACGAGGTCCCACACGGAGCCCGTGGCGCCCGCCTTGGGGTCCCACGCCCCGAGCACGACGCGCCGCACGCGCGCGGCGACGAGCGCGCCCGCGCACATGACGCACGGCTCGAGCGTGACGACGAGCGTGCAGCCCTCGAGCCGCCACTCCTTGCGCGACATCGCGGCCTGCCGCAGCGCGAGCACCTCGGCGTGCGCGGTCGGGTCGCCGGTCTCCTCGCGGCGGTTGCGACCAGCCCCGAGCAGCCGCCCGTCGGGCCCGACGACGACCGCCCCCACGGGCACGTCGCCCGACGCGAGCGCGTGCGTAGCCTCGTGCAGGGCCATGCCCATGAGGGCGTCCCACACGACCTGGCGCTGGGACAGCGTGGGGGGCGGAAAGGTGCCAGCGCTCCAGGGCAGCGCGATCCCGTGCACGTCGTCGCCCACCGCGCCTCCTCGCCCCGTCCGCCTCCGGCGAGCCTATGTGCTGGTGCGTGCGCGGGACGTCCGTGGCACCGCCGTGTCGGGGCCCGGCCGGGCGGTCGCCCGCGCCGTGCCCCGCGACGGCGGGCCGGGCGCCGTCCGGCGCGTCGCGGGCCGCCGCCGCCGGTAGCGTGAGGGCATGCGCCTCCACGTCGCCGACCACCCGCTGGTGGACCACAAGCTCACCGTCCTGCGCGACAAGAACACGCCGTCGGCGACGTTCCGCCTCCTCGTCGACGAGCTGGTCACGCTGCTCGCCTACGAGGCGACGCGGCACGTGCGGACGGTGCCGCACCAGATCGAGACGCCGGTGACGACGACGACGGGCGCGAAGATCGCCGACCCGGCCCCCATCGTCATCCCGATCCTGCGCGCCGGGCTGGGCATGCTCGACGGCATGACGCGCCTGCTGCCGAGCGCCGAGGTCGGGTTCCTGGGCCTCCAGCGCGACGAGACCACCTACGAGGCCGTCACCTACGCCAACCGCCTGCCCGACGACCTCACCGACCGCCAGGTGTTCCTGCTGGACCCGATGCTCGCCACGGGCGGCACGCTCGTCGCGGCCATCGACTACGTGTTCGAGCGCGGTGCCCGCGAGGTCACGTGCGTGTGCCTGCTGGCCGCGCCCGAGGGCCTCAAGGTCGTCGAGGAGGCGATGGGCGGCCGGGTCGACGTCGAGATCGTCGTCGCCGCGGTGGACGAGCGCCTCAACGAGAAGCGCTACATCGTCCCCGGCCTGGGCGACGCGGGTGACCGCCTCTACGGCGTCGTCTGACGGACCCCGTCTGCTGACGGCTGCCGCCCCAGGTGCCCCGGGCGCCTGGGGCGGAGTCGTCAGCGGGTCTCGCAGGAGCCCGTGGCCTGCCAGGCGTCGTTCCACGCGGGCGGGGTGACCCACGAGCCGAACTGCGGGACGATCCCGACGACGCCGCGGGAGAACCCGGCGCCCGTGCCGTGACCCCAGCCGTGGCCGCCGCGGGCGTTGCCGCCGAACCCGTTGCCGCTGGGTCCGTTGCCGCCGACGCCACCTGTCTGGCTGGTCCCCGTCTGAACCGCTCCGGTCTGGCTCGTCCCCGTCTGGCTCGTCCCCGTCTGGCTCGTCCCGGTCTGGCCGACGATGCCGTCGCTGCTCCGGTCGCCGTCACGGCTCGCGCGGTCGGCGCCGACGTCCTTCGGGGTGCCGGGGCCGACGTACCGGTAGCTCGTCGCGCCGGCGCTCACGACGTCGCCGACCGCGTAGCCGCCGCGGGCTTCGGTCGCCCCGCTCCACGCGGCCGCGCACCAGCCGGCGGTGCCCGTGAACGGGTCGACGGCCAGGGTCGTCGACCAGGAGCCGGACCGGATCGTGTAGCTCGCGCCGGTGCGGCCGGTGACGGTGCCGAGGTCGACCGTCCGCGACTCGCCGGGCGGGACGGTCCGGTCCGCGGCGGCGCCGCCGGAGACGAAGAACCGCAGGGGCACGTTCGACCGGGAGTTGTCGAGCACCACGGACGCGGGGCGGCTCGAGGTCGGCCGCCCGTTGCCGGGGTCGACGACGACGTCGCCGAGGGCCAGGCTCGCGTCCGGCGCGACGACCACGCAGCTCACCGGCCCGTAGCCCGCGGACCTGCTCACGGTGAACGGCTTCCCCTCGATCACCCGCGTCAGCTCGACGACGACCGTGCCGCCGCGGGACCGCAGCCCGTCGCCCAGCCCGAGGTCGGTGGTCGTGGTGCTGCCGGCCGCGATCGTCGTGGGGTCGCTCCAGGCGCTGCGCCCGAGCGACGTGCGGACCTGGTAGACGCGCGCCCCGGCGTCGGCGACGGTGAGGGTCACGGTCGGAGCGCTGTCCGGGCCGTCCGGCGGCACGCAGCGGGACTGCGCCATCAGGGTGACGTCCTCGGGCCACGGGAGCGACGCGCACGTGTCCACGTGCGTGGGCACGTGCGCGATCGAGCGGCCGTCGGCGGTCACGTCCAGCGCGCCGGTCCCCGGGGTGACGGGCACGCGGACCGTCCGGGTCTCGCCGCCGGCGAGCGTCACGGGGGACCCTGCGACCGTGAACTCGACGGGGAGGGTCGAGCCGGTGTTGTCGAGCGTGACGAGGGCCGTGCGCGTGGAGGTCTCGGTCGCGGGGTCGTAGGCGCAGTCGCCGACGTACGAGGCCGTGCCGCCCGCGCCCACGGCCGGGGCGATCGTGGCCCCGGTGTAGGACGCCTCGACCGGCGCCGACGGCTGGGCGGTCACCGCCGGCAGGTCGCCGTCGACGTCGGGCACCCAGCGGGACAGCCCGAACGTCGCGACGCCGGCCGGGAGGCTGCTCTGGTGCGTGTCGAGCGTGAGCGTCGTGGTCGCGCCGGCGTCGAGCGTCACCGCGCCCGAGGTGCCGCCCTGGGCGCGCAGCTCGACGCGCATGGGGTCGGTCGAGGTGTTGGTGACCGTGCCCACGAGCTGTACCTGGCCGCCCGCGTTGCGCGGCGTCACCGCCGCGGTCACGCCCCACCCGGGGGTGTAGCACTCGGTCTCGACGACCGCGCCGCCGGAGACCGACGTCGAGTAGTCGCTGCCGGCCACGGCCGTCGTGAGCGTCCATGTGGCCGCGCCCGCGGGGACGCGGAGGCCGTCGTGCACCACGAGGTCCGCCTGCTCGCCCGGGAGCAGGGTCCGCGAGACGTCCGTCCCGCCCGCGGCGTCGAGCCGCACGGCGACCGCCTGCGAGGTCGTGTTCCGGAACGTGCCGCCCACGACGGCGTCGGCCGTCGCCAGGCCTCCGGTCGCGAGGCAGCGCGTCGTGACCTCCGGCGCGGACATCCCGTCCCACGGCGCCTGCACGGTGACGGCGCCGCTGCCGGAGACGACGTGGACGTCGTCGGTGGCGACGGGCACGGCGGCGGCCGCGAGGGTCCCGCTCGTGGCGGTCGCGGGGGCGAGCACCTGGAGCGTCCCGGACGCCTCCTCGCCCGGGGCGAGCGCCCGCGGCGTCGCGGCCGTGCACGTCACGGACTGCGCGTCCGTCGCGTCGGCGGTGCACGCCAGCCCACCCCCGGAGCCCGCCAGCAGGAGCCCGTCCGGCAGCGTGACGTCGACGGACCAGCCTGCGGGCGCCCCGCTGTCGCCGGAGTTCGCGACGGCGACGGGCAGGTCGCCCACGCCGGGGTTCGGCAGGTTCGCGAGCGTCCCGACCTCCGCCGTCAGCTCGGCGCCGTACGTCTCGACGGCCGCGGGCGGCACCTCGATCGCCGCGGGCTGCACGCCCGTCGCCCACACCTGGCCGCCGATGTCGTAGCTGCCGCCGTTGCGGGCCACGACGTCGAACGCGAGCGTCTGGGTGGCCCCGCCGGGCACGTCGCCGAGCGAGCAGAGGACGTCGCCCGTGCCGTCCTTCGCGGGACGGCAGCGCAGCGCGTCGGCGTCGAGCGGGAGGCCGGCGGCCGGGGCCCCCATGGCACCGGTCGACAGGGCGAAGGTGGGCGTCAGGCCGCTCTCGAGCGAGAACCGCGCCGTCGTGCCGAAGGCCGTCTGCTCGCCGGAGTTGGTGACCTCGAGCTCGACGCGCTGCGGCACGCGCGGCTCGAGCGTCCCCGTGCTGACGGGCGCGACCGTGAGCGCGGCGGGGTCGCCGAGCGGCAGGGGCGTCGCCTGGTCCAGCACCGACACGTCGGACGGCGAGATCTCCGGCGTCGGCAGCGTCACGGGTGGCGCGAGCAGGTTCTGCACCGGCGCGGCGACGACCGCCGTCGGCGACGGCGCGGGCGTGACGCTCGCGGCCGTGTCCGGCGGCGCGAGCACCCCGAGCACCGTGACGACGCCGACGGCCGCGACGGCGACCGCGCTCGCCGCGGCCGCGACGCCCGAGGTACCGACGACGGCGCCGGCCGAGGTGACGACGATCGACGAGACGGCGGCCGACGCGCTCGCCGCGGTCGCCGAGGCGGCAGCGGTGGCCGAGGCGGCCGCCGTCGCGGCCGTGGCTGAGGCGGTCGCCCCGGCCGCGGCGGTCCCGGCGGCGGTCCCGGCCGCGGTCCCGGCCGCGGCGGTCCCGGCGGCGCCCGCGGCGGTGGCGCCCGCGCCCGTCGAGCCGCCCAGGACGCCGGCGGTGAGCGACCCGGCGTGCAGCGTGGCGGCCGCACCCCCCGCCCCGGCCCCCGTGGACCCCGCGAGCCCGGCCGCCGCGGCGCCCGTGGCGGCTCCGCCCACGGCGCCGCCGCCCGCGATGCCGGCAGCGCCCGCTCCGGCGACCACGCCGAGCGGCAGCGCCCCCAGCAGGCCCAGGCCGACGACGCCGAGCACGAGCGGCGCGACGACCCCGCGCATCCCGTGCGCGACGTCGGAGAGCTCGAGCACGAGCGTGCGGCACTCGCCGCACGTCTTGAGGTGGCCGTCGACCTTGGCGATCTCGCGGTTGGCGAGCGCCCCGCGCACGTACGCGCCGAGCAGCGGGTTGACCGTGCGGCACGCGTCGGCCGAGGACCCGGCCAGGTGCTGCTGGAGGTACCCGACGCGCAGGCCCTCGCGCGCGCGGTACGCGAGCGCGGACACGCCGTTGGCGGTGAGCCCGAGGATCGGCGCGATCTGGGCCGGGGTGTACCCCTCGACCTCCGTGTACCAGAGCACGGCCTGCCACCGTTCGGGCAGGTTGCGGTACGCGCGCGAGACGACGGTCTTCTCGAAGCCGGCGAGCGCCGGGTCCTCCGACGTCGCGGCCGAGAACAGCGCCGACTCGAACGTGGCCTCGTCGGCGGTGGGCTGCGTGCGCTGGTGCCCCTTGGCGAGCTCGATGGCGGCGTTCTTCACGACGGTGAACAGGTACGGCCGGAACATCTGGTCGGGACCGCGGCCGGACTGGAGCACGCGCAGCACGCGCGCGAAGGAGTCGGCGACGACGTCGTCGGCGTCCGCAGCGTTGCGGACGTAAGACAGCGCGAGGCGGCGGGCAGCGGCGGCGTGCCTCTCATAGAGCGCGCCGTACGCCTCGAGGTCGCCTCCTCGCACCTCGAGGATCAGCTCCGCGTCGCTGGGCGACGTGGGCTGGTCGCCCGAGCCGATGTAGACGTCAGTCACGTCCCCCGCCGATCTGACCGTTGCTGTCGATTCCACCGGTTCGCGTAGTCCGGCAGCGCCGTCACTATACGGCGCATTCACCCGCTCGCCGAGGGTGAAACTGATCTGTGGACGGACGCGGCAGTGGTTGTGAGGGGCCCGCTGCGGGAGAATGGTCGCCCGTGGAGGTGAACAGAACGTGAACCGCACGCCGGCAGGGGCACCGGGCGATGCTGACCTGCGCGAACGCTGGCGGGCGGCGAGCCTGGCCGACGTCTGGCTTCGACCCGGCGACTGGTACCACCCCGCGGTCGACGCCCTCGTGGAGGCCGTCGAGGCTGGTCGTGGGCCTGAGGCCGCGGCGCACCGGCTCGGCGCGGCACGTGGCAGCGCGGGCGTGGGCATGGGTGAGGCGCTCGACGACGTGACCTGCCTGTACCGCGCTCTCGGCCGGCCCGTCGACGTCGAGGCGGTGCGCGCCCTGGCGGTCGGCTGGGCCGAGGGGCACGAGGCGGTCCCCGCCCACGCGGTGGTGCGTGACCCGGGGACGGGCCTGGCGACGGCCGAGTACCTCGGCGAGCGCCTGCGCGAGACGTACGGCCAGGCGGAGCGGGAGGGCAGCACCGCGAGCGAGACGTCGTGCCTCGTCGTCCTCGACGTCGCGCTCGACGACCTCGACGCGTGGCGGCGCATGGCCCGGGCGGCCACGGTGGGACGCACGCTGGACCAGGTGTTCGGCACCGGGCACCCGATGGCGGTGCTCTCCGACGGGATCTACGCGGTGCTGTGCCCGCGCAGCCAGGGCACGCCCCAGCTGGCGCAGACGCTGCGCCGGGTGGTGGAGAAGAACGCCGAGATCCTCGGGCTCGCCGGGGCGATGCGGCGCCCGACCCGCGTATGGGTCGAGCACCTCCCTGCGGCGCACGCCGACGCCGTCGAGCTGCTCGGCCAGCTGGGCCGGTAGCTCAGTCCTCGCGCGTAGCTCAGTCCTCGCGCGGGGGCCGGGGCCGCCACAGCACGAGCGCGCCGCGGTCCTCCGTACCCGGCTCGAGGTACAGGTGCTCGCGGTGCGCGCGCCGCCCCGCTGAACGACGACGACGTCGCCCTCCGTGCCGGCGGTGAACACGCGCCGCTCGGCCTGGTACTGCTGCGCCTGGTAGGCGAGGAGCTTCGCGAGCTGGTCCTCGAGCACGGACACGTGCCGCTGGAGGTCGAGGATCCGCTTGATACCGGCGAGGTTGATGCCCTCGCCCTGCGCTAGCCGCTGGACCTCGAGCAGGTTGGCGACGTCGCGCCGCGAGTAGCGCCGGCCGCGGCCCAGGGTGCGGCGGGGCACGACGAGGCCGAGACGGTCGTACTGCCGCAGCGTCTGCGGGTGCATCCCGGCGAGCTGGGCCGCCTGGGTGACCGTGAGGATCGGCGCGTCCTCGCTCATGGCGTGCCTACCCCGCCGCCGCCCGTGCCGCCAGGTCGGCGCGCACGTCCTCGCCGTCGGCCTCGGCGGCGAACGCCTCGAGCGCCTCCTTGGCCTTGCGGCTGAGCTTCTGCGGCACCGCCACCTGGACGGTGACGAGCAGGTCGCCCGTGCCCTTGGGCGTGACGACGCCGCGGCCCTTGACGCGCAGCACGCGGCCCGACGGCGTCCCCGCCGGGACCTTGAGCCGCACGGTCTCGCCGCCGAGCGTGGGCACCTCGATCTGCGCGCCGAGCGCCGCCTCCGCGAACGTCACGGGCACGGTGGCGCGCAGGTCGCGGCCTGCGAGCGTGAAGACCGGGTGCGGGCCCACGTGGACCGTGATCACGAGGTCGCCCGCGTCGCCGCCGCCCGCGCCGGGCCGGCCCTTGCCGCGCAGGCGCAGCTTCTGGCCGTCGTTGATGCCGGCAGGGATGCGGGTGGTGACCTTCTTGCCGTCCACGGTCATCTCGACGAGCGCGCCCTCGACCGCCATGCGGAACGGGAGGGTGTGCTCGGCCGCGAGGTCGGCGCCACGCTCGGGGGCCTGGAACCCGGCCCGGCGCCCGCCGAACCGGGCGCCACCACCGCCGCCGCCGAACATCTGGCCGAGTATGTCCTCGAACCCGCCGGCCCCGCCCGTCTGGAACTGGGGCCGGGCGCCGCCGCCCGCGGGGGCACCGCCGCCGAACATGGCGCCGAAGATGTCCTCGAACCCGCCGGTGCCGCCCGGGCCGCCGGCCTGGAAGCGCGCACCGCCGCCGGCCATGGCGCGCAGGCCGTCGTACTGCTTGCGCTGCTCGGCGTCGGAGAGGACGGCGTATGCCTCCCCGATCTCCTTGAACTTGGCCTCGGCCTTCGCGTCACCCTGGTTCTGGTCCGGGTGGTACTGCCGCGCGAGCTTGCGGTACGCCTTCTTGATCGCTGCGTCGTCGGCATCCTTGGGGACGCCGAGCGCGGCGTAGAAGTCCTTCTCGATCCAGTCCTGTCCGGTCACGACGCCTCCTCTCGTACGAGTGTCCCGGTGGTCGGGCCCGTCGTGACCATCCCGCCCGCGAGCGCGGGATGGTCACGACAGGCCCGACCACCGGGCTCTGGTCTACTGCGGTCCGACGACGCCGACGCGCGCCGCGCGGACGACCCGCTCACCGATCCGGTACCCCGGCTCGATGACGAGCTCGATCGTCGGCTCGATGACCGTGTCGGTCTCGCGGTGCATGAGCGCGTCGTGCAGGGTCGGGTCGAAGACCTCGCCCACGGCGCCGAACCGCTCGATGCCGAACTTGGCCAGCGACGCGTCCAGCTTCTCCGCGATGGCGGCCATCGGGCCGGCCAGGTCGCCGTGCGCCTTGGCCCGCTCGACGTCGTCGAGCACCGGGAGGAGTGCCGTCAGCACGTCCTCCAGGCCCCGGGCGCGCGCGGCCTCCTGGTCGCGCAGCGCCCGGTTGCGGTAGTTCGTGAACGACGCCCGCTCGCGCTGGAGCTGGTCGAGGTGCTCGGCCGCCTCGGCCTTAGCCTTCTCGAGCTCCGCCGTCTCCGGCGAGGGCTCGAAGTCGAGCCCGGCCAGCGGGTCGGGCTCCCCGGCGGCGCTGCCCTCACGGGCAGCACCCGTCTCCGGGTCGACCTTCCGCTTGTCGGTGAACGAGAACGGCTGGTCCTCCGGCGTGCCCTGCGGCTCGTCCGTCGTCACTTCGTCGAGTCCTCGTCGTCGACGATCTCGGCGTCCACGACGTCGTCGTCCGACGACGACGGCGCGGTGCCCTCGGCGCCCGGGGCGTCGCCCGCGGGGGCGGCCTGCTCCGAGGCGTACAGGGCCTGGCCGATCTTCTGCGAGGACTGGCCGAGCTTCTCGTACGCGGACTTCACCGCAGCGGCGTCCTCGCCCTCCAGGGCGGTCTTCACCGCGGCGACGTCCGCCTCGACCTCGGTGACGACGTCGGCGGGGAGCTTGTCGCGGTTGTCCGCGATCTGCTTCTCCATCGAGTAGGCGAACGACTCGGCCTGGTTGCGGGTCTCGGCCTCCTCGCGGCGCTTCTTGTCCTCCTCGGCGTGCGCCTCGGCGTCCTTGATCATCCGCTCGATGTCCTCCTTGGGGATCGCCGAGCCACCGGTGATCTTCATGGATTGCTCGCGGCCCGTGCCACGGTCCTTGGCGGACACGTGCACGATGCCGTTGGCGTCGATGTCGAAGGTGACCTCGATCTGCGGCATGCCGCGCGGGGCCGGGGCGATGCCGGTCAGCTCGAACGTGCCGAGCGGCTTGTTGTCGCGCGTGAACTCACGCTCGCCCTGGAACACCTGGATGGCGACCGACGGCTGGTTGTCCTCGGCCGTCGAGAAGACCTCGGAGCGCTTGGTCGGGATGGCCGTGTTGCGCTCGATGAGCTTGGTCATCACGCCGCCCTTGGTCTCGATGCCGAGCGACAGCGGGGTGACGTCGATGAGCAGGACGTCCTTGCGGTCGCCGCGGATCACGCCGGCCTGGAGCGCGGCGCCGACGGCCACGACCTCGTCCGGGTTGACGCCCTTGTTGGGCTCCTGGCCACCGGTCAGCTCGCGCACGACCTCGGCCACGGCCGGCATGCGGGTCGAGCCGCCGACGAGCACGACGTGGTCGATGTCGGCCACCGAGATGCCCGCGTCACGGATGACGTTGTGGAACGGGGCCTTGGTGCGGTCGAGCAGGTCCTGCGTCATCTGCTGGAACTGCGCGCGCGTCAGCTTCTCGTCCAGGTGGATGGGGCCGTTCTCCGACATCGACAGGTACTGCATCGAGATGTTGGTGCTCGTCGCCGACGAGAGCTCCTTCTTGGCCTGCTCGGCGGCCTCGCGCAGACGCTGGAGCGCGATCTTGTCCTTCGACAGGTCGACGCCGGCCGAGTTCTTCACCTGCTTGATGAGGTGCTCGACGACGCGCTGGTCCCAGTCGTCGCCGCCGAGGCGGTTGTCGCCGGAGGTGGCGCGCACCTGGATGGTGGCGAAGCCGTCGGTCTCGTCCTTGCCGACCTCGAGGAGCGAGACGTCGAACGTGCCGCCGCCCAGGTCGAAGACGAGGATGAGCTCGTCCTCCTTGCCCTTGTCGAGGCCGTAGGCCAGGGCCGCGGCGGTGGGCTCGTTGACGATGCGCAGCACGTTGAGGCCGGCGATCTGGCCGGCGTCCTTCGTGGCCTGGCGCTCGGCGTCGTTGAAGTACGCCGGGACGGTGATGACGGCGTCGGTGACGGGCTCGCCGAGGTACTCCTCGGCGTCGCGCTTGAGCTTGCCGAGCACGCGGGCGCTGATCTCCTGCGCCGTGTACTTCTTGTCGTCGATCTCGACGCTCCAGTCGGTGCCCATGTGGCGCTTGACCGAGGAGATGGTGCGGTCGACGTTGGTGACGGCCTGGCGCTTGGCGACCTCGCCGACCAGCACCTCGCCGGTCTTCGAGAACGCGACGACGGACGGCGTCGTGCGCGAGCCCTCCGCGTTGGCGATGACGGTGGGCTCGCCGCCCTCCAGGACGGAGACGACGGAGTTGGTGGTGCCGAGGTCGATTCCGACTGCTCGTGCCATGGTGAGGTTCCTCCGGTACTGCTGGGGTTGAGTCTGCTGCACTCAACTTAGACGCCACCCTTTCGCGGCGCAAGCCGCAGGCGGCAAAGTTGAGCCTGCTTCACTCAACTTTCACGCAGCGCGAAACCTTCCCGGCGGAGACCGGACCACCGCCGGCCAGTTCACGCTCACCCAAGCCGCGCAGATCATGCAGGTACCGGCGTCGACGGTGCGCAACCACTACCAGCGGGCCAAGCGCGAGCTGCGCGCCGCGCTCGCCGGCGAGCGCAACCCCTCTTCCTGCGCTGCTCCCGTGCTGCCGTCCTCACGGTCGTGATCCGCTGGCAGGAGGTGAGACCCGATCGAGCGCTCGCGCTCGGCGGCGGCGGATCGACCGGCAGACGGGTCACCCCTCTCGCTCACACCAGCCCGACCGCTCACACCAGCTCGACGCCGTCGGCCTGCGGTCCCCGGTCGCTCTGACGCACCTTGAACCGGACCCGATCGCCCTCCTCCAGGACCTCGATGCCCCGCAGGACCGACACGTGCACGAACAGGTCCGCGCCCCCGGCATCGGGCGTGATGAAGCCGAACCCGCGGTCGGCGTCGTAGCGCGCGACGACGCCCTCGCCTCCGCGCACGGGCCCGCCAGACGCCGGGCTACGGCTCGACCGACCGCGGTCCGTGGCCGTGCGCGCGCTCCCGGCGCCGCGCACGAGCTGCACGTTGCGGGCGTTCGGCCCCCTGTCGCCGTCGACGACGTCGTACGTCACGCGCGCACCCTCGGACAGCTCGGTCAGCCCCGAGCCGAGCGCGCGGACATGGACGAAGACGTCCTCGCCGCCCGCGTCAGGGGTGACGAACCCGAAGCCCTTGGCGTCGTCGTACCAGGACACCGTGCCGTCGGCGCCGTCCGATGCCGGCCGCGCAGCCTCGTCGCCGAGCGGCAGCAGGTGGTCTGCCTGCGGCCCCTTCTCCCCGTCGACGACGAGGAACGCGACCCGCTGCCCCTCCGAGACCACGCCACCGCCGACGATGGCGGAGCTGTGCACGAAGACCTCGCCGCGACCGCCGTCGGGAACGACGAACCCGTATCCCTTGGCCGGCTCGTACCAGGCGACGGTGCCGAGCACGCCCACGGGTGCGTCAGCAGCCCTGTCACCCATGACGCGGACGTGGCGCGCCTGCGGGCCACGGTCACCCTCGCCCACCTCGAACTCGACGACCTGCCCCTCGCGGAGCAGTCTCGGTCCGTCGTCGCCGACGATCTCGGACGCGTGCACGAACAGGTCCTCGGCCTCGTTCCCGAGGTCGATGAAGCCGAACCCTCGGTCGGCGTCGAACCATTGGACAGTTCCCTGGGGCACTAGGACTCCTCGTCTCGGCAGACATTGCTGCCATCCAGTGTCCCCGACAGAGCCGCGGACGGGCGGGTCCGCGATGCCGGACTGCCAGGCGCTGCGACGGTGACGCGCACCGACGGCGCGGTCGACGTCGCGCCCATCGCAGCCGAGAGCTGACCAACAGGTCGCGGGCGGCTCGAGCCGCCACCTCGTGCTGCCGAACGTAGGGTGGTTCGCGTGCCGACCTCGAAGGTCCTGGAGGTGGCCGGGCGCGAGGTGACGATCACGCATCCCGACAAGATCGTCTTCCCCGCGGTCGGCCTCACCAAGCTCGACCTGGTGCGCTACTACGTCACCGTGGCCGAGGGTGCCCTGCGCGGCGCCGGCGGCCGCCCGATGATGCTCAAGCGTTTCGTCAAGGGCATCGACGAGGAGGCGTTCTTCCAGAAGCGCGTCCCGGAGAACCGGCCGCCGTGGGTCGAGACGGCACGGCTCGACTACGCCCGCGGCACGTTCGCGGACGAGGCCGTCGTCCGGGACGCCGCCGGGCTCGCGTACGTCGTCAACCTCGGCTGCGTCGACCTCAACCCGCACGCCGTCCGCGCCGAGGACCTCGACCACCCCGACGAGCTGCGCATCGACCTCGACCCCATGCCGGGCGTCGGGTGGCAGCAGATCGTGGACGTCGCCTTCGTGTGCAGGTCCGTGCTCGACGACCACGGGCTCGTGGGCTGGCCCAAGACATCCGGCTCGCGCGGCATCCACATCAACGTGCGCATCGAGCCGCGGTGGACGTTCCAGGACGCCCGCCTCGCCGCCCAGACCCTCGCACGCGAGGTCGAGAACCGCGCCCCCGACCTCGCCACGGCACGCTGGTGGAAGGAGGAGCGCGAGGGCGTGTTCGTCGACTTCAACCAGAACGCCAAGGACCGCACCGTCGCGTCCGCCTACTCGGCGCGCCCCCGGCCCGACGCCCGTGTCTCGACCCCGCTCACCTGGGACGAGGTCCGCGACCGCCGGCCCGAGGAGTTCACCGTCCCGACCGTCCTGGAGCGTTGGGCGGCGATCGGGGACCCCGCCGCCGGCATCGACGACGCCGCCGGCTCGCTCGACAGGCTCCTGGAGCTCGCCGCACGGCTCGGCCCGGCAGAGAAGCCGCCCCGGGGCAGCGGAAGCCGCCAGCAGACGATGCCGCTCGTCGAGGTCGCCCGGGCCAAGACGAAGGACGAGGCGCTCGCGGGACTCGAGCGCTGGAAGGAGCGGCACGCCGACGTCGTCGGGCATCTCGAGCCGGTCGACGTGCTCGTCGACGGGATGCGCGGCCGCAGCTCGCTCTGGTACCGCGTCCGGGTCAACCTCCAGCACGTCCCGGAGGCGCAGCGCCCGGCGCAGGAGCCCCTCGAGGTCGACTACGACCCGTGGGCCGGGGCGGCGTGGGCGGGCCGCGACCGCACCGCCGCGAGGGACGTGGGCGGACCGCCGGAACGGTAGCGTTGGACGATGCGTCGCCTCTCGCTCCCCCGTGCCGTCGCCGCCGTCTTCTGGCGGTTCAGCCGCTGGACCCCGGTGGACGAGGCGTTCCCTCAGCAGCCCGGCATCGTCATCGGCGCCCCGCACACGTCGAACTGGGACTTCGTGCACATGCTGGCGCTCGCGTGGAAGAACGACGCCCCGATCCGCTGGCTGGGCAAGGTCTCGCTGTTCAAGGGCTGGCGGGGCCCGGTCATGCGCCGCCTCGGCGGCATCGCCGTCGACCGGGCCAACCCGTACCGCGTCGTCGACGAGGTGCTGGCCGAGGTCGCGGCGGGCCGCGTGTTCCACCTGATCATCACGCCCGACGGCACCCGCTCCGCGACGGGCCCGTGGAAGAGCGGCTTCTACCGGATCGCCCAGGAGGCGCACCTGCCGGTGACGCTCGGGTTCGTCGACCGCACCACGATGACGCTGGGCATCGGCCCCACCATCGAGCTCACGGGCGACGTCGGCGCCGACATGGACGTCATCCGCGCGTTCTACGCCGACAAGGCGGGCGACGACCCGACGAAGCGACGCGAGCCACGCCTCGCGAACGAGCGTCGCGCCTGATCCGGAGGCCCTGCAGGCTCCCTCTACAGTGACCTGGTGCCCCGTACCTCGATCCTGCCCGCCCGCATCGCCGACGACGTCGTGCTGCGGCTCGCGCGCACGGGCGACGGGCGGGCGATGGCCGCCGCCTACGAGCGCAACCGTGAGCACCTGGCGCCGTGGGACCCGGAGCGCGCGCCGGAGTTCTCCACCGCCGCCTGGCAGGAGCGGAACCTCGCGACGCTCCTGGCCGACCACGCCGCGGGCCGGTTCTGGCCGCTGCTGCTCGTCGCCGACGACGGCCGCGTCGTCGGGCGGCTGAACGTGGCGAACGTCGTGCGCGGGGCCTTCGACTCGGCGGCGGTCGGGTACTGGGTCGACCGCGAGCGCACCGGTCAGGGCCTCATGAGCGCCGCCCTCGGCGTCGTCGTCGCCCTCGCCCGCGACGAGCTGGGGCTGCACCGCCTCGAGGCCTCGACCCTGCTGCACAACGAGGCGTCGCAGGCCGTCCTGCGGCACCACGGGTTCGTACGGTACGGGCTCGCCGAGAAGTACCTGCGCATCGCGGGCCGCTGGCAGGACCACGTCCTGTTCCAGCGCATCCTGACGGACTGACCGGCGCAGAGGGCGCCGGTGCGCGCCCGTCGCGCCTGGTCGGCGGGCGAAACCGCGCCCGTCCGCGTGCGACGTGACACGCCGTGCGGAACAGTGGACCCAACGAGGGGGGTCCCCAATGAACGACACCGACGCCGGGTCGCTGACCATCGCGCTGCTGACCGCCTGCTCCGAGCCCGACGGGCCCGGCATCCACTCCCGTGTCGTCCAGGAGCTCCTCGACGAGGCGGTCGCCGACCCGCAGCTCGCCCGCGCCGTCCTGACGACCATGCTCACGGCGTCGGTGGTGTCGCTGCGAGCCTTCACCGACGCCACGCACCGCGACCGCGAGACGGTGCTGCACACGCTCGGCGTCGGCTGGGAACGGCACCGCCTGGCGCTCTGAGGCCGCTAGGTTGGGCGCCGTGCACATCCCGCCCGGCACACCCCCCGGCGACGCGGAGACGCTTCTCCTGGAGGCCGTCGTCGACGTCGGGCGCGGGCTCGAGCTCGGCGCCACGCTGCAACGGCTCGTCGAGGCGGCCGCGCACCTCGCGGACGCCCGGTACGCGGCGCTCGGCATCCTCGACGACGCGGGGCACATCGGCCAGTTCCTCACCGTGGGGATGGAGCCCGGGCAGGTCAGCGCCGTGGGGCACCACCCGACGGGACGCGGCATCCTCGGCGAGCTCATCCGCGACCCGCGCCCGCTGCGCCTGAGCGACCTCCAGCAGGACCCCCGTGCGGTCGGGTTCCCGCCGAACCACCCGCCGATGCACACCTTCCTCGGGGTGCCGCTGCAGGTGCACGGGGCGCCCTTCGGCAACCTCTACCTCACGGGCAAGCGCGGCGGCACCGACTTCACCGACGCCGACCAGCGCCGCATCGAGGCGCTCGCCGCGGCCGCGAGCGTCGCCGTCGAGAACGCGCGCCTGTACGACGACGCCCGCCTGCGCGAGCGGTGGGCGGTCGCGAGCGACGAGATCTCGCGCCGGCTCCTGGCCGGCGACGCCCCCGACGAGGTGCTCGACCTCGTCGCGTTCCACGCCGCGCAGGTGGCCGGCGCCGACGTCGCCGCCCTCACGGTGCCCGACGACGCCGGCCTGCGCGTCCGCGCGGTCTTCGGGGCGGACGACGTGCTCGGCGCCGTCGTGTCCGCGGAGGGGTCGTTCGCCGGCGAGGTGTACCGCACGGGCCTGCCCGTCGTCGTGGTGGACGCCGCGGCCGAGCCGCGCGGGGCGTTCGCGCTCGGCGCGATGGACGAGCAGGTGGGCCCGCTGGCCGCACTGCCGCTCGGCGAGCCGGGGCACACGCGCGGCGTGCTGTCCGTGGGCCGCAGGCAGGGCCGGCTGGCGTACACCGACATCGTCGTCGAGGCCCTCCAGGGCTTCGCCGCGCAGGCGGCCGTCGCGCTCGAGCTCGCCGAGCACCGCCGCGACGCCGAGCGCCTCGCCGTCGTGCGCGACCGCGACCGCATCGCGCGCGACCTGCACGACCTCGCCATCCAGCGCCTCTTCGCCACGGGGCTCGGCCTCCAGGGCGTCGCCCGGCGCCTGGACCGCGCCGACGACCCCGACGATGCCGCCCGCGTCTGGGCCGCCGTCGACGAGGTGGACGAGACGATCGGCCTCATCCGCACCACGATCCGCGGCCTCCAGCCACCCGACGACGACGCGCGGCGCGTGGGCGTGCGCTCGCGCGTGATCGCGGAGGTCGAGGGAGCCGCCCGCGCGCTGGGGTTCCCGCCGGCCCTGCGGTTCGAGGGACCCGTCGACGCCCTGGTGCCCCCGGTGACGGCCGACCACCTGGTCGCCGTCGTGCGTGAGAGCCTGAGCAACGTGGCCCGGCACGCGCACGCGACGCGCGTCGAGGTGCTGCTGTCGGCCGGCGAGGACCTCACGCTCACCGTCGCGGACGACGGCGTCGGGATTGCGCCGGGAGCGCGCCTGAGCGGCCTGGCGAACCTGCGCACGCGCGCCCGCGAGCTGGGCGGCACGTTCGCCCTCGGCGGGGACCCGGGCACGCGCCTGCGCTGGCAGGTGCCCCTCCCGACGGACTGACCCGACGGCCGGCACGGTGCCCCGACCCGCGAGCGTCAGGGCACCGCCTCACCCGGGCGCGGCTACGTCGGCAGGGTGCCGCGCCCCAGCTTGGTCGCCAGCACGGCGACCTGGGTCCTTCGTTCGAGACCGAGCTTGGCCAGCAGGCTGGAGACGTAGTTCTTCACCGTCTTCTCCGCGAGGAAGAGCTCCGCCCCGATCTGCCTGTTGGTCATCCCCTGCCCGATGAGGGTGAGGATCCGCTGTTCCTGCGCGGTGAGCGCAGCGAGCGGGTCGTCCTTCCTGGCCTGGGCCCGCAGCCGCGCCATGACGCGCTCCGCGGCGTGCGGGTCGAGCATCGACCCTCCCGCCGCGACCGTGCGGATCGCGTGGACCAGGTCCGTGCCGCGCACCTGCTTGAGCACGTAGCCCGACGCGCCCGCGAGGATCGCGTCGAACAGCGCCTCGTCGTCGTCGAACGACGTGAGGATCAGGCAGGCCACGTCCGTCGTCGCCCGCAGGTCCCGGCAGACGGAGACGCCGTCCCCGTCGGGCAGCCGCAGGTCCAGGACGACGACGTCGGGGGCCAGCACGGGCACGCGCGCGAGCGCCTCCGCCGCGGTGCCGGCCTCGCCGACCACCTCGACGTCGGGCTCCGCGCCGAGCAGGTCGGCCACGCCGCGCCGCACGACCTCGTGGTCGTCGACGAGGAACACGCGCACCGGGTTCACGGCGCCCACGCTAGCCCCCTCACCGTCCGCCCGGTCAGCGCAGCCAGGGGTTCTTGCGGACGAGCGGGAGCGCCGCCCACTGCTTGCCCAGGCCCCACGTCTCGCCGATGTTGCCCCAGGCCAGGCCGACGATGGCGATGGCCTCGAGCCAGTGCTCGTCGAGGAACGGGTTCGTGGCGATGGGCAGCGACGCCGCCCACATCATCATCAGGAGCACGGCCGCGCACACGGCGGCCACGCGCATGCCGATCCCCAGGGCGAGCGCCAGGCCGATGCCGAGCAGGCCCAGCATGAACAGCACGTCGACGAACGCGTTGCCGGACAGGCCGTTGAAGAAGCCCTTGAACGGGCCCTCGACGCCCTTGAGGAAGCCCGCCGTCGGCTGGCCTCCGTTGACCCACGCGCGCTCCGACGGCGTGGACCTGCCGAGCCCGAGCAGCTTGTCGAAGAACGCCCAGAGGAACTCGAAGGCGAGGACCAGCCGCAGCACCGCGAACGCGGAGCGCGCGACGGTCGGCAGGCTGGGGGTGGCGGCGGAGAGCGCACCCTCCCGGCGCTCTGTCACTGCACTCATGACGACCTCCATTGGTCGGTGGCCGGGAGGTTCCCGGCTCTGCGACCAGCGTCGTCGCTGCGGTCAGACCTCACCAGGGCGCGTGGTCCCGGCCGCGCAGGACCTTCGTCCCGGCGCCGTCAGTCCCTGCGGTCCCCGCGCAGGCGGTCGATCTCGCGGCGCTCGCGCTTGGTAGGCCGGCCCGTCCCGCGGTCGCGCACCCCGACGGCGAACCGCTCCTCCCGGGTCGGCAGCGCCGGGCTGTGGTCCACGTAGGCCTTGACGGCGAGCGGCGCCCCGACACGCTTGGGCAGCAGCTCGACCACCTCGACGTCGCGCTCGCGCAGCGTCTCGCGCCAGGTGACCCGGTCGCCAGGCTTGACGTGCGCGGACGCCTTGACGACGAACCCGTTGACGCGCACCCGCCCGGTCCGCAGCAGCCCGGCCGCGGACGAGCGCGACTTGAAGAGCCGCACCGCCCACAACCACACGTCCACGCGCATGCCCTCACCCTAACGACGCGAGGCGCCGGCCCCCGAAGGGACCGGCGCCTCGCGTCAGATGCGGCGGGTCAGGAGATCGTTGCCTTCACCCAGCGCTCGTCCGCCGTCGTGACCTCGTGCAGCGGGCCCGTGATCGCGACCGTCGCGCGCGGCGTCGCCGTGCCCGGGATCTCGACCTTCGCGGCCTTCTTCTCGTTGACGATGGCACCGGCGGTCGTCTCGGCGACGTCGGACGACGTCTCCGCGGCGGACGAGTGCGAGGCGACCCACACCTCGACGTCGCCCGGCTCGACGATCTTGACCATGCGGCGGTCGGAGAACGCGAAGCGCGTCGTCGGGATCGCGAACGTGAGGCGCTTCGACTCGCCGGCCTCCAGCGCGACGCGCTGGTAGCCGAGGAGCTGCACGACCGGACGGGCGATCGAGCCGAGCACGTCGCGGCCGTACACCTGGACGGGCTCCGCACCCGCGACGGCACCGGTGTTGGTCACCGTGACGGCGGCGGTGATCGTGCCGCCGGCCTCGACCGAGGAGGAGACCTCGAGGTCCGAGTACCCGAACGTCGTGTACGACAGGCCGAAGCCGAACGGACGCGTCGGCGTCGAGTCGGTGTTCGTCACGTCGGACGGGCCGCCGAGCATCGGGTGCAGGTACGAGTACGGCTGCGAGCCCGAGGAGCGCGGCAGCGACAGCGGCAGGCGACCCGACGGGTTGACGTTGCCCTTGAGCACGTCGGCGATCGCGAGACCGCCGCCCTCGCCCGGGAACGCGGCGTGGATCACGGCGGCCGGCTTGGGGCCGGTGCCGTCGAGCGCCCAGTCGATGACGTACGGGCGACCGAGCGTCATGACCATGACGACGGGCTTGCCGGTGGCGAGCAGCGCCTCGATGAACTGGCGCTGCACCCCGGGGAGCTCGAGCGACTCGGCGTCGTTGCCCTCGCCGACCGTGCCACGGCCGAACAGGCCGGCACGGTCGCCGACGACGGCGACGACGACGTCCGCACCCTCTGCGGCCTCGACCGCGGCGGCGAAGCCCGACGTGTCGGTGCCCTCGACGTCGCAGCCGTGCGCCGTGACGAGCTCGGTGCCCTCGAAGACCTCGGCCATCGCCTCGGCGACGGTCGGGATGTGGAAGCCGATCTCGTGGTCCGGGTAGTGCGCGAGCACGTGGTTCGCGAACGAGTAGCAGCCCTGGAGGGCCTCGACGGCGGCGGCGTTCGGGCCGACGACGGCGATCTTCTTGGCGGCCGTCAGCGGCAGCGTGCCGTCGTTCGACAGCAGGACGATCGACTCCTCGGCGAGCTTGCGCGCGATCGCCTGGTGCTTCGGCGAGTCGAGGTCGATCTCGGTGGGCGGCTCGTCGTCGAAGGCGTCGGGCTCGAGCAGGCCGAGCTCCTCCTTCTGCTTGAGGTGACGCGCGAGGGCGCGGTCCACGAGCGCCTCGGGGAACTCGCCCGAGCGGACCTTCTCGGCCAGCAGCGGGAAGGCGTCCATGCCGGGCAGCTCGACGTCCAGGCCGGCGCGCAGCGCCTGGGCGGCGGCGTCGGCGCGGTCGGCGGCGACGCCGTGCATGACCTCGAGGAACGCGACGGCGAAGTAGTCGGCGACGACGGTGCCCTCGAAGCCCCACGTGTCGCGCAGCACGCCGGTGAGGAGGTCCTCGTTGGCGGCGCAGGGCACGCCGTCGACGTCGGTGTAGGAGTTCATGACCGACTTGACCTTGCCGTCGAGCACGGCCATCTCGAACGGCGGCAGGAACGTGTCGGCGAGCTCGCGCGGGCCGGCGGAGACCGGGGCGTGGTTGCGGCCGGCCTTCGAGCCGGAGTAGCCGACGAAGTGCTTGAGCGTGGCGTGCACGCCGGAGTCCTGGAGGCCCTGGACGTAGCGCGTGCCGATGGTGCCGACGACGTAGGGGTCCTCGGAGATGGCCTCCTCGGTGCGGCCCCAGCGCGCGTCGCGGATGACGTCGAGCACGGGCGCGAGGCCCAGGTGCACGCCGAGCTTCTTCATCGACTCGCCGATGACCTGGCCCATCTCGTAGACGAGCTCGTCGTCGAACGCGGCACCCCAGGCCAGCGGGGCCGGGAAGGTCGCGGCCTGCCATGCGGCGAGGCCCGTGAGGCACTCCTCGTGCACGAGCGCGGGGATGCCGAGGCGCGTCTCCTTCTTGAGACGGCGCTGCTCGCCCCACAGCCACTCGGCGCGCTTGATCGGGTCGACCGGGCGCGTGCCGTAGACGCGGGTGTACTGGCCGAGGCCGTGCTGGGTGATCTCGGCGAGCGACTTGGCGCCGCTCTCCGCGGCCATCTCGCCCTGCATCGGGGCGACGACGTTCCCGCCCTGGTCCGGCCAGAAGCTGACGATCTGCGCGAGCTTCTCTTCGATGGTCATCTGCGCGATCAGGTCGCGGACACGGTCCGACACCTCGGGCATGTGCGCGGGAGCCGGAGCCTGGGCGGCGTCGGTCACGGGGGTCTCCTTAGACGCGGGCGGGGGTCACGGGGCGGCCCCGTAGCGGGTTCAACGCTACGGGGCCACCTTCGATATGGGGGTGTTCGTGGCGCAACCGACATCGGCCGGTGGCAGCGTCAGCCCTTCACGGCCCCTTGGAGGCCGTTGACGATGCGCTTCTGCATCGCCAGGAAGAACACGAGCGCCGGGATCATCGCGAGGCTCGTGAAGGCGAAGACGCCGGCCGTGTCGGCGCTGTGCTCGGACGAGAAGTCGGCGACGCCGAGCGGCAGCGTCTTGTTCTCCGGGCCGAGCAGCAGCAGGGGCAGCAGGTACGCGTTCCAGGAGCCGACGAACGCCAGCACGCCGACGGTCACCATGCCGGGACCCGACAGCGGCAGCAGGATCCGCCAGAAGAACCCGATCCGGCTCGTGCCGTCGAGCTGCGAGGCCTCCTCGAGCTCCTTGGGCAGCGACATGAGGAACGGCCGCAGGATGACCACCGTCGTCGGGAGCGCGAACGCCGCCTGGGGCAGCGCGATGCCGATCCACGTGTTGCCGAGGTGGAAGTTCTGGGTGATGAGGATGAACAGCGGGATGATCGCGACGGCCGCGGGGAAGAGCAGGCCGACGACGAACACCATGAACAGGCCCTCACGGCCCTTGAACTCGTACCGCGCGAGCGGGTAGGCCGCCATGACGCCGAAGACGACGACGAGCGCGGTCGTGATGAGCGCGATGCCCGAGGAGTTCAGCGCGTAGCGCCAGAAGTCCGGGTTCTGCAGCACGCCCAGGTAGTTGTCGAGGACGAACGGGTCGGGCATGCCGGCCGGGGACTCGGCGATCGCGGCGTTCGTGCGGAAGCCGCCCAGGACGCCGTACAGCACGGGCCCGAGGGTGAGCGCGACGACGACGAGCGCGACGAAGTACACGATCGCGGTCGAGGGCCGCAGGTCGAACCGGCGGCTGGGCCGCAGGCTCTGCTCGACACGGTGCCCGCTGAGGGTCTGCGTCGCCATCACTTCGCCTTCTCTCGCTGGGAGCGCTTGCGCTTCGGGGTGTCAGGCTGCGTGTCCCGCTTGAGGACGAGCTGCTGGTAGACGACGGCGAAGAAGAGCGCGATCACGAAGAGGATCACGGACGCGGCGCCGGCGATGCCGAAGTTGCTGGCCTGGGTGCCCTGGGCGATGAGGTAGGTCGCCATCGTCGTCGTGGCGCCCGCGGGGCCGCCCTTGGTGAGGATCCACACCATGTCGAAGACCTGGAGGGAGCCGATCATCGACAGGAACGCCCACGTGCGGATCGTCGGGCCCATGAGCGGGAAGGTGATCCTGCGCTGGACCTGCCACCAGCTCGCGCCGTCGAGGGCGGCGGCCTCGTAGAGCTCGTCCGGGATGCCCTGCAGGCCGGCGAGGAAGAGGATCACGGCGAGGCCGAGGTACTTCCACGTCAGGACGAACAGCACCGTCCACAGGGCGAGGTCGGGCGTCCCCAGGAAGCCCTGCTCGGGCGTGGGGATGTGGAGGGCCGCCGCGAGGGCGTCGATCGTGCCGTACTGCGGGACGAGCAGCGCGCCCCAGACGACGCCGGCGATGACCTCCGCCAGCACGTAGGGCACGAAGATGATCGTGCGCAGGATGCTCTGGCCCCACAGCTTGCGGTTGAGCAGGAGCGCGAGACCGAGGCCCAGCGGCAGCTGCAGCAGGATCGAGCCCACCACGATGATCAGGTTGTGGCGGAGCGCGTCGGTGAAGAGCTCGTCGGTCAGCACCGTCACGTAGTTCTTCAGGCCGACGAAGTCGACGAGGGGACCGATGCCGGTCCACTTGAACAGCGACATCTGGACCGCGGTGATGATCGGCCAGATCACGAACATGAGGAACAGCGCGAGGGCGGGCGTCACGAAGAAGGCGATCTCCGCACGCTTTCGCCAGGCGCCGGACATCGGCTTTCGACGGCGACCGCCCGGGGCGATGCCCGCCACCCCCTGCACGGGGGTGGCGGGCATCGACGGGGACGACGCAGGCGAGGCGGCCGGGCTGAGGGTCACATCGTCTGCCACGGTCGTCAGCCCTTCAGTGCCTTCGTGATCGCGTCGAGGATCTCCTGCGAGCCCGGCTCGCCGGCGAACACCTTGGCGATCGCGTCGTTCATCGGGCCACCCACGGCGCTGCCGAGGCGGGTGTCCAGGTAGAGCTGCGTGTTGCCACCCGCGTCACGCACCGGCAGGAGCTGGGCGAGCGCCTCGTTCTTCAGGTCGCCCGTGGCGGCCGGGTTGGTCGGCAGACCCATGTCGAGGGCCGCGAAGCCCTTCTGGACCTTGTCGGAGAGCAGGTACTTGGCGAAGTCGACCGCGACGTCGGGAGCCGAGGTCGAGACCTCCCACGCGTCACCGCCACCCATCTGGTCCTTGGGGTCGCCGGCCTCGCCCGGGAACGTCGGGTAGGCGAACCAGCCGAGGAACGACGGGACCTTGCCGTCGGCGGTGAGGCCGCCGGTCACGCCGGGCTCCCAGTGGCCCGCGAGCTCCATGCCCACCTTGCCGGTGGCGAGGAGGCCGGAGGCCGAGGTCGGGCCGGCCTGCGCGCCCGTCGAGAGGAAGCCGGGGTTGAACGGCTGCTTCGCGACGAGGGCCTGCAGGTCGTCGCCGGCCTTGGTGAAGCACGGGTCGGAGAAGTCGACGTCGGCGATCGCGTTCTCGACGGTGTCGAACGCGCACTCGCGGACCACGTTGTAGTACCAGTAGTGCGCGGCCGGCCACTTGTCGCCGGCGCCCACGGAGATCGGGTCGATCCCGGCGGTCTTCAGCTTGTCGACGTAGCCGTTGAACTCGTCGATGGTCGGCGCGGAGTTGACGTCCGTGATGCCGGCCTGGGCGAAGAGGTCCTTGTTGTACCAGAAGCCCACGAGGCCGATCGAGTAGGGCAGGGCGTAGACCTTGCCGTCGACCGTGTACTGGCCCGTGAAGCCCGAGATCTTGGAGATCTCGTCCTTGGCGACGTCGGTGAGGTCACGGGTGACGCCGGCGTCGACCTCGTTCTTGAGCTCGCCGCCACCGCGCGACATGAAGACGTCCGGGATCTGGGCAGCGTCGCCCGACTGGAGGACGGCCTTGAGCTTGGTCAGCATGTCCTCGTGCTGCATGGCCGAGACCTCGATCTTGACACCGGGGTGCTCGGACTCGAAGTCGGCAGCGACCTGGTCGTAGTAGTCCTTGCCCTCACCGGTGTTCGAGTTGTGCCACCAGGTGATGACCTGGTCGTCTCCGGCCGACGCGGCCGTGTTGTTGCCGGTGGCCGCGCCACCCGAACCAGCGCAGCCGGCCAGCAGCGTGATGCTCGCGCCGAGGGCGACGAACGCCCCACCACGCATCTTCCTCGTCATCGTGGAAACCCCTTGGTCGTCGTCGACGGGTTGACAGGGAACTCTGTCAACCCGGACTGTCGCAGGATGCTCGATCGAGTGTCAATCGTTGTCGATAACGATTTCGTATCGTGACGCCACGTCGAGATCACGGAGGCCGTCCTCACGCTACGGTTCGACGGTGAGCACCGACGCCCACCCCTCCCGCCTCCCCGCGCGTCCTGTCGGACGCGTCACCATCACCGACGTCGCGCGCGCCGCGGGGGTGTCCGTGGCGACCGTCTCCAAGGTCGTCAACGGGCGCTACGGCGTCGCCACCGCGACGGCGCAGCGCGTGCTGGAGGTGATCGCCGACCTCGGCTACGAGACGTCCCTCGTGGCCTCCTCGCTGCGCCGCGGCCGCACCGACGTCGTCGGCATCCTGCTGGCCGGGTTCGACCCGTTCGCCACCGAGCTGCTCAAGGGCATCTCGGCGGAGGCGGTCGGCAAGGGCTACGAGCTGCTCGCCTACTCGGGCGCCATCAGCGACGACAACGCCGTCGGGTGGGAGCGCCGGTCGCTCTCGCGCCTGGGCGGCACGCTCATCGACGGCGCGATCATCCTCACCCCCACGGTGAGCCTCGCGGGGACGAGCGTCCCGGTGATCTCCGTCGACCCGCACACCGGCTCGGGCGGCAGCCACGTCGTCGACTCCGACAACGTCGAGGGTGCGCGCGCGGCGACGCGCCACCTCATCGAGCTCGGGCACCGCCGCATCGCCCACATCCGCGGCCGCACCGACCTCGAGTCCGCGCACCGCCGCGAGCAGGGCTACCGCCTCTCGCTCGCCGAGGCCGGCATCCCGTTCGACCCCGACCTGGTGCGCGACGGCGGCTACCGCGCCGCGTGGACCACGGAGCCCGCCCGCGAGCTGCTCACGATGCCGGACCGGCCCACGGCCGTCTTCGCCGCCAACGACCTGTCGGCCTTCGGCGTCATCGAGGTGGCGCACGAGCTCGGCATGCGCGTCCCGCACGACCTCTCCGTGGTGGGCTTCGACGACATCCCCGAGGCCGCGAGCGCCAGCCCGCGCCTGACGACGATCGCGCAGCCGCTCCAGGCGATGGGCGCGCGCGCCGTGACGATGCTGTTCGCCCTGCTCGACGGCCAGGAGGCGGAGACGCACGTGCGGCTCCCGGCACGGCTGGTGGTGCGCAAGTCCACGTCGCCGCCGCCCGTGCTGTAGCGGACCTGCGAGACGACGAAGGACGCCGCGCCCCCACCGGGGCGCGGCGTCCTTCGTGTCACTCGGCGTTGGCCGCGGCCGTGACGGCGTCGACGATCGCCTGCGGGCTGCCGTTCCCGGCGAACAGGTCCGCGATGGCGGCCTTCATCGGGTCGCCGACGGCGTTGCCCAGCCGCGTGTCGAGGTAGAGCTGCGGCGCCTGGCCGACCTTGTCACGCGCGGCGACGACGTCCTTGAGCGTCGGGAAGGCGACGGAGCCGGCCGCGGCGGGGTTGGTAGGCAGGCCCATGTTGAGGGCGGCGAAGCCCTGCTGGACCTTGTCGGACAGCAGGTACTTGGCGAGGTCGACGGCGACGTCGGGCGCCGACGTCGAGACCTCCCACGCGTCGCCGCCGCCCACCTGGTCGACGGGGTCGCCGGCCTGGTTCGGGAAGGTCGGGTAGGCGAACCACTTGAGGAAGCCCGGCACCTGGCCGTCGGCGGTCAGGCCGGCGAGGATGCCCGGCTCCCAGTGGCCCGCGAGCTCCATGGCCACCTTGCCGTTCGCGAGCAGGCCGGACGCCGAGGACGGGCCCTGCTGGGCCACGGTGGTCATGTAGCCGTCGTTGAACGGCTTCTTCGCGACGAGCGCCTGGAGGTCCTCGCCGGCCTTGACGAAGCACGGGTCCGTGTAGCTCTTCGCGGCGACCGCGGCGTCGATGGTCGTGCGGGCGCACTCGCGGGCGACGTCGTAGAACCAGTAGTGCGAGGCGGGCCACTTGTCGCCGGCGCCCACGGAGAGCGGTGTGATGTCGGCCTCCTGGAGCTTGTCGACCCACTCGTCGAACTGGTCGATGGTCGGGTTGGGCACGACGTCGGTGATGCCCGCCTGGGCGAACAGGTCGGCGTTGTAGTAGAAGCCGACGATGCCCATCGAGTACGGCAGCGCGTACGTCTTGCCGTCGATCGTGTAGTCGCCGGTGAACTGGCTCGTCTTGGCGAGCTCGTCGGCCGCCACCTTGGTCAGGTCGCGCGTCACGCCGGCCGCGACCTCGCCCTGCAGCTCGCCGCCGCCGCGGGACATGAAGACGTCGGGCACCTGCTCGGGGTCGTTCGAGCCGAGCGTCTCCGAGAGCCGGGCGAGCATGTCGGAGTGCTCGAGCGCGGTGACCTCGACGTTGACGCCCGGGTGGGCCTTCTCGAAGTCGTTGGCGACCTGCTCGTAGTAATCCTTGGCCGCGCCCGTCGTCGAGTTGTGCCACCAGGTGATGGTCTGCACGTCGTCGAGCCCGCCCGGAGCCTCGCTGCCCGCGCAGCCGGCGGCCAGGAGGGCGACGGTCGCGCCCACCGCGAGGGCTAGGGAGGTGCGCTTGGTCGTCGTCATGGGTGAACCTCGGTGCTCGCTCGGGGGTCGACAGGCAGGTGTCGCGCGTGAGGGTTGCAGGCCGCGACGCGCCGTGTCAAAAACGGGTGACATCGCCCGTGCGCCGGCCGACCCTCGTGGTATGGCGAACGCGTCGTGGCGGCTGCTCGAGGTGGCCCCGGACCCTGCGGGCTCCTCCCCCGGCTGGGCGCACGAGGGCGTCGCCGCGCTGGACCGCGCGGTCTGCGTGGCCCGCGACGGGCACGACGACCAGGCGGTGCGCGCCGTCGAGTCCGCGAACCGGCTGGCGCACCAGGAGGACAGCGCGCACACGCTCGTGGTCGCGCTCGACGACGCCGACACCGTCGTCGGGCGGCTGGGCGTCGACCTGCCGCTGCGGGGGAACCGGCACACCGCGTGGGTCGAGGTGCAGGTGCACCCCGACCACCGCCGCCGAGGCCTCGGTGCCGCCCTGCTGGAGCGCGGCGAGCGGGTCGCGGCAGACGCCGGCCGCGGCACGCTCCAGGCCGAGAGCGAGTTCCGCGAGTCGCCGGGGTCGCCGCCGCTGCTCCCGCCGACCGGCTCGGGCGCCGCCCCCGCCGACGACGCGGGCGTGCGGTTCGCCCGCGCGCACGGCTACGAGCTGGCCCAGGTGGACCGCCGCTCGCTGCTCGAGACGCCGGTGGCGCCCGGTCTCCTCGACGCTCTCGAGGCCGACGCCGCGGGCCGCACCGGCGGCTACCGCCTGCACCGCTGGGACAGCACGGTCCCCGAGCGGTGGCTCGACGCGTTCGCCCTGCTGGAGACGCGGATGTCCACCGACGCGCCCGTCGGCGCCCTCGACTTCCGCGAGGACCCGTGGGACGCCGAGCGCGTGCGCCGCATGGCCGCCCGGCAGGTGGAACAGGGCCGCGAGTACGTCATCACCGCCGCGGAGCACGTCGCCTCCGGCGAGCTCGCGGGCATGACGATGCTGGCGTGGCTCCCCGCGCAGCAGTGCGCGTTCCAGTGGGACACCATCGTGCTGGCGCCCCACCGCGGTCACCGCCTGGGCATGGCCATGAAGGTGGCGAACCTGCGCCACCTCGCCGCGCTGCGCCCCGACGTCCGGCGCGTGCACACGTGGAACGCCGAGGAGAACGACCACATGCTCGGCATCAACGTGGCGATGGGGTTCCGGCCGGCGGGCGGTGCGGCGATCTGGCAGCGGCTGACGTGACGGCGGAAGCCGCGGCCGCGACGACGTCGGCGTCCGTGACGTCGTAGCCGGCCGGGCCGCCGCCCGGGCCGGCCGCCTCCGCGACGGCGCGCCGCGCCGAGAGGTGGACGGCGTCGACGCCCGCCGCGACGAGCGCGGCGACGTCGCCCGGCCGCACGCCGCCGCCGGCCATGAGCTCGACGCCCAGGCCGGTCGCGAGGGGCGCGAGGCGTCGCAGCTCCGCGAGGCCGTCGGCGGCGCAGGGCGCCCCGCCCGACGTCAGCACGCGCCGCACGTCGGCCTGCCGCAGGTCCGCGAGGGCCTGGCCACGGTCGGCGACGACGTCGAACGCCCGGTGGAACGTCAGGTCCGCGCCGCCCGCGGCGTCGGCGAGCGCCGCGAGCGCCGCCTCGTCCACCGCGCCCGACGCCGTCAGCGCGCCGGCGACGTCCTGGACGGCGATCTCGAGGGCGACGGGGCGGGGCACGACGCGAGCCTGCCGCGCGGCGGGCGCACCTGTCCACGCGCGACGCCGGTGGGACACGTGTCACGAGACCATGCGCCGGAACCCTGCGCGGACCACTCCTCCCGTCGTTACCGTGGACCCCATGACGACGCCCGCACCCGTCGACCCCACCAGCACCAGCGCCTGGGCCGACCTCGCCACCCACCACCAGAGCCTGACCGCCGACCTGCGCGGCTGGTTCGCCGCCGACCCGGAGCGCGCCGAGCGGCTCACCCTCGAGGCCGGTGACCTGTTCGTCGACCTGTCGAAGAACCTCGTCACCGACGAGACGCTCGCGCTGCTGGTGCGGCTCGCGCAGGAGGTGAACCTCACCGAGCGCATCGAAGCGATGTTCACGGGCGAGCGCATCAACGTCACCGAGGACCGCGCGGTGCTACACACCGCGCTGCGCCGCGCGCCGGGCACGCAGCCCGCGCTCGTGGTGGACGGCCAGGACGTCGACGCCGACGTCGCCGCGGAGCTGGACAAGCTCTCGGCGTTCGCCGACAAGGTGCGCTCGGGCGAGTGGACGGGCGTGACCGGCCGTCCGGTGACGACGGTCGTCAACATCGGCATCGGCGGCTCCGACCTGGGCCCCGTGATGATCTACGAGGCGCTCGAGCCGTACCGCCAGGCGGGCCTCACGGTGCGCTTCGTCTCCAACATCGACCCCACCGACGTCGCGCAGAAGACGAAGGACCTCGACCCGGAGACGACGCTGTTCATCGTCGCCTCGAAGACCTTCGGGACGCTCGAGACGCTGACGAACGCGCGCCTCGCGCGCGCCTGGCTGCTGGACTCCCTGGTGGCCAGCGGCGTCGTCGAGGACACCGCGGAGGCGCGCCGCGCCGCGGTCGGCAAGCACTTCGTCGCCGTCTCCACGGCGCTCGACAAGGTCGCGGCGTTCGGCATCGACCCGGCCAACGCGTTCGGGTTCTGGGACTGGGTCGGCGGACGCTACTCGGTCGACTCGGCGATCGGCACCTCGGTCGCCATCGCGATCGGCCCGGACCGCTTCCGGGAGCTGCTCGCGGGCTTCCGGGCGATCGACGAGCACTTCCGCACGACGCCGCTGGCCCAGAACGTGCCCGCGCTCATGGGCCTGCTCAACGTCTGGTACGTCAACTTCCTGGGCGCGGCGTCGCACGCGGTGCTGCCCTACGCGCAGCAGCTCCACCGCTTCGCGGCCTACCTGCAGCAGCTCACGATGGAGTCGAACGGCAAGTCGGTGCGCTGGGACGGCACACCCGTCACCACCGCGACCGGCGAGGTGTTCTGGGGCGAGCCGGGCACCAACGGCCAGCACGCCTTCTACCAGCTCATCCACCAGGGCACGCAGCTCATCCCGGCCGACTTCATCGCCGTCGCCAAGCCGGCGTACCCGCTGGTCGACGCCGAGGGTGACGGCGGCGCGGTCGCCGCGGGCGCGGACGTGCACGAGCTGTTCCTCGCGAACTTCTTCGCCCAGACCAAGGCGCTGGCCTTCGGCAAGACGGCGGCGGAGGTGCGAGAGGAGGGCACGCCGGAGCACATCGTGCCCGCGCGCGTGTTCTCCGGGAACCGCCCGACGACGTCGATCCTCGCCCCGGCGCTGACGCCGTCGGTGGTGGGCCAGCTCGTCGCGCTCTACGAGCACATCACGTTCACGCAGGGCATCGTCTGGGGCATCGACTCCTTCGACCAGTGGGGCGTAGAGCTGGGCAAGAAGCTAGCCCTCGAGGTAGCCCCGGCGGTCCAGGGCGACGAGACGGCCCTGGCCACCCAGGACCCGTCGACGCAGTCGCTGGTCCGCCGCTACCGCACCCTCCGCCACTCCTGACGGACGGCCGAGCGACTCTGGATGTCCGCGTACGACAGCCCGTACGCGGACATCCAGAGTCGCTCGACGGTTACTCCGCCTGAGGCATGTCGTGCTGCTTGACGTCGTCGTACGTCCGCGCCTCGGGGGGCGTCGTCGGGGTGTAGACGAGGCGGACGACGCCGGTGCCGAACGCCTCCGCCGAGAGCAGCCGCAGGGCGTAGCGCTCGTCGCCGTCGTCGAACAGGCGGGTGCCCTTGCGGGCGGCGACGGGGTGCACCAGGAGCCGCAGCTCGTCGAGCTGGCCGGCTGCGAGCAGCTGCCGGACGACCGAGACCGACCCGGGGACGACCACCTTGCCGACGCCCGGGTCCTCGCGCAGCCCGCGGGCCGTGGCGACGACGTCGGCCGTGGCCTCGACGTTGCGCCAGCCGAGGTCGGCCGTGCCGCGTGTGGCGACCACCTTGCGGGTGTCGCCCAGGAGCTTGGCGAACTGCGCGTCCTGCTCGCCCGCGGCCTCCCGGTCGGGCCAGGCGCCCACGAAGCTGTCGTACGTGACGCGCCCGAGCAGGACGACGTCGACGTCGGCGTAGTCGTCGGTGACCGCGGCGCCCATCTGGTCGTCGAAGTACGGGAAGTGCCACTCGGGGTCGATCTCGACGACGCCGTCGAGCGAGCAGAACAGGGTCGAGACGATGGTGCCCATGGGGGTCCTCCGGTCGTGGTCGATGTCACGACGGTAGACGTCCACGGGCCTGACATCTCGTCGGCCGCGGGTCTATCGTCGTCGTCGGAACGATTCGACAGACGACACAGGAGTCACCTCATGCAGCAGCGCACCATCGGCGGCCGCCAGGTCGGCGCGATCGGCCTCGGCGGCATGCCGATGTCCCTCGAGGGCCGCCCCGAGCGCGAGCGCTCGATCGCCACCATCCACGCCGCGCTCGACGCCGGCGTGACCCTCGTCGACACGGCCGACGCCTACCACCGCGACGCCCACGAGGTGGGCCACAACGAGGAGCTCATCGCCGAGGCGCTGCGCACCTACGGCTCGGACGTCGGCGACGTGCTCGTGGCCACCAAGGGCGGCCACCTGCGCCCCGGCGACGGCTCGTGGACGCTGAACGGCCGCCCCGAGTACCTCAAGGAGGCCGCCAAGGCGTCCGCCAAGCGCCTGGGCGTGGACGCCATCGGCCTCTACCAGTTCCACCGCCCCGACTGGGACGTCCCCTACGCCGACTCCGTGGGCGCGATCCGCGACCTGCTCGACGAGGGCGTCATCCAGATGGCCGGCATCTCGAACGCCAACCCCGAGCAGATCCGCGAAGCGCAGGAGATCCTCGGCGGCCGCCTGGTCTCGGTGCAGAACCAGTTCTCGCCGCGCTTCCGCTCCTCGCTGCCCGAGCTCGAGCTGTGCGCCGAGCTCGGCATCGCGTTCCTGCCGTGGAGCCCGCTGGGCGGCATCTCGCTCGCCCGCTCGGGCGAGCTCGGCGACACGTACGCGCCGTTCGTCGAGGTCGCCGAGGCCCACGGCGTCTCCCCGTTCCAGGTCTGCCTGGCCTGGGAGCTCGCCCTGGCCCCCGTCGTGATCCCGATCCCGGGCGCCTCGCGCCCCGCCTCCATCGAGGACTCGGCCGCAGCGACGACGCTGACGCTCACCGCCGAGGAGATCGCCCGCCTCTCGGCGGCCTGACGGTCGCCCGGCACCACCGGGCTGGCCCGGCCGGGCACGACCGGCCGGGCAGACCGGCCGGGTCAGTCCGTCGTCGGCACGACGGCGCAGCCCGCCGGGTCCAGCCCGACGACGACGGCAGAGCCCGGCTCCGCGCCCGTCCCGCCGTCCTGGAGGGCGACGACGCGCTCAGCACCGGCGCCGAGGTCGACGTCGACGGTCACCTCGGTGCGCCCGCGCCGGAACGTGCCGGCCACGACCCGCCCCGGCCACCCGGTCGCCTCCGCGCCGGGCAGCACCCGCAGGCCGGTCGGCCCGACGGCGAGCACGCCGTCACGCTGCGGCACGAACGCCTGGTAGCCGAGGAACTCCGCGACGGCGCGGGACGCGGGCGCCCGCCACAGCTCCTCGGGCGCCGCCACCTGGAGCAGCCTCCCGGCCTTCATGACGCCCACCCGGTCCGCGACCGTGAACGCCTCGTCGTGGTCGTGCGTCACGAACACCGCCGTCGTCCCGGTCGCGCGCAGCACGTCCCGGACGTCGTCGGCGAGGCGCTCGCGCAGCGCGCGGTCCAGTGCGCTGAACGGCTCGTCGAGCAGCAGCAGCCGTGGCCGCGGCGCGAGCGCCCGCGCGAGCGCCACGCGCTGCTTCTCGCCGCCCGACAGCGTGGACACCGCCCGGTGCGCGTACCCGCCGAGCCCTACCGCGTCGAGCAGCTCGCGCACCCGCCCGACGCGCTCGGCCCGTGGCATGCCGGCGATCTCGAGCCCGTAGGCGACGTTCCGCTCGACGTCGCGGTGGGCGAACAGCTGCCCGTCCTGGAACAGCAGGCCGAACCCGCGCCGGTGCACGGGGACCCCGGCCAGGTCGACGCCGTCGAACGTGACGGTGCCGCCCGCGAGCGGCTCGAGCCCCGCGACGGCGCGCAGGAGCGACGACTTGCCGCACCCGCTCGGCCCGAGCAGCGCAAGGATCTCGCCGTCGGCGACGTCGAGGTCCACGCCGTCGACCGCGACCGTCGTCCCGGCGCCGCCGCGCCCGCCGTCGTCGTACCGCACGACGGCCCCCCGCACGGAGAGCCCTCCGCCCGCCGTCGTCTCGTCCACAGAGCCCATCAGAACTCCCCTCCGGCCGCGCCCGAGGCGCGGTCCCCCCGTAGCCGCTCGGCCAGCATCATGACGACGGCGGTGAGCACCGCCAGGACCACGGACGCGGCCAGCGCCATGCCGTAGTTCTCCGCCCCGGGCCGGCCGATGAGCCGGAAGATGACGACGGGCAGCGTCGCGGAGTCGGGCCGGGCGAGGAACGCCGTCGCGCCGAACTCGCCCAGGGACACCGCGAACGCGAACCCGATCGCGAGCCCGAGCGACCGCAGCGCGATCGGCAGGTCGACGTCGCGCAGCACGCGTCCGGGCGCGGCGCCCAGCACGGACGCCGCCTGCCGCAGGCGCGGGTCGATCGCGCGCAGCACGGGCAGGACCGTGCGCACCACGAGGGGCACGGCGACGACGGCCTGCGCGATGGGTACGAGCAGCCCGGACGTGCGCAGGTCGACGTCGAGCCCGAGCGGCCGGTCGAGCGTGATGAGGAACCCGAACCCGACGGTCACCGCGCTCACCCCGAGTGGCAGCATGACGACGGCGTCGAGCAGCCCGACGGCCCTCCGCGCGACGCGGGCGCGCGGCCGACGCGACACCACCAGCGCGACGAGCCCCCCGACGACGACCGCGATGACCGTCGCGACGAGGGCCGTGCGCACCGAGTTCGCGAGCGCCTCCCACACCGTCACGGCGAGCGCGTTGCGCCCGCCCGTGGTGCCGAGGGCCCGGTAGTTCGCGAGCCCCCAGGCGCCGTCGGGCCCCCGGAACGAGCGCCCCACGAGCCCGGCGAGCGGCAGTACGACGAGCCCGCCGACGACGACCGACGTCGCCACCGCGGCGGCGACGTCGGGCACGCTGCGCACGCTCCACCGGTGCGCGGCGACGTCCTCGTGCTCGAGGTGCAGCGCGCGCTCGCGGCGCGCGCGGGCGCGCCCGGCGACCCACAGGGCGAGGGTGACCACCAGGAGCTGGAGGATGGAGAGCACCGCGGCGGTGCGCAGGTCGAGGAACTGCGTGGTGCGCCGGTAGATCTCCGTCTCGACGGTCCCGTACCCGAGCCCGCCGAGCACCAGCACGACGCCGAACGCCGTCGCGCAGAACAGGAACACGACGGCCGCGGCGGAGGCTAGGGCCGGGCTCAGCGCGGGCAGCGTCACGGTGCGGAACGCCCGCGCGGGCGACGCCCCGAGCGCCCGCGCGGCCTGCTCGGCACGCGGGTCGAGCCGCTCCCAGAGCCCGCCCACGGTCCGCACGACGACGGACACGTTGAAGAACACGAGCGCGACGACGACGGCCACGAAGGTGCCGTCCAGGTGCGCCCAGCCGAGCAGCCCGCCGGTCTGGAACAGCGCCCGGAACGCGACGCCGACGACGACGGTCGGCAGCACGAACGGCACCGTCACCAGGCCGCGCAGCAGCCCGCGCCCCGGGAACCGCGTCCGGTACAGCAGGTACGCCACGGGCAGCCCGAGCAGCACGGACGCCGCGGACCCGGCGGTCGCCTGCGCGAGCGTCGTCCCGACGAGCCGCCACGTGCGCGGGTTGCCCAGCACGTCGCGCAGCCCGCCGAGGTCCACGCCACCGCCCTCGGCGAGGAACCCGCGCGCGACCAGCGTGACCGCGGGCCAGGCGAAGAACACGCCGAGGAAGGCGAGGGGCAGCAGCACGGCCACTCCCCACCACACGGCTGAGGGTGCCGAGACGGCGGCCCGGGCGCGGGTCATCCCGGCCATTGCAGCACCCCCAGCCGCGTCGTGTGCGGTCAGCCGCCGACGGCGGCGGTCCACTGGTCGAGCCAGGCGTCGCGGTTCGCGGCGATGTCCGCGGGGTCGACCTCGAACGGGGCGTCCGAGAGCGGCGCGAACTGCGTCCACTCGGCCGGAAGCTCGACCGAGGAGTCGGCCGGGTACATGTACATCTGACCGGGGATGTCGGCCTGGAACGGCTGCGAGACCAGGAAGTCGAGCAGCGCGCGGGCCCCCTCGGGGTTCTGGGCGCCGGCGAGGACTCCCGCGAACTCCACCTGCCGGAAGCACGTGCCGAGCAGGGCACGCGTCGTGGTGGCCGTGCCGTCGTCGGTCACGGTGAACGCCGGCGACGTCGAGTAGCTCACGACGATCGGTCGCGTGCCACCCTCGCCCGCGCCGGAGAACTCCGTGTAGTACCCGTCCTCCCACGAGTCGGCGACCTTGAGGCCGTTGGCCTTGAGCGCCTCCCAGTAGCCGGTCCAGCCCTGGCCGCCGAACCCGTCGTCGCCGAACGCGCCGATGGTGGCCAGCATGAACGCCATGCCCGGCGACGACGACGCGGGGTTCAGCGCGACCATGAGGTCCTTGAACTCGGGCTTGGCGAGGTCCTCGAGCGTCTCGGGCTCGGCGAGCCCCCGCTCCTGGAACCACGCGACGTCGGTGTTGACGCAGACGTCGCCCAGGTCGATCGGGATCAGCGCCCCGTCGCCGAGGACGAGCGGCGTGGCCGACTCGGCCAGCCCGGCCGGGACGTGGGGCTCGAGCGCGCCGGCGTCGATGACGCGCGACGCGAACGTGTTGTCGATGCCGAAGACGAGGTCGCCCACGGGCGAGCCCTGGGTCAGCACCACCTGGTTGGCCAGGGTGCCGGCGTCGCCCATGGCGACCTGCTTGACCGTGAACCCGCTCTCCTGCTCGAACTTCGCGATGACGTCGTCCGAGACCGCCCACGAGTCGTGCGTGACGAGCGTGACGGTGTCGCCGCCGCTCGGGCTCGCACCGCCGCTCGGCGTACCGCTCGAGCACGCGGCCAGGGCGGGCAGCAGCCCGACGGCGACGACGGCCGCGGCGCGGGCGCGCAGTGACTTGGCTGTCATGGTGATCCTCCTCAGGGTCGAGAAGGGGGCCCGTGCACCGTCGTCGCGTGAGCGCGCTGACAGCGCACAGGGATCGAGAAGCCCGACTTCCTCCACCGGTGCTAGCCGGATCAGGTTCGAGGGTCTGCGGTGGTCCGCACTCTCAGCGCCCGGTGGCGCTCCCCTGTCGTTCCCCACCAGCGTAACGCCCCAGGTCCGGACCGCTCGACCGTGTCTCGCGGATGACCGGTCCGGGGGCCCGCCCCCGGGCGCCCGCCTCCGGCCTGGGGATACCGTGGACCAGCGACGACGACCACCGTTCGGCGCAGAGCCGGGAGGACGCACGTGACCACGAGGGACGAACCCTTGACCGTGAAGATCGGCACGGCGGTGCTGACGCTGGCGGCGGGCTGGCTGGCCCAGAAGGCCGTCGGGATGATCTGGGAGAAGAGCACCGGCCGGTCCGCCCCGAAGGACCTCGACAACGACGAGATCACCATCGTCCAGGCCGTCACGTTCGCCGCGGTGTCCGGCGGCGTCGCCGTCCTCGCCCGCCGGCTCGCGCACCGGGGTGCCGCCCGCGCCGTCGCACGCTTCGCCGCGAAGCCGGCCGCCTGAGCCGTCTCTCGTCCGGGACTCCCGATCCTGGGTGTGCGAAAGACCCCGCACCGGTGGGTGCGGGGTCTTTCGTTGAAGGGTGTCCGGCGGCGTCCTACTCTCCCACCCCGTCTCCAGGGCAGTACCATCGGCGCTGTAGGGCTGAGCTTCCGGGTTCGGAATGGGACCGGGCGTTTCCCCTACGCTATGACCGCCGTAACAGTATCGAGTTGTCGGGTGCCCCCGTGTTCCCGCCCTGGTCGGGGGCGGGGGTGGGGGTGGTTGCCCGTTTCTCGGGAACCGCACAGTGGACGCGTAGCAAGTGTAAGTGTGTGTGTTGAAGTTGTTGGCTGATTAGTACCGGTCAGCTGCGGCAGTCGTTGGTCCTGCCTTCCACATCCGGCCTATCTACCCAGTGGTCTCGCTGGGTGCCTTCAGAACTTGCGTTCATGGAAACCTCATCTTGAAGCAGGCTTCCCGCTTAGATGCTTTCAGCGGTTATCCTTCCCGAACGTAGCTAACCAGCGGTGCACTTGGCAGTACAACTGGCACACCAGAGGTTCGTCCGTCCCGGTCCTCTCGTACTAGGGACAGCCCTTCTCAAGTTTCCTGCGCGCGCAGCGGATAGGGACCGAACTGTCTCACGACGTTCTAAACCCAGCTCGCGTACCGCTTTAATGGGCGAACAGCCCAACCCTTGGGACCTACTCCAGCCCCAGGATGCGACGAGCCGACATCGAGGTGCCAAACCATGCCGTCGATATGGACTCTTGGGCAAGATCAGCCTGTTATCCCCGGGGTACCTTTTATCCGTTGAGCGACGGCGCTTCCACAAGCCACCGCCGGATCACTAGTCCCGACTTTCGTCCCTGCTCGACCTGTCGGTCTCACAGTCAAGCTCCCTTGTGCACTTGCACTCGACACCTGATTGCCAACCAGGCTGAGGGAACCTTTGGGCGCCTCCGTTACATTTTGGGAGGCAACCGCCCCAGTTAAACTACCCACCAGGCACTGTCCCTGATCCGGATGACGGACCGAGGTTAGATATCCGTTGCAGTCAGAGTGGTATTTCAACGTTGACTCCCCCGAGCTGGCGCCCGGGGTTCATAGTCTCCCACCTATCCTACACAAACTGCACCGAACACCAATACCAAGCTATAGTAAAGGTCCCGGGGTCTTTCCGTCCTGCTGCGCGTAACGAGCATCTTTACTCGTAGTGCAATTTCGCCGAGCTCGCGGTTGAGACAGCGGAGAAGTCGTTACGCCATTCGTGCAGGTCGGAACTTACCCGACAAGGAATTTCGCTACCTTAGGATGGTTATAGTTACCACCGCCGTTTACTGGGGCTTAAATTCTGGGCTTCACCAAAGGTTGACCCGTCCTCTTAACCTTCCAGCACCGGGCAGGCGTCAGTCCGTATACATCGTCTTGCGACTTCGCACGGACCTGTGTTTTTAGTAAACAGTCGCTTCTCCCTGGTCTCTGCGGCCCTCCCCGCGTCCCCACGCTAGGTGGTTGACGGTTCAGGCCCCCCTTCTCCCGAAGTTACGGGGGCATTTTGCCGAGTTCCTTAACCACGATTCGCTCGATCGCCTTGGTATTCTCTACCTGACCACCTGAGTCGGTTTGGGGTACGGGCGGCTAGAACCTCGCGTCGAGGCTTTTCTTGGCAGCAGAGGATCACCCGTTTCCCGCATACGCGGTCACTATCAGCTCTCACCCTGTGTGACACCCGGATTTGCCTAGGTGTCGGGCTACGGCCTTGGACGTGGACTACCATCGCCACGCCGGGCTACCTTCCTGCGTCACCCCTGTTAATACGCTTACCTACTGCCAGGTCGGGTCACGCGCCGCCGGCGCCGGTGTGGTCCGAAGACCACGATGGCGCCCTTGGGGCGTTTAGCATTCCTGGGTTCGGTATGGGCGGTTCTTCGCCGGTAGGAGAATATCAACTCCTTGTCCATCGACTACGCCTGTCGGCCTCGCCTTAGGTCCCGACTTACCCAGGGCGGATTAACCTGGCCCTGGAACCCTTGGTCATTCGGCGGACGGGTTTCTCACCCGTCATTCGCTACTCATGCCTGCATTCTCACTCGTGTAGTCTCCACCACTGGGTCACCCCGCGGCTTCACTGTCCACACGACGCTCCCCTACCCAGCACAGCCCCTGAACCAACGAATCAAGTTCGCGGCTTGGGTGTCGCTGCGCTGCCACGGCTTCGGCGGTGTGCTTGAGCCCCGCTACATTGTCGGCGCGGAATCACTTGACCAGTGAGCTATTACGCACTCTTTCAAGGGTGGCTGCTTCTAAGCCAACCTCCTGGTTGTCTGTGCAACTCCACATCCTTTCCCACTGAGCACACGCTTAGGGGCCTTAGCCGGTGATCTGGGCTGTTTCCCTCTCGACTACGGAGCTTATCCCCCGCAGTCTCACTGCCTCGCTTAAACTTACCGGCATTCGGAGTTTGGCTGACGTCAGTAACCTGGTAGGGCCCATCGGCCATCCAGTAGCTCTACCTCCGGCAAGAAACACGAGACGCTGCACCTAAATGCATTTCGGGGAGAACCAGCTATCACGAAGTTTGATTGGCCTTTCACCCCTAACCACAGGTCATCCCCCAGGTTTTCAACCCTGGTGGGTTCGGCCCTCCACACTGTCTTACCAGTGCTTCAGCCTGCCCATGGCTAGATCACTTCGCTTCGGGTCTAGACCCGGCGACTATCACGCCCTGTTCGGACTCGCTTTCGCTACGGCTACCCCGCACGGGTTAACCTCGCCACCGAGCACTAACTCGCAGGCTCATTCTTCAAAAGGCACGCCGTCACCCCAGCTAGGGAGGCTCCGACGGATTGTAGGCACACGGTTTCAGGTACTATTTCACTCCCCTCCCGGGGTACTTTTCACCTTTCCCTCACGGTACTAGTCCGCTATCGGTCACTAGGTAGTATTTAGGCTTAGCAAGTGGTCTTGCCAGATTCACACGAGATTTCTCGGGCCCCGTGCTACTTGGGATCCCCTCCACCAGGCCGCATCATTTCGTCTACGGGACTAGCACCCTCTACGGTCCGCCTCTCAATGCGGTTCGACTATGACGCGGCTTTCTCACTGGTTGGGAGACTGTCAGATCTCCCCAGAAGGTCCCACAACCCCGCACACGCAACGCCTGACAGCTTTAACACGTGTACGGTTTGGCCTCATCCGCTTTCGCTCGCCACTACTCACGGAATATCTCTTCCTGCCGGTACTGAGATGTTTCACTTCCCGGCGTTCCCTCCACACACCCTATATATTCAGGTGCGGGTACCTGCACATGACTGCAGGTGGGTTCCCCCATTCGGACATCCTCGGATCACAGCTCGTTTGCCAACTCCCCGAGGCTTATCGCAGGCTACGACGTCCTTCTTCGGCTCCTAGTGCCAAGGCATCCACCCTGTGCCCTTAAAAACTTCAACAAAAGCGTTGAGTCGTTAAGTACTCTTTGCGTTTCACACTACAGAGACATTCAGGAACACCCTCCCACAAGGAGAAGGTGCTTGAACATCTTGGATGCTCGCGTCCACTGTGCAGTTCTCAAGCAACGGACAGACCCACCGACCAGACCCGCCAACCCCAACCCCCACCCCGAGAAGAACTCTCGAGACGTGGTGGAGCGGTCCGGGCCATCTGGTGACCTGTACCAAGACTCCCGACCAGACCCACCCCTGACAGGGGCACGTCCCGCGGCCGGTTGCCTCAGGACCCAACAGTGCGTCCACGACCACCACCCGAACCCGTCACCCCGCGTTCCCACCCCCCAAGAGAGGCGTACTAGCAAGCTCACGACCGAGCAGCAGTCTTCTAGTCAATGTTCCACCCAGAGCACCACCACCAGCACGTTCGGCCGGCGCGTGGTCCACCATGAACACCCACCCCAGGCAAGCCTGCACGGCGGATGTTGGTGAGCTCCTTAGAAAGGAGGTGATCCAGCCGCACCTTCCGGTACGGCTACCTTGTTACGACTTAGTCCCAATCGCCAGTCCCACCTTCGACCACTCCCCCTCTTACGAGTTGGGCCATGGGCTTCGGGTGTTACCAACTTTCGTGACTTGACGGGCGGTGTGTACAAGGCCCGGGAACGTATTCACCGCAGCGTTGCTGATCTGCGATTACTAGCGACTCCGACTTCATGGGGTCGAGTTGCAGACCCCAATCCGAACTGAGACCGGCTTTTTGGGATTCGCTCCACCTTACGGTATCGCAGCCCTCTGTACCGGCCATTGTAGCATGCGTGAAGCCCAAGACATAAGGGGCATGATGATTTGACGTCATCCCCACCTTCCTCCGAGTTGACCCCGGCAGTCTCCCATGAGTCCCCGGCATAACCCGCTGGCAACATGGGACGAGGGTTGCGCTCGTTGCGGGACTTAACCCAACATCTCACGACACGAGCTGACGACAACCATGCACCACCTGTGAACCGACCTTACGGGAGCACATCTCTGCACTTTTCCGGTTCATGTCAAGCCTTGGTAAGGTTCTTCGCGTTGCATCGAATTAATCCGCATGCTCCGCCGCTTGTGCGGGCCCCCGTCAATTCCTTTGAGTTTTAGCCTTGCGGCCGTACTCCCCAGGCGGGGCACTTAATGCGTTAGCTGCGGCACGGAACCCGTGGAATGGGTCCCACACCTAGTGCCCAACGTTTACGGCATGGACTACCAGGGTATCTAATCCTGTTCGCTCCCCATGCTTTCGCTCCTCAGCGTCAGTAGCTGCCCAGAGACCTGCCTTCGCCATCGGTGTTCCTCCTGATATCTGCGCATTCCACCGCTACACCAGGAATTCCAGTCTCCCCTACAGCACTCTAGCCTGCCCGTACCCGATGCAAGCCCGAGGTTGAGCCTCGGGATTTCACACCAGACGCGACAGACCGCCTACGAGCTCTTTACGCCCAATAATTCCGGACAACGCTTGCGCCCTACGTATTACCGCGGCTGCTGGCACGTAGTTAGCCGGCGCTTCTTCTGCAGGTACCGTCACTTACGCTTCTTCCCTGCTGAAAGAGGTTTACAACCCGAAGGCCGTCATCCCTCACGCGGCGTCGCTGCATCAGGCTTTCGCCCATTGTGCAATATTCCCCACTGCTGCCTCCCGTAGGAGTCTGGGCCGTGTCTCAGTCCCAGTGTGGCCGGTCGCCCTCTCAGGCCGGCTACCCGTCGACGCCTTGGTAGGCCATTACCCCACCAACAAGCTGATAGGCCGCGAGCCCATCCCCCACCGAAAAACTTTCCAACCCCACCCATGCAGGCAGAGCTCATATCCGGTATTAGACCCCGTTTCCAAGGCTTATCCCGAAGTGGAGGGCAGGTTGCTCACGTGTTACTCACCCGTTCGCCACTGATCCACCCCGAAGGGCTTCACCGTTCGACTTGCATGTGTTAAGCACGCCGCCAGCGTTCGTCCTGAGCCAGGATCAAACTCTCCGTAAAAGAATATCGCCACCCCGGACAAAACCCAGGATAACAACCATACGGTGCTTGAAAACTGGCCAGACGAGCTGAACTGCTCATCTGTCCAAAGGAATCCTCCCGAACCACCACAACGGTGACCCGACGAGGGTTATATTTGGCATTGACTATCAAACGCACTGTTGAGTTCTCAAACAACCGACGCACACCATCCGAAACCGAACCACTCTTCGCAGCCGGCCCCGTCCGGGGCAACCCTTCAACCTTACCCGATCCGCTTCTCCGAGTCAAACTCGCTCGCCGTGAGGCGAGAAGTTCGATCCGGGCGCACCGGTCCTGACCGGAGACGCAGAACGTCCCCGAGAAGAAGGAGTCAGGATCTCGCCCCGGGACCGGCCACTCGCTCTTCGCGGTGTCCGTTCCTCCCTGCCGGGCGAACGTTGAGAACATTAGTCAGACGGTTGGCCGAACGTCAAAACGGCGAGCGGCGACCTGCGTCACACCGCGCCCCAGGTCGTCGTCACCAGCGGCGGAAAGGGGCCGTGACCAGCGGAGTCACAGCGCGCGACGCGCCTCGAACGTCCATTCACGGTCGGTCAGCATGCGCGACACGGCCAGTCCGATGGCCAGCGCGCACACCACGAGGCCGGCGTCGACCATGAAGCCGAGCGCCCGCGTCGTGTCTCCGCCGTTGAGCTCGAAGACGCCACGCATCGCCGCGACGCCCGGGACCATGATCACGACGGCGGGCACGGAGACGGTCAGGCGCGGGACGCGCAGCGGCGTCGCGATCCACCGGGCGAGCAGGCCCACGAGGAGCGCGGCCGCCGCGGCGGCCGCCTGCGGGGCCAGGTGGACCTCCTGCACGAGGAAGAGCCGCAGGACGTTGGCGACCATGCCGATGAGCGCGGCGCCGAGCGCCATGTGCCACGGGCTGTTGAACATCAGGGCGAACCCCAGCACGCCGACGAAGCTCGCCACCGTCAGCAGCGACCAGCGCAGCACCGGGTCGATCGCCAGCGCGACGGGGGGTGTCGGTTCGAGGCCGACCGTCGCCGACACCGCCCACAGGGCCAGCGCCGCGGAGAACAGGATCATCAGGGCATACGCCAGCCGTGAGATGCCGGCGGAGAAGTCGAGCCGGGCCAGGTCGAGCGCCCCCGTCACGAGCGGGAAGCCCGGGACCAGGAAGAGCACGGCCGAGACGTAGCCCGCGAGGTGCCGGCCCGGGGTCGCGATGGTGCTGCCGAGCGCCCAGATGAGGCCCAGGTAGGTCAGGCACGCGAGCGCGCCCGCGAGCATCGTCACCCCGAACGGGTTGATGCCCCGGTGGATGAGGCTGCGCCGCACGTACTGACCCAGGGTCGCCGCGACCAGTACGCCCGCGCACTCGAGCGGGCCGCCGTTGTTGAGGAAGGCGAACGCGCCACAGGCCGCTCCGGCCGACAGGGCGTTGGCCCACGACGGGTACAGCGGCGGCTTCGCGGCGATCCGGTCGAGCTCCCGCTCGATCGTGGCGACGTTCTCGCGCTCGGGCAGGTCGCCGATGTAGTTCTCCAGCTCGGCGAGCCGGTCGGCGTTGATGCCGACCGTGCGGACCTCCGAGACCTCCGTGCGGAAGATCTGGTCGCGCACCGACGTCGTCGTGATCTCGGTGAGGGCGACGGACGCCTTGACGTCGTCGAGACCCAGGGCGCGGCCGACCCGCTCCATGTGGGACTTGACCCGGTAGCTGCCGTGACCCGACGCGAGGGCCAGGCGGCCGGCGCGCTGCACGGTGCCCGAGTGCCGGATGAGCTCGACGGGCTCGAGCCCTGCCTCGCCGGCCGCGTCGTGCTGAGGGTTCTGGGTGGTCACGGGGCCATGATCCTCCGTGCGCACGCGGCTCTGCAGCGTGAGGCGTGCGTCGAACGCGGGCCCGCCCACCGGTGATCCGGCGGGCGGGCCACGCACGCGGAGGGCGCGGGATTCGAACCCGCGGTGCATTGCTGCACAACGGTTTTCAAGACCGTCACCTTCGGCCGCTCGGTCAGCCCTCCTCGCCGTCGGCCCAGGGCCACGGCGCGGGCCAGTCTAGTGGCGAGACGGCGACGGGCCCGCAGCCAGACCGGCTGCGGGCCCGCCCCGCGGTGCGCGGGACGCTCAGACGGCGGAGCCCGAGCGGAGCTGACGCATCGCGAGCTGCACGAGCGAGATGAGCGTCTGCTTGGTGGCCGCGCGCGAGCGCGCGTCCGTGTAGAGCATCGGCACGTGCGCCGGGATCTGGAGCGCCTCGCGCACGTCCTCCAGGCGGTGCTTCGCGACGCCGTCGAAGCAGTTGACCCCCACGACGAACGGGATGTTGCGGGACTCGAAGTAGTCGATCGCCGGGAAGCACTGCTCGAGCCGGTCCGTGTCGACCAGGACGACGGCGCCGATCGCGCCACGCACCAGGTCGTCCCACATGAACAGGAAGCGGTCCTGGCCGGGCGTGCCGAACAGGTACAGCCACAGGTTGCCCGGCAGGGAGACGCGGCCGAAGTCCATGGCGACGGTCGTCGTGACCTTGCGGTCCGTGACGCCGCCGGCGTCGTCGACACCCACCGAGTGCTCCGTCATCGCGGCCTCGGTGTTCAGGGGCTCGACGTCGGAGATGGAGCCGATGAACGTCGTCTTGCCGACGGCGAAGCCACCCGCGACCACGATCTTGACGACCGTCGGGGCCGTGCGCGGCGCGGCCGGGGCCGCGGGCTCCACGGCGACCGGGCGGGCCTGGGCCTGCGGGAGCGGCGCGGTGCCGGTGCCGACGGCGGGCTGCTGCGGCGGTGCCGAGACGGTCGCGACGGGCGCCGCCGCCGGGGCAGCCGGGCGGGCCGGCGCGGCCGACGTCGTCGGGGCGAACGTGGCGGCGGGAGCGGCGCCCCCGAGGACGCTCGTGCGCGCGGGGTTCGCGGGCGGGGCCGCGGGCGCCGGGCTCGGCGTCGCACCCCCGCTGACGGGGGCCCAGGCGGGTGCGATGCTGCCGCTCGCCTGGCCGTTCACGCGGTCAGAGGGCGGAAATGCCATTGAGAACACTCTCCAAGACGCTGAGGGACAGGCCCGAGTGGGTGCTGCCGTGCCCGGTGTGCACGTTCACCGGGGTCGAGGTGTGCACCGTGAGGTGACCCGCTTCCTGCAGGTCGGCCACGAGGATGCGGACGACGCCCAACGGGAGGCGCAGCAGGGCCGAGAGCTCGGCGATCGAGACGTACGTGTGCGCGGCGTGCTGGAGGATCGCGCGCTTCTCCGGCGTCAGGCCGTAGCCCGAGACGGCGCCCGGCAGGACCTCGACGAGCGCCTCGAGGGGCAGGTCGGACAGCGCCGACTGCACGCGCCCGCCGGTGACGGCGTACGGGCGGACCGTGGCCGCCTCGTAGGCGTCGGCCGAGTGGGAACCGAGGTAGCCGGACCCCTGAGGACCGTAGGGCATCGTCGTCTACCTCATCCCACCGAGGCCGTGCGCTGGGCACCCTCGACCGGGAGGTTGCCGCGCATCTCCGAGATCAGCTGCGGCGTGAGCGTCTGCTCCGTCCGCGCGACGAGCAGCGCCATCTCGTAGCCGATGAGGCCGATGTCGCACGACGCCTCGGCCACGACGGCCAGGACCGAGCCGTTCGAGACGTTCATCAGGAACAGGAAGCCGTTGTCCATCTCGACGACGGCCTGCCGCACGTTGCCGCCGTGGAGCTGGCGGGACGCACCGCGGGTCAGGCTCGACATGCCCGAGACGATCGCCGCGAGCTGGTCGCCGCTGACGCGGTCGAGCTGGTCGGACATCGCCATGAGCAGGCCGTCGGCCGACACCACCAAGGTGTGGCGGCTCCCGGGCACGGTGCGCACGAAGTTGTCGAGAAGCCACCCGAAGTTGGTCGCTTCAGTGCTGAGGGTCACGATTCCTCCTGGTCAGGGCGCCGGACGGTCGCCATCATTCACGGTGCCGGGGCCCACGTCGAGGGCCCTTCGCCCTCGGTCGCGGACCGGCCACGGGTAGTCGCGGACTGGAACGCCGACAGCCGCGAGCGAAGCTGCTCGGGGTCCCGCTCGATGCGGGCGGTGAAACGGTCGGTCGCCGGGTTGACGGTCGGGCGCGACGTGCGACGGACCAGGCCTGAGGTGTCGGCGGCGGGAGCAGCCGAGACCGGGCGGTAGGTGTCGTCGTTCTGGGTCACGGACTTCTCCTCGAAGACCCCGCGCCGCAGCAGGGACGACATCTCCTCGTAGAGGACGGCCGAGGCCATCCACTCCGAGCGTGCCTCCACGGTGTCGGGGATGGCGTACGGGTCCAGCGGGTCGGTCAGGGCGTCCGCCGACGACGAGCGCAGCGGCAGCGCGGAGCCGCCGTGCGAGCTGCTGGCCGTCGTCCCGCCGGACCACGCGTCGCGCACGACCGGCTCGTCGGCCATCGTGGGCGCCGCGACCGGCGTCGGGGCGTCGTACGGGGCTTCCGGCCGGACGTCCTGGGCGGCGAACGGGCGCAGCGGCGCCGGGGCGGAGGCCGGGGCTGCGGGCTGCGCCGCGAACGGCAGCGGGGCGGGGGCCGGGGCCGTGACGGGCGGGAACGCGCCGCGGTCGAAGGCCGGGAGCGGCGCGACGGGCGCGGGCGCGACGAAGGCCGCGGCGGCAGGCCCGTCGGCGGCCTGGAGCGGGATGGCCGACGTGGCCGTCTCGTCCTGGGGGCGGCGGCCGAAGAGCCCGCGCCGGCGGTCGGGGAGGGCGTGCTGCTCGCGCACCGTCTGCTCGCGCACCGTACGGCGGGTCGGGAGGTCGGCCATGAGCGCCTCGAACGCCGGGGCAGCCTCCGCCGCGACGGGCGCGGGAACCGGAGCCGGCGCCGCGAGGACGGGCGTCACCGGGGTGAACGGGGCCGGGGCGAGCGGGGCCGGGGTGAACGGGGCCGGGGCGAGCGGGGCCGGGGCGAGCGGGGCGGGCGCCGCGTCCACCGCGAACGGTGCCGGGACCGTGGCCGGGTCCTCGGCGCTCGCCTCGAGGTGGAGCGTGCCCGTCACGGTGTCGTCGAGCTCGCCCAGCGAGCGGAAGCTCGCGAACAGCGCGGAGCGCTGCTCGACGGCGAGCACGGGCGTGCTGGGCAGCTCGGGCTCGGGCGCCGCCACGGCCTCGGCGCGCTGGCGGCTCGGCAGCGCGCGCTCGCTCGCCTCGACGTCGGCCGGCGGGACCCAGGACTCGTTCGACACCCAGGACTCGTTGGAGAGGTCGAGCGGCAGGTCCGGCGTCTCGAGCGGCGGCAGCACGAGCGCGTCGGACGCCGCCTCGGGCTCCGGCCGGGCGGTGCGCCGGCGCGGCATGCCCGTCGCCGTCGTGCCGTCCGTCAGCGCGTCGAGGTCGACGGGCACCGCGAGCGGCGGCTCCGGGGCCAGGGCCTGCGCGGAGGTCAGCGCCTCCTGGGCGACCTGGCCGAAGGCGGCCAGCGGGGCGGCGTCGGCGTAGGCGGGAGCGGGGTCCGCGAAGACCGGGGCCGGGTCGGCGAACAGCGGCGCCGGCGCAGACACCTGGCCGAGGGCCGCCGACTGGCCGAGGCTCGCGGCCTCGCGCTGCGTGCCGGCCTCGAGCGGGTCCGTCGGCTGGGGCAGGGGCACGGCGTCGTCGGGCAGGAACAGGCCGGCCGGGAAGACGACCGTGACCATCGTGCCCGTGCCGTCGGGGCCGCTGCTGAACGCGATGGCCGCGCCGAGGCGGTCAGCGAGGCGGCCGACGACGTAGAGGCCCAGGCGTTGCGCGCCGACGGCGTCCTGCGCGGAGCGGGACGCGACCTTCGTGTTCGCGTCCGCGATCTCCTCGGGCGTCATGCCCAGGCCGTGGTCGCGGACCGTGACGACGACGCCGCGGTAGTCGTGGGCCGTGGCGACCTCGACCGGGGTGTGCGGCTCGGAGAACATCGTCGCGTTCTCGAGCAGCTCCGCCAGGAGGTGGGCGGCGTTGAGGGCGTTGTGGCCCAGCATGAGCGGGTCGACCTGGAGGTCGAGGCGCACGCGGTCGTACAGCTCGATCTCGGAGGACGCCGTACGGATCACGTCGGACACCGGCATCGGCTGGCGCACGCGGCGGCCGGTGTCGATGCCCGCGAGGACGAGGAGCGACTCGGCGTTGCGGCGCATCCGGGTGGCGAGGTGGTCGAGGCGGAAGAGGTTCGACAGCGTCGACGGGTCCTCCTCGGAGCGCTCGAGCTCGTCGAGGAACGCCAGCTGGCGGTTGAGGAGCACCTGGTCGCGGCGGGCGACGTTGACGAACATCTCGGCGATGGAGCCGCGCAGGGCGGCCTGCTCGCGGGCCACCTGCACGGTGGTGGCGTTGACGTCGTTGAAGGACTGGGCGAGGCGGCCGATCTCGTCGCGAGACTCGACCGGGATCTCGAACAGGTCGATGGTCGACGTCTGGCCGGGCACGGCCATCTGCTCGACCATCTGCGGCAGGCGGTCGCGGATCTCGCCGGTGGCCGTCGTGAGGCGGCGCAGCGGGTTCACGATCCGGCGGGCGACCGTCAGGGCGATGATGAGCGACAGCGCGAGGATGCCGAACGCGGCGGCGCCCGTGGTGATCGCCTGGGTGCGCGCCTGGTCGGCGAGCCACTGCGCGTACGCGGACGTCTCGTCACGCACGCTGTCACGGATGGGCTGCGACTGCGTGACCCAGTCCTGGGTCAGCTGGCTCCACTGGGCGGCCGCCGCCGGGTCGAGCGCGGACGGGTCCATGCGGCCGACGGCGTTGCGGACCGCGCCGAGGTCGCCGTCGAGGGCCGCCAGGCGGTGACCGTTCGGGAGCCGGTCGAGCATGGCCTTGGTGGCGTCGAACTGGCGGTTGGTCGCGTCGATGGTGTTCGCCGCGCGCAGGGCGACGGCGGGGTCGACCTGGCCGGTCGCCGCGCCCGCCAGGACGCCGCCCACGATGGGGCGCTCCAGGACGACGTCGAGCATCGTCTCGTCCATGGCCACGTACGCGTCGAGGCTGAGGGCCAGCGAGCGGTTGTCGGTGGTGCCGCCGAGCTCGCGGGCGACCGCGAGGGCGTTGTCGATGTAGACGCCCCACTGCTTGGTGGCCTCGGACTCCGGGATCGTGCCCGCGACGATCTGCTCCTCGAGGCGCTCGATCTGCTGCATGTCCGCGCGGGTCGCGGAGATCGCGCGGCGCACGCGCACGTCGAGGGCGTCGGTGGGCACCTCTCGCAGGGCCGCGTCACGCGCCTCGAGCGCCTTCGTCGTCTGGTCGACGGCGGCCTCGAGGCCCTCCTTGGCGCCCGGGATGCCCATCGAGGCGGCGATGTTGAGCGAGCGCATGGCCGCGGCCGCGGTGCCCGCGCCGTCCTGCTCCGCGAGGCTCGCGACGAGCTGTGCCGTCTGGTCGGCGGCCCGCGCCGTCTTGAGCGAGTCCCACGAGAGCCAGCCCGCGGCGAGCGCGAGGACGAGGATCGGCATGGCGAGAGTCGCAAGGATCTTCCCGCGAACACCCAACCTGCGGAGCATGTGGCCTGCCTTCCTTCGCCCGCGGGGTGTCCGCGGCACGTCGCTGCTTGCACGGCTCCGGCGCCGTCTGCCCTAGTCGCAGGCGCCCATGAGTAGGCTCCGGGTGTGCGAGCGGTCACGATAGCCTCCCAGGCAGGCGCAGGGAAACTCGCCCTCATCGTGACAGATCCGCCCGAACCGGACGACGGCGAGGTCCTGGTCCGGGTTGCCGCGAGTGGCGTGAATCGTGCTGACCTGCTACAACGCGCGGGAAACTATCCCCCACCTGCGGGTGCGCCGCCCTGGCCCGGCATGGAGGTCTCCGGAACCGTCATCGCCGCAGGTCACGGCGTGTCGTCCCCGCGTGTCGGCGACGAGGTCGTCGCCCTCCTCGAGGGCGGCGGCTACGCCGAGCTCGCCGTGGTGCGCGCCGCGCAGACCTTGCCCGTGCCCGACGGCGTCGGGCTCGTCGACGCCGCGGCCCTGCCCGAGGCGGTGTGCACCGCGTGGACCAACCTCGTGGACACCGCCCGCCTGCGCCCCCGGGAGCGCGTGCTCGTCCAGGGCGGCTCGGGCGGCGTCGGGAGCGTCGCCGTCCAGCTCGCCAAGGCGCTCGGGGCGTTCGTCGTCGCCACCGCCGGAGGTCCGGAACGCGTCGCGCGCGTGCGCGCGCTCGGCGCCGACGTCGTCGTCGACCACCGGGCCGACGACGTCGTCGCGGCCGTGCGGGACGCGACCGGAGGGCGCGGCGCGGACGTCGTGCTCGACGTCCTGGGCGGCGGCGGGCTCGCCGACAACGTCCGGGCGCTCGCGCCGGGCGGGCGGCTGGTGGTCATCGGGCTGCAGCGCGGGCGACGCGGGGAGCTCGACCTGAGCGCGCTGATGGCCAAGCGCGCGGTCGTGACCGGGAGCCTCCTGCGGTCGCGGACGGCCCAGGAGAAGGCGGCGATCGTCGCCGCGGTGCGCGAGCACGTGTGGCCCATGGTCGCGGACGGACGCGTGCGGCCCGTCGTCCACGCCCGCCTGCCGCTCGCCGACGCCGACGACGCCCTCGGCCTGCTCGAACGCGGCGAGGCGTTCGGGAAGGTGCTCCTGGTGCCGTGACCGGGCGGCGCGTTGCTGGTGCCCCGCGCGCGCCGTCCGCGCGAGGATGGGCGCATGAGCGAGCCCGAGCAGAGCACTGCCGACGAGCAGCAGCCGGAACAGCACCGCGTGGTCACGCCGGAGGGCGAGGAGGTCCCCGATGCGACGGTCGAGCCTGAAACCGACGACGACGTCTCACGCATCGAGGAGCCCGCGAAGGTCATGCGCATCGGCGGCATGATCAAGCGGCTGCTCGACGAGGTGCGCGACGCCCCGCTCGACGACGCCGCCCGCTCGCGCCTCGCGGAGATCCACGAGCGGTCGCTCCACGAGCTCGAGGACGGCCTGTCCCCCGACCTGGTCGACGAGCTGCACCGCATCACGCTGCCGTTCGCCGACGACGGCACGCCGCCGTCGGACGCGGAGCTGCGGATCGCCCAGGCGCAGCTCGTGGGGTGGCTCGAAGGGCTGTTCCACGGGATCCAGACCGCGCTCGTCGCCCAGCAGATGGCCGCGCAGGCGCAGCTCTCGCAGATGCGGCGCGGGCTGCCGCCGGGGGCGTTCCCGGGCGGCGCGACCGGGCCCGGGATCGGCGGGCACGCGGCGGCCCACACCGAGGACGGGCGACCCTCGCCGGGGCAGTACCTGTAGGACGGGCCAACCGGCGACCATTCCCCGGCACAGTTGGGCTCCCGGTCGCGCCTGCGCCGTCGGGCGCTGGCAGGATCGGGACCATGCACGCACGCGCCGGGCAGGTTGCCCTTCCTGAGGACCTCATCGACGTCGACCTGCTGGTCGGCGCGTACTACGACCTGACGCCCGACGTCGACGACCCTGCGCAGCAGGTCGTCTTCGGCACGTCGGGCCACCGCGGGTCGTCGCTCGACCACGCGTTCAACGAGGCGCACATCGTCGCCATCACGCAGGCCATCGTCGAGTACCGCACCGCGCAGGGCACCGACGGGCCGCTGTTCATCGGGCGGGACACGCACGCGCTGTCGCTGCCCGCGTGGACGTCCGCGCTCGAGGTGCTCGCGGCGAACGGCGTCACCGTGATGATCGACGCGCGCGACTCGTTCACCCCGACGCCCGCCGTGTCGCACGCGATCCTCGTGCACAACGGGGCCGTGTCGCCGTCCGGCGTGCGCACCTCCGGGTCCGGGCTGGCGGACGGCATCGTCGTCACGCCGTCGCACAACCCGCCGCGCGACGGCGGCTTCAAGTACAACCCGCCGCACGGCGGGCCCGCCGACTCCGACGCGACGTCGTGGATCGCGAACCGCGCGAACGAGATCGTGCGCGGCGGCGTCGCGCAGGTGAAGCGCGTCGACGTCGAGCACGCCATCGCGGCCGACACGACGTTCCGGTACGACTTCCTGACCACCTACGTGGACGACCTGCCGAACGTGCTCGACATCGACGCGATCCGCTCCGCGGGGGTGCGGATCGGCGCCGACCCGCTCGGCGGCGCCTCCGTCGAGTACTGGGGCGCGATCGCGGAGCGGCACGGGCTCGACCTCACCGTCGTCAACCCGCAGGTGGACCCGCGGTGGGCGTTCATGACGCTCGACTGGGACGGCAAGATCCGCATGGACTGCTCGTCGCCGTACGCCATGGCCTCGCTCGTCTCGCGCATGGCGGCCGGCGACGCGCTGTTCGACGTCGCCACCGGGAACGACGCCGACTCCGACCGGCACGGCATCGTCACGCCCGACGGCGGGCTCATGAACCCCAACCACTACCTCGCCGTCGCGATCCAGTACCTGTACGGCGGGGCGCGGCCCGCCTGGCCTTCCGACGCGGCCATCGGGAAGACGCTCGTGTCGTCGTCGCTCATCGACCGCGTGGGCGCCGGGCTCGGACGGCAGGTGCTCGAGGTGCCCGTCGGGTTCAAGTTCTTCGTGCCCGGGCTGCTGGACGGGTCCGTCGGGTTCGGCGGCGAGGAGTCCGCCGGGGCGTCGTTCCTGCGCCGCGACGGGCGCGTGTGGTCCACCGACAAGGACGGCATCCTGCTCGCCCTGCTGGCTTCCGAGATCATCGCGACGACGGGGAAGTCGCCGTCGTCGCTGCACCGTGACCTCGTCGCCCAGTACGGGGAGAGCTGGTACGCGCGCGTCGACGCCGCAGCGTCGCGCGAGGAGAAGGCGAAGCTGGCGGCGCTCTCGCCGTCGCAGGTCACCGCGACCACCCTGGCCGGGCAGGAGATCACCGACCGGCTCACCGAGGCGCCCGGCAACGGGGCCAAGATCGGCGGGCTCAAGGTGACGACGGCGGACGCGTGGTTCGCGGCCCGGCCGTCCGGGACCGAGGACGTGTACAAGATCTACGCGGAGAGCTTCGTGTCGCCGGAGCACCTCGCGGAGGTGCAGGCGTCGGCGAAGGACGTGGTGAGCGGGGCGCTCGCGGGCTGACGCCGCGGGGCGGGCCGGCCGGGCGTCGGGGCGGTCGGGCGGCTGGGCGCGGGGCGGCGTCCGGGCCGGGCCGGGCGCGTCGTCGGCGATCGGAACGTGGGATACGGATCGGAGCGTGCGATGCATCGCACGCTCCGATCTGCTGTGCACGTTCCGATCGGCGGCGCCCAGCTCAGCGGCGCGCAGTTCAGCGGTGCGCAGCTCGGCGGTGCCCAGCTCGGCGGCGCCCGGCTCAGCGGTGCCAGACGTAGGGGGTCGTCGTCGATGCTCTCAGCAGGCCGCTGCGCTCCAGGATCGGGCGGGAGTACTCCGTCGAGTCGCTGTGGAGGTAGCGGCGGCCCAGGCGCAGCGCCTCGCGGGCGCGGGCCGACGTCAGCGCGCGGTAGATGCCCTGGCCGCGCCACTCGGGGCGCGTCGCGCCGCCCCAGATGCCGGCGAACTCCGTGCTCGGGACCGGCTCGAGACGGCCCGCGCTGACGATCACGCCGTCGGCCTCCGCGACCCAGACCTGCATGCCGTCCTCGCGGGCGGACTCGTTCCGGAGGCGGGCCAGGATCGGCTCGACGTCGCGCGGGTCGCCGAACACCTCGTCGACCATGCGGGCCATGGCGCGCACGTCGGCCTCCTCGGTGACCCGGCGCAGCGTGACGCCCGCGGGCAGCGGGACGTCGGCGACCAGGCCCGCGGCCTCGCCGAGCATGATCGACTCCTGCTCCTCGGGCTCGAAGCCGTGCTCCAGCAGGGCATCGTGCAGGCCCGGCGCGTGGTCGTGGCCGCGCGTCTTCCACTCCGCCTGGGCGAACGCGGGGTCGGCGCGGAAGTGGTCAGCGGCGGCGGCGACGAGCTCGCGGACCCGGACGGCGTCGACGGGGGTGCCGTCGGCGTCGTCGAGCGTGCGGTACGTGACGAAGCCGCGACCGCCCGCGAAGGTGACGAGGCGGAGCGGGCCGACCCGGGTCACGGCGAGGGCCGACGGGGTCTCGGCGTCGGTGCGGAGCTGGGCGTCGTAGGCGGCGAGGAGCGTCGCGGCGTCAGGCATGGGGCCAGCCCACCACATCGCCGGCGATCGGAGCGTGTGTTTTGGATCGGAACGTGCACCGGAAGCCACGTTCCGATCCGGAAACCACGTTCCGATCGGGGTGCCCCTGTCTCGGGGCGCGTCCAGACCGGGGCGGGCCGGGCCGTCAGCCCAGCGCCTCGCGCTGGTAGTCGCGGATCGCCTTGGCCGGGTCGACGCCCTTCGGGCAGGCGCGCGTGCAGGCGCCGACCTGGGTGCAGGGCCAGATGCCCTCCTCGTTCTCGGCGAGGGCGAGGAAGCGGGTCTCGTTGCCGTCGTCGCGCGAGTCGAGGTCCCAGCGGCGCGCCGTCGCGACGGCGGCCGGGCCCGTGAAGCCGGCGACGTCGTCGAGGACGGGGCAGGCCGCGTAGCAGAGCATGCAGTCGATGCACTGGGAGAGGCCCCTGTAGGCCTCGACCTGGCCGGGGGTCTGACTGTGGACGGCGAGGACGTCCAAGGACGGGACGGCCGACGGGTCCTGCGACTCCGCGTCCGGCGACGGGTGCGGGCCCGGGGCCCCGGCGGGCTGGAGGACCGGCGGGGTCGGCAGCATCCACGGGGAGACGCCGCGCAGCTTGGCGAGGAACTCGTCGGTGTCGACGGCGAGGTCGCGCTGCACCGTGGCGTGGGCCATGGGGCCGACCGTGAGGCCCGACGTGCGGTAGCCCGCGACCGTCGTCTCGCAGCCGAGCACCGGGCGGCCGTTGACCATGACGCCGCACGAGCCGCACACGCCCGAGCGGCACGACCAGCGGAACGTCAGCGACGGCGCGCTGTGGTCCTTGATCCAGTCGAGGGCGTCGAGCACCGAGGTGCGGTCGTCGAACGGGACGTCGAAGGTCTCGTCGCGCGGCTCCTCGCCCGGCTCCTGCCGGGTCACGGTGACGCGCAGGGTCTGGTCGGTCATCGGTGGTCCTTCCCGGGCGTCGCGGCGGCCGCCGCCGACACCGCGGCGTCGACCGGCTGCCAGCGCACCTCGACGGCGCCGGCCGCGTCCAGGGTCACCAGGGAGTGCCGGGCGACGTCGTCGGTGTGCGGGTGGTCGAGGCGCTGGTGGGCGCCGCGGGACTCCGTGCGCCCGATGGCGGCGGCGACCGCGCCGCGCGCGACCGCGAGCATCGCGCCGAGCTCGAGCACCTGGCTCCAGTCGGTGTTGAAGACGGCGGCCGTGTCGGCGACGCGGACGTCCTGGTAGCGGGCGTGCAGGTCCTCGAGGGTGGCCGCGGCGCGGGCCAGTCCGTCCGCGTCGCGGAAGATGCCGACCTCGGCGTCGAGGACGGTGCCCAGCTCGCGGCGGATCTCGGCGGGCGACTCGGTGCCGCGGCCGCGCATCGCGAGCCAGTGCTCGGCGCGGGCGCGGGCGCGGTCGACGAGGGCGGCCTCGCCGGGGTCCTGCGACTGCGATGACGGCACGGCGGACGACGGAGGCGCGGACGACGCCGGGCGCGCGGCGGTCGACGGGGGCCCGGACGACGACAGGGGCTCGGACGGCGACGACGGCGCGGCCGCCAGCGTGCCGGCGGCGCGGCCGACCACGAGGGTCTCGACGAGGGAGTTCGAGCCCAGGCGGTTCGCGCCGTGCAGGCCGGTGCTCGCGCACTCGCCCGCGGCGAACAGGCCGGCGACGGGGGCGCCCGCGGCGTCGAGCACCTGACCGTGAGCCGTCGTGACGATGCCGCCCATCGTGTAGTGGGCGGCCGGTCGGACGGGGATCGGTTCGCGGACCGGGTCGACGCCCCCGAAGCGCCGCGCGAGGCCCGCGACGAGGGGCAGACGCTCGTCGATGACGGCCTTGCCGAGGTGGCGCAGGTCGAGGTGGACGACGCCGCCGTCGCGCGTGGGGATCGTGCGGCCGGCGCGGTCGGCGTGCCAGAACGCCTGGGAGAGCTTGTCGCGCGGGCCGAGCTCCATCTGCCGCGCGGCGGGCTCGCCGACGGGCGTGACCGGGCCGAGCCCGTAGTCGGCGAGGTAGCGCTCGCCCGCGGCGTCGACCAGCACGCCGCCCTCGCCGCGGGCCGCCTCGGTGATGAGGATGCCGCTGCCCGGCAGGCACGTGGGGTGGACCTGGACCATCTCGAGGTCGCGCAGCGGCAGGCCCGCGCGCAGCGCCATCGACAGGCCGTCGCCCGTGACGATGCCCGCGTTGGTGGACGTGCCCCAGGCACGGGCATAGCCGCCCGTCGCGAGGACGACGGCGGCCGCGAGGATCGTCACGGGCTCGCCGCGCTGCTGGTCGTAGGCGACGACGCCGCGGGCGGCGCGGCTCGCGTCCGCGGGGCTCTGCGACCCCGCACCGGACGACGGGCGGCTCGCGCCGGACGACGGGGCGTCCGACGACGGGGCGTCCGAGAGCAGCAGGTCGAGGACCACGTGCTCGTCGTAGCGGCGGATCGACGGCTCGCGCAGCGTCGTCTGGAAGAGGGTGTGCAGCAGGTGGAAGCCGGTCTTGTCGGCGGCGAACCACGTGCGCGGGTTGGTCATGCCGCCGAACCGGCGGACCGCCGGGTCGCCGTCCGCGGTGCGCGACCACGGCATGCCGAGCCGCTCCAGGCGGGCGAGCTCCGCGGGCGCGCGGTCCACGACGAACCGGACGGCGTCGTCGTGGCCCAGGCCCGCGCCGCCCCGGAGCGTGTCCGCGACGTGCTGCTCGGCGGTGTCCGCCCCGCCGGGGACGACGCCCGCCGCCCCGCCCTCGGCCGCGACCGTGTGCGAGCGCATCGGGTAGACCTTCGAGACGAGGGCGACGACGGCGTCGTCGCGTCCCTCGGCGGCGAACGTCTCGACGGCCGCGAGCGCCGCGCTCAGCCCGGCGGCCCCCCGCCGACGACGACGACGTCGGCACGATCCACGCGCATCCGGTCACTCCCCCGCGGCGGGCGCGGGCTTACCGGCGGCGGGCGCGGCGGGCCCGCCTGCGCCGGGGCCGCCCGTGCGGGTGCCGAAATCGGTGAACGTCTTGAGGAGGTCGTCGTGCTCGGGATGCTTGGCCATCCAGCCCCGGACGAAGGGGCACAGCGGGACGACCTTCCCGCCGGCCGCGCGCACGAGCCCGAGGGCTCCCGCGGCGAGGCGCGAGCCGATCCCCTGGCCCTCGAACGCGGGGTCCACCTCGGTGTGCGTGAAGATCACGGTGCCACCGAGCCGGTGGTAGTACGCGCCGCCCGCGACGGTGCCGTCGTCGAGCGTGGCGACGAAGACGGAGCGGGCGGGGTCGTCGGTGACGGTGACGGTGACGTGCGGGCGGACCTCGGTCATGCGCCCATCGTGGCGTGCGGGGCGCGCACGGGCCAACTCCGCGCGCCGCGCCGTCGCCGCCGCGTCGTCAGACCTGGAGCGAGTAGTAGCGCGGGTTGCGCTCGATGAACTCGGCCACGTACCAGCACAGGGCGTCGACCTTCTTGCCGTCGTCGATGGCGTCCTCGAGCGCCTGTCGGGCGAGCATGGCCGCGACACCGCGCCCACGGAACTCGGGCACCGTGACGGTCTGGGGGATGACGACGACGTCGCCCTCGACGCGGAAGTTGAGCCAGCCCATGACGCGGTCGGACTCCGGGTGGTGCGCCTCGTACCGCGACTGCTCGGGGAGCCGCACGACGACACACACCGGCGACTGGTCAGCGGAGGCCGTCGGATGCGTCATGCCGGGTACCGTACCCCGAGGACCCCCCGGTCCGGCTGAGAGAATCGGCCGGTGAGCCGCAACCCGTACCTCGACGTGCTCCGGGTCCCCGGCGCAGCAGCCTTCTCCGCAGCAGGCGGGCTCGCCCGGCTCCCCAACGCGATGGTCGCCATCGGCACGGTGCTCATGGTGCAGACGTCCACCGGGTCGTACGCCGTGGCGGGCCGCGTGTCGGCCGTGCTCGTGGTCGCGCAGGCGGTCGGCGCGCCGCAGGTCGCCCGGTTCGTGGACCGGGCGGGGCAGCGCCGCGTCCTGCTCCCCCTGCTGCTCGTGACGACGGCGGGCCTGCTGGGCCTCGTCGCGGCGGCCACGTCGCACGCCCCGGAGTGGACGCTGTGGCTGCTCGCGGTGGTCGCGGGCGGGACGCAGGGCTCGTACGGCGCGTACGTGCGCGCCCGCTGGACGCACGCGGTGCGCGAGCCGCGCCAGCTCCACACGGCGTTCTCGCTCGAGGCGTCCGTGGACGAGCTCGTGTTCATCGTCGGCCCCATCGTGGCGACCGTGCTCGCCACGGCCGTGGTCTCGTCCGGCGGCCTCGTGGTCGCCGCGGTCGCGGGCCTCGTCGGCGGGCTCGCGTTCCTGGTGCAGCGCCGCACGGAGCCGCCCGTACGGCGTCCGTCCGAGCCCTCCCCGGACACCGCGGCCATCGAGGTGGTCACGCGCGGCGACGACGGCGCCATCGTCGGTGCCGCCCCCGTCGCGCCGGGGACCCGGCAGCGGCCCGCGATCCTCGTGCCCGGCATGCCCGTGCTCGCCGTCGTGTTCCTCGCGATGGGCACGATCTTCGGCGCCGTCGACGTGTCCACGGTCGCGTTCGCGACCGAGCAGGGCGCGCGCGGCATGGCCGGCGTGGTGCTCGCGGCGTTCGCGCTCGGGTCGCTCGTCTCGGGCCTGGCCTACGGGGCGGTCCACTGGCGCTCGCGGCTCTCGACGCGGTTCGTGGTCGGCACCGCCGTGATCGCGGCGGGCGTGTCGTTGTTCCTCACCGCGCACTCGAAGGTGGCGCTCGCGGTCGCCATGTCGCTGACCGGCCTGGCCATCGCGCCCACCCTCGTCAACGGCAACGCGATGGTGCAGGCGCTCGTGCCGTCGAACCGCCTGACCGAGGGCCTGGCCTGGATCGGCACCGCGAGCGGCTCCGGGGCGGCGCTCGGGTCGTGGCTCGCGGGCACGCGCATCGACGCGGGCGGGTCGGAGGCCGGGTTCCTCGTGGCGATGATCGCCGGGTGGGCGTGCGCGGCGCTGGCGCTCGCGGCGCTGCCGGACCTGCGCAAGCGGTAGGGGCCGCGTCGCCCACCCGGCGGCGTCGGCGGCTCGACGGCGTCAGACGGCGCCCCTACGGCGTCAGACGGCGTCGAGGGCCTGCTGGACCTCGTCGACGACGACGGCCATCGCGCGGCGGGCGCCCTCGGCGTCGCCGGCGGCGACGGCGCGAGCGACCGCCTCGTGCGCGTCGAGCGCGACGGGGTGCGGCGACGCGGGCATGAGGCCGAGGCTGGTGCGGCCCGACAGGACGGCGGCGACGACGCCGGACAGCGCGCCGAACAGCTCGTTGCCGCTGGCGCACAGCAGCAGCTCGTGCATCGCGACGTCGGCGGCGAGGAACTCCGCGTGGTCGCCCTCCCCGGCGTCTCCGAGCGCGCGCAGGCGGGCCGCGACGGCGACGAGCTCGGCACGCTGCTCGTCGGTCGCGTGGCGGGCGGCGCCGGCCGCGGCGAGCGGCTCGACGGCGTGGCGCAGCTCGGTGAGCGAGCGGAGCTGGTCGACGCGGCCGTCGCCCTGGAGGCGCCAGCCGATGACGGTGGGGCTGAGCACCTGCCAGGCGGACATGGGCAGGACGACGAGCCCGACCCGACGACGCGGGCGGACGAGGCCGTAGCCCTCGAGCAGCCGCATGACCTCGCGGGCCACGGTGCGGGAGACGCCGAACTCCTGGCTGATCGCGTCGAGCGTCAGCACGGAGCCTTCACGCAGGTCACCGCCCGTGATGCGACGACCGAGGGCGTCGAGGACGGTGGTGTGGAGGACGTCGGCGGGCACAGCCTCAGGGTACGTGGCACACATTAGGTATTACCATTGGTTGCGAAAGGTGCTACCAATACTCCATACTCGTCGGGTGGACATCGACGTCGCCCCCCTCCCGCCGCCCCTCGTCGTCGTCATGGGCGTCGCAGGCTCCGGCAAGACCACCGTCGCAGCGCTGCTGGCCGGTCGACTCGGCGCCGCGTTCGCCGAGGGCGACGAGTTCCACTCGGCCGCCAACGTCGCCAAGATGTCGGCCGGCCACCCGCTGACCGACGACGACCGCTGGCCCTGGCTCCGCGCCATCCGCGACTGGCTGGCCGCCCAGCACGCCGCCGGGCACGCGGCCGTCGTGCCGTGCAGCGCGCTCAAGAAGTCCTACCGCGACGTGCTGCGCGACGCCGGACCCGTGCACTTCGTGCACCTGACCGGCACCCCGAGCTCCTGGGCGAACGCATCCAGGGCCGCGCCGGGCACTTCATGAAGCCCGAGATGCTCGCCAGCCAGCTCGCCATCCTCGAACCCCTCGCCGACGACGAGCCCGGCATCGAGCTCGACGTCGCGGCGCGGCCCGAGCAGCTCGTCGACGCCGCCCTCGCCTACCTCCACACCCCCACGACACCGACGTCACGGAGAACACGCACTGATGCTCACCCCCGCAACGACCCTCGCCGCAGCCCTCCCCGCCGGGCTGCGCCTCGCCGACGCCGCCGAGCCGACCGCGTCCACCACGCGGCTCGTGATCGCGGCCGTCGTCGGCATCGTCGCCATCGTCGCCCTCATCGTGTGGGCGAAGCTGCACCCGTTCCTCGCGCTCGTCATCGGCTCCGGCGTCCTCGCCGTCGTCGCCGGGACCGACCTCGTCGACGCGTTCGGCTCGTTCACCACCGGCCTCGGGAGCACCGTCGGCGGCGTCGGCGTGCTCATCGCGCTCGGCGCCATCATCGGCAAGCTGCTCATCGACTCCGGCGGCGCGGACCAGATCGTCGACACGATCCTCGCGCGGACGCCCGCCCAGCGGGTGCCGTGGGCGCTCGCGTTCATCGCGTTCATCGTGGGCATCCCGCTGTTCTTCGAGGTCGGCGTGGTGCTGCTCATCCCCGTCGTGATGCTCGTCGCGCGGCGCGCCAAGGTCTCGCCCATCCTCGTCGGCATCCCGGCGCTCGCCGGCCTCTCGGCCCTGCACGGGCTCGTGCCGCCGCACCCCGGCCCGCTCCTCGCCATCGACGCGCTGAACGCGGACCTGGGCCGCACGCTCGGGCTCGGCCTGCTCGTCGCGATCCCGACCGTCATCGTCTCCGGCCCGGTGCTCGCCAAGATCCTGGTGCGCTGGGTGCACCTCGACCCGCCGACGACGGTGCTCGGCGTCCCCGACACCGCCCCGGACGAGGAGCGCCGCCGGCCCTCCTTCTGGGTGTCCATCGGCGTCGTGCTGCTGCCCGTCCTGCTCATGCTCGTCCGCGCGGTCCTCGAGATCACGCACACCGAGACGACGACGGTGGGCAGCGCGTTCGAGTTCCTCGGCGAGCCGCTCGTGGCCCTGCTCGTCACCGCCCTGGTCTCGCTGCTCGCGTTCGGCACCGGCGTCGGGCGCACGCGCGCCCAGCTCTCCGACCTCGTCGGGGCGTCGTTCCTGCCCATCGCGGGCATCCTGCTCATCGTCGGCGCGGGCGGCGGCTTCAAGCAGACGCTCGTCGACTCCGGCGTCGGGCAGGTCATCGCCGACGGCATCACGTCCGCGCACCTCGACCCGCTGCTCGCGGGCTGGCTCGTGGCGGTGCTCATCCGCGTCGCCACCGGGTCCGCGACCGTGGCCACCATCACCGCCGCCGGGATCATGGCGCCCATCGCGGCGGGCCTCGACCCGACGCACGCGGCGCTCATGGTGCTGGTGATCGGCGCCGGCTCGGTGTTCCTGTCGCACGTCAACGACGCCGGGTTCTGGCTGGTCAAGGAGTACTTCGGCATGACCGTCGGCCAGACGTTCAAGACGTGGTCCCTCATGGAGACCGTCCTGTCCGTCGTCGCCGGCGGCGTGGTGATGCTGCTGGGCCTGGTGGTCTGAGCCCGCCGCACCAGACGACGATGCCCGTCCCGGCCTGAGCCGGGGCGGGCATCGTCGCGTCCGGACCTCCCGGTCAGGACACCGTGGTGCCGAAGGCGAGGCCGAGCACGTACGTGACCGCCGCCGCGCCGAAGCCGATCGCGAGCTGGCGCACGGCCCGGGACAGCGGCGACGTGCCCGAGAGCAGGCCCGTGACCGCACCCGTCGCGAGCAGCGCGACGCCGACGAGGGCGGACGCGACGACGACCGCCGTCGTCCCGTGGAGCCCGAACAGGTACGGGACGACCGGGATGACGGCGCCCGAGGCAAAGAAGCAGAAGCTGGAGATGGCCGCGCCCCACGCGGTGCCGTGCGTCTCGAGGTCGTCGTCCTCGCCCGCGACGCCGGCCGCCTCCTCGGCCGCATGGCTCGCGTGGAGGTCGGCCTCCGTCGCGCCCGACGTCGTCCCCGCCGCCGCGAGGCGGGCGAGCACGGTGTCGGCGTGCGCCTGGGCGTCGTCGACGGCCATGCCACGGGCCCGGTAGACGAGCGCGAGCTCGTTGGCGTCGACGTCGAGGTGCGGCAGGGCGCGCGCCGCCGACGGCGCGGGCGTGGACGCCTCCAGGAGCTCGCGCTGCGAGCGGATCGAGATGAACTCGCCCGCGCCCATGGACAGCGCGCCCGCGAGCAGGCCCGCGAGGCCCGTGAGCAGCACGGTCTGCTGCGAGGCGCCCGACGCGCCGATGCCGAGGACGAGCGCGAGGTTGGAGACGAGGCCGTCGTTCGCGCCGAACACCGCGGCGCGGAACGTGCCCGACAGGCGGTTGCGGCCGCGCGTCGCGAGGCCGCGCACGACCTCCTCGTGGATCTGCTCGTCCGCGGCCATCGCGGCCGTCGCGTCGGCCTCCTCGGCGTACTCCGAGCGCGCCTCGGCCCGCTGGGCGAGCGCGAGGACGAAGACGCCGCCGAACCGGCGGGCGAGCCAGCCCAGCAGGCGCGTGCGCAGGTCGCCGGGCAGCGGGCGGCCGACGTCGTCGCCCAGCAGGTCGAGCCAGTGCTGCTCGTGGCGGCCCTCCGCGGCCGCGAGCGCGAGCAGGATGTCGCGCTCCTCGCCCGTGCGACGGCCCGCGAGGTCGCGGTAGACGGCGGCCTCCGCGCGCTCGTCGGCGAGGTAGCGGCGCCAGCGGCGGATGTCCGCGGGCGTGCGGGGGCGGGCAGGGTGCTGCCCGGCCGATCGCTCGGCGGGCGTGGGGGTGGTCATGACCAGGATTCTCCGGGCCGCCGGGCGCCGGAGGTTTCGCCTGCCCCCAACCGCTCACCGGGCGGTCGACCGCCCCCGGGCCGCGCGGGGTGCGCCCGGGGCTCGACGGTGTCGGTGGGCCGGGGCAGAATCGCGGTCGTGATCATCGTGAGCACCGACGGTTCGTGCCTCCGCAACCCCGGGGGTGCGATCGGCTGGGCGTGGATCGACCACGAGGGCGGCCGCTTCGACTCGGGCGGCGCCGCCAGCGGCACCAACCAGGTCGCCGAGCTCACCGCGGTGCTGCGGGCGGTCGAGGCGCACCCCGGCGACGAGCCGCTGCTCATCGAGTCGGACTCGCAGTACGCCATCCGCTGCTCCTCGGAGTGGCTGGAGGGCTGGAAGCGCAAGGGGTGGCGGACGGCGTCCGGCAGCCCCGTGAAGAACCTCGAGCTCGTGCAGGCGATCGACGCCGCCATCGCGGGCCGCGGCGGTCCCGTGCGGTTCCGCTGGGTGCGCGGCCACGTGGGCAACCCGTTCAACGAGCGCGCCGACGAGCTCGCCGGCCTCGCCGCCGCGGACTGGGCGGCCGGGCGTGGCCACGTCGGGTCGGTGCTCCTCACCGACGCCGAGGAGCTGGCGGCGGCCGAGCCCGCCCGCCGGCCGGCGGTCGTCGGGGCACGCCCGGCGACGGAGCGCCCCGCGGCCGAGCCGCAGTGGGAGCTCGGCACGCTCTTCGACTGAGCCGCCCGTGCAGCGGACGGCAGGCCGGTTCGACGCACCGCTGACGGTGCGTCACGAGTCGGCGCGCCCGCTCGACGTCGCGCTGACGCTCGGACAGCTCGGGCACGGCCCGTTCGACCCCGCGGTGCGCCGCACGCCCGACGGCGTCCTGTGGCGCACCTCCCTGCTGGCCACGGGGCCTGTCACGCAGCGGATCGTGCAGGCGGGCCCGCGATCCGCCGTCGTCGACCTGTGGGGCGAGGGGGCCCGCGAGGCCGCCGACGGCGTCGCCGCGCTGCTCGGCGAGGACGACGACGCCGCCGGCTTCACCTACCCCGCCGTGCTCCGCGACGCCGCCCTGCGCGCGGCAGGGATGCGCATGCCGCGCACCGGGAGGGTGCTGGAGTCGCTCGTCCCCGCGATCTTCGAGCAGCGTGTGCAGTCGGTGACGGCGCACCGGGCCTGGCGCTGGCTGCTGACCCGGTACGGCTCGCCCGCTCCGGGGCCCGCGCCCGACGGGATGCGCGTGGTGCCCACGCCGCAGCAGTGGGCCGCGATCCCGAGCTGGGACTGGCACCGCGCCGGCATCGACGCCGGGCGGGCCCGGACGGCGGTCGCGTGCGCCCGCCTGGCCGGCCGGCTCGAGGAGGCGGCGCTCCTGGCAGGGCCCGCCGCGCGGGCGCGCCTGGAGGCGGTCCGCGGCGTCGGCGTGTGGACGTCGGCCGAGGTGGCGCAGCGGGCCTTCGGCGACGCCGACGCCGTCTCCGTCGGCGACTTCAACCTGCCGGGCGCGGTGGGCTGGACGCTCGCCGGCGAACGCACCGACGACGCCGGGATGCTGGCCCTCCTCGCCCCGTACGCGCCGCACCGGCACCGGGTGGTGCGGCTCATCACGACGCGCGGGCACGCGAGCGCGCCACGGCGGGGGCCGCGGACCCGCCTGGTGGACCACCGACGGTACTGACGGCGGCCGGTCACCGGGGAGGCACCAGCTCCGCTGCGAGGTCGAGGCGCGGCCGTATCCTCGGGCGTGTGGTTGCAGCCGGCGAGACCAGCCAGGGCAGGCGCCCCGCGGCGGAGACTGACGTCTCGGCCTGGGCTGTCATCCGCGACGAGCCCGGAGGACGAGACCCGAACAAGCGCTGGGTCGCTCCTGATGCCGACTCGCCGCGACACGAGCACTGGCTGTGGAAGTCTCGGCAACCCACAGGTGACGGTTCCGAGTACGCGCTGACGGACTGCGCAGAAGTTGTGGTCTCGCTGCTCGCCATGACGCTCGGCATCCCGGCGGCGGAGTGTCGATACGCGGTCTGCGACGGTGAACTTGGCCTGATCTCCAGGAACGTCGCTCCGGAGGGTTACAGCCTGAACACCGGACGGACGTACCTGCCGGAGGTCGACGGCTACGTTCGACTGCCTGAGCGCGGGGCCGAGGACGGAGCGGCTGGCCGGATGCGACTCGATCGGGGCTACACGCTCGAGTCCGTGCGCACCGTTCTTGCGGACGTGGCACCTCCGCCCGGCGTCGGCGGGTACACGGCGTTCGGCGTTTTCGCTGGTTATCTCGTCCTCGACGCCCTCGTCGGTAACAGCGATCGCCATCCGGGCAACTGGGCGCTCCTGGAGTCGGGCGAAGGTGCTCGGCACCTCGCGCCGACGTACGATCACGGCACAGCGCTCGGCGCCGGACTCACGGCATCCAATCGCGCGGTTCGTGACCCTATTGCCTTCGCTCGCCGCGGCAGGGCGAATCCGTTCACCCCCGCACGGCAGTTGCTGGTAGATCTTGCGCTCGACGCCGTCCACAGATCCGGTGCATACGGCTGGTTGGACGGTGTCGCCACACTGGACGAGGTGCGCATCAGAGCGACACTTGAAGCGCCAGGCGAACGATTGTCAGTGGATGCGTCTACGTTCATGAGGCGAGTCGTGCTTGAGAACCGGAGGAGGTTGTGCGATGGCGACACTGCTGAAGACTGACCAGCTCCTCGTAACGCGCCAGGATCCGGCCACGCGACGGTTCGCGCGCGTGGGGACGTTGACGTTCGACGGCGGGACGTACACGTTCTCGTACGACCCCACCGCGAAGCGCCCGCTCCCGGGGCTTCCGATGGGGAAGACCCACCAGAGCCAGACGCTCTTCCCGATCTTCGCGGAGCGGGTGATCGATCCCCACAGGCCTGAGCGCTTCGAGACCCTTGAGCATCTTGGGCTACCTCGCGAAGCCGGCCCGTTCGAGGTCCTCGCGGTCTCCGGTGGCGGTCGAACTGGCGACACGTACGAGCTCACCCCGTTGCCCCAGCGTGGCGACGTGAGCCTGCCGTTCCTCGTGCACGGTGTTCGTCACCTCACGCCCGGAGAACGCGGAGCCATCGACCTCCTCGCGCCAGGAGATCGCCTGTCACTGCGGTTCGAGCCCGAGAACCCCGTCGACGACCGTGCACTGCTCGTGACTCAGGACGGAGGGCGCCTCGGGTACGTCCCCACGCCGCTGCTCGAGTACGTGCACGAGATCATCAAGCGTGAACACGACCTGATCGTCGAGCGTGTCAACCCTGCAGAGGCCGGGCTCCACATGCGCCTGCTCGTCCGCCTTGTCGGACGCTACGAGGGCTGACGTTGCCGGGGCCACGCTTGGAGGTCCGGCGGACCTCCAGCGGCACTGACGACCGGTCAGAAGAGCACCTGCTCGACGTCGGCGCTCGCGAGCGCGAGGCCGCTGCCGTCCGCAGGCAGGCCTGCGAGCGCCCCACCGGTCGCGAGGCTGCCGGCTGTCGCGGAGCGGTGGGCCGACGCAAGGCTGCCGGCGGGGTAGGCGCCTTCGCGGGCTCGCAGGTCGTCCTCGTACCGGCCCGTCGCGCCCGACCTCGAGCGGTGCCCGGACGAGCCGAACCCGCGCTCCTCCAGCAGCGGCCGGACCCGCTCCCAGAGCCACTCGCGGTACGCCTTGAGCGCGTACGTGCGCGCGTAGACGCGCCCGTACCCGGCCACGAGGTGCGGGTGCTCGCGCTCGAGCCACGCCAGGTACCACTCGCGCGTGCCGGGCTTGAGGTGCAGCGGCAGCACCGTCACGCCCGTGGCGCCGGCGTCGGCGACCGCGTCGAGAAGGCGGCGCAGATGGTCGGTCGAGTCGGTGAGCCACGGCAGCACCGGGGCGACCATGACGCCGCAGGGCAGGCCCGCCGCGCGCACGGCACGGACCAGGTCGAGGCGGGCGCGCGGCGCCGGGGTGCCCGGCTCCACCGACTGTTGCAGGGGCTCGTCGAGCATCGCGAGCGAGACACCGAGCCCGACCGCCACGCGCTCCTGCGCCTCGACCAGCAGCGGCAGGTCACGGCGCAGCAGGGTGCCCTTGGTGAGGATCGAGAACGGCGTGCCGGAGTCCGCGAGCGCCCCGATGATCCCCGGCATGAGCCGGTACCGGCCCTCGGCTCGCTGGTACGGGTCGGTGTTCGTGCCGAGCGCGACGGGCTCGCGGGTCCATGACGGCCGGGCGAGCTCGGCGCGCAGCACCTGGTCGACGTTGACCTTGACGACCACCTGGGTGTCGAAGTCCTTCCCCGCGTCGAGCTCGAGGTACTCGTGCGTGGGGCGCGCGAAGCAGTTGTGGCTGACGACACCGTTGGCGACGAAGTCGCCGGTACCGGTGGTGATGTCGACCATCTGCTGGTCGAAGCCGAGATCCTCGACGCTCACGACGCCGAGGTCCGACGTCGACCTCACGGCCCGACCAAGGATGTCGAGCTTCCGGGTGATCGCCGGACCTGTGACGCCCGCGAGAAAGCCGAACCCCATGAGCGCGTCGCCTGTCGTCAGGTGGGGCCTCCGGGCGTCTTCGGCGGTGGCACCCGTCACGTGCTTCCATCCGCGGACCGTCAGGAACCGGTGGTCGCCGCTCGCGACGATCTCCGTCCCGTCCCGCAGCGTCACCCGGTAGGCACGCTTCGTCGTCGACCATGCCGCATGGACCTCCGTCTGGACGAAACGCCGGGACTTGCCGTCCGGCTCCGTGCCGACGACGAGATCGCCGACCCGGATGTCGCGGATGGGTTTCTGCCGCCCGTCAGCCAGAAGGACGAGCGTCTCCGGGCTCAGGCAGTAGGTGCACGCGTGGCTGCAGCCTCGGTACGGGTTGACCGTCCAGCGGAACGGCATCTTCGACGCCGCCGGGACGTGCGAGAGGGCCGACTTCGCGTGGACCTCGTGGAACGTGATGCCCGCGAACTCGGGCGTGCGCACGCTCCGCACGAGCCCCGCCTGCGCCAGGCCCGCGAAGTCCAGGCCCGGCAGCGCGCCGTCGTCGGCCGTGATCGCTTGCCCGTCCCATCTCATCCACTCATTAGAACATGTGTTCGAACGATGGAACAGGTCCCGGAGACGACGACGCCGGGCTCCGACGTCCGTGTCGGGCCCGGCGTGCGTGCTGACGACCTCAGCGGTCGACGTCGTCCTCGCTGCCCAGCGGGGCGGGCTGCTGCAGCGCGACGACCTCGGCGTGCGTGCGGCCGGCCAGCGTGGTGCGGCGGGGGTTGGCGATCGATCGGTACAGGTTCTCGGTGTCGGTCATACGTGGCTCCTCCTCAGGGCGCGGCGAAGGCTCGTGGACCGGCCGCGTCCCGCTACGTCGCGGGGTAGGTCGCCCATCTTCGCGTGAGACGGCGTCTCGGCGCCACCCCGTCTCACGGTGAGGAGCCTCACTCACCCGGCGGTTCACCCGCAGGTGAGCGACGATCGACGCATGCCGATCGAGCCCACGAAGGACCCGCAGCTCGTCCTCCTGCGCCACGGCGAGACGGAGTGGTCGGCGAGCGGCCAGCACACCGGCCGCACCGACATCCCGCTGACCGCGGCGGGCGAGGAGCAGGCCCGCCAGGCGGGCCGCGCGCTGGGCGGGTACGACTTCGCCGCCGTCTACGCCTCGCCCCTCCAGCGCGCCCGCCGCACGGCCGCGCTCGCCGGGTTCCCGGACGCCGTCGTCGACGAGAACCTCGCCGAGTGGGACTACGGGCCCGTGGACGGGCGTACGGCGAAGGACCTCAGCGCCGTCCTCGGGCGCGAGTTCCTCATCTTCGACGACGGCGTCCGCTGGCTGCCCCCCGACCCGGAGCACGGCGACGGGCGGCCCGGCGAGCGGCTCGAGGACGTGTACGGGCGCGCGCTCGCCGTCGTCGCGCGCGTGGAGGAGACGCTGCGCGACGGCGGCCCCGTGCTCGTCGTCGCGCACGGGCACCTGCTGCGCGTGCTCGCGACGGCGTGGCTCGGGGTGGACGCGCGGCTCGGCGAGCGGCTCGAGCTGGGCACGGCCGCGATCTCGCTGCTCGGCTACGGGCACGCGCTGCGCACCATCGAGGGCTGGAACCTGCCGCCCACCCTGTGAGCGGCACTCGCTCCCGTGGGAGCATGCGGGCATGGCTCTGCGGGACCGAAACCTCATCGACGACGAGCAGGTCGTGCTCCGGCTCCACACGCACGCGAAGGCCATGCTGTGGCCGTTCGTGCTGTTCCTGGCGCTGGTCGCGGGCGCGGTCGTCACCCTCCTGACGTCGACCGACGACACCGTCACCTGGGTGGTGCTCGGCGTGCTGGTGGTGGTCGCGCTCGCGGGCGTGCTCTGGCCGTGGCTCAACTGGCGCACGCACTCGTACACGATCTCCACCCAGCGTGTCTCGGAGCGGTCTGGAGTCGTCACGCAGAAGGGGCGGGACATCCCGCTGTACCGCATCAACACCGTGTCGATCGAGAAGGGCCTGCTCGACCGGATCCTGGGGTGCGGCACCCTCGTCATCGCCGACGCGAGCGAGAAGGGCGGCATGGTGCTGCACGACGTGCCGCGCGTCGACCGCGTCCACCGGACCGTCCAGCAGCTCCTGGCGAGCATGGACGACGGGTCCGACGACGGGGAGTTCCCGCCGAACGAGCCGCCGCGGCGCGGCCCGCGCCGGTGAGCCCGACGACATCCGCCGATCCCGGTCCGGCGTCGGCGCCGGCGTCGGGCAAGGCCTGGTTCGTCACGGGAGCCGGCCGCGGCATCGGCCGCGCGATCGCCGTCGCGGCGCTGCGTCGCGGCGACCGGGCCGCCGCGACGGCCCGCGACCCGCGCGCGCTGGACTCTCTCGTCGCGGAGTTCGGGGACGCCGTCGTGCCGCTGCGGCTCGACGTCACCGACGCCGACGCCGCCCGCGCCGCCGTCGCGGAGGCGCACGCCCGGCTGGGGCGCCTCGACGTCGTCGTCAACAACGCCGGGTACGGGCTGTTCGGGTACGTCGAGGAGCTCGACCCGCAGCAGCTGCGCGACCAGCTCGACGTCAACCTGTTCGGGGCGCTGCACGTGACGCAGGCCGCGCTGCCGTTCCTGCGCGAGCAGCGCACCGGGCACGTCGTGCAGATCTCCTCGTCCAGCGGGCTCGCGGCGTGGCCCGCGCTCGGCGGGTACCACGCGTCGAAGTGGGCGCTCGAAGGGCTCAGCGACGCGCTCGCGCAGGAGGTCGCGCGGTTCGGGATCGCGGTCACGCTCGTGGAGCCGGGGCCCGTCGACACCGCGTGGCGCGGCGCGTCCGCCGTCCGCGCGCGCGAGCTGCCCGCGTACGACGACGCCCGCGCGGCGGCCTGGCACCCGGCCGGATCGACCGCACCGGAGGCGGTCGCCGACGTCGTCCTCGCCGTCGTCGACCACCCGGAGCCGCCGCTGCGCATCCTCGTGGGCGACCTCGCGGCGGACGCCGTCCTCCCGATCACCCAGGCGCGGCTCGACGCGTGGCGCGCCTGGGAGGCGCTGGGACGCAGCGCGGACCACCCTCCCGAGGGCTGACCGGGGTGGCACCCGGCGCGAGAGCGCCGCGGGTGCCAGAGTTCTCCCATGGATCCCTCGGTCGACCTGTGGGTGCGGCTGGCCTGCGAGTTCATCGGCACGGCCATCCTCATCATCATCGGCAACGGCACCGTCGCCAACGTCCACCTCAAGGGCTCCAAGGGGTACCGTGGGGGCTGGTCGCTCATCGCCATGGGCTACGGCCTGGGCGTGATGATCCCCGCGATGATGTTCGGCGGGATCAGCGGCAACCACATCAACCCGGCGTTCACGCTGGGGCTCGCGGTGTTCGGGATGTTCCCGTGGCACCTCGTGCCGCTCTACTGGGGCGCGCAGCTCCTCGGCGCGATGGCGGGACAGCTCGCCATCGTCGTCACGCACAAGCCCTACTACGACCAGACCGACACCGCCGAGGACGTGCTCGCCACGTTCTCGACCATCAACGCGGCCGGGTCGCGGCTCAACGGGTTCCTGTCCGAGACGCTCGGGTCCGTGGTGCTGTTCTCGTGCGCGCTCGCGCTCGTGCACTCGCCGCTCATGGTGGACGAACAGGGTGTCGCGCACCTGGGGATCGGGTTCCTGGTGTGGGCGCTCGTCGTCGGGCTCGGCGGGCCCACCGGGCCAGCGCTCAACCCGGCCCGTGACCTCGGGCCGCGCCTCGTCCACCAGCTCCTGCCGACGTCGGTGCTGCACCACAAGGGCGGCTCGGACTGGCGCTACGGCTGGGTGCCGATCGCCGCGCCGCTGCTGGGCGGGGTGCTGGGCGTGGGCGGCTGGCACCTGCTCCTGGGCTGACATCGTGGGTATACGGTAGGTATATCCACGAGGGGGACCCATGTCGACCACGCGACTGTTCCGCAGCAACACCACCCAGGCTGTCCGCCTGCCCAAGCCCGTCGCCTTCCCCGAGACGGTGCGCGACGTCGAGATCCGCGTCGTCGGGCAGTCCCGTGTGATCACCCCCGTCGGCTCGTCCTGGGCCGACTGGTTCGACCACGGGCTCGTGGTCCCCGACTTCCCGGCCGAGCGGGAGCAGGGCGTCGCCCCGGAGCGCGGGTCCTGGTGACGACGCTCTACCTCCTGGACACGAACATCCTCATCGATCTCCTGCGCGGGCGTGGAGCCCTCGCGCGCCCGCGCCTCGAGGCCGCCGAGGGCCGCGTCGGCGTGTCGACCATCAGCACCATGGAGCTGGACTACGGCGTCGAGCGCTCGTCCGACCCGGCTCGGAGCCGCCAGGCCCTCGACGGGCTCCTGTCCCTCATGGACGAGATCCCGTTCGACGCCCACGCCGCCCTGCACAGCGGCCGGATCCGCGCGCACCTCGCCGCCGCCGGCACGCCGATCGGACCGTACGACGTCCTGATCGCCGGGCACGCCCGGTCGCTCGGAACCGTGCTCGTCACGCACGACGTCGACGAGTTCTCCCGGGTCCCCGGCCTGGAGGTCGAGGACTGGCTCGCGTAGGTCAGGCGGCTCGGCGTTCGACGTCCGGGAGGTCTTCGGGGTGCAGGAGGTCGCGGAGGTGCCAGCCTGCGAAGGCCGCCGCGTGGTCTGCCGCGAGGCCGTCCGGGCGGGCCTCCTGGATCGCGTGGTGCTGGACGCCTCGCGCCGCGAGGCGGGCCGCGAGGGCGAGGATGTCGGCGCGGGTGTGGACGGTCGGGTCGACCGTCGTGCGCACCTCGTGCGCGACGCCGCTCGCCAGCAGCGCATCCAGGGCCGCCCACGCCGCGCGGCCCGACGACGGGACGCCCGTGACCGCCGCGTAACGCTCGGGCAGGTGCTTGACGTCGAGGCCCACCCAGTCGAGGACGCCGTCGTCGAGCAGGGACGCCAGCCGCTTCGGCCAGGCACCGCCCGTGTGCAGGCCCACCGCGAAACCTCGCTCGCGTACCTCGGCGATCGCGCCGGGCAGTGCCGGCGAGAGCAGCGGTTCCCCGCCCGAGAACACCACGCCGTCGAGCAGGCCGCGGCGTCGGTCGAGGAGCTCGACCACGTCGGACCACGGGACCTGGCCGGGGGCGCGGGGGTCGAGGATCGCCTCGTTGTGGCAGTAGACGCAGCGCCACGGGCAGCCCTGGAGGAAGACGACGGCCGCCAGCCTGCCGGGCCAGTCCACCGTGGAGAGACGGACCAGGCCGGCGACGACCGGTGTCCCGTCGTGCGCGCCGCTAGGCGTGGGCCGGCTCACGGAAGGTCACTCGCTCGTGGTACTCGCCCTGCTTGCCCGTGTTGAACGACGACACCGGGCGCAGGTAGCCCATGACGCGCGTCCACACCTCGGTGATGCGGCCGCAGCGCTCGCACTCCGTCTGCTCGCCGGGCAGGTAGCCGTGCAGCTCGCACACCGAGAACGTCGGGGTGACCGTGATGTACGGCAGGCGGAAGCTCTCCAGCGAGCGACGGACCAGCGTCTTGCAGGCCTCGGCGTCGCTGATCCGCTCGCCCATGTACAGGTGCAGCACGGTGCCGCCCGTGTACTTGACCTGCAGCTCCTCCTGCTGCTCGAGCGCCTCGAACGGGTCGTCCGTGAACGACACCGGGAGCTGCGAGGAGTTCGTGTAGTAGGGCTCGTCGTCCGTGCCGGCCTGGAGGATGCCCGGGAAGCGGGCGCGGTCCTCCTTGGCGAAGCGGTACGTGGTGCCCTCGGCCGGGGTGGCCTCCAGGTTGTAGAGGTGGCCCGTGCGCTCCTGGGCCTCGACCATGCGGGCGCGCACGTGGTCGAGGATGTCGAGCGCGAGCACCCGGCCGGCCGGCGTCGTGATGTTCTCGGCGTCCCGCGTGAAGTTGCGGACCATCTCGTTGATCCCGTTGACGCCGATGGTGGAGAAGTGGGCGTCGAGCGTGCCGAGGTAGCGGCGCGTGTACGGGAACAGGCCGTCGTCCATGAGCTTCTGGACGGTGACCCGCTTGGTCTCAAGGGAGTCGACGGCGAGGTCGATCAGCCGGTCGAAGGCCGTGGTGAGGTCGCCCCACGAACCGGAGTGCAGGTAGCCGAGGCGGGCCATGTTGACGGTCACGACGCCGATCGAGCCGGTCTGCTCCCCCGACCCGAACAGGCCGTTGCCGCGCTTGAGCAGCTCGCGCAGGTCGAGCTGGAGGCGGCAGCACATGGACCGGACGTCGCCGGGGTTCAGCTCGGAGTTCAGGAAGTTCTGGAAGTACGGGGTGCCGTACTTGGCGGTCATCGCGAAGATCCTGTCCGCGACCGGGTCGTCCCAGTCGAAGTCCTTCGTGATGTTGTACGTCGGGATGGGGAACGTGAAGGCGCGACCCGCGGCGTCGCCGGCCGTCATGACCTCGACGAACGCCATGTTGATCATGGCCATCTCCGCGGCGAGGTCGCCGTAGGTGAAGTCCTGCACCTCCTCGCCGATCAGGGGGTGGGTGTCGCGGAAGTCGTCCGGGCACGTGAGGTCGAACGTCAGGTTGGTGAAGGGCGTCTGCGTGCCCCAGCGCGAGGGGACGTTGAGGTTGTGGACGAGCTCCTGCATGCCCTGGAGCACCTGGTCGTAGGTGAGCCCGTCGCGGCGGACGTACGGGGCCAGGAGCGTGTCGAAGCTCGAGAACGCCTGCGCGCCGGCCCACTCGTTCTGGAGGGTGCCGAGGAAGTTCACGATCTGCCCGAGGGCGCTGGAGAAGTGCTTCGCGGGGCCGGACTCGATCTTGCCCGGGACGCCGCCGAAGCCCTCGTGCAGGAGCTGGCGCAGCGACCAGCCCGCGCAGTAGCCGCCGAGCACGTCGAGGTCGTGCACGTGGATGTCGCCGTTGCGGTGCGCCTCGCCGACCTCCGGCTCATAGACCTCGTCGAGCCAGTAGTTCGCGGTCACCTTGCCGGCGACGTTGAGGATCAGGCCGCCGAGCGAGAAGCCCTGGTTCGCGTTGGCGCGCACCCGCCAGTCGGACCGGTCCAGGTACTCCCCGATGGTCGAGGCGACGTCGATGCTGCGGCCCATGCTCGTTTCCTCACCGTTGAAGTGCGGCGGTTCCGACCGTCGCGGAGAACACCAGGTCTATCACAACATCTAGTTGCCTTCCTAGCGGCACAACACAAGATGTTGTGGTTTGCTGACGCGGCGTCGGTTCGCCTCGGAGGGCGTCCGGGCGCGGCGGCACCGCCGCTCCCCACGCTACGGAGGGCGCCCGCCCGCGAGGCGGGTGTGGCCCGCGGGCGCGCCTGGTGTGGCGCGCGATGACGGACCACGCGCCGCCGAGGCAACGCCGCCTCGCCGCTCGGGGACGCCCTCGGTGCGTCGCCGCGCCCAGGGCGTCCCCGACGTCGTCGGCTCACCGGCCCGAGGTTCCGGACCGACGTCGGGCCGTCGCTCGGAGCCCGACCCCGACGCCGATCGCGAGCAGCGCGCCCAGCACCAGCAGGAGCGCCTCGGACCCCGTCACCGGCAGCGACGGCACCGGCGGCCGGACGCCGTCGCCGGGGGCCAGGTCGACGACGTCGACGGCGACGACCCGCACGGTCTCGTCGTCCCGGATCTCCGGAAGCTCCGCGATCCACGCCGTGTTGACGTGGTCGACCGACCCGTCGACGTCGTCGGCCGAAGGAGCAGGGACCGTCAACCAGTAGTCGAACGACGTCGGGACGCCGTCGTCGTTCCAGGTCGCGGTGCCGAGGCGGTAGACGCCCGGCTCGACCCGGACCGGCTGCCGACCTCCGGCGGCCCAGGCACCGTCGGACAGGACGACGGCGACGCCGGGGCCGTGACCGGCGAAGTCGTCGAGGACGACGATCTCGCGGTGGCCCAGCTCTACGGTGTCGAGCGTGGCCCGCGAGGTGTCGACGACGTGGAACGCGGTGCCCGCGGCGGAGAACGCCTGGTCGGGGTCCCACGTGATGATGGTCGCCGTCGTGGAGCCGGCGACGACCGGCTGCGCGTCGAACGTGCAGGTGAAGGCGAACGTCCTCGTGGCGCCGGCCCCCAGCCGGGCGGTGCCCGGGCCGTCCAGCGCGCACGCAGCACCGAGGACGAGCGGGGAGCTCGTCACGGACAGCACGTCCACGCACCAGGCGTTGGGGTTGTGCACGACGACCTCGCCGCGCACCTGCCACATGCTCTCGACCATCGGCAGCGGGGTCACCGTGACGCGGTACCGGAAGGTCGCGGTGCCGTCGGCACCGGCCGGCAGCACGCTGTCGCCCAGGACCTCCTTCTCGAGGTCCCACGGGAACACGCGGGTGACGTCGAGCCAGAGGGCGCCGGCGACCGTCAGGCCGCGGCCCGTGGACACGAGCACGGTCTCGTCGTCGGTGAGGTCGCCGTCGTCCTGCGGGTCGTTCCACGGGCCCGCGGGCTCCTCACCACCCTCCGGCGTCACCGTGGCGACGTTCGGGAACCGGGCGTCCTCGACGCCCTCGCCGAGCTCGGTGCCCTTCCGAGCCGTGTAGGTCAGCACCCAGGTGTAGCTGTCCTCCCCCTCGGGGAGCGTCTCGGGGAACGCGAGGAGGACGGCGCCGCCGTCGACGTGCCACGCCCCGGCGAGCGCCTCGAGCCACGGGGACCACGAGTCGGTCACGCGGGCCGAACCGTGCGTCACGTCGCCCGCGACCTGTGCCAGCGGCACGTCGTGCGTGCTGGGCGGCAGGCCGGGGAGGTCGACCGTGACCTGCGCCGACGTCGCGGTCGAGGGGATCACGACGCCCGGGATCGTCACCGTGACCGTGGCGCCCGGGCCGACCAGATCGGGGCCCACGACGGGGACGGCCGTGCCGCCGTCGACGGAGGCCGTGACGCCCGCGAGCGCCATCCCCACCGGACCTGGGTTGGTGAACGCGAGCGCGAGGTCCGCGACCCGGGGGGAGACCTGGCGGACGGCCGTCACCGTCAGGGTGTAGACGAACTCGGCGCCCTGACCAGGGCGAGCCCACTCATGGTGCCGGTCGGCCGACTTCTCGATCCGCCAGTCGTGGTCGACATGCTCGGTCATGGTCCCCGTGACGACGGGAGGCGGCGGCTGCTTGTTGACGAACTGGCAGCTGACCATCCACTCGCGGTGCATGGCGAGCTCGACGAACGGGTTGCCGCCGTCGTCGACCCCCTCGGCCGTGGGCGTGATCCTGCCCTCGTGGAGCTCGCCGCCACGGAACGTCCGGTAGGAGCAGAACGCCGACCGGCCACCTTGGGTCACCGGCCGCCATCCCGGCTGCTGCGTCTCGGTGATCCGGACGCTGGTGTACTCCGCGCCGAGATCGGGCACGAGCGGGAAGGTGACCGCGCCCGAGTCGTCCGTGGTCCGGGTCATCGGGTCCGGCGACCCCGGAGGGAACGCGAGGCTCTGGCCGGTGAGCGCGGCCGTCATGTCCCAGCCGGCGCCGTCCCGGCCGCCGGGGACCGACGGGGCGGTGACCTGGCCCGAGGTCACCGTGATGTCATCACCTGCGTCGTGCGGGGCCTCGACCTTGTTCACGTTGAGCGAGGGCGTGCAGCCCTCGATCGCGAACCGGCTGAGGGCCGCGGCGAGGTGTCCCCACTCGGTGACGCGGATGACGTCGGCGTCGAGGATGCCCCGCCCGTCGGAGCCGGCAACCGCGTCGTAGCGCGCCGGACCGGAGACGGCGTGGAGGTTGGCCATCGAGATCTCGTCCAGGAACGTCGGGCCGCCGACGCCGACGGCGACGACGCGCGTGCCCTGCGACTTGACGAGGTTCGCGGAGAAGATGCCCTCCTCGACGTCGCGCAGCCGGTTGTTCACCGTGCCCGTGCCCCCGTCCAGGAACCAGGTCGGGTTGCCGTCCGTGATGAAGAAGACGTAGTCGTACCGTTGGTCCGCGGGGCGGTTCGCGTTGGCCTCGGCGACCTGGGCAAACCCACGGTTCCAGTTCGTCGCCTCACTGCCGGCACCTGCCTCACCACCTGCCCGCCAGCGGGCGAGCTGCTCGACGAACGCCTGCCGACCCGCCTCGGAGGCGACCGACTGGCGCGTCAGGTGCGCGTCCGTGGGCACGCTGGACGACGGAGCCGTCCAGCCGAACGAGTACGACGAGACGTACGACGGCGTGCCGGTCAGCGCATTGACGAACGCCTGGGCGGCCCCCGTCATCGTCTGGCGGTGGGCGGCGCCGACCGAGCTCGACATGTCGACGACGAGCGCGACGCCGATCCCGCACTGCGGAGGCATCGCGGGGTTCGCCCGGACGTTCTGCCAGACGCCGTTCGACTGGGTCCGGACCGCCGACGACGGCGTCCCGGCACCCCCGGCGAAGTCCGAGCGGTTGACGCCGTCGGCGTTCATGAAGTGGTCCCCGCTGACCTGCCGGCCGTCCACTGCGACGCCCGCCGTGAGGAAGGTGTAGGGCGTGGTGCGCGAGGTGCCACCGGCGCTGGTGCCGCCGGTCCGCAGGCTGTCGTTCACCGACCAGCCGTCAGGGGCGGCCGTCTGCACGACGAAGAAGCGAGCACCCGCGGTCGCGCCCTCCGCGGACACGAGGCCGCGGTTGTGGAGGCTGCCGGTGTCCGACGTCGACGCCGTCTCCGTGCCGTCGACCAGCGCGACGACGGGTACCTCGAAGCGGGCGACGCCGTCGGCGCCGGACGTCGCGCTCGCCCAGGGCGCCTCGACCGGCACGCCGGGCCGGAACGCGGCGGTGGTCCCGCTGCGGACCGCCGTGGACAGCCGGAACGTCGCACCGGGGAGCGGCACGACGTCCGTGACGGTGCCCAGGGCACGTACACCACCAGCCCTGACGTCGATGTGGGCGAAGCCGATCGGCTCGGCCAGCGGCTCGGTCTCGCGCGGCTCGGTCTCGCGCGCCGCGCCCTCGGAAGGCGGGGCGGGGAGCCCGAGGCTGTACCGGTCGGGGCACTCGCGGCCCTCGTCGTCGCCGTCGGGCTCCGGCGCGGGCGGGCCCAGAGGCTCGCCCGCCTCGGGGTCGGCTGCGGGGTCAGACGTGGGTTCGGCTTCGGGTGCGGCGGCCTGCAGCTCGTCAAGCGTGGCCGCGTCCCCGGGGACGCCGTCGATGCTTGCTGCGATCTCGTCATCGACGCCGTCGGCCACGGCCACCGTGGACATGCCTCCCGAGATCAGCGCCACCGAGAGCGCTATCAGCGAGGCGACTGCGCGGCGGTGCCGCCGCGCGAAGGTCTTGCGTCGGTTCCGGTTCCGGTGATGGGTGTCCATGATCGTTCCTCTCGAGCGCGACACTGAGCCGAGAGACCCAGTTCCCCACGATAGGAAGGCACTGACGGGGTCCTGTATCACCTGTCCACCGAGACTGCGACGCGATGGCGCAGAACGGCGTCTTGCCGCGGCCAGTTATGCACGTCGGATGAACCAACCGCAAGAGAGACGCCCGGGTGGTGAGGTCTCACCACCCGGGCGCCATGCGGTCCGTCGCCTCTTCAGGCCTCCGTCATCCGGCGTTCCGACGACGGCGAGTGACCATCAGGACCAGGCCGAGCGCGACCATGGCCGCCGCTGCGACGAGGACCGGAACCACCTCGGCACCCGTGACCGGGAGCGGGCTCCGCGGCGGCTGGGTCGGCGTCGGCGTCGGGGTCGGCGTCGGGGTCGGCTTCTGCGGGTCAGGTGTGTGGTGCGTCGTCGTACACGCCTCGTCCTGGCCTGCGACGGGCACGCACTGTCCGTCCGGGCTGGCCGGGGTGGCCACATTGCGGATCAGCACACCATTGGCGTCGTCGTCCACCGTGACCCTATAGGTCACCGAGACGGTCGCTCCGGGATCGACCGTGCCCGCGTTCCACGTCAGCGACAGGCCGTCATCAGACGCGGTGACCCCTTCCGGCAGCAAGCCAAGGCTGGCGTGCGCCACGACATCGGACAGGTCGTCGGTGACCGTCACAGGGACCGGGACGTCCCCCGTGTTGACCGCCGTGAGCGTGTACGCGATCTCGTCACCCGGATCCACCTGGGTGCCAGACACCGGGTCCGAGGTCTTGGTCAGCTCCCACGAGGGCGCCTGCTCTTCCACGGGTTGGAGGACGTTGTGGAAGGGGATGAGAGGCCAGGTCCGCGAAGGCTCGTCGACTGCGATGGCGTAGGTCTCGGCAGAGACCTCCTCGCCGTCGACGGTGCCCGTGACGGTGGCAGTCAGTGACACGGGCCCGTCTCCGCCGTCAGCCACGTCGAAGCACAGTGTGTACACAGTCTCGTCGTAGACGACGTCCGGCAACGGTTCCGCCGGCACGACCTCCGAGTAGGTATAGCAGTAGTGCGTCCCCACGTCGGCGAGCGTGAGCGGCACCGCAAGGATGCGCGACATCACCGAAGGCTGGCCGTCGGCCGCGCCGTCGATCGTGCTGAACACGAAGCCTTCGGCCGGCAGGCCAGCGAGCTGGGCTGAAGCATCGTCGGCCGGGAGCACCCGGAAGCTGAACTCTCCGGCCTCCTGGTCTCGACCCGTGAGCGTCTTGGTGACGTCCACGCGCCAGCCGTCGAAACGGTTGTCGTAGTGGTTGGAGAACGCCTGGTTCCCGTCGTAGGTGACGGCGGCCTGCAGCACGCCGGACCCATCGTCGGTCACCGTCACCGTGACGATCGCCGGGATCGCGTCATAGGTGAGGTGAGGGGCAGGAAGTGCGGGTATCACCTCGCGCACTGCGTACACGTAGGTGCCCGGCTCGGCGAAGGAAATCGTGCCGAAGTCGAACTGCGCGATACCCTCCGGCCGCTCGACGGTGACCGCCGTGACCTCGGGGAGAGGCGCCCCCGGAGTGACGGCCTCGAGCTGGAACTCGAACGTCTCGCCCTGGAGCCACTGCCGACCCGCCAGCACCTTGCTGAACTGTGGGGTTGCAGCACCGGGGCCCGGGACATAGGCGTTGGCGAAGGTCACCGTGGGCTTGCCATTCGCACGGGCCGAGTACGTTGCCGGAGCGCAGTCCTCCGCGGGAGCGCAGTCCTCCACGGTGACCGTCGTGCGGACGTCGAGGAGTCCGCTCACCTCGTCGTAGTACGGGGCCAGGACGACGGTATAGCTCGTGGCGTCGTAGATCACACCACCGACCTGCCCCGGGTCCTCGACAACGGTATACGTGAACTCCCTGCCGAGGTCGAGCTGGGTGAAGACGATCGGGCCGAGGATCGAGGCCCGACCCGGGTCCGCGTCACCTCCGCCGTTGGCGACCGTCCCGCCTGTCAAGGGCAGGCCAGCGCGGTCGGCAGAGCCCTGGTCCTCCGGGGTCACGGTGAACGTGAACTCCCCTGCGGCGAGCTCGCGGCCGGTCAGCGTCTTGAGCAGGTCGACGCCCCCGTAGGTCAGCGTCGAGGTCCAGCGGTTGACGAACGCCGCGGCTTCGGAGCCTCCCTGGGCAGCGACCTGGACGTCGAGATCGCCGTCGAGGTCGGGGTCGGTGACCGTCACGTCGTAGACCAGCACGTGCTGGTCGTAGATGAGGCCGGGCGAGTCTGTCGGCGGTACCTCGGTGACGCTGAACTGGTACGTGCCCTGCCGCGTGAAGGTGACGTTGTCAAACACGAACGGCGCGGTGCCGGCGTCACCGACGTTGTCGGCGTGCGCCTCTGCAGTCGTGTTCGTCGGCATGATCACCGACTTGTCAGCGATCGCCGCGAGGGTACCGGGATCGGTTGCCGTCAGCGCGAACGCGAAGGCTTCGTCATCATGCCAAGGGCGGCCGACGAGCGCTTTCGTGCCACCGAGCGCCGCGGAGACCGACGCGGCTTTGTAGACGTTGGTGAAGACCGGGTCAGTCCCCTCCGTGTACATCGAGTCCTCGGTGCACGTGCCCAGAGGCGCGGTCGCGGTGATCGCCGCCCGGGTCGTCTCGCACCGAGTCGGGGTGACGTGGACCGTCAGCTTGTCGCCTGACTCCTGGCCTTCCGCCGGTCCCGTCACCGCGAGGCGGTAGATGAAGGCTGCGTTGTCGTACTCGATGCCCTGGTAGGTGCCGGGAATCTCGGCCACGGCGTAGTAGTAGGCGTGCCCGACGTGCTGCCGCTCGAATGTCAGCGAGGGAGAGACCACGCTCGAGCTGCCCGGCGTGGACTGGACCTGGACGTCAAGGCTCTCACCACCGAAGACAGGCGGCTCCGGTGGCGCGTCAGTATCCGCCTGCAGGTACCAGTAGCGGAAGGTGTGCGACTTCGCGGGCGGGAGGGTCGGGTTGCCGGGTCTGGTCGTGTCCTGCACGAGCTTGGTCGCCTGGAGCGTGCCGCTGACCGAGTTGACGTTGTAGTGGTTGGTGAAGGTGGCAGTCTCGGCCGTCGCCGGAGACATCTCCACGCCGCCGTCCGTACGGACCTGAGCCTGAATCCACCGTCGATGGTTCTTGATGGTCGTCGGTGGCGTTTCGGGGAGCGTGGTTGTGGATAACCGGAGATGGGCGTGCGGAACCCGCCGCTCTGGACGGCTCTTCCACTGCGGTTCTCCGGTCGTGCCCGTCGGGGCTGGGTGGTCAGGACGTTGCTGGGGCGGGTGGGCCGACGGCGTGGTCCCACAGGCTGGTCCACGCGGCCTGCCAGGGCCACCGGTCGGGGAGGTGCATGACCAGCCGCCTCCCGGTGGCCGCGAGGCGGGCCGGGGTGGAGATGATCGTGCGGAGCATGGTGGCCATGCGGGCCTTGCCCGTGCCGGCGGCGACGGCCGCGGCGCGGGAGATGTTGAACGCCATGACCGCGAAGGCGAGCCAGGCGGCGTTCGCGGCGAACTTCCCCGAGGGCAGGTGGGCCAGGGGGCCGGCCTTGAGCTCGGCGATGACCTGCTCGACGATCGCATGCCCTCGGTGATACCGGTCTGCTTCTACCGCGGGCAGGGTGGTGTTGGTGATGAAGGCGTGGTGGCGGTAGACGTCGAACAGTTCGCCCTGCCCGGTGGCGGGCGCCTGCCCGAGCCGCTTCACACGCCGCACGACCAGCCGGCAGACCACCTGCTCGGACTTCTTCTTGGAGACGAACGCGGTGAACGAGGTCTCGGCGACCTCGGCCTCGGAGACCCACTGCCCGGTCTCCTCGTCGAGGATCGCGTTCGGGTACTGGATCGCGGTCCACGCCTGCTCGGGGATCTGGGAGATCGCCGTGGTCACGGTCCTCCACGCCGGGATCGTGAAGGAGAACCACGCCCCCGCCTTGAGCGCGGCTGCGACGTTCTTGGCCGTGGCGAACGCGGAGTCCCCGCGCACCCACACCCGCTGGGCGGGGCCGGTCACCGCCTTGACGGTCGTCAGGGTTCGCTTGAGGTGCCAGTCGGCGCTCTTGCCCGACCTCGTCGACCCCTGACGCAGCGAGCACTCCGCGATCAGCGGCGCCGTGGACGGCGTGCTGATCGTCGTGATCATCGCGTTCAGCCCGCGCACCCCGGAATACCCGAACCCGGCACCATCCTTGGCGTACCCGTGGACCTCGCGGATCGTGTCGTCCACGTCGACGAACACCAGGTCGTCCTCCCCGACCAGGGCGGGGACCTTCGCGGCAAGCCCGCCCAGCAGGCGACGGTGCGCGGCGTGCAGTTGCAGCACGTGCCCGTGGGTGAACGAACGCAGGAAAGTCCCGATCGTCGACGGCGCCCGCACCGGACCCAGCACCCGGGCGGTGCCACCCGCGCGCAGCAGGTTCAGGTCATCGATGCTGTCCGCCCCGGCCAGCATCCCCGCAACCACCGTGCGCACCTTCGCCGCCAGGTTCGCGGCCGGCAGCGTGCACGCCTCGTCGATCGCCTCGGACAACCCGGCCGACTCGGCCAGTTCCAGCACCGGTACCAGGCCTGCTGCGGACACGAGTTTGGGATCGTCGAACACCGGCACGACGCCGTGGCATGCTCTCACTTACCGGGTGCCCCTCTGCTTGGACTGATGCTGTCTTCGCAACCAACATCATCCCAGTCAGCGGGGCACTCCGGCGATCTAGGCCCGGCGCGCCACACCGTCCACGGACCCGCCGCGGATCGGGGCTGAAGCTAACGCAATCCGTCCGGTTCGACGGTCAGATGCGGACGGCGTCGGCGGGCTGGGTGCGGGCGGCGATGACGGCCGGGAAGGACGCAGCGGCGAGCGAGAAGACAAGCACCGCGGCGAGGGGGATGAGCGCCAACTTGGGGTCGAAGACCGGCTGCCAGCGGGCGACGGCGGTGACGACCATGATGGCGGCGAACCCGACCGCGAACCCGAGTCCGGCACCGAGCAGCCCGAGCACCCCGCATTCGGCGACGACCAGCCCGACGAGTTCGCCGCGCCTGGATCCCAGTGCTCGGCGTAGCCCGAACTCCGGGATTCGGCTCGTCACCGACAAGATGTTGACGAGGACCACCCCGGCGAGTCCGGCGAGGGACGCGACGACGGCCAGCACCTGCAGGGCCACGGACACCGATGCTTCGAGCTGGCCGCGGTAGGCGTCTGCGCCGAGTACGGGGTCGACGGTCAGGCGATGCTCTTCGAAGGGGTCGGCGAGCAGGCCGATCCGGGTGGCGAGCAGGCTGGCGGCGCCGGGCTCGGTGAGGGCGAACACCGTGGTGGTGTAGGACGGTGGCAGCCCGGAGACGGTGTCCGGGGTGACGAAGGCGGCGCCGACGGCGGTCCCGGGACGGGCTTCGGTGAGGATCCCGGACACGCGCAGCCGTTGGCCGGCGATGGTGATCTCGGGGCTGAGGTCGAGCTGTGTGACGCCGAGCCGTTCGGCCAGGACTTTGCCGAGCACGACCTCCCCGGGCCGCAGATGCGTGTCGGCCGAGGTGGCCCAGCGGATCCGCGCGTCCGAGCCCGACGCCGGGGTCGCGTCGACGGCGTTGAGCTGGGCGTCGGTGGCGGCTACCTCGCCGTTGCTCATCGCGATGAAGTCCCATTGCCGCCACCGCTCGGCTGCCGTCACGCCGGGGAAGGCGCGCACCGAGTCGATGTCGAGGTCCCAGCGCGGGGTGCCGGTGTCGTGGGTGAACGTCGCGGTCACCTGCGAGGCGCGGCGAGCGTCGAACATGGCCGTGACCTGGGTGGCCGCGCTCTGCGAGAGCCCGAGTGCGGTCACCGTGAGGGCGACGGCGAGGGCAGCGGCGAGCATCCCGGCCCGCGTCCGTCCCGGCCCCGCCGCGAAGCCCTGCCGCACGAAGCGTGCCGTGCGGGCGACCTGCCGACGGATCCTGCGAGACGTTCTCGCACCGGCGGGCAGGGCCGCGTGGCGCTCGGGGACGACGCCCGATGAGGCCAGCACCTTCTCGTGCCGCGCGCCCCCGGTGCGGTCACCGGTGTCCGACACCACCCGTCCGTCGCTGAGCGTGATCACACGGTCCAGCAGGGCGGCGATGTCGGGCTCATGGGTGACGACGACGAGCGCTGCGCCGTGCTGGCGGGCGCGCAGGCGCAGCAGCTCGATGATCTCGGCGGACTGCGTGGTGTCGAGGTTCCCGGTGGGCTCGTCGGCCAGCCACAGCCGGGCTCCGCGCACCAGCGTGCGCGCGATGGCTGCCCGCTGCATCTCCCCACCGGACAGGGTCGAGGCGCGCGCGTCGGCGCGGTGGCCGAGGTCGACGTCGGCCAGTGCGGCGTCGACGCGGGAGGTGAGGGATCGTTCGTCGCCGTCCCAGGTGGCGGCGTAGCGCAGCCCGAGTGCGACGTTCTCGCGGACGCTGAGCCCGCCGATGAGGTGCGAGCGCTGGAAGACGAACCCGAGCGCCGCCGCCCGCCACGCGGTGCGGGTCGCGTCGTCGGTGCGGGTCAGCGGCTGCCCGTCGACGACGACCGTGCCCTCGTCCGGGGCGTCGAGCAGGCCGAGGATGTTGAGCAGAGTGCTCTTCCCGCTGCCCGAGCGCCCCACGATCGCCACGGTCTCACCAGGGGCGATTGTCAGGCTCACGCGGTCCAGCGCGACCGTGTCCTGCCCGAAGCGCCGTGTGACACCGTCGAGCCGGATCAGTGCTTCGCTCGCCTGGTCCACCGCCCGTACCTGGCGGCAACCCTCGCCGAGGTCGGCGCCGCGTGCCTCACCCATCGGTGGCGTCCGCCGTGTCCGCGGGAGCACCTGCGGCTTCCGGGCCGATCCGCACGCTCGCCCCCGCTACCAGCCCGGCATCCGGGTCGAGCGCCTCCACCGCGGCCACCCCGCCCTGTTGCCCCGCGACCGTCACGGCCACCTCCCGGAACGAGTCCCCGTCGGCGACGTACACGCTGGACACCCCGCCGCGCGAGACGACGGCGGTCACAGGCACGAGCAACCCGGCCTCATCCTCACCTGCGGGGTTCTCGATGGTCACCGTGTAGGTGATGCCCGCACTGATGACGCCCTCGGACACGGTCAGCACGATGCGCGCATCACCAGTCTCCGCGTCGTGGTCGATAGCCGTGACACTCGCCCTGGCATCCCCCTCGTCGCCGGCGAACACGGCCTCGGCACCGACAGCGAGCACACCAGCCGACGCCCCCGGCACGGTCGTGGCAAGGACAAGGTCCCCGACGGTGACGTCGAAGACCGCGGCACCTTCAGCCAGCTGTGAGCCCACAGCGGCCAACGACCGCACCGTCGCGGGCAGCCCGCCAACCATGAGCACCTCAGAGCGCAGCACCCGCGGCCCGCCCGGCACCGTGCGCGTCCCGGCCGGGTCCGGGACGTCGGCCGGGACGGCGTCAGCCGGAACGCCCTCGGCCTCCGCGGCGTCGCCGCCGCCCGCCGCAGCGCCGGCTTGAGGGTCAGCGGCGGGCGGGACGGGGACCTCCACAGTGGCCCGCGGCACCTCGTACCCCGCAGCCTGGTACATCGCCTTGACCGCCGCCTGCGTCCGCGGCCCGTAACTCCCGTCGGTGCGCCCCGCGAAGAACCCGGCAGCACGCAGCCCTTCCTGCAACGCGGCGACATCATCGCCTTGATCACCCGGCTCGATGTCGCGGTACAACGGGAAGTCGCCCGGCAGCACGAACAACGGCCGACCATCCACCCGCAGTACAGGAGCACCGGGCCGCAGCACATCACCAGGGGCGACCACCTGGGCGGTGACCACTCCCGTGAGCGCCGCAGGCGCCACCTGCGAACGCACCTGCTGCGGCTCCACCGTCACCGCGATCGTGACCGCGCCGTGCAAGTACCCGGCCCGCACGACGGCAGTCAGCGGGGCCGGGGCAGGCGGCTGAGCGTTCGCCGCCGCCTGATCAGGCGACTCCAAGCGGGCCGCCGCAGCCCACGCCCCCACCCCGACAACGACGAGCGCCAAGAGCGCCACCAACCACCTACGCACTCAACTCTCCCTCGTCACGCCGACAGGGCCCGCCCGGGTCGCCCACAGCTCAACCACCGAGCTCCGCAATGACGGCGTCGACGCCCTTCTGATACTCGACATACTCCGCGCGGGCAGCCTCGAACCCCTCGATGTCGGCGCCGATGGCCGCCAGTTCCGCGGTTGTCCGCGAGACGTGCACCGCCCGGTCGTATCCGCTTGTAGTGCGGCAGTGCGCGTCAGCTACTGCGATGCCGCGTTCCCACTCGGAGGCAGCGACCGAACCGCTGTCCGACTCGTCCTGACCCGTCGGCGATGCAGCGTTCCTGATCGAGTCAGTAGGCATGAGCTGAGGCCGATCCGGAAGGTCGATCAGGCCAACGGGAGCCATGCACTCGCGCCATCGGGTGGTCGCCTGAGCCACAGCGTCGTCGTCCTCGACCCCCATCCAGGCCGTGGCTTCGATGGCGTTGAGCAGTCGCTGCGGAGCGACGCCAAGTCGCTCATCGGCTCGCTGCCCGCACTCGACCATCCGGGCCTGAATCTCAGCGGTGATCGTGACCGAGTCAGGTATGGCAGTGTCGGGCTGCGGGATCGTCCGTAGTTGCGGGTAGCCGAACTGCTGTGCGATCTCCTCGGTGAACACGATCTGCATCGTGCGTTCGTCGAATGTGGGGTTCGTGTCCTCACCGGGCCGAGAGGGACGGTACTCGACCACCCCGGCCAGGCACTCGCGTCCGAGCAACTCCCGGGCGTAGATGTCGTCAGGATCACGAAACTGCGGGACCAGCGCGTACACGGGGGTTGTCGTCTCACGGTCGATGTCATAGCCGTAGCGGGCCGCCACCTCTTGGGCCGTGAGAGCTTCGCTGCTCGATGCGGGACTCTGCTCGCACGCGGTGATCAGACCGCCTGCGAGCAGAGCCCCAGCCATCACGAGAATGGCCGGGACTTTGTGCCGTGTCATGTCTTTGCTTGTCCTCTTCCTGGGCCGACTCCTACTGGAACCGGGCAGACTCGATCCGGTTGGCGAACGCGATCGGGGTCGCGTCCGTCCCGTTCGAGAGGTTCGGATCCCGCCACTGGCCCCCGATCACCGGGTTGCCCAGGAAGACGACGGCTCCGCTGTAGTCCAAGTTGTCGTAGAAGTACGCCATCTTCTTGGTGCCGTTGTTGACGATGGAGTTGATCTTGTTGCGGGAGGTGGAGAGTTTGACTTCCATCGAGAACGACGAGTTGGGGCTTCCGGAGTAGCTCGTCGACTGCCACATGCACGCGTACCCGCTGGCGCAGTCGGTGTACGCCGCCTGTGCCGGCGCGGTGCTCAGCACGACTCCGGCGGCTGCGATGCAAGCCGCCACGGTCGTGCGGAGCAGCGGTCTCTTGATGGTGCTCATTGCTGTCCCTCCTTGCCGAGTGACGCCGGGTATCTGACCCGGTGTGAGCGTGGCCGGTTGGCCCGCTCACCCTGTACGTGACATCTGGGCCTCGGATTTACGCAGGATTCCGTATGGCGTGCGTCACATCACGGGCCGGGTGTCCCGATCGTGTCGACCATCCCGGTGCTCAGCCAGACCTCGAACCCGGTCACCGTGGGTTCCGTGACGTCGAGTGCCGGGTCGGTGACGGTGATGGTCTCGGTGCCAATGAGCTGACCGGTGGTCGTCGAGACGTGGAGCACGAAGACCTGGTGCGCGCCCGTGTCGGGCCGGTCCCAGGCGATGGCGAACCCGTGAGCGGGTCGCCCGTCGCGTGCCGTGGTGAGCCCGAGGAGACGGACAGCGGGCTCGTCGGCGAGGACCTCCCACATGGCGGCGGCGAGGTCGGACGGGATGACGTAAAGACCATGAAGGTCCGCGATCTGGGCGGCGAGTGTCCAGGCTCGCTCCGCAGCGCTTGCGGTGGCAGGCAACGCCGAACGGTCCAGGAGGGCTACTCGAAGGGTCTGCGGGTCGCGGGGCAGCGTGTCGGGCAGGTGCGGGTCGAAGGTCCCTGCTTCGGCGGTGTCGGTGGACTCCAGGACACCCGGTGCTGGGGTGTCGGTCGACTTGAGCAGACCGTCCAGGTCGAGGGGGGCGCCGCGTGACTGGTCCATGCGGGCCGACCCGTCTGGTCCCAGCCACATTTGCGTGACGGTCGGGACCAGGTCGGCCTCGACGTCGTCGCCCGCGTCCACGGACATCAGCCATCCCGAACGTGCGACATAGTGCACGTCGCCCGTGCCCGACAGCGGGTAGTTCCGTGCGGCTAGCGCCGCCTCGCGGAGCTCCTCGTGTGCGCCGGGAGCATCAGCCGCGCCCTGCGGGGTAGCGATGGTGTACTCCAGGGGCGCCGGGAACGCCATCGCAGGAGCCGACCCGAACACCATGGTCATCGCGAGCGTGACCGCAGTCACCACGGCGGCCGCCGACGCCAGCCACGCCCCCCGCGTGACCTTGCGGCGCCGATCGGCGGCCCGGATCCGCCACAGCATCCGCTCGACGTCGTCGGGGTCCGGGAGGTGCTCGGCAGGCAACGGCAACACGCCTTGCTCGCGAAGGAGCGCGCGCAGCTCGGCGACAACCTGCTCATCGTCCGAGGCCACGACCGCTCCCTTCCATCTGCGTGTTGACCAGCGCCATCTCGGTGTCGCCGGATGCCATCTCGGTGTCGGCGAGCGGGCGCATCCGCCGCAGCGCGCGGGTGACCCGCGCACTGATCGTCGAGGTCGGGTGCCCCAGGATCATCCCCACCTCGGCGAGGGTGAACCCGCAGATCGCCACCAGGTACACCGACGCCCGTTCATGCACTGGCAACTCGCCGAGCCAGCGCTGCACCCGGTCCGTGGCCACGACGTCGTCGACGGCCGCAGACGCGCCAGGCGGCTGGGCCGCGACGGCATCCACGACGCACCGGTCCCGGTCGCGGGCGCGGTACAACTCGAGGACCTTCTTGTGGGCGATCCCGAACACCCACGCCCGGCACCGGTCCCCCGTTGGCGGGCGGTCGCCCCAGCGACGCCACGCCACCGTGAGTGCCTCAGAGACGACGTCGTCGACATCGTTCGGGCCGACCTGGCGCAGCACGTACCCGTGAAGACAGGAGTACACGCAACGCGCAAACTCCTCGAAACCGTCGAACTCAGTCTGAGGACCAGGGCCGTGACGGAAGCGATCTAGCACGACGTCGTGGTCAAGAACCGCACCGATCCGGCGGGCACCGACACCGACGCAGACTGCACCCCGGCCGCGAAGCACTGGGACGTGCCGGTGCCCGCAGCACCCGAGAACACGCGGACGGCTCGCCCAGACCGGTTCCACACCGACTTTGCGCTCGACAATCCAGTCACGTTCTGGTTGCCAGTCGTGCCGTAGAACGTACCGGCATACATGCTGCCCGACCACAGGCAGAAGCGACCGGCAGCACACGAAGCCGAACTCAAGGGCATCACTTCCGGCGCAGATGCCGCCGCAGGGGAGGCAAGACCGAACGACAGCGTGCACAGAACAAGCAGGGCTGCGGCGAGTCGAGGAAGGCGGATGGGCGGACGGCGCATCGAACGGAGCATGGTCGAGTCTCCGACACGCGGCCCGCCCGATGCCGTGCTGACGCTGACCGAACGGTTCGACAAGCGGGAGATCGCTCGGGCGCGGTGGCGGTCAGCCAGTTGTCCGCTCGCGCTGGTCGACCTCGGCCTTCAGATGATCCGTCAAGAGCGACTGGGCAACCTGAGGCGAGAGCCTGCCGCACCGCCAGTGCCGCGATCGCCTGCCCGAAGCCTCTTCACCCACAAGGTGACAGGGCTTCACCGCGGACCAGTCCATGCCAGAGGTACCCATTTTCGCAGATCAGCGGCCACACCCGCGGCTCTCGGGCACAAGACAGACCCACCCGGACAGCCGCCGAGCGGTGGATTTGGGCTGAGTGAGAGCAGAACTGGCGTGCAAGGTACCCGTGCCGTCGTCTGTCACGGTCACGACCCAGCGGTAGGCGGCGCCCGAGTAGGAGAAGCCGAGAGCGAGCCCGTCCACCTCGGTGATCGTATAGCCGTAGGTTCCTGGCGCCGAGAACTCCTTCTGACCGAAGGCCGCGGTAGTCGACCCAGGCCCGAGCGGAACGGTCTCGCAGGCTGCCGCTCCACCGACGTCGGGGCACATCTTCGCGGAGAACGAGTCGCCTTCCGCCCAGCCGCGCTCCGGAATGACCTTCGCGATCGTCGGGGTGGCGACGGCGGGCGTCCCGGCGGGCGCGTAGGTGTTCACGAACGCCGCCAGCGCAGGCCCACTCTGCGGCACGGTGATGATCCCGGACGGGCTCTCGGTCGGGGAGGTCCGCGAGTAGGCCGGTGGCAGCCCACCCTCCGTCACCGTGTACGTCGCCCCGTTCGGCAGGCCGACAACCTCTGCCAGCTCACCACCCGCGAGCGCGATCTTGCCCCCGGAGGACACCGTCCCACCACGACCTGGCAGCGGGGTCGTGGTGTCGCCTTGCCGGTACACGCTGTAGGGGAACGCGGCGCCGGTTGGGACCGTTCCACCGAGACTCACCGTGAACTCGAACCGCTGGGCGGGGTTGGGGTTCAGACCACCGGCTGAGCTGACCTGCTTCGTGATGGTGAGCCGGCCCGGGACCGGGTACTCGAGGTACCCGTCGTTCCCGAGCGCGACTCGCACGGCCTGCCCGTCGAACGCCGTCCTGCGAGCCATCGGGTCGGTGCCGGTGGGGTTGGTCGCGACGCCACGCGCCACGGCACCGCCGCACGTCGGAAGGTTGGCGACCCACACGAGTGCGTCGCACTTGACGTGGTCTAGGTTCATGGCGCGACCGGAGAAGTTACGCATGCCAGCGGGTGCGGTCATCCGGGACTGGGCGTCGGCGAACAGCACGCGACCACCCTCCAGACCTGGCGTGAGCAGCGCCTGCTTGGTGGTGGACAGAACCACGCTCTCCTTGACGACGGAACCCGGCGTGTGGGCGGTGAGCCGATAGACGTCGACGCGGTAGTAGATCGTGGTACCCGCGCCCAGGCCGTTCCACTGGGTCTGCGTGATGGTCGTCGTCCCGGCAGCGTCGCTGTAGAGCAGCGAGTCGCGAGCGAACCGGTAGAAGTCGTTGCGCTCGGCCGGCTGGAACGTCGCGAAGCTCTTGGCGACGCCCACCCCGCCAGCGTCGACGTCGTAGTCGTTGGAGTAGAAGCGCACCTTCCCGCCCACGGTGTGGTCGCGCACGTACTGGGCGAGGGTCGTCCCGGCGGTCGATCCCCCGACGTTCAGCGCATACGGGTTTCCGAGGTTCTCCACCACCCCAGGCTTGGGTGCCACCTTGTAGTACGCGTGGACCGGATGGGACACCGAGACAGTCATCGACTTCGGGTTGCCGTCGACGTCCTCCGTGATGCGAGTGTCTCGCAGGGGAAGCAGCGAGGCAGGAATACTGACCGTGACCACGTCACCGACCGCCAGGTCGTTGCTCGTGGCGACGGTCACCACGACGTTAGACACGTTGGTCGCCGGGTACATGTCATTGGCCTGGTAGAGCCCGCTGAAGGTGTAGGTCGTGAGCGTGCCTGTCGGCGTCACGTCCGTCTTCGACGCCGGGGAGAGGAACGTCCGCTGCGTGCACTCCGTCGGGTCGGCCTTGCTCACCGAGCAGAACGTGAGCCGGTTCATGTCCGTGACGCGCATGAACGGACCGAGCGGGTCGGTGAAGGTCACGTATCCGGAGGTCGTCGCCTCGCCGTTCTGCATCTCGACCGGGAAGTTCGGTGCGGCATCGACGATCTGCTGGGCGATACGGCGGAACACGTCGACGAGGTCGTCCTGTGTCACCGGCGAGTAGTACGCGTCGTTGTAGCGCAGGTCCGTCGGGTCATGAGCGGCCGCTGCGTCGGTGGGATGTGCCACGGTGTGATAGGCGCTGGGGTCCGGGACGTTGTTGCGCAACTGCCCGTCCACCGGCACCGAGACCGAGCCTCCGGCGAGATATGACTTGAAGGCGTTGGTGAAGCCGGTGGTCATGGTGTTGCTGGTGTCGCCATAGTTGCCACGCGGGTTGAGGGTAGCCAGCGCGAGATTCTTGCCGTTGGTGGTCAGCGCATTGATGCCGAGCCCGACCGTGTATACTTTGGGCGTGGCGTCGATGTCGTCCTGCGGGTTGGCGTCATAGACGGCCTTGACCCGGTTCTTCTGATACGCCGCCGTCATCGCAGCCAGGAAGCCGTTGCCGTAGTACTGGTTCGCTCCAGGGGACGATGGTCCCTGCGTTCCTGTCCCGGGCGTCCACCACGAGGACGACGTGGACGAGTACGTGGGCTCTCCGTCAGTGAAAAGGATGACGTTCGGCAGGCGCTGGTTGTCCCCCGTCACGTTGGTCTGGCCAGCGAGCACGTTCATGCCGGTGTAGATGCCGAGCTGGATGTTGGTGCTCTGGATCTGATTACCGGATCGGCCGACCGTAATGGTCCCGTTCGTGCCTGTCGCGTACCGGAAGACGAGGTTTCCGCCGCTGTACGTAAGCTCGGTGTACCGGTCGGTCCCCTGGATCTTCTGCGGAGCCGCCAGGGACCGCAGGACACCCGAACCCGTACCGAACTGGACGAGCGAGACCTTGTTGTCAGGGTTGTCCCTGGCAATGATGTCGAGGGCGACGTTCACGGCCTCGGCCATCGCATATGCGCGCGACTTCGTGTAGTTGTTCTGGTCGTCGCAGTAGCCGTCGGTGGCATCTCTCGCGTCGACGCACTGCACCATCGAGTACGAGTTGTCCAGGACAAGGACGACGTCGATCGGCACCTGCTTCTCACCGGTCACATGACGCGTCGCGCCCAGGGCCGAGAGCGCCACCGCCAGCTCGTCCTGTTCCAGGACCAGCTCCGTCGCGTTCGGCTCGCCCGGGGGGACAGGGACGTTCTCGGTGAACACCGACTTGTCCGTCCAGATCCGCCCAGGGTTGCGCGAGGACTCGAAGTAATTCTCCGGATCCTGAGCACCGGGGTACTCATGGTGGGTCTGCGGGTCCGCCTCCTTGACCGGCCCAGTCGCCGGATCGGCCGCCATCGCCGGCGCGGCCAGATCTCCGACGCCGGCGACGGGGACGACGCCGGAACCGACCAGCCCGAGTGCCAAGGCTGCCGCGACCATGACCGCTGGGCGCGATGCCATTCGCCGTCGTGAAGTGCTGGTGCGCATCATGGTCATCTCCCTCGATCCCGCGTGCCGCGTGGAGGGCGCGGCCGCCGTCCGAGGCAGCTCCGCCATCCGCCACCTGAACGGCATTCCACGCTAGGACCAGGGCTTTCCCTGACGTCGCCTACGTGGCACGGCGAGATCGGTGACCTCACCATCTGTCCGGAGGATGCGACATGCGTGGGCCCGGCCGGTTCGGTTCTCTTCCCACGTCAGACAGCAGAAACACCCCGTCTGCGGAACGCTGCGAACGCTCGATGACCAGGACGGCCACGACGCCACACAGCCCGGCTGTCGGCGCAGAACGAACGCCTCCCTCCGGTACGTCGGCCACCCAGGGAGACGGGGACCCGCTGCGCCCACTCGGGCAGGTCGAACATGGAGGCGAACATCCCGGCCACGACAGACGGCCGTGGCTTCACTCCCGAGCGCAGGGGACCACTGCCCACACCTCGTTCGGGTCACGGCACGCGACACGGCGCCCAGCCTCGCCCGCCCGTCGCCGATCGGGTGTCGCACCGCGCCCTGGGCGCGCACTCATCCCTGCGGGTTGTCGCCGCCGTCCGAGACTGCGACAGGTCAGCGGTCCGAGAGCCGCTCCAGCCGGGCCGCCGTGTCCGCGTTCGCGCCCACGATGGTGACGCGCTTGCCGCGCGCCTCGTACCTGGCGCGGACGGCGTCGAGGGTCGCCACGGTGGACGCGTCCCAGACGTGCGCACGGCTCAGGTCGACGACGACGTCGTCGGGGTCGTCGGCGTAGTCGAACTGGTGCACCAGGTCGTTCGAGGAGGCGAAGAACAGCTCGCCCTCGACGACGTACGTGCGGCGTCGGACGGCGGCGTCGAGAGCCGTCCCGGCGACGTCGTCCACGGGCGTGACCCTGGTGAAGTGCGCGACCCGCCGCGCGAACATGACCATCGCCACCAGCACACCCACGACCACGCCGACCGCGAGGTTGCTCGTCGTGACGGTGACGACGACCGTCGCGACCATGACCGTCGTCTCCGAGCGCGGCATGCGACGCAGCGTCGCGGGGCGGACCGAGCGCCAGTCGAACGTCATGACAGCGACCATGACCATCACCGCGACGAGCGCCGCCATCGGGATGCGCGCGACGACGTCGCCCAGGCCCACCACGAGGACCAGCACGAACACACCGGCCATGAACGTCGAGACGCGCGAGCGCGCCCCGGCGCCGCGCACGTTGATGACCGTCTGGCCGATCATCGCGCACACGCCCTGGCCGCCGAACAGGCCCGCGAGCACGTTGGTGACGCCCAGGCCCCAGGCCTCGCGGGACTTGTCGGAGCGGGTGTCGGTGACGTCGTCGACGAGCTTGGCCGTCAGCAGCGACTCGAGCAGGCCGACGAGCGCCATGCCCGCGACGTACGGGGCGACGACGCGCAGCGTGTCGAGGTTCAGCGGCACGTCGGGGACCAGCAGCGACGGCAGCGACTGCGGCAGCGCGCCCTCGTCGCCGACGGTCGGGACACCGATGCCGCCGGCGACCGTCACGACCGTGAGCAGCGCGATCGCGACGAGCGGCGCCGGCACGGCCCTGGTGAGGCGCGGGAACAGCACGACGACGGCGACGCCCGCCGCGACCAGCGGGTACACGGCCCACGGCACGTGCACCAGGTGCCGCATCTGCGACCAGAAGATGAGGATCGCCAAGCCGTTGACGAACCCGACCATCACCGAGCGCGGGATGAACCGCATGAGCTTCGCCACCCCCGCGAGCCCGAGCGCCACCTGGAGCAGCCCGCTGAGCACGACGGCCACGACGAGGTAGTCGGCGCCGTGGTCGCGCACCAGGGGCACCGCCACGAGCGCCACCGAGCCCGCGGCCGCCGAGACCATGGCCGGCCGCCCGCCGAGGAACGCGATCGCGACCGCGCCCACGACGCTCGAGAACAGCCCCAGCCGCGGGTCGACGCCCAGCACGATCGAGAACGCCGTCGCCTCCGGGATCAGCGCGAACGCCGTGACGAGCCCCGCGAGCACCTCGGTGCGCAGCAGGCGGGGAGAACGCAGGACGGATCGGACGGAGGGCACGAGACATTGTCGGGCACGGTGGCCGACACGCTGGCGAGCGACTGCCGGGTCCGTTCCCCGTCAGCCGCGCGGACCGCGTTCCGCCGCCCGCGCGGCGGACGCGCACCGGGTACACCCGGCGTTCACCCCGCTGCGCCACGATTCCTGTGTGACCTCCCTCGCCCGCCGCCTCACCACCACGGACGCCGTCGTCGTCGGCCTCGGCTCGATGATCGGGGCGGGCGTCTTCGCCGCGTTCGCGCCCGCGGCGCGGGCCGTGCTGCCCGTCGGGGCCGGGTGGGCGCTCCTGGTCGCGCTCGCCGTCGCCGCCGCGGTCGCCTACGCGAACGCGACGTCGTCGGCGCAGCTCGCCGCGCAGTACCCCGTGGCCGGCGGCACCTACGTGTACGGCCGCGAGCGCCTGGGTCCGTGGTGGGGCTTCCTCGCCGGGTGGGGGTTCGTCGTCGGCAAGACGGCGTCGTGCGCGGCGATGGCGCTCACCTTCGCGACGTACGCCGTGTCCGACGACGCGCCGACGGCGGTGCGGCGGGGCGTCGCGGCGCTCGCCGTCGTCGTGCTGGCGGCGGTGAACTACCGGGGCGTGACGCGCACTGCCCGGGCGGCGCGGTGGATCGTGGCGTTCGTGCTGGTGGCGCTCGTCGTGACGCTCGTGGTGGCGTGGACGTCGACGTCCGCTCCCGAGGCGGCCGACAACGTGGGCGCGGGCGGCGTCGCGGGCTCGGGCGGCATGGGCTTGGGCGGGGTGCGCGGCGCGTACGGGGTGCTGCAGGCGGCGGGCCTGCTGTTCTTCGCGTTCGCGGGGTACGCGCGCGTCGCGACGCTCGGCGAGGAGGTGCGCAACCCACGCGTCGCGATCCCGCGGGCGATCGGCGTCGCCCTCGCGGTGGTCGTCGCGCTCTACGCGGTGGTCGCGGTGACCCTGCTGGCGACCCTGGGGCTCGACGGGGTCGCGGCCACCGCCTCGCCGCTGGCCGCCGCCGTCGCCGGGCTGTGGGTCTCCCCGCTGGTGCGGGTCGCGGCGGCCGCGGCGTCGCTGGGGGCGCTGCTCGCGCTCGTCGCGGGCGTGGGGCGGACGACGCTCGCGATGGCGCGCGAGGGCGACCTGCCCCGGCCGCTCGCCGCGGTCCACGCGCGGTTCCGGGTGCCGCACGTGGCCGAGGTGACGCTCGCCGTGGTCGTGGTCGTGCTGGTGCTGACGGTGGACCTGCGCGGGGCGATCGGCTTCTCGAGCTTCGGCGTGCTCGTGTACTACCTGGTGGCGAACCTGGCCGCGTGGACGCAGACGGGCGCCGACCGGCGTCACCCGCGCGCGCTCCAGGCGTTCGGAGCGGCCGGTTGCGTCGTCCTGGTGGCGACGCTGCCGTGGACGTCGGTGGCGGCGGGCGTGGGCGTGCTGGCGGCGGGCGTGCTGGTGCGCGCGGCACGCCTGAGCCGGGCCTGACGCGGGGCCCGGTCCGGGGGCCGGCTCGGAACGTGGGTTCGGGAGCCGGATCGGGAGCCGGACCAGGAGCCGGATCGGAACGTGGGTTCGGGATCGGAACGTGGGTTCCGATGCACGTTCCGATCCCGAACCCACGTTCCGATCTACGTTCAGCGCCCGCTGACCCACGTCCGGCAGGCGCTGGGCGTCCGGCGGGCGGTCTCTCGCCGTTGGCGAGTGTCGGTGGGTCGGCGGATCGTGGGGCGTGGCGCCGACGGCGGCGCCACGGGTCCGGCGGGCGCCCGACGGCGGCGCCGCCAGGAGGGGGTCGGTGATGAGCGAGACCAAGGGGATCGGCGTCGTGGAGTCGGTGGTGCTGGACGTGCCCGACGTCGCCGTGGCCGGCGCGTTCTGGGAGGAGCTGCTCGGCGGGCGGGTGATCCAGGAGCCGAGCGACGACGGCGCCTGGCTGGTGGTGGGCACGCGGGAGGGGTGGCTCGTGGCCGCCCAGCCCGCGCCGGACCTGGTGCCGGCGCGGTGGCCCAGCCAGGAGCACCCGCAGCAGCTGCACCTGGACCTGCGCGTGCCCGATCTCGCCGCGGCGACGTCGGCGGCGGTGGCGCAGGGCGCGACGCTGCTGCGGGAGAACGCCACGTGGAACACGCTCGCCGACCCGGCGGGGCACCCGTTCGACCTGTGTCTGAGCGACGAGGTGGACCGCACCACCGTGTGGGGCGTGACGTTCGACGTGCCCGACGCCGCCGTGGCGGCCCGGTTCTGGTCGGGGGTGCTCGGCGACGAGATCGCCTACGAGGGCGACGGGATGGCGATGCTCGGCGGGCCGCGCACGGTGATGTTCCAGCAGGTGGAGGACTACAACGCGCCCGCCTGGCCCGACCCGGCACGGCCGCAGCAGGTGCACCTGGACCTGGGGATCGGTGACCGCGACCCCGACGAGGCAGAGGCCGCGGTGCTCGCCCTCGGCGCCACCCGGCTGCCCGGCGGCGGCGACACGTTCCGCGTGTTCGCCGACCCGGCGGGGCACCCGTTCTGCCTCTGCTGGGGGTGACCAGCGCCAGCGGGCCGTGCGGTGGTGACGCGGGCGGGTCCGGTGCGCAAGACTCTGCCGCGAAGCCGAAGGAGATTTCGTGACCGACCCGTTCGCCCCGCCCCCGCCCGCCGGATCGACACCCCCCGGGCCTACGCCTCCCGGGTCCACGACTCCTGGGCCCACGCCTCCTGGAGCGACGCCGCCCGGGACGCCCTACGTATCCGGCGCCGGCTACCCGCCGCCCACGGACCCGTCCGCCGGCTACCCCGGCTCGCCGCCGGCCGCCCACGACCCGTACGGGCAGTCGCCGTACGGGCAGTCGCCGTACGCACAGGACCCCGCGCTGTCCCCGCAGGAGCCGTCCGCGCAGGCTCCCTACGCTCCGGGGCCGCACGCCCAGCCCCCGTACGAGCAGGCGCCGTACCCGCAGTCCCCGTACGCGCAGTCCCCCTACGCGACGTACGGCGCCCGCCCGGTCCCGCCGGGGACCGACGGCATCTCGATCGCGGCGCTCGTCACCGGGCTCGTGGGCCTCGGCGTCGTGCCGCTGGTCCTCGGCATCGTCGGGGTGCGGCGCACGTCGCGCTCGGGGCAGGCGGGCAAGGGGCTGGCGATCGCCGGCATCGTGCTGGGCGCCCTGCAGGTGCTGTTCAGCATCGCCGTCGTCCTCGTGCTGGTCGTCGCGGGATCCCGGGGCGTGTTCAACGACGGCGCGACGGAGCCCGGGACGTACTACGGCGACAACGCCACGCTCGACCGCCTCTGGGACGCCTGCGAGGCGGGCGACATGGCGTCCTGCGACGACCTGTACGACCTGTCCGAGGAGGACAGCGACTACGAGTACTTCGGCTGGACGTGCGGCGAGCGCACCGACACGGGCGACTACTGCACGAAGCTCGACGCCACGAACTGAGGCCCGAGACACGCACGAGCCCGCCGAGACCTGGTGAGGTCCCGGCGGGCTCGTGCGTTGCGGCCGCGTCAGGGAGACGACCGCGGGTCCCTGCGGCTCGGCGCAGGTGGGCGGCGGGCCGGGCGGCTGCGCGGGCGAGGCGCCCTCGTCCGGGCCGCACCAGTCGACGTTGCCGCTCTCGACGGCGGCGTTCGGGGCGTCGCAGTCACCGGCGACGACGTCCTCGACCTTGGGCTGGTTCTCCTTGACGGAGACCTTTACCTAGGTGCGGACGTGCTCGGCCGGGTTGGCCTTGACGCCGTTGCGGATCTGGTACGAGCGCGAGTACGAATGGTCGTGGCCCTGGAGCGCCGGAGACGGTGTTCGCCCCCGACCGTGGCGGTGAAGGCCAGTGCATTGGCCGGGAACTGGCCCTTGACCAGGGATTTCGTCCGCACAACCTGCACGACCTGGGTACCCACGGTGGTATCCCGTCAGAGCTGGACGGGCCTGGGAGACTCCCGAGAACAGGTGGTGGCCAGGTGAACGAACCCGGAACGCGCCGGTAACACTTGCTCTCAGCAGCAGTCCCCGCAGGTCACCGGCGGTTCACGCGGGGCGGGTAGAAACCGGGGATGCCCCGCATCCCCTCGTACGTCGGCCTCGCGCTGGCCGTCGCGCTGACGGTCGCCGCCTGCGCCCCCGCGGTGACGCCCGCCGCCACGCCCGCCCTGCCCGACGGCTCCGAGCGCACGCTCCCGCCGAGCGCCGCGATCCTCGGCGACGGCTTCGCCGCGTCGCTGCCCGCGCCGGGCGGCACCATGACGCCGACGCCGTCGTCGTACGACGACGTGACGCCCCGCGACGGCTACCACGTGGTGCTGCTGCGGCAGGGCTGCGCGTTCTCCGCCGCGAAGGCGCAGGCCGCCGTCCGCGCCGGCGTCGCCGCCGTCCGCGGCGGCCTCACCGGGTTCGTGGTGGAGGTCTGATGCGCGCCCCCGCCCGCCTCGCCGTCGTCGGCGTCCTGGCGCTCGCCGCGCTCGCGCCCGCTGCGACCGCCGACGCCCACGGCTTCAGCTCCACCGTCTACGCCGACGTCACGTCCCCCGCGGACGGCGTCGTGCGCACCGAGCTGAGCCTCGAGTACGACCTGCTCGTCGTGTCTGTCGCCGAGCACGCCCACGAGCCCGCGTTCTACGACGACGGCATCGACCTCGTCGGCACGGGCAAGGAGCTCGGCGCCGTCGAGAAGCACGCTGACGCCGTCGCCCGGTACGCCGGCGAACAGTTCGTCGTCACGGCCGGCGGGCAGGCGTGCCAGGCCGCGCTCACGGATGTGCCGCCGCGCATGGAGCAGCGCGAGGGCGTGCCGTACGCCGTCGTCACGCTCGACCACACGTGCCCCGCGGCGGACGACCACCAGATCGCCTCGTCGCTCTTCGCCGACGACGAGGGCTACGTCACCGGCACCGTCACCGTCGTGCAGTACGACCTCGACGGCCGCTCCGGGAGCGCCGCGCTCAAGCCGGGCACACCGTCCTTCCACACCGGGCAGACCACCTGGCAGCGCTTCGGGGAGTTCTTCCTGCTGGGCGCCGAGCACCTGCTCGGCGGGATCGACCACATCCTGTTCCTGCTCGCGCTCATCGTCGGCTCGCGGCGCCTGCGCGAGGTGGTGCTCGCGGCGACGTCGTTCACGGTCGCGCACTCGGTGACGTTCGTGCTCGCGGCGCTGGGGCTGGTCAAGGCGCCGGCCGCCGTCGTCGAGCCGGTCATCGCGGCGTCCATCGCCGTCGTCGCGGCGTGGCACCTGGTCACCCTGTGGCGGGAGAGCCGCGGGGCCGGGTTCGTGCACGTGGGCGCGCTCGAGCCGGCCCGCACCCCCTGGTACGCGCTCGACCGCGCGGGCCTGCTGCGCCTGGGCGTCGTCTTCGTGTTCGGGCTCGTGCACGGGCTCGGGTTCGCGGGGGCGCTCGGCATCGACGAGGCGTTCTCGTGGCGCCTGCTGTGGTCGCTGCTCGTGTTCAACGTGGGCATCGAGGTGGTGCAGATCGGCATCATCGCCGTCGCCTTCCCGCTGCTGGTGCTGCTGCGCCGCCGCGCCCCGCGGCTCGCGGCCGCCGTCGGCGCGGGTGTCGCCACGCTCGTCGCCGGCATGGGCCTGATCTGGTTCGTGCAGCGCCTCGTCGGCGCCTGAGTCGGCGCCTGAGTCAGCGCCGCAGCACCAGCGCGGGGTGCCGCGGGTCGTCGTAGCGCACGACGACGTCGGCGGCCCGCTCCGGGGCGACCTCCTGCCGGTAGCGGTCGTACGCGGCGAGCTGCCACGCGTCGGCGAGCGGCGTGCCGCGCGTCTCCGCGGGCCGCGTGAGGGCGAGGTGCACGGTCAGGTCGACGTCCAGCCACAGGCCCAGCGCGAGCGACCCCGAGACGACGACCACCTGCCCGGGTGCGGCCTCGACGTACGCGGCCCGCGTCGACCGGTCCGTCACGGGGTCGCGCAGCGAGGGCAGGTACCGCCCGGACTCGACGACGGCGGTGAGCACCTCCCGGTTGAGGGCGCCGGCGTCGACCCAGCCGTCGAGCAGCGCGTCGGCGTCGCGCCGCCCGTGCTCCAGGCGCAGGGAGGCCGGGCGCAGGAAGTCGTCCGTGTGGATGCGCGCCACCGGGCGGCCCGCGGCGCGCAGCGGCTCGACGAGCGCGTCGGCGAGCGCCTCGGGCCGGGTGGCGGGGTGCCCGTCGACCAGCACCCGCACGGGGCCGGGGCCGTGCCGCGACGTCACGCGCTCCACGACGTGGTCCAGCAGGGCCGCGACGGTCACCGGTTCCACGCGCACCGCGCCATGCTGTCACGCGAGGCCACCTGGCGCGGCGCCGCGAGGCCGCCGGACGCGCAGGATCGCACCGCCGAGCGTGCAGACCGCGCCACCAGGGCAATCAGGGCATCACGTCAGTGGTTCCCGGCGACGACCTCCGAAATACCATCGAACGATGGACCAGGAGATCAGGGTCGGCATCGTCGAGGACGAGGCGCTCATGCGCGGGATGCTCGAGCAGACGCTGTCCGCCGAGGAGAACCTGCGCGTCGTGCACTCCGTGCCCGGCGCCACCGAGGCGCGCCTCGTCTTCACGCCGGGCTCCGTCGACGTCGCCCTGCTCGACGTGCACCTCGCGGACGGCAACGGTGTCGCGCTCGGGGTCCAGCTCCAGCGGCAGGACCCCAACCTGGCGGTCATGCTCCTGTCGTCCGAGGACGTCATGGGGCTCTACACGTCCGTGCAGAACGAGGCGCCGAAGGCGTGGTCGTACCTGTCGAAGCGGTCGAGCTTCGCCCGCGACGTGCTCGTGCGGGCCGTCGCCGCGACCGCCCACGGGCAGGTCGTGCTCGACCCCTACCTGGTCCAGCGGTCCGAGCCGCGCGCCGGGTCCGCCGTCGCCGACCTCACGCCCGCCCAGTTCGGCGTGCTGCGCCTCGTCGCGGAGGGCCTGTCCAACCAGGCCGTCGCCGAGCGCCTCGGCATCAACACGCGCTCCGTCGAGTCCCACCTCAAGTCGATCTACCAGCGCCTGGGCATCGACGGCGACGGCTCCAACCGCCGCGTGGCGGCCGTGCTCGCGTTCATCGAGCAGACCGGGCGAGCCTGGCGGACCTGATGGCCCGCCTCCCGCGCGACGGGCGACGACGTCGGCCCACGCTCTACCGCACCGTGAAGGACCTGCCGCTGCACGACCCGACGCGGACCGGGGTGCTGCTCGCGACCATCAACGTGGTCCTCTACTCGCTCATGTCGCTGGCCACGTGGGCCGGCTGGGGCGGCTGGTACATCGCGGCCAACTCGGGCGCCGGCATCCTCGCCGAGGCCCTCGCCGTCACGGTCATCAACCTCACGTACGGCCTGCTCGTGGTGGGCGGGACGTTCCTGCTGCACCCGCGGCGCTGGCCGCCGCGCGTGCGGTACGTGCTCATCGCGGCGGTGTCGCTCGTCGCCTCGTTCCCCCGCACGCTCGCCATGCGCGGCGTCCACTCGACCCCCGCCGACACCACGTACATGCTCACCGAGTGGGTGGCCGGCTTCACCGCCGGGTTCGTCGCCGTGGCCGCGGGCGTGTTCACCGCCGAGCTCGTCAGCCGCGCCCGCGCCGAGGAGGCCCGCCGCCTGCGCGCCGCGCGCAGCGCCGCCCGCGCCGTCGCCGAGCTCCAGTCCGAGGAGATGCGCGTGCGCCGCATGGTCGCCGACCGCCTCCACGGCACCCTCCAGTACCGCATGGTCACCGTCACCGCGGGCCTCGACGGCGTCGCCGCACGCCTCGACGACGGCGCCCCCGCCGCCGAGGCCGCCGCCGACGTGCGCCAGTGGGCCGAACGCCTCGAGGAGATCCGCGAAGAGGAGATCCGCTCGCTGAGCCACGCCGTGTTCCCCGCCGGCATCGAGCTCGGGACCGTGCGCGCCCTCGAGCTCATGCTGCGCCGCCTGCCCCCGCAGATCGAGGCGCACCTCGACATCGGGCCTGCCCTCCAGCGACTCGTCGACGAGGTCGAGAAGCCGATCCCGCCCGCCGAGCGCCTCGTCGCGGTCTACGCCATCGAGGAGGGCATCACCAACGCGCTGCGGCACGGCCGCGCGTCGCGGATCTGGCTCGCCGCCGAGGTGGTCCCCACCGACGACCCCCTCGCCTGGGTGCTCGACGTCACCGTCGACGACGACGGCAGCGGCCTCGCGCAGGCCGAGCCCGAGCTGAGCGGGCTGTCCCGGCACGCGGAGCGTCTCGAGGGGCGCGGCGGGTACCTGACGCTCGGGCCCAGCCCGCGCGGCGGGGCACGCCTGCACTTCCAGCTGCCGTTCACGCGGACGCTGCACGGCGAGGGGGCCGCGGGCGCGCTGGGCTCGCCGGCCTGAGGCCGACGAGCGCCGCCCCTCCGGCAACACGAGGGGGCGCCGCCCTCTGGCAACACGTAGGGCAGGCGCGGTGCCGTGCTGCTCGCGGGCCTGCGCCGTCGCGTCCTCCGTCGACCCGGTCGGCCCGGTCGGCCCGGTCGGCCCGGTCGGGCCGCACGGTGCCCTACTCGCAGGCGACGCCGTCGTCGTCGCCGTCCATCTGCGAGCGGTAGCCCGGGTCGCCGCGGTGCAGCGGGGCCGCGCCCGCGGCGCGCGCGGCGGCGCAGTTCTGGAAGGAGACGTCGCCACCGGCCGGGGCCTCCGGCGCCGCTGCCGGCGCGGGCTCCAAGGCTGCCGGCGGGGGCACCGGGGCGGCCGGCGCCTCCTCGGGCCCGCCCGTGGGCAGCGGCTCGTCCGGGCACGCCGACAGGACGCGCACCATCGCGTCGCGCTCCGCTTCCGTGACCCACAGGCCGTAGGCGTGCTTCACAGCGACCTGCCGCGCGACGTACGCGCAGCGGTACGCCTTGCTCGGCGGCAGCCACGTGGCGGCGTCGCCGTCGCCCTTCTGGGAGTTGAGCGAGCCCTTGACGGCGCGCAGGTTGAGCGGGTCGTTGGCGAGCTGCCGGCGGGTCTCGGGCGTCCACTGCTGGGCACCCTTCTGCCAGGCGTCGGACAGTGCGACGACGTGGTCGATCTGCACGAGCGAGCTCGTCGTCTCGCCGCGCTCGAACGCGACGACCTCACCCGAGTAGGGGTCGTGCAGCGTGCCGGTCTGCACCACGCAGCCGTGCGTCCCCGGGCGGGTCGTGACGTCCACGAGGTCGCGGTGCAGGACGTCGTTGCGGGTGTCGCAGCCGTTGCGGTCGACGTCGGCCCACGCCGGGCCGAACGCGTCACGGCTGTAGCCCGTCTTCGGTGCGCGGCCCTTGACGGCCAGCTCGGCGACGGCCGCCAGCGCCGAGCCCTGCGCAGCGGGCGCGTCCGCCTGCGGGCCTGCCGGCGCGGCGCCCGACCCGTCAGTGGGACCGCCTGCCGGCGCGGCGCCCGACGCGTCCGTAGGCCCGTCTACCGGCGTGCCCGCGGGTTCGTCCTGCTGGGGCTCGGCGGGGACCTGCGACGTCGGGCTCCCTGCGTCGGTGACGGCGAGCGTCGCGGACGCCGACGGGACCGGTGCGGCGTCGTCGTCGGCGTGGGCCGACCCCACGGCGACGACGATGCCGACGACGACAGCGGACAGGACGGCCCACCACGGAGGGCGACGGCGGGATCGTGCGGCGTTCACGGCCCTACTGTGCACGGTGCCGCCGACACGCCCGCATCAGCGAGCGCCCTGGTCAGCGGGGGTGAGACGGGCGAACCCGGGCAACGTGGCACGGGGTGAGCACAACTCGCCGTCTCCGCCCTCCCTACCGTCGCCATCCACGACGAAGGGGTTCCTCATGTCTGTCACTCAGTCCTCGGCGGCCGTACGGCCCGGCATGGACGCCGTGAGCAAGGTGATGGCCGGCATCGGCGCCGGCCTGCTGGCCGGGCTGGTCGGCGGCGTCGTCGCGCGGGTCATGATGCGGTTCGTCGCGCTCGTCATCGGGGAGGTACCGGGGTTCAACCTCGGCGCCACCCTCATGATCTGCGTCGCATTCGGCATCTTCGTCGTCCCCGGGGCGGTCGCCGCGGCGTTCCGCGCCCGGCGCACCACCGTGGCGCTCCTCGTCCTGGGCGCCGGGGCGGTGGCGTTCGCGACCGTCGCGGAGGCCGTGACGGTCCTGGAGGACCGCGTCCTGACGACGGGCCAGGGCGTCACCCTGCTGGTGGTCGCGGTGGGATTCCTGGCGGCGGTCCTCTCCCTGGCGGTGGCCGCCTGGTGGTTCGCCCGCCGCTTCACGACGCCGCGCTGAGCGCCCGGGAGACAGGCTCAGGCCAGCGTGCGCCAGCCCGGGAGGACGCGTTCCAGGGCGATCGGCAGCTCGACCGACTCACCGTCCTTGCCGCCCTCGCCCAGCACCATCGGCGGGCGCGCCGGGGTGGGGTGGACGCCGCGCAGGCGGTCCACCGCCGAGAGCGGGGCGATCAGCGTGTAGAAGCTGCCGTCCGTGGCGAGCGCGGCCGTCCGGTCGAAGCGCAGGTACCAGCCCTTGAGCGGGGTCCGGGCCTCGCCGCGGCCGCCGTAGCCGCGCACGCGCAGCGGCACGGGGTCGGGCCCGTGCGCGGTGACGACCGGCAGGAACTCCGCCAGGAGCCCCTCCGCCTGCGCGTGCACGGCGTCCTGCCGCGCACGCAGCCGCTCCGCCTGCACGCGCGCCGCCTCGGTCCGCTGCGCCACCCAGTCATCGCTCACCCCCGCAGTTTCCCACCCGCCCCGGGGCCGCACCGCTCCCCGAGGTGCCCCCGCGACGCGGCGCGGCGCATCCAGGCCGCGCGACGCATCGCCTCGCGCGGCGGGTCAGGCGCGGAACGCGCGCAGCGCCTCGACGGCGAGCGCGTGGTCGTCCGCCTGGGCGAGCCCCGAGACCGTCACCACGCCCACGATGCCGACGCCCTCGACGCGGACCGGGAACGCGCCGCCGTGCGCCACGTACTCCTGGAACGGCAGGCCGCTCGCCTCGTTGAAGTCCTTGCCCCCGGCCGCGTGGCGGCGGCCCACCAGGTACGACGACGCCCCGAACCGGTAGACGGTGTTGACCTTGCGCTGCACCCACGAGTCGTTGTCCGGCGTCGTGCCGGAGCGGGCGGCGTGGAACACCTGCTGGGTGCCCTTGCGGATGTCGACCGTGACGGGCAGGTCGCGCTCCTCGGCGAGCTCGACGAGCAGGCAGCCGAGCCGCCAGGCGTCGTCGTGGGTGAACGCGGGGAGCACGAGCTCGCGCTCCTCCTCCTCGACGCGGGCGATGACGGCGGCGAGGTCCTGCGTGGTCTCGGTCATGCGCCCAGCGTGGCACGCCGGCGTCGCGGACGGCGGGGGGACCGGAGCGTGGCCGCCGGGCGTCGTGTACGTAACGGCTACGGATCCGCTCCTGAGGTGGCAGGTGGTGGGCTGGGCCCGCCACGCGACGTCCGCCCCGGCGGCTCCCCGAGGAGGTTCCGACGAACGGTTCCGCGACGCAGCAGCGCCACCCCGCACCGGGTGCGCTCGTGTGGCTCGCCGTGCTGACGGGCTGCGCGGACGCGACGCGCCCGACGGCCGACGTCCTCGCCTGGGGCGGCGTCACCTCGGCCGGCCTGTGCGGTGCTCTGGCGGCGCTCGACCTCGACTCCCTCGCGGGCGAGCCGCTGACCCCGCCGTCCGGCGACGACACCGTGCCCGTGTTCCCGTTCGCGTCGGCGTTCGGCCCGACGGGCGGCAGCGTGATCGCGGGCGTCTACACGGGCGGCAGCCGCTGGGCGTTCGAGGACTACCGCACCATGTCCGGCGGCCTGAGCCAGGCGCTGTCGACGGGTGACGGCTCGCTGCGCATCACGCGCGGCGACGCGGGCGTGCTGTGGAACCTCGACACGTGGGTCGCGGGCGTCGGCATCACGCTCTCCGTCCAGACGACGTCGACGACGGTGCACGTCACGCTCCCCCGCGCGGAGCGCGTCCTGGCCGGCCTGATGGGGGCGCTCGGGATCGACCACGGCACCGGCCCCCTCACGATGTAGGGCGGGTCGCCGCCCCCGGCGGCGGGCGACCGGCCGTCCGCGGCGTCGTCAGCCGCGGAGCCCGAGGGCCGCGGGCAGCTCGCGGCGGGACGTGATGCCGAGCTTCGCGTACACGCGCGCCAGGTGCGTGTCCACGGTGCGGACGGACAGGAACAGCGCCGCCGCGATCTCCGCGGAGGTCTGCGCGACGGCCCGCTCGGCCACCTCGCGCTCGCGCGCGGTGAGGGTCGCCGCGCCGTCGTCGGGGGCGGCGCGGCGCAGCAGCGGCGTCGGCGGGGAGCCGACGACGGCCGCGAGCCCCGCGCTGCGGCGTCGGGCGGCGGTGGCCTCGCGGCCCGACAGGACGCGGGAGGCGACCGCGGCGGCCTCGGCCGCGAAGAGCGGCATGCCGAGCTTCTCGAAGCCGTCGCACGCGCGGAGCAGGGCGGCGCCGTCGGCGGCGTCGACGCCGCGGGCGAGCAGGACGCGGGCCGCGAGCAGCAGGTCGTCGTCGGGCGTGCCGGGGCCCGGCGCGAGCCGCTCGAGCGCCGTGGACACCCCGCGCTCCCCCATGCGCACGCGCTCGTGCGCGATGAACGCGGCGTCCCTGACGGCGCCGTCCGCGAGCGCCGCGTCGAGCGCGGCGCTCATGACGGACGACGCCGCGGCGACCCGGCCGGCGGCGTGCGCGCGCCACGCGTCGCCGATGGGGATCTGGTGCCACAGGAACCCGGTCGCGAGCGGGAGCGGGTCGAGCCGCGGGTCGTCCGCGACGCCCGACGCGAGGCCGCGCGAGCCGTAGGCGATGTCCAGGTACGACTCGGCGAGCCGTCCGGCGGCGCTCATCCGGCCGCCCGCCGCGAGCGCCCGGGCGCGGCGCCCCCACGCGGCGGCGTCGTCGAGCCGGCCGGTGACGAGGTCGGCCATGGTGTGCATGAGCGCGGCCCAGGCGCGGGCCTGGACGAGGCTGAGGTCGTCGGCGGCCTGGTAGGCGCGCTCGGCCAGGTCGCGCGACAGGGCCGCGTCCCGCGTCACCCAGGCGTGCGCGCGAGCGTTGTCGACGTCGGCGCGCCAGCTCGGCACCTGCTCGTCGAGCGTGGCGGCGTGCCGGACGAAGACGTCGTCGTCGAGGGCGGCGAGGGCGTCGTCGGGGCGCGCGAGCTGGATGAGGCACTGGGCGCGGGCCGTCGCCATGCGCGACTCGAGCTGGGGCGCGAACCGGGACAGGTGCGCGACGCGTGCCAGCAGGGCCCCGGCCCCGCGCACGTCGCGCTCGTCGAGCACGGCGAGCGCCTCGCCGGGGCGGCCCTGGTAGGAGATGCGGTCGGACTCCAGGATCGCGACGAGGTCGCCGACCAGGGGCGTCCAGGTGGGGTAACGCCTCGCCTGCCGCGCGAGCATGCGCCCTGCCGCGGCCGGGTCGCTGCGTCCCCACGTGAGCACGACGTGCAGCAGCCCGGTGAGCAGCAGCGCGCCGGGGCCGGGCTTGGTGCGGTCGAGCGCGCGCTCGAGCAGGGCCTGCGCCTCCTCGGGGCGGCCACGCTGCATGAGCGCGTCGGCGGCGAGGCCGAGCGCCTCGATGCGCAGGTCGCCGCGGGCCGTGCGCAGCGCCTCGAGCGCGAGGGTCAGCGCCGTGTCGGTGTCGCCGCCCGTCATGGCGAGCTTCGCGGCCCGGAAGAGGGCTGCGGCGGGCATCACCTCGTCGATCTGGGTGGCGAGCAGCGCCAGGCGCACCTCGTCGGGTCGCGCGGAGGAACGCTCGGCGGTGAAGTGCTCGCGCAGCAGCGCGCGGCGCCGCAGCGGGTCGAGGGGCGCCCACACGACCTCGGCGAACAAGGGGTGGGTGAAGGCGACGGATCCCGCTCGCGACGTCGTCCGCCGCGTCGCCCTGGGCGTCAGGGGGACGGGGGCGGCCGGCAGCATCGTCACGATGTCCGCCGTCATCAGCGCCCGCAGCGCCTCGCCCCGCCCCGACGCCTCGAAGCGGGCCAGCGGGGCCGTCTCCGTCGCCGCGAGGAGCTCGGCCGCCTCGCGCGCCGCCGGCCCGAGCGCGACGACGCGGTCGAGCAGCGCCGACCGCAGCGACGGCGGTGTGGCCAGCGTGCCGACGGCGGCCCACCCGTCGTCGGTCGGGGCGATGCCGCCGGAGTCGCGCGAGGCGAGCAGGAGCTGGTGGACGAACAGCGCGTTCCCGGCCGTGGAGCGCCACACGTCGTCGGCGAGCGCCGGCTGGAGCGGCCCGCCGAGGATCTCCGCGCCGAGCCGCGCGGTCTGCTCGCGCGTGAAAGGCCGCAGCGTGAACGTGCGCGCGTAGGGCAGCGCGGCGAGCGGCCGCACCGCCTCGGGCAGGCCCGCGCCGTCGGACCGCGCCCCGCCGTCGGACCGCACCGTCGCGTCGGACCGCACGGTGGCGACGACGACACGGCCGGGCTCGCGCACGAGCCGCTCCACGAGCGCGAGCGAGAGCGGGTCGCACTGGTCGACGTCGTCGACATAGAGGAAGCGCGACACGGTGCGCAGCACCGCGTGGACCATGGCGGGCAGGGCGGGCGCGGGCGCGACGAGGTGGGCGAGCGCACCGCCGGGCACCTCGCGCAGCGCGGCGACGCCCCACGCGCGGTCGGCGTCCAGGCCGTGCGCGCGGGCCTCGGCGGCGAACGCGTCGAGCAGGTAGGACTTGCCGACGCCGGCGGCCCCTGTGAGCAGCACGAGCCGCGCGCCCGAGCGCACCGCCGCGCGCACCGCGACGGCGACGTCCTCCCGCGAGACGGAACCGGCCACGGGCAGATTGTGGCGCCGCCCGGGGCCGCCCGAAAGTCGTCGCGGCTACCCTTCGTCCATGGCCTACGAGAACGTCACCCTCGACCCCACCGCGAACGTCTACTTCGACGGCAGGTGCGTGAGCCACACGTTCTTCCTCGCGGACGGCACCCGGAAGTCCGCGGGCGTCATCCTGCCCTCGGAGCTGACGTTCGGGACGGCGGCGCCCGAGGTCATGGAGCTGCACTCGGGCGCGTGCCGGGTGCGCCTGGCCGGGGCGGACGTTTGGACGTCGTACGCGGGCGGGGACACGTTCTCGGTACCGGGCGACTCGTCGTTCGAGATCGCGGTCGCCGAGGCTGTCTCGTACGTCTGCCACTACGGCTGACGCCTGTCGCATCCTTCGCGGTGCTGTCAGGATTCGCTGTATGGAGCCCGAGTCCGCCGAGTCCTTCTACGCCCGCGTCGCCGCCGCCACCGGTGCGGACGGCCGCCTGCCCGTCGACCCGGACGGCGACCTGGGCTGGGACGTCTTCCCGTTCGAGGCCGGCTCGTTGCGCGTCAAGCCGCTCGGCCCGCTGGCCGACGCCGACCCGCCGCGCCGCGGCGAGGACCCGGCGGAGTGCTGGTGCGCGTCGGCGCCGCCGCTGACGGACGCCACCATCTGGCACAACGAGCGCTGGCGGCTGAGCGTCGCGGAGCCCACGAGCCTGCCCGTCTCGCTCGTCCTGGGGCCGCTCGAGCACCACGACCTGCCGGGGCTGCCCGCGGAGCTGGCCGCCGAGATGGGTCAGCTGGTCGTCTCGGTGAGCGCCGCGATGGAGGCGCTGCCGAGCGTGGGCCGCGCCCAGCTCGGCAAGTTCGGCGACGGTGGGGCGCACCTGCACCTGTTCTTCTTCGGCCGCCCGGCGCGCATGCCGCAGCTCCGCGGCTCGCCGCTGCTCGACTGGTCGGCCTGCCTGCCGGAGCTCCCGGCCGACGTCCACCGGGCGAACGCGGCGTACGTCGCGGGCCGCGTCGCGGTCGACATGGGCGGCACTGCGGTCACGCCGGCCTGACGGCGGCCCTCAGGCGAGGACGATGCCGTAGTCGAGGATCACGCGGCCCAGACGGCGGCGTAGCTGCCGTCCACGAGGTCCGCCTCGGTGTACCGTCGGCCGACGAGGCGCAGCGCGGGAAGTGCCTCGGTGTACGTCCTGACGATCTCGGGGGCGGTCATGCCGAGACCGTAGGCTGGGCCCCGGGAGCCACGTGACGGTGGCGCTGCGTGCGCCGCCCCTCTACCGCCCGGGAACGCTCCCACGCGAGCCGCTGGCCGCCCCCGATCCGCCCCCTGGCCCACTTGGCCGAACCCGCCAAAACGCGCGCGGGACGCTGTACGGATGCGGCGCGCCCCAGGCCCGGTCGCTCTTCCATCCTGGTGACATGCTGAACGAGACGACCGTGCCCCTGCGGCTCACGCTGCCGCCGACGGCCAACATCGACGCGATCCTGCGCGAGCGCCTGACCTCCGAGCCGGAGGCCGCGCTCGCCGAGGTGCAGCGCGCCGACGGCACGTGGGAGTCCGTCACGGTTGCCGATTTCAACAAGCAGGTCGTCGCCGTCGCCAAGGGCCTCGTCGCGATGCGCGTGGACCCGGGCGACGCCGTCGGCATCATGTCGCGCACCCGCTACGAGTGGACGCTGCTCGACTTCGCCGCCTGGGCCGCCGGTGCCGTCCCGGTGCCGATCTACGAGACCTCGTCGGCCGACCAGGTCGAGTGGATCCTCTCGAACTCCGACATCTCGGTGCTCGTGGTCGAGACCGCCGCCAACGCGGCGCTCGTCGCGGGCGTCCGCGACCGCACGCCCATGTGCCGCGAGGTGCTCACGCTCGACGACGACGCGGTCGCCGCGCTCGTCGAGGCCGGCAAGGACGTGCCGGACGAGGAGATCGAGCGCCGCCGCCGTCTGGCCACGACCGACGACCTGGCGACCATCATCTACACCTCGGGCACCACGGGCCGCCCCAAGGGCGTCGAGCTCACGCACGGCAACTTCACCATGACGGCCCTGAACACCGTCGCGGACGTCCGCGAGGTGTTCAACGGCCAGGGCCGCACCCTGCTGTTCCTGCCGCTCGCGCACGTGTTCGCGCGCTTCATCGAGGTCATCGCCGTCGCGGGCGGCTCGGTGCTCGGCCACTGCGCCGACATCAAGGCCCTCGTGCCGAGCCTCAGGGCGTTCAAGCCGACCTACATCCTCGGCGTGCCCCGCATCTTCGAGAAGGTCTACAACGCGGCCGAGCAGTCCGCCGCCGCCGACAAGGCCCGCAGCTACTTCAACTGGGCCGCCCGCGTCGCGATCTCCTACTCGCGCGCCCTGGACACCGAGGCAGGCCCGTCGCTGTGGCTCCGCTTCCAGCGCCTCTTCGCGGACGGCCTGGTCTACGCCAAGCTGCGCGACACCCTGGGCGGCCGGGCCAAGTACGCCGTCTCGGGCGGCGGCCCGCTCGGCGAGCGCCTCGGCCACTTCTACCGCGGCATCGGCCTGAACATCATCGAGGGCTACGGCCTCACCGAGTGCACCGCCCCCACGTCGGTGAACCGTCCCTCGAACACGAAGATCGGCTCCGTCGGCACGCTGCTGCCGGGCGCCTCGGCCCGCATCGCCGACGACGGCGAGATCCTCCTGCGCGGTCCGCACGTCTTCCGCGGCTACCACAAGAACCCCGACGCGACCGCCGAGGCGTTCGTCGACGGCTGGTTCCGCACGGGCGACCTCGGCGCGCTCGACGACGACGGCTTCATCAAGATCACCGGCCGCAAGAAGGAGATCATCGTGACGGCGGGCGGCAAGAACGTCGCCCCCGCCGTCCTCGAGGACCGCGTGCGCTCCCACGCGCTGGTGTCCCAGTGCGTCGTCGTCGGCGACAACCAGCCGTTCATCGGTGCGCTCGTCACCCTCGACCCCGAGGGCCTGGCCGGATGGCTCGTCATGCACGGCAAGCCGCAGATGACGGTCGAGCAGGCCATGTCCGACGCCGACGTGCGCGCGTCGCTCGACGCCGCCGTCGCCCGCGCGAACGAGGCCGTGTCGAAGGCCGAGTCGATCCGCAAGTACGAGCTGCTGAGCGGCGACTTCACGATCGAGAACGGGTACCTGACGCCGTCGATGAAGGTGAAGCGCAGCGAGGTGCTGCGCGACTTCGCCGCCGACGTCGACCGGATCTACGTCCCCGCCGCCGACCGCCAGCCCGCCACCGCGCGCTGACCCTCAGTCAAGGAAACGAATCGTGGACTCCTTCCTCGGAATGCCCCTCGAAGTCGGCATGGACCGCTTCGTCCTCGCGCAGGTGTTCGGCCTGCTGACGCTGCTCTTCAACTTCTGGTCGTACCAGAAGGAGGACCAGCGCCAGTACTTCGGCCTGTTCACCATCGGCAGCGTCTTCTGGCTCGCGATGTACATCGCCATCGGCGCGCAGCTCCCCGTGATGCTCGTCGCGATCTTCTCGACGCTGCGCGGCATCGTCTTCTACTGGGCGCTCGGCCAGGACACTCCGTTCGCGCGCATGCTCGCCCGCCGCACGCTCTACACGACCATGGCGATCGCGTTCACCGCGTCCGTCGCCGTGATCCCGAGCATGCGCCCGGAGACCATCCCGCTCCAGGTCTTCCTGGCGATCTCGGTGCTGTTCTTCGTCGTCGGCCAGTACATGCCCGGCGTGTACCTGGTGCGCATCTTCGCGGTCGTCTACGCGCTCGCCGTGCTGCTCCTCAACACGCCGCTCGACACGTTCAACCCGATGGGCATCATCATCGAGCTGAACAACATGGCCGCCGTCGCGGTGTTCTTCTTCTTCTTCGCCCGACGCCGCCGCGAGAGCCGCCGCCTGGCCGCGATCCCGCCCAAGGCGCTGTCGCTCGGCACGCCCGCGCCGGGGGCGCCGGCGCTCGTCTGACGCCTGACGGGAGCGTGTGCCCGGCCGCCCGGAAGAGCTCGTACCGCTCCGGGCGGCCGAGCGTCACGTCCGACCCGTCCGGGGCGCCTTCGCCAGGCGCCAAGAGCGCCGACGGCTGACCCCGGTTCTCTCGGCCCAGATACGCTCGTGGTCAGGGACTTCCGCAACGCAGCGAGGAGAAGACGATGACCATGATGCGTCCCCCGATGGCAGCACCGCCGCCACCGCCCGACTTGACTGGTGGGTTCGGGAAGAAGGGTAAATGGCGGACGACGGTTGTCGGGAAGGTACTGAGGACGAGTTTCTGGGTCCTGGCATTCGCGTTCCTGGGCTACGTGGTAGCCATGTCTGCGCTGTCCATGACCCGCTGAGCATGCGAAGACCGACGGTGTTCGGTGGCGTGGCTCAGACGACGTCGGCGAAGTGCTCGACGACGGGGAACGGGTCGTAGAACCGGTGCAGGAGCTCCCGCCAGCGCGGGTAGCGGTCGCTCCCCCGGAACCCGACCGTGTGCGCCTCCACCGACGCCCACTCCACGAGCAGCAGGTACGACGACGGCGACTCGAGCGAGCGGGACAGCGACAGCCTCAGGAAGCCGTCGGTGGCCTCGACGAGCGGGCGCGCCTGGGCGAAGGCGGCCTCGAACTCGGCCTCGCGCCCGGGGACGACGGGGAGGATGGCGTGCTCGCGGATCACGGGGAGGAGCCTACGGGCTCGGACCACGGCGGCCCTCGATGACGCGAGGCGAAGGGCGGCACGAGCAGCGCCGATGTGGCGGGACGGCACCGCGGCGTGGTGAGCTTCTGCCGTGGACACGGCGCTCGAGGCGGAACTGCGCAAGCGCATCATCGCGTGGGTGCGCGAGCGCGCCGAGGCCAACGGTGGGTTCCTGCACCGCGCGGAGCTGCTCCGGTTCGAGGTCGGCGGCGATCCGCTCCCGATCATCGACTACAGCCGAGGGATCCGTAACCCCGCGTCGTTCTCGTCGACACTCTCGATCGTCAGCACGGCGGACGGACCGTACGACGACGCCGAGTCCGACGACGGGCTGCTTCACTACGCCTACCGCAAGGGCGACCCGTGGAGCGGCGACAACACGAAGCTGCGCAACGCCATGGCGACCGGTATGCCCCTGATCCTCTTCCGCAAGGAGGTGAAGAACATCTACACGCCGGTCATGCCCGTCTATGTCGTCGACGACTATCCCGAGGAGCGCACCTTCGTCATCGCGCTCGACGAGTCGTTCACTTTCATGAAGGACGTGCGGGAGATGGCGCCCGCGCAGCGGGAGTACGCGCTCCGGCTCGCCAAGCAGCGACTCCATCAGCCCGCGTTCCGCACCCGGGTGATGGTCGCGTACGAGACGCAGTGCGCGGTCTGCCAGCTGAAGCACGGCGCCCTGCTCGATGCCGCACACATCGTCCCCGACGGGCACGAGATGGGATCGCCCACGGTGTCGAACGGCCTCGCCCTGTGCAAGATCCACCACGCGGCGTACGACCAGAACATGCTGGGCGTCACGCCCGACTACGAGGTCCGCATCGCGGTCGACCTTCTGAACGAGATCGACGGACCCATGCTCAGGCACGGGCTCCAGGAGATGCACGGGCGGACCCTGCACCTGCCCCGGAGGGTGTCCGACCGACCCGATCCGGGGCACCTGGCGTGGCGGTTCGCCGCGTTCATGAGCAACCTCCCGTCGCGCTAGAACATCCAGCCGTCCAGCAGCTGCCCGAAGTCCGGGTGGTCTTGCGGGCGGTGCCCGTGCCCTGGCATCTGCGCGTGCCGCGCGCCGCGCCACGCGAGCGCGGCGGCGATGGCCTCGTACTCCTCGTTCCAGGCGCCCGTGACGACGACGGTCGGCGTCCCGTCGATGTCCGACGCCGCCAGCCCGTGACCCCACGGCGGCTCGACGGCGGCGATGTGCTCGGCCGTCGCACGTTCGGCGGGCCACTGGTCGACGTCGAACGGGCCGCCGAACATCAGCGGGCGCACGATCGTCCAGAAGCCGAGGAGGTCTCCTTGCGCGGCGCGCTCGCGGGCCGTCGACATCGTGGCGATGTGCGCCTCGACGGGCGCCGCCCCGCGGGCGACGTCGTACAGGGCGGGTTCGAGCAGCACGAGGGCATGGGGCATCGCGGCACCAGCCTTGACGGCGAGCAGCACCGGGACGGCCCCGGCCGAGTGGGCCACGACCGTGCACCCCTGCGACGGCACCGCGGCCGCGACGACGTCGACCTTCTCCTCCATCGTGGACACCGTCGTCAGGTCGAGGAAGACGGCGTCGTCGTCGGACTGGCGAGGCCAGGCCTCGCGGCCGGAACGGCCGGCACCGTGCACGAACACCCTCATGAGGTAGGGATACACGTGTCCTGCGATGCCGCTCAAGCCAAGACCGGGCGCTGCCTCGCCGTGCCTGCGAGCCTGGACGCACGAGCGAGCTCCCGCCCAACCCGCACGACCACCCGCGACGTCTGGTCCGTGCCGCCGTCGAGCGCATCGGGCACGACGACGTCGTGCGGTGGTGCGAGGAGCTGCTCGCAGGCCACGCGACCGCCGACGACGGCCGCCGCTCACCGGACGGACCGCAGCGCCTCCTCGAACGCATCGAGGTCAGCCCCGAGAGTCGCGGCGATGATCGCAGGATCGACCGACACATAGGTGTGGGCGATGTGGTTCCGTGTCGCCCAGATCGCAGGCCACGCACCACCGAACAGCAGCTCGCGGGTGCGACATGGGATCGCAGCCGACCGATGTGCTCGAGTGCGGTCTGCGCGGCCCGGCGGTCGCGCGCGCTGCTCACAACGGCACCGCTTCAACCGTTGCGGCAACCTCTGGGCGGAGCGACCCAGCGGGCACGACATCGACCTTCCTTCCGAGGATCCGCTCCAGCTCGACCTCGAGGGCGCCCAGGGCGAAGAGGCCGACGCCCGGGTTCAGGTCGACCAACAGGTCGACATCGGACCCCGGGCCGTCGTCGCCCCTGGCGACCGACCCGAACAGCCGCACGTTCCGGGCTCCGTGGTGCATGGCGGCCTGCACGATCTCGTCCCGCTTGTCGCGGAGGACCACGGAAAGGAGGCGGTCAGCCGCGGGATCCCCAGCGAGCGGCGAACCGACAGGTTCTTCGCGGAGCAGCCTGGCCACCTCGGGCTGACTCCGGCCGAGAGCCTTGCCGATCCTGCGCTGGGTCCAGCCGAGGGACTGCGCCTGCCGCACTGCGAGCGTCAGTGACCGGCTCGCCTCACGTCGCAGCTCGTCGGCGCGACGAGCGGTCGCGGCGAGATGCTCGGCCATCGCACGCTCGACAGGCGACTCCTGATCGTCCACGGGACACCTCCTTGATAGGAGATCCTATCAAGGAGGTGTCCCGTGCCACCGTCAGGCGGTCCGCGTCGGCTGCGCGAAGCGCAGCACGTTCTGGTTGGGGTCGACCACCGTCATCGTCGGGCCGCCCGGCGCTTCCTCGTCGACGCCGGGGCGCATGTGCTGGTAGCCCGTGGCGAGCAGCTCGCGCTGGAGGCCGCGGACGTCCGCGACCGGGATCCACACCACGCTGCCCGGGGTCCCGTCGCCGTGGTGCTCGGACAGGTCCAGGCGCGTGCCGTCGCGCTCGACGCGCAGGTAGAGCGGCAGGCCGGGCTCGAAGCGGTGCTCGAGCACGACGCGGAACCGCAGGAAGCCGACGTAGAGCTCGCGCGTGCGCTCCACGTCGGACATGCGCAGCACGGGCACCGGGGCACCGAGACCCGCGGGCTCCGACATCGCAGCGGCCGTGTTCCAGTCCTTGTAGCCCCGCTGGTGCGCGACGAGCTCCAGCGCCCGTGAGTGCGTGATCCCGAGCTCGGTGCGCAGCACGCGTGCGGCGCGCTTGAGGTCTTCCGTCGTCATCGACATGGCGTCCACCGTTCCGGTGCCGTGGTCCCCGGTGCCCGCGTTGCCGGCGTCGGCACCATGGGGCGGTGAGGACGGGGCGACGTACGACGGCGTGTTCACCATGCCGGGATCGGCGCGGGCGGCGGGCCACGTCGAGCCCTGGGGCGAGCGTAGCCGCGGGAGCCCCCGCCGGCGAGAGCGTCGTTCACGTCCAGCATCGTGCGCAGCCCGGATGCTCGGCGAACGGCGCGGTCCGTCCACAGCCTGTGCGCAAACGGTCTTGGTCAGACGACGGGGCCGCCCGGAACGGTCGCGACGCGAGGGACCCGGGGGCGACGTCGTCGCGGCGGGGACACGGCACGGACGGCCCGCGAGCCCTGGCGGGGGCTGGGCGTCGGCGGCGCTCGCGCGCATCGCGGTCGTTCGACCTCGGGTCGCGACGAGCGGCTCGCCCGTCGTCTGCGTGGTCGAGGGTACGGGCCGGCACCGACGGTCATCCAGGTGTTTCTCGGCAACTCGTGCCGAGCTGGCGGAACCTGCTCTCTGGATGGTTCAGGTGCTGCTGGAACAGGTGCGGCTGATCTGCTGTCATCCCCAGGGTGGAGCCCGCCGCCGGCACGTTCATCCACAGGGCCGACGACGTCGTCGGCGCCGGTCCGTAGCGTCGAGGACATGACAACGCACCTGCACCGGCTCAGCCCCCGCGAGGTCGCGAGCCTGACCACCACCACCCGTCCCCACACCGAGTCGGTCGCCGCCGGCGTGCTGGCCGCAGCGTCGGGTCTCGCCGTCGTCGCCGCCGGGCTCGCCGCGCTGCTGCGCTGAGCGCGCCCCGCGGCGAGCACCGGGCGAGCACGCCGAGCGCGCAAGCGCGATCAAGCGCGCCCGCGCCGCGGGCGCGACGATCGAGGCATGACCGCGACCGACACGTTCTCGCAGTTCGTCGACCACCTCGTCGAGGTGATGGACGACGGCGAGCACCTGTCGGGGGACGGGTGGGCGCGCAGGCTCCACTTCTCCCGGTTCCACCTCGACCGGATGATCCGCGGTGTCGCGGGCGAACCGCCCGCGACGCTGCGCCGCCGGGTGCTGCTCGAGAGGGCGGCGTTCCGGATGCTCACGACGACGGCGCCGCTCATCGACGTCGCCGTCGAGGCCGGGTACTCCTCGCACGAGGCGTTCACCCGGGCGTTCGCGCGGGCCTACGGCACGCCGCCCGCGGCGTGGCGGCGCGACCCGGGCCAGATCCGCATCGAGGCGCCGAGCGGCGTCCACTTCCATCCGCCGGGCGGCCTGCGCCTGCCGGCGAGGACAGACAAGAGGGTGACGGCGATGGACCTCCTGACCGCGATGGTGGAGCACCACGTCTGGCTGACCGGCGAGCTGATCAGCCATGCGGGGCAGCTCACCGAGGACCAGCTCGACCAGAAGATCGTGCTCGACGTCGACGAGGACGAGCAGACCGTGCGCAGCCTGCTGTCCCGGCTCGTCGGGCAGATGGGCATGTGGAACGCGGCGATGGCGTCGCGCGACTACGACTGGTCGGTCGAGGAGCACGAGCCGCTGCTCGCGGCGCGCGACCGGCTGGCCGTCGAGGGGCCGACGTTCCTGGCGCACGTGCGCGACGTCGTCGAGCGCGGCGCCCTCGACGAGACGTTCGTCGACGCCCTGTGCGACCCGCCCGAGCTGTTCACGTACGGCGGGATGATCGCCCACGTGCTGACGTTCGCGGCCCACCGCCGCACGCTGGTCGCGCTCGCGCTGGCGACGCACGGCGTCGAGGGCGTCGGCTGGGGCGACCCGATGCGGTACGTGGGCGAGGCGCTCGCGTGACGGGCGCCGGCCGGACGGGCGGGCGTCCAGGGCTGTCCGCCGCCCGGGCCTGGGGAGGGAGGCTCCTGTGAGCGTCTACGTCGTCCTGCTGCGGGCCGTGAACGTCGGCGGCACCGGGAAGCTGCCCATGGCCGACCTGCGGCGGCTCGCCGAGGACGCCGGCTTCACCGGCGTCGAGACGTACATCGCGTCCGGGAACCTGGTCGTCGAGTCCGACGACGGCGAGGCCGCCGTCGGGCGGGCGCTCGAGGAGGCGCTGGAGGCGTACGCCGGCAAGCCCGTCGGGGTGCTCGTGCGCACGCCCGACGAGGTGCGGCGCGTGCTGGAGGCCAACCCGTTCCCGGACGCGGCCGGCAACCGGATGGCCGTGGTGTTCCTGCCTGGGGCGCCGCCGCCGGACGTGCTCGACACCGTCCGCCGGGCCGACGACGGCGAGGAGGTGCGGCCCGGCGAGCGGGCGCTCTACGTCCACTACCCGAACGGGATGGGCCGCTCGAAGCTCGTCGTGCCGGCAGCGGCGAAGGGGACCGCGCGCAACCTCAACACGGTCGCGCGGCTCGTGGAGCTGTGCGACCGGCGCTGAGGCGCGGGTCCGGGAAGGCGGAGGGCCGGAAGGTCAGACGACCCGCAGGAACATCGGGTTGGACTGCCAGATGTTCGCGGTGCGGACCCGCCAGCCACCGGGGCGGGTGGCCTCGATCTGGCGGCCGCCGCCCAGGTAGATGGACACGTGGCCGGGCGACCAGATGATGTCGCCGGGGCGCGCCTCCGAGCGCGAGATGCGCACGGTGCGGGCGGAGTCGCGGATGCGCGTCGACTGGTGCGGCAGGCTCACGCCGAGGTGGCGGAAGACGTGCACGACCAGGCCCGAGCAGTCGAGGCCGACCGCCGGGTTCGAGCTGCCGAAGACGTACGGCACGCCCAGGTATCGCTGCGCGATCTCGGCCGCGGCACCCCAGGTGCCGGACGGGGAGGCAGGGCGGTCGGCGGTGCGGGACGCGGCCGGGGCGGCGGCTCGCGCGGTCGCCGGACGGGGCGCGGGGGCGGGGGCAGCGGGGCGGGCGTCACCTGGATCGCGACGACGCCGTCCTCCGTCTTCCGCTCGACGTCGACGACCGCGTCGGCGGACACGACGACGGCCGGGGCGACCTCGAGCGCGGCGCGCGCCTGGTCGGCGAGCTTCTCCACGTAGGCGTGCGCGTCGGCGCCGTCGACGGCGGGGGCAGCGGGTCGGCGGCGGCCGGCGCGATCGCCGACATCGCGATACCACCGGCGGTGGCGACGACGACGGCGCTGCGGCTGGCGCCCTTGGCGTCGACGGCGACGGTGCGGATGGCACCGGTCAGGGTCGACAGCGTGGTGCGCTCTGCCCGGTGACGGGCGCAGGGTCGGGAAGTCACAGGCAACGACCGTACGGATCGCACGCGGGGCCGTCGACGCGCTGGCGTGACGAGATCGTTATCAAGTCGACCATCGACCGGTGATACCCCCTAGGGGTATAGTCGACGCATGGTGAACACCAGGCACGACCACACGGACCAGCGCGCTCGGACCCCCCATGAGAACCACGAGGGTGTCGAGCACGGTGTTCACGCAGGTCACGGCGCCGCGACGGCGACCGGCCACGGAGACCACGGAGGCTCCGCCGCCGGACGCACCGACCATCCGAGCCACGACCACGGTGACCACGAGGCGCACGACGCGCACACGGGTCACGACATGCACGCCGGCCCTGAGGGGCACACGGGCCACGCCGGCCACCACGCCCTCCTCTACCGCCGCCTCTTCTGGATCGCCCTCGCCCTCGCGGTCCCGACGGTCCTGCTGAGCCACATGTTCGCGACCCTGCTCGGCTACGGGCTGCCGATGTGGCCGTGGCTCGGCTGGGTCTCCCCCGTGCTCGGCACGGTCGTCTACGCCTGGGGCGGCCGCCCGTTCCTCACCGGGGCCGTGGGCGAGGTCCGCTCCCGCCGCCCCGGGATGATGCTGCTCGTCGCGATGGCGATCACGGTCGCGTTCGTCGCGTCGTGGGGCGCGACGCTCGGCCTGCTCGACGGCGACCTCGACTTCTGGTGGGAGCTCGCGCTCCTCGTCGCGATCATGCTGCTGGGCCACTGGCTCGAGATGCGCTCGCTCGCGCAGACGTCGTCGGCGCTCGACTCGCTCGCCGCGCTGCTGCCCGACGAGGCCGAGAAGGTCACGCCCGACGGCACGGTCACGGTGCCCCCGGCCGCGCTCGTGGTCGGCGACGTCGTCGTCGTGCGGCCCGGCGGGCGCGTCCCCGCCGACGGCGACGTGGTCGCGGGGGCGGCCGACGTCGACGAGTCGATGATCACCGGCGAGTCGCGGCCGGTCGCCCGGGGCGTCGACGACCGCGTCGTCGCCGGGACCGTCGCCACCGACGATGCGCTGCGTGTGCGCGTCACCGCCGTCGGGGAGCAGACGGCGCTGGCCGGCATCCGGCGGCTCGTCGCCGACGCGCAGTCGTCGACGACGCGCGCGCAGCTCCTCGCCGACCGCGCGGCCGCGCTGCTGTTCTGGTTCGCCGTCGGGGCGGCCGTCGTCACAGCCGTCGCGTGGACCGTCCTGGGGACGCCGTCCGACGCCGTGATCCGCGCGATCACGGTGCTCGTCATCGCGTGCCCCCACGCGCTCGGCCTGGCGATCCCGCTCGTCGTGTCGATCTCGACCGAGCGCGCCGCCCGCGCGGGCGTGCTGGTCAAGGATCGCGCGGCGCTCGAGCGCATGCGCTCCGTCGACGCCGTCCTGTTCGACAAGACCGGCACGCTCACGGCCGGTCGGCCCGTGGTGCACGACGTCGTCGCCGCCCCGCTGGTGAAGCCCGCGCCACGGGACCCGCGGGGCGGTCCCGACGACCCCGGCCACCGCGGCCCCGCCGCGGACCGGGTGCCCGCCCTCGCCGCGGACCGGGTGCTCGCGCTCGCCGCGTCCGCCGAGGCGGACTCGCAGCACCCGCTCGCCACGGCGGTCGTCGAGGCGGCGCGCGCGAGGGGCCTCGCCGTCCCGACGGCTTCCGGGTTCTCGTCGTCGACGGCCGTGGGCGTCCGCGCCGACGTCGACGGGCAGGAGGTCGCCGTCGGCGGCCCGAACCTGCTCGCCGATCGCGGGCTGGACCCGCTCGGGGAGACCGCGACGTGGTCGGAACGCGGCGCGATCGTGCTGCACGTGCTGGTCGACGGCGTCGTCGTCGGGGCGCTCGCCCTGGCCGACGAGGTGCGCCCGCAGGCACGCGCCGCCGCCGACGCGCTGCACCGCCGAGGCGTCCGCACGGTGATGATCACGGGCGACGCCGAGCCCGTCGCGCGCGCCGTCGCCGCCGAGCTAGGCATCGACCAGGTGTTCGCGGGCGTGCGGCCGGAGCACAAGGCGGCCCGCGTCGTCGAGCTGCAGCGAGCGGGTCGCACGGTCGCCATGGTGGGCGACGGCGTGAACGACGCGCCCGCGCTCGCGCAGGCCGACGTCGGCATCGCGATCGGCGCGGGCACGGACGTGGCGATCGCGTCGGCGGGGGTGATCCTCGCGTCCGACGACCCGCGGTCGGTGCTGTCGGTCATCGAGCTGTCGCGGGCCGGGTACCGCACGATGCGGCAGAACCTGTGGTGGGCCGCGGGCTACAACCTCGCCGCGGTGCCGCTCGCCGCGGGCGTGCTCGCGGGCGTCGGGTTCGTCCTGCCCATGGAGGTCGGGGCGCTGCTCATGTCGGTGTCCACCATCGTGGTCGCGGCGAACGCGCAGCTCCTGCGCCGCCTGGACCTGCGCCCCGGGGCGGTCACGGGCTGAGGCGGCCCGCGCCTGGGAGCACCCTGCGCGCTCCCTGACCATCAACTGTTGCTCCAGCAAACAATTGGTGCCAGACGAGGGAACTCTCGGCAAACTCCCCGGAGGCGCCGCTCGGCGGCCGTAGGTTCACCCAGGCGCAGCCACCGGGGCCGCCGCGACGGGAGGACGGGCGGTGCGGCGACACGGACAGGGCGCGACCCGACGGTCGCTCCTCGCCACCGGCGTCGTGCTCCTGCTCGCCGCGTGCGGCGGGCCCGGCGCCGCCACCCCCGCGGCTGACGACGCCGCCACCGGCATCCCCGTGAGCGCCGGCCCGGACGACTGCGGGCTCGGCTGGGACGGCGGCACGGCCGGCGACCTGACCTTTGCCGTCGCCAACACCGCGACCACCGGCATGAGCGTGTACCTCCAGGACACGCAGGCCATGCCGCGCACCTCCCTGGTGCTCGACGCGATCGGGGCGGGAGCCACCGCGTCGGCGTCGGTGCGGCTCGACGGCGGCGCGTACCGGTTCGTCTGTCTCCAGGCCGACGAGGAGCCCGTGCTCGGCGCGCCCGTCACCGTGACCGGCCACGCTGCCGGGGCCACGCCGAGCATCGTCCTGCTCAGCCAGGCCGACCTGGTCCCGGCCACGCAGGCCTACTCGGCCTGGGCGCTCGGCCGCGCGCAGAGGCTCGCGCAGCAGGTCACAGCGCTCGACGCCGACGCCGCGCGCGGCGACCTCGCGGCCGCGCGCCACGACTGGCTCGACGCGCACACCACCTACGGCACGCTCGGTGCGGCGTACGGGGCGTTCGGCGACCTGGGCGAGGCGATCGACGGGCTGCCCCCGCGCGGGGTCTCGGCCGCCACCTCGACCACCGGGTTCCGACAGGTCGAGGCGCTGCTGTGGCCGGGCGCCGGCGCGGGCTCCGACGCCGACGTCGCACGCGCCGCCAGCCCCGCGACCCAGCGGCTGGCCTCCGACGTCGGCGAGCTCGTCACGCAACTGCAGGACCCGCGCATGGACCCCCTGGAGCTGGGGCTGCGCGCGCACGAGATCCTCGAGGACGTCCAGCGCATCACCCTGTCCGGCGCGGCCGACGGCCCGTCGGGCACGACGCTCGCCGAGGTCGCGGCCGCCGTCGACGGCTCCCGCGCGGCGATCGACCAGCTCCGCCCGGTCCTCGCCACCGAGGCGGGCGACGCCGGGGCCGACGGCGCCGGGTCCGACGACGGCGCCGGGTCCGACGCGCCAGACAACAGCGGGCCCGACGACGGGGGCGACGAGCTCGCGGTCGTCGACGGCGCCCTCGACGACCTGGCCGCCGTCGTCGCGGCCTTCCACCACGACGTCCCCGCGGGCGAGACGGGCTGGACGCCCCTGCCCGCGCTCACTCCCCCTGAACGCGAGCTGCTCGACGCCCGCCTCGACGCGGCCCTCGAGCCGCTGGCGCGCGTCGCGGCGACGACGGAGCCGAGGAGGCACCCATGACCGCGAGCGACGCGACCCCCATGACAGGCGGGTGTCCCGCCCACGTCGGCCGGCGCGGGTTCCTGCGCGGCGTCGTCGGCGCCGCGGGCGCCCTGGGCCTGGGCGCGGTGGCCTCCGGCGCGGCCGCCGCCCCGCACGCCTCCCCGCTGCACGCCTCCGCCTCCACGGAGTCGCAGGGCTCGACGGAGCCGCCCGGCTCCGAGCACACCGGCGCCACGCACGGCCACGTCCCCGCCGTCGTCCCGTTCCACGGCCCGCACCAGGCCGGGATCACCACGCCCGCCCAGCGGGCGGCCGCCTTCCTCGCGCTCGACGTCGTCGTTGCCACGCGCGACGAGCTCGCGCAGACCTTCCAGACCCTCACCGCGGCCGCCCGCCTGCTCGCCGGGGGCGGCGTCGCGCCGGCCGCCGGACCGGGCGCGCCGCCGTCGGACAACGGGATCCTCGGCGTGGTGCCGACGCCGAAGGACACCGACGGGCTGACCGTCACGGTCTCGGTGGGCGCCTCGCTGTTCGACGACCGGTTCGGCCTCGCCGCCGGCAAGCCCGCCCGCCTGCGGGTCATGGACACGTTCCCCGACGACGACCTCGACCGCGCGACCTGCGACGGCGACCTGCTGCTCCAGGTGTGCGCCGACGAGCGGGACACCGTGCTCCACGCCGTCCGCGAGCTGCTGCGCGCCACGCGCGGGGCGCTCGCGCTGCGGTGGCGGCAGGACGGGTTCCTGCCGCCGGCCCGCCCGTCGGGCGCCCCGCGCAACCTGCTCGGCTTCAAGGACGGCACCGTCAACCCGCCCACCGCGAGCGCCGACGCCATGGCCGACGTCGTCTGGACGACGGCGGGCCCCACGACGCCGCTCGACGACCAGGCCGCCCGCGCGTTCGGCATGCGGCCGGACGACCTGCCCGACGCCGTCGAGCCCGCGTGGGCCGCGGGCGGCAGCTACCACGTGGTGCGCACGACGCGCATGTTCGTGGAGTTCTGGGACCGGGTCACGCTCGACGAGCAGGAGCAGATGATCGGCCGGCGCCGGGACACGGGCGCCCCGCTGACGGGCTCGCACGAGGACGACGTGCCCGACTACGCCGCCGACCCGACGGGCGACGCGATCAAGCTCGACGCGCACATCCGCCTGGCGGGCCCGCGCACGCCCGGCAGCGAGGCGATGCGGATGCTGCGGCGCCCGTACTCGTACGACAACGGCTCGGACGCGAGCGGGACGCTCGACGTCGGGCTCGTGTTCGTGTGCTTCGTCCAGGACCTCGACAGGCAGTTCGTCGCCGTGCAGAACCGGCTCGCGGGCGAACCCCTCGTCGACTACGTCTCCCCGGTCGGGGGCGGGTACTTCTTCGCCCTCCCCGGGGTCCTGGCGGCGGACGACTGGTACGCCAGCGGCCTGCTCGCCTGACCTCCGCCGCGCCCGCGCCACGGCGGACGCGGCTGCCACCTGAGTACAGAAAGGCACACCCATGCAGGGTCTGCTCTCCACCTCTCGCGGGCGCTATGCGTCCGTGGGGACGGCGGCCGTCGCGGGTCTCGCGCTCGCGGGCGGCCTGTTCGCCCCGGGCGTCGCGCTCGGCCACCCGAACAACGGCGCGTCGTCGGACAAGACGACGACGCCGATCAAGCACGTCGTCGTCCTGTTCGACGAGAACGTCTCGTTCGACCACTACTTCGGCACCTACCCGGACGCCGCCAACACGGACGGCACCGCCTTCAAGGCAGCCGCGGGCACCCCGAAGGCCGACACGATGGGTGCGGCGGGCCTCATCGAGAAGAACCCGAACCTCTACACGCCGCAGCGCCTCACGCCCGACGAGGCCGTGACGTGCGACCAGAACCACGGCTACACGCCGGAGCAGAACGCGCTGAACGGCGGCGCGATGGACCAGTTCGTCCAGAAGACGAACGTCGACACGTGTTCCGGCCTGTTCGGCGAGCCGGGCCTGGTCATGGACTACTACGACGGAAACACCGTCACCGCGCTGTGGAACTATGCCCAGCACTTCGCCATGAGCGACAACAGCTGGGACGCCACGTTCGGCCCGTCCACCCCGGGCGCCCTCAACGTGGTCTCCGGCCAGACGCACGGCGGCCAGGCCTTCGACCCGAAGACCGGTGCGCTCCTGAAGACCTCGACCGCCGTCGCCGACCCCGACTCCGACGGCGTGGGCACCGTGACGGGCGACCCTGACCCGGTGTTCGACGACTGCGCGGACAACAACCACACGTCCACGTCGGCCCTCGTCGGCATGCAGGGCAAGAACGTCGGTGACCTGCTCAACGCCAAGGGCCTGACCTGGGGCTGGTTCCAGGGCGGCTTCGCCCCGTCGACGTCGGCCGCCGACTCGGCGACCGGCTACGCGCTGTGCGACACCACGCACGTGAACGTCGCCGGCGGGTCCTCGAAGGACTACTCGCCGCACCACAACCCGTTCGCGTACTACAAGTCGACGTCGAACCCGCACCACCTGGCCCCCACCAAGGCCGTCGGCCAGACCGACCGGGCGAACCACCAGTACGACCTGTCGCTCTTCGAGCAGGCCGCGAAGTCCGGCGCCCTGCCTGCCGTCTCGTACGTGAAGGCCGCCGAGTACCAGGACGGCCACGCCGCCTACTCCGACCCGACGGACGAGCAGGACTTCCTGGTCCGCGAGATCAACCTGCTCCAGCAGTCGCCCGACTGGGAGTCGACCGCCGTCGTCATCGCGTACGACGACTCGGACGGCTGGTACGACCATGTCGCCCCCGAGGTCTCCAACGGTGGCGCCGGCTCGGCCGACACGACGCTCTGCTCGTCGGTGTCCACGGTGCTCGGCGGCTACGCCGACCGCTGCGGCCCGTCGCAGCGCCTGCCGCTGCTCGTGATCTCGCCCTACGCGAAGCAGAACTACGTGGACCACACGGAGACCACGCAGGCCTCGGTCGTGAAGTTCATCGAGGAGAACTGGAGGCTCGGCACCATCGGTGACGCGTCGTTCGACACGACAGCCGGGTCGCTGGACGGCATGTTCGACTTCAACGAGGCGGCCCACAAGAAGGCGCCGCAGGTCCTCCTCAACGAGGACGGCTCGGTCGCGTCGGTCACGCCGGTGCTGCCGGCCGGGCTGGCCAAGAAGGGCTGAGCCCCGCTCCTGGGCCGGGCTCGGGGTCCGGTCGTGCTTCCTGTCGCACGGCCGGGCCCCGAGCCGTCGGCCCACGTCCTCCCCCGGGGTGCTGGTCAGCAGCCCGACGGCGGTGCCGGCGCCCCGGCGAACCGTGCCTCGGTCCACGTCATGAGCTCGGGCAGCAGCGGCGACCCCGGCAGCACCACGCCCATGTGGGACAGCCCCGGCAGCTCGGTCTGCTCCAGCGGCACGCCGGCCGCGCACAGCCGCGCGACGTAGTCGTGCTGGAGGTCGGCGGGGATCACCTCGTCCTCGCTCCCCCAGGCCAGCAGGAGCGGCGCCCCGAAGGGCCCGTCGGTCGCGTTCTGCCCCAGGCGCGCCCCGACGGCGCCGCCCGTGAGGTCGCCCCGGTACAGCGGCTGCGCCGCCGCGACCCCGGCCCCGGCGAGCGCTGACACGATCAGTCCCGGCTGCGACGTGCAGCGCTGCGACATCTCCCGCACGAGCGGCCGCGCGGGCAGCGGCACGTGCGCGTCGAGGTCGACGTCGTCGTACGTCGCGCTGTACGGCAGCAGCACCCAGGCCACGGCGACGGACAGCAGCGCCGACGACGGCGGCTCCAGCAGCCGCCGCGCGAGCGCCCGCGGCTCGGCGGCCGGGGAGATCGCGGCGGTGCCGACGACGTCGAGCTCGGGTGCGTACGACGACGCCAGCGCCGCCGTCCACAGGGCGGCGTGCCCGCCCTGCGAGTGCCCCCACACGGCGACCTGGTCGCCGAGGTCGAGCCCGGGAAGCTCGTGCGCGGCCCGGACGGCGTCGAGCGACGAGCGCGCCTCCCCCTCGCCGATGAGGTAGGGGAAGATGCCCTCGGCGCCCTGGCCGGAGTAGTCGGTCGCGACGACGACCCACCCGGCCGCGACCGCCTCGTCGACCGCGGGGATCGACTCGGCCGTCGCACCGTTCTCGAGCAGGCTCGGGGCGCACGCCCGGGCGATGCCCGTGGTGCCGTGGTTCCAGGCGACGACGGGACGTGGGCCGGGCGGCGGCGTCGTCGGCGCGACGACGAGCCCGCTCGCGACCGCCGGGGCGCCATGGGCGTCCGTCGTCGTGTAGAGGATCCGGCGGACGGTCGCCCCGGCCGGCGCCTGGCCGGGGAAGTCCCCGTCACGCAGCAGCCGCCCGGGCTGGCCGGGCACCTGAGCAGGCGTGTCGTAGAGGGCGGGGACGGCGACGTCGTGCGACCGGAGCTGGCGGCTCACGGCGAGCGTGCCGACGACGGCGACGACGAGCAGCGCGGCGGCCGCCCACCGCACTCCGTCGGCGATCCGGCGAGGGCGCGGTGCCGGCGGGATCGGCCTGCGGCCTCGCGCGTGACGCCACAGCAGGAGGACGCCGAACGCCGTCGTGCGTAGGGCGAAGACGAGAGCGGCGAGCACCACGGTCGCGTCGCGCCAGAGCAGCGCGAGCACCGCGAGCGCCACCTGGGCCAGCGCCCACGCGGCTGCCAGCGCCCGCTCCCCGCGGCCCGCGCCGCGCGCGAACGCGTCGCCCGCAGCAGCGACGGCGCCGGCCACGAGCAGCAGGGCGACCACGAGAGGCAGGAGCGCGACGGCCGTCTCGAGCCGGGCCAGCAGCAGCACACCGACCAGCACCCACACGACGGCGAGCGCCCGCCTCCAGCGCGGCCGACCGGCGTCGGCGACGTCCGCCGCCCCGGTCAGGACGCACGCCACGCCGACCGTGACGGCGAGGAGCACGAGGGACGTGAGCGGACGGACGGCGAGCACGAGACCGCCGACGACGAGCAGCACCGCGACCGCGACGACGACCGCGCCGGGTGCCCGCCGCAGCCACCCCTCGACCCCCGGGCGGTGCAGACGGACGGGACTCATGGGCCGAACCTAGCGACGACGGCGCAGTTCGGCACGGGGCGGCGTGCGCTGTCGGCTCTCAGCCGAGCAGCTCCCGGAGCCGGGCCGCGAACGCGTCAGGCTTGCCGACGAACCCGTACTCGCCGCCCTGGAAGGCGCCGTGGTCGCCGGGGAAGACGGCGGGCTCCAGCCCGAGCTCGTCGCCGAGCGCCCGCGCGGCACGCGCCGCCATCGTCTCGCCCGAGTCCTCGCCGTAGGCAGGGATCACGTGCGTCGACGCCGCCCGCACCGAGGCGAAGGCGGGCAGCCAGTGCTGCATGGTCTTCATGTTCACGCCCAGCAGGGCGTCGCCGCGGGTCCCGTCGTCGTCAGCAGGCAGGCCGAACGCGGCCGGGTCGGGGGCGGGCCGGGCGAGGTAGTCGCCGTCGATCTCGCCCTGGACGGAGACGAGCGCGATGAACCTGGCCATGCCCGCGCCGAAGCCGTGCGCCTCGTAGGTGGTGTGGACGTCGTCCATCGCGGCGGCCATGACGTCGCTGTCGGGCAGCACCTTGGCCAGCGGCGGCTCGTGCAGGACGGCCGTGGCGAGGTCCTCGTGGAACTGCTGGACCCACGCCAGCCCGTCGACGGCACCGCCGCTCGACCCGAAGAAGTCGTACGGGCCCTGCCCGACGGCCTGGGCGACGGCGTGCAGCACCGCGCCGCGGTTCATCGGGTCCGGGTCGGGCCCGGTGCCCGTGAGGGTGGACCGGTCGGCGCCCGGCGGGTCGTACGTGACGACGGTGCGGTCGGTAAAGTGGCTGATCAGGGTCGCGAAGCCGCCGGCGCCCATAGGGCTGCCGACGACGAACAGCGGGCGGACGCCCGACGGCATCTCGGGCTCGTGGACGTCGTAGGTGACGACGGCGCCGGGCACGTCGATCGTGGCGGTGGTGGTAGGCACGGGAGGCTCCTTCGCGTCGGGCACCGGTCGATGCTGCGCGGTAGACGACGTCCGCGCGCCCGACTCATCGCCTGCGCCGATACCCTCGGGACGGTGACCTCCCCCGCCACCCCCGGCATCGTCGACCCGCGCCGCGCGAACGTCATCCTCGTCGCGATGGCCGTCTCGACGTTCCTGTTCGTGCTCGTCGAGGGCCTGCCGAGCGGCCTGCTCACCCTCATGGCCCCCGACCTGGACACGACGACGTCGCGCATCGGACTCCTGGTCACGGGCTACGCGCTCGTGGTGCTGGTGGCGACCGTGCCGCTCGCCATGGCGACCAAGCGCGTGCCGCGCCGCTGGGTGCTGTCGGCCACGGTGCTGCTCGCCGCGGTCGGCACGCTGTGGGCCGGGCTCGCCGACGGGTACGGGTCGATCATGGCCGCCCGCCTGGTCACCGCGCTGGCCCAGGCGCTGTTCTGGGTGGCCGTGATCCCCGGCACGGCCGGGCTGTTCCCGCCGCGCGTGCGCGGGCGCGTCATGGCCCGCCTCGCGCTCGGCAACTCGATCGCGCCCGTGCTGGGCCTGCCCGCCGGCACCTGGCTGGCCGAGCACACGAGCTGGCGCACCACGTTCTGGGTGGTCTCGGCGCTGTCGATGGTGATCTTCGTCGTCGTCCTCGTGCTGTTCCCCACCGTGAGGCCGTCGGAGGGCGGGGCGTCGCGCGCGCCCTTCCCGAGCCGGCGCCGGCTCGTCACTCAGCTCGTGACGACGGCCCTCGTGGTCACGGGCGCGTTCGGGCTCATCACGTTCGTGACCCAGCTGCTCCAGGACGTCTCCGGGTACGCCCGCGCGGACATGCCGTGGTTGCTGTCCATCCAGGGGGCCGCGGGCGTCGTGGGCGCGATCGTGGTCGGGCGGTTCCTCGACCGGCACTCGTGGGGCAGCCTCACCACGGCCATCGTCGTCGTCACCGTGGCGCAGGTGCTGCTCTTCGCGCTCGCCCCGAACCACCTGGTCGCGATCGTGGGCATCGCCCTGTTCGGCGGGGCGTTCGCGACCATCCCGCCCGCCCTCTCGCACCGCGTCATGCTCGTGTCCCCCGGGTCCACCGACATGGGCGTCGCGGTGTCGTCGGCGATCTTCAACCTCGGCATCGCGGCCGGCTCCGGGCTCGGCGCCGCGCTCACCGCGGCCGTCGGCGTGCGCTGGGTGCCGCTCGCGGGCGCGGTGCTGACGGCGCTCGCGCTGGCGGTCAACATCTGGGAGCACCGCACCAACCCGCCGTTCCCGGCGGCCCGGCAGGCGGTGGAGGAGGCGCTGGCGCCGACGGCGGCGGCGGAAGCGGCGGAAGCGGAAGCGTAGGCGGGCGGCCGCAGCCGGTGCCGGTGCCGGTGCCGGTGCCGGTGCCGGTGCCGGTGCCGGTGCGAGCGGCAGCGATGCCAGATCGGAACGTGGGTTCGGGATCGGAGCGTGCCTCTGATTGCACGTTCCGATCCCGAACCCACGTTCCGATCGCCAGCCCGCCGGGCCGCCGGACCGGCAGCCGGGTCGGCGGCCGGGCGGGCGGGCGGCCGGGCGGCCCGGCGGCCCGGCGGGCGGCCGAGTCGAAACGGCGGGCGGCCGGGCGAGCGGGCTGCCCGGGCAGCGACTCGGGCCGGCCGCCCGGGCGCGGCACGATAGGCGCATGACCCGCTGCCCCTGCCTCTCCGGCCTCCCGCTCGCCGAGTGCTGTGGGCCCGTGATCGCCGGCGACCGGCCCGCGCCGACCGCCGAGGCGCTCATGCGCTCCCGCTTCACGGCCTTCGCGACGGGCGACGTCGCCTGGCTGCGCACCTCTTGGCATCCCACCACCCGCCCCGCGGACCTCGACCTCGACGACGACGTCGACTGGCGCCGTCTCGACATCCTGGGCACGCGGGCGGGCGGCCCGTTCGACGACGCGGGCGAGGTCGAGTTCGTCGCCTCGTGGCGCAGCCGCAGCACGCGCGAGCGCGGCCGCCTCCATGAGCGCAGCCGCTTCGTGCGCGAGGACGGCCGCTGGCTCTACGTCGACGGCGACGTCGGGGCCTGACGGCTCGCGGCCCGACGAACACGACGAGCACGACGAGCACGACGAGCACACGGTGTACCACCTGGTCGTCGGATCGGTGGTCCACGTGTGGCATGCCCACCGTCCATCCGCGCACCCAGATCACGCGCGGTCCGCGTGTCGAGCGGATCGTGAGCATCGGCGCGACCCGTTTCCCGGACCGCAGCCCTGGCGAGATCCTCGTCGAGCTGGCAGCGGAGCGAGCCGCCGAGATCGAGCGTGCCGACCTTGACTACGACCCCCTGGGTAGGCTCGTGACGATCACCGCCCGCGGCCACCACGTGACGAGGCAGATGGTCGAGGACGCCCTTGCCGAGGACTGAGCTGCCGGACGTCGACGTGCTCGTGGCGGTGGCGCTCGAGGCGCACGAGGATCATCCGGCCGTGCTGCGCTGGCTCCGCGACACGCCAGCCTTCGCCACGACGCCGGTGACCGAGATCGGGCTGGTCCGCCTGGTGATGAACCCGTCGGTCGTCGGCCGTCAGGTCAGCGTCACGGAGGCGATGGCGACGCTGCGCAGCATCAAGGCGCTGCGCCACGCGTCGTTCGTGCCCGACAGCACCTCCCTGGCGGACCATCGCGCTCTGACAAGCCATGTGACCGGGACGAAGCAGGTGACCGACACGCACCTGCTGAACCCTCGCCATCGCGGCGGGCACCTCCTCGTCACGTTCGACGGCAGGCTCGTGACGTCGCTGGGCTCCCAGGCGCGCAGGCACGTGCGTGTTCTCGGCTGAGAGCCACATCGGCTGACGGCACGGAGCCCTGGCCCGCCGTCCGTGCGGGCCAGGGCTCCCTCCTCCGTCCAGGGCGTCACGCCGCGAGCAGCTCCAGCGTGTCGACCACGCGGTTCGAGAAGCCCCACTCGTTGTCGTACCAGGCGACGACCTTGACGTGCTTCCCGTCGACGCGGGTCAGCATCGAGTCGAAGATCGACGACGCCGGGTTGCCGACGATGTCGGACGAGACGAGCGGGTCCTCCGAGAACTCGAGGATCCCCGCGAGGCTCCCCGCGGCCGCGGAACGGTAGGCGGCGATGACGTCGTCGCGCGTGACGTCCCGGGCCACGGTGGCGTTGAGCTCGACGATCGAGCCGACCGGGATCGGCACCCGGATCGAGTCGCCCGAGAGCTTCCCGTCGAGCTGCGGCAGCACGAGGCCGATGGCCTTGGCCGCCCCCGTCGTCGTCGGCACGATGTTCTCGGCCGCGGCGCGGGCGCGCCGCGGGTCGCGGTGCGGGCCGTCCTGCAGGTTCTGCTCCTGCGTGTACGCGTGGACGGTGGTCATGAAGCCGTGCTCGATGCCCGCGAGCGTGTCGAGCACGGACGCGAGCGGTGCGAGCGCGTTCGTGGTGCACGACGCGTTCGAGACGACGGTGTGCACCGCGGCGTCGTACGCCTCGGTGTTGACGCCGAGCGCGAGGGTCACGTCGGCGCCGTCGGACGGGGCGCTGACGAGCACCTTGCGCGCCCCGGCGTCGAGGTGGGCACGGGCCGCCTTGGCCGCGGTGAAGCGGCCGGTCGCCTCGACGACGATCTCGACGCCGAGCTCCTTCCACGGCAGGTCGGCGGGCTCGCGCTCGGCGAGCACGCGGATGCGGCGGCCGTCGACGACGAGGGTGTCGCCGTCGACCGTGACCGGCCGCCCGAGGCGCCCGGCGGTCGTGTCGTACGCGAGCAGCCGGGCGAGCGCGGCCGGGTCGGTGAGGTCGTTGACGGCGACGACGTCGAGGTCCGTGTCGCGCTCCAGGAGCGCGCGCAGCACGTTGCGGCCGATGCGGCCGAACCCGTTGATGGCGATGCGAGTCATGCTGTCCTTCCGGTCGTGGCGGGCCGGTCTGGCGGCCCGCCGGTGGCGGCCGGGAGATCGTGGGCTCCGCGGCCACCACCAGGTTCGCCCGGCGGGAGCGCAGCAAACAGTGGCCGGAGCGCCAGGGTTCGCAAGGATCTCGCCAACGCTTCGCCGCCGAGCAGGCGTGGTCGCTCCGGCATCGCTCGCAGGGGCGACCGTCTCCGGACCGGGCCTGCGCTCCCGCCGCGGTGGCTCCCGCTCAGCCGCTACTCGCCGCGCGCGAACGTCCTCCGGTACTCGCTGGGCGACGTCCCGAGGATGCGCTGGAAGTGCAGCCGGAGGTTCGCGCCCGTCCCCAGCCCGACGTCGGAGGCGACCTGCTCGACGCTGCGCTGCGAGAGCTCGAGGAGCTCACGTGCCGCGTCGACGCGCGCCCGCATGACCCACTGGAGCGGCGTGTACCCGGTGTCCGCGACGAACTGCCGGGAGAACGTGCGCGGCGACACGGCCGCGTGCCGGGCGAGGTCGTCGAGCGTGAGCGGGTCGGCGAGGTGGTGCAGCACCCACTCGCGCGTCGCGGCGAACCGCTCGCCGAGCGGCTCGGGCACGCTGCGCGGCACGTACTGCGCCTGGCCGCCGCTGCGGTAGGGCGCCGCGACGAGCCGCCGGGCCGCGTGGTTGGCGGCGGCGACGCCCAGCTCGCCGCGCAGCACGTGCAGGCACAGGTCGATGCCCGACGCCGCCCCGGCCGAGGTGAGCACGCTGCCCTCGTCGACGAACAGCACGTTCTCGTCCACCCGGATCTGTGGATAGCGGGTGGCGAGCGCCCGCGTGTAGTGCCAGTGCGTGGTCGCGCGGCGACCGTCGAGCAGCCCGGTCGCGGCGAGCGCGAAGGCACCCGTGGAGATGGCGGCGAGCCGCGCACCCCGGGCGTGGGCGGCGACGAGCGCGGCGACGACGGCGGCAGGCGGGTCCTCCTGGTCCGGTCTGCGGTACCCGGGGATGAAGACGATGTCGGCCCAGGCGAGCGCGTCGAGCCCGTGCGCGACGTGGTACGAGAGCCCGTCGCCACCCGTGACGAGGCCGGGCGCCGGCCCGCAGACGCGCACCTCGAAGGGCATGCTCGGCCGGGTCGTGAACACCTGGGCGGGGATGCCGACGTCGAGCGGCTTGGCGCCGTCGAGCACGAGGACGGCGACGCGCCGCAGGCGGCCGGCGTCGGGCTCCGCCACGTCACGCCCCCACGAGCCGCGCGAACGCGCTGAGCTGCGCGAGCGCCTGCGGCGTCGCCGGCAGGTGGTCGAGCAGCGCCGGACTCCACACGAGGTACGCGGCCCACTGGGCACGGGAGATCGCGACGTTGAGCCGGTTCTTCATGAGGAGGAACTCCATGCCGCGCGGCACCTCGGCAGCGTCCGAGGCGGCGAGGCTCACGATCGCGACGGCGGCCTCCTGCCCCTGGAACTTGTCCACGGTCCCGATGCGCGCGGCGTCGAACCCGGCCGCGTCGAGCGCCTCGCGCACGCACTGCACCTGCGCGTTGTAGGGCGTGACGACGACGACGTCGGCCGCGGTGAGGAGGCGCCCGCCGTCGGACCGCGTCAGTGACCGCCCGCCGTCGGCTGACGTCACCGGCAGCCCGCCGGCCCCGCTGTCCCATCGCTTGCCGACCAGCGACCGCACGATCTCGACCACCTCGGCGGCCTCCTCGGGCGACGCGGTGGACCGGCCCTCGTGCCGGACGCGCCGCAGGTGCAGGCCGGGGGTGACGTGCTCCAGCCAGCGCTGCGAGGCGGTCGCGTGCGAGTGCAGGCGGCCCTCGTACGACAGCTCCGAGACGGGCCGCGCGACGGCGGGGTGCATGCGCCGGCTCGCGGCGAGGAAGTAGCCGAGCTCGGCGGGCAGCACGTCGTGACCGTCCGCGACCCAGCCGAGCGCGGACGTGTCCACCGGCTCCGGGTGCGTGCCCTGGGAGACCTGCGGGAGCTGCTGCGGATCGCCGAGCAGCAACAGGTTCCGCGCCGCGACGGACGCCGCGATCGTGGTGCCCAGCGCGTACTGGCCGGCCTCGTCCACGACGAGCAGGTCGAGCGAGCGGCGGGGCACGCGGTCGGCGGCGGCGAAGTCCCACGCGGTGCCGCCCAGCACGAAGCCGCTGGTCGCGTGCTCGTCGGCGAACGCCGCGTACCCCTTGCGGGGCACGGCGGTGAACGCGACGTCCGCCTCGGCGTCGGAGGGTTCCTTGCCCACCAGGCCGGGGTCGAGCCCGGCGCGCACGACGCCGTCGAGGACGTTCTCGACGACGGCGTGCGACTGCGCGACGACGCCGACCCGCCAGCGGTGCCGTTCGACGAGCGTGCGGATCACGCGGGCGGCGAGGTACGTCTTGCCGGTCCCGGGCGGGCCCTGCACAGCCAGGTACGAGTCGTCGAGGTCGAGCACGCTCGCGACGACGGCGGCGATGTGGTCGCCGTCGCCGTCTCCACCCGGACCGGGCCCCGGGAGCACGGCCGCGAGCGCGCCGGAGCGCGTGCGCGGCGGGGTGCGCCGGAGCACGTCGACGACAGCGTCCCTCGGCCACCGCGCACCACCGCCGGGATCGGACGCCCCGCCGACGTCCACGAGGCGCGCGGCCCACTCGGCGACCGCGGCGGCGAGCGTCCGCGTGTCCGGCGGCGACGCCGGCGTCAGCGCGATCGGCACCGCGTCGTGCGGGTCGGCGCCGCCGGGCAGCCCCTCCTCCACCAGCACGGTCGCGTCGTCGACCACCTCCAGCACGCGCACGCGCAGCGCCGAGCGCGCGCCGGGGTCCGCCGTCGGGCTCGGGTACGGGCCGGGGTGCTCGTACAGCAGGTACGGCCCGGGGTTCGCGGACGTGCTCGGCCGCGAGCCCGGCGCCCACTCGCCGCGCAGCTCGAGCACCCGCCGCGGGTTCTTCTGCCGGCCCTCGACCGTCCAGCCGCGCACCACGCGCACGCCGTCCACGCGCAGCACGTCACGCGTGTCGAGCCAGGCCGCCGGCGGTTCGACGAGCCGCGCGAAGTGGCCCCACCAGAACGACTTGCTCTCGCGCCGGTGGTAGTCGATCGCGGCCGCCGCGAGGCCCAGCGCGCGCTGGTCCGCGGACCGGTCCGGGTCGAGCGGGTCGCCCGCAAGCGCCGCGAGCCGGTCCGCGAGGGGCGAGTCGTCGACCGCCGGCCCGGGCGCGTCGTCGGGGGCGCCCAGCGGCACGACCCCGTGGGCGTGCGCGAGCCCCCGGAGCCAGTCGCGCAGCCGCAGCGTGGAGCGGCAGTCGTAGGCGTTGTAGTCGGCGATGGCGTCGAGCATCTTCTGTCCCTGCGCGGCGTCGCCCCGCAGGACGGCGTCCCGAGCGGCGGCGTACTCCTCGATCGACGCGGCGGCCGTCTGCACGTCGCCGCCGCGCAGGTCGTCGCCCATGTAGAGCGGCTCGAGCTTCTTGATGGAGTACGACCGGCTGCCCACGCGCACCGCGCGCCGCACCACGGGGTACAGGTCCACGAGCACGTGCTCGCGCAGCAGCTGGTCGACCTCCTCCTCGCCGACGCCGTGCCGGGCGGCCAACGAGAGCAGGTGCGTCCGCTCGTACGACGCGTAGTGGTAGACGTGCAGGTCGGGGTGCTGCGCGCGGCGCTCGCGCAGGTAGTCGAGGAACCCGCGCAGCGCGACGCGCTCCTCCGCGAACGAGTGCGCCCACCACGCACGGAACGTCCCGTCCGCCTCGACGAGCCCGAACAGGTAGTCCAGCCCCCACTGCGTGGCGGCGCCCTCGGTGTAGAGCGGGTCGCCCTCGAAGTCGAAGAAGACGTCCCCTGCGCTCGGCTCCGGGACGACGGCGAGCCCGCCGGCGTCGACGACGCGGACGGCGGGGACGTGCACCGCGCCGTCGCCCCGCTCCGACTCCAGCTGGAGCGCCGCCTGCTCCCGCAGCGCGGTCAGCGTCGCCGCCCCGATCCCCTCCACAAGCCCGTCCGACGCCGCCAGCCCGTCGATCGTCGTGATCCCCGCCGCGGCGAGCCGCGCCCGCTGGGTCAGCCGCAGCCCGGCGACGAGCAGCACGTCGCGGTGCGCGGCCACCTCGGCGTCGCACACGGCGCACCGCCCGCAGGCGGCGTAGCGGGGGTCGCCCCACGCCGCCGCGCCCTCCTCCGCGAGGTGCTCGACGACGAGCCGCTCCAGGTGCGCGCGCCGCAGCCGGTACACGGGCTCGATGTCGGCGAGCCGGTGCGTGCTCACGGAGCCGTCCCCGAGGATCAGGTCGACCTCGTCGTCGACCTCCACGCCGAGCGCTCGCAGCCGCCCGGCGTAGGCGGCGAGCTGGAGCAGCGCCGTGACCTTCGCGTGCCGCGCGAGCTTGGAGTCCTGGATCCGGTAGCGCCCGTCGGCCTGCCGCACGACGAAGTCGGCGAACCCGACGAACCCTGGCCGCCGGACGCCGTCCGCACGGGTGGCCGGCGACTCCGCGAGCATGGCCTGGTAGACGACGTCGGCGCCGTCGTCGAACGCCGCCCGCGTGGCCGCGAGCGCCGCGGCGACGGCGTCCGGGTCGCGCAGCGCGGGCCGCTCGACCGCGACGACGCCGACGCCGGAGCCGGGCCCGTGCGCCGTCCCGAACCGCTCCTCGTACGCCGCGAGCAGCCGCAGCTCGTGCGCCTCCCCGAGGCTCGCGGTGCGGGCGAGCATCGGGTCGTCGGGGACGTCGAGCGCCTCGGCCCGGCCGAGCCGCACGTCGAGCGTGCGCAGGAACGCGTGCTCGCACGTCGCGGCCGCGGTGAGGTCGCTCGCGGAGAGGACGACGTCGTCGCCGATCAGGTACACCGCGCTCCTCCACGCTCTCGAGAGTTCGCGTCGCGGTCACCGCGACGTCGCCGTCCCGCCACCTTCGCATGCGTACCGTCGACCCGACCGCTCATCCGCGAAAGGGACCACGATGACCCTCACCCTCACGCTCGTGCGCCACGGGCAGACCCACTTCAACGCACGCCAGATCCTCCAGGGATCCTCCAACTCGCCACTGACGAAGACCGGCCGGGAGGGCGTGCGCACCACCGCGCGGCACCTCGCGGCGTCCGACTTCGCGGCGGCGTACTCGTCGCCGTCGGGCCGCGCGGTGACGACGGCCGTCGAGATCCTCCACCACCACGAGCGCCTGCCGCTGCGCGTCGACGCGGACCTGCGCGAGTACGACTTCGGCACGTTCGAGCGCCGCCCGGAGCGCGAGCTGGAGGCGCACCAGCCCTGGGCCGAGCTCGTCCCGGCCGTGCTCGCGGGCCGTCACCCGGGCCTGCCGCACGGCGAGTCCGGGGCGGCGTACATGGCGCGCGTCGCCGCGGCGTTCGCCCGGATCGTCGCCGCGCACGACGACCCGTCGGCGGGCTCTGGCCGGGGTCCCGAGGTGCTCGTCGTCGGGCACGGGCTCACGCTGGGCGCCTACCTGTGGACGGTGCGGCCCGGCCCGCTGGTCCCGCTGCCGAACGCGTCGGTGTCGACGGTCCGCATCGCCGACGGCCGGGCCGAGGTGGTCGAGGCGGGCCTGGACATCGCCGGCCACGGCCACCTCGCCGCCCGCCCGGCGCCGGCGCCCCTCGCGGCGCCGTGACGGGGCCGGCCGGGCGCCGGGCGGTCAGGGTGTGGACCGCCCCGACTGCCGGGCGGCCCGCACGAAGCCCTTGACCGCGTCGGCCACGCACAGCACCACCACGGCGACGACCGCGACCGTCGCCAGCGTGCCGCCCGGGCCGACCAGCTCCGGCCCGTCGGCCCAGCCCGCGGACGTGAGCGCGCCGGGGTCGAGCAGGCGCCCGGTGGACAGCACCGGGACGAGCACGGCCACCGTCGCAGCGTTGACGGTCGCGTTGACGCCCGCGAACCACCAGGTCCAGCGCCTGCGGGCGAGCGAGACGAGGACCAGCACGAGCTCGACGACGACGAGCGCCAGCAGCGCCCACCGCAGCCACGACCACGTGCCGGCGTCGAGGAACTGCGTGTGCGCGTCGCCGCCCCGGACGAACGAGAGCTGGTTCCCGAAGAAGACGAGCGCGCCGAGGATCGCGAGCCAGACGACGTCGCCGATCTGGTCGTTGCGCACCGTGCGCGCCGACGGCGTCTGGACCTCGGGGAGCTGCTCGGGCCGCCAGCCGGCGGACGGGTCGAGGTCCTTGGCGGGGACGTTGCGCTCCATGACGGCGAGCACGAACGTGATGCCCGCGGCCACGTACACCGCGATCTGCACGCCGGTGCCGATCCCCGCGCCGATGACCTGCGCGGCGCCGAGCCCCTCGGTCACGGCGCCGACGGCGCTGCCCACCGCGGCGACGACGCCCGCGATCGGCACGACGACGCGCACGAGCCGGCGCCACAGCAGGTAGTAGCGCGGCCCGATGAGCTGGAGGGGCCGGTCCAGGTAGTCGGCCGCGAGCGCGGCGGGGTGGCCGAGTGCGGCGAGCGTCGCGTACTCGGCGTCAGCGGGCGCCGCGCCGGCGGCGACGCGCGCGTCGACCGTGTCGGCGATGCGCTCGGCGAGCTCGCGCCGCAGCGCGTCGCGCTGCGGCTCGCGCACCTGGGCCGCGGCCGCGTCCAGGTAGCGCGCGGTGAGGTCCGTCCGGTTCGTCATCTCAGGCTCCTTCCCGCAGCCGGCGCAGGGCGGCGTCCAGCTGGTCCCAGTCGGCGGTGAGGACGGCGGCGAGCTCGGTGCCCGCCGACGACGTCGTGTAGAACTTGCGCGGCCTGGCCTCGTCGGTGTTCCACTCGCTGGTCACCAGGCCCTGCTTCTCGAGCCGGCGCAGCAGCGGGTAGAGCGTGTTGGCGTCGACGTCGAGGCCGTCGGCAGTGAGCGTCTCGAGCAGCGCGTACCCGTAGCCGGGCGTGCGGAGCCGGATCAGGCACGCGAGCACGACGGTGCCGCGCCGCAGCTCCTGCAGATGCTGTGCGTGATCCGGGTTCATGCGACACACCTTACTGTGTGTCACACACTATTGCTAGTCGCGCATGCCGGTTCGCGCGAACCGCGCCACGAGGACCGCAGCGACGCACGCCCCCAGCAGCCCGCCGCCGCCGTTGAGCAGCACGTCCTGGAGCGTCGAGACCCGCCCGGGGATCAGGAGCTGCGTCGTCTCGATGGCGCCCGAGAAGACGAACCCCGCCAGCGCGACGGCCCCGAGGACGGCACCCAAGGACCACGCCCGGCGGGCGTACGCCAGCAGCACGACGCCCAGCACGCCGAACGGCAGGAACATCACGAGGTTCGAGAGCGCCTCGAGAGCGGCCACCGACGTGTGGATGCCGATGCGGGCCAGGGCGGCGACCGTCGAGGTCGCCCACCCGGGCACCGACGTCTGGTCGAGCGACGGCCACAGGGTCAGGCCCAGCACGGCCGCGAGATACAGGACGAAGACCCACCGCACCCAGCGCATGGGCGAACGCTATCGGCGCACGGCGCCCGGACGGCAGGCCCGCCCCCGGACGCTCAGCCGCTCGTCGCACCCCGCCGCCACGCCAGGGGCGTCGTCCCGTGCCAGGCGCGGAACCGCCGGGTCAGGTAGGCCGCATCCCGGAACCCGGTCCGCGCGGCGATCACGCCCAGCGGCAGGTCCGTCTCCGCGAGCAGCCGCCGCGCCTCGGCCATGCGCCGCTCGGTGAGCCAGTCGAGCACCGTCCGGCCCGTCCGCTCGCGCATCACCGTGGTCAGGTGCCCGGCCGTGTACCCGAGCTCGCGCGCCACCGACCCCGTCGACACGGGCTCCGCGAACCGGGCCTCGACGACGGCGAGCACGCGCTGCACGAGCGGGTCCGCGACGCCCGACCCGCCACCGGGCCCCGCGGCCCCCGCGGGAGCGAGCCGTGCGAGGTCCACGAGCAGGCGCGTCAGCACGGCCCGCGCGGCGGCGTCGGCCCCGGGCCGCGACGGGTCCGTCGTCTCGGCGTGAAGCTCGGCGAGCAGCCCCACCCACGCCGCGCCGCGCTCCGGCGGCACGACGACGCGGCGCACGTCGTCGAACGCCGCGAGCAGCGGGTGGCCGGCCCAGGCCACGGGCGGCACGCCCGCGAGCGCCGGCACGGCGTCGGGCAGGAACGACACGGCCCACGCCCGCGACCCGTCGGGCTGGTGCCGCCCGACGCCGACGACGTGACCCGGCGGCACCGTGATCGCCTCGCCCGCGCGCAGCGGCTGGACGACGCCGTCGATCCGCAGGTCGCCACCGGCCCCGCCGCCCGCCTCGCCGCCGCCCGCCTCGCCGCCGCCCGCCTCGCCGCCGCCCGCCTCGCCGTCGCCCGCCTCGACATAGATGAGCACGTGGAAGTCGTGCGCGTGGCGGTGCTCGGGCAGCTCGCCGTCCTCGTGGGGCGTGCCGCCGAACCGGACGACGGCGACGGGTGGCACGCCGGGGACGCCGTCGAACCGGTAGACGGGCGTGCCGTCGGCGCGCACGGCGCGCAGGCGGGCGCGCGACCCGGGCAGCCGCGGGCGCAGCGACCCGGCACCGGCCGACGAACGTGCCATCCTCACCGACTTCCGTCCTGCCCGGCCCGCGGCGCGGGCCGCAGGCTGGTCCTACCCACCATCACGGAGGAACCATCATGAGCGACACCACCCAGGTCAGGATCGTCGACGACGCGGCCGTGGGCGACCGCGCGTTCCTCCCCGGCTCCGGCAAGGCGAGCCTCCTGTGGAGCTACGACCTCATGACCGCGCTCGCGGGCGTCGGCGCGCACCTCGACGCGCTCGTGCGGACCGCCGGGATCGCGTCCGGCGACCGTGTTCTCGAGATCGGCTGCGGCACGGGCAACCTCGCCCTGCGCGCCGCCGCGGCCGGCGGCGTCGTCACGGGCCTCGACCCGGACCGCGGCGCCCTGGACCGCGCCGCGCGCAAGGCGCGCCGCCGCCGCGTCGGGGTCACGCTCGTGCGCGGCTACGCCGACCACCTGCCCGCCGACGACGCCGGCGTCGACCACGTCATCAGCTCGTTCGCGCTGCACCACGTCCCCACCGACCAGAAGGAGGCGATGGCGGCGGAGATCCTGCGCGTCCTGCGCCCGGGCGGCCGGGTCACGATCCTGGACTTCGCCCAGCCCGACGACGGGGAGCACGCGGGGCACGGTGTTGACGACCACGGACATGGACACGGGCACGGGCACGGGCACGGGCGGCGGCACGGCGGCGCGGGCGGCGGCTGGTTCGCCCGCAAGCAGGCCGGCCTGGCGTACGTCGCCGACAACCTCGACCACGGCGTCGCGCGGCTGCTCGAGGGCGCCGGCCTCGTGGGCGTGACCGAGCAGGCGGGCACGGCGATGCGCGGTCGGGTTCCGGTGGCCGTCGTGCAGGCCCGCAAGGCGTAGCCCGCACGGGGCCGCGTCGCGGGTCGGCGGCCCTGCGGGCTGCGTCGCGGGTCGGCGGCCGTGCGGGCCGCGCCCGCCGTCGGCCGTCGCGGACCGGCATACCCTGACCCCGTGCTGCCTCCCTTCGGCTCCGACAACTACGCCCCCACGCACCCCGAGGTCCTCGCCGCCATCGCCGCGGCGAACGAGGGCTACGCCGTCGCCTACGGCGACGACGCGTGGACGGCCCGCCTCGCCGACCGCGTGCGTGACGTCTTCGGCGCCGGAGCCACCGCGTTCCCCGTGCTCAACGGCACGGGCGCGAACGTCGTCAGCCTCATGGCGACGACGTCGCGCTGGGCGGGCGTCGTCGCCTCCGACGTCGCGCACGCGCACACGGACGAGAACGGGGCGCCGGAGCGCGTCGGCGGCCTCAAGCTGCTCACGCGCCCGGCGGTGGACGGCAAGATCGAGCCGCTCGACGTCGCGGCGTGGTTCGGGGAGCTCGGCGACGTGCACCGCGCGCAGCCGCAGGTGCTCACGCTCACGCAGGCCACGGAGCTCGGCACGGTCTACGACGTCGAGGAGCTCACCGCCCTGGTCGAGGTCGCGCACGGCATGGGCCTGGCCGTCCACGTGGACGGCTCGCGGCTCGCCAACGCCGCCGCGCACCTCGGCGTCGGGCTGCGCGCGCTCACCACCGACGTCGGCGTCGACGTCGTCTCGCTCGGCGCCGCGAAGAACGGCGGCCTGCTCGGCGAGGCGGTCGTCGTCCTGGGGCCCGACGACGCCCCGACGCCCGGCGCGGCCGACGCCCGGCGGGCGGCCGCCGCGGCGGTGCCGTTCCTGCGCAAGTCGACGATGCAGCTCGCCTCCAAGGCCCGGTACGTCTCCGCGCAGCTGCTCGCGATGCTGGACGGCGACGAGCCGCTGTGGCACCGCAACGCGTCCGCCGCGAACGCCGCGGCGCAGCGCCTGCGCGCGGGCGTCGAGGCCCTCGGCGGCGACGTCGTCCGCGTCACGCGGCCCACGCAGTCCAACGCCGTCTTCGCGACGCTCCCCCGCGCCGCCGCCGACCGCCTGCGCGAGCGGACGCGCTTCTACGACTGGGCCGACGGCGAGACCCTGGACCGCGTCGAGGTCCGCTGGATGTGCAGCTGGGCGACGACGCCGGCCGACGTGGACGCGTTCCTGGCGGCGCTGCGGGCAGCGACCGCCGCCTGACCGCGCGACGCCCGGGCGCCCCGCAGCGGTCGTCCGGGAAGCATCCAGGACGACCGGCGTCGCGCACCGTCCCCGGCGGCCGCGACCACCCTGCGAGCCACCCGCGACCCGCTTCGACGGCGGACCCGCGCCGCGTTAGGTTCGACCCCATGAGCACCGACGCCCGGCACACCGTGACCGCCTCGACCTTCGTCGCCGAGCCGCCCGAGCGTGTGTGGGCCGAGCTCCTGCACCCGGGCGCCCGCTGGATGCTGGGCGCCAACATCGAGACCGACTTCCAGGTCGGGAGCCCGGTGACGTTCGAGGGCCACTTCTTCGGCCGCCAGTTCGCCGACCACGGCACGGTGCTCGCGTTCGAGCGCCCGCGCCTCATGCACTTCACGCACTTCTCGCCGCTGTCCGGCCTCGAGGACGTGCCGGGCAACTACCACGACATCGCCATCACGCTCCAGGCCGTCGACGGCGGCACGCGCATCGAGGTGGTGCAGCAGAACATCCAGTCCGCGGAGCGTGCCGGCAACGCGGAGCACCAGTGGACCCAGGCCCTGTCCACGCTCGCGCACTCCGACCGGAGGCGCAGGAGCTGATGTCCCCCGGCGGGACCCGCCCGGCGCGCGCCGCCACCCTGGCGGTGGCGGCGGTGGGCTTCGCCCTCACGGGGCTGCTCGTCGGGCTGCTCGCGGCGTGCACCGGAGGCGGTGCGCCGTCGCCGGCGCCCACTCCGCCGGTCGCGTCCTCGTCCCCGGTGTCGTCCCCGTCGGCGCGCCCGACGACGACGAGCCCGACACCCCCGCCGTCTCCGTCGCCGGCCCCCACGCCGTCCCCGACCCCCACGCCGACGCCTCCCCGCCGCCTCCGCCCGCCGACCCCCTCGCGGGCTGGACGCTGGAGCAGAAGGTCGGCCAGCTCCTCATGGTGGGCCTGCCCGTCCGGGGTTCGCGCGACACGACCGCCGCGCTGGTGCGCGACCGGCACGTCGGCGGCGTGTTCCTCGCGGGCCGCTCGCAGGCCCCGGTGCAGAACGTCCTCAACCTGGTCGACGCCTTCCGGGCCATGAGCCACGACCCGGTGCGGCTGCTCGTGGCCACCGACCAGGAGGGCGGTCAGGTCCGGGTGCTCCAGGGCCCCGGCTTCACCGCCGCCCCGCCCGCGACGCAGCAGGTCACGCTCCCCGACCTCGCCGCCCAGGCCACGACCTGGGGCACCGAGCTGCGCGCCGCCGGCGTCGACGTCGACCTCGCCCCCGTGGCCGACCTCGTCCCGCCCGAGCTCGGCACGGGCAACGCCCCCATCGGCCGCTACGGGCGCAACTACGGCAGCACGCCGGAGTCGGTGGTCGCCGGGGCCGGGGCGTTCGCCGCCGGGATGCGCGCCGCCGGCGTCGTGCCCACGGTCAAGCACTTCCCGGGCCTGGGCCGCGTCACGCAGAACACCGACACGACGGCCGGCGTCCACGACAGCGTCACCACCGCCGACGACGCGTCGGTCGGCGTGTTCCGCGACGTCGTCGCCGCGGCGTCGCGGGGGGACGGCCCGCGCCCCTGGGTCATGATGTCGACGGCGGTCTACGACCGCATCGACCCGACGCTGCCCGCGGCGTTCTCGCCCACCGTCGTCGGCCTCCTGCGCGGCACGCTGGGGTTCGACGGCGTCGTCGTCACGGACGACGTGTCCCACGCGGCGCAGGTCCAGGCGTGGTCGCCGGGCGACCGCGCGGTCCTCGCGGTCGAGGCGGGCGTCGACGTCGTGCTCGCGAGCGCCGACCCGTCGACAGCGAACGCCATGCTCGACGCCCTGGTCGCGAAGGCGCAGGCCGACCCGGCGTTCGCCGCGAAGGTCGACGCCGCCGCGCGCCGCGTCGTCGCGGCGAAGGGCTGAGACGCGACGCGGCCCGCCTCCGTCGGTGACGGAGGCGGGCCGCTGGGGTGGGCCGTCACTGCTGGCGCAGGCGCGAGCCGAGCGCGGCGGCCGCGACGACGGCGGCTCCCGCGACGAGCACGACGTCCTTGAGCACGTACTGGCCGAGCAGGGTCATGCCGTGGCCGAACAGCTCGTCGGCGAACAGGACGGTCGGCGAGAGGATCCCGACGAACGCGCCCGCGAGGACGACCAGGCCGGTCTTGAGGAGCCTGCCGGTCAGGAGGGTCACGCCGATGAACATCTCGAGGACGGCCGTGAGGTAGACGGCCGCGTCGCCGTGGACCAGCCCGAGGGTGAGGGCGTCGATGGTGCGGGCGGCGATGTCGGCGGCGGGGCTCGCACCGGGGATCGCCTTGAGCGCCCCGAAGCCCAGGAACACCAGGCCGAGTGACACGCGCAGGGCCGGGACGGACCAGCGTGTGAGGAACCGGGCGAGGCGGCCGACGGCGACGTCGAGCGCGAGGGCGAGCCGTTCGACGAACGGGGCCCGCGAGGTCAGGGTGCGCGGCGAGCCGGACGCTCCCCGAGCGGGGTTGTCGAGGCGGCCGCCGAAGGTCGGGGCCGGGTTGCTCTCGCGGGTGGTCGAGGTCGTCTCGACCGTGCGTGAGGTGGCGGTGCTCATGGTGGTGCCTCTCTCGGATGGGGTGCTGTCGCGGCCGTTCTCCCGGCCACATGCCTCGACAAGAGAGGCCTTCCCCGGACCCGTGACACGGGGTCTCAGGTTTCACCCGTTCGGTGCGACGCGGTCCGCGCCGGTCCTGCCCCGCCGTCGGCGCCGTGGTCGGCCCCGCCGTCTGCACCGTGGTACGACGGGGCATGGGCACCCGCGCGTCCGACCTCCTCTCCGCCGCGCTCCGCGACCACGTCGCGGCGCTCGCCGCCGCCGAGGCGGACCTCCTCGCAGGGGGCCCCGACGCCGTGCACGACGCACGCGTGACGCTCCGCCGCCTGCGCGCCGACCTCGGCGAGTTCCCCCGGCTCGTGGACGCCGACGTCGCCGCCGACCTGCGCGACCGGCTCCAGGCGTGGGGCCGCCTCCTCGGCGAGGCGCGGGACCTGGAGGTCGTCCTCGGGATGCTCGACGACGACGCCGTGCCCGAGGCGACGCGCACGGCGGCGCGGGCCGCGTGGACGGCTCGCTGGGACGCCGCCCGCGCCGCCGCGGTCGCGCACCTCGGGACGGCCGAGCACGCCCGCCTCACCGCCGACCTCGCGGCGACGGCGGCGCACCCGCCGCTCACCCGCAGGGCCGGACGGTCGTGGAAGGACGAGCTGCCCCGCGGGCTGCGCCGGTCCCGGCGACGCGTCGAGCGCCGCGACCGGCGCCTGGCGGACCTGGCCGCGGGCAGCCCCGGCGCCTCGCTCGACACGGCCGAGCACTCGGTGCGCAAGGCCGTGCGCCGCGCGCGCTACGCCGCCGAGGTCCTCGCGCGCGGCACCGGCCGCAAGGCCGCCCGAGCCGCCGACACGGCGGCCCGCCTCGCGAGACGCCAGGACGACCTCGGCGCGGCCCACGACCGCACGCTGCTGCGCCAGGCGCTCGAAGAGGTCACCGACCGGGGCGCGTAGCCTCCGTCGCCCCGAGCACGTCCAGCAGCCAGGCGTTCTCCTCCGCGATCTGCCGCCAGCGCGAGTACCGCCCGGACACGCCCCCGTGCCCTGCGGACATCTCGATGCGCAGCAGCGCCGGCGCCCCCGCGGCGCGCAGCCGCGCCACCCACTTGGCGGGCTCGACATAGAGCACGCGCGTGTCGTGCAGCGACGTCGTCGCGAGGATCGGCGGGTACGCGGAGGCGTCGTCGGGCACGTTCTCGTACGGCGAGTAGCCCTTCATGTACGCGTAGACGTCCGGGTCGTCGAGCGGGTTGCCCCACTCCTCCCACTCGGTGACGGTCAGCGGCAGCGAGGGGTCGAGGATCGACGTCAGCGGGTCCACGAACGGCACCGCCGCATGGATCCCGGCGAAGAGCTGCGGCGCGAGGTTCGCGACCGCGCCCACGAGCAGCCCGCCGGCGGACCCGCCCTCGGCTGCGAGCCGCTGCGGCGTCGTCCACCCGGTGTCCACAAGGTGCTGCGCGACGGCGACGAAGTCCGTGAACGTGTTGCGCTTCGCGAGCAGCTTCCCGTCGTCGTACCACCCGCGGCCGAGCTCGCCGCCGCCGCGCACGTGCGCGACGGCGAACACGACGCCACGGTCCAGCAGCGAGAGCCGGGGCACGGAGAACCAGGGGTCGAGCGAGTACTCGTACGACCCGTACCCGTACAGCAGCACGGGAGCGGGCCGCGCGGGGCCCGCAGGCAGCGCCGGGTCGCGCTTCCACACCAGCGACACCGGGACGCGCGTCCCGTCGGGCGCCGTCGCCCAGTCGCGGCGCTGCTCGAAGCCGGCCGGGTCGTAGCCGCCCAGGACCGGCTGCCGCTTGCGCAGGAGCAGCTCGCCCGTCGCGAGCACGACGTCGTAGACGGTCCGGGGCGTGACGAACGACTCGACGACGACGCGCACGACGGGCTGGTCGACCATGGGCGAGGCGTCGAGCTGCACCCCCTCGAGCGCCTCCCCGGTGGAGACCTCCCGCCAGGAGAGCCCCGCCGACGCCGCCCGCGAACCCGTCCCCGTCATCCTGCGCGGAGCCGCGGGACCCCGCGCGGCCACGGCGACCCGTGGTGTCGCGTCGCGGCGGTAGCTCAGCACGAGGTGACTGGCGAACGCGTCCACCCCCTCCAGCCGCACCGCCGGGTCGTGCGGCACGACGACGTCGGCCCCCGCCGCGTCGAACGCGCCCGGCGCACGCAGGTCGTCCGGCACGGTCACCGAGACGAGCTCGAAGTTCTCCGCGCCGTCGTTGTGCAGCACGAGCAGCTGGTCGCCGGCGTCCTCGACGCTGTACTCGACGCCCTCGCGACGCGGCCACACGACCACGGGCTCCGACGTCGGCGCGTCGGCCGGGACCAGCCACACCTCGGTCGTCAGCTTCGACGCGAGCTCCACCTGCACGAACCGCCGCGACCGCGTGAGCCCCACGCCCACCCAGAACCGCTCGTCGGGCTCCTCGAGCAGCAGCACGTCGTCGGCCGCGGGCGTGCCGAGCTGGTGCCGCCACACGCGGTGCGGCCGCCACGCGTCGTCGACGGTCGTGTAGAAGACGTAGCCGCCCGCGGCGGAGCCCGGCGACCCCGGGCCGGGCGTCAGCGCCACCCCGGGCGACGTCTCCTCGACGACGTCGGGCAGGTCCTCGCCCGTGGCGAGGTCGCGGAACCGCAGCACGTACCGCTCGTCGCCCTGCACGTCGACCTGGTAGGCGAGCAGCCGCCCGTCCGCGGACACCTCCGTGCCGCCGAGCGCGAAGAACTCGTGTCCCTCGGCCAGCGCGTTCTCGTCGAGCAGCACCTGCTCGTCGCCCCCGCCCGGACCCCGGCTCCCCGGGTCGGGCGTGACGCCCGGCTCCAGCGTGGGCGGCGTCCACGCGTCCGGCGCGGCCGGGACGCGCGCGTGGATCGCGTACTGGCTGCCCTCCACGGTGCGCGCGTAGTACCAGTGGTCGCCGAGCCGCACGGGGACCGACAGGTCGGTCTCCAGCGTGCGGTCCTTGATCTCCGTGAAGAGCCGCTCGCGGAGCGGCTCCAGGTGCGCGAGCCGCGCTCGCGTCCATGCGTCCTGCGCCTCCAGGTGCGCGACGACGGCGGGGTCGTCGGCGTCCCGCAGCCACTCGTAGTCGTCGACGACGACGTCGCCGTGGTGGGTGCGCTCGACGGGGCGGCGCGGCGTCACCAGGGCGGCTGTCACGGGGGTCGCTGTCACGGGGGTCGCTGTCACGGGGGCGAGGGGCTCGGACACCCGGTCAGGCTACGCGCCACGCCCCCGCGCGCAGGCCTGGTGGAGGCACCCGCGACGACGCCTCGTGTGACGCGCGCGGACCCCGTGCGTCACAACGCGCCCGGTCGTGACGCAACTGTGACCACACCCAGGGATCAACTCGGTGCCGTACCCCGCGATGGGGTAGCGCCGCCGGGATCCGTCGCGTAGCGTTCTACCTCGTTGCAGTGCCTCAGTTGTCCGGACGGTTCCCGTCCTGCGCTGACGGTCAGGCAGAAGATGTGCCAGGCCCGACGCGAACCTTGTTCTACCAAGAGTTGACGACGAACACCGTGATGAGCGACCTCGACGTTCGAGGTCGTCACTCTTGAAGGAGAGCAAGACATGGCTACCGGAACCGTGAAGTGGTTCAACGCGGAGAAGGGCTACGGCTTCATCGCCCCCGAGGACGGCTCGCAGGACGTCTTCGCGCACTACTCGGCCATTCAGACCAACGGCTACCGCACCCTCGAGGAGGGTCAGCGCGTCGAGTTCGACACCGCGCAGGGCCCCAAGGGTCTGCAGGCGGAGAACATCCGCGCGCTCTGATCCTCGAGCGGGACGCGGGCTGACTCCGCGGACCACGAAGATCGCATCGAAGGCCGGTCGTCCCCACGGGACGGCCGGCCTTCGGCGTGCCCGGGGGCTTCGGCCTGACCCGGGCTTCAGCGCGTCCCTGCGCGCCCGCGTGTTCGGCACGTCTCGGGGCGTGGCGCCAGCCCGGCGCGTGACGGGCGACGACGCTGCGACCTGGGCGTCTGGACCCGATGGGTGGAAATCCGTCATAGTGGGCGCCGCCACGACTGGAGGAGCACCGATGGCAGCGCGTTTCAACCCCCCGCCCGGCTGGCAGGTCCCCGCCGGGTTCCGGCCCGAACCGGGCTGGTCGCCCGACCCGGCCTGGCCCGTGGCACCCGCCGGCTGGGAGTACTGGATCGAGGACGCCCCCGTACCTCACGAGCAGCTGCACGAGACCCTCCACCTCGGCACGGTCGCGGCCCCACCCGCCCCGCCGACCGGTCCGGGCGCCCCGGCGGCGAGCCAGCCGCGCACCCGCTCGGTCGCCCGCGAGGGTGCGGCCATCCCGCTGCCCGACGGCCCGCTCGGCCACCTGCGCGACGGCGGCGTCCCCGCGTCGACAGCCGCGCCGTCGTCGGCCGCCCCGTCAGGTGCCGCGCCGTCGCGGGCCCGCCGCAGGCCCCGGTACCTCGTCCCGATGGTGGCGGTCGCATGCTTCGCGCTCGGCGTCATCGTCGGCGTCATCGTGTCGCTGGCTCAGGCCACGGACGCCAGCCAGGCCGCCCTGGACGCGTCACGCGCCCAGGAGAAGGCGGCGGCAGAGCTCGCCGACCTCCAGGCGCAGCGTGCCGACCTCGAGTCCGACACGAAGGCGCTCGACGACCGCGAGGCGGACCTCACGGCGCGCGAGTCCGCGGTCGCGCAGAAGGAGGCGGACCAGGCGTCCCGCCAGACCCAGCTCGACCAGCAGGCTCAGCAGGCCCAGCAGCAGAACCAGCAGAACGCGCAGCAGCCCGCGCAAGGCACGGGCGGCACCAAGCACGGCGGCTTCCAGACGTGCGACGACCTGCGCGCGGCCGGCGTCGCGACGCCGATCAAGCGCGGCGACCCCGGCTACTCCCGCCTGCTCGACCTCGACGACAACAACTACGCCTGCGACTGACGGCGCCCGTCCCGCGTGACGGCGCAGGGCCCAGCACCGCTCCCGCGACGCCGCTGCCCGCGCGCAGGACGACCCGCACGCAGGGGCGGCCTGCGCGCGGGCCGTCACCGGAGGCTCAGGGACGCGAGGATCTGGTCGAGCAGGGCCCGGCCACCGGACGACGCGGGCGGCAGGCGCAGGTCCACGACCTGGGCGGGACCGCCGACCGTCTTCCGGACCACGACGCGCGCCTCCAGCAACGTCCCACCGCTGCCCGTCGACCGCTCCGTCGTCGCGAGCGACGCCTGCCGCGCACCCGGGACGGCCACGGCGTGCTCGTCGGACCAGCCGCCGGTGGCGTCGTCCCACGAGGCCGGCAGGGCCGTGACGGCCAGCTGCGCGGGGAGCTTGCCCGGCCCGACCAGGTCGGCCAGGCTGCGCCAGCCGTCCGCGGGCGCGCCGTGGTCCACCGCGGGCCAGGGCGTGTCGTCGTGGTCCCAGGCGGGCGGGACGGCGAGCGACAGGCCCGCGACCTCCTCGACGCTCCAGCCCTCGGGCACGACGGCGGTGCCACCTGCCGGCTCGACGGCGCGGGGCGCCGGGCGGACGCCGCCACCGGGCGCCTGGGACACGACGGCGGTGACGTGCGACTCGTCCGCGGGCGCCGCGGTGCGCAGCACCGCGGCGCTCGCGGGACCGTCGTCGTGCGTGGTCATGGCGTAGGCCAGCACGGCCACCACGCCCCAGACCACGAGCAGCCCGACGACGACCCCGACCCACACCGTCACCCAGCGCCGCACACCGGCCTCCTCGTCCGGGCACAGGCTAGCGGCACGGCGGGCGCCCCGGTCGCCCGGGCCGGTCGCGCGGGCCGGGCGGGCATCAGCGGAACCGCATCGACCCGACGATGCCGCGCAGCGTGGCGAGGCCCGCGTCGTCGTGCGGGACGTCGATGGTGAGCGACAGGCGGCCGCCGCGGTGCGCCGCGTGGACCACGATCGTGGAGCCGTAGGAGGAGATCGTCTCGTCGCCCCAGAACGGCCCGGCGGAGGACGTCGCCTGCGCGAGGTCCGCCCCGGGCACGTCGAGCGCCTGCGCCCGCGGGTCGGCGTCCCACAACGAGCCGCCCTTGCCCCAGTACTGGGCCAGCACCCGCCAGTGCAGGTCGACGGTGCTGCCGTCGGCGACCTGGAAGCCCGCCGCCGCGACCGGCCCGTCGAGCTGGACGACCTCCTCGGCCAGGCTCCCCTCGCCGGGTTCGGTCGGTCCCCCGGTCCAGCCGGCGGGCACCGCGAAGGTCAGGTCGCCCGCGGTGACCTCCCGCCAGCCCGCGGGCGTGACGCCGTGGGCGAGCCCGTCGAGGGTCACGTCCTCGTAGGTCGGCTCGAACCACGCCGGGGCCCGGTCGTCGACGGCGACCCACAGGTTGCCCACGAAGTCCGCCGCGAGGCCCGCGCCGACGTCGTCGGCGGTGAAGTCGAGCGTGAAGAGCCAGCCCGCGTCGCCCGCGCGCACCCTGACCGTCCACACCTCGCGTCCCGGAGCCTGGGACGGCCCGCGGGTGACGACCACGAGGTCGGCGCCCGGGACGTCGGCCGTCCAGGCGCCCGAGTCCCGCGCGGGCACCTGCCACGACACCGCGTCCTCGGCCGGGTAGGCGTCGATGCGCGCCCCGGACCCCGCCATGGGGGCGGGCGTCCAGTCGTCGGGGTAGACCGCCCCGGGCGGCTCCTGGGTGATCGGGGAGACGTCCCAGGTCGACCCGTCGAGGAACGACGCGTCGCTCCCGTCACCCGCCACGATCTCCCAGCCGCCCGGCGGCAGCGTGTAGGTCAAGCCGCCCCGCAGGTGGTACTCGGAGTGCGAGACGGGCACGGCACCGTGCCGGAGGCCCGGGAGCTCGGGCAGCTCGCTGCCGCCCGTCGGCAGGTGGCGCGGCGCGGGGTCCGCCGACGACGGCGTGCCGGCCACACCCGTCGGCGCGGGGTCCGTCGAGGCGGACGCGGTCGGCGACGCCGACGTCGTCGCGTCCGTCCCGGGGCCGACCGGCCCCGGGCGGCCGACCCACGGCGCCAGGGTCAGCGTGAGCGCGAGCGCCCCCGTCGCGAGCACCCCGGTCGTGCCGAGCACCGCCCGCCGCGCCCGCACGCGCCGCACCGCGGCCCGGGCCATCGCGGCGCCGTCGGGAGCGGGGGCAGGCCGTCGTCCTCGACCGCCCGCAGGAGGCGGACGAGGGCGTCCTCCTCCTTGCTCGCTCCGCCCAGGTGGCCCGCCGGGCCGAGGGGCGCGTGGTCCGTGGTCACCGCAGGTCCTCCTTCGGGGGTACGTCGGCGGGGGTCAGCAGCGTGCGCAGCTGCTGCAGGGCGCGCGAGCTCGTCGACTTCACTGTGCCGACCGCGATGCCGAGCTCGGCGGCCGTCTCGGCCTCGGAGCGGTCGAGCAGGTAGCGCAGCAGCACCACGCGGCGCTGCTTGACCGGCAGCGCGAGGAGCGCCCGCAGCACCCGGTCCCGCTCGGCGACGCTCGCCGCGGCGTCGGGCACGGTGCCGTCGGGCAGCGTGAGGCCACGGACGGCGTCGTCGGAGAGGTGGGAGTGCGGGGCGAGCACCTCCGAGCGCGTGCGGCGCCACGCGTCGACGCGCGCGGTGGCGATGACGCGGCGCGCGTACGCGTACGGGTTGCCGTCGCCGACCCTCCCCCACGCGCGGTAGGTCCGCTCGAGGGCGAGCTGCACCAGGTCGTGGGCGCGGTGCTCGTCGCCGCACAGCAGGTACGCGAGGCGGAACAGGCTGGGCGTGCTGGCCTGGGCGAACGCCGTGAAGCGTCCGACGGCGCTCTCGTCGGCCCCGGCGACCACGACGGGCAGGGTCCCCGTGGCGACGCCTGTCATCGGCGCGCCCGGCGGGAGGTGGTGTGGCTCACACCCCTAGGACGCAGCAGGGGGCCCGCAGGTTCCACGAGGCTCCGCACGCCCGACAGCCGCCCCGGCCGTCCTAGAGGACGTGGGAGAGGAAGTCCCGGGTGCGCGCGTTCTGCGGGTTGTCGAGCACGGCGCTCGGCGGGCCCTGCTCGACGACGACGCCCTGGTCCATGAACACGACCTCGTCGGCGACCTCGCGGGCGAAGCCGATCTCGTGGGTGACCACGATCATCGTCATGCCCGACGCCGCCAGGTCCTTCATGACCGCCAGCACCTCGCCCACGAGCTCGGGGTCGAGGGCCGAGGTCGGCTCGTCGAAGAGCATGAGCTCGGGGTCCATCGCGAGGGCGCGGGCGATGGCCACGCGCTGCTGCTGGCCGCCGGAGAGCTGGGCCGGGTAGTGGTTCGCCCGGTCGCTGAGCCCCACGCGCTCCAGGAGCGCCAGCGCCTGCGTGCGCGCGTCGGACCGCGAGAGCCCGCGCACCTGGACGGGCGCCTCCATGACGTTCTCGGTGGCCGTCATGTGCGGGAACAGGTGGAACCGCTGGAACACCATGCCGATGCGGCGACGCTGGCGGGCCACCACCTTGGGGTGCAGGCGGTGCAGCACGCCCTTCTCGTCGAGCCGGTAGCCCATGCGCTCGCCGTCGACGACGACGGAGCCGGCCGTGATGTCCTCGAGCTCGTTGACGCAGCGCAGCAGCGTCGACTTGCCGGAGCCCGACGGGCCCAGGATCACGGTCACCGAGCCGCGCGGGACTGTGAGGTCCACGCCGCGCAGCACGTGCACCGCGGAGTGGCCGTGGCCGAACTCCTTGTGGATACCGGTCAGCTCGACCATCAGGTCAGGAGTCGTCGTCATGGCGTCACGTCCAGGAAGGGGTCGACCGTGGTGGTGCCTGCGGCCTGGATGGCCTGCTGCTTGGTGGGGCGTCCGCCCGGCCCGCGGCGCCGGCGTCGGGCCTCCGTGCCGAAGCCGCGGCCGTAGTACTTCTCGAGGTACGACTGGCCGACCATGAGGACCGACGTGATGACCAGGTACCAGATCGACGCGATGACCAGCAGCGGGATCGGCTGGAAGAGCCGGTTGCCGATGGCGTCGGTCGCGTAGAACAGGTCGAGCGTGAACGGCACCGCGACCACGAGCGACGTCGTCTTGAGCATGGAGATCGTCTCGTTGCCCGTCGGCGGCACGATGACGCGCATGGCCTGCGGGAGCACGACGCGCCGCAAGATCGTCGAGTCCTTCATGCCGAGCGCCTTGGCGGCCTCGGCCTGGCCGGGGTCGACCGACGTCAGGCCGGCCCGGACGATCTCGGCGAGGTACGCAGCCTCGTTGAACGCGAGGCCGAGCAGGGCCGCCCAGAAGGCCGTGACGACGGCCTTCGTGTCGAAGGACACGAGCTCGGGCCCGAACGGGATGCCGAGCGAGAGCCGCGGGTAGAGCACCGAGAGCAGGCCCCAGAACACGAGCTGCACGTAGACGGGCGTGCCGCGGAAGAACCAGATGTAGAACCAGCTCACGCCGCGCATCACCGGGTTGTCGGAGCGCCGCATCACGGCGAGCAGGATCGCCATGACGATGGCGAGCGCCATCGACCCGAAGGTCAGCACCAGCGTCCAGCCGATCCCGCGGACCACGACGATGTCCCGCACGTACAGCCAGACGGTGTCCCACCGGAACGTGTCGTTGGTGACCAGGCCGTTGACGGCCATCGCGGCGAGCACGAGCACCACCACGGCGCCCACCACCCGCCCGGGGCGCGGCACGGGCCGCGCGTGGAGGCGGTCAGGGATCGGGTCGCTCATGGGCGCTCCTTCTGGGACGAGCGTGGGTCGGCCTCGACCGCCCGGCGGGGTTCGGGGCCACACCCCCAAGGATGCCGGATCCTGGCGCAGACGGAGGAACCTGGCCCCTGGAGACGCGTGAAGCCCGCGGAGCGCCGCCGCCCTGACCGGGCGGCGGCGCTCCGCGGGAGGGCAGGTCAGCCGACGCTGGGGTTGACCTCCGACGTGCTCAGCACGCCGTCGGCCTGGCCCCACACCGCGGCGATCGCCTTGAGGTCGCCGTCGTCCATGAGCTGCTGGAGCGCGGCGCGGACGGCCTCGGCGAGGTCGGTGTCGTCCTTCGCGACGACGATGCCGTACGGCGCGGAGTCGTGGATCTCGCCGAGGGTCTCGATGTCGCCGCCGGCCTGCTCGACGGCGTAGGCGGTGATCGGCGAGTCCGCGTACATGACCTGGACGCGGCCCTCCACGAGGTTGGTGGTGACGTCGGCCTGCGACTCGAACGGCAGGACGTCGATCGTGTCGTCCCCGCACGCCGCCTGGGCGGCCTCGAGGGCCTCCTGCTGCACGGTGCCCGTCTGGACGCCGACGGTGACGCCGCACAGGTTCTGCGGGTCGATGCCGTCCGGGTTGCCCTTCGCGACGGCGAACAGCGAGCCGGCGTCGAAGTAGCTGACCATGTTCACGGTCTGGAGGCGGTCGGCGTTGATGGTGAACGAGGAGATGCCCACCTCGTAGCGCGTGCCGATGCTGGGGATGATCGCGTCGAAGGCGGAGGACTGGACGTCGACCTCCAGGCCCATGAGCTGCGCGACGGCCGTGATGATGTCGATGTCGAAGCCGACGGCGGTCTTGCCGTCGGTGCCGACGAACTCCGCGGGGGCGTACGTCAGGTCGGACCCGACGGTCAGCTTGCCGTCCGCGGCGATGGCGTCCGGGACGAGCGCGGCGATCTCGTCGTTCTTGACGATGCTCGCGAGGTCGAAGCCGCCGCCGGTGCTGCCACCGTCGCCGCCTTCCTGCGAGGCGGACGAGCAGGCTCCGAGGGCGAAGGTCGCTGCGGCGACGAACGCGACCGAGAGGGCGGGACGAGTACGCATGAAGGGCTCCGTGTGGCTGGTGGGGTCCGTGGTCGAGGTCGGCGCGGCTTCGGGCGAGGCGCGATCCGACCTAGTGTGTCGCTCCGTGCGCGAGGACTGAAACCCCCGTGCACAGATCGTTACCCGCGCCGAGGCGCGAGGTCAGAGCGCGGGGTTGATCTCCGCCGTCGTCAGGGCGCCCTGCTCGTTGCCCCAGTGCGCGGCGATGGCGGCGAGGGTGCCGTCGTCCATGAGCTGCTGGAGCGCGGCGCGGACGGCCTCGGCGAGCGCGGCGTCGTCCTTCGCGACGACGACGCCGTAGGGCGCGGCGTCCCGGATCTCGCCGAGCGTCTCGAGGGCGCCGCCGGCCTGCTCGACGGCGTAGGCGGTGATGGGCGAGTCCGCGTACATGGCCTGCAGCTTGCCGCCCACGAGGTTCGTGGTGACGGTGGCCTGCGAGTCGTACGGGAGGATCTGGATGGGCGTGGCGCAGGCGGCGCTGAGCTCCTCGAGCTCGGTCTGCTGGACGGTGCCCGTCTGGACGCCGACGGTCATCCCGCACAGGTCGTCGGGGTTGACGCCGGCGGGGTTGCCGGCCTGGACGGCGAGCTGCGAGCCGGCGCTGAAGTAGCTGACCATCGTCACGGCGTCGAGGCGCTCGGGCGTGATCGTGAACGCCGAGATGCCCACCTCGTAGCGCGTGCCGATCGCGGGGATGATCGAGTCGAACTGGGCCGACTGGATGTCGACCTCCAGGCCCATGAGGTTCGCGACGGCGGTGGCGATGTCGACGTCGAGGCCCACGGGGGTCTTGCCGTCGGCGTCGACGAACTCCAGCGGGGCGTACGACAGGTCGGCGCCGACGGTCAGCCTGCCGTCCGCGGCGACGGCGGCCGGGACGAGCGCGGCGATCGCCGCGTCCTTCGTCACGGCGGTGGGCGTGGCGCTCGGGGCGCTGCCGCCCAGGTCCTGGGACGCAGAGGTGCAGGCGCCGAGGGAGAGGGCCGCCGTCAGGGCGGTCGCGAGGACGAGGACGGGACGCTGACGCATGTGTGGTGCTCCGTAATGGGTGACTTCGCTGCGGTATGCATAAGTATGCACGCGACGTCTACCGGGCCAGGTCACCCAGGCTCACGTCGCGCGCCTCGATCGTCAGCCGCACCCCGTCCGGCTCGCCGTCCACGCCGGTCAGCGTGACGCCGGCGGGCAGGTCCAGGGGGATCCTGAGCCCACCCAGGGCGTCCCCCAGACCGCCGGGGAGCGCACCGACGGGGACGTCGAGGCCACCCAGCGACACCGTCCTGACCTGCACCGCGAGCGCCCCGTCGACGACGTCGGGCACCACGACGGCCCGGACGTCGACGGTCGCGCCGAGCACCGTGACGGGCAGGCCGAGCGTCAGCGCGCCGGGCTCGCCGGGCGCGGCGCCGACCGTCACCTCGGTGTCCAGGCGGTCGGACGCGGTCCGGGCGAGCGTGTCGAACGCCACAACGCCCGTGGCACGCGCCTCGCTCGTCCGCCACGGCGACCGCGGCGAGACGCCGCGGGCGTCGACCGTCACGTCGGTCACCGCGTACCCGCCGAACGACCCCGCCGCGAGCGACCCCGACACGTGCTCCAGGCTGCCGGCGGCGAGCTGCGTGAGGAACGGGAACCCGTGGATCTGCACGTCCGCGTCCACGACACCGGTCCCGCCGAGCCGCACCGCCGTCGCCACGCTGCGGCTCGTGGCCCACGCCGCGCCGCGGTCGGCGCCGACGGCGACGACCGCCAGCAGCAGCAGCGCGACGAGGAACGCCGCCGCGGACCGCCTCTTCTCGCCGTTCAGGACTCGTCGCCCGACTCGTGGACCACGGGGATGCGCCCGCCGATGCCGACCATGTCGAGCACCTCGGTGACCGCGTCGGACGGGTCGCGCAGGCTCACGGGCGTGCCCGTCTCCTGGCCCAGCACGTAGACCTGGAGGATGAAGGCCACGCCGGAGGAGTCGATGAACGTGACGTCCTTGGCCTCGATGACCACCGGGACGCCCCCGAGTGCACGGCGAGCATCGCCATGACCTCGCTCGCGGCCTCGCGCAGCGCGGCGTCGACCTCGCCCCAGAGGGTCACGAGGGTGCCCTCCGCGGTGGTCCGGCACGCGATGCCGGAACCCGTCGCCGTGCGCTGCTCCGTCTGCTCGAGGTCCATGTCTCCGCTTCCGCCCGTCGCCGGCTCGCGCCGGCGGTCGCCCTGCGTCGAACCGACTATTCCCTCTTCCCGGCGGTCACGTCCAGGGTCGAAGGGCGTGGTGTCGCCCTCAGTCGGAGCGGGCGCCGCCCGCCGTCCTCAGGACGCGGGGTCCGCCGACGGGTCCGCCGGCGCCTGAGACGAGGCCGGGTCGACGCCGGGGTCGCCCTCGGGGTCGGGGTCCTGAGACGTGGCGGGGGACGGCGTCGTCGTCGGCTCCGGGGTCACCGCGGGCTCCGGGGACGGCGACGGGGCGGGGGTCGGCGCGGGGGTGCCGGACGGTTCCGGAGACGGGGCGGGCGTCGGGTCGGGCGTCGGCGACGGGGTCGGGTCGGGCGTCGTGCTGGGCGACGGGTCCAGCGTGGGCGACGGCGTCGGGTTCTCCGTGGGCGACGGCGCCGGGTCGTCGCTGGGCGTCGGTGCGGGCGTCGGTGCCGGGTCCTCGGTCGGGGCCGGGTCCGGGGTGGTGCTCGGTGCCGGGTCGGCCGGCGTCTCGTCCGGCGTCGGCGTCTCTCCCGGCGTCGGGGACTCGCTCGGCGCGGGCGACGGGGTCGCGGACGGGTCGGCCGGGGTCGGCACGTCCGCCGGCTGCGTCGGGTCGGCGACCGGCTGCGTCGGGTCGGCCGGCGTCGTCGGGACCGCACCCGGCGTCGTCGCGGACGTCTGGCCGCCCGGCGCGGCGCTGGCCGCGCGGAACAGCGCGACGTCGGCGGGCGACAGCGCGCGGTTCGGGATCGGGCCGCCGGCGAAGAACTCGAAGTGCCACGGCTCCGGCTTCGCGCCGTCGAGGCGCGCCCAGGAGGGGTTGTCCCAGCCGTACTCCGGGCCGTTGAGCCGCAGCCACAGGTACTCCGGCGACGTCCCGGAGCTGATGGGGCGGAGAGGTCGACGGCCAGCCCCCAGCCGTGCATCGAGTTGCCCGGCGTCGCGGCCAGGTGCGGCTTCTGGATCTTCAGGGCGACCTGCGTCTCGAACGTGCGGTACGAGTCGGTCATCGGGATCGGGCGCCCGAAGCGTGCCTCGAACGCCGCGTCCAGGGCGACGAGCTGGGCGGCGGCGTCGCAGCGCAGCCGGTGGCCGGGGGCGAACGGGAGCGGGCACAGCACGTCGGCCGGGATGCGGCCGTTCGCGTACCCGGCGGTGCTGGTCCCGTACTGCGCGACGGCGTCGCGCAGCATCGTCGTCAGGGGCGTGGCGCCGGGGCTGAGCGGCGCCGCGAGGACGGCGACGCGGTAGGCGCCCTCGGAGTCGAGCAGCGTGGCCAGGCGCATCGCGGCGAGCACGACGTCGTCGAAGGTGACCTCCGGCTGCTCGTCGGCGGACGTGGCGGGGTCGGGCGCGGGGACGGGCTCGTCGGCGGGCGCGGGGTCGGGCGCGAGGTCCGCCTGCGGCGCGACGACGCCGGGGGCCTCGGCCGGGGCGGCACGGGCGCGCCGGACGTCTCGGGCGGGGTCTCGCCCGCGTCGGGCAGGTCCGCGGGCGCCGGGTCGGGCTGGGCGGGATCCGCGGGGACGGGGGCCTCGGCGACGACGTGGTCGGTCTGCGTCGCACCCTCGGCGCCGACCGGAGCCTGGTCGGCCTGCTCGGCCGGGACGCCGGGCTCAGCCGGGTCCGGCGTCGCGGGCGCGACGGGCGCCAGCACCGCCGGGCCGGGCACCGGCTCCTCCAGGACCAAGCCCTCCGGGGCCGGCGCGGCCGCCCCCGCGGGGTCCTGCTGCGCGAGGTACGTGGTGAGCAGCATGCCGAGCTCGGCCGCCGCCTGGCTGATCGCCGGGGTGATCTGCCGACCGCTGTCGTGGGCGGCGTGCTCGGCGCGCGCGAGGAGGGCGAAGATCTGGTCGAGCGTCTGCGGGGTGGAGGTCAGCGACCCGCCCACGCGGCCGATCGACAGCGGGGCGTCCGCGCGGGGGGCGGCGGCCGCGAGCGCCGTCCCGTCGAGAGCGCCGTCGCCCGAGGTGCCGGGGAGGCCGCTGGCGGCGGTCCCGCCGAGCACGCCCGCGGCGAGGATCCCCGCGGCCAGCCCGGCGACCGCCCGGCGCGTCGCGGGGCGGCCACCGCCGCTGGGGGGCGACGTCAGCACGGGACGGGGCTTCGCAGTCACAGACACAACCTTCCGGGCGGCCTTGCAGGTGCTCGCGCATACTCGCACAGCCGCCGGCGTCGGAGGCGACAGGCACCGACTCCCACTGTGTGCCGCCGCTGCGCCAGATGCCAGCCCGGAGGCGCTGAGTTCACTCATGCTTCATCCGGTGGACGCCCGGGGCCGGGGCCGGACCCGCCGCCGCCCGGGCGCCGCGCGGGCGGCGAACGCGCAAGTCAGGTGCCAGGTCCGGCCCCTCGCGGCAGGCCGGGCGGGCACACTGGGTCCATGGTCACGGTCGATCTCAACGCGGACCTGGGTGAAGGGTTCGGTCGCTGGACGCTCGGTGACGACGAGGCGATGCTCGACGTCGTCTCGAGCGCCAACATCGCCTGCGGGTTCCACGCGGGCGACCCGGCCGGGATCCGCCGCACCGTGCGGCTCGCCGCGGAGCGCGGCGTCGTCGTCGGGGCGCACGTGGGGTACCGCGACCTGGCGGGGTTCGGGCGGCGCGCGATGGACGTCCCCGGCGCAGAGCTCCAGGCGGACGTGATCTACCAGCTGGGGGCGCTCGCAGGGCTCGCCGCCGCCGAGGGGACCGTCGTGCGGTACGTGAAGCCGCACGGGGCGCTCTACAACACCGCGCAGGGCGACGAGCGCGTCGCGCACGACGTCGCGGCGGCCGTCGCGGCGGTGGACCCGTCGCTCGTGATGCTCGGGCTGCCGGGGTCGGTCGCGCTGGCCGCGGCGGCCGAGCACGGGCTGCCGACGGCGGCCGAGGCGTTCGCCGACCGGGCCTACACGCCCGCCGGGACGCTCGTGCCCCGCCGCGACCCCGGCGCCGTGCTGCACGACCCCGTGCTCGTGGCCGGCCGGATGGTGCGGCTCGTGACCGAGGGCGTCGTCGAGGCGGTCGACGGGACGCTCGTCGCCGTCGCGGCCGACTCGATCTGCGTGCACGGCGACTCCCCCGGCGCGGTGACGACGGCCCGCGCGCTCCGCGCCGCGCTGCGCGAGGCCGGGGTGCGCCTCGCCGCGTTCGCCCCCGGGGCGTGAGGCGTGCGCATCCTTCCCGCGGGCGACGCGGCGCTCCTCGTCGAGCTCGCCGACCTCGCCGAGGCGACCGCGCTGCGCGCCGCGCTCGCCGCACGCCCGGTCCCCGGCGTCGAGGAGCCCGTGCCCGGCGCGCGCACCCTCCTGGTCCCGTTCCGCCCGCACGTGGTCACGGCGCCCGCGCTCGCCGCCGCGCTGCGCGCGCTCCCCCTCGTGCGGCCCGACGACGTCGCCGCCCGCGTCGTCGCGGTCCCCACCGTGTACGACGGCGCGGACCTCGCGCCGCTGGCCGCCCTGCTCGGGTGGTCGCCCGAGGAGCTGGTGCGCCGGCACACGGCCGCCCGGTGGACGGTCGGGTTCATGGGGTTCGCCCCCGGGTTCGCCTACCTGACGTGCGCGGACGCCGCCGGCGGCGGGCCGCTGGACTGGCCGCACGTTCCCCGCCTGACGTCGCCGCGCACGCGCGTGCCGGCGGGCTCCGTGGCGCTCGCCGGCCCGTACGCGGGGGTCTACCCGCGCGTCAGCCCCGGCGGCTGGCAGCTCGTGGGCCGCACGGACGCCGCCGTCTGGGACGCGGACCGCACCCCGCCCGCCCTGTGGGAGCCGGGCGACGAGGTGCGCTTCGTCCAGGTGGCCGCCGCGGGCGTCGAGGTGCGCGGGCCGGGGGCGGCGGGAACACCCGGACCAGCGGAGGCACCCGTGCCGGCGGGGGCCGGGCCGAGCGACCGCGCCCCCGCAGCCCGGGCGCTCGCCGTCGTCGCGGCCGGCGTCGGGACCGTCGTCGAGGACCTGGGCCGTCCCGGCGTCGCGCACCTGGGCGTCGGGCAGTCCGGGGCGGCCGACCCCCGCAGCCTCCGGGCCGCCAACCGCGCCGTCGGGAACCGCCCCGGGGCGGCCGCCGTCGAGACGGAGGGCGGGCTGCACGTCCGGGCGCGCGGCGACGTCGTCGTCGCGCTCGCGGGCGCCCCGTCCGCCGCGCGCGTCGAGCGGGCGCGGTCCGGCGCCGAGCCCGGCGCGACGGCCCCCTTCGGCGTCCCCTTCGTCCTCCGCGGCGGCGACACGCTCACGCTCGGCGCCCCCGCCCGCGGCCGGCGCACCTACCTCGCGGTACGCGGCGGGCTCGACCTGCCCGCCACCCTCGGCAGCCGGGCGACGGACACGCTCGGCCTCGTCGGGCCGCCCCGCCTCGCCGCGGGCGCGACGCTCCCCGCCGGCACCGACGTCGCCGCCGCCGTCGACACCGGCGACGTCGGCGCACCGGACCCGGGGACGCTCCCCGCCGCCGGGCGCACCACGACGCTGCGCGTCGTCGCCGGGCCGCACGACGACTGGTTCGACGACGGCGTCGCCACCCTCACCGGGCAGGACTGGGAGGTGACGGCGCTCGCGGACCGGGTGGGGGTCCGGCTCGCCGGCGAGCCGCTGCGGCGCGCGGCGACCCACGCCGACGCCGAGCTGCCGAGCGAGGGCATGGTCACGGGCGCCGTGCAGGTCCCGCCGAACGGGCAGCCGATCCTGTTCCTCCCGGACCACCCGGTGACGGGCGGCTACCCGCCGGTCGCGGTCGTCGTGACCGCGGACCTGCCCCTGCTGGGGCAGCTCCCGACGGGTGCGCGGGTGCGGTTCGTGCGGGCCGGTCAGCCCGTCAGCCCGGCGGCGGCGAACGCGCGGGCGTAGATCTCCCGGACCACGGCGTGCTTGCGGCGGTTGTACGCCGTGCCGTCCTCGTCCGCGTCGTTCGTCGCGGCCGCGGCCTCCCGCTTGACGCGCGCGTAGAGCGCGCGGTCGTCCGGGTTGCCGCGCAGCCAGTCGCGGAACAGGCGGTGGCGCCACACCTCCGGCGAGTCGGGGCCGAACACGTGCAGGTTCGCGCGCGGCGCGGGGTGGCGCAGCAGGCGGTGGCCGTACCACCACGGCTCGCGGACGTGCAGCACGAACCCCGCCCGCTCCAGGGCGGGCACGTAGGCGTCCTCGTCGTCCGGGTCGGCCACGGTCAGGTCGACGTCGACGACCGGCTTGGCGGGCAGGCCGCGCACCGACGTCGACCCCACGTGCTGGAGCCCGAGCACGCGCAGCCCGAGCGCCCCGCGCACGTGGGCGACGACGTCCAGGTACCAGGTGGCCCAGACGTCGTCGGGCTCGGCGATCTCGACGCCCCGCTCGGGGCCTCGCCCGGCCACCCACGGCGACGTCGCGGGGTCCGGCGGGGTGTCGTCGAGGAAGGTGACGATCTGCTCACGAGTGGGCATACCCGCAGGTTAACGGCGTGCCGACGGCGTTCCGAACCGCGTCCTGGGCCGGTGGTGGGTGAACTCAGAAGATCCGCACCCCGATCTCCGCGGGCGCCGCGAGCAACCGCTCGATCTCGTCGTCGAGCCGGACCAGCGTGATCGACGCCCCCGCCATGTCGAGCGACGTGCAGTACTCGCCCACGTAGCTGCGGCCGATCTCGATCCCGCGGTCGGTGAGCTGCTGGTGCGCGCGCCCGTAGAGCAGGTAGAGCTCGCTGATGGGTGTGCCGCCCAGGCCGTTGATCATGAGCGCGACCCGGTCGCCCGACGAGAACGGCAGGTCCTTGACGACGGGCTCGAGGATCTCGGCCAGCATCTCGTCCGCGGTGCCGAGCTTGCCGCGCCGGCGGCCCGGCTCGCCGTGGATGCCGACGCCGATCTCGATCTCGTCCTCGGGCAGCTCGAAGAGCGGCGAGCCCTTGGCGGGCGGCGTGCACGGCGTCAGGGCCAGGCCCATCGTGCGGGTCACGGAGTTGACCTTCTCCCCGACCCGGATGAGCTCGTCGAGGTCGGCGCCCTCCTCGGCGGCCGCGCCCACGGCCTTCATCACGAAGAAGTTGCCCGCCACGCCACGGCGCCCGACGGTGTAGGTCGAGTCCTGGACGGCGACGTCGTCGTCGATGAACAGCGTCTTGACCTTGAGGCCGTCGGCCTCGGCCAGCTCGGACGCCATCTCGAAAGCCATCCGGTCGCCCGTGTAGTTGTTGACGAGCAGCAGCACGCCGGCGGGCGAGGCGAGCAGCTTCGCCGTCTCGTACACGTAGTCCATGGGCGGGGCGCTGAACACGTCGCCCGGGCAGGCGGCGTCGAGCATGCCCTTGCCGACCGTCATGACGTGCGCCGGCTCGTGCCCCGAGCCCGAGCCCTGCACGATCGACACCTTGCCGTCGCGGGGGGCGTCCTTGCGCATGATGAGGTTGTAGTCCGGCACGTAGGTCAGGGTGTCGGGGTTGGCGAGGGCGAGGCCCTGGAGCATCTGGGGCACGAACTGCTTGGGGTCGTTGACGAACTTCTTCACGGCGGTCTCCTCTACGGGCTCAACCAGCGGCGGCGACGCGCCCGGCCCACTCGGCCGCCAGGCGCTCGGTGATGACGGCGACGGCGACGGCGCCGGCGTCGGGCGAGCCGATGGAGCGCTCGCCGGTGTACGCGGCGCGGCCGCGCCGCGCCAGCATGGAGGTGGTCGCGTCGGCGGCCGCGCGGGCGGCCGCCGCGGCCTCCGCGACGACCGCGGCGGGCGGCTTCCCCGCCGCGACCGCGGCCTCGACCGTGTCGGTCAGGGGCACGAGCGCGTCCAGCAGCGTCTTGTCGCCGACGTCGGAGGCGCCGCGCTGCTTGATGCCCTCGACCGCCGCGCGCAGCATGTGCACGACGTCGTCGCCCGTCAGGTCGGTGCGGCCCTTGACCTGGCCCGCCGCCCGCAGGAACGCCGTGCCCCAGATCGGGCCGGACGTGCCGCCGATGCGGCTCGTGATGGTCACGGCGATCTTCTGCAGGAACGTACCGATGTCGGTGCGGTCGAACGAGTCCCAGTCGTTGTCGACGATCTCGAACCCGCGCGCGAGCGAGTAGCCGAAGTCGCCGTCGCCGACGACGGCGTCGAGGTCCCCGAACTCCTTCTCGTTGTCCAGGCACGTGCGCGCGATGCTGCGGACCACGAACTCGACGTCGGCGAAGCCTGGGGTGGTCATGCGTCCTCCTGGAGCAGGCCGGCGAGGGTGGCGACCGTGACGGGACCGCCAGACCCGTCCGGTCCAGGGCCGTGGTCGAGGTCCGGCACGACGAGCGCCGCCCCGGTGAAGTCGTCGTCGGCCGTGTACGCGCTGACCGTGACGACGGTGCGCAGGCCGGCCGCGACGGCCGCCGCGAGCCCGCCGCCGGAGTCCTCGACCACGACGGCGTCGTCCGCCGTGGCCCCGAGGCGGTCCAGGGCGAGCAGGTAGATGTCGGGAGCGGGCTTCTTGCGGGGCACGACGTCGCCTGCCAGCACCGTGAAGTGCCGGGCCAGGTCCTCGCCCACCGCGTGGGTGAGCACCGCGCGCACGCTGGGCTCCGCGGACGTCGAGGCGACCGCGAGCTGCCAGCCCGCGGCGTGCGCCTCGGCCACGAGCCGCGGGATGCCCGGGCGCGCCGGCAGCTCTCCGGCGTCGACGAGCGCGGTGTACGCGGCCGTCTTGTGCGCGTGCCACTCCTTGAGCAGCGCGGCCTGGCCGTCGTCGTCGACGGGGTAGCCGTTCTCCCTGACGAAGGACGGCGTGAGCAGCGTGCGCATGCGCTCCTTGCCGCCGCCGATCCTCACCAGCTCGCGGTACTCGTCGTCGGACCACTGCACGGGCACGCCGAGCTCGGCGAACGTGCGGTTGAACGCGGGCAGGTGGCCGGCGCGCTCGGTGTCGGCGAGGACGCCGTCGCAGTCGAAGATCAGGGCGGGCATCTCACGCCTTCCCCGCGGAGCCGAAGCGCTGCGCGAGGCTCACGGTCATGTCGACGACGGCCTGCCGGACGTCCTTGAACAGGCTCGGCGGGTCCCACCTGTCGGCGGGCTCGGCGACGTCGCGCAGGAACGCCAGGTTGGCCTGCATGTAGGTGATCTTGAGCTGCGTGGAGATGTTGACCTTGGCAGCGCCGCGGCCGATGAGGTCGGCGAACTGGTCGTCGTCGAGGCCGCTGCCGCCGTGCAGTGCGATGGGCACCCCCGTGGCCTCGACGAGCTCGGTCACCCGCTCGAAGTCGAGGTCGGGGCGGTGGCTGTAGACGCCGTGCGCGTTGCCGATCGCGGGGGCGAAGACGTCCACGCCCGTCTCCCGCAGGAACGTCAGCGACGTCTCGAGGCTGTGGCGCTGCGGCTCGGTGTCGGAGCCGATGCCGTCCTCGACGCCCTTGATGGACTCGATCTCGCCCTCGACGTGCGCGCCGTGCCGGCGCGCCTCGGCGACCACCTCGACGGTCTGCCGCTGGTTCTCCGCGACCGGCATGGTCGAGGCGTCGAACAGCACCGAGTTCCAGCCGATGTCGAGGCACTCGGTGATGACGTCGCGCTCCGGGCAGTGGTCCAGGTGCAGCGTGACGGGCACGTCGATGCCCTCGGTCATGGTCTGCCACATGCCGAACAGCACCGCGGCGCCGTACGACTTCACCGTCTTGACCGACGTCTGCACGATGAGCGGGCTGCGCGCCTGGGAGGCCCCGGCGAGCACCGCCTCGAGCGTCAGGTCGTTCACGATGTTGATGGCCGGCACGCCGTAGCGCTCCGCGAACGCGGCGTCGACGAGCTCCTTGAGCGGTACCACAGGCATCGTTGCCTCCCCTCGGTGGTCCTGCCGGTGAGGCTAGGCGGGGTCCGCGCGCCGACGGCATGGGGTGTTCCCCCCACGCCGCGTGGGGGTCCCGGGTAGGGCCTACGGGAGCGCGTTCAAGGCCGCCCGGCTGGGCGCCCCCGTCTTGTGCAGCACCGCGCTGACGTGCTTCTCGACGGTCTTGATCGAGATCCCCAGCCGGCTCGCCACCTGCTTGTACGCGAGCCCCTCCTCCAGCAGGTCGCGCACCTGGCGCTCGCGGGGCGTCAGGCGCTGCACGGGCGGTGCCGCCCCGAACAGGTCGGCAGCGACGAGCTGGTCGCCGCGCGCGGCCGCCACGACGGCGCGCGCGAGCCCGCCGGCGTCGACGTCGGGGGTCACGAACCCGACCGCCCCGCCCGAGGCGGCCTCGCGCACGCGGTCGTCCGCGACGGAGTCGACCACCAGCACGACGGCCGCGTGCGGGTCGGCCGCGCGCAGGTACGACGTGAGCTGGACGCCGTCGACGTGCGGCATGTGCAGCGGCGTGAGCACCACGTGCGGGTGCAGCAGCCCGTACGCGTCGACGGCCTGCGCCGGGTCGGCGATCTCGCCCACCACCTGCACGTCCGGCTCGGCGACCTCGAGCATCCGGACCAGGCCCGCGCGCACGAGGGGGCTCGGGTGCACCACGAGCACGCGCCAGCGCTCGCGCCCGGGCCGGCCGACGCCGTCGGGCGCGTACGGCACCTCGGCGCGCACGCGCGTGCCCCAGCCCGGCGTGGAGTCGACCAGCGCGGTGCCCCCGAGGTGCCGGGCACGGGCGACGAGCCCGCGCAGGCCGAGGGCGGCGGCCCCGCGGCGCAGGACCTCCGGGTCGAAGCCGCGCCCGTCGTCCTCGACCAGGGCCGTCACCGACGCGTCGCCGTACACGAGCCCGACCCGGACGGTGCGGGCGCCCGCGTGCTCGACGACGTTGGTCAGCGCCTCCTGCACGATGCGGAAGAGCTGCCGGGCGACGTCGGGGGGCAGCGCACGGGGCTCGCCCACGGCGACCAGGCGCGTGGCCACGCCGGCCGTCGACTCGACCCACGCGAGCTCCAGCCCCACCGCCTCGCCCAGCGACCGCCCGTCGAGCAGCTCCGGGCCCAGCCCCAGCACGGTGCGCCGGGTCTCCGCGAGCGCCGCCCGGGCGGCGGCGCGCGCGGCGGGGATCCGGGCGGCGTCGAGGTGCAGCAGGACGGCGGCGAGCCCGCGCCCGACGGTGTCGTGCACGTCGCGCACCACGCGCTCGCGCTCGGCGGCGGCCGCGGCCTCGGCCGCCCGCTCGGCGGCCTGCGCGTGCAGCCGCGCGTTGGTGATGGCGACGGCCGCGTGCGCGGCGAACAGCTCGAGGAGCCGAGCGTCGTCGTCGCCGAAGCGACGGCCCGGGTCCCGGCTGAACAGGACGCACGCGCCGACGATGGCGTCGTTCCACCGGATCGGGACGCCGATGACGCCGTGGAGCGCGCTGCGCTCGGGCTCGGGGATGTGCCCGCCGGGCACCTGGGCGTACTCGTCGAGGACGACGGGTGCCCGCGCCCGCACGACCGCGCCCGTGACGCCCTCCGCCAGCGGGAACGTGCGCCCCGCCTCGCAGACGACGCCGAGGTCGACCTCCTTGCGGTAGGTGCCCGCCACCTCGTCGACCGTGCAGACCGAGCCGGAGTCGCAGCCCAGGAGCTCCATGGTGTGCCGCAGGATGCGGTCGAGCAGCGGGACCAGCTCGAAGTGCCCGGCCAGGTCGTTCGCCATGGCCGCCAGGGAGTCCAGGCGGCGCTGGGCGCTGGCCGTCGAGGCCAGGCCCTGGGCCGTGATGGCCGCGGTGCTCGTCATCGTGCACGCTCCTCGTCCGGCGGGACGACGACGCCGGCGCCCGCCTCGCGCATTGTCACCCCGGGAGCCGTCCCCGGACCAGGACGTCACGCCGGTCCAATCACCTTGCGGCGCTTGCGACAATGGGAGGCCGTGAGCACCGCAGACCCCGTCCCGCACCCGTCGTCGTCGCCCGACGACGGGCGGCGTCGCGACGGCGGACGTCGCCGCCGCGGGCGACGCCCCGGCGAGGGGCGGCAGCGTGGCCAGGCCCGCGGTCCCCGACGCGTGTCCCGCGCCCACCTCGACAAGGTCGCCGCGGCGCGGGCCGCCGTCGTCGTGCCGCCCATCACCTACCCGGAGCAGCTGCCGGTCAGCGCGCGGCGGGACGACATCGCCGCGGCGATCCGCGACCACCAGGTCGTCGTCGTCGCGGGCGAGACCGGCTCGGGCAAGACGACGCAGCTGCCGAAGATCCTGCTGGACCTCGGGCGGGGCCGGGCCGGGCAGATCGGGCACACGCAGCCGCGGCGCATCGCGGCACGCAGCGTCGCCGAGCGCATCGCCGAAGAGCTCCAGACGACGCTCGGCGAGATCGTCGGCTACCAGGTGCGGTTCACGGACCAGTCGAGCGAGCAGACGCTCGTCAAGGTCATGACCGACGGCATCCTGCTGGCGCAGATCCAGCGGGACCCGGAGCTGCTGGCCTACGACACCATCGTGATCGACGAGGCGCACGAGCGGTCGCTCAACATCGACTTCCTGCTCGGCTACCTGTCCCGGCTGCTGCCGCGGCGGCCGGACCTCAAGGTCGTGATCACGTCCGCGACGATCGACTCGGAGCGGTTCGCGGAGCACTTCTCGCCGTCGCACCTCGCCGCCCTGGGCGGGGCGCCCGAGGCCGTCGTCGACGTGCTGCCGAAGGCGGCGCCCGTCGTCGAGGTGTCCGGGCGCACGTACCCGGTGGAGATCCGCTACCGACCGCTCGTCCCGGAGGCCGGGGAGAACGGGCTGGCGAAGAAGGGCGAGGAGAAGGACCTCGTCACGGGCATCGTCGAGGCCTGCGACGAGCTCATGCGCTGCGGGCCCGGCGACATCCTCGTGTTCCTCTCGGGCGAGCGGGAGATCCACGACGCGCTCGACGGCCTCGAAGGGCACCTCGGCGCGCGCGCCCGCGACCCGAAGCACCCGCAGCACGTCGAGATCCTGCCGCTCTACTCGCGGCTCTCGGCCGCCGAGCAGCACCGCGTGTTCGCGTCCCACCCCGGGCGGCGCATCGTCCTGTCGACCAACGTCGCCGAGACGTCGCTGACCGTGCCCGGCATCCACTACGTCGTCGACACGGGCCTCGCGCGCATCTCGCGCTACTCCAAGGCCACCAAGGTGCAGCGCCTGCCCATCGAGGCGATCTCGCAGGCCTCCGCGAACCAGCGCTCCGGGCGCTCCGGGCGCGTGGCCGACGGCGTCGCCGTCCGGCTCTACTCGCAGGCCGACTTCGAGGCGCGGCCGGAGTACACCGAGCCCGAGATCCTGCGGACGTCGCTCGCGTCCGTGCTGCTGCAGATGATCGCCGTCGGCGTCGTCGAGAGCCCGGACGAGATGGCGCGGTTCCCATTCGTCGAGAAGCCCGACACGCGTGCGGTCCGCGACGGCGTCATGCTGCTGCGCGAGCTCGGGGCGCTGGCGTCGGACGACGCCGGCACGCGCCTCACGGCCGTCGGGCGACAGCTCGCCCAGCTGCCCATGGACCCGCGGCTCGCGCGCATGATCGTCGAGGGCGCCCGCCTGGGCGCCGCCCGCGAGGTGGCGGTCGTCGCCGCCGCCCTCTCGGTGCAGGACCCGCGCGAGCGCCCCGCCGAGGTCCGCGAGCGCGCCGACCAGCTGCACTCGCGGTTCGTCGACCCGACGTCGGACTTCCTGTCGTACCTGAACCTGTGGGAGTACCTGCGCGAGCAGCAGCGCGACCTGTCGGGCTCCGCGTTCCGCCGGCTGTGCAAGGCGGAGCACCTCAACTTCCTGCGCGTGCGCGAGTGGCAGGACGTCGTCGCACAGCTGCGGCAGATGTCGAACGACCTGGGCATCGACCTCTCCGCCCGGGGGCGCGGCGCGTCCCGCGTGGCCGAGCCCGCCGAGGCCAGAGAGCCGCACGACGAGGCGCAGCCGCGCAGCGGCGAGTGGCGGCGCGTCTGGGACGGGGAGACCATCCACCGCGCCCTGCTCTCCGGCCTCCTCTCGCAGGTCGGCATGCAGGACACGGGCGAGATCAAGGCCTCCTCCGTCGCGCACCTCAAGGGCGAGGCACGGGCCCGCGCGCTGCGGCAGCAGGCCAAGCGCGCGCGCAACGAGTACCTGGGCGCGCGCGGGGCGCGGTTCGCGATCTTCCCCGGCTCTCCGCTGAGCAAGAAGCCGCCGGAGTGGGTCATGGCGGGCGAGCTCGTCGAGACGTCCCGCCTGTGGGGCCGCGACGTCGCGCGCATCCAGCCCGAGTGGGCCGAGGCGCTCGCCGGCGACCTCGCGCGCCGCACCTACTCCGACCCGCACTGGTCCACCAAGCAGGGCGCCGCGATGGCCACCGAGAAGGTGCTGCTCTACGGCGTGCCGATCGTGGCCGACCGGCCCGTGCTGTTCGCCAAGGTGGACCCCGAGGCGGCCCGCGAGATGTTCGTCCGCCACGCCCTCGTGCAGGGCGAGTGGACCACGCACCACAAGTTCTTCGCCGACAACCGGCGCACCCTGGAGGAGGCCGAGCAGGTCGAGGCGCGCTCCCGCCAGCGCGGCCTGGTCGCCTCGGAGGACGACCTGTTCGCGTTCTACGACGAGCGCGTCCCCGCGTCCGTCGTCAGCGCGCGGCACTTCGACCAGTGGTGGGCCGCCGCGCGCCGCACGACGCCGGACCTGCTCACGTTCCGCCTCGAGGACCTCGTCGACGTCGAGGCCGTGGACCCGTCGCAGTTCCCGTCGTCGTGGGCGCAGGGCGAGGTCACGCTGCCGCTCACGTACCAGTTCAGCCCCGGCTCCGACGCCGACGGCGTCACCGTGCACGTGCCCCTCTCCGTGCTGCCGCGCGTCTCGCCGTCGGGGTTCGACTGGATGGTGCCCGGGCTGCTCGAGGAGCTGTGCGTCGCGACCATCCGCTCGCTGCCCAAGGCCGTGCGCGTGCAGCTCGTGCCCGCGCCTGACGTCGGCGCGGGCGTCGCCGGGTGGCTGCGCGCGAGCACGCCCGCGTGGGAGGACATGGCCCGCGCCGGCGACATGGCCGAGCCGTTCCACGTCGCGTTCACGCGCGCGGTGCGCGCGCTGCGGGATGTGGTGGTGCCCGACGACGCCTGGGACGCCGAGCGGGTCGAGCGCCTGCCCGCGCACCTGCGGGTCACGTTCCGCGTGGTGGACCTCGCGGGGACGACGCCGGCCGGTGGCCGCGGGGGACGCGGCACGCGGGGCGGCGGTCCCGGGCCCGGCGCCGCCGTGGACGAGTCGAAGGACCTGCTCGCGCTCCAGCGCCGCCTCGCGCCGAAGGCCGAGGCCGCGGTGCGGGCCGCGGTCAAGGGCGCGGTGGCGGTCGCACTGGAGGAGGCCCAGCGCCGCGACGCCGCCTCCCGCCAGCCGGCGCCCGCCGGCGCCTCCGACGCCACGCGTCGTTCTGCGCCGCGTCCTGCGGCCTCGCGCGGGACGACGGGGGCGATCGCCGAGCGGCTCGGGCTCACCACCTGGCCCGACGGCCTGCCCGGCGGCCGCCTGCCCGACGTCGTCTCCACCGACCTGGGCGGGGGTGTCGTCGTGCGCGGCTACCCCGCGCTCGTCGCGGAGCCCGGGCCCAGGCAGGAGCCCACGGTGGCGCTGCGCATCCTCGCCGACGCCGTCGAGCAGCCCGGCGCGCACGCGCGCGGCGTGCGGCGGCTGCTGCTCGCCGAGAACCAGCTCGCCGCCGGACGGGTGACGTCCCGGTGGAGCGGCACGCAGGCGCTCACGCTCGCGGCGAGCCCGTACCGGAACACGAACCTGCTGGCCGAGGACCTCCAGCTCGCGGCGGTCATCGCGCTGACCAGCCCCGCAGCCGAGGTCGCCCCCGGCATCCCGGCGAGCCCCGTCATCGCCGTACAGATCCGAGACGCCGAGTCGTACAACCTCGTCAGGGCGCACGTACGCCGTCACCTGGAGGACGAGACCCACCGGGTGACGGGCCATGTCGTCGCAGCCCTCACGGCCTGGCGCACGCTCGAGTCGGAGATCCGCACGACGTCCTCCCTGGCCCTGCTCACCACGCTGCAGGACATCCGCGAGCACGCGGCCGGCCTGGTCTACGACGGGTTCGTCGCGGCGACCCCGCCGCGACGCCTCCCGCACCTGGTGCGGTACCTGCGCGCGGCGTCGTACCGGCTGGAGAAGGCGCAGGCGGCCCCGCACCGCGACGCCGAGCTCGCCTGGCGCATCCGCGACGTGGAGGAGGCGTACGCGAAGGCGCAGGCCGCCTACGCGGCCGGTCCCGCCGACGCGGCCCGCGCGGCCGAGCTCGCCGAGGTGCGCTGGCAGGTCGAGGAGCTGCGCGTGAGCCTCTTCGCGCAGCAGCTCGGCACGGACGGCACGGTCAGCGAGAAGCGCATCCGCAAGACGCTGGCCCCCACGTCCTGACTCCCCGCCACCCGTCCCCGTTGTCGCGCGCGCACGGGAGGAGGTGGCGGTCCGCCGGCGCCGCGGCCTCGCGGCGTACCGTCGTGACGTGCTGATCACGACCGAGCTCGGCGACATCACGCGCGTCGACGCCGACGCGATCGTCAACGCCGCCAACACGACGCTGCTGGGCGGCGGCGGGGTGGACGGCGCGATCCACGCGGCCGCCGGGCCGCGGCTGCTCGAGGCGTGCCGGCGCGTGCGCCGCACCGCCTACCCGGACGGCCTGCCCGTCGGTGACGCCGTCGCCACCCCCGGCTTCGACCTGCCCGCTCGCTGGGTCGTCCACACCGTCGGCCCGAACCGGCACCGCGGCCAGACCGACCCGGCCCTGCTCGCGTCGTGCTTCACGCGCTCGCTCGACGTCGCCGCCGACGTCGGCGCCCGCTCCGTCGCGTTCCCGGCGGTGGGCGCGGGCGTCTACGGCTGGTCGCCGGGCGACGCGGCGGCGGCCGCGGTCGGCGCGGTCCGCGGATGGGGGGGCGACGGCGTCGAGCACGTGCGGTTCGTGCTCTTCAGCGAGCGCCTGGGGGACGCCTTCGACGCGGCCCTCGGCCGTCCATGATCGCCTTCCGTCCCGGCCGGGCGGCACCGTAACGTCGGCGACGTGATGCACGACGACGAGGTCCGGGTGACCGTCGACGACGCCCGCCGGCTGGTCGCGACCCAGGTGCCGTGGCTGGCCCACCTGCCCGTGACGCCGCTCGCCGACGGCGGCACCGACCACCGCCTCTTCCTGCTCGGCGACCCCGCCGACCCGCCGTACCTGGTGCGGCTGCCCAAGATCGAGTGGGCGTCCGCGCAGGCCGTGAGCGACGCGCGCTGGCTGCCGGCGCTCGGTCCGCGCCTCCCGCTCGCGGTGCCCGCACCGGTGGCCCTGGGCGAGCCCGACGACGCGTACCCGTTCCGCTGGTCGGTCGTGCCGTGGCTGCCGGGCCGCTCCCCGGGCGACCCGCTGGGCGGCGAGCCGCTCGGCGCCCGCGGCGTCGCGCGCGACCTCGGCCGGTTCGTGCGCGCCCTGCGTGACGTCGACCCCGCAGGCGGCCCGGTCAAGGAGGGCACGTCCCGCGGCGTCCCGATCGCGCGGCTCGACGCCATCGTCCGCGAGAACCTCGCGGCCGTCGCGGCGGGCGAGCCCTCCGGCGACGCCCCCGTCGACGTCCCGGCCGCCGCCGCGCTGTGGGAGCGCGTGCTCGCCGCGCCCGCGTCGTCGGAGGCCGTGTGGATCCACGGCGACCTGCTGCCCGGCAACCTGCTGGTCCACGACGGTCGGCTGAGCGCCGTGATCGACTGGGGCGGGCTGGGCGTCGGCGACGCCGCCGTGGACCTGGGCCCGGCCTGGTGGCTCTTCGCGGGCGAGGAGCGCAAAGAGTTCCTGGCCGAGGCGACCGCGGGCCTGTCCCCCGCCGACGCCGCGGCCGCCGTCGAGCGGGCCCGAGGCTGGGTGCTGGTCCAGGCGGTGACGGGCATCCCCTACTACCGCACCCGCTGGCCTGCGTTCTCGCTCGCGTGCCGCCGGCGCCTGCGGGCCGTGCTCAGCCCTTGACCGCCCCGCCCAGCCCCGCGCCGCCCAGGAACAGCCGCTGGAACGCGAGGAACATCGCCACGGGGATGACGGTCGCGATGGCGAGCGCGGCGAGGAAGACGCCCAGGTCGGTGGTGCCCTGGATGGACGGCAGCCGCACGGACAGCGGCTGGATCGCCGGGTCGCGCAGCACGAGCAGCGGCCAGAGGAAGTCCTTCCAGCTCGCGATGACGGCGAACACCGAGACGACGCCGAGGATCGGCTTCGACATCGGCAGCACCACGGACCAGAACAGCCGGTACGGCCCGGCGCCGTCGACGCGCGCGGCCTCGAACACCTCGCGCGGCAGCGAGTCGAAGAACCGTCGCACCAGCAGCAGGTTGAACGCCGATGCGCCCGCGGGCAGCCACACCGCCCAGAAGCTGTTGACGAGCGACGTCGTGAGCAGGGGCGGGTCGAGGATCGTCAGGTACAGCGGCACCAGCAGCACCACGGCCGGGATGAACATCGTCGCGAGCACGAGCGCCTCGACCACCTTGCCGTACGCGGGTCGCAGCACGGACAGCACGTACCCGCCCGTGGTGGCGACGAGCAGCTGCGACGCCCACGACCCGGCCGCGAGCCACACGGTGTTGAGGAAGTAGCGGCTGATCTGGACGTCGTTCCATGCCTCGTCGAGGTTCGACCAGGCGATCCCGTGCGGGAAGACGTCCATGGGCGTGCGCAGGATGTCCTGCGTCGGCGTGACGGCGAACCGGGCCAGCATGAGCAGCGGCCCCAGCCCGACGACGACGAGCAGCACGAGCAGCACGACGTGCATGGCGCCGAGGCCCCAGCGCACGTCGGGCCGCCGCCAGTCGGACGCCGAGACGACGGCGCGGTCCGCGGACGACGCCGCGGCCCGTGCGCCGCGGCGCGCGACCGCAGCGGTGGTGGCGGGCGTGGACGTCGTCGTCATCACTGGCTCCAGCTCTTCGTGAGGCGGAAGTACAGCAGGGAGAACAGCGCGAGGACCACGGCGAGCATGAGCGAGAGCGCGGTGGCCGCCCCGTAGTTGCCGCCCAGCGAGTTCTGGAACGCGTACCGGTAGATGAGCAGCAGCACCGTGAGCGTCGCGTTGGCGGGGCCGCCGCCCGTGAACAGGTACGGCTCGAGGAACACCTGCGCGGTCGCGATGACCTGCAGGATCAGCGTGATGAACAGGACGCCGCGCAGCTGCGGCATCGTCACGTGCCACACCTTGCGCCAGACGCCGGCGCCGTCCACCTCGGCGGCGTCGTACAGCTCGGGCGGGACGGACACGAGCGCGGCCAGGTAGATGATGATCGTCCCGCCCGCGCCGGCCCAGGTGGCGGCGAGCACGAGCGAGGGCATGGCCCACGTCTGGTCCTGCAGCCAGGGGTACGGGCCCAGGCCCACCCAGCCGAGGATCGTGTTGAACACGCCCGTGGGCGAGGCGTTGTAGAACACCCGCCACAGCAGCACGGACACGACGGGCGGCACGACGACGGGCAGGTAGGCGAGCGCCGAGTACAGCCCCTTGGCCCGCCTCACCTCGCTCATGAGGACGGCGACGACGAGCGGCACGGGGTACCCGATGATCAGCGCGAGCAGCGCGAACCACAGCGTGTTGCGCACCGCGGTGCCCAGCAGCGGGTCGTTCAGGACGAACTGGAAGTTGTCCCAGCCCACCCACGTCGGGGGCGTGACCAGGTTCGTCTTCTGGAAGCTCATGACCACCGACCGCACGATCGGGGTCCAGGAGAACACCCCGAAGATGACGAGCGTCGGCAGCAGGAACACGAGGTGGTGCGGCCCGCCGCGCCGGACCCACGCCGCGACGCTGTCGACGAGAGCGCGGGCGGAGGTCCGGCGCGGACGGGGCGCGAGTGCCCCGGCCGTGGAGGGAGGGTTCGGCGCGAGATCGGTCGGCGTCGTCGTCTCGGGCACGGTGGGGCGGCTCACGTCAGTCCTGGTCGAGCAGCGCCTGCGCCTGCTGGTCGGCGTCGGCGAGGAGGGACGCGATGTCGGCGTCCTGATCGGTGAGCACGGCCTGGACGACCGGGTCCATGAGCGCGTAGATCTCCTGCGTGTGGCGCGAGGGCTCGTTGACGAGCGGCAGGTCGAACATCGAGTCGATGTACGACTGCATCTGGTCGAGCGGGACGTTGATGTAGTCCTTGATCCACTCCTGGTTCTGCTCCCACTGCTCGCGCCCGAACATGGGCAGCACGGGCGTGCCGACCGGCTGGTCGTCGGCGACGAGGGTCCGGGCGTCGGCGACGGCGCGGTCCTGGTCCACGAGCTTGGCGGTGTAGAAGAAGTCGATCCACGCGATGGCCGCGTCCTTGACGGCGTCGGAGGCACCGGCGGGCACTGCGGCGAGCGTGCCGCCGGACAGCACGCCGGCGTCGGGCGCGTCGCTCAGCGGCAGCGCGGCCAGGCCGTACGTGGCCGGGTCGAGGCCGTTCGACTGGACCATCGACGTGAAGACGTCGGAGCCCGACGTGTACATGGCCACCTGCCCGGCGGCGAAGGCCTCGTTCATCGTGCCCCAGTCGAGCAGGAAGTTGGACCCGAGCGAGCTGTCCTGCCAGCGCATCTTCTGGAGCCACTCGAGCGCCTCGACGGTGGCCGGGTTGTCGATGGTCGACGTCGCCGTGGCGCCGTCCGCGCTCAGCTCCTGCACGCGCCCGCCGCGCGCGTAGGTCTGCACGGTGAGCTGCCAGCCGCCCGTGCCGTTCTGCGACATCTGCATGTAGCCGGCCACGCCCGGGTTCGCGTCGGCGATCTTCTTCGCGTCCTGCGCGACCTGGTCCCACGTGGTGGGCGGCTGGTCGGGGTCGAGCCCGGCCGACTCGAAGAGCTTGCGGTTGTAGTGCAGGCCGATGCCGTAGACGTTCTTCGCCGGGATGGCGTAGACCTTGCCGTCCTCGCTCGAACCGGCCTCGACGATGGCGGGGTTGAACTTGTCCGCGTACGGCAGGGTGCGGAACTGGGCGTCCATGTCGGAGAGCTGGCCGTTGGCGATGAGCGTCTTGGCGTCCGTGAACGGGATCTCGAACACGTCGGGCAGCGTGCCGCCGGCGAGCTGGGCGGCGAACGTGGTCGCCTTCCACTCGTACTCCTCGGGCACGACGTCGATGTCGGGGTTCGCCGCCTCGAACTCGTCGACCTGCTTGTCGAAGGCGTCGATGGCGGCCTGCTCGGACCCGGGCAGCAGGGACACGACGCGCAGCGTCGTCTTGCCGGCGCCGTCGGTCGAGCCGGCGTCGGCGCCGTCGGAACCGCCGGACGAGCAGGCGGCGAGGCTGAGCGCCAGGGCCCCGGCAAGGCCGAAGGCCGCAGCGCGGTCGGTGGACTTCATCGTCTCTCCTTGGGTTTCGGTCAGGACCGGAGCCAGACGGCGGTGTCCTGCGGCACCGCGCCGTCGGGCGTGAGCGGGCCGCTGGCGAGGAGCACCTCGCCGTCGGGCAGGACGGCAGGCGTGCTGCCGAGGTTGACGACGCAGGCGAAGCCCGCGCCGCGACGGAAGGCGACGACGTCGTCGGCGCCCGGTGCGAACCAGGCGAGCCCTCCGGACGCCAGCTCGGGGACGGTGCGCCGCAGGCGCAGCATCGTGCGGTACAGCGTGAGCATCGAGGCGGGGTCGTGCTCCTGGGCCTCGACGGAGCAGCCGCCCCACCAGGACGGTTGCGGCAGCCACGGCTCGGCGGGGGCGGCGTCGGGACCGAAGCCGAACGACGCCCCGCCGCGCGTCCACGGCAGCGGCACGCGGCAGCCGTCGCGGCCCGGGTCGACGCCGTGCGAGCGGAAGTGCATGGGGTCCTGGAGCACCTCGAGCGGCAGGTCCTCGACCTCGGGCAGGCCGAGCTCGTCGCCCTGGTAGACGTACAGGGCGCCGGGGAGCGCGGCCGTGAGCATGGCCGCCGCGCGGGCGCGGCGGGTGCCGACGGCCAGGTCGGTGGGGGTGCCGAAGCGCTTGCGCGCGAAGTCGAACGACGAGTCCTCGCGGCCGTAGCGCGTCACCGGGCGTGTGACGTCGTGGTTGGACAGCACCCAGGTGGCGGGCGCGTCCACGGGCGCGTGCGCGGCGAGCGTCGCGGTGATCGACTCCCTCAGGGCCGCGGCGTCCCACGGGCGCACCATGAAGTCGAAGTTGAACGCGGTGTGCATCTCGTCGGGGCGCAGGTACTTCGCGAACCGCTCGGTGTCGGGCAGCCACACCTCGCCGACGAGGATGCGCGGGTCGGCGTACGAGTCGGCGACGGCCCGCCACGAGCGGTAGATCTCGTGCAGCTCGTCGCGGTCCAGGTGCGGGTGCTCCCCCGGGCCGTGCATCTCCGGCACCTCGGGCAGCGCGCGGTCCTTGACGGGCAGGGCGGCGGAGTCGATGCGCACGCCGGCAGCGCCCCGGTCGAACCAGAAGCGCAGCACGTCGAGGTGCTCCTGGCGCACCTCCGGGCTCTCCCAGTTGAGGTCGGGCTGCTCGGGCGTGAACAGGTGCAGGTACCACTGGCCCGGCGTGCCGTCCGGGTTCTTGGTGCGGGTCCACGTGGTGCCCTGGAAGCTCGACTGCCAGTTCGTGGGCATCGTGTCGCCGTGCTCGCCCAGGCCGTCGTGGAACCAGAACCGGGCCCGCTCCGGCGAGCCGGGCCCCGCCGCGAGCGCCGCACGGAACCACGCGTGCTCGGAGGAGACGTGGTTGGGGACGACGTCGACGACGGTGCGGATGCCGAGCGCGGCGGCCTCGGCGATGAGCGCCTCGGCCTCCTCGAGCGTGCCGAACTGCGGGTCGATGGCGCGGTAGTCGGCGACGTCGTAGCCGCCGTCGGCGAGCGGCGAGGCATACCAGGGGGTGAACCAGACGGCGTCGACCCCGAGCTCGGCGAGGTACGGGAGGCGGGCGCGCACGCCGGCGAGGTCGCCGGTGCCGTCACCGTTCCCGTCGGCGAAGCTGCGGGGGTAGATCTGGTAGATGACCGCGTGGCGCCACCAGGGGTGCGCCGCGGCGTCGTCGCCCGCGAGACGTGACGTCGTCGTCATGCCGCGAACGTAAGCCTGCGACAACCTCTGCGCAAGAAATCGACAGAGAGCGTGACTGAATCGTCATCTACCGCGGTTCGGCCGGCGAGCGCGGCGCGACCGCCGTCGAGCCGCGCACCACGAGCTCCGGCTCGAAGAGCAGCTCCTCGTGCGGCACGGCCTCCCCCGCCACGAGCGCGGCGAGGATGTCGACGGCCGCGCGGCCCATGGGCTCGATGGGCTGGCGCACCGTCGTGAGGGCCGGGTCCGTGAGGTTCATGAGCGCCGAGTCGTCGAAGCCCACCACCGACAGGTCGCGCGGCACCGACATCCCAGCCCGGCGCGCGGCCCGCACGGCGCCGAGCGCGAGCGGGTCGGACGCGGCCAGGACGGCCGTCACCCCGGCGTCGAGCAGGCGGTTCGCGCTGGCCTGGCCGGCCTCGAGCGAGTACTGCGAGTGCACCACCACGGCGTCGTCGAGCGGGAGGCCGTGCCGGTCGAACCAGCCCCGCGCGGCCGCGAGCTTGCGCTCGGACGGCACGTGGTCGGTGGGGCCGAGCAGCAGGCCGACGCGGGTGTGCCCGAGCGACGCGAGGTGGTTCAGGCCCAGGTGGACGGCCACGAGGTCGTCGCACGAGACGCGCGGGAAGTCGAGGCTCTCGATGGCCCCGTTGATGAGCACGGCCGGCAGGCCGCGGTCCTCGAGCAGCCGGTAGTGGGCGTGGTCCTTGCCGCGCTCGGCGTAGAAGCCGCCCGCGAAGATGACGCCGGAGACCTGCTGGGCGAGCAGCAGGTCCACGTACTCGGCCTCGGAGACGCCGCCCGCCGATCGCGTGCAGAGCACGGGGGTGTAGCCCTGCTGGGCGAGCGCTCCGCCCACCACCTCGGCGAACGCCGGGAAGATCGGGTTGACGAGCTCGGGCAGCACCAGGCCCACCAGGCGGCCGCGCTCGCCGCGCAGCTTGACGGGCCGCTCGTACCCCAGGACGTCGAGCGCGGTGAGGACGGTGGCACGCGTCGCCTCCGACACCCCGGGCTTGCCGTTGAGCACGCGGCTCACGGTGGCCTCGCTGACCCCGACCTTCTTGGCAACCTCGGCAAGACGTCTCGACATGGCTCCAGACTGTACGCGCGCCGCCGTAAGAAATGCGCAACAGTCCGCAAGCGCTTGCGTGACCTGCGCCACTCGTCCCTGGCTCCGGCGCGGCGGCCACCACCGGGACCTCCGGGTGCGGTTCCAGGGTCGAATCGGGGGCTGTCCCGATATCCGCGGGGCGGTCCGCGCGGGCATCGTGGACGGCATGAGCACGCAGACCCCGAACCCGCACCCCGCCTACGCCATGCCGGCTCCCGCGCCGAGCAAGCCCTTCTACCGCCCCTCCCAGGGCCGGATGCTCGGCGGCGTGTGCGCCGCCGTCGCCGACCGCTTCGGCTGGGACCGCACCCTCGTGCGCGTCGTCACCGTCGCGTCCGTCCTGCTCCCCGGCCCCCAGGTGGTGGCCTACGTCGCCGCCTGGATCCTCATCCCGGACGAGCAGCGCTACTGGGAGCGCCAGGCCGCCGCCGCGGCCCCGTACCCGGCGCAGCACCACCCCGCCGCGCCCTCAGGAACGTACCCGACCGACCCTCCGGCCTCGCCGCAGGCATGACACCGCCCGGGGCCCGCCGGCCCCATGCGTGAGCGCCGCCCTCTCCCGACGGAGGGGGCGGCGCTCACGCGTGGTCGGACTGGCGGGGGTCGCTCAGCGGCGTCGGCGGAACGCCAGTCCCGCACCGACCGCGAACACCGCGGCGATCCCCAGGCACCAGGCGACGGCGAGCAGCGCCGTCGACCCGAGCTCGTCGCCTGTGACCGCACCGGGCGACCCGGGCACCAGCAGCCCCCGCACCGCCTCGATGAGCGGCGTCACCGGCTGGTGCTCCGCGAACCCGCGCAGCCACGTCGGCATGGTGTCGACGGGCACGAACGCGCTCGACACGTACGGCAGGAACATCACGGCGAAGCTGAAACCGCCGGCCGCGTCGGGCGATCGGACCATGAGACCCGTGAACGCGGCCGCCCACGCGATGGCGTGCACGAACAGCAGCAGCAGCCCGACGGCGCCGAGCCAGCCGAGGAGCCCGGCGGTCGGCCGGAACCCGATCGCCACCGCGACGGCGAACACGATCGCCGTCGTCAGCAGCGTCTTGGCGAGCGAGGCCACGACGTGGCCCAGGACGAACGTCCACGACGTCATCGGCAGCGAGCGCAGCCGGTCGACCATCCCGCCCGACATGTCCTGCTCCACGGCCATGGCCGTGTTCGCCGCCCCGAAGCCCGCACAGAGCAGGATGATCCCGGGCGTCGCGTACTGCACGTAGTCCACGCCGACGTCGATGGCGCCGCCGAACACGAACGTGAACATGAGCAGGATGACCACGGGCAGCACGGCGGCCGTGATCATCGCGTCGACGTCGCGCGCGGCGAGGCGCACGGCGCGGCCCACCATGGTCGCCGCGTCAGAGAGCGTGTCGCGAAGGGTGGCGGCCGCGGTGGTCGCGGGGCTGGTGGCGACGGCGGTCATGCTGCCTTCTCCTCGGTCGGGGTGGTCGCGGCCGCGTGGCCGGTGAGGGTGAGGAAGACGTCGTCGAGCGTGGGCTCCCGCAGCCGCCACGACGTCGGGACGACGCCGGCGGCCTCGACGCGCGCGAGCAGCTCGCGCACGTGGGCGACGGAGCCGTCGGTGGGGACGGCGACGAGCGCACCGTCGTCGGAGCCGGACCCGGAACCGGAGCCGGGCCCGGAGCCGGCGAGCGCGGTGCGGACGCGGATGGCCGCGGCCGCGTCGGGGAGATCGAGCTCCACGCGGGCCTGGCCCACCTGGCGCTTGAGCGCATCGGCGGTGCCCTCGGCCGCGACGCGGCCGCCGTCGATGAGGGCGATGCGGTCGGCGAGCTCGTCGGCCTCCTCGAGGTACTGCGTGGTGAGGAAGAGCGACGTCCCGCCCGCGACGACGTCGCGCACCAGGTCCCACAGCGCGCGCCGGCTGCGCGGGTCGAGCCCCGTGGTGGGCTCGTCGAGGAACAGCACGCGGGGCCGGGCGACGAGCCCGGCGGCGAGGTCGAGGCGGCGGCGCATGCCGCCCGAGTAGGTCGTGACGCGGCGCCCCGCGACATCGGTGAGCCCGACGCCGTCGAGCAGCTCGGCGACGCGCGCGCGGACCTCGCGACGCGGCGTCCGCGCAAGGCGGGCGATCATCGTGAGGTTCTCCAGCCCGGTCTGCTTGAGGTCGAGGGCGACCTGCTGGCCGGTGAGGCTGACGACCCGGCGGACCCGCGCGGCGTCGCGGACGACGTCGAGACCCGCGACGGTGGCGGTGCCCGCGTCGGGCGTGAGCAGCGTGGACAGGATCTTGACGGTGGTGGTCTTGCCGGCCCCGTTGGGGCCGAGCAGGGCGAGCACCTCGCCCTGGTGCAGCGTGAGGTCGAGCCCGTCGAGCACCTCGACGCGGCGGGCGCCGCGGCCGTAGGCCTTGCACAGGCCCTCGGCGCGGACGACGACGTCGTTCATGTCCCCTCCTGGGGTGGTCGTCGGTGGGCGCGGCATGGTCTATGGCGTCCACTGTTTACGATGTATACCGCATTGTTTGCGGTATACACGGAAGGTGTCAAGGGCTCGGCTGCCCGACGATGGGACCGTGTCCGCGGCCGCACGGCACGCTGACGGCAAGGAGGGTCATGAGCACCGACGACGAGCGCGCAGCGGACGAGCGCACCGCTACCGAGGGCACCGAGGGCGCCCGGCCGAGCACCGAGAGCCTGGTCAGCCGCCTGTGGACGCCGCTGACGCCGTCGCGGCGCGGGCCGCGGCCGACGCTGAGCGTGGACCGGATCGTCGAGGCCGCGATCGAGCTCGCCGACGCCGAGGGCATCGGCGCCGTCTCGATGGCCCGGGTCGGCAAGGCGCTCGGCGTCACGCCGATGGCCCTGTACCGGCACGTGAGCAACAAGGACGAGCTCCTGGCCCGCCTCGCCGACACCATCGCCGCCGACCCGCCCGTCATCCCCGAGGACATCGGCTGGCGTGCCGGGCTCGAGCTGTGGATGCGGGCGCAGATCGACATGGTCGTCGCGCGGCCCTGGTACCTCGACCTGCCGCTGACGATCGTGCTGCCCGGCCCGAACCGGCTGCGCTGGATCGACCAGGCGTTCCGGCTCTTGGAGGGGCTGCCCCTGGAGGCCGACGAGAAGCTCGCGCTCATCGGCACGCTCGCCCAGCACGTGCTCGGCGAGTCCCGCGTGCAGGCCGAGTCGGTGGCCGCGGGCGAGAACCCCTACGAGGACCTCGAGCTCATGCTCCAGCGGTGGGCGGACCCCCAGACCTACCCGCACCTGTTCGCCGCCATGGCGACGTTCGGGGCGCCGGCCGAGCCGACGGCCGAGGCCCCGGCAGAGCCGACGGCCGAGCCGGACCAGGACGACGTCGGCTTCGGCCTCCAGATCGTGCTCGACGGCGTCGAGGCGTACGTCGCGCGCAAGACGGCCGGCCGGTCGTCGTGAGGCGCCCCGTGCGCGGGCCCCGTCCCCCGGCCCGTCCCGGGCGGCGTCGTGCACAGGACGCGCTGCGCGGCGCGACGGCGTCGGTGCCGCAGGGCAGGCTGGGCGCATGACGACTCCTGCGCGCTGCTTCGGCGACGGCGACCCGCTCTACGAGGCGTACCACGACACCGAGTGGGGCGTGCCCGTGCACGGCGAGGCCGCGCTGCTCGAGCGCATCGCGCTCGAGGGCTTCCAGTCGGGGCTCTCGTGGATCACGGTGCTGCGGAAGCGCGACGCGTTCCGCGAGGTGTTCCACGGCTTCGACCCCGAGGCCGTCGCGGGCCTCGGGGCGGACGACGTCCTCCGCCTGCTCGGGGACGCCCGGATCATCCGCAACCGGCAGAAGATCGAGGCGACCGTCGGCAACGCCCGGGCGGTGCTCGCGCTGCACGAGGACGGCCGCACCCTCGACGAGGTGTTCTGGTCCTTCGCTCCCCCGCCGCGCCCGACGCCGCTGGCGTCGTACGAGCAGATGACGTCGACGACGCCGGAGTCGGTCGCGATGGCGAAGGCGCTCAAGAAGCTCGGCTTCCGCTTCTTCGGCCCCACGACGGCGTACGCGGCGATGCAGGCGTGCGGCCTGGTGGACGACCACCTGGCGACGTGCCCGGTGGTGCTCGCCCGGGTCCGCTGACCGAGAACGCCCCTGGTGACGCCCAGCCGCCGCGCGCATGATGCGGGCATGAGACTTGGTGCCCACCTGATGCGCTTCGACTCCGTCGAGCCGGCCGCCCTGCGTCGCGAGCTCGGCGACACCGCCTCGTACGCCGAGGAGGCCGGCCTGTCCTGGCTCTCCGTCATGGACCACTACTGGCAGATGATGCGGTCCGGCTTCCCGGCGGACGACCCGATGCTCGAGGCCTACACGACGCTCGGCTACCTGGCCGGCCGGACGGAGACCGTCCAGCTCGGCACGCTCGTCACGGGCGTGACCTACCGCTACCCGGGGCTGCTGGCGAAGATCGTCGCCACGCTCGACGTCCTGTCCGGCGGCAGGGCCACCCTGGGGCTCGGTGCCGCCTGGTACGAGGAGGAGCACGCCGGCCTGGGCGTCCCCTTCCCGCCGCTGCGCGAGCGGTTCGAGCGGCTCGAGGAGGCCGTGCAGATCGCCCGCCAGATGTACTCCGAGGAGAACGGGCCGTACGACGGCAAGCACTACCAGCTCGCCGAGACGCTCAGCAGCCCGCAGCCGCTGAGCAAGCCCGAGATCATGATCGGCGGCTCGGGTGAGAAGAAGACCCTGCGCCTCGTCGCCCGGTACGCCGACGCCTGCAACATCTTCGCCTCCACGCCCGACGAGCTGAGCCACAAGCTCGACGTCCTTCGGGCGCACTGCGACGACGTGGGCCGCGACTACGCCACCGTCCGCGTCACGGTCCTGGCGGGCAGCGAGAGACTCGTCGCGGGCGACGTCGACGGGTTCGTGGACGACCTGAGGCCCGTCGCGGCCCAGGGGGTCGACACGGTGATCCTGCGCCCGCCGGCGACGTCGCTGGCGGCCTGGGTCCGCGACGCGGTCGCCCCGGCGGTGGCCCGGGTCGCGGAGCTCTGAGCGCCTCGGCCCCGGCGCGACGCACCGGGGCACGGACCGACGCGACGCACCGGGGCACGGACCGACGCGACGCACCGGGGCGCGGCCGGCGGCGCGCGCCGCATCCACGCGCCCCGGCCCGTGCCGTCGCACGTGGTGGCACCCGCTGACCGGCCGACGCCGTCCGGCGCGCACTGTCGTCCGGGGCCGTGCAAGGTGGAGCCGTGAGCGAGCTCCCTGGTCCCGGCCGTGCGGCGGCGCGCTCCGCCCATCTGGCGGCGCGGATCGAGGACAGGTTCGTGGCCGCCTCGGGCACGGTCCTCCGGCGGGTCTTCGGCTGGCTCCCCCGCATCGAGCCGTACACCGGGTTCGGCACGCCGCGCCGCGTGCGGGTGCTGGGCCGCGTGCTGCTGGGCCCGCAGCGGCTCGGCCGCGGACCGCGCCAGCCGGTGCAGCGCGGCTTCCGGTCGTTCCTGGCGATGCCCGCGCCCGGGCACCGCGTCGTCGTCACCGTGGGGTCGACGACGGTCGAGACCGTCACCGACCGCGCCGGCTACGTCGACGTCGAGGTGGACCTGCCGCCCGACGCCCCGCTGCGCGCGGGCTGGCAGAGCGCCACGCTGCGCACCACGCACACGCACGCGTCCGAGGTCCGCGCGGGCCTCGTCGTCATCGGCGACGACGTGCGTCTGGGCGTCGTCAGCGACATCGACGACACCGCCATGGTCACGGCCGTCCCGCAGCTCCTGGTCGCGGCGTGGAACATGCTCTGGGTCCGCGCGGCCGCCCGCCGGGCCGTGCGCGGCATGCCCGAGCTCTACGAACGCCTCGCGACGGCGCACCCGGACGCGCCGTTCGTCTACCTGTCGTCGGGCGCGTGGAACACGGCGCGCACGCTGCGGCGGTTCCTCGCGCGGCACGGCTACCCGCCCGGGCCGCTGCTGCTGACGGACTTCGGCCCCACGGCCACGGGCTGGTTCCGCAGCGGCCGCGTCCACAAGACGACGTCGCTCGAGCGGCTCGTCGCGACGTTCCCGCAGGTCCGCTGGCTGCTGGTGGGCGACGACGGCCAGGCCGACCCGGAGATCTACGCGGCCGCCGCGCAGCAGCACCCGGACAACGTGGCCGCTGTCGCCATCCGGACCCTGACCCGCACCGAGCGCGTCATCGCGACGACGGGCGCCGCCAAGGACGACGCGCCGAGCCTCCGCCCAGGCCCGTCCCGGGCGCCGGGCGGGCTGCTCAGGCACGACGTGCCCACCGTCGTCGGCGCCGACGGCGACGCGCTGGCGGCGGGGCTGGAGCAGGTGCCGGGCCTGCTCGCCCCCCAACCCGCCGTTTGAACGTAGTACCTGGTTGCGTTCTGGCGCCCAGAACGCAACCAGGTACTACGCCGAAAGGGAGGGGTCAGCGCGGGGCGCGCTCCTGGCCGCTCATGCGCTGGATCGACGTCATGACCTGCTCCGTCAGCTCGCGGCGGGCCTGCGCGGGCTTGACCCCGGCCGTGAGCTGGCGGGCCGGGTCGATCGGGGCGCCGAACTGGATCTGCACGCCGCGGTACGGGCGCGGGAACCGCTTGCCGACGGGCTGCACCTTGTCCGTGCCCACCAGCGCGACCGGCACCACCGGGGCGTGCCCGGCCAGGGCGAGCCAGGCGACGCCCGTGCGGCCCTCGCGCAGCAGCCCGTCGCGCGAGCGCGTGCCCTCCGGGTAGATGCCGAACGCTCCCCCGCCGTCCAGCACCTCGAGCGCGTCCTCGAGCGACCGCTGCCCGGCGCGCGGGTCGGTGCGGTCCACGGGGATGTTGCCCATCGTGGTGAAGAACCACTTCGAGATGCGGCCCTTGATCCCGCGACCCGTGAAGTACTCGGCCTTCGCGATGAACGAGACGTGCCGCGGCACCACGAGCGGGATGAGGATCGAGTCGACGAACGACAGGTGGTTGGAGGCCAGGATCACGGGTCCACGGCGCGGCACGTTGTGCAGCCCGCTCACCTGCGGACGCAGCGCCACGTAGGCGATGAGCGACAGGATCAGGCGCAGCAGGCGGTAGGTCACCGAGGCATTGTGCCCCGAAGCCGGCGTCGGGCGGCAGTCACGCCACCGTCAGGCCGCCGTCACGAGGTAGTCGTCGGCATCGTCGTCCCACGTGAGCGCGACGGCGCCGGCGGCCTCCGCGGCCCGGCAGAACTGCAGGAACCCGCGGAAGCCGAGGGCCTTCTCGGAGAAGTCGGGGCGCCGCTTGCGGAGCCGGTTCTTCAGTCCGGACAGTGGGACGGCCGCCCCGGCCTCGACGACGACGTCGCGCACCAGGGCGAACGTCTCGTCGCTCGTGCCCTGCTTGGGCAGGGAGACCTCGGGGTCGCCGCCGGCGGGCCCCTCGGACAGCGCGACGAGCTCGCGCTCGGCGAGGAACTCGAGGAACTCGGTGAAGGTGCGGAACCCGTAGTCGGACTCGGCGAACGTGGGGTCCTTGCGCAGCAGCGTCCGCTTGAGCATCGACGCGGTCACCGCGCCGCTGGTCGACGCGGCCAGGTCGGCGAGGGTCTGGGCCACCTGCACCTCCATGGTCGGCGCCTCGACGGCGTCGTGGTCGCCGGCCGGCGCCTCCTCGGCCGCGGGCTCGACGACGTCGACGGGTGCGGGCTCCGGTGCCGGGCTCGGCGCGGGCTCCGCCGCCTTCGACGCGGAGGGCTTGCGGCGTCCGCGCGACCGTGCCGGCGTCTCGGCAGGCGCAGCCTCGGGGGCGGCGTCCGGTGCCGCGGCGGCGTCCGGCGTCGGCGCGGCACCCGCGAGGACCTCCGCGACGGCCTCGGCGGCCCGCGTGGAGCGGTGCTTCGGCTCGGTCCGCCCGCGCCCGCGGCCTCCGCGGGCGCTGCGCACGGCGGTCTCGTCGACGTCGGGCACGTCGACGCCCTCGAGCCGGTCGTAGAACAGGAACTCGTCGCACGCCGCGGGCAGCAGCCGCGACGTCGACTTCTCGACGCCCACGCCGATGACGCGCTTGTTGAGCTCGCGCAGCTTGTGGACCAGCGGCGAGAAGTCCGAGTCTCCTGTACACATGACGAACGTCGAGATGTACTCACGCTCGAACGCCATCTCGATGGCGTCGACGACCATCTTGATGTCGGCCGCGTTCTTGCGGGAGGCGCCCATGCGCTGGGTCATCTCGATGAGCTCGACCTGGTGGCGGGTGAGCGCGCGCCGGTCCTCGTCGAAGTACGACCAGTCGGCGTACGCGCGGCGCACGACGACGCGGCCGCGCACCGCGAGCGCGTCGGCGATCGGGCCGAAGTCGAACTGCATGCCCCCAGGTGCTCGCGCGCGCCGAGCGCCAGGTTCTCGTAGTCGATGAAGACGGCCAGGCGCTCCTCGGTATCCATGCAGGCCACGGTAGTTGCCCGCGAGGTGCGGCGTCGCTCGGGAGGCGCTGAGCCCCTCCGTCTCATCCCGCGGGCCACTTCCGTCCATCGAGCGAGAACCGCGGTAGCATCGGCCCACCGACGGAAGCCTCCCGAGGAGCCAGTGCTGGCGCGGGCCCGAGCCCACCCGGCAGAATTCCGCACGGAGGCGAGGTAGCGACCATGGTCGACGAGGCACACCCGACGCGCACTGCCGCGCAGCGCGGCAACCACCGCCCGACGGTCTCGTTCGAGCTCATGCCCCCACGCCGCCCCGACGCGGCGCCCAACTTCTGGGAGACGGCCCGCCGTCTGGTGGCCGTCCAGCCCGACTTCATCTCGGTCACCTACGGCGCCGGGGGCGGCGACCGCGCCACCGCACGCGGCGTCGTCGCGACGCTCCTGGCCGGCACGCCGGTGCTCCCGATCGCCCACCTGACGTGCGTCGGCGCGTCCCGCGAGGACGTCTCCGAGGTCATCGACGACTTCCTCGACGCCGGCGTGCGCGCGTTCCTCGCCCTGCGCGGGACCCCCCGAAGGACCAGCCCGACTGGCGACCGCCCGCCGACGGCGTCCACTCCGCCGACGAGCTCGTGCGCCTGCTGCGCGAGGTCGAGAGCGCCCGTGCGGCCGCCGACCCGAGCTCCGCCCTGCGCGGCGCGGCGCACCCGCTGTCGATCGCCGTCGCGACGTTCCCCGACGGGAACCCCGGAGCGGGCACCACGCGCGCCCAGGAGGTGCAGCGGCTCCTGGAGAAGCAGGCGTCGGGTGCGAGCTTCGCGATCACGCAGCTCTTCTACGAGGCGTCGTCGTACACGGAGTTCGTCGCCGCGGCGCGCGCCGCCGGCGTCACCATCCCGATCCTCGCCGGCCTGCTTCCGACGACGGAGCCGCGCCGTCTGCGCCGTGTCGAGGAGCTCACGGGCGTCGTCGCACCCCGGCACCTCCTGGAGGCCCTGGAGGCCCTGCCCGACCCCGAGGCGCAGCACGCGTACGGCATCGCGCGGTCGGTCGAGCTCGCGCAGGCCGTCCTCGACGCCGGGGCGCCGGGCCTGCACGTCTACACGTTCAACAAGCACCGTCCCGCGCTCGACCTGCTGGCCGGCGTCGGGCTGCTGGACGGGGCGGAGCGCCCCGAGAGCGAGCTGGCGCCGCACCGGGCGTGACGGCCGCACGGCCCGTGTGAGGCAGAACGGCCCGTGTGACGCAGGACGAGGGATGACGCGCGACGAGGGCCCTGACCGTGACGGTCAGGGCCCTCGTCGTGGCGGCGGCTAGCGCTGCGAGGCCCCGCGCATCGGCAGGCCGAACGCCAGGGCCACGCACAGCAGGCCGAGGACGAACCACAGCCAGGGGACGGACCCGGAGCCCGAGGCGCCCGAGCCCATCAGCACGAGCCCGGCCGCGAACAGCACGAACGACACCAGCACGCGCCCGACGACGGTCGCCGTGGGCTCCGGCTTGATGCGCCGGGTCACATGGAACTCACTCATGCCCACAAGGTAGGGCGTCCCCGTGGCCGGCGTGCAACTCCCCGCGTACGTGAGATACGCGACGTCGACCGATCAGTTCTCGCCAGCGGCGGGATACCGCCCGTAGAATCGATTCGACCGTGATCCGGGGCGCCCCTGGGATCACCCGCCACTCCCCGACCGAGGCTCCTGTGCCCAGCACGCACACCCCCGTCCTGCCCGTCCCGACGACAGCCCAGCTCCAGCGCGTCCGCTGGTCGCTCGTGGCGATGTTCGGCCTCTTCGGCATCGTCCAGACGTCGTGGATGGGTCGCCTGCCCTCGGTCCGCGAGAGCCTCGGCATCAGCGCCGGGCAGCTGGGCACGCTCCTGGTGGTCGGTGCGGTCGGCTCGCTCGTCGGCGTGACGCTGACCGGCACGATCATCGTGCGGTTCGGCAGCCGGGCGACCCTCGTGCTCGGCATGGTCGGCACGATGGCCGGCTTCACGCTGGTGGGCCTGGCGACGGCGCTGGGCGACGTCGCCCTGTTCTCGGCAGGCCTCCTGGTCAACGGCCTCGTGGTCGCCGCCACGAACATCCCGATCAACCTCGAGGCGGCCCGCGTCGAGAAGCAGCTCGGGAAGTCGATCCTCCCCCACGTCCACGCGTCGTTCTCGGTCGGGGCGCTGCTGGGCAGCGCCGTGGCCGCGACGACGTCGACCCTGGGCATGCACGTCGTGTGGCACATCGTCGGCGTCGCCGTGGTCGTCACGGTCGGGCGCGCGCTGCTGATCCGCCCGGGCACCGAGCTCGCGGACCAGCCCGTGCGCGCCGTCCGGCCCGCCGCGGGTGACGGCGCCGACATGCGCAAGGTCCAGCGCCGCCACGGCGCCGGCAGCGCCATGAAGGCCTGGACGGAGCGCCGCACCCTGCTCATCGGCCTGGTCATCCTCGCCGCGTCGATGTCCGAGGGCGCGGCCGCCAACTGGCTCAACCTCGGCGTCGTGGACGGGTTCGCGACGCGCGAGGCCGTCGGCGCCGCGGCCTACGGCACGTTCGTCGTCGCCATGCTGGCCGTGCGGCTCCTGGGTGCCGGGCTCATCGACCGCTTCGGCCGCGTCGCCGTGCTGCGCGTCTCGGGCGTGTCCGCGCTCGTGGGCCTGCTGGCGTTCGGCCTCTCGCCGAGCCTGCCGCTCGCCTGGGCGGGCATCGTCCTGTGGGGCCTCGGCGCCGCGATGGCGTGGCCGCTGGGCACGGCCGCCGCCGCGGACGACCCGACCAGGGCCGCCGCGCGGGTCTCCGTCGTCGGCTCGTTCGGCTCGATCGCGTCGCTCTCGATGCCGCCCGTGCTCGGCCTGCTCGCCGACTCCTGGGGCGTGCGGCACGCGCTGCTCGTCATCACGGTCGCGATGGTCATCAGCCTCGCCGCCGCCGGCCAGGTGCGTGCCGAGAAGGGCGCGGCGGACCCCGCCGGGGCTCCGGAGGCGACGCTGACGGACGCCGCGCCCGACCGCACGCCGACCGCCGTCGCCGCCGTCGACGTGCGGCACGCGTCAGGCGCTGCGCCGCTCCAGCAGCAGGGCGAGGGTCTCGACGATGCGGACGTCGCCGTCGAGCCAGTGCACGCCGAAGAGGTCGTCGGCGTCTAGCCAGCGCAGCTCGTCGTGCTCGACGAGCGGCGCCGCCTCCCCGCGCGCGACGCGGGCGAACCAGAGCCGCATGACGTGCCGGTCGGTGATGATCCAGGCACCGTCGTCGGGCCCCGGGAGCTCGTCGCCGAGCTCGACCGCGATGCCGAGCTCCTCGCGCAGCTCACGGTGCAGGCCGTCGACGGGCGTCTCCCCCGCGTCGACCTTGCCGCCCGGGAACTCCCAGCGTCCGGCGAGCTCGGCGGGACGCGAGCGGCGCGCGGCGAGCAGCCGCGTGGGTGCGGTGACGTCGTCGACGATGACGGCCGCGACCACGAGTCGTCGCCGGGCGGGCTCGAGCGCTGCGGGGCCCTGGGTCATGCCACGAGTCTGTCATCCCCGACGGAGTGCTCCGTGACGAGCAGATGACGGCGACGTGACGCCGCCCGGGACGTCGAACGCCCGGCGCTCGTGGCGAGCGCCGGGCGTCGGCGGATGTGGTGGCGGGCCGGGCAGCACGCGCCGCCGGCCTCGCGGTGCGGCTCAGGCGTAGATCCCGGCCGAACGTGCCCAGGCGACGGCGTCCGCGCGGGTGGACACGCCGATCTTGCGGTACACGCTGCGCACCTGAGACTTCACGGTGTTGCGCGTGACGAACAGCTTCGTGGCGATCTGCTCGAGCGTGACGTCCTCCGTGAGGTTCGACAGGACGACCTGTTCACGGCGGGTCAGGGGGTTGATGGACGCAGCGGGAGCGGTGCGCTCCAGCTCGATGATGCTCATGGTGCTCCTCCAGGGGCAGCCGGCCGGCCTCGGGGGTGACCGTCCTGCGATCTGCTGCTGACCATTGAGAGGAGTGACCGGGGTGGTCATGACGCGAAATGCGCAAACTTGTCGAGCATTCCGCGCCACGACTCTCTGACCAGGGGATTTGTCGGGCTATTTCACCCGCTTCACCCGATGGTCAGTCGGCGAGCGCCGCGTAGGCGGCCGCGTCGAGCAGCTCGCCGACGGCGACGACGTCCACCTTGAAGAGCCAGCCCTCGCCGAACGGGTCGGCGTTGACGACGGCGGGGTCGTCGACGGCCGCCTGGTTCACCTCGACGACGGTGCCGGTCACGGGCGAGAACAGCTCCGAGACGGACTTGGTCGACTCGATCTCGCCGACGACGGCGCCGGCCTCGATCTCGGCGCCCACCTCGGGCAGCTCGAGGTAGACGACGTCGCCGAGCGCGTCGGCCGCGAGCGACGTGATGCCGACGACGGCGGGGGCCGACGCGTCCACCCACTCGTGCTCGCGCGAGTACTGCAGGTGCTCGGGATAGGTGGCCATGGCTTCTCCTACGAAGTCGATGCTGACGGATCGAGGGTACGGGGCTACGCGGTCGCGCGGCGGTAGAACGGGAGGTCGACGACGACGAACGGCTCCTGGCGGCCGCGCACGTCGACGGCGAGCGCCGTGCCGGGCGCGGAGACCTCCGGGGTCACGTACGCCATCGCGACCGGGTGGCCGAGGGTGGGCGACGGCGCGGCCGACGTCACGGTGCCGACGCGCGTCCCGGCCGGCGTGACGACGTCGTACCCCGCGCGGGCGGAGCGGCGCCCCTCGCCGCGCAGGCCGACGAGCACGCGCGCGGGCGGCGACACCTTGCGGGCGGCGAGGGCGGCGCGTCCGACGAACTCGACCGGTGCGCCGTCGGCGCCGGTCTTGTCGAGCCGGACGACACGGCCGAGGCCCGCCTCGTACGGCGTCGTCGTCGTGTCGAGCTCGTGGCCGTAGAGCGGCATGCCCGCCTCGAGGCGCAGCGAGTCGCGGGCCGCGAGGCCCGCGGGGACCAGGCCGAGCGGCTCCCCCGCAGCCAGCGCGGCACGCCACAGCGCGACGGCGTCGGAGGTGCCGACGAACAGCTCGAAGCCGTCCTCGCCCGTGTAGCCCGTGCGCGCGGCGAGCGCGCGCGCCCCGGTGGCGAGCGTGACGGGCGCGGACGCGTAGTACGGGAGCGCCCGCAGGGTCGCGGCGTCGGCCTCGGTGGCGAGCGCGACGACGATCTCCTCCGCGCGCGGCCCCTGGACGGCGACGAGCGCGGTGCTCGCGGACCGGTCCGTGACGACGACGTCGAAGCCCGCGGCGCGCTGCACCAGCTCGCGGGAGACGAGGTCGGCGTTGCCCGCGTTGGCGACGACGAGGAAGTGCTCGTCGGCCAGCCGGTACACGATGAGGTCGTCGAGCACGGAGCCGTCCTCGGCGCACATCATCGAGTACTTGGCCCGCCCGACGGCGACGGCCGTCGCGCTGCCGACCAGCGCGTGGTCGAGCGCGGCAGCGGCCGCGGGCCCTTCGAGGTGGATCTCCCCCATGTGGGACAGGTCGAACAGGCCGGCCGCCTCGCGGACGGCCCGGTGCTCGGCGAGGTCGCTCGTGTAGCGCAGCGGCATGTTCCAGCCGCCGAACTCGGTCAGGTGCGCGCCCAGGCGCTGGTGCTCGGCCTCGAGCGGCGTGGACCGCAGGTCGCTGGGCGTCGGGTCGCTCGGCTTCAGATCACTCACGGTCGCCTCCTCAGGCGTAGGACTCGGGCGGCGGGCACGAGCAGATCAGGGTGCGGTCGCCGCGGGCGGCGTCGATGCGGCGGACCGGAGGCCAGTACTTGGCGGACCGCAGCGCCGGGACCGGGTACGCGGCGAGGCTGCGCGCGTACGGGTGCGTCCACTCGTCGGCCGTGACGGACGCGGCCGTGTGCGGGGCGTTGTGCAGCGGGTTGTCGTCCGCCGGCCACTCCCCGCGCCGACGGCGTCGATCTCGGCCTTGATCTGCACCATCGCGTCGACGAACCGGTCGAGCTCCGCGAGGTCCTCCGACTCCGTGGGCTCGACCATGAGCGTGCCCGGGACGGGGAAGCTCAGCGTCGGGGCGTGGAAGCCGTAGTCCATGAGGCGCTTGGCGACGTCCTCGGCGGTGACCCCCGTGGCGGCGGTGATCGGGCGCAGGTCGAGGATGCACTCGTGCGCGACCAGGCCGCTCGGGCCCGTGTAGAGCGTCGGGTAGTGGACCGCGAGGCGCTGGGCGACGTAGTTGGCCGCGAGCACGGCCGTCTTGGTCGCGTGCGTCAGGCCGTCCGGGCCCATGAGGGCGACGTACGCGTACGAGATCGGCAGGATGCCGGCCGAGCCGTGGCGGGCCGCGCTGACGGGGACCGTCCCCGTGCCGCCGGCCGACGGCGTCGGGTCGCCTGGCAGGAACGGGACCAGGTGCTCGGCCACCGCGACCGGGCCCACGCCCGGGCCGCCGCCGCCGTGGGGGATGCAGAACGTCTTGTGCAGGTTCAGGTGCGAGACGTCGCCGCCGAGCTCGGCCGGACGGGCCAGCCCGACCAGCGCGTTGAGGTTCGCACCGTCGATGTACACCTGACCACCGACCTGGTGTACGGCGTCGCAGACCTCGCGGACGTGCTCCTCGTAGACGCCGTGCGTCGACGGGTACGTGATCATGATCGCGGCCACCTGGGGACCGTGCTGCTCGAGCCTCGCGTGCAGGTCGTCGAGCTCGATCTCACCGTTCCCCGCCGTCCTGACCACGACGACGCGCAGGCCGGCCAGGGCCGCCGAGGCCGCGTTGGTGCCGTGGGCGCTGGCTGGGATCAGGACGACGTCCCGCGCCTCGTCGCCCCGGGAGCGGTGGTAGGCCTTGATGGCCAGCAGGCCCGCGAGCTCGCCCTGCGAGCCGGCGTTGGGCTGGACGCTCACGCCGGCGTACCCGGTGATCTCGGCGAGCTGGGCCTCGAGGGTGCTGACGAGCTCCTCGTAGCCTTCGGCCTGGTCAGCGGGGACGAACGGGTGCAGGTCGGCGAACTCGGGCCACGAGATGGGCTCCATCTCGGCGGTGGCGTTGAGCTTCATCGTGCAGGAGCCGAGGGGGATCATCGTGCGGTCGAGCGCCAGGTCCTTGTCGCTGAGCCTGCGCAGGTAGCGAAGCATGGAGGTCTCGTCGTGGTGCTTGTGGAAGACCTCGTGCGTGAGGATCTCGGTCTTTCGCTCGAGCGCATCCGGGAGCTGTGCGGCTGAGTCGGTCTGCAGGTCGCCCTCGTGCACCGTGCTGGGTGCCGGCGCGCTCGCGAAGGCTTCCAGCACCCTGGTGAGGTCCGACGTCGTCGTCGTCTCGTCGCAGGCGATCTGTACGTGGTCCGCGTCCGGGCTGTACAGGTTGATGCCCGCCGCTGCCGCGTTCGCGACCACGGTGGCGGCGTTGCCGGGGACGACGGTGCGGACCGTGTCGAAGAACGTGTCGTGCTCGACCGTGATGCCTTCGGCGCGGAGGGCGTCCGCGAGGGCGGCGGCGTGGGCGTGGGTGCGGCGGGCGATCGCCTTGAGGCCGTCGGGGCCGTGGTGGACGGCGTACATGCTGGCCACGATCGCCAGGAGGGCCTGAGCCGTGCAGATGTTGCTCGTCGCCTTCTCGCGGCGGATGTGCTGCTCACGCGTCGAGAGGGCGAGGCGGTAGGCCGTGGCGCCGTCGGCGTCGACCGAGACGCCGACCAGGCGGCCCGGGAGCTGGCGCTCGAGGCCCTTGCGGACGGCGATGTACGCGGCGTGCGGGCCGCCGTAGAAGAGGGGGACACCCAGGCGCTGGGCGGAGCCCACGGCGACGTCGGCGCCCAGCTCGCCCGGGCTGACCAGCAGGGTCAGCGCGAGCGGGTCGGTGGCCATCGTGACCAGGGCGGTGCGCTCCTTGGCCTCGGCGACGACCTGGCGGGCGTCGAGGATGCGGCCGCTCGCGCCCGTCTGGGCGACGACGACGCCGACCGCGTCGCCCTCGGGGAGGGTGCCCGCGGCCGCGTGCGCCGCGAGGCCGGCGGCGAGGCCGGCGTCGAGGCTCGCGACGACGACGGGGAGGCCGACGGCCTCGGCGCGGCCCTGGGCGACGGCCAGGGTCTGGGGGAACAGGTCGGCGTCCAGGACGACGTAGCCCGTCGTCGCGCGGGACGCGCGCCACATGAGGGCGACCGCCTCGGCGACGGCGGTGGCCTCGTCGAGCAGGGACGCGCCCGCGACCTCGAGGCCCGTGAGGTCCTCGACCACCTGCTGGAAGGTGAGCAGCGCCTCGAGGCGGCCCTGGCTGATCTCCGGCTGGTACGGCGTGTAGGCCGTGTACCAGGCGGGGGACTCGAGCACGTTGCGACGGATGACGGCCGGCGTGTGCGTGGGGTAGTACCCGAGGCCGATCATCTGGCGCTTGACCTGGTTCTTCGCCGCGATCCGGCGCAGGTGCGCGAGCACCTCGGCCTCGGTGCGGGCGGCCGGGAGGTCGAGCGGGCGGTGCGTGCGGATCGCGGCCGGCACGGCGGCGTCGACCACGGCGTCGAGCGTCGGGTAGCCGAGCACGTCGAGCATGCGGCGCACCTGCTCGCCGGCGGGGCCGACGTGGCGGTCGACGAAGAGGTCGGGGGAGTGGCTGGTCACGGGCGCTCCGGTCGTCAGGCGTGGCGGGACTGCTGGGTCCCTCCCCGCTCTGTCATCGGACCTGAGAGTTTTGCCGTCGTCCCTGGTCACAGGGATGGCGACTTGCACCGTCGGTGGGCCGACGCGGGCCGTGGGTGCCCGCGAGGACCGCTTTTCAGAGTTGCCTCGTCACGACGGTACGGGGGCCTGAGAGATTCCCGGGGAGGGGTTTGCTCCTTCGGCGTCGTCGTCCGGCGGGGCCGGCGGCGAGCTCTCCCGTCGCGACTCGATCGGCGGTTGTGCGCGTTCTGCGCGGCCGATCTTACTCAGGGTGCGGCCGGGCGTGGCCCGTGTCTCACGCGAGCTCGAGCTGCGCGGCGACCTCGCCCATGACCTCGACGACGGCGCGCACGGCCGGGCTGGGTTCGTGGCGGGTCGCGCGGTGCCGCACGAACAGCTGGCGCTCGCCGAGGCCGGGCAGGCGGACGACCTGGAGGTTGTCGGCCAGCGCGCCGCCGTGCAGGGCCAGCGCGGGCAGGATCGCGACGCCCTGACCTGCGGCGACGAGCGCGAGCATGGTGTCGAAGTCGTACGAGGCGTGCCGCGTGCGGATCTGCGTGCCGAGCGTGCGCGAGAGGCGCTGGAGCGCGCGGTGCGACGCCGTCCCGTCGGCCGCGGCGACGATCGTGAGCTTGCCGAGGTCCTCGAGCGTCGTCGGCGGCTTGATGCCGGCCGGGACGACGAGGCGCCACGGCTCGTCGACGAGCGGGACGTCGTGCGACCCGGCGGGCGCCGGGTTCTTGTTCTCGGAGTCGCGCTCGAGCACGACGACGTCGAGGTCGCCGGCGCGCAGCATCCGCACGGACTCCACCGGCTCGTGCTCGCGCACGTCGAGGATGACGGCGGGGTAGCGCTCGGCGAGCGGCTCCAGCGCGGGCGCGACGACGGCGCGGATCGCCGTCTGGAACGCGCCGATCGCCACGCGCCCCGCCACCCCGTCGCCGAGCGCGGCGATGGCCTGCCGGGCCTCGACGAGCTCGCTCTCGATGCGCTCGGCGGCCTCGGCGAGCACCCGGCCGGCCGGGGTGAGCGTGACGCCGCGCGGGCCGCGGTCCAGCACGGGGAAGCCCTCCTCGGCCTCGAGCCGCGCGATCTGCTGCGAGACCGCGGACGCCGTCACGCCGAGCAGGTCGGCGGCGGCGAGCACGCCGCCGGCGCGGTGCACCGCGAGCAGGAAGGCCAGGCGGCGGGGGTCTGTGGACATACAGCAATGCTACATGCTGGATCCAGAATCATTCGATTGTGCTGAAGCGTCAGATGCGTCACCATGGGCGTGCGCACCGCGCCAGGCCCGCTCTCCGGAGCCCGAGCCGCACGGGGCGTCCACACCTACCACGCCCCCGGGGTGCGCCGCAGCATGCCCGGGAGCCAGCAGCACCGCCGCACCACCAGCCCTGCCGTATCACCAGCACTGCCGTATCACCAGCACTGCCACGCCACCAGCCCTGCCGCGAGACCCGGAGCCCCGTCATGTCCCTGATCGATCTGATCACCGCCCTCGGCTGGGTCGGCGCCGTCGCCGGGATCGTCGCTTACGGCATGGTCAGCAAGGGGCACTGGGGTCCGGGCTCGTTCGCGTTCCAGCTGACGAACCTGGGCGGCGCCACCGCCATGTTCCTCGTCGCGCTCGTCAACGGCGTCTGGCCGTCGGCCGCGGCCAACGTCGCGTGGATCGTCATCGGCGCGCACTCGACCGTCACCATCCTGCGCAAGCGCGCGCTGGCCCGCGTGCACGCGCCGGCCCCGGCGACGACGGTCCCGGGCCAGGTCACGGTCCAGGTCTCGGGCCCGGCCGCGGTCGCGCACGCCCTCGACCTCGTCGCCTGAGGTCTCCCGCAGGGCCGCGCCGCTACGGCGCCGCGTGCCGCGACCGGACCACGGCCGGCACCACGGCCCAGAGGCCGACGAGCACCACGATCCCGACGGCCACGGCGACGACCGCGGCACCGTGACCGACCACGACGTCGAACACCAGCCCCGTCACCCCCGTGACGAGCACGGCGAGCAGCAGGAGCGCGGCACGCGTCATGCGGTCGGCCGTCGTCACGAGCCGCGCCTTGACGTGCCGGCGGAACAGGCCGCGGTGGAGTGCCACGGGCGCGACGGCCAGCCCCGTCGTGAGCGCGGACAGCACCATGAGCACCAGGTAGTACCCCCGCTGGAACGAGGTCAGCGTCTCGAACCGGGCCTGGAACGGCACCGTGAGCAGGAAGCCGCTGAGGATCTGGACGCCGGTCTGCATGACGCGCAGCTCCTGGAGCAGCTCGACCCAGTTCCGGTCGGAGCGCTGCTCGGTGGTCTCGTTGCGGCCCCCGGCGCGCTCGTCGTCCATACGGCCGACGGTAGCCCGCGGCCCCGCTCAGGACCCGGCGGCGGGGACGAGGAAGATGTCGTTCGCCGTCGAGCGCAGCCACTCCTGCTGGGCGGGACTCAGCGGTGCGCTGCCCGCGGCCGTCGTGCCGATGCTCTGGCCCTCGTCGGACGCGACGTAGTCCACGAACTCCTTGACCACCTCGCCCTCCGCCCGGTCGGCGTAGCGCGAGCAGACCACCAGGTAGGAGACGAGCACGAGGGGATACACGTTCGGGTTCGTCGCGGTGCGGTCGAGGTCGTAGGACAGGTCGTCCTCGTAGCGGCTCGGGTCGCGCGGCGAGACGGCCGCGGCGCCCGCGGCACCGGCCGCGCTCGACGCGACCCACTGGTCGCCCACCCTGATCGACGCCGTGCCCAGGGTGCCGACCTGCGAGGCGTCCGCGTAGGTGACCGCGCCAGGCGTGGCGGCGACGGCGGCGACGACGCCGCCCGTGCCCTCGGCAGCGGTGCCGCCGGGAAGCGGCCACGAGCTCGCGGCGTCGTAGGGCCAGGCGCGGGGCGCGGTGGCGTGCAGCCAGTCGGTGAAGTTCTCCGTGGTGCCCGACGACTCGGAGCGGTGCACCGGCACGACGCGCAGCGCGGGCAGCGCGACGCCCGGGTTGTCCGCGGCGACGGCGTCGTCGTCCCAGGACGTGATGTCGCCGCCGAGCAGGCCGGCGACCGTCGTGGACGACAGGTGGAGCGACGTGACGCCCGGGACGTTGAAAGCGACGGCGATCGGGCTGATGTAGACGGGCAGGTCGATCGCGTTGCCGCCGTCGCACGCGGCGCCCGAGGCCGCCATCTCCTCGTCGCTCAGGGCGACGTCGGACGTGCCGAAAGTCGCCTCGCCGCTGAGGAATGCCTTGCGGCCCGCGCCCGAGCCGACGCCGTCGTACGTGAGCGTGACGTCCGGATGCTTCGCCGTGAAGCCCGCGATCCAGGCCTCCATGGCCTTCTGCTGCGAGGTGGCGCCGCTGCCCTGGAAGGTCCCCGTGAGCGTCGGTGCGGCGTCCGTGCCGAGCGCCTGCGCGGTCGGGTCGACGGTGCCGCAGCCGGCCAGCGGGGCGAGCGCGACGGCCAGTGGGAGGAGGACGGCGGACCGTGCGGCGATGCGCGCGCGGCGCGTCTGCAGTGGCTTCACGAGCGGACGACCCTAGCGGTGCCCGGGGTGCGGCACACCGGCCCGCGATGAACGGGCCGTGAACGTTTGCCCCCGTCAGGGTGAACGCGGCCTCATCCCGCGGGATCGAGGCGGACGTCGACGACGACCGCACGGTGGTCGCTGACGCCCAGGTCGACGGTCTCCGCGGGGGCGAGCAGCCGGAGCGTGCGCCCGGCGCCGGCGTCGACGAGCACGTCGTCGTCGACGAGCACGTGGTCGAGGCCGAGCGACGGCCGGTGACGGGGGTACGTCGCCGCGTCGACGAGGTCCCGCCACCCGGTCAGCGCGGCGGGCTCGGCACCGCGGAGGTTGAGGTCGCCCAGCAGCACGAGGGGCCGCGGCGCCCCACGCAGCCCGTCCACGAGCCAGCGCAGCTGCGTCCTGTTCCACGTGGAACCGTTGGACAGGTGCGTGGTCGCCACCGTGAGCGGCCCGTCCGGCGTGCCGACGACGGCGCACACCGCCACGCGCGGCTGGTCGGCGCCGAGCTGGAACCGGTCGAACAGCCAGGGGGACGCGAGCGGGAGCCGCACGTGCCGCCACTCCCGCACGGGGTGCCGGGAGATCAGCGCGATCCCGTAGCCGGGGACGTGGTCGGGCTCGTCGCCCCGCGCGCGACGCCGGGAGAACCAGGTGGCGGCGTACGCCCGGGCGGCGGCCCGGCCGGCGGGGGAGCGGAGCACTCGCGCCGCGGCCGGGATGCGGTCGCGGCCCGTCGCCTTGGCCACCGGGGCGAGCGCGCGCGCCGGGTCGTCGGCACCGGGCGCCTCGCCGGGCGCGGCGCGCGGCGGCTCGATCCGCCCGGCGACGGCCGGCACGTACCGGAGCTCGGTCGCACCCATCGCCTCCGCGACGAGCCGCGCCAGGTGCGCGCCCCCCGACCGCACCTGACCTCGGTCCACCTCCTGGAGCGCGACGACGTCGGCGTCCAGGCTCGCGACCGCAGCGGCGAGGAACGCGGGGTCCACCCGTCCGTCGGGCATCCGCCCGTGCTGGACGTTGAAGGTGGCGAGGCGCAGGCTCATCGCCCCCATCGTCGCGTCGCGCCCGGCCCGCGGCGACCCGGCCCGCGTCACACCCGCGGCGACCCGGCCGGGACGCGCCGTCCCAGCCGCTCAGAGCGCGCGCTGCCAGGCCGCGATGCGTTCCGCCGCCCGCGTGACCGTCTGGGGCGACGCCGCGAACGACAGCCGCACCCACGCGTGCCCGTTCACCGCGTCGAAGTCCGTCCCGGGCGTGATCGCGACGTCGGCCTCCTCGAGCAGGCGGGCGCAGTACGTCCGCGAGTCCAGGCCGGTGGCCGCGACGTTGCCGTAGAGGTAGAACGCCCCGTCGGCGGGCGCCACGGGGTCCCAGCCGAGCTCCTGCGCCCGCTCCAGCAGCGCCGCGCGCGAGACGGCGTACCGCTCGACGTTGGCCGCCGCGGCGGCGTACCCGGCGTCGCTGAACGCGGCGACGCCCGCGTGCTGCGAGAGCGCCGGGGGAGACAGGGCCACGTTCCCGGCCAGGGCGTCGACGGGAGCGACGAGCTCCTCGGGCAGCACGAGCCAGCCGAGCCGCCACCCCGTCATCGCCCAGTACTTCGAGAACGAGTTGACCACCACGGCGTCGTCGTACACCGCCGCGGTCGCCTGATGTACATCGCCGCCATAGGCGATCCCGTGGTAGATCTCGTCGCTGACCAGGCGCACGTCGTGCTCGGAGCACCAGCGCGCGGCGGCCTCCAGCTCGGCCGGCGCGATCATCGTCCCCGTGGGGTTCGCGGGGCTCGCCACGACGACGCCGTCGAGCCCGCCGCCGTAGTACGCCTCCATGAGCTGGGACACCGTCGGCTGATAGCGCGTCTCCGGCCCGCAGTCGAGCTCCACGACCTCGCACCCGAGCGCCGCGAGGATGTTCTTGTACGCCGGGTACCCGGGCCGGGCGAGCGCGACGCGGTCGCCGACGTCGAACGCCGCGAGGAACGCGAGCACGAACCCGCCGCTCGACCCCGTCGTGACGGCGATCCGCGCGGGGTCGACGTCGACGTCGTACCAGCGCCGGTAGTGCCCGGCGATGGCCTCGCGCAGCGCGGGCACGCCGAGCGCCTCGGTGTACCCGAGGTCGCCGTCCTGGAGCAGCTCGATCGCGCGCGCCCGCACGACGTCGGAGGCGCCCGTGGACGGCTCGCCCGCGCACAGGTTGAGCACGTCGCGCCCCGCGGCGCGACGCTGGTTGGCGGCCGCGAGGATCTCCATCACGGCGAACGGGGGCACGTGCGAGCGGCGGGAGACCTTCATGCGCCCATGATGCCCGGGCCGCGCGGGGGCCGTTGCAGGACCGGAGGACGCCGCACCCGCGACGACCCCGCGCACCCGCCCACGCGGACACCGTCCGCGCGCCCTGACCAGCACGTTGTTACCGTCCGAAGGGTGACCGCGACGGACAGCACCTGGGAACCCGACGTCCTGCCGGGCTTCGAGCGCCTCACGCTCCCGCTCGCGCCCGACGACGAGGGCGACGTCGTCGCCACCCTGGTCCGCCGCGAGCGCCGCGGCGAGAGCGACGCCGGCGTCGACCTGCTCTACGTCCACGGCTGGATCGACTACTTCCACCAGGTCCACGTCGCGGACTTCTGGGAGGCGCTCGGCGTCCGCTTCCACGCCCTGGACCTGCGCAAGTACGGCCGCAGCCTGCGGGAGGGCCAGACCCCGGGGTTCGTCACGGACCTGCGCACGTACGACGAGGACCTCGCGGCGGCGCTCGAGGCGATGGGCCACGGGGACGGTGCGGCGCGACGCCGGCTCGTGCTCATGGGGCACTCCACGGGCGGGCTGATCGTCGCGCTGTGGACGGACCGCCACCCGGGCCGGGCGGCCGCCCTGGTGCTCAACGCCCCGTGGCTGGAGTTCCAGACCCGCTACCTGGGCCGGCGCGTGCTGGAGGGCCCGGTCCGGGCGCAGGCCGCGGTCGCGCCCCGCAGCCACCTGGTGAACCTCGACCAGGGGTTCTACGCGCGCAGCATCTCGAGGCGGTTCGAGGGGGAGTGGGACTACGACGAGGCGTGGCGGCCCGACCTGGGCTGGCGCGCGACGCCCGCCTGGCTCGCCGCGGTGTTCAGCGGGCACGACGCCGTGGCGCGAGGGCTGCACATCGACGTCCCGATCCTCGTGCTGCTCTCGGCGCGGTCGGTGCCGCCGGTGCGCTGGTCGGAGGACCTCCGGCACGCCGACTCGGTGCTCGACGTGCCCGGCATCATGCGCCGTGTGCCGAACCTGGGCTCGCTCGTCACGCTCGCCCGCTTCGAGGGGGCCCTGCACGACGTGACGCTGTCGGAGAAGCCGGTGCGCGAGCAGGTGTTCCGGGAGCTGTCGCGCTGGTTCCGCGGCTACGTCGCCCCGCCGGCGCCCGTCCCGGCCGCGCCGCGCAGGCCCTGGTGGCGGCGCTGGTTCGCCTGAGCTCTCAGACCGCCTTCGCGAGCTCGACCTCGGGCCCGACCGTGCTCTCGAACGTCTCCCCGGTCACCACGAACCCGGCCTTCTCGTAGGCGGCCTGCGCCCGCGGGTTCTCGGCGTGCACGTAGAGCCGGGCCCTCGTGGCCCCGTGCTCGCGCCCCCACGCGACGACGGCGCCGATCGCCTCCTGGATGAGCCCCCGCCCGCGGTGCGCGGGGTGCAGCCAGACGCCGACGACGTGGACCTGCCGGGCGTCCACGACCTGCCCGGCGAGGTCGGACGCGCCCGGTTCCTCGAGCAGGCCGGTCGCCGACCCGACCCAGCGTCCGTCGGGGTCGACGACGACGTACTGCGCGACGGCGCCGCCCGTGGCGGCCCCTGCGGCCCGCTCCTGCCAGAACCCGGGGGCATGTGCGGCCGCCTCCTCGTAGCTCGTCAGGAACGCGAGGTGCGCCACGGCGTCCTGGAGCGCCTCGAGCCGTACCGCGCGGACCGCTTCCCACTCCTGCGCACGCACGCGCCGCACCGTGTACCCCATGGCCGCAGTCTGGCAGACCGTGCCAGGCATGTCGGACGTGTTAGGCGGCCAGGCGGGCCCGCACGTGCTCGACGATCCCGGGCGTCGCCGCCTCGATCTCGCGCAGGCACACCTCGAAGTCCTCGGCGCCCCCGTACCAGGGGTCCTCGACGTCGAGCAGGTCCTCGCTGCCGGCGTTCGTGGGCACGGGCGCCTCGGGGTCGAACGACCGGAACATCCGGATCTCCGGCCCGCTCGACGCCGTGTGCGGCCCGGAGAGCTCGCCGCCCTCGTCGAACCCCGCGAGGCGGCGCAGCGCCCGCGCGTGGTGCGCGGTCATGGCGAGCACGAGGTCGCTGTCGCGCAGCTCCGCCGCGGTCACGCGCCGCGCGCGGTGCGCGTCGCCCACGGGGTACCCGTGGGCGGCCAGGACGCTCCGGGCACGCCGGTCCACCGGGTTCCCCTGCTCCTCGCCGGAGACGCCGGTGGAGTCGACGACGACGGCGCCGTCGAGCCCTGCCGCCGCGAGCGCTTCCCGCAGCACGATCTCGGCCATGGGGGACCGGCAGATGTTGCCGGTGCAGACGGTCATCACACGGAAGGGCACGCTCATGGCACGCATCCTCCCCCAGCGGGGCCCGGAGTGAGACCGCGCGGCGCTTGAGCGCCCGTCATACCGTGAGTCCATGACCCGCCAGGGGGACGACGTCGTCGCCGTCACGGGCGCGAGCGGGCGGCTCGGCACCCGCCTCGCCCTGCGCCTCGCCGCGGAGGGCGCGCAGCAGCGCCTCGTGGTGCGCGACCTCGCCCGCATCCCCCGCCTGCCGGACGGGACGCTGCTCCCGGACTCCGACGTCGCCGTCGCCTCGTCGTACGCGGACCGGGAGGCGATGCTCCGGGCGCTCGACGGCGCGCACGTGATGTTCCTGGTCAGCGGGCGTGAGACGCCGGACCGTGTGTCCCAGCACTTCGCCGCGATCGACGCCGCGGTCGCGGCGGGGGTCGAGCGCGTCGTCTACACGTCGTTCGTCGGAGCGGCCGCCGACGCCGTCTTCACGCTCGCGCGCGACCACTTCGCCACCGAGCAGCACCTGCGCATGTCGGGCCTGCGGTGGACCGTCCTGCGCGACAACCTCTACCACCACGCCCTCACCACGTTCGTCGGCGACGACGGCGTGATCCGCGGCCCCGCCGACGCCGGACGTGTCGCGTCCGTGTCGCACGACGACGTCGCCGACGTCGCCACGGCCGTGCTGCTGGACGAGCGCCCGCACGCCCACGACGCCCGCACCTACGACCTCACGGGCCCGACGGCGATCACGCTCGCGGAGGCCGCCGCGACGATGTCGGAGCTCGCGGGCCGCGCCATCCGCTACGAGGTCGAGACCACCCAGCAGGCGTACGCGTCGCGCGCGCACCACGACGTGCCGCGGGCGGAGGTCGAGGGCTGGGTGACGAGCTATGCGGCGATCGCCGCGGGGGAGCTGGAGCACGTCTCCGACGACGTCTCGCGCCTGGTGGGACGCCCGGCGCGGTCGTTCGCGGACTGGCTGGACGACTTCCCGGACCAGTGGGCGCACCTGCGGCGGTGACGGGCCGGTACCGCCGTCGGCGAAATCCGTGGACCTCCCCGGGCGCGCGGCGTAGCGTCGCAGCCACATCAGAAGGGAGGTGATCCGAGAACATGAAGTTCCTTCGGACCGATGAGGTGGTCGCGCGCTAGCGCGTCCTGATTCTCCCGCCGCCGGCACCCGTCAGGGCCGGCGACGACAGGACCTGGTGGCGACCTCACCGTGACCACCGGAGCCCGCGGGCGCCGTGCCCTCGTCCAGCACGGCAGGGGGACCCACCCCCGGCCCGCGGGCTCTCCTGCGCCCGCGGGAAGGACGCCGGGGCGGCGGACCTCGGCGAGCCGGCGCTACGGTCGACCCGTGCCCGACTCCCGGTTCCCCCGCTCCGTCTACTCCGAGGGCACCGAGCCCGACCCCCGCTTCAGCCTGGCCAACGAACGGACCTTCCTCGCCTGGATCCGCACGAGCCTGGCCCTGATCGCCGCGGGCGTCGCGCTCGAGGCGCTCGACCTGCCGCTCCAGCACGCGCTGCGCCTGACGGCGTCGCTGCTGCTGCTCGTGCTGGGCTCGACGCTGCCGGTGCTCGGCTACCGCGAGTGGACCCGCGCGGAGCGGGCCATGCGGCAGGGGCTCCCGCTGCGCAGCTCGCTCGCGCTGCCCGTCCTGACGACGGGCCTGGCGGCGGCAGGGTTCCTGCTGATCCTCGCGGTGCTCTGGCCCTGACCGCCCCGCGCACCGGGCGCGCCGAGCACCGCTGTCACGGGAGCAGTCGCCACGCCACGAGCGTCGCGTCGTCGTGCGGCTTCATCGCGACGTCGGTGAACAGCGTCGTCGACCGCTCCGCGGCGCGGATCTCGCCGATGACGGTCGCACCGTCGCCGGCGAGAGACCGCCGGACGACGTCGTCCGGCGCGTGCACGCCCAGGTGCTCGTAGCCCCGGGTGGCGCCGTCCGACGCCACGACCACGCCGGCGACGGCGTCGCGGGGGACGCTGCCGGTCAGGGCCTCGGCCGCCGCCGCGTGGTCGGCGTGGGCGCACCAGAACCCGCCGGACCGGTTTCTCGTCCGCTCCAGAGCGGCGCGGCGGGCGTCGAGGATCTCGTCACGGGACGGAACGAGGCCTCGGTCGCGTCTCTCGTCGACGAACGCCCTGACGACCGGTTCGACGACGCGAGCGAGCCGGTCGTCGGTGACCACCGTGACGACGCCGTCCACGGCAGCGAGCAGCACGGTGGCGTCACCGAGGACCAGGTGCTCCAGCCGGTCGCCGCTGGTCCGCCATGCGGCCACCGTGCCGCTCGGCGAGCCGCGGCCCAGGTCGCAGCCGGGTCCATGGCTCGCCGCGACCGCCGTGAGCGCAGCAGCGAGCGCCTCGGCAGGGCGGACGGCCCGGTCGGACAACGCATCCCTGAACGCCGTGGCGAGCTCGGTCGCGTACCAGGCCACCGAGTGGCGGCAGCCGCGGCGCATGCTCGCCGGCAGGCCCGCGCCGTCGACCAGCACGGCCACACCGGGTCCGAGCGCGACGGCGTCTTCGTTGACCGTGGCCTCGCTCGCGGGACGGGTGGCGACGACGGGCTGCACTGTCGGCACGCTAGCGGCACCGCCCGTCCGCGACCTCCAGGCCCATGACCGTCATGTCCCCGAAGGCGCGCCCCAAGGGCGTGAACCCGAGCGACTCGTAGAGCGCCCGTGCCGGCAGCGCTCCGTCGCGGACGGTCAGCAGCGCTCGGCGGGCGCTCGTCGACGCGACGGCGGAGCCGAGGAGCCGGGCGGCGATCCCGCGCCGGCGAAACGCCGGACGGACGACGAGCTCGACGATCTCCAGGTGGCCCCCGAGCCACTCCTGGCCGACCCCCGGCGCGAGCGACTCCTGGACCGCGTCGGTCCAGTACTGCCCGGGACCGCCGAGGTAGCTCCAGATCAGCCCGGCGACGTCGTCGCCCTCGCGCGCGACGCACAGCGCGAACTCCGCACGGCTGCGATGGCGCGCCCACTGGCCGTCACGCCACTGCGAGAAGTCCGGTCCCGGCGGGTACTGCTCGGCGTAGACGCCGTGGACGAGCTCGCTCAGCGCCGCGGCATCGGCGCCGTCGTACCTGGTGAGGGTCAGCACGAGGGCCACGGTAACGACGGGGCTCGCTGTACGTCCGGTCCCGCAGACCGTCCGCGTTGTCGACGTCGTCCTCCGGTAGCAGACGGTGGTCCCACGCCTCGTGGACACGGGAGAGACGTTGGCGACGGCCGTCCGCGCGACCACCCGCCTGTGCTGGACCTCGTCGGCGGTGACCACGCGGTGCATCTTCGTCTCGACGAGCGATCCTCGACGAACACCCGCGACCTCCTCTCGTCACTACCCGTTTTCGTCTGAGTAGACGGTTCTCAGCTCAAGGACTCCTGCGATCGCGTCCAAGAAGTCTGCGTTCGTCAGGAACCATTCCCGGCCGACCTCGTTGCGCGTCCGCCGCAGTGACTCCTCACGGCGGGGGTTGCTGTGGCCCGCGGTCCCCAGGAGTCGGTGGAAGTCTCGCTCAGTCCGATCGAGGTCACGCGAACCTGTCTCGTACACGCGAATGGTCACGAGAGGTTCTGGGATGTGCGCCCTTGCGCCTTGCCGGTGCTGGTCGAGGCGACTAGCTACGTCCTCGGCCTTACCGACCTTGATCAGGGTGTTGCCGCCCTCCGGATCGATCGGGCTCTCGAGATACCAGCCGTAGGAGAAGGCGTAGATGCCCGCCGTGTGAATGGCCGCAAGCTCGCGCTTCTCGATGGACTCGGCGGCTGCGCTCGCCTCTGCGGCCTCCTCGACGTCAACCTCATCTGCGGCGGCGATGATGAGCGCCCTGTTCGTCTTGAGCAGATCGATCGCGGCCAGGCTCAGGGTGCCCCGCCCCTTCTTCAAGAGCGAGTTGAGGCTGCCGATGGTCTGGCGGAGAGCGGTTGGGCCGTTGGGGACTGCGCCGTCGAGCGCGGCCTCCCATGCTCGCTTCCAGCCGTAGATGTAGCCAACGCTCGCGACGTTCTGCTGATCGGCGATCCAGCGAGCGTCGGGACGCTCGTGCCAGAGGCGGTACACCTCGCCGAGCCGACCGTCCTGAACGGCGATGAACTCGCCGAGCTCGTCGCGTGGCGAGAGTGGGAGCGAGGGGGGACCGTCGACAACCTCGTCGGCGAACTCAGACATGGCGACCTCCGTTAGTCCATCCGGTCTCTAGAGTCACCCACGCCTCCAAGGAAGCCTGCCACATCATCGTGGCGGACCTCCTTGCATTCACATCCAACCAGCGACGGTCAGCGCGGTCGCCGCAGGATCAGCCGTCGTGGGGACGGCCCACCAGGCGCGACCTGCTCCGGTTCCCGGTAGAGCACCCATGACGTCATCTCGAGCCACTGGGCGGTGCTCGTCTGATGGTGCTCGCACGCGGTCCGCACGGTCACGGAGTACCTCCCGGTGTCAGGGTCCACGTGCGGGTCGGCGACCACCTCGTCGATGGCAATCGTGAAGTGGGAGCCGTCGTCCGCGAAGACTTCCTTCTCGGGGCCCGACGCCATCGCCAGGATCGAGGCGGTGGTCGAGTGTGCGAGCTGGTTACCAAGAGGCACATCGCGGTCGAACTCGGGGATCACCAGATGCGTTCGGACAACTGAGTCAACGCGGTGCATCGTCCCGTCAGAGATGGGTCCGCTGCCTATGAATGCGCGCCCACGAACCACTGCCAAGGTGTTGAACGGCGAAGGTCCGGCCACGGGGATCTTCAGCACGGGCTGCGCAGGACCATCCACGGAGGTCAGGGGCGGTGGCGTGTGGTCGATGTTCGGATCCCAGGGTGCGTACAACTCGTACGGCGGCAGCTCCCACGTGTCGGTCATCGGATCACCTCGTCTGCCGAGACGAAGAAGTCCACGCCGGTTCGACTGGCGTGGGACAGATCGAGCGTGAAGATGTCCGCACCCGGCCTGTCCGGTCCGGCCGACACAGTCCCGGGGCCCGGGAACCCGACAGGCTTGACCGTGACGCGCAGTTCGGCTCCCTTCGGGGGAGCGACGATCCTGTAGCGGACGGAGACATCCGTGTCGGAGGCGCTGACGGCGACCACCTCACCTGCGCCGATAGGACTCAGGTGCTCGATCACTCCTCCGAAAGGGCCGCCGGCCGGGCTCGTCGTGCGCTCGTTCAACATGATCGCCAGATGGCCGCTCACGACGGACGGGAGCGGCTCGGGTGCGAACAGGGCCTTTGGCCAGTGGATCGTGCCAGCGACTTCCGGGGTGTCTCGCGAGATCGCCGCGACCACCTGGTACGAGTACCGGCTGAGGCTCGACCACTCGCCCATCAGCGCCGACTTCACCGACAGCACCAACTCGCCTGTGGCCTCATCTACCGCGACCCGTGCCTCGTCGACGGCGAAGGTGTAGGACGAGTCGTCGTTGGTGATGCTGGCCAGGCCAACGTGGACGGAGACCTGCTCGACCCTGTCCGCCGGAATGTGCAACAAGATCGTGTCGGCGCCATGAGCGACTTCGTCGGTGTCGATCTTCCACTCGGGACAGGCGATGCCGGACGCGACGATCAGCCGTCGTCCACCCACACCGAGGTCGACGTCAAGGACCTGCGCGGAGAACACTTGCTTGGGATCATGCGTGTCGAGCGTGGCCATGGTGCCTCCGGTTTCGAACACAGGGGAGCAGCGGCGCCCATCCATTTCGGTAGTGCCCGCGGCACACGTCTCGGGCCAATGAACCTCGATCATTGATCCACCGCGCACTGAAACCACTCTCAACGTCGAAGTTCACCCGCCGCGGCCGCCGTCGCCGACCTGTGCTGTCACGGCCTCGGCCTCGACGACAACCCGACGATAGGTCTCCCGCGCCCGCGCGACAGCGACGTCGAGCTCGCTCGTGCCCGCAAGGTGGTCGATCAGGGCCGCGCGGACCGCGTCCGGCGATCAGACGCACCAGTCCACGAGCTCACGTCCAGGGACGCCCGGGAACGACGGAACCCCCGGCCGGATCAACCGGCCGGGGGTTCCGGCAACGCTTCCCACTGGGAGACGTCCTCACGTGCGCGAGGGGGGAGTTGAACCCCCACGCCCTCACGGGCACACGGACCTGAACCGTGCGCGTCTGCCTATTCCGCCACTCGCGCGTGCTGGAGAAACCTAGCACGGGTGGCCCGCGTTCCCCGAATCGCAAGGCCAGACCGCCTTCGGGCGCCGATTTCCCCCACCCGTCCGCCAGTCGTTCACACGTTTCCGGGTCATCACCCTGTGCCGCTGCCTACGATCTAGGTAGTCTGCCCGCGGCGTGTGTCGGGCGTGCGAGAGGAGGTGGCGATGGGCGTCCTGGATCGGTTCGAGAAGGGTGTCGAGCGTGCCATGAACAGCGCGTTCTCCAAGGTCGGCCGTGGCGAGGTGAAGCCGGTCGAGCTTGCTGCCCGTCTGCGCCGGGAGCTCGACGACCGTGCCGCCGTCATGGGCCGCGACCGCACGGTCGCGCCGAACGAGCTCACGGTCGAGCTCTCGCCGGAGGACTTCGCGCAGATCGAGGCGTGGGGTGCGGAGGCGCTGGCGGACGAGCTCGCGACGAACCTCACCGAGTACGCCGCGTCCCAGCACTACGCGTTCGTCGGCCCGGTCTCCGTCTCGTTCGAGGAGCACGAGGACCTCACGGGCGGCCGCTTCCAGGTCCGTTCGGCGTCGGTCCGTGGCGCCGTCGCGCCGGCGACGACGTCGGCACCGAGCACGCGCCACCCGCTCATCGACATCGACGGTCAGCGCTACCTGCTGACCGGCCCGGTCACGGTCATCGGCCGGGACGCCGACGCCGACATCGTCGTCGACGACCCGGGCGTGAGCCGCAGGCACCTCGAGATCCGCGTGACGCCCGACGGCGTCGTCGCCACGGACCTCGGCTCCACGAACGGTCTGTATGTCGAGGGCCACCAGGTCCCGGCGGCGACCCTGCTCGACGGCAACACCCTGACGATCGGCCGCACCCGGATCATGTTCTGGTCGGGCACGGCCGCCACCGAGGAGTGGTGATCATCCCGACATGAGTGAGCTGACGTTCACCCTGCTGCGGCTGGGCTACCTGGTGCTGCTCTGGGTGTTCGTGCTCACCGCGATCGGCGTGCTGCGCCGTGACCTGTCGACGCGCGCGTCGGGCGGCCGCGCCGAGCGGCGCCGCACCCGCACCGCGACGGCGCCGCCGTCCATCGCCGGCGCTCCTGCCCCCGCGGCTCCGCCTGCTCCCGCACCTGTTCGCGGCGGCGCCCCGACGCGGCTCGTCGTCGTCGCCGGCCCGCTGCAGGGCACGTCGCTGCCGCTGACCGGGTCGAGCATCCTCATCGGCCGCTCGCCCGGGTCCACGCTCGTGCTCGACGACGACTACTCGTCGTCGCGCCACGCGCGGATCTTCCCGCAGGGCGGGCAGTGGTACGTCGAGGACCTCGGCTCGACCAACGGCACGTTCGTCGGCGACCAGCAGGTCACCGGCGTCGTCCCGCTCGCGCCGGGCGTCGGCGTGCAGATCGGCCGCTCCGTCGTCGAGCTGCAGGGATGACGCGCGCGTGACCGTGTCCCTGCGCTACGCCGCGCGCTCCGACGTCGGACTGGTGCGTTCCAGCAACCAGGACTCGGCCTACGCCGGCCCGAACCTGCTGGTCGTGGCCGACGGCATGGGTGGGCACGCGGGAGGCGACATCGCCTCGCGCATCGCGATCGAGAACCTGCGGCACCTCGACACCGACACGCACACGCCGGCCGCCGCCCTCGACGACCTCGAGGCCGCCGTGGAGGAGGCCCGCCTCGGCCTGGTCCGTGCGAGCACCGCCGCACCGGACCTGGCGGGCATGGGCACCACGGTCACGGCGCTGCTGCGCACCGGGTCCACGCTGGTCATGGCCCACATGGGCGACTCCCGCGCCTATCTGCTGCGCGACGGCGCGCTCACGCAGGTCACGGTGGACCACACGTTCGTCCAGCACCTGGTCGACACGGGCCGCATCACGGCCGACGAGGCCGAGACGCACCCGCAGCGCAACGTCGTCATGCGCGTGCTCAGCGACTTCGACCTCGACCTGCACCCCGACATGTCGATCCGCGAGGCCAAGCCCGGCGACCGCTGGCTGCTCTGCTCGGACGGCCTGAGCGGCTTCGTCCACCTCGACCTGCTCGGCGAGATCCTCACCGACGCCAAGGACGTCGGCGAGGCCGCCGACCTGCTGCTCCTCGCCGCGATGCACGGCGGCAGCACCGACAACATCACCGTCGTGGTCGCCGACGTCGTCGACGACGACGCGGCCGCCGCCGACGAGAGCGCCGAGGCTGTGGACGCCAAGGCTGTGGACGCCAGGGCCGTGGACCCGGGGCTGCCCGCCGCGGCGGCGACCGGCGTCGGCGGCGTCCAGGTGGTCGGCGCGGCGACGGGCACGAGCCCGATCCCAGGCTCGCCCGCGCCGTCCGCGGACGTCCCGGCCACGCCGTCCGACGACGCCGCGGCGTCCGAGGGCACCCCCGCCTCCCTGGCCTCCGCGCCCGGCGACGGTGACGGCGACACCAGTGACGGCGACGACGAGGAGGAGGCCGACGACGCCGACGCGCGTCCCGCCCCCCGCCGCCACCCCGTCATCGCGACGCTCGTGACCCTCCTGGCCCTCGCCGTCGTCGGCGTGGGCGGCTGGGGCGCCTACCGGTGGACGCAGCAGCAGTACTTCGTCGGCGTCTCGGAGGACCAGGTGGCGATCTTCCGGGGCATCCCGGCCTCCGCCGGTCCCCTCACGCTGTCGACGCCGGTCGAGTACACCGGCACGCCCGTCAGCGACCTGCCCGCGTTCTTCGCGAGCCGCCTGGACGGCACCATCCGCGCGTCGTCTCTCCAGGACGCGCGCGACCGCGCGGCGCGCCTCATCGCGCAGGCGGAGCAGGAGCAGGAACCGACGCCCGAACCGACGCAGCCGCCTGCGGAGACGCCGGTCGAGCCGCCCGCGGAGCAGCCTCCGACCGACGTGCCCGCCGACACGCCCGTCGACCAGCCCGTGGAGCCCGTCGGATGAGCGCTCTCGAGCAGGGCGCCGGCCTCGAGCCCGACGTCGTCGAGCCCCGGGTCCGCCGGCCGCTGCGGATCGCCGAGCTGTGGCTCCTGGTCCTCGCGGTGACGGCGGGCGTCGGCGCGTTCGCGCTGGTCGGCATCGGGGTCCACGACTCGCTGCCCGACCACTTCTGGCGCGAGTCGGCGGCGCTGGCGGGCCTCGCCCTGGTGGCCCACGTCGTCGTGCGCGTCAAGGCGCCCTTCGCGGACCAGACGATCCTGCCCGCCGTCGTGCTGCTCAACGGGCTCGGGCTGGCGATGATCCTGCGCATCCAGGAGTCCGGGGCGCGCGGTGCCGCGGGCGCCGACGTCGTACGCAACACGCAGTGGTCGGCGCTGGGCGTGGTGCTCGCGTGCCTGGTGATCTGGTTCCTCAAGGACCACCGGGCGCTGCGCAAGCTCACGTACACCGCGATGTTCTCCAGCCTCGTGCTGCTGGTGCTCCCGCTGGTCCCCGGCATCGGGCTGCGGGTCCGGGGCGCGCAGATCTGGATCAGCATCGCGGGGTTCACGATGCAGCCGGCCGAGTTCGTCAAGATCACCCTGGTCATCTTCTTCGCCGGCTACCTCGTGTCGAACAGGGACACCCTCGCCCTGGCCGGCCCGAAGGTCCTCGGGCTCCAGCTGCCGCGGATCCGCGACCTCGGGCCGCTGGCCCTCGTGTGGATCGCCTCGCTCGGCGTGCTCGTCTTCCAGCGCGACCTCGGCACGTCGCTGCTAGTCTTCGGCATCTTCGTGGCGATGCTGTACCTCGCCACCGAACGCTTCAGCTGGGTGCTCATCGGCATGGTGATGTTCGCGGGCGGCGCGGTCGTCGCGGCGCAGGCGTTCTCCCACGTGGGCCAGCGCATGACGGGGTGGCTGCACGCCTTCGACCCCGCGGTGTTCAACGCGCGCGGCGGCTCGGGCCAGCTCGTCGGCGGCCTGTTCGGCATGGCGAACGGCGGCATGGTCGGTACCGGCTGGGGCCGCGGCTTCCCGTACCTCGTGCCGTTCTCGTTCTCCGACTTCATCTACACGTCGCTCGCCGAGGAGCTCGGGCTCACGGGGATGCTCGCCATCCTCATGGTGTTCCTCATCTTCGTGGAGCGCGGCCTGCGCACCGCGATCACGGTGCGTGACGGGTTCGGCAAGCTCCTCGCGGGCGGCCTCGCGTTCACGGTCGCGCTCCAGACGTTCGTCGTCGTCGGCGGCGTCACGCGGCTCATCCCGCTGACGGGCCTGACCCTGCCGTTCATGGCCCAGGGCGGGTCGTCGCTGCTGTCCAACTGGATCATCGCGGCGCTGCTCATCGTGATCAGCAACAACGCCCGCCGCCCGTCGGCGCTGCCGATGCGCGGCCAGGTGGGCCAGGGCCGCATCGTGCCCGACGCCGGTGCCGCCGCCGAGGTGACCTCTCCCAGCACGGCGGCGACGCAGGTCATCACGCCGGACCTGACCCAGGACGGTGACCGATGAACACGACTCTCCGACGCCTCTCCGCCGTGATCATGGTGATGTTCCTGGGGCTCATGGTGGCCACCACGTACACGCAGTTCCTGCGGGCCGACCAGCTCAACCGCGACCCCCGCAACGTGCGCAGCATCTTCCGCGAGTTCAACGTGGCGCGCGGGCCGATCGTCGTCGCGGGGCAGCCGATCGTGGAGTCCGTCCCCGTCGACACGCCGTTCGGCTTCCAGCGCGTCTACGCCGGCGGCGATGCCGAGAAGGCGCAGATGTACGCCCCCGTGACGGGCTTCTTCTCGCTCGTCAACGGCTCGACGGCGGTCGAGTCCGCCGCGAACTCGTTCCTCAACGGGCAGGCCGACGCCCTGTGGGTCGACCGCCTCCAGAACCTCCTGACGGGTCGCAAGACGCAGGGGTCGTCCGTCGAGCTGACGATCGACCCGGCCGTCCAGCAGGCGGCGTGGGACGCCCTCGGCGGGCAGCGCGGTGCCGTCGTCGCCGTCGAGCCCAAGACGGGCCGGATCCTGGCGATGGTCTCCAAGCCGTCGTACGACCCGAACGTGCTTGCGGTGCACTCCACGGGCCAGGCCGGGCAGGCGTACCAGGACCTGCTCAACGCCGAGAACGACCCGCTGATCAACCGCACGATCGGCGCCCTGTACCCGCCGGGCTCGACGTTCAAGATCGTGACGGCCGCGGCGGCGCTCGAGAAGGGCGGCCTGACGCCCGACTCGGTCATCCCCGCGCCGGTCACGTTCCGCCTGCCCGGCACGAGCACCGACCTGCCGAACTTCGGCGGGGCGGCCTGCTCGCCGACGGGGGAGCAGACGCTCACCGACGCCCTGCGCATCTCCTGCAACACGGCCTTCGCCGGGCTCGCCGTGTCGCTCGGCGGCGACGCCATCCGCGAGACGGCGGAGCAGTTCGGGTTCGGCGACCCGTTCCAGGTGCCGATGCGCAGCGCGGTGAGCCGCTACCCGGCCGCCGAGGGCTTCACGGACGACCGCGTCGCGCTGTCCGGCATCGGCCAGGGCGACGTCACCTCGACGCCGCTCCAGATGGCGATGGTCTCCGCGGCGATCGCGAACCATGGCACGCTCATGCAGCCGTACCTCATCGACACGATCCGCGACCCCGACCTCGAGGTCGTCCAGCGCACCGAGCCCCAGGCGATCCGTGACGCCGTCTCCCGCACCACCGCCGACGAGCTGCGCGACATGATGGTCGCCACCGTCGAGACGGGTTCCGGGACGGCCGCGCAGATCCCGGGCGTGCAGGTGGCCGGCAAGACGGGCACCGCGCAGACCGCGCCCGGCGTCGCGCCGCACGCGTGGTTCACCGCGTTCGCCCCCGCCGACGACCCGCAGGTCGCGATCGCCGTCATCGTCGAGCACGGCGGCGACCTGGCCCAGGGTGCGACGGGTGGGCGCCTGGCCGCTCCCATCGCGCGGGCCGTCCTCCAGGCGGCGCTGAACCGATGAGACCTGCAGCCGGGCTCGCCCTGGGCGACCGTTACCGCCTCACCCGCCAGATCGCCGTCGGCGGCATGGGCGAGGTGTGGGTGGCCGACGACGCGGCCCTGGGCCGTGACGTCGCCGTCAAGGTGCTGCGCGAGGAGTACACGGGCCAGGAGGACTTCCTGCGCCGCCTGCGCACGGAGGCCCGCAACTCGGCCGCGCTCTCGCACACCAACATCGCCCAGATGTACGACTACGGCGAGCAGGACGGCACGGGCTACCTGGTCATGGAGCTCGTCCTGGGCGAGCCGCTGGCCGACCTGCTGGAGCGGGAGCCCGTGCTGGCGCCGCGGCGGCTGCTGCCGATCCTCGCGCAGAGCGCGCGCGGCCTGCACCACGCGCACGAGGCCGGCGTCGTGCACCGCGACGTCAAGCCCGGCAACATCCTGCTCGAGCACCCGAGCCGCGGCTCGGGCGGCCGTCCGGTCGTCAAGATCACCGACTTCGGCGTCTCGCTGGCGGCCAACCAGGCCGCGATGACGGCCACCGGCATGGTCATGGGCACCGCCCAGTACCTGTCGCCCGAGCAGGCGGTGGGCCAGCCGGCCACGCCGCTGTCCGACGTGTACGCGCTCGGCGTCGTCGCCTACGAGGCGACGGCCGGCAAGCGCCCGTTCACCGGCAACACGCCGGTCGACATCGCCGTCGCGCACGTCAACAACCCCGTGCCGCCGCTGCCGACGACGGTGCACCCGGAGCTCGCCGCGCTCGTCTACCGGCTGCTCGAGAAGGACCCGGTCCGGCGGCCGACCTCCGCGGGCGCGCTGGCCGACCAGCTCGACGCGCTCGCCGTCGAGATCGCGGCGGACCCGCTCGGGGCCCGGTCGCGCAGCGCACGCCGGCTGCGCTCGGCGGGTTCGGCAGGTTCGGCCGCGACGCCCGTGCGGCCGCGGTCCGCCCCGACGACGCCCGCCACCCCGCCCGCGGTTCCGCCGGCCACCGGCTCGCCTCGGGCCGCGCGCCGCGACGACGGCGCCGCGCTGAGCTTCGGCGAGCTGGTCGGCGAGCAGCCCGCCAGCCGTGCTCCCCGCCCGGCGCCCACGCCGGAACGGGGTGCCCCCGCGCACGCGGGCGGCCGGCAGCTCCCGCTGCGCCGCGACGTCCACGGCTCGCGCCCGGCGGGCCGGTCCGAGGAGGCGGCGCGCACGGTGGACGCGCTCCGCCGCGACCTCGCACGTCACCGGGGACCCCGGGACGCCGCGCACCGGGACGAGGAGGCGCGCGGTGCGGCCCGCCGTCCGGCAACCCCGGCGGCTGCCCGCCAGCAGGCGGGACCGGCCACCCCCGTCGAGGGACAGAAGCGCACGTCGACCACGACGGGTCTGCGCCTCGGCCGGCTCGGCCGTGTGTCCTGGCCGCTCGTCGGCCTCGCGGTGCTCCTGGCGGTGCTGCTGCTCGCCACGCTGATCAACGGTCTGACCGGCGACGACGCAGCAGCCGCCGCACCACGCGTCGACCAGGTCGCGGCCACGGCGTCGAGCCGGCCGGACTCTGGGATGATGCTCCAATACGTGTCGCGCGGCGGGTCCGTCGCGACCATGACTCCGAAGGACGTTTGAGTTGGTGGACAACACGCCCCGTGTGCTCGCGGGCCGGTACGAGGTCGGTGAGCTCATCGGCCGCGGAGGCATGGCCGAGGTTCACATCGGTCACGACGCCCGCCTGGGCCGTACGGTCGCGATCAAGGTGCTGCGCTCCGACCTCGCGCGCGACCCGTCCTTCCTCGCCCGGTTCCGGCGCGAGGCCCAGGCTGCCGCCGCCCTGAACCACCCCGCCATCGTCGCCGTGTACGACACGGGCGAGGACGTGCACACGGACCCGGCCACGGGCAACCAGGTGCACATCCCGTTCATCGTCATGGAGTACGTCGAGGGCCACACCGTCCGCGACATCCTCCAGGACGGCGCCGCGGTGCCGATCGAGGAGGCCGTGGAGATCACGGCCGGCGTCCTCTCGGCGCTGGAGTACTCGCACCACGCGGGCATCATCCACCGCGACATCAAGCCGGCCAACGTGATGATCACGCCCACGGGCGCGGTCAAGGTCATGGACTTCGGCATCGCCCGCGCGGTCGCCGACTCGGCCGCGACGATGACGGCGACGCACGCCGTCATCGGCACGGCCCAGTACCTCTCCCCGGAGCAGGCGCGCGGCGAGCAGGTGGACGCCCGCAGCGACCTGTACTCCACGGGCTGCCTGCTGTTCGAGCTGCTCACGGGCCGTCCGCCGTTCGTCGGCGACTCGCCCGTGGCCGTCGCGTACCAGCACGTGGGCCAGGCGCCGCAGCGCCCGTCGGAGATCGCGTCCGACGTGCCCGAGGTGCTCGACCGCATCACGCTCAAGGCCCTGGCGAAGGAGCGCGGCACGCGCTACTCGTCGGCCGCGGAGTTCCGCGCCGACCTCGAGACCGCGATGCGCGGCGGCGCCGTGAGCGCGCCGACCGTGAGCGCGGGCCTCGCGGCCGCCGGCGCGGCCCTGGGCGGCGCCCCCACCGTGGCGTTCGGCGCCCCGGGCTACGGCGACGCCGGCACTCAGCTGCTGACGCCCGACGTGGCGCCCACGCAGCAGTGGGGTGCCCCGGCCGCGACGCAGGCGATGCCCCCGGCCGGGGTCGGCGGCGGGCCCGCGGGCCCGGTCGTCCCGTCCGGCCCGAGCCGTCAGGAGCTGGCCGAGAAGCGCCGCAGGAAGACGCTCGTGGGGTGGCTCGTCGGTCTCGGCGTCCTCGCGGTGGCCGTCATCGTGGGGATCGTCCTGTGGAACGGTCGCGGGCCGGCGACGCCGGAGCTCGTGGAGGTGCCGACCGTCCAGGCGGGCATGACGCGCGCGCAGGCGGAGGAGCTCGTCACGAGCAAGGGCTTCCTCTTCAGCGACGCGATCGACCCCGACTCCAACGAGCCCGAGGGTACGTTCACGCGCCAGGACCCCGCGGGCGGCACCACGGCGCGCAAGAGCTCGACGGTGACCGTCTACTTCTCGGGCGGGCCGAGCTCGCTCGGTGTCCCGGACATCGCCGGCAAGACGCAGGACGAGGCCCGCCAGACGATCGAGGCGGCAGGGCTCGTGTGGGGCGACGTCACGCCCGAGCCGAGCATCGACGTCGCGCAGGACAAGGTCACCCGCACGGACCCGCCCGCGAACCAGTTCATCCAGTCGGGCGCGACCGTGAACGTCTTCGTCTCGGACGGCACCGTCGAGCTGCGGGACCTCGCCGGGATGACGCAGGACGAGGCCAACACCGAGCTCACGCGCGTCCGGCTGACGGGCACGTTCCAGGAGGTCGAGAGCGCGACCGTCGAACCGGGACGCGTCGTCGACCAGACGCCCGCCGCGGGCTTCGTGAAGCAGGGCACGCGCGTGACCGTCCGCATCGCCAAGGCCCCGGCGATCGAGCAGGTGCCGGTGCCGAACCTCGTCGGCAAGCCGTGGAACGACGCGATGGAGCTGTGCGCGCCGCTGAACTGCTCGCCGAGCTTCGAGCACAGCACGACGGTGCCGAACGCGTCCGTCATCCGCACCAGCCCGCCCGCGGGCACCATGCTGGACGAGGGGTCGACGATCTCGGTCGTCATCTCGCTCGGCCCGGAGGCGCCGACCAACGGCAACAACAACGGCACCAACCCGCCGTCGACGCCGCCGCCCGCCGACCCGAACGGCTGACGGGACCCGGTTCATGACGAAGGGCTCGACCTCCTCGCGGAGGTCGAGCCCTTCGTCGTTCGTGGGTCAGCCCGCGTGCACGAGCGGTGCCATCCCGGCCGACCGCTCGACCGCGTCGGCGTCCCCGCAGATCTCGAGCCAGTTCGCGAGCAGGCGGTGGCCGCCCTCCGTCAGCACGGACTCGGGGTGGAACTGCACCCCGTGCAGCGGCAGGTCGCGGTGCTGGAGGCCCATGACGATGCCCGACGCCGTCGCGCACGTCACGGTCAGCTCGGCGGGCACCGTCTCGGGCTCGACGGCGAGCGAGTGGTAGCGCGTCGCGGTGAAGGGCTGCGCGAGCCCGGCGACGACGCCGCGGCCGTCGTGCTCCACGAGGCTCGTCTTGCCGTGCATGAGCTCGGGCGCGTGCGAGACCGTGGCCCCGAACACCTCGGCGAGGGCCTGGTGGCCCAGGCAGACGCCCAGCATGGGCGTGCGGGTGCGGGCGCACGCGCGGATGACGTCCTCGGACGACCCGGCGTCGTGCGGGGTGCCCGGCCCGGGGGAGACGAGCACGCCGTCGAACGGCACGCCGTCGGCGTCGGTGAGGCGACCGCCCTCGGGGGCGTCGGTGACGGAGGCGGGCACGGCGTCGTTGCGCACCACGACCGTGGTGGCCCCGAGCTGGTCGAGGTAGCCGACGATCGTGTAGACGAACGAGTCGTAGTTGTCGACGACGAGGATCCGCGGGTTCACGGGCCCAGCCTAGGGGCTCGGGGCGACGTGGACTCCCTGCCCGACCGTGTTCTCGTTCAGCTCGAGGTACGCGGACAGCCACGGGAACACCCACTGGAAGCACACCCAGACCACGCCCGCGGCCAGGATCAGCAGGAACACCACCCGCAGCCACACGGGCCCGGGCAGCACGCGCCACAGCGCCCCGTACATCAGCCGTTCCCTTCCGCGCCGACGACGTCGACGCCGGCGTCGGTGAGCACGGCGGGGACGCCGTCGGACACCGGCATCCAGAAGTCGAGCTCGGCGTGCACGACGTACCGCTGGCGCGCCGAGAACATCGGGTGGCAGGCCGTCATCGTCATGAGCCGCTGGGTGAGCGGCGGGACGGGGTCGCCCGGTTTGAGCCCGGGGATCGGCGAGACGACCTCGACCTGCCACGGCATCACGATCTCGTGGCTGGTCACGCGGTACACGTACCAGGTGGTGGCCGTGCGCACCACGACCGGGTCGCCCTCGACCAGGTCGGCGATCTGGTGGAACGGCCGCCCGAACGACGTGCGGTGGCCGGCGACGGCGAAGTTGCCGAGGTCGCCGGGCATGGCGGTGCCGGGGTAGTGCCCGACGCCGAGGCGGTCGAGGATCTGCCGCCGGTCGACGCCGCCCGCGACGGGTACCACGTAGTCGGACCCGAACCGCGGCACGTACAGCTGGGCGAAGACCTCGCCGAACGCCGGCTGTGGGTCGACGGGCGGCGGGTCGCGGCGCTCCACGGGCGCGGGCGCCTCCTCCGCCGGGGCGGGGACGGGCGGCGCCTCCCAGTCGAGGCTCGCGAGCACCTGCTGGTGCTCGCGCATCGCGACGACGTCGGTCCACCAGAGCTGCCAGACGACGAACAGGCCGAGCAGCACGCCCGCCGTGATGAGCAGCTCTCCGACGACGCCGACGGCGACGGTGCCGGCGCTGCGGCGCTGCGGGCGGCGGGGGCGCACGTGGGTGGCGGTGGCGGTCATCGCAGCGGGTCCGTCCCCTCGGGCAGCTGGGCGAAGCGCAGCTCGGTGGACCCCGTGTAGGCGGGCAGCTCGAGGTCGTCGGCCTCGCGCACGTTCCAGCCGAGGCCCACGGTGTTGACCCACTCGATGTACCGCTGCACGCCCGGCGCGGCCCGCAGCGCGGCCCGCAGCGCCGCCGGGTCGCCGACGGCCTCGATGACGTAGGGCGGGCTGAACACCTTGCCGTGCAGCGTCAGGATGTTGCCGGAGCAGCGGAACGCCGAGGTCATGATCACGCGCTCGCCCTGGAGGGTCATCGCCTCGGCGCCCCCGGCCCACAGGGCGTTGATGACGTGCTGGATGTCCTGCTGGTGCACCACCAGGTCGTCGACGCCGACGCCGGGGATCGAGATGTTCGACGGCGGAGCGTCGTCGAGCTGCACGCGCAGCCCGGGCCCCCCGACGGCGACGGTGCCGACGGCGACGCCTTCGCGCTCGACGGCGGCGGGGTCCTCTGCCGCGGGACCCGGGGCCGACGCCGCGAGCTCGTCCACCTGCGTGCGCAGCTTCTCGGCCTCGGCGGTGAGCCGGTCGACGCGCGCGGTCTCGCCCGAGACGAGGTCGGCAAGGTCGGTGGGGTGCCGCAGCCCGGAGGTGCCGCTGGCGAGCTGGGCGCTGGCCGTGAACATGATCCCGGCGAGCGCGGCGACGACCGCGACGGTCACCGCGGGACGCACGCGACCGGCCGAGGAGGGCAGCCGCAGGAGACGGGGGAGCGCAGGGCGCGTCACGGACACACCTCCTGTCGGGCGGCTGGCACGAGGCCTGTGGGTCAGACCACTACGCTAGTCGACAGAATGTCGTCCACGGCCGGTCAGACGCCGGTCGCACACCCAGATCGAGGAGCGCGTCGCCGTGCCCGAGTCGAAGTCCCGCAAGAAGAAGGTCCGGCCCTCCGACCCCGAGTTCCTCGACCGCATGGCCAAGGCCGAGGCGAAGGAGAAGGCGGGCAACCCTGCCTGGCTCGTGCCGGTCATGCTCGGCCTCATGGTGCTCGGTCTGGTGTGGATCGTCGTCTACTACCTGTCGGCGTCCCGCGTGGGTGGTGGCTTCCCGATCCCGGCGCTGCACCAGTGGAACCTGGCCATCGGATTCGTGCTGATCATCGCGGGCTTCGGCCTGACGACGCAGTGGAAATGACGCTCTCCTAGAGCCAGCCGGCGCCGGCGTACTTCGCCAGGGCCGCCGCCACCAGCAGCACCCCGACCGCGGTCGGCAGGAGCCACCCGTAGAGCTTCTGCCGGCCGCGCGGTGCGTGCGCGAACCCGTAGCCCAGGGCGAACCCGACGACGAGCCCGCCCAGGTGCGCCTGCCAGGAGATCCCCGGCACCAGGAAGCCGATGACGCCGTTGATGGCGATCAGGCCGATGATCTGCGCCGCGTTGCCCTGGAGCCGTCGCAGCACGGGCACCATCGCGCCGAAGAGCCCGAACACCATGCCCGAGGCGCCGACGACGGCCGGGCCCCACGTCCAGCCGGCGGGCGTGAGAACGGGGTTGCTCAGCAGCAGCACGCCGACGGACGCCCCGACGGCGCTCAGCAGGCACAGCGCGATGTAGCGCGCCCGCCCGAGCACCGGCTCGAGGAACTGGCCCGTGATGTACAGGGCGTACATGTTGAACAGGATGTGGCCGTAGAAGCTCGTCGAGTGCAGGAACGCCGCGGTGAGGAACCGCCACGGCTGGTCGACGCCGACGACCGGGGCGAAGAGGAACCGGCTCGTCCAGGCGCCCTGCGTGACGATCTGGAGCAGGAAGCTGACGACGCAGATGCCGATGATCGTGTACGTGACGGTCGGCTGACCGCGCCGCGCCCGCCCGCCGACCGCCGTCGTCGTCGGACGTGCCGCCTTGGACGCCTGACGCACGCAGTCCACGCACTGGATACCGACGGCAGCGGGCCGCTGGCACTCCGGGCAGGCGGGCCGCCCGCAGCGCTGGCAGCGCACGTACGAGACGCGGTCCGGGTGGCGCGGGCAGACGGGGACGTCGGCAGGCAGGTCGGTGGAGATGACGGCTCCTGGTGTGCTGCGGGGTCGGTGTGCCTCGTCGTCCTGCCGGCGTCGCGGCACCCAGCTCGCGTTGCTGGGCCCGCGACGCCGCGCAGGACGACGACGAGGGTCAGTCCTCGATCGTGATCGAGCTGATGACGACGTCCTCGACCGGGCGGTCGCCCGGGCGCGTGCGTGTGGTGCCGATGGCGTCCACGACGGCCTTGGAGGCGTCGTCCGCGACCTTGCCGAAGATCGTGTGCTTGCCGTTGAGCCACGGCGTCTCGGTCGTGGTGATGAAGAACTGCGAGCCGTTGGTGCCGCCGATCTCGCCCGTCACCGGGTTGCGGCGCTTGCCCGCGTTGGCCATCGCCAGCAGGTACTTCTCGCCGAAGCCGAGCTCGGGGTGGATCTCGTCGTCGAACGTGTAGCCCGGGCCGCCGGTGCCGGTGCCCAGCGGGTCGCCGCCCTGGATCATGAAGTTGTCGATGACCCGGTGGAAGATGACGCCGTCGTAGAGCGGGGTCGTCTTCTCCTCGCCCGTCTTTGGGTCGGTCCAGGGCTGCTCGCCCGTGGCGAGGCCGACGAAGTTGCGGACCGTCTTGGGCGCGTGGTTCGGCAGCAGCTCGATGCGGATGTCGCCGAGCGTCGTGTGCAGGGTTGCGAACATGCCGCAATCCTCGCACGCGACCGTCCGGCGCCCCACCTCCTGCGACCGTTCCTGGGCGGTGGCATTGTGGGGTCATGGTGCGTAAGAGCGTGACGGAGACGGTCCAGTCCATCGACGCCGAGGCCCTCAAGGACTCCGCTGCCCGCGCGGCCGCGACGCTGTCCGACGCCTCGTCCAGAGCGGCCAAGGAGGCGAGCGTCCTTGCCGTCCAGGCGAAGGATGCCGCGGTCCAGGCGAAGGACTGGGCCGAGCCCCACGCACGCGACTTCCTCGCGTGGCTCAAGCCGCGCGCCGAGAAGGCGTGGCACGAGTCCGTGCAGGCGGCCGCGCCGCGCGTCGAGAGGCTCGCCGACCAGGCCGCACCTCTGATCGACACCGCGCACGACAAGCTGGTGCCGCTCATCGACACCGCGCACGAAAGGTTCGTGCCGTTCGTCGACGTCGCGCACGAGAAGGCCGGAGCGGCTGTCGACGTGGCGCACGACCGCATCGTCGACGACTACCTGCCGCGGCTCGTGACGGCGTTCAACGACGCCGCGGCGAAGGCGTCGGCCACGACGGACGGGGCGGCGGCGGTGCTGGCTGCCGCCGTCGAGCCGAAGCGCAAGCGCAAGGGCGGCTTCTTCTGGCTGCTCGTCGCCGGCGCGGCCGCGGTCGCCGGGTACGTCTTCTGGCGGCGCGCGCAGCCGCAGAACGACCCGTGGGCCGAGCCGTGGGAGCAGTCGTCCTCGCCCGACTACGAGGGCGTGGCCCGTGAGGCGCGGCACCGCGCCGCCGAGGCGGCGGAGGCCGTCGGCGAGGCCGCGGGGGCCGCCGTCGCGATGGGCCGCGGGGCCACCGAGAAGCTCGCCGACAAGGCGGCCGAGGTCCGCGACGACCTCGCGGAACGGGCGGCCGAGGTCCGCGAGGACCTGTCGGACCGCGTCGAGGAGGTCGTCGAGCGCGCGACGGAGGCGACGAAGAAGGCCACGACGCGAGCCCGCACGACGACGAAGAAGGCCGAGGAGACTGCGGCCGACGAGGCTGCCGACGAGGCCGACGAGGCCGGTCCTGACGAGACGGCCGCCGGCACGAAGGACTAGCCGGCACGAAGGACTGGCCGGACGCTGCGATCCGTCACGCTCATCCCCGGAGCGTGGCGGATCGCCTGCTTTCTGGCGGTGGAAATCACGTGGAGCCGCGCGCCGCGCGCGTCCTAGCGTGCTGCCCACCAGGTCTCCGAGCCGAGAGCCGACCCTTGTACACCCTGTGAGAACCCCCGAGAGCTGAGTCTCGCGCGTCGCAGCGCTGCGCCGCGCTCCTTCCTGCTGCGGACCTCTCACTGAGATCGGTGTACCCCTGTGCATACCACCTGGGTCGTCGTGCCCACCTGCCTGCCCTCGATCGTCCGTCGTTGCCACGTCTGCTCGTCCGACCGGTTCCAGACCGACGGCGCGTTCCGTGTCAACGCCCACCACAAGATCCTCGACGTCTGGCTCCTCGCGCTGTGCACGACGTGCGAGGAGACCACCAAGATCACCGTCCTCGAGCGCGTGAACGTCCGGTACGTCGACCCGGACCTCCTCGACCGGTTCCACGAGAACGACGTCGCCCTCGCGGCGACGCTGCTCCAGGACCCGGCCGTCCAGCACCGCAACCGCTTCACCCTCGACTGGGGAGAGGGCTGGCGCCTCGAGACCGGGGGGTGGGAGCACCCGGACGAGGGGGCCATCGACGTCTCGGTCCGCTTCGCGGCCCGCGTCCCCGTCCGCCCGGTCCGCCTCGTCGCGGAGGGTCTGGGCCTCACGCGAGGCAGCGTCGAACGCCTGATCGCGGACGGAAGTCTCGTGTCGGCCCACCGCCTGACCGGTCGGAGGTCGAGCGACTTCACTTTCACGCTCAAGAGGGGTTGACGCGCATCGAGCACCATGGTTCATTAGTCAAGTAACGAACCGATGAGGCGGCGCCGCCTCGACAGCAGCAACCCGAGGAGCACGCCGTGGACGATGCCCGTCCGATCTTTCTCCAGGTCGCGGAGAAGGTGGAGAACGACATCATCTCCGGCGTGCTCCCCGAGGACTCCCAGATCCCGTCGACGAACGACTTCGCCGCGTTCCTGCGCATCAACCCGGCCACGGCCGGCAAGGGCGTGAACCTGCTCGTCGACTCCGGGATCCTCTACAAGAAGAGGGGCATCGGCATGTTCGTCTCACCCGGCGCCAAGGACCAGATCCTCGCGGAACGTCGCGAGCGGTTCCGAGCCGACTACATCCTCCCGATCGTCGCCGAGGCGGCGAAGCTCGGGATCTCACCCCGGGACCTCGCCGGGATGATCGACGTCGCGGACCTGGGGGCTGTGCGATGAGCGCCGTCGCGCAGGTCCAGGGCCTCACCAAGCGCTACGGCACGGTCACGGCCGTCGACGACGTCTCGTTCCGCATCGAGGAAGGCAAGGTCTACGGCCTGCTGGGCCGCAACGGCGCCGGCAAGACGACGATCATGTCCATGCTCACCGGGCAGGACGTCCCGAGCGAGGGCAGCATCGAGGTCTTCGGTGCCGACCCGTTCGAGCGCCGCAGCGTCCTGGAGAAGCTCTGCTTCATCCGAGAGAGCCAGCGCTACCCGGACGACTTCAGGCCGTCGCACGTGCTCACGACGTCGGCCTACTTCTTCCCCGGCTGGGACGCCGAGCTCGCGGCCCGGCTCGTGGAGGACTTCCGGCTCCCCGTCGACCGGCGCATCAAGAAGCTCTCGCGCGGGCAGCTCTCGGCCGTCGGCGTCATCGTCGGCCTCGCCTCGCGGGCGCCGCTCACGTTCTTCGACGAGCCGTACCTGGGGCTCGACGCCGTCGCGCGCCAGCTCTTCTACGACCGGCTCCTCGCGGACATCGCGGAGCACCCGCGCACCGTCGTGCTCTCCACGCACCTGATCGACGAGGTGGGCGACCTCCTCGAGCACATCCTGATGGTCGATGACGGCCGGCTCGTCCTGGACGCGGACGCCGACACGCTCCGCGGCTCGGCGACGAGCGTCGCGGGGCCACGCTCCGCCGTCGACGCCTTCGTGGGCGACCGCGAGGTGCTCCACCGCGAGGGACTCGGCTCGCTCGCCGCGGCGACGGTCGGCCGGCTCTCCGCGGCGGACCGCGAGGCGGCCGTGGGCGCGGGCCTCGACCTCAGCCCTGTCTCCCTGCAGCAGCTCGTCGTCCGTCTCACCGGCTCGGCCTCGAAGGAGCTCGCACGATGACCGCCACCACGCTCGCCACGGAACGGCCGACCACCCGGGCGGTGCCGCGGGTCTCCCAGGGCGGCGTCCTGGCCGTCGTCCGGCTCCACCTCGTCAACCGGATGCAGCTCGTCTGGCAGCCGCTGATGATCTTCGGGTTCATCTTCGCGGTCAACGCCGCGATCTGGGCGATCGTCAGCTCCGCGACGAGCGCCTCGGCCGCGGGCATCTCCGAGGGGACGCTGTGGAGCGGCGGCACGTCGTTCGTGCTCGTCTGGCAGCTGATGGTCGCGGTCCAGGCGATGAACCGGACGTTCGCCTTCGCCCTGGGAATGGGCGCGACCCGCCGTGACTACTACCTGGGCACGGTCACCGCGCTCACGCTGACGTCGGCGTGCTGGGCAGTCCTCATCGGCGTCCTCGGAGCGGTCGAGGACGCGACCGACGGCTGGGGGCTCGGCGGTCACCTGTTCTCGGTCACCTACTTCGGCGACGACGGACCCGTCGCCCGGGCCTGGTACTTCTTCCTGCTCGCGATCTTCTTCGCGTTCCTCGGGACGGTGGCCGGGGCACTGTTCGTCCGGTGGCACACCTGGGGGGTGCTCGCGTTCTCCGCGACACTCACCGTGCTGCTCCTCGGTGCGCTCGCGTGGCTCCTCGTCGGGCACGGGTGGCACGACTTCGCGGGCTTCCTGAGCCGGCTGGGTTTCGCGGGCTCGTACCCCTTGCTGCTGGTCCCGACGGTCCTGAGTGGCGTTCTCGGCTGGCTGGCCCTGCGCGGGGCGACGGCCAAGTCGGGCTGACCGCCAGACGCCGCGAGAAAGACGGATGACCTGGGCCGAACGTCTCGGCCCAGGTCATCGTCGTCGGTGGAGCCAAGGGGACTCGAACCCCTAACCCCCTGCTTGCAAAGCAGGTGCGCTACCAATTGCGCCATGGCCCCGCGCGCGGTCTCCCGCGCTCAGTCGAGCGTGTCCGTGACCTCCGACCACAGGTCACGCTCGGTCGTGCCCTCGGTGTACTTCTTCCAGACCGCGTACCCGGCAGCAGCCGCGAGCAGGAGCAGGATCAGCTTCTTCATCGAACGCCTCCCTCGTCTGGGCGAAACCCACCATGTGCACCGACGGCGTCCTCGCGATGCTCGCCAGGACGCCGTGCTGGTGGGGCTACGAGGACTTGAACCTCGGACCTCTTCGTTATCAGCGAAGCGCTCTAACCGCCTGAGCTATAGCCCCATCGCCCGCGTCCCGTGGGGCGCGTGCAGCACGAAACGTTACCGTAGCGACCGCCCATCGCCAAAACGGCGGAGCGTGACGTGCGCCGCGGTGCGGTCGGTGCGCGTCAGTCGTCGGTCAGGGTCACGTGCACGCCGCCCACGAGCGCGGCGGTGATGTTGTACAGGATCGCCATGATCGTCGCGATCGCGGTCATCAGGACGATGTTCACGATGGCCACGAGCGTCGCGAGCGACACCACGCGGTCGAACGCCACGAAGTCCTCCAGGTTGACGGCCGTGTTCTGCCCGACGACCTGGTTGATGAACTGCTGGATCTTGTCGAACGTGCCGAGCCCGTCGACGACGAACCAGAACACGGCGGCCGCGACCACCGTCATGATCGCGATGGCCACCGCGAGCAGGAACGCGAGCTTCATGACCGACCAGGGGTCGATCCGCGAGACGGTCAGCCGCACGCGGCGCGGGCCGCCGAGACCGGAGGGCTGCGCGGGACGCGCCGGCGCGGGCTGCGTCGGACCGCCGGGCGCGCCGGGGCCACCCGCCGTCGGCGGGGGCACCGGCCGGCCGTCGACCGTGAACCGCACGCCCCCGGCCGTGTAGTGCATGTCCTGCCGGGGCGTGGCCCCGGTCGGCGGCTTGGTGCCGGACGCCGCGGGCGGCACCGACGGGGGAGCGGCCGGTGCGTCGTGCCCGTCCTCCGGGTCCGCCGTCGCGACGGCCTGGACGCGCTTGGCGGCGTCGCGGGCGGCCGCGAGGGCGGCGCGAGCCGCCTTGACCGCGCTGGTGCGGACGCCGTCGCCGGCGTCAGCCTCCTCGGTGGGAGGAGGCGGGACGCTGTCCTGAGGGGTGGCCGCGGGCGGCGGAGGCACGGGCGGCACCGAGCTCGGGGCGCTCTTCTTGGTGTCGTTCTCCGTCGTCATCGTTCCCTCACTTCTCGGCGGCGTCGCTGGCCTCGGCGTCACTGGCCTCGGGGCCGGGGACCGTTCCGTCCACGCTAGCCGACTCGTCGTCGTCACGTCGCTCGACGTTCCGCGCGACGGCGATGATGCGATCACCCTTGTCGGGCTTGGCGAACGTGACTCCCTGGGTGGTGCGGCCCGTGGCCCGGACCTCGGCCACCGCGGAGCGCACGATCTTGCCGCGCTCCATGATGACCAGCACCTCGTCATCCTCGTCTACCACGAGAGCGCCGACCAGGTCGCCCCGGTCCTCCGGAAGGTTCGCCACGCGGATGCCGAGACCGCCACGGCCCTGCTGCCGGTAGTTGTCCACGGACAGCTCCGTGCGCTTGGCGAGGCCGGACTCGGTCACCGTGAAGAGGAAGGCGTCCTCGCGCACGACGGCAGCGGTGAGCACCTCGTCGCCCTCGCGGAACTTCATGCCCGTCACGCCCGACGTCGCACGCCCGAGCGCGCGGATGCTCTCGTCGTTCGCGGGGAAGCGGATCGACTGGCCCTTGCGCGACACCAGGATGATGTCGTTGTCCGAGTCGACCAGCATCGCGCCGATGAGCTCGTCCGGGCTGCCGTCCTCGTCCTCGCGCAGGTTGATGGCGATGAGGCCGGCCGAGCGCGGCGAGTTGTACTCCTGCAGCCTGGTCTTCTTCACGAGGCCGCGACGCGTCGCGAGCACGAGGTACTCGGCGGCGTCGTAGTCGCGCAGGTCGAGCACCTGCGCGATGGTCTCGCCCGGCTGGAACGCCAGCATGTTCGCGACGTGCTGGCCCTTCGAGTCGCGCGCGCCCTCGGGCAGCTCGTAGCCCTTGGCGCGGTACACGCGGCCGAAGTTCGTGAAGAACAGCAGCCAGTGGTGCGTCGTCGTGACGAAGAAGTGGTCGACGATGTCGTCCTCGCGCAGCTGCGTGCCGCGCACGCCCTTGCCGCCGCGCTTCTGCTGGCGGTAGGCGTCCGACCGGGTCCGCTTGGCGTACCCGCCGCGCGTGATCGTGACGACGACCTCCTCCTCAGGGATGAGGTCCTCCATCGACATGTCGCCGTCGTACGGGAGGATGTGCGTCCGGCGCTCGTCGCCGTACTTCTCGACGATGCCGTCGAGCTCCTCGCCCACGATGGCGCGCTGCCGCTCCGGCTTCGCCAGGACGTCGCGCAGGTCGGCGATCTCCGTCTCGATCTCGTCGTGCTCGTCGATGATCTTCTGCCGCTCGAGGGCCGCGAGGCGGCGTAGCTGCAGGTTGAGGATCGCGTTCGCCTGGTCCAGGTCGACGTCCAGCAGCGCGATCAGGCCGGCGCGCGCCTCCTCGACGTCGGGGGAGCGGCGGATGAGCGCGATGACCTCGTCGAGCACGTCGAGGGCCTTGAGGTAGCCGCGCAGGATGTGGATGCGCTTCTCGGCGTCGGCAAGCAGGTACTCGGTGCGACGACGGATGACGTCGATCTGGTGCGTCGTCCAGTGGCGGATGAACGCGTCGAGGCTCAGCGTGCGCGGCACGCCGTCGACGAGCGCGAGCATGTTGGCGCCGAAGTTGTCCTGGAGCTGCGTGTGCTTGTAGAGGTTGTTCAGCACCACCTTGGCGACGGCGTCGCGCTTGAGCACGATGACGAGGCGCTGGCCCGTGCGGCCCGAGGTCTCGTCGCGGATGTCCGCGATGCCCTGGAGGCGGCCCTCGTTGACGAGGTCGGCGATCTTGGCCGACAGGTTGTCGGGGTTGACCTGGTACGGCAGCTCGGTGACCACGAGGCAGATCCGGTTCTGGATCTCCTCGACGTTGACCACGGCGCGCATCGTGATCGAGCCGCGGCCGGTGCGGTACGCCTCCTCGATGCCCTTGGTGCCGAGGATCTGCGCGCCCGTGGGGAAGTCCGGGCCCTTGATGCGCTGCATGAGCGCCGCGAGGAGCTCCTCGCGCGACGCCTCCGGGTGGGCCAGGTGCCAGCGGGCGCCCTCGGCGACCTCGCGCAGGTTGTGCGGCGGGATGTTCGTGGCCATGCCGACGGCGATGCCCGCCGAGCCGTTGACCAGCAGGTTCGGGAACCGCGCCGGCAGGACGACGGGCTCCTGCTCCTCGCCGTCGTAGTTGTCCTGGAAGTCGACGGTGTTCTTGTCGATGTCCCGGACCATCTCCATGGCGATGGGGGCCATGCGGCACTCGGTGTACCGGGGGGCGGCGGCGGGGTCGTTGCCGGGGCTGCCGAAGTTGCCCTGGCCGGCCACCAGCGGGTAGCGCAGCGACCAGTCCTGCACCAGGCGCACCAGGGTGTCGTAGATGGCCGAGTCGCCGTGCGGGTGGTACTTGCCCATGACGTCGCCGACGACGCGGGCACACTTGCTGAACCCGCGGTCGGGGCGGTAGCCGCCGTCGTACATCGCATAGATGACGCGGCGGTGCACGGGCTTGAGGCCGTCGCGGATGTCCGGGAGCGCGCGGCCCACGATGACGCTCATCGCGTAGTCGAGGTAGCTGCGCTGCATCTCGAGGTTGAGGTCGACCTGCTCGATACGGCCGTGGTGCACGGCGTCGCCGCGCAGGGGCAGGGCGTTGTCGTCCGGCGTCATGTCAGACATGCCAGGTGTCTCGTCCGTCATCTCTTCGTGTGTCCCTTCCTGTTCTCCGACATCGATCAGATGTCGAGGAACCGGACGTCCTTGGCGTTGCGCTGGATGAAGCTGCGGCGGGACTCGACGTCCTCGCCCATGAGCATGGAGAACACCTCGTCGGCCGCGGCGGCGTCGTCCATGGTGACCTGCCGCAGGGTGCGGTGGTCAGGGTCCATGGTGGTCTCCCAGAGCTCCTGGTAGTCCATCTCGCCGAGACCCTTGTACCGCTGGATGCCCTTGTCCTTGGGCATCCGCTTGCCGGCGGCGAGGCCCTCGCGCACGAACGCGTCGCGCTCCTTGTCGGAGTACACGTAGTCGTGCGGGGCGTTCGACCACTTGAGCCGGAACAGCGGCGGCATGGCCAGGTACACGTGGCCCTGCTCGATGAGCGGGCGCATGTAGCGGAACAGCAGCGTGAGCAGCAGCGTGGCGATGTGCTGGCCGTCGACGTCGGCGTCGGCCATGAGGATCACCTTGTGGTACCGCAGCTTGGAGGCGTCGAAGTCCTCGCCGATGCCGGTGCCGAACGCGGTGATGAGGCTCTGGACCTCCTGGTTCGACAGCGCCTTGTCGAGACGGGCGCGCTCGACGTTGAGGATCTTCCCTCGGATCGGCAGGATCGCCTGGTTGTGCGGGTTGCGTCCGCGCACCGCGGAGCCGCCGGCGGAGTCGCCCTCGACGATGTAGATCTCGCACTCTTCGGGGCGGTTCGACTGGCAGTCCTTGAGCTTGCCGGGCATGCCGCCGCTGCTCAGGAGGCCCTTGCGACGGGTCGCCTCGCGCGCCTTGCGGGCCGCGAGCCGGGCCTGCGAGGCCTGGATGGCCTTGCGGATGACGTCGCGCGCCTCGTTCGGGTGGGAGTCGAACCAGTCGGTGAGCTGCTCGCGCACCACGCGCTGCACGAACGTCTTCGCCTCGGTGTTGCCGAGCTTCGTCTTGGTCTGGCCCTCGAACTGCGGCTCGCCGAGCTTGACGGAGATGACGGCGGTCAGGCCCTCGCGGATGTCGTCGCCCGTGAGGTTGTCCTCCTTCTCCTTGAGGATGCCCTTGTCGCGCGCGTAGCTGTTGACCAGCGTGGTCATCGCCGCGCGGAAGCCCTCCTCGTGCGTGCCGCCCTCGGTGGTCGAGATGGTGTTCGCGTACGTGTGCACGGACTCGCTGTAGGCGCTCGTCCACTGCATCGCGATCTCGAGCGAGATCTTGCGCTCGGTGTCCTCCGCCTCGAAGTCGATGACCTCCGGGTGGATGAGCTCCACGCGCTTGCCCGCGTTGAGGTGCTTCACGTAGTCGGTGAGGCCGCCGTCGTACCGGTACGTCACGGTGCGGACGGGGGGGTCGTCGTCGTGGTCGCCGACGACGACGCCGTCCGCGTCGGGCGCCTCGGGCTCGCCGACGATCTCGTCCTCGACGACGACGTGGCGGGCGCGCTCGTCGGTGAGCGTGATCGACAGGCCCTTGTTGAGGAAAGCCATCTGCTGGAAGCGGGCGCGCAGCGTCTCGAAGTCGAACTCGGTGGTCTCGAAGATCGCCGGGTCGGCCCAGAAGGTCTGGGTGGTGCCGGTCTCCTCGGTGGGCTCGAGGCGCTGGAGCTCCCCGACCGGGTGGCCGCCGCCGCCGAACTCCATGCGCCAGCGGTAGCCGTCGCGCGCGATCTCGCTGACCACGCGCGTGGACAGGGCGTTGACGACGGAGATGCCGACGCCGTGGAGGCCGCCCGAGACGGCGTACCCGCCGCCGCCGAACTTGCCGCCCGCGTGGAGGATCGTCATGACGACCTCGACCGTGGGCTTGCCCTCGGTGGGGTGGACGGCGACGGGGATGCCGCGGCCGTTGTCGACGACGCGGACGCCGCCGTCGGCGAGGAGCGTCACGTCGATGGTGTCGGCGTAGCCGGCGAGGGCCTCGTCGACCGAGTTGTCGACCACCTCGTAGACGAGGTGGTGCAGGCCGCGCTCGCCGGTGGAGCCGATGTACATGCCCGGGCGCTTGCGGACGGCCTCGAGACCTTCCAGGACGGTGATGTTCCCGGCGTCGTATCCGCCGTCGTTCCGATTCGCCACAGGCCGGTTCGCTCCTCGCAGTCCGTCCGCACCGGTGTCGGTGCGCGCTTGCCCGGGGCGGGCCGCACCAGGCGCAGCACGAGCCGGGATGCGCGGGTCGCGCAAGAGCGGGGAGCTGGTCCGGAGGGGCCCGGGAAACCCCGGGACAACCCTTCCAGTCTACCTTCTCGCGGCCAAAAACCTGGGATCACGGCGCCTTTGGCCTGGGCGGGAGCACCCCGTGTCCACAGAGTTCTCCACACCTGCGGACAGTCGCCCACAGGCCTGTGGACGGCAGGTGCCCGGCCCGCCGTCGCGTGAGCGACCGTGGGTTCCGTCAGCCCCAGGTGTCGCGGGGACCACGGCCGCCGCGGACCGAGCGGGGACCACGGCCGAAGCCCGGCCCCGCCGGGCCCAGCACCTTGACGTCGTCGACGACGCCGTCGCCGATCTCCTCCGCGAGCCGCCGCAGGAGCGTGGGCGCGAGCAGCCGGACCTGCGTGGCCCACGCGGTCGAGCTCGCGCGCACGACGAGCACCTTGTCCTCGAAGGTCTCGGGCGTGCAGTGCTCGGCGATGTCGTCGCCCACGACGTCGCGCCAGCGGCCGATGACGCCGCCGACCGACACCTCCTCGCGCCACCCCTTGTCGCGCAGCAGGCGCCCGACGACGTCGGACAGCAGCTGCGGGTCGCGGGCCGAGGGACCCGAACCCGAGGTGCGCGGCTCGGCGAGCGGGGAGCGCCGGGCGGGCGACCCGGGGCGCAGGCCCCTCGCCCGCGCGGCGGCCTTCGCCCGGTTGAGCGCGGCGCGCGCCACCTCGGCCGGGGGGACGTCGGCCTTGTCCACAGGCTGCGGATCGGGGCGGTCGCGGTCAGGACGCACGGGTCACCTGCCCGGTCGCGACCTCGAACCTCGTCGCCAGGAGGTCCGGCGGCACGTCGTCGGGGACGGCCGCCGTGATGAGCACCTGCCGGGCCGGGGCGACGAGCTCGGCCAGGCGCTGCCGCCGTCGGACGTCGAGCTCGGCGAAGACGTCGTCGAGGATGAGGACGGGGTCGGCGTCGGGACCGAACTCCTCGTTCCAGAACCGTCCCGGCAGCGGCGCGACGTCGGGCACGGGCTCGCCGGCGTCGCCGTCCACCGTCGGGGCGTGCCCGCCGAGCAGGTGGTAGGACGCGAGGCGCAGCGCCAGGGCGTAGGACCACGACTCGCCGTGGCTCGCGTACCCCTTGGCAGGCAGACCCCCCAGGGTCAGCACGAGGTCGTCGCGGTGCGGGCCGACGAGGCTCACGCCGCGGTCCACCTCCTGGCTCCGCGCGGCCGCCATGCCGGCCAGCAGGAGCTTCTCGAGCTCGACGGCCGACGCCGGCGGGACGGCCGGGTCTTCGGGGAGCACGCCACCGGCCTCGGACGGGCCGGAGGAGAACCCTCCGTCGTCGGGCGCGAGCGTGTCGAGGCTCGACCGGTAGCCGAGCTCCGCGTGCCCGTCCGCGTCGCTGACCTGGGCGTACGCCGCTGCGACGTGCGGGCGGAGCGCCTGGACGACCTGGAGGCGCATACCGAGGATCTGCGCCCCGAGCTGGGCGGCCTTGGCGTCCCAGACCTCGAGCGTCGTGAGGTCGGCCGTCCGGCCCGCGGCCCGCGTGCCGCGGAGCGACTTCAGCAGCGCGGAGCGCTGCCGGATCACCCGCTCGTAGTCGCTCAGCAGACCCGCAGCCCGGGGGAGGAGCTGGACCACGAGCTGGTCGAGCAGCCTGCGGCGGCCGTCGGGGTCGCCCTTGACGAGAGCCAGGTCCTCCGGGGCGAACAGGACGGTGCGCAGGATGCCGAGCACGTCGCGGGCCCGGCCGAGCTGACCGCGGTTGATCCGCGCCCGGTTCGCGCGGCCGGGCGTGATCTCGAGCTCGACCGTCGACGCACGGTCGCCGCGCACGATCCGGGTCCGCACGACGGCGCGCTCCGCGCCGGCGCGGACCAGGGGGGCGTCGTTGGCGACGCGGTGCGAGCCGAGGGTGGCGACGTAGCCGATCGCCTCGACGAGGTTCGTCTTTCCCTGGCCGTTGCGTCCCACGAACGCGGTGGGCCCCGGCTCGAGCTCGACGTCGACGGCCGCGTAGGAGCGGAAGTCGAGGAGCGAGAGGTGGGAGACGTACATGGAACCTGCTATCCGGTGGTGGAGCCTGTGGACACCGTGGTGGTGTCCACAGGCTCCACCACCGGGGAGGTCACTCCGCGGCCTTGACCGCGTGGCCGCCGAACTGCTGGCGCAGGGCCGCGACCGCCTTCATCGCGGGCGACGCCTCCTGACGGGAGGCGAAGCGGGCGAACAGGGCGGCCGAGATGACGGGGAGCGGGACGGCAGCCGCGATGGCCTCGTCGACCGTCCAGCGGCCCTCGCCCGAGTCCTCGACCCAGTCGTCGAGCTTCGCGAGCTTCGGGTCGTCCTCGAGGGCGCGGACCATGAGGTCGAGCAGCCAGGACCGCACGACCGTGCCGCGCTGCCACGCCTTGAACGTGCCGTGGACGTCGGTGATCAGGCCCTTCGCGGCGAGCAGCTCGTAGCCCTCGGCGTACGCCTGCATGAGGCCGTACTCGATGCCGTTGTGCACCATCTTGGCGAAGTGCCCGGCGCCGACGGGGCCGGCGTGCACGAAGCCCTCCTCGCGCGGGCCCTCGGGGCGCAGCGCGTCGAACACCGGCATGAGCGTCGCGATGTCGTCGTCCGAGCCGCCCGCCATGAGGCCGTAGCCGTTCTCGAGGCCCCACACGCCGCCCGAGACGCCGACGTCGACGTAGCCGATGCCGTTCTCCGCGAGCTCGGCGGCCCGCTCCTGGTCCTCGACGTAGTGCGAGTTGCCGCCCTCGATGACGATGTCGCCGGTGGTCAGCACCTTCTTCAGCTCGGCGAGGACGCCGCGCGTCGGCTCCCCGGCGGGGACCATGACCCAGACGACGCGCTTGCCGGCGGGCAGCGCCTCCACCAGCGCCGCGAGCGTCGGGACGTCGGTCACCTCGGGCCGCGGGTCGTAGCCCGTGACCTCGATGCCGCCCTGGCGCAGACGGGCTCGCATGTTCGCGCCCATCTTCCCGAGACCGACCAGACCGATGTGGCTGACCATGCTTGTGCTCCTTGCGTGACGTCGTGACGTCCGTCGTATGGCGGACGGTTCGTGGAACCGGCCCGACGGTGCCCTTGTTCCGGGGCCCCTGCTCCGGGCGGGTACCGGTCGACGCGTGCGGCGAGCGTCGTGACCGCCCGCCGTGCGTCAGCCGGCGAAGCGGATGGGGACCAGGAGATACCGGTAGTCGGACGAGTCCTCGCCGTCCAGCGACTCCTGGCCCGTGAACTCGACGGGCTTGTTCGGGTGGGTGAACGACAGCCGCGTGAAGTCGGTGCCGAGCGCGGAGAGCCCGTCGAGCAGGAACTGCGGGTTGAACGCGACGGTGATGTCCTCGCCCACCAGCACGGCCTCGAGCGCCTCGGAGGCCTGCGCGTCGTCGCCCTGACCGGCGTCGAGGACGACCTGGCCCTCGGTGAACGCGAGCCGGATCGGCGTGTTGCGCTCGGCGACGAGCGAGACGCGCTTGGCGGCGTCGATGAGCGCCTGGGTGGGGACGACGGCGTGGATCGGCGTCGAGTCGGGGAACAGGCGGCGGACGGCGGGGTAGTCGCCGTCGACCAGCTGCGACGTCGTGTGGCGGCCGCCGGCCTCGAAGCCGATGAGGTCCAGGCCCGCGCCGGTGGACAGGCCGATGTTGACGAAGCCGCCGCCCGCGCCGAGCGACTTCGCGACGTCGGTGAGCGTCTTGGCCTTGACGAGCGCGACGGCGGAGAAGCCCGGCGTGGCGGGGGTCCAGGTGAGCTCGCGCAGCGCGAGGCGGTAGCGGTCGGTGGAGAGCAGCGTGATGCGCTCGCCCTCGATCTCCATGCGCACGCCCGTGAGCAGCGGCAGCGTCTCGTCCCGGCTCGCGGCCACGGACACCTGCGCGACGGCGAGCGTCAGCGCGTCACCGGAGACGGTGCCGGACAGCTCGGGCATCTGCGGGAGCGTCGGGTAGTCCTCGACGGGCATCGTGAGCAGCGTGAAGCGCGAGGCGCCGCACGTCACGACCACCTTGGTGCCGTCGAGCACGACGTCCACCGGCTTGTGGGGGAGCGCCCGCGCGATGTCGGCGAGCAGTCGGCCCGAGACGAGCACCGTGCCGGGCTCGGAGACCTCGGCGGGGATCTCGGAGCGGGCCGAGACCTCGTAGTCGAAGCTCGAGAGGCTGATGACACCCGTCGCGTCCGCCTCGATGCGGACACCGGCGAGCACCGGTGCCGGTGGGCGGGTGGGCAGGGTGCGTGCAGTCCAGGTGACGGCATCTGCCAGGACGTCGCGGTCGACCCGGAACTTCATCCCACTCCCTCGCTCGTTCCTTGTGGTTACTCGAACCCTACGCGAGTCACAGCCCTGGCGGCACCCGAGTGGCCCGGGTGTGCATCACGTGGTCTCGCCGGGGATCCGCGCAGGTCATGCCACGGCGTGCCGAGGGTGGTCGAGGCGGTCGGCACGCGCGGTCGGTCGGCCTGATGAAGGCGCGGTGGATTTCTTCTTCTGAGTCAGACGTCATCGTCATCGGTGTTGTGGAACTTGTTGAAATCGCGTGTCTGCGCAGGTCAGGACACATTCTTGGGTGTGGATGCCCTGGGGGTCCGGCTGTGGGTGACCTAGGGGACGGTGTGGACGGCGTGGTCGTCCCCCCACAGCCGTCCACCGGCGGGCCCCGACCGGTCCACAACTAGGTGCCCTGTCGTCCACACCCGTCCACAGGCTTGTGCACAGTTGTGCATGGCAGGGATGGCCGGCCGAGGCCGACCTGTCCACACAGTTGTCCACACCTGTGGGTGGAATGTGTACGGACCGGACCGGGCTCCTGACGACAGAAGGCCGTCGTCGTCGGACGTTGGTTCCTGACGACGACGGCCTTCGGGGGTCGCTATCCCCGGTGCTGCTGCCGGATGCGGCTCGTGAGCTCGGTGACCTGGTTGTACGTCGACCGGCGCTCGGCCATCTGGCCGGCGATCTTCTTGTTGGCGTGCATGACCGTGGTGTGGTCGCGGCCGCCGAACTGCTGACCGATCTTCGGCAGGGACAGGTCCGTCAGCTCGCGGCAGAGGTACATCGCGATCTGTCGCGCCGTGACAAGGACGCGGGAGCGGGAGCTGCCGCACAGGTCCTCGATGCTCAGGCCGAAGTAGGCGGCGGTCTGCGCGATGACGACGGCCGGCGTCACCTCGGCCGGGTCGTCGTCGATGATCAGGTCGCGCAGCACGATCTCGGCGAGCGGCAGGTCCACCTGCTGGCGGTTGAGGTTCGCGAACGCCGTCACGCGGATCAGGGCGCCCTCGAGCTCGCGGATGTTGGTGGAGATGCGCGAGCCGATGTAGCTCAGCACGTCCTGGGGGACGTCGAGCTTGTCGCTCGCCGCCTTCTTCCGCAGGATCGCGATGCGGGTCTCGAGGTCCGGCGGCTGGACGTCGGTGATCAGGCCCCACTCGAACCGGGACCGCAGCCGGTCCTCGAACCCGTTGAGCTGTTTGGGCGGGACGTCGGACGTGATGACGACCTGCTTGTTGGCGTTGTGGAGCGCGTTGAAGGTGTGGAAGAACTCCTCCATCGTCTGTTCCTTGCCCTGCAGGAACTGGATGTCGTCGATGAGGAGGACGTCGACGTCGCGGTAGCGGCGCTGGAACGCGCCGGCCTTGCCCTCGCCGATGCTGTTGATGAAGTCGTTCGTGAACTCCTCGGAGTTCACGTAGCGCACGCGCACGTGCGGGTAGAGGTTGTGCGCGTAGTGCCCGATGGCGTGCAGCAGGTGCGTCTTGCCCAGGCCGGAGTCGCCGTAGATGAACAGCGGGTTGTAGGCCTTCGCGGGTGCCTCGGCGACGGCGACGGCTGCGGCGTGGGCGAACCGGTTGGACGCGCCGATGACGAACGTCTCGAAGACGTAGCGCGGGTTGAGGCGGGTCGGCTCGGCGGCCGTCGGCTTCGGCGTCGGCTGGGGGAGCGGCGGGGCCGGCGTGTCGACGTCGTCGTCGACCGGCTCCGTGTAGTCCTGCGCGGGCCCCGCGAGCGACTCGGCGCTGATCTCCGGGTCCACCGTGATGCCGAACCGCACGTCGTAGCCGATGACGGACGAGAGGGCGGAGATGAGCTGGTCGCGGACGCTCGTCTCGAGGTAGGTGCGGGTCTGCTCGTGCGGGACGGCGATGAAGGCGGTCCCGTTGAGGATCGCCATCGGCTTGGCCAGGCGGACGAACGCGAGCTGCCGCGCCGTCATGTCCGGACGTGCCTCGAGCACCTCGAGCGTCTGGGCCCAGACCCGGCTGATGTCCTCGTCCGCCACGCGGGCACTCCTTCGGTCGGTTTCGTCCACTTGGCTCACCCGGCTGCGCACGGCAGTCTCGACTTGCGCACGAGCGGTGAGAACTGGGAGTGTGTCACGCCGCGCGCCCCCTCACATCCTGTCTGTCCACAAAGTTCTCCACACCCTGTGGAATCTGTGGATCCGGGTGTGGAACATCACTCACCTGACCGCGCCGGCGCGGATGTGGTGAGCGTCTCCCCGTCCGCAGACCTCGCGGTTTGACCGCCAGGGGTGCCCCCGCGTAGCGTTGGACAGCCGTACCCGGGTGTTTTCGCGCGCCATCGCGCCGAAGCCGCACCTGGATCGGCACGGTCGGTCCTCCGTCCGGACACCAGGTCCGGGCACCCGGCCACGACCAGCATCGTCGACCCCCGTCGGGCGGCATGCCCTCACCCGACGTAACCAGGAGCACCTCGTGAGCAAGCGGACCTTCCAGCCGAACAACCGTCGTCGCGCGAAGACCCACGGCTTCCGCCTGCGTATGCGCACGCGTGCCGGCCGCGCCATCCTCGCTGCGCGCCGCCGCAAGGGCCGCTCCGAGCTGGCTGCCTGATCGCCTGATCACACGTGCTCCCCTCGACGCACCGGCTGCGTCGTCCCGCCGAGTTCGGGCTGACGGTGCGTCGAGGTGTGCGTGCAGGACGATCGACCGTGGTGGTGCATCTCCTTGTGGACAACGAGGGGGACGCCACGCCACTGGTCGGTTTTGTCGTCTCCAAGGCTGTGGGTAACTCTGTGCAGCGAAACCTCGTGAAGCGCCGACTCCGTGAGATCGTGCGCCCGCTGCTCGGTGCCCACAGCCCTGTTGCGTTCCCGGACCACACGCGCGCCGTCGTCCGTGCGCTCCCGGCGGCGTCGACGGCGACGTTCGCCGAGCTCGGCCGCGACGTGCAGGCCGCCCTCGAGAAGGCGGTCCAGCGGGCCGCCTCGGTGAGGCCGGCATGAGGCTCGAGAACCTTCGCGACCTCCCCGCCACGCTGCTGGTCGGGGTGATCCGCGTCTACCAGGTCGTGATCTCCCCCATGACGGGCCCGACCTGCAAGTACTACCCGTCCTGCTCCCACTACGCCGTCGTGGCGATTCGCACGCACGGCGCCCTGCGGGGAACTGGGCTGGCGCTCTGGCGCATCCTGCGCTGCAACCCGTGGAGCCTCGGCGGCGTGGACGACGTCCCGCCAGCCCGGCCGCGCTCGCGCCGCACCGTCACCGGTGCGGACGACGCCGCGGCCACCCCAGGCGCCCACGGTGACGCGGCGATGCACGCGCACCAGCACTGACCTTCCCCGGCCGCGCCTCCGGGTCCACAGACTTTTCCACAAGGAGACACGACCGGTATGGACACGATTCTCAGTCCCATCATGTGGGTGGTGGCCTGGGTCATGTACGGAGCCCACTGGGTGTTCGCCCGGCTCGGCTTCGGCGACGGCCCCGGCTTCGCCTGGGTGCTGGCCATCATCGCCCTGACCCTGATCATGCGAGCGGCGATGATCCCGCTGTTCGTCAAGCAGATCAAGGCTTCGCGCGGCATGCAGATCATGCAGCCCGAGCTGCAGGCCGTGCAGAAGAAGTACAAGGGCAAGCAGGACCCGGCGTCCCGCGAGGCGATGACCCGCGAGACCATGGAGCTCTACAAGAAGCACGGCACGAACCCGTTCGCGTCCTGCCTCCCGATCCTGCTCCAGTCCCCGATCTTCTTCGCGCTGTTCCGCGTGCTGACCCACCTGAAGGGCATCGCGGACGGCACCGCGCCGATGACGCACATCGGCCCGATCGACCAGGCGATCGCGAGCGACTTCGAGCGGTCCAGCCTGTTCGGTGCCCACCTCTCCGAGGTCTTCCTGCACACCGACAACACCGCCGCCCGCGTCGTGGTGATCGTGCTGATCGTCGCGATGTCGGTGACCACGTTCACCACGCAGCGCCAGCTGACGATGAAGAACATGCCGAAGGCCGCCCTCGAGGGCCCGATGGCCGGCACGCAGAAGATGATGCTGTACGTCCTGCCCCTGGTCTTCGCCTTCTCCGGCGTGAACTTCCCGGTCGGCGTGCTCATCTACTGGACCGTCACCAACCTGTGGTCGATGGGCCAGCAGTACTACACGATCAAGCGCATGCCGGCGCCGGGCTCCGAGGCGGAGCGTCGCCTCCAGGAGCGCAAGGCTCGCAAGCTCGCCGCCAAGGGCATCGTGCCTGAGGTCGTGGCCGAGCAGGCGAGGCCGACGGGCCAGCGCGTGCAGCCGCAGCGCAAGAACCGCAAGAAGAAGGGCTGACGCGCGATGACGAACACGACCCCGCAGGACGCGAACCCGCGCACGACGCAGCTCGAGGAAGAGGGCGAGATCGCGGCCGACTACCTCGAGGAGCTGCTCGACATCGCCGACCTCGACGGTGACATCGACATCGACGTGCGTCACGGACGCGCCGCGGTCGAGATCGTCGCCGAGGACCAGGAGTCGATCAAGCACCTGGTCGGCAACGGTGGTGAGGTGCTCGAGGCGCTCCAGGACCTCACGCGTCTGGCCGTCCAGGCGCGCACGGGCGAGCGCAGCCGTCTCATGCTCGACGTCGCCGGGTTCCGCGCCCAGCGACGCGCCGAGCTCACGGAGCTCGCGTCGCAGGCCGTCGAGAAGGTCAGGTCGACGGGGGCCGAGGTCGAGCTGGAGCCGCTCAACGCGTTCGAGCGCAAGGTCGTGCACGATGTCGTCGCCGCGGCGGGCCTGGTCAGCGACTCGCGCGGGCTCGAGCCGCAGCGCTACGTCGTCGTGCAGCCCGCCGCCGAGTGACGTCGTTTCACGTGGAACACGGTGGCGGGGCGATGAGCGAGCAGTTCGGTGAGGTGATCGTCGACGACACCGCGGACCGCGCGCTGGGCGAGAGCCCGGAGGTGCGCGAGTACCTCGGCTCCGCGTACGACAGCGTCGCAGGGTTCGGCGACCTGCTGCGCGAGCAGGGCGAGCTGCGTGGGCTCATCGGCCCTCGCGAGGTGTCGCGACTCTGGGAGCGGCACCTGCTGAACTCTGCCGCGGTCGTGCCGTACCTTCCTGAGACCGGCACGCTCGTCGACGTCGGGTCCGGCGCCGGGCTCCCCGGCATCGTCGTGGCCATGCTCCGCCCGGAGCTTCAGGTGGTGCTCATCGAGCCCATGGAGCGCCGTACCACGTGGCTCGAGGAGGTCGTCGACACGTTCCGCCTGGGCAATGTCGACGTGCGTCGCGGCCGTGCGGAGGAGTACCACGGCGCGTTCGAGGCCGACGTGGTGACCTCCCGCGCGGTGGCGAACCTGGCGAAGCTGGCTCGGATGAGCCTCCCCCTGGTACGCAAGGGCGGCGAGATGGTGGTCCTCAAGGGTCGCAACGTCGCGCAGGAGATCGAGCCCGCGCGCAAGGTGTTGCGGAGCTTCAAGGCAGGCGAGCCCGAGATCCTGCTGGGCGCGACCGTCGACGGCGTCGAGCCCACGACCATCCTTCGGGTGCGGCGCGGCTGAGCGCTCTGCAGCTTTCGTGTCTTCGAAGGGCTTCTCCCCTCAGGGAGGAGCCCTTCGTCGTTTCGATGGTCCGGTGTTTCACGTGAAACAGAGCGTGGATCGACGACCGCCGCGTATGCGCGGGGCTTCGTGGGGTTTCGTCCGTGGCGGCTACCGCCTCCACGTGGCTCGTCCTGAGAGGGCGCGTCGCGGTCGTGGTCGGATCTCCTCGGCGCCGACGAGGGTCGAGTTCGCCGTGCATCATCGGGCACGGGTGATGCCGCGTTTCACGTGAAACAACGCCGCGTCAGGACTCCGTCCACAGCGGAGTGTGGCGGCCCGTTGTGACGGTGCCAGGCCGTAGGCTGTCCGCGAGGTTGTGGCGCGGCCCGTGGATGCGCCCCTGACGTGCTCGAACGGACTCCGCAACCCGTACTGCCAACGAGGAGAGGGACGGGAGAGCATGGGATCCGAGGAGCGCAGGTGGCCGTGGAATCGCGTGACCTCGCACCCTGCGTCTGTCGCGGAGCCGGCACCGGTGGTCGTAGAGTCCGCGCCTGAGCCTGCGAGTGACACTCCTGTCTCTACCGGAGACGACGCGTCACGCTTGGGGCAGGGGAGTGTCTCCGGGAACGGCACGACGCGGCACGACGGGCAGCACGAGGGCTTGACTGCTGCGCCCGTCTCGGAGCCTGGGTTCGTCCCGCGGCCGCTGGGCATGGTCTCCCTCCCGGCGGAGCCGGAGCCGGACGTCGTTGCGGAGCCGGATGCCGCGGGGCTTGCCGTCGCCGACGGCTCGGACCACGCTGTCGCGTCGCTGGCACCCGGTCGGGAGACCCAGCGTGCGGCGCTGATGGACACCATCCCTGAGGCGGACGACGACACGCCGCTCGCCGCGCAGCTTGCGGTCGACGCGCGCCGACGGATCGACCTGCACGGGCGCAGGTTCCCGCGACCGGATCGGACGCGGATCCTGACGGTCGCCAACCAGAAGGGCGGCGTCGGCAAGACGACGACGACGGTCAACCTTGCTGCCGGCCTGGCGCAGGCGGGGCTCAACGTGCTCGTCATCGACAACGACCCGCAGGGGAACGCGTCGACCGCGCTGGGGATCGACCACCGCGCGGGGACGCAGTCGATCTATGAGGTGCTCGTCGAGGGGGCGCCGCTCTCCTCGGCGGTACAGGCCTGCCCCGACGTTCCTGGGCTCTGGGGCGTCCCGGCGACGATCGACCTGTCGGGCGCGGAGATCGAGCTCGTGTCGCTTGTTTCACGTGAAACACGGCTGCGTCGCGCGCTGGACCACTACCTGGAGGAGCGGGTCCAGAACGGCGAGGAGCGGATCGACTACGTCCTCGTCGACTGCCCGCCGAGCCTCGGCCTGCTCACCGTCAACGCCTTCGTCGTCGGACGGGAGGTGCTGATCCCGATCCAGTGCGAGTACTACGCGCTCGAGGGACTGAGCCAGCTTCTCAAGACCATCGAGCTCATCCGGGCACACCTCAACCCTGATCTTCAGGTCTCGACCATCCTCCTGACGATGTACGACGGCCGGACGAACCTGGCCCAGCAGGTCGCCGAAGAGGTGCGCACACACTTCCCGGAGCAGACGCTGCGCACGACCGTGCCGCGCTCCGTCCGCATCTCCGAGGCACCGAGCCACGGGCAGACGGTGATGACGTACGACCCCACGTCGACCGGCGCGCTGGCCTATCTGGAGGCCGCGCGAGAGCTCACGGAGCGCTATGTTCAACGCGCTGACCTGCGATAACGCGCGTAGCCTCGTGATGGCGGACGGAACGAGAAGCGCCGCGCGCGCGTCGCTCGGCGGTCGTGTCGAACGCCGCGACGACGCGACAGTCCGCCCCGACGGCGTCTGCGGAAGCAGTCGGAGCACCGCGGCGACAGCGACATCTGATGAGGGACTTCTGGTGAGCGAGACGAAGGAGCGGGCATGAGTGCTCAGAAGAAGCGAGGGTTGGGACGAGGTCTTGGCGCCCTCATCCCGTCGGGTCCCGAGGGCGACCGCCCGGTCGACGTCTTCTTCCCTGCCGGCGCGCGCGTCGAGTCAGAGGAGGGCCAGCAAACGGCTAGCGTTCTTCCGCCTCTCGCAGCTCCCGCGGAGGGCAGGGCGGCGGCGTCGACCGGCCGCTCGGGCTCCTGGGATGCGGCCATGTCGAGCGGACGGCTCGCTATTCGCACGAGCGGCGTCGCTCGCCCGGCGACGGCGTCTGACGGGTCGGGGGACCCAGTGCCGGACCAGGAGCTGGACGAGGCGGTGGCAGGTTCCGTTCTGGTCCTCGAGGAGACGGGGGCAGCGACCCTGCCGATCTGAGCGTCGTGACGGGGTCGCTGGCCGCCGTCGAGGCGCCCTTGGCGACGGTGACGCAGATCGGCTCCGTCCGGGTGCCGCACGACGCGTTGGCCAGTAGGGGAGCGACCGACGCCGTTGTCGACGCAGCCTTCGCGCGGATCGGGACGGTTTCACGTGAAACGGCTCCCGAGTCGACCGACGTCGACAACGAGCTCACGGCTGCCGATGATCTCCTCCCGGTCCCCGGCGCCTCCTTTGCTGAGCTTCCGGTCGGGGCGATCCGGCCGAACACTTGGCAGCCGCGCACTGTCTTCGACGAGAGCGAGCTCGACGAGCTCGTCGACTCGATCAAGGAGATCGGCGTCCTGCAGCCGATCGTGGTCCGGCCAGACAAGACCGGAAGCGGCCAGTACGAGCTCATCATGGGCGAGCGCCGCTGGCGCGCGACCCAGCTCGCGGGTCTGGAGACCGTTCCGGCGATCATCCGCGAGACCGACGACGCGGACATGCTGCGCGACGCCCTGCTCGAGAACCTCCACCGCGCGCAGCTCAACCCGCTCGAAGAGGCTGCGGCGTACCGGCAGCTCCTCGATGACTTCGGCTGCACGCACGAGGAGCTCGCGACGCGCATCGCTCGGAGCCGCCCGCAGATCTCCAACACGCTCCGTCTGCTCAAGCTGCCCCCGCTGGTGCAGCGTCGGGTCGCCGCGGGGATCCTCTCCGCGGGCCACGCCCGGGCACTCCTCAGCCTCGCCGACGGGGCGGAGATCGAACAACTCGCGCAGCGGATCGTCTCTGAGGGTCTCTCGGTCCGCGCCACGGAGGAGATCGTCGCGCTCCTGACCCAGGGGGCTGACGAGCTGAAGCGCCGCACGCCGCGAGCCGGTCAGCGCAGCGCGGCCGTCGACGATCTGGCGGGCCGGCTGTCGGACCTCTTCGAGACCCGGGTGAAGGTCTTGGTGGGGAAGTCGAAGGGTCGCATGACCGTGGAGTTCGCCTCGGTGGAGGACCTGAACCGCATTCTCGCCGTCATGGCTCCGCAGGATCCGGGTCTGCTGAAGTAGCCTGCCGCTCGGCGACGCGAGGCCCCTGTTTCACGTGAAACAGGGGCCTCGCTGTGTCTTCCACGAGTGGATGTTGCGGTGACGAGCGACGGCAGCAGCCAACGGGTGGCGAAGGCGAACCGGCCTGGTCGCTGACGTGCACCAGTTGCCGAGCGCCGCATACCGCAAGTGTCCAGTCGGGCTGGCTGATCTCAGCTACGTTCCTGCTGGGCGAGAGGCGGCTCAGCGCCCCGACCCTCGCGGGCGGCTGAGACTCAACTCCGGTTCAAAGGCGTGAACTCAGTCATGCAGACACGGACGAGGCGTTAGGTATCCCGTCCAACGCGGAGCCGGGTTTCACGTGAAACACGTCCGTCGACTGCGGCGCGACTCGGACGGCGCCGTCTGGCCTGCAGTTCACCCGCGGACATCGGAGCGCATACTCCCGGCAAGCCCGTCGACGGAGGTCACGTCGACGAAGCCCGCCCCTGGTTTCACGTGAAACCAGGGGCGGGCGTTCGCGTCCATCATCCGCCCGGAAACCACATGACTGTGGTTTCACGTGAAACAGCGGCTCACACGCGCTGTCGGCTTCCCGCGACCAGCTCGACGACCCTGCGGTAGAGGGCGCCGAGATCGTGCCCGGCTGCCACCGCGGCCTGCGGCAGGAGCGACGTCTCCGTCATGCCCGGGGCGACGTTCACCTCGAGGACCTGGGCGGTGCCGTCCGCCTGGAGGATCAGGTCGGTCCGCGAGAGGTGTCGCAGGTCGAGTGCACGGTGGGCTGCCACGGCCACCTCGGCGACCTGCTCGGCCTGGGCCTTCGTGAGCCGGGCGGGCGCGAAGTACTCGACGCGCCCGGGGTTGTAGCGGGCGTCGAAGTCGTAGGCCCCGTCCACCGAGATCTCGACTGCCGGCAGCGCCACGGGCCCGTCCGGACCGTCGATGACGGAGACCGCAAGCTCGATGCCGTCGACGGCTCGCTCGATGAGGGCGCTGCCTCCGTACGCGAAGCAGTCGACCATGGCCCGCGCCAAAGCATCTTCGCTGGTCACGCGTGTGACGCCGAGGGCGGACCCGCCGCGTGTCGGCTTCACGACGACGGGGAGACCGAACCGCTCGGCGACGATGGACAGCACGCCGTGGGCGCCCAGGTCGCGGAAGAGCTCCTGCGGCAGGGTCAGCCAGTCGGGCGTCGAGAGCCCCGCGGTCAGCAGCCGCTCCTTGGCGATGGGCTTGTCCCAGGCCAGGCGGCTGGCGCGGGGGCCGGTTCCGACGTAGGGCACGCCGGCGAGCTCGAGCACGTCCCGCAGAGAGCCGTCCTCACCGCCGGCGCCGTGCAGGAGCGGCCACACGACGTCGGGGCGGGACTCGTCGAGGTCGCGCAGCAGGCGCGCGTCGACGTCGTGGACGGAGACGTCCACGCCCGCGGCCCGGAGGGCCTCGGCGACGCGGCGACCCGAGCGCAGCGAGACGTCGCGCTCGTGCGAGAGGCCGCCGGCGAGGACGACGACGCGGGGCGCCTCCGCGTCGACGGGATGCTCCGAGCCTGCGACGCCGCTGAGCCCGGGAGCGACGACGTCGGGGTGGGTGGTGGGGGACTGGGTCATGGGCGCTTCACCTGCTCTGTCGGGGGTGAGTGCTGTGTCGGCCTTGGTCAGGCCAGGTTCGGGGCGGGGTACTCGGCGTCACGGGGGTCGTCGTCGAGCTGGGCGCTCGTCCCGAAGAGCTGGACCAGCTCGGACTCCGCGTTGACGACGTTCGCGAGGCGCCGGACGCCCTCGCGGATGCGCTCGGGCGTGGGGTAGCAGAACGAGAGACGCATGTGGTCGGCGCCCTGGCCGTCGTAGAAGAACGCGGTGCCGGGCACGTAGGCGACACGCTCGGTCACGGCCCGGGGGAGCATCGACCGGGAGTCGAGGCCCTCAGGCAGCTTGACCCACACGTAGAAGCCGCCGTCGGGCACGTTCCACGTGGCCGACGGCAGGTACTCCGCGAGGGCGCCGATGGTCGCGTCGCGCCGCTCGCGGTAGAGCTCGCGGTACGACTTGATCTGGCCCTTCCAGTCGCACGTGTCGAGATAGGTCGTGATCGCCATCTGCGACGCGTTGGAGGGGGAGAGGATGGAGGACTCGCTCGCGAGGACGAGCTTCTCGCGCACGGCGTGGGGGGCGATGACCCAGCCGACGCGGTAGCCGGGCGCGAACGTCTTCGAGAACGACCCGAGGTAGAGGACGCCCTCGTCGTCGAACGCGCGCATCGCCGGGAGGGGTTCGCGGTCGAAGCCGAGCAGGCCGTAGGGGTTGTCCTCGACGATGAGCACGCCGAACCGCTGGCAGATCTCGAGCACCTGGTGGCGGCGCTCGAGGGTCAGGGTGACGCCGGCGGGGTTGTGGTAGTTCGGGATCGTGTAGAGGAACTTGACCTTCTTGCCCGCCCGGCGGGCCTCGACCAGCGCCGCCTCCAGCGCCTCGGGGACCAGGCCGTGGGCGTCCATCGGCACGTGCTCGACCTCGGCCTCGTACGACCTGAACACGCCGAGGGCGCCCACGTAGGAGGGGGCCTCGGCGAGGACCACGTCGCCCGGGTCCACGAAGATGCGGGTCACGAGGTCGAGCGCCTGCTGCGAGCCGGTCGTGACGACGACGTCGTCGGGGTGGGCGTTGGTGATGCCCTCCAGCGCGCAGACCTCGAGGATGCGCTCGCGCAGCTCGACGTCGCCCTGGCCGGAGCCGTACTGGAGCGCCGTGGCGCCCTTGGTCATGATGAGGCGCTTCATCGACTCGCCGATCACCTCGAGGGGCAGGCCCTGGATGAACGGCATGCCTCCGGCGAGCGAGACGACCTCGGGCCGGTTCGCCACGGAGAACAGTGCGCGGATCTCCGAGGCGCGCATGCCGTGCGCGCGCTGCGCGTAGGCACCGAACCAGGGGTCGAGCCGGGTGCCCTCGCCGGCACCTGCCGCCGCCACGTCCGCGGCGGCGGCTGCGGCGCCGCCCAGCTGCTGCGGGTGCGTCGGGTGCATGGGCTGCTCGGTCATCGCGGCCTCCGGCTCTCTGATGATCCCGGTGTCGATCCCGGGTCGGGCGGGGACGAGGGTCCATCCCTCGTCCTGCTGATAGGTGATCACCTGATCCGTCTCGCGCAGGGTGCGTTCGACGTGGTCGAGGTTCCGGCGCTCCTCGCCGGTGAGGGTGCGGCCCTGGGCCCGTCGCTCGAACGCGAGGATGGCCCGGCGGTAGCCGCTGGAGCGGTGCTCCGGTCGGACGTCCCACGGGATGACGCGACGCGTCGAGTGCTGCGCCGGCACGCCCGTGTGCCGCTTGCGGAACGTCGAGATCGCCTGGGGGGAGACCTCGATGCCCTCGTGCTCCCGCAGGTGGTCGACGATCGCGCGTGGGCCGAGGCCCTCCTCGAGGAGGCGTGTGACGAGGTCAGCCGGGAGCTTGCGGGCCATGCGCGTCAGGGTACACCCGACGCAGACCACTCACAAACCTCGCGAGGCGTCGAACGATCGAATGTTGTGAGTGTGTTGTGATGTCTGTGCAACCGGGAACGACGAAGGCCGGTGACCTGTTCTCGCAGGTCACCGGCCCTCGGGTGGAAGTGTTCTCAGACCGCCGGGGTCAGCAGCGGCTCGATCTCGGCGAGCAGCGCCTTCTTGGGCCGGGCGCCCACGATCGACTTCACGAGCTCGCCGCCCTGGTAGACGTTGAGCGTCGGGATCGAGACGATCCCGTACGCCATCGTCGTGGCCGGGTTCGCGTCGGTGTCGAGCTTCGTGACCTTGAGCCGGTCGGCGTACTCCTCGGAGATCTCCTCCAGGATCGGCGCGACCATGCGGCACGGGCCGCACCAGGTGGCCCAGAAGTCCACCAGCACGGTGCCCTCGGCCTCGAGCACCTCGGCCTTGAACGTGTCGTCCGTGACAACAACAGTCATCGGTTCACTCCTTCGACGAAGAGGCTGCGGCGGCGCCCACGAGGGCGTCGTCCAGCGTGGTGAGGTAGGCCTGGGCGTCGAGGGCCGCCGAGCAGCCCGAGCCCGCGGCCGTGATGGCCTGGCGGTACGTGTGGTCGACGGCGTCGCCGCAGGCGAACACGCCCGGCAGGTTGGTGCGCGTCGAGCGGCCCTCGACGAGGATGTAGCCCTCGTCGTCGAGGTCGACCTGGCCCTTGACGAGCTCGGTGCGCGGCTCGTGGCCGATGGCCACGAAGAGGCCCGTGACGTCGAGCGACCGCGGCTCCCCGGTGACGGTGTCGCGCAGCGCGAGCCCGCTGACCTGCGCGTCGCCGTCGATGCCGGCGACCTCGCTGTTCCAGGCGAACTCGATCTTCGGGTTGGCCAGCGCACGCTCGGCCATGATCTTCGACGCGCGCAGCGCGTCGCGGCGGTGGACCACCGTGACCTTGGAGGCGAACCGCGTCAGGAACGTGGCCTCCTCCATCGCGGAGTCGCCGCCGCCGACGACGGCGATGTGCTGGTCGCGGAAGAAGAAGCCGTCGCACGTGGCACACCACGAGACGCCGCGGCCGGAGAGGCGCTTCTCGTCCTCGATCCCGAGCTCGCGGTAGGCGGAACCCGTCGCGAGGATGACGGTGCGCGCGAGGTAGGTCTCGTCGCCGCCCGTCACGATCTCCTTGACGTCACCCGTCAGCGAGACGCGCTCGGCGTCGTCCCAGACCACGGTGGCGCCGAACTTCTCGGCCTGCTCGCGCATCTTGTCCATGAGGTCCGGGCCCAGCACGGCCTCCGGGAAGCCCGGGAAGTTCTCCACCTCGGTGGTGTTCATGAGCGCCCCGCCGGCGGTCACCGACCCGGCGATCACGACGGGCGCGAGGCCCGCGCGGGCGGCGTACACCGCGGCGGTGTAGCCCGCAGGGCCGGAGCCGACGATGACGACGTCGTGGACGATGGGGGTGGCCTGCTCAGTCACTCAGATCTCCTTCTGTGCGGCGCCTGCCGACCGTCCGGCGGACGGCGACGGCGGTGCACCGCCTGGGTAACACGCCCGGGGGCGTCGATGTTCCTCCGGCGGCACGAACCGTACGACCCGTGCCGCCGGGCGCCTACTGGAGGGTGATCTCGTTCAGCTCGAGCCGGTTGCGGCCGGCGGACTGCGGCAGCTCGGTGATCCACAGGACGAACGTGTCGCCGACCTCGGGCTGCGCGAACTTCAGCTCCGTCGTCGGGGCGAACGGGCCCTCGGCGAGGACCGGTCCCTCGGTCGGCTTGTCGGCCGTCGTCTTGCGGACCTGGACGTTCCCGCCCGTGCTGTTCGTGAGCAGCGTGATCGAGTTCACGGGGGCGGGCTCGCGCAGCGTGATCACGTAGCCGACGCCCTCCTTCAGCCCGCCGAACTGCGGCGAGTTGTAGGTATACGTGTACCAGAACGTCGACGGGTCGCCGTCCCAGGCCAGGGGCGCGGCCTCGGGCTTCTCGCCCTGGCCGTTGCCGAACGGGTCCACCTGGTCGCCGGACTGGATGATCGGGCGCACCTCCGTGGCCGGCGGGGCGGCGGCCGTCGCTCCGCCGTCGGCGGGCGCCGTGGTGCCGTCCGCCACCGACGGCGAGACCGAGACGTTCGCCTCCGCCGTGCCGTCCGACGGCGCCAGGGCCGTCCTGATCGCCCACCCCGCCGCGAGGATGACGGCGACGAGGAGGATGCCCAGCACGATCGGGGTGGGGTTGACGCCCCGACGTCGTGGGACGGCCTCGGTCGTGAACGGCGTCGCGCCCGTCGGCGGGCCGGCGGTCGCCGCGGGCGGGGGCGCATACCCCTGGGGTGCGGCGGCCTGCGGGGCGTAGCCCTGCGGACCGGCCGCGGGCTGGCCGTAGCCCTGCTGCGCGTACTGCGGGTCCCACGGCGGAGGCGTCTGCTGGGGTGCGGCGCCGGGCTGGGCGTACGCCGCACCCTGCGGGTACCCGGCCGTCGCGGGGTAGGCGGACCCGGGGTAGGCGCCCCCGGGGGCCGCGTACCCGGGCGGGGGCGGGGGAGGCGGCGGGACGGCCCCGGAGGCGGCAGCCCCGGCCACGCCTGCGGCTCCGGCGGCCGGGATGCTCGACGCCCGGGCGATACGCCCCGTGGGCCGCCGCACGGGCGCACCACCGGGAGCCGTGCCGACGGCGCCGGGCGCCGGGCGCACCGACTGCCGCACCGGCGCGCCGCCGGAGGGCTGCACGAACCCGGGGAGCGCGGCGACGACGGACACCTCGCCCCACGGGCGCAGGGCGGCGGCGACGTCGCCCGGGCCGGTCGGGCCGTCCCCGGCGGAGCCGAGCGCGCGGCGCACGAGGCCGTCGAGCACCGGGTCGACGTGCGGCACGAGCGACGTGAGCGGCACGGGGACGCCGTGCTCGTCGACCTGTGCGGGCAGCGGGCGCACCACGTCGGACGCGAGCCACGGCTCGTCGAGGCTGTCGCCCGCCCAGCGTGCGGTGAGCGCGTAGTAGGCGAGGGCGGCGAGGTCGCGCGCGTCGGAGGCGGCGCCGTCCAGGCCCGCGCCCTCCACGCCGGCGAGACCGGCGTCGAGCCCGAGGCCCGTGACGACGACGCGGTGGCCGTCGACACGGACGGCGTCGGGCCGCAGTGCGAGGTGGTGGACGCCGCGCTGCGCGGCGAGGTCGAGCGCGGCGGCGGCCTCGCCGACGACGGCGCGCGCCTGCTGCGCGTCCACGAGCCCGCTGGAGACGATCTCCGTGAGCGTCGACCCGGTGTACGGCTCGGTGACGACGTACGCGAGCTGCACGGCGGAGATGCGGGTGGTGCCGACGTCGAGCACGCGCGACAGGCGCGGGTCGGAGACGAGCGCGGCGCGGCGGGCGGCGTCGAGCGCGGACGTCGCGTGCGACCCGTCGAGGAAGGTCACGCGGACCGGGCGGTCCAGGATCGTGTCGCGCGCCTGCCAGACGGAGGCGTCGGCGAGGTCGGTCACCGCGGGCTGCTCGAGGCGGTAACGGTCGACGACGACGCTCCCGGCGGTGACGGCGGGGACGGAAGCAGCTCCGGGCATGGGGCCGCCGGGCGGGACGGTGCTCACCTGGCCTCCTCGTTGGGGTCTCGGCGGGCTCGGGCCCGCTGCGGTCCATTCAACCGGACGGGCGTCGGGCGCTCGATCGGGCGTCCGGTCCGCTCATCGTAGGGGTGCGGCGCCCGGCGCACGGTCATCGCCGCTCACCGGCGCCGCAGACGGCGCAGAAGCGGTCGCAGCGCGTCGTCGAGCTCGCGCACGTGCAGGGTCCGCAGGGCTACGAGGTAGAAGCCGAGCATGACGGCCCCGGCGCAGGCGCTGACCAGGAGCGCGCGACCCCAGGTCAGCGGGCCGTCCGCGCCCAGCATCGCGGCCACGCCCCAGCCCGCGAGCCCGGCGACCGCGGCGGCCAGGGCGGCGCGCACGTACAGGCGCAGGATGCGGGGCCCGTCCATGCCGCGGAGCTTGGCGCTCATGCCCCGGATGCGCAGCAGCACCGAGATCCAGGTGGACAGGGCGTAGGAGCCCGCCGCGGCGACCGCCCAGTACTGCTGGGGGAGGAACTGGGTGGCGACGAAGAGCGCGACGACCATGCTCAGGGTCGCGAAGACCTGGATGACGAAGATGCCGCGGCCGTCCTCGAACGCGAAGTACATGCGCTTGACCATGACGGTCATGCCCAGGGCGACCAGCCCCAGCGACATCGCCTGGAGCACGGGCGCCACGACGTCGACCATCGCGAGGCTCATGGTCGGGAAGAGGGACTTGACGAGCGGCCGGGCGAGCACGAGCAGCACCGTCGCGGAGATCACCGAGAAGATGCCGGCCGTGCGCAGGCCCGTCGACATGTCGCGGCGGACGGAGTCGAGGTCGCCGCGGTTGGCCGCCGCGCTCATGCGCGGGAACAGGGCGGTGACGAGCGAGACGACGGCCAGGGAGTGCGGCAGGAGGTAGATCGTGAGGGCACTCGAGTAGGCCGCGTTGCCCGCGACGACGGGGCAGGCGGCCTGTGCCGCCGCGCGGGCGACGTCGTCGACGATCCTGCTCGCCGCGTCCGCGCACTCTGCCGCGGACTGGCCTGCGGCGGACGTGTAGTTGGTGAGGAAGAACGTGCCCACCTGCTCGAGCACGACGGCGCCGAGCGTCCAGCCGACCACCTTGCCCGCCGAGCGGAGGCCGATGCCGTGCAGGCCGAGGCGGAAGCGCCAGCGGAAGCCGCTGCGCCGCAGGGGGATGATCAGCAGCAGGGCCTGGGCGGCGATGCCGAGCGTCGCCGTGCCGGCCAGCAGCGCCGTCTGCGCCGTGGTCCACGCGGAGACGTCCTGGATGCCCGTCTTCGGGGCCGATCCCCACAGGACGACGAAGGCGCCGAAGCCGATGATCGACACGATGTTGTTGGCGACCGGTGCCCAGCCGTACGCCCCGAACCGGCCGCGCGCGTTGAGCACCTGGCCCAGCAGCGTGAACAGGCCGTAGAAGAACACCTGCGCGACGCACCAGTACGCGAAGACGACCGCGAGCTCGCGGTTCTCGGGCGTCCAGCCGCCCTTGAGCGTCATGAGCCGCACGATCCACGGCGTCAGCGCGGCCAGCACGACCGTGATGACCAGGATGCCCAGGCCCGACAGCGTCAGGAGCTTGTCGAGGCGCACCTGGGCGTCGTGCGCCTTCATCGCGCGCAGGATCTGCGGGATGAGCACGGCCTGGAGCACGCCGGCCGCGATGAGCGCGAACAGGATGTTGGGCAGGCGGTTGCCGATGTCGAACGCGTCCGCGACCGTGCCGACGCTGCCGACCGCGGCGACGAGCAGCGCCGCACGGACCTGCCCCGAGGCGCGCGAGGCGAACGTGCCCAGCGACATGAGGATCGAGCCGCGCCGGAGGTTCGCGTCCGACGTGGCGGTGGCGTCGGTCATCGGGACCTCTCGGCGTCGCTGGGGATCACGGGGTCGGTCACCGCGGAGTCGACGGTGCGGCGGGCCGAGCGGCCCCGCTTGACCGTGCGCCAGATGCCCGCCACGAACAGCAGGCCCACGGCGACGGCGGCGACGGCCGTGCCGGCCGTCTCCCACCCGGCCTGGACGTTGAGGCGCAGCGTGATGGGCGCGGCCGCCTCGGCCCCGTTGGGGGTGAGCACCTGCACCGTGACCTCGACGTCGCCCGACCCGAGCGCCCGCACGGGCACGTCGAAACGGGCCTGGCCGTTCGCCGGCACCACCTGCGTGGGGTGGGAGTCGACGACGAGGCGCTGCGTGTCGGGGCGCAGCACGACCGTGACGGTCGCATCGGTCGGCAGCGTGTTGGTGACGATGACGGGCAGCGCGCCGGAGGCCGAGATGAGGGTGACGTCGGTGGCCGAGACGGACAGCGAGCCGCGGGTGCCCTTGACGGCGTCGACGGCGGCGGTGACGGCGGCCGCGCGGGCCTCGGGCGCCGCCCGCCACGCGACCGACGTCGGCGCGGCGAGCGCGGGGGCGAGGGGGGCGATGATGTCGTTCGGGTCGTGCGCGACGGCGGCGAGGTCGTCGAGCTCGGTGCGGGCGACGTCGAGCCGGCGGACGTCGCCGGGCGACAGCTCGTCGTCCTGCGGCTCCGAGTCCCGCAGCGGGATGCGGTTGACCTGGGGCGGGTCGGTCGCGAGCAGCGCGGACACGGGGGCGGCCTGCACCCAGCCGCTGGAGGTCAGCGCCGCGAGGGTGGTGCGCAGCGCGTCGACGTCGGGCGCCCAGCCGCGGGGGAGGACGGCGAGCAGGTGCGGCTCGTCGCCCGCGCGCTGCGTGGCGACCACCGACGTCTCGGCGAGCAGGCGCTGGACGGACTGGGCGGTGGACTCCGCCGCGGGCGCGGAGGCCGTGTCGGTGGCCTCGGTCAGGACACGGGACAGGGTCCGGTCCGCGACGAGCGCGGCGACGTCCCCCTCCGGGGTCGGGACCGTGGCCCGGCCGGTCACGGTGCCGGACGTGGGGCCGAACCCGGTGGGCAGGACGGCGGTGCCCAGCCCGGCGGTGCGCGCCGCGGCGAGCGTGACGAGGTCGGGGGCCGTCGTCCCGGCCGGCCACGCGAGCGGCGGGCCCCACGTCGGCGGCACGGTCCAGCCGCCGGGGAGCGGGGTCGACGTCGCGGCTTGGAGCGCGGCGTCGGAGAGCTTGCCGTGGGCCAGCGCCGCGAGGTCCGGGTCGTACGGCGGCAGCGGGTAGACGTCGGTGACGTCGCCGCGCTGCGCGACCGCCCCGGCCCACGCCGAGATCTGGGCGTCGTCCGAGGCGGCGGCCGTGGCGACGAGCGCAGGGTCGACGGCGAGGGCCAGCGCCCCGTGCGTGCCCGTGGACTGCTGCGCGACCTCGACGGCGGCGAGCGTGCGCGCCAGCGCCCCGCCGGGGGCGGTCACCCCGGCGAGCCGGTCGGTGCTCAGGGGGTTCGCGGGGTCGACCGCCGGGCCGGTGACGGGCGCGAGCAGCGAGAGCCGGACGGGGTCGGTCGCGTCCGCCGCGGCGTCGTCGGCGGACTGCGGGTCCCACAGCAGGAAGGTGCGCAGCTCGGCGACGGTGTCGCCGCCGTGGTGCAGCGTGACCGCGAGGGCGCGCGGCCCGCGCGCGCCCTGCCCGAGGTGGAGCGCGTCGACGGCCAGCGCGAGCGTGACGGTCGTGCTCGCGCCGGGCGCGAGCTCGGGGACCGGCTCGTGGAGCTGCGTGCTCAGCCGGCGGGTGGAGTCGCCGTCGGCCCAGTCGGCCAGGGCGCTGCGCTGGGTGATGCGGGCCCAGTCGACGGCCAGGTCGAGCGTCGCGCCCTTGAGGGCGCGCGGCGTCGGGTTCGTGACCTTGACGGTCAGGGTCAGGTGGTCGCTCGGGCGGGCCACCGCCGGCGTCAGCGTCTGGAGCGTGAGCCGGGGTGCGGCGTCGGCCGCCTCCGCCGTCGCGGCCGCCCCGGAGGAGGCGGCCGACGGCGTCGGCGAGGGCGCGGCCACGGCCGCGGGGGCCAGGCCCGCGAGCAGCGCGACGGCACCCGCGAGCAGGGAGGCGGGCAGCCGCAGACGGCGGGACCGGCCCCCCGCCCGTCGCGGCGTGGCGGTGCGCCTCACCGCGACGGACCGGGCGTCGCCAGGCCGGGGGCCTGGCCGAGCAGCTGCCGCGCGACGACGGCGAGCCGCTGCTCGTTCGGGTACGAGAGGCGGTCGGGCAGGGTCGCGACGGGGACCCAGAACGCGTCCTCGGCCTCGCCGTCGGGGTCGTCCTCGACCGTGAGGCGCCCGCCCGTCATGGCCAGGAGGTAGTGGTGCACCACCTTGTGGACGCGGCGCGTCTCGCCCGAGAACCAGTAGTCGATGACGCCGAGGTTCGTGCGGATCTGGCCGGCGATCCCGGTCTCCTCGCGCACCTCGCGCACGGCGGCCTGCTGCGGCGTCTCGACGCCCTCGAGGTGCCCCTTCGGCAGGCACCACTCGAGGCGGCCCGCGCGGTTGCGGCGCACGATCACGGCGGCCTGCGGGCCCTCCTCGCCGTCGTCGGCCGGGCGCACGACGACGCCGCCGGCCGACGTCTCCTCGACCACGGGCAGGTGGCCGGCGTGCGGGGCGGGCGCGGGGAACGGGGCGAGGCCGCCCGAGCCCGGCGCGGACCCGGGGGAGGGGCGCAGGGTGGTCGGGTCGACCCGGAGCGGGCTCCCGCCCGGAGGTACGGGCGGAGAGGCAGGACGCGGGTCCCGCTCGTCGCCCGCCGTCGCCTGCCCATGCATGTCCACAACCCTACCGACCGCGGGAGGAGGTTCGGCCCGTTCGTCCGTGGCCGGGGCGTCGCGGGACGCCCCGGGCGGTCCACGCGGCGCGCATCGGGGAGAATCGTCCCGTGCCGACCCCTGAGCAGGACCTGCTGCTGCGCGCCCTGCGCACCCTGACGTCCATGGCCCCCGCCGCGATCGAGCTCGGGACCTTGTTCCGGTCCGCCGGCCACGAGCTCGCCCTGGTCGGGGGCCCCGTGCGCGACGCGTTCCTGGGGCGCGCGTCGAACGACCTCGACTTCGCGACGTCGGCGACGCCGGACGAGACGCAGGACATCCTGGCGCGCTGGGGCGACGCGCACTGGGACATCGGCAAGGAGTTCGGCACCATCGGGGCGCGGCGCTTCGCCCGCTCCGGAGGGACCGCCGACGTCGTCGTCGAGGTCACCACGTACCGCACCGACGAGTACGACCCGGCGTCGCGCAAGCCCGTCGTGGCGTTCGGCGACACGCTCGACGGCGACCTGTCCCGCCGCGACTTCACCGTCAACGCGATGGCCGTGCGCCTGCCGGACCTGACCTTCGTCGACCCGTTCGACGGGCTCGGCGACCTGGCCCGCGGCGTGCTGCGCACCCCGGTCGCGCCGGAGCGGTCGTTCGACGACGACCCGCTGCGCATGATGCGCGCCGCGCGGTTCGCGGCCCAGCTCGGGTTCGAGGTGGACCCGGGGACGCTCGCGGCGCTCGTCGCGATGGCGGGCCGGATCTCGATCGTGTCGGCCGAGCGCGTGCAGGCCGAGCTCTCCAAGCTGCTGCTCTCCGACCGGCCGCGCCGCGGCCTCGAGGTGCTCGTGGACTCCGGCCTGGCCGACCACGTGCTGCCCGAGCTGCCCGCGCTCCAGCTCGAGATCGACGAGCACCACCGGCACAAGGACGTCTACCAGCACACGCTCACGGTGCTGGAGCAGGCCATCGCGCAGGAGACCGGGCCCGACGGTCCCGTGCCCGCGCCCGACCTCGTGCTGCGTCTCGCCTCCCTGCTGCACGACGTCGGCAAGCCCGCCACGCGGCGCTTCGAGCCCGGCGGCGGCGTCTCGTTCCACCACCACGAGGTGGTGGGCGCCAAGCTCGTCGCGCGCCGCCTCAAGGCGCTCAAGTACGAGAAGCAGGTCGTGAAGGACGTCTCGCGCCTCGTGGAGCTGCACCTGCGCTTCCACGGGTACGGCGACGGCGTGTGGACGGACTCGGCCGTGCGCCGGTACGTGACCGACGCCGGACCGCTGCTCGAGCGCCTGCACCGCCTCACGCGTGCCGACTCCACGACGCGCAACAAGCGCAAGGCCCAGCGCCTCGCCGACTCCTACACCGACCTCGAGCAGCGCATCGAGGCGCTGCGCGCGCAGGAGGAGATCGACGCGATCCGGCCCGACCTCGACGGCACGCAGATCATGGCGATCCTGGGCATCCGCCCCGGCCGCGAGGTGGGCGAGGCGTACCAGCACCTCCTCGCGCTGCGCATGGAGCACGGCCCGCTGGGCGCGGAGCGCGCCGAGGCCGAGCTCCGCAGCTGGTGGGCGGCGCGCGCGTAACCGCACGTCCGCCGGCCGGGCCGGCCTGGTGGCCGGGCCTGGCAGGCGAGTCGCGCCAGTGAGACCGGCCGGTCAGTGCCCGCCGGTCAGTGTCCGCCGATCGGGACGTCGTCCTCCGACGCCGGCGGCCTGCGCAGCGTGACGGCCAGCAGGGCGCTCGCCGCCATGACCGCGGCGCCGACGACGAACGCCAGGCTCGCCCCGCCCGTCAGCGCCTCGGCGGGGTGGGCGCCGGACTCGGCCAGCGTCGTGGAGCGGGCCGTGAGCAGCGCGACGAACATCGCCGTGCCCGCGGCGCCCGCGAGCTGCTGCACCGTGCCGACGGCGGCCGAGCCGTGCGAGTACAGGTGCGGCTGCAGCGAGCCGAGCGCCGTCGTGAACAGGGGCGTGAACAGCAGCGCGAGGCCCAGGCTGAGCACCACGTGCGCGGCCAGGACGAACCACCACTCCGTCGTCGGGCGCACCATGGCCAGGCCGGCGAACGCGACCGTGGCGAGCACGACGCCGGGGACGACCAACGGGCGCGGGCCGACGCGGTCGTAGAGGTTGCCCACCACGGGGCCCAGCAGGCCCATCGCCAGGCCGCCGGGCAGCACGAGCAGGCCCGTGGCGAGCGGCTCGAGGCCGAGCGCCCGCTGGAGCACCAGCGGCAGCACGATGAACGAGCCGAACATCGCGAGCATCGCGACGGCGAGCGTCCCCAGGCCTGTGGAGAACCCGCGCGACGCGAAGACGCGCAGGTCGAGCAGGGCGTCGTCGACGCGCTGGAGCACGAGCTGGCGCCACACGAACAGCCCGAGGAACGCGACGCCGACGGCGAGCGGGACCGCCGGGGGGACCGGCACGTGACCGGCCGCGGCCTCGCCCAGCGAGGACAGCCCGTAGACGAGCCCCCCGAAGCCGAGCGCGGCCAGCGCCAGGGACAGCACGTCGAGGCGTTTGTGGTCGCGCTCCGAGACGTCGCGGATCAGCACGGCGCCAACGATCAGCGCGGCCAGCGCGATGGGCAGCACGACGCCGAAGACCCCGCGCCAGCCCAGCGGGTCGAGCACCGCGCCCGAGAGCGTGGGCCCGAGCGCGGGCGCCGCCGAGATGACGAGGGAGACGTTGCCCATGACCTTGCCCCGCTGCCGCGCGGGCACGAGGCTCATGACCGTGGTCATGAGCAGCGGCATCATGATCGCGGTGCCGGTGGCCTGCACGACGCGCGCGACGACGAGGACGCCGAACGCGGGCGCGACGACGGCCAGCGCGGTGCCGGCGGAGAACAGCGACATCGCCAGCAGGTACGAGACGCGCGTGCCGAGCTTGGTGAGCAGGAACCCGGTCGCGGGGATGACCACGGCCATGGTCAGCATGAACACCGTGGTGAGCCACTGGCCCGTGGCGGCCGTGATGCCCAGGTCGGCCATGATCGGGGGCAGCGCGACGCTCATGGTCGTCTCGTTGAGGATGACGACGAACGTCGAGGCGAGCAGCAGGGCGATCGCGGTGAAGTGCGCGCGGGGCAGTCGTGCGGCGGCCGTGTCGGTGGCGACGGCGGCGGGGGCTGACAGGGGTGGGGCGTCCATGGGTGTCCTCCTCGTGGCAGGGGGGCGGTGCGGTCGCGGCGGCGCCGGCCACGACCTCTGGTGCCTACACCCGACGGCGGCGAGGTATTCCCCCGGGGGTTTCGACTCCCGTGGGGCGCGGACTCATCGGGCGCCGTCGAGCGCGGGGTGGGGAACCTTGCGGCGCGGGGACGCGAGCAGGGTCTCGTAGGCGTCGACCGTGGCGTCCGCGATGCGGTCCCAGTCGAACGCGCCGAGGTCGCAGCGGTCGGGCCGGTCCTGGCCGGCCCAGTCGAGGGCACGGGCGAGCGTGCCCGCGTCGAGGTCTCCCTCGTAGCAGCGCACCCACCGCGGCCCGACGGCGCCGGCGAGCTCGGTCATGGCGCCGATGGCGGGCACGAGCACGGGCCGGTCCGCGGACAGGGCGAGCAGCGCCGAGCCCGAGTTCTGGATCTGCCGGTAGGGCAGCACGACGAGGTCGGCGGCGCGCAGCCACAGCGCGAGCCGGTCGCCCGTGAGGAACGCGAGCTCGGTGACGATGCGGGCGTCGGCCGCGGCGAGCTCGCGCAGCGTGGCGGCGCTGACGCCGCCCGCGGGCTTCCCGACGACGGCGAGCCGCGCGTCGGGGGCGTCCACCTGCGCGAACACCTCCATGAGGCGCGGCACGTTCTTGTACGGGCGGATCTGGCCCACGGTCACGACGAGCCGCGCCCCGGGAGCGACGTCGAGCGCCTCGCGGGCCCGGTCGCGCGGGACGGTCAGGTCGTAGTCGTCGCGGTAGTGGCCGTGCGGTGTCACGAACGTGGGCACGTCGCCGAGCTCCGGGTGCGCGGCCTGCACCGCGGCGGCGCCGTCGTGCGTGAGCGTGAGGATGCCGTCGATGTTGGCCACGAGGAGCCGCCGGTAGAGCGTGCGCAGCGCGGGCGTCGAGCGTGTCTCGTGGCTCGCGAGGTTGTGCGCCGTCCAGACCAGCCGCGTGCCGCGCAGGCGCGCGACCCCGAGCGCGGCGAAGAACGACGCGAGCCGCACGAGCACCGCGAGGGGGCGGTGCGAGGACAGGAACGTGAGGTCCGGCCAGTGCAGGTGGACGACGTCGACGTGGCGGGTCAGGAGCCGGCGCAGCGAGAGGTCGTGCACCACGACGCCGCGACGCTGCACGGCCCGGTACAGGCTCGCGTTGTACGGGTTGGCGTGCGCGGTGCGGAAGGCGGGCTCGGCCTCCACCACGAGGGGCCGCGGCCGCCCCGGTGCTGCGGCGCGGCTCATGCCGCAGCCCCCGCGGTGTGGCCCGGCGCCGCGGGGTCCGGTGCGGGCCGGTCGGGCTCGCCGAACAGCGCGCCGCGCGCGTGCGGGTACCCCGGCAGCCAGTCGGCGCGCCGCTCCCACACCAGGGCCCAGTGCCCGTCGCGCCCGCGCCGCGTCTCGAGACGGGCGCGCAGCAGCACCCCCGTCGCCAGCATGGCGACGCCCGCCCGCGCGGCCACCGGGTGCCACGTGCTCCGCAGCAGCGTCGTCTTGCCGGCCAGGACCATGCAGAGCTTCCGACCGCTCGACGCCGTCGAGCCGCCGACGGCGTGCACGATCGTCGCGTCCGGCACGACGACGGGCCGCAGCCCGCGCCGCCGCGCCCGGACCGACAGCTCGGCGTCCTCCCCGTAGAGGAAGTACGTCTCGTCGAGCCCGCCGAGCGCGTCCCACACCGGGCGCGGCGCGAAGAGCAGGCAGCCGGTGACGACGGGCACCTCGCGCACCGTGTCGCGCTCCCACCGGCCCAGCGACTCCGGGTCGAGCAGCCTCGAGCGGCGGAACGCCGTCGTGAGCCCGAGGGCGAAGCACGCGAGCGACCACAGCGACGGCTCGCCCCAGCACGACGACGGGTCGGTGGTGCCGTCGGGTCGCAGCGTGCGCCCGCCGTACAGGCCGTGCGCCGGGTGGGCGTCGGCGAAGTCGACGAGCCGCTGGAGCGCCCCGGGCAGCACCTGGGTGTCCGGGTTGAGCAGCAGCACGCCGTCGCCGCTCGCGTGCGCGACGGCGAGGTTCACGGCGGCCGCGAACCCGACGTTCGCGCCGGGCTCGACGACGACGCCGGGCAGCTCGGCGCGGACGGCGTCGGCGGTGCCGTCGGTGCCGTTGTCGACGACGACGAGCTCGTGCCCCGTCGTCGTGAAGCCTCCGGCGACGGACCGCAGCGCGACGAGGGTCTCGTCCCGCGTGTCGTACGTGACGACGACGACGCTGACGAGCCGCGTGCGCGCGGTCGTCACGGTGCCACCTCCGTCGCCGGGACGGGCTCGGGGACCCCGTCGCGCGCCGCGGCCGGCCGCCAGCCGATGACGCGGGCCGGGACGCCCGCGGCGACGCAGCCGGGCGGCAGGTCGTGCGTGACGACGGCCCCGGCGCCCACGACGACCTCGTCGCCGATGGTCACCCCGGCGGTGACGACGACGTTGGCGCCGAGCCACACGTCCCGGCCGAGCACGATGTCACGCTCGACCGTCGGCTGGTCCATGACGGGCGTGCCGAGCTCGATCCCGTAGTTCGACGCCGTGAGCGTGACGTGCGGCCCCAGCAGGCACTTCTCGCCGAGCACGACCCGGCCCGTCCGGTTGCCCGCCCAGATGACGCCGTGCTCGCCCACGTGGGTGCCCGCGCCGAGCGTGATGCGCTCCGCGTTGCGGAACGACACGTTGGGCGCGAACGTCACGCCCGGGCCGCGGCGCAGCAGGCGGACCTGCCGCACGTGCGCGTACGCGCTGAAGTGCGCGAGGCGCAGCGCGTGGAGGTACACGCGCCCGTCCGTCAGGGAGCGCAGGGCTCCGGGCCATCGTCTGCCGTTCATGACTCACCGTCCCGGGGGGTTGCGTCGTGCACGAGCTGGTCGATGACCTTCTCCACGGCGTCGACGTCGACGCTCGTGGACCCGACGACGGCGAGCGTGAACGTGTCGGCGTACGACGAGCCGAAGACGGCGATGTCGTCGGCCGGGTCGAGCACGGGCCACAGCACGGCGCCCTCGACGAGCGCGGGCCCGAGCCGGCGCGGGCGCGGCTGCCACGGGACGAAGCTGGCGTACCCGTGGTGGGTGCGGGGCGCGGCCGCCCCCGGCGCCGTCGTCGTCGGGGCGGGGGCGGTCGCGGCGGCCGCGGCCACCGCGGCGTGCACGAGCGGCACCGCGTCCTCCAGCGTGCTGCCCGCGGGGATCCCGACGACGGTCATGCGCACGTGGTTGCGCCGGTCGCCGCGGGCGGACCGGTGCGAGATCGGGACGCCGAGCCGCGGCCCGGCGGGGTCCCGCTGCACGCGGTCCAGGGCGACGAGCGCGAGCGCGACCGTGAGGTCGTGCACCGACCCGCCGAGCGCGTGCGCGCGCCGCGTCACGGACCGCAGGTCGTGCACCGTGAACGCGTACCGCCGCCCGGGCACGAGGGTCGCGGCGAGCCCGCGCGCCTCGATGGCGCGGTTGCGCAGAGGGCGCACCAGCCGCCCGCCCCAGCGGCGCAGCCGCCGGCGGAAGGGCTTGCGCCAGTACTCGTGCCAGGCGCCCGTGAACCCGGTCTGGTGCCGCCGCCACTGCGACCATGCGACGAGCAGCAGCTCGCCGCCCGAGCGCGGCGGCCGGTGCGTCCGGGTCACGGGCGGCGCGTCGGGGTCGGTGATGGCGTCGAGCAGCCGCATGCCGTACAGCCCGTCGCCCACCGCGTGCTGGATGCGCCAGGCGACGGCGACGCGCCCGTCGTCGACCTCCGCGACGACGGTGTTCCACAGCGGGCGGCGCGGGTCGAGCGGGGCGTTGAGCCGGCCCGCGAGCAGCCGGGGCAGCTCCGGCCCGTCGGCCGCGACCACGTCCGGGTGGAACCGCACGTGGGCGGCGACGTCGACGTCGTCGTCGGGCACCCAGGCCGGCGTCGTGAGCCCCAGCGGCGCGGGCCGCAGGCGGCGCAGCAGCTCGGGCGCCGACCCGAGGCCGCGGGCGAGCGAGCGGAGCACCAGGTCGCGGTCGAGCCCGCCGGAGGGCGTCCGGAACGGGCCGCCGTCGAGCAGCAGGCCCGCGCAGGGCGTGGCGTGCTCGAACACCAGGACGTTGGCGACGAACTTCTCGTCGAGCGTGCCGAGCAGCTCGACGGACACGGGGCGGTGGTCACGGGGCACGGTGCGCTCCCGAGGTGGTCCCTGCGGTCCCTGTGACGTCGGCGGCGAGCGTGACGGGCGCGGGCGGTGTCACGTCGACGAACACCGTGCCGCGCAGCGGCAGCCGCCACGCGGTGCGCCACCCGCTCACCACGCCGTGCAGCAGCGCGCGCTGCGCGGCCGCGGTGCGGCGGTCGCCGCCGCTCACCAGGCCGCTGACCAGGCTGCCCAGCCCACCGCCGTGCATCCCACCGCCGTGCATCCCGCTGCCCTGAAGCCCGGCGCGCGCCCGCAGCCAGCGTCGCACCGCCCGCCGCACCACCGTCGCCGCGAGGCGGGCCCCCGTGCGCGGCCGCAGTCGCAGCCACTTGGCCACCAGGGCCCCCAGCCCGCGCCCGTAGCCGCGGTACAGCGCGGCGTGGTCCGCGCCGGCGCGCGTGTTGGCGTGGAGCACCACGCCCGCCTCGTCCGCGACGACGACGCCGCCCGCGGCGAGCAGCCGCACGAACATGTCCAGGTCCTCGGCCCCCGCGAGCGCCCGCCCGGCGCCGAGGACGGTGTCGAAGCCGCCGGCGTCGAGCACGCTCGCCCGGCGGAACGCCATGAGCGCCCCGTGGCCCGCGTCGAGCCCGTCGACCGCGCGCGTGACCCGGCGCGGCGGGCGGGGGGCGTCGGCGTCGGCGGCGAGCTCGTGGTCGAGCATGCGCCCCGTGACCGCGACGACGGCCGGGTCGGCGAACCACCGCAGCGCCGCGCCCGTCCACCCGGGGACGGCGAGGCAGTCGTCGTCGGTGAAGAGGACGAAGGGACGCGCGGTCGCGGCGAGCCCCTCGTTGCGGGCGATCGACAGGCCCGGCACGTCGCACCGCACGACCCGGACGCCCGCCTCGGCCGCGACCGCGGCCGTGTCGCCCGTGCGCGAGCCCGAGTCCACGACCACCACCTCGACCTCGGCCGGCGTCGCCGCCGCGACCGCCGCGAGCGCCCGCCGCAGCAGCGCCGCCCGGTCGCGCGAGCACACGACGACGGCGAGGTCGGCGGGCCCCGGCGCGCCGCCGGGCGGGCCCGCCAGCGGCAGGGTGCCAGGCGGCGGGGCGTCAGACGGCAGGGCGTCAGCCGGCGTGGTGTCAGGCGGCCTCGGCACGCGCGCCTCCCGCCGTCAGGAGCATCGCGTCCCGGTACGCCGCGACGAGCCGCACGCTCGCGGCCGCCCACGTCAGGTCGGGCGCGTGCGCTGCGGCCGCCGCCGCGAGGCGGTGCAGCAGCGCGGGGTCGTCGGCCAGCCGGTCGAGCTGCGCGGTGAGCGTGGCGACGTCGCCGGGCGCGTGGAGCAGCCCGTGGACGCCGTCGTCGAGCACGGCACCGGCCGCCGTCGAGACGAGGGGGACGACTCCGGCGGCCTGGGCCTCGTACGTGACGAGGGCGCTGCCCTCCTCGAGCGTGGGCAGCAGCAGCACGTCGGCGTCGGCGAGCACGGCCGGGACGTCGGACGCGAAGGGCCGCACCTCGACGCCGGGGACCGTGAGCAGGGGGGCGAGCAGGTCCCGGTACGCGGGCACGAGGTCGAGGTTGCCGTGGACCAGGAACCGGCCGCCGCGGACCGCGACGCGCGAGCGCGCCCAGGCCTCGAGCGCGTGGTGCAGCCCCTTGCGCGGCTCGCCCCGGCCGAGGAACACCGCGGTGAAGGGCCGCCCGTCCCGGGCGCGCGCGGGACGGGTGGCGTCCCCGGCAGTGTCGCTGGGGGGCCGGTAGCCGTACCGGTGGCGCAGCAGCCGTTCCGGGGCGGTGCCGCGGTCGAGGAACGTCCGGCGCACGTGCTCGGCGGGGACGAGGAGGGCCGTGGCGGCGCCGAACTCCGCCTCCTCGAGCGCGAGCCGCTCGGGGGACCCGGCGTGCGCCAGGCCGTCCGGCAGCGCGACGCCGAGCCGCGCGCACTCGGCGGCGACCACCTCGAACGCGTGCGCGGTGTGCGTGTTGGGCACCTCGCGCACGGCCGCGACCCCGGCGGACCGGGCGGAGCGGAGCGTCTCGAGGCAGGCCGCGGGCCAGGCGTGGACGACGTCGAGGTGCCCGGCGGAGCGCGCCGCGAGCCGCCCGGTCATGCGCGCCGCGACCCGGTCGTGGTGCCGGAACGCGCGGGCCCGCCCGACCGCCCGGTGCGGCACGCGCAGCCCGGCGACGGCGAGCGTCGTCGTGAGCGAGGTCAGGCCGGGCACCGGCCGGACGACGCTCGTGGTCACGAGGTGGACGCGGTGCCGCGCCGCCACGAGCTCGGCGACCTGGTTCCAGGCCGTCCACCCGATGCCGGCGCTGCCGAACGGGTGCGGGAAGCTGTAGAGGACCGTGAGGCGGTCGGGTTCGGTCCCGGGACCTGGGGGGTCGAGCGAGGAAGGGGCCACGATCGTGCTCCGTCCGGTGCGGGGGAAAAACCGGGTGCACTTCGGTGTCTCTGCTATCACACCTTGCGGTGCGGGCGGGCGTGGGTGCAAGGTTTCACCGTCGGATCACCCGCTCTGGACCCCTCGTTGACCGCCCCGCAGCCGTCCGGCGCAGGCGCGGCTAACACGCGTCGCCCACGCTGACCTCAGGTCGGGCGTCGAGACCCCTCCCCGTCGACCCGTGTGAACGGGTAGCGATCGGAAGGAGCGTTCCGCCGTGGACGTGCCCAGATACCTCGAAGTGCTGTGGACCCACCGTCGGCTGCTGCTCGCCGGAGCCGTGGTCGCCGTCCTCGCCGGCCTGCTGGCCGGGTTCACCCTCCAGGGCGGCCGGGTCGTGTCCCGGGCCGTCCACTCCTACTCCGCGTCGACGACGGTGCTGGTGGGCAGCCCCAGCCAGCCGCTGTACCAGGCCCAGGTGCCCGGCCAGACCGTCACCCAGGGGCAGACCGCGCCCGTCCAGAAGGACCTCACGCAGGCGGCCGTCGTCTACGCGTACGTGGTCGCAGGGGCGCAGGTGCGCAAGACCGTCGAGGACCAGCTCGGCCCGCTCGCCGACGACGAGCAGATCACCGCGCTGCGCCGCACCACGCAGCCCGGCGGGGACGAGACGTTCCCGGGCCGCATGTCGCTGCCGATCCTGGACGTCGTCGGCGTCTCGAGCGATCCCGACCGGGCCGAGGCGATCTCTGCCGCCGCCACCGACGCGTTCGTGAACGAGGTCGAGGGCCAGCAGGACGCGGTCGCGATGCCCAAGGACGAGCGCGTCGAGCTCAGCAGGCTCGACGCGGAACCGGCCACCGAGGCCGACGCGTCCAACCCCGCGATCCCCGTCGTCGTCACCGCGGGCGGCGTGCTGCTCGTGTTCGTGGCGCTGGCGTTCATCCTCGAGAACGCGCGCCAGCGGCGCGGCGTCGGCCCCGAGCGGGTCCGGCACCTCACGCGCCGGCCGCGGGCGCGCCTGCCGCTGCGGCGCCGCGTCCGGGAGGTCGCCGAGCAGCCCGGCGAGCGTCCCGGCGACGCCGTGGGCGCGGAGCACGTCCCCGCGGTCACCGGCGAGCGCTGACCAGGACCCGGGATGACGACGCCGACCCTGGCCGCCCGGCCGACGCGGCGCGAGACGGCCTGGATCGTCGCGGTCGCGGTCGCCCTGCTGGCCGCGGCGTGGGCCCTGCCGCCGCCCTACACCGGCGCGGCCGCGCTGCTCGTGGCGGGCCTCTACCTGGCGCGCGGCCTGCTGCGCCGCCGCGAGACATGGCTGTTCCTGCTGGTCGCGGTGGTCATGTTCGTGCCGATCCGCCGGTACGCGGTCCCGATCCCGCTGCCCTTCGCGCTCGAGCCCTACCGCGTGCTGGTCACGCTGACGCTGCTCGTCGTCGTCGCGGACCTGCTCGTGAACCCCGCCTTCCGGTGGCGGCCCGTGCGCTTCGGCGTGCCGGTGCTGGTGTTCCTCGCCACCATGCTCGTGTCCGTCGTCGTCAACATCCGCTCGCTCTCCGACCAGGGTCACGTCGGCGACGCGCTCGGCGGCCTGGTCAACCTGCTCATCGCCCCCGCGGTGCTGGTCGTGGTGCGCCAGGTCGCGCGGACCCGGCAGGTCGTGACCGTGCTGCTCACAGGCCTGTCCTGGTCGGGCGCGCTCATCGGGCTCGCGGCCGGGTTCGAGCGCGCGACGCACGTCAACGTGTTCCTCAAGCTGGGCAGCGTGCTGCCGCTGACGCTCCTGCGCGACGCCGACGAGTCCCTGCGCGCCGGCGGCGCCCGCGCGTACGGCTCGGCGCAGCACCCCATCGCGCTCGCCGTGCTGCTGTGCATGCTGCTCCCGGTCGGCGTGTACCTCGCCCGGTACGCCGTCTGGCCGCGGCACCCCGTCAACCGGCGCCTCTTCTACGCGGGCGTGCTCGCCTGCACGCTGCTCGGCGTGGCCGCCGCGATCAGCCGCACCGCCGTCGTCGTGCTGGGGACGATGTTCCTGCTCGCGGCCGTGCTGCGCCCGCAGCTCGCGCGGCTGCTGTTCGTCGTGGGCGTGCCCGTGCTGCTCCTCGGCACGGTGGTGCAGCCCAAGGTCTTCGGGTCGCTCGTCGGCTCGTTCCTCGACCCCGAGGAGCTCGTGGCCTCGCAGTACACCTCGGCGGGCTGGACGGGCGCCGGCCGCCTCGCCGACCTCGGCCCTGCCACGGGCCTGGCCCTCCAGCACCCGTTCTTCGGCACGGGCGTCGGGTCGCGCGTCGTGGTCGGCGACGACGCCAACGCGTTCATCCTCGACAACCAGGTGCTCGGCACGCAGCTCGACGCCGGGGCGCTCGGCGTGGCCGGCCTCGCCGTGCTCGTGATCGTGCCCGTCGTGGCGCTGCTGCGGCACGCGCTGCGCAAGGACGTCCCGGAGCGGGACGCGATGCTCGCGTTCGCGCTCGCGGCGAGCGTCCTCGGGTACGGCGTCGCGCTGTTCTTCTACGACGCCTTCGGGTTCCTCCAGACGTTCCTGCTGCTCGCGATCCTGCTCGCCGTCGGCGGGTGGCTGCTCACGGACGGCAGCCCGCCGCACGCGCCCGTGCCGGTGGCGCGGGAGGCGGACGTGCCATGACGCCCGCCGCCTCCGTGATCGTCCCGGCCCACGACGAGGCCGCCGTGCTGCCCGCGCTGCTCGCCCGCCTCGCCGGGGCCGTCGGCACGGGGGCGCTCGACGTCGTCGTCGTCGCCAACGGGTGCACGGACGCGACCGCACAGGTCGCCCGCGACGCGGGCGTGCGGGTCGTGGAGGTCGCCGCGGCGTCCAAGACCGCCGCGCTCGACGCCGGGGACGCCGCCGCGCGCGCCTTCCCACGGATCTACCTCGACGCCGACGTCGTCGTCGACGGCGCGACGCTCCTCGCCCTCGCGGACGCCCTGCGGGAGCGGCCCGGCGCCGCCGTCGGGGCGCCGACGATGCACGTCGACACCACCGGGTCCGGCTGGGCCGTGCGGCAGCACTACCGGGTGTGGGCGCTGTCCGAGTACCGCCGCACCGACCACGTCGGCTCCGGCGTCTACGCCGTCAACGCGGCGGGCCGCGCACGGTGGGGCACGTTCCCCGACGTCGTCGCCGACGACCGGTTCGTGCAGCAGCGCTTCGCCCCCGCCGAACGGCTCACGCTCCCGGACCGCACGTTCACGGTCCGCGCGCCCCGCACCCTGCGCGCCCTGCTGCGGCGCGGCACGCGCATCCACCGCGGCAACCACCAGCTCGCGGCGCTCGGCCTCGCCCGGCCGCCGGGCGACTGGCCGTTGGGTGACTGGCCGCAGGGTGACCGGTCGCCCGGCGGCCGCACCGGCCCGGGGCGCCTCGCGCTCGCGCGGCGCGTCGCGGCCCGGCCCACGCTGTGGCCCGCGTTCGCCGTCTACTGCGTCGGCTACGGGCTGCCGCTGCTCCGGGCACGGCTCGACGCCGTCCGGCGCGCGCCCGTCACGTGGAACAGGGACGACACGAGCCGCGGCCTGGCGGTGCGCCCATGAGCGCCCCCGCGCCCGGCACCTCCGCGCCCGGTACCTCTGCACCCGGCACCTCCGCGCCCCGGGGCGGTCTCGCGCACACCGCGTCGCGCGGCGTCGCGCTCACCATGGGCGGCCTGTGGACGCGCTCGCTCCTCCAGCTCGGGTCCACCGTCGTCCTCGCACGCCTGCTCGTGCCCGCAGACTTCGGCCTCGTCGCCATGGTCATGGCGATCGTCGGCGTCGCCGACCTGCTGCGCGACTTCGGCATGACGGGCGCCATCATCCAGGCGCGCGACCTCGACCAGCGGACGTGGCAGGGCGTGCTCTGGTTCTCCGCGGGCCTCGGCCTCGCGCTCTCCGCGCTCGTCGCCGCCGCCGCGCCCCTCGTCGCGAGCCTGTACGGCGAGCCGCGCCTCGTCGTCCTGACCCTCGCGATCGCCCCCACGCTGCTGCTCAACGGCCTCGCCATGCCGCTCCAGGCCGGCGCCCAGCGGAGCCTGCGCTTCGGCCTGCTCGCCCGCATCGACGTCACCTCCACGGCCGCCGGGGTGCTCGGCGCGGTCGCCGCCGCCCTGGCCGGGTGGGGCGTCTGGTCGCTCGTCGTGCTCGCCGGCCTCGGCCAGGTCACCCGGCTCGTCGAGCTGTGGGTCGCCGTCCGCCCCCGCTTCGGGCGGCCCCACGTCGACCGCGACGTCCTGCCCCTCGTCGGCACCGGGGGGTCCATCCTCGGCGTCCAGGTGCTCAACTACGCCGCCCGCAACCTCGACAACGTCATCGTCGGCCACCAGCTCGGGTCCGCCGTGCTCGGCCAGTACTCGCGCGCCTACTCCCTCTTCCTGCTGCCGCTCCAGCAGCTCACCGGCCCCCTCGGCCGCGTCGCCCTGCCCGTCCTGTCCGCCCTGCGCGACGACGCCGACCGGTTCCGCCGCTACGTCCGCTCCGCGATGCTCGTCATCGGGTACGCCGCCCTGCCCGGGTACGCGCTGCTCGCCGGCACCGCCCGGCCCCTCGTCGCCGTCGCCCTCGGGCCGCAGTGGCACCTCGCCGCCACGATCTTCGCGCTCCTGGCCATCGCGGGCGTCGCCCAGGCCGTCGGCAACGTCCAGGGCTGGCTCTACATCGCGCTCGGGCGCGCCCACCGCCAGCTCGGGTACTACGCCGTCACCCGGCCCCTCGTCGTCGCCGGGTTCTTCGCCGGCATCGCCTGGGACGGCGTCCAGGGGCTCGCCCTCGTCTACGGCATCGTCACGTGCGCCCTCCTCGTGCCCGGGTTCGCGTACGCCATCCACGGCACGTTCGTCACCGGGGCCGACGTCGTCGCGCCCCTCGTGCGGCCCGCCGTCCTCGTGCTGCCCTGCTTCGCCGCCGCGTTCGCCGTCTCCCGGCTCGTCGTCGCGCCCGACGCCGTCGTCCTCGCGCTGGCGCTCGCGGCCGGGGTCGCGGTGCTCGGCGCCGCGCTCGTCCTGCCGGGCTACCGGCGCGACGTCGCCCGCATCGTCTCGTTCGCCCGGCAGGTCCGGCGCCCGCGCCAGGACCGGTCCGCCCCCGACCCGACCGTGAGGACCGCCGCATGAGAACCGCAGCCCGCACCGCCCGCAGCTCCGTGAGCCGCCGTGCCGCCCGCCGCCCCGTGAGCCGCCGCGCCGGGGTCGCCGTCGTCGCCGTCCTGCTCGTGGCCTCCGCGGCCGCGTGCACGGGCGGCGGGTCCGCGGCCGCGCCGCGGTCGCCCGACGCGGCGCCGTCGTCGTCCGCGCCGCGCCCGTCCGCGTCGCCCGACGCCGGGGCGGTCGCGTCGGTCGCGGCCGTCGGCGACTCGATCACGCTCGGCGTCAACGCCTGCGACGAGCCGGGGCCCTGCCTCGACGACTCGTGGGCGCTCGGCACGGCCCCCGGCGTCGACTCGTTCGCGACGCGCCTCGGCGGCTCGGGCAGCGCCCGGCCCGCCACGCTGCCCTTCGCCATGGAGGGCGCCACGGTGGGCGAGGCGCTCGACCACGTCCAGGAGATCGTCGACCGCAAGCCCGACGTCGTCACCGTGCTGCTCGGCGCGAACGACGCCTGCGCGCGCACCTTCGACGACATGACGTCGGCCGAGGAGTTCGCCGCGAGCATGACGACCCTGCTCCAGGAGCTCGCCGACGGCCTGCCCGACGCGACCCTGCTCGCGATGTCCGTGCCCGACCTCAACCAGATCTGGGAGCTCGGCAAGGACGACCCCGACGCCGTCGGCCTGTGGAGCAAGAGCCCGAGCTGCCGCTCCCTGCTGTGGCACGCCGACTCCACGTCGTCCGACGACGCCGCCCGGCGCGCGGCGGTCGACCAGCGCGTCCGTGACTTCAACGCCGCCATCGCCACCGCGTGCACGGCGCTGCCCACGTGCGTGTCCGACGGCGGGGCGCTGCACGACGTGCGGTTCGCCCCGGAGGACATGTCGAGCATCGACCACTTCCACCCGTCCGCGACGGGGCAGGCCAGGATCGCGGAGGTCGCCTGGCAGGCGTGGACGGCCGGCCAGGCGGCGGCCGGGGGAGCGGGATGAGGGCGGCGTCGCCGGCACGGGCGGTGCTGGTCGCGGCGCTGCTGCTCGGGGGAGCGGCCCTGGCGGGCTGCACGGGCGGGCCGCCGCCCACGGCAGGGCCTCAGTCGTCGGCCCCGGTGTCGCCCAGCCCCGACGCCGGCTCCGGGGACGCCGGGACGATCTACGCGAGCCCCGGCGGCGCGGGCGACTGCCAGGCGCCGCAGACGGCGTGCGCGCTCGCGTCGGCGCTGGGGATCGCCGAGGCGGGCACCCGCGTGGAGCTCGCGGCAGGCGAGTACGGCTCCATGGACCTCGCCGCCGACGACCGGCTGGCCGCGCTGGACCCGCCCGTCGTCGTGGAGGCGCCCGAGGGCGTGGTCGCGAGCTTCGACCGGCTCGGCCTCGACGTCCCCAACGTGACGTGGCGCGGCCTGACGGTGACGGGCGTGTGGTTCGTCAACGGGCCGGCGGAGCACACGCGCATCGAGCGGGCGCACGTCGACGGCACGGGGCTGTTCGTCCGGTCCAAGCACGTGACCGTCGTCGACTCGCTGCTCGAGAACGGCAGCTCCGTGGACGGCATCCAGATCGGCGGCGCGGAGGACGTGCTCATCGAGGGCAACACGGTGCGCGACTACGACCAGGCGAAGGACAACGGCCTGCACGCCGACTGCATCCAGATCTTCGACTCGAAGCAGGTGACGATCCGCGGCAACCGGCTGTCCAACTGCTACAACGCGGGGCTGATCATCTCGCCCGGACGCCGCGAGGGCAGCGACGGCCTGCTCGTCGAGTCGAACTTCATCCAGGGCTGCGTGGTCAAGACGGAGCGGTGCCGCGGCGGGTCGGCGACCGACCTGCGCGAGCTCACCGTCAAGAACGTCACGGTCCGCAACAACACGTTCATGGACGGCTCGGTGCGCGTCGACCCGCTCGAGGGCATGGTGTTCGACCGCAACATCGTCGAGTACATCTCGACGTGCGACGCGCCCGTGACCAACTCGATCATCGAGAAGTGGAACGCCAAGGCGTGCGCGGTGCCCGCCGTCGTGGGGCGGGACGGCAACCGGACGGGCCAGGTCCGCGTCGCCGACCGGGACGCGGGCGACCTGCGTCTCACGGACGTCTCGTCGGCCCGGATCACGCCGTCGGGAGACCGCACGCCGGCCGCGACGTCGATCGAGGGGACGCCGATGAGCCCGGACGTCGCCGGGGCGTCGATGGGGTGACCCCCGGCCTCGATCGGCGGACTCCGGGCAGGGGCAGGGCCAGACGGGGCGTCAGGCCGGCGCGGGGGCGTCCAGGTCGATCGGCGGGGCCTCCACGCGGCGCACCGCGCGGGCGGCCGCCTCCTCCAGGACGTCGAGCGTGAGGTCCTCCGGGCTGCGCGTGACGGCGAGCCCGCGGCGCTCCAGCTCGCGCGCGATCTGGAGCTGGTGGTCGTCGACGTGCTCGCCGTGCTGGGCGAGCCGGGGCACCAGGACGGGGCACCGCCCCTGCTCGAACGCCGTGAGCGCCGAGCCCGTTCCGGCGTGCGCGACGACGACGTCCGCCTCCGCGATCGCCGCGGAGAGCTCGTTGTGCGGCACGCCGACGCGGGCGTCGGGGACGCCGAGCTCGGCCGCCTCGTGGGCGCCCGTGACCCCGACCTGCCACAGCACCTCGCACCCGCGCAGCAGCGGGACGAGCGCCCGCAGCAGCCGCGCGAAGCCGTACCGCTCCTGTGTGCCGAGCGTGACGACGGCGCGGCGCAGCCTCCGGGTGCCGCTCTGCGGCGCGGGGGCGAACCCGTCGAAGATCGACCCGTGGTAGCTCCACTCGGCGTCCGCCCAGGCGGGGTACTGCGTGTAGGTCGCGACGCGCGGGTCGTGGCCGAGGATGCGGCCGCTCAGGGACGGGCCGTCGGCGCGTGCCGCGCTCTCGATGTACAGGGCGCGCGCCCCCCGCCGGGCGGCCCACGGCAGGAACGTCACGGCAGGGCTCGAGCCCGTGCTCACCGCGAGCTCGAAGCGGCGCGAGGCCACGATGTGGTGCGCCCGCCCGAGCGTCCGCAGGATGCCCGCGGCGTCGCGCGGGCCGGCGTACGGGATGTGTACCACCTCCCGACCCCGCAGCAGCGAGCGGCTGAGCGGGTTGTCGAACGTCGCCCAGACCTGGTCGCCGGGCGTGATCCCGAGGCGGGCCGCGAGCGTGAAGAGCTGTTTCAGGTGCCCGCCGCCGGAGCAGACGAGAAGAGCAGGACCGGACATGGTCGTTCCTTGCCTCTCAGAGAGTCTCTGGTGGTGAGGCGTGCGACGCCTCAGTAGGCGCCGTCGCGGGCGACGACGGCGCGGACGGTGCGGAGCAGCACGAGCAGGTCGAGGCCGAGCGACCAGTTCTCGACGTAGTAGAGGTCGAGCCGCACGCTCTCCTCCCAGGTGAGCCGCGAGCGGCCGCTCACCTGCCACAGGCCGGTGACGCCGGGCTTGATGAGGAGGCGCCGCGTGGTGTGCCCCTCGTAGCGCTCGACCTCCCTCGGGAGCGGCGGGCGGGGGCCCACCAGGCTCATGTCGCCGCGCAGCACGTTCCACAGCTGCGGCAGCTCGTCGAGGGACAGGCGCCGGATCAGGCGCCCCACGCGCGTGGTGCGCGGGTCGGCGCGGAGCTTGAAGAGGACGCCGCCGCCCTCGTTCGCGGGCTCGAGCCCGCGCTCGACCCCGCGCTCGACCCCGTCCTCCAGGCCGGCGCGGCGCTCCTCGGCGTCGACCACCATGGAGCGGAACTTGTACATCGTGAAGCGGCCGCCGCGCTGGCAGACCCGCTCCTGCCGGAAGATCACCGGGCCGCCGTCGTCGAGCTTGACGGCGAGCGCGACGGCCACGAACACGGGCGCGAGCAGCACCTGGGCCACGAGGGCCCCGACGACGTCGAACACCCGCTTGACCACGTGGTTGACCCCGGAGTGCCGGGCGAGGTCGACCTGGACCATGGGCAGCCCGTCGAGCGGGCGCAGGTGGACGCGCGGCGCGGCGACGTCGGTGAGCTGCGAGACGAGGATGAGCTCGGCCCGGGCGTCCTCGAGCGACCACCCGAGGTCGCGCAGCCGGGCGGGCCCGCCCGGCAGCTCGCCCGCCACGATGACCGCCCGCGTGCGCGTACGGCGGGTGACGTCGACGAGCTCCTCGAACGGGACGGACGGCAGGGGACCGGGCTCCGGCACGCCCGGCCGGCGCGCGACGGGCACAGGCCCGCTCGCGAGCGTCTCCCGGAGCCCGTCCGTGCGGCACACCGCGATGGGCCGGTAGCCGGCGCGCAGGTTGGTGCGGAGCTGCTCGACGACGCGGGCGACGTCGGCGGCGGGCCCGGCGACGACCGCCCCGGTGAGGCAGCGGCCGGCGCGGCGCATCCGGCGCAGCGCGCCCCGCCAGGCCCAGCGGCCGAGCAGGAGCAGCACGACCCCGAGGGGGAGGGCGACGGCGAGGTACCCGCGCGCGATCTCCAGCCGCCCGAGGAACGCGACGATCGCGAGCCCGCCGAACGTGAGCATCGTGGCGCCGAGCACGCGCTGGTACTCGGTGAGGCCGACGCCGACGACGCGCACCTCGCGAGACCGCCCGAGCGCGAGCAGCCAGGCGAGCCCGATGGCGGCGCCGGCCCAGCCGTAGGAGACGGTCTCGCGCACCTCCCACGTGGTGCCCCCGAACCGGGCCAGATAGGCGATGACCAGGGACGACGTGATGGCCGCGGCATCGGTCAGCAGCTGCGACGCGACGAGCCGGCGCCGCCAGGCGGGTGCCCGCGGTTGCCACTCGACGGCGGCCGCCTCGGCGTGCGCGCCGGCGCTGGTGGCCGGGCTGGTGGCCGGATGGGCCGTGGTGGTGGCACGCGGTGCGGTGGTGGTCGCGGCGATGGGAGCTGGGCTCATCGCGCCCCCTTGGTCGGCTCCTGCACAGACGGACAGGCGTCTTCCGCGGCCACGAAGGCGCGGCGGACGTGTGGTCGACGTCGACGTTTGCGTGGTGCGCTCCGGGCCGTTCACGGACTCCGCACGATCCGGCCCGTTGTCCATCACACACGGGGCTGCCCGGGTGCGCAAGGGGTTCCGGCGCACCAACCTGACGGCCAAACCAGTGTTCATCACGCCGAAACGGGAGCAACGACCCGGCTCCCAGGGAGGTCAGGACCGCAGGAGGAGGTCCATGACGGTCCGGTGGCGGACCTCCCAGGAGCTCGCCGCGACGAAGGCCGTGCGGTCGTCCTCCGCCAGCGGTCCGGCGGCCAGCGTGGCCGGGGCGGCGTCGGCGAAGCCGGCGACGTCGTCGAGCAGCGTGACGCGCGGGTGGATGCCGCGCACGGGCGGCAGGTCCGTGGCCAGCACGGGGAGCCCGGCGGCGAGGTACTCGTAGACCTTGAGCGGGCTCATGGCCTCGGTGAGCCGGGTGCGCCGGTGCGCCAGCAGGGCGAGGTCGCACGCGCGCAGCGCGGCGACGAGCTCCGCACGCCCGACGCCGCCGTGCACGTGGACGCCGGGCAGAGCGCCCAGGGGGGCGACGTAGGCGGGGTCGGGCAGCGGCCCGAGCAGCACGATGCTCAGCCCGGGGCACGCACCCGCGAGCGCGGCGATCCCGGCGACGTCGAGCCGCTCGTCGAGCGTGCCGACGTAGATCGCGCGGGGCCGGGGGACGGCGTCGAGCCAGGCGGGCGCGGGCGGCGGCGGGCCGAGCCACTCGGCGGGCTCGACGCCGTTGGGCACCACGGCGGCGGGGCCGCGCGGGGCGATGCGGTCGAGCAGCTCGGCGCTCACGGCGGCGACGGCGACGCCCGCCTCGGAGATCCGTCGGTACGCGGCGCGGTAGGCGTCCCAGTACGCGCGCCGGGCGGCGGAGGAGAGCCAGTCGTCGCGCGCGAAGTACGTCACGGGGCCCGCCCACCGCAGGGGGCGAAGCCCGCGACGAGGGGGTTGGTGGTCAGGACGGCAGGCCGTTCGTGGTCGCGCGCGGCGCGCCGCACGGACCGGTCGTAGGCGACGTACTGCTCCGCGAGGGCGGCGACGTCGACGGGGTCCGCGCGCCGGAGCCGCGCGGGCCGGTGGAGGCGGGCGTGCGCGGTGGCGGGGAAGGGGACGTCGCGGCGCAGCAGCCGCCGCGCGGCGAGCGTGGGCGCGGACCGCCACGGGTTGGCGACGAGCAGCCGGCGCACCCGGTCGCTGCGCAGCAGCGTCGCGAGCAGCCGGTCGGGGGGCCGCATCATGCCGCGCCGGGCGGCGTCGTCGTACGTCTCGTAGGAGAACGTGAAGACGACGTCGCTCACGACGCGAGCTCCCGCACCACGCGGGCGGGCGTGCCGACGGCGACGGTCCGCGCGGGCACGTCGGAGCGCACGACGCTGTTGGCCCCGATGACGGCGCCCGCGCCGATGGTCACGCCGGGCAGCACGACGACGTTCTGACCGAGCCACGCCCCGCGGCAGATCCGCACGGGTGCGACGCGCGTGAGCGGCTGGTCGCGCACGAACGCGTGCGGGTCGTCGAACCCGTGCGCGTGGTCCGCGACGTAGACGCCCCGGGCGAGCGCGACGCCGTCCTCGATCACGACGCTCTCGACGGCGCTGATCGACGTCTGGTTCATGCGGACCCGGTCCCCGAGGGTGAGCGCGACGTCGTCGCCGGGGGCGGGGACGATGAGCCACGACCCCGCCCCGATGAGCACGCGCGACCCCACCGCGATGCGGTGCGCGTTGCCCCAGCGGAAGGGCAGCAGGATGCGGGACCCGGCGCCGAACTGCGCGAACCCGCGTGCGGCGACGACGCTGAACGCCGCGTCGCGGCCGCGCTGGAGCGCCTGGAGCACGTCGAGGCCGTTCACGGGCCCCCCGGGACGGTCGAGGGGACGCGCCACAGGTCGGCGGGGAACGCCGCGAGCAGCGGCTCGGGGTCCCAGCGCGGCGGCGGGGCGCCGCCGCGCCGCACGGCCTCCTCGACGGTCGCGGCGGCGTCGGCCCCGTCGCGACCGGTGCCGCGGTAGTAGTCGTCGTACTTGAGGGGGTGCTCGTGCCCGGCGACGACGGCGCGCGCGGGGATGCCGAGTGACTCGGCGACGACGAGGCCGTGCAGCGACGACCCGACGACGAGCCGGCTGCGCGCGACCCGCTCCAGCACGGCGTCGAGGGGCGCGGTCGGCGCGACGACGGCGGGATGGTCGGCCAGCGCGGCCAGGTCGTGGACGTTCGGCACGACCGTGAGGTCGTGCACGGGCGTGGCGGCCCAGGCGCGCAGGCGCGGGTCGACCAGGGGCAGCAGCAGCGCGGGGTCGCCGTAGACGGCCGGGGCGTCGATCCCCAGGCCGGCGAGCACGTCGCGCGTGCGCGGTCCGCGCACGGCGCGGACGTCGAGGCGCCGGGCCCGCAGCGCGGCGAGCGGGATCTTGCCGTTGACGCCGCTGCCCCAGACGACGTCGCCGTCGCGCGCCAGGTGCAGGATCGACCCGACGGCGAGCAGCCGCCGGCCCGGCCCGGTCCCGCCGTCGGCGGGCAGCCCCCGGGAGCGCCGCAGCAGCTCGACGACGAGCGGTCCCAGCAGGTCGCCGAAGTTGTCCACAGGCGTGGTGGGGTGCCTCCCGAGCAGGCGCTCGGCGAGCGTGCGCCGCCGTCGTCGTCGGGGGTTCCAGTGCACGACCTCGACCTGGGGGGCCATGAGATCTCCCGATGCAGGGCACCGCCCCGTCCCGGCGGCGCTTGTCATGGGAGCGTAGGCGAGATCTCCGGATCGCGGGAGGTGACGGGGCGGGTGACCTCGGTGGGCGTTCGCGCGCCCTGCGTCCACAGGACGACGGCCACGAGGACGTAGGCCACGGCGAGCGTGACGAAGAGCGGCCGCGACCACCCGGAGTCGGGCACGAAGAGCGCGGCCAGCACGGCTGCCCCGACGAACGCGGCGTTGAACATGACGTCGTACAGCGCGAACGCCCGCCCGCGGACGTCGTCGACCGTGTCGCGCTGCACGATGGTGTCGACGGCGATCTTGGCCGCCTGCGCGGCCATCCCCAGCAGCGCGGCCCCTGTGAGCACGACGCCGCGCGCCGGCGTCGTCGTCATGAGGAGCTGCGACGCCGCGGCGAGCAGCAGCATGAGCGCGATCCACACCTGCGGCCCGGTGTACCGGGACAGCACGGGCGTCACGACGACGGCGCCCGCCCCGCCGACGGCGGTCAGCCCGAGGATCACGGCGAAGTTCGCCAGGCCGCCGGCGGCGTCGCCGGGGGAGGAGAGCAGGTTGCGCGCGATGAGGATCGACGCGATGAACACGACGCCGTACAGGAACCGGTGCGCCGCCATGACGGCGAGGGCCTGCATGGGCGTGCGGCGCGCGGCGAGGTAGCGGGCCCCGGCGGCGAGGTCGCGCACGACGACGGCGAGGTCGTCGCGCAAGGGCACCGACCGCGGGTGCTCGGGGCCCAGCTGGTCGCGGCGCAGGCGCCCCGCGGCCAGCGCCCCGCACGTCATGACGGCGGCCGCGCACACGAGCGCCGTCGCGTCGGCCCCGCGCCCGGGCGGCAGGAGCCACGCGACGACGAACCCGATGCCGCCGCCCAGGAACGCCGCCCCGGACCCGAGCGTGGGCGTGATCGAGTTGGCCGTCAGCAGCAGCGGCCCGCCGACGACGTTGGGCAGGCCCGCGGACAGCCCGGCGAGCAGGAACCGGTTGACCGAGAGTGCGGCGAGGCCGAGCACCAGGACGCCCCAGTGGTCGGGGGACAGGCCGAGCATCACCCCGGCCATCGCGAGCGTGACCGCCGCCCGGGCGAGGTTGCCGAGCAGCAGCACCTGGCGCCGGCGCCATCGGTCCAGGAACACGCCCGCGAACGGCCCGACGATCGTGAACGGCGCGAGCATGAGCGCGTACCGCCCGGCGACCGACGCGGCCGACCCGGCGGCGTCGGGCGAGAAGAACCACGCCGACGCGAGGCCCACCTGGAACATCCCGTCCGCGACCTGCGAGACGAGCCGCACGGTCAGGAGCCTGCGGTACCCGCTCAGCCGGAGGAGCTCGCGCAGCTCCTGGATCACACCCACAGGGAGAACCTCTCAGAAAAACGACCGGCGGCCGAGCCAAGGCTCGGCCGCCGGTCGTGATGGCGCATCAGCGCGGGATCAGCGCTCGATGTCACCCTTGATGAAGGCCTCGAGCTGCGCGCGGCCCTCGGTGTCCTCCATCTGGACGGGCGGCGACTTCATGAAGTACGTCGACGCCGACAGGATCGGGCCGCCGATGCCGCGGTCCTTGGCGATCTTCGCGGCGCGGACGGCGTCGATGATGATGCCGGCCGAGTTGGGGGAATCCCACACCTCGAGCTTGTACTCCAGGTTCAGGGGCACCTCGCCGAACGCGCGGCCCTCGAGGCGCACGTACGCCCACTTGCGGTCGTCGAGCCAGGCGACGTAGTCCGACGGGCCGATGTGGACGTTGCGGTCGTCCTTCTTGCCGGCCAGCGGGCCGTCGTGGAGGTTCGACGTGACGGCCTGCGTCTTCGAGACCTTCTTGGACTCGAGGCGGTCGCGCTGCAGCATGTTCTTGAAGTCCATGTTGCCGCCGACGTTCAGCTGGTACGTGCGGTCGAGGATGACGCCGCGGTCCTCGAAGAGGCGGGCCAGCACGCGGTGCGTGATCGTGGCGCCGACCTGCGACTTGATGTCGTCGCCGACGATCGGGACGCCGGCGGCCTCGAACTTCGCGGCCCACTCGGGGTCGGACGCGATGAAGACGGGCAGGGCGTTGACGAAGGCGACGCCCGCGTCGATCGCGCACTGGGCGTAGAACTTGTCGGCGATCTCCGAGCCCACGGGCAGGTACGAGACCAGCACGTCGACACGCGCGTCCTTGAGGGCCTGGACGACGTCGACCGGCTCGGCGTCCGACTCCTCGATGGTGGCCGAGTAGTACTGGCCGAGGCCGTCGTTCGTCGGGCCGCGCTGGACGGTCACGCCCAGCGGCGGGACGTCGGCGATCTTGATGGTGTTGTTCTCCGAGGCGTAGATGGCCTCGGCGAGGTCGAAGCCGACCTTCTTCGCGTCGACGTCGAACGCCGCCACGAACTCGAGGTCCGACACGTGGTAGTCGCCGAACTGCACGTGCATGAGGCCCGGGACCTTGCCGGCCGGGTCGGCGTCGCGGTAGTAGTGCACGCCCTGGACCAGGGACGATGCGCAGTTTCCGACACCGACGATGGCGACGCGGATGGAGGTCATCCTCGCTCCTTCTGATTCTCTCGGGGGTCGCGCAGCACGCGGCCCCTTTCTTGGGTGATGAGGCCGTCCAGCCAGCGCACCTCGCGCTCGACCTGCTCGAGCCCGTGTCGTTGCAGCTCGAGCGTGTACTCGTCGAGCCGCTCACGGGTGCGAGCCGCGGACTCCTTGACCGCCTCCAGCTTCTCGGTGAGCCGGGTGCGCCGGCCCTCCAGGATGCGCAGGCGGGTGTCGGCGTCGGTCTGCGCGAAGAGCGCGAAGCGGACGTCGAAGTTCTCGTCCTCCCAGGCGGCGGGGCCGCTGGAGGACAGCACGGTCTGGAGGTGTTCCTTGCCCTCGGCCGTGAGCTCGTAGACGATGCGGCCGCGGCGGCCGGCCAGCGGCGGCACGGCCTCCCGCCCGGCGGAGCGGCGGGCAGCCGAGGTGCGCGGTGCGGCGGCGGCCGGGGACGGCTCCGTCGTCGCGATGAGGCCGCGCTCCTGCAGGGAGCGCAGCGCGGGGTAGAGCGTGCCGTAGCTGAAGGCCCGGAAGGGGCCGAGGAGCAGCGCGAGGCGCTTGCGCAGCTCGTAGCCGTGCAGCGGCGAGGAGCTGAGGAGGCCGAGGACGGCGGTCTCGAGCACTGTCGAGCGACTGCGCACAAGGCCTCCTCGGTCGTCCTGGCAACGGGGTGGAGCCGACGTGTGGTGAGATGCGACCTGTCGCGCCGGACTATCGTGCAGTGGTATCGACGCGCGGTATCGGATCAGACCTATCGACTCGATACATCGTAGGAAACGGCACCGTACGCCTCCGAGGTCGCTGGCGCAATGTCCGGTACGGCCTGTCGTTTGTGAAGGTTCGGCGGAGCGCCTCGGGTCCGTGCGGGGAGACGCCGCGAGGAAGGGTCGCAGCGGGCGCCCGATGACTCAGTTCGCGACAGGCGATCCCCTAGGGTTCTGAGGCGTGGCCACCTCAGGAAGCGCACGCCGTCCGGCGACGAGACCGACGAAGGGTCTTCGTCGGTTCTTCAACTACCCCCGCCGCGGCAAGGGGCCGATCCACCGCTGGATCCCGTCCTGGCGCATCGTCGTCGGGACGGTCCTGGGCTTCTTCGCGCTCGGCGCGGGCGCGGCCTTCGCCGCGTACGCGGCCACCGACGTCCCCGACAACCTGGGCAACATCAAGGACCAGATCACCACGATCTACTACGCCGACGGCGTCACCCCGATCACGACGATCCAGAACGAGAAGCGCATCCTCGTCACGTACGCGGACCTGCCCGACTACGTCGGCAACGCCGTCGTCGCCTCGGAGGACGCGACGTTCTGGACCAACGCCGGCGTCGACCCCCGCGGCCTGCTGCGCGCCCTGTGGACCAACCTCACGACCGGCGCGCGGCAGGGCGGCTCGACCCTGACGCAGCAGTACGTGGAGCGCACCAAGCTCGACTCGACGACGAGCTACACGGGCAAGATCCGCGAGATGATCATCGCGCTCAAGGTCACGCGCACCACCCCGAAGGAAGAGATCCTCGAGGACTACCTCAACACGATCTACTGGGGCCGGAACGTCAACGGCATCGGCGCCGCCGCGCAGGCCTACTTCGGCGTCGACGCCAAGGACCTGACGCCCTCGCAGGCGGCGCTGCTCGCGGGCATCATCCCCTCGCCCAACAACTGGGACCCGGACAAGAACCTCACGCAGGCCGAGCGGCGCTGGACGCGCTCCATCAACCGCATGCACGACCAGGGGTACATCACCGACGCCCAGCGCGCGGAGGCGGCGTTCCCCGCGTTCAACCCCAGGGCGGAGAAGACCGACGCCCTGGGCGGCCAGAAGGGCTACATCCGGGACCTCGTCGTGTCCGAGATCGGCAAGATGGACCAGTTCAAGGACGACCGCCTGCAGACGCGCGGCCTGAGCATCTACACGACGATCGACCAGAACCTGCAGAACAAGGCCGTCGAGATCGCCCAGACCGCGTTCACGGGGGACCACCCGGCCGACCCGAACCGGCTCTCCGTCAGCCTCGTGTCGATGGACCCGACCAACGGCGAGCTGCGCACCGTGTACGGCGGCGCCGACTATCTCGGGACCCTGCCGAACAGCAAGTTCAACTTCGCCACGCAGGGCACCTCGCAGGGCGGCTCGACGTTCAAGCCCATGACGCTGCTCGCGGCGCTCGAGGACGGCCACAAGCTCAACGAGACGTTCAACGGCAACAACAGGATCCCGACTCCCGGCTGGGACGACCGCGGCACCGGGCTGGGCCCGCGCAACTTCGGCGGCATCAACTACGGCACCATCGACCTCGTCAAGGCCACCGCCAACTCCGTCAACTCGGTCTACGCGGCGCTCAACATCGAGATCGGACCGCAGCGCACGGTCGACACGGCCCACAAGCTCGGCATCCCCGACTCCGTGGACATCCCCGACGTCCCCTCGAACGTGCTCGGGTCGGCGAGCGTGAGCGCGCGCGACCTCGCGACGGCCTACTCGACGCTCGCGGGCGGCGGGTACCGCGTGACCCCGCACGTCGTGCGCGAGGTCAAGGGCCTGGACGGCTCGCTCATCTACACCGGCCCCACCGACCGCACGCGCGAGTTCGCGCCCGAGAACATCGCGGGCGTCACCTACGCGATGACGCGCGTCATCAAGGAGGGCTCGGGCAAGACGGAGATCAAGCTCGACCGCCCGGTCGCCGGCAAGACGGGTACCTCGAACGACAACTACTCTGCCTGGTTCGCGGGCTTCGTGCCGCAGCTCGTCACCGTCGTCGGCCTCCACCAGGAGGACCCGGCCACGCACAAGGTCGAGCCGATCACCGGGTTCGGCGACAAGAGCTGGATCAAGAACGGGATCACCGGCAGCACCTTCCCGGCGCGCGCCTGGAACGAGTTCATGGAAGTGGCGCTCCAGGGCGTCGACGTCCAGGAGTTCCCGCCGTACACGCCGCCGCGTCCGTCGCCCTCCCCGTCGCAGACGCCGTCGGAGACGCCCACCACGGAGGCGCCCGTGGAGCAGCCGCCGGCCGACCCGCTGGCCGGCTTCGTGGACGTGCCGGGCGACCTCGTCGGACGCCAGGTCAGCGAGGTGCAGCACCAGCTCGAGAGCCTCGGCCTGCGCGTGATCCCGAACGCCGTCGCGAACGACAAGCCGAAGGGCACCGTGCTCGACGTGCAGCCGCAAGGGCAGAAGGTGCCGCCGGGGTCGTCGATCACGGTCACGGTGTCCACGGGGAAGAGCGACAACGGCACCAGCGGTGGGAACACGCCGCCGCCGACGTCGACGCCCACGCCCACGCCAGACCCGTCGGCGTCGTCCGTCATCGACCCGCTGACGCCGCCGGGCCAAGGCCACTGACCCTCCCCGAGGCCGACGGCGGCGTGAAGGCCCGGTGAAGCCCGCCGGGTCTTCCGGGGAAGGCCGCCACGGACGCGTGTGAACCGCGCCGCCGCAGGTCGGTGGCGGCGCCGGGTCTCCTAGCGTGCTGGGTCGAGGCGGAGCCCTGCCATCCGGGGCCCGCCGACCGGGGCCCCTCCCGGTCGCCGACCCGGGAGGAAATCAGCCGTGGCCACCTCAGGCAGCCGCCAGACGCCCCGTCGCCGTGGGCTGTGGGACTACCCGCGCCGCGGCAAGGGCCCGATCCGCCGCTGGCTCCCGTCGTGGCGCGTCGTCCTCGGCACGTTCGTGGGCGTGCTCGCGCTCGGCACGGGCACGCTCGTCGCGGCGTGGGTGACGACGACGGTCCCGGAGAACCTCGGCAACATCACGAACCAGACGACGACGATCTTCTTCTCCGACGGCGAGACGGAGATCGGCCGGCTGGGCGCCCGCCGCCAGCTGGTCAGCCTCGAGGACCTGCCGAGCCACGTCGGCGACGCCGTCGTCGCCTCCGAGGACGCGACCTTCTGGACCAACCCGGGCGTCGACCCGCGCGGGTTCGCCCGCGCCCTGTGGAACAACGTGCGGGGCAACTCGACGCAGGGCGGCTCGACGCTGACGATGCAGTACATCGAGCGGACCAGGACCGACTCGGTCTCCGACCTCGTGGGCAAGTTCCGTGAGGCGATCATGGCCCTCCAGATCACGCGCACCACGCCCAAGGAGGACATCCTCGAGGGCTACCTCAACACCATCTACTGGGGCCGTGGCGTGTTCGGCGTCGAGGCGGCGGCGCAGGCGTACTTCGGCACGCCGGCCGCCGAGCTGACGCTGTCCGAGGCGGCGCTCCTCGCGGGCATCATCCCGTCGCCCAACAACTGGGACCCGGGCGTCAACGAGGACCGCGCCCGCACGCGCTGGCACCGCAACATCAACCGCATGTACACGCAGGGGCTCATCACCGCGGAGGAGCGCGCCGAGGCGGAGTTCCCGGAGTTCCTGCCGCGCCCGACGGCCACCAACACGCTCGGCGGGCAGGCGGGCTTCCTGGTCAACGAGGTGATCCGTGAGCTCTCGGACACCGACCAGTTCCGCGACCGCCCCGAGCTGCTGCGCACGCGCGGGCTGCACATCGTCACGACGATCGACCCGGTGCTCCAGGACGCGGCCGTCGCCGTCGCGCAGTCCGCGTTCGAGGGGAACAACCCCGCCGACCCCGACGCGCTGTCCGTGAGCCTGGCGTCGATGGACCCCGCCACGGGCGAGATCCGCGCCCTGTTCGGCGGTCTCGACTACCTCCAGCGGCAGTTCAACACCGCGACGCAGGGCAGCGCCCAGGCCGGCTCGACGTTCAAGCCGTTCACGCTCGTGGCCGCGCTGGAGGACGGGCACTCGCTCGGGGACCGGTTCGACGGCCGCAGCCAGAAGGTCATCCCCGGCTGGGACCCCGCGAACGGCAACGTGGGCCCGCGGAACTTCGGCGGCACGAACTTCGGCAACATCGACCTGGTCGACGCCATGGCCGACTCCGTCAACACCGTCTACGCGCAGCTCAACGTCGAGATCGGGCCGCAGCGCACCGTCGACGTCGCCCGCCGCCTCGGCATCCCCGAGTCCGTCTCCATCCCCGCGGTGCCGTCGAACGTGCTCGGCCCCTCGAACGTGAGCGTCGTCGACCTGGCGACCGCCTACGCGACCATCGCGAACGGCGGCGGCCGCGTGACGCCGCACATCGTGCGCGAGGTGCGCGGCCTGGACGGGTCGCTCGTCTACACCGGCCCGACGGAGCGTGTCCGCGAGTTCGACCCGCAGGTCATGGCGGCCACCACGCACGCGCTCGCGCAGGCCGTCGAGAACGGCTCGGGCCGGACGGCACGCGAGCTGCGCGGGCCGAACGGCGAGCGACGCCCGGCCGCCGGCAAGACCGGCACGAGCAACGGCAACGTCTCGTCCTGGTTCGCCGGGTTCGTGCCGCAGCTCGTCACCGTCGTCGGGCTCCAGCAGGAGCGCGACGGGCGGCTGGAGGCGATCACGCCCTTCGGGCAGTGGGCCAACAACCGCACGGGCATGACGGGCAGCACGTTCCCGACGCGGGCGTGGACGGACTTCATGCACGTCGCGACCGAGGGCATGCCGGTCCAGCAGCTCCCCACCTACACGCCGACGCGCACCGCGCCGCCGGAGGAGCCCGTCGAGGACCTCGAGCTCGAGGACGGCGACGAGGAGCAGGCCGACCCCATGGAGGGCTGGGTCACGGTCCCCGAAGGCCTGGTGGGCCAGTCGACGAGCCAGGTGCTGCCCGTCCTGAGCGGCCTCGGGCTGCACGCCCGGATCGAGACGGTGGAGTCGAGCCAGCCGCAGGGGACCGTGCTCGGGGTCACCCCGGGCGGCGTCCTCGTGCCGCCGGGGTCGACGGTCACGGTCGTGGTCTCGGGCGGTCCGCCGACGCCGTCGCCGACGCCCACGCCGCCGCCGGGCGGCGACCCCGGCAACGGCGGCCCCGAGAACGGGCCCGACGACGACGACGGCGACCCCGGGAGCAGCCACGACGACGAGGTGTGACGCCGTGGCGTGACGGTGGGCGTGACGCCAGGGTGTGACGCCCGCGGCCCCGGGGCGGACGTCCGCGCCCCGGGAGTCGGGTATCCTGGACGACTGTCTGTGCTCTGCCGCACCCCGCTCGGGGCCGAGGCGGGCACAGCGACGCACGAAACCCCTTCTGTCACGGATGGACCGTGACCGCACAGACCAGAGGAGGTGGGTATGAGCATGCGTCAGTACGAACTGATGGTGATCCTGGACCCGGAGGTCGAGGAGCGCACCGTCGCCCCGTCGCTCGAGAAGTACCTGTCGGTCATCTCGACCGAGGGCGGCTCCGTCGACAAGGTGGACATCTGGGGTCGTCGCCGCATGGCGTTCGACATCAACAAGAAGTCCGAGGGCATCTACGCCGTCGTCGACTTCACCGCCACGTCCGACACCGCGAAGGAGCTGGACCGCCAGCTCGGCCTGAACGAGGCCGTGCTGCGTACCAAGATCCTCCGCACGGACGCTCGCTGAGACTGATCTAGAACCCCCAACGCGCCCGTCGGGTAGCCACGTGTCAGTGGTTCCTGATGGGATCGCCCCGATACCTGTCTCGGACGAACGAAGGAGCTTGCCATGGCCGGTGAGACGATCATCACCGTCGTCGGAAACCTGACGGCGGACCCGGAGCTGCGGTTCACCAACTCTGGTGCTGCGGTCGCGAGCTTCACCGTGGCCTCGACGCCGCGGACGTTCGACCGTCAGGCGAACGAGTGGAAGGACGGCGAGGCGCTGTTCATGCGGTGCTCGGTGTGGCGCGAGGCGGCGGAGAACGTCGCCGAGTCGCTCACCAAGGGCATGCGCGTGATCGTGCAGGGCCGCCTGACCCAGCGTTCGTACGAGACGCAGCAGGGCGAGAAGCGCACCGTCGTCGAGATGCAGGTGGACGAGGTCGGGCCGGCGCTGAGGTACGCCTCGGCCAAGGTGACCCGGACGCAGCGTTCCGGCGGTGGCGGCGGCTTCGGCGGCCAGCAGGGCGGCTTCGGTGGCGGCAACCAGGGTGGCTACGGCCAGCAGGGTGGCGGCTTCGGCGGCGGCCAGCAGGGCGGGGGCTTCCAGTCTTCCGGTGGCGGTCAGCAGAACGACCCGTGGGCCTCTGCAGGCCCCGCGTCGTCGGGCGGCTCGTTCAACGACGAGCCTCCCTTCTGATCGCCCCTTCTCCCCAGATCACACTTTTCCTCACGAAGGAGCAACACCATGGCGAAGCCTGTGGTGCGCAAGCCCAAGAAGAAGTCGAACCCGCTGAAGACGGCGAAGATCGAGTCCGTCGACTACAAGGACACGGCTCTGCTGCGCAAGTTCATCTCTGACCGCGGCAAGATCCGTGCCCGTCGCGTGACCGGCGTCTCCGTCCAGGAGCAGCGCCAGATCGCCCGTGCCGTCAAGAACGCCCGCGAGATGGCCCTGCTGCCGTACTCGTCGTCGGCCCGCTGAGTCAGGAAGGACTGGACAACCATGGCTGTTTCCAAGCTGATCCTGACGCACGAGGTCACCGGTCTCGGTGAGCCCGGCGACGTCGTCGAGGTCAAGTCGGGCTACGCCCGCAACTACCTCATCCCGCGCAACCTCGCGACCCCGTGGACCAAGGGCTACGAGTCGCAGGTCGCCGCCATCCGCAAGGCCCGCAAGGCCCGCGAGATCGCGACGCTCGACGAGGCCAAGGCGATCGCCGCCTCGCTCGGCGCGAACGCCGTCGTCGTCACGGCGAAGGCCGGCGACGCCGGTCGCCTGTTCGGTGCCGTCACCACGGCCGACATCGCTGCTGCGGTGACGGCTGCCGGCGCCCCGGCCGTCGACAAGCGCAAGATCGAGATCGCCCAGCCGATCAAGTCGACCGGTGAGTACACCGTGTCGGTGCGCCTCCACCCCGAGGTGTCGGCGAAGATCAACGTCAAGGTCGTCGCCGCCTGAGACCGGAGTGAAGCGAAGGGTGAGGGCCGAGGAACGAGGCACTCGCCCGTAGCGGAACGCCAGGTCTCAGGCAGCCTCAGGAACTGCCTGAGGCTGCCGTCCAAGCGTTCGAAGGGTCCTGGCTCCCGGTTCTCCGGGGGCCAGGACCCTTTGTCATGTGCCGGTGACCATCCAGCGCGTGCCGCGCGCCCGCAAGCCCGTGGTCAGGGCCCGGGCCGCCATGAACACGCCCGCGAAGGCGGCCCACAGCCACGCCAGCCCGGCGGCCCCCGCTGGCGCCCAGGCGCCGACGGCCAGCGCCGCCGGGACGTAGACGACGAGCGTCAGCATCCCGACGGCGGCCAGGTACCGCCCGTCGCCCGCGCCGATGAGGACGCCGTCGAGCACGAACACCCAGCCCGCCATGGGCATGAGCAGCCCGACGACGACGAGGCCAGCCGTCGCGGCGGCGCGGACGCCGTCGTCGGACGTGAAGAGCGGGGCGATCCACCAGCCCGCCGCGGCCAGGACGACGCCGATGGCGGCGCCGGCGGCGACGCCCCAGCGCAGGCACCGGCGCAGGACGGCGCGGACGCGCGGCAGGTCGCCCGCGCCGAGGCCCTGGCCGACGAGCGCCTGCGCGGCGATGGCGAGCGCGTCGAGCGCGAAGGCCGCGAGGCCCCACAGGCTGCCGACCACCTGGTAGCCGGCGAGCGTCACGTCGCCGAGGCGGGTCGCGACGGCGACCGTCAGGAGGATGGCGAGCCGCAGCGACAGGGTCCGCACGAGCAGCGGCAGGCCCGCGCGGGCGTTGGCCCAGACGCTGCCCGCGGCAGGCCGCAGGGAGGCGCCGCGGCGTCGGGCACCACGCACGACGACGGCCGCGAGCGTCGCACCCATGGCGAGCTGCGTGAGGGCCGTGCCGAGGCCCGACCCGGCGATGCCCATGCCGACGCCCCACACGAGCGTGATGTTGACGACGGCGTTGACGACCGCCCCGGTGGACGCGACGACGAGCGGGGTGCGCGTGTCGCGCAGGCCGCGCAGCACGCCCGTGGCGGCGAGCACCACCTCCATGCCCGGCAGGCCGATCGCGGAGTAGCGGATGTAGGTGACGGCGTGCTCGGCGAGCTCGCCCGTGCCACCCATCGCGGACACCGCCCAGGGCGCGGCGGCCCACACGAGCACCCCGAGGACGACGCCGACGCCGAGCGCGAGCCACATGCCGTCGACACCCGACTGGAGCGCCTCGCGCTCGCGCCCCGCGCCGACGAGCCGCGACACGGCCGCCGTGGTGGCGTAGGCGAGGAACACGCACAGCCCGACGACGGTCACCAGCAGGTTGGAGGCGAGCGAGAGGCCGCCGAGCTGGGCCGTGCCGAGGCGCCCGACGACGACGGAGTCGACGAGCACGAAGAGCGGCTCGGCGACGAGCGCCCCGAGCGCGGGCACCGCCAGCGCGAAGATCTCGCGGTCGATCCGACCGATCGCCGGTCGTCGCACGGCCGGCGTGCGACCCACCTCACTCAACTTCTTTTCCTCCACAGGCTGAGGGAAACGTCCCTGCAGGTCATCCACCATGCGCACGGTTGTACACAGGCGAAGTCCTCCGTTGTGCACACCGTTGTCCACGGACTGTGCACAGTCTGGGGGCTTCGTCCACACCCCGGTCCACACCCGCATCCACAGGGCTCGTTGCACAGGGGTCGCAGCGCGCCTAGCGTCGACGGGAATGTCGGTGGTCCACGGTAGAACGAGGGACACCGCAGGGTCGAAGCCGGCCCTCCATGTGGACGAGATCAGGGGCAGCATGTCGATCGAAGAGCTCGAGTCGTCGTACTCGGCCGCACCAGCGTTCGACCGCACCCCGCCGCAGGACATCAACGCCGAGATGTCCGTCCTGGGCGGCATGCTCATCTCGAAGGACGCCATCGCCGACGTCGTCGAGACCATCCGCGGCAACGACTTCTACCGCCCCGCGCACGAGACCATCTACGACGCCGTCCTCGACCTCTACGGCCGCGGCGAGCCCGCGGACGGCATCACCGTGGCCGACGAGCTGCGCCGCCGCGGCGAGCTCGAGCGCATCGGGGGAGCGGCCTACCTGGCCGACCTCGTGGCCGGCGTCCCGACCGCGGCCAACGCCGGCTACTACGCGCGCATCGTGCGCGAGCGGGCCGTGCTGCGCCGCCTCGTGGAGGCTGGCACGCGCATCGTCCAGCTCGGCTACGCGCGCGAGGGCGGCGAGGTCGACGACATCGTCAACACCGCCCAGGCCGAGATCTACGCTGTCACCGAGCGGCGCACCTCGGAGGACTACCTGCCGCTCGCCGAGATCATCGGCGGCACGATGGACGAGATCGAGGCGGCGGGGCACCGCAAGGAGGGGCTGACGGGCGTCCCGACGGGGTTCGCGGACCTCGACCGGCTGACCAACGGGCTGCACCCGGGGCAGATGATCATCATCGCGGCGCGACCGGCCATCGGGAAGGCGCTCGCGCTCGACACCCCTCTCCCCACGCCGGCCGGCTGGACCACGATGGGCGCCGTGAGCGTGGGCGACGAGCTGCTCGGTGCCGACGGACGGCCTACACGGGTCGTTGCCGCGACTGAGGTGATGGTCGACCGGCCCTGCTACGAGGTCGTGTTCGACGACGGCACGGTGATCGTCGCGGACGCCGAGCACCTGTGGGCGACGAGCCCCAGCGGCCGCTCCGACGACGTCGAGGTGCGCACGACGGCGGCCATCGCGGGGTCGCTGGTCCGAGGGGAAGCACACTCCGTGTCGACCGCCTCTGCGACGTGGAAGATCGTCGACGTCCGGCCAACCCCGTCGGTCCCCGTGCGCTGCGTCCAGGTCGACAACGCCGACCACCTGTACCTGGCGAGCCGATCGATGATCCCCACGCACAACTCGACCCTCGCGATCGACATGGCCCGGTCCGCGTCGATCCGGCACGGGCAGACGTCCGTCGTGTTCTCGCTCGAGATGGGCCGCAACGAGATCACCATGCGTCTTCTCGCCGCCGAGGCGCGCGTGCACCTGCAGAAGCTGCGCAACGGCAACATGGGCGACGACGACTGGCAGAAGCTCGCCAAGGTCATGGGCAAGGTGTCCGAGGCGCCGCTGTTCATCGACGACTCGCCCAACATGTCACTCACCGAGATCCGCGCCAAGGCGCGACGCCTCAAGCAGCGGCACGACCTCAAGCTGATCGTCATCGACTACCTGCAGCTCATGTCATCGGGCAAGCGTGTGGAGTCGCGTCAGCAGGAGGTCTCGGAGTTCTCGCGTGCGCTGAAGCTGCTCGCCAAGGAGCTTGAGGTTCCGGTGATTGCGTTGTCCCAGCTGAACCGTGGTCCGGAGCAACGCGGGGACAAGAAGCCGCAGATGTCGGACCTTCGCGAAAGTGGCTCTATAGAACAGGACGCCGACATGGTGATCCTTTTGCATCGCGAAGATGCATATGAAAAGGAGTCGCCTCGGGCTGGTGAGGCCGACCTTATCGTGGCGAAGCACCGTAATGGTCCGACGGACACGATCACGGTCGCCTTTCAGGGGCACTACTCGCGGTTTGTGGATATGCAGGCTTAACGCTTATGTGGACGTGCAACCTAGTTTGCAAAATGGTCCATCTTTGTTACAAAGCCGCTGGCTGACAGCGGACGGGCACCTGTCGGCGTGGTGTGACAGGTGGTGTGCGCCCGGTGGGCGCGGACCTCCTGGCAGTTGAGAGTCAGCGTTCGAGATACTCGACCTGTGGCAGCCTTCGACCCCAGTGACGACGCTCCCCAGCTCGACTTCGTCCTGCTGAGCAGTGGGCCAGCAAGCCTCTTCTGGGACCCGTCCGTGCTCGACTCGGCATGCGCGACCCTGACCTCGCTCGGTTACCACCTGGTGCAGCTCGACGCTGGCGCTTGGGACGACAAAGTCGCCATGCTCGATGGCGTCGCCGAGGCGTTGAGCTTCCCCGGCTACTTCGGCCGCAACCTCGATGCTCTCAACGACTGTCTCTTCGACGTTGCGTCGGGGGACAACTGGGTGCCGGAGGAAGCCGCCGGGCTCGTTCTCGTGCTGACCGGCTTCGACTCGTTCGCGACCAAGGATGCCGATGCGGCCCACGCGCTCGTCGACATCTACGCGGCCCAGTCGCGCTACGCGATGCTCTTCGGTCGGCGGATGCTGTGTCTCCTGCAGAGCGATGACCCACGCCTCGAGTTGCCGCTCGTCGGGTCGACGGGCGTCTCGTGGAACCCTTCGGAGTGGCTGAGCTCCAAGCGGGGCCCGCGACCCTGAGGACGCCGCTCGCGCTTGTTGCGTGCGACTTCCCGCTGCCATACTTGTCCGAGCTTCTGTACCTCGTGCAGGGGTAGACGCCGGGCCTCTGTAGAGGTCGGCGCGCATAGCCGGGGCCTAACCACCCCTGCTGATCGGCCTGACCAACCGAACGGATGGATCTACGGATCCAGTAGTTCGTGTTGTGTCGGTTTCGAGAGCAGGTGGGGAGCATGGCGGAAGGCAAGAGCGGATCGGTCGTGATCCCGTCGACGAAGACGGGGCGGCCTCCGACGCGCGATCGCGTCTACGGCGCCGACGGGTTCTTCCGGTTTGACGCACGCATTCCTGCGCCTCTGGCCTGACTTCGGTCAGGTTCTCCACAGCCCGCGATCCGCAGTTCTCTGACCTGCGGTGATGGTCGTGGCTCTGTGGGTTAGTGTCCTCCTGGAGGCACTAAGTACGCTGCCGGGGTGGTGTGGGTTCGGCGGGTGAGGACGGCGTCGGGTGCGACGGCGGTCCAGATCGTCGAGTCCGTGAACGGGCGGCGGCGGATCGTGCGGCATGTCGGGTCGGCGCATGACGAGGTCGCGCTCGGCCTGTTGATGGATGAGGCGGCCGATCTGATCAAGGGTGACCAGCAGTTGGAGCTCGACCTTGGCCTGCAGGCCGTGTCGAGGTACGCCCCGTTGATTCCCGTCCCGCAGCCGCCGGCCCTGTTCGGGCAGACGCCCTCCCGTGCGCGTGGGTGGATGCCCGCGCCCCTGCTGCGGCGCTCGTTCTCCCGGATCCTGTACGACGCGATCGGGGGCGTGTTCGACGAGCTCGGTTTCGACATCGTCGGCGACGACACCTTCCGCGACCTGGTGATCGCGCGGATCGTGGAGCCGACCTCGCTGCTCGACGTCGACCGGGTCCTGTCCGACCTGGGCCGGGTCGCCGCGTCGCTGTCCACGCGGAAGCGGACGTTGAAGCGGGCGCAGGACGGCCGGTACCGGGACCTGATCGCGAAGGCGTGCTTCACGTTCGCGCAGGCCAGCGATGATGTGTCCCTCGTGCTGTATGACGTGACCACGCTCTACTTCGAAGCGGAGAAGGAAGACGACCTGCGCAAGGTCGGCTACTCCAAAGAACGTCGCGTCGACCCGCAGATCGTCGTCGGCCTCCTCGTAGACAGGACCGGGTTCCCCCTCGAGATCGGCTGCTTCGAGGGGAACAAGGCCGAAACGCTCACGATCCTGCCCGTCATCAAGTCCTTCCAAGCCAGGCACGGCATCGAGGGCATGGTCATCGTCGCGGACGCCGGCATGCTCTCCGGTGCGAACCTGCGCGAGCTCGACGACGCCGGGTTCTCCTTCATCGTCGGCTCCCGCCAGACCACCGCGCCCCTCGACCTGGCCTCGCACTACCGGTGGCACGGCACCGTGTTCACCGACGGGCAGATGATCGACACGATCACCCCCAAGCACCGCGGCGCGACGCCCGTCAATGACGTCAACGTCAAGGCCGAGCCCGTGTGGACGAAGACCGGGACCCCGGCGTCATGGCGGGCCGTGTGGGCCTACTCCGCGAAGAGGTTCGCGAGAGACAACCGGACCCTGACCGCGCAGGAGGACCGCGCCCGATCAGTCATCGACGGTGACAAGCCCGCCCGCGCCACCCGGTTCGTCAAGACCACCGGAACCGCCCGCACCCTCGACGAGACCGCCCTGGCCAGGGCGCGGAAGGTCGCCGGCCTCAAGGGCTACGTCACGAACATCCCCGCCACGGTCATGGCCCCAGGCGAGGTCATCTCCAGCTACCACGATCTGTGGCACGTCGAGCAGTCCTTCCGGATGTCGAAGACAGACCTGCAGGCCAGACCCTTCTTCGCGAGGACACGCGACGCGATCGAAGCCCACCTCACCATCGTCTTCACCGCGCTGGCCGTCTCCCGCACGATCCAGGACCGCACCGGACTGTCCATCCGGAAAGTCCTGCGCGAGCTACGACCACTGCGCTCCGCGACCATCGAGATCAACGGCGTCATCCGCGACGCCGAACCCGCCATCCCCGCCGACAAGCAGGCCATCCTCGACGCGATCAGGAAGCCCGCAAGGCACTAAGGCTCTTGACCCAAGTCAGGTGGCGACGAGGTAGGCGTTCATTGCGCACCGGGAGTTCTCAGATACGCTCGTGGCGGCCGGGGTATCGGTGACCAGCGCGAAGACCAGGAGATCGGTGCTGTGAGCTATCGGAACAAGACCTACGTGGCGTTCGCCAGCGAGGACATCAACTACTACTGGATGATGACGGCCTGGCGGGCCAACAAGCACATCGACTTCAACTTCCATGACGCCCATGACCTGAACACGGCGCGCGATACCTCGACCCCGGAGACGATCAAGCGCCGTCTGCGTGAACGGCTCGCCAACACCAAGCAGGTTGTGCTCCTCGGTTCGCCGGACGGCAAGCGCAAGGGTGGCAACGGCACCTCGTTCTTCGCATACGAGGTCGAGACGGTGATCTCGCTGGGCCTTCCGGTGGTGATCGCGAACCTTGACGGGTCGCGCACCGTGAAGCGCTCGAACATTCCCGATCCCCTCCTGACGTCCGGGTACTACACCGAGTCAGTCTCGTTCGGGGCGACAATCATCAAGTACGCATTGGATGACTACGCCTCCAGGTTCGCGAGCAGCAGCCAGACGGGGCCCTACTACTACAACAACGACGTCTACGATCAGCTCGGCCTGAGCAAGTGACCCGCGTTCGATCGGCGCGCCGCACGGCGCGGCGGGTGATCTCCGGGTTTCTGCAAGCCTTCGGTGTCGTTGGGCTTGTGCTCAGCTGCCTCGCCGTCTTCTCTCCCGGCCTTCTCGTCGGGAGGTGGTGGCTGCTGGTCCTGGGAACTGCCTCGGCGCTGGGATGGTCTCTGTCGGGACTTCGTGTGCCGTCAGTCGAGCAGATCTTCCAGCCCAACTTCGCTATTCGGCTGGTTGAGGGCGACCTCTTTAAGCAGGGTGAATCGGCGGTGGTCGGGATGACGACAACCTTCGACACCCTCGTCCCTGACGTCATCTCGAGGACGAGCGTCCAGGGAGCCTTCCTTAGCCAGGTGTACGGCGGCTCCTGTAGCCGGCTGGATCAGGACCTCGATGTAGCCCTGCAGGGGCGCGAGATCGTCAAGACGATCGAAAAGCCCGGCAAGACGCACGCTTACGAGTTGGGGACAGTCGCGGTGCTGCCTGGGACGGGCGAGCAGCGTTACTACTGCGCCGCGTACGCCGAGATGGATGAGCACAACCGGGCGCAGGGCACGATCTCGGGGATCCTGCACACCCTGGACAACGTCTGGGACGAAGTGGACAGGCACAACAGTGGCGAACCGATCTGCGTCCCACTGATCGGCCAGGGGCAGTCACGGATCCCGGAGCTCACCCCAGAGGTCTCCGTGCGGCTGATCGCGTTCTCCTTCCTGCTCCGGAGCCGCCGCTCCCGGGTCTCCCGCGAGCTGCGGATCGTGGTGCACCCCACCGAGATCAAGAAGATCGACCGGGTGGAGTTCCAGGCCTTCCTACAGACGATTGCCCACACATGAGCCAAGCCGAATCGAATCTCACCCTGCCCCAAGATGGGCGATGCGCGTTCTGCGACTACCTAAGTGGTGCCCGCCCCTACACAGTCCTGAGTCGAGACGACCTCGTAGCAGTCCTAGTTACCCGCGAGCAACGTGGCATCGGGCATCTGCTCGTTCTCCCAGTGCGGCACTGTCCAACCCTGCTCGAGGCGACGGAACCTGAGCGTCACGCGCTGATCGACACGATTGCCCGCGCCGCTCATGCAGTCGATGAGGCGTTTGCGCGCCCGGGCATTGCGGTCTGGCAGAACAATGGGACTGCTGCCCACCAGGCCATCGGGCACCTTCACTTTCACGTCGCAGGGACGCTGCCTGGAGGTGGCACAGACTTCGGTGACGTCCCCGAGCTCTCCGTGGAGGCGACCGACCTTATCGGCGAACGGATCCGCAAGGGGGCCCGCCGAGCAGGATCGTGGCCCTTGTAGGTCCGCCGATACGACACTTCGCCTCGAAGTCTCGCTCGTGCCTGCTGTCGCGGAGGACCCTTCGCCCGCGCGCAGGTGCTCGGCGCCGACGCTCGAACCAATCGGGTGCAAGCTACTTTTCGTAGTCTTCGCGACACGCCCCGGTTCGTGCACGGTGCGGCGGCGTGTCTGCGAAATCTAGGCTGCACGTCGACAGTCGGATCCACGGGCGCCGCGGCACGATGCGAGACCCCGACGCGGTGGCGCCGACGACTTCAACCCACCTGCATATGACGAGCCCGGCATCTCCTGACTGGCAAGCCCAGCACCCCGAGACACACCAACGGCCGCGGCCTCTCAGCGGTGGACGTTGAGTGGGACGCCGAACCCGTCGTGGTGGTTGATGACGTTCTCGATGCGTCGGCGCTCATCCTGCGTGGTGTAGGTGATGTCGATGAGGTACTCGTCGTTGCCGTGGCATCCGGGCGAGGCGGCGCGCACGACGATGCCCGGGCCCTGCCCGGTGATATCGGTTAGGAGGTCGGGGTGTGCGGTGAGTGCGGCGCGGACCTGTGCGGACGTGGGCAGATCGACGCAGACGGGGCGCGCGGGAGCGCTACCGCGCGGCAGGACGCCGCCCAGCATCAGCGCGCCGACCACGACCAGGCCGACGGCGAGAACAGCGGTGAGCGCGCCGATCGACCTGCGCTGACGCGCTGTGGCGGTCACGGTCGGCCCTCGGGTGCCGCTGTTGCGTTGGACGCGTTCAGGTGGTGGCGGTGGTCGCAGGTGGCGATCAGGTCGTCGTCGTGGGTGGCGACGACGACGGTCGCCCCGCGCTGCGCGATGGCGGCGAGCAGGTCGATGACCAGGTCGCGGTTGGCGGCGTCGAGCGACGCGGTGGGTTCGTCGACGAGCAGGACGTGTGCGTCGCGGTAGAGGGCACGGGCCAGGGCGAGGCGTTGCTTCTCCCCGCCGGACAGGTGGCTGGCCGGTTCCTTCTCGCGCCCGGCCAGTCCCACCTTGTCCAGTACTGCCGTGAGTCGCGGGTCGGCGCGGCGCGCGCCGCGGCGCATGAGGGCGTTGAACGCGACGGACTCGTCCTCGACGATGCCGTACTCCTGCAGGACGACGGCGGCGTGGTCGCGCCAGAACTTGCGGCGGGCGCGGTGCCCGGTGGCAGAGACGACGGCGCCGTCGGCGGTGATCTGCCCGCCGGTGGGCGTCAGGAGGAGGCCGAGCGTGTACAGCAACGTGGTCTTGCCACAGTCGGAGGGGCCGACGAGCGCGGTCATCTCTCCGTGGCGGCAGCGTACGGACTCGCCGTGGAGGATCGTGCGGTGGTCGATTGTGACGGCCACGTCGTGGGCTTCGAGGATCACGAGCGGTCTCCCTTCTACAGGTGTCGGTGGGTGAGTCGGGTGAAGACGGCGGCCCGGGCCGTGCCGTGGCTGGCGTAGAGCACGCTCAGCCCGACGATGGCGGCCGCAGCGGTGGCGGCCAGAGCCCCGGGGTCGGCGTGCCGGATCGCCAGCGCGACGGCGGCGAGCAGGGCGCCGACCAGGAGGTCTGCCAGGGCCCGGGGTCGGGCGACGGCTTCCCAGGTCGCTCCGGCGAGTCGTAGGGGCAGGTCACGGCGAGCGTGGATGAGCGCCGAAATCGTGGCGTTGACGCCTGCCGCGATGAGGAACGCGATCGCGAGCACGATGAGCGAGGCGGTCAGGGAGCGGGCGCGGTAGGTCGCGTACTGGGCCCGGAGTATGCCCTGCTCGGCCATGTACAGCGGGGTGATGGAGCCGTCGATGCCGCGTGCGGCGAGGTCGTCGATGCTCAGCCCGGCAGCGGCGAGCCGCGCCTGGGTCGGCTCGACGCCGGTGAGCACGATGTTGGCCGTGGTCGCGATGCTGGTCAGGTTGGTGTCGTCGAAGGCGGCGCTGATCGTGGGAGCGACGAGGACGAGCACGTCGCTCCGGAAGATGAGGTCGCCCCCCGTCCCACCCCTGAGAACGGGGTAGGACACACCGGGCGCCGGCGTCAAGAGCCGGAGCGCTGCGAAGACGTCGTCGCCGTCGGTCCCGGAGCCACGGCGCAGCAGGTCGAGCTGGGCCCCGAGCTCGCGGCGCACCATCTGTCTGGTCGACGGTGTGTCGGCGTCGGCCAGTGCGTGCGGCCCGAGGGTGTGGCCCACCAGGTCGACCCAGCCCGGGTTCACGATCGAGATCGCCGAGTACGGGCGGAAGTCGCCCGACCAGCTTGCCGCGTCGAAGGTGTAGGACATGGCGGCGGCCCCGTCCCGTTCGGCGACGCTGGTCATGCGCGCGAGATCCGGGGCGATCACGTCGAGCGGTCCCTCGCCGAGCGCGAATGCGAGCGCGACCTGGTCGGCGAACGAGTTCCAGGTCGCCAGTTGTCGCGACTGGTCCGCGGCGTCGTGCGCGGCCGACCAGGCCGGGCCCGCACACACCAGGAGCGCGAGCAACGCGACCGCCTGCACCACCGCTGCCGGTCCGCGCAGCACAGCCACCGGCGGGCGGCGTGCGGCGTACAGGTCGGGGTTGGGCCACGCCATCATCGACACCAGCGGGACGACGACGGCGAAGGCGGCCCCCGCGACGCCACCGAGCAGTCCGAGGCTCGTGGCGTATGCCGGGACGTACACCCAGCCGCGCAGCACGCCGACCAGCACGCACCCGCCGGCCGCGACCACCGTCGTGCACCCGAGCAGGACGGCGAAGAACCCGCCCAGGTCCTGGGCCTGGACCCGCCACGAGCTCGTACCGGCCAGGACGCGCAGTGCGCGAGAACGTGCCCGCGACGCGATCCAGAACACCGCGAGCCCGCCCGCCAACAACGCGGCTGCGGCGACCGGGGCGGCGAACCCCGGTTCGAGCAGGAGGTGCCGCACGGTGTCGACGACGCTCGCGTCCGTGCGCACGACGGCGACACCGTGGGTAGACAGGTCGGCGATCGCCTCCGCCAGGTCCGAGGCGTCGCGGACCAGGTAGGTACCGTCTGCGGGCGAGTGAGCCAGGCGCGCCGCATCGACGACCACGGACGGCGCCTGGTCGCCGAACCACGAGACGCTCGACGCCGGCTGGCCGGCCAGCGCGACGAAGACCTCACGGCTCGGGTCGTCCAGGTCCGGGACCCGCTTGAGCAGCCCGAGGTGGTGGGCGCGTCCCACCGACGCGACCAGATCGCGCGCGGCGTCGTTGTCGAGCGGCGCCTGCGCGAAGTCGAGGGTGACCTGAGCCTGGGCGCGCAGGGCCTGCGGCCAGGCCCGGTCGTGAAAGTCGGTGACCATGACCGCGACGAACGCGAGCAGCACGAACAGCACGGTCATGGCGGCGGCAGCGATCCGGTTGCGCATGCACCCACCCCACCGCGCTCGCGCACGGGCCGTCATCGGGCCGTGGCTCCCGGCTCGCACCCCGCAGCGGACCACGGTCCGTAGGCCCCTGGTCCGATCCGCTCAGGCGGCCAGGCCAATACGATCGGATCGTGGCACCCCATCGCAGTCCCGACGTCGCGATTGAGCGCTCCGGTCGCGGGCCAGGTCACGCCGTCGCCGTCGTGGGGCTCGGCGCCGCCGCCGCCATCGGGCTCGGCATCGCCGTCGTCGGGATCGTGTCGGTCGGGGCGGTGATGGGTATCGACCCCCGCGTCACCGCCGTCGTCGTGCTCACCGCGATCCTCGCCACCGCAGCGTGGCTGCTCCTGCGGGCCCGCCGCGAACGGGCCCGACTGGCCGCCCAGGTCGACGACCTCGAAGTCTCGGCGCTGCTGCTCGCCGAGCGGGTCCGGGTGGCCCGCGACGTGCACGACCTCGTCTCGCACGGTCTGGGCATGATCACGGTGCGCGCCGCCAGCGCCGCCTTCCTCGCCCAGCAGGGCGCGGACCCACCCCCCACCGCGCGCGAGACCGCCCTGCTGGACGCGCTGGGCGACATCGAACGCATCAGCAGGGAGGCGACCGACGGGTTGCGGCGCACGCTCGACGCGCTGCGCAACCCCGACGACGCCGCGCTCGCGCCCATCGACTCCCTCGACACCATCCCCGCGGTCATGAAGCATGCCCAGGCCGCGGGCCTGCGCGTCGGCTACACGTACGGCGGCGCCGAGACCATCATCCCCGCGAGCATCCAGCCGACGATCGTCGCCGTCGTCCGCGAGGGCCTGGCCAACGCGGCCCGCCACGCAGGCCCGACGTCCGTCGAGGTCACGATCGACCACGATCCTGGGGCTGTGACCGTCCTCGTGCGCGACGCCGGCCCCACCCCGGGCTGGGCGGCCGAGCCCGGCGCGCGCCACGGGCTCCTGGGCCTGCGCGAGCGGGTCGCGGCTCAGGGCGGCAGGCTGCATGCCGGCCCCACAATGCCCGGGTACGAGCTGCGTGCCGTGTTCCCGCAGATGCCACAGGTGTCGCAGTGAGCGGGACCGACGAGCCGAGCGGCGCCATCCGCGTCGTCCTGGTCGACGACCACCGGCTGCTGCGCGAAAGCCTCGCCGCGGTGATCGACTCCGACGCGCAGATGAGCGTCGTCGGGCAGGCGGCTGACGGCGTCGAGGCGCTCGACGTCGTGGCCGCGACAGTGCCCGACGTCGTCCTCATGGACGTGCGCATGCCGCGCCTGGACGGGCTGGAGGCCACCCGCCGGATCTGCGCCGACCCGCGCCTCGCGCACACCCGCGTCATCGTGCTGAGCATGTTCGCGCTCGACGAGTACGTCCACCGGGCGCTGCGCAACGGCGCGAGCGGGTTCCTGCTCAAGGACGCCCGCCCGCCCGAGCTCATCGACGCGATCCGGCGCACCCACCACGCAGAGTCCCTCTTCGCGCCCCGCATCCTCGCCCGGCTCGTCGAGACCTACCTTGACGCACCAGCAGGCAGGCCACCCTCCCGCGGGCTGGAGCGGTACGTACTGACCCCGCGCGAGACCGAGGTGCTCGCCCTCGTGGGCGCGGGCCGCACCAACGACGAGATCGCCGCCGACCTGCACCTCGCCGTCAAGACGGTCAAGCACCACATCGCGCACCTGCTGAGCAAGACCGGCGCCCGAGACCGCGCCCAGCTCGTCATCACGGCCTACGACACGGGGCTCGTGCAACCGCGGCTCGCAACGAACGACCCGTGACATGGACCCCGCGTGGACTGAAGCGTTTGCCAGTCGGTAGCCCGTGGGTAGCCCGGACCTGAAACCCCTCCTGTTCCGGGGAGCGAGTCCGGCCGGATCCTTCCTGGAACCCACGTATGCCCTGAACATTCTGGCGCCGGTGTGGCCAGAACTACGCGCCTGATCCCCGGCTCTGAGCCGGTCAGTTGCCTGGTCCGCGCCAGCCGAGCCGTGCGTCGGTCGGGTCGACGACCTGGATCGTGCGGGCGAGGGCGAGCATCTCGTCGAACGATCCGACGGCGGCGGTAAGCCTGTAGTAGGCGCCGTCCTGGACCCAGGCGAGTTGTGCGCCGCCCTGGCCGTGCATCGTGAACCGGGCGACACGGCCGTCGAAGTCGACGAGTCGGTCCGCGAAGGCTGCAACACCGGCCTCGATCGGCGCCAGGGCGGGCGTGGTGATCTCCAGGTAGACGTAGTCGTCGGTGTCACGGCCGTACTCGACCGTCCACATGTAGCTCGGCTCGGCGCCTCGGTTCGCGTCGAGAGTCGGTGCGGACGTGAAGCCCACGGGCACGCTCGCCGCGTCCAGGGAGCCGTTCGCGTCGAACGTCAGGCCGTCGAGGATGGTGATCGTCTCCGCCGGCGTCATCCCGTCGGCGACCGCATACCAGCGCACTCCCTCGGTATCGACCCACGCGATCCGCTGGCGGGGGCGTTCTCCGCCCCACTCCGGCCACTCGTTGACCCAGCCGTGGACGTACCCCGTGACACCCCGGATCGTCTCCGGCGTCGCCTGGCCCTCGAAGCCTCCGGGGGCATCAGAGGTCAGGCCGACCAGTGCCGCGATGTCGGTCTCCTGGGTCTTGGCGACGTTGCGGTACACGTTGACGCCCACGGAGCGGGCGGGGTCGTACACGACGGCGGAGGGCACGGCGGACGGGCACGTCGGATCAGTCCGGCGCACCCAGACGTTGTCAGGCGCGCGGTCTCCCACCAACGCCATGACGGAGGCGAGGGGCGAGGCTGCCCACTGGTCCCGCGACACGTACGTGGAGTCGTCGAGCTCCATGCTGGGGGCCGTGCAGCCCTCGGCGGCCGCGGCAGCAGGCATGAGGCCAGCGGCGAGCACTCCCGTGCCGTCCCGGCCGGTCTCGCCGACGTGCGTCGGCAGGACGATCACCGCAGCCGTGATACCGACTGCGGCAGCGGCGGCGATCGCCAGACGAAGCGCTGGACGCCGCCAACCGCCGATGCTGGCAACTCGTGTCGCGCGACGGGTGGGGGCGAGCCGGACGCGGTCGAAGGCGGCCCTTGCGAGCACGAGACCGTCCGGGTCGACGGGCTGCTGCGGGGCGAGAGTGGCAAGTCGGTCCAGAGCGTCGGCGTTCATCGTGTTCCTCCAGGACGTACGGGCTCAACGACCATCAGGCGGCGGGTCGGAGCCGGGTTGTGGCCAGCGTCGGCGAGCAGCTCGGCTAGACGTTTGCGGGCTCTCGAGAGGCGCACGTCGAACGTCCCGACCCGGCAGCCGGCAACCTCGGCCGCCTGCTCGCGGGTCAGTCCGTCCCACGCGATGAGGAGCAGCGCTTCCCGGTGCGAGTCGGTGAGCTGAGCGAGGGCGAGGAGCATCTCCTCGCGCGCGGTGACCGCGACGTCAGCGGACGGGTCTTCGCGGTCCTGCACTGTCACGTATGCGAGACGTTGCACGAGTGCCTCCGCGCGCCGCGCGGCGCGGCGTTGGTTGCGGATCACGTTGCGCGCGACGCCAAAGAGCCAGGGCAGGACGTCGCCCGGGACGTCAGAGTCACGCCGCCAGGCGATGAGGAACGTCTCGGCGACGACCTCCTGCGCGGAGTGCGGGTCGACGTGCCGCAGGGCGTATGCCTGGACTCGGCCGGCATGGTCGCGCCACCACTCCGTCACACGATCGTCCGCGGACTGCCCAGGTCGGGGTTGGGGCAGCAGTTCCGCCCACAAGTCGTTCATACCTGGATCTGTCCGGCCACGACTCGGAACTTACCAACGCCTCGAGCAAGCGCGCCGACGAGGTACCACGCACTACCGATCATCCAGTCGTGAACCGGGACCGCGCGGAAGTGCTCAGCAGAGGACGGCGACAACCTCACGCCCGACCCCGGGCACCGACACCCATACGAAGCCCACGTCGGCACGGGTCGGGCACTCGGGAAAACTGCTGTGGAGCTCTGCGCTGAGCCATTCGCGCGCCCTGGCGTACCGGCCGTGGGCCGACGCCCCGAGCCCCACCATCTGCCCTGCCTCGGCAATGCCGAACCCGTCCCAATGGACGAGCATCGAGTTCGCGCTGCTGCGCGGATGGGAGTTCCTGCCGGCTCGGTCGACACATCGACACGATTCGCAGCCTACTTTTCTCAACTACCGCGACACGCCCGGGATCGAGAAGAGTGCGGCGGCGTGTGCGCGCAATCTGCGGTGCACATCGACGCAATTGTTGTTGTCGACCTGCGACCTACTTTTCGCGACCGGGCACGCATTTCATCAGCACCGCTGCGCCCCTCGGCAGGAGATGCTGAACCGGCCCACGCGGGATGGGCCCTGAGTCGGTCGAAGGTTCGCTTGGCGGTCCGAGCCGCGTCGTCGCCGGGCTAGGGTGGCGCCCGCTCGGTGGTCGCGGTCGATGCGGAGGTCAATGGTGTTGCGCACGGTCTACGTTGAGCAGCCTCGCGTCATGGGCGTCTCGTTCGGGGGCGTTCTGCGCAGCGGCGTCGACTCCTGATCCGATGACGCGGGCGCGGGGGATCTTCTGGGGCGCGGTGGTCGCGTGCTTCCTCATCGGTGCTGGCATCGGGTATGTGTCCTCACAGGCGTCGCAGCACCCTGAGAACCACCAGGACGCCCTCTACCTGTTGGCGAACCACACCGCGCTGACGTGGATCTGCGCGCTTGTTGCGGCGCTGCTGTTCTGCGCTGCCGTCGCCGTGGTGAGCCTGACGCGGCTGGTTGGCCGGCACGGGACGGGCTGCCTGCCGTTGTTCGGTGCCGGGCTCCTGATCCTCCTTGCTGCCGTCGCGGTCGTCTTCGCCTGGTTCTCCACAGATCGGAGGTACGTCGTCGCGCACTGCGGAGAGGGCGACACGTCATGGATCGCGGTGGAGGAACGTCCGGCGAACCCGTGGACCGAGGCGCCCCGCTGGTGGGTGCTGACCGGCGGACCCTCATGGTTCACGTACACCGGAGACCAGGTCGATGGCCCGACCTACGGCGACAGCGATCTGGCACGCGGAGACTACGAGGTGACGTGCGCCCCTGACGGGACCGGCACCCTCACCTTCGGCGACCACTCCGTACCGATCCCCTATCCCTCGCACTGAGGAGACGCTGGCCGCGGCCGCGGCCGTGAGCGGGACTGCAGTGCTGTGCAACGATCCTGCGGTGATCAGTCGCCAGGACCTGCCCGCGCCGCCGGTTCCCGGCGTTGTCCCTGCCCGCGTGCGCACGGTCTACGTGGTGACCCATCCGGAGGCGACGCATCACGTCGACGGACTGGTCGGCGGCCAGTTTGACTCGGAGTTGACTGCGAGGGGTAGTGAGGACGCAGGGTGGATCGCTCGGGCGCTGCGGACCGGTGTCGGCAGCCAGGAGACCGCGGCAGTCGTTGCTTCGGATCTGCGCAGGACGGTCCAGACGGCCCCGCCGTTCTATCCGGCAGGCGTCGCGCAACTGGCTGCAGCGCTCGACGGCTAACCTCCTGAGGTGATGTGGACCCCGGACCTCGTGCTCGCAGCGGCAGCCGAGTGGCTGTGGTTGCCCGAGGGCGCGGAGATGGAGCAGACCGACCATCGGATCGTGTGCTATCCCGCGTGGTCCGGGATGGGTGTCGTCGCGGACTCCGTCGACTCCGACCATGCAGCGGATGACGTGATCGACCGCGTCGTCGATCGCGTCCGCGCCTGGGGACGGCCGACCGTCGGCATCTGGGTCAACGGCACGGAGCGGCCGACGGACTTCGAGGACGCCTTGAAGCGCCGCGGCGCCGTCCATGAGGACGTCACGGACGTCCTTGCCCTGCCTCTGGACGTCCTGCCCGACCTCGGCTGTCGACAGGCCGGCGTCGAGGTGATGCGAGTCGACGCCATGGCAACCCGACGCGGCGTCGACGAGGTCGACGTCCGTGTGTGGGGGCAGGAGCCGCTGACGGCGGAGCGCCTCGAGGCGGAGGCGGCCGTGCTTCGGTCGGACTGGGAGTCGCGCACCGGCTTTCGGGTTCTGGCGACGCTTGACGGACGTCCGGCGTCGACCGGCGGCGTGACGATCGCCGGCCCACCTTCGGGCGGGCCCGGAGCGGTGGCCCGGCTGTGGGGTGGGGCGACGGTACCGGAAGCACGACACCGCGGGGCCTACCGCGCCCAGCTCTTCGAGCGGCTGCGCATCGCCCGTGATCTCGGCGCGAGCGTCGCGTTGGTCAAGGGGCGCGCCGAGACATCGGCGCCGATCCTCGCGCGGGCAGGGTTCCAGCGCTTCGGGAGCGAGCGCCTCTACCGCATCACTGCCGACGCCTGAGCCCCTCCCTGATGGTCCGGGCGTCGGGCCTGACCAGCAGCTCGCCCTGGTGCCACCGACCCGTCGGGCCGGTCGCACCAGGGCGAGCAGAGCCCGGGCTACGCGCCGTCGTTGATCCGCAGGTTGCTCATGAGCTCCTGGTACAGCGCGTCCGTGGCGAGCAGCTCGGCGTGCGTCCCCGTGGCGCGGACCCGCCCGGCCTCCATGACGACGATCGTGTCGGCGTGGCGGACCGTCTCCTCGCGGTGCGCGATGGTGACGACGGCACGGTGGGCGGCGGTGGCGGCGATCGCCTCGTGGATCGCGTCCTCCGTGGAGCCCGCGATCTGGGAGGTGGGCTCGTCGAGGAGCAGCACGTCCGGGTTGCGCAGGAGCGCGCGGGCCAGCGCGAGGCGCTGGCGGCCGCCGCCGGTCATGGTCGCCCCGATGAGCGTGGTGTCCAGGCCGTCGGGGAGGCTCGCGACGTCGGAGTCGAGGTGGACGGCGGCGAGGACGTCGTGCAGCTCGGCGTCGGTGGCGTCGGGCTTCGCGGCGACGAGGTTGTCGCGCACGGTGCCCGGCAGCACGGTGGGCTCCTGCTCGACGTACGCGAACCGTTCGCGCACCTGCGCGAAGGTCAGGTCGTCGTACGAGACGCCGTCGAGCAGGATCTGCCCCGCCCGCGGGGCGAGGAAGCGCAGCAGCAGCGACATCGTGGACGTCTTGCCGGCGCCCGACGGGCCGACGAGCGCGACGTGTCCCGTGCGCGGGATGGTCAGGTCGAGGCCCGTGACCACGTCGCCGTCGCGCGGGTTGTACGCGGCGGTCACGCCGCGGAGCTCGAGGATCGGGACGTCGCCCCGGGCCGGCGCGGTGGACGACGTCGCCGGGGCGGCGTCGTCGGACTCCTCGAACGGGATCTCCTCGGCCTCGGCGATGCGCTTCGAGGCGGCGAGGCCCTGCTGGATCGTCTGGAAGCCGGAGGCGACCTCCATGAGCGGCATCGTGAAGTTCATCGCGTACATGATGAACGCGACGAGCGCGGCGATGCTCAGGTGGCCCTCGCTCACGCGCCAGGCGCCGAAGCCCAGCATGACGACGGTCACGATGGCCATGCCGCCGAGGCCGATCTCGAAGGCGAGGGTCTCGGTGACCATCGCGGCGATGCCGTGCTTGCGCGCCTTGTGCGCGGAGTCGAGCGCGGCCTGCCCACGGGAGTCCTCGGCGCCGAGGGACTTGATGGTCCGCAGGGCCTTGATCGTCCCGTCGAGCTCGCCGCCGAGCGCGCCGACGGCGTCCTGCGCGAGCGCTCGCTCGCGCCCGGCGCGCGGCATGAGCAGGCCCATGAACACGGCGAGCACCGCGACGGCAGCCAGCGTGATGCCGAGCATGACGCCGTCGATGACGCCCATGAACACGATGGTGCCGATGACGCCGGCGATCGCGGTGACGAACGAGACGAACCCGGTGCTCACCGCGAGCTGGAGCAGCGGGGCGTCGGCGGTGGCCCGCGAGACGAGGTCGCCGGAGCTGCGCGAGAGCACCTCGGGCACCGAGCCGCGCAGGATGCGCTTGACCAGCGCGGCGCGGACGTCGAAGACGACGGTCTCGCCGGTGCGGCCGAGCACGATGAACTGCCCCAGCAGCCCGGCCAGGCCGACGAGCGTGACGATGCCCGCCGCGACGAGGTAGCCGGTCGTGGACCGGCCGGTGGCGAGGGCGTCGATGACGTACTCGGTGAGGCGCGGGAACCAGAGGTTGGCCACGGTGGCGATCACGCCGAGGACCGCGCCGACCGAGATCATCGCCCGGTAGGGCCGCATGAACGACAGGAAGGTGCGCCAGGTGCGTTCCGGGTTCGCCGGCGTCGCGGAGGTCTTGGGGTTGCTCATGAGCCGAAACGGTACGTTGATGTTCCATTTCAGTCCAGCGGTGCGCCAGATCAGCGATCAGATGCCCCCTTCCGGCACCTCAGACGGCTATCGTGATCGGCATGAACACCACCGCAGACGCCGCGGCGCCCGCGCTCACGGGGGCCCGGGCCCGCACCCACCGGCTGATCCTCGACACGGCGGTCGCCCAGCTCGCGAAGGACTCGTCCGCGTCGCTGGGCCAGATCGCCGACGCCGCCGGCATCGGGCGCACGACGCTCTACCGGTACTTCCCCGAGCGGGCCGACCTGCTCGCAGCCCTCGGCGAGGATGCGCGGGCCAGGTTCGCGGCGGCCCACGAGCGCGCCGCCCTGACGGAGGGATCGGCGATCGGCGCGATCGAACGCCTCTGCCAGGAGTACGTCGAGCTGTCCGACCTCCTCGCGCTGTACTTCACCGAGACGCTCGGCGACAACGGGATCTTCGACGAGGACGCGTTCGTGCAGGCCGACCTCCGGGCCGTGGTCGAGCGCGGCCGCGCCGACGGGACCATCGACGCCGAGCTCTCCACGGAGTGGGTCGTCAGCGCCCTGGGCGCGTTCTTCTACGCGACGTGGGAGGTGCTCTCCGGGACGACGGCGTCGCGGTACGACGTCGTCCGGCAGCTGCTGCGCACGGTGCGCAAGACCCTCGCGGCCTGATCACCGGGCCGAGTAAGCACTTGCCCCGGCGTCGCCCCGTCGGCTGGCATACGGGAGTGCGCATCCTCTCCGAGACGGTCGCCGACGGCGTCCGCGAGCAGCTCTTCGCCGTCGGCGACATCCCCGGGGCCCTCTGGACCCCCGACGGCGGCGACGGCCCCCGGCCGCTGGTGCTGATCGGGCACGGCGGCGGCCAGCACAAGAAGGGGTGGGAGGTCGTCTCGCGGGCGATCCCCTACGTGCGGTCCAGCGGCTACGCCGTCGCCGCCATCGACGCACCGGGCACCGGCGACCGGCCGGAGCACCCCGAGATCCGGCGGCTCGTCGCGCTCCTCGACGAGCGGAGGGCCGCCGACGAGCCTGCCGGGCAGGCCTGGCCCGACCTCTGCGAGACCGTCGCGGCCGAGCTCGTCCCCGACTGGCGGACCGTCCTGGACGCGCTCCAGCGGCTGGACGTCGTCGGTGCGCACGGGCCCGTCGGGTACTACGGCCTGTCCCAGGGCGGCGAGATGGGCATCCGCCTCGTCGCGCAGGAGCCGCGGATCACGGCCGCGGTGCTGGGCCTGGTCGCCAGCCCCTGGCTCGCCGAGGCGGCCGCGCGGATCACGGTGCCGGTCGAGTTCGTGGTCCAGTGGGACGACACCGGCGAGCCGCGCGACGGCGCCCTGAGGCTCTACGACGCGCTCGGGTCCGCCGAGAAGACCCTGCACGCCAACCCCGGCAGCCACTTCCGGGTGCCGATGTTCGAGATCGACAGCTCCGTGCGGTTCTTCGCCCGGCACCTCGGCGTCGTGCCGGAGAGCGGCGGACGGTAGCGCGGACGGGGCGCGGGGCGAGGGTCAGGTGGCGCTCCCCGCATAGAGGAAGACGCCCAGGGTCTCCGGCGTGCCGTCGAGCCGGATCGTCATGTCCTCGGCGGCCGCCCGCGTCATGCCCTGCTTCTCGTAGAACCCGTACGAGCAGCGCGTGTCGGTGTACAGGTAGAAGTCGCTGCGGCCGTGCTCGCGCAGGTGGTCCAGGTAGGTGTCGTAGAGCGCCTTGCCGACGCCGAGCCCGCGCGTGGAGGCGTCGACGGCGAAGAGGGTGAGCTCGTCGGTGGTCGGCGCGGTGGCGGCCTTGCGCAGGCGGGCGTAGACGGCGTCGAACTGGAAGTACTGGCGCAGCGACCTGTGCTCCGTGACGCCGAGGACGGCGAGCCGTGCCATGTGCGACCCGGTCAGCAGGCGGTTGCGGAGCCGGCCGGGGAGCCGCTCGTGCCCGGACACGCGACCCATGAGGATGCCGACGACGCGGCCGTCCTGGACCGCGACCCGCGCGTACGTGCTGGCGAGCAGGCAGGTGCGCAGGTAGACCTCGAGCGCGCCGCCCAGGAGGCGGGGCTCCTTGACGAAGCGGTCGATGGAGAACGCCTGGTTGATGATCGCCTTGACGTCCTGGGCGTCCTGCTCCAGGTAGGGGCGGTACTGGATCTCGGTCACGGTGTTCCTCCGGTCGGGGTGGTCAGGGTGGCCAGCAGGCCTGCGAGGTCGGTGAGGGTCGCGCGGGCACGTTCGTCGTCGCGATGGCGCAGCCATGCGCGGGCGACGCCGTCGAGCGTCGAGACGACGAGCTCTGCGACGGCGCGCGCGTCGCGGACGAGGCCGAAGCCGCCCTCGGCGGTGAGGCGTGCGACGGCCTCGGCGGCCTTGTCGACGGCGGCGCGCTGCTCCCACTGGGCCAGGTCGTGCAGGTCGGGGTCGCGCAGCGCGAGGTCGCCGAGCTCGTAGAGGACCAGCTGCGCGTCGGGCGCCGCCTCGATCGCAGCCCAGTGCGCGAGGAGCAGCGCGCGGATGCCGTCCTCGGGCGGCATGCCGGGGGCGACGCTCGTCCACAGGTCGTCGAGGTCCACCTCAACCTCGGTCGCGAGCAGCGCCGTGTAAAGGTCCTTCTTGCCGTGGAAGCAGTAGTGGAACGCGCCGTGCGGCATCCCGGCCTCGGCGCAGATCGCGCGCGTGGTCGCGGCGCCGACGCCGTCGCGCCGCATGACCCGCAGCGCGGCGGCGACGAGCAGCCGACGGCGCTCGTCGGCGCTGACGCGCTTGCGGGGTGCGTTCGGGTTCTCGCTCATGCCCCCACCGTACGGCGAGCAGGTCACCTGACTTGGTCAGTTGGCCAACTATGAGCGTGAGGATGGCCTCCGCTACGGTGCGGGCATGACGAGGCGCCCCCGTGCTTGAGCCGGCGCCCCTGATCGACGCCCTGCCGTGGACGGGCTGGGCCGTCGCGGTGCTGGTCGCGCTGCTCGTCGGCTTCTCCAAGACGGCGCTCGGCGGCCTCGGGCTCATCGCGGCCGCGCTCATGGCGCTCGTCGTCCCCGCCCGCGACTCGACGGGCGCGGTGCTCCTGCTGCTGGTCACGGGCGACCTCGTGGCGATCTGGGCGTACCGCAAGCACGCCGACTTCCGCGTCATCGGGCGGCTCCTGGGACCCGTGATCGTGGGCGTCGCCCTCGGGGCGGTGTTCCTCGGCGCGGTCAGCGACCAGGTCATGCGCCGCACCATCGGCGCGATCCTGCTCGTCCTGCTCCTGCTCAACCTGGGCCGCAACCGTCTGCGCGCCGACTCGCGCACCGCCGCCGCGGGGTACGGCGGCCTCGCCGGGTTCACCACGATGGTGGCCAACGCGGGCGGCCCGCCCATGAGCCTCTACCTGCTCGCCACGGGGTTCGAGAAGTGGCGGTTCCTCGGCACGACGGCGTGGTTCTTCTTCACGGTCAACGTGATCAAGCTGCCCGTCGCGGTGGGCGTGGGGATCGTGCGCGCCGACACGGTGGCGCTCTGGGCGGTGCTCGCGCCCGTCGTGCTCGTGGGGACGTGGATCGGCCGGAAGGTCGTCGGCCGCGTGGACCAGCGCCTGTTCGACCGCCTCGTCACGGTGCTCGTCGTCGTCGCGTCGCTCAACCTGCTCCTGCTGTAGCGATCCGGCGCCAGCGTGCCCGCGTCCGACGCCCTGCGCCGTCCGTGGAACGCTGGGCTCATGAGCCACGACCACGACCATGCCCCCGGCGGGCCCGGCGGGCCCGGCGACCATCGCGGGCGGCTCGCTGTCGCCTTCGCGATCACGGCGACGATCCTGCTGGCCGAGGTGGTCGGCGCGCTCCTCACCGGGTCGCTCGCGCTGCTGGTCGACGCCGCGCACATGCTGGTCGACGCCGCGGGCCTCGCCCTCGCGCTCTTCGCGGCGCACCTGTCGCTGCGCCCGGCGACGTCGCAGCGCACGTGGGGGTTCCGCCGCGCTGAGGTGCTCGCCGCGCTCGGGCAGTCGGCGATCCTGCTCGCCGTCGGCGTCTACGTGCTGGTCGAGGGCGTGCAGCGGCTGTTCTCGCCGCCCGAGATCGCCTCGGGCGAGCTCGTCGTCTTCGGCGTCGTCGGCCTCGTGGGGAACGTCGCGTCGCTGCTGGTCCTGGCGTCACGGCGGGCGGCGAACCTCAACCTGCGGGCCGCGTTCCTCGAGGTGCTCAACGACGCCCTGGGCTCCGTCGCCGTCATCGTCGCAGCGGTCGTCATCGCCGCGACCGGGTGGCAGCAGGCCGACGCCGTCGCGGGCCTGCTCATCGGCGTCCTGATCCTGCCGCGCGCCGCGAAGATCCTGTGGGAGACGACGTCGGTGCTGCTCGAGTCGACCCCGCCGGGACTCGACCTCGACGACGTCCGCGCCCACCTGCTCGAGGTCGACCACGTGCGCGAGGTGCACGACGTGCACGCGTCGCTCATCGCGACCGGCCTGCCGGTGCTGTCCGCCCACGTCGTCGTCGAGAGCGAGTGCTTCAGCGACGGGCACGCCGGGCGGATCCTCGACCAGCTCCAGGAGTGCCTCGCGACGCACTTCGCCATCGCCGTCGAGCACTCCACGTTCCAGATCGAGCCGGCCGAGCACGTCCAGCACGAGCACCCCAGCCACGCGTGAGCCCCGCTACGGCGTGCCGTAGCGCTCCACGAACGCCCGCAAGATGCGGTGCGGGGCGGTGATCTCGCGCGACGTCGCCCGCGCCAGCACCTCCGCGTGCTCCGACGGCTCGAAGTACCCGTGGTCCCGGTACACCTCGATACGCTCCAGCAGGCCCGCGACGTCCAGCTCCGGGTGGAACTGCGTGGCGTACAGGTTGCTGCGGATGCGGAACATCTGCACCGGGCAGTGCGCCGACGACGCGAGCAGCACCGCGTGCGCGGGGAGCGCGCGCACCGCCTCCTTGTGCCCGACGAGCGCGTGGAACCGCGGCGGCATCCCGGCCAGCAGCGGGTCGGCGACGCCCTCCGGCGTGAGCGTGACCTCCACGGGGCCGATCCGCTCGCCGTACGTGCGGTCGATGATCGCGCCCTCGTGCGCGCCGAGCGTCCCGACGCCGTAGCAGGCGCCCAGGAACGGGAAGTCGCGGTCCACGACCTCGTCGAGCAGGGCAGCGAACTCGCGCTCGACGCGGCGCTGCGTCGGCGACTTCGACGTCTCCGGGTCCGAGGAGTTGAACGGGCCGCCGCCCACGACGATCCCCGCGTAGTCGTCGAGGTCGATGCGCGGCATGGGCGCCTGCTCGAGCCGCACCCGCCGCACCCGCTCCGGCGCGAGCCCGCCGAAGCGCAGCACGGCCGCGTGCTCGCCGTCGGCGGCGACGTCCTGCGCGCGCGTCGCCAGCAGCAGGAAGGGTTTCACACGGCCAGTGCACCACGCGGGGACGTGCGCAGCGCGACAGACCGCGGGCCCGCCGCGGCCAGCCGTCCCCGGGCGCCGCCGTTTCCCGTCATGGTCGAAGGGTCGACCGAGAGGAACCCCGGATGTCTACCCCCGCCGCGCCCGCCGGCTCCGCCACCATCGCGCCGTTCATCATGTCCGACGACGCCCGAGGGCTCATCGAGTTCCTCGTCCAGGTGTTCGGCGCGGTCGAGGTGCCGGCGGCCCGCACCGACGACGTCGACGGGCTCGTGCTGCACTCCGAGCTGCTCCTCGGCGACTCCCTGCTCACCGTCGCGGACCGCAAGCCGCACTGGCCGTACACGCCCGCGTTCGTGCGCGTCTACGTCGACGACGTCGAGGCGACGCTCGAGCGTGCCGTCGCGCGTGGCGGCCGCGTCGTCACGGAGCCCACCGACTTCTGGGGCGACACCTTCTCCCGCTTCGCCGACCCGTTCGGCCACCTGTGGTGGGTCTACAAGCACAACCCGCAGACGACGATGTGGGACGAGCCCGCCGCCGAGGAGTCGTGGGGCGACGTCGACGACCTCTCCTGGGAGAGCTTCGCGACGCCCGAGCTCACCTACATCCAGGCGAGCCTCCTCGACGCCATGGACGACCTGACCGACCCGCGCAGCACCGTCGCCTCGCCCTGACGCCATGACGTCCGCACTCGACCTGCTCACCGGCGCCGACGCCGGTGACCTGCTCGCGGCCGCGCTCGACCGCGCCGGCGGCGAGCTGGTCGACTGGTCGGTGCGGCAGGTCGACCACCGCCCCGGGACGTCCACCACGGTGGCGTACCGCGGCGACGTGCGCTGGTCCGACGGCGTCCGCCGCGAGACGCTCGGCGCGAGCGTCGGCCGCCCCGCGCACCACAGCGCGCCCGGCGTCCTCACGCTCGAGCGCGGCGAGCGGCGCGCCGCCGTCTGGCTCTTCCCCGACGACCCCGGCCTGCCCGCCCTGCGCACCGCGCACGACGAGGACGCCGTCGCCGCCCTGCTCGAACGCTTCGGCGTGCCCGCGGCGGCGAGCCGGCCCGTCGACCTGACCCTGCGCGCGTACCGGCCCACGCGGCGCGCCGTCGTCGAGGCGAGCGCCCCCGGCGGGCGGCTCTACCTCAAGGTGCTGCGGCCCACGAAGGTCGACGAGCTGCGCCGCCGCCACGACCTGCTCACCGCGGCCGGGCTGCCCGTGCCCGCCGTGCTCGACTCCACCGCCGACGGCCTGCTCGTGCTCACCCCGCTGGACGGCACCACCATGCGGGCCGCCGTCCAGTCCGGCCGCCCCGTGCCGTCCCCGCGCGAGGTGCTCGACCTCGTCGAACGGCTGCCGCACGAGCTGTGCACCATGCCGCGCCGCGCCCCCTGGAGCGAGCACGCCGACTTCTACGCCTCCCTCATCGGCGCCGCACTGCCGCGCGAGGCCGGGCGGGCGGCGGCGCTCGCGGACCGGATCCTCGACCGCACGGTCGGCATGCCCGACGACGCGCCCACGCACGGCGACCTCTACGAGGCGCAGCTGCTGCTCGCGGGCGGGCGCGTCACGGGCCTGCTCGACGTCGACAGCGCCGGCCCCGGCCGCCGCGCGGACGACCTCGCCTGCCTCGTCGCGCACCTCGAGACGCTGTCGCTCATGCGCGGCTGGGACGGCCCCGCCTGCGCGCCCTCGCCCGGCAGTACGCGACCGCGTTCGCCGACGTCGTCGACCCCGCGGAGCTGTCCGCGCGCGTCGCCGGGGTGCTCATGTCGCTGGCCACGGGGCCGCACCGCGTGCAGGAGCGGGACTGGCAGCGCCAGACGAGCCGCCGGCTCGACGCCGTCGAGCGGTGGCTCGGGTGTTCTCAGGCGAGCGGCTGGATGAGGTCCCACGGCTGGCCGTAGAGGTCCTCGAACACGACGACGGTGCCCCACGGCTCGTGCCGCGGCTCCTCGCGGAACGTCACGCCGTGCGCGGCCAGGCGCGCGTAGGTCGCGTCGAAGTCGTCCGTGTGGAGGAAGAACAGGACCCCGCCGTCGGCCTGCCGGCCCACCTGGGGCGAGCTCGGCGCGGGCTTGAGCACCAGGCCTGGCCCGCCACCGTCGGGACCCACGACGACGCGGCGGCGCCCGGGGGAGACCTCGTCGGAGCGGACCTCGAAGCCCAGGGCGTCGACGAAGAACGTGATGGCCTCGTCGAGGTCGCGCACGAGGTAGGTCAGGTCGGAGATCCGCAGCACCCGCCCAGGCTAGCCGCGCGCCGGCCCGCCCGGGCGGAGGTGCTCAGAGGCCCAGCAGCGTGCTCGCGACGACGAAGTAGATCACCAGGCCGAGCACGTCCACGACGGTGGTGACCACGGGCGCCGACACGAGCGCCGGGTCGATGCCGAACCGCCGCGCCACCAGCGGGAGATCCCGCCCACGAGCGCCCCGAGCAGGGCGATGAGCATGAGCGACACCCCGACGACGACGGCGACCTCCAGCCCCGTGAAGAACAAGCCGGCGCCGATCGCGAGCACGCCCAGGCCCGCGCCGAGCAGCAGCCCGGTCGCGGCCTCGCGCAGCGTCACGCGGGCGATGTCCGAGGGCCGCACCTCGCCGATGGCGATCGCGCGCACGCACGCCGACGACGCCTGCGTGCCCACCTTGCCGCCCGTGCCGATGAGCAGCGGCACGAACAGCGCGAGCGCCGCCACCTGCTCGAGCGCGTCCTCGAAGTGGTGCGCGACCGTCACCGTGAGCAGCGAGACCACGAGCAGCAGCACCAGCCACACCGCGCGGGCGCGCGCCATCTGCAGCACCGACACCGCCATGTAGTGGCCGTCCCAGTGCTTGGCGCCACCCTGGCGGGAGGCGTCCTCGGAGTCGGCGTCCTCGATGACCTCGTCGGCGTCGTCGAACGTGAGCAGGCCGAGCAGGCGGCCCTCGCAGTCGATGACCGGCAGGTCGAGGACGTTCTCGTCGGCCATGAGGCGGGCCGCGCGCTCGGCGGGCTCGGTCGCCTTGACGTGCGGCGGGCTCGTGACGACCAGGTCCGCCACCGTCGCCTCGGCGTCCGCGAGCACCAGCTCGCGCAGGTCGACGACGCCGGTCAGACGGCGCTCGGTGTCGACGACGGGAAGCGTGTAGATCGTCTCGGCGTCGGCCCCGCGGTTGCGGACGTGCGTGAGCGCCGCAGCGACGGACAGGTTCTCGCGCAGCACCACGACCTGCGGGGTCATGTAGCGGCCCGCGGAGTTCTCGGGGTAGCCGAGCAGGGTGGCCGTGAGGGCGCGCTCCGCGGGGCTCAGCCCGGCGAGCACGCGACGAGCGACGCGCGCGGGCAGCTCGTGGAGCATGCGGGCGCGGTCGTCGGGGTCGAGGGAGTCGACGAACTCGCTGAACTCGGCCCCGCGCATCACCTCGAGGATGGCCTGCTGGCCGTTGGGCTCGAGGTCCTCGAAGACGTCGAACGCGCGCTCGGGGTCGAGCAGGCGGAAGGCGGCGACGGCGTCGACCGGGCGCATGCGGTCGATCTCGTCGACGACCTCCCCGACCTGGCGCTCGCGCGCCCAGTCCTGGGCGGCGGCGAAGTCGCCACGCTCGATCAGGTCTCTCAAGGTGCTGGCCTTGCCCGAGGCGAGGCGGCTCTCGACGGCGGGGCCCTGTGTCGTGGCAGGGACCTGGGCCGTGGGCGGCTTCGGGGCATGGGTGACCGGCGGCGTCATGGGTGGGCTCCCCCCGTGGGCGCGGACACTTTCCTGTTCATCGTCCCTGCCGCGGCCCTCGGGGCCCGACATCTGGCCCGCCGTGATGGGCGTTCCGGCGGTCTGGCGGCGGGTCAGGGCGCCGGGCGCGGCCGATCAGAACGTGCATTCGAGATCGGAACGTGCGCTGCGATGCACGTTCCGATCTCGAATGCACGTTCCGATCGTGAGGGGGCGGAGCCGGCCCGGGGCGCGGGCTGGCGTGCGGCTCGGGGTTGCTGCCACCATGGCTCGCGTGTCGAGCACCGCGGCCCTTCAGCTCTGCGTCCTCCTGTGGGCCCGCCCCGGCCAGGACGACGCGCTCACCGCCTACGAGGACGCCGTCCTGGCCCTGCTGCCGGACCACGGGGCCCGGCTCGTCACCCGCGTGCGGCGGGCGACGTCGTCGACTGTCGTCCCGCTCGACGTCCAGGGCTGGACCGACGACGTGACCGACCCGCTCGAGGTGCAGGTCATCGAGCTGCCGTCGCGCGCGGCGCTCGACGCCTATCTCCGCGACCCGCGCCGCACCGCGCTGGACGCCGACCGCGACGCAGCGGTCGACCGCACCCGGATCCTCGAGGTGACCGCGCGGACAGGCGCCTGACCCGGTGACCGACCGCGGCCTGACGTCGGGGGAGATGTCGCGTGCGAGCGGCCTCTCGCCCAAGGCGCTGCGCCTCTACCACGCCAACGGGCTCCTGGTCCCGGCGACCGTGGACGACGTGACCGGGTACCGCACCTACGGCCCGGACCAGGTCGCCCGCGGGCGCACCATCGCCCTGCTGCGCCGGCTGGAGCTGCCGCTCGAGCGTGTCGCCGCCGTCGTCGACGCCCCGCCCGACGACGCCCGCGACCTGCTGATGCGCTGGTGGGGCGAGCGGCGCGCCGCCGCGGGCGAGGGCCGCGCCGCCGTCGAGGCGCACCTCGCCGCCACGATGCCGGTGCGCGACGACGTCCGTCGGCGGACCGTCCCCGCGCGCAAGGTCGCGACCCTGACGAGCGAGCCGGACCAGGCCGCCCTCGTCCCGACGTTCACCGCCGACGTCCTGACCGTGCGAGCGCACCTCGCGGCCCAGGGCGCGCGCTTCGGCGACGAGTACTGGGTGGTGTACCGGGAGCTGACCGGGCCGGGCGTCACCGGGCGGGTCGAGACGTGCGTGCCCTACGAGGGCACGGTCGACCCCGCCGGCGCCGTCGTCCTGCGGGAAGAGCCCGCCGGCGAGGAGGCGTTCCTGCCCGTCACCGTGCGCGAGTGCGCGTTCCCGCAGATCGTGGACCTGCACGCGGCGACGGTCGCCGCCGCACGGAGGGCGGGCGTCGCCTCCCCGGTGCGGCGCGAGATCTACGCCGTCCCGTGGTCCGACGACGACCCGGACGCCGTCGTCGCGGAGGCCGCCGTGCGCTGGTGAGGCGAGGGCGGGTGGTTGCGCGCCGGTGAGGCCGCCCTGGCGCCGTGCGGTGCGCTCGCGTGGACGCCGGAGGCAGGTCCGCCGCCGGCGTTGACCCTGCCCCAAGGGCAGGGCCCACCATCCCGTGCATGGACCTCACCGCCACCGGGCCGCTCGCCTCCGCCGGGCCGCTCACCGTCTACGACCCTGCCCGCGCCGCGTACGACGGCACGGGTCCGCGTCCCGTCCGCGTCACCGTGTGGCGGGCGGCGCGCGACGACGCCCCGCTGATCGTGCTGTCCCACGGCACGGGCGGCTCCGTGCGGGAGCTGGAGTGGTGGGCGACGGCGCTGCGCGACGCGGGGTGCGACGTCGTCGGGATCGACCATCACGGCAACAGCTACGTCGCAGGCAAGACGGCCCTGGGCTTCGTCAGCTGGTGGGACCGCGCGCTGGACGTCTCGGTCGCCCTCGACCACGTCGCGGCCCGGGGACCGGTCGGCGTGGCGGGCTTCTCGCTCGGCGGCTACACCGCGGCGGCCGTGTGCGGCGCGCGGCTCGCCCAGGCGATGGTGGAACGGCTGGGCGGTGGCGACGTCGAGCTGCCGCCCCCACCGGAGTACCCGACGCTCCTCGAGGAGCTCACCGCCCTGGACCCCGAGGTGCTCGCGTCGCTCCCGCGCCGCGCCGCGGCCGACCTGCGCGACCGCCGCGTCCGCGCCGGCTTCCTGCTGTGCCCGGCGCTCGGCCCGCTGCTCGACGACGCCGCGACGACCGCCGGCGTCGACGTCCCGGTGGCGGTGCGCTGGACGGCGTCGGACGTGATCGCGCCCCCGGCGGAGAACGGCATGCGGTACGCCCGCGCGATCCGTGGCGCGGACGCGGCGACGGTCGGCACGCCGGCTGCGGGCCACTACGGCTTCGTGCTCGAGGAGCACGACGACCCGGCGGCGAAGGCGGACACCGCTCGCGACTCGATCGCGTTCTTCCACCGCACGCTGGGCTGACGAGCCCGCCATCGGAACGTGGGTTCGGGATCGAAACGTGCGATGGAAGGCACGTTCCGATCCCGAACCCACGCTTCGATCGCCGGATCGCCGGATCGCCGGATCGCCGGGTCGCCGGGTCGCCGGGTCGCCGAGTCGCCGGACCGGCGCCCGGGCCCCGGCGCGCCTGAACTCGGCCGGCGTCCGGCTCCGGCGGGCGGCAATCCCGGGGCGGCGGTGCGCGGCGACGTTGTCCACAGGTCGTCCGCGCGCTCGGTGCTCGGCCGGGATGCTGGGGCGCGTGACAGCGGACAGGGTGGTGCTTGCCAGGGAGCGTGAGCAGGGGGAGCTGCGGCGTCTTGTGGGCGCCGGGGATCTTCGGCGAGTGCGGCGTGGTGGCTACGTCGTCGGGCTCGGTGACGGGCCGGGCGACGGGCGCGTCGCCGGCGACGTCGCTGCCGCGCTCGCTCACGTCGCCGTCGTGCACCGGCAGCTGCGGGCGCCGCACGTCATCAGCCACGGGAGTGCCGCGCTCCTGTGGCGACTACCGGTCTGGCGCGTGCCTGCGGTGACGCACGTGCGGCAGGCGTCGAGCATGAGCGGCACGCGGTCGGCGGACGTCGGCCGCCACGTGGGCCTGCCGACGTCGTGGGTGGAGGTCGACGGGATCCCGGTGACGACACTCGAGCAGACCGTCGTCGACTGCCTGCTCACGATGCCGGCGCTCGACGGGCTCGTCGTCGCCGACGGCGCGCTGCGGCAAGGCCTTCGCCTCGACGAGGTGCGCGAGCGGCTGGCGGCGTTGACGCAGCGCAACGGGCGGGCGCGCGCGGGCCTCGTCCTCTCGCTCGCCGACGCCGGTGCCGAGTCCGCGTGGGAGACGTGGCTGCGCTACCTCGCGCTGCACGCCGGCCTGCCGCGGCCGACCACCCAGTGGGCGGTCCGTACGCACGCAGGGGTATACCGCGCCGACCTTGGCTGGCCGGAGCACCGCGTCCTCGCCGAGTTCGACGGGCAGGTCAAGTACACCGACGGGGCGTTCGGTGCGGCGTACAGCGGCCGTCGGGCGCTCGTCGAGGAGAAGCGCCGCGAGGACGCCATCGCGGAGGCGCTCGGCGTCCGCCCCGTCCGCTTCATGGCGTCCGACGCGCGGCGCCCGGAGGCGGCTGTCCGCCGCCTGGTGTCCCGCTTCCCGAGCGCGGTGACGACCCACCTGCACCCCGACCGGCACCTCGCGCTCCACCCGGCGCCCGCACGCTGAGCCGAGCCGTTGGATCGGAACGTGGGTTCGGTATCGAAACGTGCGATGCAAGGCACGTTCCGATACCGAACCCACGTTCCGATTGCGGCCTGCGGCCCGCCATCCGCCCCGCCCGCCGCCCGCTGCCGCACCGCCGTTCAGCGTCAGACTTGACTCGTTCCAGACAAGTGGCCACGATGAGCGCATGCTCACCCAGGACGACGTCGCGGCCATGCTGCGCCAGGCGTCGCTGCGTGTGACGAAGCCCCGTCTCGCCGTCGTCGCCGCCGTCGACCGGCTGCCGCACGCCGACACCGAGTCCGTCATCGCTGCCGTCCGCGAGGAGCTGCCCGGCGTGTCGCACCAGGCCGTGTACGACTCCCTGCACACGCTCAGCGCCCTCGGCATCCTGCGCACCATCAAGCCCGCCGGCTCCGTCGCCCGCTACGAGACCCGCACGGGCGACAACCACCACCACGTGGTGTGCCGATCGTGCGGCGCCGTGGCCGACGTCGACTGCGCCGTGGGAGAGACCCTGTGTCTGACGCCGTCGGACACGCACGGCTTCCGTGTCGACGAGGCGGAGGTCGTGTACTGGGGGCTCTGCCCGCAGTGCGCGGCCGCCACCGACGACGCCGACGCGCACGCCTGACCGCACTCCGAAGCCCCCGCGGGCCCGGCACTCCGGCAGACCCGCACCGCACGCCCGAACGGAAGGAAGCACATTGACCGACAACCCTGAGGCGACCTGCCCCGTCACCGGCGCCGGCCGTGCCCCGCACCCCACGCAGGGCGGCGGCAACCGGGGCTGGTGGCCGAACCAGCTCAACCTCAAGATGCTGGCCAAGAACCCTGCCGTCGGGAACCCGCTCGGCGCGGACTTCGACTACGTCAAGGCCTTCGAGGCGCTCGACCTGGCGACGGTCAAGAAGGACATCGTCGAGGTCCTGCACGACTCGAAGCCCTGGTGGCCCGCCGACTTCGGCAACTACGGCCCGTTCATCATCCGCATGGCGTGGCACTCGGCCGGCACGTACCGCAGCTTCGACGGCCGCGGCGGTGGCGGCGAGGGCCAGCAGCGCTTCGCCCCGCTGAACTCCTGGCCCGACAACGTGAGCCTCGACAAGGCCCGCCGCCTGCTGTGGCCCGTCAAGAAGAAGTACGGCCAGGCGCTGTCGTGGGCCGACCTCATGATCCTCGCCGGCAACGTCGCGCTGGAGGACATGGGCTTCCCGGTCCTGGGCTTCGGCGGCGGCCGCAAGGATGTGTGGGAGGCCGACCAGGACGTGTACTGGGGCCCCGAGACCACGTGGCTCGCCGACGAGCGCTACACGGGCGAGCGCGACCTGGAGAACCCGCTGGCCGCGGTCCAGATGGGCCTCATCTACGTCAACCCCGAGGGCCCTGCGGGCAACCCGGACCCGATGGCCTCCGCGGTGGACGTCAAGGAGACCTTCCGCCGCATGGGCATGGACCTGGAGGAGACCGTCGCGCTGATCGCGGGCGGCCACACCTTCGGCAAGACGCACGGCGCCGCGAACCCGGACGAGCACGTCGGCGCCGACCCGGAGGCCGCCGATCTCGCGGAGCAGGGCCTCGGCTGGCGGAACTCGTTCGGCACCGGCCACGGGGACGACACGATCACGTCCGGCCTGGAGGTCACCTGGACCTACCACCCGACGCGCTGGGACAACGAGTTCTTCCACATCCTCTTCGCGTACGAGTGGGAGCTCATGGAGTCGCCCGCGGGTGCGAAGCAGTGGCGCCCGGTGGACGGCGGCGGCTCCGACATGGTGCCGCTGGCCCACTCGGACGGCCGTCGCGAGCCGCGCATGCTGACGAGCGACCTCGCGCTGCGCGTCGACCCCGAGCTCGAGCCGATCTCGCGCAAGTTCAAGGACGACCAGCAGGCGTTCTCCGACGCGTTCGCGCGCGCCTGGTTCAAGCTGACGCACCGCGACATGGGCCCGAAGGTCCGCTACCGCGGCGCCGAGGTGCCGGCCGAGGACTTCGCCTGGCAGGACCCGCTGCCCGCTCGCACCCACGCGGACCTCACGCCCGCGCAGCTCGACGCGCTCAAGGAGACCATCAAGGCCTCCGGCCTGACGGTCTCGCAGCTCGTGAGTACCGCCTGGGCGGCGGCGTCGTCGTACCGCGACTCCGACAAGCGCGGCGGCGCCAACGGCGCCCGCCTGCGCCTGGAGCCGCAGCGCTCGTGGGAGGTCAACAACCCGGCGCAACTCGCGCAGGTGCTCCCCGTCCTCGAGCAGGTCGCCGCCGACGCCGGTGCGTCCGTCGCCGACGTGATCGTGCTCGCGGGCAACGTGGGCGTCGAGCTGGCCGCGCAGGCGGCCGGCGTCACGGTCGAGGTGCCCTTCACGCAGGGCCGTGTCGACGCGACGCAGGAGCAGACCGACCTGGAGCAGTTCGCCTGGCTCGAGCCGGTCTCCGACGGGTTCCGCAACTACCAGGGCCGCTCGCCGCTGCCCGCGGAGTACTCGCTGGTGGACCGCGCCAACCTGCTCGGCCTGTCGGCGCCGGAGATGACGGTGCTCATCGGCGGCCTGCGCGTGCTGGGCACGAACTACGACGGCTCGTCCTACGGCGTCTTCACCGACACCCCGGGCGTGCTGGACAACGCGTGGTTCGCGAACCTGCTCGACATGGAGACCGAGTGGACGGCGCTCGACCCGGGCAAGCACGCCTACCAGGGCTCCGACCGCGCGACGGGTGAGCGCCGCTGGGTGGGTACCCGCTCCGACCTGGTGTTCGGCTCCAACTCCGAGCTGCGCGCCCTGGCCGAGGTGTACGCGTCCGACGACGCCGCCGAGAAGGTCGTCCACGACTTCGTCGCCGCCTGGACGAAGATCATGGACGCCGACCGGTTCGACCTGGTCTACGCCGGCTGACGCACCGGGCGGCCGTGCCCGTCACGGCCGCCCCGGAGCGGCGCACGCCCCGCCCTGACGGCTCCTGCCGCCCGGGCGGGGCGTCGTCGTCCCCGCTGGTACGGTCGGCCCCCATGAGCTCCCAGGTCACCCCGGAGATCGACGAGGCCATCCGCGTGGGCTACGAGCGACGCGACCGCGCGGACATGGCGCCCACGATCGCCTACTTCGCGGACCTGCTCGCACAGCACCCCGGCCATCCCGTCCTCACGTACGAGCTGGCGGGCGCCTACGACACGGCGGGCGAGGAGGCCACCGCGCGCGCCCTGTACGAGCGCGCGCTGGACCTCGGCCTCGAGGGCGACGCGCTGCGCCGGTGCCTGTGCCAGTACGGCAGCACGCTGCGCTGGCTGGGCGAGCTCGGCGCGTCGCGCGCCGTCCTGGACCGCGCCCGCCGGGAGTTCCCGGAGTCCGACGCCGTCCGCGTCTTCTCCGCGCTGACGCACCTGGACGCCGGGGTGGCCGACGCCGCGGTGGGCGAGCTGCTGACGGTCGTCACGGCGCACGCCGACGTCACGGACCTCGGCCGCTGGGCGGAGGGCCTGCGCGGCGTCGCGGGGTGGCTCGCTCAGGGGCGGCCGGGGGCCTGACGGCGCCCGCCACCAGGGCACCCCGGCAGTCCGCCCTGCGGCACCGCGCCGCCACCCGGGCGCCCGTCAGCCCGGCCCGCGTCAGCCCGGCCCGCGTCAGCCCGGCCCGCGTCAGCCCGGCCCGCGTCAGCCCGGCCCGCGTCAGCCCGGCCCGCGTCGGCGCCGCACGCCGAGCAGCGCCGCGCCCGTCCCGGCGAGCGCCAGCGCCGCGGCGACCAGGCCGAGCACCTCGGCGCCCGTCCGCGGCATGCCCGGCGACGGCGGCACTCGTCCGGGCGCGGCGGGCCCCGGCCCGGGCGGCGGCGTCTCGGTGGGCGGCGTCGGGGTGGGCGGGGGAGTGGGCGTCGGCTCGCCCACGATGCGCAGCACCGCGTCGTCCGCGTCGTTGGGTGCGACCGGGTCGGGCTCGCCGTGCGTGGTCTGCCCGGCGACCGTCAGCACCGTGCCCGGCGCCCCGGTGACCGTCCCGACGATCCGGTACACGACCTGCTCGCCCGGGGCGAGGTCGCCGACGTCGAACGTCAGCGAGCCGACCACGCCGTCGGGCGGCTGCGGCCTGCCGGCGGGCCACTCGACGGCGACGCCGGTGTAGTCGGTGAGGCCCGGCGGGATGTCCAGGGTCGCGACGACGGCGGTCGCCTGACCCGGCCCGTCGTTGCGCACGGTCGCGGTCAGCTCGGCGCGGTCGCCGCTGTGGTACGTCCGGTCCGGCGGGGTGAGCGTGATGAGCACGTCCGTCGACGGCGGGGCCACGGCGGTGCCGCAGGCCTCGGCCTGGTTGTCGGCCGCGTCCGGGTCCAGCGACCCGGAGCCGACGAGAGCCGCGTTGCACAGGTCGGCCCCGGCCTGGTCGGCGTCGATACCGAACGTGACCAGCACCGACGCCTCCTGGCCCACCGCGAGCGTGCCCACGGGGCAGCGCAGGATCGTCTCGGTGTCGCCCTCGGCCGTGTCGTAGCTCTCGGGCGGCGGGCACGCCGCACCGCCCTCAAGCTGCGCCGCGACGTAGGTCATCCCGTCGGGCACGTTGTCGGAGACGACGACGTCGTCGGCGATCGACGGGCCGTCGTTGGTGACGGTCAGCCGCCACGTCGCGGGCCGCCCGCGAGCATCGGGTCTGGCTCGACGAGCGTCTTGACGAGGCGCGTGTCCGACACGTGCGCGACGACGACCGTCTGCGCGGTCGTGTTGTTGTCGGTCGTCACCTCGGGCGTGGGCGTCTGCACCACGGCCTGGCCCGCGTAGCTGCCGGCGGGGGTGTCGCCGGGGATGTGCATGACGACGACGGATGTCGAGGCGACGCCCGGCGGGAACGGGGTCGACGGGTCGAGGGGCACGCAGTCGAGCACGTAGGAGAAGTCCTCCCACGCGACGCTCGCCGGGTCCGCGGGCGGCGTCCGGTTCCAGGTGCAGGTGTTGAGCGGCACGTCGGCGCTCACGGGCACGAAGCCCGGCGGGAACGTCGTCGTGCCCGTGACGTCCCACGCCGACGACGGGCCGTTGTTGATGGTGAAGGCCGTGTAGGTGATCTCGCCGCCCGCGGCGGGCGTCGTCGTGCTCACCGCGGAGGTGATCGAGGGGTCGGCGAGCCGTTCGAGGGTGACGTCGGCGGTCGCCGTGTTGTCGGCGGCGTCGGCCTCGTTGGCGAGCGAGCCCACGACGGCGGTGTTGGTGAACGTGCCGGGCGCCGCCGCGGGGTCGGTGGTGGCGACGACGTGGACCGAGCGCGTCGCCCCGGCCGGGACGGCGCCGACACGGCACGCGAACTCCTGCCCGGGCCCGTCCGCGACCCGGGGCAGCGCCTGGGTCTCGTCGTCGGGCTCGGTCTGCGGCGCGGGGCAGCCGACGGGGTCGGGGACGAGCGTGAACCCGACGGGCAGCGAGTCCGTGACGACGGCGTGCTCGACGCCGGACGGCCCCGCGTTGACGACGGTCAGCGTGTACCCGGCGGTGCCGCCCGCGTTCACGGTGGGGGAGTCGGGGGTCTTGACGACGGTGAGGTCGGCGATCTCGGCGATGTCGACGACGACGCCGCCCTCGACCGACGTGGCGCCGCCCGGCAGCGCGGTCGCCGTGGTCACGACGGCGGTGTTCTCGACGGCCTCGGCCCACTTGTCGCCGCCGTGGAGGTTGTTGGCGTCGGGGTCGAGCACGCCGTGGACGCTCACGATGGCCGGCTGGGCCGGCGTGCCGCCCGTGAACCCGGCGACCGTGCCGAGCTCGCAGCGGATGGCGTACCCGGCCGTGAGCGGGTCGGCGGGCGGGGTGATCGTGCAGGGGCCGCCGGGCGCGGTGGCCTGCTGCACCACGAACCCGACGGGGAGCGTGTCGGTCACGACGACGTCGCGCGCGTCGGCCAGGCCCGTGTTGCCCGCCGTGACCTCGGCGGGGTCCTGCCCGGGGACCTCGACGGCGATCTGGTACGTGAACGGCCCGCCCGCGACGAACGACGGGTGCGGGTCGCCCTCGAAGTCCGGGTCGGCGGCCTCGTCCGGGTTGGGCACGGTGCCCAGCGCCGTCTTCGTGACCGCGAGGTCGGTCACGGCGGCGGTGACGTCGAACGTCGTCGTCAGCCGGTTGTTGGCGAACACCTCGGGGGCGCCGTGGTTCGGGACGTCCGCCGCGAGCTCCGGGGTCGTCGTCGAGATCTGGGCGAACCCGTCGTACGTCCCCGGCTCGGCGTAGCCGGTCACCGTGAACGTGAACGTCAGGTCGCGCGTCTCGTCGAACCCGATGTCGCCCAGCGGGCAGACCAGCTCGGTGCTGGCGACGGTGCACCCTGCGGGGAGGCTCGCCAGGTCGACCCAGGCGTCGACGACGGCGAGCCCGATGCGCACCTCGGTGTCGCGGGCGGTCGAGGGGCCGTTGTTCCCGGCGGTCAGCGCCAGCGTCCAGGTCGACCCGGGACCGGTCCGGGCGGGGTCGAGCGGGGTGATCGCGAGCGACCTGACGGCGGCGTCGGCCAAGGCCAGCACCGTCGTCGTGGCCTGCGCGGTGTTGTTGGCGAGGTTGTTGTCCGGGTTCGCCTCCGGGTCGCCCGTCGCCACCGAGGCGGTGTTGACCAGCGTCGTGCCGGCCTCCGCGTCGTCGTCGATCGTCACGGGGACAGTGAGGGTCGCCGTGGCCTGCGCCGCGAGGTTCTCGCCGAGCTGGCACGTGAGCACCTGCCCGGCGACCCCGCAGGTCAGGGGTAGGGTCCGGTCGCCGATCTGCGCGGTGACCGCGCCGGTCCCGCCGCGCAGCGTCACCCCGGCCGGGAGGGTGTCGGTGATGACGGGCCGGATCGCGTCCTCGTCGTCGCCTCCGGTGTTCGGGGTGTTGTTGGTGACGGCGATCGTGTAGGCGGGGGTGAGGGCGCTGCCGGGCGGGAGGCTGCCCGCGTACGCGGTCGCGGGGCCCGTCTTGGTGATCGCGAGGTCCGTGAACGGCTCGCCGGCGAGCGTCCACTGCGCCGTGTCGTTCGCCGGGTCGGTGTCTCCGGCGGCCGCGACCGACACCTCCTGGACGATCGCGTCGAGGCCGGGGACGTCCGTGAGCGGCACGTCCGTCGACATCGTCACCGTGATCGTCACGGCGTTGGCGGCCCCCGGCAGGATCTCGGGGACCGCGCACGTCACGAGGCCCTGGGCGTCGTCCGGGGCGGGCTGCGGGGTGTCCGCCTGCGAGGTGTCGCACGTGACGCCGGCGCCCGACGACGTCACGCCGTCGAGGTCGAGGACGAGCGGCACCAGGTCGGTCACCGTGACGTCCCGGGCGGTCGAGGGGCCGTTGTTGACCACGCGGACGACGTACGGGATCGTCGACGCCTCGGCGGGGATCGTGGTCCGGTTGGCGGTCTTGCTCACGGCGAGGTCGACCTGCGACTGGACGGTCGTCGACGCCGTCGCGGCGTTGTTGGCCGGCGCGGGGTCCGTGGTGGCGGCCGACTCGGTCGCCGTGTTGGTCAGCGTCCCGGTCGCGCTGGCGTCGACCGTGCCGGTGATGGTGACCGTGACCGCGCCGCCCGCGACACCGGCCCCGTTCGACAGCAGCGTGCCGATGCCCGTGCAGGCCACGTCGCGGCCCGTGACGGTGCAGGCCCCGCGCGAGGGCTGGGCGGCCGACGGCGTCACGCCCGCGGGCAGCGGGTCGGCGAGCACGACGTCCGCCGCGTCCGAGGGGCCGTAGTTCGTGGCGGTCACGGTGTAGGTGACCTGCCGCCCGGCCACGACGGCCGCCGGGCCGGTCTTGGTCACGCGCACGTCCGCCTGCGGGGCGGTCGTGACCACCGTGGCGCTGTCCTGGTTGTTCGCGGTGCCCGGGTCCGGCGTGTCGGAGGCCGCGCGGACCGTGTTCACGACCGTGGTGCCCTCGGCCAGGCCCGCCGCGAGCACGCCCGTGACGGTCACCGTGGCCGTCGCCCCCGCGGGCAGCACCGCCACCGCACAGCGCACGCTGCGCCCGACGGCGCGGGTGCACGACGCGCCCTGCCCGGCCGAGACGCTGACCGTGGCGCCCGTGATCGTCGCGAGCCCCGCGACGTCGAACGCGTCGTCGATGCGGACGCCGCTCGCGTCGGACGGGCCGTCGTTGTGCACCGTGAGCGTCCACGTGACCCCCGCGCCGGGCGCGGCCGTCTGCTGCTCGGGCGTCTTGCTGACCGTCAGGTCGGCCAGGCGGGTGAGCGTGACCGCGTCGCCCGCGACGTTGTTGGCGGGCACCGGGTCGGAGGCCGTCGTGCTCACGGTGGCGACGTTGGTCAGGGTCGTCGCCGTCGAGCTCGCCGCCGTGGTGCCGGTGAGGGTGACCGTGCGGGTCGCGCCGTCGGGCAGGTCGCCGAGCGAGCACGTCACGGTGCCGCCGCCCACCGCGCACGTGCCCTGCGCCGCCGTCGCGGTGACGCCCGTCCAGCCCGCGGGCACCGGGTCGGTGACGGTCACGGCGGTCGCCGTGTTCGGGCCGGCGTTGCGGACCGTCAGGGTCGCGGTGACGGCCGACCCGACGGGCGCCGGGTCGGGGGACATGACCTTCTCGATCGACACGTCGGCCTGCTGGACGACGTCGATGCTCGCCGGGTTGGTCGTGTACGTCGCGGAGATGCCGGTCGTCGCCGTGCGGTAGTCGAGCGTCGCGACGTTGGTGACCGTCGTGCCGCCCGCGGCGTCGTCGAGCGTGACCTGGAACGTGTACGCGGTGCGCGAGGTGCCGTCGTCGGTGCAGCCGGTGCCCGAGCAGGCCATGGTGCCGCCCGCGGCGGCGGCCGTGCCCGCCCCGGCGCCGAGACGCACGCGCACTGTGCGCCCTGCGAGCTCGCCGCGGTCGTCGCCCGCGGCGTCGCTCAGCGGCGTCGTCGCGCCCGTGAGCGGGTTGACCAGCGCGAGCGAGCCGGGCACGAACGTCGTGTTCGGGGGCAGGACGTCCTGCGAGACGACCCCGACGGCCGGGTCCTGGCCCGTGTTCGCGTAGTTGAGCGTGTACTGCAACGTGTCGCCGGGCTGGGCGGGGTTGTTCCCGGCGAGGTCGACGACCGTCTTGGACGACGCCGTGAAGTCGGGCGCGTACAGGTTGATCGCCATGCCGACGACGCCCGGGTAGTAGACGTCGCCGTTGCTGGAGAACGTGAACTGCGCGCTCGTGGCACCGTTCGGGATCGCGCCGGACGCGCCGAGGTTCTTGATGTCGAACCCGAGCATGTTGCGGTCCGCCGGGTTGCGCGTGGTCACCGACGCCGCGTTGCGCGAGTTGATCGAGTCGAAGAAGTTCGAGCCGGGGGACACGGCCGTGGCGAGCTGGGTGTTGTTGAGCCGCGTGAAGTCACCGGTCTGGGACAGGTCGCCCTCGTACGCGACCATCGTGAGCTGGGTGTCCACGGTGCCCGCCTGCGGCGCCTGGAACCCGGACACGGTGATGGTCTGCGGGCGTCCGGCCTCGATCACGTCGAAGCCGTCGAACACCGAGAGGTTGCGCAGCGGCAGCCCGGGCGCCGTGTACACCACGGTCAGGGCCCAGCCCGCGTACCGGTCCTGGCCGGTCGCGGCGGCCACGTCCGCGCCCCAGTAGTCGCCGTTGCCCGCCGCCTGCACGATCGCGGTGACGTCCGCGAAGCGCTGGTAGGCGTTGTAGCTCGAGCCGTTGGGGCCGAACTGGTCGCGGGCCGCGTTCGACGCGGGCACCGTGCGGTAGGCGGCGTCGCCCGGCGCGCGGAACGACATCTGGTTGAACGCGAGCCCCGCCGACCCCTGCCCGCCGGTGCCCGGCTGCATGCGCGCCCCCCAGTACAGGCCGGCCCACAGCACGGTGGAGCCGGCCGGCAGGTCGAGCGACGACGACGAGGAGTTGACCGTCGACGCCACGCCGTCGACGTCGAGGTTCACCATCGTGAACCCGTTGTCGTCCGCGACGGCGCCCGCGCGTGCCGCCGCGCAGCCCGGCGCCGAGGCCGGGCAGGTCAGCAGGTTGTTGCCGACCGTGAGGATGGCGCCGTTCGCGTTCGCCGTGAACTTGGGCGTGAACGCGACCGTCGCGGCGGCGCTCGCCGGGCCGGCGGGCACCGCGAGCACGACCAGTCCCAGGACGACGGCGCAGACCGCCGCGAGCACACGCCTCCACCGGAGCCCCATGGGCACACCCCCGTCGCGAGGCTATGGCGGGGTGCGGCGGCTGGCATCTGGAGTCAGTGCGCGAGCAGCCGCTCCAGCACCTGCACGACCCCGTGCTCCGCGGCCGGCGGGGCCACGTGCCGCGCCCTCGCGAGGACCTGCGGGTGGGCGTCGGCCATCGCGAAGGACCACGCGGCGGCGTCGAGCATCTCGACGTCGTTGAGGTAGTCGCCGAAGGCGACGGTCTGCTCGCGCGTGACGCCGAGCTCGGCCTGGAGCCGCTCGACGGCGGCGCCCTTGGTCACCCCGGCGGCCATGACGTCCACCCAGTTGCGCCCCGAGACCACCACCTGCTCGGTGGCCCGCAGGGGTGCGAGCGCAGGGGCGACGGCCGGGCCGACGTCGTCGAAGTCGAAGACGGCGACCTTGAGGATCTCGTCGTCCACCGCCTCGAGCGAGGCGACAGGGGCGAGGTCGGGCACGGCCTCGAGCGCCGTGTAGTAGCGCGCGGCCTCGGTCCAGAAGGCGTCGTCGGTGCGGTCCACGTAGGCGGTGCGCTTGCCGCACACCACGATGCCGGCGTCGCGGCCGGCGGCGACGACGTCGCGCACGCGCCGGACGACGTCGGCCGCTGCCTGCGGGGACAGCGGGGCCGCGCTGAGCTCGACGCCGTCGCGCACCACGAACGTGCCGTTCTCCGCGATGACGCACATGCCGTCGAGGTGCCCGGCGAACGTGCGGGCGAGCGTCGCGTACTGCCGCCCGCTCGCGGGCGCGAACGCGATGCCACGCTCGCGCATGAGGTCGAGCAGCGGCCAGAAGCCCGCCGGGACGCGGCCGTGGGAGTCGAGCAGAGTGCCGTCCATGTCCGCGACGACGAGCCGGACGTCCGGAGCGGCGTCGTCGAGGACGGCGGGGTCGACCGGGCTCGGGGCGGGGGAAGGGCTCACGCCCCTGATCCTCGCACCGGGCCGCGGCGGAGAGGCCGCGCGCGGCGCTCCGGCCGCCTCGGCCGCCGGACCGTCAGGAGCCGAGGCGCTCGCGCAGCAGCGAGACGACCTTGCCCACGTTGACCGTCCACCCGACGCCGAACACGCGCGGCCCGACGACGCTCGACGCCTCGGGGTTCCACAGGCGCTCCTTGGCGCGGGCGACCGTCGGCATCCGGAAGTCGTACGGCACCACGGAGGCGACCGTGCCGTTCCAGGTGCGCTCGTCCCCGGGCTTGCGCAGCTCCTTGACCACCGCGGCCGCCGCCAGCGCGATGGTCGCCAGCGTGACGAGCCGCTTCAGCCCGCCGCCCTTCCTCTTGCCGGTCATGTCGTCCTCCGGGTGCTCGATGTCGGTCCCTTCCCATCCTGGCGCAGCCCGGGGGCCGCGTGCCCGGCGAGCGGGCCGGTACGTCGTGCGCCGCCGGGAAGACGGGCGCCGCCCGCGGTGTTGCCCGTGGCGACCGTCCGGAAGAGAGAGGTTCGCCATGAGGATCACCGTCGTCGGAGGCACCGGGTACGCGGGTGCCGCCATCGTCGCGGAGGCCGCGCGCCGTGGCCACGAGGTCACGGCGCTCAGCCGTCGCACGCCCGGCGAGCCGGTCGCGGGCGTGCGCTACGTCCAGGGCGACACGCTCGCCGGTGACGCCGTCGCGCAGGCGGTCGACGGCGCCGACGTCGTCGTCGGGACGCTGTCGCCCCGCGGCGACCTGGAAGGGCGCCTCGCCGAGGCGTACGCGCGCGTCGTCGAGCGGGCGCAGGCCGCGGGGGCGCGGTTCGTCGTCGTGGGCGGGTGGAGCACGCTGCGGCTGGAGGAGGGCGGGCCGCGCGTCGTCGAGACCGGCCAGGTGCCCGCGGAGTTCGCGGCCGAGGTGCACGAGGGCGCGGCGCTGCTGCCCTGGCTCCAGGCCGGGGACGCGGCTCTCGACTGGCTGCTCGTCAGCCCGGCCGCCGCCTTCGGGGCCTTCAACCCGGGTCCGGCGCGCGGTCGGTACCGCGTGGGCGGCGAGGTCGCGCTGTTCGACGCGGAGGGCAGGTCGGAGCTCTCCGCCCCGGACCTCGCGCTGGCGATCGTCGACGAGCTGGAGCGCCCGGCCCACCACCGCGAGCAGATCGGCGTCGCCTACTGAGCCTCGCGCGGCTCAGTGTCCCGGTCCGTCACGCCAACGCCCTGTTGGCGTGACGGACCGGGACGCTCGCCCGCCGTCGTCCGGCAGCGGGCGGCAGCGGCCGGGTGGCGGCCGGGTGGCGGCCCGACGACGGCCCGCCGTGCGCCCGTCCGGCAGGTCAGGCGCCCAGGAGCGCCAGGACCTCCGCGGTCGTGCCCGTCTCCGCGAGGCGCGGGAAGATCCGCGTCACCGCGTGCTCGTGGTCGACCGTGCTGCGGTCGGCGACGGCGTCGGTCGCGACCGTCACGTGGTAGTCGTGCTCGTGGGCCTGGCGGGCGGTCGACTCGACGCCGATCGACGTCGCGATGCCGGTGATCACCACGTGCGTGACGCCGCGGCGGCGGAGCTGCACGTCGAGGTCGGTGCCGTAGAAGGCACCCCAGTTGCGCTTGGTGACGACGATGTCGCCGTCCTTGCCGGCGGGTCCGCCGAGCTCGTCGACGATGACGTCCCACCCGGCCGGGCGGGCAGCTGCCGCCTGGCCCGCCGGAGCGGCCGCGGTGAGGTCGCTGCGCCCGCGGACGGCGTCGGCGCCGTCGGGCAGCGCCGTGACGCGGACGAGCACGACGGGCAGGTCCTTCGCGCGGAACGCGTCGGCGAGGCGCGCCGAGCGCGCGACGACGTCGGCCGCGGCGTGCGGCTCGGTCGGCATGCCGGCGATGCCGGCCTGGAGGTCGACGACGACGAGCGCGGAGCGGGGGTCGAGGGTGGTGACGGGCACGGATTCTCTCCTGAGGGTGAAGGTGGCCGCGAGCGTCCCGGTACGTCACGGCACAGGGCCGGATCGTGTGACGTACCGGGACGCTCGCGTTCAGCGAGACCGGCGGCGGAGCAGCAGCTCCGCGACGACCGTCGCCAGGAGCAGCGCGGCGCACGCCGCCGCGAAGACGGCGAGCGCGTGCAGGCCGCTCGTGTCGGCCGCCTCGCGGAAGGCGGAGGCGGTCGCGGCCGACGACGTCAGCGCACCGAGGTACATGAAGGTGCGGAACAGGCCGGACGCGGCGCCGATCTGGTCGGGCGTCGCCTGGTCGTACAGCGCGTTCTGGTTGGCGAGCCCGTTGAGGGCCTGTGGCAGCCCGAACAGGGCCATGATCACCAGCAGCACGACGACGGGGGTGCTGCCGTGCACGGCGAGCAGCGCCACGCACGCGGCGAGCTGCATCGCTGAGCCCAGCAGCAGGCGGCCGAGCACGCCGCGCTGCTTGCGCGTGACGACGGTGCCGACCATCGCGGTGCCGAACATCGGCAGCAGGATCAGCCCGGTCTGCGAGGGCGTGAGCCCGCGCCCGTGCTCGAGCCACTGCGGCAGCCCGTACACCACCGAGTACATGACGACGCCGGTGAGCAGCTGCCGCGCGTAGGTGACCAGCAGCGGCCGGTTCTGGCCGAGCACCCGCACGTCGAGGAACGGCTCGGCCGCGCGCAGCTCGCGCAGCACGAACCCCGCCCCGGCCGCGACCGCCAGGCCCAGCATCCACAGGCGCGCCGCCGCCGGGTCCATCAGGAACAGCAGGAGCGCGACCAGCGCGACGGTGAACAGCCCGATCCCCAGCAGGTCCCAGCGCCGCCGCACCCGCGCGGTGCCGGGTGCCGGCCTCGGCTCGCGCGGCAGGTGGAGCGCGCCCAGCACCAGGCACGCGACCGCGAACGGCACGTTGACGGTGAACACCGCACGCCAGCCGCCGACGTCGACCAGCAGCCCGCCGAGCGACGGCCCGACGACGGCGACCACCTGGTTGGCGAACGAGAGCGCCGCGAGGAGCGAGGCGGGCGACGCCTGGCCGGTGCGCGAGGACTCCCGCTTGATGAGCGACATGGACGCGGGGTAGCCCGCGCACGTCCCGAGCCCGATGAGCACGCGCGCGGCCACGAGCACGCCCAGGTGCGGGGCGAACGCGCCGAGCAGCCCGCCCACGCCCACCATCGCGGTGCCGAGCAGGTACAGCCGCCGCGGGCCGTAGGCGTCGATGAGCCGGCCGGTCACCGGCTGCCCGACGGCGCAGGCCAGGTAGAGCGCGCTGACCAGCCACGCCGTCTCCGACGGGGGAGCGCCGAACGCGACGCCGATGGGGACGAGCGCCACCGCGAGCAGCGAGGTGTTGAGGGGGTTGAGCACCGAGCCCAGCACCATCGGCGCGACCAGGCGGCGGGGGAACCGGGCCTCGGCGGCGGGCCCCGTCGCGGGTGCCGGGGCGAGCGTCGTCACGCGAGCACCCGCTCAAGGATCGCCACGGCCCGGGCGAGCACCCGCAGTTCGTCGTCGTCGGCGTGCGTGCGGACGGCGTCGGCGAGCCACTCGCGCCGGGCCTGGCGCTCGCCGTCGAACGTCGATCTCCCCGTTTCGGTGAGGGAGAGGAGCTGGCGGCGGCCGTCCTCGGGGTCGGCGTCGCGGCGGACCAGGCCGCGTTCCTCGAGCGTCGCGAGCGTCGCGGCCATCGACTGCGGCCGCACGCCCTCGAGCGCGGCGAGGGCGCTCGCGGAGCTCGCCTCGCGCTTGCCGATGCGGGTCAGGGCGGCGACCTGCGACGGCGTGAGGCCGTCGGAGGTGGCGACCTCGCGCAGGCGGCGGTGGAGCCGGGAGATCACGGCGCGCAGGTCGCGCGTGACGACGGCGGCGGGGTCGGTGGTGGGGGCAGCCGGGGGCGCGGTCAGCGGTTCGGGCACGCCTCACGGTAACTTTGCCAGGGCAAACTGTCCAGTCTGAACTGACTATGTCCCGAGTCAACCAGACGCTGTCTCAGTGCTTGTCCCCGGGCCGCCGCCGCAGCGCGCGCACGGCGGCCCCCAGCCCGACGAGCAGTGCCGCGGTCAGCGCCGTCAGGCCGATCTCGGCTCCCGTCCGGGGCAGACCGCCCGACGGCGGCACGGCTCCCGGCGGCGAGACCGGCGGCGGGACGGGCGTGGGCGTCGGGTCCACCGGCTCGGGCGGCGTCACCTGCGTCGTCGTCCGGCAGTCGGGCTCGGCGGCGGGGCAGGGCTGCACGCCGCCCCCGGTGACGACGTTCGTGAGCGTGGCGGCGTAGGCGTCGTCGTCGACCACCACCCGGTAGGTGAGCGTCGCGGTGCCGTCGAGCAGGGGGATGCTCCAGGTGAGCGACGCGCCGGTCACGGACGCGGTCCCGGTGCTCGGGCTGATGCTGCCCGCGTCGAGCGTCGCGTCGTCCAGGACGCCCGCGAGGTCGTCGGTGACCGTGAGGTCGTGCGGGCGCTCCGCGCCGCCGCCGAGGTCGGTCGCGGTGATCGTGTAGGTGATGACGTCGCCGGGCTGCACGGTCGAGCCCGTGGCGGGGTCGCTCGACTTCGCGACCGTCCACGACGACGGGTCGGCGACGTTGCGGAACGTGCAGAGCACCCCGGCGAGCGGGTCGACCTGGACGGTCACCGGCTCGGCGGCGCGCGGGACCGGCCCCGCGCCGCACCGGACGTCGGCCAGCGTGTACCCCGCGAGGGCGTCGGGCGGCGCGGTCTCGGTGAGCTCGTAGGTGACGCCGGGCCGCACGAGGAAGCGCGCCCCGAGCCCGGCGGCCGTGCCGGTGACGGTCACGGGACCGAGCCCCGCGGGCAGGTCGTCCCCGACCGGGGTCGCGGTGAGCGACCAGGCGGACGGCGGGTCGGGCTCGCCGTCGGCGTTCTCGACGACCTTGCGCAGGCTCAGCGTCGCGGTGAGGTTCAGGAACTCGCACCGGGTGCGCTGCCCGAGTTGCGGCAGCACCCCGCCGTCGAGCCCGTCGACGACGTCGGAGACGAAGGAGTCGTCGGCGGCGACGGTGCGGCAGTACGCCGAGCCGGACGCGCCCGGGTACTGCGTGACGGTGCTCCGCAGGTCGGTCTGGGCGTAGCGCGGGTCGCCGCCGGCCTCGGCGAGCACGTACGGCGCGCCGGCCGTCACCTCGACGTCGGTCACCTCGGGCGCGGTGGACGGCCCGCTCGGCCCGCTGCCGTCGGGCCCGGCGGCGGACAGCGTCCACGACATCGGGTTCGCGGTGCCGCCGCCGAGGACGATCTTGGTCAGGGTGAGCAGCGTCCGGCAGGTCACGGTGTTGGTGACCTCGACCGTCGTCGTCGGCGCCGTGAGGGCGACGTCGAAGAAGCCGTCCACGGCGGGTGGGGCGTCGGGGTCGGCCGGGTCGCGCATGGCCGCCGGGAAGGGCACGGGCGGCGGAGCGCCGTCGACGGTCACGGTCGCACCCACGAGCTCGCACAGGTCCCGCGACCCGAACGACACCGACTCCGCGAGCCCCACGGTGTCGCCCTGGAAGAACTGGTGGCCGGCGCCCCAGCCGTCGGCCGGGGCCGGGTCGCCGTCGGGCGGGTCGACCCACAGGTCGGCGTCGATCTCGGGCGGCTGCTCTCCGTCGGGGTACGCGACGCCGTCGACGACCCACGTCTTGCTCACCGTGAGGGTCGCGGGCGGCGTCGGCGCCCGGTTGTAGACGACGCAGCTCACGCCCGTGGCGGAGCCCATCGTGAAGGAGAACCCGGGGCTCGCCGGGTCCGTGCCGTCGTTCGCCACCTCGAGCGGCGTCCCGTCGGGGAACTCCGCGGACCGCAGGGTGCACGACGCGTTGACCTCGCCCTGCGGGACGAGCTCGTACCCGTCCTGCTGCTGCTCGTGGACGGTGACGGTCGCGGAGCCGTCGACGCCGAAAGCGAGCGGGAAGTTGACGGCGCCCGTGCCGTCGGCGGTGGTCGGCAGCGTCTCGGGCAGCCCCTGGAGCACGTCGGTGTCCGCGGTGTCGGCCGTGAACGTCCACCCCGCGCCGGCGGGCACCGCGTCCTCGATCCCGCCGTCGGGCGGGACGATCGCCTTGACCACCGTGAGCGACGGCATGCACTTGGAGAAGGCGAGGCTCTGCAGGGCCTCGCCGGCCGCGGCGAAGTCCGCCGTCTGGTAGTAGTCGGCGGTCTCCGCGTTGGCCCCCGTGAAGGGCTGCGTCCCCGAGATGGCCTGGAGGTTGAGCGCCGCGTTCGGGTCGCTGACGCCCGCGCCGACGCCGACGGCGAGCACGCGGGTGCCCTGGGCCTTGAGCGCGTTCGCCGAGAAGATGCCGTTCTCCACCTCGCGGAACCGGGTGTAGGTGCCGTTGTTCTGGGCGGGGTCGCTGTAGAGCGTCGGGTTCCCGTCGGTGATGACGACGGCGACGTCGTAGTGCTCGTTCGCCTCGGCCGCGGCGGCGATGCCGCGGTCCCAGTTGGTCGCGTTGTCGAGGGCCCAGCCGGCGTAGAGCGCCTTGAACTCGGCGGCGTCGGCCGTGCGGGAGATGGGGTGGTGCGCGGTGGCGTTCTGCGTGCCGGCGGCGGGCGAGACCCGGGAGAACGAGAACAGCGACATGCGCGAGGGCGTGCCCGTCAGGGCGTCGACGAAGGTGTCGGCGGCCGACTTGAGCTGGGGCAGCGCGGCACCCACCGACAGCGACAGGTCGAGGATGATCGCGACGTCGAGCCCGCACTGCTCGGGCAGCGGCGGGTCGACCCGCGACTGCTGCCAGATCCCGCTCGACGCGTTCCCCGTGTTCTGCGCCTGCGACACCATGAACGTCGAGCTGCCGCCGGGCTGTCCCGTCGTGGACGTCTGGCTGGCGTACACCGCGGGGGTCTGGAACTCGTAGGCGAGGGCCGTCGTGGGCGGTGGGTTGGGTCCGGTGCCGACCGCGCCCGTGCTGAGGGTCGGGTTCGCGAAGAATCCCGCGGGGGCGCTGGTCTGCCGCACCCAGAAGCGGTCGCCGCAGTTGGCTCCCGCGTCCGCCGCGGTGCATGTCCCGTCGCCGCCGCGCTGCGCGTCGGGCACCTGGAAGGAGCAGTCGCCGTCGTCGTCGGACGTGCACGTCCCCCATGCCTCGGTGACGGGGTTCGCCCCGTTCGCGCCGCGGAAGAGCTGCAGGACGACGCCGGGGAGCCCCGCGACGGCGTTGACGCCCGTGCGGTCGCCCCCGGTGCGGACGCTGACGACGGCGCTGTCCGCTGCCGGCTCCGGGACCGCGGCCTGCGCGTCGCCGCCCTGCCCGGGAGCGAGGACCCACAGGAGCAGCGTGAGCGCGGTGAGCACCGCGAGGGTGCTCCGCACCCTCCCCGTGTCGTCCCGTCGCACCGCAACTGGCCCCACGCCTTGCCATCCTGGGCGCATTTCCGGCGGCTCACCACCGGAGGTCGGGGCGAGGTCCCGGGCGCGTCAGGAGGCGACGGCGCCCACCCACAGCACGACGACGGCGCCGAGCGCCGCGACCGCGACGGCGGCGAGGAGGCGCAGGGGCAGCGCCCAGCGCCCCGCGAGCACCGTCGCGGCGCCCGCGGTGGCGGCGCCGAGCACGACGCCGAAGAGCCAGCCGATGCTGCCGCCCGCGACCCACCCGACCCACAGCAGGGTGACGACCCCGGCGAGGACGGCCAGGGCGCGCGGCGGCAGCGGCTGCTTGGACAGGAGCGCGGTCGATCCGGCCGCACCCACGGTGACCAGCACCGGGAGCATCGCCAGCAGCATGATCGAGTAGACGACGAAGATGCCCAGGCTCGGCCGCCCGCCCTCGGCGTCGGGCCGGGTCGCCGCGAGCTGGACGGCGGCCTGCGCGCCGATCACCAGGACGATCGCGAGCGCCGGCCACAGGACGTGGCGCAGCGCCACGGTGAGCGCGTCGGCGCGCTGCTGCGTCGACGCGAGCGCACCGCGCGCGGTCGCCGGGGGCCGCGGCGCGGCGGCACCCGGGTCCGTCGTCGGCTCGTCGGGCATGGTCCGACGCTACCCGCCCGTGGGCCTGGCTACCCGCCCGTGGGCCGCGCCGGCCGGTCGATCACGCGCGACATCACCACGGACGTGCGCGTGCGCTCCACCCGCCCGCTCGCGCGGATGCGCTCGACCGACGCCTCGATGCCCGCCATGCTCGCGGCCATGACGTGGACGATCGCGTCGGCGTCGCCCGTCACCGTGGCGACCTCGACCACCTCGGGGATGGTGCCGAGGTCGCGCGCGAGGGCGTCCGGGCTGACGTTGCCGTGGCAGAAGATCTCGACGTAGGCCTCGATCTCCCAGCCGAGCACGTGCGGGTCGACGACGGCCGTGAACCCCGCGATCTCGCCGCGCGCCCGCATGAGGTCCACGCGCCGCTTCACCGCCGGCGCCGACAGCCCGACGGCGTCGCCGATCTCCTGGAAGGTCGCGCGCCCGTCGCGCAGCAGGTAGCCGACGATGAGGCGGTTGAGGTCGTCCACCCGGCCAGGATAGGAACGGATCGTTGCGCCGGAGGGACGACAGGCAACGAACCGCCGCCGATCGCGCAACGAACGAGGGTCTGTTGTGCAACGCACCGTCCGTACCGTGGGACGCATGACGATCGAGCTCGCCCTCCCGGACGTGGTGGCCCCCGGCCGCACGGCGACCCCGTGCACCTTCCTCATGTGCCCGCCCACGTACTTCGACGTCGTGTACGCCATCAACCCGTGGATGGACCTGGGCGTCCCCGTGGACACCGCGCGCGCCGTCGCGCAGTGGGAGGCGCTGCGCGCGACGTACGAGCGGCACGGGCACACCGTCCACGTCGTCGAGCCGGAGCCGGGGCTGCCCGACATGGTCTACGCCGCCAACGGCGGCCTCGTCGTCGGTGGGCGGGCGCTCGCCCCGCGCTTCCTGCACCCGGAGCGGCACGCGGAGGGACCCGCGTACGCGCGGTGGTTCGACGCCGCGGCGCGTGCGGGCGTCCTCGGCGCCGACGGCGTCTCGCTCGGGCAGGCCGAGGAGCTCAACGAGGGCGAGGGCGACATCCTGCTGGTCGGCGACCTGCTGCTCGCCGGCACCGGGTTCCGCACCTCGCGGGCCGCGCACGCCGAGCTGGACCGTCGTCTGCGGCTCGCCGAGCAGGGCATCACCGTCGTCTCGCTCGAGCTCGTCGACCCGCGCTACTACCACCTGGACACCGCGCTCACGGTGCTCGACGCCGCCGCCGGGCTCGTCGCCTACCTGCCCGAGGCGTTCTCCCGCGAGTCGCTCGACACGCTGCGCGACCTGTTCCCCGACGCGATCCTCGCCGACCCGGACGACGCCGCCGCGCTGGGCCTCAACGCCGTCAGCGACGGCCGCCACGTCTACCTCAACGCGGCCGCGACCGGCATGCACGCCAAGCTGCGCGAGCGCGGGTTCGAGCCAGTCCCCGTCGAGATCGACGAGATCCTCAAGGGCGGCGGCTCCGTCAAGTGCTGCACGCTCGTCCTCCGGCCCTCGCGGGAGGCGCCATGACCCGTGTCCCGTACCTCGACGTCCCCGCCACCGCGCGCTGGGTCGCCCGCCGCGGCGCCGAGGCCGTCATCGCGGACCTCACCGACGCGCTCGAGCGCGACTTCGCCCGCTGGCCCGAGCTCGAGACCCGCCCGCGCCTCGCCTCGCACAGCCGCGACGGCGTCATCGAGCTCATGCCCGCCGCCGACGCCCGCACGTTCGGGTTCAAGCTCGTCAACGGCCACCCGCGCAACCCGTCGCGCGGGTACCAGACCGTCACCGCGCTCGGCATGCTCGTCGACGTCCACAACGGCTACCCGTCCTTCCTCGCGGAGATGACGATCCTCACCGCGCTGCGCACCGCGGCGACGTCGGCGCTCGCGGCCCGCTACCTCGCGCCGCGCGGCGCGCGGACCCTCGCCCTGATCGGGGCCGGGGCGCAGGCCGAGTTCCAGGCCCTGGGCATGCGTGCGGAGCTCGGCGTCGAGCACGTGCGCGTGTTCGACGTCGACCCGGCCGCGACCGCGAAGCTCGTCCGGAACGCCACCGCGCTCGGGTTTCACGTGGAACCGTGCGCCGACGCCGCGCAGGCCGCGCGCGGCGCGGACGTCGTCACCACGTGCACGGCCGACAAGCGCAACGCGACCGTGCTGCACGACGCCGACGTGCGGCCCGGTCAGCACCTCAACGCCATCGGCGGCGACTGCCCCGGCAAGACGGAGCTGGAGCCCGCCACGCTCCGGCGGGCGTCGGTCTTCGTCGAGCACGAGGAGCAGACGCGCGTCGAGGGCGAGATCCAGAACCTGCCCGGCGACTTCCCGGTGACCGAGCTCTGGCAGGTCGTGACGGGCCGCGCCGCGGGGCGCCGCTCCGACGACGAGATCACGGTGTTCGACTCCGTCGGGTTCGCCGTCGAGGACGTGGGCACGCTGCGGTTCGTGCACGACGACCTGCTCGCCACGGGGGCGCCCGACCCGCTGCTCCAGTGGCTCGACCTCGTCGCCGAGCCCGCCGACCCCAAGGACCTGTTCTCGCTGGTCGCCGCGGTCGACCGGGAGCCCGTGCCGGGGAGCACGGCGGCGCCGGTGCGGTAGCCGGGCCCGGACCCGTGCGTCGTCCGGTGTCCGCGGCGGACGGCTCGTCCGCGCGATGGACCCTGCACCCTGGCCGCTGGCATCATGGGGCGCCGCGGGGGCGGTCGACGCCCCGGCGTGACCGGTCGGGGGGCCGGTCGCCGGTGCGTGCGAGGCACGCGGAGTCGAGGGGTCGTCGCGGTGGTCACGAGGGGTCAGGAGCCGGCGCGCACCGGGGTGCGTGCGGTCGACGACGCTCTCGGCCGGATGCGCGCCCTCGCGCCCGGCCTGGCCCCGGGCGACCCCGGGACCGCCGACCCCGACCTCGTGCGCGCCGCGCTCGCCGCGCTCCCGCACGACGACCAGCGCCTGCTCTGGCTCAAGCACGTCGACGCCGCCGACGACGTGGCCATCGCCAAGAGCCTCGGCCTGTCCCTCGCTGCCGTGCCGCGCCGCCTGCGCCAGGCCGAGCGCAACCTGGCTGCCGGGCTCGCCGCCGTGCACACGCGCGCCGCCGCGGCGGAGGCGGGCGCGTGCACGACGACGCGGGGCGCCCTCGGCGACTACGTGCGACACCGCCTGCCAGCCCGCACGCGCCAGGTGCTCGAGGCGCACCTGTTCGGCTGCCAGGACTGCATGCGCGCCTTCATCGACGTGCGACAGGCCGGGTGGGCGCTGCGCGACGCGGCCCCGCTGCTGCTGGCCGGCAGCGCCGGGCTGGCCACGGCCGGTCCCGTCGTCGCAGGCGCCCTGGGTGCTCCGGCGGCCGGGGCGGGCGGCGTGCTCGCGCTGGCCGGTGCCGGTGCCGGGCTCGCCGCCCTGCGCGACCGCGTGGTCGACGCCGTCCGCGAGGTGCTCCTCGCAGGGCCGCGGGCGGCGCTCGTCGTGGGCGGCTCCGCCGCGAGCGTGGTCGTGGTCGCGGGCGTCGCGGCGGCGGTCGTGCTCTCGGGCGGCGCGCCCTCGCCGGTGCCCGCGCCCGCGCCCGCACCGAGCGCGCCGGTGATGGCGGCCCCGGCCGCGTCGCCCGCACCGGCGCCGCGGTCCGTCGAGGCCGTGGCCGAGCCGAGCCCAGTGCCGTCGCAGCCGACCTCGCCGCAGCCGACGCCGCCGAGCCCGACGCCCGGGCCGTCGCTGCCTGGTCCGTCTGTGCCGGTCCCGACGACGCCTGGTCCGACGAGGCCTGGTCCGACGAGGCCTGGTCCGACGACGCCTCGTGAGACGCCGCCGATCCCGACGACGCCGAGCCCCGCCCAGCCGTCCGCCCTGCCGCCGGCCGAGCAGCAGCCCGCCGTCGTGCCGGCGGCCCCCGACACCCCGGCCCCCGACACCCCGGCGGCCGAGGCCCCTGTCGCGCCGCCTGCCGTCGCGCCGCCTGCCGTCATGCCACCTGCAGCCACGCCGCCCACCGTCACGACGCCGCAGGACCCTCCCGTCGCCCCACCGGAGCCGGCCCCCACCCCGATCCCGGCGCCGCCCGCGCCCACGACCCGCACCGTCGTCGTCACGCTCCCGGGGGCGTGCACCGTGCACGGCCCGCAGCAGCTCACCGTCACGGTGGACGGCACGAGGCTCACCCGCGGCAACGCGGAGCCCGTGCTGCGCGGCCTGCCGCGCGACGGGGTCCTGGTGTGGCCGGCGCACGGCACGCCCGGCGTCCCGACGGGCACGTGGGTGCTGCTGGACCTGACGTGCGACCCGCACGACGTGACCTTCATGCTGAGCGAGCCGGTGCCCGCCCCCGCGACGGCGGCGCTCGTCCCCGTGCGCGGCGGGCGGTCTACGCCCGTTCCAGGGGCGCCCGTTCCAGGAGCGTGAGCACCTCGTAGTGCCGCGTCTGCGGGAACATGTCGAGCAGCCGCACCTGGGTGGGCCGCAGCGACGGCATGCGCTCCAGGTCGTGCGCGAGCGTGACGGCGTTGCAGCTCGAGTAGAGCACCCAGCGCGCCGACCGGGGGTTCCTCCCGCCGGCGGGGGCCGCCTCCAGCCAGTCCGCGAGCTCCGGCCCGATGCCGCGCCGCGGCGGGTTGACCACCACGAGCTCGGGCACGTCCGCGGGGTCGGAGCCGAGCGCGAAGGCCGTCGCGTCCGCCGCGGCGAACCGCACGCCCGTCATCGCGGCGAGCCCGCGGTCGGTCGCCTCGAGCTCGGCGCGCGTGACCTGCGCGGACGCCACCGCCTCGGCGGAGATCTCGATGCCGGTCACGCGGCGTCCCGGTGCCGCGCACGTGAGCGCGAAGCCGCCGACCCCGCTGTACAGGTCCCAGACGCTCGCGGGCGCGACGGCGTCGACCCACTCCTTGGCCTGCCGGTAGAGCGCGGCGGCGACGTCGGTGTTGGTCTGGAAGAAGCTCTGCGGGCGCAGGTGCAGCGTGAGCCCGCCGGGCAGGACGTCGAGCGTCATGGGCAGCGTCTCGCGGTCCGTGAGCACGATCTCGACGTCGCCCTCGAGCACCGCCTTGTGCTCGGGCTGGACGTTGACGGAGAGCACGGCCAGGGCGGGCAGCGACGCCTGGAGCCAGGGGAGGTGCTTGCGCAGCCGGGCCACGGGCTCCTGCGAGCGCAGCACCAGCCGCACCATGAGCTCGCCGGCGGGGGAGACGGTCACGAGCAGGTGCTTGAGCTCGCCGCGTCGCGCGGCGTCGCGCGGCGTGACCCGGCCGCGCGCGGGCGTCAGGTCGTACGGCTGGAGCCGGGCGCGCGTGACGAGCTCGGCCAGCGGGCCGAACGCCTCCTGGAGCGCGGGCGGGTAGAGCGGGCAGTCGGTGAGGTCGACGCCCGTCGGTGCGGCGTCGGCGGGCAGCGCCCCGAGGATGCCGATGACGGGCTCCTCGACCGTGCCCGTGACCACCATCTTGGCCTTGTTGCGGAACCCGCCCTCGGCGCTCGTGACGGGCGGCAGCCACCGCGCGCCGGGGGCGAGCGGGTCGAGCAGCTCGCGCACGTGGTGCTCCTTGTCGGTCACCTGCGTGGGGTAGGCGACCTCGAGCAGCGTGCACGAGCGGCACCGTCCGGCGTCGTAGTGGTGGCACTGCACACGGCCATTCTCGCCGATACGTTGGTCTCGACAGGCTCGGCCGCCGGAGAGGTGACACCGATGGGCAGCTCGCACCCGCTGATCGCGCAGGTGGTGCTCGACACCACGGACGTGCGCGTGCTCGCGGAGTTCTACCGCCTCCTGTTCGGCCTCACGTACCGCGCGGGCGACGAGCCGTCCGAGCCGGACGTCGCCGACGTCGCGCCCGAGACCAAGGACTGGCTCGTGCTGCGCAACCCGGGCGGCATCCAGCTCGCGTTCCAGCAGGTGGAGAGCCTCCCGCCGTCGACGTGGCCGTCGGACGAGATCCCGCAGCAGCTCCACCTCGACACCACGGTGCCCGACGTCGAGACGCTCGACGCGCAGACCGAGCGCGCGGTCGCGCTGGGCGCCTTCCTGCTGCTGGACCGGTCCGGCGACGCCGAGGAGCCGCTGCGGGTCTTCGCCGACCCGGCAGGGCACCCGTTCTGCATCTTCGTGGCGTGAGGGCCTGTCGTCGCGGCGTGACGGCCCGTCCGCGCTACTCCTGGAGCGCCGCGACCGCCTCGATCTCGACGAGCGCGCCGGGCACGGCGAGGCTCGCCACCATCACGCCCGTCACGGCCGTGCGGTGCTCGCCCCAGGCCTCGACCGACGCCGCGTAGGCCTCGCGCGGGTCGACGCGATGGTCGAGGTAGATGGTGAGCTTCGCGACGTCGTCGGGCGTCGCGCCCGCGGACTCCAGGACGGCGAGGACGTTGGCGATCGCCTGCTTCACCTGGGCGACCACCCCGGCCGCCATGGTCCCCGCGGCGTCGACGCCGTTCTGGCCGCCGACGTAGAGCGTGCGACCGGCGGGGGCGATCGTGCCCTGGGAGAACACCGGGCTCTGGTAGAGCGACGGGGGGTTGATGCGCTCGATCATGGCTGGACCTTCCGGACGAGACGGTTCCGCTTCGCACCCTAGGGCCGCTCGCGCCGAGGGGCGAGACGTCCGGTATCGGGCTTGCGTCCCGTGCGACGGTGCGGGAGCATCGCGACGACTCTGCCCGAGTCTCTGCGCGCGAAGGAGCCGCCGTGTCCCGCACCCGCCTTCGCCTCGCGATCGCGTCGCTGCTCGTGGTGCTGCCCGTGGTGCTGGTCAGCAGCGCGTGCACGCCCCGGCCGCAGCCCGTGGCGCTGCAGCCCGAGGTGGACGCCGTCGCACCCGTCCTCGACGGGTGGGACCTCCTCACGGCTGCCGCGGCGTGCGTGCCCGAGGGCGCCACGGAGCGGCCCGCCGTCCCGACCCCCGCCGGGCCGGTGACCACGTGGACGGCGGTCGACGCGTGCCGGGCGCTGGCGACCGGCCCGGACGGTCTCCAGATCGTCACCGCCTCGGGACGGCTGGAGGTGCTCGACCCGCTCGCGGGGATGACCCGTGCCACCGCCGTCGCGACGAACGAGGGGCGCGTCTGGGTCGCCGGGCTCGAGGGCGAGACGCCCGTGCTCCGCGAGCTGGGCGCGGGCGGCTCGCTCGCGCTGTCCCTGCGGCAGGACGCGACGGCCGTCGTCGGGCTCGTCGCCGACGACGAGAGCCCGTGGATGGCGATCGCGACCCCCGACGGCGGCGAGGTGCTGCGCGTGACGACGGCGGGCCAGCGCGAGGCCGTCCACCTCACGCGCACCCCGACGGCGCTCGCCGCGGGCGGCGGGTTCTTCTCGGTGGCCGTCCGGGGCGAGGTGGGGGCCAAGATCGTCCACGGGACGATGCGCCTCGAGACCGACGAGCTCGCAGCCGGCACCACCGTCCCGCTCGCCGCTGCCGAGGGCACGCTGTCGGCCGCGGTCGTCGTGGGCCCCGACGGCGCGACGACCCTGTGGCGCGATCCTGGGGAAAGGGCTGCGGCGACGTGGGCGAGCCCGGGGGCACGGACCTGGCGGACCTGGCGCTGGGGCGCGAGGGGACGGTGACGGGTCTGACGATCGCCGGGGGGTCGCTGTTCGTCGTCGTCACGCACGACGGCGCTCCCGCCCAGGTGCTCACGGGCAGGTTCGGGGACGATGCGCTCGTCCCTGACGCGCGCATCGCCGTCGGCGCGACGACTCCGCTGGTCAGCGGCACCGACGACGCGCTGTGGGTGCTCGGTGACGCCGTCCAGGTGCTGCCCGCCGGCTGAGGCGCGTCAGCCCGCGGGGAAGCGCTCGGCCAGCGCGCGCAGGCGCGCGACGTAGGCGGGCCGGTCCTCCTCGGCCGTCCACAGGTTGGTGCGGCCCTGGGCCACGCCCGCGGCGCCGTCGATGCCCTCGCGCAGGATGTCGGCGTGGCCGGCGTGCCGCTGGAGCTCGGCGACGACGTGCACGAGCACGTGGTGGAGCGTGACGTCGGCGCGTGTGGGGTCCCACCACGGCACGCGCCCGGGGGAGTCGAGGTCGAGCGCGGCGATGGTCGCGTCGCCGTGCGCCCACACGCGGCGGTAGAGGGCGACGAGCCGGGCGGCCGGCTCCGACTCCGTCGCCCACATGTCCTCCTCCAGCACCTCGGGGACGGAGGGGTCCACCCAGGAGAGGGCCCAGGGCGCCTCGGTCTCGATGGCGGGGAAGGGCCGCCCGAAGGTGTGCCCCAGGTAGCCGATCTCGACGGCGGTGCAGTGCTTGACGAGCCCCAACAGGTTGGTGCCGGTCACGGTGCGCGGCATGCGCAGGTCGCGTTCCGAGAGCCCCTCGGTCTTCCAGACGAGGGCCTCGCGGGCTTCCTGGAGGTAGTGGCGGAGTGTCTCCTTGGGATCCCTGTCGGTCATCCCTCCACCGTGGCACGGCCGCGCCGCCGTGCCACCGCGGAGCCCGCCGCCCCGGGGTGTCGTGCCTGGCCAGGGGGCGAAAACGGGGTGCGCGGGGGCGGGACCCTACACCACAGCGCCATGTCCGATGTGTGATGCAATCGTTATGATCACGCACAAATGGCGCCTCACCTGCGCAGACATCTCGGACAGTGAGATCGAACCCGTCGTCTGCGTTCAGACCACACTGATGGGGGCTTTAGGTTTCGACGTTGTGCGGTTCCTTGCTCGACGCCTCGTCAACTACGTGTTGATGCTGTTCCTGGCGACCTCCCTGGTGTACTTCCTGGCGTCCTTCTTCATGGACCCGCGATCCAACTACCTGTCGCGCAACCCCCGGCCCCCGATGGCGTCGATCGACGCGTCGCTGACCGCGGCGAACATCAACGACAAGACGCCGATCTTCGAGCGCTACTGGAACTGGATCACCGGCATCGTCCTGCACTGGGACTGGGGACTCAGCCCCACCCAGGAGCCGGTCAGCGGAGCCATCACCTCCCGCATCGGCGCGTCCGTCCAGCTCCTCAGCCTCGCCACCGTGCTCGGCATCGTCATCGGCGTCGGCCTCGGCGTGTACACCGCGACGCGCCAGTACAAGTGGCAGGACCGCGTGCTGGGCGGCATCTCCACGTTCTTCCTCGTCGTGCCCACCGCCGTGCTCGCGCTCGGCGTGGTCATCGGCGCGATCTGGCTCAACCAGGCCGTCGGGTTCCGGCTCTTCTACGTCACGGGGCTGCACAGCTACGAGGGCCACAACTGGCTGCTGAAGCTCAGCGACCTGGCGCAGCACCTGATCCTGCCCACGATCGTGCTGACCGTGATCACCGCCGTCACGTACCACCTCACGCAGCGCACCTACCTGCTCGACACGATGAACGCCGACTACGTGCGCACCGCGCGGGCCAAGGGCCTGCCGCTCAACGTCGCGATCCGCAAGCACGCCCTGCGCACGTCGCTCATCCCGACGACCGTCAACGTCGCGTTCACGGTCGCCGGCGTGTTCACCGGCGCCGTCATCACCGAGACGATCTTCGCGATCAACGGGCTCGGCAAGTACTTCATCACGTCGCTCGTGAACAACGACATCAACGCCTCGGTGGCCATCGCGGCGTTCGGCGGCGCCTGCGCCCTCATCGCCGCGCTGCTGGCCGACGTCGCCGTCGCCTGGATCGACCCGCGCGTCCGGATCAGCTGAGAGGACGGACCATGGCTGACATCGAACTTGCCGTGACCGCCGCGGCGGCCGCCGAGGTCGTCGCCGACGAGCAGGGCACCACCCTGCGCCGCACCGGGCGCCTCGCCCTCATCGCGCGCCGCTTCGTGCGCCGTCGCTCCGCCGTCGTCGGCGTCGTGATGCTGCTGCTGCTCGTGGTCTTCGCGTTCGTGGGCCCGATGATCGCGCGGTGGGGCTACGACGAGCCCGACTTCCTCGCCCTCGCGCAGCCTCCCGGCGCCGAGCACTGGTTCGGCACGACGACGGGCGGCTCCGACGTCTTCGCGCTCGTCGCCCGGGGCCTGGGGCGCTCGCTGCTCATCGGCATCCTGTCGTCGCTCGCCACCACCGTGGTCGCGGCCCTCATCGGCACCACCATCGCCTTCTTCGAGGGCTGGGTCGAGCGTGTCGGCATGTGGATCCTCGACATGCTGCTCGTCGTCCCCTCGTTCCTGCTCATCGCGATGATCACGCGCTCGGCGTCGGGCACGGGCGGCTGGCTGATCCTCACGCTCGCCCTGACCGCCTTCGGCTGGATCGGCTACGCCCGCGTGCTGCGCACGCTCACGCTCCAGCTGCGCGAGCTCGACTACGTGCACGCGGCCCGCTACATGGGCGTCGGCTCGTTCACGATCATCCGCCGGCACCTGGTCCCCAACCTGGGCTCGGTGCTCATCATCCAGACGGTGCTCGGCGTCGTCGGCGCCGTGAACTCCGAGACGGCGCTGTCGTTCCTCGGCCTGGGCGTCAAGGCGCCCGACACGTCGCTCGGCACGATCCTCCAGGCCGGGCAGTCCGTGGTGCTGACCTCCCCGTGGGTGCTGCTCGCGCCGTCCCTGTTCCTCGTCGCCCTGACCTTCTCGATGCAGCTCATCGGCGACGGCCTCCGCGACGCCATCGACCCCTACTCGCGCTCGGGAGGCAAGGCATGACCACGACCGCGACCCAGCACGTCCTGCGCGACTTCCGCGCGGACGCCGAGCCCGTGCTCTCGGTCCGCGACCTGCACGTCAGCTTCGCCTCCGAGGCCGGCACCGTCCGCGCCGTGCGCGGCGTGAGCTTCGACCTGCTGCCCGGGCGCACGCTCGGCATCGTCGGAGAGTCCGGCTCCGGCAAGTCCGTGACCTCGCTGTCCGTCATGGGACTGCTCGACAAGAACGCGCGCGTCGAGGGCTCGATCCGGCTCAAGGGCCGCGAGCTGCTCGGGCTGAGCGAGGTCGAGCTGTCGAAGCACCGCGGCAACGACATGGCCATGGTGTTCCAGGACCCGCTGTCGGCCCTGACGCCGGTGTTCTCCATCGGCGACCAGCTCGCCGAGGCCCTCGACCTGCACCAGGACTACACGCGCAAGCAGGTGCGCGAGCGCTCGATCGAGCTGCTCGACCTCGTGGGCATCCCCAACCCGGCCGAGCGCCTCAAGTCGTTCCCGCACCAGTTCTCCGGCGGCATGCGCCAGCGCGTCATGATCGCGATCGCCATCGCGAACAACCCCGACGTGATCATCGCCGACGAGCCCACCACCGCCCTCGACGTCACCATCCAGGCCCAGGTGCTCGACGTGCTCAAGACGGCGCAGCGCGAGACCGGCGCCGCCGTCGTCATGATCACGCACGACCTGGGCGTGGTCGCCGGCGTCGCCGACGACGTGCTCGTCATGTACGCCGGCCGTCCCGTGGAGCGCGCGTCGGTCGACGAGCTCTACGCCCGCCCGGCCATGCCGTACACCATGGGCCTGCTCGGCGCCGTGCCGCGGCCCGACCGCGGCGAGAACCGCCGCCTGGTGCCCATCCAGGGCACCCCGCCGTCGCTCGTCGACCTGCCGGTCGGCTGCCCGTTCGCGGCCCGCTGCCCGCTCGTGACCGACGCGTGCCTCACCGCCGAGCCGGCGCTCGCGCCCGTCGCCGGACGCCCGGACCAGCTGGCCGCGTGCATCCGCGCCGACGAGATCGCCGAGCAGGGCCTCACGTTCGAGGACGTCTTCCACGTCGAGGAGGCCGCCGAGTCGAAGCTCGCGGGCGTCCCGCGCGAGAAGCGCGCCACGGTGCTCGAGGTGACCGACCTCAAGAAGCACTTCCCGCTCACCAGGGGCGGGCTCCTGCGCCGCCGCGTCGGCACCGTCAAGGCCGTCGACGGCGTCACGTTCGACGTGCGCGAGGGCGAGACGCTCGCGCTCGTCGGCGAGTCCGGCTCCGGCAAGACGACGACGCTCATGGAGATCATGAAGCTCGCCGCCCCGCAGGGCGGGCAGATCGCCGTGCTCGGCAAGAACCTCGCCGACCTCGGCCGCACCGACCGCGCCGCGCTGCGCCGCGAGCTGCAGATCGTCTTCCAGGACCCGATGAGCTCGCTCGACCCGCGCATGCCCGTCTACGACGTGCTCGCCGAGCCGCTGCGCGTCCACGGCTGGTCCAAGGAGCGCATCAACGAGCGCATCGCCGAGCTGATGAAGCTCGTGGGCCTCAACCCCGACCATGTCGACCGGTTCCCGGCGCAGTTCTCGGGCGGCCAGCGCCAGCGCATCGCCATCGCCCGCGCGCTCGCCGTCGAGCCGAAGCTCGTCGTGCTCGACGAGCCCGTCTCCGCGCTCGACGTGTCCATCCAGGCCGGCGTCATCAACCTGCTCGAGGACCTGCAGGCCACCCTCGGCGTCGCGTTCCTGTTCGTCGCCCACGACCTCTCGGTCATCCGGCACATCTCCGCCCGCGTGGCGGTCATGTACCTGGGCCAGGTCGTGGAGCAGGGCGACACGGAGGCGGTCTTCACCGCCCCGCGTCACCCGTACACCGAAGCCCTCCTGTCGGCGGTGCCGCTGCCCGACCCGACGCTCGAGCGCGACCGCAAGCGCGTCGTGCTCACGGGTGACCAGCCCAGCCCCGCCCAGGAGATCACGGGCTGCCGGTTCGCCGGCCGCTGCCCGGTGCGTGCCCTGCTGCCTGCCGAGAAGCAGCGGCGGTGCGACACCGAGCTTCCCGTCCTGGTGGGCGCGGACCACGCCGCCGCCTGCCACTACCCCGTCACCCCGGGAACCCCGGGTCAGGACACCAAGGAGAACTGATGAAGAGCATGCGGAAGACGGCGGCCCAGGCCACCGTCGTCGTCGCGGCGCTGGCGCTCACGCTGTCCGCGTGCGCGTCGGGCAGCAACGGCGCAGACGGCGACAAGAGCACCGGCGAGCACAGCACCACCGCGAAGCAGCCCGCCGCGGGCTTCGACGCCAAGACCATGGGCACGGACTACCCGATGCCCGAGGAGGGCGTCGCGTACGACAACGCCCAGGACCGCGACAAGCTGAAGCAGGGCGGCACGCTCACGCTGGCGACGTCCGAGGTCGGCCCGAACTGGAACGCCTTCAACACGGACGGCAACACCGGCTACATGGCCCAGTTCTGGACCTACTACCAGCCGCAGCTGTGGGACTACGACGTCTCGGGCAACCCGACGCCGAACCCCGACTTCCTGAGCAAGGTCGAGGTCACCTCGACCGACCCGCTGGTCGTCACCTACGACATCAACGAGAAGGCGACCTGGAACGACGGGACGCCGATCGACTGGACGGCCTTCGAGGCCACGTGGAAGACGCAGTCGGGCAAGGACGAGGCGTACAACCCGCCGTCGACCGCCGGCTACGAGCAGATCGCGTCGGTGACCCAGGGCACGAGCGCGAAGCAGGCCGTCGTCACCTTCGACACGCCCTTCTACCCGTACCAGTACCTCTTCATCAACCTCGAGAACCCGAAGGCCATCGACCCGGCGACCTTCACCGACGGGTGGATCAACAACCCGCACAACGAGTGGGCTGCCGGCCCGTTCGTCGTCGACTCGTTCGACGACACGCAGGCCACGTTCGTGCCGAACCCGAACTGGTGGGGCACCAAGCCGCTGCTCGACAAGGTCCAGTTCAAGGTCATGGACGACTCGGCCTCGATCAACGCCTTCCAGAACGGTGAGATCGACGCGACCGGCGTCGCCACGGCCGACCGTCTCAAGGTCGCCCAGAGCATGGACAACACGCAGATCCGCGTGAACACCGCCACGTCCACGGGCGTCGTCACCTTCAACACGAAGGCCGACTCGCTCAAGGACCTCGCCGTGCGCAAGGCGATCACGCAGTCGATCGACGTCGCGAAGCTCGCCGAGATCAAGTACCAGGGCCTCAACTGGACCGAGGACCCGCTGGGCTCGGAGATCATGTTCCCGTTCCAGGACGGCTACGCGAACAACATGCCCGCCGACTCGAAGTACTCGGTGGAGAACGCCGGCAAGACGCTCGAGGGTGCCGGCTACGCCAAGGGCTCCGACGGCTACTACGCCAAGGACGGCGCCAAGGTCACGGTGAAGTACACCTTCTTCGGTGACTCGCCGATCCAGGCGGCCATCGCCAACGCCGTCCAGGCCATGGGCAAGGCGGCCGGCATCGACATCCAGCTCGACAACCAGGACCCGTCGCAGTTCTCCGACGTCGTCGTGGGCGGCACGTACGAGATGCTCATCATGGCGTGGTCGGCGTCCGACCCGTACGGCTACTCGACCTCGGGCTGCCAGCTCTACTGCTCCGACTCCGACTCGAACTACGCCTACATCGGCGACCCGAAGGCGGACGAGGGCTTCAAGAAGGCCGGCCAGATCGAGGACACGGCCGACGCCATCAAGCAGCTCAACGAGGCCGAGTCGCAGGCCCTCGCGCTGTACGGCACCTTCCCGCTCTTCAACGGCCCGGTCATGATGGCCGTCAAGACGGGTCTCGCCAACTACGGCGGCAGCGCGATGGCGTCGACGAGCGGCTTCAAGGCGCTCAACCCGCACGTCGAGAACATCGGCTGGGAGAAGTGACGACACCCCGTCGCTGACCTCGGTCGACACCGGCCCCGTCGCCTCCAGGAGAGGCGGCGGGGCCGTTGCCGTCCCCGGGCTCCTGGACAACCGGGTGACCCAGGCCACTATGGTGTGACCCGGCAGTCCGGTCAGAGTCGTCCGGATCTGCGGCATTTCAGAGGCAAGGAGGCCCCTGTGCGCTCGCCAGAGCTCGTCGACCTGGTCCGGACCGATCCCGACCAGCCCCCCGTCGCCGTCATCGACCGACGGCCCATGACCCCCGGCAAGAAGGCGGTGTTCGCCGTCGTCGGCCTCGTGGCCGCCGTCGCGTGGGCGCTCGTGGCGTTCGCGCGCGGCGAGACCGTCAACGGCGCCTACTTCGTCCTGGCCGCCGTCGGCACGTACGTCATCGGCTACCGCTTCTACGCCCGCCTCATCGAGTACAAGGTGGTGCGGCCGCGCGACGACCGCGCGACGCCGTCGGAGCAGCTCGAGAACGGGCGCGACTTCGCGCCGACCGACCGCCGCGTGCTGTTCGGCCACCACTTCGCCGCCATCGCCGGCGCCGGCCCGCTCGTCGGCCCGGTGCTCGCGGCGCAGATGGGCTACCTGCCCTCGACCATCTGGATCATCGTCGGCGCCGTCGTCGCCGGCTGCGTCCAGGACTACCTGGTGCTGTGGATGTCCACGCGCCGCCGCGGCCGCTCGCTCGGCCAGATGATCCGCGAGGAGATGGGCACGGTCGGCGGGGCCGCCGGCCTCATCGGCGTCTTCGTCATCATGATCATCATCCTGGCCGTGCTGGCCCTCGTGGTGACCAACGCCCTCGCCGAGTCGCCGTGGGGCGTGTTCTCCGTGGGCATGACCATCCCGATCGCGCTCTTCATGGGCGTCTACCTGCGCTACCTGCGTCCCGGCCGCGTCGCCGAGGTGTCGGTCGTCGGCGTCGCGCTGCTGCTCCTCGCGATCGTCGCGGGCGGCTGGGTCGCCTCGACCGACTGGGGCCAGGACGCCTTCACGCTCGACAAGGTGACCGTGGCCTGGCTCATCATCGGCTACGGGTTCCTCGCCTCGGTGCTGCCCGTGTGGCTGCTGCTCGCCCCGCGCGACTATCTGTCGACCTTCATGAAGGTGGGCACCATCGCGCTGCTCGCCGTCGGCGTGCTCATCGCGCGGCCGGTCGTGGAGGCCCCCGCGCTGTCGTCGTTCGGCATTCACGGCGACGGGCCCGCGTTCGCCGGGTCGATGTTCCCGTTCCTGTTCATCACCATCGCCTGCGGCGCCCTGTCCGGGTTCCACGCCCTGATCTCCTCGGGCACCACGCCCAAGCTCGTGGAGAAGGAGGGCCAGCTCCGGATGATCGGCTACGGCGGCATGCTCGTCGAGTCGTTCGTGGCGATCATGGCGCTGGTCACCGCCATCTCCATCGACCAGCACCTGTACTTCTCGATGAACGCCGCCGCCGGCCTCACGGGCGGCACGCCCGAGACCGCGGCCGCGTACGTCAACGGCCTCGGCCTGTCCGGCACGCCCATCACGGCCGCCGAGCTCCAGGCGGCGGCCGACAGCGTCGGCGAGGCGTCGATCATCAGCCGCACCGGTGGCGCCCCGACGCTCGCCCTCGGCATGGCCGGCATCCTCGGCAAGCTGTTCGGCGGCGGGCTGACCGCGTTCTGGTACCACTTCGCGATCATGTTCGAGGCGCTGTTCATCCTCACCACGGTCGACGCCGGCACGCGCGTCGCGCGCTTCATGCTCACCGACACCGTCGGCAACCTGGGCGGCCCGCTCAAGAAGTTCCGCGACCCCTCGTGGCGCCTCGGCGCGTGGATCGCGTCCGTCGTCGTCGTGGGCCTGTGGGGCTCCATCCTGCTCATGGGCGTCACCGACCCGCTGGGCGGCATCAACACGCTCTTCCCGCTGTTCGGCATCGCGAACCAGCTCCTCGCGGCCATGGCGCTGTCCGTGGTGACGGTCGTCGTCGTCAAGAAGGGCCTGGTCAGGTGGGCCTGGATCCCCGCCGTCCCGCTGCTGTGGGACCTCGCGGTGACGCTCACGGCGTCGTGGCAGAAGATCTTCAGCGACGTCCCGGCCATCGGCTACTGGGCCCAGCACCGCGCGTTCGTGGACGCCAAGGCCAGCGGCGCCACCGAGTTCGGCACGGCCAAGACGCCCGAGGCGATCGACGCCGTCATCCGCAACACGACCATCCAGGGCGTCCTGTCGATCGTGTTCGCGCTGCTCGTGGTGATCGTCGCGCTCGTCGCGCTGTGGGTGTGCGTCAAGGCGTTCCGCGCCGGCGGCCTCCCGACGACGGAGGAGCCCGACGTCACGTCGCACCGGTTCGCACCGCGCAGCCTCGTGATGACGGACGCCGAGCGCGAGGTCGCCGCGCAGTGGGCCGCGCACGACGCCGCCACGGGCGCCGTCCGGGCGCCGGCGGGGGCGCACTGACCGTGGGCGGCGTCGTGCGCCGGGGGTGGCGGGCCGTGGCCTGGTACGTCAAGGGCGTGATGGGGGAGAGCGACTACGAGCGCTACGTCGCCCACCTGCGCCGGCACCACCCGACGGCGCCCGTGCCGACGGTCGGTGCCTACTGGCGGGACCGGTACGCCGCCCAGGACGCCAACCCCGGCGCGCGCTGCTGCTGAGCGCCTGAGCGCCTGACCGCCGCCGAGCCCGGCGGCCGAGCCTGCCCGCAGGTCTGGCCGCCGGGCTCCGGTGCGTGCGGGCTCCGGTGCGTTCGGCCGACGTCTCCCGGGCGAGGCCTCCCGTAGGCGGGCCTCCGCGGGCTGCCTACGCTGGACGGGTGGCACACGACGGCGGCCAGGACGTCCTGGCCTTCGAGCTCGTGCCGGACGACGAGGCGCCGGACGACGACGTCCCGGGCGCGGGCCTCCCGGGCGGGGCCGCCCCCGACGGGGGCGACCCCGGGTCCGGCGACGCGTCCCGCCGCCCCGGAGACGGCCCGGCGGTCGCCCCGTCCCTCCTGACGCGCGCGGGCCGCCGGGCGGGGGCGTGGCTGCGTGCCCGGACGCCCGCCCAGCTCGTCGCCGGGAGCCTGGCGGCCGCGCTCGTCGTCGGGAGCGGCGCGGTGACCGCGGTGCTGCGCGACCGCGCCGACACCGCCCGGCTGCTCGCCGCGACCGGTGCGGTCGCCGACCTCAGCACGCCCGTCCGCACGCGGTGGAGCCAGACCCTCGCCACGACCGAGGACCCCGCCGCGGCGCCCCTGTGGACGGTCGGCGTGCTCGACGGTGCGCAGGACGACGTCGTCGTCGTCGCGGTGCCGGACCCGGACCTGGCCGAGCCGCCCCCGGCGATCGTCGACGACCGCCGCGACTCCGGCTGGTGGCTGCACGGGCTCGACGTCGAGACCGGCGAGCGGCTGTGGCGGGTGCCCGTCGGCGACGCGACCGGGTGCGGCACCGGGTCCGTCAACCTGGGCTGGGACCGGTCCGCCGTGCCCGCCGTCGCGCCGCGGCTCGTGTGCACGACGGGGCGTGGGCGGACGTCGCGCGTCGTCGTCGTCGGGCCCGACGGGCACCTCATCCGCCGCACGCCCGACGGCCTCGACGAGACCACGCGGCTGCTGCCCGGCCCGGGCGGGACGGTGTGGCGCACGGAGCGGCACGGGCCGCTGCCCGCGGGGCTCGAGTTCGTCGAGGACCCGGCCTGGCTGTGGCGGTTCAGCACCGCGTTCGACGCACCACCCGTGACGCTCACGGCCGAGGACGCGGTCAGCGGCGAGACCCTGTGGACCACCACGGTGCCCGTCGGGCGCGTCGAGGACGAGGGCGACTGGTCGGGCTGCGTCGACGACGGGCGCCTGACGACCGTGTTCGACGTCGGGGCGCTGTCGTCCGCCGTCACGGAGGACGGCGTGCAGCTCGACACGTGCGGGATCTCCGTCGTCGTCGCGCCCGACGGCGTCGTCCTGTCGCGCTACCTGACCACGCCGCGGCCCGTCACCGCCTGGCCGCGCGTGCGGACGCTCGCGGGTGGCGGCGTCGCCGTGAGCGAGGGCTTCGTGGGCGAGCCGTGGGACGTGCCGTGGACCCGGTCCACCGACGTCTACGACCGGACCGGGCAGCGGGTGGCGCGGCTGCCCGGCGGCGTGCTCGACCCGCTCGCGACCGACGGCACCGGCGGGCTCGACGCCGCCGGCGTCCTTCTGGTGCGCGACGGCGAGCGCCTCTGGGCCGTGGGCCCGGACGGCACGACCCTCTGGTCCGCGCGCGACGAGCCCGCGACGGTGGGCGCCGTCGCCGAGGCCGACGGCGTCATGGTGCTGGTGCGGCACGGCGCGGAGGCGCGCGGCGAGCTGGTCGGGCTGGACGTCGCGTCGGGCGCGACGCTGTGGACGGCCGGCCCCCTCGGCGGGATGGGTGCCGGCCTGGACGCGGGCATGTACCTGCAGGGTGCGTGGACGGACGGGCGCGTCGTCGTCGTGGTCACGCCGAGCAGCCGCGGCTCGCGCGCGCCACGCACGTGGACGGCGTACGCGGTGCGCACCGGGGCGCGGGTCTGGCAGCTGGGCCCGGACCGGCTCGACGCGATGATGTCGCCCGACGCGGAGTGTCTCGCCGTCACGGGCCACCTGCTGTGCATCGACGGCGCGACGGTGTCCCGGGTGGCGTGACGCGCCCCGCCCTCACGTCAGGTGGTCGTGGTCCCCGTCCGCCCACTCGCGGTGGCGGCGCGCCGAGCGGACGACGACGTCGCGGGCGTCACGCGGGACGACGCCGTCGAAGTTGTTGTAGAGGCGCTCGAAGCTGAAGCGGGCCACGTGGGCCGCGACCCGTTCCGCGACGCGGCCCGAGAGCGGGATGCGGTTCGGGTACGAGCGCATGAAGCTCACGGACACGCGGTCGGGATTGGCGAAGATCGTGTCGCCGCTGAGCAGCACCCCGCGCCCGCCCGCGCCGCCCGCCCAGTGCACGACGGCGGAGCCGGGGAAGTGACCGCCCGGCTGCGTCAGCGTCACCCCAGGCAGGAGCTCCCGCTCGCCCTCCCACGCCTCGAGCGCAGCGCCGGGCCGGGCCACCCAGTCGAGGTCCGCCCGGCTGACCAGCACGGGCACGCCGCCCAGCAGCCGCGACCACTCGAGCTGCGCGCCGAACATGTGCGGGTGCGACGCCGCCACGGCGACCACCCCGGCGTCCCCGGCGAGCTCGCGCACGCGGGCCGCGGCGGCGTCGTCGACGAACGGCAGCGGGTCCCACAGGAGCGCCCCTGCGGGCGTGACCAGCAGCTTCGACTGCTGCCCGATGCCGATCGAGACGCCCGCGACCTCCAGCGCCCACAGCGACGGCTCGAGCTCCGCGACCGTCACGGACGCGCCCGCCGCGGCGAGCTCCTCGAGCGTGGTCCAACGCTGGCCGTCAGCCGGCACCCACTGGCGCTCGTCCGCGCAGATCGCGCAGACGGGCGGGCGGGACGCGTGCTCGACGCCGCAGGTGGCGCACAGGGAGATGCTCACGAGGACTCCTTCCGGACGGGTGCTCCTAGCCTGCACCGGGACCGGCCCCGCGGCCAGGGGCTCGGGCAGCGACCAGGCACCGCCCTTCCCCCGCACAGGCGGAGGCTCTAGCCTGCGCGGATGGTTCGCCGCGACACCATGCTCCTGTTCGACCTCGAGCCCGACGAGGCCGGGCCGGACGCCGCCGCCGTGACCGGCTCCGTGACTGGCACCGGACCGGGCGCCGGGCCCGAGGACGGATCTGGCGCCGGTCCGGGCGGCGCTCGCGGCGGCCGGGTCCCGGCGCTCGCGGACCCGGTGCGGGCCGCCGCCCGGAGCGCCCGGGCGCTCCTCGCGCGGCAGCCGCGCCGCCGCCTGGTCGCTCTCGGCACGGCGGTGGCCGTCGTCGTCGGCGGGACCGCGGGCGTGACGGTCGCGGTCCGGCACGCGCGGGCGGACGCCGCCGAGCGTGCGCGGGTCGCGGCCGTCGTCGCGTCCCCGGGCGGGGTGCGCGACCTGGGCCACGGCGGCCTCACGGCCGCCTGGACGACGCCGCTCACCGGCGAGGTGCTCGGCGCGCTCCCCGGGACGGTCGTGACGGCCGACGGCGGCGACGTCGTCGGGCTGCGCCTCGCCGACGGTCGCGAGGCGTGGCGGCACGCGCTGGGCGGGCAGGTCGACTGCGGGCCGGCGGCCGTCGCCGGCGAGCGCGCGGCAACCCCCACGACGCTGACCTGCCTCGCCGGGCCCGCCGCGGACCGGCGCGTCACCGTCATCGACGCGCGCGGCGACGTCGTCGGGCAGCGCGACCTCGGCGACGCGACGGGCCACGACCTGCACCCGCTGGCCGGCGGAGGGCTGCTCGACGTGCAGCGCACGGGCGAGGTGCCGCCCCCGGCCCCGATCCTCGACGAGAGCGACCTGACCGCCTTCTACCCCGACGGGCTCCTCGTGGGCCAGGGCGTCCGGCTGACCGTGACCGACGCCGTGACCGGGGACGCCCGCTGGGTCGCGGACATCCCGTTCCGGCCCGTCGCCGACGTCCGCACGTGCGGCCTGGCCCCGGACCAGGATGCCGGGTTCCGCGTGCACACGGAGGCCACCGTCCGGGTCTCGGCGACGGTCGTGGACGTCGAGGGCTGCGGCGTCGCGGCGGACTACCTGCCCGACGGGGCGCCCCTGACCGCGCCGCCGGGCTCCGTGCAGGACGCCCTGGTGCCCGACCCGTCCGGCGGGTTCGCGCGCGTGGGCGACACGTCCGCGTTCCTCGACGCGCGCGGCGCCGTCCGGTTCACGGTGCCGTCCGTGGCGGCGCTCCCCGTCGCCACGGACGGCCCGGCACCGCAGCGGCTGGTGCTCGACGGCTCCGGGCACCTCGTCGCGCTCGGTGCGGACGGGGCGCGCGTCTGGCCGGCGGGAGGCCGGTCCGGCACCGGCCCGCGCGTCACCACGGTGCTGGCCCGGGCGGGCGGCGTCGTGCTGAGCCTCGGCGCCGACAACCGGACGCTCGTCGCCCAGCGCGCCGACGACGGCGCCGCGACCTGGAACGTCCGCCTGCCGGGCGGCCTCACGGCGGTCGGGCAGCCGGAGGTGGTCACGGACGGCCGTGTCGCCGTGCTCGCGGTCGGCACCGGGATGGGCCAGGGTGCCGTGACGCACGTCGTGGGCGTGGACCTGCGCACGGGCGAGACCTGGACCGCCGCGCCCCCGGCGACCGGCGACCCGCTGCGGCTCCTCGCCGTCGACGGGCGCCTGCTCGCGTACACCGCCACGGACACGGTGGTGGCAGGCACGCTGCCCGGCGGGGAGACGGCGTGGGCGCGGGAGGGGACGCTGACCCTGCTCGCGCCCCGCGCCCCGCGATGACGGCGGCGTGACCGTGGGGACTGCGGGGTGACCCGCGGCTCGACCGCCGCGCGTCCGCCTGGCTGCCTACGCTGGAGGCGTGGCACGCCGTGACCTCACGGAGGGGCTCGTCTTCGAGCTCGTGCCGGACGACGACGTCCTCGTCCCCGGCGCGCCGTCGTTCGCGCCGGAGCCCGGGTTGCCCGTCCTTACGGTGCCCGTCCCTGGCGTTCCCGCCTTGCCCGTCCAGGTCGCGCCCGCCGTGCTCACGCGCGCGGCTCGCGGCGCGAGCGGCTGGCTGCGCCGGCGCACACCCTTCCAGCTCGTCGCCGGGGTGGCCGCCCTCGTGCTCTTCGCCGGGGCGGGCGCCGGCGCCCAGGTGCTGCGCGAGCGGGCCGCGGAGGCCCGGCTGCAGGCCTCGGCGGGCGGGGTCGCCGACCTGTCGGTCCCGGTCAGCGCGCTGTGGAGCCGGTCGTTCGACGCCGCTGCGCGGCCGCCCGGGCAGCGCGCGACGCAGGTGACGCCCGTCGGCGTGCTCGACGCCGGGCGCGGCCCCGTCGTCGTCCTGGCCGTCCCGCCCACGGGCGCCCGGCCGGAGACCGTGCTCCACGCCCTCGACCTCGACTCGGGCGCCGAGCGCTGGGAGGTGCCCCTCGGCGGCTACGCCGACTGCGGCGTCGGGGCGGTCAGCCTCAGCTACGAGCGCCTGGCGCTGCCCCGCGCCCAGCCGCGGCTCGTGTGCACCACGGGCCGGGGCGTGCGCTCGCGCGTCGTCGTCGTCGCGCCGGACGGGACCACCACCACGCGGGCGCCCGACGGCGTGGACGCGCGCACGAGCGTGCTGCCGGGTCCCGGCGGGGTGCTGCTGCGGGTCGACCACGTGGGCGCGGAGCCGGACGGCGTCGGGGTGCGCCAGCTCTTCACCGGGTCGCAGCTCACGGGCGGGTTCACGGCACCGGTGCACCACGTCACGGCCGAGGACGCCGTCACGGGCGAGGTGCTGTGGCACGTCTCGGTGCCCGGCGGCTGGGTCTCGCAGGGCTCCGGCCCCGACCGCTGCACCTCGACAGGCCCCGACGGGTCGCCGCGCCTCGACGTCGCGGCGACGTCGAGCCGGGTCGTCGACGACGGGATGATCCTGCGCCTGTGCGGCGTCGACCTGGTCGTCACGGCTGGCGGCGGGGTCGTCGCCACCGTCCCGACCGGGCGGAAGGCGGCGTCGCCCGGGCCGATCGTGCAGTCGCTCGCCGGACGCGGGCTCGGCGTCGTCACGGGCCGGTCGCCGTCGGGGTGGACCGTCGCCGGGACCCGGCCCACCACGGTGTACGACCTCGCGGGCCGCAAGGTCGTGGGGCTGCGCGGCGGCGTCCTGGACCCGTGGGCCACGGACGGGCGCGGCGTCCTCGACCTGACGGGCGAGCCCGACGCCCGCGGGCGCGGCGTCCTCGTGGCCCACGACAGCGCCCGGCTGTGGGCGGTGTCCGCAGCCGGGACCGTCCGGTGGGAGGTGCCCGACCAGCCTCCGGCGCAGGGCGCGGTCGCGAGCGCCGACGGCGTGGTCGTGCTCGTGCGCAAGCCGGCCGAGGGCGGCGGCGAGCTCGTCGCGCTCGACGAGCGCGTGGGGGTGGCGCTGTGGCGGGTGCCCGTCGCCGGGTTCGGGTTCGGGGCGTGGTCGTTCCTGCGGGGCGCGTGGACCGACGGGCGCCGGCTCGTCGTCGTCACTCCCGGGTTCTACGGCCCGGTCGCGCAGCCGGAGTGGACCGCGTACGACGTCCGCACCGGCACGGTCGCCTGGCACCTCGACGCCGCGGCCGCCCAGGAGGTCGTCGCGCCGGAGTCCGTGTGCGCGGCGGTCGTCGGGCGGCTGCTCTGCTTCGACGACGACCGCGTGGTGCGCGTGGCGTGAGCCGCGCGCCTCAGCCGACCCGCTCCCGCAGCCAGGCGATGTCCGGCCCCATGTCGCCGTGCGTCTCACACACCACGGGCGCCCCCGCGGCCGTGATCACGCCCGTGAGCAGCTCTGCCGGGATGGTCCCGTCGCCGAAGTGGGCGTGCCGGTCGGCGCCCGAGCCCGCGGTGTCGCGCGAGTCGTTGGCGTGCACCAGGTCGATGCGGCCCGTGATGGCCGTGATGTCGGCGACGGCGGTGGCGAGGTCGAGCCCGCCCGCCCACGCGTGGCACGTGTCGAGCGTGAACCCGACGACGCTCGCGTTGGGGCTCGCCTGGACGGCCGCCCACAGCTGCTCGATCCGCTCGAGGTGGCGGGCCATCGCCAGGTCGCCGCCCGCGGTGTTCTCGATGAGCACGGGCACGTCGGTGTCGAGCGAGTCGACGGCCTTGCGCCAGTTGTCGAACCCGACGTCGGGCGCGTCCTTGGCGGTCACGTGCCCGCCGTGCACGACGACGCCCTTCGCGCCGATGGCCGCCGCGCCCTCGAGCGTGGCCTGGAGCAGCTTGCGCGACGGGATGCGGATCCGGTTGTTGGTGGACGCGACGTTGATGCCGTACGGGGCGTGGACGTACAGGTCGATGCCCGCCGCCGCGGCGTCCTCGCGCAGCCGGTCCTCGCCGCCCGCGTAGCCCGAGCCGGTCACCTTCCACGACTGCGGGTCGCCGAGGAACACCTGCGCCACCTCGGCCCCGATCGCCTGCGCCTGCGCGACGGCGTCCGCGCCGTCGACGTGCGCCCCGATGCGGATGCTCATGCCGACCACCCTAGGGGCGGGGCCCGACACCGGCCCGGGCGCCGCCCGGAGGCGCCTGGTCAGTACCCCGGCATGCTGCTCGTCGTCGGCATCTGGGTGACCTCCTCGCCGCTCGGCGCCAGCACCCACCAGAGGTCGTTGAGCCCCTGGCCGGCGACGTCGCCGGGGGAGCCGTCGCCCGCGTAGAGGTAGAGCGGTCGCCCGTCGAGCGTGACCTGGAGCTCGCCGTCGTTGCCCTGGATGGTGCCCAGGTCGCCCGTGACGCCCTCCGCCTTCGGGGTGTCGCCGTCCGCGTGGACGGGCGGCCACGCCGCCAGGCAGTCGCCCGTGCAGGCGCTCGCGCCCGAGCCGGGCGTGTCCTTGCCGAAGACGTAGACGGCCATGCCGTCCTTGTCGACGACGATCCGCCCCAGGTCGCTGTCGGCCGTGGTCAGCACCGTGCCCGCCGCGACGCTCGGCGCCTCCGTGGCGCCCGAGTCGCCGCTGTCGCCGCTGCTGCCGCTCGCGCAGCCCGCCAGCCCGGCCACGACGGCTGCCGCCGCGAGCGCGTAGGTCACCTTGCGCATGCTCTCGTCCCCTTCCGTTGTCGTCCCCTACGACGACGGCGCCGGCGGCCGCGCGGTTCACCTGCGGCGCCGTCCCGGGCACATCGGTGCACAGTTGAAGATGCACAGCTGAACCAGGAAGCATGTTCCGACGTCGTCGTGCTGAGAGGGCACGACGTGGAGGGGGACGACGGTGCGCACGCGAGGCAAGGTGGCGGTCTGGGCCGGCGGGGTGCTGGCGGCGGTGGTGGTCGCGGGCGTGGTGTGGGGGCCGGGCCTGTACGCCGACTGGCAGAACCGCAACGCGGAGGCCGCGCCCGTGCTCGACGCCTCCGGGGACGCCCTGGCCGAGCCGACCTCGCTCGACGGGACCTGGACGGCACAGCCGGGATCGTTCGCCGGGTACCGCGTCGACGAGGTGCTGCGCGGCAACCACGCCACCGTCACGGGCCGCACCGAGCAGGTCGAGGCGTCCGTGACGCTCGACGGCGGCGCGCTCACCGAGGCCACGGTGACGGTCGACATGACGTCGGTCCACACCGACCAGCCGCCCCGCGACCTCTACTTCCGCACGTCCGCGCTGGCCACCGACCAGTTCCCGACCGCCACGTTCACCCTCACCCAGCCCGCCACGCTCGACGCGGGCGCCACCGTCGTCGACCTCACCGGCGACCTCGCGATCCACGGCGTCACCCGCCCGGTCACGGTCGAGGCGGAGATCGGGCAGCAGGGCGACGACGCCGTCCAGGTGGTCGGCAGCGTCCCGCTCACGTTCGCGGACTACGACGTCGCGGCCCCGTCCCTCGGCTTCGTCGAGGTGGAGCACACCGGGTCGGTCGAGTTCTCCCTGCTCCTGGCGCCGGCAGGCTGACATGCCCGGCCGGGGGCACCGCCCGCCCACGGGGGACGCGCTGCTCGCCGCCGTCCACGGCACGCACGCCGCGGCGCTGCAGCGCTACGTGCGCCACCTGACGAGCGACGAGGAGCAGGCGCAGGACGTCGTGCAGGAGACCCTGCTGCGCGCGTGGCGGCACCCGGAGGTGCTCGAGCGCTCCGAGGACAGCGTCCGCGCCTGGCTGTTCACCGTGGCCCGGCACCTGGTGGTCGACCAGTACCGCAGCGCCCGGCACGCCCACGAGCGCTCCACCGGCGTCGTGCCCGAGCGGGCCGAGCCGGACCGGACGCAGGAGGTGCTCGACCAGTGGCTCGTCGCCGACGCCCTCGCGGGCCTCAGTGCGGAGCACCGCGCGGTCGTCGTCGGCGCGTACTACGGGGGCCGGTCGGTCGCGGAGCTCGCCGACGAGCTCGAGATCCCGCCCGGCACCGTCAAGTCCCGCATGCACTACGCGCTGCGCGCGCTGCGGCTGTCGCTCCAGGAGAGGGGGGTCACGCCATGACCGACAGGTACGCGGAGTGGGACGCCGCCTACGTGCTGGGCGCCCTCGCCCCCGCCGAGCGCCGCGAGTACGCGGCCCACCTGGGGACCTGCGAGGCGTGCCGCACGGCCGTCGCGGAGCTCGCGGCGCTGCCCGGGCTGCTCGCGTCGGTGCCGCTCGACTCGCTCCCGTACGGCCCGCCGTCGTCGGGCTCGCTCCCGTACGGCTCGCCGTCGTCGGGCTCGCTCCCGTACGGCTCGCCGTCGGCGGGCTCATCGTCGTCGGGCTCGCAGCCGTCGGGGTCCGCGTCGTCGGGCTCGCAGCCGGCCACGTCCGCCACCGGGGCCGGGGCGCCCGCGCCGGGCCGTGCGGGTGCTCGGGCCCGGGGGCCCGAGCCCACGGCCCGGTCCCCGGCCTCGGTGGCCCCTCTGGCGTCCCCGACGACGACGTGTCGGGTGTCTCTGGCGCGGCTGTCTCCGGCGTGGACGCGGCCGCGGCCATCCGCGTCCGCACCGCGCTCGCTGCCGGTGCCTCCACGGGCGTTCCAGGTAGCGACTTCCCCGGCACCGCGCTCGCCGCCGCCCCCGCCGACGTCGTCCCGATCAGCGCGCTCGCCGCCGCGGCCCGGCGGCGGCGCTCGCGGCGGCGCGGGGGGCTCGTCGCCGCGGCCGCCGGCATCGCCGTCGTCGCCGGGGTGGCCGGAGGCCTCGCGGGCGGGGGCTGGTGGTCCGACGAGACTCCGCCGTCGTCGGGCACGACGGCGCCGCCCGCCGCCGCGGTCGCACGCGACGTGGAGCTGCAGCCCGTGGGCGGCACGGGCCTGCGTGCGACCCTGACGGCGACGCCCATGGCCTGGGGCACGCGCCTGGCGTGGAGCTGCCGGTACGACGGCCCATCGGGCACCCCGCCGCCGGACGCCGGGTACGGCCCGGACGGCGGTCCCGCCGCGCCGGAGCCCGTCACGTACGAGCTCGTGCTCGTCGACCAGGCGGGCACGCGCGTCGTCACGGCGACGTGGACGACGGCGGGCGGCGAGGTCACGGGCCTGGGGGCGTCGTCGGCGGTGCCGCTCGCCTCGGTGGACCGGATCGAGATCGCGGTCGCGGGCCGCCCGGAGCCGCTGGCGTCGGCGACGCTGTAGGGACGCGGCGATCGGAACGTGGGACTCGGATCGGAACGTGCATTCCAAGGCACGTTCCGATCCGAGTCCCACGTTCCGATCGCTGCCGTCGCCCGCCGATCGCTGCCGTCGCCCGCCGATCGCTGCCGTCGCCCGCCGATCGCTGCCGTCGCCCGCCGCTCGCTGCCGTCGCCCGCCGATCGCCAGCGCGCTCGTCAGTCCTCCAGCACGTCGACCTGGTCCTGCCACGCGAAGCGCGGCTCGTACCCGAGCACGCGGCGCGCCTTGTCGATGCTCAGCAGCGTCTCGCGGCCCTCGACCGGGCGCTTGAGGGGGACGTCGGGGAAGTGCTCGGCGAGCAGGTCGGCCGAGTCGCGCTCCATGACGGTGTCCGCGTTGGCGACGATGAACGCCTCCCAGCCCGTGAGGTCGGCCTCCAGCGCGAGGCGCACGGCCTGGGCGCCGTCGCGCGCGTCGATGTAGCCCCAGAGGTTCCAGGCGCGCTTGCGCGGGTCGTCCTGCCAGCCGGGGAACCGGTCGTAGTCCTCGGGGAGCATGACGTTGCTGAACCGCAGGCCGACGAGCTTGAGCGCCGGGTCCCAGCGCGTCAGGTGCCGCGCCATCTCCTCCTCGACCGCCTTGCCGAGCGAGTACGTCGTCTCGGGGCGCACGGTGTACTCCTCGTCGACGGGCACGTAGGGCGGCGGCACGTCGAACGGCAGGCCCAGCACGGTCTCGCTCGACGCCCACACCACGTTCTTGACGCCCGCGACGCGCGCGGCCCGGAACACGTTGTAGGTGGCCGGCACGTTGTTGGCGAACGTCGCGGCGTCGGGCGCCAGGCCGGGCGCCGGGATCGCGGCCAGGTGCACGACGGCGGTGACCGGCGCCGACTCGTCGAACCCGGTCAGGATCTCGACCACCTGGCCGAGGTCGGTGAGGTCCGCGCGCACGAACTTCGCGGGCTGCGGCTCGCGCGGCGGTGCGACGTCGACGGCGACGACGTCCCAGCCGTGCTCCGCGAGATGCCGGACGACGGCGGGCCCGAGGCGCCCGCTCGACCCGGTGACGACGACGCGGCCCGACGTGGCGTGATGGGGGTGAGTCATGGGCACGTGTCTACACCGTCGTGACCACCGGCGGCAGGCTGCCGGACACCGCCCGGACGTCGTCCGACGTCGCCGGGCAGACTCCCCAGCGACCATGGAGCGGACGCGATGTCCGCGATTTGACCTCCTCGGCATAGTCTCTTGGCCGTGAGCGAGATCTATCCGCAAGCCACCGAGCGTGTCGTCGCGCGCTACGAGATGCCCGACCCGCTGCGGGACGACATCCGCCTGCTGGGCGGCCTGCTCGGCACGATCCTCAAGGAGGCCGGCGGCCAGGACCTGCTCGACGACGTCGAGCACCTGCGCGAGCTGACCATCCGCGCGTTCGGGGACGACGCCGACGCGCTGGCGGCCGCGGCCGCGCACGTCGAGTCCCTCAGCCTGGACCGGGCCGACCACGTCGCCCGCGCGTTCACGTGCTACTTCCACCTGGCGAACCTCGCCGAGGAGTACCACCGCGTCCGCGTGCTGCGTGCCCGCGACCACGAGCTCGAGGCCTCCGTGATCGAGGAGACCATCCCGCGCGCGTTCAACCAGCTCGCGTCCGAGGTGGGCCGGGACGAGGCGCTCCGGCGGCTCCAGGAGCTCGAGTTCCGCCCGGTCCTGACGGCGCACCCGACGGAGGCCCGCCGTCGTGCGGTGTCCCGCGCGATCCGCCGCATCGGCGACCTGCTCGCCGAGCGCGACACGCTGCACCCCGCCGGCACCGCCCTGGCCGAGCTCGACCGCCACCTCCTCGCGGAGATCGACGTCCTGTGGCGCACCCAGCCGCTGCGCCCGGCCAAGCCGACCGTCATCGACGAGGTCAAGTCGGCCGTCGGCGTGTTCGACCAGACGCTCTTCCAGACGTTCCCCGAGGTGTACCGCCGCCTGGACGACTGGCTGCTGGGCGACGAGGCGGGCCGCCACACGCCCGTGGTGCGCCCGTTCGTACGCCTCGGCACGTGGATCGGCGGCGACCGCGACGGCAACCCGAACGTCACGTCGTCCGTCACCCGGGAGGCGGCCGCGCTGGCGTCCGACCACGCCCTCGCGGCGCTCGAGGGCGAGGCGTTCGCCACCGCCCGCAAGCTCACGGTGGCCGCCGGCGACACCCCGCCGTCGGACGCCCTCGTGGGGCTCTGGAACCGGCTGCGCCAGCTCTCCGCCGACGCCGCCGCGCGTGCGCAGGAGGAGTCGCCGAACGAGCCGCACCGCGCCGCGCTGCTCGTCATCGCCGAGCGCATCGCCGCCACGCGGCGTCGCGACGCCGACCTCGCCTACGCGACGGCCGAGAGGCTCGAGGCGGAGCTGCGCACCGTGCAGGACTCGCTCGTGGCCGCGGGCGCCCCGCGCCTGGCCTACGGCAGCCTGCAGAAGCTCATCTGGCAGGTGCAGACCTTCGGGTTCCACCTGGCCGAGCTCGAGGTGCGCCAGCACTCGCAGGTGCACGAGGAGTCGCTCGCCGAGATCGCCGAGAAGGGCGTCAACAGCCCTGACCTGAGCGACCGCACGCGCGAGGTGCTCGACACGTTCCGCGCCCTCGGCTACGTGCAGAACCGGTACGGCGAGCGCGCCGCCCGCCGCTACATCGTGTCGTTCACGCAGGCGCCCGAGCACATGGCCGCCGTCTACCAGCTCGCCGAGCTCGCGTTCCCGGACCCGGACGAGCGCCCCGTCATCGACGCGATCCCGCTCTTCGAGACCTTCGCCGACCTCGAGGGGTCCGTCGAGATCCTCGAGGCGATGCTCGAGCTGCCGCAGGTGCAGGAGCGCCTCGCCGCCAACGGCCGCAAGGTCGAGGTCATGCTCGGCTACTCCGACTCCTCGAAGGACGTCGGCCCCGTGGCCGCGACGCTCGCGCTGCACACCGCGCAGTCGCGCATCGCGGAGTGGGCAGACCGGCACGACATCGAGCTGACCCTGTTCCACGGCCGCGGCGGCTCGCTCGGCCGCGGCGGCGGCCCCGCCAACCGCGCGGTGCTGGCCCAGCCGCCGCACTCGGTGGCCGGACGCTTCAAGCTCACCGAGCAGGGCGAGGTCATCCTGGCCCGCTACGGCGACCCGGCCATCGCGATGCGCCACATCGAGCAGGTCGCCGCGGCGACCCTCCTCGCGTCCGCGCCGTCGGTCGAGAAGCACAACGCCGAGTCGACCGCCCGGTTCGCCGAGCTGGCCGCCGCGCTCGACGTCGCCTCGCGCGAGCGGTTCCACCACCTGGTGCGCTCCGAGGGCTTCCCGCAGTGGTTCGCCCAGGTGACCCCGCTCGAGGAGGTCGGCATGCTGGCGATCGGCTCGCGCCCCGCCAAGCGCGGCCTGTCCGTCAACTCGCTCGACGACCTGCGCGCGATCCCGTGGGTGTTCTCGTGGTCGCAGGCGCGCATCAACCTGGCCGGCTGGTACGGCCTGGGCACCGCGCTGAGCTCGTACGCCGCGTCGCGTCCCGACGGGCTCGAGGAGCTCCGGGCGGCGTTCCGCGAGTGGCCGCTGTTCAACACGCTGCTCGACAACGTCGAGATGTCGATCGCGAAGACGGACGAGCGCATCGCCCAGATGTACCTGCGGCTCGGCGACCGCGACGACCTCGCCCAGCAGGTGCTCGACGAGCTGCGCCTGACGCGCGAGTGGGTGCTCAAGGTGACGGGCAACCACTGGCCGCTCGAGGGGCGCCGCGTGCTCGGCCGCGCCGTGCAGCTGCGCTCGCCCTACGTCGACGCGCTCTCGCTGCTCCAGGTGCGCGCCCTGCGCGCGCTGCGCACCGACGGCGCCTCGGAGTCGTCGCAGGACGCCGCCGCGCGCCGCGAGCGCTGGCAGCACCTGCTGCTGCTGACCGTCAACGGCGTCTCCGCGGGCCTGCAGAACACGGGCTGACGCCCGCCGCACGACGTGTGCGATGCCCTCGCGTGGTCTCACGCGAGGGCATCGCGCGTCTCACACCGAGATGAGCTGGAACCACGTCCCGTGCGGGTCCGCCACGGCGATGCGGCGGCCGTACGGGGTGTCGACGGGCTCGCCCGGCGCCGTCCCGCCGAGCTCGCGCGCCCGCGCCGCGGTCGCGTCGACGTCGTCCGCGCCCAGGTAGACGGCCCAGCCGGACGAGCCGCCGTTGGCGGCGAGCTCGGCCGTCGCGTCGTAGATGCCGGCGACGGCGTCGCGGCCCTCGCCGTACGTGGTGTAGCGGAGTTCCGGGGTGTCGGACAAGGTGGCGACGGGCCAGCCGGCCGCGTCGGCGTAGAACGCGACGGCCTTGTCGTAGTCGTTCGTCCACGTCTCGAACCAGGCCGGGGCGCCGTGCTCGCCCACGAGGGCGAAACCGTCCTGGCCGCCCGGCTGCCAGAACCCGATCTCGGCGCCGGCCGGGTCGACGGCGTTGAGGAACCGGCCCTGCCCGGGGATGTCCTCGGGTCCGAAGGACACCTGGCCCCCGGCGGCCCGGACCTTCTCGGCCGTCGCGTCGGCGTCGGACGTGCGCAGGTAGACGCCCCAGACGGCCGCCTGCTCGGGGTACATGAGCGGCCCGACGCCCGCGATGACCTGACCGTCCTTGGTGAGCTGGCCGTAGTCGCCGAACTCCGCGCCGTAGGACGTGTGCTCCCACCCGAACAGGGCGGTGTAGAACGCGACGGACCGGTCGAGGTCCGGCGTCGCGAGGTCGAACCAGACGGGGGCGCCGTCGGGCACCGGACCGCGTGCGGGCATGTCTCCTCCAGGTGATGGCTCTTCCGTCAGTACCCCAGACGACGGGACCGCCCGCAACTGAGCGGCGGACCGCCCGCAACCGGGCGGCGGCTCAGCCGGCGAGGGCCGCGAGCACGCGGGCGACGCTCGAGCGCAGGCCCCAGCGGTCGGTGAGCAGCCCGAGCGCCTCCGGGAACGCGGCCGCGCGCGGCAGCGTGCCGTCGACCTCGGGGAGCGGGGCGTCGCGGGCGACCTGCACGACCTTCGGGGCCACCGCGAGGTACTCCGCGCCCTCGGTCAGCCGCCGCTGCTGGGCGGGGGTGAGCCCGAACCCGGCGTCGCGCGCGGCGAGGATCCCGCCGAGCGTGCCGAACCGCGCGAGCAGCCCGGCCGCCGTCTTCTCCCCGATCCCGACGACGCCGGGCAGCCCGTCGGACGGGTCGCCGCGCAGCACGGCCAGGTCGGCGTACGCGGCGCCCGACGGCACCCCGTACTTCTCGGCGAGCCGCGCCTGGTCGACGACGTCGGGGTCCCGCACGCCGCGCGCCGGGTACAGGACGCGCACGCCGGCGGCGTCGTCGACGAGCTGGAACAGGTCGCGATCGCCCGTCATGATCGACGTCGGCGCGCGCCCGGCCGCGACCTCGCGGGCCACGAGCGTGCCGATGACGTCGTCAGCCTCGTAGCCGGGTGCGCCGACGCGGGCGATGCCGAGGGCCTCGAGCACCGACGCGATGACGGGAACCTGCGGGGACAGCAGGTCGGGCACCTCCTCGACGTCGGTGCCGCCTGCCCCGGCGCCGGGCACGGCGACGCGGTGCGCCTTGTACGACGGGATGAGCTCGACGCGCCACGCCGGTCGCCAGTCGTCGTCCCAGCACGCGACCACGCGGTCCGGACGGTGCTCGGTGACCAGGAACGCGATGGTGTCGAGCAGCCCGCGGATCGCGTTGACGGGCTCGCCGCGGGGCGAGCGCAGCGTGTCGGGCACGCCGTAGAACGCGCGGAAGTAGAGCGACGCGGTGTCCAGCAGCAGGAGGCTCACGGCAGCAGGGTCCCACGCGGGCCCGACGCCCCGCCGGGGTTCCACGCCACGCGCGCCGGTGCCGGCGCCGCCGAGCGGCACAATGGGGCGCGTGACCAGCCCCGTCCCGCCCCCGCCACCGCACCGCGACCCGCGGCTCCTCGGGCTCGTGGCGCTCGGCGGGGCCGCCGGGTCGGTGGCCCGGTACGCCGTCGCGCTCGCGCTGCCGCCCACCGGGTCCGGGTGGCCGCTCGGGACGCTCGTCGTCAACGTCGTCGGCGCGCTGCTGCTCGGGTTCCTGCTGGAGGCGCTCGCGCGGCGCGGGCCGGAGTCCCGGCGCCTGCAGCGCCTCCGCCTCACGCTCGGCACGGGCGTGCTGGGCGGGTTCACCACGTGGTCCTCGTTCGCGCTCGAGACCGAGCGCCTGCTGCACGACGGCGCGGTGCTCGTCGCGGTGGGGTACATGGCCGCGACGCTCGTCGCCGGGACGCTGGCCGCCGTCGTCGGCGTGCTGCTGGCGCAGCGCGTCCCGCCGTCGTCGACGGGCCGGCTGCTGCGCGAGGCGGGCTCGCCGGGGCGGGACGACGCTGCCGCGCCGGGGCAGGGCGACGCTGCCGCGTCGGGGCACGACGGCGTCACGGCGCCGCGGCAGGCGGGGGCCGGGGCATGAGCGCGCCGCTCGCGTTCCTCGTCGTCGCCGTCGGCGGCGGGCTGGGTGCCGCCGCGCGGTTCTGGCTCGCGGACACCATCCGCACCCGGCGCCGTTCCGTCATGCCGCGCGGCACCATCGTCGTCAACGTCCTGGGGTCGCTCCTCATCGGTGTGATCACCGGGCTGGTGCTGACCGTCGGGGCGGAGCAGTTCGAGCCGTGGCGCCTGTTCCTCGCGACCGGCATCTGCGGCGGGTTCACCACGTTCTCCACGGCGACGGTCGAGAGCGTGACGCTCGCCCGCGGCGGTCGTCCGTGGCGGGCGCTGCTCAACACCCTGGGAACGCTGGTGCTCACGGTGGCGGCGGTGGCCGCCGGGATCGGCGTCGTGCTGGCGGTGGCGGGAGGCTAGGGGCCTCCGCGGTCACGCCGCGTCGTCGTCGAGGCGCAGCGGCAGGCCGAAGCGCGGAAACCACGCCTCCGTGTCCAGGAAGGCCGTGATGCCGCGGACCAGGCCCTCGGCGTCCACCTCGAGGACCGTCAGGCCCCACGCGTAGTACCCGCCGTGGGCGAGGTCCGGGCGGTACTGCCCGAACGCCGGCGAGCCGTTGGCCCGCACGGGGATGCACCGCGAGCCGCGGCACTCCGCGCCCGGGCCGAGCATCCACGTGACGACGTTGCTGCGGCCCTGGACCCACATCGAGTACGGCGGCATGTTGAGCAGCGCGTCCTCGCGCAGCAGCTTGACCAGCTCGTCCATGTCGTAGCGCTCGAACGCGTCGAGATAGCGCTCCAGCAGCGCGTCGCGCCACGCCTCGCCCGGCAGGGGTGCGGTCGTCTCGGGCGTGGGCGCCTTCTCGCCCAGCGTCGCGCGGGCCCGCTGCAGCGCGGAGTTCACGGCCGCCACGCTCATGTCGAGCAGGTCCGAGACCTCCGCGGCCGACCAGCGCAGCACCTCGCGCAGCACGAGCACCGCCCGCTGGCGCGGGGGCAGGTGCTGGAGCGCGGCGACGAACGCGAGCCGGATCGACTCGTGGCCGACGGCCATCTGCGCGGGGTCGCCCGACCGGGGCAGCACGGCGTCGTCGGGCACGGGCTCGACCCAGCGCTCCTCGGGCAGCACGTCGCCGAACCGCTCGAGCTCTGGGGGCTGCGCGGCGCCCAGCCCCATGGGCCGCTCGCGCCGGTGCGCGGCGGAGCCGAGCTGGTCGAAGCACACGTTGGTCGCGATCCGGTACAGCCAGGAGCGCAGCGACGAGCGCCCCTCGAACCGGTCGTAGGCGCGCCAGGCGCGCAGCATCGTCTCCTGGACCGCGTCGTCGGCGTCCGAGGCGCCGCCGAGCAGGCGGTAGCAGTACCCGGTCAGCTCCGACCGGTACGCGTCGAGCGTCGACGCGAGGTCTTCGTCCGCGAGCGTCTGTGTCATGGGTCACACGCTACGCCCGGGGTCTGACACGCTGCCCGGGTCGCAGCTCGAACCACACCGTCTTGCCGGTGAGGTCCTGACCGTGCCGTCCCACGGTCTCGGTGCCCGCGTGGTCGATGACGCCCCACCGCGCCGCGAGCCGCTCGAGGAACTCCACGCCGCGTCCCGACAGCTCGTGCGGCTCGGGGTGGCGCAGCTGCGGGCGCACGCGGGAGGCGTCGCGCACGCCCACGCGCACGAGCGCGGTCACGGCGTCCACCTCGACCATCGCCGTCACGGGTCCGCCCCCGTGCTCGAGGGCGTTGGTGAGCAGCTCGCTCGAGAGCAGCATGGCGGTGCGCCGCTCGCGCTGCGCCACCCCGGACGTCTCGAGGATGTCGTCGATCCAGCGCCGCGCGGGCCCCAGCTCCGCCAGCGACTCCGCGACCCGCCGCTCGGCCCGCACCACCGAGCCGACGGACGGCGCCGCGTCGTCGGGCGACGGTGGAGTCGACGCCGACGCCGCGGACGCCGCCGACTCCTCCGAGAGGACGGCCAGCGACGCCGCCGCCTCCGAGGACGCGAAGTCGGGGACGGCCGCGACGCGCGCCCGCACGGCGAGCACCGCGACGTCGTCGCGCTGCGGCGCGAGCGCGGGCACGAGCGCGCGCACGAGCGTGCCCGGCAGCGCGGCGGTCGCGACGGACGCCGACGCGCGCAGCGTCCGGGCGAGCAGGTCGATCCGGTCGATGAGCATCGTCCCGCGCGCCTCGACGAGCCCGTCCGTGTACAGCAGCAGCGTCTCGCCGGGCCGCAGCATCGTGGCGTGGTCGGTGCGCTCGACGGCCGGCACCACCCCCAGCAGCAGGTCCGACTTCGGGCGCAGCACCTCCACGGTGCCGTCCGCGCGCAGCACGAGCGGCGGCGGGTGCCCGGCGTTCGACCAGGTCACGGCGTACGTCCCCGGCGTGTGCGGGTGCTCGCCGACGACGGGCAGCCGTTCCAGCCGGACGACGACGGCCGTCGCGCCCGCCCGCGGCCCGAGCTGGTGGTTCACCCGGTCGAGCAGGGTCAGCAGCACCGACGGCGTCTCGTCGTGGCTCCACGCGAGCGCGCGCAGCATGGAGCGCAGCTGGCCCATGTGCGCGGCGGCCTGCATGTCGTGCCCGGCGACGTCGCCGATCATCAGCAGCGTCGTGTCGTCGTCGACGGCGACGACGTCGTACCAGTCGCCGCCCACCTGGTCGGTGCGCGTCGCGGGCTCGTACGTCGTCGCGATGTCGAGGTGCGCGACCGCCGGCGGGTCGGTGAGCAGCGCGTCCTGCAGCGTCGTGGCCACCTGCCGGCGCGCCTCCAGCAGCGCGACGCGGTCCAGGGCGTGCGCGACGTACGGCGTCAGCGTCGCCTCGAGCGACGAGGTGTCGGCGTCGTGCGCGCGCGGCATGTCCCACCGCGTGCAGACGACCGCGACGACGCGGCCGTCGGCGTGCACGGGCAGGACCGAGCACGCGCCGTCGTTGCGCAGCAGCCCCGCCAGGCCGGGGTAGCGCGCGAGCAGCTCTCCGGCCCCTGCGAAGAACAGGGGGACGCCCGTGCGGGCCACCTCGCAGACCGGCAGGTTCGAGTCGGTCCGCGCCCGCAGCGGGTTGATCGACCCGCCGCCGCCCGCCGCCTGGGGCGCGATGTCCGGCACGCCCGAGACGAACGTCACCCCGCGCCCGTCGGGCTCGACGAGCGCGAGGTAGCTCGCGGACGCGCCCGTCCCGCGCGCGACGACGCCGCGCAGCGCCCGCTCGACCTGCACGGCCGTCGTCGCGCCCGCGAACGCCTCCGACAGGCTCAGCAGCAGCTGCGAGCGCCGCTGCTCCCGGCGGGCCGCGCGCTCCGCCTGCCGCGCGCGCTCGCGCTCCGTGCGCAGCCGGATCTCGCCGGAGCACGACGCCGCGAGGTCGGCGAGCGTGGCGAGGTCGGCCCCCGTCCACTCGCGCGGCGAGGTGTCCATGGCGACGAGCGCGCCGACGGGGACGTCGTCGGCCGCGTGCACCGGCAGCACGACGACGGCGCCGTTGCCCGCCCCGAAGAGCCGGCACACCGCGGCCGCCTCGGGGTTCGTCGTGACGTCCCGGAGCACGATCGGGCTGCCGGTCTCGACGACGCGCTGCGTGAGCGTGGCCGCGTGGTCGAGGCGGCGCGTGGTCTGGTACGGCTCGGGCATGCCCAGGGCGCCGGGGAGCACGAGGCCGTCGGGGGCGACGAGCGCGACGGTCGCCATGGAGACGTCGAGCTGGCGGCGCACGAGCCGTGCGATGCGGTCGAACGCGTCGTCGGCGTGCGTGAGGCCCAGGCGGGGCTGCGAGGCAGCCTGCGCGTTCGTGGCCATCGCCCCAGGATGGTGCAGATCGCGGGTTCGCTCCACCGACGGCGCGGAACGTGCGCCCCTGCGGACCGGCCCTGTCACACGCTCAGCAGCCCGCGCCGGTGGGCGACGTCGACGGCCTCGGCCCGCCCCGAGACGCCGAGCTTCGCCAGCAGGTTGGACACGTGGACGCTCACCGTCTTGGTGCTGATGAAGAGCCGCTCGCCGATCTGCCGGTTGGACAGCCCCTCGGCCACCAGGGAGAGCACCTCCTCCTCGCGGTCCGTGAGCACGGCCTCGTGCGCCCGGCGCGGCGTCCCGGGCACGACGACGCGGGCCCGGCGCGCCCACTCGCGCACGGCCCCGGCCAGCGGCGCGGCACCCATGGCGTCGGCCTCCGCGAGCGCGACGGCGGCCTCTCGCGCGGCGGCCGCGCCGTCGGCGACGGCGTGCAGCGCCTGCGCCCAGCGGAACCGCGAGCGGGCCTCCTCGTACCGGTAGCCGTAGCCGAACTCGCGCACCGTGGCCTCCCACAGCGCCGGGTCCGCGGGGGCGCCCGACGCCGCGGCGCGCAGCCGGGCCAGCTCGGCGTCGGCGCGCAGCAGCCACGCGCGGCCCTCGGGCCCGAGCTGCCCGCCGCGCGGGCGACCGCGGACGGCGGTGGTGTGCGCGACCTCGCCCAGCGTGCCGCCCACCTCGAGCAGCCGCGCCCGGGCCGCGTCGCGCTCCCGCGCGCCCGAGCCCGCCGGGACGAGCTCGGCGGCGTCGGCCAGGGCGGCGAGCGCGAGCGCGCTGATCCAGATGCGGCCCAGGAAGAACTCGGACCACACCGTGCCGAGGAACTCCGCGACCTCGACGGCGGTCGCGACGGCGTCGTCGTGCCGGCCCGCCCAGGTGAGCGCGTCCACGAGCGTGCCGCCCGCGTACAGGGCGATCTGGCCGTCGCGCTCCCACGCGGGGCGCAGCGCCTCGCAGCGGGCGATGGCGTCGGCGTCGCCGCGCGCGACGGCCGCGTAGAGCTGCACGGACGCGAGGAACGGGACGGCCGGGGCGGGCAGGCCCGCGGGGAGCGGCCGCGCGGCGAGGTCGCCGCGCACGTAGCGGAACAGCTCGTCGAGCACGTGGAGCTGCTGCCCCGCCGAGCTCCACGACAGGCCGGTCGAGTCCGCGCGCTCGACCCCCTCGGAGACCACGGCGTCCGCGCGGTCGAGGTCGCCGCCGTAGAAGTGCGTGGTCGACAGGTTCTGCGTCGTGCGCAGCTCGGCGAGCAGCTCGCCGGCGTCGGCCGCGCGGGCGCGGGCCGTGGCCAGGAGCGTGGCCGCGGCGTCCGGGTCGTCGGCCTCGAGGATCGCGAGCGTCGTCAGGGCGTCGGCCTCCGCGCCGGGCGCGCCCACCGCGAACGCGACCTCCACGGCCTGCGTCGCGGCGGCGGCGGCCTCGTCGTCGCGCTCCAGGTTGAGCAGCACGCGGGCGCGCCGCGCGGTGGCCCACGCGAGGGCCGGCGACGGGTCCTCCGCCTCGAGCTGCGCGACGGCGAGCTCCGCCTGCTCGTACGCGTCGTCGATGCGGTCCTCGTCGAGCAGGTGCCGCGCGAGCAGGTCGCGTGCCACGGCCTGCCGGTGCTTGTCCTCGTCGAGATGCTCGACGGCGCGGCGCGCGAGCTGGTCCGCGCGCGAGAACAGGCCGGCGCGGCTGGCCGCCTCGGACGCGGCGAGCGCGACGTCGGCCTTGTCGGCGCCCGTGAGCGCCTCCGCGTCGGGCACGGCGTCCCACAGCGAGAGCACCTGCTCGAGGTGGCGGAGCTCCTCGTCGGGGGCGAGCACGCGCGCCGCCCGGGCGGCGGCCTCGTGGGACGCGGCGAGCGCCGTCGGCAGGTCGTGGCCCCGGAGGGCGTGGTGCGCGCGCTGCGCGGGGCCGCCCAGCGACGGGTCGTCGGTCAGCGTGGCCAGGTAGGCGCGGTGCAGCCGCGACTGTTCTCCCGGCAGCAGGTCCAGGTAGAGCGCCTCGGCGAGCAGCGCGTGCCGGAACGCCAGCTTGCTGCCCTCGACCTCGAAGACCTGGTGCGCGACGGCGTCGCGCAGCGCCGCGTCGAGCACCGCGGGGTCCTCGAACGTGCGCGTCCGGGCCGCCGTCGCGCGCAGCAGGTCCTCCTTGACGAGGCGGCCCGCCACCGACGCGACGCGGGCCAGCTCGTGCACCGTCGGGTCGAGGCGCTGGAGGCGCGCGTGCAGCACGTCGCTGAGCGACCACGGCAGGCCCTCCGACGGGCCGTCCGCGCCGAGCAGCTCCTCTGCGAAGAACGCGTTCCCCTCCGACCGGCTCCGCACCTGCTCGAACTCGGCGTCGGGCAGCGGCGCCTCCGCGAGCGCGGTGGTGAACCGGCGCAGCTCGTCGGCCGTGAACGGCTCCAGGTCGACGCGCTCGACCGCCGGCTGGCGGTACAGCTCCGCGAGCACCGGCCGCAGCGGGTGGCGCCGGTCCAGGTCGTCCGTGCGGAACGTGCCCACGATGAGCAGGTGCTCGGCCCGCAGCCGCGCCACGAGGAAGCGCAGCACGTCGCGCGTCGACGGCTCCGCCCAGTGCAGGTCCTCGAGCACCAGCACGAGCGGTGCCCCGGCCCGGCCCGCCTCGCCCAGGCAGCAGCGGATGCCGTCGAGCAGCTGGAGCCGCTCCGCGACGTCGTCCACCTGCGCGGCGGGCGCGACCCCGGGGTCGAGGAGCCGGCCGAGCGCGGGGCGCTCGCGGATCGCCGCCTCGACGGCGCCGCCGTCGTCGCGCAGCAGCGCGAGCGCCTCCGAGAACGGCAGGAACGGGATGCCCACCTCGCCGAGGTCCACGCAGTGCGCGACGACGACGCGCGCGCCCGCCTGCTCGGCGAGCCCGGCCAGGTGCGTGACGAGGCGCGTCTTGCCCACCCCGGCGTCGGCGCCCACGAGCAGCACGCCCGGCCGGCCCTCGCCCGCGCGCGCCAGGGCGCGGCGGAACGTCGCGACCTCGGCCTCGCGGGCCACCAGCGGCACACTCGTGGAACGGCGCACGTCCCTGATCGTGCCACCGCCCCCCGACACGGCCGAAGGCCGAATCTCAGCAGCTGGTCACCGCGGGGCGGACGTCCGATTGCGATCTGCGTCACACCGCGCGCACACTGGAGGTCAGCCCGCAGGACTCCAGGACGCAGGTGGTGGTGGGAAATGCAGACCTTCGACGCGCTGCCCATGCTCGGCCGCGGCAAGCACCGGAACCCGAAGAAGGGCGCGTGCTTCATGGAGCTCGCGTCGTTCCTCGCCGGGGAACGATGGAGCGACCACCCCGTGTGCACGCACCCGCTGCTCGCGATGCTCGCCCGCGCGGTCAACGACCTCACGTCCGACGAGTCGCGCCCGCAGCTCGCGCCGCTCATCCCGAGCGTCATCGGCCTGACGAGCGAGGACCCGGCGTGGGACGTGCGGATCGCGCTGCGCGCCGCGCGCACGGCCATCGCCATCAGCCCCGCCGACCGGCAGCAGACCCTCGCCGTGGCGATCTACGGCTGCGAGCGCATGCTCGACGAGCTCGAGGGGCGCCCCTCCGGGACGCTCGAGCCCGCGAGCGTCGCGGCGCTCGCCAGCGTGCCGCGCACGGCGGAGTGGGCGCGCCGGTTCCTCGCGGACACGCACGTCAAGCCGCGCCGGTTCGTCCGCGACGCCGCCCCGTCGGTCGTGTCGACGGCCGTCCAGGGCATCAGCGAGGCGTTCGTGCCCGACGCCGACGGGCGGCTGCGCGAGCTGCTCGCGGCGACGGTCGCCGAGGTGCGCGGCTGGGCCGGGCGTGTCGACGAGGACACCGCGCCGCTCGTGCGCGAGGCGTGGGAGCCGGTCGTCAGGCCAGCGCCAGCGGTCTGAGGTCTCCCTGTCCGATGTCGGGGGGTTCCGCTAGCCTGCCGACGTGCGTGCGACCACCTCGTCCGGTATCGCCCGGATCCAGCGTCCCCGTCCTGAGCGAGACCGCGCCCTGCGCCCGGGCGCCGTGGCGCGGCGCCGTCGCCCGCGCATCGTCGCGCTGGTGCTGGGTCCCGTGCTCGCGCTGCCGCTCGCGGCCTGCACCGGGTCCGACATCCCGTCCGTCGACAAGGCCGCCGACGCGTTCGTGGGCGCCCTGCAGAGCGGCTCGTTCGACGGTGTCGACCTCCACCAGGACACCTCGGCCGACCCGCAGACCCAGCGCAGCGAGATCCTCGAGCCGCTGCTGACCGCGGCGGGCGCCGAGAAGCCCGACGTCGTCGTCCACAAGGTGACCACGGTCGAGACGGGCGACGACAAGGGGCGCAAGGCCACCGCCGAGCTGCAGTGGACGTGGCCGCTGGGCGGCGACGCCACCTGGACGTACCTGACCGACGCCGAGCTCACCTACGTCGAGCCGGAGAAGGACTCCGACCAGCCGGGGTACTGGTCCACGCTGTGGCAGCCCGACGTCCTCGTGCCCGGCCTCCAGCCGGGCGAGCGCCTCAAGGTGGACCGGGTCGCGCCCGTGCGCGGCGACATCCTCGACGGCGCGGGCGAGCCCCTGGTCACGACGCGCGACGTGCTGCGGATCGGCATCGACAAGACGCACGCCTCGGCGGCCGAGTGGGACGGGGCCGCGCGCGCGCTCGCCCAGCTCGCCAACGACGGCGGCATCACGGTCGACGCCGACGCCTACGCGGCGAAGGTCGCCAAGGCCGGCGCCAAGGCGTTCGTCGACCTCGTGACGGTGCGCAAGGAGTCGCCGCAGATCGACGTCGGCGCCGCGCGGCTGACCAAGGGCGTCGGCGTCATCGAGGGCCAGGCGGCGCTCGCTCCGACGTCGACGTTCGCCCGCGCCATCCTCGGCCGGTCGGGCGAGGCGACCGAGGAGATCATCACCGGGTCGGACGGCCGCGTGAAGCAGGGCGACGTCACCGGCCTCTCGGGCCTGCAGAAGCAGTACGACGTGCAGCTCACCGGCTCGCCCGGGATCCTCGTCACCGCCGTCGACCCGCAGGACGACGCGACCGAGCCCCGCGAGCTGTACAAGAAGGAAGCGGTGAACGGTACGTCGCTGCAGACGACGTTCGACGTCGGCCTCCAGGAGCGGGCGGAGTCCGTGCTCGCGAGCACGACGTCGGCCGCGGCGATCGTCGCGATCCGGCCGTCCACCGGTGACGTGCTCGCGGCGGCGTCGGGCCCGGGCAGCAAGGGCCTCGACACCGCGCTGCTCGGCAAGTACGCCCCCGGCTCGACGTTCAAGGTCGTGGACGCGCTCGCGTTCGGCCGCAAGGGCATCACGCCCGACACCACCATCCCCTGCACGCCGACCATCACGGTCAACGGGCGCGAGTTCCAGAACGTGCCGGAGTACCCGTCGAGCGCGCTCGGCGACATCCCGCTGCGCACCGCCATCGCGCACTCGTGCAACACGGCGATGATCAGCCAGCACGACGTCGTCGCGCAGCAGGACCTCGTGACCGCCGCGCAGGACCTCGGCCTGGGCGTCGAGACGCCCGTCGGTGCCCCGGTGTTCTACGGCAACGTGCCGAGCGACGCGACGCCCGCGCAGCACGCGGCCACCCTCATCGGGCAGGACCGCATCGAGGCGTCGCCGTTCACGATGGCCCGGATCGCGGCGTCCGTCGCGGCCGGCAAGCGCGTCGACCCGGTGCTCGTGAAGCCCGCGACGCCCGCCACGGCGAAGGACGTCCCGACGTCGGCGCTCACGGCGGCCGAGGCCGACACGCTGCGCCAGCTCATGGGCGGGGTCGTGGAGAACGGCTCCGCGTCGGTCCTCCAGGACGTCCCCGGCATCGTCGGCGCCAAGACCGGCACGGCCCAGTTCGGCGACGGCACGCAGCAGCACACGTGGATGATCGCCATCGCCGGTGACCTCGCGGTGGCCGTGTTCGTCGAGGTGGGCGACCGGGGGTCGACGACGTCGGGGCCGCTCATGCACGCGTTCCTCACGGGCAGCTGACCGCCCGTCCCGCGTTCTGGCGCGTCGCCCGTCGTCCCCGGGTGCCACCCCTCCCTTTCGATGTCGTACCTCCTTGCGTTATGGGGCCCAGAACGCAAGGAGGTACGACGTTGAAACGGGGGGTCAGGCGTCTGCGACGAGCTGTTGCAGCGCCGCCAGGTGGCCCCTCAGCGCCGCCCGCCCCGCAGGCGTGAGCCGGGCGCGCAGCCGGTGGCGGCCGCCGTCCAGCACCCGCTCCGTCGTCACGTAGCCCGCGTCCTCCAGGGCGCTGAGCTGCTTGGACAGCGCCGAGTCGGACAGCCGGAGCTTCTCGCGCAGGAAGGCGAACTCCGCCCAGTCCGCCGCGGCGAGCGCCGCGGCGAGCTGGAGCCGCGTGGCCGGGTGGATCAGCTCGTCGAACCGGGGGACGACGGCGGCGTCGGCGTCGGCGTCGGGCCGCGGGGCGTGCGCGCTCACCGCCGTGCCGCCCGTCGGGCCGACCGCTGGGCCGACCGCTGTGCAGCCCGTCGTGCCGACCAGCGCACCAGCGACGGCCCGCCTGCGACGACGACCGCCGCGGGCAGCACGGATGCCGCGAGCGTGGCGTGCGCCGCGCCGTCGGCGTCGAGGAGCAGCGCGAACACCACCGTGACGACGACGAGCGCGACCAGCAGGAGCCACACCGTGAGCAGGGTGTGCCGCCCCGCGACCGTGCGGCGCACGCTCACCAGCCCGGTGCGGTGCCGCCCGCTCGCGACGCGGCCGAAGACCCACGCGTGCACGGTGCCGAACAGCAGCGTGGCCACCGTGGTCAGCCACCAGACGTCGAGCTCGGCGACCGCGCCGAGCCCGACCCAGCAGGCGGCGAGGCCCCACCAGTACCAGCCGGGCACCCCGACCTCGTCGGCGACGGCGTGGTGGCCGGCGTCGGCGGCGGCGAGCGCGGCGCGCGCGTCGTCCGGAGAGATGTTCATCGCGGTCCCCTCTCTTTCCTCCATGGAAAGAGAGTCCACTTTCCCGTCGGGAAAGTCAACGGGTCGCGGGAACGTTCTCCAGGTCCGCCAGCCACGCCGCCGCGGACGCGTCCGACGGCATGCGCCAGTCGCCGCGCGGCGAGAGCGTGCCACCGGCCGAGACCTTCGGGCCGTTCGGGATCGCCGAGCGCTTGAACTGGTTGGCGAAGAACCGCCGGAAGAACAGCTCCATCCACGACCGGATGGTCGCCAGGTCGTACGCGGACCGATCGTCGTGCGGGAACCCGGGCGGCCACTCGCCTGCCGCGGCGTCGTGCCACGCGTGCCACTGCAGGAAGGCGATCTTCGACGGGCGCAGGCCGTGGCGCAGCGTCCAGTAGAGCGTGAAGTCCTGGAGCGCGTACGGGCCGATCTTCGCCTCGGTGGACTGCAGCGCCCCGTCCGCGCCCGCGGGCACGAGCTCGGGGGAGATCTCCTGGTCGAGGATCTCGGCCAGGACGTCGTCGGTGTCGGAGCCGAACTGCGACGTCGAGATGACCCACCGGATCAGGTGCTGGATGAGCGTCTTCGGCACCCCGGAGTTGATGACGTAGTGCGACATCTGGTCGCCGACGCCGTACGTCGCCCACCCCAGCGCGAGCTCCGACAGGTCGCCCGTGCCGAGCACGATGCCGCCGAGGTGGTTCGCGAGCCGGAACAGGTAGTCGGTGCGCAGGCCGGCTTGTACGTTTTCGAACGTCACGTCGTACACGGGCTCGCCCCGGCCGAACGGGTGGCCCATGTCGGTGAGCATCTGCGTGGCCGCGGGCCGGATGTCGATCTCCTCGAAGGCGACCCCGAGCGAGCGCCCGAGCCGCCACGCGCGGTCCTTCGTCGCCGTCCCGGTCGCGAAGCCGGGGAGCGTGTAGGCGAGGATGTCCGACCGGGGCCGGCCGAGGCGGTCCATCGCCTTGGCCGCGACGATGAGCGCGTGCGTCGAGTCGAGGCCGCCCGAGACGCCGATGACGATCTTCGGCTGCCCGATCGAGGTGAGCCGCTGCTCCAGCGCGGTGACCTGGATGTTGTAGGCCTCGTAGCAGTCGAGCGCGAGGCGCTCGGCGTCGTCGGGCACGAACGGGAAGCGGTCCACCTTGCGCCGCAGCCCGATGTCCGACGACGGCGGGGCGAGCTCGAAGCCGACCGTGCGGAAGCCGTCGGCGCGGGCCGAGAGCGCCCGGCGGTTGTCGTCGAACGAGCCCTGGCGCAGGCGCTCCTGCCGCAGCCGGTCCAGGTCGACGTCGACGACCGTGCGGCGCGGCCCGTCCGGGAACCGCTCGGACTCGCCGAGCAGGTCGCCGCACTCGTAGACCATCGTCTGGCCGTCCCACGAGAGGTCCGTGCTCGACTCGCCCTGCGACGCCGCGGCGTACACGTAGGCGGCGCTGCACCGGGCGCTCGCGCTGCGCACGAGCAGCCGACGGTCCTCGGCCCGCGCCACCGTGATGGGCGACGCCGAGAGGTTGAGCAGCACGGTCGCCCCGGCCAGGGCCGCCTCCGCCGACGGCGGGACGGGCACCCACATGTCCTCGCACACCTCGACGTGCACCTTGAGGCCCGCGACGTCGGACGCCTCGAAGACCAGGTCGGGGCCGAACGGCACGTCCTCGCCCAGCACGCGGACGGTCGCCCCGCGCCGGTCGTCGCCGGGCGCGAACCAGCGCCGCTCGTAGAACTCGCGGTAGTTCGGCAGGTACGACTTGGGCGCGACGCCCAGCACCTGCCCCCGGTGCACGACGGCGGCGCAGTTCAGCACCCGGTTGCCCGCCTCGAGAGGCAGGCCCACCACGAGCACCGTCATGAGGTCGACGGAGGCCGCGACGACGTCGGCCAGCGCGTCGGCCGCGGCCTCCAGCAGCGGGTCCTGCAAGAGCAGGTCGTCGATCGCGTAGCCCGTGAGGCACAGCTCGGGGAACACCGCGACCGCGACGCCCTCGTCGTGGCACGCCCGCGCCTGCTCGACCACCGCAGTCGCGTTGGCCGCCGGGTCGGCGACCCGCACCGGCACGGTCACGGCCGCGACCCGCGCGAACCCGTGGGAGTACGAGGACCAGAAACCACCAGAACCCATGCCCCGAGTCTGCCGGACGGGGCCCCGACCTGCCGCGTCGTCGCGGCCTGCCGGTCGTGCGGACCGCCCGGGCGAATCTCACACGGGCGCGGTGACCAGGGCGGGCCGCGGCGGGCCTAGGGTTCCCCGCATGGCGTTCCAGCGTTCTGCCCGGGTCCTCCTGCTGAGCCTCGTCGGTGCGGGCCTCGCGCTCGTCGGGCTCGCCGGCCCGGCTGCCGCGCACGACAGGCTCGTGTCGACCGACCCCGCCGACGGGTCCACCGTCGTCGTCCTCCCGGCCGCACTCACGCTCGAGTTCAACGAGGCCGTGCTGCCCACCGGCACGCAGGTGGTGGTCACCTCGGGCGGCGCCGACGTCGGGGCATCCGCGCCGCAGGTCGACGACGCCACCGTGACCGTCCCGCTGCCGCCCGACCTGGCGAACGGCGACTACGACGTCGCCTGGCGCGTCGTCTCCGCCGACGGCCACCCCATCGAGGGCTCGTTCCGGTTCGTGCTCGCCGTCCCGGGCGCGGACCCGGAAACGCCGACGCCCGTCGCGACGCCGACGCCCGTCGCCTCCGAGGCGGCGGACCAGCCCACGGACGCCGCGTCCGCCGTCGCGGCCGGGGACGCTGCGGCGTCCCCGACGCCGACCGAGGCGCCCGCCCCTGGCGACGCCGGCGCTCGCGGCCCGCTCGTCGGGGTGGTCGTCGCCCTGGCCGTCGCGGGCACGGTGGCCGCGCTGATGCTGCGCCGCCAGCGCGGCTCGCGCGTCTACGGCCCGCCCGGGCAGTCCTAGCCAGCTCGAGCCCTTGGCGTTGCGGGACCGGAGGCGCGGGACCGGAGGCCCTACGGGACCCGGTCCTCGAGGATCGCACGCGCCGCGGCGTACTGCGCGTCGCTGAACGAGCTCGCGTACCGGACCGACTTCGCCCCGAGCAGCAGCGCGACCGCATCGGCCGACTTCTCGATACCCTGCCCGCCGAACAGCGCGTCGAGCCGTGCCTCGTAGTCGGTCAGCGACATGCCCGTCGCCGCCATCGTGCGGTTCTGGTGCACGTGCCCGATCTCGTGCCGCAGCACGTCCTTGGTCTGCGCGAGGCGCCCGTCGAGCCGGGTCGCGTTGAGGATGATCGTCTCCGAGCCCGGGATCCACACGCCGCCCAGGTGACCGTCCGGGTCGCCCCACTCGATGCGCGCGGACGCGCCGCCGGGCAGCGTGTCGAGGAAGGCCTCGGCCTCCGCCCGGTAGTCGACCTCCGGCGGGGCCGGGGGCGGCGGCGTCGGAGCGGGCGGCGCCGGGTCGGCCGGTGGTGCCGCCGGGGCGCGTCGGAGGATGGCGGGTCGGCGGCCGGGGGCGCCGGCGGGGTGGGGCTCGGCGCTGGGGGCGTCGGCGTCGGCGTCGGCTCGGGCGCGGGCACCACGGCGGGTGCCGGCGCCACGGGCACCGGCGGGTGCGCCCGGAACCACGCCTCCGCTGCCGCGGTCAGTCGCTGCGCCCAGGCGGCGTCCGCCCTGGTCAACCCAGGTTCGCCGGCCGACCCGGGCTCGCCGGCCGACCCGGGCTCGCCGGCCGACCCGGGCTCGCCGGCCGACCCGGGCTCGCCGGCCGACCCGGGCTCGCCGGTCGGGGCGTCCGGCCGCCGCGTCCCGGACCGGGAGGCCGCGTCGCCGTCGTGGTCGGGCACGACGAGCCCTGCCGCAGGCACCACGAGCCCTGCCGCAGGCGCCACGAGCCCGGCCGCCGTCGCCGCACGCCCGACCTCGCCGGGTGGCGACGGGGCCGCCCCAGCGGTCCAGCTCGCCGCCACGACGAGCAGCGCCGTCGTCGTGCCGACGACGGCGCTGACGGACCGCGAACGACAGCGGTGCAGCGGGACCTCCCAGGTGGGCCTGGCCCCATGCTCACCCCGTCGTCGCCGTCTCGCGCGGCGAGACGGCGACATCGGCGCGACCGGATGCGGCACCACCAGCCAGACACAGCCGCGAGAAGTCGCGGATTTCCGCCGATGTTCCCTAGGGTGGGGGTCAGTCTCCCGGCGGAAAGCCGTGGAAGGCTCGAACGTGACAACGAAGGGAACCGCATGTCGCTCAACAAGTCCGAGCTCGTCTCGGCGATCGCCGCCAAGTCTGAGCTCACCAAGGCTCAGGCCGAGGACGCCCTCAACGCCTTCCAGGAGGTGCTGGTGGAGTCGCTCGCGAAGGGCGAGGCCGTGAAGCTCACGGGCCTGCTCTCGGTCGAGCGCGTCGAGCGTGCCGCCCGCACGGGTCGCAACCCGCGCACGGGCGAGGAGATCCAGATCCCCGCCGGCTTCGGCGTGAAGGTCTCCGCCGGTTCGGTCCTGAAGAAGGCCGTCTCCGAGTGATCTGACTGACCCCCGGGTCAGGACGTCGTCGGCCCGCCCTCGCAGCAGCGAGGGCGGGCCGACGCCTGTCTACAGGTCGTCCTTCGACTCCAGGTAGCGCATGGCGACCCAGCCGATGGGCACGCGCGCCCAGTACGACACGAAGCGGAACAGCAGCGTCACGGAGAGCGCGATGGCCGACGGGATCCCGGCGGCGGTGAGGCCGCCGACGAGGGCGAACTCGACACCGCCGACGCCGCCGGGCGTGGGGACGAGCGCGCCGAGGGTGTTGCCCACGAGGTAGATGACGGCGACGTCGACGATGGGCAGCGACCGCCCGAAGCCCTGGAGGGCGGCGTGGAACGCGAGCACGTAGCCCATGGTCATGATGACGTTGCCGCCGAGGCCCGCGGCGAGCCGCGCGGGCTGCCCGAGCATCTGCGACAGGCGCGGCCACACCTGCTCGAGCGTCGGGCGGGACTTCTCCCACGCCCAGCGCCGGATGCCCGGCACGAGCAGCAGCGCGACGACGACCGCGCCCGTGACGCCGATGCCGATGAGGATCGCGTTGGACGGCACCTGGACGAGCGCGCCGGACCCGGTCGCCAGCGAGATGACGATGAGCAGCACGACGGTGACGACGATCTGCGAGATCTGCACGAGCGCGACGGTCGCGACCGCCATCGGCACGGAGACGCCGCGGCGGGACAGGAAGCGCATGTTGAGGGCGGCGGGCCCGATGCCGGCGGGTGTCGCGAGGGCGACGAACGACCCGGCCATCTGCGCGAGCGTGGACCGCAGCAGCGAGATGCGGCCGGGCGTGAACGCGACGAGCGTGAGGGCCGCCCCGAACCACGTGATGCCCGAGAACGCGAACGACGCAGCCACCCACCACGGGTTGGCCTCGGCGACGGCGGCGCGGATCTCCTCGAAGTTGATGGTCGTGACGACGATGGCGACCGCGATGATGGTCAGGGCCAGCGTGATGACCGTGCGCGCGCCGAACCGCGCCAGGCGGGTGGGCTGCACGCTCGTCTCGGGCAGCCGCTCGACGATCGCGGTGCGCAGCTCGTCGATGAGCCCCTTGGCGCGCCGCATCTCGACGCGAGTGTCCGACGGCAGGGCGATGGTCTGGAGCAGCGGCCCGATGGCGCTGATGTCGGCGTCGGGCAGCGACCGCACCGCCGACGCGACGGCCCGGCGCGCCCCCACGCGCAGCGCGAGGAGCGAGAGCAGCTGGGTGAGGTCGAGGCGGCGCGCGAGCGTCGAGGACGCGATCTCGCCCTGCTCCCACCCCGTGATCCACACGTGCGGACCGTCGTCGTCGTCCCGGTGGACGAGCAGCACGTCGGCGGTGAGCTGGTGGTGCGTCAGGCCGGCGGCGTGGGCACGCTTGAGCTGCTCCCACGCCTCGGCGAGCACGGCGTCGCCGCGTTCGCCCGCGAGCTCCTCGTCGGGCAGGTCGCGCAGCGAGACCGCGCCGCGCGCGTGCTCCTGGACGAGCGCGACGGAGTCGTCGGCCATGCCGATGCCCAGCAGGCGCGGCGTGCGGACGCCCGCGCCTGCGGCCGCGTACGACAGGAGGGCCGTGCGCTCGGCCACCGACTTGAGCGACATGGCCGCGCGGCCTTCCAGCCCGCGCATGCGCAGCGCCCGCCACAGCCGGGTCACGACGCCGACCACCTGCCGGTCGCCGTCGAGCACCACGACGTCGCGACGGACGCCGTCGTCGGTGAGCATCGCGTAGACGCGGTTGTCGCCGGCGCGCGTGAGCGCGACGGCCGCCGGGTCGGAGGAGCGCGTGACGGCGACGACGTCCTCGAACCGGGCGAGGTCGTCGACGCCGGAGGCGGCGCCGAGGTCGCGCACGCGCACGAGCGCGGTGGGGCGGAACCCGGCGCGGCGCACGGCCTGGACCAGCGCGGGCCCGTACGCGCGCTCCGAGCGGACGCCCGAGAGGTACTGCACCGCCTGGCCGGCGAGGCGGCCCAGCAGGAGCGTGAGGAGCGCGCCCGGCAGCGTGACCTGGTTCGTGATGAGCACGATGAGCAGGGCGACGATGAGCACGTTCCAGCCGATGCGCACCGTGCGACGGCGCGTGCGCGGGCCTGCGACCGTGAGCATCGCGGCGATGGCCGAGACGTAGGCCGGGATCTTCAGGCTGGTCACGTTGTTGACGTCGGTGACCGAGAGCCCGCGGATGAAGTCGTCGGTGCCCAGGTGCCGCACGAGCAGCAGCGTCGCGACGCCGAGCAGCAGGCCGAGCGCCGCCGCGGCGATCGACTCGACCACCTGCCGGCCCAGCCGCCGCACGCCCAGCTCGATGACCACGGCCACCGGCAGGATGATCGTGACCAGGCCGTCGATGACGTTGATCGGGATGTGGAGGATCTGGCCCAGGAGGTCCGCGAAGCCCTGCTGGACGTCCGCCGTCACGCCCTCGGTGGTGCGGTGCGCGACCACCGACAGCAGCAGCACCAGGCCGATGCCCAGCGCGGAGGCGATCATCCCCAGGACGTCGGAAGGGTGCCGGACGCGGCGCTCCGGGGTGTCGACGACGCGGACCAGGTCGGCGTCGGGGGCGGCCGCCTCGTCGAAGAGCACGGCCCGCAGGGCAGCGGTCTGCGGGCCCGAGGGGGTCGCAGCCGCGGCAGGAGGAACCGTCTCGGGCATGACTCGCAGTCTATGCAGGGCGCCCGGCGGCGGCCGGAGGTTGGCGTCTCCAGGGTCCACGGTCGGGGTCTCTCAGGTGATCCCGAGCGCCGTGCGCCAGCTCGCGGGGATCAGCGCGTACCCCACGAAGGCGACGACGTCGAGCAGCGTGTGCGCGACGACCAGCGGGATCACGCGGTTCCTGCCCCAGCGCGACCGGTACCACCACGCGAACAGGACGCCCATCGCGGCGTTGCCGAGGAACGGCCCGATGCCCTGGTAGAGGTGGTAGCTGCCGCGCAGCAGCGCGCTGGACACGAGGAACCGCCAGTCCACGCGCGCGGTGGGCGACCAGCCGAGGTCGCGCGTGCGCTCGAACAGGTAGGCCACGACGATGACCTCCTCGAGCGCCCCGTTCTGGAACGCCGCGAGCACGAGCACGGGCACGGTCCACCAGTGCTCGGCCAGCGCGCTGGCCTGCACCGACACCGTGATGCCCAGCAGGCGGCCCAGGGCGTAGAACGCCAGCCCGGGGATGCCGATCGCGGCGGCGAGCGCGACGCCCCAGCCGACGTCGCGACCGCGGCGGGCGCCGCGCCGGTGCCAGTCGAGGCCGATCGCGTCCGTGACGGGCGGCGACCCGCGCCGGATCGCGAGCAGGTACACCGCGAGCAGAACGGGCACCACAGCGAACGCGACCTGGAGCACCTGGTAGGTGAGGTCCAGGTACGGCCGCGGGGAGCGGGACGGGTTGAGGGTGGCGGTCTGGTCGGCCAACGCGACGCCCGAGGTGAGGCGCGCCGCGATGTCCACGACCGCGTACACGCCCGAGCGCCCCAGGCTCAGCGCGAGCAGGAGCCAGATCTCCCAGAGGACGCGACGCCGTTCGGCGACGTCGACGGCGGCGGCAGCACTCACGGCCCCAGGCTAGGCCGCGGGCCTGGGCGGACGCTGGCCGGATCAGGCCGTCTCGTGCTCCAGACGGTCCCGCAGGCCCGCCGCCTCGATCTCCACGAACCGTCGGGTCTTGCCGCCCAGCATCACGCCCACGAGCGGCGCGAGCGGGCCGTGCTGCTCGATCGTCAGGGTCACCCGGCTGCCGGAGGCCGTCGGGGCCACCACGTGCGTGCCCGACGTCGTCACCCCCGGGCTCTTCGACACCCACGTGAAGGACGCGCCGGGATCCACGGCCGTGACGGTCCAGTCCGCCGCGGGGAGCCCCGGCTGGCGGACCTTGACGTGCTCGCCGGGCAGCAGGTGCCCGGCCGCCGTGCGGCGCACCGAGGTCATCGACCGCGTCCACCGCGGCCACGCCTCGACGTCCTCGAGCACGCCCCAGACGGCGTCGGGCGAGGCGGCGATGTCGACGGTCGTGTCGTACCGCATGACTCCACCGTGCCCCATCCGGCGCCCGCGGGCACGCGGGGCAGCGCGCCCCTCAGCCCGCGCCCCTCAGCCTGCGCGCCGCAGGCGGAGCGAGTTCGCCACCACGAGCACCGAGCTCGCCGCCATCGCGCCGCCCGCGATCATCGGGTTCAGCACGCCCGCGGCCGCGAGCGGGATCGCCGCGACGTTGTACGCGAACGCCCAGAAGAGGTTCTGCTTGATGATCCGCAGGGTCGTGCGGCTCAGGCGGACGGCGCTCGCGGCGGCGCGCAGGTCGCCCCGCACGAGCGTGATGTCGCCCGCCTCGATCGCGACGTCGGTGCCCGTACCCATGGCGAGGCCGAGGTCCGCAGTGGCGAGGGCGGCCGCGTCGTTGACCCCGTCGCCCACCATCGCGACGGTGCGGCCCGCGGCCTGGAGCCGGGCCACGGCGGCGGCCTTCTCCTCCGGCAGCACGCGGGCCACGACGTCCTCGGGCGCGATGCCCACGGCCGCGGCGGCCGCGCGGGCCGCGCCCTCGCCGTCGCCCGTGAGCAGCACGGGCCGCAGCCCGAGCGCCTGGAGCTCGGCGACGGCCTGCGCCGACGTCGGCTTGGGCGGGTCGCGCAGCTCGAGCACCGCCTGCGCGACCCCGTTCCACGCGACGACGACGGTGGTCGCGCCGGCGTCCTCGGCACGCGCGACGGCGGCGGCGACGTCGTCGGGGACGGTGACGCCCTGCGTGGCGAGCCAGGACGCGCGGCCGACCACCACGCGCCGGGCGTTCCCGCCGCCGAGCGGCGAGAGCCCGGAGTGCGCGACGCGCACGACGCCCTCGACACCCCCGCCGGAGGTGGCGAGGAACCCGGACACCTCGAGCGCGGCGGCGCCGTCGTCCCCGCCGGGGACGGTCGCCGTCGCGATCGCCTGGGCGATCGGGTGCTCGCTGAGCGCCTCGACGGCCGCCGCGTAGCGCAGCGCCTCGTCGGGGTCGACGCCCGCGGCCGGCGTCACGCGCTCCAGGGCCATGCGGCCCTGCGTCACGGTGCCGGTCTTGTCGAGGACGACGGTGTCGATGGTGCGCGTGCGCTCCAGGATCTCCGGGCCCTTGATGAGCACGCCGAGCTGGGCGCCGCGCCCCGTGCCGACGAGGATCGCGGTGGGCGTCGCGAGCCCCAGCGCGCAGGGGCAGGCGATGATCAGCACCGCGACCGCGGCGGTGAAGGCGTGGTCGACGTCGCCCGTGACCACGATCCAGCCCAGCAGGGTCAGCACCGCGAGCACGATGACGATGGGCACGAACACGGCCGAGATGCGGTCGCCGAGGCGCGCGATGGGGGCCTTGCCGGTCTGCGCCTGCGAGACCAGGCGGCCGATGCGGGCGAGCGTCGTCTCCGCGCCGACGCGCGTCGCGCGCACCAGCAGGTGGCCGGACGTGTTGACGGTGCCGCCGACGACGGCGTCGCCCACGGTCACGTCGACGGGGACGGGCTCGCCCGTGACGAGCGACGTGTCGACGGCGGAGTCGCCGTGGACCACCGTGCCGTCGGTCGCGACGGTCGAGCCCGGCCGGACCACGAACACGTCGCCGACGTGCAGGTCCTCGATGGGGATGCCTGTGGCGTCCCAGGCGCCGTCGGCCCTGCGGAGCGGCTCGCCGGCCGCGGACAGCGCGACCCGCTCGGCGTCCTTGGCGCCGAGCTCCAGCAGCGACCGCAGGGCGTCGCCGGCGCGGTGCCGCGAGCGGTGCTCGGCGTACCGCCCGGCCAGCAGGAACGTCACGACGACGGCGGCGACCTCGAAGTAGATCGGCGGCATCGTGCCGTGCCCGCCGTGGGCGCCGCGGCCGGGCCCGCGGACCACCTCGACGAACGACCACGCCATCGCCGCGACGACGCCGATCGACACGAGCGTGTCCATGGTGGACGCGCCGTGGCGGGCCGCCTTGACGGCGGCCTTGTGGAACGGCCAGCCCGCCCACGCGGCGACCGGGAGCGAGAGGATCCCCACCACCCAGTACCAGCCGGGGAAGTGCCACGGCATGACCATTGAGATCGCCGTCACGGGCACCGTGAGGACCGCCGCGACGACCAGGCGGCGCAGCAGGTCCTGGCCGTGCAGGTCGATGTCGCCGGCATAGCCGCGGTGGCCGCGCGGGCGCACGGCCTCGGGCAGGTCGCGGTCACCGTCCGGCGTGCCCGCCTCGTCCTGCGCCGAGCCGGGGACGGTGGCGCCGGTCACCGTCGCGCCGTACCCCGCCGCCTCGACGGCGGCCACGAGGGCGGCGTCGTCGTGCGGCTCCGTGAGCACGACGTGCGCGCTCTCTAACGGCAGGTTGACCGTGGCGACGACGCCGGGCAGCTTCTGCAGCTTGCGCTCCACGCGGGCCACGCAGGAGGCGCAGGTCATGCCGGTGACGGCGAGGTCGACCTCGCGCAGGGTCTCGGACGTGGTGTCGGTGCTCATCTTCGCCTCGGTCAGCGGGTCTCGGGGGCGCGCCAAGGCGCGTCGGCGCACCCGTCGCCGGGTTCCTGGCGACGGGTGCCGCGGGGTGGGTCAGTTCAGCGGGACGATCGGCAGGCCGATGCCCAGGCCCTGGCGGCCCTGGCCGCCGCAGCCGCACGCGCAGCCGCCGTGCGCCTGGGCGGGCGCGTCGGCGGCGGCCTCGACCGCAGCCTCGCCGTGGCCGCCGCAGCCGCAGCCGCCCGCCCCGTGCGCGTGGCCGTGCTCGCCGTGTGCGTGCCCGTGCTCGCCCGCCGGGCGCACGCCCGTCGCGCGGTACTGGTCGGCGCGCTCGGTCATCTGCGCGGCGAGGGCGTTCTCGAGCACCTCGACGCCGACGACGTCGTAGCCGGCCTCGTCGATCGCCTCGCGCAGCGCGGCCTCCGCGAGCGGCGCGGCCGAGTGCACGGAGACGGACGACGTGGCGCCGTTGCGCAGCTCGACGGCGACGCGCTTGACGCCCTCGACGGCGTTGAGCTCGCGCGTGACCGCGGAGACACAGTGCTCACAGGTCATGCCGTCGACGGAGAGGGTGGTGAGAGTCGTCATCGGGGTGTCCTCACGGGGTGGGTCCTGCGACGTCGCGCAGGACGACGGGGTGGAGCGGGCGTGCGGGCGACGGGCGGTTCAGGAGCGGACGAGGCGGCCGATGGCCTCGGCGGCCTCGCGCACCTTCTCGGCTCCGGCGTCGTCGGACTGCCGGGCGGCGTCGACGACGCAGTGGCCGAGGTGGTCCTCGACGAGCGCGAGGCTGACGGCCTGGAGCGCGCTCTTGACCGCCGACACCTGGGTGAGGATGTCGATGCAGTACACGTCCTCGTCGATCATGCGGGCGATGCCGCGCACCTGGCCCTCGATGCGGCGCATGCGCTTGAGGTACGCCTCCTTGTCGGAGGCGTAGCCGTGCGCGCCGTCGTGGCTGGCGTGGTGCGTGTGCTCGGTCATGGCTCTGGTTTATACCCCTAGGGGGTAGGGGGTCAAATAGGCGGCGCGGCGTGCGCCGCCCCGTGGCGTGGACGACCCGGCGCCACTCGACGCGACCCGCTCGCGCCCGGCCGGTCGAGATTCCACCAAGACTCGGTAAAACTCCTGGTAGCCCACCGCCGCCACCGGGAGACGCCATGCGCACCAGACTCCGTATCACCGCCGCAGCGTCGCTCGCGCTCGCGCTCCTGCTGGGCGCGTGCGGCGCGTCCCGCGCCGAGCACCCGGAGGCGGGCGTCGCGGTGGCCGACGACGTCCGGGCGGAGGCCGCGGCCGGCGAGGCCGACACCGCCGTGGTCCACGACGACGCCGCGCCCGACGACATCTGGTGGTGGCTCGACGCACCGCCCAGCCACGACGCCTCGGCGGTCGTGACGGGCGTGCGCGCCGGCCTCCACGACGGGTTCGACCGCATCGTCGTCGACCTGGCCGGGCAGGGCGTGCCCGGCTGGGGCACCGAGCTGGTCGAGACGGCGACCGACGAGGGCTCCGGGTACCCGGTCGACGTGACCGGCGACCAGTTCGTGCTGCTCCGCCTGGCCGGGATGGCGTTCCCGCCCGACGCCGACCCCGCGCACGTCGACCCGTTCGTGCTCGACGTCGGCGGCGAGTCCGTCTCCCAGGTCGCGGTCCGGTTCTGGCACGAGGGGAACCTGAACGTCTTCCTGGGCCTCGTGGGCGACGCCGAGCCGTCCGTGACGGTGACGCTCCAGGAGGACCCGCTCGCGCTCGTCGTCGACGTCGCGCGCCCGGTGGTCTGACGACGCCTCGGGTCCTCGTCTCAGGAGGTGGGGGTCGCCTCCGCGGCCGCACGGGCCGCCGCGGGGAGCGCCTCGACGATCCGCGACAGCGCCGCGTCGTCGTGCGCGGACGAGAGGAACCAGGCCTCGAACACCGACGGGGGCAGGTTGATGCCCGAGTCCAGCATGCTGTGGAAGAAGGCGTTGTAGCGGAACACGTCCTGCTTCTGGGCGTCCGCGTAGTCCCGCACGCCCGACGACGCGGCGTCCGCGCCGAAGAAGACGCTGAACAGGTTCCCGGCGTGCTGGACGCGGTGCGGGACGCCCGCAGCATCCAGGGCGCGGCCCACCTCGGCGGACAGCGTGGCGGCCGCGCGGTCGACGTGCGTGTAGACGGCGTCGTCGGCGAGGCGCAGCGTGGCCAGGCCCGCGGCGACGGCGACCGGGTTCCCGGACAGCGTGCCCGCCTGGTAGACGGGGCCCTCGGGCGCGAGCTGGGACATGATCGCGGCCGGGCCGCCCAGCGCGGCGACGGGCATGCCGCCGCCGACGACCTTGCCGAACGTGAACAGGTCGGGCGTGTAGTCCTCCCCGGCCGCCGTCTCGAGCCCCCAGTGGCCCGACGGCCCGACCCGGAACCCGGTGAGCACCTCGTCGAGGACCAGCAGGGCACCGTGCGCCGCGGTGACGGCCCGGAGCCCCGCGTTGAACCCCGGCGCCGGCGGGACGACGCCCATGTTGGCGGGGGCGGCCTCGACGATGACGGCCGCGATCTGGTCGCCGCGCGCCGCGAAGGCCGCCTCGACGGCCGCGAGGTCGTTGTACGGCAGCACGAGCGTCTCGGCCGCCGACGCCGCGGTGACGCCCGCGGTGCCGGGCATCGCGAGGGTCGCGACGCCGGAGCCTGCCTCGGCCAGCAGCGCGTCGACGTGCCCGTGGTAGTTGCCCGCGAACTTCACGACGAGCGGGCGGCCGGTGACGCCGCGCGCGAGGCGGATCGCCGTCATCGTCGCCTCGGTGCCCGTGGACACCAGGCGCACGCGCTCGGCGGCGGGGACGCGGCGGCGGATCGCCTCGGCGAGCTCGACCTCGCCGACCGTGGGCGCGCCGAAGGACAGACCGCGCGCGGCCGCCTCCTGGACGGCCTCCACGACCGACGGGTGCGCGTGGCCCAACAGCGCCGGGCCCCACGAGCACACGAGGTCCACGTACTCGCGGCCCGCGACGTCGTACACGTACGCGCCCTGGGCGCGCGCGAGGAACCGCGGGTCGCCGCCCACCGAGCGGTACGCGCGCACGGGGGAGTTGACGCCGCCGGGGATCGCGGCCTGGGCGCGGACGAACGCCTCGTGGTTGGTGACGGTCACTTGATCCACTCCGCGATCTCGAGGGCCCAGTAGGTCAGGACGATGTCGGCGCCCGCGCGCTTGATGCTCGTGACGGACTCCAGGACCGACGCCTTCCGGTCGATCCAGCCGTGGGCCGCGGCGGCCTCGATCATCGCGTACTCGCCGCTGACCTGGTACGCCGCGACGGGCACGTCGGACCGCTCCGCGACGGCGTGCAGCACGTCGAGGTACGAGCCCGCGGGCTTGACCATGACGATGTCGGCGCCCTCGGCGAGGTCGAGGTCCGCCTCGCGCAGCCCTTCGCGCAGGTTCGCGGCGTCCATCTGGTACGTGCGGCGGTCGCCCTGGAGGGCGCTGTCCACAGCCTCGCGGAACGGCCCGTAGAAGGGGCTCGCGTACTTCGCGGAGTAGGCCAGGATCGACACCCCGGTGAACCCGGCGTCGTCGAGCGCGTCCCGGATCACGGCCACCTGGCCGTCCATCATGCCGCTCGGGGCCACCACCTCGGCGCCCGCGCGGGCCTGCGCGACGGCCATGGCCGCGTAGCGGTCGAGCGTGGCGTCGTTGTCGACCTCGCCGTCGGCGGTCAGGACGCCGCAGTGCCCGTGGTCGGTGAACTCGTCGAGGCACGTGTCGGCCATGACGACGGGGCCGGGCCGGCCGGTCTCCGCCTCGACCTCGGCCACCGCGGCCCGCGCGACGGCGATGCCGCGCTGCAGGATCCCGTCCGGCGCCTCGCCCTGCGACCCGACGGCGTCGCGCACCGCGGGGATGCCGAACAGCATCACGCCGCCCAGCCCTGCCCGCGCCGCGGCCGCGACGGTGTCGCGCAGCGTGCCGAGCGTGTGCTGCACCTGCCCGGGCATGGAGGTGATCGGGGCGGGCTTGGTGAGCCCTTCCTTGACGAACAGCGGCAGCACCAGCTCGGCCGCGTGCAGCCGGTTCTCGGCGACGAGCCGCCGCATGCGCGGCGTGGCCCGCAGCCGCCGCGGGCGGTAGACGATTCCTGAGCTCACGCGTCACTCCTCGTGGTCGGTGCTGGGTGGGCCGCCGCGCACAGCGCGTCGGCGAGAGCGTGGTCGGTGGGGTGGTCGGCGACGCCGACGACGGTCAGCCCGGCGGCCCGGGCGGCGTCGGCGGAAGGCTGTCCGATGGCGACGACGGGGGGAGCGGCGTCCCCGAGCTGCCGCGCGAGCTCGCGCGCGGCGGACCCGGCGGCGACGACGGCGACGTCGACCCGCCCGGCGCGGGCGAGGCCGGCGACGTCGTCGGGCAGCGCGACGGGCACGGTGCGGTAGGCGACGACGACGTCGACGTCCCACCCGGCGGCGCGCAGCCCGTCGGCGAGCACGGTGCGCGCGAGGTCCCCGAGGGGGAGGAGCACGCGGCGGCCCGGCCCTGTGCCGTCCGGCGTCGCCGCGGTAGCGGAAGCGGCCGCCGAGCCGGGCGTCGCGCCGGCCGCGAGACCGGGCGCGGCATCGATCTGGGGTGCGGGCGCGCTGCTGGTCATCGGTGCGGCACCCGTCTCGGCCGCCGCACCGCGTGCGGGCGCGGCGGGAAACGCGGCGACGAGCTCGCCCGCGGTCCCGTGCGCCTCCAGCGCGACCGCCACGCCGGCCCCGCGCAGCGCCCGGGCGGTAGCCGGCCCGACCGCGGCCCAGCGCGTCGCCCCGGCCCCGTGCCGATCGGAACGTGCATTCGGGATCGGAACGTGCGCCGCAACCCACGTTCCGATCCCGTCCGCACGTTCCGATGCGCGCGGCGGAAGGCCCGCGAGCGTGACGCCCGTCCGGGCCGCCGCCGCGACGACGGCGTCGACGGCGTTCACGCTCGTCACCGCCACCCACGCGTACGCGTCGAGGGCTCGGACCGCCGTGTCCAGCGCAGTGACGGACGCGGGCGGGGCCGTCGCCGTCACCGGTGCGACGAGGACGTCGGCGCCCAGCGCGCGCAGCCGCTCGGCGAGCGCGCGCGAGCGCTCCGGGGCGCGCGTGACGAGCACCGTGCGGCCGGCGAGCGGGAGGTCCAGGTCGGTCACGATCCGGGAGCGCCCGCCTCGGTGGGGTCGGCGAGCGCGGGGTCCGGCGTCGCCGGGGCGGGCCGCGCGACCGTCGCGGCGAGCGGGGCGAGGCGCTCCGCGCCGTCGGCGAGCAGGGCCTCGGCGACGCGCACGCCCAGGTCGCGGGCGGCGTCGTCGTCCGCGACGTCCTGCCCGAGCGCGACGGACGCGCGGTGCCCGAGCGTCTCGGTGCCGTCCACGCGGGCGACGACGGCGTCGAGCGTCAGCTCCCCGTCCGACGCCCTGGCGAGCGCTCCGACCGGCGCGGCGCAGCCGGCCTCGAGCCGGGCGAGCACGGCCCGCTCGGCGATCACGGACAGGCGGGTGGCGCGGTGGTCGAGGGCGGCGAACGCCTCGGCGAGCGGGCCGCCCTCGGCGACGTCCGCGGTGCGGGCCTCGACGGCGAGCGCGCCCTGCCCGGGGGCCGGGGCCACGAGCGCGGGGTCGAGGGCGTCGGTCACGGCGTCGAGGCGGCCGAGCCGGGTCAGGCCCGAGCAGGCGAGCACGACGGCGTCGAGGTCGGCGTCCGGGCCGAGCGCGCGCCTCAGGCGCGTGTCGACGTTGCCGCGGATGTCGACGACGTCGAGGTCCGGGCGGGCGGCGCGCAGCTGTGCGGCGCGGCGCGGCGAGCCCGTGCCCACGCGGGCGCCGCGGGGCAGGGTCTCGAGCGTGAGCCCGTCGCGGGCGCACAGGGCGTCGCGCGGGTCCTCGCGCTCGGGCGTGACGAACGTGAGCCCCTCGACCGCACCCGTGGGCAGGTCCTTGAGGCTGTGGACGGCGACGTCGCAGCGCCCGTCGAGCAGCGCCTCGCGCAGCGCGGCCACGAACACGCCCGTCCCCCGAGCGAGGCCAGGGACCCGGTGAGCACGTCGCCGTCGGTGCGGATGTGGATGAGCTCGACCGGCCGCCCGGTCAGCTCCTCGAGGCGCTTCGCCACGAGGCCCGACTGCGTGGTGGCCAGCAGGCTGGCCCGGGTGCCGAGACGGAGGGGTGCGGTCACGCCCCCATCCTCGCGCGCGGCCCGCGCTGAACGAAACCAGGTCGCTGCGTGGCTGGTCACACCCCGGCAGTTCGTCGTCAACCCGTGCGCCCGGGGGCACGGGTTGACGACGAACTGCCGGTCAGACGTGTCGCCGAGGCCGGCTGCTACAGGTCCGCCGCCGCCGTGCGGGCGTGCGTCACGATCGACGCCAGGCCCGTGCCGGCGATCCAGCCGCCCACGACCGTCAGGCCGTCCTGGGCCGCCACTGCGTCCGTGAAGCCTGTCAGCGCCGCCCGGTAGGCCGGGGTGGGCGGCGGGAGAGAGCCGTCCCAGCGCTGGACCAGGTGGTCGCGGACGCGGCCGCGCAGGTCGACGCCCAGCAGGACGCCGGCGTCGTGCGTGGCGCGCTCGACGTCGGGCTCCACGACCGTGTCGCCCAGGCGGCCGTAGCTGAGGCGGACGACGTGGACGCCCTCGCCGGCGGCCGCGCGGACGCGGGCCGCGAGCCAGGGCCACTTGGCGGTCGCGTGCGTGAACGCCTTCGCGGCCACGCCCGTGCTGCCGCGCGAGTCGGGGGCGATGAGCATGCCCGTGCCGCGCGGGGCGGCGTCGAGCTCGGGGGCGTCGAGGAGCAGTGCGACGAGCGCGATGGGTGCGCCCGGCGTCGCCGTCGGCGGGTCCACGCCCACGACGGGGGCCAGCAGGGGCGCCACGGCGGGCGTCGCGACGACGAGCCGCGGCGCGACGACGACGGCGCCCGTCGCGGTGGTGACCTTCCAGCGGCCGGCGGCCGCGGAGCCGCCCAGGCCCGCGACGCGCTCGATCCCCACGACCTTCTCGGTGCAGCGCACGCCGGCGCTCGTGGCGGGCGACCCCTGCGCGTCCCACTGCTCGGCGTCGGCGTTGAGCTCGCCGACCATCGCCTCGATGATCGCGTGGATGCCGCCGTCGACGCCGCGGACCATCGCCCCGGCCGGCGCGGCCTTGCGCAACGAGCCGACGGCCTTCGACAGCGAGCCCTCGCGCGCGAACGCGTCGAGCAGCCCGGGGGCGACGGCGCCCACGTCGAGCGCGTCGACCGTCGCGGAGTGCACGCCGGCCGCGATGAGCGTGACGAGCCGGTCGGTGACGCGGCGGCCCATGCGCGAGCGCACGAGCGCCCCGAGGGACGACGTGTCGGCGAACCGGGCCGGCAGCACGCGGTCGAGCGAGGCCCGCAGCGCGCCGGGCCACCCGACCGCGCGGCGCACGTCGGCGGCCCACGGCGTCGACGGGATGCCGAGCATGCCCGCCGCGGGCAGCGGGAACGTGCGCCCGGCCGAGTACCCCCACGCCTGCGCGGCGGCCGGCACGGCGCCCGTCAGCCCGAGCTCCTCCGCGAGCTCGGTCACCGCGACGCCGCGCGCGGCGTACGACTCCACGCCCACGTCCACGGGCACCGACGGCAGCGACGCGAAGTGCCCGCCGCGCACCGGCCCGCCGGGCAGGGCGTCGGCCTCCAGCACGACGACGCGCAGCCCGCGCCGTGCCAGCGTCCGCGCGGCCGTGAGCCCGCCGATGCCGCCGCCGACGACGACGGCGTCGACCTTCTCCTCCGCCGTCACAGCGAGTGCACCAGCTCGACGACGCGCGTCAGCACGGTCGGGTCCGTCTCGGGCGGCACGCCGTGCCCGAGGTTCACCACGTGCCCGGGCGCGCGACGCCCGCCGGCCGGTCCCGCACCCCCGGCCCCGCGGGCGACGACGTCGCGCACGTGCGCCTCGAGCACGTCCCACGGCGCCGCGAGCAGCGCCGGGTCGATGTTGCCCTGGATGGTCACGCCCTCGCCGATCATGGCCAGAGCCTCGTCGAGCGGGGTGCGGTAGTCGACCCCGACGACGCGGTCCGCGATCCCGGCCGACGTCAGGACGTCCCGCATCGCCGGGAGCAGGTGCCCGGTGCCGGTGCCGAAGTGGATGCCGGGCACGCCGAGGTGGGCGACGGCGGACAGCGCCTGCGCCGACGCCGGCGCCACGCGCGCGGTGTAGTCGCCCAGCGACAGCGACCCCGCCCACGAGTCGAAGAGCTGCACGGCCGAGGCGCCCGCGAGCACCTGGGCGCGCAGGAAGTCGCCCGTGAGCGACGCCGTCCACGCGACCAGGCGGTCCCACGTCTGAGGGTCGGCGTGCATGAGGGTGCGCGCGGCGAGGTGGTCGCGCGACGGCCGCCCCTCGACCAGGTAGGCGGCCAGCGTGAAGGGTGCCCCGCCGAACCCGATGAGCGGCGTGCCGCCCAGCTCCGCGACCGTCAGCGCGACGGCCTCGCGGACGGGCGCGAGCGCCTCCGGCGTCAGGGTCGCGGAGACGAGCCGGTCGACGTCGGCGGGCGTGCGGTACGGCTGGTCCATGACGGGCCCGACGCCGGGCACGATGTCCACGGCCACGCCCGCGAGCTTGAGCGGCACCACGATGTCGGAGAAGAAGATCGCCGCGTCCACCCCGTGGCGGCGCACGGGCTGCAGTGTGATCTCTGTCGCAAGGGCCGGGTCCAGGCACGAGTCGAGCATCGCGTGCCCCTCGCGGACCTTCCGGTACTCCGGCAGCGACCGGCCCGCCTGCCGCATGAACCAGATGGGGAGCCGTTCGGGGCGGTCACCCCGCAGAGCCCTGACCAGCGGCGACGCGGCGGTGCGCCCGTCGGCGAGCGGATGGTCCGACGGCAGCGGGGTCGTCGTCGCGACGTGCGTGGCACCGAGCGGCTCGGGGGCCGGAGTGTGGGAGGTCACGAGCAAGGATTCTGCCCCGGCGCGGGCGGGCAACTACAGTCCAGAGCTGTGGTGCTGCTCTCCCTGACCGCTTCCCACCGGGAGCTGGACCTCGACGCGCTCGAGCGGCTGTCGTCGGGGTCCGCGTCGGTGGCACGCACGATCGTGGGCTCGTGCCAGCCCGTGCAGGGTGCCGTCGTCATCTCCACGTGCAACCGGTTCGAGCTGTACCTCGACGTCGAGGCGCCGATGAACGGGCACACGCTGGAGCACGCGACGACGCACGTGGCCGAGCTGGTCGCCGCGGCGTCCGGCGTCCCGGCGACGACCGCGACGGGCTCCTTCACGGTGCGCACCGCGTCCGAGGTGCCCGAGCACCTGTTCGCCGTCGCGGCCGGGCTCGACTCCATGGTCATCGGCGAGCGCGAGATCGCCGGGCAGGTCAAGCGGGCGCTCGCCATCGCCCGCGAGGAGCACACCACGTCCAAGACGCTCGAGCTGCTCTTCCAGACGGCGTCGCGCACGTCCAAGCGCGTGGGCACGTCGACCGAGCTCGGCGCCACCGGCCGCTCCGTCGTCAAGCTCGCGCTCGACCTCGCCGCCCGCGCCCTGCCCGCGTGGCGCAACGTCCGCACGGTCCTCATCGGCACCGGCTCGTACGCCGGAGCGACCGTCGCGGCGCTCGCCGCGCGCGGCGCCGACGACGTCCGCGTCTTCTCCCAGTCCGGCCGCGCCGAGCTGTTCGCCCAGTCGCACGACGTCGAGGCCCTCGGCCCGGACGAGGAGTCGCTCGTCGAGGCGCTCGCCGAGGCCGACCTGGTCGTCTCGGTCTCGGGCGCCCGCGGCCGCGGGCCGACGCTCGCGACGCCGACCGACCCGGCGCCCGCGCCGTCGCGCTCCCACGTGGAGCCCGACGTGGAGCCCGGCGCGGAGCCCGACGCCGACCGGCGCGGCCCCGAGGCCTCGATCGAGTTCGTGCTCGACGCCGCGGCCGTCGCGCGGGCCCGCGTCCGGGCGACCGAGCGCGCCGCCGCCCGCGCCGGCTCCGCCGACCGGGGCACGCCCCGCCCGCTCGTCGTGCTCGACCTTGCGCTGCACCGCGACGTCGACCCCGAGGTCGCCGACGTCGAGGGCGTGCTCCTCTACGACCTCCAGGCCCTCAAGGCGCACGCGCCGGCGACCGCCACCTCGGTCGTCCGGCATGCCCGCGAGCTCGTCGACGCCGCGGCGCGCGAGTTCGCCGACCACCAGGTGGGCCGCGCGGCCGACGCCGCCGTCGTCGCCCTGCTGGACGAGGCCGAGCGGCAGGCCGAGGCCGAGATCGCCGCCGCCGTCGACCGCCTCCGCGCGGAGCTCGCCGCCCACGGCGACCCGTCGGAGCCCGACGAGGACGACGTCGACAAGATCTCCCGCGACGTCCGCAAGCGCGTCCACACCGCGCTCCACACGAAGATCGTCGCCGCGCGCGCCGAGGCCCTGGCCCGCGCCCGGGCGGCGGAACGCGACGTCGTGACGGAGGCCGAGGCGGCCACCGCGGAGCCGAGCACCCCGCGCCGCTGACCGGCGGCACTGCGCCACGGCCCCGAGGGACCATGCGCTCCGCGGCGCCGCGCAGGTGCGGAAGGCGCTCCGTGCTGAGCGTCTCCGCGTGATGCGAGCCGGGCCGCTCCTCGTCGTCCTGCGCGCCGTCGCAGGACCCGGGCCCCGGCACTGCCACCAGCCAACGACCCCGCGGTCACACCGTCGTCGTCGCCCACGCCGCGTGGTCGGTGCCCCACGGGTGCGCGGGCGACGCGTAGTCGTCGAAGCCCGGCAGCGCCGGGCGGGACGTCGTCACCTGGGGGCCGTGCCCGTGGCTCACCGTCGCGTCGCGCGGTAGCGGCGCCGGCGCCGGGTGCTGCGGGTCGCGCCCCGGCGCGTCGAGCAGCCAGGCCGCCGTCCGGGCCAGCGAGACGACGACGTCCCGGCCGCGGCCGTCGGCGGAGCGTGCCCGCAGCGCGTCCACGACGCCCGCGGCGAGCAGGTACCCGGTGGCGTGGTCGAGCGCCTGCGCGGGCAGCACGCCGGGACCGGTCTTCTCTCTCGCGTCGCCGCCCAGGGACTCGATGATCGAGATGCCCGTCGCGGCCTGCACGATCGAGTCGAACCCGCGCCGCTGCGCCCACGGACCCGTCTCGCCCCATGCGGAGACGCGCGCGTGCACGATCCCCGGCGGCACGCGCAGCCGCGCGAGCTCGTGCGCGCCGGGGCGGTAGCCGGTCACGAGCGCGTCGGCGTCGTCGAGCAGCGCCTGGGCGCGGGCGAGGTCGCCGTCGTCGTGCAGGTCGAGGAGCGCGGTGCGCTTGCCCTGGCCGGTGTCGAGGTGCATCCAGCGGATCTCGGCGGGCACGGGCGGGTCGACGCGCAGCACGTCGGCGCCGAGCAGCGCGAGCGAGCGCGTCGCGACGGGCCCGGCGATGACGCGCGTGAGGTCCAGGACGCGCATCCCGGCGAGCGGCGCGGCGCCGCCGCCGAGCGGCCGCGCGGGCCCGATGTCGTCGCGCCGCGTCACCTGGACGACCGGCCCCGACGCCGCGGCCTCGCCCTGGGCCGAGGCCCGCCACTCGTCCTCCGTGCGCACGCGGACGACCACGGCGCCGCCCGACGCCGCGGCGTCCTCGAGGTTCTGCGAGCGGTACCCGGCCACGGCCCGCGCGAGCACCTCCGGCCCGGACCCGGGCAGCACGGTGCCGGTCTGCCCAGGCCCGGCGAGGCCGTGCAGCCCGGACTCGCCGAGGCCGTGCAGCCCGAGGATCGCGAGCAGGCGGTGCGCGTGGTGGGGGTAGTTGGCGTGCGTGCGCACCCAGCCGTCGGCGCTGCGGAAGAAGCCCGACATCGGGGCGAAGCCCTCGACCTCGTGCCCGTCGAGCCGGAAGAGCCGCTCGGAGGAGAACGACGCGGCGACCCGCCCGAGGTCCAGCGGGCCGTCGACGACGGGTCCGGAGGCCCCGGCGCGCTGCGCGGCGCGCCGCAGCGCCTGGACGGACCCGGCGGCCAGGTCGAGCACGGGCAGCGTCGCCGCGAGCCAGGGCGGTCCGTCGTCGGGCGCGGCGCCGGTCCAGTCGGCGGCCGCCGGGGGCGGCCCGACCTCGGCACCCGCCTCGTAGTCGGCGACGAGCGACGCGCCGACGCGGGGAGAGTCCATCTGTCGACGGTAAGCACGAGCGGGCGCGCGCACCAGCGGTCCGCGTCCCGGCCGCGCGGGTCTGAGCTGATGCGGCGCGGTGCCGATAGGATCGGTCGCATGTCCAAGAGCACCGCCAACGACTTCGTGCTGCGTCCCTTCGAGGGCCTCCCTGGGGAGCCCGACTGGGTCGCCTTCCGAGAGATCGTGCCCGCCGCCACCGGCACCGCGCGCACCACGAAGAAGTTCGGCGCCAAGGACGTCGTCGTCGTCACGATGCTGCCCGGCGGCTACGCCGCGATGCACCGCCCGGACGGCACGATCCTGCTCGCGCTGCAGGGCGCGCTGTCGTCCACGGACCCGTCGCGCGACCTGGCCGGCGCGCTGCTCGAGGCGATCGACGCCGAGCCGGGCACCGCGATCGTCGCCAAGCCCGCGCCCGACGGCCCGCGCCTCCAGGAGGTGCTGGACGCCAAGGTCGCGTTCGACGTCACGGTGCACGACGACTACGAGTTCTGGGTCGACGCGACCGCCGAGCGCACCGCCGAGATCGACGCGTCGCTGGCCGAGGCCGCCGAGTCGACCATCCCGACCGTCCGCCTCGCGTCCGTCGAGCACGCGTACTGGTGCGACATGGGCAAGCAGTTCCTGCGCTGGGCACGCACCGAGGACGAGGACGACGTCGTCGCCGCGCTCGCCCGCCTGCACGCCCGGCGCGAGTCGGCGCTCCAGCTCGCCGACGGCGGCGAGGCCCGGTTCCTGGGCATGTTCCGTGCCGCGGGCCTCGTGGTCCCGGTGTGGGAGCTGCCGGCGGGCACCGAGGCCGCCGACGTCGAGAAGCCGGCCGCCGAGCTGGGCAAGCGCCTCGACGCCGCCCTCACGGTGACCGAGCCGCTCGACGCGAACGAGCGCCGCGCGAAGGCGGGCATCGTGTCCCGCCAGGTCACCCTGCGCTGAGCCCTGGCGGGGCGGCGCGGGTCACGGCGAGCCGACGCCACGTGGCAGGGAGTTCCCCTACCGGGGGAGTAGCATTCTGCGGGTAATCCTTTGCCCTACCCATCCCTTTTCCTTCGACGCAGGCAGGACGTGTGAACGCGGACCACGTACGGGGACGCACCCAACCCGATCTGGTGACGAGCCCGGCCGACGACCCGGTGGACGGCCGCTCGGGAGCGGAGCTGCCCGTCGCGAAGACGCCGCGGCCGGAGGGCTCGCGCGGCATGCGTGACGTGCAGCGCGTCGCCGTGGTGATCCCCGCGAAGGACGAGCAGGACCGCATCGCCGCCACTGTGCGGTCGGCGCGCGCGATCCCGCACGTCGACCTCGTGCTCGTCGTGGACGACGGGTCGGAGGACGACACGCAGCACGCCGCCCGCGAGGCCGGCGCCGTCGTCGTGCGGCACTCGCACAACCGCGGCAAGGCGGCGGCGATGGAGACGGGCGCCGCCGTCGTCGCGATGCGCGACGCGCCGGGCCGCCCGGAGCGGCTGCTGCTCTTCGTCGACGGCGACCTGGGCGACACGGCCGTGAACACCGCGCCGCTGGTCACGCCGGTGCGCGAGGGCGTGGCCGACCTGGCGATCGCCCTCCTGCCGCCGCAGCCGGGCGCGGGCGGGCGCGGCATCGTCGTCGGCGCCGCGCGCCGCGCGATCCACGCGCTGACGGGCTGGACGCCGACGCAGCCGCTGAGCGGCATGCGCTGCCTCACGCGCGAGGCGTTCGAGGCGGCGACGCCGCTGGCGCGCGGCTGGGGCGTCGAGACGGGCATGACGATCGACCTGCTCCGCCAGGGGTACGTCGCGGTCGAGGTGCCGTGCGACCTCAAGCACCGGCCGTCGTCGAACGACCTCAAGGGCAACCTGCACCGGGCGGCGCAGTACCGCGACGTGCTGGTCGCGGTGAACGCCCGCCGCGTGCGCGGCGCGTTCGACGCGGTCCGCGGCGTGAAGGCCGACTCGGTCCGCCGCTGAGCCGGCCCCGCGTGGGACGTCGGCCCCCTGCACGGGACGACGTCGGCCCCGCGGGGCAGGACGTCTCAGCGTGGCGCGTCGGATCCGCGTGGCGCGTCGGGTCCCCGCGTCACCAGGAGCCCGATCAGCGGCACCGCGGTGAACAGCATGATCGTCACGATGCGCACGCCGTAGTCGTTGGCGAACGCGCCGCCGAGGCCGCCCACGACCATCGCGGCGAGCAGCGGGACCACCACGGGCCAGTCGGCGCGGGCACGGTCGAGCCAGCGCGCCCGCACGACGCCGAGCAGCACGAGGATGACGGCGACGAGGACGGCCAGCGTGATCCAGGCCTCCGCGCCGCGCGTGACGGTGCGCAGCGCGAACCCGGCCTTGCGCCACACGGTGTCGAGCGCCGTCCCGTCGATGACGGACTGCACGAACGTGCCCAGGTGGGTGCGGTCGGCGGGCGGGCGACGCCAGTCCAGGATGCCGATCCCGGCCACCAGCACGACGCCCGCGACAGCCACGGCCGTCAGCCGCGTCCACGTGACCCGCAGGCCCGAGACCACGAGGGCGAGCACCGCGAACGTCGGCAGCACCACGAGGCCGCCGCCGACGTCGGCGCCGAAGTCGGGCCACAGGCTGATCACCATCGCGACGAGCCCCAGGACGGCGACGACGACACCCGCCCACGTCCGGCCGAACCGCTGGGCCACGAGCGTGCCGAGCCCCGCGGCCGCGACGAGCCCCGCGGCGACGTACACCGAGTACGTGGGGTTGCCGAAGCCGAAGAACCGGCCGCCCAGCGTGACGGCCGGCCCGAGCGGGCTGCCGCGGTGCAGGGGAGTGCCGAGCACGGCGTCGAGCGTGAGCAGCCCGAACGTGATGGTCGCGAGGACGGTCGGCGCCGCCCAGGCCGGACGCCGTGGCGCGAGCGCGGCGACGCCCGCGACCAGCAGCGTGCTCACGACGAGCGCGGCCCACATGCGGCCGGGGCTCGTCGACGGCAGCCACCAGGCCCAGGCCGTCATGAGGAACTGCCCGGCGGGGATGGACGCGAGCACGAGGAACAGCGCGTCGAGCGCGCCGCGCCCGCGGCGGGAGCCCCGCACGCGGGGGACGAGCACGAGCGCCCCGAGCGCGGCGAGCCCGATCCACAGGGGGATCGCCGTCGTCGTGCCGGTGACGCGGCGCAGCGCGCGGTCGCGCGTGGTGAGCAGCTCGAGCTCGTCGGCGGCCTGGCCGCCCGGGGGACGCGTCCCTGCGGACACGATCGGGCTCCCGCTGAAGTCGGCCGGCTGCGGCACCCCGAGCGCCGCGGTCAGCGACAGGGGCAGGTCGAGGGCCCGCACGACGCCCTCCCAGCGGGTCGCGGCGCTCGACAGGTAGCGCGCCGCGGTGGGGCCGGAGCCCTGGAGCAGGCCGACGCCGAGCGCCTGCGGCGCGGTGGTGGGGTTGCCGACGTCCATCACGAGCACGGTGGCCGCCTCGGGGGCGGCCGCGAGCACGCGGCGCACGGTCGTGTCCACGGCGGTGAGCGCGGCGGGGCGGTCGGGCGCGCCGGCCGGGGCGGACCCGGCGTCGACCATCGTCAGCGGGCAGGAGAAGGCGTCGGCCGTGAGGTCCTCGAGCGGCAGCCAGCGCGGCACGGTGCCGTCGCGCTGCGCGAGCGCGAGCCCGGCGCCCGGCCCGACGGCCGTGGCGCACACGCCGGCGTCAGCGAGCGCGGAGCCGAGCGTCCCGGGACGCGGGTTGAAGGGCGAGCGGGACTGCGCGGCGGTGAGGTCGTCCCAGCCGGTGACGCCGGCAGCGTCGTCGCCGGCCGCGACGACGGACCAGGGCAGGCAGTCGACGCCGCCCGGGCGCGGCGTGCTCGTGATGACGGTGCGGCCCGCGGACAGGCCGAGCCAGCCGGCCCCGGCGCACTGCCGCTGCCCGTCCACGACGGCGGGCGTCACGCCGCCGGCGTCCGCGCCGTCGCGCAGCAGCGACCACAGGGTGGGGGTCGCGTCGGGCGTGACGTCCGACCACCGCACGCCCTCGGTGCCGACGACGACGATGGGGCCGGGCGCGGCGAGCACCTCGGTGCCGGTGCGCGTGACGGCGCCGGCCCGGGTCACGGACCCGGTGGCGGGCGCGACGACGGCCCCGACGAGGAGCACGCCGATCATCCCGGCGGCGACGGCGACGAGCGTCAGCCCGCCGAAGCGGGCCCTCACGGCGACGCCGTCACCGGCCGCGACCTCGCCGTCGTCCTGCGCGGAGTCGAGGGACCCGGACCCCGCCGCGACCCGTCGCACCAGCAGCGCCGCCCCGAGCGTCGGCACGGCGGCCAGGTGCACCACGAGCGCGACGACGATGCCGGAGTCGTTGACGACCGACCCCAGCACGGCCACCGTCCACAGGGCCGCCACGAGGCCGGGCAGCCACGGCACCTCCCGGTACGCCCGCGCGAGCGCCGTCCACCGGAACCGCTCGGGCCGCCACGTCGCCCACCCGCTGACCAGGCAGAACACGACCGCGACCGCCCCGGGCGCGGACGCGACGGTGGCCCACGCCCCGGCCGCCTTGGAGCGCACGAGGGCCAGCGCACCGCCGTCGACGATGCGCTGGACGAACGACCCGAGGTGCGACCCGTCGCCGGGCGCGAGCCACGCGAGCAGCGCGATGGTGGCGACGACCACCACGGTCACCGCGCCGACCAGCAGCACGGCCCGCACGGGCGAGACCCGCCGCCCGAAGAACCGGTACGCGAGCACCCCGAACGCGGGGATGAGCGTGACGAGCCCGCCGGCGTCGGCGCCGAACGTGGGCAGGGCTGTGACGAGCGTCGTGACGGTGCCGAGCCCGACCAGCGCGGCGAGGGCAGCGCGGGACAGCCCCGCCCGCGCGAGCGCCGCGACGACGCCCCACGTGAGCACGAGCGCCGCGGTCGCGTAGACCGCGAACACGGTGTTGCCGAACCCGAAGAACCGCGCCCCGAGCGCGGGCGACGGCCCGAGCAGCGACCCCTGCTGGAGCGTGGTCCCCGTCAGGCCGTCGACCGTGAGCACCAGCCAGGTCACGGCCGCGACGGCGACCGCGAGCGGCAGCGGGGTGCGCGCCGCGAGCCGCCGCCCGTACCAGGCGGCCAGGGCGACGGCGACCGTGCCGAGCGTGACGGCCACGACGAGCGCGCTGGTCGGGGAGGGCCACACCCACCAGCGCGAGAGCGTGGCGAGCGTCGCCCCCGCCGGTGCCGCGGCCGCCGTGTGCAGCACGAGGGCGGCCAGGCGGGGCCGGCCGGTGTCGGTGCGACGCCGCCGCAGCCCGACGACGAGGAGCGCGAGCCCGGCCGCCGCCCCGATCGACGCCACCAGCACGGGCGTGAGCTGGGCGACGGTGTCGGTGAGCACCGTGAGGTACTTGCGCTGGTCCACGGTGCGCGACGTCGTCATGCGGCGGGCCTCGCCCTGCGCGAGCTCGCTGCCGTCGCCCGTCCCGGAGCCGGCACCGGCGAGCGTCGCGGCGACGTCGTCGAGCACGGCGATGCCCTGCCAGCGCGAGGAGCGCGAGTCGATCCAGGTGGCCTCGCCGCCGGGCGCGGTCCAGTCGACGACCACCTGGAGGGTGGGCGCCCCGAGCGGGGTGTCCGCGACGCCGGACACGATCACGCGCGTGCCCGGCGCGGCGGCGCGCTCGACGGTGCGCAGCGTGGCGTCGAGGTCGCGCAGCGCGTCCGAGCGCGCCGTCGCGCGGTCGGGCAGCACGCCGCCGTCGACGACCGTCACGGGGCAGGCCGACAGCTCGTCGGGCGTGAGGTCGGCGAGCGTGGGGGCGTACCGGGCGACGTGCCCGCGGCCGTCCGCGAGCGCGAGCGCGGCGCCGGGGCCGACCGCCGTCGTGCACACCCCGGCGCCGGCGAGCCGCTCGCCGAGGGTGCCGGGCGTGCCGAGCGAGCCGCGCTGGTCGGAGACCTGCAGCGTCGCCCAGTCCTCGACGACGGCGGGGCCGGGCGCGTCGCCGGACGGCACCGGCAGGGGCACCTCGCGGCAGGTGTCGGTCTCGGTGTCCTCCGTCGGGCGGGGCGGGGACACGAACCGGCTCTCGGCGGAGACGGTCAGCCACGCGTCGCGCGGGCACGTCGGGGTCAGCGTGCGCACCGCCATCGAGCCGACGGAGCCGCCGCCCACGAGCCGCCACAGCGTGGGGGTTCGGTCGGCGTCGACGTCGGACCACTGGAGGCCGGCCACGCCGACGAACACCACGGGGGTGCGGTCCGGGGCGGTGGCCAGCGCGGTGGACGCCGCGGCGGGCGGCGTCACGCCGAGCAGCGCCAGGGCCACGAGGAGGACGCCGACCAGCGTCGAGAGGGCGGTCCGGGCGCGGAGGATCACGCGCCACAGCCTAGGCGGAGCCGCTCACACGGTCCGGACGAGCAGCGCGCCAGGATCGACCCACGCCTCCAGCTCGATCACCCGGCCCATCGGGTCGCCGTCCACCTGGGCGTGCTCGCCGCCCTCCACGCGGATGCGCGTGCGGCGGGCGCGGGCGTGGTCGATGCGGCCGATCTTGCCCGGCAGGTCGTTGTGCAGCCCGGCGCCCTGCATGACCACCTCGCCCAGCAGCTGGGCCCAGCCGGCCAGCCCGCCGCGCGTGTCGATCGCGGCGACGTCGAGCACGCCGTCGTCGATCTCGGCGTCGGGCAGCAGGGTGACGCCGCCGGGCAGGCGGCCGCAGTTGCCCACCATGATGCTGCGCAGCCGCGTCGGGACGGGCTCGCCGCCGTCGATGCTCACCTCGGCGCGCATGCGGCGGCCGTGCAGGTGGCGCACCCCGGCGACGAAGTAGGCGATCCAGCCGACGCGGCGCTTGAGCGTGTCGTCGGCGTCGGCGACCATCGCGGCGTCGAAGCCCAGGCCCGCGATGACGAGGAAGAGCTGCGTGTCGCCCGGGACGGCCGCGTCGGGGCGCGGCTCGCCGTCCAGGCCGACGTCGGTCTCGGCGACGCGCGCCCAGCCGACGTCGATGTGCCGGTCCCGGCCGCCGAGCACGACGGCCATCCCGTCCTCGACCGACGAGAGGGGCAGGTCCAGGTTGCGGGCCAGCAGGTTGCCCGTGCCGACGGGGATGATCGCCATCGGCACGTCGCCACCGGTCAGCGCGCCCGCGACGGCGCGCACGGTGCCGTCGCCGCCCGCCGCGACGACGACGTCCGCGCCCGCGGCCACCGCGCGCCGCGCCTGCGGCCCGCCCGGCTCGTCGACCGTCGTCTCGAAGAACAGCGGCTCCGGCAGCGCGGCGTCCGCGCACACGCGCGTCACGGTCGCGACGAGCTCCGCGGCGCCCTCCTTGGAGGGGTTGACGACGACGGCGACCTGCTGGCCCTTCCCCGGCTCCTCGGCGTCGGCGGCCTGCGGCTCGACCACGCGGCGCGGGTGGGTGCGGCGCCACACCGTCACCGCGACGGCGAGCGCGGCGCACGCGATCGCCACGGAGGCGATCGTCAGCCACAGCTCCCAGCCCATGAGGGCACCGTAGACGCCCGGCACGCCGACGGCCCCGGATGCGGCGCGAGCCGTCACCTGGCGTAACCCTTCGTCATCCGTCAGGGCGCCCCGTTAGGCTTCCGTCCGTGATCGACCTTCGTCTGCTGCGCGACAACCCCGACGTCGTCCGCGCGAGCCAGGTGGCTCGCGGCGACGACCCCGACCTCGTGGACGTCGCGCTCGACGCCGACGCCCGCCGCCGCTCCTCGCTGGTGGCGTTCGAGGAGCTGCGCGCCGAGCAGAAGGCCATGGGCAAGAAGGTCGCCCAGGCGCAGGGCGCCGAGAAGCAGGCGCTGCTCGTCCGCACCAAGCAGGTCGCCGAGGAGGTCAAGGCCCGCTCGGCCGACGCCGACGCCGCGGCCGCCACGCTCGACGAGGTGCTCTACAAGATCGCGAACGTCGTCGAGGGCGCGCCCGCCGGCGGCGAGGACGACTACCTGGTGCTCCAGCACGTCGGCACGCCGCGCGACTTCGCCGCGGAGGGCTTCGAGCCGCAGGACCACCTCGCGCTCGGCGAGGGCCTGCGCGCCATCGACACGCAGCGCGGCGCCAAGGTCTCGGGCGCCCGCTTCTACTTCCTCACCGGCATCGGCGCGCGCCTCGAGCTCGCCATCCTCAACGCCGCCATGGACCAGGCCGTCCAGGCCGGGTTCACCCCCGTCATCACGCCCACCCTGGTCAAGCCCGACACCATGCGCGGCACCGGGTTCCTCGGCGCGCACGCCGACGAGATCTACCGCCTCGAGAAGGACGACCTCTACCTGGTCGGCACCTCGGAGGTGGCGCTCGCGGGCTACCACGCCGACGAGATCATCGACCTGTCGGACGGCCCCGCCCGGTACGCCGGGTGGAGCGCCTGCTACCGCCGCGAGGCGGGCTCGGCGGGCCGGGACACGCGCGGCATCATCCGCGTGCACCAGTTCCACAAGGTCGAGATGTTCAGCTACTGCCGCCCCGAGGACGCCGCCGAGGAGCACCAGCGGCTGCTCGCCTGGGAGGAGGCCATGCTCGCCAAGGTCGAGCTGCCCTACCGCGTCATCGACACGGCGGCGGGCGACCTCGGCTCGAGCGCCGCGCGCAAGTTCGACTGCGAGGCCTGGCTGCCCACGCAGAACCGCTGGCTCGAGCTCACCTCGACGTCGAACTGCACCACGTTCCAGGCCCGCCGCCTGGGCGTGCGCGAGCGCACCGAGGACGGCACGACGCGCAACGTCGCCACCCTCAACGGCACGCTCGGCACGACGCGCTGGATCGTCGCGATCCTCGAGAACCACCAGCAGGCCGACGGCTCGGTCCGCGTCCCGGAGGGCCTGCGGCCCTACCTCGGCGGCCTGGAGGTCCTGGAGCCGGTCGCATGACCGACCCCTCCGTCCCCACCCCCTGGCTCGTCGCCCTCGACATCGACGGCACGCTGCTGCACTTCGACGACACCCTGTCGGACGCGGTGCGGTTTGCGGTGGCCGACGTCGTCGCGGCGGGCCACCACGTGGTGCTCGCGTCGGGCCGCTCGCTCGTCTCGATGATCCCGGTGGCCGCGCGCCTGGGGATCGCCGACGGCTGGATGGTCTGCTCCAACGGGGCGGTCACGGTCCGGCACGACGATGACGCGCCGACGGGCTGGACGATCGAGGCGATGGTCACGTTCGACCCGGAGCCGGCCCTGCGCCGGCTGGCCGAGCGCATGCCGCGCGCGCGGTTCGCCGTCGAGGACGTGGGCGTCGGCTTCCGTCTCACCGAGCTGTTCCCCGAGGGCGAGCTCGACGGCGACCACACCGTCGTCGGGCTGGAGGACCTGTGGAGCGGCGACGTGACCCGCGTCGTCGTGCGCGCGCCCGAGGCCACCAACGAGGAGTTCCACGCCTCCGTCGCCGAGCTGGGCCTGGCGGACGTCACGTACGCGGTGGGCTGGTCGGCGTGGATGGACATCGCGCCGCTCGGCGTGACGAAGGCCGCCGCGCTGGAGAAGGTCCGGGCCGCCCTGGGCGTCCCGCCCGAGCGCACGCTCGCGATCGGCGACGGCCACAACGACGTCGAGATGCTCCGCTGGGCGGCCCGCGGCGTCGCCATGGGCGACGCCGACGACCTCGTCCGTGCGGCTGCCTCGGAGTCGACGGCGACGATCACGGAGGACGGCGCGGCGCTCACGCTCCGCACGCTGCTTTAGCGGCCGGCCTCGGGTCGGCGGTTCCGTTCCGGATCGGTCGATGCATCCACCGATCCGGAACGGAACCGCCGACGCGGTCGGTCAGGCCTGCGCGTCGTCCGGTCTGAACATCTCCTCGATGCTGGCACCGAACATCGCGGCGATGCGGAACGCGAGCGGCAGCGACGGGTCGAACCGGCCGCGCTCGATCGAGATCACCGTCTGCCGGGACACCCCAAGACGCGTCGCCAGCTCCGCTTGGGACCACCCGAGGGCGAGGCGTCGCGCGGCGACGTCGTTGTCCACTACGCGCGCTCCTCACGACGGCGCAGCAGCCACAGGCGCACCGCGAAGTCACCCTGTGCGAGGAGGGCGACGGCGATGAGGACGAGCGACGGGCGGACCTGGTCGCCGGTGACGGACACGACGAGCGCCGCCACTCCGACCAGGGCGAACACGTCCCAGAACGCGCGCGACGCGGCCTGCTGGAACCAGGTGTGCTCGACGCCGTCGAGCGACGCCGAGGCGCGGTCGTCGTCGTTGGCCTCGTGCGCCAGGACCAGGAACACCCAGCCGGTCCCGACGAGCAGCAGCAGCCACATCCCGGCGAGCGAAGCGAACGTGACTGCCGTCCGGCCTCCGTCGTCGCCCGAGAAGAAGCGAAGCAGGGCGGCGACTCCCGCGCCGAGCACGATCGCGGCGACGGGGGAGCCGGAGAGAATCACGGGCCACGCCCACGCACGCGACGCCCTCCAGCGCTGCTCGACGCCGAGGACGGGGTGGCGCCGGGCGGCGCGGGCGTCGAGCACCTCACGCAGCGCGAGCACCATCCCGGGTGTCGCGCTCGCGGACGCGACGAGCCACAGCAGCGTCGCCGGCGAGACCTCCTCGACCCGCTCGCGCAGCGCTGCCGCCTGCGAGGGATCGAGGAAGAGCTCGCGCCCGACGAGCATGACGACGGCGCCGTACACGCTCGCGGCCATCACCCCGAGGACGACGGCAGCTACCCACCGCCGCCAGGGCGTGCGCGGATCGGGGACGTCGTCGGGCGGCGGCGCGAAGACGGACTGCGGTGTGGTGGCGCTCATCGGATGCCTCCGGTGTGGTGTCAAGTTCGCTTGACACCACGATGGACTCGATCCCCTGCGAATGTCAAGGTCACTTGACAACCCGGGCTCGAGGGCTCAGCGGGCCGTCAGGATGATCGGCCCGTCCTGCGTGATCGCGATCGTGTGCTCCGAGTGCGCGCCGCGCGAGCCGTCCGTCGAGCGGAGGGTCCAGCCGTCCGGGTCGGTGTAGATCTCGTCCGTCGTCTCGAGGAACCACGGCTCGACGGCGATGACCAGGCCGGGCTTGAGCGGGAACCCGCGGCCCGGGCGGCCGTCGTTGGGCACGTGGGGGTCGCCGTGCATGGTGCGCCCGACGCCGTGGCCGCCGAAGTCGGTGTTGATCTCGTAGCCCGCGGCCCGCGCGACCTCGGCGATCGCGAACGAGATGTCGCCGATCTTGTGCCCCACCGTGGCGGCGGCGATGCCGGCCTCGAGGGCCTCCTCCGTGGTCCGGATGAGCTTCTGGTCCGCGGCCAGGCGTTCGGCCGACGGCGCCGTCCCGACGACGACGGACAGCGCCGAGTCGGCCACCCACCCGTCCACCGACGCGGCGAAGTCCACCGAGAGCAGGTCGCCGTCCTGGAGCGCGTAGTCGTGCGGCAGGCCATGCAGCACCGCGTCGTTGACCGACGTGCAGATCACCTTGCCGAACGGCATCGCGCCGAAGGACGGGTGGTAGTCGATGTAGCAGGACTCCGCGCCGCGGTCCTTGATCATCCGGTGCGCGAGCGCGTCGAGCTCCAGCAGGTTCACCCCCGGCTTCGCGGCGTCCCGGCAGGCCTCCAGGACGTCGGCGACGAACCGGCCCGCCGGTCGCATCTGCTCGATCTCCTGCGGGGTCCTCAGCTCGATCATCGGGGTCCTCTTCCTCCACCAGCGCACGGGTCCAGTCTGCCGCGCCTGATCCTACGGTTCGCGACGACGTGGCGGCCGAGCGAGGTCTGGGCAAGGTCACGGTTCGGCCAAGACCACGATAAAGCGGTCATACCAGGCGGTGTGCGGTTGCGGCAGCGCTTCCAGCGGGGTCAGGTGGACTCGGAGGGTGGTGCGCGCCACACGCGCCGCCCGTGGGGGCCTCAGTGCACGACGACACGGGGCACGACGACACGGGAAGGACACACGATGACACGCACACCCAGGAGCGCCCGCAGGCGGCGGCCGCTCGTCGCCGGCGCGAGCGCCGCGACCCTGGCCTTGATCCTCGCCGCCTGTTCGGGGAACGGCGACGACGGCGCCTCGCCGACGCCCACCGGCGGCGGTGCCGCCGCCGGCTCGATCGACTGCTCGGTCTACGACCAGTTCGGCGACATCTCGGGCAAGACGGTGCACGTCTACACCTCGATCGTCGACCCCGAGGGGCAGACCCAGATCGACTCCTACAAGCCGTTCACCGACTGCACCGGCGTCGAGATCAACTACGAGGCCTCCCGCGAGTTCGAGGCCCAGCTCCCGGTCCGCATCCAGGCCGGCAGCCCGCCGGACATCGCGTTCGTCAACCAGCCTGGTGCGCTGCGGACGCTGGTGAACCGTTTCGACGCCGTCGTCCCCGTCCCGGACGTCGTCAAGACGGAGGCCCAGGACAACTTCGCGCAGTCCTGGATCGACTACGGCACCGTGAACGGGACGCTGTACGCCGCCCCGCTGGACGCCAACGTGAAGTCCTTCGTCTGGTACTCGCCCAAGGCGTTCAGCGACGCCGGCTACGACATCCCCAAGACGTGGGACGACCTGCTCGCCCTGACCGACAAGATCGCGGACGACACCGGCCTGCCGCCGTGGTGCGCCGGCGTCGAGTCCGGCGACGCGACCGGCTGGCCCGGCACCGACTTCATCGAGGACATGGTGCTGCGCACCGCCGGCCTCGACGTCTACAACCAGTGGGTCACGCACGACATCCCGTTCAACGACCCGCAGATCGTCGCGGCGTGGGACGAGGCCGGCAAGATCCTCAAGAACGACAAGTACGTCAACGCCGGTCTCGGTGACGTCCGGTCGATCGCGACGACGGCGTGGTCGACGGCCGGCCTGGGCATCCTCGACGGCACGTGCTGGATGCACCGCGCGGCGAACTTCTACGCGGCGCAGTGGCCCGAGGGCACCAACGTGGCCGAGGACGGCGACGTGTGGGCCTTCTACCTGCCGGCGAAGACCGAGGACGAGCGCCCGACCCTAGTGGGCGGCCCGTTCGTCGCGGCGTTCAACGACAAGCCCGAGGTGCAGGCCTTCCAGACGTACCTCTCCAGCACCGACTGGTCCAACGAGAAGGCCAAGGTCAGCCTGCCGGGCTGGGTCAGCGCCAACAAGCACATGGACCCGTCGCTGCTCAACAACGACTTCGACCGGTACGTCTACGGGGTCCTGACCGACCCCGCGACGGTCGCGGGCTACGACGCCTCCGACCAGATGCCGTCCGAGGTCGGCTCCGGCTCGTTCTGGACCGGCATCGTCAACTGGCTCACCGGCCAGAGCACGCAGCAGGTCGTCGACCAGATCGAGAGCACGTGGCCGTCTGACTGACCGCCCGCCACCGGCCGAGGGCCGACGCCGGACGGGACCGACCCCGCCCGGCGCGGCCCTCGGCCGCACCCGCACACGCTCCAAGGAAGGAGTGGCATGGACTGGCTCACCGCGGCCGGCAGCCCGGCCCAGAAGTTCACGCTCATGGCGTTCGCCATCGCCCTGTTCGTCGTCGTCGTCGGCGTGATCCTCTTCCTCGTCGACCGCCCGAAGAACCCCAGGAAGTGGGTGCTGGTGCTCGGGTTCCTGGGGCTGCCGGTCCTCGGCCTGGGGTTCGGCCTCGTCTACCCGGCGCTCGACACGATCCGCAACTCGTTCCTGAACCGTGACGGCACGCGGTTCGTCGGGTTCGACAACTACGTCACCGCCTTCACCACGAGCGAGTTCCTGCTCGTGCTGCGCAACACGGCCATCTGGGTGCTGGTCGTGCCGGTCGTGGCGACGTTCGTCGGGCTCGTGTACGCCGTCGTCGTCGACCGCAGCCGGTTCGAGAGGTTCGCGAAGGCGCTGATCTTCCTGCCGATGGCGATCTCCATGGTGGGCGCCAGCATCATCTGGCGGTTCGTCTACGAGTTCCGGCCCCTCCAGGGCGAGATCCAGCAGGTCGGCCTGCTCAACCAGGTGCTGGTGTGGCTCGGGATCCCGCCGCAGCAGTTCCTCATCAACCAGCCGTGGAACACGTTCTTCCTCATCGTGATCCTGATCTGGATCCAGACCGGGTTCGCGATGACGCTGCTGTCGGCCGCGATCAAGGCCATCCCGGACGACATCGTCGAGGCCGCCCGCCTCGACGGGCTCGCAGGCATGGGGATGTTCCGGTACATCACGATCCCCAGTATCCGGCCGACGCTCGTCGTCGTGCTGACGACGATCGCCATCACCACGCTCAAGGTCTTCGACATCGTGCGCACGACGACGGGTGGCCAGTTCGGCACGTCCGTCGTCGCCAACGAGTTCTACCGGCAGTCGTTCGTGTCGCTCAACACCGGGCTCGGTGCCGCGCTCGCCGTGCTGCTCTTCGTGCTCGTCATCCCGATCATCTGGTACAACATCCGCCAGCTCCGCCTCGCCGAGGAGGTCCGATGAGCGCCGACGGCTCGACCCCGGTGGCCACCCTCCCGCCGCGGACCACGACGCTGACGCAGCGGGCCGGCAAGGTCCGCCGCCGCCTGTCGAACCCGTGGGCGTCCGGCATCGCCATCGTCCTGGCGATCCTGTGGACGCTCCCCACCCTGGGCCTGTTCATCAGCTCGTTCCGCGAGCAGGCGGACATCAACCGGACCGGCTGGTGGACGATCTTCGGCAACATCCTGACCGGCGACGCCAGCTTCACGCTGGACAACTACGACGCCGCGCTCAACGGCAGCTCGACCAACCTGTCGCAGTTCTTCGTCAACTCGATCGTCATCACGCTGCCCAGCGTGATCATCCCGATCAGCGTGGCGCTGCTCGCCGCGTACGCGTTCGCGTGGATCGAGTTCCCCGGCCGCGACTGGCTCTTCGTCGTCGTCTTCGCGCTCCAGGTGGTGCCCATCCAGGTCACGATGATCCCGCTGCTGCGCCAGTACGTGAACTGGGGCCTCGCCGGGTCGTTCTGGACGGTGTGGCTGTCGCACTCGATCTTCGCGCTGCCGCTCGCGATCTTCCTGCTGCACAACTTCATGAAGGAGATCCCGCGGTCGCTCGTCGAGGCGGCGACCGTCGACGGCGCGGGGCACGTGAAGATCTTCTTCCGGGTCGTGTTCCCCCTCATGGTCCCGGCGATCGCCGCGTTCGGGATCTTCCAGTTCCTGTGGGTGTGGAACGACCTGCTCGTCGCCCTCGTGTTCGTGGGCGGGCAGCCCAGCGTCGCGCCCCTGACGGTGCGCGTCGCCGAGCTCTCGGGAACCCGCGGCGGCGCCTGGCACCTGCTGTCGGCGGGCGCGTTCATCTCGATGATCGTGCCGCTCGTGGTGTTCCTCAGCCTCCAGCGCTACTTCGTCCGAGGGCTCCTGGCGGGGTCCGTCAAGGGCTGAGGTCCGCGGCAGCGACGACGACGGCGGCGGTCCTGGTTCGCCCGGGACCGCCGCCGTCGTGGTGGGTGATCAGACGGCGGCGGGCACCTTCGCCGCGGCCGAGACGGCCTTCGGGTCGGGGCCGAAGCGGTTCGCGCCGACCGTGCCCGCGGTGGCGAACCAGACGATGAGCATGATCGGGCCGACCACCGGGACGAGGGCGAAGAAGATCCACCCGCCCGACTTGTCGACGTCGTGCAGGCGGCGCACGTAGACGGCGAGCGTCGGCAGGAGGAGCGCGAGGGTCAGCACCCACACCGGGACGAACGCGCTCGTGTACGTGGTGAGGGCCGAGACGGCGCCGTCGGTGTCGTCGGGGGAGAGCGTCGACATCGTGTCGACGTACTCCACCGTCGCGGAAGCGACGAAGGCGACGTTCACGACGGCCTGGAGGGCGGCGTAGGCGAGCAGGTACCACCACAGCTCGGAGCGACGGGCGCGGCCCGAGAACTTGGCGTACTTCTTCAGCACGGAGACGACAGCGGCAGGAAAGGACATGAGGACCTCGTGGTTGACGACGGGCGGACGGCGCTGTGCCGCCCCGGCGCCAGAACCTAGGGCACAGCGAACTCTCAGAACAGACCTTGTGCGCGACGTCCTGCGCCCGGTATACGCGCGGGTCTAGCGTGGCCCTCGTGCGTCTGGGAGTCATCGACATCGGGTCCAACACCGTCCACCTCGCCGTGCTCGACGCGGCCCCCGGCGTGCGGCCCGTGCCCGCGGCGTCGGAGTCGATGGAGGTGCGGCTCATGCGCTTCCTCGAGCCGGACGGCTCCATCAACGACGAGGGCGTCGCCGCGCTCGACGCCGCCGTGACGCGGGCCGCCGCGATCGGGCGTGCGCAGGACGCGGAGCAGACGCTCGCCATCGCGACGTCCGCCCTGCGGGAGGCGACCAACGGGCCCGAGGTGCTGGCCATGCTCGAGGAGCGGGCGGGGGTGCCCATCGAGGTGCTCGCGGGCGTCGACGAGGCGCGGCTGACGTTCCTCGCGGCCCGCCGCTGGTACGGCTGGGGTGCCGGGCGGCTGCTGCTGCTCGACATCGGCGGCGGGTCGCTGGAGATCGCCGCCGGCAACGACGAGAACCCGGAGCTCGCGCTCTCGGTGCCGCTCGGCGCCGGCCGCATGACGCGCGAGTTCCTCTGGGAGGCCGACCCGCCGACGAACGGCGACGTCGCGCGCCTGCGCGAGCACGTGCGGCACACCCTCGGCGGGTCGCTCGGCGCGGGTGCGGCCGAGCTCGTCGGCGACCACGTCGTCGCCACGTCCAAGACGTTCCGGTCGCTCGCGCGCCTCGCGGGCATGCCGCGCGAGGTGCTCGGCGCCGGGCAGCGGTACCGCATGCGGCTCGCTCACCTGGACGACTGGACGCCGCGCCTGGCCCGCCTCTCCTCGGAGGACCGCACGGTGCTCCCGGGCATCGGCCCGCGCCGCTCCCGCCAGATCGTGGCAGGCGCCGTGGTCGCGGCGGAGGCGATGCGCGCGCTGCACGTCGACGAGGTGGAGATCTGCCCGTGGGCCCTGCGCGAGGGCGCGATCCTGCGCCACCTGGAGCGGCTCTGAGGAGCGTCGGCCGGTGACGCTGACGGGGCGTCGGCCCGGCAGTCCGTCGTCAGACCGTGCGCCCGGGCTGCCGGTCCGACGACGGACTGCCGGGTTGCCTCGGCATGGGCTGTGGACGTGAGCGTCGCCTCCTGGCCGGCGCGGGTGCCGGCGCCTGGGGTCTTCGTCGTCTCCGGGGTCACGCTCTATGCCGGGGCGGCCGTGGCCGTCGGGCTGTTCCCGCGGATCGGGGCGCCTGCCGTCGGGTGGTGGCGGATCGTGCTGGCCGCCGTCGTGCTCGTGGCCTGGCGGCGGCCGTGGCGACGGCGGTGGACGCGTCGTGAGCTGACGCTCGCGGCGGCGTTCGGCGTCGCGCTCGCCGTCATGAACGTCGTGTTCTACATCGGCATCGACCACCTGCCGCTGGGCGTCGCCGTCGCGATCGAGTTCAGCGGGCCCGTCGCCGTCGCGGCCGTGACGGGCCGCGGGTGGCGCGAGCGCGGCGCCATCGTGGTCGCCGCCGCGGGTGTCGCGCTGCTCGCCGGCGTCACGCTCGAGTCGCTCGGCGACGACGCCGTCGTCGGGCTCCTCGCCATCGCGGCCGCGGCGGCCTGCTGGGCCGGGTACATCGTGCTCGGCAAGCGCGTCGCGGGCGCCGGTGCGGGCATCGACTCGCTCGCGGTCGGGATGGTGGCGGGTGCGCTGGTGCTGGCGCCCTTCTTCGGGCACACCGCGGCCACTGTCGTGCCGGATCTGGGGCTGCTCGCGTTCCTGCTGGTCGTGGCGCTGTGCTCGTCCGTGGTGCCGTACGTGCTCGACCAGGTGGTGCTGCGTCGCGTCGGCACCGCGACCTTCGCCGTGCTCACCGCGCTGCTCCCGGCCACGGCCGTCGTCGTCGGCGCCGTGGTGCTCGCGCAGGTGCCGACGTGGCCCGAGACGGCGGGGCTCGCGCTCGTCTCCGGCGCGATCGTGATGACCGCGCGGGCGCGCCGATGACCCGCGCTTTGGCTCCGGGCCGCGGGCCGGGTAGCCTAGCCGTCGCGGTGGCTGTGGCCCCGGCTGATGCCCACCGCGAGGAGACGTCGCATAGTCAGGTCTAGTGCGCCACCCTGCTAAGGTGGTAACGGGGCAACCCGTTCGAGGGTTCAAATCCCTCCGTCTCCGCCAGGAAGGTCCCGGTGTCCGCGAGCCCGGGGCCTTTTCTGTTGCCCCGTGCCTGTTGCCCCTGTGTCTGTTGCCCCGTGCCTGTTGCCCGCGTGGCGTCGCCGGTCACCTGTTGGCCACGTCACGCGGCGCCGGTTTGGGGAACGGTCCGGAGTCGTTGTAGTGTTCTCGACGGCCGGTCAACCGGCCAAGCGCCCGTAGCTCAACGGATAGAGCATCTGACTACGGATCAGAAGGTTGGGGGTTCGAATCCCTCCGGGCGCACAGAGCGAAACCCCAGGTCAGGACACATTCTGACCTGGGGTTTCGTCGTGCCTGCGCCTCGCACTCGCCTCTCAGGCCTCCATGGTTCCCGTATCGGCTTCGGGAGCGGTGCGACGGACAGCGTGCTGACGGCCGCGAGCCGAACCGCCCCGCCGGGAGGCCTCCCGCTCGTCCCTTGCCTGGGCTCACACCGCGCACCCGTAAAAGGTGATGGCGCCGTAGGGTGCCCGGTCGACTGTCACGATGACCGAGTCGATGTCCTTGCCGTCGGCGTCACGCACGACAACATGGACATCCTGCGGGGTCTTGTCGACAACCCATCCAGAATGCAGCGCGTTGTCGATGGAGAGGCTGTATTGAGGACTGTCCCCACTCAGCCCGTGATCCTCGAGAAGATACTGATCAGAGGAAGTGCGAAGGACGACGTGGTACGCGGTACTCAGCGGCTGCATCGTGCGCAGTACATTCCAGGTGATCATGATGTTGTAGGACGGAACGCTACCGACGGTGCACGTTGCTGTTCCTGTTCTCGGCGGCTCGACCGGCGGCGTGGGTGGGTCCGTCGGTTCGGCGGGACCGGCGTGCTTGATGGTGACGCTCGGCATCGAGAGCGTAGCCTGCTGTGACCACAGCGCACCGCTGACTCCGGTGCTCGCGATGATGGTGGGGATCGCGAGCGCGGCGACGGTTGCGGCGGCCAGGGTGACGTGCTTTCTCCTCATCGTGCGCGTCCCTCAGATGCAGTACTCGGGCTCAGGGGCGGGGCGTCGCCACCCGATCGCGTAGTAGACGGCGGCCAGCGCAAGAACGGTCGCAGTTCCGATGGCGACCCACCGCAGGTGGTGGCCGGTCTGGGCGGTGTTGATGAGATACCCAACTTTGGGGACGTGATACATGACGACGCCCTTCATCGCCCGTGCGGGCAAGGGTGGGTCGTCGGTGTTGTTGGCGTCACCGCGCGTCGTGAAGGAACAGTTCTCGTACTTCTGGTCGGAGTAGCCGTCGGGTTCGATGCCACTGCTGTGAATCGCCACCACTCGGTGCGTCACCAGGTCGCCGTGCTCCGCGTGCGGCATGAACGTGACGATGTCCCCGACCTGGACGGTCCCGTCGCAGACCTGGTGCGGTTTGATGCCCTTGACGGCGACGACGTCGCCCGGGTTGACCGTCGGACGCATCGACCCCGTCAGGATCGTCAGCCCGGACCCGGCATGGGCCTGGGGGATGACGAAGACCAGGACCGCGACCGCGACCACGGCCACCATGACCGCCCAGGACAACAGGGAGGCGGCGCGTCTCACTGCTCGCGCCCACAACGGCTTGCGGGCGCCGGCGTACCTGACGGGTGGGGGTGCGATGGTCCGGAGCGAGGGAGACATGACGGATGGTCCTTCGGGGGTGTCGGCGCGCGGGCAGTCGGTCCTCTCGTGACCTTCGGGACCTGCGATGCCAGCGGCCAGAGAGCTGTGATCAGCTGTCGTCGCCTGAAGGGGCGACGCCGGCTGGGCGTACCTGAGTGACCGTCACGGTGTAGTTGCCGAGGTTGACCACGGAGAATCCTTTGCCGACCTCTTGGTCGTAGTCGACGGCTGTGTCTGGATACTCGACGACGATGGCCATTCTGTTGGCACCCGCAGTCGGGATGATCGAACTGACTACGAGCGGCGGATCCGCTGATTCTCCAGACTCGCTCACTGAGTAAGCGACAGTCACCTCGGCGCGCAAGTTCTGTCCATCGAGCACGGTGAGGTGGGCGGCGACCGTGAACACGCCGGTGATCCTGTCGCCAGGGACCATGTGGAAAGCCTCGAGGTCGATCGGATACCCGCTGAAATCGGTGCCTTCGATGTTGCTGACCCAGTTGCCATTCCAGGTGTTGGCCCACCCGAGATTCTCAAGTCCCGTCAACTCGGCGGATAGAGAGTCATCCACGAACTCCGTTCCATCATGCTCTACGGACGAGTCGTACCACGTGATCTGGCTTGCCTCGATGCTCCATTCCCAACTTCCGGCGGTGATCGAGATGTCGTCCTCGATGTCGCGACTACCTGTCTCGGACCACAGTGCATAGGTCGATCCGCCGCCGATGAGGACCGCGGCTGCCGCACTTGCGCACAGGAGCGCGCGGACGCGCTGAGGGTTTCTGCTCTTGGTGCTCATCTCTGCTCCTTGGGTTCGGGCGGCTCTGAGGCGTTCCTGGAACGCTGGCTCGTCTTGTGGGAACGCAGCCCATGAAAGACGAACACTCGCGGCAGCGATGGTGCAAGGGTGGCTCGGAGCGACCCGTTGGTGCGGCGTCGGAGCATCCTCTGCATCCCTTGAAAATGGTGCCGCCGCCTCAGCGCGAGTTGTCACCGGCTCGGACATCCGTGCAGAGGTACGAGGTGCTATCTGGTCCGGCTCATTGTCGCCAGCAGCCGACGTGACTGCGGCAGCACGCGCCTGCCGGCCGTGCACCCGAGGGATCCTGGTATGACGAACCCCACATGACTCTTGCCCGTGACGCAGCGCGAGGAGCGTGGGTGCCGGGTGGCAAGGTGGCGAGCACCGCCAGCGGTTGCGCGAACCGGTCTCAGCGAGTCCACCGGCAACCCTCTGGGAGTGGGCCGTGCGTGGCTCACGCCGCCGCGCGCACCTGCACCGCCGCCCGCCCTCGCAGCGCCTGTTCGGCCGTCAGTAGGACCACGAGCATCCCTGCCGTGAGCCCGACGGCCGCCGCGGGCGGTGCCGCCGCGAGCGCGGGCACGAGGCCCAGCGCGACCACGGCCCCGACGGTCCGTGGCATCGTCCACGAGCCCGACACCCGCAGCCAGAACAGCACCGTCCCGGCCAGGTAGAGCGCCGTGCCGCCGCCCAGCGCCGCGCCGGCGAACCAGCCCAGCGGCTCGGACGCGGGCACGTGCACCATCGCCTCCTCGATGCCGACGGCGACGAGCACGATGCCGGCGACGAGCAGCAGGTGCAGGTAGGTGTAGGCGTCGACGGCGAGCGCGGCCCGTTCGGCGTCGTCGTGCCGGGAGACCTCGTGCTCGGCCCGGGCGGCGAGATGGTGGAAGTAGCTCCACCACAGCGCGACGGCGAGCCCGACGGAGAGCAGGGCGACGCCGAGCACCGGCCACGCGATGGGCTCCCGGGCGGCCAGCGCCCCGGCCGCGATGACGGACTCGCCGAGCGCGAGGATGATCACCAGGCCGTACCGCTCGGCGAAGTGCGTGGCGGACTTGAGCCGCCAGCTGCGCCCGGCGCGCGACGTCACGTAGACGAGCAGCAGGTCGACGACGACGGCCGCGACCCACAGCCCGAGCTGCCACGCCCCGCCGACGAGCGCCCCGGCCACGAGCAGCGCGGCCGACGGCGTGAGGCTGACGCCGATGCTGACCAGCACCTGGCGCCGCAGGCCGCGGTCGGGGCCGGCCGCCACGAGGTAGACGACGCCGTGCAGCGTGCGCACCAGCAGGTAGCCGACGACGAAGACGAGCGGCCCGTCGAGCCCGCCGGGCAGGTCGTGCCACGCCTCGGGGATCGCCAGCGCGACGACGAACATGATCGCCGTCGCGCCCACGACCCCGATCCGCACGACGCCGTCGCTGGCCCGCGCCTGGTTGCCGAGCCACGAGTACGACGTCCACGCCCACCACACGAGGGCGAGCGTCACCAGCCCGCGCACCACGCCTGCGGCGTCGGCGTCGTGCGTCATGATCTCGCTGACCTGGCGGAACGCGAAGACGAACACCAGGTCGAAGAACAGCTCGAGCGTGGTGACGCGGTCGCCGTCGCGCGAGGTCACCGCGCCGAGCAGCCGGCCCGCCCGGCCCTGCGTCGGCGTCATGACGACGACGGTACGTCGGGGCCGTGCGGGCGGCACGGCGTCGTCAGGCCAGGTACTCCCGGACCAGGCGCGCCGCGAGCCCGGTGTACGACGCCGGGGTCAGCTCCTGGAGGCGCGCGGCGACGTCGTCGGGCAGGCCGAGCGTGCCGACGAACTCGCGCATGCGGGCGGCGTCGACGCGCTGGCCGCGCGTGAGGTCCTTGAGGCGCTCGTACGGGTTCTCCATGCCGGGCACGCCCGCGACCGAGGCGGCGCGCATGGCGGACTGGATGGGCTCGCCGAGCACCTCCCAGTTCTGGTCGAGGTCGTCGGCCATGAGCGCGGCGTTGGCGTGCAGGGCCTTGAGGCCGCGCTGGACGTTGTCGATCGCGAGGAGCGAGTGGCCGAACGCGGGGCCGATGTTGCGCTGCGTCGTGGAGTCGGTGAGGTCGCGCTGGAGGCGGCTCGTGACGAGGGTGGCGCCGAGCGTGTCGAGCAGCGAGGACGAGATCTCGAGGTTGGCCTCGGCGTTCTCGAAGCGGATCGGGTTGACCTTGTGCGGCATCGTGCTCGACCCGGTCGCACCGGCGACGGGGATCTGCGTGAAGAAGCCCATCGAGATGTACGTCCACACGTCGGTCGCGAGGTTGTGCAGGATGCGGTTGTAGCGGGCGACGTCGGCGTAGGCCTCGGCCTGCCAGTCGTGCGACTCGATCTGCGTGGTGAGCGGGTTCCAGGTCAGGCCCAGGCCCTCGACGAAGCGCTTGCTGACGCCGGGCCAGTCGGCGCCCGGGACGGCGACGACGTGGGCGCCGTAGGTGCCCGTGGCGCCGTTGAGCTTGCCGAGGAACTCGGCGGCGGAGACCCGGCGGAGCTGGCGACGGAGGCGGTGGGTGAGCACCGCGAGCTCCTTGCCCAGCGTGGTGGGCGTGGCCGGCTGGCCGTGCGTGCGGCTGAGCATCGGCACGTCGGCAAGCTCGCGGGCCATGTCGGCGACCTGGTCGGCCAGCGCGGTGGCGGCGGGCAGCCAGACGTCGCGGATCGCGCCCTGGACCATGAGCGCGTAACTCAGGTTGTTGATGTCCTCGCTGGTGCAGGCGAAGTGGACCAGCTCGGAGGCCGCGGGAAGGGTCGTGCCCGGGATGGCCTGGGGCGCCGCCGCGATGCGGCGCTTGATGAAGTACTCGACCGCCTTGACGTCGTGCACCGTCTCGCGCTCGATGGCGGCGAGCTCCGAGATCTCGTCCGCGCCGAACGTCGCGGGGATCTGGCGGAGGTAGGCGACCTCGTCCGCGCTGAGCGTCGGGGCGCCGGGCACGACGGCGTCGTTGCACAGCGTGATCAGCCACTCGACCTCGACGTGGATGCGCGCGCGGTTGAGCGCGGCCTCGCTGAGATGGTCGACCAGCGGGGCGACCGCTCCGCGGTACCGCCCGTCGAGCGGGCCCAGCGCGATGGGCGGGGTGACGTCGGCGAGGGACACGCGAGCGGGGGAGGTGGAGGTCACGAGCCGCATTCTCCCACGGCGGCTGCGGCCGCTCCGAGGCGGTCGGCACGGCGGACGGCGTCGCGGGGGCGTCGTCCCCAGGCGTCCCGGTCGCGTGGTCGTCCACAGGCTGTGCGGCGTGGACGACGCCGCTCCCGACCAGCCACCTAGCGTCCTGCGGGTCGGTGCGGGAGTCGAGAGGGGGCGGGTCGGTGGCGACTGGTGGATGGAGCAGCGGGCCGGGCGCGGCGGCGGAGCTCGGGGTGGCGCACGACGCCGTCGGCGACGCGCTCGACGCGCTGCGGCGAGCCGGCGTGCTGGCGTGGGACTCGCGCGCCGGGGACGCGTTCCGCGCCCGGCTCGAGGAGGTGGTCGTGAGCGTGCACCGCGACGACGGCACCGGGGCCGCGCTGCGGCGTGCGGCATGGGCGCTGGAGCCCGGACGATGACGGATCCCGCCGACACCGTCGTGGTGCTGGGCGGGCGGTCGTTGTCCCGCGTCGACGCCAAGGACGTCCGGGCGGCAGCCGGGCAGGTGAGTCGCGCCGCCGACCGGATGCGGGCCGCGTCGTTCCAGGTCACGACGGCCGCGCAGCGCCTCGAAGGGGCCGCGTGGGGGACGGGCGTCGCCCTGGGCCAGGTCGGCGTCTCCCTGCCCGCGGCGGACAGCGGTGCGTCCGGTGCCGGTAGGGCGGGTGCCGGTGGGGCTGGTGCGGGCGCCCGGGCGCTCGCGTCCGACGCGCGAGAGCTTGCACGACGGCTCGGCGCCCGCGCCGACGACTGCGCGTGGATGTCCGGCCGCCTGCTGCGCGCCGCAGGGCTGTACGAGGAGAGCGAGTCGCTCGTCGAGCGCGGTGTCGAGGAGGTCGGCGCGCTGCTCGTGCGCCAGGCGACGGTCGCGCTCGCCGACCTCGTGCGCCGCTGGCTGCCGCAGACCGACGTGCGCGTGCAGGAGGTGTGGCCTGAGCTGGGCGGCTCCTGGGGCACGACGCCGACGGGAACGGTCGGCGAGGCGCTCGCCAGGCTCACGAGGCTCTCCGACACCGACGACGAGGGCCTCCCGCCAGGCACGCTCGCCGTCGAACGCGTGGAGCACGCGGACGGCTCCGTGAGCTGGGTCGTCCTGATCCCCGGGACGAAGGCGCTCCTGTCCGCGTCACACCCGTTCGACGGGTCGACGGACGTCAGGATCATCGCCGAGCACACCGCCGAGACCACGGTGGCCGTCGAGGCCGCGCTGGCCGCGGCGGGCGCCCGGCCGGACGAGGCGGTCGTGCTCGTCGGGCACAGCCTCGGCGGGATCACCGCGGCAGCGCTCGCCGAGTCGCCGGCGTTCCGCCGGAACCACCGGGTCGCGGGCGTCGTCACGGCGGGCTCGCCGATCGCGGGCTTCCGGACGCCGGACGGCGTCCCCGTGCTCCACCTCGAGCACTCCGACGACATCGTGCCGCAGCTGGACGGCCGGCTCGCCGACGGCAACCCGCGCGGCGAGCACCGCGTCACCGTCGTGCGGCGCGTGGACGCGTCCTCGGACCCCCGGGACCGTGCGCTCGCGGACGGTGCCCCCTTCGCCACGCACAGCCCTCGACGGCTACCGGCGCACGCTGGACGCGGGGCTCGCGAGCGACAACGTGCAGCTGCGCGCCGTCGTCGACGAGATCGAACCGTTCCTGACCGGGACGACGGCGAGCACGCAGTTCTACGCGGCGACGCGCGTGGCGACCGGGCCGCCACCGGCCCTGCGAGGACCCCGGCTGCCGGTGATCGCCCCGGGGCCGGCGCTCGGGACCGAGTCGCTCGTCCCGAGCGTGCCGAGCCTCCCGGAGGTCCGAGGCCTCGGCGACGCCGGCACCCTCGGGACCGTGGCGCCGCTCAGCGGCGCCGCGCCTTCTTCGGCGCGAGGCGGCTCAGGATGACCTGGAAGACGGCGATGATCAGCGCGGCGAGCACGTACCACCAGAAGCCGCCGTCGACGTCGAGGCCCCAGGGCTGGTCGCCGAACCAGCCCTGGTCGGTGATCCACGTGACGATCCCGAGGAGCGCCGCGTTGACCACCAGCGAGAACAGCCCCAGCGTCAGCAGGTACAGCGGGATGGACAGCACCTTGATGATCGGCTTGATCACGGCGTGGACGAGGTTGAAGATCAGCGCCACGACGAGCACCGCGACGAGCGTGCCGCCCTTCGTGCCGTCGTCGACGATGTCGACGTTGTTCGGGATGACGAGGCTCGTCAGCCACAGGGCGAGGGCCGTCACCAGGACGCGCACGACGAAGTACATACCTGCATCGTGGCATGCTGAGCGCCGTGGAGACAGGCCCCGACCGCACTTCTGACACCCCCGCGCACGTCCCGCTGCGCCCGGCCGTCGAGGCACTGCCTCCGTACGTCCCCGGGGCACGCCCGACGTCCGGCGAGCAGCTGTGGAAGCTCTCGTCGAACGAGAACCCCTACGCTCCGCTGCCCTCGGTGGTCGAGGCCATCGCGAGGGCCGCGGCGGAGACGAACCGCTACCCCGACATGTACGCCACCGAGCTCGTCGAGGCGCTCGCGGCCTTCGTGGGCGTCGACCCGGAGCAGGTCGTCGTGGGCAACGGGTCCGTCGCGGTGCTCGCGCACCTGCTGAACGCCGTCGTCGACGCCGGCGACGAGGTGGTGTTCCCGTGGCGGTCGTTCGAGGCGTACCCCATCGCGGTGTCCGTGGCGGGCGGCCGCTCGGTCACGGTGCCGCTCGGTGCTGACGGGCGGCTCGACCTGCCGGCCATGGCGGCCGCGGTCACCGACCGCACGCGCGTGATCCTCGTGTGCACCCCGAACAACCCGACGGGCCCCGTGGTGCACGCCGACGAGCTCGACGAGCTCCTCGCCGCGGTGCCGCAGGACGTCATGGTCGTGATCGACGAGGCGTACCTGGAGTTCGTGCGCGACGCCGCGGTGCCTGACGCCGTCGCGCTGCTCGCCCGTCACGACAACGTGGTGCTGCTGCGCACGCTGTCCAAGGCGTACGGCCTGGCCGGGCTGCGCGTCGGGTACGCCATCGCCGCGCCGCGCCTGGCGGCCGGGATCCGGGCCGTGTCGACGCCCTTCGGCGTCTCGCACGTGGCTCAGCAGGCCGCGCTCGCCTCGCTCGAGCCCACCGCGCAGGCCGAGCTCATGGAGCGCGTGGACGCGCTCGTCGCCGAGCGCGCGCGGGTCCAGGCCGCGCTGCGCGAGCAGGGCTGGGACCTGCCCGACTCGCAGGCCAACTTCGTCTGGTTCCCGCTGGGGGAGCGGACCATGGAGTGCGCCGCGCAGGCGCGCCGCGCCGGGGTGCTGGTCCGCCCGTTCGCGGGCGACGGGCTGCGCGTGAGCATCGGCGAGGTCGAGGCGAACGACGCGTTCCTCGAGGTCGCCGCCACCTGGCTCTGAGCCTGTCGCGAGGCCCCGCGCCGCATCGGTGCGGGGCCTCCGTCGTTGTGGGATCCCTCCAACCAGCAGCCCCGGATTGTGGGGTTCCCTGGGGCATCGCTGTCGGGCTTCGCTAACCTACGCTTGCGTAGGCTACGAAACCGTAGGTTCGGCAGAAGGAGACCGCGTGAGCGACCAGGCAACCGGCGAGCAGGGGCTTGTCCAGCTGCTCGACCCCGCCGGCGTGCGAGTGGAGACAGATCAGAACGCGGCCTACCGCGAGCGGGTCGCCCACCTCCAGCCCGACCACCTGCGAGCCATGTACCGCGACATGATGCTCACCCGCCGCTTCGACGACGAGTCCACGGCTCTCCAGCGCCAGGGCGAGCTCGCGCTCTTCGCGCAGGCCCGCGGCCAGGAGGCGGCCCAGGTCGGCTCCGCGTACGCGCTGGCCCCGCAGGACTACGTCTTCCCCTCCTACCGCGAGCACGGCGTGCTGCACGTCCGCGGCGTCGACCCGGTCGACCGCCTGCGCCTCTTCCGCGGCGAGGACCACGGCGGCTGGGACCCGGCCGACCACAACGCGCACCTCTACGCACTGGTGCTCGGTTCGCAGGTGCTGCACGCCACCGGGTACGCGATGGGCGTCCAGCGCGACGGCCTGGTCGGCACCGGCGACCCCACGCGCGACACCGCCGTCGTCGCCTACTTCGGTGACGGGACCACGTCGCAGGGCGACGTCCACGAGGCCATGGTGTTCGCCGCGGTCAACGACGCGCCCGTCGTGTTCTTCCTGCAGAACAACCAGTGGGCCATCTCCGAGCCGACGACGCGGCAGGCCAAGGTGCCGCTCGCGCACCGCGGCCTCGGCTACGGCATCCCCAGCGTGCGCGTCGACGGCAACGACGTCCTCGCCTGCTACGCCGTCACGCTCGAGGCGCTCGAGCGCGCGCACTCCGGCGGCGGCCCCACCCTCGTCGAGGCGTTCACCTACCGCATGGGCGCGCACACGACGTCGGACGACCCGACGCGCTACCGCGACCGCGAGGAGGAGGAGCGCTGGCGCCGCCGCGACCCGCTTGACCGCCTCGAGGCGCACCTCAAGGCGACCGGGGCGTGGGACCAGGCCTGGTGGGACGGCGTCGAGGCCGACGCCGAGGCCCTCGCCGAGCGCATCCGCGTCGAGACGCGCGAGCTCGGCGCCCCGCCCACGTCGGCGATGTTCGAGCACGTCTACGCCACCCCCCACGCGACCGTCGCCGACGAGGCCGCGTGGCAGGCCGAGTACGAGACCGAGACGGAGGCAGCGCGATGACCGCGACCGCAGTACGCACCAGCACCCCGGCCGTGACCGGCAGGCAGACGATCACGTTCGCCAAGGCCATCACCCTCGGCCTGCGCTCCGTGCTCGCCGACGACCCCAAGACGCTCGTCATGGGCGAGGACGTCGGCAGGCTCGGCGGCGTGTTCCGCGTGACCGACGGCCTCCAGGCCGAGTTCGGCGAGGACCGCGTCGTCGACTCCCCGCTCGCCGAGTCGGGCATCGTCGGCTCGGCCATCGGCCTCGCGCTGCGCGGCTACCGGCCGGTCTGCGAGATCCAGTTCGACGGGTTCGTGTTCCCGGCGTTCGACCAGATCACCACGCAGCTCTCGAAGATGCACTACCGCTCGCGCGGTCGCGTCACCGTGCCCGTCGTCATCCGCATCCCGTTCGGCGGCGGCATCGGCGCCGTCGAGCACCACTCCGAGAGCCCCGAGGTGCTGTTCGCGCACACCGCCGGCCTGCGCGTGGTCTCGCCGTCGACGCTGCAGGACGCGTACGACATGATCCGCGCCGCGGTCGCGTCCCCCGACCCCGTCATCTTCTTCGAGCCCAAGGGCCGCTACTGGTCCAAGGGCGAGGTCGACCTCGACGCACCGCCCGCGCCCGGGATCCTCGACACCGCGCGCGTCGCCCGCACCGGCGACGACGTGACGCTCGTCGCGTACGGCCCGAGCGTGCAGACGGCGCTCCAGGCCGCGGACGCGCTCGCCGCCGAGGGCACGTCGGCCGAGGTCGTCGACCTGCGCGCGATCTCCCCGCTCGACATCCCCGCCGTCGTCGCCTCGGTGCGCAAGACCGGCCGCTGCGTCGTCGTGCACGAGGCCCCGACCGTCCACGGCATCGGCGCCGAGGTCGCGTCCCGTGTGACGGAGGAGGCGTTCCACCACCTGGAGGCGCCCGTCATCCGCGTCGGTGGCTTCCACGCCCCGTACCCGGTCGCCAAGCTCGAGCACCACTACCTGCCCTCCGTGGACCGCGTCCTCGACGCCGTCGACCGCTCGCTGGCGTACTGAAAGGACGAGCACTCGTGTCCATCCAGAGGTTCCCCCTGCCCGACGTCGGTGAGGGCCTGACCGAGGCCGAGATCGTCGAGTGGAAGGTCGCCGTCGGCGACGTCGTGGCCGTCAACCAGGTCCTCGTCGAGATCGAGACCGCCAAGTCCCTCGTCGAGCTGCCCTCCCCGTGGGCCGGGACCGTGACGGCGCTGCTCGCGGGCGAGGGCGACACGGTCGACGTCGGGACGCCGATCATCGAGGTGTCGTCGGAGGCGTTCGCGCCCGCGGAGCCGGCGGCCCCGGCGGCCCCGGCGGCTCCCGGGACGCCGTCCGCGCAGCCCGCGGCCGACCCCGGGGGCTCCGGGTCGGTGCTCGTCGGGTACGGCACGGCCGAACCGGGGGCGGCGGGCCGGCGTCGTCGCCGCGGGGCTGGGGTCGCTGCACCGGCCGGCGCGCCGGTCGCCCCAGCCGCCGGTCCGGCGGCTTCGGCCGCCGCTGCCGCGGCCGCGCGCGCGCTCGCTCCGGTGGCGCGCCCGCAGGCGCCCGCCCGCCCGGCCGCGCCCGCACCTGTCGCCGCCCCCGCCGCGACGTCCCCCCGCCCGCCCGCACCCTCCGTCGTCGGGCCGACGACGCCGGCGGCCGTCGACGAGCAGCACGTCGGGCCGGACCGGGGGACCATCTCGGTGCCCGCCGTCAACGGCAACGGCGCCGCCGCGCACGGCCGCGTGCTTGCCAAGCCGCCGGTGCGCAAGCTCGCCAAGGAGCTTGGCGTCGACCTCGCCACGGTGACCCCCACGGGCCCGGGCGGCATCGTCACGCGCGAGGACGTGGTCGCCCACACGGAGGCGGCCAGGCCGCAGGTCCTGGCCACGTACCCGGACGACGACCGGCCGTGGCTCGCCTCGGGCTCCGTCTCGTCGGACGGCCGCCGCACGCGCGTGCCCGTGAAGTCGGTGCGCAAGCGCACGGCCGAGGCGATGGTCGCGAGCGCGTTCACCGCGCCGCACGTCACCGTCTTCCACACGGTCGACGTCACCAGGACGATGAAGCTCGTCGCGAACCTCAAGGAGGACCGCGACTTCGCGGGCGTGCGCGTCACGCCGCTCCTCATCGCTGCCAAGGCGGTGCTCCTGGCCGTGCACCGGCACCCGGAGATCAACGCGAGCTGGGACGACGCCGCGCAGGAGATCGTCTACAAGCACTACGTGAACCTCGGGATCGCCGCCGCGACCCCGCGAGGCCTCGTGGTCCCGAACATCAAGGACGCCCACCGTCTCGACCTGCTCCACCTCGCCCGTGCGATCGCCGACCTCACGGCCACCGCGCGCGCCGGCCGCACCACCCCCGCGGACATGTCCGACGGCACCTTCACGATCACCAACGTGGGCGTCTTCGGCATCGACACCGGCACGCCGATCCTCAACCCGGGCGAGGCGGGGATCCTCGCCTTCGGCGCCATCCGGCAGACGCCGTGGGTGCACCACGGCAAGATCAAGCCGCGCTGGGTGACCAACCTGTCGCTGAGCTTCGACCACCGCCTGGTGGACGGCGAGCTCGGCGCCCGGTTCCTCTCGGACGTCGCCCGGGTCCTGGAGGACCCGGCCCGCGGCCTCGTCTGGGGCTGACCCCTCCCTTTCGATGTAGTACCCCGTTGCGTTCTGGCCGCGTTCGCGCAACGAGGTACTACATCGAAACGGCGGATGGCGGAGCGACGGCGTCCGGAGCGGCTCCGCGGCGCGCCTACCCTGGGCAGGTGACCGCGCGTTCCCTCCCCGACGTCGCCACGCCCGACGACGTCGCCCTCACGACAGCCGCCGCCCGGCCCTGGTGGCAGGTGGCCGCGGCCCCGGCGGCCGTCGTCGTGGCGCTGGCCGCCGCGCTGGCCGCCGGCACGTACACGCGGGCGTTCGCGCCGGGCGCGTTCGCGGACCCTGGCGTCCTCGTGCGGTGGGGGCTGCCGCTCGCCCAGACGCTCGGCAACCTCGCCGCGGCGCTCACGCTCGGGGCGCTCGTCACCGCGGCCGCGTTCGTCGGGCCCGGGCGCGCGCAGCGCACCGCGCTCACCACGGCCGGGGCCGCCGCCGGGGCGTGGGCGCTCGCGGGGGTGCTCGGCCTCGTCCTCCAGTACGCCGACGTGGTCGGCACGCGCATCGACGACCCCGGGTTCGGCGCCGGGCTGGGGCAGTACCTCACCGAGATCGAGCTGGGCCGCACCTCGCTCGTCATCGTGGGGCTGGCCGCCGTGACGTCGGTGGTCGCGCTGGTGGTGCGCGGCGCCGTCGGGGCGATCTGGGCGTGCGTGCTGCCGCTCGCGGCCCTGGCGTACCAGTCGTCGACGGGCCACGCGGCGAGCGCCGGCGGGCACGCGCTCGCGATCGGAGCGATGTACCTGCACCTCGTGGGCGCGGCCCTGTGGGTGGGCGGGCTCGGCGCGATCGCCGTGCTCGTGCTCGCCGCGCGCCGCGCGCCGACGGCGGAGCGCGACCTGTGGACGGTCGCCGTGCCGCGGTTCTCGGTCGTCGCCTCGTGGTGCCTCGTCGCCGTCGGGTTCTCGGGCGTCGTGAGCGCGTGGGTGCGGCTCGGGTCGCCGTCGGACCTCGTCGGGACGCGGTACGGCTGGCTGCTGGTCGTCAAGGCGGTGCTGCTCGCCGGGCTCGGGGCCCTGGGGCTGGCGCACCGCCGCCGGGTGGTGCGCGGCCTCGTCGACCGGGCGCACGCGCGGGCCGGCCTCGTCGACGGGGCGCGCACGCGCGCCGGACGGGTCCCGGCAGGCGAGCCGGCTCCCGCCGGAAGGCTCGCCACGTCGTCGTCCGCCGTGCGCGCCTTCGTCCGCCTCGCGGCCGGCGAGCTGCTCGTCATGGGCGCCGTCATGGGCGTGGCCGTCGGGCTTGCGGCCTCCGCGCCGCCGACGCCCGACACGCCCCTCGACACGAGCCCCGCCTTCCAGCTCACCGGCTCGCCGCTGCCGCCCGAGCTCGCCGGGGCCCGCTGGATCACCGAGTGGCGGCTCGACCCGCTCTTCGCGTTCGCGTGCGCGGCCGGCGTCGTCGTCTACCTGATGTGGGTGCGGCGCCTCGCCCGGCGCGGCGACCGGTGGCCCGTGGGGCGGACGGTCTCGTGGTGCCTCGGCGTCGGCGTCGTCGGCTGGGTGACCAACGGCGGGCCGGCGGTCTACGGCGAGGTGCTGTTCTCCGCGCACATGGTGGCGCACATGGTGCTGGCGCTGCTGGTGCCGATGCTGCTGGCGCTCGGGGCGCCGGTCACGCTGCTGCTGCGGGCCGTGCCGGGCCGCCGCGACGGGTCGCGGGGGCCGCGCGAGTGGGTGCTCGGGTTCGTGCACTCGCGGTGGGGGCGCGTGGTCGCGAACCCGGTCGTCGCGGCCGTCGTGTTCGTCGCGGGGATGCTGATCTTCTACTACACCCCGCTGTTCGACTGGTCGCTGCGCAGCCACGTGGGGCACGTGTGGATGGTCGTGCACTTCACGCTCGCGGGGTACCTGTTCGCGAACGCGCTCGTGGGCGTCGACCCCGGGCCGAGCCGGCCCAGCTACCCGATGCGGCTGGTGCTGCTGTTCGCCACGATGGCGTTCCACGCGTTCTTCGGCGTGGCCCTCATGAGCCAGACGACGCTGCTGGCCGCCGACTGGTTCGGCAACATGGGCCGCCCGTGGGGTTTCACGGCGATCCAGGACCAGCAGCGCGGCGGCGACATCGCCTGGGGCATCGGCGAGCTGCCCACCCTGGTGCTGGCGATCGCCGTCGCGGTGATGTGGACGCGGTCGGACGAGCGCGAGGCCCGCCGCCGTGACCGCAAGGCGGAACGTGACGGCGACGTCGAGCTCCAGGAGTACAACGCGATGCTGGCGGCGATGGCCCACAGGGACGAAGCGGACCGATAGGGACGTCGTGGGCGGCGGGCCCGGCCGAGATGCGAACGGAAGCGCAGGACCGGTGCGAATAGTCTTGTAGATGGCGTGCTAACAGTCGCTTAGAATGTGTGCGAACGGTAGCGTAGCCTCCGTGACCTATGTCCGGCGGATCATCGACGACACCCTTGACGACCTCCAGCCGCACCTCCGCGCCCTGGCGATCTTCGGACCCAAGTCCGTCGGGAAGACGGCGACCGCACTCCAGCGAGCCAGCTCGGTCTTCGACCTGTCGGAGACCAGCCAGCGCCAGATCGTCGCCGCCGACCCGAGCGTGCTCGTCGCCGCGCGCGGACCGGTGCTGGTCGACGAGTGGCAGCGCCTCCCGGAGGTCTGGGATGCCGTCAAGCGCGCGGTCGACGCCGGATCCCCGCCAGGTCACTTCCTGATCGCGGGAAGCTCGGCTCCGCGCGGCGCGGTGATCCACTCCGGAGCAGGGCGCATCGTGCCTCTGCGCATGCGCCCTCTCTCCGTGGCCGAGCGCGGGATCGAGAGTCCCACGGTGTCGCTGAAGGCGATGCTCGACGGCGAGCGCGAGCTCCAGGGCCGGACGAGGCTCACGCTCACGGACTACGTCGAGGAGATCACCGCGTCAGGCCTCCCCGCACTGCGGGGCCTCCCCGTGCGGGCGCGGAACGCGGAGCTCGACGCCTACGTCGAGAACGTGGTGCAGCGAGAGTTCCCCGAGCAGGGCTACCCCGTGCGACGCCCGGCGACGCTGCGTGGCTGGCTTGCCGCGTATGCGGCCGCCACCGCCACGACGACGAGCTACAGCAAGATCCTGGACGCGGCGACGCCGGGTGCTCCCGACAAGCCCGCGAAGTCGACGACGATCAGCTATCGCGACGCTCTCACCTCGCTCTGGCTCCTGGACCCGGTCCCGGCATGGACTCCAGCACGCAACCACCTCGACAGACTCGGTCAGGCGCCGAAGCACATGCTCGCCGACCCGGCGCTCGCCGTCAGGCTGCTCGGCCTTGACGCGTCTGGACTGCTGCGGGGTGAGCAGGGCAACCGTCAGCTCGTGGAGGGTTCGATGCTCGGCAGGCTCTTCGAGACGCTGACGGCGGTCAGCCTCGCGACCTACGCCGAAGCCTGTGACGCGCGACTGGGCCATCTGCGCACCCAGAACGGGAACCGCGAGGTGGACCTCGTCGTCGTCCGACCGGACGGCCGTGTCCTGGCCGTGGAGGTCAAGCTCGCGTCGTCTGTCGAGGACGCTGACGTCACCCACCTCCACTGGCTCAAGGAGCGCATCGGCGACGACCTGGTCGACGCCGTCGTCGTGACGGCGGGACCGGACGCCTACCGTCGACGGGACGGCATCGGCGTGGTGCCGCTGGCTCTCCTGGGCCCCTGACCGACGTGGCTCACGCCTCCGTGATCACCAGGTCCACGAGCGTCTCGAGCGTGCGCGGGTCCGGGGTGTCCCGGCCCACGACGTAGGCGTCGCGCGCGGCGGCCTCGTAGGTGCCGAGCAGCAGGTCGACGGCGACGTCGGCGGCGACGGCGAAGCGCAGCCCGACGCGCGCGAGCAGGCGCGTGAGCGCCTCCGCGAGCTCCGTGCGCATGGTGCGCTGCTGGTCGCGCCAGGCGGCGGCGACGGCGGGGTCGCGCATGGCGAGCAGCTCGAACTCGACGCCCACGAGGTGCCACCGCGCGCCGGGCGCCTTGCCCTCGGTGACCAGCGCGAGGACGGTGCGGATCGCGCTACGGTCCACGTGCCGGTCGTGCACGACGTCGGCGCCCACGCTCGCGACGGCCGCCTCGAGCGCCACGACCTGCTCGCGGAACTGCCGGTCGGTGAGCGCGAGGAACAGGTGCTCCTTGCTCTCGAAGTTCGAGTAGAACGCGCCCCGGGTGAACCCGGCGGCCTCGGCGATCGCCTCGACGGACGCGGCCCCGAACCCGACGCGCGCGAAGACCTGGACGGCCGCGTCGAGCAGCCGTTCGCGCGTGCGCTCGCGCCGGGCGGAGACGGGCGGGTTGATCATCCGGCCAGCGTATCCAATACAGTCCTGTATCGGATACAGTCGTGTATCAATCCGCGCCGTCGCACCCCAGGAGACGTATGTCCTCCGTCCTGTACCAGCTCGGTCGCTGGGCGCTGCGCGCCCGCCGCCTCGTCGTGCTCCTGTGGGTGGTGGTGCTCGCCGTCGTCGGTGGCGGAGCGGGCCTGCTCATGCAGGGCCTCGACAACGAGGTGAGCATCCCCGGCACCGAGGCGAACGCGGCGCTCGAGCGCCTCGCAGCGACGTTCCCCCAGGTCAGCGGCGTCTCCGCGCAGGTGGTCGTGGTCGCTCCTGACGGCGGCACCGTCGCCGACGACGACGTGCGAACCCCCGTCGAGGCCGCTGTCACCGCGCTCGGCGGCGTCGACCAGGTGGCCGCCGTGACGTCCCCGTACGACGAGCAGCTCGCCGCCGCGACCAACGACGCCGGCACCGCGACCATCCTCCAGGTGCAGCTCGACGGCGACCTCGGCTCCATCACCGACGCCACCAAGGCGGCCCTCACCGACCAGGTGGACGTCCTCCGGGCGGCGCTGCCCGACGGCGCCCGCGCCGAGCTGGGCGGCCAGCTCTTCGCCACCGAGTTCCCCGCGATCTCGGTGACCGAGGGCCTCGGCCTCGTCGTCGCGCTCGTGGTGCTCGTGCTGACGCTCGGCTCGTTCGTCGCCGCGGGCCTGCCGCTCGTCAACGCCCTCGTCGGCGTCGGCGTGAGCATGGGCCTGCTGTTCGCCGCGACGTCGGTGGCCACGATCGGCTCGACGACGCCCATGCTCGCCGTGATGCTCGGGCTGGCCGTCGGCATCGACTACGCCCTGTTCGTCGTGTCCCGGCACCGCGACCAGCTGCGCGACGGGCTCGACGTCGAGGAGTCGGTCGCGCGTGCCAACGCGACCGCGGGCTCCGCCGTCGTGTTCGCCGGGCTCACCGTGATGATCGCGCTCGTCGGCCTCGGCGTCGCCGGGATCCCGTTCCTCACCGTCATGGGCGTGGCCGCGGCCGTAGGCGTCGGCATCGCGGTGCTCGTGTCGCTCACGCTGCTGCCCGCGCTGCTCGGGTTCGCGGGGGAGCGGCTGCGGCCCAAGGCGGGCCGGAAGGCGGCGCGCAAGGCGGCTCGCACCGCTCCGCGCCGGTTCCAGCCCGCATCGGCGGGGCCAGCGACGGCGGCGCCCGCCGGGGACGGCCAGGGCGACGGCAGCCCGACCGGGGCCGCGCGCGAGCGCGGCGTCTTCGCCGCCTGGGTGCGCGGTGTGACGCGCTGGCCCGCCGTCACCGTCGTCGTGGTCGTCGTCGCGCTCGGTGCGCTGACCTGGCCCGCCACCGGGCTGCGGCTCGCGCTGCCCGACGCCGGCGTGCTGCCGCGCGACTCCGACGCCCGCATCACCTACGACCTCATCTCCGACCAGTTCGGCGAGGGGTTCAACGGCCCGCTCATCGTCACGGCCCCGATCGTCACGAGCACCGACCCGGTCGGGCTCATGAACGCGCTCGCCGACGAGATCCGCGCCCTGCCCGGCGTCGCCGACGTCCCGCTCGCCACCCCTAACCAGTCCGCCGACACGGGCATCGTCCAGGTGATCCCCGAGGGCGGCCCGACGTCGGTGGCCACCGAGGACCTGGTGCACGAGATCCGCGCGCTGCGCCCGCACCTCCAGGAGAAGTACGGCGTCGAGATCGCCGTCACCGGGTTCACCGCCGTCGGCATCGACGTGTCCGCCAAGCTCGGCGAGGCGCTGCTGCCGTTCGGCATCGTCGTCGTCGGGCTGTGCCTCGTGCTGCTGACGATGGTGTTCCGCTCCGTCTGGGTGCCCGTCAAGGCGTCGCTCGGCTACCTGCTCAGCGTCGGTGCTGCGTTCGGCGTCGTGACGCTCGTGTTCCAGCACGGGGTCCTGGCCGACGCCCTCAACGTCACCCGCACCGGCCCGGTCATCAGCTTCATGCCCATCGTCCTCATGGGCGTGCTGTTCGGCCTGGCCATGGACTACGAGGTGTTCCTCGTGTCCCGCATGCGCGAGGACTACGTGCACGGCTCCGGGCCGGGCCGCGCGCGGCGGGCCGTCCACAGCGGGTTCCGCGGCTCGGCCCCCGTGGTCACCGCGGCCGCCGTCATCATGTTCGCCGTCTTCGCCGCGTTCGTGCCCGAGGGCGACATGAACCTCAAGCCCATCGCGCTGGGCCTCGCCGTCGGCGTCGCCGTCGACGCGTTCGTGGTGCGCATGGTGCTCGTGCCCGCGGTCATGGCGCTGCTCGGCGAGCACGCCTGGTACATCCCGCGGTGGCTCGACCGCCTGCTGCCGCACTTCGACGTCGAGGGCGAGGGCATCACCAAGGAGCTCGCGCTCGCCGACTGGCCCGAGCCCGGTGCCACCGACGTCGTCGTCGCGCACGAGCTCGTGGTCGACGGGCCGCGCGGGCCCGTGGCCGGCCCCGTCACGGTGCGCGTGCCCGACGGCGGGGCGCTCGTCGTGCGCGGCGACACCGGGGCGGCGGTGGACGCCGTCCTGCTGTCCCTCGCCGGGCGCCTGCGGGCCGACGGCTCCGGCGGGGCGGTCAAGGTGGCCGGGTTCGTGCTGCCCGAGCGGGCCGGTGCCGTGCGCCGCCGCGTCGCCCTCGTCGACGCCGCCACGCCCCGGCCGTCCGCCGCGGACGCCGTGCGCGCCGCCGCCCGCGCCGGCGTGCGCGGGCCCGTGCGCGCCGTCGTCGTGCTGCACGGCGAGGCGCTCGCGGAGCGCGACCGGCGCGACGACCTGGCCGCCGCGCTGGCGGCCGCGCAGGCCGCCGGGGTCGCGGTGCTCGTGGGCACCACGGGCGCCGACGCCACGGACCTGCTGCCCGGGGCCCCGGTCGCCGACCTGCCGGGTCGCGCGGTCGCCGAGCCACCCCGGACCCCGATCCCCGTCCCCGTCGACACGGTCCCCGACACCGACGACACGGAGGTGTCGCTGTGAACGCCCTGACCCGCCTCGGTTCCCGCGCCGGTACCCGGCGCGGCATCGCGCGGCTCGTCGCCGTCGCGCTCCTGCCGCTGCTCGTGCTCGGCCTGCTGCTCACCGCCCTGTGGAACCCCGCCGAGCGGCTCGACACCGTGCGCGCCGCCATCGTGAACCTCGACGAGCCCGTGACCGTCCAGGGGCAGCTCGTGCCGCTCGGGCGGCAGCTCGCCGCGGGCCTCGTCTCGGGCGCGGCGCCCTCCACCGAGCAGAAGGTCGCGGCCGCGCCGGCCACCGACCTCGGCTACGAGTGGCAGATCACCAACGCCGCCACGGCCCGCGCCGGGCTGGCCGACGGGACGTTCGCGGCCGTCGTCACCATCCCGCAGGACTTCTCGGCCGCCGCGACGTCGTTCGGCGGCGACGCCGCTGCCGCGCGCCAGGCCACGATCGACGTCGCCACGCCGCCCGGCGGCCGCGTCGCCGACGCGCTCATCGCGCGCTACGTGGCCTCGACGGCCACGTCCGTCATGGGCTCCTCCCTCACGCAGACGTACGTGGACAACGTGCTGGTCGGGTTCGGCACGCTGTCCGAGCAGCTCGGCCAGGCCGCCGACGGCGCGTCGCAGCTCGCCGCGGGGGCGACGTCCGCCTCCGACGGCGCCGCCCAGCTCGCCGAGGGCGCCCAGCAGCTCGCCGACGGCGCGACGTCGGCCGCCTCCGGCGCGGACCGGCTCGCGGAGGGCGCGGGGCAGGCGGCCTCGGGTGCCGGCGGCCTCGTCTCCGGCGCGCGACAGCTCGCGACCGGGGCCGGGCAGGTCGCCGACGGCGCCGGCCAGGTGGCCGACGGGATCGGCCGGTCCCGCACCGGGGCGGACCAGCTCGCCGCTGGCGCCGGGACGCTCGCCGCGCAGCTCGGCACCGCCGCGGGCGGTGCGTCCGAGGCGGCCACCCAGATCGGCGGCGCGGTCGGCGCGCTGCGCGCGAGCACGTCGGCGACGAACGCCGCGCTGGCCGCGTTCCTCGCCGAGAAGGGGTGCGACGTCACCGCGCCCGGCGCGGGCTGCGCCCCCTACGCCGACCTGCTGACCGCGATGGGGACGACGCCCGTCGCGCTCGACGGGCTCGCGGCCGCGGTCGGCACGGCGGGCGACCCCGCGACCGCGCCGACCCTTCACGCGCTGGCCGGCGGCCTGACCGCGGCCTCCGCCGGGGCGGGCCAGCTCCAGTCGGGCATCGCCGGGCTGTCCACCGGCCTGGGGCAGCTGGCCACGGGCGCCGGGCAGGTCAGCACTGGCGCGGACGACCTCGCGGACGGCGCCCAGCAGCTCGCCTCCGGCGCGACCACGCTCCGGGGCGGCCTCGACCAGGTCGCGGGCGGCACCCGGGACCTCGCGGGCGGCATCGGCGACCTCGCCTCCGGCGCCGGCGGCGTCGCCACGGGTGCGGGCGGTCTCGCGGACGGCGCCCAGCAGCTCGCCGACGGGGCCGGGACGCTCTCCGACGGGCTCGGCCAGGCGGTCGACCAGGTGCCGACCTACTCCGACGGCGACCGGGCCACGCTCTCCTCCGTCGTCGCGACCCCCGTGCGGGCACCCGGCGACGACTCCCTCGACACCGGGTCGACCGGACCGCTCTTCGCCGTCGTCGCCCTGTGGCTCGGCGCGCTCGGCCTGACGACCGTGCGGCGGCCCTCACGGGAGCGCCTGCTCGGGTCGACGCGGGGCGCGCTGGGGCTCGCCCTCGCGGACCTGGGCGTCCCGGTGGCGGTGGGCGCGGTCACGGGCGCCGCCGTCGGCGCGATCCTCGCCGGTGTGGAGCACCTGTCGACGGGCGGCTGGTTCGGCGCCGTCGGCGTCGGCGCGCTCGTCTCGGTCGTGTTCGTCGCGCTGCACCAGGGCTTCACGCTGCTCGCGGGCGACTACGCGCGCGGGGCCTCGCTGCTCGTCGCGGTGCTGGTCATCGCCACGGGCGTCGTGGCCACGGTGCCCGCCTGGCTCGACGGCGTCGCGGACTTCCTGGCCGTGGGCGCGGCCCGCAAGGCCCTCGTGGGCCTCGTGGTCCCGGCCGCGGGGGGCACGGCGGCGGCCGTCGTGAGCCTCGTGGTGTGGGGTCTGGCCGGCGCCGCGCTCGCGGTGCTCCTGACGGCGCGCGCCCGCACGGTGCGCGTGACGAGGCTGCTCGCCGCGGCGTGAGGGCCGGTGTGGCGGGCAGCCGTCGCGACGGCCGCTCAGGCGGTGAGCGGGGCGCGCTCCTGCGGCACCGCCCGGCGCCACCGCGCGACCAGGTCGGCGTCCGACCGGCGCCGCTGGGGCTCGTTCGCCGTGTGCGCCACCTGCCGGTGCTGCGCGAGCACGCGCACGTCGTGGTCGAGCGCCCAGTGGATCGCGGCGCGCACCTCGTCGCGCGTCACGGCACGGCCGGTCACCGTCTCCATCGTCCCGTCCTCGCCCTCGGCCTCGCGGAGCGCCGCACCGTGCTCCGCGCCGTTGCGGGGTACGCCGTCCTGCCGTGAGGACGGCGCAGCACCCCGTTCATGACGCGAGAAGTCGAAGGACAGGCGCCGGCCGGGCGCGAGGGGTGCGGGCATCACGCGGGGAGGGAGCCCCCGGCGCCCGGTTCGTGACACGCAGCCCGCGTCTCAGGCCAGCGAGGCGCGGTGCCGTGCGACGAGGTGCCGGTCGGCCGCGGTCTGGGCCTCCCACGAGGCCCGGGTCAGCAGCGCGAAGCGGTGGGCGAGCAGGGCCTGGTGGTCGTGGTCGAGCGCCCAGAGCCGCGCAGCGGCGATCTCGTCCCCGGTGGGGATCGTCTCGGACGGTCGCGGCGGTGCGAAAGTCATGCTGGTGGTCCTCGTGCTGATCCGGCGACACCCCCTGTGCCGCCGTCGGCTGTTGCGGCAGGGTACGCAGGTCCGCGGTTTCCGCGACCGGGCGTGGCGCATCCTGCGCCCCGGCGCGCCCATGACGCCGCGTGCCGCGGGCTGCGCCAGGATCGGGCGCATGAGTGGCCAGGAGCTGACCGAGGTACGCCAGATCAAGGCCGAGCTGGGCGCGTTCGCGCGCGAGCTCGCGGAGCGCTACGGCGCCGTCACGGCGTCGGCCGTCGCCGGGGAGGGTCCGTCCGACGGCGGCCTGACGCCGTCGGACGCGGTCCGGTCGCCCACGCTGTCGCTGGGCCTCGCCCCGTCCGACGACGGCGGGTACGCGCTCGCCGTCCGGTACCGGCTGGGGCTGCCCGCCGCCCGGGCCGTGGTCAAGCGCGTCGCCGCCGAGGCCGGGGCCCACGCCGACGTGCGCCGCACGGGCCGCATCCGCTCGCTCGCCACGGTGCGGCAGCGCCCGCCGGTGGCCGGCGCGCAGGCCCTCGTCCGCCGCGAGCGCCCGCTGCGCCCCGGGGTGTCGGTCGCGCACGTCGCGGTGACGGCGGGGACGCTGGGCGCGTTCGTCACCGGGGCCGACGACGCCGGCACGGAGCGGTTCGTGCTGTCCAACTGGCACGTGCTCGTCGGGTCCCCGGACGCCGCGGCCGGCGACGTCGTCGTGCAGCCGGGGCCGGCGGACGGTGGCCGTGCGCCGCGCGACCGGATCGGCACGCTGGCGCGCTGGGCGCCGATGGCGGCGGGTGAGCACCACCTGGTCGACTGCGCGCTGGCGCTGCTCGACGACGAGATCGAGGTGGACCCGGCCTACCCGGTGGGCCGCGTGACGACGACGGCGCAGGTGCTGGGCGGGGAGTCGGTGGCAAAGCTGGGCCGCACGACGGCGCTGACCCAGGGCCGGGTGAGCGCGATCGAGCTGGACGACGTGCTCGTGGGCTACGGCGACGACCTCGGCGTGCTGGGCTTCGACGGGCAGATCGAGGTCGAGTCGACGGGCGACGGCCCGTTCTCCCGCGGCGGGGACTCGGGCTCGCTCGTGTACCGCGAGGACGGCGTGGCGGTGGGCCTGCTGTTCGCCGGCTCGGAGACGGGCGGCCCGGACGGCACGGGGCTCACCTACGTCAACCCGATCGACACGGTGCTGTCGTCGCTCGCGGTGACGCTCCTCTGAGCGTCAGGATGGGGGCGTGACGATCCCCCGCGTGACCCTCAACAACGGCGTCCAGATCCCGCAGCTCGGCTACGGCACGTACAAGCTGCCGCCCGCCGAGACGCGCGACCTGGTGCTGCGCGCGTTCGACGCCGGCTACCGGCACGTCGACACGGCGCAGATGTACCGCAACGAGCGCGAGGTAGGGCTCGCCGTCGCGGCCTCGGGCCTGCCGCGCGACGAGGTGTTCGTCACCACGAAGCTCAACAACGCGTTCCACGCGCACGACGACGCCCTCGCCGCGTTCGACCGCTCGCTGACGGAGCTCGGGCTGGACTTCGTGGACCTGTTCCTCATCCACTGGCCGCTGCCCGCGGTCGGCCTGTACACGCAGGCGTGGGGCGCGCTCGAGGAGATCTACGCCTCGGGCCGGGCGCGCGCGATCGGCGTCTCCAACTTCCAGCCCTCGCACCTGGCGCGCGTGCTCGAGACGGGGACGGTCGTCCCGGCCGTCAACCAGGTGGAGGTGCACCCGTACCTGCGCCAGGACGAGGTGCGCGCGTTCGACGCCGCGCACGGCATCGTCACCGAGGCGTGGTCGCCGCTCGGCCGCGGGACGGTGCTCGCGGACCCGGTCGTCGCCGTCGTCGCGTCCCGGCACGGGGTCACGCCCGCCCAGGTGGTGCTGCGCTGGCACGTGCAGCGTGGCGACGTCGTCTTCCCCAAGTCGGCGACGCCGTCGCGCATCGCCCAGAACGCCGACATCTTCGGCTTCGCCCTCGACGACGACGACATGGTCGCGATCGACGCCCTCCACCGCGACGAGCGCACCGGCTCGCACCCGGACACGGAGAACCGCACGGGGCGCTGAGCACGGTGTAGACGTAGGTCTACACCGTGGCTACGCTGGCCGCATGCACACGGCAAGCACCCGCGAGCTCAAGCAGAACCCGGCTGCGGTGATCAAGCGCGTCCTCGAGACGGGAGACGAGGTGGAGATCACCGCCCATGGGCACCCGACCGGTGTGCGCCTGGTCCCGGATGCGCCCGGCGGTCCGGCGCCCTGGGTCCAGGGATCGGTGCTGATGGAGGTCAGGCCACGGAGTCGTGCCAGCCGCGCCGACGCCGAGGACCTGAGGGCGCTGATCGACGCGGCCCGTGACGAGGACGGCGACGTCGTCGACCCGTGGGAGCGTCCATGATCCTGCTCGACACCACCGTGCTGATCGACCTCGACCTGTACCGGTTCGACGACGGAGCGGCGTACGGGGCGAGCGTCCTGTCGCGCGCCGAGCTCGAGTTCGGGGTTCGCCTGGCACGCACGCCGGCGGCGATCGCCGACCGCGTCCAGACCCTCAACGAGCTCGACGCGCGCTTCGACTGGCTGCCGTTCGACGTGGAGTCCACGCGTTCCTACGGGATCGTCGCGGCAGGCGCCCGGACCTCGGACGGGCGGACCACCGGGGCGCGCGTCCGTGGCAAGGACGCGCTGATCGCTGCCCAGGCGCACCGCCACGGTGCGGCCGTCATGACGGCGAACCTCGACGACTTCCGTCCCTTCGCGCACCTGGTCCAGGTCCTGGCGCCCGTCCGCAGGTGAGGCGGGAGCCCGAGCCTGCAGGGACCGCCGGGGCGGGGGACAATGGGGAGGAACCACGGGAGGTGACCATGGCGACGATCGACGCGGCCCGTGCCGCGAAGCCCGCGCTGCGGGACACCCTGGCCCGGGTCGAGGGCATCACCGGCGTGGGGCTCGCCCAGCGTGGCGGCCCCGCCGACTGGGTGCTGCAGGTGAACGTGGAGACGGTGAGCGCCCGCAAGGACGTGCCCCCGCTGGTCGACGGCGTGCCCGTGGTGGTGCGCGTCGTCGGTGCGGTGCGGGCCCTGTGACGGCCGGGCGGCCTGCGGTCCGCCGTGCGGGCCGCCCTCAGGGACACCGTCGCGGCGTCGCCCCGTCGACGTGGGCCAGAATGGCGCGGTGACGTCCGGCCCCGCCCTCGCGCCCGTGATCGTCCGGCCTGCGCCCGGGCGCCGCACGGCCGTGCGCACCGACATCCAGGGGCTCCGCGCCGTCGCGGTCGTGCTCGTGGTCGTGTTCCACCTGTGGCCCGGACGGCTGACCGGCGGGTACGTGGGGGTCGACGTCTTCTTCGTCCTCTCCGGCTTCCTCATCACCAGCCACCTGCTGCGCAAGCCCGTGCTCGGGGTGAGCGACCTGCTGGAGTTCTGGGCACGCCGCGTGCGCCGCCTCATCCCGGCCGCGTCGGTCGTGCTCCTGGCGACGACGGCCGCCGCCGCGGTCTGGCTGCCGGCGGGCGTCCGCGCCTCGCTCGGGTGGGACGTCGCCTCCGCCGCGGCCTACGTCTCCAACTGGCGGTTCGCGACGTCGGAGACCGACTACCTCGCGGCGGGGCAGCTTCCCTCGGCCGTGCAGCATTTCTGGTCGCTGTCGATCGAGGAGCAGTTCTACGCGCTGTGGCCCGCGCTCCTGGGGGTCGCGACCGTGCTGGCCGTGGCGTGGGCGAAGCGGGGGCGGCGCCTCGGCTCGGCGTCGCCGAGCGCCGCCGAGCAGCGCCGCGCGGCCTCACCCGTCGTCCTCGGCGTGGTGGCGGCGACGGTCGCCGTCTCGCTGGCCTGGTCGGTGTGGTCGACGCACGTCGACCCGGCGCCCGCGTACTTCGTCTCCACCACGCGGGTATGGGAGCTCGCCCTGGGCGGCCTGCTCGCCGCGGTCCCCGCCGCCGCGACCGTGCGCCTGCGGGTGTCGCCCGCCGCGCGGGCGGTCACGGCCTGGCTCGGTCTCGCGATGGTCGCCGCGGCAGCCGTGACCTTCGACGACGCCACCGCGTTCCCCGGCGCCGCCGCGCTGCTCCCCACGCTCGGCACGCTGCTGGTCGTCGCCGCGGACGCCGACGACGCCCGGCTCGGCCCCGGGCGGGTCCTGGCGACGCGTCCCGTGCAGTGGCTCGGCGACCACTCGTACGCGATCTACCTGTGGCACTGGCCGCTCGTCGTCGTCGTGCCGTTCGCACTCCGCCGGCCGCTCACGGGCGCCGACGTCGTCGGGGTCGTCGTCGCCACCCTGGTGCTCGCGGCCCTGTCGCGGCACTTCGTCGAGGAGCGGCTGCGGTGGCACCGGCGGCTCGTGGGCAGCCGCCGGGCGACGTTCACGCTGCTGGCCGCGTGCGCGCTCGTCGGCGCCGGAGCCGGCGTCGGGCTCACGCTCGGAGCGCACGCCGACCAGCGGGCCGCGTTCGCCGAGGCGCAGGCGGCGATCGCCGCGGCCGACCCCTGCGTCGGGGCGGGCGTGGCGCTCACGCCCGGGTGCGCCGACCCCGGGATGCTGATGACGCCCGACCTCGCCGCGGACGACAAGCCCGCCGTCTACGCGGACGGGTGCTGGAACAACACGCCCTTCACGTCGCGGAACACCTGCCGCTACGGGGCGGGGACCGGTGCGGGCGGGCGCGTGGACGCCGGCACGGAGCCGGGGGCCGCCGCCGCCCGGATCGCGCTGGTCGGCAACTCCCACGCCGGCCACTGGCTGCCCGCCCTCCAGGACGCCCTGGTGACGCACGACTGGCAGCTCACCACCTACCTGCAGTCGGTCTGCTACACCGTCGACGCGCCGCTCGCCTTCCCCGGGGCGCAGGAGTCGGCCGGCTGCCAGGCCGTCAACAGGTGGGCGGTCTCCTCGGTCGTCGACGGCGGCTACGACCTCGTCGTCATGTCCGACCGCACCGACCAGCCCCTCGCCGGCGTCGCACGCCAGGACCAGGACCGGGCCGCCCAGGACGCCTACCGTGCGACCCTGGACCGGTTCACGAGCGCGGGCCTGCCCGTGCTCGTGCTGCGCGACACCCCCGCGATGAGCGGCAACGTTCCCGACTGCCTCGCCCTGCACGGCTCCGACGCACAGGCGTGTGCTGCCCCGCGGGACACCGCCGTCGAACCCGACCCGCTCGCCGCGGCGGCGCTCGCGGACGCCTCCGGCCTGGTCTCGGTGCTCGACGTGAACGACCTGCTCTGCGACGCCCAACGGTGCCACGCCGTCGTCGGCGGCCTCGTCACGCACTTCGACCACGGGCACCTCACGGCGTCGTTCGCCCGCACCCTCGCCCCGGAGGTCGTCGGAGCCGTGGAGAGGGCCCTGGCCGACCACCCCCGGTGAGCGCGGCACAGGAGCCCTGGCACCTGGTCGAGAATGGGGCGGTGAGCGAGATCCGTACCCCGCGTGTCCGAGCGTCCGAGCTGGTCGGGCGGGGGTGGCTGAACACCGGCGGTCGGTCGCTGGACCTCGCAGACCTGCGAGGTCGTCTGGTGATCCTGGACTTCTGGACCTTCTGCTGCGTCAACTGCCTGCACGTGCTCGACGAGCTGCGGGAGCTCGAGGCCAGGTATCGCGACGTCCTCGTGATCGTCGGCGTGCACTCGCCCAAGTTCGAGCACGAGGCCGACCCGGTGGCGCTCGCGGCCGCCGTCGAGCGGTACTCCGTGGAGCACCCGGTGCTCGACGACCCCGAGCTGGTCACCTGGGGCGCGTACACGGCGCGGGCCTGGCCGACGCTCGTCGTGATCGATCCCGAGGGGTACGTCGTCGCGCAGATGGCGGGGGAGGGGCACGCCTCCGCGCTGGAGGCGCTGGTCGCCTCGCTCGTGGCGGAGCACGAGGCCAAGGGGACGCTGCACCGCGGCGTCGGCCCGTACGTCCCGCCCGCGCCGACGTCGGGCACGCTGCGGTTCCCGGCGAAGGCGGTCGCGCTGCCGGGCGGCACCCTGCTGGTCGCCGACGCCGGCCATCACTCGCTGGCGGAGCTCGGGCCCGACGGCGAGACGCTCGTGCGCCGCATCGGCTCCGAGGAGCGCGGGCTCGTGGACGGGGGGCCGGGGGAGGCTCGGTTCTCCGAGCCCAACGGCCTGTGCCTCGTCCCGTCCGGCCTGCGGGAACGTCTCGGCTACGACGTCGTCGTCGCCGACACCGTCAACCACGCGCTACGCGGCGTGCGGCTCGCGGACGGGCTGGTGACCACGCTCGCCGGGACGGGCGAGCAGTTCATGGTGGGCGGTCAGGAGAACGTCGTGCTCGGCGGGCGGCCGCGCCCCTACGACGGCACCGAGCTGCCGTCGACGGCGGTGCGGCTCTCGTCGCCGTGGGACGTCGCCTGGTCGGACGTCGCGGGCGGGTTCGTCGTCGCGATGGCGGGGACGCACACGCTGTGGCTGTTCGACCCGACGGCCCCGCGGCCGGGTGCGCCGGGCACGGTGCGGCTCTTCGCCGGGACCATGAACGAGGGGCTCGAGGACGGGACAGGAGAGACGGCCTGGTTCGCACAGCCGTCGGGGCTCGCGCCGGCGACGCGCCCGACGGACGCCGGGGGCGACGGCCAGGGCCCCGCGGCGTCGCGCAGGACGGGGACCACGACGGTCGCGGCGACGCGCGGGGCGGCGGGCGCGCGCGTCGCTGCGGGTGTCTCTGCGGACCAGGAGACCTTCTGGGTGGCCGACTCCGAGACGTCGGCGCTCCGGTCCGTCGTCGTCAGTCGCCCGGTGGGAGGGCCCGCGGTCGCATCGGTGCGCACCTCGGTGGGTGCCGGGCTGTTCGACTTCGGTCACCGGGACGGCGACCTCGCCGAGGCGCGCCTCCAGCACCCGCTCGGCGTCGTCGCGCTGCCCGACGGCTCCGTCGTCGTCGCCGACACGTACAACGGTGCGCTGCGCCGCGTCGAGACCTGGTGGGACGACGCCGCGCAGGTCGAGGCGGGCCGGGTCACCACGGTCGCGACGGGTCTCGCGGAGCCGAGCGACGTGCTCGTGGAGGTCTCCGACGACGGCCGGGTGACCCTCGTCGTCGTCGAGTCGGCCGCGCACCGTCTCACGCGCGTGCCGCTGCCCGCGAGCCTCGCGGGCGAGGTCCTCGACCACGGGGCGCGCCGCACGCAGCGGCCGGCCACCGCCGTCGCGCCTGGGACGCTGCGGCTGGAGGTCCCGTTCCTGCCGGCGCCGGGCCAGAAGCTCGACGACCGCTGGGGGCCGTCGACGTCGCTGCAGGTCAGTGCGACGCCGCCCGAGCTGCTGCTCTCCGGGTCGGGCGACGGCACGGACCTGTTCCGCGACGTCGTCGTCAACCCGGCGATTATGGAGGGCGTCCTCCACGTCACGGCGAAGGCCGCAAGCTGCGACGCCGAGGGCGACTTCCCGGCCTGCCACCTGGCCCAGCAGGACTGGGGCGTCCCGCTGACGGTGACGCCCGCGGGCGAGGCAACGCTGACGCTCCCGCTGCGCGGCTGACCCCGCCCGACTGAGCCCGCCCGACTGAGCCCGCCCGACTGAGCCCGCCCGACTGAGCCCGCCCGACTGAGCCCGCCCGACTGATCGTCGGTTCGGGGTCTGATCGTCGGTTCGAACTGACGATCAGACCCCGAACCGACGATCAGTCGGGCCGCCTCCGGCGGAGGGGTCAGCCGTCCAGCGTCGTGCGGGCCGCCGCCAGGCGGGCCAGCGGGACGCGGTACGGGCTGCAGCTCACGTAGTCCAGGCCGATCTTGTCCAGGATCGCGATGCTTGCCGGGTCGCCGCCGTGCTCGCCGCACACGCCCGTCTTGAGGCCCGGCTTCAGCGAGCGGCCCTTGTCGACGCCGATCCGCACCAGCTCCGCGACGCCCTCGGCGTCGATCGACGCGAACGGGTTGGCCGGGACGATGCCCGCCTCCAGGTACGCGGCGAGGAACGAGCCCTCGGCGTCGTCGCGCGAGATGCCGACGGCCGTCTGCGTGAGGTCGTTGGTGCCGAACGAGAAGAAGTCGGCGTGCTCGGCGATCTTGTCGGCGGTGAGCGCCGCGCGCGGCAGCTCGATCATCGTGCCGACCGTGTAGTCGAGCGCGCGGTCCGCGGCGGCGACCTCCTTGTCGGCGGTCTCGACGATGACCTCGCGCATGCGGCGCAGCTCCTCGGCGAACCCGACGAGCGGCACCATGATCTCGACGTGCGGGTCGAACCCGCGCCCCAGCACGGCGAGCGCCGCCCGGACGATGGCCCGCGTCTGCATGACGCAGATCTCCGGGTAGAGCAGCGAGAGCCGCACGCCGCGCGTGCCGAGCATGGGGTTCTGCTCGTGCAGCCGCTTGACGTGCGCGAGCAGGCTGCGCGCCGCGGCCAGCGCCCCGTCGTCGTCGGACGACGACGGGGCAGCGGCCGCCTCCAGGCGCTGCACCAGCAGCGACTGCTCCACGAGGTCCGGCAGGAACTCGTGCAGCGGCGGGTCGATGAGCCGGATGGTGACCGGCAGCCCGGTCATGGCCTCGAAGATCTCCTCGAAGTCGGCCTGCTGCATGGGCAGCAGCTCGTCGAGCGCGGCCTGGCGGGCGGCGGCGTCGGTCGCGAGGATCATGCGCCGCACCGCGGGGAGCCGGTCGACGGCCATGAACATGTGCTCGGTGCGGCACAGGCCGATGCCCTCGGCGCCCAGCTCGCGGGCCTTGACGGCGTCGGGCCCGGTGTCGGCGTTGGCGCGCACGCCGAGGCGGCGGACGTCGTCGGCCCAGCCGAGCACCTCGCGGAAGTCGTCGGTGATCTGCGGCGGCACCAGGTCGAGCGCGCCGACGTACACGTCGCCGGTGGACCCGTCGAGCGTGATGGTGTCGTCCTCGGTGAGCACGTGGCCGCCGATCGTCAGCGTGCGGGCCGCCGCGTCGATGACGAGGTCGCCCGCGCCCGCAACGCAGGGCTTGCCCATGCCGCGTGCGACGACGGCCGCGTGCGACGTCATGCCGCCGTGCGCGGTGAGCACGCCCTGCGCGACGACGAGGCCGTGGATGTCGTCGGGCGTCGTCTCCCAGCGGACCAGGACGACGGCGTCGCCGGCCTTGCCGCGCTCGGCGGCGGTGTCGGCGTCGAACACGATCTGCCCGACGGCGGCGCCCGGGGACGCGTTGAGCCCGCGGGTCACGGGGTCTCGCCGTGGGCGGCGGAGAGGCCCGGGTGCAGGAGCTGGTCGAGCTGTGCGGGCTCGATGCGCCGCAGCGCCGTCGTGCGGTCGATGACGCCCGCCTCGACGAGGTCGCGGGCGACCTTGAGCGCGGCGGCGGCCGTGCGCTTCCCGTTGCGGGTCTGGAGCAGGTAGAGCTTGCCCTCCTCGATGGTGAACTCGATGTCCTGCATGTCGCCGTAGTGGTCCTCGAGGAGGGTCATCGTGGCGAGGAACTCGGAGTACGCCTCGGGCAGCACGGCCTCGAGCTCCGCGAGGGGGCGCGGCGTGCGGATGCCGGCGACGACGTCCTCGCCCTGCGCATTGACCAGGAACTCGCCGTAGAGCTCCTTGGCGCCCGTGGACGGGTTGCGCGTGAACGCGACGCCCGTGGCGGAGTGATCGCCGCGGTTACCGAACACCATCTGCTGGATGTTGACCGCGGTGCCGAGGTCGTCAGAGATGTCGTTGAGGCCGCGGTAGACGCGGGCGCGCGGGTTGTCCCACGACGCGAAGACGGCGTTCACGGAGCGGCGGAGCTGCTCGCGCGGGTCGGTCGGCAGGTCGGCGCCGTGCGTGCGCGCGACGCGGCGGAAGGTCGCGACGAGCTCCTGGAGGTCCTCGACGCCCAGGTCGGTGTCGTTGGCGACGCCGCGGCGGCCCTTGAGGGCGGTGAGCTCGTCCTCGAACGCGTGCGCGGGCACGCCCTCGACCACCTCGCCGTACATCTGGACGAACCGGCGGTAGGAGTCCCACGCGAAGCGCGCGTTGCCGGTCTCGGCGGCGAGCGCGGCGGCGGCCTCGTCGCTGATCCCCAGGTTGAGGATGGTGTCCATCATGCCGGGCATCGAGAACACCGAGCCGGACCGGACCGAGACGAGCAGCGGCCGCTCGGCCGCCCCGAGCCGGCGGCCCGTGCGGGCCTCCAGGGCGTCGAGCCGCGCCTCGACCTGGGCCCACAGGTCGGCGGGCCACGTGCCGCCGGCCTTCATGGCCTCGACGCACGCCTGCGTGGTGACGGTGAACCCGTCCGGCACCGGGACGCCGATGCGGGTCATCTCGGCGAGGCCGGCCCCCTTGCCGCCCAGCAGCGGCCTCATCTCGGCGTTGCCCTCCGAGAAGTCGTACACGTACGTCACGTCAGTCGTCATCCGACCGGTCCTTCCATGGGGGTGGGCGCGGCGAGGTGCGCCCGACGGCGTGCGGAGACGAGCTCGATGACCCGGCCTGCGGCCTCCTCCAGCGCGAGGCTGGTGGTGTCGAGGACGGGGCACCCGAGGCGCCGCTGGATGCGGGCGACGTCGTCGAGCTCGTCGAAGATGCGGGCCAGGTCCGCATAGCCCCCGAGCCGTCCGCCGTCCTGCGCCTGGGCTCCCATGAGGGAGACCCGCCGACGGCGGATGGCGAGCAGTCGCTCGGGGTCGATCGTGAGGCCCACGATCTTCCAGGGTGCAGCCTGGAAGAGCTCGTCCGGCGGGGCCACACCGGTCACGAGAGGCACGTTGGCCGTGCGGTACCCGAGGTAGCCCAGGTACATCGACAGCGGCGTCTTGCCCGTGCGGCTCGCGCCCACCAGCACCACGTCGGCCTCGCTCAGCGAGTCGGTGAGGTTCCCGTCGTCGTTCGCGACGGCGAACTCCATGGCGTGGATGCGCTCGAAGTAGTCGGCCGCGAGCCCGACGGGCTGGACGACGCGCGCGGGGTGCAGCCCCGTACGGGCGATGACGGCGTCGAGCGCGGGCGCCATGAGGTCGGCGCACGGCACGCCCAGCTCGGCGCACGTGGCGGCGACGCGGGCGTTGAGGCCGACGTCGACGAGCGTCACGAAGACGACGGCGTCGGCGTGGTCCTCGCGGAGCGTCTCCAGGGCCCGGTCGACGCCGTCGACGTCGTGGATGCGCGGGTGCCGCACCACGTTGACCTCGAGGTCCGGGTACTGCGCGCCGACCGCGCGCGCCACGCGCGCCCCCGTGTCGCCGGTCGAGTCGGCGACCACGTGGATGTCGACAACTCGCTCCGGCGCGGCCATACCTGCCAGGCTAGGCCGGTCCCTGCGGGATGGCAGGAGCCATTGGTCCGGGCCGTCCGCCAGGTGTCGCGCGATGGCGCTTCGCCTGTCGCGCAGTGCAGCCTCGTCAGCGAGGCCGCCGCTGTCGTCACCGGTACGCGTCGGCGCGGTAGGCCGGGCGCATGACGTAGCCGGTCGTGCGTCGTCGTCGACGCGGACCAGCACGCGGAAGCCGACCCCGACGTACCCGGCGCGCAGCCCGGCGAGCTCGTTGCCGAGCGGCTTGGTCACGCGGTACGGGCTCGTGGCCAGCGGCTCGTCGCAGAACCGGAGGACCGCGTCGGCCAGTCGCGGCGGGAGCGTGTGCAGGATATGGACCGCCGGTGGGGTGAACCTCACGGCCCACCGGGCCCGAGTGCGCTGGCTCAGCTGCCCGCGGTCAGCAGCCCGGGGAGCTCCAGGAGCGAGTCGACGACGTGGGCGCGCGCGGCCTCCGGGCGGGTGGCGTGCAGGTAGCCCCAGGGGCCGCGCCGGACGAGCACCGCGAGCATGCCCGCGTCGGCCGCGGGGAGCACGTCGTTGTCGGTGCGGTCGCCCACGTAGGCGATCTCGCGGACGGGGGCGCCTGCGAGATCGGCAGCGGCCGCGAAGAACGCGGGGGCCGGCTTCTCGACGCCGAGCTCGGCGGAGTTGCGGATCTCGTCGACCGGCAGGTCCATCGCCCGCAGGGCGGCCAGCGCCCGCGGCGGTTGGTTCCCCGCGACGACGAGGCGCAGCCCGGCCGCGCGCAGCGCGGTGAGCGCGGGGATGACATCGGGGTAGAGGTCGTCGGCGTCGAACCCGCTGCGCAGGCCGTCGGGGTCGTCCACAGCCCAGGCGGCCTCCTCGGTTTCCAGGTTCAGGCCTGGACGGACCATCGCGAACGCGTCCGTGACCGGCCGGTCGAGCGCGGCGCACGCGCCGATCAGCCCGAGCATCGTCAGCCGCGTGACGCCGAGCCGGTCGGCCCAGCGGGTCCAGATCCGGGTCTCGTCGACGAGCGTCTCGCCGACGTCGAACACCACCGCGCGCACCATGGGCGCCACCCTAGCCGGGCGGCCGCGGCGGCGACCCGCGCCGGCGACCCGGCGCCGGCATGGGAGCGTCAGGCGATCGCGAACAGCACGTCCGACGTCGTCAGCGTCGTGCCGACCGCCGCGAGGCCCGTCAGCTCCGACTCCTCGGCGTCGAGGGCCACCACGGGCACCACGGGCGAGCGGCCGCCGGCCCGCACCGCGGCCGGGTCCCAGCCGACGACCGGCTGCCCCGCCGCGACGCGGTCGCCCTCGGCGACGTGCAGCTCGAACCCGTCGCCGTGCAGCTCGACGGTGTCGATGCCCAGGTGCACCAGGACGGCGCGCCCGTCGTCGGCGGCGACGACGAACGCGTGCGGGTGGAGCTTGACGACGACGCCGGCGATGGGCGCGACGGCGACCCTGCCCGCGACGGGGTCGGGGGCGATCGCGGCGCCGGGGCCCACGAGCGCGGCGGAGAACACCGGGTCGGGGATGTCGGCGACGGCGATCACCGTGCCCGCGACGGGGGCGAGCACGGCCAGGGCGGCGGGGGCGGGCGTGGGCTCGCTCATCGGTGTCCTCCGGTCCGCTGCCCGCACGGTGGCGGGATCGCCTCGACGGTACCGCCGCGCGGCGCTCCGCTGCGGGGGCGTCGTCGCTCGTCCGGCAGCCGGACGGCCGCGCCGGACGGCCTCGCGGGCGGCCCGCCGGAAGGCCCCCGGGAGCGGTCATCCGCCCGGGTGGGCCATGATCGACCCATGACCTCGCTCCACGGCGTCCCTGTCAGCCCAGGTCGCGCCGCCGGCGTCGTCGTCACGATGCCCGCGCCCGTGCCGGCGCCGGTGCTGGCACGGCTGCCCGAGGGCGCCGACCTCGAGGCGGCCGCCGACCGTGTGTCGCAGGCGGCCCGGACCGTCACGGCCGACCTGCTCGAGCGGGCCGGCCGCGCGTCCGGCACGGCGGCCGACGTCCTGACCGTCACGGCGGCCATGGCCGCGGACCCGACCCTGGCGGAGGCCGCCGCGCGGCTCGTGCGCGAGGACCGCGAGACGCCGGAGCGCGCGGTCTGGGACGCGGCGCAGGGCGTCGTCGACCAGCTCGAGTCCCTGGGCGGCCTCATGGCCGAGCGGGCCCGCGACGTGCGCGACGTGCGCGACCGCATCGTCGCCGCGCTCACGGGCCAGCGCCCCCCGGGCGTGCCCGAGCCCGGCCACCCGTTCGTGCTCGTCGCGCACGACCTCGCGCCCGCCGACACCGCGACGCTCGACCCCGCCCAGGCGCTCGCGCTCGTCACCGAGGGCGGCGGCCCGACGTCGCACACCGCGATCCTCGCGCGCGCGCTCGGCATCCCCGCCGTCGTCGCCGTCGCCGGGGCGGGCGATCTGCGCGACGGCGAGACCGTGCTGGTGGACGGCGGCCGCGGCACCGTGGAGCGCGACCCCGCCGCGGAGGCCGTCGCCGCGGCGTCGGCGCCGCGCGTGCAGCGCACCTTCGCCGGGCAGGGGCGCACCGCCGACGGCGTGCACGTCGAGCTGCTGGCCAACGTGGCCGACCCGGCCTCCGCCAAGGCCGCCGCGGCCGCCGGCGCGGAGGGCGTGGGCCTGTTCCGCACCGAGTTCCTGTTCCTGGGCCGCCCCGACGAGCCCGGCGTCGACGAGCAGACCCGCACCTACCACGCGGTGCTCGACGCGTTCGCGGGCCGCAAGGTGGTGGTCCGCACGCTCGACGCCGGGGCCGACAAGCCGCTGCCCTTCCTCACCGCCGAGGGCGAGCCCAACCCCGCCCTGGGCGTGCGCGGCCTGCGCACCGCCGCCCTGCACCCGGACGTGCTGGAGCGGCAGCTCGAGGCGATCGCGGCGGCCGCCGCGCGCTCCGACGCCGACGTGTGGGTCATGGCCCCGATGGTCGCGACGCCGGACGAGGCCGACCGGTTCGTGGCCCGCTGCGCGGCGCACGGGCTCGCGCACGCGGGCGTCATGATCGAGGTGCCCGCGGCGGCCCTCCAGGCCCGCTGGATCCTCGAGGAGGCGACGTTCGCGAGCCTCGGCACGAACGACCTCACGCAGTACGCCATGGCCGCCGACCGCGAGCTCGGCGCGCTCGCGGAGCTGTCGACGACGTGGCAGCCGGCCGTGCTGCGGCTCGTCGCGGCGGCCTGCGAGGGCGCGCACGTCGCCGAGCGCGCGCACGAGGACGACCGCGGCGCGCAAGGCCCGCGCGAGCGTCCCGTGGGGGTGTGCGGGGAGGCCGCGGGCGACCCGGCGCTCGCGCCGGTCCTCGTGGGCCTCGGCGTGACGTCGCTGTCGATGGCCCCGGCCGCGCTCGGCGACATCGCCGCGGTGCTCGCGACGACGACGCTCGAACGGTGCCGCCGGCTCGCGAGGCTCGCGCTCGGCTCGCGCGACGCGTGGGCTGCCCGCCAGGCCGTCCGCGCGGCCCTGCCGGAGCTGGACGCGCTGGGTCTCTAGAGCGCTGGGCCTCGGACGCAGAGCGCTGGGCCTCGGACGCCGGGTCTCGATACCCGGCTCCAGGCTCAGGACGGCGTGGCCTGCACCAGGTAGCGCTCCAGCGCGACCAGCGCCGTCGCCGCCTCGGGGCCGTCGGCCGCCGTCGTGAGCACCACCTCGTCGCCCGCCGCGACGTCGAGCGTGAGCACGGCCAGGATGCTCGCGGCGTTCGCCGGGACCCCGCCGGGCCGGGCGATCGACACGGGCACGGGCTGCCGCCCGGCCTCCTGCACGAACAGCGCCGCGGGACGGGCGTGCAGCCCCTCGCGCAGGCCGACGACGACGACGCGTTCCATGGCGGCGAGAGTAGCGCGGCAGCGCCCCGCCCAGCGGTCGTCCGGGACGGGCACGTATCGTTCGAGCATGGCCCCGCCGATCCCGGTGACCCTGTCGACCGCCTCGGTGTACCCGCGGCGCGCGGCGTACGCGTTCGAGTCCGCGGCGGAGCTGGGGTACGACGGCGTCGAGGTCATGGTGTGGTCCGACCCGGCCACCCAGGAGACGGCCTCCCTCCAGCGGCTGTCCCGGCACCACGGCGTCCAGGTCCGTTCCCTGCACGCGCCGACCCTGCTCGTGAGCCAGGGCGTGTGGGGCCGCGACCCCGCCACCAAGCTGCGCCGCACGGTCGACATGGCGCTCGAGCTCGGCGCCGGCACCGTCGTCGTGCACCCGCCCTTCCGGTGGCAGTACCGCTACGCGCGCGGGTTCCAGGACCAGGTGCGCGAGCTGACGGCCGAGAGCGGCGTCGTCCTCGCCGTCGAGAACATGTACCCGTGGAAGGCGCGGTCGCGCAGCGACCGGCACTACGTGGCCTACCTGCCCGGCTGGGACGCCACCGAGTTCGACTACGCCAACGTCACGCTCGACCTGTCGCACGCGGCCGTCGCCCAGCAGGGCGGCATGGACCTGGTCCACGCGTTCGGCGACCGGCTGCGCCACCTCCACCTCGCGGACGGCACGGGCGCGCCGCGCGACGAGCACCTGGTCCCCGGCCGCGGCTCGATGGACTGCGCGGCCGTCCTCACCCACCTCGCGCGCACCGGGTGGCGCGGCGACGTCGTCGTCGAGATCTCCACGCGGCGCGACCGGTCGGCGCACGAGCGGCACGTCGACCTCGAGATCGCGCTCGCCTTCACGCGCGCCTACCTGCGGCCCGACCCGGTCGAGTACCACCCGCCCGAGCCAACACACAGGCATCTTCCGGCCGACGCCTGGTAAAGCACTGGTAGTTCAGCCGCCGTACGCAATTTCGGGCGCCACGAGCGGGCGCCTTCGGTGCCACCACAGAGGGGGTCTCCGTGTTTTCCGGGGCACTGTGGTGGCACCGGGCACGCACGGCCCGGGACCTTGCACCCGGAGGCGACCATGACCCACACGCACCGCACCCGCCGCACCGTCAGCGCCGCCGACCACGCGACCCTGCTCGAGATCGCCGACGTCCTCGACGAGGTCGCCGCGTGCCGCGCCGAGCTCTACACCGACGCCGCCGTCGACGAGGGCGCCCTGCGCGTCGCGCTGTTCACCCTGCTGGACAAGCCCACGCAGGAGACGTGGGAGAAGGTCCGCGAGGTCGAGGTGGTCCCCGCGTACCTGCCGGGGCTCACGACGCCGTCCCCGCTCGGCCTGACGCTCGCCGACATCGTCTACGCGTGCGGGCTGCCCGACGTCGTCTGCCCGTCCCGCGCCGCGCTCCTGCGGGCCCTGCGCCGCGTCGTCGACGAGCACGGAGCCCCCATGCAGGGCTGATCGGGCCTGCTACAGCACCTCCGACCAGGGCTGACGCCCGCCCCGGACGGGTGCAGGAGGCGCCAGTGCGGCGCGAAAGGCACGCGTCCCTGGCGTGGTCGTACTCAGTTCGGCGCCGAGTGACACTCACATGGCCGCCAATGCACGTCCGCGTGCCCGTCCGAGGACCGAGGGTCATTCCTGTACCCGAGGAGGACGACACCATGACGATCACCACCCCGATGGCCCCCGTGACGACCCGACGTCCGGCCCAGCCCGCGCCGGCCAACCGCGCCGTGCGCCAGGCGCGTACCACCACGACCACGAGCCCGTTCGAGCCGGAGCCCAGCGCCACCGTCTCCGTGCGCGAGTGGCGCGGCGAGGAGGACCTCGCCCGCTTCCAGAGCTTCATCACGACGTCGGCGAAGCCCGACACCTTCCACCTGCAGTCGCGCACCGCGCGCTTCGGCTCGTTCGACGTCACCTACATGGTGCACGGCCCGCTGCGCTTCGAGGCCACCGCCGACAACTTCGGCCACGGCACCAAGACGCTGCGCATGGTCGTCGTCCTCGACGGCGAGGTCGTGCTGCGCACCGGCGACGCCACGCACGGCGAGCACACCACGCTGCGCCGCCGCGACGGCGCCCTCGTGCTCGGCTGGGCCCCCGTCAGCTACACCGCCTCGGCGCCCGCCCGCGTCGTCGTCGTCGACGTGCCGTCCGACCACGACGCCCTCGTGGGCCTGCCCGAGACGGCCCCGTTCGTCGTCGGCGGCTCGGAGACGGCGCTGCTCTCGGCGCTCGCGGCGTTCGCCCTCGACCTGCTCCGCCAGGACATCGAGACGCTCACGCCGGCCGTGCGCGCCCAGGTGACCGACTCGCTCGAGTCGCTCTTCTCGGGCACGGTCTCCACGCTGGCCGTCCCGTCGGGCGGCGACTGGAACCGCCGCAGCCAGCGCATGCACGTCGTGCGCTACATCGCGACGCACTACGCCGACCCGCAGCTTGGCCCGACGACGCTCGCCGCCCACCTGGGCATGTCGAAGCGCTCGCTCCAGCGCCTCTTCGAGGGCGAGAAGCTCTCGGTGTCGCAGCTCGTGCAGGCCAAGCGCGTCGACCAGGTGCTGCTGCGCCTGCGCGACCCGCGCTACGCGGGCACCTCGCTCGACGAGCTCGCCGTGCTGACCGGCTTCGGCTCGGCCCTGGCCCTGCGCCGGGCCGTGCAGGCCGCCACCGGCCGCACGCCGTCGGCGCTGCGCCAGGAGGCGCTGTCGGGCTGGTCCGCCTGAGCCGCAGGCTCGGGCGGCATGGACACCGCCTGAGCCAGGGTCGCAGACTCAGGCGGCACCACACCGCCTGATGCACGCCGAGACGCCCGTGACCTGGTCACGGGCGTCTCGGCGTTCTGGGCCCTGCGACTCCGCGCAGGGTGACGGGTCATTCTGCGCGCAGTCGCAGAACCCCAGGTCAGCTCGACAGCACGCGGGACATGTCCGACCGGTTGTCCACGCCCAGCTTCCGGAACACGCGGTGCAGGTGGTTCTCCACCGTGCGCACCGAGATGAGCAGCCGGCGGGCGATGTCCTGGTTCGTCATACCCGACGCCGCGAGCCGCGCGATCTCGTCCTCGCGGGCCGTGAGCTCGGCCCCCTCCGCCGCCGAGCGCAGCCCGGCGGCGGCCTCGTCGCCCCAGGCCTCCAGGCGGCGTCGGGCCTCCTCGTGGACCTGCCCCGCGCGGGCGGCGGCGCCCGACGCGCGCAGCGCCGTCAGGCCCGCGGTGTAGGCGATCGTGGCCGTCCAGACGAGCCCCAGGTCGGCGTGCCGGTCGGCGACGGCGAGCAGCCGGTCGGGGTCGCCGTCGCACAGCGCGGTGACGAACGTGTCGTACGCCCGCAGCACGGGCGCCGGGATGCTCGCGGCCACCTCGGCGAGCGCAGCCCCGCGCTCCGGCGTCGGCTGCTCGACGACGGCGAGCATGCCGCACGTGTACCCGGAGACCAGGTAGCCCTTCTCCAGCAGCGCCTGCGACTCGTCCCAGAGGCGCTCGGCCGCCATGGCGCGGGCCTGGAGCGGCGGGAGGTCGGCGCCGTCGAGGTGCGCGATCGCCTGCGTGGGCGACCCCAGCGCGTACGGCCCGGGGCCGGTGCGCAGCGCGAGGGCCTGCTGGGTCAGCGTGCGGGCCGTCGTCGCGCGGCCCTCGTCGGCGGCGAGCGTGGCCGCGATCGACAGCAGGGCCACGTGCTTGGACCGTTCGAGCGCCGGGATGACGCCCGCGGACAGCACCGACCCGAGCAGGTTGCGCAGGTCCGTGGACCGGCCGCGCATGATGAGCACCTGCGCCGCCACGTACGCGGACCCCACGATGCCCTCGACGTCGTGCTCGCGCCGCGACTCGGCGAGCAGGTCCTGCGCCAGGACGAGCGCCTCGTCGAGACGGCCCTCCAGCAGCAGCGCCTGTGGCTTCGAGGACGCCCGCGCCTGCGCGAACGTCGAGGTGACGGGGCCGAGCGCCTCGATCTCCTCGAGCGCCTCGGCGGAGCGTCCCTGGGCGAGCAGCAGCTCGGCGCGGGCCATGCCGACGATCTCCCGGGTGTCCTGCGGGGCGTCCTCCTGCGGGTCCACGGGCGGCAGCTCGTCGGGGTCCGGGGCGTGGTCGACGAGCAGCACGACGAACGCCTCGATGCCGTCGATGAGCCGCACCCACTCGTCGGCCTCCTCGCGCGCCTGCTCCAGCACGTCGTGCACCCACTCGACGTTGTGCTCGACGGCGCCCAGGAACAGCGCGTACCAGTCGTCGAACGCGACGAGCTCGCGGGGGTCGCCCGTGCGCGGCGTGGCCTCGCGCACCGCGAGCACGGCGGCGGCGTCGGCGCCCGTGACGAGCATGGTGCGCAGCAGGGCGGCGGCCGTGCGCGGCGTGGGCGTGCGCTCCCACTCGGTGCGCCGCAGCAGCAGCTCGCGGTGCCAGTGCTCGAGCAGCAGGCGGTTGACGATGACGTCGGACTCGCCCGCCGCGCCCAGCGGGGAGCGGGTGCGTCCGCCGGCGTCGGCCGGGCCGATGAGGCGCCACGGCGCGAGCGGGGTGGGCGTGCGCCCCGTCGGCGACCCGCCGAACGCCTCGGTCACGGCCTCGTCGACCTTGAGGTGCCGGGCGCCGACGCCCAGGTGGCGGAAGTACTCGACGATCGCCAGGGGGAAGAGGCTCACGAGCATCTCGTCGTCGCGCGGCACGAACCGCAGCAGCCGGTAGCCGTCGAGCTCCTCGAGCACGTCCCACGTCATCATGCGCCGCGCCGTCGTGACGTCGACGGTGCCTGCGAGGGCCAGCGAGTGCAGCCCGTCGATGCCCTCGGGGCTCAGGCGCTGGAGCAGCGGGTCGATGGCCCGCATCATCTCGCCCGACCACAGGTCCGCCCCGGCGGTCCACACGCCGTCCGCGAGGCGCATGGAGCCGTGCTGCCGCGCCCCCGAGACCAGGGGGAGGGACAGTCCGGGCAGCCCGCCGGAGGCGGCGAAGACGCGTGAGACGGCCTGCGAGTCGATGGGCCCGCCGAGGGCCTCGACGAGGAGTGTCTGCGTGTCGACGAACCCGAGGGGCGCCACGGCGAGCGTGACGCCCGGCTGCACCGTCACGGGGATGCGCGACGGTGAGCGGCGCGCCCGGGGCGTGTGCCGCGACGTCGTCAGCAGCGGGAAGGGGCTCTGGGCGTGCGCCGCGGCGATCGCGCCCGCGGAGATCTCGTCGAGGTCGTCGACGTCGTCGACGACCATGAGGGTGCTCCCGCCGCGCACCGCCGCGACGATGCCCTGCACGGCCGCGGAGACCGCCGTCGCGGGGCCCTGCGGCCCGCCCTGGCGGGCCATGAGCCCGGCGACGGCGAGCGCCTCGAGCGGGCGGTCGTTCAGGGCCAGCACGCCGTGCGCCTGGACCACCTGCCAGCCGGCGTCCTCGAGCTCGGCCGCGACGGCGCGCACGAGCACGGAGCGGCCCGACCCGGGCAGGCCCTGGAGGTCGACGCTCGTGCCCGCCGCCAGGTGCTTGACGGCGTCGTCGCGCACGTCGCCGTGGAGGGTCCCATGGAGGGTCATGGTCCTCATCGTGTTACAGCGGGGCAGGCGGTGCCAGGCGGCCGCTCAGGGCGCGCCACCTGCGTCTACCTGCACGTGGGCCCGGCCAAGGTTGAGGAACCGCGGCGGGGAGCGATCCTCAGGCCCGGGCGGCACCGTCCCCTCGCCGCCCTGCCGGTCACGCCGCGAAGGGTCGGCGCCCGCGCGACATCCCCCCGTGCGCGCGGGCGCCGCCCGCCCCCGACGTGCGTGTCCCGCCCGCCGGCTTCCTCCGACGCCCCCCAGGGGAGGCAGACCATGACCGCGACCGTTGTGAAGCACGTCCGACGCCCGTCGGCGCGGCGTGCCGTCCTGCCTCTCGTCCTGTCCGTCGTCGTGGCCGGCTAGGGCGGTCGACATGGTCACCGGGCAGAAGGAACGCCGGCGTTCAGCGCGGTTCGGCGCCTACCTCGTCTCGCTCGTGCAGACGGGGCCGCTCACCACGCGCCTCCCGGGCGACAACTTCGGTCACCCGTGGCGTGCGGTGCGGCTCATGGTCGTGCTCGACGGCGAGGTGACGCTCAAGACGGGCGGCACCATCGAGGCGCTCGGCCCGCGGGGTGCCGTGCTGGCGGTCGGGTGGCGTCCGCTCGAGATCAGCACGCAGGGCGCGCTCGTGGTCGAGGTCGACATCGCCGTCGAGCGCACGGCGATGCGCGGCACGTTCGACGAGGCGCCGCTGACCGTGTGGGGCCCCGAGGCGGTGCTCCCGGGCGCGACGGCGTCGGCCCTGCGCGAGCTGGTGTGCCAGCCGGGCACGGTGCCGGAGGTGCGTGCGGAGACCGTGCGCGTCGTCGAGCAGCTCGTGGGCGCGATGGCGACGTCGCGGCCCGAGACGCGCACGACGGTGCTCCTCGAGCAGGTCGAGCGCTCGCGCGTGGTCCAGTACATCGCCGCGCACCACGCGGAGAACGACCTCACGCCGGCGAGCATCGCCACCCACTTCGGCGTCTCGACGCGCACGCTGCACCGGCTCTTCGAGGGCGAGGAGCGCACGGTGTGCGGCTGGATCTCGCACGAGCGGCTGCGCAGCGCGCTGGCCCGGCTGCACGACCCGCGCTACGCGGGCGTCACGCTGGAGGACCTGGCGGAGCTGTGCGGCTACGGCTCGGCGCTCGCGCTGCGCCGCGCGGTGCAGGCGGCCACGGGGTCGACGCCGTCGGAGCTGCGGTCGCGGCTCGCGAGCTGAGCGCACGCAAGAGAGGGCGGTCTCCCGACGTCGGGAGACCGCCCTCTCTTGCGTGCGCTCGGGTTCTGTGGGCGAGGGTCTCAGGCGGCCGCGCGCGAGCCCACCGCGCGCAGCACGAACCGCTCGGCGGCGTTGACCGCGCGGTCGCGCCCGACCGGGTCCTCGGGGATGAGGCGGCCGGACAGGCACGCGTTGACGAGCTGCACGGTGGGGTCGATGTCCTGGTCCGGGAACACCCCCGTGGCGATGCCGGCGGTGAGGATGCGGCGCAGGATCGACTCGACGATCTCGGCGTGCTCGCGCAGCCGCTGGAGCGTGGGGCGCGACAGGATCGTGCGCAGGTCCGGGCCCGGCGCCAGGTGGAACATGCGCGCGAGCTGGGCCTGCTGGCGGATGTACGTGCGCAGCTGCTCGACGGGGTCGTCGATGCCGTCGAGCGCCCGCTGGAGCCTGACCGCGTACTCCTCGGTCTCGTGGGTGATGAACCCGAGGAGCAGCGCCTCCTTGTCGGGGAAGTGGTTGTAGACCGCCGTGCGGCCGACGCCCGCCTCCGCGGCGATGTCGGCGAGGGTGATGGTGTCGAAGCCGCGCTCGCCCATGAGCGTGGAGAGTGCCGTGAAGAGTCGCTGCCGCGTCATCTGGCGGTGTTCGTGCAGGCTCTTGCCGATGATCTTGGGCATGCTGACATCATAGGGTGAGACCGTCAGTACCAGGTACAAGGGCCCTCGTGCTCCGTACGCTGGCCCGATGCAGAGCGATGGCATCACCCCGGACACCGTCACTCCGGACACCGTCACCCCAGACACCAAGGACTGGACCTGGGTGCTGGAGCGCCCCTGCCCGGAGTGCGGCTACGACGCGGCCGCGGGCGACCCGCTCGCGGTCGGTGACGTCACGCGCGGCACGCTGCCGCGCTGGGAGGCCGCCCTCGCCCGGGCCGACGTCGCCGTGCGCCCCGCCCCGGGCGTCTGGTCGGCGCTCGAGTACGGCGCCCACGTGCGCGACGTCTTCCGCGTCTTCGACGGCCGCCTGCGGTCGATGATCGAGGAGAACGACCCGCAGTTCCCGAGCTGGGACCAGGACGCGACGGCCGTCGCGGAGGACTACGCGCACCAGGACCCCGAGGTCGTCGCGGCCGAGCTCGTCGCCGCGGGCGCGGCCGTCGCCGACCGGTTCGACGCCGTCGGGACCGACCAGCTCGACCGCCCCGGCCGCCGCTCGAACGGCTCGCTCTTCACCGTGCGCACGCTCGGCCAGTACTTCCTGCACGACGTCGTCCACCACCTGCACGACGTCCGCGCGTAGCGCCCGATCCGGGCCGCGGGACGGGTCTCCCCGGCGCGCATGCCGGGACGATACGGTTCCCGGCATGACCGAGCCGCACGTCCTGGTGGTCCCCGCAGCCCGGGGCGACGCCCTCCCCGAGCTGGCGGCCGCCTGGTTCGCCGACGTCGCCTGGCTGCGCGAGCCGACCGCGGCGGCGCCCCGCACGCGCGGGGGGCTGTTCCGCACCGCGGCCGAGACCGAGGCCGTGCCCGGCGTGCTGCGGCTGGGCGAGCGGCACGCGCTCACCGGTCCGTCGCCGGTGTCGGCGGAGCAGGCCGGCGGCGTCGGGCTGACAACCGACACGGCGTGGGCCGCGTGGTCGATCGCGTCCGCGGACGGGCGGCCGGAGGCGCGGCTGCGCCGGCCCGCGTCGTACGACGACCGGGACGGGATCTCCCGGGCGTTCGCGGCCGGGCTGCCCGAGGCGGAGGAGCTGCGGGCGGTGCAGTGGGGCGTCGCGGTGGCCCGCAAGGTGGGCGGTGGGCTGGTCGCCGACGGCGTGACGCCGCTCGTGCCCGACCGGGGCGGCGCCGTCGACCTCGCGCTGTACTCGTCGCACGCCCTCGACCCCGCCGACCTGCTGCACCAGGTGCGCGGCCTGGTCGCGACGGCGGAGCTCGGCACGCGCGGGCAGGCGGCCGACGGCTCGCTCACGTACACGGTGCGCGCCCGCACGTCGTACGACGGCGAGCTGCTCGTCCGGGTGGAGCACGTCGACCGGGTTCCGCGCGCGCTCGGGGTCATGGAGTGGCGGCAGTACGGGCCGTTCGCGTACCGGATGTCGTGGGTGCCGCAGGACCCGTACGAGCTCCAGACGGAGCACCCCTCGGGGCTGCACCTCATCGCGCGCAGCCGCATGGCGTCGATCGTGGCGCGGCTGGCGACGGCGTTGCAGGCCCGGATCGCGGGCGTGCTCGTGGACGACGGCGGGTTCGTCGCGACGGCGGAGGAGCTGGGCGCGCGGATCGACGGGCAGCACAGCGGCGCCCAGGCGTGGGTCTGACCCGCACGTTGTCCACAGGCTGCGTCCACAGGGCTGTGTGGACAGCGCGGCCAGGGGACGCTCACCTGCGGGAACCGTCGTCCACCGGCTGTCCACCGGGCATCCACCTCGGCGTCGCCGGCGGGCGCGGGGACCCTCCCGGCGGGCGCGCGACAGGGTCGCACGCCTGCGTCGCCCGACCGCGGGGCGGCGCCCGCCGCTGCGCAGACCGTGAAACCGCGAGATTCCGCGGTTTCGTACGCATTTCTGGCGACGTTCCCGCCGCGTCGGCCACGTCGGGCGCCCGCGCAGGGGCCCGTGCGAGCGCTGCCCGTCCCCTCCGCGGGCGCCCCGACCGCCGCCGGACGCCGTCGTGCCGTTCACCTGGCGTCCACATCTTTTGTCCCCAGGGCTGTGGACGGTGTGGGGATTCCGCGGCCCCGCCTGTGGACGACGTTGTGTCTTGTTCACAGGCCTGAGAAAGACGTGCTAGGCGTCTTGCACAGCGGGTTCCCGGCAAGTAGAAACGACTCCAATGGTCTCGACGAAGAGGACGCTCCAACCCCAGCTGCAGCGGGTTGGCATACCCCGCCGAAGAGACAAAGGTCGACCGGATAACGACGGGCCGTCCCGCGCCGCGGTGTGGGGCTGTGGGTGACGACACAGGTGCTCGAGCGGGGCCGGAAGACCACCCGCGTCCGGCGGTCCGTGGAGAACGGGTCAGGGGTCCCTCGCGAGGACCGATCCCTGAGCTGACGGGTTGCCGGGGCCGTGTCGTCGACACACGGCGCTCTGGTCGGTGGGACCCACGACCAGCGGTGCGCGGTGCACCCGAGGCCCCCCGGCCGTCCCGGGGGCCTCGGCCATCCCCGCCGCGTGACCCGGCCGTAACGAGCGCCCGGGTGTCGGAACGTGGGTTCCGGATCGGAACGTGCGGCGGGATGCACGTTCCGATCCGGAACCCACGTCCCGACAGGGAGCGCTTCGACCGGAACCCAGGCCGGCGGCGAGCGCGCCCCCCGGCCCGTAGGTTGCCGTCATGAGCAACCTCGAGTCGCGTCCCGCCGAGCAGGTCTGCGCCGCTGGCGACGCCCCCGCCGGCGTGCAGCTCCTCACCGCGCGCGACGTGCCGCTCGGCGGCCCGCGCGCGATGGCCGTGCGGCGCACGATCCCGCAGAAGGTGCGCTCCCTGGTGGGCGCCTGGTGCTTCTGCGACCACTACGGGCCGGACGACGTCACGGCGTCGGCGGGCATGCAGGTGCCGCCGCACCCGCACACCGGGCTCCAGACGGTGAGCTGGCTGTTCGCGGGCGAGATCCTGCACCGCGACTCGGTGGGCTCGCTGGAGACGGTGCGGCCGGGGGAGCTCAACCTCATGACGGCGGGCGTCGGCATCTCGCACTCGGAGGAGTCCCCCGCGGGCGTGCGGCCGCCCACGCTGCACGGCGTCCAGCTCTGGACCGCGCTGCCGGGCGACGCGCTCGGCGTCGAGCCGCACTTCGAGCACCACGCCGACCTGCCCGTCGCCGAGCACGCCGGCGGCCGCGTCCAGGTCTTCCTGGGCGCCCTCGGCGCGCTCGTCTCCCCGGCGCGCACGTACACGCCGCTCGTCGGCGCCCAGGTCGACCTCGTCCCCGGCGGCCGCGTCGAGCTCGACGTCGACCCCGCCTTCGAGCACGCGCTCCTGATCGATGCCGGGGACGTCACGTTCGCCGGCGTCGTCGTGCCCCCGGACCAGCTCGGCTACGTGGCTCCCGGCCGGGACCGGCTCGTGATCGAGGCCGGGCCGGACGCCCCGGCCCGCACCGTCCTCCTCGGCGGCGTCCCCTTCGAGGAGGACATCGTCATGTGGTGGAACTTCGTCGGCCGGTCGCACGACGACGTCGCCCGCGCCCGCGCGGACTGGATGGCGCAGGTGGCCGACGACGGCGCCGGTACCCGGTACGCCGACGGTGCGGCCGGCCGCCGCTTCGGCGAGGTGCACGGCTATGCCGAGGGCCCGCTGCGCGCCCCCGTCCTCCCCGACGTGCGCCTGCGCCCCCGCACACGCCCGCGCTGAGCGCCCGCGCGGCCGGCCCGCAGGAAAGCACGAGAGGCCGGCCCGCAGGAAAGCACGAGAGGCCGGCCCGCAGGAAAGCACGAGAGGCCGGCCCGCAGGAAAGCACGAGAGGCCCGACCGAAGACGGTCGGGCCTCTCGCACGTGGAGCGGACGACGGGAATCGAACCCGCGCTATCAGCTTGGGAAGCTGAAGTTCTGCCATTGAACTACGTCCGCGCTGCCACGCCCACGGGGGGTGTGCGCCCCGATCATACCCACATCCGCTCCGGGGTCGAGGAGCCGGGGCCGCGTGCGCCCCGCTCCGCGCCCCGGGTCCGCGTGTCGCTGACCTTCCGATTACGGTGGGCACGTGCTGCTCTCCGACCGTGACATCGCCGCCGAGCTCGACGCCCAGCGGGTCGTCATCGACCCGTACGACCCGGCGATGCTCCAGCCGTCCAGCGTCGACGTGCGTCTCGACAAGTTCTTCCGGCTCTTCGACAACCACAAGTACCCCTTCATCGACCCGGCGCAGGAGCAGCCCGAGCTGACCCGCCTGATCGAGGTCCCCGAGGGCGAGCCGTTCGTGCTGCACCCGGGCGAGTTCGTGCTCGGCTCCACGTTCGAGACGATCACGCTGCCCGACGACGTCGCCGCGCGCCTCGAGGGCAAGTCGTCCCTCGGCCGCCTGGGCCTGCTGACGCACAGCACGGCCGGGTTCATCGACCCGGGGTTCAGCGGGCACGTGACGCTCGAGCTGAGCAACACCGCGACGCTGCCGATCCTGCTGTGGCCCGGCATGAAGATCGGCCAGTTCTGCTTCTTCCGCCTGTCCAGCCCGTCCGAGCACCCGTACGGCTCCGGCGCGAACGGCTCGCGCTACCAGGGCCAGCGCGGCCCGACGGCGAGCCGGTCGTGGCAGGGCTTCCACCGGAGCACGGTCTGAGATGAGTTCCGAGCACTCTGACGGAGAGGGGCCGGCGCACCGCTACGCTCGGTCGCGCCACGAGGGTCTGCGACGACGTCGCGCGCCCTTGCCCTCCCGGAAGGAGCTCAAGCGCATGGCGCAGCCCGCGACCCACCCGACGCTCCCTCGCACCGTGACGCGCGGGCACGAGGCCCGGCACCTGCTGGCGCTGCCCGGCGACGTCGTCGTCGACGAGGTCGAGGTGCTCGCGCTGTCCCGGTTCACGGCGACGCGCTGGGAGGTGGTGCCGCGCGACATGCCCGGCGCCGACGTCCCCGTGGGGCGCATGGCCGGCCCCGGTGAGCCGGGCGTGCTGCGCCTGTCGCGGCACTCCGCGCTGAGCGGCCCGTACGCGCCCGCCGGCCAGGGCTTCGACCCCGGCCTGCCGGCCGGCACCGCGATCGTGTTCGACGTCGTCTGCCCGCGCGAGCGCTGGGACGACCCCGTGCCCGCCGACGGCGGCGACAAGGACGGCCTCGCCCGGTCCTTCCCCGCCGGCCTGCCGAACCGCGAGGAGGAGCGGGTCGTCCTGTGGCTCGTCGCCGCCGCACGCCGCCTGGGCGGCAGCGTGCGCCTCGACGTCGGCGGCCTGTGGTCCGACGACGCCGAGCAGCCGTGGGGGGCGGGCGTCGTGCTGACGCCGGACCCGGGCGCCGCGGTGAACCTGACCCTCTACTCGGACGTGTGGCTCGACCCGCAGGCCTGCCACCGCGTCATCCAGGCCGTGCACCCGCGGGCGCACCTGGCCACACAGGGCGCGCCCTACCAGGGCCCGCCGCCCGGCATCGCCGAGCGGCCGCTGTACCCGGGCGAGCCGCTCGACCCCGACGAGCGCCGCGCGCTGCACGCCGCCGCCGACGACTTCGACATCGCCGCCCTCCAGGAGCCGCACGTCCTGGACGGGTTCGGCGTCACGATCGACCTGGGGCTGGACGGCTGGGTCACGGTCGAGGTGGCGGGCGAGGACGTCGTCCCGCTGCTGCTGCGCGACCTGCCCTGGGTGCGCTCGGGCTGTGTCGCCTACCGCGTGATGTGGGACGCTCCGGACATCGTCGACGCGAACCGCGAGCGCCCCTCGCACACCCACCTGGTGGCCCGGAAGCGGTCCGCCGAGCTGGTCGCGCGGGTCGCGCGCGCCCTGTGGGAGGCGGCGGGCGGCGAGCTCGCCGACGAGTCGGACTTCCTGGTCGACCCGGACGACCTGTAGGTCGTCGTGCTGCCCGTCGTCGTCGCCCACCTGCTGCTGGCGCTGGCTGCGCCTGCCCTCGTGGGGTGGCTGGGCCGCAAGGCCTTCTGGGTGCTCGCGCTGGGCCCGGCGTCGGCGGCCGGGTACGCGTTGTCGCAGGCGTCGGCGGTCATGGACGGGCGCGTGCCCGTGGAACGCATCGAGTGGGTGCCCGCGCTCGGCCTCGCGCTGGACTTCCGGCTCGACACGCTGTCGTGGCTGATGCTGCTCGTGGTGGGCGCGGTCGGGGCGCTCGTGCTGCTGTACTGCAGCGCCTACTTCTCGCGCGGCGCCGTGGGGATGAGCCGGTTCGCGGGCGTGCTGGTGGGGTTCGCGGGTGCGATGGCGGGCCTGGTCACCGCGGACGACCTGCTGCTCATGTTCGTGTTCTGGGAGCTGACCACCGTCTTCTCCTACCTGCTCATCGGGCACCACGCCGACCGCAAGGCGTCGCGCCGCGCGGCCATGCAGGCGATCGTCGTCACGACGGCGGGCGGCCTGACGATGCTCGTCGGCGTCGTGGTCCTCGGGGTGAGCGCGGGCACGTGGCGGGTCTCGGAGATCCTCGCGGACCCGCCGTCGGGCGGCGTCGTGACGGTCGCGGCCGTGTGCCTGCTGGCCGGTGCCGCGACGAAGTCGGCGCAGGTGCCCACGCACTTCTGGCTGCCCGCGGCCATGGCCGCGCCGACGCCCGTGAGCGCCTACCTGCACGCCGCCGCGATGGTGAAGGCCGGCATCTACCTGGTCGCCCGGTTCGCGCCCGCGTTCTCCGACCTCGCCGCCTGGCGGTGGGTGGTGCTCGTGCTCGGCTCGGCCAGCATGCTGCTGGGCGGGTACCGGGCGCTGCGGCAGCACGACCTCAAGCTCGTCCTCGCCTTCGGCACGGTGTCCCAGCTCGGCCTGCTGGTGCTGCTGCTCGGGTACGGCACGCGCGCGGCGGCGCTCGCGGGGCTCGCCCTGCTGGGCGCGCACGCGATGTTCAAGGCGTCGCTGTTCCTCGTCGTCGGCGTCGTCGACGCCGCCACCGGGACGCGCGACCTGCGGCGGCTGGCCGGGCTCGCGCGGCAGCTGCCGCTGACGGCGGCGGCCGGCCTGCTGGCGACGGCGTCGATGATCGGGCTGCCGCCGTTCGCCGGGTACGTGGCCAAGGAGGCCGCGCTGGAGGCGTGGGCGCACGACGACGACCCGCTCGGGCGGGCGCTGCTCGTCGTCGTCGCCCTCGGGTCCGTGCTGACGGTGGCGTACGGGCTGCGGTTCGCGTGGGGCGCGTTCGGGCGCAAGGCGCCCGCGCAGGCGGAGGACGCCGGGGACGTCGTCGTCAAGCGGCCGCCGCTGCTGCTCGTCGCGCCGCCGTTCGTTCTGGCCGTGCTGGGGCTCGCCGTCGCCCTGCTGCCGCAGGTGGGCGACAACCTGCTGGCCCCGCACGCGGACACCTACCCGACCGGCGAGACCGGGCACCTGACCCTGTGGGCGGGGTTCACGCCGACGCTGCTCGTCACGGTGCTCGTGCTCGCGGCGGGCGCCGCGCTGTTCTGGCAGCGCGAGCGCGTCGAGCGGCTCCAGGCGCGCGCCTGGTCGCCGCTCCCGGCCGACCTCGTCTACCGCCGCTCCATGCGCCGGCTCGACGACGTCGCCGCCGACGTCACCGGTGCCACGCAGCGCGGCTCGCTGCCCTTCTACCTGGGCGCGATCCTCGTGTCCGTCGTCGCCGGGCCGGGCCTCGCGCTGGCCTGGGGGCTGCGCGGGGCCGTGCTGCCCGGCGCCGCGGAGGCCGGGGGCGACGCGTGGCACGTCGGGCCGCTCGCGCTCGTGCCGTTCGACCGGCCCGCGCAGCTCGTCGTCGTGGCCGTCATCGGCGTGGCCGCGGTGCTCGCCTCGCGCGCCCGGCGCCGGCTCAAGGCCGTGTTCCTCGTGGGCGTGGCGGGGTACGGCAACGCCGTGCTGTTCCTGCTGCACGGGGCGCCCGACCTCGCGCTGACCCAGGTGCTCACCGAGACGGTCACGCTCGTCGTCATGGTGCTGGTGCTGCGCCGCCTGCCCCCGTACTTCTCCGACCGGCCGCTCGCCGCGAGCCGCTGGGTGCGCCTCGCGATCGGCGTGGGCGTGGGCGCGGTCATGATGCTGCTGGTCACGGCCGCTCCGCTCGCCCGGACGCACCCGTCGATCGCGCAGCTCTTCCCCGACCTGGCGCTCGACGGCGGCGGGCACAACGTCGTCAACGTGACCCTCGTGGACATCCGCGCGTGGGACACCGTGGGTGAGATCTCCGTGCTGCTCGTGGCCGCGACGGGCGTCGCGTCGCTCGTGTTCCTGCGGCAGCGCTCCGCGCGGGCCCCGCGCGTGCGCGACGAGGGCGTGCCCGTGCGCACGCCCCTGCCCGCGGCGTCCGAGTCGCGGGTGCAGCGCCGCAGCTGGATCGTCGCGGCCCCCACGCTGGCCCCCGAGCGGCGCTCGATCCTGTTCGAGGTGGTCACGCGCGTCGTGTTCCACGCCATGATCGTGTTCGCCCTCTTCCTGCTCTTCCGCGGCCACAACGGGCCGGGTGGCGGGTTCGCGGCCGGCCTCGTCGTCGGGCTCGCGCTCGCGGTGCGCTACCTCGCGGGCGGGCGCTACGAGCTGGGCGAGGCCGCGCCCGTGCACCCCGGCCTCGTGCTCGGCACGGGGCTCTTCCTGTCCGCCGGCGTGGGGCTCGTGTCGCTGCTGTCCGGGCAGCACGCCATCGAGAGCTTCCTCGTGGACCTGCACCTGCCCCTGTTCGGCACGGTGCACGTGGTGACGTCGCTCTTCTTCGACCTGGGGGTGTTCCTCGTCGTCATCGGGCTCGTGCTCGACGTGCTGCGCTCGCTCGGCGCCGAGATCGACCAGCAGGGCGACCTCGAGGGCCGCCAGGGGCGCACGCTCGGCGGGAGGGCCTTCTGATGGTCGTCCTCGACAACGTCCCCTCGTTCGCCCTCGTGCTGGCCGTCGGCGTGCTCTTCGCCACGGGCGTGTACCTGCTGCTGGAGCGGTCGCTCACGCGCGTGCTGCTCGGGTTCGTGCTGGTGGGCAACGGGGCGAACCTCGCGCTGCTCGTCGCGGGCGGGCGCGCCGGGGCCGCGCCCATCCTCGGGGCGGCCGACCCGGCCGTCCAGATCTCCGACCCGCTCGCGCAGGCCATGGTGCTCACGTCCATCGTCATCACGCTCGCCCTCACGGCGTTCGTGCTCGCGATGGCGTACCGCTCGTGGCAGCTCAACGGTCACGACGAGGTCCAGGACGACGACGAGGACCGCCGCATCGCCCGGCTCGCCGCGCGCAACGAGGCCGTCTGGACCGACGTCGACGCCGCCGAGACCGGCGAGACGCTCGACGAGGAGGCCGCCGAGGTGCACGACGACATCGAGGAGAGCCTCGCCACGAGCGCGCCCGCCGCCAGCGCCGCGGGCGAGGCCTCCGCCGGCGCCGCAGGCGCGGCCGAGGGCGGTGACCGGCCCTGATGTGGTCCGCCGCGACGCTCCTGCCGCTGCCCGTGCTCGTCCCGCTCTTCGCGGCGGGGCTCACGCTCGCCCTGCACCGCCACCCGCGCGCGCAGCGCGTCATCGCCGTGACCGCGCTGGCGGTCGTCGTCGCCACCGCCGCCGTGCTCGTGGGGCTCGCCGACCGCGGGCCCGTCGTCGCCGTCATCGGCGACTGGCAGGTGCCCGTCGGCATCGACCTCGTCGCCGACCGGCTGTCCGCGCTCATGCTGCTGGTCAGCGGCGTCGTGCTGCTGTGCGTGCTGCTGTACTCGATGGCGCAGGGCGGCGCGGACGGGTCCGACGACGTCGAGGTGGTGGGCGACGGCGACCGCGCCACCGACGCGGCGGGCGACGCCGACCTCGCCGAGCGGCGCGACGTGCTGCCGGTCGCGATCTTCCACCCCACGTTCCTGGTGCTGGCCGCGGGCGTCGCCAACGCGTTCCTCGCGGGCGACCTGTTCAACCTCTACGTCGGGTTCGAGATCCTCCTCGCGGCCTCCTACGTGCTGCTGACCCTGGGCGGCACGGGCGACCGCATCCGGGCCGGGTCGGTCTACGTGGTGGTCGCGCTCGTGAGCTCGGTCGTGTTCCTCATGGCCGTCGGGCTCGCCTACTCCGCGACCGGCACCGTGAACCTGGCCCAGCTCGCCGAGCGGCTGCCCGACGTCGACCCGGCGGTGCGCCTGGGCATCCAGCTCCTGCTGCTGCTCGGCTTCGGCATCAAGGCCGCGATCTTCCCGCTCTCCGCGTGGCTGCCCGACTCCTACCCGACGGCGCCCGCGCCCGTCACCGCCGTGTTCGCCGGGTTGCTCACCAAGGTGGGCGTCTACGCCGTCATCCGCACGCAGACGCTGCTGTTCCCGGCCGGGGGAGCGGGCAACGGCCGCGTCGACGAGGTGCTCATGGTGCTCGCGCTGCTCACCATGCTCGTGGGCATCCTGGGCGCCGTCGCGCAGGACGACATCAAGCGCCTGCTCTCGTTCACGCTCGTCAGCCACATCGGCTACATGATCTTCGGCGTCGCGCTCGCGGGGTCGGCGTCGACGGCCGCCGCGATCTTCTACGTCGTGCACCACATCACCGTGCAGACGGCGCTGTTCCTCGTCGTGGGGCTCATCGAGAGACGCGGCGGGACGACGTCGCTCGACCGGCTGGGCGGGCTCGCCCGGGTGGCGCCCGGGCTCGCGATCCTGTTCTTCGTGCCCGCGATGAACCTGGCCGGCATCCCGCCGCTGAGCGGGTTCCTCGGCAAGGTGGGCCTGCTCGAGGCGGGCGTGCGCAACGGGTCCGGGCTGGCGTGGGTGCTCGTGGCCGGGTCGGTGCTGACGTCGCTGCTCACCCTGTACGCGCTGGTCAAGGCGTGGAACAAGGCGTTCTGGCAGGAGGCGCCGCCCGAGGTCGTGGCATCGAGCGCGCGCGTCCCGCTCGGGATGGCGCTGCCCGCCGCCGCGCTCGTGGGCGTGGGGCTCGCGCTGACCGTGTTCGCCGGTCCCATCTACGGGTACGCGCAGCGCGCGGCCGACAGCCTCACGGACGGGCACACCTACCAGCAGGCCGTGCGGGACGACGGCGGGCTCCCGCCCGGCGACGACGTCGCGGGGGCCGACGAGTGACCGCGGGCCAGGCGGCGGCCGTCGGCGTCGCGCGGCGGCGGGTGCGGCGCGTCGTGGCGCAGTGGCCCACGATCCTGCTCCTGTCCGGGCTGTGGATGCTGCTGTGGGCCACGTTCGCGTGGGGCACGTTCGTGGCCGGCCTCGTGCTGGGCGTCGTCGTCGTGGCGGTGCTGCCGCTGCCGCCCGTCGGGGTGGACGCGGCGTTCCGGCCGGGCCGCGTCGCGGTGCTCGCGGGACGGTTCGTGGGCGACCTCGTGGTGGCCTCGTTCCAGGTGGCGTGGACGGCGCTGCGGCCCGGGCCGCAGCCGCGCGGCGGCGTGGTGTCCGTGCCGCTGCGGCCCGCGCCCGACGTGCTGTTCGCGATGACGGCCGTGCTGTCCTCGCTCGTGCCGGGGTCGCTCGTCGTCGAGGTCGACACGCGCACCGCCGTGCTCTACCTGCACGTGCTCGACCTCGACGCGGCCGGTGGCGTCGCGGGCGTCCGGGCGCAGACGCTCCACCTCGAGGAGCGCGTGCTGCGCGCGTTCGCCGCCCGGGGCGACCTGGTCCGGGCCGGGCTCGCCGCCGACGACGGAGGAGGACGCGCATGATCGTCGTGGCCGTCGTCGCGACGACCCTCATCGCGGCCGCCGCCGTCCTCGCGCTCGTGCGGCTCGAGCGCGGTCCGTCGATGCTCGACCGGACCGTCGCGTTCGACGTCCTGACCACCACGATCGTCGGCGCGGTCGCCGTCGAGGCGGCCTGGTCGCGGCGCACCGAGTCCATCCCGATCCTCGTGGTGCTCTCGCTCGTCGGGTTCATCGGGTCGGTGACGATCGCGCGCTTCGCGTCCGTCGAGCCCGAGAGCGAGAAGCGCATCCGCACGCGCGAGGAGGTCCGCGCCGAGGACGCCGCCCGCGAGGCCGCGCTCGAGGCGGAGCGCCGCGCCCGGCGCCGGGGGAGCGTGCCCCGCCCGGCCGACCGGACGTCGGCCGCCGACGACGGGGAGGAGCTGTCATGACGCCCGAACCGGGGTTCTGGACCGGGCTGGCCGACGTCGCCGCGGCCGTCTGCCTGCTGCTTGGAGCGTTCCTCACGTTCTCCGCGGGCGTCGGCGTGCTGCGGTTCTCGAACCTGCTGGCCCGCATGCACGCCGTGACGAAGCCGCAGGTGCTGGGCCTCATCCTGCTGCTCGCGGGCGTGGCGCTGCGGCTGCGCAGCGCCACCGCGGTGACGCTGCTCGCCCTCGTGGTCGTGTTCCAGCTGCTCACGAGCCCCGTGGCGGCCCACATGGTGGGCCGCGCCGGCTTCCGCACGGGCAAGGTGCGCCGCGAGGACCTCGACGTCGACGACCTGTCGGACCGGTAGCCGGCCCTCAGAACAGGGCCGGCTCCGGGTCGAGCGACCGCTCGCGCGTCAGGAGCGACTCCTTGATCGGCAGGCCGTAGCGGAAGCCGCCCAGGGAGCCGTCGGTGCGCAGCACGCGGTGGCACGGCACGAACAGGGCCGCCGCGTTCATCGCGCAGGCCCCCGCCGCGGCCCGCACGGCCGCCGGCCGGCCGGCGCGCTCCGCGTACTGCGTGTAGGTCACTACCTCGCCCGGCGCGACGCCGCGCAGCACGTCCCAGGCGTGCGCCCGGAACTCGCCGGACACCTGCCGCACCGGCACGGCGCCCGGCGCGGCGAGGTCGCCCGCGTAGTAGGCGCGGACGGCGGAGAGCGCGGCGGCAAGGACGTCGCCGGTGCCGGGGCCGCCCGGCGCGGCCTCCTCGTGCGCGGCCTCCTCGTGCGCGGCCTCCTCGTGCGCGGCCTCCTCGTGCGCGGCGTCGTCGTGCGTGGTCTCGTCTCGCGTGGTCTCGTCTCGCGTGACGTCGTCGGGCGTGACGTCGGATGGCGTGACGTCGGAGGGTCGCAGCGTCGGGTGGACGAGCGCGACGAGCGACGCGACGTCGTCGGTCCACCCGGAGGCGAGCACGGCGGCGTCGTCGGCGACGACGGTGAACGGGCCGTCGGGCGTGACGACGGTGGCGCTGCGGGCGATGGTCATCGGACTACCTCTCGTGCGGGGGTCTCTCGTGCGGCGGCGTTCTGGGGGGACGCGGCGCGCCACAGGTGCATCGCGGCGTAGGAGCGCCAGGGTGCCCAGGCGGCGGCGCGCGCGGCGAGGTCGCGGTGGCGGCGCCCGGGCGGCGTCGGGCGGGAGTCGCCGACGCCCGCCGCCGTGGCGCCCGCGAGCAGTGCGACGTCGCCCTCGAGCCAGGCGTCGGGGTCGCCGAGCACACGCATCGCCACGTAGGCGGCGGTCCACGCCCCGACGCCCGGCCGGGCCACGAGCGCGGCGCGCAGGGCGTCCGGGTCGGCGCCGACGTCGACGGTCAGGTCGCCGTCGGCGAGCGCCCGCGCGGCGCCGACGAGGGCGGCCACGCCGCGCGCGGGCAGCCGCAGCGGCCGCCCCGGGTCGGAGGCCTCGGGGGTGCCCGGGGCCGCGACGGGCACCCCCTCGGCGATCGCGGCGGCGGTGGGGAAGAGCGTCGTGAGCCCGGCGAACGACGACGCGGTCGGCGTCCCGAGCCGGGCCGCGAGCCTGCCGAGGTGCGTGCGCGCCGCCGCGACCGAGATCTGCTGGCCGACGATCGCGCGCACCACGAGCTCGTGCGGGTCGACGGCCCCGGGCACGCGGATGCCGGGCGTCGCGGCGACGAGGGGTGCGAGGGCGGGGTCGGCGCCGAGGGCGGCGTCGACGGCCACGGGGTCGGCGTCGAGGTCGAGCAGGCGCCGCACGCGCGCGACGGCGGTGGCGACGTCCGCGAGGGAGGCGAGCTCGACGCGCACGCGCACCACCCACGAGCCCCGCGCCGGGGTCGCGGTCACCTCGCACGCGGCCGGGCCGTGGGGGAGGGCGAGCGTGCGCGCGTAGCGCAGCGTGCCGTCGTCGTCGGTCGACGCCGTCTCGACGCCGGGGACGGCACGCACGGCGAGGAAGCCGAAGACGCCGGGGGCGTCGAACGGCTCGCGGACCGGCAGGCGGAGCTCGAGGCGCACGGGCTCGGCGCCGGCGCCTGGCGGTACGGCGCCGGACGGCACGAGACCGGACGGCGCGGGACCGCGCGGCCCGGGCGCGTCGGCGCGGCGGGCGGTCGCGCGCAGCGTGCTCGGCGCGACGCCGAACACCTCCTGCACGGTGTCGTTGAACTGGCGGATCGAGCCGAACCCGGCCGCGAACGCGACGTCGGCGAGCCGGAGCGGCGTGCCGACGAGGAGCGCTCGCGCCGTCTGGGCGCGCTGGGCGCGGGCGAGGGCCAGCGGCCCGGCGCCGAGCTCCGCGACGAGGAGCCGGTGCACGTGCCGCGGCGTGTACCCGAGGCGCGCGGCGAGCCCGGGCACCCCCTCGCGGTCCACGACGCCGTCCGCGACGAGCCGCATCGCGCGTCCGGCCAGGTCACGGCGCAGGTTCCACGCCGGCGTGCCGGGCGCCGCCTCGGGCAGGCAGCGCTTGCAGGCCCGGAAGCCGGCCTCGTGGGCGGCGGCCGACGTCAGGTAGAACGTCACGTTCTCGGCGCGCGGGGTGCGGGCCGGGCACGACGGGCGGCAGTAGATGCCGGTGGTGTGCACGGCGGTGAAGAACTGCCCGTCGAACCGGCGGTCGCGGGCCGCGATGGCGCGGTAGCGCTCGGTGAACAGGTCGGCCATGCAGGCATCCTCCCTCGCCCGCCGGCGGCCCGGCTAGCGGGAATCGGACGTGGCGGCGCGCGGAGTTCACGCGTCCGTCACCGCCGGTTCAGGGCATGTCGGCCCGATGCCCACCATGCGGAACAAGGATCGCGTCATCGATGTGAGCGCGTGAGGGAGGCCTAGAGTCCGCCACCACCGCACGATCCTGGAGGCCCCGACATGACCCTCACCGAACGCCCTCCGGCCCGCGTCGAGCCGGCCGGGGTGCCGGCGGCGCTGGCCGCGGCCGCGCGGGCGGCCGCCGGCCTCGCCACCGCGACCGCAGCACGTCCCGGCTCTACGCCGCGTCTCGGCTCTACGCCGCGTCCCGTCTCCGCGTCGCGTCCCCGCGGGCTCGCCACCGAGCAGCGCGCCGTCACCGGCTCGACCGCGCGCGGCGCGGTCCCGCTGGGCGTCCCCGCCGCGCTCGCCGCGCGCTGGGACCTGGCGAGCGGCTTCCAGGTGCGCACCCTGCACCTCGTCCGCGAGGGCCAGACGGTGCTCGGCGTCGCCTACACCGTGCACCGACCGTGCGCGGCGTACGAGAAGGTCGCCGGCTGGTGGCTCGCCGACCCCGCCGCGGGGCCCGAGCTGCTCGACGCCGTCGTCGAGCACGCCCGGGCGGGCGGCGCCGCCGTCGTCAAGGTGGAGGTCGACGAGCGGTCCGTCGCGGACCCGGCCGCGCTCCTGGCCACCGCGCTCGCGGCCGGCTTCGAGGAGCTGCCCGCGCCCGTCAGCGGCGCCCCCATCCCGCCCGGCCCCGACGGCGTCCCGTCGGGTCTCGCGCTCTGGCTCGACGGCGCGCGGCCCCACGCCGCCGTGCCCTACTACCGCCAGACGACGGAGCTGACGGGCGGCGCGGTCGCGCTCGCGACGGCGCTCGCGGCGGGCGGCGACGCCTCGCTGCTCGGGCGCCGCGAGGAGCTCGACCTGTACCGCGAGGTCAACATGATCTCGGGCTGCGACCCGTTCGGGCTGGCCGTCGCCGCGGCCGCCCGCGGCGCGCGGCCCCGCGTGCTCATCACGACGCCGGAGCCCATCCTGCTCGAGGGCGTCACGGCCGACTGGGACCGCGACGTGCGCGCCTTCATCCAGCGCGACTTCCGCGCGCGGGCTCTCGCGGCGGGCCTCGCGGTGGAGACGCGCGAGTTCGGCATCGCCGAGGTCGTCGCCCACGTGGCGGCCGGCGGCACCGCGCTCGTGCTCATCGACCAGCACCCCCTGCTCGCCGAGCCGTACCCGCACTGGGTGACGGTGCACGCGGTGCGCGGCGACGTCGTCGTCGTGCACGACCCGTGGACCGACGCGCACCTGGGCGAGTCGTGGCTCGACGCCGCCGACCTCCCGCTGCCGGCCGCGACGCTGGACCGCATCGCGGCGTGGGGCGAGCCCTTCTACCGGGCGGCGCTCCTGTTCCCTGCCGCCTGACCGCGCACGGCCCGGTCAGGCGGTCGGGGGACGCGCTTCGCCAGCCAGGTCGTGACCACGCGCAGGTACTCCTCGCGCGCCGGCGACGGCGACAGCGCCAGGTCGTGCGCCCCGCCGTCGACCTGCTCGAACGTGATGTCGGAGCCGATGCGCTGCGCCCCGGCGCGGATGTGGTCGACCGACAGCACCGAGTCGGTCGTGAGCACCTCCGGGTGCGCGGTCTTGTGCGGGCCGGAGCGTGCCGACGCGACAACGAGCGTGGGCACGCCGACGTCGAGCGCCCCGGTGCCGAGCCGCCGTTGCGCGGCGCGCACCGTGCTGATCCACCCGGCCCGCACGGGGAAGCCCTCGTGCGGCTTCCAGGCGGGGTCGAAGTCCCACTCGCCGCCGCTGTCCGCGTGCAGCGCCCGGCCGTAGTGCTCGTGGAGCCCGCCGACCACGAGGCGCGGCGCCACGCGCCCGACCGCGGCGAGCGCGCGCGTGACGGGCCCGCGCATCAGCCAGCTCTCGTTGAGGTCGAACCAGGGGGAGTTGAGCACGAGCGCGTCGGCGCGCCCGGGACGCCCGGCGGCCCACAGGGTGGTCACGAGGCCGCCCATCGAGTGCCCGAGGACGACGAGCCGCTCGTGCCCCGCGCCCCGGACCGCCGCCGCGGCGGCGTCGAGGTCCTGGGCGTGCAGGGCGAGGTCGGGGGCCAGGTTGGGGTCCTTGCCCGCCGCGGTGTGCGCGGCGAGCGACCGCCCGAACCCGCGCAGGTCGACGGCGTAGAACGCGTACCCGGCGCCCCCACCCCGCGAGTCTCCTCGCTCCGCTCCGGGGACTCGCAGGGACTCCGGGGAGGCCAGCGCGCGGGCGACATGGGGGTGGAAGAAGTAGTCGACGAACCCGTGGACGTACAGCACGGCCACCCGCCTCGGGGTCGCGTCGCGCGTGGACGGCACGTGGCGCACCAGTGTCGCCTCGGACCCCGGCAGGGGGAGGGTGCGCTGCTCGAAGTCGGCTCCCAGCACGTCCTCGTGCCACTCGCTGCTCTGCATGCGTTCATGGTGCCAGTCGCGGATGCCGACGCAAGTTGAGCGGAATAGACTCAACTTGGCTCACGTTCCCAGGTCAGGACCCATCCCTGAACGCCCCGGAGTACCCATGGACACCAAGCTCACCACCATGTCGCAGCAGGCCCTCGGCGACGCCGTCCAGTCGGCGTCCGCGGCCGGCAACCCCCAGGTCGAGCCCGCGCACCTGCTCGCCTCGCTGCTCGCGCAGCAGGGCGGCGTCGCCGTCGGCCTGCTCGACGCCGTCGGCGCGAACGTGCAGGAGGTCGGCCGTGCCGTGCGCGCGGGCCTCGTCGCGCTGCCCACCCTGAGCGGCACGACCGGCGCGCAGCCGTCCGCGAGCCGCGCCACCGCCGTCGTGCTGGAGAACGCGCAGAAGGAGGCGCAGGCGCTCGGGGACGAGTACGTCTCCACCGAGCACCTGCTCCTCGGCATCGCCGCGGGCACGTCGACGGCGGCCCAGGCGCTGCAGGCCGCCGGGGCGACCGCCGACGCCCTGCGCGCCGCGCTGCCCGCCGTGCGCGGGTCCTCGCGCGTGACCAGCCCGAACCCGGAGGGCACCTACAAGGCCCTCGAGCAGTACGGCACCGACCTGACCCAGCGCGCCCGCGACGGCAAGCTCGACCCCGTGATCGGCCGCGACGCCGAGATCCGGCGCGTCGTGCAGGTGCTCTCGCGGCGCACGAAGAACAACCCCGTGCTCATCGGCGAGCCCGGCGTCGGCAAGACGGCCGTCGTCGAGGGCCTCGCGCAGCGCATCGTCGCGGGCGACGTGCCCGACTCCCTGCGCGGCAAGCGGCTCGTGTCGCTCGACCTCGCGAGCATGGTCGCCGGCGCCAAGTACCGCGGCGAGTTCGAGGAGCGCCTCAAGGCGGTGCTGGAAGAGATTCAGTCCTCCGACGGCGAGGTCGTCACGTTCATCGACGAGCTCCACACCGTCGTCGGGGCAGGTGGAGGTGACGGCACTGGGTCATCACTGGACGCCGGCAACATGCTCAAGCCCATGCTCGCCCGCGGCGAGCTGCGCCTGGTCGGCGCGACGACGCTCGACGAGTACCGCGAGCACATCGAGAAGGACCCCGCCCTGGAGCGCCGCTTCCAGCAGGTGTTCGTCGGCGAGCCGTCCGTCGAGGACACCGTCGCCATCCTGCGCGGCCTCAAGGAGCGCTACGAGGCGCACCACAAGGTCACCATCGCCGACTCCGCGCTCGTGGCCGCCGCGACCCTGAGCGACCGGTACATCTCGGGGCGGCAGCTGCCCGACAAGGCCATCGACCTGGTCGACGAGGCCGCCTCCCGCCTGCGCATGGAGCTCGACTCGTCCCCCATCGAGATCGACGAGCTCCAGCGCGCCGTCACGCGCCTCGAGATGGAGGAGGTCGTGCTGTCCGAGTCCACGGACCCGCCCTCGCTGGACCGGCTCGAGCGCCTGCGCGCCGAGCTCGCCGACAAGCGCGAGGCGCTCGCCGCGCTCACCGCCCGCTGGGAGGCCGAGAAGGCCGGCCACAACCGCGTCGGCGACCTGCGCGCACGCCTCGACGAGCTGCGCGTCGAGGCCGAGCGCAAGCTGCGCGAGGGCGACCTCGAGGGCGCGGCCCGCATCCAGTACGGCGAGATCCCGGCCGTGGAGAAGGAGCTCGGCGAGGCCGAGCGCGCCGAGGAGGCCGCCGACGACGCGGTGCCCGCCGCGGCGCCCATGATCGCCGACAAGGTGGGCGCCGACGAGATCGCGGAGGTCGTCGCCGCCTGGACGGGCATCCCCGCCGGCCGCCTGCTCCAGGGCGAGACCGAGAAGCTCCTGTCCATGGAGTCCGTCATCGGCGCCCGGCTCATCGGCCAGGTCGCCGCCGTCCAGGCCGTGTCCGACGCCGTCCGCCGCGCCCGCGCGGGCGTCGCCGACCCCGACCGGCCCACCGGCTCGTTCCTCTTTCTCGGCCCCACCGGCGTCGGCAAGACGGAGCTCGCCAAGGCGCTCGCGGACTTCCTGTTCGACGACGAGCGCGCCATGGTGCGCATCGACATGTCCGAGTACGGCGAGAAGCACTCCGTGGCCCGCCTGGTCGGCGCGCCCCCCGGGTACGTCGGCTACGAGGAGGGCGGCCAGCTCACGGAGGCCGTCCGCCGCCGGCCGTACTCCGTCGTCCTGCTCGACGAGGTGGAGAAGGCGCACCCGGAGGTGTTCGACATCCTGCTCCAGGTGCTCGACGACGGTCGCCTCACCGACGGCCAGGGCCGCACGGTCGACTTCCGCAACGTCATCCTCGTGCTGACGTCGAACCTCGGCTCGCAGTTCCTCGTGGACCCCACGCTGTCCGACGAGGCGAAGCGCGAGGCCGTGATGACCACGGTCCGCGCGTCGTTCAAGCCGGAGTTCCTCAACCGGCTCGACGACGTCGTCGTCTTCGACGCGCTCTCGCTCGACGAGCTCGGCCAGATCGTGGACCTCCAGGTGCGCGCCTTCGCGGGCCGGCTCGCGGACCGCCGGATCACGCTCGATGTCACGCCCGCGGCGCGCGAGTGGCTCGCCCTGGAAGGCTTCGACCCGGCGTACGGCGCCCGCCCGCTGCGCCGCCTCGTGCAGCGCGAGATCGGTGACAGGCTGGCTCGCATGCTCCTCGCGGGCGAGGTGCACGACGGCACCACCGTCGTCGTGGACCGTCCGGACGACCTGACGCGGGAGGGCCTGACGTTGTCGGCCGGCTGACTGCCTCCCCGGCGGCCGAGCGCCGCGGTTCGTCACGCCATCCGGCCCGATGGCATGACGAACCGCAGCGCTCGGCCCGGGCGACGAGGCGTCAGCGCAGGTCGAGGATCACCGGGACGTGGTCGGACGCGCCCTTGCCCTTGCGCTCCTCGCGGTCGACCGTCACGGCCGCGACCCGGTCCGCGAGGGCCGGGGTCGTCCACGTGAAGTCGATGCGCATGCCCCGGTTCTTGGGGAAGGCGAGCTGCTTGTAGTCCCAGTAGGTGTACGTGTGCTCGGCGGGCAGGTGCTCGCGGGACACCTCGCGGTACCCGGCGTCGGCGAACGCGTGGAAGGCGGCCCGCTCGGCCGGGGTCACGTGCGTCGAGCCGACGAACGCGGCCGGGTCATACACGTCGGTGTCGAGCGGGATGACGTTCCAGTCGCCGACGAGGGCGACCTGGGCGTCGGGGTCGGCGTCGAGCCAGCCCGCCGCCTGGGTGCGCAGCGCCTCGAGCCAGGCGAGCTTGTAGGCGTAGTGCGGGTCGCCGACGGCGCGGCCGTTGGGGACGTAGAGCGACCAGACGCGCACGCCCCCGCACGTCGCGCCCAGCGCGCGGGCCTCGTGGAGCGCGTCGGGGGCGTCCCCGGGCGCCGCGTCCGGCGACGCGAGGGCGGCCGGCGACGCGAGGGCGGCCGGCGACGCGAGGGCGGCCGGCGACGCGAGGTCGAACAGGGCGCCGTCGTCGGGCGTGACGACGGCCGGGGCGGCGGGCTTGCTGAACCCCGGCTGCCCCGAGAAGGCGAGCGCGACGTCCTCGATCCCGACGCGCGACACGACCGCCACGCCGTTCCACTGCGAGAACCCGACGTGCTCCACCTGGTACCCGGCGGCGTCGAACGCCTCGTACGGGAACTGCTCGTCCTTGCACTTGGTCTCCTGGATCGCGAGGACGTCGACGTCCCACCGGTCGAGGAACCCGACCACCCGGTCGACGCGGGCACGGATCGAGTTGACGTTCCAGGTGGCGAGGCGCATGCGCCCACCCTACGGAGGCCGCCGGCCCCCGCGGGACGGCCCGGCGCCGCCGCGGCGTCCTCGGCGAGGCGGCGCGCCTACGCTGGCGCCATGGTCACTGCGCAGCGACGGCGGCGGGCACGCCGCGCCCTGTCCGCGGCCGCCGCGGCCGTCGTCGCCCTCGCGCTCGCGGCGTGCACCGCGGGCAGCACCGCCGTCGACCCGAGCCCCGGCCCGGGCGGCGGGGTCCGCACGGATGTCACGGTCGCCGTCGCGGCCGAGCCCGTGAACCTCGACTTCACCACGACGTCGGGTGCCGCGATCCCGCAGCTCCTCATGAACAACGTCTACGAGACGCTCGTCAAGATCGACCAGGACGGCGCGGTCGTGCCGCTGCTCGCGACGAGCTGGGACGTCTCCGAGGACCGCACGCGGTACACGTTCCACCTGCGCGAGGGCGTCACGTTCTCGGACGGGTCGGCGTTCGACGCCGCCGACGTCGTCGCCTCGTTCGACCGGGTCCGCACGGACTGGCTCAACGCCATCAAGGGCAAGATGGACGTCGTCGCGCGCACCGAGAAGGTCGACGACCACACCGTGCGGGTCACGCTGGACCGCCCGTCGAACGCGTGGCTGGCGAACCTCGGCACGTCGGTGGGCGCGATCTTCCCCAGCGACCTGGACGGCGTCGACCTCCGGACGACGGCGATCGGCACGGGCCCGTACACGATCCTCAGCGTCCGCCCGGGCGACCGCATCGTCCTGGCCGGCCGCCCGGAGTACTGGGGCGGCCCGGCACCCCTGACCACGATCACGGTCCGCTACCTGTCGGACCCGACGGCGGCCGTCAACGCGCTGCGTGCCGGCGACGTCGACATGCTGTTCAACGCGGCGTCGGGCGACCAGGTGCGCCAGCTCGACGCCCTGGGCACGTTCCAGGTCGTCGAGGGCACGTCGACGGGCGACGTCCTGCTGTCCTTCAACAACCGCGTGCCGCCCTTCGACGACGTCCGCGTGCGCCGTGCGTTCGCCTACGCCGTCGACCGGCAGGCGGTCATGGACACGGCGTCGGCCGGGTACGGCACGCAGGTGGTCGCGATGGTCACGCCGCAGGACCCGTACTGCGAGGACCTCACGGGCGTGTACCCGTTCGACCCGGCCCGGGCTCGCGCGCTGCTCGCGGAGGCCGGGCAGCAGGACCTCCAGGTCACGTTCGACGTCCCCAACCTCGCCTACGCGACGACGGCAGCCGAGCTCGTCGCGTCGCAGCTCGCCGACGTGGGGGTGCGGGTGCGGATCGTCACCGACGAGTTCCCCGCCGTGTGGCTCGACAAGGTGTTCACCCGCCACGACTTCCAGATGTCGGTGATCCAGCACTCCGAGGCCCGCGACCTGCTCACGGTGTTCTCCCACGACTACTACCTCGGCTACGACGACTCCGTCGTCGCCCCTCTCGCGGCGGCCGCCGACGCCGGCAGCCCGCAGGAGTACGTCGACGGGATGCGGCGCGTGGCCCGCCAGATCGTCGACGACGCGGGCGGCATCGTGCTCTACCTGGCCCCGACGCTGATCGTGGCCGACCCGGCCCTGACGGGCATCCAGCCGAACGCGGTCACGGAGTCGATGGACCTGACGCGGCTCGCGTGGCGCTGACCCGGCAGGATGGGACCGTGAGGACTCGCGTCGCGTGGCTGGTGGGGCAGGTCGCCGCCACCCTGGCCGTCGCCAGCGTGCTCGTGTTCCTCGTGCTGCGGGTGCTGCCGGGCGACGCCGCCGTCGTCGCGCTGGGGGTCAACGCCACCCCGGACGCGCTCGCGCAGTGGCGGGCCGACCACGGCACCGACCGCCCGCTGATCGCGCAGTACGCGTCCTGGATGGGCGGGCTGCTGCGGGCCGACTTCGGCACGTCGTTCGTCACGGGCCGCGAGCTGACCCCGCTGATCCTGGACCGGGTGCAGGTCACGCTCATCATCGTCGGGCTGGGCATGCTCCTCGCGCTGCTGGTCGCGGTCCCGCTCGGGACGCTCGCGGCGGTCACGCACCGCTCGGCGACGGGGACGCTCATCGCAGGGGCCTCGCAGGTGGGCGTCGCCGTCCCGAACTTCCTGGTGGGCGTGCTGCTCGTGTCGTTCGTCGCGGTGCGCGCCCGCTGGCTGCCCGCCGGCGGCTGGGTGCCGCCCGCGGTCGACATGGCCGAGTTCTGGCGGCACGTCGTCCTGCCGTCGGTCGCGCTCGGCACGGTGCAGGCGGCGATCATCACGCGCTACGTCCGCTCCGCCGTGCTCGAGGTGATGCGCGAGGACTTCCTGCGCACCGCCCGCGCGGCGGGGCACACGCGCGGCTCCGCCCTGGTGCGCCACGGCCTGCGCAACGCGGGCGTGCCCATCGTGACCGTCGTGGGCGTGCAGCTCGCCGCGATGCTCGTGGGCGCCGTCGTCGTCGAGCGCGTGTTCGTCGTGCCGGGCCTCGGGTCCCTGCTCGTCGACGCCGTGCAGCAGCGCGACCTCCAGGCCGTGCAGTCGATGGTCATGGTGCTGGTCGTGCTCGTGGTGGCGGTCAACTTCGTCGTCGACCTGCTCTACACCGTGCTGGACCCCCGCCTGCGGGTGGTGGGCCGGTGAGCGCCCCGTCCGCCGGGTACGTCGTCGGCCCCGAGCGGCGGCCGGGCGTGCACCCGCAGCTCGTCATCGGCGCGGTGCTCGTCGCGCTCGTCGTGGTCGTCGCGCTCGTCTCGCTCGTCTGGACGCCGTACGACCCCATCCACGCCGTCCCCGCCAACCGCCTCCAGGGCCCCAGCGCGGCACACTGGTTCGGCACCGACCGGTTCGGGCGCGACGTGCTCTCCCAGGTCATGGTCGGCGCACGCCTCACGCTCTACGTCGGCGTGGTCGCCGTGGGCATCGCCGCGCTGGTCGGGGTGCCCGTCGGCATCGTCGCCGGCATGCGCGGCGGCGTGCCGGGCACGCTGCTCATGCGCGGCGCCGACGTGCTGCTCGCGTTCCCCGGCCTGCTGCTCGCGATCATCCTGGGCGCCGCGCTGGGCGCCGGGACGACGACGGCGATGGTCGCGCTCGGCATCGGCGCCGTCCCGGCGTTCGCTCGCGTCGCGCGGTCGGGCACGCTCCAGGTGGTGCACACCGACTACGTGCTCGCCGCGCGCGCCGCGAACCGGTCGGCGTGGGCGATCGCGTGGCGGCACGTGCTGCCGAACATCGCCGGGATCCTCGTCGTGCAGGGCTCCGTCACCTACGGGCTCGCCGTCCTGGCCGAGGCCGCCCTGAGCTTCCTGGGGCTCGGCACCGCCCCGCCCACGCCGTCGTGGGGCCGCATGCTCCAGGAGTCCCAGCAGTTCCTCGGCGTCTACGACCACCTCGCGATCGCGCCCGGCGTCGCCATCGCCGTCGCCGTGCTGGGCTTCAACCTGCTGGGCGACGGCCTGCGCGACGTCATGGACCCCCGCCTCAAGGGGATGCGATGACGACGCCTCCCTCGCCGCCCCGCGCGGAGCCGCCGCCCCGCGCGACGCCGCAGGACCCGGGCGCCGCGCCCCCGGCGCTCCGGGTCCGAGACCTCACGATCTGCACGGCGTCGGATCACACACTGCTCTCGGGCGTGTCCCTCACGGTCGCCGCCGGGGAGCGCGTCGGCCTCATCGGCGAGTCCGGCTCCGGGAAGTCGCTCACGGCGCTCGCCGTGCTCGGCCTGCTCGCGGACAACCTCACGGCCACCGGCCAGGTCGACGTCGCGGGCGAGCACGACCTGCTCGCGCGCTCCGACCGCCGCCTCGCGCCCCTGCGCGGGTCGCTCGTGTCGATGGTGTTCCAGGAGCCGATGACGGCCCTGGACCCGCTGGTGCGCGTCGGCAGGCAGGTCGCCGAGGTGATCACGCTGCACCGGGGTCCCGCGGGTCCCGGCGGCGGGGCGGCGCGGGCCGCGGGGCGTCGCGGCGGGCGCAGGGCCGCCGCCCGGGCGCGGGCCGTGGAGCTGCTCGCGGAGGTCGGCCTGCCCGACCCGGCCGCCGCCGCGCACGCCTACCCGCACCAGCTCAGCGGCGGCCAGCGGCAGCGCGTGATGATCGCGATGGCGCTGGCCAACGACCCCGCGCTGCTCGTCGCCGACGAGCCGACGACGGCGCTCGACGTCACCGTCCAGGCCCAGGTGCTCGAGCTCATGGGCCGCCTGGTGGCCCGCCGCGGCACGGGCCTGCTGTTCATCACGCACGACCTCGCCGTGGTGTCGACGGTGTGCGAGCGCGTCGTCGTGATGAAGGACGGCGTCGTCGTCGAGGAGGGGCCGGTCGCGGACGTCTTCGCGGACCCGCAGCACGCGTACACGCGCCGGCTCCTGGCCGCGTCGACGCTGCCGCCGCGCGCGACGGTCCTGCGGGAGGCCGAGCCGCCCGCCGGGGACGACGTGGCCGGGCGAGCCGGCAGGGCGCCGGCCGTCCGGCTCGTCGACGTCACCAAGCGGTACCACCGCTCGGGTGGCGTCGTCGTCGACGCCCTGCGGGGGATCTCGCTCGAGGTCGCCGCGGGGGAGCGGTTCGGCCTGGTCGGCGAGTCCGGCTCCGGCAAGACGACGACGCTGCGCCTGCTCGCCGGCCTGGACGCCCCGATGTCGGGCACGGTCGAGGTCGCGGGCGTCACGCTCGCCGGCCCCGCGGGAGTGGCGAGCGCCCGCGACGTCGCGCGCGTGCGCAGCGACCTCCAGATGGTGTTCCAGGACCCGAGGGGCTCGCTCGACCCGCGCATGGCCGTCGCCGACATCGTCGCGGAACCGCTCCTCAACCCGGCCAACCGCCGCGACCTCCCCGAGGCAGCCACGCGCGCGGGCCGCGCGGGCCTGGTCCGCGAGATCCTCGCGGCCGTCGGCCTGCCCGACGACGCCGCGACCCGCTACCCGCACCAGTTCAGCGGCGGCCAGCGGCAGCGCGTCTCGATCGCCCGCGCGCTCGTCTGCCGCCCCCGGGTGCTCGTCGCGGACGAGCCTGTCAGCGCGCTCGACGTGTCGGTGCGCGCGCAGGTGCTCGACCTCCTGGCGCGGCTCGCCGACGAGCGCGACCTGACGCTGGTGCTCGTCTCCCACGACCTCGCCGTCGTGCGCCACCTGTGCGACCGCGTCGCCGTCATGCGCTCCGGCGAGATCGTGGAGCAGGGCCCGACCGAACGGGTGTGGTCCGCGCCGCGGCACGCGTACACGCGCGCCCTCCAGGCGGCGACGCCGGTCCTCGCGTCGGCGAGGTAGCCCGCCGCCTGCGTAGGGTGGCCCCATGGGTACCGCGCTCGTCACCGGCGCCACCGCCGGTCTCGGTCTGGAGTTCGCCTGGCAGCTCGCCACGGCGCGTCACCACCTCGTGCTCGTCGCGCGCGACGAGGCCCGCCTGGAGGAGGTCGCCGGGCAGCTGCGCGCCGCCGCCGGCGTCGACGTCGAGGTGGTCCGCGCGGACCTGTCCGTGCCCGACGACGTCGCGCGCGTCGCCGAGCGGCTGCGCGTCACGGGCGAGGAGGACGGCGAGACCCGCCGCCCCGTCGGGCTGCTGGTCAACAACGCCGGGTTCGGCATGCGGCACAGGTTCACCAAGGACGACCTCGACTCCGAGCTCCGGGCCCTCGACGTCATGGTGCGTGCCGTGCTGGTCCTCAGCCACGCGGCCGCCGGCCAGATGAAGCACCGCGGCCGGGGTGCGATCCTCAACGTCGGCTCGGTCGCCGCGCTCACGGCCACCGGCACGTACTCCGCGCACAAGGCGTGGGTGCGGACGTTCACCGAGGGTCTCGCCGCCGAGCTCAAGGGCACGGGCGTCACCGCGACCGTCGTCGCGCCGGGGCTCACGCACACCGAGTTCCACGCGCGCATGCACGCGGACACGTCCGGCCTGCCGGAGATCGCATGGCTCGACGCGCCCCGCGTGGTCGCCGACGCGCTCGCCGACGTCCGCCGCGGCGTCGTCCTGTCGACGCCGTCGCTGCGCTACAAGGCGGCGTCCGCGGCGCTGCGCGTCGCGCCACGTCCGACGGTGCGGTGGTTCGGCAAGAAGCGCCGCCTCTGACGCCGGTCAGAGCCAGTCGACGCGCTTGAAGATCGAGTAGAGCCCGAACGCGGCGACCACCATGAGCAGCAGCGCGAACGGGTACCCGAACAGCCAGTGCAGCTCGGGCATGTGCGTGAAGTTCATGCCGTAGATCCCGGCCACCAGGGTGGGCGCGAAGAAGATGGCCGCCCACGACGAGATCTTCTTCGCGGCCTCCGCCTGCTTGAGCGACGCCTCCGTCATGTGCCGCACCTCCTCGTTCTGCTCCTGCGCGACGAGGGTGGCGTGCACGGTGAGCGCGTTGTCGAGCACGGCGCGGAACTCGTCGGCGCGCTCGGCGTAGCGGATGGCGTGGTCGAGCACGTCGCGGAACGCCCGCTCGAGCTCGACGTCCATGCCCGCCCCGCCGTCCTCCGTGACGGCGGCCCCGGCGCCGGGCGCCAGGTCGAACACGCGGCCCGTCTCGAGCGTCCGCACGATCTGGACGAGCGGGCGCGTGGCCCGCTGGAGCCGGATGACCTCGCGCGACAGCTCGTACATGCGCCGCGACACCTCGGGGTCCCGGCTGAAGAGCTGGTCCTCGATCTCGTCGATGTCGTTCTCGAGCCCGGCGACGACGGGGGCGTACTCGTCCACGACCCGGTCGAGCAGGGCGTGCAGGATGGCCAGCGGCCCGAGCCGCAGCCGGTCCGGCCGGGCCTCGAGCGCCCGGCGCACGGGGCTGACGTGCGGGAACTCGTCGCGCCGCACGGACACCACGAACCGGGGCCCGACGAACACGTGCAGCTCGGAGAACTCCACCTGCTCGGGGCTGTCGAGGTAGCGGGCCGGGTGCAGCACCACGAAGAGCACGTCGTCGTACCGCTCGAGCTTGCTGCGCTGGTGGGCGTTGACGGCGTCGTCCACGGCGAGCTCGTGCAGCCCCAGCTCGTCGGCCACCGCCCGGATCTCGGCGGCGCTCGGCTGGAGCAGGTCGATCCAGCCGATGCCGTCGCAGGCCTGCATCGTCTCGAGCGTCAGCTCGAGGCTCGGCGGGTTGTCCGTGCGGTGCCCGTCGACGTAGACGGCGTTGTCGGTGATGCTCACGCGCTCATCATGACCTGCACCGCCCGTAACCTTGTCCCGTGACCCACGCTGACTTCTCCCCGACCCCCCGCGAGCAGCTCCTCGAGCTCATCAAGGAGCTCGCGATCGTCCACGGCAAGGTGACGCTGTCCTCCGGCAAGGAGGCCGACTACTACGTCGACCTGCGCCGCATCACGCTGCACCACCGCGCGGCCCCGCTCGTGGGCCACGTCATGCTGGACCACCTCGAGGAGCTCGGCTTCGGCACGGCGGACGTCGACGCCGTCGGCGGCCTGACGCTGGGCGCCGACCCGATCGCCGACGCGCTGCTGCACGCCGCGGCGTCGCGCGGCCAGGACCTGGACGCGTTCGTGGTCCGCAAGGAGGCGAAGGCGCACGGCATGCAGCGCCAGATCGAGGGGCCCGACGTCGCCGGGCGCCGCGTCGTCGTCGTCGAGGACACGACCACCACGGGCGGCTCGCCCATCACGGCCATCGAGGCAGTGCGCGCCGCGGGCGGCGAGGTCGTCGCGGTCGCGACGATCGTCGACCGCGCCACGGGCGCGGGCGCGAAGATCGAGGCCCTGGGCGTCCCGTACCACCCGCTGTTCTCGCTGGAGGACGTCGGCCTGGCCTGACGCCCCGGCCGTCAGACGAGCGCGACGAGGTCCGCGATCGAGTCCTTCACGTGGCTCGGGCGGAACGGGTACTTCTCCACGTCCTGCGGGCGCGTCGACCCGGTCATCACCAGGAACGTCGTCAGGCCCGCCTCGATGCCGCCGACGACGTCGGTGTCCATGCGGTCGCCGACCATCGCGGTGTCCTCGGAGTGCGCGCCGATCCGGTTGAGCGCCGAGCGGAACAGGATCGGGTTGGGCTTGCCCACGTAGTAGGGCGCCCGCCCGGTGGCCGACTGGATGAGCGCGGCGACGGCGCCCGTGGCGGGCAGCGGCCCCTCCAGCGACGGCCCGGTGGTGTCGGGGTTCGTCGCGATGAACCGGGAGCCGCCCTTGATGAGGCGGATCGCCTTGGTGATCTGCTCGAACGAGTAGGTGCGCGTCTCGCCGAGCACCACGTAGTCGGGGTCCGACTCGGTGAGCGTGTACCCGGCCTCGTGTAGCGCCGTCGTCAGGCCCGCCTCGCCGATCGCGTAGGCCGAGCCGCCCGGGATCTGGTCGTGCAGGAACTGGGCCGTGGCCAGCGCGGACGTCCAGATGTTCTCCTCGGGCAGCTCGATGCCGGAGGTTGCCAGGCGGGCGCGCAGGTCGCGCGGCGTGAAGATCGAGTTGTTCGTCAGCACCAGGAAGGGCCGGCCCGCGTCGCGCAGCGCCGCGATGAACTCGGGTGCGCCGGGGATGGCGTGCCCCTCGTGCACCAGGACGCCGTCCATGTCGGTGAGCCAGGCTGCGATCGGGCGGGTCATCGGCGTCCTTCCGAAAGGGTGGGCGCGCTGCTAGCGCGCGTGACGGGGCGGGTGCACGCCGTCGTCCACGACGGTACCGGCCTGCGCGGGTGCCGCAGCACGCGCGGCACCCGCCGCCATGGTCGCGGTCGCCCGGGCGGCCTTGCGGCGCTCGCGGAGCACCTCGACCACCATCGGCACCACGGACACCGCGACGATCATCAGCACGAGCGCCTCGACGTGGTCTTTGACGAACGCGATGTTGCCCAGCAGGTAGCCGATCACCGTGATGCCGGCCGCCCACAGCGCCGCGCCGAGCGCGTTGTAGGCGATGAAGTGCCGGAACGGCATGCGCCCGACGCCGGAGGCCACCGGGGCGTACGTGCGCACGATGGGCACGAACTGGGCGATGGTGATGGTGCGCCCGCCGTACCTGTCGAAGTACTTCTGGGTCTGGTCGATGTACGTGCGCTTGAAGATGCGCGCGTCGGGCCGGTCGAAGAGACGCGGCCCCACGGCGCGTCCGATGCCGTAGCCGGTCGAGTTGCCCAGCACGGCCGCGCCGAACAGCACGAGCACCACGACGGGCAGCGGCAGCCGCATGGCGTGCTGCGCGGTGAACGCCCCGGCCATGAACAGCAGCGAGTCGCCCGGCAGGATCGGGAACAGCAGACCGGTCTCGACAAAGACGACGACCGCGATCGCGACGACGGCCCACGTCCCGTACGACGTGAGGAACCCGGTGATGAGGCTCGACGGGTCCATCCAGCCCGGCCCGAGCGCGTGGACCGTGCTCGCGAGCGCAAGTGTCTGCATGCGCGCAGCGTAGACGGGGGAGGATGGGGCCCATGACCGAAGCCCGGCCCGCGAGCACGACCGTCACCCCCACCCCTGGCGCCCTGGGGACCCCGCTGTCCCCGCACGCCACGCGCGTCCTGCTGCTCGGCTCGGGCGAGCTCGGCAAGGAGGTCGCGATCGAGCTGCAGCGCCTCGGCGCCGAGGTGGTGGCCGTGGACCGCTACGCCGACGCCCCCGCCATGCAGGTGGCGCACCGCGCGCACGTCGTCGACATGCTCGACGCCGCTGCCCTGCGCGCGGTGCTGGACGCGGAGCGCCCGCACGTCGTGGTCCCCGAGATCGAGGCGATCGCCACGCAGGTGCTCGCCGAGGTCGAGGCGTCCGGCGTCCGCGTGGTCCCCACGGCCCGCGCGACGCGGCTCACCATGGACCGCGAGGGCATCCGCCGTCTCGCGGCCGAGGAGCTCGGCCTGCCGACGTCGCCGTACCGCTTCGTCGACACGTTCGACGCGTTCCGGTCGGCGGTCGCGGAGGTCGGTCTGCCGTGCGTCGTCAAGCCGGTCATGTCGTCGTCCGGCAAGGGCCAGTCCGTCGTCCGCACCGCCGACGACGTCGAGGGCGCGTGGGCGTACGCGCAGACGGGCGGCCGCGCGACGGCGTCCGGCGAGGCCGGGGTCCGCGTCATCGTCGAGGGCTTCGTGACCTTCGACTACGAGATCACCATGCTGACCGTCCGCTCGGTCGCGGGCACGACCTTCTGCCCGCCCGTCGGGCACGTGCAGGTCGACGGCGACTACCGCGAGTCGTGGCAGCCCGCACCCATGAGCGACAAGGCACTCGCTGCCGCTGAGGCCATGGCCGCCCGCGTGACGGAGGCGCTGTGCAGTTCAAGCGGGTGCGGCTGGGGCCTGTTCGGCGTCGAGCTGTTCGTCGTCGGCGACGAGGTGCTGTTCTCCGAGGTCAGCCCGCGCCCGCACGACACCGGCCTCGTCACCCTGGTGAGCCAGGACGTCAGCGAGTTCGGGCTGCACGCCCGTGCGATCCTCGGCCTGCCCGTCGCCGCGCCCGCCCCCGTCGGCGGCCCCGGCCAGCAGGCCGCGGCGTCGTGCGCGGTGCTCGCCGAGGGCACGGGCGTCCCGGTGTTCGACGACGTCGCCGCCGCGCTCGCGGTCCCGACGGCGCAGGTGCGCCTCTTCGGCAAGCCGCGCGTCGAGGGCGGCCGCCGGCGGGTCGCGGTCGCGCTCGCCCGGGGCGCCGACGTCGAGCAGGCGCGGTCGCGGGCCCGCGACGCGGCAGCGGCGCTGAAGGTCCGCCTTGCCTGAGCGGCTCCCGGAGGTCGAGGAGGCCACCGCGAGCACGGCCGCGCCGGGCGCTCTCGCCACGGCGGACCACCGGGCGGAGGTCGGCGTCGGGCCCTGGGAGGGGGAGTGGCCGTCCGGCGCGCGGTGGGACACCGACCTGCTCGCCCACGGCGACCGGCGCAACGTCGCCGACGAGTTCCGCTACTGGACCGTCGACGCCATCGTCGCCGCGCTCGACGCCCGCCGGGACCCCGCCCGCGAGCTGCACGTCGCCATCGAGAACTGGGCGCACGACCTCAACATCGGCTCCGTGGTCCGCACCGCGAACGCGTACAACGTCGCAGGCGTCCACATCGTCGGCCGGCGCCGGTGGAACAAGCGCGGCGCCATGGTCACCGACCGCTACCTGCACGTCCACCACCACCCCGACGCCGACCACCTCGCGTCGTGGGCGGCGGAGCGCGGGCTGACGCTCGTCGGCGTCGACAATGTCGCGGGCTCGGTCCCGATCGAGGGCCGCGCGCTCCCGTCGCGGGCCGTGCTCGTGCTCGGCCAGGAGTCCACCGGGCTGACCCCGCAGGCGCAGGCGGCGTGCGACGTCGTCGTCCACGTCACGCAGCACGGCTCGACGCGCTCGCTCAACGCGTCAGCGGCCGGCGCGATCGCCATGTTCGCCTGGGCGCTCCAGCACGCGACGCCCTGACGGGCGACATCGCGCCTGGCAGGCGGTCCGCGCGACGGCCGGAATGACGGTCAGGCCACAGGCGTGGGAGGATGCTCGATGGCTCATCCACTCGTCTTTTGGAGTATCAACGATGCCCATCGCAACCCCTGAGGTCTACGCCGAGATGATCGACCGGGCGAAGGCTGGCAAGTTCGCCTACCCCGCGGTCAACATCACGTCGTCCTCGACCGTCACCGCCGCCATCCAGGGCTTCGCGGAGGCCGAGTCGGACGGCATCATCCAGGTCTCCGTGGGCGGCGCCGAGTACGCGTCGGGCTCGACCATCAAGGACCGCATCGCCGGTTCGCTGGCCCTGGCCGCCTACGCCACCGAGGTCGCCAAGAACTACAGCGTGAACATCGCGCTGCACACGGACCACTGCGTCAAGAAGAACCTGGACTCCTGGGTCCGCCCGCTCCTCGCCCTCGAGGCGGAGCAGGTCAAGAAGGGTCTCAACCCGACCTTCCAGTCGCACATGTTCGACGGCTCGGACATCCCGCTGGACGAGAACCTCGTCATCGCCGCCGAGCTGCTCGAGCTCTCGCAGGCCGCGCGCACCATCCTCGAGATCGAGGTCGGCGTCGTCGGTGGCGAGGAGGACGGCCACGTCGCGGAGATCAACGAGAAGCTCTACACGACGGCCGAGGACGGCCTCGCGACCGTCCGCGCCCTCGGCGCCGGCGAGAAGGGCCGCTACCTGACGGCCCTCACCTTCGGCAACGTGCACGGCGTGTACAAGCCGGGTGCCGTCAAGCTGCGCCCGTCGATCCTCGCCGACATCCAGAAGGCCGTCGGCGACGAGATCGGCAAGGCCAACCCGTTCGACCTCGTGTTCCACGGCGGCTCGGGCTCGACGGCGGAGGAGATCGCCGAGGCGGTCGACAACGGTGTCATCAAGATGAACATCGACACCGACACGCAGTACGCGTACACGCGCCCGGTGGCCGACTGGATGCTGAAGAACTACGACGGCGTCATCAAGGCCGACGGCGAGATCGGCAACAAGAAGCAGTACGACCCGCGCGCCTGGGCGAAGGCGGCCGAGGCCGGCATGGCCCAGCGCATCGTCGAGGCGAGCCAGCAGCTCCGCTCGGCCGGCCAGAAGATGCGCTGACCGTGAGCTGACGCTCTCGCAGCACGACGGAGCCTCCCACCCGACAGGGTGGGAGGCTCCGTGTCTTTGCGCTAGTCGAGGCCTTCGACGTCGTCGACGATCTCCAGGAGCTCGCCGATGCGGGTGACCTCGAGGAGGAACTTCACCGTCGGCGGGGCGCGCAGGATGCGGACCTTCTGGGGCATGCGGGAGGCGACGCGGGCGAGGAACGCGACGCCCGACGAGTCCATGAACGTGATGTGGTGCGCGTCGATCTCGACGGGCAGGCCCGTCGCCTCGGCCTCGGCGGTCGCCTCGCTGAGCTCTGCGCCGATGTCGGCGTCGATCTCTCCGGAGAGCACGATGCGGGCGCGCGTGGCCCCCACGATGAGGTGGACGCTCGCGGGGTCACCGATCTCGGGCGCTCCGTCGTGCGTACCCGTCCCTGAGACGGCGTCGGAAATGTCGCGCACGATGCTCCTTTCGCAGTCCCGGCCTCGCGTGCTTCCCGGGACCACACTACGGTGAAGTGACCAGCAGGAACACCACTTGTCCCGACGTGCCCGAGGGTGGAGGTTGCATGGCAGAGTCCCCGACGCGTGACGCACAGCCGTCCCCTGACCTCTTCGCGGAGCTGGCCGAGGGGACGGGCCTCTGCATGTTCCTGACCGGGTCGTACGACGACGGTCTGCCGCTGCTGTGGGTCAACGACGCGTTCCTGCGCAAGACGGGCGTCCCGGCGGGTGCGCAGCCCCCGCCCCCGGCCCCCGGGCGAGCGTCGCTGGGACCCCTCGAGCTCGTGCTGGCCGACCCGTCGAGCGGCGTGCTCGCGGTGCCCACGCTCGCCTCGGGCGAGGCCGGGACGTTCACCCTGGAGTGCCGCAAGGCGTCGGGCGGCACCTACTGGAGCCACGTGACGTTCACGCCCCGGCGGGACGCGACGGGTCGCGTGACGCACTACCTCGGCGTGAGCGTGGACGTCTCGGAGTACGTCGACGAGCGGTCCGCGCAGCTCCAGACCCTCGCCGTCGAGCGCCGGCGGCGCGCCGACCTGGACCTGGTCGCACAGACCACCGAGCTGCTCGGCGACCTCGAGTACCCGTTCGCGCTGCGCGACATCGCCGAGCTGCTGCGCACCGTGGTGCCGTGGGCGGCGTTCTACCTCCACGACGACGGGCTGCTGTTCGCCGAGGGCATCGACGTCGCCGCCCCGCCGGGCGGCCGCGGCCGCCGGCATGCGCGCCACGTCGTCGCGGGCGACCCGGAGCGCCCGCTGGAGGCGGGCACGCCCCGCCCCGGCCTGGAGACCGTCGACGCCGTCCAGGACCTGCTCGACGGGCTCGTCGACGGCCCCGTGCTGGTGCGTCTCGACGTCGAGTACCCGCCCTTCAGCGCGTCCGGGTGGCTGCGCCGCGACCTGGTGACGCGCGTCGTCGACGAGACGGGCGTGCGGCCCGCGTCGGTCGTCGTGCACGCCATGGGCGGACGCCGCCAGGTGCTGGGCCTGCTGGTCACGTGGAACGGGGACCAGGCGGGCGTCGCCGTCCCGGGTGACGGCGTCGCGGTGCTCAGCGAGCCCGACGACGTCCGTACGGTCGTCGAGGTCATCGCCCGCCGCGCCGGCACGGCCATCGACAACGCGCGCCTCTACGCGCGCGAGCACCGGCTCGCCGAGGCGCTCCAGCGCGCGATGCTGCCCGAGCAGGCCGACGTCACGGGCCTCGACGTGTGGACGTACTACGCGCCCAACGCGGAGCACGCCCAGGTGGGCGGCGACTGGTACGACGTGCTCGACATCGACGGCTCGACGGTCGGCCTCGTGATCGGCGACGTCGTCGGGCACGACGTCGAGGCCGCTGCCGCGATGGGCCAGCTGCGGTCCGTGGTGCGGTCGTACGCGTACGAGCTGACGACGCCCGGCGTGGTGCTCGACCGCGTCGACACGCTCGTGCAGGGCATGCGCATCCCCCGGTCGGCGAGCCTCGTGTACGCGACGCTGCGCAAGCGCGACGACGCCGCCGGGCCGGGCGAGGAGCGCTGGGACATGGAGTACACGCGGGCGGGCCACCTGCCGCCGCTGCTGCTGCGCGACGGCGAGGTGCGCCAGCTCGACGAGGGCGGCGGCTCCCTCGTGGGCTTCGGGTTCATCGAGCGCCGCACGGCCCGCGAGACGCTGCGGCCGGGCGACGTCCTGCTGCTCTACACGGACGGCCTCATCGAGCGCCGCGACCGCTCGCTCAAGGTGGGCCTCGACGCGCTCACCGAGACGTCGGCGCGCATCACGGCGCGCGACGCCGCGGGCGTGGGCGAGGAGCTGCTGAGCCGGCTGGCCGACGCGCCCGAGGACGACGTCGCCATCGTCGTCGTGCGGCTGCCGGACCCGGTGGCGGACGCCGTGACGCCCGCGCTGTCGCCGCGGTCGCGGCGCTGGCTGCTGCCGAGCGAGCCGGCGTCGATCGGGCGAGCGCGGCACGCGGTGCTGCGCTCGTGCGAGGCGTGGGGGCTGCCGGACTCGGCGTCGGCGGAGCTCGTGGTCTCCGAGCTCGTCGCCAACGGCGTGCTGCACGGGTGGGGCAACATCGGGCTGCGGCTGTTCGACACGGGCGACGGGCTGCGCATCGAGGTCGAGGACGCCAACCCGGCACCGCCCGTCACCACCGACGGCCACCCGAACCGCGTGGGCGGCTTCGGCATGCAGATCGTCGAACGCCTGGCGGACTGGGGCTGGCGCCCCTCGCGCTCGGGCAAGCTCGTGTGGGCGAAGCTCAAGCAGCCGGCGGCGTCGCTCGCCGTGCACTGAGGGGCGGCCACCGCACGCTGGGCGGGCGCGGGTCAGGCGGTCGGTCGCGGCCGGTGCGGGAGCGGGTCGGCCGCGGGGCTCCCGGCCGCGCCTGGACGCGTGAACGCCGTGTCGGCTGCCGAGTCCTCGCAGTCGTGGTCGCGGTCCACGCGGAACATGTCGAGCGCGCCGCACACCTCGAGCACGAACAGGTCGCGCTCGTCGGCGCCGCGCAGCACGGTGGCGCCGCCGCGCTTGCGGCCCGAGTCCGCCAGCGAGATGAGGAACGCCGCGCCCGTGGAGTCCATGAACGTCACGCGGCACATGTCGATGACGAGCAGCTGGCGGCGCAGGCCGACCACGCGGGAGGCGATCTCCGGGAACTGGTCGCGTTCGGCGAGGTCGAGGTCGCCGGTGATCACGAGGGTCGTCGTCGTCGGCGACGTCGCGATCTCGATCATGCTGCGAGAGTACGCGACAACACCCGGGTGAGATGGTCAACGACCGGTAAACTGCGCTGCGGTCCAGGTTGTCGCGTCGTCACGTGACCACCGGGGCAACAAGCCATCCAAGGGAAGGATCCCCATGCCTGCAGTCGTGCTCGTCGGTGCCCAGTGGGGCGATGAGGGCAAGGGCAAGGCGACGGACCTGCTCGGGTCGCGCGTCGACTACGTCGTCAAGTTCAACGGCGGCAACAACGCCGGGCACACCGTCGTCATCGGTGACGAGAAGTACGCCCTGCACCTGCTGCCGTCGGGCATCCTGTCCGAGGGCGTCGTGCCGGTGATCGGCAACGGCGTCGTCGTCGACATCGAGGTGCTGTTCGAGGAGCTCGAGGCGCTCGAGTCGCGCGGCGTAGACGTCTCGCGCCTGCTGGTCTCGTCGCAGGCGCACGTCATCACCTCGTTCCACCGGACGCTGGACAAGGTGACCGAGCGGTTCCTCGGCTCGCGCCGCATCGGGACGACGGGCCGCGGCATCGGCCCGGCCTACGCGGACAAGATCAACCGCCTGGGCATCCGCATCGCGGACCTGTTCGACCCGAAGATCCTGCACGACAAGATCGAGGGCTCGCTCAACCAGAAGAACCACCTGCTGGTGAAGATGTACAACCGCCGCGCGGTCGACGTCGACGCCGTCACCGAGGAGCTGCTGGCGTACGCGGACCGGCTCAAGCCGATGGTCGCGAACACGCCCCTGGTGCTCAACAACGCGCTCGACGAGGGCAAGACGCTGCTCTTCGAGGCCGGCCAGGCGACGATGCTCGACATCGACCACGGCACCTACCCGTTCGTGACGTCGTCGTCGGCCACCGCGGGCGGTGCGGTGACGGGCTCGGGCATCGGGCCGACCCGCGTCGACTCCGTCATCGGCGTCATCAAGGCGTACACGACGCGCGTCGGCGAGGGCCCGTTCCCCACCGAGCTGTTCGACGACAAGGGCGAGTACCTGCGCAAGACGGGTGGCGAGTACGGCGTGACCACCGGCCGCGCGCGCCGCACCGGCTGGTACGACGCCGTCATCGCGCGCTACGCCTCGCGCGTCAACGGCCTGACGGACCTCGTGGTCACCAAGCTCGACGTGCTCACCGGCCTCGACAAGGTGCCGGTGTGCGTGGGCTACGACGTCGACGGCACGCGCTTCGACGAGATGCCCGACAACCAGAGCGACTTCCACCACGCGAAGCCGGTCTACGAGGAGCTCCCTGGCTGGTGGGAGGACATCTCGGGTGCGCGCGAGATCTCGGACCTGCCCGCCAACGCCCAGGCGTACCTCCGCTACATCGAGGACATCTCGGGCTGCCGCATCTCCGCGGTGGGCGTCGGCCCGCGCCGCGACGAGATCATCCCGGTGCACGACCTGATCCACGCGCGCTGACGCGGGCCCGCGCGGCCGGGTCGGCGGTTCTGTTTCGGGTCGGCTGATACATCCGCCGACCCGAAGCAGAACCGCCGACCCGACCGGGGCCTGCCCCCAACCCCGGGGATCGGCAGGCGCCGCGGAGCGGGCGGCCGCGCCGCGAGGCGACGCGGCTGCCTACACTTGGCGCCCGTGAAGATCCTCGTCGTCGGGCCCGGCGCCCGCGAGCACGCCATCGTTCACTCCCTGGCCGCCGAGGGCGTCCACGAGCTGCACGCCGCTCCCGGCAACCCGGGCATCGCGCGCGAGGCGACGCTCCACGCCGTCGACGCGAACGACGGCGCCGCCGTCGCTGCGCTCGCCGCGTCGCTCGGGGCGGACCTCGTCGTCGTCGGGCCCGAGGCGCCGCTGGTCGCGGGCGTCGCGGACGCCGTCGCCGCGGCGGGCTTCCCGGTCTTCGGCCCGACGGCCGCCGCCGCGCAGCTCGAGGGCTCGAAGTCGTTCGCCAAGGACGTCATGGCCGCGGCCGGCGTGCCGACGGCGATGGCGCACGTGTGCACCACGGTCGAGGAGGTCGCGGCCGCGCTCGACGCGTTCGGCGCGCCGTACGTCGTCAAGGACGACGGGCTGGCCGCGGGCAAGGGCGTCGTCGTGACGTCCTCCCGGGAGGAGGCGCTGGCCCACGGGGCCGAGGCGCTGGCAGCCCGGGGGGCATCGTCTCCGGGCGATGCCCGGGTGGTCGTCGAGGAGTACCTCGACGGCCCGGAGGTCTCGCTCTTCGTCATCTCCGACGGCACCCACGTGGTGCCGCTCCAGCCCGCGCAGGACTTCAAGCGCGTGGGCGACGACGACGCCGGGCCCAACACGGGCGGCATGGGCGCCTACTCGCCGCTCGACTGGGCCCCCGCCGGCCTGGTCGACGAGGTCGTCGAGCGCATCGCGCAGCCGACGATCGACGAGATGGCCCGCCGCGGCACCCCCTTCGCGGGCGTGCTCTACGTGGGGCTCGCGCTCACGTCGCGCGGCACGCGCGTCGTCGAGTTCAACGCCCGCTTCGGCGACCCCGAGACGCAGGTCGTCCTCGCCCGCCTGCAGTCCCCGCTGTCCACGCTGCTGCTCGCCTCGGCCACGGGCGCGATCGACGAGCTGCCCGCGCTGCGCTGGTCGTCGTCGCCGGTGGTCAACGTCGTCGTCGCCTCGCAGGGCTACCCGGGGGCGAACCGCACCGGCGACCCCGTCACGGGCATCGACGACGCCGAGGCGCTCGACGGCGTGCACGTGCTGCACGCCGGCACCTCGGTGACCGTGGACGGCACGCTGGTCTCCGCCGGCGGCCGCGTGCTCTCGGTCGTCGCCGAGGGCGCGACGTTCGACGAGGCCCGCGCCCGCGCCTACGAGGGCGTCGCCCGCATCGGCCTGGAGGGCTCGCACCACCGCACGGACATCGGCCTCAAGGCCGGCCGCGGCGAGATCACCGTTCCGTCCCTCTGACCGCACCCGTCATCCTGCGCGACGTCGCAGGGCGGGTTCGCGGACCATCACTCCTACACACGAGAGGTCACGATCGTGACTGAAGCGTTCGGCGGCGGCGCCCTCGACCTGCCCGGCTGGCGGCACGTCTACTCCGGCAAGGTCCGTGACCTGTACGAGCCCGACCTGCCCGCGCTGGGCGGCGCGCACCCGCTGGGCGACGTCGTGCTCGTCGTCGCCTCGGACCGCGTGTCGGCGTACGACCACGTGCTCAGCCCCGGCATCCCCGACAAGGGCGTGGTGCTGACCCAGCTCAGCCTGTGGTGGTTCGAGCAGCTTGCCGACGTCGTGCCCAACCACGTGGTGTCGACCGAGGCCAGCGCGGAGCCGTTCGACGGCCTGGTGCCCGACGTCGTCGCGGGCCGCGCGATGATCTGCCGGCGCCTGCAGATGTACCCCGTCGAGTGCGTGGTGCGCGGGTACCTGACGGGCTCGGGCCTCGCGGAGTACCGCGCGTCCGGGTCGGTCACGGGGATCGCCCTGCCGCCCGGGCTGGTCGACGGGTCGCGGCTGCCCGAGCCGATCTTCACCCCGGCCACCAAGGCCGAGGTGGGCGAGCACGACGAGAACGTGCCGTTCTCCGCCGTCGTCGAGGCGCTCGGCGAGGGTCCGGCGACGACGCTGCGCGACCTCACGCTGGCCGTGTATGCACGGGCCGAGCAGATCGCGCGCGAGCGGGGCATCATCCTGGCGGACACCAAGCTGGAGTTCGGCGTCGACCCGGCCACCGGCGTCGTCGTCCTGGGCGACGAGGTGCTCACCCCGGACTCGTCGCGCTTCTGGCCCGCCGACGCGTGGGAGCCCGGCCACGCCCAGCCGAGCTACGACAAGCAGTACGTCCGCGACTGGCTGACGTCCCCGGCGTCGGGCTGGGACCGCGCGACGGACACGCCGCCCCCGCCTCTCCCGGCCGACATCGTGGCTAGAACCCGCGCCCGCTACCTGGAGGCCTACGAACGCCTGACGGGCGCCCCCCTCACCTGACCACGACGGTCGAGCGACCCTGAAGGTCCGCGTATGGGAGCCCATACGCGGACCTTCAGAGTCGCCCGCGAGCCGGGTGGGCCGGGTGGGCCGGGTCGGGTGGGCGGGTCAGGTGCGGGTTCGGCCGTAGGTGCGGACCGCCAGCGCGTAGGCCAGCAGACCCAGGCCCACCAGCCACGCGAGCGCGACCCAGATGTCCGTTCCCACCGGGCGGTGGTCGATCAGGGCCCGCATGGACTCGACGATCGACGTGACCGGCTGGTTCTCCGCGAACCACCGGACCGGGCCCGGCATGGTCGCCGTCGGCACGAAGGCCGACGACAGGAACGGCAGGAAGATCAGCGGGTAGCTGAAGGCCGACGCGCCCTCCATGGTCGAGGCCGTGAGGCCCGGGACGACGGCCAGCCACGTCAGGGCGAGCGTGAACAGCACCAGCAGGCCGAGGAACCCGAGCCAGCCGGCGAACGACGCCTGCGGGCGGAAGCCCATCGCGAACCCGACCCCGATGATGATCGCGGCCGTGACGAGGTTCGAGAACACCGACGTCAGCACGTGCGACCACAGGACCGCCGAGCGGGCGATCGGCATGGTCTGGAACCGGGCGTTGATGCCCTTCTGCTTGTCGCCCCACAGGCGGAACGCCGTGTACGCGACGCCCGAGGCGACCGTGATGAGCAGGATGCCCGGCAGCAGGTAGTTCGTGTAGTTGCCCGTGCCCTGGATGGCCCCGCCGAAGACGTAGCGGAACAGCAGGAACAGAGCGAGCGGCGTGACGGCCACCGTGATGATGGTGTCCGGGGACCGCAGGATCTGCTTCATGAGGCGGCCCGTGAGGGCGGTGGTGTCGCGGAACATGGTCAGGCCTCCTTGCCGGTCGTGGTGCCGGTCTTGGTGCCGGTCGTGGTGCCGGTCGTGGCGGCCGACGACGTCGAGCCGGTGATGGCGAGGAAGATCTCCTCGAGCGTCGGCTGCTTCTCGACGTACTCGACCGTGGCGGGCGGGAACATCGCCTTGAGCTCGGCGAGCGTGCCGTTCGCGATGATCGTGCCGCCGTGCAGGATCGCGATGCGGCCGGCCAGCGCCTCCGCCTCGTCGAGGTACTGCGTGGTGAGCAGGATCGTGGTGCCGCCGTCGGCGAGCTCCTTGACGGTCTTCCACACCTCGAGGCGCCCCTCGGGGTCGAGGCCTGTGGTGGGCTCGTCCAGGAAGATGATCTCGGGCGTGCCGACCAGGCTCATGGCGATGTCGAGCCGCCGCTTCATGCCGCCGGAGTAGGTGCCGGCGCGGCGGTCGGCCGCCTCCGTGAGCCCGAAGCGGGCCAGCAGGTCCGTGGCGACCTGCTTCGGCGCCCGCTCGCGGCGCAGCACCGCGATGAGCTCGAGGTTCTCGCGGCCCGTGAGGATCTCGTCGACGGCCGCGAACTGGCCCGTGAGCGAGATGGCCTGGCGGACCTTGCCGGCCTCGGCGGCGACGTCGTGCCCCGCGAGCGCGGCGCTGCCGCTGTCGGCGGCCAGGAGCGTCGACAGGATGTTGATGGTGGTGGTCTTGCCGGCGCCGTTCGAGCCGAGCAGGGCGAAGATCTCGCCCCGCCGCACCTCGAAGGTGACGCCCTGGAGCACGGCGTTGTCGCCGAAGGACTTGCGCAGGTCGGTGACCTGGATCGTGGCAGTCATGATCGCTTCTCCTCGGTGCTCTCAGACCCCGGTGAACGGGGAGGTGGACTCCGGGCGGCGCACGACGACGTCGCCGTAGGAGGTGGTGGCGTGGATCTCGGCGGTGGGGCCGCCGTCGGGCGCGCCGGACGGCGTGAGCCGGTTGCGCACCTGGCCGAACTTGGTGGACGCGTCGAGCCAGGCGGCCGTGCCCTCCGGCACGCCCACCTCGACCGACCCGTAGGACGTGTGGAGGGTCGCGACGCCCTCGTCGAGCGAGTCGATGCGGATGCCGCCCGACGACGTCTTGGCCCCGACGGTGCCGCGCACGCGCCCGACGACGATCTCGCCGTGGGCGCCCGCGACCTCGAGCGAGCCCGCGACGGAGCCGACCGTGACGTCGCCCGCCGAGGACTTGATCGTGCCGTCGCCGCTCAGCTCGCGGACCCGCACCGACCCGGCGGCCGACGTGATCGTCGCCGTCCCGGACACGCGCCCGACGACGACGCTGCCGGCCGCTGCGCGCACGTCGAGCCGCGTGGCCTGGTCGATCGTGCCGTTGCCGGCGGACAGCGCGACGTCGACGACGCCGAGCGGCCCCTCCGTGTACAGCGGGCCGAAGGCGAGCTTGCCGGTCAGGTCGGAGCCGAGCGGCACCTCGATCGTGACCTCGACGGTGCCCTTGGGGCCGATCACGAGCTTCCGCAGCGACGTCGGGGACCCGACGGTCAGGACGTTGTTGGCGAAGGTCGCGGTCGTCTCCTGGGCGAGTCGGGCGTCGGCCGCCTTGCCGGGGTTGGTGGGCAGGATCGTGACGACGGCGTCGTCGCGCTCTGCGGCGACCACCTGGACGGTGCCGGCGACCTGGTCGACGACGACGGTGACCGGACCGGAGGCAGGGAAAGTAGGCATGGTTGCTCCAAGGAAGGTGCGGCGGGGCCGCGGAGAAGGTGGTGCGTGACGGGTGGGCGCGTCAGCGCACCCAGCCGGTGACGTGGGTGCCGCCGACCCGCGTGACGCGGGTGGTGCCGGCGGGGGTGCCCTGGGCGAGCGCGGCGGAGACGGCGCGCACGAGCCAGGTGTTGACGGACACGCCGTCGCGGGCCGCGGAGACCTCGACCTGGGCCTTGAGGTTGTCGGGCAGGCGGAGCGTGGTGCGGGTGGTGGCGCCGTCCTCGGCGTCGGCCGGGGGTGCCGGCGGGGCGAAGGAGGCGGGTGCGGGTGCGGCGCCGGTGCGGCCGGCGTCGGGCTCGGGGAGGGCGACGACGAACTCGGGTTCGCCGCCCCGCAGACGCACGTCGACGGACCCGGGGGCGAGCTCCGTGGAGATCTCGCCGGCGGCGGCCGACAGGGCGTCGAGAAGAACGAGGCGGACGGCGGCGTCGAGCGTGCCCGTGAGGCGCTGCGCGATCTGCTGGGCCTCGGGCCCCCCGGTCTCGGCCGCCTGGGTGAGCCGCTGCTGGAGGTCGTCGACGTACCGCGTGATGTCCATGACGCAACTATGACACCACAGTGGTGTCATGACAACACCTTTGTGGTGTCAATCGTGATGCAGCAGGTCAGCGGGCAGAAAGAGGCCCGCCCCCGGTGTCGGGAGGCGGGCCGTGGTGTCGTGGGTCTCCCGGTCAGGAGCCCGTCAGCTCCGGCAGGATCGCCATCGTCGCCATGAAGAGCGCCATGCCGAAGATCGCCGAGAGGACGCCCAGCCCGATCGCGACGTACGCGAGGACCCGGCCGCCCTGGCCCGTGCGCCGGATCCGCCGCAGGGAGACGAAGCCGAGGATGATCGGGACGAGGCCGAGGGGGAAGGTGACGATCGCGGCGATGGCGTAGCCGTCGACGCCCTCGGTCCGAGGGGCCGGTGCGGAGAACGAGCCGTAGCTGCCGTGGGTCATGAGTCGATGGTCGCACCACCGTCCCGCGACGGCCGACCGATGTCCCGTCGAGACGCGGGATCAGGCCGCCGTTGCTGCCCGGTAGACTGACGCCGCACACCCCCCTTCCTCTCGCGAGAGATTCATTCGAGGAGCCCCTGTGGGACGCGTCGTCGTCGAGGTCATGCCCAAGCCCGAGATCCTGGACCCCCAGGGCAAGGCCGTGGTCGGGGCGCTGCCGCGCCTCGGGTTCACGCAGTTCACCAGCGTGCGGCAGGGCAAGCGGTTCGAGCTCGAGGTCGAGGGCGACGTCACGCCCGAGATCCTCGCCGCCGCGCAGCAGGCCGCCGAGACGCTGCTGAGCAACCCGATCATCGAGGACGTCGTCAACGTCTTCGACGCCACCCCCGCCGCGACCGCGGTCAACGCCTGATGACGGGCGTCGAGGGCGCCCGCATCGGCGTCATCACCTTCCCCGGCACGCTCGACGACCGGGACGCGCAGCGCGCGGTCCGCCTCGCCGGCGCCACCCCCGTCGCCCTGTGGCACGCGGACGCCGACCTCCAGGGCGTCGACGCCGTCGTGATCCCCGGCGGGTTCTCCTACGGCGACTACCTGCGCGCGGGCGCGATCAGCCGCTTCGCCGCCGCCATGACGTCGGTCGCCGACGCCGCGCAGGGCGGCCTGCCCGTCCTCGGCATCTGCAACGGCTTCCAGATCCTCACCGAGGCGCACCTGCTGCCCGGCTCGATGGTCAAGAACGACCACCTACACTTCATCTGCCGCGAGCAGGTGCTGGTCGTCGAGAACGCCACGACCGCCTGGACCAACCAGTACGAGGCCGGCCAGCGCATCACGGTGCCGCTGAAGAACCAGGACGGCCAGTACGTCGCCGACGAGCACACGCTCGACGAGCTCGAGGGCGAGGGCCGCGTGGTGTTCCGCTACGACGGCTGGAACCCCAACGGCTCGCGCCGCAACATCGCGGGCATCACCAACGAGCGGGGCAACGTCGTCGGGCTCATGCCGCACCCCGAGCACGCCGTCGAGGCGGGCTTCGGCCCCGACGCCGCCGCCGGTGCCCGCCAGGGCACGGACGGCCTCGGCTTCTTCACCTCGGTGCTCGCGGCGCTCGTCAACGCCTGACCCGCACCGCGAAGGGGGCCCGTCGTCGTGACGGGCCCCCTTCGCGGTGCCTACGACGCCGCGACGACGTCGTTCTCTGCACCGCCGAGACGACGTCGTTCCCTACGACGCCGCGATGACGGAGTGCCGCGTGCCCGGCTGGTATGGGCACAGCGGGTCCGACTCGAGCGGGTCGCCCGTGTGCGCGTAGGCGCGGGCGCGCGAGCCGCCGCACCACAGGTGGTACTCGCAGTCGCCGCAGCGGCCCTTGAAGCCGGCCGGGTCGCGCAGGGCGCGCATCGTCGCGTCGTCGCGGTACAGGTCCACGAGCGAGCGTTCCTTGACGTTGCCGACGGCGAGCGGCAGGAAGCCCGACGGCGTGACGTCGCCCGTGTGCGAGACGAACACGATGCCGTTGCCGTCACGGATCCCGAACGACCGGGCCATCGGCAGCGCCTCGATCTCGGCGGGCGTGCGGCCGGCCTTCTCGTGGCGCATCGCCGCGACGCGGCGGTACGACGTCGCCTCCGTGGTGCGCACCACGAACGGGGCCTCGCGTGCGATGCTCAGCAGCCACCGCATGAGCTTCTCGGCCTCGCCCGGCGACGGCTCCTGGAGCTGCGTGCCGCGGCCCGTGGAGATGAGGAAGAACAGGCTCCAGGTCATGAGCGTGCGCGTGCGCAGCAGCTCGTAGACGGCGGGCATGTCCGGCAGCGTGTCGGCCGTGACCAGGGTGTTCACCTGGACCGGCATCCCGACGGACGCGGCGACGTCGAGCAGCTCCAGGGTCGTCTCGAACGTGCCCGGCACCTGCCGGACGCCGTCGTGCAGGGCGGCCGTGGACCCGTCGAGGCTCAACGAGATGGCCTGCACCCCCAGCTCCCGCAGGCCCTCCAGCCGGTCGCGGCCCAGCAGCGGCGTGGCGGCCGGGGCGAGCGAGACGCCGATGCCGCGGTCCGTCGCGGCGGCGATGAGCTCGTCCAGGTCGGCGCGGCGCAGCGGGTCGCCGCCCGTCATGACGACGTGGGGGAGCGGGTCGCCGAACTCGGTGATCTGGTCGAGCACCGCCAGCGCCTGGCGCGTCGTGAGCTCGCCCGGCAGCGGCTGGCGTACGGCCTCCGCCCGGCAGTGGCGGCACGCGAGGCCGCAGGCCGTCGTCAGCTCCCAGTACACGATCATCGGGGCGCGCTGGTACGCGAAGTTCTCGTGCCGGACGGCGCCGATCGCCGTGGCGGCCGAGGGGTGGGTCGGGGCCATCGTCATCGACCGACTCCTTCGTTCAGGGGTACGCCGACGCTAGCGGCTCGCCGTCCGACGCCGGTACGTGAGGGCGGTCACTGGCGCTTGCGGCACCGTGCCGCCGTGGGCGCGTGCTGGGGCCCGACGGCGGTGACCTGCGGGTTCGTCGCCGGTGCGGCTCTTGCGAGGCGCCGGGAGCCCGGCGCGGGACGGCGTGTGCGGGGTGCGGCGCGTGCGGGGGCGCGGTGTGTGTGGGGCGTGGCGTGTGCTGGGCGCGGCGTGTGCTGGGCGCGCGAAGGGGCGGCGTGTGTTGAGCGCCTGAGGACGGCCGTGGGGCTCGGGAGCGCGGTGGGCGCCGGTGCAGGGGTGGCGCGTGCTCAGCGCAAGAGTGCGACGACGTCGCGGGCGCGTCGGCCGCGAGGGAGCGTGGGCCGGTAGCCCCGCCGCGGGCCTGCGACGGGCGGCTCGTCGTCGGCGTCCGTCTGGTGGTCCGCGGGCGTCAGGCCGGTCGAGGCCAGGACGGCGCGGTCGAGGTCTGCGACCGAGCTGTAGCCCGAACGCCGCGCGACGACGTCGAGGTCCCCGGAGAAGCGGGCGTCGTCGAGGTGCTCGAGCGCGAGGTCCAGCCGGGCCTGGGCGATGTGGCCGGCGACGCTCCGGGGGGCGTGCTCGAAGAGCCGGGCGAGCGTGCGGTCCGTGATGCCCAGCGCCGCGGCGACGTCGGCGGGCGTCAGGTGCGGGTTCGCCGCCTCCGCGGCGATGACCTCGAGCACCCGGGCGCGCAGCGCGGCGCGCGACGGGTCCCGCGCCGGGAGCGGCCGCAGATGGGCAGCAACGGGCCGCTCGTGGAGGCGGACCGCTGCTGGCGTGGGCATACCACGAGTGTGACGGGAGGGGCGCGATCTCCGCTGTCCGGGGGCGCGAAGAGTGCGGGTGTGGCGCCCACAGGATGCTGTGGGCGCCACACCGGGGTGCTAGAGGTGCCTGCCGCGGTCGGCGGAGTCGGCTGAGGACGCCGAGCCAGGGGAGGCGGCGGACGCGGCGGCGTCGCCGGAGGCGGGAGCGTCGCCAGAGGCGGTGGGCTCTGCGGAGTCGGCGGATGACGCGGAGTCGGCGGATGACGCGGAGCCTGCCGAGTCGGTGGAGGACGCAGAGCCGGCAAAGTCGGCCGAGGACGCTGACGCGGCCGCGGACGCCGTCGGCTCCGTGCGCGTCGGCTCGGCGGCGGGCGCGCCGAGGAACCCGCTGACGTCCTGCGGCAGCGGCTCGACGACCGCGTCGCTGAGCAGCGCGCGGATCGCGGACATCTGCTCCTCGAGCTCCGCCTTGCGCAGCGTGATCTCCTCGAGCTCCGCGCGGGCGGACGCGAGCGTCCGGTTGGTGTCGGCGTGCGTGCGCGCGAGCATGGCCTGCGCGTGCAGGTCGATCTCCGAGCGCAGCTCCGTGACCTCGTCACGGACGCGGCGACGCAGCTGCTCGGCCTCGGCGCGGGCGTCCGCCAGCACCTGGTCGGCCTCCTCGCGCGTGCGCTGCGCGGCCGCGAGCTCGTCGTCGCACCGGCGCTGCGTCGCGGCGACGATCTCGGCCGACTGTCGCTGGGCGGCCGCGACCGTGTGCTCGGCGTCGAGCTGGGCGGACTGCACCAGCTGGGTGGCCTCGTGCTGCGCGTCGGCGCGCGTGTTCTCCGCCTCGGTGACGGCCGCGGCGATGAGGCGCTCGATGCGCTCGCCGAAGCTCAGCCCGATCTCGGCGACGGGGACGGGGATCTCCTCGTCCGCCGCGGTCGGGAGGACGGCTGCGGGGAGGTACTCGTCGTCGTCGAGGTCGGCCTCCGTGACGACGACGTCGAACGCGTCCGCGTCCTCGGGCAGGTTCAGCGGCTCGGCGGCGACGTCGTCGGCGAACGTGCCCTCCTCGGTGCCCACGGGCACGTGCGACTCCTCGGGGTCGATGCTCGACGCGGGCTCGGCGCCCGCGTCGTCGTGCTGCTCCGGCGCGACGCCGGCGGGGGCGTCGAGCCCGTCGGTCCGGGCGGGCTCGGTCTGCGCGGGCTCCGTCTGCACGAACCCGGTGTGTGCGGGGTCTGTCTGCGTGGGCTCGAAGTCCGTCGGTGCGTAGCTCGTCCCCGGGGTGCCCGTCAGGACGCCGCCAGCCCGCTCGTCGGCAGCGGTGGCCGCCGCGTCGGGCGCGAGCGGAACCTGCGGCGCGTCGTCGCGGGCGGACGTGGCCTCGTCGTGCGCTACGTCGTGCTGCTCTGGCGCGACGTCGGCGGGGAAGCCAGCGTCCCGCCCTCCACCGTCCCGGACCTCGCCACCGGACGCGGCGCCACCGGACCCAGCGCCACCGGACCCAGCGCCACCGGACGCAGCGCTGTCGGACGCAGCATCGTCGGACCCGGCGTCGTCGGACGCAGCGCCGTCGGGACCCACCTCGTCGCGCCGCGCGCCGACGACCTGCGGGGCGTCGTCGCCGAACCCGAACACGGGGACGTAGGACTCGGTGGGCGCGGTCGGCTGGAACGACGACGGCGCGAACGAGCGCGGGATCCCGCCGAGCACCGTGCGGCGCTCGGGGACGGGCGCGGACGCCTCGGTCTGCTCGGCGGGCCCGCCGCCGACGATCGTGTCGAAGTCGGGCTCGAGCGGCGGGACGCCGGGCGCATCGGCGGGCTCGGCCCACCAGGGGTGCGACCCCTCGGGGGCGGGCGCCTGCGGGTCGTCGGCCGGGTGGTTGCGGAACCAGCGCATCACTGCTCGCCTCCGTCGTGCTGGGCGGGGGCGGGGGCCGGGCCGGCGCCCAGACCGAGCGAGCGGCGCAGGGTCTCGAGCTGGACGGCGATCTGGTCGCGGCGCTGCACGAGCTCGCGCGTGGAGCGCTCGGCGTCGGCGCGCACGCGCGCGACCTCCGTCTGCGCCTCGGCGACGAGGCCCGCGGCGCGCGCGGCGGCGGTCGACGTGGCGGCGTCGGCGTCGGCCTTAGCCTGGCGGCGGATCTCCTCGGCCTCGGCGAGCGCCTCGGTGCGGGCCGTCTCGGCCTCGTCGCGCAGCGCCTGGGCGCGCGCCTCGATGCGGGCGGCCTCGATGCGGGCCTCCTCGACCAGGCGGTGCGCCTTCTCCTGGGCGTCGGCAACCGTGGTGCGGGCGTCGTGCTCGGCGCGGCGGCGCTCGTCCCCGGCGGCCTGCAACGTCTCGCGGGTCAGGGCGTCGGCCGCGGCGGCGGCCTCGCGGCGCGCCTCGGCGGCGGCGTCGCGGCCCTCGGCGAGCAGGCGGTCGGACTCGGCGCGCGCCGCGGCGATCGTCGCCGTCGCGTGGACCTGCGCCTCGGTGACCGTCGTGTCTGCGTCGCGGCGCGCGTCGGTGAGCAGCTGCGCCGCCTTCTCGCGCGCCTCGCCGACGGCGTCGGCCGCCTCGGCGGCGGCCATGGCCACCATGCGCTCCATGCGCTCGCCGTACCCGTGGGCGGCCGTCTGGTCGGCGACGGGCCGTGGGGGACTGGCGATGAACCCGTCGGTCACTCGTGCTCCCAAGTCGAACGGGCCGGGGGCTCCCGGCGCCAGGTGCCTACGCTACCGGCCGTGCGACGACGCCCCGCGCGGCCTGTCGTGCGGGCTGGCGCGCACGCCTTCTGCCCGCCGCCCAGCGGATGTGTCTAACACCACAATCCCGGGTCCTGTCCACGAACAAGCACTTCGCGCCCCTCTGGCGCGGGTCGGAGCCGATCCCGGGGGACGATAGCCGCACCACCCGACACGACCGCCGAGGAAGCCGCACCATGACGATGACCGAGCGTCACCAGTCTGACGTCGTCACCGCCGACGACGTCGTCTATGTCGCGCCCCGGGTCGAGCTCACGGTCTGCCCGCGCGCACTGACGACGTTCTGCCGCTTCGAGGTCTCGGGCCGCGCGTACGGCACGGAGGTCGACGGTGTCGAGGTCGAGGTGAGCGTCGCCGGCGTCACCCGCACGGGCCGCGTGACCGACGGTACCTGGGCGGTGCACTTCGAGGCCGGCGCGCTGGCGCACCGGCACGCGGGCGTCCGCCCGGTCACCGCGCGCCTGACCGACTCCTGGTTCAACGCCGCGCAGTGCACCGAGTGGGTCACCATCGACGAGTTCCTCGACGGGTTCGTCCACGTCGACGGCCGCCACCGCCTCGAGGGCAAGGCCGGGCCGGACGGCGAGCTCGTCGCCTCGGGCGAGCTCGCGCTCGGCACGCACGAGGCGGGTCGCGAGCTCGTGGTCATGCTGGTGCGCGACGACGACGAGGCCGTCGTCGTCTCGACGGGCCTCGTGGAGCCCGGCTGGCGCCACGGCGAGTGGGCCGCCCGCCTGCCGCTGGCAGGCGTGACGACGGGCACCTACCGGATCCGCGCGCTGCTCACGGACACGGTCTGCGCCAGCCTGACCCGCCTCGCGGTGGGTCGCGCGTTCCGCCTGCCCTGACGCCGCCTGCCCTGACGCCACCGGCACCCGGGCCGCCCTGATCCGGCCGGTCGGCCGGCCGCGGTGCCGGCCGCCGCTACCTGTCCACAGCCGCGCCTTCCGCCTCGTTGCGCACAAGGCCGCCGCTCTGCCGCGTGGCGGCGCCGCGCCGGCTGGTCGCATGGGGCCGTGCGCACGCCCCGGCCCCTGCCTCCTGGTCTCCTCCGTCTTGCCGCCGAGCAGGAGGGTCTGCTCGCCTCCGCCCAGCTCACCCTGCACAGGGTGGACGGCGCGCGGGTCGCGCGTCTCGCGAGCCAGCGCCGGATCCTCCCGGTCACCCGAGGCGTGTACGACACCGTCCTGGTCCCACCCCGCGAGCGGACCGGGCACGAGGCGTTCGACCATCGGCGGCGCCGGGCCGCGCTCGTCGCGCTGCTGGCCCTCGGCGGCAACGCGTTCGCCGTCGGCGCCTGTGCCCTCGCGATGCACGGCGTCCAGGGCCTGCCCGTCGACATCGAGCCCGAGGCCGCCGTGCGGGACGGCGGGCCGCGACGTCCGCGCGACGGCATCACGGTCCGCCGGTACGACGGCTGCTCCGTCGTCATGCGTGACGGGTGGCCGGTGTCGTCGGTCGAGAACGCGCTCGTGCACACGGTCCCCAGCCTCGGACGCCGGCGGGCGCTCGCGGTGCTGGACAGCGCCTGCCATCTTCGGCTGACCGACGCGGCCGGTGTCGCGGCCGCGCACGAGCGAGCCCGGGGCCGGCCGGGTGTGGAACGGACGCACGACGTCTGGGCGCTCGCCGACGCCCGCTCCGAGTCTCCGCTGGAGTCCGTCGCCCGGCTGGGCTGCATCGATGCGGGCGTCCCGCCCGACGCTCTCCAGGTCGAGGTGGTCGACGTGGGCGGACGGTTCGTCGCGCGGTGCGATCTCGGGTGGTGGCTCGGGGAAGACCGGTGGCTCGTCGTCGAGGTCGACGGTGCGGACCCGCACTCGCTGCCCGACGCCCTCTTCCGCGACCGTCGTCGGCAGAACGCGCTGCTCACGGGCGGCGTCCAGCTCGTCCGCGTGACGTCGGAGGACGTATGGCGGGGCGCTCTCGCCCCGCTGGTGACGCCGATCCTGCGCCGGGCGGGATGGGCGCCCGGCCGCCTGGTGCCGGACCGGGCGGTCCTGCGTCCCTCGCTTTCGGCGTAGTACTTCCTTGCGTCTGGGGGCTCAGAACGCAAGGAGGTACTACATCGAAACGCAGGGGTCAGAGCGCGGCGAGCGCCTGCGTCACGTCGTCGACGAGGTCCGCCGGGTCCTCCAGGCCCACCGACAGGCGGACCGTCGTCTCGTTGATGCCCACCTTGGCGCGGCCCGCCGGGCCGAGCTTGCGGTGCGTCGTGGTCGCCGGGTGGGTGACCATCGACTTGGCGTCGCCGAGGTTGTTCGAGATGTCGATGACCTGGAGCGCGTCGAGGAACTGGAAGGTGCGCTTCTTCGCCTCGACGGGGTCGAGCCCGTCGGGCACGGCGAGGTCGAACGTGACGACCGTGCCGCCGCCGGCCTGCTGCGCCACCGCGAGCTCGTGCTGCGGGTGCGACGTCAGGAACGGGTAGCGCACGACCGAGAGCCCGTCGAGGCTCTCGAGCGCCGTCGCCACCTCGAGCGCGGCGTCCGTCTGGGCGCGGACGCGCAGGTCGAGCGTCTCGAGGCCCTTGAGCAGCACCCACGCGTTAAACGCGCTGAGCGACGGCCCGGTGTTGCGGATGAAGGTCTGGACGGGCCCTTCGAGGAACGCGCGCGAGCCCAGGATCGCCCCGCCCAGCACGCGGCCCTGCCCGTCGATGTGCTTGGTCGCCGAGTACACGACGACGTCCGCCCCGAGCTGGAGGGGCTTCTGGAGCACGGGCGTCGCGAACACGTTGTCGACGACGACGACAGCACCGGCCGCGTGGCCGAGCTCGGCCACGCGGCGCACGTCGACGAGGTCCTGCATGGGGTTGGAGGGCGACTCGAAGAACACGACGTCGGCCGGGCGGGAGAGCGCCTCCTCCCACTGCGAGAGCACGTGCCCGTCGACGTAGTCGACGCTCACGCCCCACTTGGCGAAGATCTCCTCGTAGATGACGTTCGTCGAGCCGAAGAGGGCGCGCGCCGAGACGATGCGCGAGCCGGCCTTGACCAGCGCGGCGAGCGCGGTGAACACGGCGCTCATGCCCGTCGCCGTGGCGTAGCAGGCCTCGGCCTCGGGGCCCTCGACGAGGCGCAGGCGCTCCTCGAAGGCGTGCACGGTCGGGTTGCCGTAGCGCGAGTAGACGAAGCGCGACAGGTCGCCCGCGAACGCCGCCTCGGCGTCGGCGGCGGAGTCGTAGACGTAGCCCTGCGTGAGGTAGATCGGCTCCGACGTCTCCTGGTACTCGGAGCGGCGGTGGCCGCCGCGCACCGCGAGCGTGCGGGGGCGGGCGCTCGCAGGGAGCGGGCCGCGACCCGAGCCGCCGGGCCGCGTGGCGTCGCCCGCGGGGCCGGTGACGATCGGCGCGGTCATCGCGCGTCGCCCGCGGGGGCGCCGTCGGTGTAGCTGGTGCGCCAGGGCAGCCGGGCGACCTTCCAGCCCTCCACGTCGCGGACGCCGGAGAGCCCCGGCGCGCCCTCGAAGCCCTGGAGCACGTTGTACGACGGCGCGAGGCCCGCGGCCGTGGCGACGCGCGCGGCGGCGACCGAGCGCTGGCCGGAGCGGCACAGGAACACGAGCGAGGCGTCGTCGCCGGCACCGGCGGCCGCGAGTCCGGCCTTGAGGTCGGCGAGGAACGCCGGGTTGGGCGTGCCGTTGTTGAGCACCCACTGCGTGAACACGGCCTGCTTGCCCGTGCTCGCGACGTCGGGCACGCCGATCTGCTCCCACTCGGCCTGCGTGCGCACGTCCACCAGGACGACGTTCGGGTCGGTGGTGAGCAGCTCCCACGTCTGCTCCGGCGTGAGGTCGCCCGCGTAGCCCTCGGCGGGAACGGCGGTGATCGCGCTCATGAGTGCCTCCATCGATCGTGGCTGGAGCACCCTGCTGTCGCAGGGTTGCTGCGGCGTCGTCCTGCCACGTCAGTCGGCCGCTCGGGATGGTCGCCGGGATCGTACGACGCGGCGGCGCCGGTGTCCGCAACGTCTCGCATGATGGTCCCGAATCGTGAGATTCGCGCCAGGAGCCGTTGACGCGCGACGACGGAGCGCCCAGAGTGGCGACCGGTCACGAGTGCCAGCGCGAAGCCCCGGCTCGCTGGCCGGCAACCCTCCCTCCGCGGCGGGGTGCCCCGGGTGACGACCAGGCCGTGCGCACCTCCCCGCACGGCAAGCGCCAAGAGGAGACCGCCATGACCGCGACCGCCGCCGCCGCCCCCACCGCCGTGGCCGAGCACGCCGCCAGCCCGACCTACACCCCCGCCCGGGTCGACGGCGTCGCCGCCGTGCTGCCCGTCGTCGGCGCGGACACGCTCGTGCCGCTCGTCGACGGCCGCCGCGTCCCGTACGCCAACCTCGACGTCGCCGCGTCGGCGCCCGCGCTCCAGGCGGTGGCCGACCACGTCGACCGCGTCCTGCCGCTCTACGCGTCCGTGCACCGCGGCGCGGGGTACCTCTCGCAGGTGTCCACCGCGCTGTACGAGCAGGCCCGCCGCACCATCGGCGCGTTCGTCGGCGCGCGCGAGGACGACCTCGTCCTCGTCACGCGCAACACCACCGACTCGCTCAACCTGCTCGCCGGGTGCGTCCCCGCCGACCCCGCCACCGGCGCACCCGGCCGCGTGCTGGTGCTCGACATCGAGCACCACGCCAACCTGCTGCCGTGGCAGCGGGACACCGACGCGACCGTTCTGGCCGGCGGCCCGTCCGTCGCCGCGACGCTCGACGCCGTCCGCGAGGAGCTCCGCGACGGCGGCCCCTACGCCCTCGTCGCGATCACGGGCGCCTCCAACGTCACGGGCGAGGCCCTGTCCGTCGCGGCCGTGGTCGAGATCGCGCACGCCGCGGGCGCCCGCGTGGTGCTCGACGGCGCTCAGCTCGTGCCGCACCGCCCGTTCTCGCTCGCCGCGTCCGGCGTCGACTACGTCGCGTTCTCCGGCCACAAGACCTACGCGCCCTACGGCGCCGGCGCCCTCGTGGGCCGCCGCGACTGGCTCGACGCCGGCACCCCGTACCTCGCCGGCGGCGGGGCGGTGCGCCGCGTGCGCGTCGCCGAGACGACCTGGCACGAGGGACCCGCCCGCCACGAGGCCGGGTCGCCCAACGTCATCGGTGCCGTCGCGCTCGCGGCCGCGGCCGAGGCGCTGCGCGCCGTCGACCCGGCCGAGCTCGCCGTGCACGAGGCCGCGCTGCGCGACCGGCTCGTCGCGGGCCTCGCCGAGATCGACCGAGTCCAGGTGGTCCGCTGCTGGGCCGACGCCGTCGACCCTGTCGGCGTGGTGACCTTCACGGTCGCGGGCTACGACCCCGGCCTCGTCGCGGCGTTCCTGTCCGCCGAGCACGGCATCGGCGTGCGCGACGGCCGGTTCTGCGCGCACCCGCTGCTGGGCCGCCTGGGCTTCGACGCCGGGGCCGTGCGCGCCTCCGTGGGCGTCGGCACTCCCGGCGCCGACGTCGAGCGGCTCGTCGCGGCGGTCCGGTCGCTCGTCGCGGACGGCCCGCAGGCGCAGTACGACGTCGTCGACGGCCTGTGGGTCGTGGTCGACGACCCGCGCCCGGTGCCCGAGGGCCTCGGCCTCGACGGCCTCCTGGCCACGGCCGCGCTCGGCGACCCGACGGGCTGCACGCCGATCCTCTGAGGCGTCACGAGGGCGGCGTCACCAGACGGCGGCGCCATGAGGGCGCCCGTCACCAGGTCGGCGGCCGCCGGTCCGGCCCGCGTACCGCGTCCTCGAGCTGGGCCGCGAGGGCCAGCAGCGTGCGCTCGCCGCCCGGGTGGCCCACGAGCTGGACGCCCATCGGCATGCCCGCCGGGGCGGTCGGGGTCGGCGCGGTCCACCGCGTGGGCACCGTGATGGCGGGCAGCCCGGTCACGTTCATCATCGACGTGTAGGGCGTGAACTGGCACTGCTGCTCGAAGTTGCGCTCCGGGTCCTCGGCGTCGAACCAGCCGAGAGGCGGCGGCACCATCCCCAGGGCGGGCAGCACGACGGCGTCGTACGGGGCGATGCGCTGGAGCGTCGTGCGCTCGAACACGCTCAGCGCCCGCAGCGCCTCGACGAGCTCCCGCGCGCCGACCTTGCGGCCCACGCCCACGAGCCACCGGGTGAGCGGCTCCAGCAGCCCGAGCCGCTCCGGGTCGTCGATGGGCAGCGCCGCCGCGCCGGCCATCCACAGGCTGCGGAACGCCGGGGCGTACGAGGCGTCCGGCTCGCGGTGCAGCTCCTCGAGGTCGTGCCCGAGCCCGGCCAGCGCGTCGACCCCGGCCCGGTGCGCGGCGAGGGCGTCCGGGTCGGGCGTGATGTCGTAGAACCCCTCCCACGGGCTGAACGTCGACACGGCGAGCCGGAAGCGGCCCTCGCCCTGCGCGGCCTCGAGGTACGACCAGCGCGGGCCGACGTCCTGCCGCAGCGTGTACCGGTGCGCGGCGCTCCCGTCGGGCCGCCGCGCGATCATCCCCTCCAGCAGCAGCGCGGCGTCCGCGACCGTCCGCGCGATCGGCCCGTTCACCACGAGCCCGCCCACGGAGTCCACGCCGCCGCCGTCGGGCAGCAGGCCGCGGCTCGGCTTGAGCCCGACGACGCCGCACGCCGCCGCCGGGATGCGGATCGACCCGCCGCCGTCGGACCCCGGCGCGAACGGCAGCATCCCGGCCGCGACCGCCACGGCGGCCCCGCCGCTCGACCCGCCCGCGGTGCGCGTCGGGTCCCACGGGTTGCGCGCGGGCGGGAACGCGAGCCCCTCGGTGTAGGCGGGGAAGCCGAGCTCGGGCGCGGCCGTCTTGCCCAGGCTGACCGTCCCGGCCGCGTCGAGCTGGGCGACGATGTCGCTGCTCACGGTCGGCACGTACTCGTGGTCCCCGGCGAACGCGCGCGAGCCGAAGCCTGTCGGGACGCCCGCGCGGTCCCACAGGTCCTTGTCGCCGGACGGCAGCCCCCACAGCAGGTCGTCGCCCGCTCCGGTGTCGTCGCCGACCGGCTCGCCCGCCGCGTCCGTGCGGCCGGTCCGCGCCTCGCGGTCCCGCACGAGCGCGGCGGCGCGCTCGCGGGCGGCGACGGCGGTGACGGTCGCGAACGCCCCGAGCCGCCCGTTGCGCGCGGCGACCCGCCCCAGGTAGTGGTCCGTCAGCCCGACGGGGGACAGCGAGCCGCCCAGCAGCAGCTCGCGCAGCTCGACGGCGGTCCGCTCGTGCAGCTCGGTCATGCGCCCCACCCTAGGTCGCGGGTCGCGGGCCAGGGCGCCCGAGGCCAGACATCCTGCCCGCGGCCCCCGCCCCGCGGCGGAGGGCCGCGCCGCTCACAGCAGCGGCCGCACCTCCTCACCCAGCCAGGCGGCCACCGCGACCGGGTCGCCGTCCACGGGCAGCACCGCGACCGTCGTCGTGCCCGCGTCCGCCCAGGCCCGCAGGTGGTCGGCCGTCGCCTGCGCGCCCTGCGCGCGCACCGGCGGCGGCAGCACCACGAAGGTGCACACCGCGAAGGGCCCGCCGCGCCCGGCGGCGGACCGCCCCTCCGCGACGAGCTCGAGCGCTCGGCGCACGTCGTCGGGCATGGTGCCGCCCGTGAGCACGACGCCGTCGGCGACCTCGCCCACGAGCCGTAGCGTCCTGGGCCCCTGTCCCGCGGCGAGCACGGGCGGCGGGGACGCGGGCGGCCAGTCGAGCGCGACGTCGTCGAGCGTGACGTAGCGCCCGCGGACGCTGAGCCGCTCGCCGGCCAGCAGCGCCCGCAGCGCCGTCACGTGCTCGCGCAGCAGCGTCAGCGGCGAGGCGACGCGCGCCCCCACCTGCTCCATCCACGACTGCACCCCGTGCCCGACGCCGGGCACGAGCCGCCCGGGGAACATGCCCGCGAGCGTCCCCAGCTCCATCGCCGTCAGCGCGACGTTGCGCAGCGGGACCGGCAGCACACCGAGCCCGACGCGCAGCCGCGACGTCGCCGCGAGGATCGCCCCGGCGGCCGCGACGCCCGACTCCTTGAAGCAGTCCTCCCACAGCCAGAGCTCCTCGAGGCCCGCGGCGTCGGCCGCCCGGGCGACGTCCAGGAGCTGCGCGGGCGAGAGCTCTTCCGGGTTCGCGATGCACCCCAGCGTGACCATGCCCGCGACGCTAGCCCGCGCCCCCGACACGCACCACGCGGTCAGAGGGGCGTGACCTCGCCGTGGAAGTGCCGCAGCCGCCGCCCGGCGTTCCAGCCGACGTACTCGAACCCGTCGTCCGAGGCCGTGATCGCCACGTCGACCGTGCCCGGCAGCAGCACGGGCCGCCCGAACTCCACCGTCCACCGGTACGCCGGCCCGCGCCGCGGCCCGACCTCCGCGAGCGCGCGCGCCGCGGTGTACATCCCGTGCGCGATCGCGCGCGGGAACCCGAACGCCTTCGCGGACAGCGCCGACAGGTGGATCGGGTTGAGGTCGCCCGAGATCGCCCCGTACGCGCGCCCGGTCCCGCCGGGCAGCGCCCAGCGCCCCGTGGGCAGGGGAGGGGCCCACGTCCCGGCGGGTGCGCGGTCCTCGCCCTCGTCGGGGGCGCTCGCGGCGTCGTCGGGCACGTGGAAGCCGCGCGAGAGGTACGTCGAGACGCCCCGCCACGCGAGCTCGTCGCCGACGCGGACCTCGGCGACCATGTCGAGCTGCACGCCGCGGCGGTGCGGCCGCAGCCGCTCCGCCCACGCGCGCACCTCGAGCGCGTCGCCGACCCGGACGGGCCGCAGCAGCGACGCGTCGTTGGCCAGGTGCACCGTGCCGATGAGCGGCAGCGGGTAGTCGCCGCGCACCATCACGGACGTGGCCAGCGGGAACGCCAGCACGTGCAGGTACCCCGACGGCAGCAGCTCCGAGCCGGGCTCGTGCATGAGCCGCTGGTAGTCGCGCAGGTGCGTGCCGAGCCCGTCCGTGGGCAGGTGCGCCACGCGGTGCGCGACGCGCGGCAGCGTGAGGGCGTCGTCGTCCGACGCCGCGGCGCCCGACCCGAGCACGGGGAGCGCCGGCAGCGCCCGCCCCGCCGCCATGCGGCCCGACGACGCGGCCCCCCGCGCGTACAGGCCGGGCAGGCCGGGCATCGCGGGCAGCGTCTCGACGTCGAGGCCCTCGCCGTCCGACGTCGTGAGGACGGCGGTCACCGGCCCACCAGGTTCTGCCCGCACACGCGCAGCGTCTGGCCGGTGATGCCCACCGCGCCGGGCGACGCGAGGAACGCGACGGCCTCGGCCACGTCCACCGGCTCGCCGCCCTGGAGCAGCGAGGAGAGCCGCCGCGCCACCTGCCGGGTCGCGAACGGGATGTGCTGGGTCATCTCCGTCTCGATGAACCCGGGCGCGACGGCGTTGGCCGTGCCGCCGTGCGCGGCGAGCAGCGTGGCCGTCGCGGCGGTGTGCCCGACGACGCCCGCCTTGGTGAACGCGTAGTTGGTCTGCCCGCGGTTGCCCGCGATGCCCGACGTCGAGGCGAGCGACACGATGCGCAGCCCGTCGAGGTCGCCCGCCGCGGCGGCAGCCAGCAGGGTCTCGTTGATGCGCAGCTGCGCCTCGACGTTGACCGCGACGACCGAGTCCCACCGGGCCGCGTCCATGTTGGCGAGCAGCTTGTCGCGCGTGATGCCGGCGTTGTGCACGACGACGTCGAGCCCCCCGTGGCGCGTCCGCGCGTGCGCGAGGATCTTCTCCCCGGCGTCGGGCGCCGTGACGTCGAGCTGGAGCGCGGTGCCGCGCACGGCGTTGGCGGTGCGGGCCAGGCCCTCGCCCGCGGCGGGCACGTCGACGCAGACGACGGTGGCGCCGTCGCGCGCGAGCGTCTTCGCGATGGCGGCGCCGATGCCGCGGGCGGCGCCCGTGACGACGGCGACCTTGCCCTCGAGGGGGCGGTCCCACGCGTCGGCGGGGTAGAGGAACCAGCCGTTCGCCGCGCTGACGGTCAGGAGCTGCCCGTCCACGTAGGCGCTCTTCGCGGAGAGGAAGAACCGCAGCGCCGCACGGGCCGAGGGGTGGTCGGCGGCGGCGTCGTCGGCGAGCTGGATGCCGTTGGCGGTGGCGCCGGCGCGCAGCTCCTTGGCGAGCGAGCGCAGGAACCCGTCGACGCCCTGCCGCACGGCGGCGAGCTCGGGTGCGTCGCCGGGCGCGGCGGCGCGGGAGACGGTGACGACGCGCCCGTTCGGCGCGAGCCGCTTGAGCGCGCCGGGCAGGGAGAGCACGGCGGTGGACGCGTCGGCGGGCCGCGCGACGTCGGTGAGCACGACGACGACGGCGCCCCAGCGGGTGGCGTCGTCGTCCTGCCGCGCGACCGTCAGCCCCCAGCCGTCCAGCGTCGCGGCGACCGCGGCCGCCGACTCCTGCGACGCGGCGTCGGACACCACCAGCACCGGGCCCACCGTGAGCGGCGCCCCCGGCTGGTGGCGGCGCAGGAGGGCCGGGCGCGGCAGGCCGAGCTTCTTGGCGAGGGTCTTCGTCATGCCGGTGTTGACGGCCTTCGTGTACGTGTCGGTCACGGTGCCCGCCTCAGGCCGACTCGAGCAGGGCGGTGGCGCCGAGGCCGCCGGCCGCGCAGACGGACAGGAGCGCGCGCGCCGACTTCCCGGTCTCGGCGGCCCGGGCGGCGACCAGCTTCGCGGCCGTCGCGAGGATGCGTCCGCCCGTCGCGGCGAACGGGTGGCCGGCCGCGAGCGAGGACCCGTTGACGTTGATGCGGTCCCGGTCGACCGTGCCGAGCGCACCCGGCAGCCCGAGCTCGGTGCGGCAGTAGTCGTCGTCCTCCCACGCGGCGAGCGTCGTGAGCACGGTGGAGGCGAAGGCCTCGTGGATCTCGAAGAAGTCGATGTCGGCGAGCGTGAGCCCGTTGCGGGCCAGCAGGCGCGGCACCGCGTGGGCGGGGGCCATGAGCAGCCCCTCGTGCCCGTGGACGTAGTCGACGGCGGCGGTCTCGGCGTCGACGAAGCGTGCGAGCACGGGCAGGTCGCGCTCCGCGGCCCACGCGCGGGACGCGAGGAGGACGGCGGACGCGCCGTCGGTCAGGGGCGTCGAGTTGCCCGCCGTCATCGTGGGCTCGGCCGTGCCGAGCGCCTTGCCGAACACCGGGGCGAGGGCGCCGAGCTTCTCGAGCGACGTGTCGGTGCGCAGGTTGTCGTCGCGGGTCAGGCCGCGGAACGGGGTGACCAGGTCGTCGAAGAAGCCCTCGTCCCAGGCTCGGGCGAGGTGCTGGTGCGAGGCGAGCGCGACGGCGTCCTGCGCCTCGCGCGTGACGCCCCAGCGGGCCGTCGTGACGGCCTGGTGCTCGCCCATCGACAGGCCGGTGCGCGGCTCGTCGGTGGACGGGGTCAGCGGCTTGAGGTCGGCCGGCCGCAGCCGGGCCAGCGCCTTGAGACGGCCCTGGACGGTCCGGGCGTGCGAGGCCTCCAGCAGCACGCGGCGCAGGCCCTCGCTCACGGCGACCGGGGCGTCGGAGATGGTGTCGGTGCCGCCGGCGATGCCCGCCTCGATCTGGCCGAGCCGGATCTTGTTGGTCACCGCGATGGCCGCCTCGAGGCCCGTCGCGCAGGCCTGCTGGACGTCGTAGGCGGGCGTCTGCGGGGAGAGCGACGAGCCGAGCACGCACTCGCGCACCAGGTTGAAGTCGCGCGAGTGCTTGAGCACCGCGCCGCCCACCACCTCGCCGAGCCGTTCGCCCTGGAGGCCGAACCGGGCGACGAGGCCCTCGATCGCCGCGGTGAGCAGCTCCTGGTTGGAGGCGTCGCCGTACGCCTTGCCGGCGCGGGCGAACGGCAGGCGGTTGCCGCCGACGACGACGGCGTCGCGGGCAGGGGTGGGCGTCGGGGTGGTGGAGCGTGTGGCCACTGCGTCGTTCCTTCGCTCGTGCGTGCGGGGCGCGATCTTCGGTGATCGTCCCTCTGCCCCGTGGTGGGGCCAAACTGTGACGTGCTACTCAGAGTACCTGATACCGTGAGTTCCGTGAGCCGGGTCACAGCCACGACCCCGGCACTCCTCACGGATCACAGGAGAACGCGATGACGCGTGACCAGGACGGGCGATCGACGCGCTGGGACGACCACCGCACCGCCCGCCGCGCCGAGCTGGTCAAGGCCGCCCGCAAGGTGGTCCACCGGCAGGGCCCCGGCGTGTCGATGGACGACATCGCCGCGGCCGCCGGCACCTCGAAGTCGATCGTGTACCGCTACTTCGCCGACAAGGCGGGGCTGCGGCTCGCGGTGGCCACCGCCGTCGTCGGCGACATGCACGCCGCCCTCTCGCGGGCCGCGGCCGAGGCGCCGACGCCGCTGGGCGGGCTGCGCGCCATGGTGCGGGTCTACCTCGAGATGATCGAGCACTCGCCGCGCGTCTACTGGTTCGTCACCCGCACCTCCATCGCGGGCGTCGAGCCGGAGCCCGAGGAGAGCCCCGGCGCGGACGCACCCCTGTCCGCGTACCTGGACTCCGTGATCGAGATCGTCGCCCGCCCGTTCGCCGAGCTCGCAGGCGTTCCCGACGACGTCGCCGCGGCCTGGGCCGCCGGCGCCGTCGGGCACGTGCGCGGCGCCGGCGAGTGGTGGCTCGCCCACCGCGAGGCGGGCACGACGACGCTGACCCGCGAGGAGCTCACCGAGCACGTGACGGCCTGGCTCTGGCAGGGCCCCGTCGGCGTGCTGCACACGCCGCCCCTGAAGACCACGCTCTAGGAGTCCTCGATGACCACCACGGACCAGACCGCGCCGGCGACCCCGGCGGTCGAGCCGCCCGCGACCCCCGTCCCCGCGGCCGTCCCCGCGGCCGCCCCCGCCCGGACGGACCCCGCCGACGCGCGCGTCGACGTCGCCGCCCTCCACGACACGCTGCTCGGCCGCTGGCCGCGGTGGCGCGCCGCCGCGCGCGCCCACGCCGCCGAGCCGCGGTTCTGGAAGGACGAGACGCTCACGATGGCGGAGCACCGCGCCCGCGTGCTCGACCAGTGCCGCGAGCTCGCCGCGGACCCGGACCACCAGGTGTGGCTCGCGTTCCCCGCCCGCCTGGGCGGTGGCGACCAGCCGGGCGCCAACCTGGCCGGCTTCGAGGAGCTCGCCCTGGGCGACCCGTCGCTCCAGATCAAGGCCGGGGTCCAGTGGGGCCTGTTCGCGTCCGCCATCTGGCAGCTCGGCACGCCCGAGCAGCAGGACCGCTGGCTGCCCAGCGCCATGGACCTGTCCGTCCCGGGCGCGTTCGCGATGACGGAGACGGGCCACGGCTCCGACGTCGCCGCCGTCGGGACGACCGCGACGTACGACCCGGACACGCAGGAGTTCGTGGTCCACACGCCGTTCCGGGCCGCGTGGAAGGACTACCTCGGCAACGCGGCCGAGCACGCCACGGCCGCCACGGTGTTCGCGCGGCTCGTCACGCGCGGCGTGGACTACGGCGTCCACTGCTTCTACGTGCCCGTCCGCGACGGCGCCACGGGCGCGTTCCTGCCCGGCGTCGGCGGCGAGGACGACGGCCTCAAGGGCGGTCTGCGCGGCGTCGACAACGGCCGCCTCTGGTTCGACCACGTGCGCGTGCCGCGCGAGAACCTGCTGGCCCGCTACGGCCAGGTGGCGGAGGACGGCAGCTACACGTCGTCGATCGAGAGCCCCGGCCGCCGCTTCTTCACGATGCTCGGCGCGCTCGTGCAGGGCCGCGTCTCGCTCGACGGCGCCGCCGGCACCGCCTCCCGCGTCGGCCTCGCGATCGCGGTCCGGTACGGGGCCGAGCGCCGTCAGTTCTCGGGCGCGACGCCCGACGACGAGGTGGTGCTGCTCGACTACGCCACCCACCGCCGCCGCCTCCTGCCGCGCATCGCCGAGACGTACGCGCTGCACTTCGCGCACGAGAGGCTGCTCGACCTGTTCGACGACGTCTTCAGCGGCCGCGGGGACACCCCCGAGAAGCGCGCCGACCTGGAGACCATGGCCGCCGCGATGAAGGCGACGTCGACGGCGTTCGCGCTCGACACCCTCCAGGAGTGCCGCGAGGCGTGCGGCGGCGCCGGGTTCCTCACCGAGAACCGCATCACGTCCCTGTACGACGACCTCGACGTCTACGCGACGTTCGAGGGCGACAACACGGTGCTGCTCCAGCTCGTCGCCAAGCGGCTCGTGGGCGACTACGGCAAGGCGCTCGGCGCGCAGGTGCGCACGCCCGAGGGCAAGGCCCGGTTCGTCGCCGACCGTGCCGTCGACACGCTGCTGCACCGCACGCCGCTCAAGCGGGCCGCGCAGACGGTCGCCGACGCCGTCGCGCGGCCCGGCACGGTGTTCGACGCCGAGGCGCAGCGGGTCCTGCTGGCCGACCGCGTCGCCGCGAAGGTCGAGGCCGTCGCGCTCGCCCTGCGTCCCGCGCGCCACGCCGAGCCGGCCGCCGCGCAGCGGATCTTCGACCGGCAGCAGGTCGCGCTCATCGACGCCGCCCGCTCGCACGCCGAGCTGGTGCGCTGGGAGCTGTTCACGCAGGCCGTCGACGCGACGCCCGACGCCGGCACGCGGACCGTGCTCGGCTGGCTGCGCGACGTCTACGCGCTCACCGTGATCGAGCGCGACCTGGCCTGGTTCGTCGTGAACGGCCGCCTGGCGACATCGCGCGCCCGGGCCGTGGAGGGCGAGCTCGACGCGCTGCTGCGCCGGCTGCGGCCGCACGCGCTCGACCTGGTCGCGGCGTGGGGCCTGACGGACGACCACCTGCGCGCCGCGATCGCCACGGGCGCCGAGAAGGTCCGCCAGGACGAGGCGCGCGCGTACTACGCGGCGCAGCGCGCGGCGGGCGAGGCCCCGCGGCGGGAGAAGGCGCCGCGGCGCTGAGCCGCGACGGCCGCGACGCCAGGACGCCGTCCCGGGAGGTCCGGGACGGCGTCCTGCGCGTTCGCGGCCGGGGCGAGCGGGGAACGAGCGGCGAGCCGGAGGGTCAGGCGGCGGCGGGCGTCGGCATCGCGTGACGGGCGACGGGTGCGCGGTCCGGCAGGAGCTCCGGGGCGGCCTCCGCGGCGGCGGGCACCGGGAGGGGGAGCGGCGCGGGCTCAGGCTCCGGCTCGGCGGGTTCCGGCGTCGGGCGCGTGCCGAGCGTGACGAGCGGCGGCTCGAGGACCGACGCGGCCGGCGTGAGCCAGCCCAGCACGAACGCCGACGCCAGGCCGACCGCCAGCGCGGCGACCGCGACCGAGGTGCTGCCGACCCCGAGGGCCACCCCGAGCACCGTGCCGTCGGCGACGGCGATCCCCGCTCCGGTCAGCAGCACGGCCTTCATGCGATCAGCTCCTCAGGTCCCTCCACCATGGGACGACGAACCGGGGGTGCTCGCATCCGCAGCGTGCTGCGGTGAGACGGTCAGCGCTGGACGGGGTGCCAGAACGGGGCGGGCGTGGCCGGGGCGGCCGCGGCGGGGGCAAGCGCAGAGGGGGCCGGTGCAGACGGGGCCGGTGCAGACAGGGCCGGTGCCGACGGGGCGGGCCAGGCCTGCGCCGCCGGCTCGGGCTGCGGGTCCCACAGCATGGGGCTCGGCGCGGGCCGCGCCTGGGCGAGCAGCGCGCCGTGCACCTGGCCGGCGAGGCTCAGCGCGAGCTCGAACCGCAGGGGCGAGCAGGACTCCGCCGCGAGCCGGCCGCCGGCCGCCGGGTGCGGCACGAACGCCAGCACCTCGTCGTCGCGCAGCAGGACGCCGCGGTCGAGCACCTCGACCAGGATGTCCTCGAGCAGGATCTCCTCGCGGCCCTCGTCGGAGTCGAGCTCGGCGTACAGGTCGACGATGTTCGTCCAGCGCAGCGTGAGCGTGCCCTCGATGGTGTCGAGCAGCCACCAGCCGTCGAGCGACTCGAGGAAGACGTCGCCGAACACCGTCGTGAAGCGAGGGGTCTTCCCATGCGTGCCCAGCCACGACCACGAGGCGAGACCGAACGCGAACGCGCTCGGCGAGAAGCTCCTGAGCATCTGCACGTGCGCATCAAACCACTTCGTGGTATCGGTGGCGAACACGCAGGTCACGACGCCGGGCTCAGTCGACGGGCGGGTCCTCCCGCAGCCAGTGCAGCACCGAGAAGGCCTCGCGCCGCAGGCGGACGTTCGCGAACGGGGCCACGACGCGGCCCAGCAGCCAGGCCGGCACCACACCCAGGAGCGGCGCGAGCAGCACGCTGACGCCGAACGAGAGCGTCGTGACGAACGTCAGGAACCAGACGAGGAACATCCCCAGGAGCACGAACACGACCCAGCTCGCCGGCATCGGGGCCGGCAGCCGCGCGGCCCAGGGCAGGGCGGGTACGTGCCAGTGCGTCACGAGGCGCGTGCGCGACGGCTCGTCGCCCACGTCCCAGCACACGCTGTCCGGAACGGTCATGCGCTCACCTCCGCTCGGAGAGCACACCCGGGCCTCCGCCCGGGTGGTGTCCCAGCATGGGCCCTGGCGCGATCCGACGTCGACCCTGACGCTCGACGATCGGCGGCACCGCGTGCGTCTCCGCCCGCCGACGGCGGGAACCCGCGGCGGCGGGCCCGGCTAGACTGGCCACGCGCGAGTCGCGCACCCCCACCCGCCAAGGCCGACGCCGGAACCGCGTCCGCGGAGCTCACCCGGCCCCCTGGCAACGTGCGAAACCCGAGGGAGTTTGATGTCTGCCGCCGCTCGCGCTGAACAACCGTCGCTGGACACGGTCGAGAACGCCGCCGCCACCCCTGACGAGGTGCAGCCGTACGCGGAGCTCGGCCTCAAGCCGGACGAGTACCAGCGGATCCGCGACATCCTGGGCCGCCGCCCCACCGCGGCCGAGCTCGCGATGTACTCGGTCATGTGGTCGGAGCACTGCTCCTACAAGTCGTCCAAGGTGCACCTGCGCAAGTTCGGCGAGCGCGTCACCCCGGAGATGACCAAGAACCTGCTCGTCGGCATCGGCGAGAACGCCGGCGTCGTCGACATCGGTGACGGCTGGGCCGTGACGTTCAAGGTCGAGTCGCACAACCACCCGTCGTTCGTGGAGCCGTACCAGGGTGCGGCCACCGGCGTCGGCGGCATCGTGCGCGACATCATCTCGATGGGCGCCCGTCCTGTCGCCGTGATGGACCAGCTCCGCTTCGGCGACGTCAACCACCCCGACACGGCGCGCGTCGTGCACGGCGTCGTCAGCGGCGTGGGCGGGTACGGCAACTCGCTCGGCCTGCCGAACATCGGCGGCGAGCTCGTGTTCGACGGCTCCTACCAGGGCAACCCGCTCGTCAACGCGCTGTGCGTCGGCGTGCTGCGGCACGAGGACATCCACCTCGCCAACGCCTCGGGTGTGGGCAACAAGGTCATCCTGTTCGGCGCCCGCACGGGCGGCGACGGCATCGGCGGCGCCTCGATCCTCGCGTCCGAGACGTTCGAGGACGGCGTCCCCGCCAAGCGCCCGTCGGTGCAGGTCGGCGACCCGTTCATGGAGAAGGTGCTCATCGAGTGCTGCCTCGAGCTGTACGCCGCCAAGGTCGTCGAGGGCATCCAGGACCTCGGCGCCGCGGGCATCTCGTGCGCCACCTCCGAGCTCGCCTCCAACGGCGAGGGCGGCATGCACGTCTTCCTCGACGACGTCCTGCTGCGCGACCCGTCGCTCAACGCGGGCGAGATCCTCATGTCGGAGTCGCAGGAGCGCATGATGGCCGTCGTCACGCCGGCCAGGCTCGACGAGTTCATGGCGATCACGAAGAAGTGGGACGTCGAGACGTCGATCGTCGGCGAGGTCAACGACTCGGGCCGCCTCACGATCGACCACCACGGCCAGCGCATCGTCGACGTCGACCCGCGCACGGTCGCGCACGAGGGGCCCACCTACCACCGCCCGTACGCCCGCCCGGCGTGGCAGGACGCGCTCGTCGCCTCGACGACGGCGGACCTGCCCCGCCCGGTCACCGCGGACGAGCTGAAGGCGACCGCGCTGCGCCTGCTCGCCTCGCCCAACCTGGCCTCCAAGGCGTGGGTGACCGACCAGTACGACCGGTTCGTGCAGGGCAACACCGCGCTCGCGCAGCCCGACGACGGCGGCGTGGTCCGCGTCGACGAGTCGACGCACCTCGGCGTCGCGCTGGCCACCGACGCCAACGGCCGCTACGCCAAGCTCGACCCGCGCACGGGCGCCCAGCTCGCGCTCGCCGAGGCGTACCGCAACGTCGCCACCGCGGGCGCTGTGCCCATGGCCGTGACCGACTGCCTGAACTTCGGCTCGCCCGAGAACCCCGACTCGATGTGGCAGCTCGTCGAGGCGATCGAGGGCCTCGCCGACGCGTGCCAGGAGCTCGCCGTCCCCGTGACCGGCGGCAACGTCTCCCTCTACAACGAGACGGGCGCCCCCGGCCTGGTCGACTCGGCCATCCACCCGACGCCCGTCGTCGGCGTGCTCGGCGTGCTCTCCGACGTCCGCACGGCGGTCCCGTCCGGCTGGCGCACGTCCGGGCTGCGGGTCCTGCTGCTCGGCGCCACCGCCGACGAGCTCGACGGCTCCGTGTGGGCCGACGTCGTCCACCAGCACCTCGGTGGTGTGCCGCCGCGCGTCGACCTCGCCGCCGAGCGCGCGCTCGCCTCGGTGCTCGTCGGCGCCCGCGAGGCGGGCCTCGCCGTCGCCGCGCACGACCTCTCCGAGGGCGGCCTGGTCCAGGCGCTGCTCGAGTCGTCGCTGCGCTACGGCGTGGGCGTCCAGGCGTCCACGGCCGGCATCGAGGCGCGCGACGGCGTGTCGGCGTTCGCCGCGCTGTTCTCCGAGACGACGGCCCGCGCGCTCGTCGCCGTCGACCGGGCCCGCGAGGCCGAGCTCGTCGCCGCGGCCTCCGCGGCGGGCGTCCCGGTGCTCGCGATCGGCACGACGGGCGGCGACGCCGTCGTCGTCGACGACGTGACCGTCGCGCTCGACGAGGCCCGCACGGCCCACGAGGGCACGCTGCCGACGTACTTCGGCTGATCCCGACGGCGAAGGGGCCCGGTTCGCCGTCTCGGCGGGCCGGGCCCCTTCCGTGTCCGCGGGTGCGGGAGTGCGGTCAGCGCACCACGGTGACCGGGCAGGCCGCGTAGTCGAGGACCTGGCGGCTCACCGAGCCGAGCAGGAGGCGGCCGAAGCCGCCCAGGCCGCGCGAGCCGACGACGACGCGGCCGGCGGTCGCGGAGGCGTCGACCAGCGCGGCGGCGGGGGCGGCGTTGACGACGGTGCGCTCCAGGCGGCCGGCGGGCAGGTCGATGCCCGCGGCCTCGACGGCCCGGTCGAGCAGCTCACGGGCGTGGCGCTCGTAGTCCTCGCCCGAGGGGATCCCGGCCCAGGTGCCGGGGAGCGGGGCGAGGCCTGACGTCTGCCACGCGTACACGACCTGCAGCGTGCTGCCGGTGCGGCGGGCCACCTCGGCGGCGTGCCGCACCGCGAGCACCGACGCGAGCGACGAGTCGACGCCCACGACGACGCGCGGGCCCGACGCGACCACGTCGCGGGGCAGCAGCGCGGTGCCGTCGGACGTCGCGGCGGCCGTCACGGCGGGGACCGCGGCGTCACCCGCGTGACGCACCACGGTGACGGGGACGCTCGCCCGCTCCACCACCTCGGCGCTCACGGAGCCGAGCACCAGGCGCCCGAGCTTCGACAGGCGGCGCCGGCCGAGCACCAGCTGCTCGCTGCCCTCCGCGGCCTCCAGCAGCGCCTCGCGTGCGGACCCGGCGACGGCCACGACCGACGTCGGGCAGGCGGCACCGACCCGCCGCTTCGCCTCGCCGACGAGCTGCTCGGCCCACACCGTGCGGCCCTGGGACGGGTCGTCGCCGCCCGCGCTGACGGCGGTCAGCGTCGTGCCGCGCGACGTCGCCTCGGCGAGCGCCCAGTCGAGGGCCTCCCGGGCCTCGTCGGTCTCGTTGATGCCAACCACGATGCCGCGCATCGCTCACCTCCGGGGTGGGGGCGGCGCCGGGTAGCACCGCCGAACGGGTCGAAGAGCCGGGTCTCAGCGCTCCGGGGCGGGGACGGGACCGTCGTCGTCGACGGCGGTCTCCGCGGTCACGGCCTTGGCGGGGTCGAAGCCGCGGGCGCGGTTGGCCAGCATGAGGCCGATGGTCGGGAACACCAGGGCCGTCACCTTGGCGCCGCCCACCATGGCCGCCGCGTACGGCGTGCTGAAGGCGCCCGCCTCCAGGCCCAGGTGGCCCATGACGACGACGACGGCGAGGCCCGTGCCGACGAGCAGCGAGGTGGCGGTGCGCTCCTGGAGCGTGGAGCCCTTGGGCAGGGTCAGCGAGCCGGGGACGCCGCGGGCCAGGAACTTGAGGATCACGAACACGGGGAGGAACCACAGCGCCTGCGGGGAGGCGACGAGGCCCGCGAGGTCGAACGTCACGCCCGCCCACACGAAGAACAGCGGGATGAGGAAGCCGTAGCCCAGCGCCTTGGCCTTGCGGAACAGGATGTGCTGCTCGGCCGGCGAGGTCTTCTTGTTCATCGCCTGGACCAGGATGCCGGCGGCGAACGCGCCGATGAGGCGGTCCACGCCCATGGCCACGGCCAGCAGCACGACGGCGCCGACCACCAGCACCTGGAGCCGGATGCCGAACTGGCCCGAGGCGTCCATGGTCATCGACTGGATCCTGCGGAAGACGAACGGCAGGCCCCCGCGCAGCAGCCACAGCAGGACGGCGATGATCGCGCAGAACGCCAGGTGCATGAGCGTGGCCCAGAGCGGGCTGTGATCGCCGGAGACGTCGCCGACGATGAGCGCGACGGCCACGAGCGGCGCGAACTGGCCGATGACGCCCGCGGCGATGGTCGCCTGGCCCACCTTGGTGGTGATCTCCTGGGCGTCGTTCATCATCGGGTAGATGGTGCCGATCGCCGTCGAGACCACGGCGCCGCCGATGAACACCGCGGTGACGAAGGCCGACGTCGAGCCGCCGAAGTCCACCACCGAGGCGAGAGCGAACATGGCGCCGACGGCGATGACCAGGCACAGCAGCCACGACGTCGTCGCGGTGCGCAGCGGGCGGCCCATGAGCTTCTTGAAGTTCGTCTCCTGGCCCGCGAGGAAGAACAGGGCGACGACGCCCATGACGCGCAGCCAGTCGACCAGCCCGCCCGGGGTCACGACGGCGAGGCCGAGGACCGAGGGGCCGATGAGGATGCCGAGGAACATCTCGAGCACGGCGACGGGAACCCGCACGAAGCGGGAGAGCACGGTGTAGAGGATCGGCGCCAGCACGGTGGCTGCGACCATCACGACCAGCGTGACGAGCGTGGTGCGGTCCATCGGGACACCCTTCGAACGGCCTGGGAGGGAACGAGCAAGGCCTTGCGCACAGGCGCGAGCCCTGGCGACACGTCGGCGGGCACGCACCGCCAGTGTGGCGCGGCGACCCCGCGGCGTCGCGCGGTTGGCCGCAGAGGCGCGGGCCACGGGCTGTGCGAGGGCGTTCCCGGGCCACCCTGCCCGGTGGTGCGCCGGGGTTCAGGCGGCGCGGCCGTGCGCGAGCAGCCAGCCGACGATCGCCGTGCTGGCGCCCGGCGTCCAGGAGGGCACGTGGTAGCCGCCGACGACGGTCCACAGGGCGACCTCGGCGCCGCCGTCGCACCCCGCCGACGTGCTGACCGTCGTCTCCGCGCCCGGGCGGGCCTTCTCGAGGTCGAGCGGGGCGCCGGTGGTCGGCGCCGCCGTGCAGCCGTCGAGGGTGCGCCACGCGTCGACGGTCGCCTGCGCACCCGGGTAGCCGCGCCCAGGCCCGTTGCTGCCGCCCGTGAAGGAGATCGTCTCGTCGGTGCTGCCCTGCACCTGGAGCACGCTGACGGACCGGGAGGGCGCGCACGCCGCCGGGTCCTCCGCCTGCTCGCCCGCGACGGACACGACGGCCGCGACCAGGTCGGCGTGGTCGCACGCCATGCGCAGGGCCATGAACCCGCCGTTGGAGTGCCCGACGACGAAGACGCGGCCCGGGTCGACGGCGTAGCGGTCCTCCACGGTCGTGATGACCTGCGCCAGGTACGCGGAGTCGTCGACGTCCTTGTCGTCGAAGTCGCAGCACGCGTTCGTGGCGTTCCAGAACTGGTCGCCGCCCGAGTCCGTGGTGCCCTCCGGCGTGGCCAGCAGGAAGCCCTCCTGCGCGGACCGGTCGGCCAGGCCGAGGTAGCCGCTCAGCTCGCCGCCGTCCGACGTGTAGCCGTGCAGCCCCACGACCAGCGGCACCGGCGTGCTCCCGTCGTAGCCAGCCGGGACGGTGAGGGTGAAGGGCCGGTCCCCGAGCGCGATGGGCCCGGAGGTGCCGGCCGCGACGACGGCCGGCGTCGACGTGGCGCCGGAGGTCGCCTCGCCCGCCGTGCCCGAGGTGGGCCCGGAGCACGCGGAGAGCGCGAGCAGGGCCACGGCGGCCAGGGCAGCGCGGAACAACGGCGTCGTCGTCGGCATCTCTCGATGATGACGCAGGTCAGGGCACGTGCGCCAGCCCTTTCCGTGCGGCGGTCGCGCTCGTATCCTGGTGTCCAGGAGGTCCTGATGACGCCGCGGATCGAGCTTCTCGTCGTCGTCGCCACGATCTGGGTGCTGGTCGTCGCGACGGCCCTGGCCTGCGCCGCGTTCCGGGAGCGGTCCCGACGTCGGGAGCGGGAGCGGCGCTCCCGGGAGGGCGACCCCCTCGACACCCTGGTGCTCCAGCTCCGGCTCGGCCAGATGGCCGCCGAGATCCAGCAGCTGGCCGGGTCGCACGGGTTCGCCGCCGCCCACCACACGCGCGCGGCGCAGGCCGCCTACGACGCCCTGCTCGCGGAGGCGTGCCGCCGCGCGGGGCTCGACGTCGTCACGCCGCTGCGGGCGACGGAGGTCTCGCGGGAGTCGGAGCGGCTGCGCGAGGAGCTGGAGCTGACCTCGCGCGGCTGGAGCTGGTGAGCCCGGCGCCGATGGCGCCCCGTGCCCGTCCGGGCCGGAGGGCCGCTGGCACACTGCGGCGATGATCAGTGTCGAGCGCGCCGAACCCACCGACGCCCACGTCCTCTCCGCGACGTCGGTGCTCGCCTTCGAGGACGACGTCAACTACGGGGCGCCCCCGCCGCCCGGCGGCCCGCCCGGGTACGACTCCCCGGACTGGCACGAGCAGGCCTTCCGGTGGGGGCACGTGTACCGGATCGCCGAGGACGGCGTCGTCGTCGGCGGGGCGATCCTCATCCCGCGCGGCGCGGACGCCATGGAGCTCGGGCGGGTCTGGCTCGTGCCCGAGGCCCAGGGCCGTGGCCTCGGCCGGCAGGTGATGACGCGCCTGGAGGAGCTGTACCCCGCCGTCCGGCGCTGGGGCCTCGAGACGCCGCCGTGGAACTGGCGCACCCAGGCCTTCTACGCGGCGTGCGGCTACACCGAGGTGCGCCGCACGGCGGACGACGTCTTCTTCGCCAAGGAGATCCCGGGCGCCTGACGCCCGACGACGGCGAGGCCCGCCGGTCGCGTGGTGCGACCGGCGGGCCTCGCCGTGCGTGCCGGGTGCGTCAGAGGGACGCGAGGGCCCCGTTGAACGTGGCGCTCGGGCGCATGACGGCGCTCGTCAGCTCCGGGTCCGGGCGGTAGTAGCCGCCGATCTCGGCCGGGGCGCCCTGGACCGCGAGGAGCTCCTCGACGATCTGCGCCTCGGACGCCGCCAGCGCGGCGGCCAGCGGGCCGAAGGCGGCCGCGAGCTCCGCGTCCGTCGTCTGCGCGGCGAGCTCCTGGGCCCAGTAGAGGGCCAGGTAGAAGTGCGAGCCACGGTTGTCGATCGTGCCGAGCTTGCGGCCCGGCGAGCGGTCCTGGTCGAGGAACGTGCCGGTCGCGCGGTCGAGCGTGTCGGCGAGGAGCTGGGCGCGGGCGTTCGACGTCGTCTGCGCGAGGTGCTCGAACGACGCCGCGAGCGCGAAGAACTCGCCGAGCGAGTCCCAGCGCAGGTAGTTCTCCTCGACGAGCTGCTGCACGTGCTTCGGGGCGGAGCCGCCGGCGCCCGTCTCGAACAGGCCGCCGCCGTTCATGAGCGGCACGATCGAGAGCATCTTGGCCGACGTGCCCACCTCGAGGATCGGGAACAGGTCGGTGTTGTAGTCGCGCAGCACGTTGCCCGTCACCGAGATGGTGTCGAGGCCCGCGCGCATGCGCGCGAAGGAGAACGCGGTCGCCTCGGCGGGGGCCATGACGTGGATCTCCAGGCCGTCCGTGTCGTGCTCCGGCAGGTACTGCTCGAGCTTGCCGATGAGGTTGAGGTCGTGCGCGCGGTGCGCGTCCAGCCAGAACACCGCGGGGGTGCCCGAGAGGCGGGCGCGGCGCACGGCCAGGGCGACCCAGTCGCGGATCGGGGCGTCCTTGGTCTGGCAGGCGCGCCAGATGTCGCCGGCCTCGACGTCGTGCGCGAAGAGCACCTCGCCGGTGCCGTCGACGACCTCGACGCGGCCCGCCACGGGGATCTCGAAGGTCTTGTCGTGCGAGCCGTACTCCTCGGCCGCCTTGGCCATGAGACCGACGTTCGGCACGGTGCCGATGGTGGCCGGGTCGAGTGCGCCGTGCGCACGGCAGTCGTCGATCGCCGCCTGGTAGACGCCCGCGTACGACGAGTCGGGGATGACGGCGAGCGTGTCGTGCTCCTTGCCGTCCGGGCCCCACATCTTGCCGCCGCCGCGGATCATCGCCGGCATGGAGGCGTCGATGATGACGTCCGACGGGACGTGCAGGTTGGTGATGCCCTTGTCCGAGTTGACCATCGCGAGGGCCGGGCCGGCGGCGAGCCCGTCGGCCACCGCCTGGCGGACCGCCTCGCCGTCCGTCATCGACTCCGTCGCGGCGAGCAGGGCGCCCAGGCCGTCGTTGGCGGAGACGCCCGCGGCACGCAGCGAGTCGCCGAACTGCTCGAACACGGCGGGCAGGAACGTCTCGACCACGTGCCCGAAGATGATCGGGTCGGAGACCTTCATCATCGTGGCCTTGAGGTGGGCGGAGAAGAGCACGCCCTCCTCCTGCGCGCGCGAGATCTGCGCGGCGAGGAACGCGCGCAGCGCGCGCACCGACAGGAACGTGCCGTCCACGACCTCGCCGGCGAGCACGGAGAGCCCGCTCTTGAGCACGGAGACCGTGCCGTCGTCGGCGACGAGGCGGATCGTCAGGGTGTCGTCGGCGGGGATGACGACCGACTTCTCGTTGTGGAAGAAGTCGCCCTCGGTCATGGTCGCGACGTTGGTCTGCGACGTCGGCGACCAGGCGCCCATGCGGTGCGGGTGCGCCTTGGCGTACGCCTTGACCGAGCCGGGGGCGCGGCGGTCGGAGTTGCCCTGGCGGAGCACGGGGTTGACGGCCGAGCCCTTGACGCGGTCGTAGCGGGCGCGCACGTCGCGCTCCTCGTCGGTGGCCGGCGCCTCGGGGTAGTCGGGCACGTCGAAGCCCTGCGCCCGGAGCTCGGCGATCGCGGCCTTGAGCTGCGGCACCGACGCGGAGACGTTGGGGAGCTTGATGATGTTGGCCGTGGGCTCCTCGGCGAGGCGCCCGAGCTCGGCGAGCGCGTCCGGGACCTGCTGCTCCGGGGTCAGGCGCTCCGGGAACTGCGCGAGGATGCGCGCCGCGACGGAGATGTCGCGCGTCTCGAGCTCGACGCCGGCCTGGCCCGCGAAGGCCTGGACGATCGGCAGGAACGAGTACGTCGCCAGCAGCGGTGCCTCGTCGGTGTGGGTGTAGATGATCGTGCTCGGACCGGCCATGGGCGGCGTCGCTCCCTGGTGCGTCGGCGCTGCTGTGCAGCGGGGCGGAGTTTTCTCGACATCAAGATACTTCAGCGCGCGCGGGCGTCTCGCATCGACCGGGGTGGACCCTTCTGCGGGACGCCGTCTCGCCATGTGAAATAGATAATGTTGAGTGTTGCCCTCAACAATGTCGATTCGTAGAGTCCTGCGTACCGGGGTCCCACGGCCCCGGTGGTCATGAGCTCCGACGTTCAGCCCCGGCTTGTCGGACGGCAACCCCCCGCGTGGGTGGGTGCCCCGGGTGAGGACCAGGTTCGCCGGCACCGTCGGCGAGACAACACGCGAACCCCGCCCCGTGCGGGACAGGAGGAGAAGCAATGAACCGGAGCCTGTGTCGTCGTAGCTGTCGCTGACACGCGACGCCGCGACCTGCGGCCCGGGGCGGCAGCCCCGCAGCACCTCCCGACACCGCCCCCTGGCGGTCCCCCTCGACCCCGCTGCCCGTCGTCGTCCTGACGGGTCCCCTCGGCCTACGCCGCGCCTTGGCGTACCCCCTTCCTGGAGACACCCATGCCTCGAACCGTCCCCGCACGCTGGCGCCTCGCCGCCGCAGCCCTCGTCGTCGCCCCCGCGCTGGCCCTCACGGCCTGCGCCGGACCGGGCACCGCCGCCGGGGGTGCGCCCTCCGCCGACGCCGGCACGCCCGTCGAGGGCGGCACGCTGCGGTTCGCGCTCGGCGCCTCGCCGTCGGGCGTCGACCCGCAGCAGGTGGGCTCGAACGTGAGCATCTACATCGCCCGCCAGCTCGCCGACTCGCTGACCGACCAGGACCCGGAGACGGGCGAGATCAAGCCCTGGCTCGCCACCTCCTGGGAGGTCAGCGACGACCTGACGCAGTTCACGTTCCACCTGCGCGACGACGTCACGTTCTCGGACGGCACGCCGCTGACGGCGACGACGGTCAAGGCGAACTTCGACGCCCTCACCGGCCCCCTCGGCGCGTCGGCGCCGCTCGCGGCCAGCTACCTCGCGGGCTACCAGGAGACCAAGGTCGTCGACGAGCACACCGTCACGGTCGTGTTCGCGGCCGCGAACGCCCAGTTCCTCCAGGCCAGCTCGACCGTCACGCTCGCGATCCTCTCGGACGCCACCGCGACCGCCGACCCGGCCGCCCGCCTCCAGGGCAAGGTCGTCGGCTCCGGCCCGTTCGTCCTGAAGTCGTACACGCAGGACCAGGGCGCCGTGATCACCAAGCGCGCCGACTACGCGTGGGCCTCCGGCGTCGCCGACCACGAGGGCGCCGCCTACGTCGACGAGATCGACTTCTCCATCGTCCCCGAGTCGGGCGTCCGCGCCGGCGGCCTCGCCTCCGGCCAGTTCGACGCCGTCGGTGACGTGCTGCCGCAGGACGTCCAGCAGATCTCCGGTGCGGGCGGCTCGCTGCTCACGCGCACCAACCCGGGCGTCGTGTTCGTCCTGCAGCCCAACGTCGCCAGCGGCCCGCTCGCCGACGTCGCGGTGCGCCGCGCGGTGAGCCAGGCGATCAACCGCCAGGAGCTCGTCGACACCGTGCTCTCCGACGCGTTCAAGCCCGCCACGAGCGTGCTCGCCTCCACCACGCCCGGCTACGTCGACCTCTCGAAGGACCTCGCCTTCGACGCCGACGCCGCGACCGCCGCGCTCGACGCGGCCGGCTGGGCGAAGGGCGCCGACGGCGTCCGCGAGAAGGACGGTCAGAAGCTGTCGTTCGACGTCATCTACGCCCCCAACTTCACCGGCTCGCAGGCCGTGCTCGAGCTCGTCCAGCAGCAGCTCCGCGCCGTCGGCGTCGAGCTGGAGCTGCGCCAGCTCACCCAGGCCGAGCAGACGGCCGCCCAGAAGAGCGGCGACTACGACACGTACTACTACAACGTCACGCGCGCCGACGGCGACATCCTGCGCCCGCAGTTCGGCGTCCAGGGCAGCAACCTCAACAAGCGCGGCGCCGACCCGGTGCTCGACGGCCTCCTCGCCGGCGAGCTCACGCAGGCCGACGCCGCCGCGCGCGCCGACGCGATCGGCAAGGCCCAGGAGGCCGTGCTCGACCAGGTCTACGCCATCCCGCTCTTCGAGCTCGCGCAGTCCATCGGCGTCGCGAAGGACGTCCACGGCGTGACCTTCGACGCCTCCAGCCGCCTGCTCTTCCACGACGCCTGGATCGCGGGGAAGTGACATGACGCGCTACGTCCTGGGCCGGGTCCTCGCGGCCGCCGCCGTGCTGTGGGCCGCCTTCACCGTGTCGTTCGTGGTGCTCTACCTGCTCCCGTCCGACCCCGTGAGCGTCATGCTCGACAACGCGTCCGCCGGCCAGTCCGTCGACCCGGCCCAGGTCGCGGCGCTCCGCGCCCGCTACGGCTTCGACCAGGGACCGCTCCAGCAGTACCTGTCGCAGCTCGGGCACACCCTGACCGGCGACCTCGGCACCTCGCTCTCGAGCGGCGCCCCGGTGCGCGAGCTCATCGGCCAGGCCCTGCCGCAGACGGCGGCGCTCGCGGGGCTCGCGCTCGTGATCGCCGTCGTCGTCGGCGGAGGCGTCGCCCTGCTGGCCTCCTGGACCCGCTCCGACCGGCTGCGCGGGCTGCTGCTCGCGCTGCCTCCGCTCGGCGTGGCCGTGCCGGGCTTCTGGGTGGGGCTGCTGCTCCTCCAGCTCTTCTCCTTCCGCTGGTACTGGTTCCCCGCGGTGGGCAACGAGGGCTTCGCGTCCCTCGTGCTCCCGGCCGTCACGCTGGCGATCCCGGCGTCGGCGTCGGTGGCCCAGGTGCTCGCGCAGGGGCTCGACGCCGCGTGGCGCTCGCCCTACGTGGAGACGGCGCTCGCCAAGGGCGCCACCCGCACCCGCGTGCTCACGCGGCACGTGGTGCGCAACGCGGTGCTCCCGGCGCTGACCGTGCTGGGCGTGCTCGTCGGCCACCTGCTCGCGGGGTCCGTCGTGGCCGAGACCGTGTTCTCCCGCCAGGGCTTCGGGCGGCTCGTCGAGGAGGCGGTGACCGTCCAGGACATCCCCGTGGTGCAGGGCCTCGTGGTCGTCGCGGCCGTGGTGTTCGTGCTGGTCAACCTGCTCGTCGACCTCGCGTACCCGCTGCTGGACCCGCGCATCGACCTGACGGCGGCCGCGGGCCGCGGCCTGCTGCGCCTGCCGCGGCGCTCCCGCTCCGCCGGGGTGCCCGGCCGCGCCGCCGTCCCCGCCGCCCCCGCCGAGCTGAGGAGTGCCGCATGAGCGTCCTGTCCGTCGTCCGCGCCCCGTCCGCCGGGGCCGCCGCGGGAAGCCCGACGACGGCGCCGCGCGCCCGGCGCCTGGCCCGGCCGTTCCTGCGTCCCGGCGCGGTCCTCGCGGCCGCCGTCGTGCTGGTGGTGCTCGCCTGGGCCGTCGCGCCCGGCCTGTTCGCCGCGCAGGACCCGATCACGGGCGTGCCCGCCGACAAGCTCCAGGCGCCCAGCGCCGCGCACTGGTTCGGCACCGACCACCTCGGCCGGGACCTGTTCAGCCGGACCGTGCACGGCACGGGGCTGTCGCTCACGGCGGCGTTCGTGGCCATCGGGATCTCGCTCGTCGTCGGCGGCGCGCTCGGCCTGGTCGCCGGGTTCGCGGGCGGCTGGGTCGACACGCTCGTCATGCGGGCCTCCGACGTGCTGCTCGCCATCCCCGGCCTGCTGCTCTCGCTGGCCGTCGTCACGGCGCTCGGGTTCGGCACGCTCAAGGTGGCCGTCGCCGTGGGCGTCGCGACCGTCGCGACCTTCGCCCGCGTCATGCGCGTCGAGGTGCTGCGCGTGCGCGGCGCCACCTACGTCGAGGCCGCACGCCTCGCCGGCGCGCGCGAGACCGCCGTCGTGCTGCGGCACGTGCTGCCCGGCGCCGCCGGGCCCGTGCTGGTGCTCGCCGCCGTCGAGCTCGGCGCCGTCGTCCTGGCGGTGTCCGCGCTCAGCTTCCTCGGCTTCGGCGCGGCCCCGCCCACCCCCGAGTGGGGCTCGCTCGTGGCCGAGGGCCGCAACTACCTCGCCACCGCCTGGTGGTACTCCACCCTGCCCGGTGTCGTGATCGCGGCCTTCGTGGTCGCCGTCGGACGCCTCGGGCGCGCTTTCTCCCACGACCGGAGGGCAGTGCGATGACGATCCTGACGAACCGGGTGCCCACGGAGACGCCCGCGACCCCGGCCCCCGCCGCGCCGGAGGCCGCCGACGGCGCCACCGCGCCCCAGCCGGTCCTCGCCGTCCGCGACCTGCGCGTCTCCTACCGCGGCCGCAGCGGCGTCGTCGACGCCGTCCGCGGCGTGACGTTCGACGTGCTGCCGGGCGAGATCGTCGCGCTCGTCGGCGAGTCCGGCTCGGGCAAGTCGACGACGGCGCACGCCGCCGTCGGCCTGCTGCCGCACGCCGGAGGAGTGACGGGCGGGAGCATCGCCCTGGGCGCCGACGCGTCCCGGCGCCTCGACCTCGCCGGCCTGCCGCAGCGTGCCTGGGAGCGCGTGCGCGGCTCGCGCGTCGGCCTCGTGCCGCAGGACCCGGGCGTCGCGCTCAACCCCGTGGTCCGCATCGGCGAGCAGGTGGCCGAGGTGCTGCGCATCCACGGGCTCGCGGGCCGCCGCGACGCCGCCGCGACCGCCGTCGAGATCCTGCGCTCCGTGGGACTCGACAACCCCGAGGCGCGCGCCCGGCAGTACCCGCACCAGCTCTCGGGCGGCATGCGCCAGCGCGTCCTCATCGGCATCGCGCTCGCCGCCCGCCCCGAGCTCGTGATCGCCGACGAGCCCACCAGCGCGCTCGACGTCACCGTGCAGCGGCGCGTGCTCGACCTGCTCGTGGACCTCACGCAGCAGGCCGGCTCCGCGGTGCTGCTCATCACCCACGACCTCGCCGTGGCCGCCGACCGCGCGCACCGCGTCGTGGTGCTCAAGGACGGCGAGGTCGTCGAGCAGGGCCCGACGGCAGAGCTCCTCGCCGCGCCGCAGCACCCGTACACGCAGGCGCTGCTCGCGGCAGCGCCAGGGCTCTCGCTCGGCCGCGACGAGGTCGGGCCCGGTGGCGCCGCAGGTGCCGCGACGGCCAGTGCGCGCGTCGCCGAGCGGGACGCCGTCGCCGCGCCCGCGCCCGACCTGCTCGTCGTCGACGGCCTGCGCAAGCAGTTCGCGCTCGGCGCCCGCGGCACCCTCACCGCCGTCGACGACGTCTCGTTCACGATCCCGCGCGGGTCCGCGTTCGCCCTCGTGGGCGAGTCCGGCTCGGGCAAGTCGACCACCGCGCGCCTCGTGCTCGGCCTCGAGCGGGCCGACGCCGGGACCGTGCGGATCGACGGGCGCGACGTCGCGGGCGCCCGCGGCCCCGCGCTGCGCGACCTGCGGCGCCGCACGCAGCTCGTCCACCAGAACCCTTACGCCTCGCTGGACCCGCGGTTCACGGTCGCGCAGGTGGTCGACGAGCCGCTCCGCGCCCACCGCACGGGCCCGCGGGCGGAGCGCCGGGCGCGCGTCGCCGAGCTCCTCGACGCCGTCCACCTCCCGCAGGCGCTCGCGTCCCGCCGCCCCGCGGAGCTCTCGGGCGGGCAACGGCAGCGCGTCGCGATCGCCCGCGCGCTCGCCCTCGACCCCGACCTGCTGGTGCTCGACGAGCCGACGAGCGCGCTCGACGTCTCGGTCCAGGCGCGCGTGCTCGACCTCCTCGCGCAGCTCCGCGCCGAGCGCGGGCTGACCTACCTGTTCATCTCGCACGACCTCGCCGTCGTGCGGCAGGTCGCCGACCACGTCGGCGTCCTGAGCCACGGCCGCCTCGTGGAGACCGGCCCGGTGGCCGACGTCTTCGACCACCCGCAGGACCCGTACACGGCCGAGCTCGTCTCGGCCGTCCCCGGCCGGCAGGTCCCTGCCGCCGCCCGCGCGAGCTGAAGGAGAGGCACGACATGACCGCACCGACCACCGAGGTCACGCCCGTCGGCACCCGGACCGCCCAGCGGTGGGCCGCCTGGCACGCCGAGCGCGAGCGCGACCTGGCCACGCCGCACGGCTGGCTGAGCCTCGTCGCCTACCACTGGCTCCCCGCCGAGCCGTCCCGCCTGCCCGGCCTTCCCGGGCTGTGGTGGGCCGACGCCGACGGTGCCCGCACGCGCCCCGGCTCCGCGCCCGACGAGCACGGCTCCCTGCACGCCGACGATGTCGTCGACGGCTCCGCGGACGCCGTCGTCGCCGAGGGCGCCTCGCGCATCCTGGGCACGTTCCTGCCCGCGGGCCGCTCGCCGCTCGACGCCGACCCGGGCGCGACCGCCGAGGTCGCCGTCGAGCTCGTGCGGCGCACGGGGCGCTACGCCGTCCGCGTCCGCGACCCGCACGCGCCCGCCCTGCTCGGGTTCGCGGGCGTGCCGGTGTTCGGGCACGACGACGCCTGGGTGCTCGACGCCACCGTCCGGCTCTTTGCGGAGCCGCGCGCGGAGACCGTCGGCGCGGCGCGCATCGGGCTCGTCCACCGCACGCAGGTGGTCGGCGAGGTCGACCTGCCGTACCCGGGCGACCCGGCCCGCACGGTGACGCTCGCGCTCACGGGCAAGCCCGGCGGCGCCACGCTGCTGCTGTTCTCCGACGAGGCGGCCGGCGTCGCCCCGTGGCGCGTGCTGTGGCTCGACCTGCCCGAGACGCTCGCCCCCGGCGCCGAGGGCACCGTGCGCGTCGACCTCAACCGCACCATCAACCTGCCCTACGCGTTCAGCGACCACGGTACGTGCCCCGCCCCCGTGCCGGGCAACCACGTGCCGTTCGCCGTCACCGCGGGCGAGAAGGCACCCCGGTGACGGCCGTCGCCGCACCGCCCACCGCGGCGGTCGCCCCGCCCTACGCCGGCCTGCGGGTGGTCCCCGCGCGCCACCCGGGGCGCTGGGTCGCCACCGCGGGCGTCGCCCTGCTGCTCGCGATGGTGGTCAGCTCGCTCGTCCGCAACGAGCACTGGGAGTGGGACGTCGTCGCGACGTACCTCACCTGGCCCTCGGTGCTCGAAGGGCTCTGGGGCACCCTCCGCCTCGCCGCGACGGCCACGGTCATCGGCTTCGGCCTGGGCACCGTGCTGGCGCTCATGCGCCTCTCGCGCTCGCCGCTGCTCCAGTCCGTGGCGTGGGGCTACATGTGGGTGTTCCGCTCGGTGCCGCTCATCCTGCAGCTCCTGCTCTGGTACAACCTCGCGTACCTGTACCCGGAGCTGAGCCTCGGCATCCCGTTCGGCCCCGGGTTCGTCCACGTCGAGACGCTCGACGTCGTCGACAAGTTCGGTGCCGCCGTCCTGGGCCTGGGCCTCTCGCAGGCCGCCTACAGCGCCGAGATCGTGCGTGCCGGCATCCTCGGCGTCGATCAGGGGCAGCACGAGGCCGCCGCGTCGCTCGGCATCCCGCGCTGGCGCCAGCAGTGGCGCGTCGTCCTGCCGCAGGCCATGCGCACCATCGTGCCGACGTCGGTCAACGAGATCATCGGCCTCGTCAAGGGCACGTCGGTGGTGTACGTGCTCGCGTACGGCGAGCTCTTCTACATGGTCGGCATCATCTACGGCCGCAACCAGCGGGTCGTCCCGCTGCTGCTCGTCGCGGGCATCTGGTACCTCGTCATCACCACGGTGCTGACCGTCGCGCAGTACTACCTGGAGCGGCACTACGCCAAGGGCGCACTGCGCACCCTGCCGCCCACCCCGCGCCAGCGGGTGCTGGCGCTGCTGCGTACGCGCGGCCACCTCACGCGCGTCGCGCAGGGCGGGGGCCGGGCATGAGCGGCGGCCACCTGCGCCTGCACGGGCTGCGCAAGTCCTACGGCACCCTCGAGGTGCTGCACGAGGTCGACCTCGAGGTCCGCCCCGGCGAGGTCACCGTGATCCTCGGGCCGTCCGGCTCGGGCAAGTCCACGCTGCTGCGCCTGGTCAACCACCTCGAGAAGGTCGACGCCGGGTTCGTGGAGCTGGACGGCGAGCTCGTCGGCTACGAGCGGCGCACCACGCGCCGCGGCGAGGTGCTGCGCGAGCTCAAGGAGAAGGACGTCCTGCGGCAGCGCACCCGGATCGGGTTCGTGTTCCAGTCCTTCAACCTCTTCCCGCACCTGACCGTGCTCGAGAACGTCGTCGAGGCGCCCGTGTCCGCCCAGGGGCGCCGCCGCGCCGACGTCGAGCCCGAGGCGCGCGAGCTGCTGACCCGCGTGGGCCTGGCCGACAAGGCCGACGCCCGGCCACGCCAGCTCTCGGGCGGCCAGCAGCAGCGCGTCGCCATCGCGCGGGCGCTCGCCATGCGCCCGTCGGTCCTCCTGTTCGACGAGCCGACGTCGGCCCTCGACCCCGAGCTGGTCGGCGAGGTCCTCGACGTCATCCGCGACCTCGCGCACGGCGGCACCACGCTCGTCGTCGTCACGCACGAGATCGGCTTCGCCCGCGAGGTCGCCGACACGGTCGTCTTCATGGACGCCGGCCGCGTCGTCGAGCAGGGACCGCCCGACCAGGTCCTGTCCCACCCCCGCCACGAGCGGACCCAGGCGTTCCTCGCCAAGGTCCTGTGACCCCCACCCCCACGAGAGGCAACCATGAGCACCCACGCCCGCCGGCGCCCCCGCGCCGCCCTCGCACTCCTCGCCGCCCTGCCCGTCGTCGCGCTGCTCGCCGCGTGCAGCGGGGCGTCCGCGGCCGCGGGGGACAGCGACCTGCAGGCCGCCGCGGACGCTGCCGGACTCCAGGTGAACACCACGCCGGAGCAGGACCGCATCCACACGGCCGAGAACCCCGCTGCCGTCAAGCTCCTCCCGGCCGAGTTCGCCGCCAAGGACACCTTCAAGGTGGCCGTCAGCGCGGGCGGCGCCCCGCCGCTGACCTTCCTCGCCGACGACGAGAAGACCCCCATCGGCAACGAGACCGACATCGCCCAGCTCGTCGCCGACGCGCTCGGCAAGAAGCTCGAGCTCGAGGTCAAGGCGTGGGCCGACTGGCCGCTGGCCGTGCAGTCGGGCGACGTCGACGCCGTCATCACCAACGTCACCGTGACCGAGGAGCGCAAGGAGCTCTACGACTTCTCCTCCTACCGCAACGACCAGCTCGGCTGGCTCGTCAAGGCCGGCGGCGACATCACGAAGATCGACGAGCCCAAGGACATCGCGGGCCTCACGGTGGCCGTCGGCTCGGGCACCAACCAGGAGAAGATCCTGCTCGCCTGGGACAAGCAGAACACCGACGCGGGCCTCGAGCCCGTCAAGGTCGAGTACTTCGAGAACGACGCCGACACCATCCTCGCGCTCCAGTCGGGCCGCATCGACGCGTCGTTCGGCCCCAACGCCTCGGCGGCGTACAAGGCGCGCGTCTCGCCGAAGGACTTCGCGGTGGTCGGCACGCTCAACGGCGGCTGGCCCAACACCGCCCAGATCGCCGTCACCACGCTCAAGGGCAACGGCCTCGTCGACGCCGTGACGGTCGCGCTGCAGGGCGCGTTCGACGACGGCTCGTACCAGAAGGTCCTCCAGCGCTGGGGCCTGGAGGCCGAGGCCATCGCCAAGCCCGAGACCAACCCGCCGGGCCTGCCCAAGACCGAGTGACCGGCCGCCCCACCCCGTAACGACCCAGGAGATCCACCATGTCCCTCCCCACCCGGGTGCCCCTGTCCGTGCTCGACCTCGCGCTCGTCCCCGCGGGCGGCACGGGCGCGCAGGCGGTGCGCGACGCCGTCGACACCGCCGTCCAGCTCGACCGGCTCGGCTACCACCGCGTCTGGTACGCGGAGCACCACCTGTCGCCGGGCGTGGCCTCGGCGTCGCCGTCGGTGCTGGCCGCGGCCGTGGCCGCGCGGACCGAGCGCATCCGGGTGGGGTCGGGGGCGACGCTGCTGAGCACCACGAGCCCGCTGATCGGGGCGGAGCAGTTCGGCACGATCGCCGCCCTGCACCCGGGGCGCGTGGACCTCGGCCTGGGGCGGGCGTTCACCCCGCCGCCGACCGGGGCCGCGGGCTCGGCACCCGCCCGCCCGGCGCCCTCCGTGGCGGGCCCGCGCGTCGTCGACGGGCTCTACGTGCCCGCGGCGCCGCCGTCGCTGGGCGACTCCGTGCTGCGTGAACGGTTCCTCGCCCAGACGGCGGTCGTCGGCGCCTCGCGGCGTCCCGCGAGCTTCCGCGCGGAGCTCGAGCTGGTGCTCGGGCTGCGGGCCGGCACGTTCGCCGACGAGTCCGGGCACCGCTACACCTCGCCGCCCGTCGAGGGTGCGCTGTTCGACCTGTTCGTGCTCGCCTCCTCGGCGGGGGAGTCGGCGCGGGTCGCCGGCGAGCTGGGCCTGCCCATCGCCGCGAACTTCCACGTGAGCCCGCACACCACGCTCGACACCGTCGCCGCCTACCGTGCGGCGTTCCGGCCGGGCGTCCTCGACGCGCCCTACGTCGTCGTCTCGGCCGACGTGCTCGTGGCCGAGACCACCGACCGGGCGCGCGCTCTCGCCACGCCCTTCGCCGACTGGGTCGCGTCCATCCGCCGCGGCGCCGACGGCGCGATCGCGTACCCGCGGCCGCAGGACGCCTCCGACTGGGCCGCCCGCACCGAGGCCGAGCGCGCCGTCGTCGCCGACCGCGTCGACACGCGCGTCGTCGGGGACGCCGCCACCGTCGTCGAGCGCCTCGAGACGCTCCAGCGCGTCACGGGCGCCGACGAGCTGCTCATCACCACCGCCGCCCACGACCCGGCCGACGCGCGCCGCTCGTACGCGCTCCTGGCCGAGGCCTGGGGCGTGGGCGACCCCGCCGCGGCCGCCGACCACCCCCTCGCGCTCGCGCGCTGAACGCGCCCGGCCCCACCACACCTGGAGGAAAAGACCATGAGCACCACCCCCGAGCTGCAGACCCCCGACGCCGCCGGCGTCAAGGTGGCCGACGGCGCCCTGCTGATCGACGTCCGCTCCGCCGCGGGCCGCGCGTCCACCGGCGAGATCCCCGGCGCCACCCTGGCCGACCGGAACGACCTCGACGCCCTCTTCGGCACCACGTCGGCGCCGCTCGTCTCGCTCGACACGCCCGTCGTCGTCGTGTGCGGGTCCGTCAACGGGTCCGGTCCCGTCGCCGAGGCGCTCGCGGCGCGCGGGTACACCCGCGTCTCCCACGTCGACGGCGGCTTCCCCGCCTGGAAGGCCGCGGGCCTGCCCGCGACCGAGCCCGCCGCCGACGCCGCGCACGTCTGACCCGGACAGGAGCACCACCATGCCCGTCGAGTTCCTCGGCATCGCCACCACCAACGACGCGAGCGAGACCACCGCCCGCACCACCGCCGCGTTCGACCCTGGCTACCTCGAGCGCATCGTGCGCGCCCACGAGGACAACGGCTGGACGCGCGTGCTGTTCGCGTACGGCTCGTCCGGCCCGGAGCCGTCGGCCCTCGCCGCGTACACGGCCGCGCGCCTGCAGAGCATCGAGCTGCTGCTCGCGCACCGCCCCAACGTCTCCTACCCGACGTACGCCGCCAAGACGTTCGCGACGCTCGACCAGCTCTCGGGCGGCCGCCTCAGCGTGCACTTCATCACGGGCGGCAACGACTACGAGCAGGGCCGCGAGGGCGACACTCTCACCAAGGACGAGCGGTACGCCCGCACGCACGAGTACATCCGCATCGTGAAGCAGGCGTGGGCGAGCGCGGAGCCGTTCGACCACCACGGCGACTTCTACGACTTCGACGACTTCGTGCTCGACACCAGGCCTGTCGCCGGGCACACGCCCACCGTCTCGTTCGGCGGGTCCTCCGACGCCGCGTTCAAGGTCGGGGCGGCCGAGGCCGACATCTACGCCGTCTGGGGCGAGCCGCTGGACCGCACGCGCGAGCAGATCGAGCGCGTGCACACCGAGGCCGCCGCCGCGGGCCGTGCCACGCCGCCGCGCATCCACGCCGCGTTCCGCCCGATCGTCGCGCCCACCGAGGAGCTCGCGTGGGAGAAGGCGCACCGCATCCTGGGCCGCATCGAGGAGCGCAAGGCCGCCCTCGGCGGCACGCTCAGCCGCCGTCACCCGATCGACAAGCCGGAGAACGCGGGCTCGCAGCGCCTGCTGGAGATCGCCGCGCAGGGTGAGCGGTTCGACTCCGTCCTGTGGACCGCCACGGCCAAGGCCACGGGTGGCGCGGGCAACTCGAACGCCCTCGTGGGCACGCCCGAGCAGGTCGCCGAGGCGCTGCTGGCGTACTACGACCTGGGTGTCCGGGTCATCTCGGCGCGCGGGTACGACCTGCTCGACGACGCCGTCGACTTCGGCCGGTACGTCATCCCGATCGTGCGCGAGGAGGTCGCCAAGCGCGACGCCGCGCTCGCCGAGGCCGCCGCCGCGGAGGTGGCTGCCTGATGCGGTTCCAGCTGCTCGACATCGTCTTCAACCCGCCGCACCCCGTCACGGGCGAGGCGGTGCCGCCGTCGGACCGGCTCGCGCGCGTCGTCGAGCACGCGGTGCTCGCGGAGGAGCTCGGCTTCGACTCGTTCGCGGTGGGGGAGCGGCACGCGGGCGACGTCCTGTCGTCGGCGCCCACGGTGATCCTCGGGGCGGTGGCGCAGGCCACCGAGCGGATCCTGCTGAGCACGGGCGTCACGGTGCTCTCGCTGCTCGACCCGATCCGCGTGGCCGAGGATCTCGCGACGGTGGACCAGCTCTCGCGCGGGCGCCTCGAGATCACCATCGGCAAGGGCAACGAGGACCTCCAGTACCCGCTGCTGGGCCTCGACATCACCAAGCAGTACGAGTACCTCGAGGAGAACTACGAGCTGCTCCGCCTGCTGCTGAGCGAGGAGGACGTGACCTGGGAGGGCCGCCACCGGCATCGCCTCGAGAACGCCACCACGCTGCCCCGGCCCTTCGCGGGACCCTTCCGCATCTGGCACGGCTCGGCGACGTCGAAGTTCGCCGTCGAGCTGGCCGCCAAGCACGGTGACCCCATCATCAGCGCGAACGCGCTGCAGCCGCGGGAGAACTACCAGGTGCTCATCGACCACTACCGCGAGCTGTACCTCGCGCACGGCTTCGACCCGCAGTACGGGTACGTCGGCTCCGGCTCGGGCGGCCTGTTCCTCGCGGACACCACGGAGGAGGCGGTCGAGCAGTACCGGCCGCTGTACGAGGCGCAGGTCGCCGCGATGCGGCGCCGGGGCTACGACCCGGCCACGCACGTCGGCAAGGCGCTGGCCTTCGAGACGGTCGAGGAGGCCGTCGAGCGCGGCCCGGCGCTCGTCGGCTCCCCGGAGCGGGTCGCGGAGAAGATCCTCGACTACCACGAGAGCTTCGGCCACGTGCTCCAGTCGGTCTCCGTCAACCACCTGCTGCCGCCCACGCAGCAGGAGGACGTGCTGCGCCGCTTCGCCGAGGAGGTCGTCCCGGTCGTCCAGGCCGAGGTGCGCACCGACCTGTGGACGGCGGCCGACGAGCGCCGCGCCAAGGGGTTCACGGCCGGCGGCACCAACCCGGCAGAGGGCGACGCCGCCCCGCGCGCATGACGGTCGCCGTCCCCGCGCGGTCCACGGTGGACGGTCGTCTGCGGGGTCCGGTGCGCTCGCGCCGGACCCCGCAGGCCGTCCGTGCCGCCGTCCTGGTGGTGTGCCTCGCCACCGGCTTCACCACCCTGCTCGACCAGTCGATGCTCACCGTCGCCGTCCCCGTGCTGCGCGGCGAGCTCGGCGCGAGCACCGCGCAGCTCCAGTGGATCCTCGCGGGGTACTCGCTGACGTTCGGCATCGCGCTGGTCCCCGCCGGACGGCTCGGGGACCTCGTCGGCCGCCGCCTGCTGCTGGTCGCCGGGATCGTGGTCTTCAGCGGCTCCTCCCTGGTGGGTGCCACCGCGTCCGGCGCCGGGGTGCTGGTGCTCGCCCGGCTGCTCCAGGGCATCGGCGCGGGCATCGCGAACCCCCAGGTCATCGGCCTGATGCAGGACCACTTCACCGGCTCGGGCCGCGCACGGGCCTTCGGCGCGTACGGGTCGATCGGCGCGTTCTCGGCCGTCATCGCCCCGCTCGTCGGCGGCAGCGTCATCGCCGCGGCCGGCCCCGAGCTCGGCTGGCGCCTCGTCGTCGGCCTCAACATCCCGTCCGCCGTCGTGGTGGTGGTGCTCGCGCTCTGGCTCGTGCCCGCCGCGCCCGCACACGTGCCGTCCGCCGCCTCCGCGGTCCTGTCGTCCGACGCCGACGCCGACGCCGACGCCGCCGCCGACGCCGCACGCCGCGCGACCCGAGCCCTTCGCCGGCGCGGCCGCCCGCGGCGCGCGCCCCGCGACGGGCTCGACGTCGTCGGCCTCGTGCTCATCACGCTCAGCGTGCTCGCGCTGCTCGTCCCGTTCGTGCTCCAGGACGCGTCCCTCGCGCGGCGGGTGCTGTTCGCCGCGCCGCTCGCCGTCGTCGTGCCCGCGCTCGCCCTGTGGGAGCGGCGCTACGCCCGCTCCGGCCGGGTGCCGGTCCTCGCCCCCGAGCTCGTGCGCTCGCCCGGCTACGTCCTCGGCTGCCTCGTCGCGACCTTCTCGTTCGGGCAGGCCCTCGGGTACTCCGCCGTGCTCATGCTGTTCCTCCAGGACGGTCTCGGGCTCAGCCCCGTCCAGGCCGGGCTCGTCACCACGCCCGGCGCGATCGTCTCCGGCGTCGTCGGCAACCTCTCCTGGCGGGTGCTGCGCCGCTGGGGACGCGCGGGCGTCACCGCCGCGTACGCCGCCAAGGTCGTGACCAGCATCGGCGTGCTCGTCGCGGTCCTCGTCGTGCCGGAGCGCGGGTTCGTGGCCACGCTCGTGGTCGCCCAGGTGGTCACCGGCGCCCTCGCCGGGGTCAGCTTCTCGCCCAACCAGACGCTCACCCTCGAGCACGCCGCCCCCGGCCGCCACGGCGTCGCCGCCGGCGCGCTCCAGCTCGCGCAGCGCATCAGCTCCACCGTCTGCCTCGCCGCCATGACGGGCGCCTACGTCGCCGTCGCCGGCCCGCACGCCGTCGTCGGGCACCCGGGCGCCACGACCGGACACCGCGCGGCCCTCGCCGTCGCCACCGGCATCACCATCGCGCTCGCGGCCGCGGCGCTCGCGGCGAGCCTCGCCGACGACGCGATCGCCCGCCGTCGCCGGACGCGCTCAACAGTAGTATCAATGCTAGAATCTCCATCATGACCACGACGCTGTCGCTGACAGAGTTCAACCAGAACCCGTCGAGGGCCACCCGGCTGGCCGACGACGGTGAGGTCATCGTGCTGCGCCGCGGCGCCGCGGCCTATCGGCTCACGAAGGTCGAGCACCCAGAAGACCCGATCGACGCCCTCATCCAGTCCGGGCTCGCCACGCCGCCGCGCAAGGCAGCCAAGGTGACCCGCTTCAAGCACACTGCCACCGACCAGGACGCGGGAGCGCTGCTCGACGCCGACAGGGACCGCCTTGGCTACTAGTGCCCACCGCACCTGGTACGTCGACTCGTCGGTGCTCCTGCGCGCCATCGTGGACTCGTCTCGAGCAGCCAGCGCCTGGTTCGAGGCCGTGGTGGCGAACGGCGACAGGCTCGTCGCATCCCGCCTCTTGGAGGTCGAGGTCAGGCGTGCCGTCCGCACCATCGGAGGCGATCAAGACGTCGTCACCGAGTACCTCGACGAGTTCGTCCTGATCCACATCCCCGACGACCTCCTCGACGAAGCAGTCGCGACCGAGCAACGTCTCGGCGGAGCCGACTCGATCCACGTCGCGACGGCACTGCGCGTCGGGACAAGAACGATCACCGTGGCCACGCATGGCAAGCAGATGGCCACGGCCGCCCTCGCCCTCGGTTTCGACGTCACCGACCCCGTCACCGACGACCCCCGCAGGGGTCCGGTCGCCTGACGCGGCACCGCCCGCAACCAGAACGTGTCGGCCAGCGAGCGTGACGACGACGCCCGGCGAGAGCGGATCGCTCTCGCCGGGCGTCGCCGTGTCGAGCCGGGCCGCCGGTGCTCAGGCCGCCGGTGCCTCGACGTCGGCGGCCGCGGCGCGCCTCGTGAGCGGCTCCCGCAGCCCGACGTGCTCGCGCAGGGTGGTGCCCTCGTACGCGGTGCGGTAGGCGCCGCGCTCCTGCAGCTCGGGGACCACGCGGTCGACGATGTCGTCGAGGCCGCTCGGGACGATCCAGGGCGTGATGTTGAACCCGTCCACGGCGCCGGTGCGCACCCACCGGGTGAGCTCCTCGGCCACGGTCGACGGCGTGCCGACGAACCCACGTTCGCCGCTGTTGCGGATGACGAGCTGGCGGATCGACAGCCCCTCCGCCTCGGAGATCGCGCGCCACTTCTGCGCGATCTCGCGCGTGCGGGCGCCCGTCGTGGCGGAGCCCCGCTCGCCGCCCAGCTCCTCGACGACGGGGTCGTGCGCGGGCAGCGGGCCGTCGGGGTCGTAGCCGGAGAGGTCCTCGCCCCAGACGTTGCCGACGATCGAGAGCGCCGTGGCCGGGGTGACCTGCTGCGAGCGGACCCAGCGGGCCTTCTCCTCGGCGTCGGCGGGGGTGTCGCCGACGATGATGCTGGTGCCGGGGAAGATCTTGAGGTCGTCCTCGGGCCGGCCGGCGGCGACGACGCGGCGGCGCACGTCGGCGGCGAACGCCAGCGCGTCGTCCAGCACCGAGCCGTGCGCGGAGAAGATGACGTCCGCGTGCGCGGCCGCGAAGTCGCGCCCGGCGGGGGAGTCGCCGGCCTGGAAGATCACCGGGTGGCCCTGCGGGCTGCGCGGCGTCGTCGGGTCGATGGCGACGTCGGCGGGCGTGCGCAGCGCCGACCCCGCGACCTCGACGCGAGAGACGTCGTCGCCGGCGTCGGGGAATGCGTCCCAGATCGCGCGGGCCGTGCGCAGCACGGCCGCGGCCCGCTCGTACCGCTCGGCGTGGTCGAGGTAGCCGCCGCGGCGGAAGTTCGCGCCGGTCCACGCGTTGTCCGTGGTGACGACGTTCCACGCCGCCCGCCCGCCGGAGAGCACGTCGAGGCTCTGGAGGCGCCGGGCCAGGTCGGCCGGGTCGTTGTACGTGGTGTTCTGCGTGGCCACCAGCCCGATGCGCTCGGTCACGGCGGCGAGCGCCGCGAGCTGCGTGACGGCGTCGGGGCGCCCGACGACGTCGAGGTCGTGCAGGCGGCCGCGCGACTCGCGCAGGCGCAGGCCCTCTCCCAGGAAGAACGCGTCGAAGAGGCCGCGCTCGGCGGTGCGGACGACGCGCTCGAACGACGCGAAGTCCGTCTGCGAGCCCGACTCCGGGTCGGACCAGATGGTGGTGTGGTTGACGCCCTGGAAGAACACGCCGAAGTGGACCTGGGCGTGCGGCCGGACGAGGGGGTGGTCGGTCATGGTCTGGCTCCTCAGGCGACGGCGACGGCGTCGCGCGCGTCGTAGCGGTTGGCGGGCCGTGCCAGGCCCAGGGAGTCGCGCAGCGTCGCGCCCGGCTGGGGAGCGGCGGTGAGGCGGGCGGCGCGCAGCGCGGGCAGCACGTCGCGCGCGAGCACGGGCAGGTCCTCGTCGAGCACGGCGGGCAGCAGGCGCACGCCGTCGACGCCGGCCTGGGCCAGCCCTTCGAGGAGCGTGACGAGCCCGGCCGCGTGGCCCTCGTAGCGCAGCGCCCCGGTGCCCCACGGGGAGCGGGCGCCGGCGGGGACGGCGGCGTCGAGCGCGGCAAGCCGCTCGGCCGCGGTGCGGTCCGCGCCGTCGAGCACGACCTCGAGGTCGACGCCGGCGCGCGGCGAGCCCGCCCGCGCGGCCTCGGCGGCGGCCACCGCCGTGGCGACGTCGGCCCCGCCCACGAGCGTGACGTCGACGAGCCGCTCGTCGCGCACCGACGGCGCGACGTCGCCCGCGGCGGCGACCACCACGAGCTGGCCCTGCGGCGGGCGCGGCGTGATGAGCGGGCCCTTGACGGAGAAGCTCTCGCCCTCGAACTCGGGGTAGTGGATGCGGTCGCGGTCCACGTAGCGCCCGGTGGCGACGTCGCGGATGACGGCGTCGTCCTCCCACGTGTCCCACAGGTCGCGCACCACCTGGACGACGTCGCGCGCCTCGCGCTCGACGTCCGCCACGGGGCCACGGCCGTAGGCCTGCGCGGTCTCCGGCGTGCGGGTGACGCCCGCGAGCCAGCCGCCGCGGCCCGCGGCCGCGATGTCGAGCGAGGCGAGCTGGGCCGCGAGGTGGAACGGCTCCGGGTAGGTGGTGGGCGCCTGCGGCACGAGGCCGACCGCCGTCGTCGTGCGCGAGACGAACGCGGCCCGTGTCACGGACTCCAGGCGGGCCGACGACGCGGCGCCTGGCGCGGCGGGGAGCAGGGCATCGGTGAACGTCACGAAGGTGACGCCGGCGTTCTCGGCCTGGCGCACCGCGCGGGCCAACCGGGTGCCCGAGACGAGCTCGGCGGGGACGAGCCCTGACGCGACGGCGGCCGCGGGGTGCGCGCCCGCGCCGTCGACGTCGAGGCCGATGAAGAAGGGGGTGGTCATGGGGTTCTCCTATGCCTCGGGCGTGAGCACGGCGCCGAAGTCGGTGGTGCGCCGCAGCGCGAAGCCGAGGCCGCGGTAGAGGCGGATGGCGGTGTCGTTCGCGGCGGACGCGTGCAGCATCACGTGGTCGCCGCGTCGGCGGACGTGGTGGGCGACGTCGAGCACCAGGCGCGTGGCGAGGCCCTGGCCGCGGTGCTCGGGGTCGGTGGTGACGGCGCTGATCTCGGTCCAGCCGGTGGGGCGCAGCCGCTCCCCGGCCATGGCGACGAGGCGGCCCTCGCGCCGGAACCCGACGTAGCGGCCCAGCGTGTAGGTGCGCGGCAGGAACGGCCCGGGGCGCGAGCGCTCCACGAGCGCGAGCATCTCGGGCACGTCGGCCTCGCCAAGCACGACGGCCTCGGCGTCGGGCCGCGGCCGCAGGGCCTCGGTCTCGACGAGCTGGACGCCGCCGTGCTGCTCGAGCTGCCGCCAGCCGGGCGGGACGGCGACCCCGACGGGCGGCCCGGGGAACGTAGCGCCGTGCCCGACGACGTCGACGATCGCGTCCCAGACGTCGGGGTGGTCCCACGAGCGGACGGCCGCGAAGGGCGAGACGTCGACGGGGTAGCGCAGCACCAGGTCGTTGCCCTCGGCGAGGTGCGCGTGCGCGCCCGTGAGCGAGGACCACTGCGGTGCGTCGAGGACGCCGAGGTCCGGGAGGGTGAGCGTCGTCATCTCAGATCGCCGTGTGACGGCCGATGCGGTGGTACTCGCGGTCGCGGTAGAGCAGCGCCGAGGCGTCGGTGACGCCGGCGTCGAGGGCGCGCAGCGACACGAGGTAGCTGTCGCCCACCGGGGTGCGCTGCACCACGCGGGCGCGGAGCCAGGAGACGGCGCCGTCGATGACGGGCTCGCCCGTGGGCAGCGTGCTCCACCCGCCCGGCGCGAAGCGGTCGATGCCGCTCGTCGCGAAGCGCGCCGAGACGTCGTCCTGGTGGTCGGCCAGGAAGCTGACGGCGAGCGTCGTCGCCTCGCGGACGGCCGGCCACGACGACGACGTGGAGGCCAGGGAGAACGCCAGCAGCGGCGGCTCGGCGGACACGGAGATCACCGACGTCGCGGTGAACCCGACGGGCCGGTCCTCGTGCGTGAGCGCGACGACGGCGACGCCGGCGGGGTGCTGACGGAACACCGCCTTGAACTGCTCGGGCGTCAGCTGCGGCTCGTCGAGCTCCGAGATCAGGCGTTCGAATGCCTGGGGAAACGAAGGAGAGGTCATCGTGGCTCCTCGGTCGATCACGCTTGCCGCGCGGCGACTCGCCCCGGAGGGCGGCCGGCGGCCGGGTCATCTCCCGGAGCACCCCGCCGTGTCGTGGGGTTGCTGCCCAGCAAGCCGGGGCTTGTCGCTGGGTCTCGTGACCTGCCCGTAGTCAACGCGAGGAACCGGCTGCCGCAACGGTTCGGGCCGGACTTCCCACAATGTGGACCGAAATACTCAACAAGAAGCGGCTCCTTACCACGTGGACATCAGTCTCGCGATGCGAAACGCCCATTGATGTGCTGACAGTCCGCCGCCTAAAGTCCGTCACGTCGAGGTCGCGAGGCCTCGGGTCATGAGTTCCGACGCCAAGCCCCGGCTCGTCGGACGGCAACCCCCCGCGCGGGTGGGTGCCCCGGGTGAAGACCAGGTCCGCCGCACCAGCGGCGGACAACGCGCGAACCCGCCACGGTGCGGGGTACGAAGGAGCCGCCATGTCTGTCACGTCCGCGACCGTCGCGTCCGCGTCCGGGCCCCGCACCGCGAAGCCCGTCGTCCTCGGCGTCGACCTCACCACCGCCGGGGCACGCGCGCTGCGCACCCCCGGCGCCCCGGTCGCCCGCCCGTTCGACGGCGAGCGGTTCGTGCGCCTCGTGCGGACCGCCGACCAGGCGCTGCTCGACCTCGTGGTGCTCGACGAGCCGTTTCTGCTGCACCCCGGCCGCGGCCGGGTCAGCGGCCGCCTCGACTCCGCCGTCGCCGCGGCACGCGTCGCCCCGCTGACGCACGGCATCGGCCTCGTCGCCGCGCTCGACACCATGCACCTCGAGGCGTCGGCCGTCGCCGACGCGATCGCCGCGGTCGACCGTGCCAGCGACGGCCGCTCCGCCTGGCAGGTGGGCTGCCCCACGGGCGTCACCCCGGCCGACGAGCGCTGGCCCGTGCAGTCCGTCGCCGACGCCGGGCGCGTCGTGCGCAGTTGGGACCAGGAGGGCTCGGCGGGCGCCGAGCCCGGCCCCGACGGCCGCGTCCGCGTCGACCACGACGGCATCCGCTTCGCCGTGCGCCGCAGCGTCGCCGGCCGCAGCCCGCTCCCGCAGGGCCGCCCGCCCGTCGTGATGCGCGTCCAGTCGCCCCGGTGCATCGTCCCCGCCGCGACGACCGCCGACGTCGTCCGCATCGTCGCCCCGGGCCGCGAGGAGGCGCGCGCGACGCGCGAGGCCGTGCACGCCGCCGCGCTCGCCGCCGGGCGCGACCCGCGCACCCTGCGGTACCTCGTCGAGGCCTACGTCGTGCTCGCCTCCGACCGCGAGAGCGCCCTCGCGCGCCTCGCGATGGTCGAGGCGCTCGAGGGCCCCGGCGTCGGCGGCGGTGCGCTCGTCGTCGCGGGCACCCCCGCGGACCTCACGCACACCGTCACCGACTGGGTCGACGGGGGCGTCGCCGACGGGTTCCTGCTGCGCCCCTCGGCGCTCGACGCCGACCTCGACGCCGTCGTGCACGGGCTCGTCCCGGCGCTCCAGGCGCGCGGGAGGTTCCGCACGTCCCGCGAGCCGAGCACGCTGCGCGAGGCGCTCGGGCTGCCGGTGCCGGGGTACGCGGCCGCGTCGGACGCCCGGCGCGACGACGCCCTGGTGCGTGCCGGGTAGGGTCGCCGCCATGGCGACGGTGCTGCCCTTCGACGGTCATGTCCCGCAGATCGACCCGACCGCGTGGCTCGCGCCGACGGCCACGGTGATCGGCCGGGTCCGCATCGGCCCGCGCGCGAGCGTCTGGTACGGCGCCGTGCTGCGCGGCGACATGGACGAGATCGTGCTGGGCGAGGGCAGCAACCTCCAGGACAACGTCGTCGTGCACACGGACACCGGCGTGCCGACGCGCATCGGCGCGCACGTGGGCGTCGGGCACGCAGCGATCGTCCACGGCGCGACCGTCGGCGACGGCGCGCTCGTCGGCATGGCAGCGACGCTCCTCAACGGGGCCGTGGTGGGCGAGGGCGCGTTCGTCGCGGCGGGCGCCCTGGTTCGCGAGGGCCAGGAGGTCCCGCCGCACCACCTCGCCGTCGGCGTCCCGGCCAAGGACCGCGGCGAGCTCGACGCCGAGGGCCGCGAGCGCGTGCGCCGCAACGCCGTCGAGTACCAGGCCCTCGCGGAGCGGCACCGCGCGTCGCAGGCGTGAGTGGCCGATCGCTGCGGCTCAGGCGGGCGTGCGGTGGCTCAGCGCGACGGCTCAGGCGGGCGTGCGGACGGAGCCGAACGTCAGCTCCTGACGCAGGCGGAAGCCCAGCCCGGCGTAGAGCGCCCGGGCCGGGTTGGTGGCCGTCGTGTGCAGGTAGACGCCGTCGCCGCGCTCGCGGATGTGGTGCGCGACGTCCCGGACCAGCCGCGCGGCCAGGCCCTGGCCGCGGTGGTCGGGGTGCGTCGCGACGGCGCTGATCTCGGTCCAGCCGACGGGGTGCATGCGCTCCCCGGCCATCGCCACGAGGGCGCCGCCGCGGCGGATCCCGACGTAGCGCCCCATGAGGTAAGTGCGCGGCAGGAACGGACCGGGCTGCGCGAGGGCGACGAGGCCGAGCATCTCCGGCACGTCGTCCGCGCCGAGCTCCACGGCCTCGTCGTCGGGGCGGGTCTCGAGCCGGTCGGTCTCGACGAGCTGGACGCCGTCGAGCGTGAAGGTGACCTCCCACCCGGCCGGGAGGGCGACGCCGGCCGGCGGGAGGGCGAAGTCGCCCCCGGGGCCCACCAGGTCGACGATCGCGTCCCAGACGCCGGGGGCGTGCCAGTCGCGCACGGCCGTGAACGAGCAGACGTCCGGCTGGAACCCGCGCGCGTCGCCGTCGCCCACCGCGAGCGGTGCCAGGGGGCCGGTGATCGCGGACCAGGTGGCGTGGTCGAGGATCGCCTCGTCGCGCGGGGTCACGGTCAGAGGGTCTCGAACGTGTCGCGCTTCCAGGGCAGGGTGCCGCGCTGCGACACCCACAGGCCCATGGCGGTGAGCACGGCCGCGCCGACGACGTTGCCGAGCAGCACGGGGATCTCGTTCCACAGCCACCAGTCGCCGAACGTGATGGGCGCGCCCACGAGCATCGCGGCGGGGATGACGAACAGGTTGACCACCGAGTGCTCCCACTGGAGCGCGAAGAACAGCATGATCGGCATCCAGATGGCGGCGATGCGCGCGCCCGTGGAGCGCGTGGTCATGCCCATGACGGCGCCGAGGGAGACCAGCCAGTTGCACAGCACCGCGCGCAGGAACACCAGGCTCAGGCCGGCGCCCGCGCCGAGCGCCTGGTAGCCGTGCGTCTTGTGCAGGGCGAGGTCGCGGATCCAGACGGCGAGCGGGGCGTCGTAGGTGTGGCCCATCTCGGTGACCGTCGCCCAGAACACGAGGGCGAACAGGGCGCAGCCGACGATGTGGCCCGCGATCGCGACGCCGAGGGTGCGCAGCGTGTCGCGGCCCGTGGCCCGCTTGCGCCACCAGGCCAGGGGCACCAGGCCCATGGACGAGGTGACGAGCTCGAGGCCCAGCAGGATGACGATGACGAACGCCATCGGGAACACGACCGCGCCCAGGAACGGCAGGCCGGTCTGCGAGACGATCGTCCCGGCGAGCATGACCACCGCGCCGAATACGAACGAGCCGAGCACGGCCTGCACGAAGACCTTGCGCGAGCTGCGGTGGGCCTTGTAGGCGCCGGACTCCACCATGCGGTCGACGACGTCGGTGGGCACCCGGTCGCGCGTGGCCGCGGGCAGCCGGTCGGGGTGGGCGTCGGACGCAGGGGTGCTCTCGACGGTCAGGACAGGGGACACGACGGCCTCGGGCTCTCGATGGGCACGGCAGGGCGTGGCGGATGTGGTCTTACCACTGTACCCCTGTCGACGGCGAGCCGCTCGGCGGCGACACCGTGACGTTGGTCGCGCTCACAGCGCCGCCAGGGCCCGTCCCCGCGCCGTCCGCGCTGCTCGGCCCTACTGTCGGGATCGTGCCCTCGCGTCATCTCAGCCTCGCCTCGACCACCACCGAAGAGGTCCGGTCCGCGCTCGCCGCGCTGCGGGCGGAGATCGGCCTGCCCGCGATGTTCCCGCCCGCCGTCGTCGACGAGGCGCGCGCCGCCGCGCAGCGCGACGTCACGCGCGACCGGCAGGACCGCCGCGACATCGACTTCGTCACCATCGACCCGCCCGGCTCCATGGACCTCGACCAGGCCGTGCACGTCGCGTCGTCGGGCGACGGCTACATCGTGCGGTACGCCATCGCGGACCTCGCCGCGTTCGTGACGCCCGGCAGCGCGCTCGACCTCGAGGTCAACCGCCGCGGCACCACGGTCTACGGGCCCGACACGCGCACGCCGCTGCACCCGCCCGTGCTGAGCGAGGGCGCGGCCAGCCTGCTGCCCGACCAGGACCGCCCCGCGGCCCTGTGGACGATCGGCCTCGACTCCCACGGCGAGATCACCTCCGCGACCGTCGCGCGTGCCATCGTGCGCTCGCGCGCCCGGCTCACGTACGGCGAGGCGCAGTCCGCGCTCGACGACGGCAGCGCCCCCGAGTCCCTCCAGCTCCTCGCCGACGTCGGCAGGCTGCGCCAGGCCCGTGAGCGCGAGCGCGGCGGCACGTCCCTGGACGTCCCCGAGCAGGAGGTCGCGCAGAAGGAGGACGGCACGTTCGCCCTGTCGTTCCGCCGCACCCTGCCCGTCGAGGGCTGGAACGCGCAGATCTCGCTCCTGACCGGCATCGCCGCCGCGCGCATCATGCGCGAGGCCGGCGTCGGCATCTTCCGCACGCTGCCCCCGCCGACCCGCGCGACCTCGCCCGGCTGCACCGCACCGCGCAGGCCCTCGGCATCGACTGGCCGCCGGACGTCGGCTACGCCGAGCTGCTCCACCGCCTCGAGTCGCGCAAGCCCGCGCACGCCGCGTTCCTCAACGAGGCGACGACGCTCTTCCGCGGCGCCGGGTACCTCGCGTTCGGCGTCCCCGGCGAGGACGGCGCCGTGGTGCGCCTGCCCGCCGACCCCGCCGAAGGGACGTCCCGCCACGCCGCCATCGCGGCCGAGTACGCGCACGTCACGGCCCCGCTGCGGCGGCTCGTCGACCGGTACGGCACCGAGGTCTGCCTCGCCCACTCCGCCGGCAGGGACGTGCCGCGCTGGGTGGGCGACGCGCTGCCCGGCCTGCCCCAGACGATGGCCGCCACGGGGCGCGTCGCGTCCGGGTTCGAGCGCTCGTGCGTCGACATCGTCGAGGCCGCGCTGCTCGGGCACCGGCTGGGGCAGCGCTTCGACGGCGTCGTCGTCGAGACGGAGACCAAGAAGGACGGCGGCCCCGCCACGCGGGGCGAGGTGGTGCTGCGCGACCCGGCCGTCCGCGCCCGGCTCGACGGCGAGGCGCTGCCGCTCGGCGAGCGCGTCCGCGTCACGCTGACGACGGCGTCGGTGCCGGAACGCAAGGTCCGCTTCACGCTGCCCTGACATCTCCCCTGGGCACCTACCCTGGGCGCATGCCTCCGCGCCGCCGCACCGAGCCCGCCGCCGGGCGGGCCGCCGTCCAGGCCTGGCTGCGCGGGGCGGCCGCCCGCGCCGACGTGACCACGGCCGTGCGCTTCACGCTCGAGGAGCTCGCCGACGTCGCGCCCGGCAACGCCGTCGAGGTGCGCGTGCCGCCCGCCGGCGCCGTGCAGGCGATCCCGGGCCCGCGGCACACGCGCGGCACGCCGCCCAACGTCGTCGAGACCGACGTCGAGACGTGGCTCGCCCTCGCGACGGGCCGCCTGGCGTGGGACGACGCCGTCGCGGCCGGCACGGTGCGCGCCTCGGGCGAGCGCAGCGACCTGTCCGCGTACCTCCCGCTCCAGGCGGCGCGCCCGCGCTGACGGGTGACCTGGGCTGACGGGATGACGTCCGCGGTCATCGCCGCTAGCGTGCCGACCAGCGTGAACCCGGACACATCGCCCCTGGACGGGGAGCCGCTGCGCTGCGGCCTCCTGTTCGTCGTCGGGGCGTGACCCGGCGTTCATCGCCGCTTCACCTGTCACTGCTTGCCTGTCTGCGCCTATCAGCGCGTTCTCGATGAGGAGCCAGTGTGACCACCACGCCCCTGGCGAGGCCCTGGACCCGGAGTGCCCTCGCAGCCCTCCTGTCCGCGGCCATCGCCGTCCCCACCGCCGCGGCGCTCGCCGCACCCGCCGCGGCGGCCGTCGGCCCGACGGCGCCCGTGATCATCGACGAGGTCTACGGGGGAGGCGGCAACAGCGGTGCCGCCTTCGACCAGGACTTCGTCGAGCTGTGGAACACCACCGACCAGCCCGTGAGCCTCGCGGGGTGGTCGATCCAGTACGCGAGCTCGGCCGGCGCGTTCGGCGCCAGCCTGACGACGCCCCTCACGGGCACCGTCCCCGCCCACGGCCACTTCCTCGTGGGGGAGGCGTTCGGGGCCAACCTCGACCAGGCCGACCTCCCGACGCCGGACGTCACCGGCACCATCGCGATGTCGGGCACGGGCGCCAAGGTCGCGCTCGTCAGCACGACGACGCCCATCAGCTGCTCGGGCGCCGCCTGCGCCGCGCTGCCGCAGGTCGTCGACCTGGTCGGCTGGGGCTCGGCGGCGAGCGCCTTCGCGGGCACCGCCCCCGCCCCGGGCACGACGAACGCCACGTCCGTCGCGCGCAACGGCGACCACCGGAACACCGCCGACAACGCCGCGGACTTCACGGCGGGCGCGCCGACGCCGGCCAACAGCGGCAGCGCGACCGACCCGGGGCCCGACCCCGACCCGACCGACCCGCCGGCCCCCGGCGCGGACACGCACACGATCGCGCAGATCCAGGGCACGGGCGCGTCGTCGCCGCTCGTGGGCCAGACCGTGACGACGTCGGGCGTGGTCACCGCCGCGTACCCCGCGGGCGGCTTCAACGGCTACGTCATCCAGACGCCCGGCACGGGCGGCGCGCTCGACCTCGCGACGCACACGGCGTCGGACGCGATCTACGTCTTCTCGTCCTCGACCGTCGGGTCCGTGCGCATCGGCCAGACCGTGCAGGTCACGGGTGCGGTCAGCGAGTTCTCGGGCCTCACCGAGATCAGCGTGACGAGCGCCGCGAACCTGCGCGTGCTCGCCGACGCCGCCCCGGTCGCCCCGGCCACCGTCGCGTGGCCCGCCACCGACGCCCAGCGCGAGTCGCTCGAGTCGATGCTCGTGGCGCCGCAGGGCGACTTCACGGTGTCGAACGCGTACACGGCCAACCAGTACTCCGAGGTGGGCCTGGCCGCGGGCGACAAGCCGCTCGTCCAGTGGACCGACGCCGCCCGCCCGGGCACGCCGGAGGCCGACGCGATCAAGGCCGACAACGCGGCCCGCGGCGTCGTCCTCGACGACGGCTCGTCGATCAACTTCCTGTCGGGGGCGAACTCGTCGCTCACGCCGCCGTACGTCTCGCTCAGCGAGCCGCTGCGCGTGGGCGCGGCCGTGACCTTCACCGGGCCGGTGATCGTCGACTACCGCAACAACCTGTGGAAGCTCCAGCCCACGCAGCAGGCCGTCGCCGGCGGCGCCAAGCCCGTGACGTTCGAGAACACGCGCACGGCGGCCCCCGAGGCCGTGGGCGGCGACCTCAAGGTCGCCACGTTCAACGTGCTCAACTACTTCACGACGACGGGCGACAGCTTCCCCGGCTGCACGTACTACGCCGACCGCCAGGGCAACCCCGTCGCCGTCAACGACTGCGGTGCGCGCGGCCCGCGCGGCGCCTGGGACGCGACGAGCCTGAAGCGCCAGCAGGACAAGATCGTCGCGGCGATCAACGCCGTGGACGCCGACGTCGTGGGCCTCATGGAGATCGAGAACTCGGTCGTCCTGGGCAAGCCCAAGGACTCGGCGCTCGCCACGCTCACGGCCGCGCTGAACACGGCCGCGGGCTCCGACGTGTGGGCCTTCGTGCCGTCGTCGGCCGAGCTGCCCACCGACCTCTCGCAGATGGACGTCATCACGACGGCCCTCATCTACAAGAAGGCCTCGGTCGAGCGCGTCGGCGACTCGCGGGCGCTGGGCGACCAGTCGGCCCCCGGCCAGGCGTTCGACGACGCCCGCACGCCCGTCGGGCAGGAGTTCGCCCCCGTGGGCGGCGGCGAGCCGTTCTTCGTCGCGGTCAACCACCTCAAGTCGAAGGGCTCGGCCGGCGGTCACCCCGGTGACGCCGACACGGGCGACGGGCAGGGCGCCTCGAACGGGTCCCGCGTGCTCCAGGCCACCGCGCTGCGCGACTGGATCGGCACCGTGACGACGCCCGGCGAGGCCGTCGCGCTCGTCGGCGACTTCAACTCCTACACGCAGGAGGACCCGCTGGAGGTGCTCTACCAGGCGGGCTACACGGACGCCGCGGCCCACCTGTCGCAGGGCCAGTACTCCTACTCGTTCAGCGGCCTGTCCGGCTCGCTGGACCACGTGCTCCTCAACGGCCCCGCGCTCGAGCGCGCGACCGGCGCGGACATCTGGGAGATCAACGCGGAGGAGTCCATCGCGCTGGAGTACAGCCGGTACAACTACCACGGCACGCTCTTCTACGCGCCGGACCCGTACGCGTCGTCCGACCACGACCCGGTCGTCGTCGGGCTGACGCGCGGCGCGGTCGCGCCGAGCGGGCCGGTCGACCTCGACCTCGTGAACGTCAACGACTTCCACGGCCGCATCGACGCCAACACGGTCAAGGTCGCGGGCACGGTCGAGCAGCTCCGCGCCCAGAACCCGGACGGCACGCTCTTCGTGTCGGCGGGCGACAACATCGGCGCCTCGCTGTTCGCCTCGGCGCTCCAGCAGGACCAGCCGACCCTCGACGTGCTCAACGCCCTCGACCTCAAGGTCAGCGCCGTGGGCAACCACGAGTTCGACCAGGGCTTCGCGGACCTCACCGGCCGCGTGGCCGACGCCGCGGACTTCCCGTACCTGGGCGCCAACGTCTACACCCAGGGCACGACGACGCCGGCGCTGCCGGAGTACGACGTCGAGCAGGTCGACGGCCTCGACGTCGGCTTCGTGGGCGTCGTCACGCAGGAGACCCCGTCGCTCGTCTCGCCGGCCGGCGTCGCGGGCCTCGACTTCGGCGACCCGGTCGCGGCGCTCAACCGCGTCACCGCCCAGCTGAAGGACGGCAACCCCGCCAACGGCGAGGCGGACGTCGTCGTCGCCCTGGTGCACGACGGAGCCCCCGCGGGCACGCCGGACGGTGCCACGCTCGAGCAGGAGGTCGCCGCCGGCGGCCCCTTCGCGAAGATCGTGACCGACACCGACCCGCGCGTCGCGGCCATCCTCACGGGCCACACCCACAAGCAGTACGCGTGGGACGCCCCCATCACGGGCACGGACCGCACCCGCCCGATCATCCAGACGGGCAGCTACGGCGAGTACGTCGGCCACACGTCGCTGACCATCGACCGCGACACGCACGAGGTCACGGCCTACACGGTCGAGAACGTCGCCCGCACCACCACGGCCGACGCCGACCTGGTCGCCACGTACCCGCGCGTCGCGCAGGTCAAGACGATCGTCGACGCCGCGCTCGCGCAGGCGGACGTCATCGGCAACCAGCCGGTCGGCTCGGTCACGGGCGACATCACGACGGCGTTCTCGGGCGGCTCGTTCGTGAACGGCGTCTGGACCGGCGGCACCCGCGACGACCGCGCGTCGGAGTCGGCGCTCGGCAACCTCGTGGGCAACGCGCTGCGCGACTCGCTCGCGTCGACCGACCGGGGCGGCGCCGAGATCGGCATCGTCAACCCGGGCGGCCTGCGTGCCGAGCTCCTCCGGGGCGACGACGGCGTCATCACGTACGCCGAGGCCAACGGGGTGCTGCCGTTCGTCAACAACCTCTGGACGCTGACGCTCACGGGCGCCCAGCTCACCGAGGTGCTCGAGCAGCAGTGGCAGGTGGACGCGAACGGCAACCGCCCGTCGCGCCCGTACCTGGCGCTCGGCCTGTCCGACAACGTCACCTGGGTGGCGAAGACGGCCGACGTCAACGCGGCGCCGGGGCACAACGTGCTCGCGGTGTACGTCGACGGCAAGCTCGTGCAGCCGGACGACACGTTCCGCGTGGCGACGTTCAGCTTCCTCGGCACGGGTGGCGACAACTTCTGGGCGTTCCAGGACGCCACGGACGTGCGCGACTCGGGCCTCGTGGACCGCGACGCGTGGATCGACTACATCCGCGCGAACTCGCCGCTCACGCCGTCGTTCGCCCGCACCCGGGTGGTCGCGGACGCGCTGCCGGAGACCGTCCAGGCGGGCGGCACGGCCTCGGTGTCCCTGACCGGGCTGGACCTCACCTCGCTCGGCTCCCCGGCGAGCACGGCGGCCACGGTGGCGCTCGTCCCGGCGGCCGACACCGCGGCCGCCGGCGTCGACCTGGGCGACGTCACGGTCTCCGGCGGGGCGGCCGACGTGGCCGTCACGATCCCGGCGGCCACGGCCGCGGGCGAGTACGCGCTCAAGGTGGTCGTCTCGCCGTCGGGCACGACGGCGCTCGTGCCCGTCACGGTCAAGGCCGCCCCGGCACCGGCGTACCCGGCCTTCTCGGCGACCACCGTCTACACCGGTGGCGAGAAGGTGACCTACCGCGGCAAGGCGTACCAGGCCCAGTGGTGGACCCAGGGCGCGGCCCCGGGTGCCTCGCCGTGGGGCTCGTGGATGGAGATCGGTGCCGAGGTGAAGACCTCGAAGGGCACCTTCCGCGAGTGGACCGACTCGTGGGTCTACGTCGGCGGCGAGACCGTGGTGCACGACGGCCACCTCTGGAAGGCGCAGTGGTGGACCCGCAACCAGGAGCCGGGTGCCGAGCAGTGGGGCCCCTGGGCGGACCTGGGGGCGATCTGACACCGTCGCGGTAGAGGCAACGGGGGCCGGTGCCCCGAACGAGCCGCTCGTTCGGGGCACCGGCCCGCGTCTGTCCGTCCTGCCGCGGCGGATAGGCTGGCCGGGTGAGCAACGCGCCCGAGCAGCCCGGGGACAAGCCCGCCGACGACGTCGACCTCCGCTCGGTGGTCGACCCCGCGAGCGTGCGCCGCGCGCCCCGCTACAAGGGGTTCCTGGTCACGGGCGGCATCGTCGGCTTCGTGGCCGGGCTGGCCCTCGGCCTGTACCTGCTCGCGACGTACGACCCGAGCCGCGACCAGTACATGGACAAGCCGGGCGTCTGGCTCACCGTGACGGTCGCCGCCACGACGACGGTCGCGATCTTGCTCGCGGGCCTGCTCGCGACAATCCTCGACCGGCGCTCCCTCAAGCGCTGGAGCGCTCAGCACGACATCCGACAGGACGCCGAGCCCGGCGTGTGATACTTGGGCCATGCCTCTGCGCCCTGACGGACGCCTCAACCATGACCTGATGCCCGGCGAGAAGGGCCCGCAGGACGCCTGCGGGGTCTTCGGAGTCTGGGCTCCCGGCGAGGAGGTCGCGAAGCTCGCGTACTTCGGCCTCTACGCCCTGCAGCACCGTGGCCAGGAGTCGGCCGGTATCGCCACCTCGAACGGTGAGCAGATCCTCGTCTACAAGGACATGGGTCTGGTCTCGCAGGTGTTCGACGAGACCGCCCTCGGCGCCCTGCGCGGCCACATCGCCGTCGGGCACTGCCGCTACTCCACGACGGGCGGCGTGACCTGGGAGAACGCCCAGCCGACGCTCGGCGCGACGGCGTCGGGCACCGTGGCGCTCGGCCACAACGGCAACCTCACGAACTCCGCCGAGCTCGTCAACCTCGTCGCGGAGCGCTACGGCGCGCAGCGCCGGGGCGAGCTCGCCCGCGGCAACACCACGGACACGGCGCTGGTCACGGCTCTGCTCGCGGGCGACGCCGACCACACGCTCGAGCAGACCGCCCTCGAGGTGCTGCCGAAGCTGCGCGGCGCCTTCTCGCTCGTGTTCATGGACGAGAACACGCTCTACGCCGCCCGCGACCCGCAGGGCGTGCGTCCGCTGGTGCTGGGCCGCCTCGAGCGCGGCTGGGTCGTCGCCTCCGAGGGCCCCGCCCTCGACATCGTCGGCGCGTCGTTCGTGCGCGAGGTCGAGCCGGGCGAGCTCATCATGATCGACGGCGACGGGCTGCGCTCGCAGCGCTTCGCCCCGGTCGACCGCGCCGGCTGCGTCTTCGAGTACGTCTACCTGGCCCGGCCCGACGCCGCGATCAACGGCCGGTCCGTCCACGCGGCGCGCGTCGAGATGGGCAAGGCCCTGGCCAAGGAGCACCCTGTCGAGGCCGACCTGGTCATCCCGACGCCGGAGTCCGGCACGCCGGCCGCCGTCGGGTACGCGCAGGAGTCCGGCATCCCGTTCGGGCAGGGCCTGACGAAGAACGCCTACGTGGGCCGCACCTTCATCCAGCCGTCCGACACGCTGCGCCAGCTCGGCATCCGGCTCAAGCTCAACCCGCTGCGCGAGGTCATCCGGGGCAAGCGCCTCGTCGTCGTCGACGACTCGATCGTGCGCGGCAACACGCAGCGCGCCCTCGTGCGCATGCTGCGCGAGGCCGGCGCGGCCGAGGTGCACATCCGCATCTCCTCGCCGCCCGTGAAGTGGCCGTGCTTCTACGGCATCGACTTCGCGTCGCGCGCCGAGCTCATCGCCAACGGCCTGTCCGCGGACGAGATCGGCAAGTCGCTGGGCGCCGACTCGCTCGGCTACATCTCGCTCGACGGCATGATCGCCGCGACGCAGCAGGCCGAGTCGCAGCTGTGCACCGCCTGTTTCACGGGCAGGTACCCGATCGAGCTGCCGCCCGAGGACCAGCTCGGCAAGCACCTGCTCGAGCAGGAGGAGCTGCCGCTCGGAGCGCCCGAGGACGGCCTGCACTCGCTGTCCGTCTCCGCGGGCGGCGCCGGTGCGCTCGCCCACCCGTAACACCCAGGACCGACCGATGGTGGTTTCGAGACGCTCAACCACCGGCCAGGAGAGATCGTGACGAGCAGTGACCAGACGACGGGCCTGACCTATGCCTCGGCCGGTGTCGACACCGAAGCCGGCGACAAGGCCGTCGAGCTCATGAAGGACGCCGTCCGCCGCACGCACGGCCCGGCCGTGCTCGGGGGAGTGGGCGGGTTCGCCGGGCTCTACGACCTGTCGGCCTTCAAGGAGTACCGCGCCCCGCTGCTGGCCACCTCCACCGACGGCGTCGGCACCAAGGTCGCCATCGCCCAGGCCCTCGACAAGCACGACACCATCGGCTTCGACCTGGTCGGCATGGTCGTGGACGACATCGTCGTGGTGGGCGCCAAGCCGCTCTTCATGACGGACTACATCGCCACGGGCAAGGTGGTCCCGGAGCGCATCGCCGACATCGTGCGCGGCATCGCGCAGGCGTGCGAGGTCGCCGGCACCGCGCTCGTGGGCGGCGAGACCGCCGAGCACCCCGGCCTGCTCGCCCCTGACGAGTACGACGTCGCCGGCGCCGCCACGGGCATCGTCGAGGCCGACCGCGTGCTCGGCCCGGACCGCGTCCGTGCGGGTGACGTGCTCGTCGCCATGGCGTCCTCGGGCCTGCACTCCAACGGCTACTCGCTCGTGCGCGCCGTCGTGAAGCACGCCGGCTGGGAGCTCGACCGCCACGTCGACGAGCTCGGCCGCACGCTCGGCGAGGAGCTCCTCGAGCCCACGCGCGTCTACGCCAGCGACGTCCTCGCCCTCGCCGCGGACGACGCAGCGCAGGTCCACGCGTTCACGCACGTCACGGGCGGCGGCCTGGCCGCGAACCTCGCGCGCGTGCTGCCCACGGGCCTCGTCGCCACCGTGGACCGTTCCTCGTGGGACGTCCCGGCGGTGTTCGGCCTGGTGCGCACGCTCGGCCAGGTCCCGACGTCGGACATCGAGGGCACGCTCAACCTGGGCGTCGGCATGGTCGCCGTCGTCGGCGCCGACGGCGCGGACGCGGCCCTGGCGCGCCTCGCCTCGCTGGGCGTCCCCGCGTGGGTGCTCGGCACGGTCGCGGAGCTCGACGACGCGACGTCGTCGTCGGACCTGGTGGCGGGAACGAAGGGCGTGGACGGTGGCGCCGTCCGCCTGGTCGCCGACTACCGCTTCTGACGAGACCCCGTCTCGCACGAAGGCCCGGACGGCAACGCCGTCCGGGCCTTCGTCATGTGGTGCGACTCACGTGGTGCGACGCTGCGTCAGCGCTCGTCGTCGTCCCATGCGGAGTAGGTGTTGTCGAAGTCGTCGTCCCGCGCCGGGAAGCGGTCCTCGGTGGCGACGTCGGTGCGACCGCCGCCACTCAGCTCCGCCTCCAGCGCGTGGTAGTTCGTCGCGGGGCTGAAGTACTTCAGCTCGCGAGCAACCTTGGTCTGCTTTGCCTTCTGACGGCCGCGGCCCATGGCTCCCCCTCAACGTGGAGCGGGGCGGCAACGTCTCCAGACGTGCGGCCCCGTTAGTAAGTGCGTGTCTGTTCAGTCGACAACGGTACACGCCCGTGAGGCATTCCCTCCACTCCGTAGGCCAAATGAGGCCTACATGACGCTGGAACACACCCCGGCGGGAGCGCGCCGTCGCGTGGTCGAGGCGCGCCGACACGGGATTTCATCCGCGAAACCAAGTCGCACAAGTGCCCCGTGGCGTGACAATGGTGACCACGGCCGAGCGACCAGCACCAGGCGCCGTCTGGGTTTCGGCCGCAGCTCGATGACAGGAGAGGTACCGGATGTCGCTTCACGGTGAGTCGGAGGTCCTGCTGACGCCGGCCGAGGTGGCGAGCCTGTTCCGGGTCGACCCCAAGACGGTCACCCGGTGGGCCAAGGCGGGCAAGCTCTCGTCCATCCGTACGCTCGGCGGTCACCGCCGGTACAAGGAGGCCGAGGTCCGGGCGCTGCTCGGCGCGGCGTCGGAGGCCGCGGAGCACCCCGCGCAGTAAGGCGACCCCTGCCGGCGCGGCTGACGACGACGTCAGCCGCGCGGCTTCTTCGCGGCGACACGGCCGACGACGACGTTCAGAACGACGACGGCCGCGACCACCGCCACCGCGCCCAGCAGCACCTTGACGTTGCGCGCGCGGCGGTCGTCACCCACGGGCATGCCTCCGCCGGTGAGGAACGCCCCGGCGTCGGACGCCGCGACGCGCGTCGTCCTGGCGGCCTTCTTGGCCTGGTACTTCGGGGAGAGCTGGGTGGTGAGCGCGTCGATGGTCGCGCCGAGCTCGGCGCGGCTGCGCTCGATCTCCGCCTGGAGCTCGGCCCGCGTGGGCGCCTTGCCGGTCGGCGCCGCCCCGCGCCCCGCGGGGACCCGTCGGCGGGCTGGGGGAGCTGGGACTCGGCGCTCACGGGAGCTTCTCCTTGCGGGCGGTGGAGGAGAGGTTGGCACGGACCGTCGCGATGTCGCTCTTGACGCGGTCGATGGCCTCGGGCTTGCCCGAGGCGTGCTGGAGGAGCCGGACGCCGACGGCGACGAGCCCGCCGGCGAGCAGCAGCATCGCGAACCCGATGACGAGCGCGGACAGCCACAGGGGCCACGCCTCGCCGAGGCCGAGCACCGCCGACCAGATCAGCACGCCGAGCGCGTACAGCGAGATGGCGCCGGCGGCGAGGAACAGGCCGATGCCGAGCCCTGAGGACTTGGCCTTCTGCGCCATCTCCGCCTTGGCGAGCGCGACCTCGGCCCGCACCAGGCGGCTGGTCTGCTCGGAGAGCTGTTCGACGAGCCTGCCCAGGGTGGGCTCGGTGTCCGGGTCGGTCATGCTCCCATGCAACCCGTTGTCACTGGTCGCGGCAATTCCTGGGGCGTCGGATGGCCGGCAGGGCCTCGTCCGGGAACGGCGAAGGCCCCGGATCCTGGTGGACCCGGGGCCTTGACGGTGGCTCCGAGGGGCGTCGATCCCCTGACCTCACGATTTTCAGTCGTGCGCTCTACCAACTGAGCTACAGAGCCTCGGACACAAAAGCCCGGTTGCCGTTTCCGACTGACCGGGCGCTTCGTGAGCGACCCTGACGGGACTTGAACCCGCGACCTCCGCCGTGACAGGGCGGCGCGCTAACCAACTGCGCTACAGGGCCTTGGCCTTCGCGATTCCCTCGCTTGGGCCGGGTAGAAGCGTACCCCGAACCGGCCGGAAACCTGAAATCGGCCTCTGACCTGCGACGATGCGCTCCCGAGTACCCCCAACGGGATTCGAACCCGTGCTACCGCCGTGAAAGGGCGGGGTCCTAGGCCGCTAGACGATGGGGGCTGGACGTCCGACATCCTACCGGGACGCGTCTGCGGCGCCGACAACGGGCCGACGGACGCCCTCGGGGACGTCACCGCAGGCGTGGACCGGGCAGGATGAGCCAGATGATGGAGTTCTCCCGCGCCGACTTCGAGGATGCCGTCTCCGACGCCCTCGACGCCATCCCCGAAGAGCTCACCGCGATGATGGACAACGTCGTCGTGCTCGTGGAGGACGACGCGCCGGCCGACGACCCCGAGCTGCTCGGGCTCTACGACGGCGTGCCGCTCACGGAGCGGGGCGAGTTCTGGGCGGCGGGCGCGCTGCCCGACCGGATCACGATCTTCCGCAACCCGACGCTCGCCATCTGCGAGACGCGCGAGGAGGTCGTCGAGGAGGTCGCCGTCACGGTCGTGCACGAGATCGCGCACCACTTCGGGATCGACGACGACCGCCTCCACGAGCTGGGCTGGGACTGACGGCTACGCGCCGGGCGCGGTCGCCGGCTCGTCGTCGGGGAACCCCTCCGGGTTCGCCGACTGCCAGCGCCACGTGTCCGCGCACATGTCCTCGATGGTGAGCCGGGCCGTCCAGCCGAGCTCCTCGCGCGCCCGGGTCGGGTCGGCGTAGGACGCCGCGAGGTCGCCCGCGCGGCGCGGTCCGACCACGTACGGCAGCTCCCGGCCGACCGCACGCTCGAACGCGTGCAGCAGCGCCAGCACCGAGGTGCCCGTGCCGGTGCCCAGGTTGAACGCGCGCGCCGGCTCCGTCATCGCGTCCAGGTGCTCGAGCGCGGCGACGTGCCCGGCGGCCAGGTCGACGACGTGGATGTAGTCGCGCTCGCCGGTGCCGTCGGCGGTCTCGTAGTCGTCGCCGAAGACGGTGAGCTTCTCGCGGCGTCCCACGGCCACCTGCGAGAGGAACGGCATGAGGTTGTTCGGGATGCCGTTCGGGTCCTCGCCGATGCGGCCCGAGGCGTGCGCGCCCACCGGGTTGAAGTAGCGCAGCAGGGCGACCTTCCAGCCCTCGGTGACGGCCGCGACGTCGGTGAGGATGCGCTCGACGATCACCTTCGTCTGCCCGTACGGGTTGGTGGCCTCGAGGAACTCCCAGCCCTCGCCGTACGGCACCGGCGCCTTCTCGCCGTACACGGTGGCCGACGACGAGAACACCAGCCGGTGGACGCCGTGGCGCTGCATCGCCTCGACGACGGCGAGGGTCGAGTCGAGGTTGTTGCGGTAGTACAGCGCCGGCTTGGCGACCGACTCGCCGACGGCCTTGAAGCCCGCGAAGTGGATGACGGCGTCGAACTGCTCGGCGGCGAAGAGCGCCTCGGTCGCGGCCGCGTCGGTGAGGTCGACCTCGTGCACGGGGACCGCACGGCCCGCGAGCTCCTCGATCCGGGGGATCACCGTCCGCTTGGAGTTCGAGAAGTCGTCCGCGATGACGGCGTCGTGGCCGGCGGCCAGGAGAGCCAGGACGGTGTGAGACCCGATGTACCCGGCTCCGCCGGTGACGAGAACGCGCATGGCCTCTACCCTAGCCAGCCGCGTCGGGCCGGGGTCGAGGGTGTGTCCGATCTGGTGGCTCAGCCGGTGTTGTCTGCCGGCTGAGCCTGCGGTTCCGCTCCGGGCGAGTGCCTCGTCCCTCGGCCCTCACCCTCCGCTGCACCTCCGGCTCAGCCGGTGAACTCCCAGTGCCAGGGCTCGGGCTTGCGGCCGCCGGGCTCGGCCCAGTCGGGGTGGGTCCAGCCGAACTTCGGGGCGTTGGCCTTCATCCACCGGTACTGCGGCGTGCCGAAGCTCGACACGCCCGTGCCGAGGTCGACGGCGAGGCCGAGCCCGTGGTTGGAGTGGCCGGGCCGGGCCGCCCAGAAGCCGCGCGACCGCTTCACGGCCACCTGGCTCGCGTACGACCGGTACGAGTCGGTGACGCCCAGGTCGGTGCCGAAGGCGGCCCGGAACGCGTCGTTGAGGCGCGTGAGCGCCGCGGCGGCGTCCGCGCGCAGCGTGTTGCCGGGCGACCAGGGGAGCGAGGCGAGCAGGCGCGCGGGGATCCGCCCGTTGCCGTGCTTCTTGGCCTCCGCGACGACGCTCGCCAGCCGGGACTGCTCGGCCGCACGCGCGGCGGCTTCCTCTGCCGCGCGCTGCGCGGCGGCCTGCGCTGCCGCGGCGCGGGCTGCGGCCTCCTCGGCGGCCCGCTGGGCCGCGATCTCCTCGGGCGTCGGCGGTGCCGGCGCGACGGCGATGGCCGCCGCCGGCGTGGCCTCGACGAGCTCGGCGAGCGCGGCGGTCTGCTGCGCGAGGGCGGCCGTGACGGCCTGGGCGTCGACGTCGCCGGTCGTCGCGGTGCCGATGGCGGCGGTGACCGCGGCGTCGGCGGCGGCGCCGACCTCCGGCAGCGTCGTCGTCGGGACGGCGGCGGGCGTGGCGGCCGCGGTGGCGCGGCGGACGAGCTCGCGGACCACGGAGGTGGCCTGCTGGATCTGCGCGATCTGCTCGGGCGGCGCGCCGTTGCCCTCGGTGGTGACGTGCTCGGCCCCGGCGAGCGTGCCGGACGCCTGCGCGACGGCGGCGACGACCGCGGGGTCGGCCTGCGCGGAACCGGCCTGGCGGGGGTCGGTCTGGCGGGGGTCGGTCTGGCCGGCGGCGGGATCGGCGGCGACCGGGTCCACGCTGACCGGATCGGCATGGACGGGCGCGACCTCCGCCGTCGCGACGGACGACCCCGCGACGTCGACGGCCCGCGCCTCGAACGTCGCCGTGGTGCGCGCGGCGTGCGGCGTGGCGGTCAGGACGGCGGGGACGGCCGTCGTCGCGGCCAGGGCGGCGGCCGTGACGGCGGCGAGGCTGGTGGTGACGGCCCGCGCGGCGGGCGTGCGGCGGGCGCGGCGTGCGCGCAGGGACGCGCGGCGGGGGAACTGCTGGGGCACGGGTGCTCCTCGGTCGTGACGGTGCGGGGCACCCGGCGACGACGTCGTCCCCGGGTGCGGTGGGCGAGCCGGGCTCAGCCCACGAACTCCCAGTGCCAGGCCTCCGGCTTGGAACCGCCGGGGGCGGCCCAGTCGGGGTGGATCCAGCCGTAGGCGGGGGCGTTGGCCTTCATCCACGCGAACTGCGGGGAGCTGAAGTCGGCGACGCCCGTGCCGAGGTCGACGGCGACGCCGAACCCGTGGTTGGAGTAGCCCGGCACGGCGGCCCAGCGCCCGCGCAGCTGCTTGACGGCCACCTGGTCGGCGTACGACCGGTACGAGTCGGTGATGCCCAGGTCCGTGCCGAAGGCGGCGCGGAACGCGTCGTTGAGGCGGACGAGCGCGGCGGCGGCGTCGGCGCGCAGCTTGCTGCCCGTCGTCGACCACGGGATCGGGGCCAGCAGGTGCTCGGGGATCTGGCCGTTGCCGTACTGCATGGCCTCGGCGGCGAGCGCCGCGAGGTGCGCGGCCTCGGCCGCCTGCTGCTCGGCCGCCTGCTGCGCCGCGACCTCCTCGGGCGACGGCCCGGGCACGACGGCGATGGCGGCGGCCGGGTTCGCGTCGATGAGCTGCGTCAGGACGGCGGTCTGCTGCGTGAGCGCGGTCGCGACGACCTGCGGCTCGGCGGCGTCCGCCGACGCGGCGCCGGCGGCGGAGACCGCGGCGTCGGCGGCGGCACCGATCTCGGGGGCGACGGTCGCACGGGCGGCGTCCGAGGACTCGTCCGTCGCGGCGCTCTCGCCCAGCGTGGCCGCGGCGTCCGCGGGGGCCGCGGCCGTCGTGGTGGTCGAGGCGGGCACGCCGGCGGCGACGGGCGTCGTCGCGGCCGCGGCCGTCGACGCGGCGGCCGGCTCGCCCGTGGTGCTGACGCGGCGGACGAGCTCGCGGACCACGGACGTCGTCTGCTGGATCTGGGCGATCTGGTCCGCGGGGGTCCCGTTGCCCTCCGCGGCGACGTGCTCGGCCGCGGCGAGGGCGCCGGAGGCCTGCGCGACGGCGGCACCGACGGCGGCGACGACCTCGGGGGCCGCGTCGATGGGGGCGATCTCGGCGCCGGCGGCGTCCGACGAGGAGACGGTGACGGCCTGGGCGCCCGGCGTGGCGGTCGCACGGACCGCGGGCCGCGCGTCCTGGTGCGTGGGGAGCGTCGTGGCGGCCAGCGCGGCCGCGGTGACGACGACGACACCGGTGGTGACGGCGCGAAAGCGCGGAGTGCGACGGGCGCGCGTCGACGTGCGCAGGGAAGCGCGGGTCGGCTGCAGCTGGGGCACGGGTTGCTCCTCGGTCGTGGCGTGGTGTGGTAAGACCAGACCACGGCCGCATCGACCGAGGGGCGGGGCTCCGGCGTACTTAGGTGAGCCCACCGTGGGGGCCTGAGTGGCCCCGCCGGGACAACGGGTGGCGCGTCGTGCGCCATGGGTGGCGCGCGCCGGACGCATCGGAGCGCGCCGCGACCGCGCGTCGCGCGCCGGTCGCGGCGCGCCAGCGATGGGTCAGCGCGCGCCGCGCCCGCCGAGCCAACCCGCCAGGCGGTCGGGCCGGTCGGTGATGATGGCGTCGACCCCGGCGGCGGTGAGCGCCTGCCACTGGGCGACGTCGTCGGCGGTCCACACCATGACCTGGAGGCCGGCCGCGTGCAGCGCGGGGACCAGGCCGGCGTCGCCGAGGACGAGCTCGACGGACGGGTTGCACGTCATCACGCCGAGCTCGGCGCACCCCTCGAGCAGACCGTCGTGGTGGCGCTCGACGAGGAGCCCGCGCCGCAGCGCCGGGGCGGCGTCGCGCAGGGCGGCGACCGTCTGCGGGTAGAAGGACTGGACGACGACGCGGTCGCGCAGCCCGGCCGCCTCGACCGCCGATGTGACGCGCGCGGCGTCGCCGGGCGCCCACACGTCCTTGAGCTCGAGCAGCAGGTCCGTGCCGGGGCGGTCGGCCAGGAAGCCGAGCACCTCGCCGAGCGTGGGGATGCGCTGGCCCGCGAAGGCGGGGGCGAACCACGAGCCGGCGTCGAGGGCGCGGAGCTGCGTGAGGGTCATGGCGCCGACCTCGCCCGCGCCGTCCGTCGTCGCGTCCACGGTGTCGTCGTGGATGACGACGATCTCGCCGTCGGCGGAGAGCTGGATGTCGAGCTCGACCATGTCGGCGTCCGCGCGCCAGGCCGCCTCGAACGCGGCGAGCGTGTTCTGGGGCGCGATCCAGCTGTTGCCGCGGTGGGCGATGACTGCGGGGGAGGAGGGCACGAGCGTCATCGTCGCACCACCGGGCCGACCGTGCGGCGCGACGCGCGCTGCCGCCTGGCGCGGGCGCCGCGCGTGCGAGGCGGACGCTCGCCACCCCGGTGTTGACTGGCCCGCATGAGACCACCCGCGGCCGCCGACCCGGTGACGGTGTCCATCCATCGCGTCGTCAGTCCCGAGCTCGTGCCGCAGGTGACGGCGTGGGTGCAGGAGGGCGTGAACCTGGCCAACCGGTACCCGGGCTTCCTCGGGTCGGGCTGGATCCGGGCGGCCGAGGGGTCCCGCGACTGGTACATGCTCTACCGGTTCGCGGACGCCTCGCGGCTGGCGGCGTGGGAGGACTCGCCGGAGCGCCTGGCCTGGCTCGTGGGCGGCGCCGGCCTCGTCGCCGAGGAGCGCGTCGTGCGGCGCACCGGCATCGAGGGCTGGTTCGACGCGCCCGCGCGGCAGGACGAGCCGTCCGGGCCGCCGATCCTCCCCGCGCCGCCGCGCTGGAAGCAGGCGGCCGTCATCTGGATGGCGTTCTTCCCGGTGAACCTGCTGTTCACGTGGCTGTTCGGGCTGGCAGTCCCGGCGGCGGAGGCGTGGCCGCTGCCGCTGCGCGTGCTGGTGTCGACGCTCGTGCTGACGCCGATCATGTCGTACTGGGTGCTGCCGTGGATGACCGCCCGGCTGTCCGGGTGGCTGCACGGGCGGGCGTGAGTGCCTCAGCAGGGATTCGAACCCTGGACCTACGGACTGAAGTCCGTCTCGGGAGGTGAAAGGCGGGGTAGCGCCCTGCAGTCCGACGCAGCTGAAATCGGCTCTGATCAGCATGAACGGTGCGCGCGGCTAGCTCGTCATGCAGCCGGGTAAGGCCGCGTGAAGCATCGGTTTGCTACACAGATCGGCCCCTCCCGTGGACTCGCGGGAGGGGCCGATCGTCGTCGCGCTCAGTTCGTGGTTGCTGCCGATCCGTTGGCTCCGTTGGGATAGAGGTGCCGCGCCATGATGTACGCCAGGCCCAGCATCTGGACCACGTTGGCCGAGAACCACGCGATCACGACGCCGGGGACGACCTCGTTCCACTCCGACCAGACGTAGAAGCCCATCAGGGCGACCCTCGCCAGGGGCGTCAACCCGACGGCCGCGAGGGCGAAGTAGAAGAAGCCCTTGCGCAACGTGTTCGCGAGGTAGGCGGCGTCGACGGCCGCCCCGTTCAGATCCCCCTTGACCGCACGGTCCGTCGCCGCCTCGACGCCGGTCAGTCCCCGCCGCCTGACGATGATGGCTGACCAGCGCACGGACCCGCCCCCAGACGACGACATCGGCCCCGGTGCGCCGAATGCCCCGCCACGGTCGCTCGCATCATGCGATGCGGCCCCGGGTGACCCTGCAAGCACCCGGCAAGCAAACGCCCCCGCTCACCCTCACGGGTGTGCGGGGACGCGTTCGTGCGTCTAGGGTCGATTCAGATTCCGAGCGCCTTCGCCTTCGCGGCCGCGAACTCCTCGTCAGTGAGCACGCCAGCTGCGTGGAGATCGGCGAGCTGCTTTACCTTGTCGGCGACTGACGTCTCAGCGGGGGCGGCAGGTGCGACGGGGGCCGCTGCGTTGACGACCACGGTGGGCCCGGCGGCGGGCGCGTTGAGGTCGCGCACAGCGTTGAGCACGGCATCCCGGAAGGCGGTCGCCTCGTCCTTGTCGACGCGGAACGAGATCGTGTTAGCCACCGCGCCAGCCGACGTCTGGACGTCGACAGCGTAGAACCGCAGACCATCCTTCCTCGTGGTCACGCTCGTGACGTGCCGTAGGAGCAGCGTGTCGCTCGCAGAGGTGCCGGTCCGGCCCGTGACCGCCACCGAGGCGCCCAGCGTCGCCCAGGCTGCGGCCTTGTTCATCCCGCCAAGCGACTCGCGCATCCACTCGATCCGATCGGGCCATAGGCGCACGAGCGCGTTCTTGCCGTCGATGTGGGACTCGACCTGGATGATCGGCACGGGACCTCTCGCGGTGACGGGAGCCTTCACCCTCGTGGTCGGGTCCAGCGGGTTCAGCTCTGCGATCCGCTGCTGAGCCGACTCCTTCGCCTGGTCGACCGCCTGCGACGCGGCGTCCTTGATCTTGTCCATGAAGCCCATGTGCACTCCGTTGCGTGCGAACGGCAGCCACCAGGAACCGGGCTGCTCACCCGCAGGATTCCACAGGAGACGAGGGTGAAACGCCGGTGAACAGTGCGGAAGGGGCGATTTCAGCCACTGTGTTCCGACGCTGCTCGCGCAGTCCGGCGTCGGGCAGTGCTCTCGTGGCACGCCGTAACGGCCGCTGCTACACGTCTGCTACACAACAATGGCCATCAACGCAAGGACTCGGCAAAACGCGCTGCTCAGAGAGTGCCCCAGCAGGGATTCGAACCCTGGACCTACGGATTAAAAGTCCGCAGCTCTAACCGCTGAGCTACTGAGGCACCCCCGAGGTTACGGCACCCGGGCGCCACGAGGGGTTGTGCGGAGCCGCGACGACCCTTGTCGCTTCTTGACAACGTCGACAAACGATAAGGGAGTCATGCTCTCGGAGCCGACACCGCTGCGTCGAGAGAAGCGCCCGGCCCTCCTCGGCGTGGCGGTCGCGGCGGTCCTGGTCGTGGGCGGCGTCGCCGCGCTGCTCCAGCGGCCCAGGTCTGGATGACGGCGACCGGCCGGTACCTCTGGACCGACGGGATCACCGACCCCCGCAAGCCGCTCGCCGACCTTCCTCAGCTCCTGCAGGCCGACATCCGGCCGGGCGAGTCGATGTTCCTCGACGACCTGCCCCTGCACCTTCGCGTGCTCAGCGCGACGCCGGGCCTCGTCTACGCCGTGACGATCGCACTCGCGACCGTCCTCGTGGTCCGCGTGCTCGCGGCGCGGGAGATGACGCTGACCGAGCTCGCCTCCCGCGTCGGCATCACGCTCGCCAACCTGTCGATCCTGAAGAACGGCCGCGCCCGCGCCGTCCGGTTCTCCACCCTCGCCGCGATCTGTCGCGAGCTGGGCTGCCAGCCCGGCGACGTGCTGACGTACGCGGACGAGCCGGACCACTCGCCACCAGAGGGTCGGCGCTGACCTGCGCGTCGACGCGGTGCGGCCTCGGCCGGGGAGGGTGGCACCCGGCCGCGTCAGTCGCAGGTCTGCGTCGTCGTCGCTCCAGTCGTCGCTCCCGGGCCGGCCTGCGTGACCGCCCCCGTGCACGTGGGCGACAGGTCTGTCCAGGCCACGAGCCCGGCCGCGGCGGTCGCGGCGACGGCGAGCGACGCGACGGCGATCCACAGCGCGGCCAGCTGCGTGCTGCGGGTTCCCGTCCGCGCGCGCAGGCGGACGATCGCCCAGATCAGGGCTGCGATCGCGAGCGGCGGGAGCCAGAAGCCGACGAGCCCGGCGACGGCGAGGACGAGCAGCCAGCCGTCGCCCCGGGCCGGGGACGGTGCGCCGGGCAGGGGTGTCGCGGTCGCGGCGATCGCGTCCACCGGGCCGAGGTCGGCCAGCACGCGGGCGACGGCGTCGTCGTCGGTGCCGTGCAGGGCGAGCGACTCCGTGACGTGCTCGCGGACGGCGGCGAGGGTCTCGGCGCGCTCGCGCGGGTCGGCCGCCGTCAGGGCGCGGTCGAGGTCGGCCAGGTAGGCCTCGACCAGCGGCGGCAGGGTGCGGATCTCGGTCATCTCGACTCCTCGAGCGCATGGTGGACGTCGGCGGCGAACAGGTCCCAGGTGCTGCGGAACGTCTCGAGGGCGGCGAGGCCCTGGGGGGTGAGCTCGTAGTAGCGGCGGGGCGGCCCGACAGGGGACGGGCCCAGCGTCGTCGTGACCCAGCCCTGCTGCCGCAGCCGGGAGAGCAGGGGGTAGAGCGTGCCCTCGCTGGTCAGGAGCACCTTGCCGGCGCCGAGCCGCTCGGCGAGCTCGAGCCCGTACGCGCGCCCGGACCGCAGGCAGGCCAGGACGCAGTACTCCACGACTCCCTTGCGGAGCTGCGTGAGGACGGCGTCCGGCGTCGGTTCCATGCGGTACACGCTAGTGGTTTCTTGCATCGCACGCTAGAGGTCTGCGTGCGGGCGAACCATGACGGCACGGACGCCAGGGGCCGGCGGTCGGGGACGCGCGGCCGCCGTCCTGGGCGTGCCGGCCCCGCGCTCTCCGCGGTCACGGGCTCGGCCCGCGCGCGACGGCGCTCGCGGGCCGAGGCGGCCGCCTTGGAGCCGCGCTGGCGGCGCTCGCGCGCGGGCCGAGCCGGGGTGGCGAGCGGCGCGTCGCGCTCGACACCGCCGGGTCGGCGGCGTCGGCGGCCACGAGCGGCGAGAGGCAGCCGGGGACCGCCGCGACGCGCCCGGCGCTCAGCCCACGAAGGGCCCGCCCGCGAACGCCCCGCCTGCCCCGAACACCGTCTCCGTGAACCGCTCCCCGATCAGCCGGTGCGTCTCCGCGTCCGGGTGGAGCGAGTCGGGCAGCGGGTGCGCGTCGACGTCGTCGGGGCCGTAGAGCGTGAGCCCGTCCACCAGGTGCAGGTGCGGGTCCTTGCGGTCCTTGACGACGCGCTCGAGCTCGGCCCGCACCACCTGGAGCGTGAGCTTCCCGGCCGCGACCTCCGCCGGGTCGCCCGTCGCGCGGAAGCGCGTGACGCCCTCCGCGAGCGCCGCGACGTCGAAGGCGCCCGGCCCCGGCGTCTCCTCGTGGATGGGGCACAGGATCGGCGTCATCACGAGCAGCGGGGTGTCCGGGTGCCCGTCGCGGACAGTGTCGAGGAACCCGTGCACGGCGGGCGTGAAGGCCCGTCGCCGCATGAGGTCGCTGTTGACGATGTTGATCCCGGCCGCGAGCGAGACCAGGTCGGCGGGCGTGTCGCGCATGACGCGGGCCACGAACGGGTCCAGCAGCGAGCTGCCGCCGAACCCGAGGTTGACCAGGTCGACGCGCGCCGCCCGCGCGGCGACCGACGCCCACGTGCCCGTCGGCGTTGCGGCGTTGGACCCCTGGCTGATCGAGGACCCGTGGTGCAGCCACGTCCGGCCCGTGCCCGCGACGGGCCGCAGGGGCGCGTCGGCCTCGAGCGCGACGAGCTCGACCGACTCCGTGTGCGGCAGCCAGATCTCGACGTGCCGCTCGGGCCCGCTGGGCCCGAGGTCGAAGACGAGCGTCTCCGGCTCCGCCTCCGACGTCGTCGTGCGTCCGGTGGCCATGTCGAGCGTGACGACGACGGCGCTGCCCAGCGAGTGCGACGCGACCAGCGAGCCGTCGACGACGGCGTCGAACACGCCAGGCGCGCGCGGCGGCACGCCCGCGTAGCCGAAGCGCGTCGCGAGCGCTGTCAGCGCGACCCGCTGCGCCGTCGTCGCGAACGCGAGCCGGACTCCGGCGGGCTGCGCCTCCGCGAGCTTGAGCTGCGCGTCGCCACGCGCCCGCGCCCACGCGGGCAGCCGGTGCGCCCGCACCCCGACAGCGGTGACCTCGATCTCCACAGCGCCGTGAACGAACGCCGCACTGACGGAACTCTGCATGCCGCCACCCTAGGCCGCCGCCGCGCCCGCGCCCGCGCCCGGGCTGATCGTCGGTTCGCTCTCTGATCGTCGGTCGGATCCGACGATCAGACCGCGAACCGACGATCAGCCGCCCGGCGCCGTTAGGGTTTCTGCATGCCGATTCCGTCGTATGTCGCCGGGTTGCGAGCGCTCGTGGGTCACGAGATGTTGTGGATGCCCGGGGTGACCGTCGTCGTGCGTGACGACGTCGGCCGACTGCTCCTCGCGCAGCGCTCCGACACGGGCCGGTGGGCGCTCGTCAGCGGCATCGTCGACCCGGGGGAGGAGCCCGCCGTCGCCGCCGCCCGCGAGGTCGCGGAGGAGACGTGCGTCGACGTCGTCGTGCAGGCGCTCGCCGCGGTGTCGACGACGCCGGAGGTCGTCTACGAGAACGGCGACCGGAGCGTGTACCTGGACCTGCTGTTCACGGCCCGGGCCGTGTCACCCGAGGCGGCTGCGGCCGCGGCCGTCGGCGACGAGGAGAACCTGGCCGTCGGCTGGTTCGAGCCCGACGCGCTGCCGGAGGACCTCATGGGCTCGACGGTGTTCCGGCTGGGGCTGCTCGAGAGGTTCGAGGCGGCAGGATCGGCCGCCGCCCTGTTCCTCACGTAGCCACATCGTGGAATCAGTTTGGGGACCGCCGGAGACCTGACGTACCGTCGTCACCGTGAACAACCGTTGGTATTGGCGCTTTACGCCGGCTCCGTGGGGAGCCGTGCGGGCTGACGCCTGACCAACACATCCCCACCGGAGCCAGCAGAGGCCTTCGACGCAGGACGCGTCGGGGGCCTTCGTCGTGAGACGAGGCGCTCCGGTCGCCCCTCGGGTCCGTCCCGGGGCCGGGACGCCGTCCGCACGACGACACCCCGAACCTCAGACCCGGATCCCCAGGAGCCAGAACCGCCATGACGATGAGCCACACCGCACCGAGCGATCTGACGGCGCGCGATAGCCTTTCCGGCGGCCCGGGCACCCAGCCCGCCGCCCTTGACCGGAAGGCTGAGCTGTTGGCCGAGACCTCCGACCTCCGCATCCGCGCCCTCGACGCGCTGCCCGCCCCCCGGGACGTGCGCCTCGAGCAGCCGCTGGGCACCGAGCGCAGCGACCTCGTCGCGATGTCGCGCCGCGCCGTGCGCGACGTGCTCGTCGGCGAGGACGACCGCCTGCTCGTCATCGTCGGCCCGTGCTCCGTGCACGACCCCGCCGCGGCGCTCGACTACGCGTCGCGCCTCGCGCCGCTGGCGGCCGAGCTCGCCGACGAGCTGCTCGTCGTCATGCGCGTGTACTTCGAGAAGCCGCGCACCACCGTCGGGTGGAAGGGCCTCATCAACGACCCGCACCTGGACGGGTCGCACGACGTGCTCCACGGCCTGCGCCTCGCCCGCGAGGTGCTGCTCGGCGTGCTCGACGCCGGCGTGCCCGTCGCCACCGAGTTCCTCGAGCCGACCAGCCCGCAGTACATCGCCGACGCCGTCACCTGGGGTGCGATCGGCGCGCGCAACGTCGAGTCGCAGGTGCACCGTCAGCTCGCGTCGGGCCTGTCGATGCCCGTCGGCATGAAGAACGCCACCGACGGCGACGTGCAGACCGCCGTCGACGCGTGCATCACCGCGGCCTCGGAGCACACGTTCTTCGGCGCGGACTCGGAGGGGCGTGCCGCCTCCGTCGCGACGACCGGCAACCCGGACTGCCACATCATCCTGCGCGGCGGCCGCGGCGGCCCCAACTACTCCCGCCCCGACGTCGATGCCGCCCTCGACGTGGCCCGCAGGTCCGGGCTCGACGGCGCCGTGTCGCACGGCCTGATCGTCGACGCCTCCCACGGCAACTCGGGCAAGGACCATGTGCGCCAGGCGGGCGTCGTGCGCGAGATCGCGGCCCGGCTCGCCGAGGGCGAGCGGGGCGTCACGGGCCTCATGATGGAGAGCTTCATCGAGGCCGGCGCCCAGAACCCGGGGCCGCTGCCCACGCTCGTCTACGGCAAGTCGGTCACCGACAAGTGCATCGACTGGGACACGACGGCGGACCTGCTGCGCGAGCTGGCGGCCTCCGTCGCGACCCGCCGGGCGCTCTGACGGGCCGCTGACTCGGGCCGGACCGGACCGCGTCGGACCCGGCCGCGTCGGACCCGGCCGCGTCGGTCGAGGTGTCCGGCTCGGGTCGAGGTCGCAAGCCCTCGACCCGAGCCGATGGCCTCGACCCGGCGCGCCGACAGCCGCTCCGGGTGGGCGGGCCGCGCGACGGACACGGACACCCGGGCTGCCCGAAGGCCGTCACCCCGTGAGGATGGAGGTCAGCCGACCGACCGTCGAGAGGCCGCGCGATGCCCTTCTCCGTCCAGCTCCCTCGGTACGACCTGCACACCCGCACGGAGCCCGAGCAGCCCCGCCGGCGTCGGCGGTGGTCGTGGCCCGTCGTCTTCCTGGGTGTCGGCGTGACGATCGCGGCCGTCGGGGCGTCCGGCGTGCTGCGCGCGGCCGCCGAGCCCGAGTGGCTGGAGCAGGAGTACGCCCTCAACACGCACTACGCGCGCTGCATGGCCGACGCGGGCTGGGAGATCGTCGAGACCACGCCCTTCATGACCGGGCCGCGCCCGCGCGACGAGCACGGGATGGTCCCCATCGGCGAGCGCCCGCCCACCCGGCAGGCGGCCTACGAGGGCGTCCAGCCCGCCTGGATCCCGTACTCGACGGCGTCGGACGCCTGCTGGGCCGGAGCCACGACCGCCGTCGGCTGACACCGCCTCACGCGGAACCGACGAAGCCCTCCAGCGTCGCCTTCTCCGTCGGCCGGCCGCTGCGGATGAACGCCTCCACCTCCGGCATGCGGTCCCACACGTTGAGCCCCATCCCGGCCTGCACCACCCCGCCGCGCAGCCAGAAGGCGAACGCCTCGCCTGCCGGGTCGCCGACGACGACCACGTCGTCGTACCCGCCCGGGCCGTCCACGTAGCCCGTGTACTCCATCCCCAGGTCGTACTGGTCGGAGTAGAAGTACGGCAGGATGTCGTACTCGTCCGTGGCCCCGAGCATCGCCTTCGCGGCGTGCGGGCCCGAGTCGTTCGCCCGCGCCCAGTGCTCCACGCGCAGCGCCCGCCCGTAGGTGGGCGAGGGGATCGCGGCGATGTCGCCCGCGGCCCAGACGTCCGGGTGCGTGGTCCGCAGCGTCCCGTCGACGACGACCCCGCCGCCCTCCGCGGCGGGTCGGACACCGAGCCCCGCCGACGCCGCCAGCCCGACGTTGGGCGTCACGCCCACGCCCACGACGACGATCGTGGCGTCCACGTGCGTCCCGTCGGCCATGTCGACGCCGGTCACCTGCCCGTCGGTGCCCGTGAGCCCCGTGACTGTCGCACGCCGGTGCAGCCTGACGCCGTGCCGCTCGTGCAGCTGCGCGTACACCTCGCCGAGCTCCGGCCCCAGCACGCGGCCGAGCGGGTGCGTGCCCTGCCCGACGACGGTGACGTCCAGTCCGAGCTGCCGCGCCGACGCCGCCACCTCCAGCCCGATCCACCCGTCGCCCACCACCGCGACGCGCGCCGCCCCGACGTGCGGCTCGGTGCCCTCGAGCGACGCCTGGAGCAGCACGCCCGAGAGCCGGTCGGCGTCGTCGAGCGTGCGCAGCAGGTGCACGCCGCGCAGGTCGTTGCCCGGCACGGGCAGCGGCCGCGGCGTCGATCCCGTGGCCAGCAGCAGCCGCCCGAACGGCAGGGAGGCGCCGTCAGCGAGCGTGACGCGGTGGTCGTCGAGCGACAGCCCGACAGCGGTGGCGTGCGTGCGCAGCTCGACGTCGTGGTCGCGGTACCAGGCCTCGTCGAGCGGGAACACCGACCCGCGCTCCGCCTGCCCGCGCAGGTAGTCCTTGGAGAGCGGCGGCCGCTCGTAGGGTCGGTGCGGCTCGGAGGTCACGACGACGACGTCGCCGTCGTACCCCTCCCCGCGCAGCGTCTCCACGGCCCGGGCGGCGGCAAGCCCGCCCCCGACGACGACGATCGGCTCGCTGGCCACGTGACCCCTCCGAGAGCTCGGCACCTGCGGACCCAGCCGATCCTGCCCGGAGCCGGGAGCGCGCGCCAGAGGGCGTCGTGCGGCTGTGGACAGGGCGTCCCGACATCACCTCAGCCATCACCTCAGTCGCAGGGATCCTCGGCGCGGCGTCGCCACGCGACAGGGGACGTCTCGGACACCTCCTCCTGAGCGGTGCGCGGGTCGACGTGCCGCTGTGCGTACGCCCGGACGCCGTGGGCATGCTGGTGCCTTCAGCCGACCACGCGCTCCTCGCCTCACGGGCATCGCCCGACGCCGGACCTGACGCCGACGGTGGGGTACGCGATCGGTAGTGCAGCGAGGTGACTACGCATGAGCCGTCCTCCGAGGTGGAGCACCAAGCGGGCGTGGCAGGTGGCGGCGTTCGGCCTTGTCGTCCTGGCCTCGGGCTACCTGCTGCTGGCGCCGGTCTACCAACCCCAGACCGAGTGCTCCGGGGGAGGGAGCTACTCGCCGTCCGGCGAGCTGGTCTCGTCCTGGGACACCTGCGACCCACCGGGCGCCATCCTCACCTCCGGGAACCTGTCGTTGGTGGCCTGGGTCTCCGCCCCGGTCCTGCTGGCGGCATTGCCACTGGCCGCTCACGGGCGGGCGTGGACCGTGCTGTCGACGGTGTCGGCGGTGAGCCTCGTGGTGTTCGTGCTGTTCCTCGGCGGGTTCGCGATCGGTCCCTCCTTCGTACCGGGCACGGTGTGCGCCGTGGTTGGGGCGCTCCTGCGTCAGCGGCGCGCGGGCTCGCCGTCGGCACCCACGCCGACTGTCGTTCCCCACGCGTGACGTCGATGTCTCGCACGCGGTGTTCGACAACGCGAAAGGCCCTCCGGACCGAGCGTTTCCACTGGTCAGAGGGCCTTTCGGCTGGTCGGGGTGACAGGATTTGAACCTGCGACCTCTTCGTCCCGAATCAGTTCTGAGGGGTTGCTCGGAGCGCTGTTCCGCGTGGTTCTGCTGTTCGCCGTTCGCCGGTGTTCGCCCCGGCCCGGATCGATAAGCCCTCCGTTAAGCCCTCGGAGCGGTGGTGTCTTGAAGGTGGGGACACTCGGAGGCGCTGCGGCGACAGTGGAGCGTAGGAGGCGGACGGAGGTCAGGGTCAAGGGTGGGCGTAGCCCATCGCGTTGCGACGCCGTAGGCGCCCTTGACGCTGGGTGGAGTCGGCCGGATGCTCGGCTGTCGGTGCGCGTCCGGGCGCGAGGTGGTGCAGTATCTCGGGCGGGGTGACGGTCTGCAGCTCGTCGAGGCAGGCGCGATGGCCAGGCTGAGTGGTGAGGCGGTTCCGGGTCAGCTCGGAGCCGCCTTCGTTGTGGGAGTGGGCGGCTGGACGGGTGGGGTGCGCGGAGCGAGCGTAGCGAGCGGAGCGCGGGGCCCCGCCCGGGAGGCCGCCCCGCGCGGCGAAGCCGCGCGCTTGAGCCAGTAAGGAAAGTTCTCACCCGCTCCGTCGCCGCCACCGCCACGCGCGAAGCTGCAGGTCACTGGTACGTTGCCCGGGCCGACCTGTTGCATCTCTGCGTGGGGGACTGCGTGAAGAACTACCCGAACCAAGCTGCTGAGTTCTCGCGCGTGAGGAGCACTCTGAACACAATCAGCAGCCTGAACGCCCAAGGCCTCGATGTACTGGATGACGGCGTGCTGGGCTATGAGCTCGCGCGAAGCCGGGACTACACATTCCGAGGCATCGACTATACGACCGCTTCGGCGCAGGACATCGAAGCTCGTATTGTGCTTGAGAAGGCGAAGCCACGCGGTGACCAGGGTGCGCGAACGAACGCACGTGAGCTCCGGAGAACGCTCAGGGACCTTGGGTGGCTCGACTCCACGGGTGCCGTCACGTCCGCTGGTCGGGCCCTGCTGGCCTGCGCTTCGCAAAGCCAGACTGAGCGCGACCTCCTCGCCGCCGGGCTGATGCGTGTTGCTGTCGCGGACGCGGTCACGGGCCGCGTCTCCCATCCCGTGCGGATGATGCTCCACTTGCTTCACGCGGCCCCGAGCCACCGGCGCCTGGGTCTAGAGTTGGCGTTGGAGAACCTGGACGACTCGCCTTCGGAGACAAGTCGTGTTATCGGTCTGTATCAGCAGAACGCCACGGACGCGCAGATCCGGGCTGCAACTGGTGTCACTGAGAACCAGCAGAAGAACAACCGGAAGATCTTTCCCACGCTGGCAAAGTACGCGGGACTGGTGGTCGAGGACGCCCAGCACGACTTTCATCTGACGCCTAGCGGCCGTGCAGCAATTGGGCTGCCGTCGCCATCGACGAGTGTGACCGCAACTCCGACACCTACCACCGCAACGGCGCTCCCTTCGGGAGGCAATGTCGTTGTAGGTGGTGCGCAGCGCCAGGGTCGAAACCTTACTGTCGGGCGTAAGCGCTCAGTGAACCAGGTCGGATCACACTCGGTGAGCCGAACAGTTCCCGCAGCCCTCACGCCCGACCAGCAGGCCGAGGCACAGACGCGCCTGGGTGAACGTACGACGGTGCATCAGGCCTTGGTTCGGCAGTTCGCGGCTCGGATTGGTGATGCTGCGGGTGAGTTCTGGGAGGATCCGGCAAGCTTTGACTTGGTCTGGGCTCCGACTGGCGTTCCCGAGCGGCACATCTTCGAAATGAAGACGATCCAGTCTGACGCCGATCCTCAGATCATTCGCGCGATTGGGCAACTCTCATACTACGCGTACTTCAACGTCGCGAAGGCATTCCCTGGAGCGCCGGCGACGAAGACCGTCGTTGTCAATGACGATCTTCACCAGGACCTTCGAGACTTCCTGGAGCACTCCGGTGTTGGTGCGTTGCGAGTTCACTTGGACGGAACAGTAGAGGCCCTCAACCCACTCGGTCAGGCAATGGTGGCGCTGCTTCCGTAGAGGCGAGGCGTCGGGCTGCAAGCTCAACATACTCAGGCTTGATTTCGCATCCCCAGTACTGTCGACCATTACGGGCCGCGGAGACGCACTCCGTACCACTACCGGCGAACGGCACCACCACAAGGTCCCCCTCGTTGGAGAAATGGCGGACGATCCGGTCCGTCAATGCTAGTGGCTTTTGCGTTGGGTGGTCGACGCGCTCGGCGGCAAAGCGGCGGCCTGCAAGAACAGGGAAGTGCCAGACGTCACCTGCGAGTCGTCCGTCCGGGTGTGGTGTCCATACCTTCCCGTTCTTGGTGATCGGATGCTTGAGGCGCTCGGTGCTCTTGTAGGGTTCGCGGATCGGAACATAGTTGAACCCGGGCGGTTTTGAGAACCACAGGATGGGTTCGTAATGCGTGGCGAGCGTTTTGGTGCTGCGACTCCACCCGTTTTCGTAGTTCCAGACGATCATTCGGCGGTACTCAAGTCCGAGGTTGTACATCTCCACCTGGACGAATCCGATGTAGTGATGAATCCCGTACACGAAGATGGACCCCCGGGTGCGAGGATCCGCTCACACTCGGTGAGCCAGAGTCGAACCCACGGCAACCAGTCGTGCGACCGAGTCCATTCCTGCTCGATTCCAAAGGCGGGACCGATGTTGTATGGCGGGTCGGCGATGATCAGTTGTGCGGACCGGTCAGGGAGGCGCTTTAGCTCCTCAACGCAGTCACCGAGAATGAGTTCCCCCACTAGAGTTTCCTCATCACGATGACATTCTGGTGGTGCACGTTTGGCACGTATGCGAAGGGATACCCGTACGGGAACACTCGCTTGTGGCGCTGCCAGAGGACGTTCATTGCCTGGAGAGTGAGGCCACGCGTCTCGAGTTCGCGAGCGATGTCAGCGTGGAACATGTAGTAGCGCGACTTGTGGCGGAAGTCTCCGACGATCAGGACCATGTAGCCCTTGTGCTTCAGGGCCGCTGCCGATGCAGTGAGTGTGTCGCCGAGAACCTCAATGAACTTGTCGTAGTCCTCGATGTTTCCCAAGTCGCGCTCGTCGTCACCATACGTCGTGACGAGCCCGTGCGCTTCGCGCGTCTGCTGCTGCTTGTGGTCGGACTTCTTGTTGAGGATCGACCAGTACGGCGGAGACGTCACAATGAGGTCGACGGTCTCAGGGTCAAGCCGAGCTGCGAGTTTCCGCGAGTCCCCACGCATGACAACTTGGGGGTTGGCGTCAAGCAGGTCTGAGGGTACCTCTGTCTGCAATCGCAGTTCGGCGAGCTGGGCGAAACTCGGGTAGAGCTCGAATCCGACTCCGCGTCGACCGTCGAGAGCGGCTGCCTTGAGGGTTGAGCCCACACCAGCGAACGGGTCGAGCACCAGTTGCCCAGGCTTCGTGAACATGCGGATGATCCGGCCCACGTCTGTGTACGAGAACGGCGCAGGATGGAGGCGCTCGATCTCTGCTTCCTTGTGGCCAGCTCCGAGGCCGCGCTGCGTCCAGACGCTCGTGCTCTCGCTGAGCCACTCTTTGGCGGTCAGCCCATTGAGCAGGTTGCGAGGATCGATCTCGGGCTTAGCTTCTTCGGACATGTTTCCCCTCCCGGTACTGACGGACCATGGTGCTGGTTGCTCCCGAGTCCTTGGAGCGGGCTACCTGCGGCTAGCAAAACGGCCCGCCGTCGCCGGTCGGGCCTGCCGCCACAGATTACCCGCTTCGAGTCCTGAGACTGGGACATCGGCACGCGGTTGTGGAGCCGGCCCTTGCTCGGTGCGCCACGGGATGATCGTGCACGTGGCCACTGACACGGCGTTGTCATGCCTCCACTGTGTCGAGCAAGATGCGGTGAACCCGTGGTGCCGCTGCGATGAGGTCTGGCCCGACGAGGGAGTAGAGGCTCCCGTCGCTATGGGTGATCGTGGCGCCGGCCGCGGTTGCGAGCGCGACGCCCGCGGCAACGTCCCAGGTTCGATTAGCGTCGATCAGCACGGCGTCGAGGCGTCCAGCGGCAAGCCAGGCGAGGTCCGTGGCGGCGGAGCCGAGCATGCGGACGCGGCCGACGCCGTTTGCCAACCGCCCAATCGTTGCGAGTCGGCGCCTGTTCTTCTCGGTGCTTCCCGCGCCGGTGGCGAAGTCGCCCATGGTGACGACTGCCTCGTGCAGCTCACTGGTCGCTGACACCTGGAGCCGCTTGTCGTTGAGGTAGGCGGCGCTGCCACGCGTGACGTACCGCTCGCGGTGCATCGGGAGGGCGATGGTCCCGAAGGTGGGCTTGCCGTCCTCGACGAGCGCCAGCGAAACACCAAAGTTGGGTATCCCGCGCGTGAAGTTGGTGGTGCCATCGATGGGATCGAGGCACCAGAGTCGCTCGGTGCTGCCCTCGGCTCCGCGTTCCTCGCCCAGGAAGCCGAACTCGGGTGTCTCTCGGGTGAGGAACGTCCTTACAGCGTCCTCGATGGCGTAGTCCGTGGTCGTGGCGAAGTCGCGGTCGGTCTTGTAGGTCCGGCGGCCGTCGGTCCCGTGGCGCAGGATCGAGAGTGCGAGGTCTACCGCGGCTGCTGCGACGCTCTCAATACTTGACGACACGGCTTCGCTCCCAGGTCTCGGTGAAGATCCGCTCAAACACGGGGAACAGGCCGTGCGGCTCGCCGTCGTCGGCCTCGATGAGGAACGTCGGCGCGTCCAGCCCGCGCAGGTTCGGAAGGTATGGCTGCACGAGCGAACGCGTGCCGTCGATGTTCGTGATGTTGAACCGGACGGGCTCGTCGTAGGTGCGCACCTGGACGCGACCCTCGGCCTCGGGGGTAAGGCGTTCCCGAAGGCGCTGGATCACGAGCAGGTTGGCGCGTGTCAGCTTGGCGAGATGCCCGACCGGATGCCCTTCCTCGAGTTCGCGGGCCTTGGTCGCCTTGCCGTCTGGGTCGAGGAAGAGGCAGCGCAGCGTGAGGCCGTTCTCGACGAGTTCCGCGAGGGTGACGTCAGAGACGGTCTGGCAGAGGGCGTTGAGGCTGAGGCCCATGGCGTCGACGTGCTCGGCCGATGCGAGGGTCCGCAGGACGGGCACGGCTGACTGAGCCTCGGAGCGGGTCGCGAACACGCCGCGAACGTCGCGCGTCGAGATGAGGGATTGCTCGCTCGGCGGCGCCAGGCGCTCGTGCACGAGGGCTTCCAGTCGGTGCACCGCGCCGCGCAGCTCGTCGATGCCTTCGGGTCCAGGAGTGGCGGCCGTCGTTTCGACGCCAAGCCGCGAGTCGAGCGACAGACCGTACAGAGATGCCGCCGCGAGGACGACGTCAGCCGGCGGTCGCGCTCGGCCCTTGATCCAGTTGCTCACGGCTGACTCGGAGTACGTGCCCGACTCCGGGCCGACGTTCGCGGAGCGCAGCGCGAGAGCGAGGGGCGCACCCCCTCCGGCCGCGCGTCGGGCCTGGTCAAGCACGTCCCGAACGACAGCGTCCCATGTCTGGCTCACGTTCCTCAGTGTGGCATGGATCGCCCCACGTGCGAATGAGATGGCCCAGATCGCTTGACAGACGATTCGCTCGGGTGTGTAGTCGTTCGCAGGAGAAGCGATTCACGCGCTCCATGTGCGAACGGAGTTGGTTCCAGTGGCTATCGCCAAGCGTTTCCCCATCGCCCACGGCCTCGCGTTCCCCAACGGGGCGTTCCTGCGTGGCGAGGTCGAGCCGGTAGTGGACTTCCAGGCCGAGAAGCGGGCTGACGGTTCGCGTCCGCAGCAGCGCGACAAGGAGTCGGGGCTGCCGATGTGGCAGTGCACGGTCATCGACGCGGACGACGACGCGAACCGCAAGGACATCGGCGTCTCGGTGAAGTTCGCGGCCGAGGTGCAGCCAGTCCCGCCGAAGAACACCTCGCCCCTGCCGTGGACGCCGGTCGAGTTCGTGGGTCTGACGGCGCTGCCGTGGATCGACGACAACGGGCAGCGTCCGCGCCTTCAGTGGTCGTTCCGGGCCGAGGGCATGGTCGCGCCGGGGCAGGGCCGCGCCGAGCAGCCCAAGCCTCCTGAGTCCAAGGCGGCGGCCTGATGTCCGCGGCGATCACGGGCGAGATCGTCGAGCGTGAGGACGCCTCGATCCGCGAGCTGATGGAGATCGCCTGCGACCTCGTCTCGTGGGTCGACGGTCGGGTCTCGTCGGTCGACGTCGGCCACAACCACGTCGGCGTTCACGTCGAGACCCAGGACGACGCCGAGCGCCTAGCCCGGATGCTGTCGCTCGGCACGGTGACCGACTTCCCACCCGAGGCTGGGTCGCACGCCTTCACCGTTTGGTCGTCGAACTCGGGCCCGGGTGTCCAGTTCTCGGTCTTCTGCTTGGCCGAGCTGGTCCGCCCAGTCCGTGCGTTCCCTCCGGCCGAGCCGTGGTGGCTCGGCTTCTACGACGGCGGCCTCGGGACGGAGGCGGCGTGATGGACGCGCTCAGCACGACGTGGGCCATCACCCGCACTGTCGCCGGTGCGGTCTGGTACATGCTCGTTTGGACCTTCCGGTCATGGCGGCTGGTTCTGGCCTGCGTCATGCTGGGCAACCTCCTTCTGATCGGGGAGCGCGCCTTCGCCGGATATGCCGTGATCTGGTGCGTGCCCGCGTTCTCGCTCCTGCGAGCGGTCTGGTGGGCCGTGCACCCGCTCACCTACGAGGCGGTGCTTGGCGGTCCGATTCGTCGTCGGGGTTGGAAGCGTCGCCTTCGCCGGAACTGGAAGCGCATCGCGGACCGCTGCGGCCTGGCCACCGCACCTCGTGTTGACGAGGCCCGCGTGATCCCGAGGCTGCGTCGGGTGCGGGCGTCGGGCAACATGCTCACCTTCAACGTCCGCGCTCGGGTCGGGCAGACCGCCGACGACGTTGCCGCCGCGGCCGAGGCCATCGCCACCTCACTCGGGGCCGAGGCTGTCGAAGCGCACCGGCTCGGCGCGGGCTGGGTCGAGTTGTCCCTCACGATGCGCGAACTGCTGGACGTCGCAACGCTCCCGACGATCCCGTCCGCGATCGAGTTCCGCGGCGTGACCATCGGCCGCTGCTCGGACGGCACGCCGTGGCGGCTCGACCTCGCCGGGCGCCACACGCTCGTCGTCGGGCGTTCGGGGTCGGGCAAGGGGTCCGTGTTCTGGGGTGTCGCCGGGAACCTGGCCCCGGCCGCGCACGCGGGCATGGTGCATCTCTGGGGCGTCGACCTGAAGGGCGGCGTCGAGGTCGCGGTGGGTGCGCCGATGTTCTCTCACGTCGCGATGAACGAGGCCGATGCGGTCGGTCTCCTGCGCGGGCTCAACCGCGTGATCGTCGACCGGCAGTCCGTCATGCGCGGTCAGTCGCGCAGCTTCGAACCGTCGCCCGGCGACCCGGTCCACGTCCTGATGATCGACGAGCTCGCCGTCCTCACGGCCTACGCCTCCAAGGAGGTCGTCAACGAGGCCGTGAACCTGCTCAAGCTGATCCTCACGCAGGGCCGCGCCTTCGGGGTGATGGTCGTCGCGTTCGTTCAGGACCCACGCAAGGAGACCGTGGGAATGCGCGACCTGTTCACCCAAACCGTCGCGCTCCGCCTCGCCTCCGGCGCTGAGACGCGCATGGTGCTCGGGGACGGCATGGCCGCGCTCGCCCCGGCTCACCACATCTCGCAGACCATGCCCGGCGCCGGGTACGCCGTGACTGACGACGGCGTTGTCGCTCGCGTTCGCGCGGACTACTGGGCGGACGACTTCATCCGCCTGGTCGCGGGCACGTACCCGGCGCCTCCCGCGCCTCCGCTGCCCGACGAGGGCGTCACGGTTGAGCCCGCAGGGACGGAGCCTCCCGCCCCGGTCGGCGTGACGCTCAGCGGTGCTCCTCCGCGTCCACGGACGCCTCGCAAGCCCCGCGCCCCTCGGGTTCCGCAGCCCACGTCGAGTGATGGCGACCCCGAGGCGGCGTGATGTCCACGGTCGAGCAGGTCGGCGGGGGCTTCTGGGGACACTCCCCGGACGTCCCGCTAGACCTGCCCGACCTCGACCCCGCCGCGGTCGCCGGGATCGTCGGCCGGATCGCTGACAAGTCGTGGCAGGACTTCGCGGACACCCTCGGCCGGGTCGCCAACTGCTCGCACCCGATCCGCCTCGTCGGCCGCGCCGACACCATCGACGCCCGCACCGGCGAGGTCATCGAGACATTCAGGTCCGTCGATCAGCCGCTCGGAATGCTCTACAAGCCGTGCGGCAACCGTCGCGCCGATGAGTGCGAAGCTTGCTCGCGCATCTACGCCCGCGACACCTTCGAACTTATCTCGACCGGCCTTCACGGCGGCAAGGGCGTGCCCGGCGACGTCGCCCGAAACCCGCTGCTGTTCGTCACGCTGACGGCTCCCTCGTTCGGCGCGGTACACGGTGTGCGCGACGGCGAGAAGCCGTGTCGGCCCCGCGCCCTCGGTTCGGTGTGCGAGCACGGCCGCTCGTTCGCCTGCTGGGATCGCCACGAGGACGGCGACGCCGAGGTCGGCGCCCCGCTGTGTCCCGAGTGCTACGACGTCGCGACCGCCGCCGTGTGGCAGTGGTTCGCGCCCGAGCTGTGGCGCCGGTTCACGATCGCGCTGCGCCGCCACCTGACCGCCTCGCTCGGCGTGAACCGCGGAGCCCTGAACCGACACCTGCGCCTCGAGTACGCCAAGGTGGCCGAGTTCCAAGCGCGGGGCCTGGTCCACTTCCACGCGCTCGTGCGCGTCGACGGGCCCGATGGTCCAGGGTCGCCCGCGCCGATCCCCGCGGCCACGCTCTCCGAGGTCGTGACGGCTGCCGTGGCCGCGGTGCGCTATGAGGTCGACCCGATCGACTCCGACGACGTCGCCCGCATACTCCGTTTCGGCGCACAGACCGACGTGCGCGTGGTCCGCGAAGCCGCGGTGATCGACGGTGACGTCACGGCCGAGCAGGTCGCCGCGTACCTGGCGAAGTACTCGACCAAGTCCGCAGGTGTCGACCCGGCGCGACCGCGCCCCCACCTCGCCGCGCTGGCTGAGGCCTGCCGAACGCTCGCAGCTCGCGCCTTCGCCGGCTGCCACTTCGGGTGCGCCGACCGTGCCGCAGATCGGCACCCTGGCCTGTGCGGCGACTGCGCAGAGAGTCCGTACGCGCTCCTGGGCCACTGGGCGTCGATGCTCGGCTTCCGTGGGCACTTCTCGACCAAGTCGCGTCGCTACTCAGTGACGCTCGGTGCGCTCCGCCGTGCTCGACGTCGGTTCCAGCGCCTCGCCTCCGAGGCCCGCCGCAACGCCACCACGCTCGACACCCGCGACCTGGAAGCGCGCCTCATGGCCGAGTACGCCGAGGAAACCACCCTCGTCGTCGGTTCCTGGCGCTACGAGGGCACCGGCTGGCCTCGGGCGGGGGACAAGGCCCTTGCCGACGCCGCCGCATCCCGTGCCCGCGAGTACGCGCAGTGGCGAGCAGAACAGCGCACGAACCCGGCCCGACAGCCGAACCAGAACCACGACCCGAGGGGGAGAGATGACCAAGCGTGAACCGCTCGCCGTGAGCGAAGTCGCCCCGGTGCTCTGCGACGTGAACGTGGCGTGCAAGGCGCTGGGGATCCACCGCACGATCCTGTACGAGCTGATCCGCTGCGGCGCGCTTCGCACCGTGAAGATCGGCACGCGGCGACTCGTGCCCATCGCGGCGCTGAAGGAGTACGCCGAGAGCCTGGACGGTGCGGCATGACCGACCAGACAGTTCCGAGGAAGCCGCCGCGCCGTGCTCGAGGGGAGGGCACCGTCTACTGGGACAAGCGCCTGGAGCGGTTCGTCGCGACCCGGATCGTGGGCTACGACGACCGCGGCAAGGAGATCAGGAAGCGCGGTTCCGGCAAGTCCCGCTCGGCGGCGATGGAGGCGCTTCGGCTCCGCGTCCGCGACTACGAGCGAGGTCTCGCCCCGGGCGCCGATAAGACGACCGTGAGCGACGTCGTCAAGGACTGGATCCTCTACGGGCAGGGCCAGGTCGACGACAACACGGTCAAGACGCGCGAGTTCAACTGCGCACACATCGACGCCGGGATCGGTGACGTCCTGCTCCGCAAGCTGACGACCAAGCACGTCGAGAAGCTGCTCCGCTCGATGGTCGCCACGCACTCGACCCGCACCATCGCGGACGTCCGGGCCTGCCTGAACTCAGCCATCAAGCGGGCCATGGCGCGTGACCTCGTCGACCGGAACGTCGTCGAGCTGGTCGTCACGCCGCGCGGCACGACCGGCCGGAAGTCCAAGTCCCTCACGGAACGCCAGGCACTTGAAGTCCTGACGCTCACCAAGGCGCACTGGATGTACGCGTACATCGTCGTCTCGATGCTCGTGGGCATCCGCACCGAGGAGATGCGGGCGCTGACGTGGGATCGGGTCGACCTCGACAGCGAACCCGCCACGGTCGCGGTGTGGCGGTCGGTCCGGAAGTCGGGGGACACCAAGACCCGGAAGTCCAGGCGGACCCTCGCGATGCCGGACCTCGCCGTCGATGTGCTCCGGCGACGACGTCGGGACCAGGACGCCGACCGCGTCAAGGCGGGCGCCGACTGGAAGGACACCGGCCTGGTGTTCACGACGACACTCGGCACCGCTCTCGACTCCGCGAACGTGCGACGCGGGTTCCGGTCAGCACTCGGCGCGGTGCCGAGCGTTAACCCTGCCGAGTGGACTCCGCGCGAGCTGCGGCACTCGTTCGTCTCGCTCATGTCGGCAGGCGGCGCAGCGGTGGAAGAAATCGCACACGTCGTCGGGCACTCCGATACCTCGACGACGGAACGCATCTACCGGCACGAGTTGCGGCCGGTGATCCAGACCGGCGCGACGTTCATGAACAGGTTCGCCGCCGTCGACGTCGTCGCGCCCGACTGGCACATGGAACCGCTGTTCAGGCTGCCCGGAGAGGAGCGCACCGCTCATGCGTAAGCCCTCGGTTAAGCCCTCCACGGGGGTTCGGGGCTTCTCCAGGCAAAGCGAAAGGCCCTCCGAACTCAGCATTTCCGCTGGACAGAGGGCCTTTCGGCTGGTCGGGGTGACAGGATTTGAACCTGCGACCTCTTCGTCCCGAACGAAGCGCGCTACCAAGCTGCGCCACACCCCGAGGGACTGCCTGCACCGATCCGAGGGCTACCCGGTCGGTGAAGCCTGCTCAGCATAGCGGAGCATCGGCCCAGGACGAAAACCGGTCCGGGGTGAGGGGGCTCACCGTGCCGTGAGGGTGAGCAGCGTGGCTTCGGGGCGGCACGCGAAGCGCACGGGCGCGTACGGGGACGTGCCCGCGCCGGCCGAGACGTGCAGCCAGGTGGAGCCTGCCCCGTTGCGGCGGTCCGGGCGGGCGCCCGGCCAGCCGTGGAGCCCCGACGCCCGGCGGCGGTCGAGGTCGCAGTTGGTGACGAGGGCGCCGAAGCCCGGGACCCGCAGCTGCCCGCCGTGCGTGTGGCCGGCGATGATCAGGTCGGCGCCGTCGGACTGGAAGCCGTTCAGCACGCGCTGGTAGGGCGCGTGCGTGACCCCGAGGTGCAGCACGGCGTCGTCGTGCGTCGCGCCTGCGGCGGGTGCACCGGCGGGGCGCTCCGGGATGGCGTCGAGGTCGAGGTGCGCGTCGTCGGTGCCGACGAACGACAGGCGTCGCCCGTCGGCGAGCACGACGTCGTCGCGGCGGTTGTCGAGGTCCTTCCAGCCGGCGGCCGTGAAGGCCGCCGCCATGCGGTCCCAGGGCAGCGGGACCGGCTCGGGCCGGTGCACGCGCGCGTCCGGGAGCAGGTACCGCGCCGGGTTCTTGGGGCGCGGCGCCCAGTAGTCGTTGGAGCCCATGACGAAGACGCCGGGCGCCGTCGCGAGCAGGGGATCGAGCGCGTCGAGCAGCGGGTCGACGGCGCCGACGTCGGCGAGGTTGTCGCCCGTGTCGACGACGAGGTCGGGCCGGAGCTCGGCGAGCGAGCGGATCCACGCCAGCTTGCGGCGCTGGCGCGGGACCAGGTGCAGGTCGCTGACGTGCAGCACGCGGACGTCGCCCTGCCCGGCCGGGAGCACGGGCACGGTCACGTGCCGCACGGTGAAGAGCTTCGTCTCGACGTACGCGTACGCGAGACCCGCGGCCGCGACCGCGAGCGCCCCGCCGAGGGTGGTGCCGGCGCGCCGGGCGCCGGACCCGCTCAGTGTCCGCCTCCGCCGCCGTTGTTGCCCCCGCCGTTCGGCAGGTTCGGGATCTGCGGGATCTCGGGGATCTGCGGGATCTGCGGACCCTGCCCGCCGCCGTCGCCCGGGTTCGTGGGCTGGGTGGGCTGTGCGGGCGGCGTGGGGGGCGCGGGCGGGGCCGGCGGGGTGCCGACCAGGTTCGGGTCGGGCGCCGGGAACTCCGTGGCGGGCACGTCCACGAGCGCCTGCGTCATGTAGTCCTGCCACAGCGGCACGGCCACCGAGCTGCCGTACATGGGCTTGAGGCGCTTGCCGTTGAACACGATGTTGAGGTGGTCCTGCTCGCCGGACTCCTCGCCGACCCACACGGTCGTGACGAGGTTCGGGGTGAACCCGGTGAACCACGTCTGCGCCGAGCCCTGGTTCGTGCCGGTCTTGCCGGCGGCCGCGCGCCCGTCGGGCAGCTTGCCCGTCCGGGCGGTGCCGGTGCGCTCGGTGAACACGTGCGTCATCGCGTCGACGACGGTGGCGGCGACGTTCGGCGCGAGGGCGTTCGGGTTGCAGGCGGGGCCGGGCACGGGGACGTCGGTGCCGTCGGCCTTGGTCACCTGCGTGATCGCCATGGGCGCGCAGTAGGTGCCGTTGCTGGCGAGCGTGCCGTAGGCGGCGGCGAGCTGGAGCGGCGACGTCGTCTGCGTGCCGACCACCATGGCGGGCGTGATCAGGATGTCGTCGGGCTGCGGGTTGAACAGCGTGACGACGGTGCCGCCCTTGCCGGGCTTCGTCGTCGGGCGGAAGCCCATGTCCCAGGCGGTGTTCCGCACGCCGCACAGGTCGAGCTCGGTGGCCATCGACGCGAAGGCGGTGTTGACGGACTCGTAGGTGGCCCGCAGCACGGTGATGGGGCCGGAGAGGTTGCCCTCGGCGTTCGCGGGCGCCCAGGGCTTGCCGCCGAACGTGCTGCACGACGAGTGCCAGGCGCTCTGGGGGCGCTCCCGCTTGGTGGCGTCGACGGTGTCGTAGAGCGTGTGCCCTTCCTTGAGCCACTCGGCCAGCACGAACGGCTTGAAGTTCGAGCCGGGCTGGAAGCCCTTCGACGCGCCGTGCAGCGGGTCGGCGGCGTAGTTCACCGACGTGGTGCCGGGTGCCCGGTCCTCGGTGCGCGCGTCGAACGGCACGTTCTGGGCCATCGCGAGGATCTTGCCGGTGCCCGGCTCGACCGACACGACGGCCGACTCCAGGCCGGCGTCGTTCCCGTTCGGCACGTGGGCGCTGACCGTCGCCTCGGCCGCGCGCTGCTTGCCGAGGTCGAGCGTCGTGCGGATCGTCAGGCCGCCGCGGTACAGCAGGTCGCTCCGCTTTTCCTTGGTGTCGCCGAACACCGGGTTGTTCGTGATCTCCGAGATCACGTACGCGCAGAAGAACGCCGCGCCCGCCGCGGCCTGGCAGCCCGTCGGCACGGGCGTGATGTGCAGCGTGTCCTGGATCGGTGTCGCCAGGGCGGCGTCACGCTGGTCGGTGGGCAGCATCCCCAGCGACCACATCTTGTTCAGGATGACGTCGCGCCGGTCCTGGGCGAGCTTGAGGTTCGCCTCGACCGACGGGTCGAACTTGGCCGGCCCCTTCGTGACGCCGGCGATGGTCGCCGCCTCGACGGGCGTGAGGTCCTTGGCGGACTTGTCGAAGAAGTACCGGGCGGCGGTCTCGACGCCGTAGATGTTGTACGTCCCGAACTGCGCGACGTTCAGGTACCCCTGGAGGATCTCGTCCTTCGTCATCGTCTTCTCGAGCGCGATGGCGAGCTTCATCTCCTTCGCCTTGCGGGCGATGGTGTCCTCGCGGGCCTCGATGATGCCGAACGGGTCGCCGGCCTGCTCGGCCTCGTCGATGAGCACGTTCTTGACGTACTGCTGCGTGAGCGTCGAGGCGCCCTGCGTCGGCTTGTCCATCGCGTTGTTGACGAACGCGCGCAGCACGCCGCGCGGGTCGACGCCCGCGTGGTCGTAGAAGCGCTCGTCCTCGATGGCGACGACGGCGTCCTTCATGGCCTGGGACACCTGGTCGAGGGGGACGACGATGCGGTTCTGCGCGTAGAACGTCGCCAGCTTCGTCCCGTCGGCCGCGTACACGGTCGACGCCTGGGACAGGGGCCCGGGCTTGAGCTCGTCGGGCACCTCGTCGAAGAGCGCGACGGTGGTGTCGGTGGTCTTGTTGGTCGCCGCGGCGAGCGGGATGGCGAGACCGGCGGTCAGGACGCCGCCCGCGCCGGCGACGAGGACGAACGCCAGGAGGAGCGCCACCAGCTGGGTCGCCGGGATGGTCCGCGTCATGCGCCTCGGCTCGTGCGGTGTCGCGACTCGTCTGCTCGCCATGCGTGCCAGCGTACGTGGTCGCACGCAGGCGTCGTCGGCTGGAGGCACGGGCCCGTGTGCAGGTCCTGTGGAAGCGGGCGGGCTACTGTGTGCCCCATGGCGACGACGTGGGAGTACGCAACCATCCCTCTGCTCATCCACAACACCAAGGCGATCCTTGACCAGTGGGGCTCCGACGGCTGGGAGCTCGTGCAGGTGGTCCCCGGGCCCGACGGCACCGGTCTGGTGGCCTACCTCAAGCGCCCGACGGGCGAACGCTGATGTCCGTCGAGGCCCGCCTGGCCGATCTCGGCATCGCCCTGCCCGACGTCGCGGCGCCCGTCGCGTCCTACGTGCCCGCGGTCCGCAGCGGCGCGTACGTCTACACGTCGGGCCAGCTGCCGTTCGTCGACGGCGCCCTGCCCGAGGCGGGCAAGGTGGGCGCCGGCGTGACCCCGGAGGCGGCGACGGGCTACGCCCGCCAGTGCGCGCTCAACGCGCTCGCCGCGGTCAAGGCCCTGGTCGGCTCGCTCGACGACGTCGCCCGCATCGTCAAGGTCGTCGGCTTCGTGGCCTCCGACCCGTCGTTCACGGGCCAGCCGGGCGTCGTCAACGGCGCCTCGAACGTGCTGGGCGAGATCTTCGGCGACGCCGGGGTCCACGCGCGCAGCGCCGTCGGCGTCGCCGTCCTCCCGCTGGACTCCCCGGTCGAGGTCGAGCTGGTCGTCGAGCTCAAGGCCTGACGCGACGCCCGCCCGACACGACGGTGGCCCGGTCTCTCCGGAGAGACCGGGCCACCGTCATGTCCGGGACTCAGCGCGCGCGGCGCTCCAGGCGGTCGAGGTCCAGCAGGACGACGGCGCGGCCCTCGCGGCGCACCCAACCGCGGGCGGCGAAGTCGGCCAGGGCCTTGTTCACGGTCTCGCGCGAGGCGCCCACGAGCTGGGCCAGCTCCTCCTGCGTGAGGTCGTGGGCCACGCGCACGCCCTCGTCGGACGGCTCGCCGAAGCGGGTCGACAGGTCGAGCAGCGCCTTGGCCACGCGGCCGGGGACATCGGAGAACACGAGGTCCGCCAGCGTCTCGTTGGTGCGGCGCAGGCGGCGCGCCAGCGCGCCGAGCAGGTGCGTGGCGACCGTGGGGTGCGCGGTGACCCACTGGACGAGGGCGGCGTGCCGCAGCTCGTAGCAGACGGAGTCCGCGACCGACGACGCCGTCGCCGTGCGGGGGCCCGGGTCGAACAGGGAGAGCTCGCCGAACATCTCGCCCGGGCCGAGCACCGAGAGCAGGTTCTCGCGGCCGTCGCTGGAGCGGCGGCCGAGCTTGATCTTGCCCTGCGCGATCACGTACAGGCGGTCGCCCGGCTCGCCCTCGCGGAACAGCACGTCGCCCCGTGACAGCTCGACCGGGACCATGGTCTCCAGGAGGGCACGCGACTCGACGTCGTCCATGTCGGCGAAGAGCGGGGCGGAGAGCACTGTGGTGTCGTCCACTGAGGTTCCTCACGTTCTCGGGGCCGACGTGCGCCGAGGGGCGCCGCACCGGCCCGGGTCAGAAATGTGTTCCAGTTCTCAATACTGCCTCACACCGGCCATTCCGCCGGTCAGCGTGGCGTTGGGCGTGCACGTGACGCCTGGACGGCCGTCACGCCGACGCCGCGTGCGCGTCGGTGGTGCTCGGTACGCTGCGAGCGTGCCGATGGAACCGTCCACCCCGACCGGCGAGAGCCGGCTCGCGCTCGTGCGGCGCGCTCGCCGCATCGACCGCATCCTGGCCGAGCGGTACCCGGATGCCAAGGCCGAGCTCGACTTCACGACGCCGCTCGAGCTGCTCGTCGCGACCGTCCTGTCCGCGCAGACCACCGACGTGCGGGTCAACGCGACGACGCCCGTGCTGTTCGCGCGCTTTCCCGACGCCGCAGCGTACGCCTCCGCGGACCCTGCCGAGCTCGAGGCGATCCTCGGGCCGCTCGGCTTCTTCCGCGCGAAGGCCCGCGCGGTCATCGGGCTGGGCCAGGCGCTCGTCGAGCGGTTCGACGGCGAGGTGCCGCCGCGCATGGCGGACCTGGTGACGCTGCCCGGCGTCGGGCGCAAGACGGCCAACGTCGTGCTGGGCAACGCGTTCGGCATCCCGGGCATCACGGTGGACACGCACTTCGGGCGCCTGGCCCGCCGGTTCGGGTGGACGACGTCGGAGGACCCGGTCAAGGTCGAGCTCGAGGTCGGCGAGCTCGTCCCCAGGAAGGACTGGACGATGCTGTCCCACCACGTCGTCTGGCACGGGCGGCGGATCTGCCACGCCAAGAAGCCCGCGTGCGGGGCGTGCCCGGTCGCGGGGCTGTGCCCGTCCTACGGGGCGGGGGAGACCGACCCCGTCGCGGCGGCCAGGCTCGTGAAGGACGGGCCGCCGCGGTAGCGGCTCAGCGCGTCGCGCGCGGCAGCCAGTCCAGCAGGATCGCCGTCGTCTGCTCGGGGGCCTCCTCGGGCAGGAAGTGGCCGACGTCGTCGAGCACCTCGAAGCGGAAGTCGCGGCTGAACGCCGCGCCGTCCGCGTCGGCGCGGTCGCGGCGGACCAGGCCGTCGAGCTCGCCGTGCAGCTGGAGCGTCGGCAGCTCCAGCACGCGGCGGACGGCCGACGTGAAGCGCAGCCCGTCGGGCCGCGGGGTGGACGAGCGCAGCGTCCACCGCAGCGCCTCCGCGGCCGTGTGCGCCGCGAACGGGATCCGCATGACGGTGCGGTACAGCTCCACGGCCTCGGCCGGCAGGGGCCGCGCGGCGCCGAGCGCGAAGACCCGCTCGAGCAGGTCGGTGTCGCGCAGCCGCTTCTCGGGCAGCGTCGGCAGCTGGGCGAGGGCCATGAGGCGCATCGCCTGCGGCGTCAGCTGGTGCATGAGCGGCATGTGCACGCGCGCGGGGTGCGGGCTCGAGAAGGCCGCGACGCCCGCGGTGGCCGCCGGCTGCATCGCCGCCATCGCCCAGGCGGCCGTCCCGCCGAACCCGTGCCCGACGACGACGGCGCGCTCGTGCCCCAGGGACCGCACGACGCCCGCGACGTCGCGCGTGCGCGTGGGGGTGTCGTAGCCCTGCGGCGGCTTGTCGGACGCCGCCGCGCCGCGCAGGTCCATCGCCGCGACGCGGTAGCCGGCGTCGGCCAGCGCCGTGACCTGGTGCCGCCACGTCCACCAGAACTGCCCGAAGCCGTGGAGCAGCACCACGAGCGGCGCCGCGGTGCGTTCCGGGCCGGCGAGGGCGACGTGGAACCGGGCCCCGTTCGCGGGGACGAACTCGTGCCGCCACGGGCCCTCGACGAGCGCGGCCGAGTAGTCGGCGGTCGGCGTCATCCGGCTTTCCGGGTCACGGCGGGGCGGACGTCGTCGCCCGTCTCCTCGCGGGCGGCGCGCTCCTTGGGCGGGTCGAAGCGGTAGCCGACGTTGCGGACCGTCCCGATGAGCTGTTCGTGCTCCGGGCCGAGCTTGGCGCGCAGGCGCCGGACGTGGACGTCCACGGTGCGGGTACCCCCGTAGTAGTCGTAGCCCCACACCTCCTGGAGGAGCTGGGCGCGGGTGAAGACGCGGCCCGGGTGCTGCACCAGGTACTTGAGCAGCTCGAACTCCTTGTACGTCAGGTCGATCGGGCGGCCGCGCAGGCGGGCCGTGTAGCCGCCCGCGTCGATCGCCAGGTCGCCCGCGGAGATCTCCTCGGGACCGTCGTCGACCGTACCCCGGGCGGCCCGCTCGACGACGAGCCGCAGGCGCGCCTCGACCTCCGCGGGCGACGCGTGCTCCAGCAGCAGGTCGTCGGCGCCCCACTCGTGCGTGACGACGGTCAGGCCGCCCTCGGTGAGCACCAGGACCAGCGGGACCGTCAGGCCCGTGGCGTGCAGCAGGCGGGCCGTGGTGCGGGCCGCGACGAGGTCGCGGCGGGCGTCCAGCAGCACCACGTCGGAGTCGGGCGCGTCGACGAGCGCCGACGGCTCCATGGGCAGGACGCGCACCCGGTGCGAGAGCAGGCCCAGCGCGGGCAGCACCTCGACCGAACCGCCCGTGGCAGGCGTGAGGATCAACAGCTCGGCCATGGTGTCCCTCCTCCCGGCAGCAAACTACCGTCCCGTCCCCGTCTTTCCCATGAAACGTGACGTGGCGTCTGGTGGCGCAGTATGCCTGCGCTGTGTGTCGGGCATGTGTCGGGGCCGCGCGCGGGGACGCCGGTCGGCGGGCGCGTCCGGGATACTCGTCCCGTGAGCCTCAGCACCCGCGCCGTGACGACCGCCGTCCTGTGTGCCGCCGTCGCCGGCGCCGCCTTCCTCGGCGAGGTGCCGCTCGTCGGGGTGGCCGCGCTCCTCGTGGTGCTGCTCGCCGTCGGGTGGTCGGCGCTGCTGGACCTGCCGGCCCCGGGCGGGTCGACCATCGTGCTGCTCGGCGCGGGGCTCGGCGCCGCCGCCGTCGCGTGGCGCACCCTGGGCGAGCCGGTGCTGCGGCACCTGCCGATCGTCGTCGCGATGGCGCTCGTGCTGGCGTTCCTCGCCGAGATGCTGCGGCGCGACGGGCGCCCCCGCCTGGTCGAGTCGGTGACGGGCACCGTGGCGGGCGCGTTCGTCGCCGCCGCGGCGGGCGGCTGGATCGCGACCGTCCGCTCCGTGGGCGGGGTGTCGCTCGTGGTCACGGCCGCGGTCGCCGTCGCCGTCGCGGCCGCGGTGTCGGCGCTCGCGGCCGCGCGCGGGTGGGTGGGTGCGCTCCTGGCCGTCGCGGCCGCCGCCGTGGCCGGTGCCGTCGCGGCCGCCCTGGTGCCCGACGTCGAGCCCGTCACGGGGCTCGTCGCGGGCGTGGCGGGCGGGCTGGGCGTGGCCGCGCTGCGCGTGCTGCTGGAGCGGGTGCCCGCGGTGCGGGGCCGGCGTGCCGGGGTGGCCGCCGCGACCGTGCCGGTCGCGGTCGGCGGGATGCTCGTGTTCTCCGTGGGCCGCGTGCTGCTGGGCTGACGGTCAGCCGCGGGTCGTGACGCCGTCCGAGCGGATGAGCTCGCCGGCGAGCTCGAGGCGCACCGTCTTGGCGACGAGCACGCCGCCGGCCTCGAGCGCCACGTTCCAGAGCAGGCCGTAGTCCTCGCGGTTGATCTGGGCCGTCGCGGAGAAGCCCCAGATGTCGCGGCCGAACAGGTCGCGGCGGGCCCCGCCGTACTCGACGTCGAGCGTGACCGGCCGCGTCGTGGCGCGGATGGTGAGCTCGCCGTGCAGCTGGAAGCGGGGGACGGCGGTGGTGCCGGGCACCGGTGCCGCGCCGTGGCCCTTGAGGCGCGCCCACGAGAAGATCGGGTCGGGCTGCGGCTGCCACGTCAGGCCCGTCGAGCGGAACGTGATGGCGGGGTGGTTGGCCGCGTCGAGGAAGTCGGCGCTGCGCAGGTGCCCGTCGCGCTCCGGGTTGTCGGTGTCGATCGACGCCGACTCGAGCGTCGCGACGGCCCAGGAGTCGAGCGGGTCCTCGGCCACCCACACCTGGGCCGATCCCTCGGCGAACTCGCCCCGCACGGCGCTGACCATCATGTGCGTGGCGTTGAACCCGAGCCGCATGTGCTCGGTGTCGAGGTGGTAGGCGCCAGGGGCGGGGACGATCAGGTCGTTCCAGGTCCGCACGGGCAGGTCGGTCAACTCGGGTCCTCCGGTCACGACGGCTGGTGGCGGCGGGATTCACCCACCGGGCGGGGCTGTCCGACATATGGACGCATGGTGGCGAGCATGTGGACAGAGGGGCGATCATAGATCGCTGGGCCATGAGTACTCTATAGATTCAAGGTTCAACCATACCGATCGAGCAGGAAGGGACCGACGTGCCCCAGGTCGTCGCGCTCGCCGCTCTCCTTGCCGTGACCGCCCTCGTCGGCGTCGCGTGGCGCGCCCGTCAGGGCCGCGTCCGCGTCACCGCACCGGTCGCCGCGCCCGCGCAGGACCAGGCCGCCCGCTGGGCCGGCCGTGGCGTCGCCCTCGGCGAGCGCGCCACGTTCCTGCAGCTCTCCGCCGAGGTCTGCGCCCCGTGCCGGGCCACCGCGCGCGTGCTCGGCACGCTCGCCACGAACGAGCCCGGCGTCGCCCACCACGAGCTCGACGTCGACGAGCACCTCGACCTCGTCAAGGAGCTCAAGGTGCTGACCACCCCGACGGTGCTGCTGCTCGACCCCGACGGCGTCGAGGTCGCCCGCGCCAGCGGCGCCATGACGCCCGCCCAGGCCAGGCAGGCCCTCGCCCTCTGCGGCTGAACCCCACCGCAGCTGAAACCCACCGCAGCCACCCGCTCGACCTCGGAGTCCTCGATGACCACCTCCTCGACCACCGGCAAGGCCGCGCCCGCCGGGATCGACCCCCGCGGCCCGCGCGTCGCCGCCGGGATCACCGCCGTGCTGCTCGCCGTCGTCGTGGTGCTCGGCGTGAGCGAGTCCACGCGCACCGCCGCCCTCGTGCTGCTCGTCGTGCTCGCGGTGAGCTTCGCCGTCGGTGCCGTGCTCGGTGCGCAGGGCACGTGGCAGGGCTGGGTGTTCCGCCGGTTCGTGCGCCCGCGCCTGGCTGCGCCCACCGAGCTCGAGGACCCGCGCCCGCCGCGGTTCGCGCAGCTCGTCGGGCTCGTCGTCACGGGCGTCGGCGTGGTGCTGGGCCTGGCCGGGGTGGGGGCGGCCGTGCCCGTCGCCGCCGCCCTCGCGTTCGTGGCCGCGGCGCTCAACGCCGTCGTCGGGCTGTGCCTCGGGTGCGAGCTGTACCTGCTGGGCCGCCGGCTCCGTTCCGCCTGAGTGCGCGGCCCGCGTCCCGACGTCCTCCGCCACGGTTAGGATCTGCCCATGTACGCCGGGATGGAAGCCTTCTTCATCGGTCTGCTGGTCGTCACCGCGGTCGCTATCGCGTGGTTCGCCGGCTACGTCGTCTACAAGCTGTTCGCCGGGCAGCGCTGATGCCCTTCGCGTTCGACGAGACGCTGGCGCCTGAGCTCTACCCGCTGGCCTGGCTCGTCGGGCGATGGCGTGGCGCGGGCGTGCTCGCGTACCCCGGCATCGAGCGCAGGCGCGTCGCCGCCGACGTCGTCTTCGACCACGACGGCGGGCCGTACCTGCGCTACGAGGCCACGCTGCGCGTGCTCGAGGGTGACGTGCCCGAGCGCGTCGACCTGGGCGCACCCGACGCCGACTTCGCGCTCCCCACGGACGACGAGGTGGCCGCCGCCGCCGTGTGGACCACCGAGACGGGCTACTGGCGCGCCTCGACCGACACGCTCGACGGGCTCACCGCCGACCAGCACACCATCGAGGTGCTGCTCGCGGACGCCTCCGGGCGCCTGACGGCGTTCCTCGGCTGGGTGGGCGGCGGCCGCGTCGAGCTCGCGTCGCAGCGCACCGTCCGCACCTCCACGGCCCCCGACGTCAGCGGCTCGCGCCGCATGCTCGGGCTCGTGGGCGGGCGCCTGTTCTGGAGCGAGGACCTGGTCGCGTTCGGGCAGCCGCTCCAGTCGTACTCGTCGGGGCAGCTCACGCGGCTCGACGGCGCCCCGGCCGGCCCCGAGAGCGCCTGATGGCGAGCCCGCTGCTCGCCCGGCACGGGGCCGTCGCGGCCACCGGCCCCGACGAGGGCGTCGCCTGGCACTACGGCGACCCCGTCGCCGAGCAGCGCGCGCTCGCGCGGGGCGCGGCCGTGGTCGACCAGTCGCACCTCGGCGTCGTGCGCGTCGCCGGGCCGGACCGGCTGCGCTGGCTGCACGACATCACCTCCCAGGACCTGGCGTCGCTGCGGCCGCGCACGTCCACCGAGCTGTTCGTGCTCAGCCCGCAGGGCCACGTCGAGCACGCCGCCGGCGTCGTCGACGACGGCGAGGCGACCTGGCTCGTCACCGAGGCCTCCCACGCGGGGCCGCTCGCGGCCTGGCTGGACCGCATGAAGTTCATGCTGCGCGTCGAGATCACCGACGCGACCGCGCAGTGGGCCGCCCTCGGCGAGCCCGTCGCCGCGGAGGGTGCGCCCGGCGGCCCGCTGACCTGGTGGGACACCTGGCCGCGCGTCGCCGCGGGCGGGACCCGCTACGGGCCGGGCGAGGACGTGCACCCGGGCGCCCAGCGGCCGTGGCGGCTCGTGCTCGTGCCGCGCGAGTCGCTCGCGGCGGAGGTCGCGGCGCGCGAGGCCGCGGGCGCCCGCCTGGCCGGCACCTGGGCCACCGAGGCCCTGCGCGTCGAGGCCTACCGCCCGCGCCTGGCCCGCGAGGTGGACCACCGCACCATCCCGCACGAGCTCGACTGGCTGCGCACGGCCGTGCACCTGCACAAGGGCTGCTACCGCGGCCAGGAGACCATCGCGCGCGTGCACAACCTGGGCCGCCCGCCGCGACGGCTCGTGTTCCTGCACCTGGACGGGTCGGGGCACGTGCAGCCCGAGGCCGGCGCGGAGGTGCTGCTGGACGGCCGCGCCGTCGGGACGCTGACCTCCGTGGCGCGGCACCACGAGCTCGGGCCCGTCGGGCTCGCCGTCGTCAAGCGGTCCGTGCCCGAGGACGCCGAGCTCGTCGTCGCCGGCGACGTCTCGGGGGAGCGCGTCGAGGTCGCGGCGGCGCAGGAGGTCGTGGTGCCGGGCGAGGGCGTGTCCGCCGACCGGCCCGCCGCCCGCGGCCCGCTGACCCGCGGGCTGTCCGCGCCCGGCTCCCTCGGCCCCGCCCTGTAGCGCCGTGAGCACCGCGGACGCCGCCCGGCCGGGCAGCCGCCTGGCTCGCCGCGTGGTGCGGCGGGTCGTGCTGCGGGCCCGCGCGCGGCAGGGGTACTCGCGCGTGCGCGCCTCGTTCTGGCCGCTGCTCCAGGCGGCCGCGGCCGCCGGTGCCGCCTACCTGCTGGCCGGGTGGGTCTTCGGGCACGCGCAGCCGTTCTTCGCGTCGATCGCCGCGTGGGCGTGCCTGGGGTTCTCGTTCGACCGCGACCTGCGCAAGATCGCCGAGGTGGCGTTCGGCGTCACCGTCGGCCTGGCGGTGGGCGACCTCGTGGTGCGGCTCATCGGCTCCGGCTGGTGGCAGCTGTCGACGGTGCTCGTCGTCGCGGCGGTCGTCGCCCGGTTCGTCGACCGGGGGGCCGTGCTCGCGGCCCAGGCCGGGACGCAGGCCATCGTCATCGTGGGCCTGCCGTCGCTCACCGGCGGGCCGTTCGGCCGCGCGGCCGACGCGATGGTGGGCGGCGCCGTCGCGCTCGCCTTCGCGCTGCTCACGCCCACCGACCCGCGCCGTCGGCTGCGCACGCTCGGCACCGTCGCGACGACGGCGCTGGCCACCGTCGTCGAGCAGGCCGCCACGGCCGCGCGCGGGGCCGACGAGGACGGGCTCGAGGCGGCGCTCGTGCGCGCCCGGGCCGCGGACCCCGCCCTGCACGAGTTCCTCGACCGCGTGCACAGCGCGAGCGAGCAGGCGCGCGTGACCGTCAACCGGGTGCACCGCGAGGAGCTGCGCCGGCTCGAGAACCAGGCCGTGCTCGTGGAGCGCGCCATGCGCTCCGTGCGCGTGCTCGTGCGGCGCGCGCCCTACGGGCTCCAGCACGCCTCGGCGACCGAGCGCGGCGTCCTCGCCGACCTGCTCGACCGGTACGCCGCGGGCGTGCGGCAGCTCGCGTCGGCGATCGAGACGGGGCAGGACGCCGTCGCCGCGCGCGGCACGCTCACCGAGGTGGCGCGCGACGCCGACCCGCACGAGGCCGCCGCGGACTGGGGGATCCAGTCGCTCGTGCTGCTGCTGCGCTCGCCCGTCGTGGACGTGCTCGAGGCGGCCGGCGCGGCCCCCGACGCCGCCCGCGCGGCCCTGCACGAGCTGTAGGAGCGCGGCCTGCGTCGATCCGCGACGGCACGCGAACCCGGCACGCCGGGGGCCTGGTGGGCGGTTCCGGGGGGCGGTAGCGTCGCGGCATGGAGGTCGCCGTCAGCGCGCTGCGCGCGGAGCTCAAGACGTGGATCGAGCGAGCCCGCGAGGGCGAGGAGGTCATCATCACCGACCGCGGCCTGCCCGTCGCCCGGCTCAGCGGCATCGCCGCCGCCGACCTGGTCCAGGGCCTCGTGCGCGACGGGCTGCTCACGCCCGCGCAGGTGGAGCGGCCCGTGCACGAGCCGCCCGCCGCGCCCGCCGGGAACGGGTCGCGCGCCCTGTCCGGCCTGGTCCGCCGCATCCGCCGCTGACATGGCCGTCGTCTACTTCGACGCGTCGGCGCTCGTGAAGCTCGTCGTCGCCGAGTCCGGCTCCGACCTCGCCTCCGCGCTCTACAACCGCGCCGACGTCGCCGTCACGAGCCGGATCGCCGACGTCGAGGTGCGCGCGGCGCTCGGCGCCGGGGCGCGTGCAGGACTGCTCGACGCGGAGGCCCACGCCGTCGCCGTCGCCGCCTGGGAGCGGCTGTGGCCCTCGCTCGCGGTGGTCGAGGTGGGGGAGCGCGTGGCGCGCGAGGCCGCCGCGCTGCTCGCCTCGAGCACCGTCCCGCTGCGGGCCGACGACGCCGTGCACGTCGCGTCCGCGCTCACGGTGGCGCACCCCGAGACCGTCGTGGCCGCCTGGGACGACCAGGTCGCGTCAGCGGCGCGGGCGCGGTCGCTGATCGTCCTGCCCTGACCACGGTGGTCTCCCGTAGTCTCGGGGCGTGAACTCCGTCCAGAACCTGGTCGCCGACGCCATCGCCCTGGCCGTCCTCGTCGCAGCGATCATCGCGATCGCGGACGCCGTCCGCCGCCCCGAGCGTGCCTACACGTCCGAGGGCAAGAACACCAAGACGATCTGGATGCTCATCCTGGGCGCCGGGCTGCTGTTCGCCCTGCTCGGGACGCTGAACATGATCGGGATCGTCCTCAACATCATCGCGATCGGCCCCGCCGCCGTGTACTGGTACGGCGTGCGTCCCGCCATCAAGCCGTACGGCACGGGCGGGCCCCGCCGGCCGCAGGGCCCGCAGTGGTGAGGGCGGCCGTCCTCGCGGAGATCGTGCGCGGCGACCTGGTGGAGTCCGTCCACCAGGGTCACCTGGTGGTGCTGCGCCCGGACGGGACGGTCGCGCTCGTGGCCGGCGACGCCGACGCCGTCGTCTACCCGCGTTCGTCGCTCAAGCCCGTCCAGGCCGTCGCCTCCCTGCGGGCAGGGTTCGCGCCCCGGGACGACGGCGAGCTCGCCCTCGCCACCGCCTCGCACAACGGCGAGCCGGCCCACGTCGCCGGGGTCCGGGCGATCCTCGCGGCGGCGGGGCTCGACGCCGGGGCGCTGCGCAACACCCCCGACCTGCCGCTGCACGCGCCCGCGGCGCTCGCCTGGCAGGTGGACGGGCGCGGCCCCGAGCCGGTCACGCAGAACTGCTCCGGCAAGCACGCCGCGTTCCTGGCTGCGTGCGTCGCCTCCGGCTGGGACACCGCCACCTACCTCGACCGCGACCACCCGCTCCAGCGGCTGGCCGCCGACGTCGTCGCGGAGCTCACCGAGGACGCCGCGGCACCCCACGTCACGGTGGACGGGTGCGGTGCACCGCTGTTCTCGACGTCGCTGCGCGGGCTCGCGCGCGCGTTCCAGCGGATCGCGACGGCCCCCGCGGGGACGCCCGAGGCGCGCGTCGCCGCCGCCATGGCCGCCCGCCCCGAGATGGTCGCCGGCACGGGCCGGGACGCCACCGCCGCCATGCGGGCCGTCCCCGGGCTCGTCGCCAAGGACGGCGCCGAGGGCGTCTACGCCGGCGCGCTGCCCGACGGGACCGCGTTCGCGTTCAAGGTGCTCGACGGCGCCGCCCGCCCGCGGCCCGCGATCCTCGCGGCCGTGCTGCGGTCCGCGCTCGGCGTCGTCGGGCCGCACGCGGGGCTCGACGCGCTCGCCGACAGCTGGCAGGTGCTCGGCCACGGCCGCGTCGTCGGGCAGGTCCGGGTGCCGTTCGCGGCCCCGGCCCCGGCCCCGGCCCCGGCCCCGTCGACGTCGGCGTCGGCGTCGCACGGCGCGGGAGGGACGGCCGCGTGAGGGCGGTGGTCCAGCGCGTCGCGCACGCGAACGTCTCGGTGGACGGCAAGGTGGTCGGCGCGATCGACCGGCCCGGGCTCGTGGCGCTCGTCGGTGTCACCCACACCGACACCCCCGCCCAGGCGGACACGATCGCCCGCAAGATCGCCGAGCTGCGCATCCTGCGCGACGAGCGGTCCGCGCTCGACGACGGGGCGCCCGTGCTCGTCATCAGCCAGTTCACGCTCTACGGCGACGCTCGCAAGGGCCGCCGCCCGTCGTGGAGCCACGCCGCCCCGGCGACGTCGCCGAGCCGCTCGTCGACGCCGTCGTGGACGGGCTGCGCCGTCGCGGGCTCGAGGTCGCGACCGGACGGTTCGGGGCGATGATGGCCGTCGAGCTGGTCAACGACGGGCCCGTGACGCTCGTCCTGGAGGTCTAGGAGCACCGCGTCCGCACCGGGCGCACGGCAGCGCGAAGGCCCCGGTGGATCGCACCACCGGGGCCTTCGCCGTCGTCGCGCGAGCGTCCGTCAGGCGCGGCGACGCCTGGTCAGCACGACGACCGTCGTGCCGAGTGCGAGCAGGCCGGCCGCGAACCCGACGAGGCCCATGACCTCGGCGCCGGTGCGCGGCAGCAGGCCGGCGACCCCCGCCGCCCGGACGCAGCCCGCGGTGTCCTGGGGGAACGTCACCGGGACGGTGACCTCAGGGTTGACCTTGAAGGTCACGTCCACGGTGCCGACGGCCCAGCCGAAGTCACGCGTGTTCTCCCACATGTTGTTGACGAGCTCCCAGCCGTCCGACTTCTTCAGGTCGACGAACCGCTCCGGGTACGCGCCGGGCCACAGGACCGTGCCGCGCAGCGGCTGGCCCGCCTGGACGAAGTCCGCGCCGCCCGACGGGTTGTGCCAGGTCAGCGTGGCGGTGGTGTTCGGGGTGCCCGTGACCGTGACGCCGTACTTGAGGTACGTGACGCCCTCGACGCACACGGGCGTGAGCGTGTCGACCTTGATGGTCGGCTCAGCCTTGCCGGGCGGGTTCGTCGCGCAGCTCGGCGACGACGGCGGGTAGGTCACGGTGGTCGTGGCCTCCGGGTTCACCTTGAACACCACCGTGGCCGACGGGCGGACCCAGTCGAACTCGTCGCCCTGGACCCATGTGCCGTCGGCCTGCTGGGTCCAGCCGGGCCAGTCGAGCGGCTTGCCGTTCGCGTCGACCTTGGCGCCCGGCCACAGCACGCGGCCGGTGAGCGGCAGGTCGGCCATGACGACGTCGTCGCCCGACGGGTTCTGCCAGGTGATGGTCACCGTGTCGTTCGGCGTGCCCGTGGGCACCACCGCGTACCGGAGGTAGGGCACGTCGCCGTCGCAGACCGGCTGCAGCACCGTGACGTCGATGCTGGGCGCCGGGGGCGGCGGGTACTGGAGGTCGTCCGACGGGGCCGGGGCCGGCGTCGTCGCCTCGGTCGCCGGGGTCGAGGCGCCCGGCGACGGCTCCGTGTCCGCCGCGGCGACGCCCGTGGACACGGCGAGGAGCGCGACGACGGCCGCCGTCAGCGCCGCCGCGCGCGCACGGCCGCGCGGCTTCGGTTGGTGCGTGGTGCGGGTCATGGTGGTCCCCTGTCGGCGGTCCGGGCCGCTCGTGGCTGTGGTGGCGTGGTGCGCAGTTCACGGTAGGGCGCCCACGGCTCGCAGCGAATCCCCAGCGGTGGGTGAAACCGCAGGTGGTGTGCGGATTCACCCGGTTCTCACCCGAGCGGGCCGCAGACCGGGACCGCGACGGTCCGCAGGCCGCCGTCGTGCGCCGTCGGCGTCGACCAGACGTCGAGCGTGCCGGCGGGCTGCAGGCCACCGCCCGTGCTCGCCGCGGCCGTGGCCCGCGCGGTGACCCGCACCGTCGTCGTCTGCCCGGGGGCGAGCGTGATCGTGCCCGACGCCATCGAGCGTCCGGCGAGCGCGTGCGTGTCCATGCCGAGGACGACGCCGTCGCGCGTGAGCCGGGGCGCGGGGGAGCCGACGGGGCCCGCCACGCGCAGCACCGTGCGCACCGTGCCGGGCACGAACGAGCCGTTGGGCCAGCCCACCACGTACGTCGGCAGGGCGGTGGCGGCGTCCGCCGGTGCGGTGGACGTCAGCGTGACGTCGAGCGTGTCCTCGCGCCCGTCGGGCGTGCAGCGGGAGGACACGTGCGTCACCGACGACTTCAGGTACCAGCTCATCTTCCCGGAGATGGTGTCGTCGAAGAACACCCCGACGGCGTCGGCCGCGCGCGGCGACGACAGGAACGTCCCGGCCACCTCGGTCCCCGCCAGCCGGTCCTGCTCCTCGGCGTGCGCCGACCACACCTGGACGCGGTGCTCGCCCGCTCCGTCGGTGAGGGCGCGCAGGACGGCGGCGGGGTCGACGTCGGGGGACTCGAGCCGGGCGACCGTCGCCGCGACGACCGACCCGAAGAACGCGTCGGCGACGCTCCCGGCGTCGGGGCCGTCGCCGTAGACGTCGCTCTCCAGGACCGCGACGGCGTTGTCCGCGTCGAGCCGCACGGGGGCGGACCCGCCCGGTCCGGGGACGTCCACCGGCCCCGTGGCGCGCAGCAGGCCGGCGAGCGCGACCGGGTCGGTGGCGACGACGCCGTCGACCTGCTCGCCCTGGTCGAGGGCCCACATCCGCGCGGCGAGCGCGGCCGCCGTCGGGAACTCGGGCGTGAGGGTGACGTCCTGGATGAACTGCGCGGGCCGCGTCGTGAAGATCGCGGCGGTCTCCGGGTCCAGGTCGGCCACGGGCGTCGCGAACGGGCCGATGTCGACGCCCGCGACCTGGCGGAGCACCTCGACGTGCCCCGCGTCGACCCGGACCAGCAGGCCCGCACCGGGCAGGCCGCCGCCCGACCGCAGCTCCGCGTTCGTCAGGGCGAGCACCAGGTAGGTGCGCGGGCCGTCCGCGCCGAGCATGGGCGGGACGACGCCGGCGACCCGGTCGGCGGTCGCGACCGCGTCGGCGACCGTCGCGAGCCGCGTGCGCAGCCGGACGAGCGGGTCGGCGATCTCGGGCAGCAGGCTCGCCGGGTCGACGTCGGCGAGGGTCGCCGCCGACGCGACGGCCGCGCGGGCGTCGGCGAGGCGCGGGGCGAGGGCGCCCAGCGCCGTGAGGTCGATGCCGCCGTCGGCCGTGCGCTGCGTCCCGGCGACGGCGGCGCGCGCGTCGACGAGGGCGGGGACCGCGGTGCGCGCCACGTCGTCGAGCGCGGCGGAGATGCGGGCGACGGCGTCGAGGTTGGGGCCGAGCTGCGGGATCCTGCGGGCGACCGCCCAGACCGGCCCGTCCGTGCGCGCGCGGGCGGTCGCGGCGTCGTGCTGGAGGGCGGCGAGCCCGGCATCGAGCGTGGCCGGGTCGGCGTCGGGGCTGAGAGCCTGCTGGAGGGCCGGGACGCGGTCCGCGGCCGACTCCAGCGCCGACCGCGCGGCGAGCGTGTCGAGCGCGAGCAGCACGCCGCCGGCCACGACGGCCACGAGGGCGACGGCGGCCGCGGCGAGCGTGACGCGGCGCGTGCGGCTCCGGCGCGTGCTCGCGCGGCCTGCCTTCGGGGCGGAGGACGTGATCGCGTCGACGGCGTCGGACGGGGCCGGCTCGTGGGAGGACACGGGCGACGGTTCGGGCGCGGGCCCGTGGGCCGACGCGGACGACGGTTCGGGCGCGCGTGCAGGTGTCGACACACGCCGACGCTAGGTGCCGCCCGGGCGCCCGTCTGCACCCAGGCCGGGTGAACTACGGATGAACCTGCCGAACCGGACACCGTCCCCGTGGCGACACGGGCGGACGTCCCCGTGCAAGGGTCGGTGCGGCCGCGACACAGTGGGGGTATGGACGGCCGCCCTGACGCGACCCGGCCCGCGCGCGACGCGGCGTGGTTCGACGCGCTCTTCGCCGCGCACGCGGGCGCCCTGCACCGGTACTTCGTGCGGCGCCTGCCCGACGGCGGGACGCGCGCCGACGCCGCCGAGGACCTCGCCGCAGAGGTGCTCGCCACCGCGTGGCGGCGTCGCGTGGACGTGCCCGAGGGCGCCGAGCTGCCCTGGCTGTACGCGACGGCCGGGTTCGTGCTCGCCAACCACCGCCGCAAGGCGCGCGCGGTCCCGCTCGCGGCGGTCCCCGACGTGCCCGACGACGTCGACCCGGCGGTCCTCGCCGTCGACGACGACCAGGTGCGCCGGGCGCTGGCCCGGCTCAGCCCGCGCGACCGGCAGGTGCTGCTGCTGTTCGCCTGGGACGGCCTGCGCGGCGACGACCTCGCCACGGTGCTGGGCGTCTCGCGCGGGGGAGCCGACGCGGCGCTGTCGCGGGCCCGGGCGCGGCTGCGGGTCGCCTGGGAGGCGGGCGACGACGCCGGGGTGGCGACGGCTCCCTGACCCCTCCGTCCCCCCGTTTCGATGTCGTACCTGGTTGCGTTCTGAGCCCCAGAACGCAACCAGGTACGACATCGAAACGGAGGAGGGTCTCGGCGCGACGGCGTGCAAGCCGCGCGGGGCCGGCGACACAGGCAGGGTGCGGGCCGACGGCCCGCGACCGACGAGGAGGCCGTCATGACCGACGACACGCGAACCCCCGACGAGGCCTTCGACCGCCTCGTCGCCGCCGACCCCGGCGCCGACGTCGAGCCCCGCCTCGGCGTGCTGCGGGCGAAGGTGGACGCCCAGGCGGATGTCGCGGCGGGCTCCCGGACGGACGCCGGAGTGGGGTCCACGGCGAGCGTCTCACCGGACGCCTTGCCGGATGCCCTGCCGAGCCGCTCGCCGGACGCCTTGCCGGATGCCCTGCCGGGCGTCTTGCCGGACGCCGCGGCGGGCGTCTTGCCTGACGCTTTGCCGGGCGCCCCGCTGGGGTCCGCGGCGGACGCCCTGGCGCACGTCGCGGCCGGGTCGTCGGCGGCCCGTGCCCCGCGCGTCCCCGCCGTCGACCTCGCCGCGCGCCGCGAGGCCCTCCGGCGTCGTCGCCGCGGGCTGCTCGTCGCCGCGGCGGTGGCCGGCGTCGTCGCCGTCGGCGGGGGTGGCTACGCCCTGGGCAGCCTGTCCGGCGGGGCCGGGTCGGCGGGTGCCGACTCCTCGTCGCTCGGCGTCGCGGACCGTGCCGCCTCGGAGGCGGGAGGGTTCGCCCCGCCCGGGTCCGCGCAGCCGCCCGTCACGATCGGCGGGTCCGGGGACGACTCGGCGGGCGGCGCCGGGTCGGCGGGGGCACCGCCACGGGAGCGGTGCAGGAGCCCGCACCCGCGGGCCCCGACTCGGCCCGGTCCTCCGCGGCCTACGACTCCGCGTGGTCGCCCTTCTTCGGCCGCACCACCTTCCGCGCCCAGGGGCTCTCCACGCAGGGCGGCACCGCGCCGGCCTACGCGTTCGACGCCCGGCCCGCCGCCACCGCGGACACCGCCGCCCGCGTCGCGCAGGCGTTCGGCGTCGCGGGCGAGGTGCAGGAGCGGGACGGGACATGGTCGGTGGGGGCGACCGACGGCACCGGCCCGCAGGTCTACGTGACGTCCGACGGCGGCGCCTCGTTCGGGTACTCGAACTCCGCGCTCGACCCGTGGTCCTGCGCCAAGCAGGCCGCCGACGGCTCGTGCCCGACGCCGCCCGCGACGTCCGTCGACGACGCCACCGCCGCGGCGGCGCTCGGCGACGCGATGCGCTCCCTCGGCGTCGACCCGGCGCAGTTCGAGGTCACCGTCGCGCCGCTCGGCGACGGGAACGACGCGGCACGGTGGGTCACCGCCCGGCGCGTCGTCGGCGGCACGCTGACGAACGACACCTGGGGCGCGACCGTCGCCGACGCCGGCATCGTCTGGATGAACGGCACGCTCGCGCCGGTGGTCGACCTGGGCAGCTACGACGTCGTCAGCCCGGACGAGGCCGTACGCCGGCTCGGCGACCCGCGCTTCGGGCAGTCGTCGCCCGTGGCCCTCGCGGCGGGGGCGGAGCCGCGGGAGGTGCTGCCCGCCGCGCCCGCGTCGGTGCCCACCCCGCCGTCCGCGGCCGACCGCATCGCCTGGCCCGTCACCGAGGTGACGATCACCGGCGCCCGCCTGGCGCTCACCCAGCACTGGACGACGTCGGGCGCGGTGCTCTTCGTGCCCGCCTACGAGCTCACCGACGCCGACGGCACCACGTGGTCCGTGATCGCCGTGACCGACGACGCTCTCGACTTCGCCCCGCGGTAGGGACGCGCGCGCTAGGTTCGGGGTGGTGCCGCCACGGCGCCACCCCTCCCTGGTCACGAAGGAGCACGCAATGCCCATCCGCACCGCACGCACCGCCTGGAACGGCACGCTCGAGCAGGGCTCCGGCCAGGTGGAGCTCACCAGCTCGGGCGCGGCGACGTTCGACGTCTCGTTCCCGCGTCGTGCCGCCGACGACGCCGAGGGCGTCACCAGCCCGGAGGAGCTCATCGCGGCCGCCCACTCGGCGTGCTTCGCCATGCAGTTCTCCGCCGAGATCGCCGCCGCGGGCGGTACGCCGGAGCAGGTCGAGGTCACGGCCGACGTCACGCTCGGGCCGGACCCGGCGGGCGGCTTCCGCATCCCGCGCATCACGCTCAAGGTCGTGGGCTACGCCGCGGGTCTCGACGAGGCCGGCTTCACGGCCGCCGCGGAGAGCGCCAAGAAGAACTGCCCGGTGTCGAAGGCGCTCGCGGGCGTCGGCGACGTCACGCTGGACGTGACGTTCGAGGGCTGAGCCGGAACGCACCGGCCCCGTCGTCCTGGGTCGCCGCCCAGGACGACGGGCCCGGGCGGGCGCGGTTGCGGACCGCGGCGGTCACCTAGCGTCCCCGCGCGGCCCGTGATGCAAGAATCGGCGGGTGCCTGGACCGACCGCCTCGACCGAGAACCCGACCCCTGTGGCGCCCGCGCCGGGCGCGAGCGTCGCGGCCGAGGCGGAGCGCGCCGCGGCCGCCGCCCGCGCCGCCGTCGCCACGGCGCTGCGCACCGTCGTCGTCGCCGGCAGCGTCGAGTCCGGCGCCCGTCGCCGCGCCGAGTACTCCACCGACGCGTCCAACTACCGTGTCGTGCCCGACGTCGTCGTCATGCCGCGCACGCAGGACGAGCTCGTCGGTGCCCTGGAGGTGCTGCGCGAGCTCAGGGTGCCCGTCACCGCGCGCGGCGCGGGCACCAGCGTGGCGGGCAACGCCGTCGGGCCGGGTGCCGTCGTCGACCTGTCGCGGCACCTGAACCAGGTCGTGTCGGTCGACGCCGAGAACGCCACCGCCGTCGTGCAGCCCGGCACCGTCATGTCCACGCTCCAGGCGGCCGCGGCGCCGCACGGGCTGCGGTTCGGGCCCGACCCGTCGACGCAGAACCGGGCGACGCTCGGCGGCATGATCGGCAACAACGCGTGCGGCCCGCACGCCGTCGCGTACGGGCGCACCGCGGACAACGTGGTGAGCCTCGACGTCGTCGACGGGCGCGGGCGCCGCTTCACCGCCGGCGCGGGCGACGCGGACTTCGCGGCCGTCCCCGGCCTCAAGGAGCTGGTGCGCGAGAACCTCGCGCTCATCCGCACCGAGTTCGGGCGGTTCGGCCGCCAGGTGTCCGGCTACTCGCTCGAGCACCTGCTGCCGGAGAACGGCTCCGACCTCGCCAAGGCGCTCGTGGGCACCGAGGGCACGTGCGTCACGGTGCTCGAGGCGACCCTCCGGCTCGTGCCGCTGCCCCAGAAGCCGACGCTCGTGGTGCTCGGGTACACCGACATGCCGTCGGCGGCCGACGACGTGCCCCCGCTGCTGGCCGTCGGGGCGTCCGAGGGCGGCACCGGGTTCGGCCGCGGCACCGCCCTGGCGATCGAGGGCCTCGACGCCCGCCTCGTCGACGTCGTGCGCAAGGCCCGCGGGGCCGACGCCGTGCCGCCGCTGCCCGAGGGGGCGGGCTGGCTCATGATCGAGGTCGCCGGGGCCACGCAGGAGGAGGCGCTGGCCAACGCGGAGGCCGTCGTCGCGGCGTCCAGCGCCGTCGCCTCCCAGATCCACCCGGCCGGCCCCGAGGCCACCAAGATGTGGCAGATCCGCGCCGACGGCGCGGGCCTCGCCGGGCGCACCCCCCGCGGCCGCCGGAGGCGGCGCCAGAAGGCACAGCGAGCTCGGGGTCCCCGCGGACTCCCGCAGCGAAGCAAGGGAGTCCGGGGGGTGAACAGGCGTGGCCGGGCTGGGAGGACTCCGCCGTGCCGCCCGCGAGGCTCGGCGCGTACCTGCGTGACCTCGACGCCCTCATGGAGCGCTACGGCGTCGACGGCCTGCCCTACGGGCACTTCGGCGACGGGTGCGTGCACCTGCGCATCGACATCCCGCTCGAGGCGTCGGGGTCGGTGCTGCGCACCTTCATGACCGAGGCCGCCGAGCTCGTGGCCCGCTACGGCGGCTCGCTGTCCGGCGAGCACGGCGACGGCCGCGCCCGTTCGGAGCTGCTGCCGCTCATGTACAGCCCCGAGGCGATCGCGCTGCTCGAGAGGTTCAAGGCGCTGTTCGACCCGCAGGACGTGCTCAACCCGGGCGTCGTCGTGCGCCCGGCCGCCGTGGACGCGAACCTGCGCCGCCCGGCGGCCCGGCCGGTGCGCTCAACGCTCCCGATCGACCCGCGCGACGGCGGCGCCCGCGAGGGCGGCAGGCTGCGCGGCATCGAGAAGAAGGCGGGCCACGCCGGGTTCTCGTTCGGCCACGACCACCACGACCTCACGCAGGCCGTGCACCGCTGCGTCGGCGTCGGCAAGTGCCGCGCGGACAACCACGCGTCGGGCGGCTTCATGTGCCCGAGCTACCAGGCCACCAAGGACGAGAAGGACGTGACGCGCGGCCGCGCCCGCGTGCTGCAGGACGCCGTCAACGGCACCCTGGTCGGCGGCCTCAACGCCCCCGCGGTGCGCGAGTCCCTCGACCTGTGCCTGTCGTGCAAGGCGTGCAGCGCCGACTGCCCGGCCGGCGTCGACATGGCCCAGTTCAAGTCCGAGGTGCTGCACCGCACCTACAAGGGCAAGCTGCGCCCCGTCGACCACTACGTGCTGGGCTGGCTGCCGCGCTGGACGCGCCTCGTGGGCGGCCCGCTGGCCCGCCCGGTCAACGCGCTGCTCGGCGTGCGCTGGATCGCCAAGACGGTGCTGTGGCTCGGTGGCATGGACCCGCGCCGCGAGATGATGACGTTCGCCGAGGTGCCCTTCCACACGTGGTGGAAGAGCGGCGGCGCGACGCACGGCGTGCCGGGCGTCGCCCTCGGCGCGACGCCCGGGCACCCCGTGGCGCCGCAGGGCCGCCCGAAGGTGGTCCTGTGGACCGACTCGTTCAGCGACGCCCTCGCGCCGTCCGTCCCGCAGGCCGCTGTGAAGGTGCTCCAGGCCGCCGGCTACGACGTGATCGTGCCCGACGAGGAGGCGTGCTGCGGCCTGACGTGGATCTCCACGGGCCAGCTCGACGGCGCCCGCCGCCGTCTCGACAACCTGCTGAAGGTGCTGGGGCCGTACGCCGTCAACGGCATCCCCATCATGGGCCTCGAGCCGTCGTGCACCGCCGTCCTGCGCTCCGACCTGCTCGACCTCTTCCCCGACGACCCGCGCGCCGCGGCCGTCGCGGCCGCGACGCGCACGCTCGCCGAGCTGCTCACCGAGCCCGCGACCGCGCCGAAGGACTGGCAGGTCCCGGACCTCTCCGACCTCAAGGCCGTCGTCCAGCCGCACTGCCACCACCATTCCGTCATGGGCTACCAGGCCGACGAGAACCTGCTGCGCTCCGCCGGCGCCCAGCTCGAGGTGCTGGCCGGCTGCTGCGGCCTCGCGGGCAACTTCGGCATGCAGAAGGGTCACTACGACGTCTCGGTCGCCGTCGCGGAGAACGCGCTGCTGCCCGCGCTGCGCTCCGCGGAGGAGGGCACCGAGTACCTCGCCGACGGGTTCTCCTGCCGCACCCAGGCGGTGCAGCTCGCGGGCGTCGAGGGCAAGGCGCTCGTCGAGATCATCGCCGAGAGACTCTGACGAATGCCGTCAAGGTCTCTTTCGGGTGAATTTCGGGCAACGGCCAGTCTCCCCCTAGGCTGCCGGGCGTGACCCTCCAGCTGCTGCCGTTCCCCGCGGCCGACTACGCCGCCTGGCGTACGGCCCAGGTGGAGCGCCGGCGACGCTGGCAGTTCGGCCCGCTGTGGGCCGACGCCGCGGCCGCCGCCGCGCAGGCGCGCACCGCCGTCGCGGAGCTCGCCCCCGAGGACGGCCTGACGGGCACCTACCTGCTCCGCGTGCTCGGCGACCACGGCGAGGCCGGCTGGCTGTGGCTCTCGCGCCAGGACCAGGACCTGCTGCTCCTCGACGCCGACACCGACGCCCCCGCCGACGAGCTGCTCACGCTGCTCGAGACCCACGCCCGCTCGGCCGACGCCCGCCAGCTCGTGCTCGACCGCATGGTCGCCGCCCCGGCGACGGCGGCGCTCGCGGCCGCGGACGGCTTCGCCGTCGTGAGCCAGACGATGGCGCTCGACCTCACCGCGGAGCCGTCGCACGCCGCCCCCGGCGTCACGCTGCGCCCGATGACGCAGCGCTCCTTCGAGGCCTACCTGGCCGCCGCGATCGACGAGTACGCGCGCGAGATCCGGCGCGTCGACGCCCTGCGGTGGGACGACGCGCTCGACCGCTCGCGCGCCGACTACGACGAGCTGCTGCCGCAGGGCCTCGCGACGCCCGGCCAGGTGCTGCTCGACGTCGTCGAGACCGCGACGGGCGCCGACGTCGGTGCGCTGTGGCTGGGGCTGCGACCGCCGTCGGCCGCGTTCGTGTACGACGTGTGGCTCACGCCGCCGGCGCGCGGGCGCGGGCTCGGCCGGGCGGCGATGCTCGCGGGCGCGGGCTGGTGCCGGCAGCGGGGGGTCGACGTGCTGGGCCTGAGCGTGTTCGGGCACAACGTCGTGGCGCGCGGCCTGTACGAGTCCCTCGGGTTCGGCGTCGTCACGGAGGCGCTGCGCCGGCCCGTGGTGCCGGCACCCCCCGTCACCGGCCCCCGCTGACGCGCTTGAGCGCGTCCACGCCGCACGCGACGATGGCGGCATGGAGTTCCAGGACGTCGTCCGCCGCCGCCGCATGGTGCGGTCCTTCACCGACGAGCCGCTGACGCCCGAGCAGGTGGAGCGCGTGCTCGGCAACGCCGTGCGCGGGCCGTCGGCCGGGTTCACGCAGGGGTGGGCGTTCCTCGTGCTGGAGTCCGCGGCGGACCGCGAGCGCTTCTGGGCGGCGGCGACGCCGGCGTCGTCGGAACGGGACATGACCCGGTGGAAGGCGGGGCTGCGGCGGGCACCGCTGCTCGTGGTGCCCATGGCGTCGCGCGACGCCTACCTGCGCCGCTACGCCGAGCGCGACAAGGCGGGCGCCCGGCTCGTCACGCCGGGCGCGTTCACGCCCGAGGACCAGGCGAGGTGGCCCGTGCCGTACTGGCACGTCGACGTGGGCATGGCGTCGCTGCTCATGCTCCAGACGGCGGTGGACCTGGGCCTGGGAGCGTGCTTCTTCGGCATCGGCGGTCCGGAGCGCCCGGCGTTCCACGCGGCGTTCGGCGTGCCGGCGGAGTGGGAGCCGACGGGCGTCGTCGCGGTGGGCCACCCGGACGAGCCGGCGCGGGGCGCGGCGGGCTCGCCGGCGCGCCGGGCCCGCCGCCCGCTGGAGTCGGTGCTGCACCGGGGCGCCTGGTAGCAGGGGACGGGCGGCCCCGGGGCCGCTACATCGCGCTCGTGCCGTCCGACAGGACCGGCGACAGGAAGCCGAACAGGTTGCCGGCCGGGTCGTGCAGGTAGGCGAGCCGTCCGACGCCCTCCATGTCCGTCGGCGCCATCGCGTCGGTGCCGCCCAGCTCGAGGCCCTTGCTGAACGTCGCGTCGACGTCGTCGACCGCGACGACGATGTTGGCGCCCGCGACCGGCCCGCCCGGCGTCGGCGCGGGGCCGTCGCGCTTGGCGATGCCGCCGTTGATGCCCAGGCCGGGCGTGCCGGCGGAGCTCTGGACCGAGCCCTCGCCGGTCTGGACGCCCCAGTACTCCATCTCGCCGTAGCGGTCGATCGTCCAGCCGAACAGGGCGGAGTAGAAGTCGACGAGCCGCTCGGGCTCCGTGCCGTAGATCTCGAAGTGCACCACGAGGTTGGCCATGACCGTCTCCCAGAGGGTGTGTGCGTACCCGCACCACGATCCTCGCGGGCGCCGGTCCCGGCCACCGGGTGCGGCGCTGCCGCCGCGCGTCGTGCTGCCGCCGCGCGTCGTGCGGTCAGCCCGCCAGGTGCTCTCGGGTGGGGGCGGGCAGGTCGGCCCAGTCGTCGAGCGTGTCGAGATCTGCGGCCGTCCCCGGCCGGTCGACGACGACGGCGCGCAGCCCCTGCCGCGCCGCCTCGGCCTCGTGCGCGGCCCGCGACCCCGCGCCGAACCGGAACGCGTACTCGTCGTCGGCGTGCAGCCGGAGCAGGTTGGTGCCCGTCCCGTGCCGGTCGGTCGCGACCACGACGTCGGCCTCCGCGCGCAGCAGCGCCTCGACGTCGTCGACGGTGAGCAGCGGCAGGTCCGCGTGCGCGACGAGCAGCCGCGCTCCCCACGTCGCCTCGCGGACGGATGCGCGGGCCGCGTCGAGCGCCGCGTTGAGGCCGGGGCGCCCCGGCGGCTCGGCCAGCACCGTGACGGGCGGCAGCACGTCGCCCAGCACCTCGGCGGCGAACAGCGGGTCGGCCGTCACCACGACGATCTCGTCGAACGGGTACGCCGCCAGCGTGCCGAGCACATGGCGGGCGAGCTCCGTGACGAGCCCCCGGCGCTGCGCCGGCGTGAGGTGCGCGGCCAGGCGGGACTTGCCGGAGACGCCGTCGCGCAGCGGCACCACGGCGACGACCGGGGTCATACCGCCAGGAGCTCGCGGGCGAGGCGCTCGCGGCCGTCCGGGCCGCCCATGACCGTGTCGGTGACGACGACGTCGAAGCCGAGGTCCTCGATCGCGGGGGCCAGCGCGGCGTCGGCGTCGTCGATCACCATGACGTCCACGAGGCCCGTGTACAGGCGGGCGACGCCCAGCGCGGAGACGTCGTGGCCGAGCGTCTCGAGGATCTGCGCGGCGGGGCCCTTGATCGCCTGGCCGCCCACGATGGGGCTGACGGCGACGCGCCGCGCCGACGTCCGCTCGACGGCGTCGCGCACCCCGGCGACCCCGAGCACGGGCAGCAGCGACAGGAACGGGTTCGACGGAGCGAGCACGAGCACGTCGGCGCCGCCGACGGCGTCGAGCACGCCGGGCGCGGGGCGTGCGGCGTCGATGCCCTCGTAGGTGATGCCCAGGACGGCGTCGGCGTGGTGCCGGCGCACGAAGTACTCCTGGAACGCCAGGCGCCCGGACGGGGTGTCGAGCACCGTGGCGACCGGGTCGTCCGTGACGGGCAGCAGCCGGGCGGTGACGCCGAGGGAGGCCGCGAGCTGCGCGGTCACCGCGCTCAGCGGCAGGCCGGCGCGCAGGCGGGCCGTGCGTGCGACGTGCGTGGCCAGGTCTTTGTCGCCGAGCGTGAACCACGTGTCCTCGCCCAGCACCGCGAGCTGCGCGAGCGTCGCGTACGACTCGCCGCGCAGGCCCCAGCCGCGCTCCTCGTCGTTGAGCCCCGCGAGCGTGTAGAGCACCGTGTCGAGGTCGGGGGAGATCCACAGGCCGTGCAGCTCGGTGTCGTCGCCGACGTTGACGACGACGTCCAGCGGCACCCCGGCGAGCGCGAACCCGTGCGCGAGCCGCGCCCCTCCGACACCACCGGCCAGCACGGTCACACGAGGAGAGGTCACGTCGTCGAGCCTACGCGCCGGGAGCCCCCTCCCTTTCGACGTCGTACCTGGTTGCGTTCTGAGCCCCAGAACGCAACCAGGTACGACGTCGAAAGGGGGCAGGATGGGCGCATGGCCGTCTTCGCTTTCTCCGTCGCCCCGCTCGGCGCGGGCGAGTCCGTCGCCCCGCAGGTCGCCGAGGCCGTGCGCATCGTGCGCGAGTCCGGGCTGCCCAACCGCACCTCCTCGATGTTCACCGAGATCGAGGGGGAGTGGGACGAGGTCATGCCCGTCATCAAGAAGGCGACCGAGGCCGTGGGCATCGGCGGGCACCGCGTCTCGCTCGTGCTCAAGGCCGACATCCGCCCCGGGTTCACGGGGCAGCTGGACGCCAAGGTGTCCCGCGTCGAGGCGATCCTGGCCGACGAGGCGGTCGACGAGGGGCGCTCGTAAGTCTCCCGTGGTGTTCGCGGGCTCGAACGCTGGCGGGCTCAGACGTCCGCGGGCGCCCGTGCAGGTTCAGGCGCCCGTCGCGCAGACCGGGCCGATCCACAGCGCGTGCGCGACGACGCCGAGCGGGGTGGTGCGGCGCCCGAGGCGCGGCGCGTCGACGGCGGTCACGGGACCCATCCTCGCGACGCGGGCCACCACCACGGCGCGCGCCCCGGACCCCGCCGCAGACCCTTCACACGGTCCGTACACCCGCGGGTGGTCGACCGTCCCTGTGGCGCAGGCGGGGCGCGTAAGGTATGGGTCCGAGCCCGGAGCAGGCTACGCGCACGACGGAACGACACACCACGGAGGTGGATCCCTTGCCGCTCTTCGAGGTCGAGGGAGACCGTCCGCAGATCGTCCCCGGGCCGCGCCCCGGCGTCGGCACGACGGCCCACCGCGTCGTCGAGACGCACATCGACGGGCTGCTCGGCGAGCAGATCTTCCCCGTGTCGCCCGGCAACGGCCCCGACGAGCCGCACCTGCTCGCGCTCGACGCGTCCGGCGCGCCCGTCGTCGTCGAGCTCGTCTCCCGCCTGGACGACGCCGCGCTGTCCCGCGCGCTCGACCACGCCGGGGCCGCGGGCCGGATGACGCGCTCGCAGCTCGCCTCGCTCTACCGCGGCGGTCCCGCCGCGTTCCAGCGCGACGTCGCCGAGTTCTACGACGCCGTGCCCATCACGCGCTCGCAGCCGGGCCGCCCCGGCGTGCGCCTCATCGTCATCTGCCAGGACGCCGACGAGGACGTGCTCAACGCCGTCGACTTCCTCCGCCAGCCGACCATGCCCGTCGAGGTGCTGCGGCTCGGGCTCGTGCACGGCGAGGACGGTCGGCGGTTCGTCGACGTGTCGCCGCTCGTCATCCACCCGGCGTCCGCGCCGGACCGGCCCGAGCTCGTCGCCCGGCCCGAGGGCGTCGCACCGCTGACGGCGCTGGCCCCGCGCCCGCCCGTGGTCGTGCACGAGCCGACGCGCATCGACCCCGTCCCGCTGCCCGGCGTGCCGGCGCCGGTCCCGTCGGCCGTGCCGGCGCCGGCGCAGCCCGCCGTGCCGGCGCCTGCTCGGCGGGCCGGAGCGCGTCCGTCCGATGCTGAGCCGTCGGCGTCGGAGGCGGCCTCTGGCGGCACGACGACGGGGGCACGTCGGACGGTGGGCCGGAGGTCGCGGACCGCGCCGGCGCCTGCGCAGGACGCCGCGCCGTCTGCTGCGCCGACGGTCGTCTCGTCTGCCTCTGCCTCGTCGGCTGCGTCCTCTGCCTCGGTGCCGGGGACGTCCTCGGCTGCTGCCTCCTCCTTGCCTGCTGCGTCGTCGTTCGCTGCGTCGTCGTGGGACTCGTCCTCGGCGGCTGCGTCCGTGCCGTCGTCGCCCGCTGCCGGGGACGCGGTTGCGCCGCCGTCGCCGGGCTCCGTGCCGCGGTCTTCGGCCGCTGCGTCGTCGTGGTCGGCGTCCGTGCCTGCGCCGTCGGCCGACCTGCCTGCGCCGTCCGCCGCGCCGTCACCGGCTTCCTCGGCGACGTCGCCGTCGTCTGCCGTGCCGCCGCGGACGTCGACGCGGCGGCCTGCTGCGTCGGCGCCGGTCGCGGAGCCGACGGCATCCGCGACCCCGGCGCCCGAGCGCGCCCCGGAGCGTCCCGCGGTCCGACGCCGGTCGCGGGCCGACCGGTTCACGACGCCCGCGCCGACGGCCCCGAAGAGCCCACCGAGGTCGAGGCGACCACCTACCTCCCGTCGCTCGGCCACGACGAGCCGTACCGCTTCCCACGCGACCTCGACCTCGGCCCGAGCGCCCCCGGCGAGGACCCGCTCGCGTGGCGCCCGTCGCGGTCGTGGGACCCCGAGTCGGGCGAGGACCCGATCCCCGCGCCCGCGCGCGGCGAGGGCGACGCGATCGCGTTCGGCGAGGTGTTCTCCGTGATCAGCAGCCCGCTCGACCCGGCGTGGGACTCGCGCGCCGCGTCGGGCCCGGCGCCCTGGGAGCCGTCGCGCCCTGCAGAGCCCGCTGCGTGGGAGCCGGCACGCGTCACCGAACCGGCTGCGTGGGAGTCGCCGCACCCCACGGAGCCACGTGCGTGGGAGCCCGGACGGGCCGCCGAACCGGCTCCGTGGGAACCGTCGCCTCCGGCCGACCCGGCACCGTGGGAGTCGGCGCCCGTTGCCGAGCCGGCACCGTGGGAGTCAGCGCGTCCGGTCGACCCCGCCCCCTGGGAGTCGGAGCCCACCGACGCACCGGTGCCCTGGGAGCGTGCCCCCGCGGCGGAGGCGGAGCCCGCGGCCTGGGAGCCCCCGTACGAGCCGCCGCGCCTGTCCGAGCCAGCGCCGTCCTCGTGGTGGGAGCCGGAGCGCCAGACGTCGTCGACCCCCATGGTCCTCGACGAGGACAACGACCCGGACCTCGCAGCGCTCGCGGCCGCGCTGGGCGTGCCGACGCCGCTCGTGTGGGAGCGGCCGCGCCGCGGCGAGCGGCACGACGCGCTGCTGCACCCGGACGGCACGATCGAGCTGGCCGACGGCGCCCGCTACCGCCACCCGGACGTCGCGGCGTCCGCGGCGTCCGGCTCGTACACGGCGGACGGCTGGACCGTGTGGCGGTTGTACCGCACGGGCGAGACGCTCACGGAGGCGTTCCGCGCGCGCTTCGCCTGACGACGCCCGCCGCGACGACTGCCATCGGCGCGTCGGGCGGACAGCGAGACGGACCCGGGTCGCCTGCGTCGGGCGTACGTCGGGAGGACTGCCATCGGACGCCCGGAGGGACCGGGCCGACGGTGCTGGACGCATGCGGGCAGGACCCATCGGCGTCGCGCGGACGGCGCGACGGACTTGGAGGCGTCGGGGGACGTCCGCGACCTCCCGCCCGACGGCGTCGAACGCACCTGAGACGGACCCTGGTTCGGCGTCCGCGAGCGCCCGCTGAGACGAGCCGGCGCAGCTCGCGTGAGTGACTTCGAGACGAGCCCGCCATGCGCAAGCGCCGGGCTCGTCTCGTCATCGCGGCGTCACGGCGTGACGACGATCTTCCCCGTCTGGGCGCCCTCGTGGAGCCGCGTCAGCGCCGCGGCGGTGTCTTCGAGCGCGAACCGGGAGTCGATGACGGGACGCACGCCCGTGCGCGCGCAGAACGCCGTGAGTGCGGCGAGCTCCTCGCGCGTGCCCATGGTCACGCCCCGGATGTTCAGCTCCTGGAAGAAGACGCGCGTGAGGTCGGCCGGGGGAGCGTCGCCCGACGTCGCGCCGCAGACGGCGATCGTGCCGCCAGGTTTCACGGACCGCACCGAGTGGCCCCACGTGGCGGCGCCGACGGACTCGACGACGGCGTCGACGCGCGCCGGGACGCGCGCGCCCGGCTCGATCGCGTGCCGCGCGCCGAGGGACTTCGCGCGCTCGCGCTTGGCGCCGGAGCGCGACGTCACGGTGACGTCGAGGCCGGCGGCGGCGCCGAGCACGATGGCGGCGGTGGCGACGCCACCGCCCGCGCCCTGCACCAGCACGGACTGGCCCGGCTTGAGGGCGGCGACCGTGAACAGCATCCGGTAGGCGGTCAGCCACGCCGTGCCGAGGCAGGCGGCCTCGGCGAAGGTCAGCTCAGCCGGCTTGGGCAGCAGGTTCGCGGTGGGCACGGTGACGTACTGGGCGAGCGTCCCGTCGTACTTCTCGGACAGCAGCGTGCGTCGTTCGCTCGGCCCGACGCCGTGCCCGTCCGCGCCGATGACGCCGTGCACGATGACCTCGGAGCCGTCGGGGGCGACGCCTGCGGCGTCGGTGCCGAGGATCATCGGCAGCTGGTCCTCGCGCAGGCCGACGCCCTGGAGCGACCACAGGTCATGGTGGTTGAGGCTCGCGGCGCGCACCTCGACGACCGACCAGTTCTCCCGCTCGACGGGGTCGGGCCGCTGCCCGACCTCCAGTCCGTCGACGGGGGAGTCGGGCGAGAACCGGGCGGCGTAGGCGGCGAGCATGCCGCCAAGGTAGCGCGGGGAACGGCGGCCGACGTCGTCGGACGGCGGAACCCGATCGCAACGTGCGTTGCGGATCGGAACGTGGCGTGCGATGCACGTTCCGATCCGAACCACACGTTCCGATCACCTCCGCCCGCCCGCCCGCCCAGCCGGGCCGGGCCCGGCCCGCTTCACTCGGCCCGGCCTGCCCGGCCCGGCCCCGCCTCACCCGGCCCCGCCCGCGCCCCGGTGGGCGGTAGCGTGCGCGCATGACGATCCCGGGCGACGGTGCCCACCCCCGCACCCTGCTGGCCGCCGCCGAGCACGACCTCGCCGAGCGTGACCGCCTGCGCGGCCGCCGCGCCGTCGTCGCCGGGTCGCTCCAGGCGGTGCGCGAGGCGGCCGCCGAGGCCCGCGCGAAGCACGCGGTCGAGGCCGACGACGTCGTGAAGCTGGAGCACCTGAGCCCCACGCGCATCTGGGCGTCTCTGCGAGGCGACCACGCCGAGCGCCTCGACCGGGAGCGGGCCGAGGAGCAGGCGGCGCGCTATGCCGTCGGAGTCGCGGAGGCGCGCGTCGCGGCCGCCGAGCGCGAGCTCGTGGCCCTCGACGCCGAGCTGCACGCGTCCCGCGACGTCGACGCGCGGCGCGCCGCGGCGCTGCGGGCGCTCGAGGACTGGGTGCGTGCGCACGGCGGCGCCGCGGCCGCGGACCTGGACGCGCTCCTGCGCGAGGCCGCCCGCGTGGCGGCCGAGCGCAAGGAGGTCGCCGAGGCCCAGGCGGCCGGCCAGCGCGCCTTCGCCTCCCTCCAGGCCGCCTGGGACGAGCTGCGCAGCGCGGGCGGCTGGGCCACGTACGACACGTTCCTGGGCGGCGGGATGATGGGCGACCTGGTCAAGCGCTCCAAGATGGACAAGGCCGCCGACCTCATGCGGCGGGCCGACCTCGACCTGCGCCAGCTCAGCACCGAGCTCGGCGACGTCGGCCGTGCCGGCGTCGGGACGATCGGCGTCGACTCGCTGACGGGCACGCTCGACTTCTGGTTCGACAACATCTTCAGCGACTGGGCGGTCAAGAACCGGATCGACGAGGCGGGCGGGCGCGTCGAGGCGGCGGTCCGCGGCGTCATGGCCGTCCTGGACGGGCTCGGCCCGCGTGCGACGGCGCTCGCGACCGAGGCGGCCGCCCTGGAGTCGCGTCGCGCCGCGCTGCTGCGGGCGTCCTGACCCGGGCGGCGGCCCGACGCGGAGGTCCACCTGCCGCCGCCGGACGCCCCGGTCCAGCAGCTCGGACCGGCAGCTCGTCGTCAGGCCGTGCCCTCGGGCGCACGGCCTGACGACGAGCTGCCGGTCAGCCCGCGAACCAGCGCCGCCAGCGCGCCGTCCAGCTCGGCGTCCGTGACGCCGCCGAAGCCCACCACCAGGCCCGTCGCGCGCGAGGTGCGCGTGTACTCCGTCAGCAGCGACACCCGGTAGCCGGCCGCGCGCGCCGCGTCGACGGCCCGGACGGCGTCGTCGTGCGGCAGGAGCCAGGCCGAGTACATGCCCGCGAGCGGCCCCGCCTGCTGCGCGTACGGCGCGAGCGCGGCCGCGACGCGCGGCGCCCGCTCCGCGTAGACGCGCCGCGCGGAGCGGACCACCTTGTCGACGTACCCGTCGCGCAGCAGCGCGAGCAGCGCGCGCTGGGCCGGCCACGAGGCGCCGTCGTGCGTGACGCGGCGGTGCGCGTGGAGTCGCTCCAGGAGCGCGGGCGGCGGCACGAGCCAGCCGAGCCGCAGCGACGGCGCGACGGCCTTCGACGCCGTCCCGAGGTACGCGACGCGGTGCCGGTCGAGCGCGGCGAGGGCGGGCACGGGGGCGACGTCGTAGCGGAACTCCGAGTCGTAGTCGTCCTCGACGACGACGGCGTCCGCCGCGTGCGCCGCCGCGAGGAGCGCGAACCGGTCGGCCGCGGGCATGACCCGGCCGAGCGGGTGCTGGTGCGCGGGCGTCACGTAGGCCGCGACGACGCCGTCCAGGTCGGTGACGGGCTCGAGGGCCGGCAGGTCGCGCACCTCGCGGCCCAGGTGCTGGACGGCCAGGACGGCCGCGCGGTACCCGGGGTCCTCCACGGCGACCGGGCCTGGCCGCAGCACCTGGAGGAGCTGGCGGAACCCGTCGGTGGTGCCCTGGGTCAGCAGGATCTCGTCGGGGTCGACGACGAGGCCGCGCGTGCGGGCGAGCCGGTCGGCCAGGGCGGCGCGCAGCTCGGGGATGCCGCGCGGGTCGGCGTACCCGCGCGGCGGCCGCGCCGCGGAGACCTCCCGCCAGGCGCGCCGCCAGCCGGCCGCGTGCCGCGGGTCGATCCACGGGACGCCCGTGCCGAGCGGCACGAGCGCGGGAGGTGCCGGCGTGCGCGGCGGGACGGGCGCGGCCGGCGCCGGCGCGGCCGTCGGGGCGACGAACGTTCCGGACCCGCGCCGCGCCTCGATCCAGCCCTCGGCGTGCAGCTGCTCGAAGGCCTGCTCGGTCACGGACCGGCTCACGCCCAGGTCGGCGGCGAGCGCGCGGCTGCTCGGCAGGCGGTCGCCGCGGGCGAGGGTGCCGCCGAGGATCAGCGCGCGGACCTGCCCGGCGAGCTGCGTGCCGAGCGCCACGGGTGCGGCGCGGTCGAGCCGGACGGGCAGGGTGGCCATGAAAAGTGTCCTGTCGAAGTCGGTCGGGATTGGCCCGTGTCGACAGGCCACCAGGGCACCAGCCTAGGACCATGACCACGACCGACGCCGCCCTCGCCCCGCTCTCCCCGACGCCCCGCACCACCGTGGGCCGCGGCCGCAAGCGTCTGGTGGAGGACCGCGCGGCCCTGCACGACCTGCTGGACGACGCGCTCGTCGCGCACCTCGGCGTCGTCACGGGGGACCACCCCGTGGTGCTGCCGGTGGCGTTCGGCATCGACCTCGACGGGCCGGACGAGGGTGGCACGCTCTACGTGCACGGCTCCGTCGCCGCGCGCTGGCTCGGCGCGGCGGACGGGCGCCCGGTGTGCGTGACGGTCACCGAGCTCGACGGGCTGGTCACAGCCCGCTCCGCGTTCCACCACTCGATGAACTACCGCTCGGCGGTGATCATCGGCGCGGCCCGGGTCGTCACGGACGCTGCGGAGCGGGCGCGGGCGCTCGACCTCGTCGTCGATCACATGATCCCCGGGCGCTCCGCGACGCTGCGGGCGAGCACGCGCAAGGAGCTCGCCGCCACGGCGGTGCTCGCCGTCCCGCTGCACGAGGCGTCGATGAAGGCGCGCGCGGGCGGCGCGGTCGACGAGCCGGAGGACGTCGCGGGTGGCGGGTGGGCGGGGCACATCCCGCTGCGCCGCGTCGCGGGAGCGCCCGTCCCGGACGCCGACGCGGTGGGCCCGACCCCAGTCGTCGTCGAGCAGCGAGCGCGCCGTCTCACCGTGGACGCGGCGCTGCGCCGGCCGGCACAGCGCGTGCCGGCCGGCGCAGCGGGCCAGGTCATCGGTGAGGTCGTGGGGTGAGGTCGTGGGGTGAGGTCGTCGGGCGCGGGTCACTCCGTGCCGACGTCGAACATCCAGCTCACGCCGAACCTGTCGGTGAGCTGCCCGTAGTAGTCGCCCCACGGGGCGAGCTCGAACGGGAGCGTCTCCGTGGCCCCCTCGGCCAGGCTCTGGTAGGCGCCGCGGATGGAGTCGAGGTCCGCGGGCCCGCCGGTGAGGGCCACGGTGACGCCCGACGTCGGGGCGACGTACGGCATCATCGAGCCCGTGTCGGACGCCATGAGCGTGAGGCCGCCCGACGTCTCCAGCTGCCCGTGCATGACGAGCGAGCCCTCGTCCTCGGGAACGCCCGGCATGCCCGGCATGTCGCCGAACGTCGAGATGTTGAGCTCGCCGCCGAGCACCGACTGGTAGAACTCCAGGGCGTCCTTCGCCTGGTCCTTGAAGCTGAGGTACGGGTTGAGCTTGGCCATGGCTGGTCCCCTCGGGTACGTACGGGTGTGTCACGCCGTAGACGACGACACCCCGCCGGACTCATCGCCGAGCCCGTACGACCAGCCTGGCGCGTCAGTGGAGCGGGCGCACCCGCTCCACCTCCAGGAAGTCGCGCACCATCGGGCCGAGCTGGTCGAACTCGATGAGGAACCCGTCGTGCCCGTACGGCGTGTGGATCACCCGCAGCCCGTCGGCCCCGTGCACGAACGCCGCGATGCGGGCGGACAGCGACGCGGGGAACAGCCGGTCCGAGTCGATCGCGACGACGAGCGTGCGGGCCGTGATCTGCGAGAGCGCCGCCTCGACGCCGCCGCGGTCACGGCCCAGGTCGTGGGTGTTCATCGACTCGGTGAGCACGATGTACGAGTTCGCGTCGAACCGCCGGGCGAGCTTGTCGCCGTGGTGGTCCAGGTACGACTGGACGGCGTACCGCCCGTCGGTGAACGGGTCCTCGCCGCCCTGCGGCAGGCGCCCGAAGCGGACGTCGAGCTCCTCCGCCGAGCGGTACGTGGTGTGCGCGATCTGCCGGGCGACGGCCATGCCGGCGTGCGGCCCCTCGCCGTCGGGCAGCCCGTAGTAGTCGCCGCCGTGCCAGCCCGGGTCGAGGCGGATGGCCGCGACCTGGGGGTGGGACCAGGCGATGAGGTCGGCGGGGGTCGCCGCGGCCGTGCCGACCGCGGCGAGCCCCCGCACCTCGATGCCCACCTCGGGCCCCAGGAGGGACCACTCGAGCGCCCGCAGGCCGCCCATCGACGGCCCGATGACGAGCTCCCACGAGCGCACGCCCAGGGCGTGCGCCAGCAGGATCTCGGCCGCGACCTGGTCCCGTGTGGTGATGCGCGGGAACCGGGCGCCCCACGGCCGCCCGTCCGGGGCCTCCGACGACGGGCCGGTCGACCCCTGGCAGCCGCCCAGCGAGTTCGGCACGACGACGAAGTACCGGTCGGTGTCGATGGGGCAGCCGGGGCCGACCATCTGCTCCCACCAGCCGGGCGAGTCGTCCGGGATCTCGGGGTGCCGTGCGACGTGCGAGTCGGCGGAGAAGCCGTGCAGCACGAGCACGGCGTTGCCGCCGTCGGCGTCGAGGGTCCCGTAGGTCTCGTACGCCAGCGTCACCTCCGGCAGCAGGCTGCCGTTCTCGAGCTCGAGCCCGCCCAGGTCCGCGAACTGCCGCGGGCCCGGGTCGTCCCCCGGGAACCACGCGCCCGACGACGGTGCCGGCGGCTGCACGCGGTCGCGCGACGCCGACGCGGCGCCCGGCCGGGGGCCGGGCTGCGCGGGGACGCGGGGGACGGTCACGGGGTTCCTCGGGGATCGGGGCTCGGCCAGGGGTGCGTGACCCGCCGAGGTGGACGGACAGCGTCTCACGCTCAGGCCTCGGCCACCGTGGTCTCCCGCGAGGTGCCCCCGGTCTCGGGCGTGAGCGACGCCTTGGCTGCCGTGAAGCCGAGCTCCAGGTCGGCGAGGATGTCCTCGACGTTCTCGATGCCGACGGCGAGGCGCACGAGGCCGGGCGTCACGCCGGAGAGGCGCTGCTCGGCGGGCGTGAGCTGGCTGTGCGTCGTCGACGCCGGGTGGATCACGAGCGAGCGGACGTCGCCGATGTTCGCGACGTTCGAGTGCAGCTGGAGCGCGCTGACGAAGGCCTGCCCGGCAGCGCGGGCGTCCTCGTCGGTCGCGGAGGCGAGCTCGAAGGCGAGCACGGCGCCGGCACCCTTCGGCGTGTACTTCTGCGCGTTGGCGTGGAACGGCGAGGACTCCAGGCCGGCGTAGTGCACGACGGCGACGTCGTCGCGCCCCTCGAGCCACTGCGCCACGGCCTGCGCGTTGGCGACGTGCTTGTCGAGGCGCAGCGAGAGCGTCTCCAGGCCCTGCGCGAGCAGGAACACGTTGAACGGGCTGATGGCGGGGCCGAGGTCGCGCAGCAGCTGCACGCGCGCCTTGAGGATGTACGACAGGTTCGCGCCGAACGCGCCGCCCACGCCCAGGTCCCGGGCGTAGACGAGGCCGTGGTACGACGGGTCGGGCTCGTTGAAGCCGGGGAAGCGGTCGGGGTGCTGCGCGTAGTCGAACGTGCCGCCGTCGACGATCACGCCGCCGATCGACGAGCCGTGCCCGCCCAGGTACTTGGTGGCCGAGTGCACGACGACGTCGGCGCCGAACTCGATGGGGCGCAGCAGGTACGGCGTGGGGACGGTGTTGTCGACGACGAGCGGGACCCCCGCGGCGTGGGCGATCTCGGCGACCGTTTCGATGTCCAGCACGTCGGACTTCGGGTTGGGGATCGTCTCGCCGAAGAACAGCTTGGTGTTCGGGCGGACGGCGTCGCGCCACTGCTGCGGGTCGTGCGGGTCCTCGACGAACGTCGTCTCGATCCCCAGCTTGGGCAGCGTGTGGTGGAACAGGTTGTACGTGCCGCCGTAGAGCGACGACGACGACACGATGTGGTCGCCGGCCTGCGCGACGTTGAGCACCGCGAGGTGGATCGCGGACGACCCGGACGCGACGAGGAGCGCGCCGACGCCGCCCTCGAGGTTCGCGAGGCGGTTCTCGATGACCTCCTGCGTCGGGTTGCCGATGCGGGTGTAGATGGGACCGAGGTCCTTCAGGGCGAACCGGTCGGCGGCGACCTCGGCCGACGGGAAGACGTACGACGTCGTCTGGTAGATCGGCAGGGCGCGGGCGCCCGTGACGGGGTCGGGGGTCTGGCCGGCGTGGATCTGACGAGTGTCAAAGGACCACTGGGTCTGGTTGTTCGACTGCGTGCTCATGGGAACTCCTCCGGTAAGGGCATCTGCGGGGTGCTGACGTGCGAGCCGCGGAGGTCCCTGCGGGGGCCTGCTGCGTCGGAGGGAGGGTCCGCGGCGAGCGTCTGCGCACGCGGTGCCGGAGGATCCGGGCAGGCGAACGTGCGCTGGGTCAGCTGCACATTCGACGAGTCATGGAGGGACCGTATCCGCTGGCCCCGACCCTCGCCAACCAGGATCTTGCATCCTGAGACGAAAAAATGAGATGCGCAGGTCAGGGGGTCGATCACCGCGTGCCACGCCCGGTTGGCGGCCTCTGCCGACACGGGTGAGGGTAGGGACCGGCGCGCCTCCGGCGTGTGCCGGACGGAGGTGGACCGTGCGCAGAGCGCGACGAGGCGTCATCGCCCTCGCCGTCGCGGGTGCCGTCGCGTGCGGGGGCCAGGTCGCCCTCGGCGCCCCGCCCACCGACGACGACGTCGCCGCCGCGCACGACGCCGCGGCCGCCGCGGCGCTCGACGTCGCCGGGGCCGAGGGGCGCCTCGACCAGCTCCGGGACGAGCTCGCCGCGGGCGAACGCGCCCTCCAGACCGCCGGCGCGGACTACAGCGAGGCCCTCGAACGCCTCGACGTCGCCACCCAGGAGGCCGACGACGCCCGCTCGGCCGCCGACGCCGCGGGCGCCGCGGAGCGGGCCGCGCGGAACCTGCTCGCGGAGGCGTACCGCATCGAGGCGCGCCGCGACGGGTTCGGCACGCTGTCCGTGGTGACGGGGGCGGGGAGCGTCAGCGACGTCGTCGCGGAGGGCTCGGCGCGCCGCGCCGTCGACCGGCGTGTGGCCACCAGCCTGGCCGCGTTCGCCGACGCGCGCGCCGCCGCGGCCACGTCCGGCGCCCGCTGGGAGGCCGCCGCGGCCGCGCTCGCCGACGCGAAGGTCGACGCGGAGCGCGCGCTCGCCGTCGCCGAGCAGGCCTACAGCGCGCTCGAGGCGCGCACGGCCGCCGCCGAGGTGGAGCGCGAGGGCCTCATCCAGCGCCTCGCGGAGCTCAACAACAGGAGCGTCCGGCTCGAGCGGCAGCGGCAGGACGCGCGCGACGCCGAGCGGCAGCGGCAGGCCGAGGAGGCCGCGCGGCATGACCGGGAGAACCCGCCCGTGGCACCCCCGCCGGGGCCGAGCACGCCGCACCCGCCGACGCCCAGCACGCCGGCGCCCAGCACCCCGGCGCCGCACCCGACGACGCCCGCGCCGACCCCGACTCCCACCCCGACGCCCCCGGGGACGTCCACCCCGACCCCGGCGCCGACGCCCACCCCGACCCCGACGCCCCCGACGCCCCCGCCCACGACGGGCACGAGCCACGGCACCGCCGCCCAGGGCAGCGCGCGGTCGAGTGGGCCCGCACGCAGCTGGGCGTCATGTACCAGTGGGGTGGCAACGGCAACCCTGGCTGGGACTGCTCGGGCCTGACGGCCGCCGCCTGGCACGCGCAGGGCGTGAGCATCTCGCGCTCGTCGCGCTCGCAGTACACGACGGTCGCGAAGGTCGCCTACGCCGCCATGCGGCCCGGCGACCTGATCTTCTGGACCGACGTCCCGGGCGACGCGTCGCAGATCCGGCACGTCGCGATGTACACCGGCAACGGCCGGATGATCGAGGCGCCGCGGCCGGGCGTCGCGGTCCGCGAGGTCGCGGTCCGGTGGGACGCGGACCTCATGCCGTACGCGGGCCGCCCCTGACCGGGCCTACAGCCGGTCGAACACCTCCGCCTTGAGCTGCGCCGCGCGGTCCTGCCGCTCGGCCGTCGTCGCGCCCAGGTTCCACGTGGGCAGGACGAACTCGTCGAAGCCCTGCTCGGCCCACGCCCCCGCGAGGTCCTGCAGCGCGGTCAGTGAGCCCATGGCGACGCGGCCGGGCATCGGCGTCTCGCCGTCGAGGTCGAGCATCCAGTTCGTCGTCGTCCACAGGGGTGCGGTGCGGCCCACCTGCTCGGCCGCCTCGAGGAGCTGGCGACGCACGGCGCCCGCCGACTCCGGCAGGCCCCACGTGTTCCACTCCTGCGCGAACCGGGCGGTGAGCCGCAGCATGCGCGGCCCCTTCGCACCCACGAGGATCGGCAGGCGTTCCTGGACCGGGTGCGGGTCGGCGGGCGCGTCGTCGACCTGGAAGTACGTGCCCTGGAACGTCGTGCGGCGCTCGTCGAGCATCGAGCGCGTGATGCGCAGCGCCTCGTCGAACCGGTCGACGAGCACCTTCGGGCCGGGCAGCTCGAACCCGTAGGCGGCGTGCTCGTTGACCTGCCAGCCGGCGCCGAGCCCGAGCACCATGCGCCCGTCGCTCACGTGGTCCACGGCGGAGGCGCGCTTGGCCAGCAGCGCGGGGTGGTGGATCGTCGTCGGGCTGACGAGCGTGCCCACCCGCACCCGCGACGTCACCGCGGCGACCGCGGGCAGCAGGCCCCACACCTCGTGCATCGGCCCGTCGGCCCGGGTCAGGTCGCCCGTGCTGGGCATGTAGTGGTCGGCGAGCCAGACGCCGTGCCAGCCGTCGGCGTCGGCCGCGCGGGCCTCCGCGAGGATGTCGGCGACGGGAAAGGTGGAGCTGGGCCAGAGCGAGAGCTTCACGGACGCACCAGCACCTTGGTGGCGCGGCGCTCGTCCATCGCGGCGTACGCCTCGGCGATCTCGGCGAGCGGCAGCGTGAGGTCGAAGACGTCGCCGGGCGTGATCGTGCCGTCGAGCACGCGGGGGAGCAGCTCCTCCATGTAGCGGCGGGCCGAGGCCATGCCGCCGCCGACGGTGAGGTTGCGGCTGAACACCGTGCGGATGGGCAGCTGCGAGCCGCCGTTGGGGACGCCCACGAACCCGATGCGCCCGCCGCCGCGCACCACCGCCATGGCCTGGGCCATCGACTCCTCGGTGCCCACGCACTCGAGCGCGACGTCCGCGAGGTCGCCGCCCAGCAGGGCGCGGATCGCGTCCGGGGCGGCGTCGCCGCGCTCGGCGACGACGTCGGTGGCGCCGAGCTTCCGGGCCAGCGCCGTGCGGTCGGCGTGGCGGCTCATCGCGATGACGCGCTGTGCGCCCAGCAGGCGGGCGGCGATGACGCCGGACAGGCCCACGGCCCCGTCGCCGACGACGGCGACGACGTCGTCGGGACCGACGGTCGCGGCCGTCGCCGCGTGCAGGCCCGTCGACATGACGTCGGCGAGCGCGAGCAGGTGGGGGACGAGCCCACGGGCCTCGGCCTCCTCCTCGCTCAGCCCCACCGGGAACAGGGAGTGCTGCGCGAGCGGGATGCGCACCTTCTCGCCCTGGGCACCGTCGACGGGGTGGCCCTGGCGGTCCGTCGAGCCGAAGAACGTGACCTGGTCGCACGCGGCCGGGTACCCGTTGCGGCAGGCCTGGCACGTGCCGCAGCTCAGGGAGAACGGGACGACGACGAGGTCGCCTACGCGCGCCGAGGTCACGTCCGCGCCGAGCAGCTCGACGACGCCGACCATCTCGTGACCGATCGGGTGGGGTGCGTTCGTGGGGGTCACCCCGCGGTAGGGCCACAGGTCGGACCCGCACACGCAGGCGGCGACGACGCGGACCACGGCGTCGTCGGGGGTGAGGATCGCGGGCTCGGGACGCTCTTCGGCGCGCACGTCGCGCGCCCCATGGATGACGGCAGCAAGCATGCCGCTCACGCTATCCCGGCGGGACGACGACGACGGCGCCGCACCCGTGGCGCGGCGCCGTCGTCGTCGGCGATCAGTGGTGGTAGCCGGCGTTGCGCGCGCGCTCGAACGAGCGCTCGATCTCGGCCTCGGCCTCGGCGCGGCCCACCCAGTGGGCGCCCTCGACCGACTTGCCCGGCTCGAGGTCCTTGTAGACCTCGAAGAAGTGCTGGATCTCCAGGCGGTGGAAGTCCGAGACGTCGTCGATGTCCTGGCGCCACGCGGCGCGCTGGTCGCCCAGCGGCACGCACAGCACCTTGTCGTCGCCGCCGGCCTCGTCGCGCATGCGGAACATGCCCAGCGCGCGGCACTTGATCAGGCAGCCGGGGAAGGTCGGCTCCTCGAGCAGCACCATGGCGTCGAGCGGGTCGCCGTCCTCGCCGAGGGTGCCTTCGATGAATCCGTAGTCGTCCGGGTAGCGGGTCGACGTGAAGAGCATGCGGTCCAGACGGATGCGACCAGACTCGTGGTCGACCTCGTACTTGTTCCGCTGTCCCTTCGGGATCTCGATCGTGACGTCGAACTCCACAGTTCCTCCTGATGCGGGGGTGCGTACGCGAGGACAAGTCTGCCATGCACCCCAGGGGCATCGGGGACGCCCGGACGACGCGCCCGACGTGCCAGGATGCGGCAAGGGCACTGCGGCGTGGCCGACCCTTGAGGAGGCAGGCGCGCACGCGCGACGGAGCACGGTGAGGAGACGCACATGGGGTGGCGGCTGCGCGCCGGGGCCACGACCCTCGCGGTCGTCGCGCTGCTGGGCGGTTATCTCGTCGCCGACGCTCACGACGTCGTGCCCGGCATGCTCACGCTCGCCCCGCCGCACCCCGAGCCCGCCCCGTTCCCGACGGCGCCCGGCGCCGTCCCCGGACCCGCGCCCGCCGCCGTCCTGCCGCCGCTCGCCCCCGAGGCGCCCCAGCCGTCGGCCGAGGAGGTCGCGCCGCTCGTCCGGGCGCTCGCCGACGACACGCGGCTCGGCCCGCGGGTCGGGGCCGTCGTCGTCGACGCCACCACGGGGCAGACCCTCGGGGAGAACGCCTCGGACGTCGCGTTCGCCCCGGCGTCGACGCAGAAGGTGCTCACCGCCGTCGCCGCGCTCACGCAGCTCGACCCGGACGCCACGCTCGACACCCGGGCGCTGCTCGACGGCGACCGGCTCGTGCTCGTCGGCGGCGGCGACATGCTGCTCGCCGCCGGGGCGGGCGACCCGCAGGCCGTCAACGGCCGCGCCGGGCTCGGCGACCTCGCCCAGCAGGTGGCCGCCGCCCTGCACGTCACGGGCCGGACCACCGTGCGGCTGTCCTTCGACGACGCGCTGTTCACCGGCCCGGCCGTCGCGCCCGCCGTGCCGCCCGTCGAGGCCGAGATGGGGTTCGTCGCACCGGTCGCGTCGATGGCGGTCGACGTCGCCATGCTCGGTGCCGGCTCGTGGGGGCCGCGCGCCGCCGACCCGGCGCTGGCCGCCGCGCAGACCTTCGCCCGCGCGCTCGCGGAGCAGGGCGTCACCGTGACGGGCGACGTCGCACGCGGCAAGGCGGACGACGGCGCGCGCGTGGTGGGCAGCGTGAGCTCGGCCCCGCTCCGCGACGTCTCCGGCTGGGCGATGCAGCACTCCGACAACACGATCACCGAGGTGCTCGGCCGGCTCGTCGCCCTCGACACCGGGCGGCCCGGGTCGGGCGAGGGCGCCGTGCAGGCCGTGCTCTCCGTCGTCGGGGCCTCGGCGTCGACCTGCACGGGGCGACGCTCGTCGACCTCTCCGGGCTGGGCCGCGGCTCGCTGCTCACGCCCCACCAGCTCGCCGACGTGCTGCTCCTGACCACCGACCCCGCGCACCCGCAGCTGCGCGACGTCATGGTCGACCTGCCCGTCGGCGCGCTGTCCGGCACGCTCGAGTCCCGCTTCGGGGGCGACAACCCGGCGCGCGGGTTCGTGCGCGCCAAGACCGGCTCGCTGCCCAGCATCGTCGGCCTGTCCGGCACGGTCGTGACATCCGACGACCGCCTGCTCGTCTTCTCGCTCGCGGCCGACGCCGTCGAGCCGGGCGCGACCGTCGGCGCCCGCATGATCTTCGACCGGTTCGTCGGGCAGCTCGCCGCGCTCGGCGCCGGGGCGTGAGGGACGGCTACGGTGGGCCGGTGACCACCGACCCGCGGCCCGCCCCCACCCCGGGCGCCTCCGCGCCCCGCCCCGCGGGCGCCCCGGGAGTCGTGGACTGGTCCGCGGCCGCCGAGCTCGCCGCCCGCGTGGCCCCGCCCGGTCCGCGCGCCACCCGCGCCGAGCTCGCCGAGCTCGTGGGCGGCCTGCGCGACGCCGCGTCCGACGCCGTCGACCACGTGCTGGCCACCACCCGCATGACACCCGCGGGGGGAGTCCGCCGCGTCGCGGGCGGCCCGCGCGACGGCGCCGCGACGCTCGGCTCGGTCCACGTCGTCGACCGGGCGACATGGGCGCTCGCCAACACGCAGGTCATGGCCGCGATGACGGACCCCGTCGCCGCGGCGCTCGACGAGGCCGACATGCCGACGTCGCAGGCCGCGCGACTGGGCGGCGCGCTCGAGATCGGCGCGCTGCTCGCGCTGCTCGCCCCGCGCGTCCTCGGCCAGTTCGACCCGTACGCACGGCTGTCCGCCGACGCCGAGGCCGCGGGCCCGTCCGCGGCGGGCGCGCCCGGCCCGTCCATGGCAGGCGAGCCCGGCCCGTCCGCGACAGGCGGGCCCGACCTGTCCGCAGACGGCGAACCGGGACTGTCCGTGGCAGGCGAGCCCGGTCCCGCCTCAGCGCACGTGCGACGCCCCGCGGTGGCGGGCGCCGCCGCCCCCGGCCGCCTCCTGCTGGTCGCCCCGAACGTCCTGCACGCCGAGCGCACCATGGGCGTGAACCCGCGCGACTTCCGTCTGTGGGTCTGCCTGCACGAGCAGACGCACGCGCTCCAGTTCGCCGCCGCGCCCTGGCTGGCCGAGCACCTGCGAGGCCGCGTCGGCGGGCTGCTCGAGGACATGACGCGCACGGCCGTCGGCCTGGCCAAGGCACCCCTCCACGAGAAGCTCGCGACGGCCGGGCGCACGGTCGCCGACGTCGTCACGGGCGCGTTCAAGCCCGGCAGCGCGGCCCCGTTCGAGCGCCTGCTCACGCCCGGGCAGAAGGACGACCTCGCCCAGGTCACCGCCGTCATGGCCCTCCTCGAAGGCCACGCCGACGTGATGATGGACGCCGTCGGCCCGCGCGTCGTGCGCACCGTGCGGCAGATCCGCCAGCGGTTCGAGAAGCGGCGCGACGGCGAGGGCGCGCCGGGCCTCGACGTCGTCCTGCGCCGCCTCCTGGGCATGGACGCCAAGCTCGCCCAGTACCGCGACGGGGCGGCGTTCGTCCGCGACGTCGAGCGGCAGGTGGGCCGCGACGGCCTCAACGCGGTCTGGACGTCCCCGGACACGCTGCCGACGGCGCGCGAGATCGCGGACGCGCGCGCCTGGGTCCGCCGCGTCCACGGCTGACCCACCCCCCTTTCGCCGTCGTACTTTCTTGCGTTCTGGGCGCCAGAACGCAAGAAAGTACGACGGCGAAACGCAGGAGAGAGCGAGGGAGCGCATGCCGCGCATCGACCCGGACGTGGCCGCAGTGCGGCTCGCCGTGCGCGGCGCGCTCGCCGGGAGCGGCCCCGGCGACCTCGTGCTCGTCGCCTGCTCCGGCGGCGCCGACTCGCTCGCGCTCGCGGCCGCGCTCGCCCACGAGTCGCGCCGCGTGGGGCGCTCCGTCCGCTCGCGCGGGTTCGCCGTCCGCGCCGGCGCCGTCGTCGTCGACCACGGCCTCCAGCCCGGGTCCGACGACGTCGCCGCGTCCGCCGCCGCGCAGTGCCGCGCGCTCGGGCTCGACCCGGTGCTGGTGCGGCGCGCCGACGTCGTGCGCGACGGCGGCGACGGGATCGAGGCGGCGGCCCGCGCGGCCCGGTACGCCGCCCTCGACGCCGCCGCCGCGGAGACCGGCGCCGCGGCCGTGCTGCTCGGCCACACCCTCGACGACCAGGCCGAGCAGGTGCTGCTCGGGCTCGCGCGGGGGAGCGGGGCGCGGTCCCTCGGCGGCATGCCGACGGCGCGCGGCGTCTACCGGCGCCCGCTGCTGGCGCTGCGGCGCGCGCAGACCCGGGCCGCCTGCCAGGCCCAGGGCCTCGCGTGGTGGGACGACCCCACCAACGACCTGACCGGCGACCCCACCGCCGACCTCTCGGGTGCCGTGCCGCTGCGCACGCGCGTCCGGCACGAGGTGCTGCCCCTGCTCGAGGACGTGCTCGGGCCGGGCACGCTCGAGGCGCTCGCGCGTTCGGCGGCCCTGCTGCGCACCGACGCCGACGCGCTCGACGCCGCGGCGTCGGCACTGCTCGCGGAGGCGACGCGTCCGACGGGGCTGCCCGCGGACGCGGAGCGTCCGTCGTCGTGCCCGCGGGACCTGCCCGCGGACGCCGCCCGTGCGCCGCGCCCGCCGCACGACGTGACAGCCCCGAACGCCCCCCGACCCGGGCGCGCCACGACGCGGCTCGTGCTCGACGTCGCCGTCCTCGCCGCGGCCCCCGCGGCCGTGCGGCGGCGCGCGCTGCGGGCCGCCGCGATCGCCGTCGGCGCGCCCGCCGGGGCGACGTCGAGCAGGCACGTGGCCGCCCTCGACGCGCTCGTGGTCGCGTGGCGGGGGCAGGGTGACGCCTCCCTGCCCTCCGGTGCGATCGCGCGGCGCGCGTATGGCACGCTGGTGCTGCTATCCGGGCCCGCTGGCGCGCCCACCACAGAGATCCCTGATCAGACCCCTGAGGAGTAACCCGTGGACCACTCGGACGTCGCCGGCGACATCGCCAACATCCTGCTCACCGAGGAGCAGATCGGCGCCAAGCTCGACGAGATGGCCGCGCAGATCGACAAGGACTACGAGGGCAAGGACCTGCTGCTGGTCGGCGTGCTCAAGGGTGCGGTCATGGTGATGGCCGACCTGTCCCGTCGTCTGCACACCAAGGCGGAGATGGACTGGATGGCCGTCTCGTCGTACGGCTCGGGCACCAAGTCGTCGGGCGTGGTCCGCATCCTCAAGGACCTCGACACGGACCTCACGGGCCGCAACGTGCTCATCGTCGAGGACATCATCGACTCGGGCCTGACGCTGTCGTGGCTCGTCGCGAACCTGCGCTCGCGCGGGCCGGAGTCCGTCGAGATCGCCGCGGCGCTGCGCAAGCCCGACGCCGCGAAGGTCGAGGTCGACGTCAAGTACGTGGGCTTCGACATCCCCACCGAGTTCGTCGTCGGCTACGGGCTCGACTTCGCGGAGAAGTACCGCAACCTGCCGTTCGTCGCGACGCTCGCGCCGCACGTCTACTCCTGACGGAACTGTGGAGCGCTCCTGCGCGTTGCCCTGAGAACGGATCGACGAGGACGCCAGCGACTCGTGCTCGCTGCGCCGTCGTCGTCCTGCCCTGGGCGAACACCCGCCGGACTTCCAGCACCGGCGTGTAGTTTCGTCGGAAAGCCTGCGCGAACGAAGGGATGCGGGGCCCGCCCCGCCACCGATGAACATCAAGAAGATCTTCTCCGGCCCGATCATCTGGGTGGTCGTCGGCCTGGTCATCCTGGCCCTGGCATGGGGTGCCGTGGCGACGCCGCGCACCGACCGCATCCAGACGTACCAGGGCCTCGAGCTGCTGCGCTCGGGCAAGGTGCAGTCCGCCGTCATCACGGACCGTGAGCAGCGCGTCGAGCTCCAGCTCAAGGACGACTTCGTCAGCGGCACCGGGGACAGCACCCGCAACCACGGCACGCGCGTGGAGTTCTTCTACGTCGAGCCGCAGGGCACCACGGTCGCCGAGGCCGTCGCCGCGGCGGACCCGCCGGAGGGCTTCGACTCCCGCGTGCCGCAGCAGAGCATCTGGTCGTCGATCCTCGGCCTGGTGATCCCGTTCGCGATCATCGGCGCGATCTTCTGGTTCCTCATGTCCCGCATGCAGGGCGGCGGGAACCGGGTCATGGGCTTCGGCAAGTCGCGCGCGAAGCTCATCAGCAAGGACATGCCGCAGGTCACGTTCGCCGACGTCGCGGGCGCGGACGAGGCCGTCGAGGAGCTCCACGAGATCAAGGACTTCCTCGCGGAGCCCACCAAGTTCCAGGCCGTCGGCGCCAAGATCCCCAAGGGCGTGCTGCTGTACGGCCAGCCCGGTACCGGCAAGACGCTCCTCGCGCGCGCCGTCGCCGGCGAGGCCGGCGTGCCGTTCTACTCGATCTCCGGCTCGGACTTCGTCGAGATGTTCGTCGGCGTCGGCGCGTCCCGCGTGCGCGACCTGTTCGAGCAGGCCAAGCAGAACGCCCCCGCGATCATCTTCGTCGACGAGATCGACGCCGTCGGCCGCCACCGCGGCGCCGGCATGGGCGGCGGTCACGACGAGCGCGAGCAGACGCTCAACCAGCTGCTCGTCGAGATGGACGGCTTCGACGTCAAGACGAACGTCATCCTCATCGCCGCGACGAACCGCCCCGACATCCTCGACCCGGCGCTGCTGCGCCCGGGCCGCTTCGACCGGCAGATCGCCGTCGACCCGCCGGACCTCAAGGGCCGCGAGGCGATCCTGTCGGTGCACGCCAAGGGCAAGCCCATGGTCCCCGCCGTCGACCTCGCCGCGATCGCGCGCCGCACGCCGGGCTTCACCGGCGCCGACCTGGCGAACGTGCTCAACGAGGCCGCGCTGCTCACGGCCCGCTCGGGCGCCCAGCTCATCGACGACCGCGCGCTGGACGAGGCCATCGACCGCGTCGTGGCCGGCCCGCAGAAGCGCACGCGCGTCATGAACGTCAAGGAGCAGAAGATCACGGCGTACCACGAGGGCGGCCACGCCCTGGTGGCGGCGGCGATGCGCTACACGGACCCGGTCACCAAGGTGACGATCCTGCCGCGCGGCCGCGCGCTGGGCTACACGATGGTCATGCCGCTGGAGGACAAGTACTCCACGACGCGCAACGAGCTGCTCGACCAGCTCGCCTACGCGATGGGCGGCCGCGTGGCCGAGGAGATCGTGTTCCACGACCCCACCACGGGGGCCAGCAACGACATCGAGAAGGCGACCTCCATCGCCCGCAAGATGGTCACCGAGTACGGCATGAGCGAGAAGGTCGGCGCGATCAAGCTCGGCACCGGCAACGGGGAGCCGTTCCTGGGCCGCGACTACGGCCACCAGCGCGACTACTCCGAGGCCGTCGCCGGGACCGTCGACCACGAGGTGCGCAAGCTCATCGAGTCCGCGCACGACGAGGCGTGGGAGGTGCTGACCCAGTACCGCGACGTGCTCGACGACCTGGTGCTGCGCCTGCTCGAGAAGGAGACCCTCAACCAGCAGGAGCTGGCCGAGGTGTTCGCCCCCGTCGTCAAGCGCGACGCGCGCGACGTCTGGCTGTCCTCCGAGCAGCGCACCGTGCACACGCGGGGCCCCGTCATGACGGTGGCCGAGACCAACGGCCACTCGGACGTGCCGGTCATCCCGCAGGACGAGGCCGTCACGGACGCCCCGCTCCCGGCGCCGGGCACCGTCGAGGGCATCGAGTGACGACCGCGGAGAGCGTCAACCGGCGGGCGGCCGACGTGCCCCCGGTCGACATCCCCCGCGCCGAGGCCGCCGTCCGCGAGCTGCTCCTCGCCGTGGGCGAGGACCCGGACCGCGAGGGCCTGCGCGAGACGCCGGCCCGCGTGGCCCGCGCCTACGCGGAGGTCTTCGCCGGGCTGCGCCAGGAGCCCGAGGACGTCCTGACCACCACCTTCGACATCGGTCACGAGGAGATGGTGCTGGTCAAGGACATCGAGGTGTACTCGACGTGCGAGCACCACCTCGTGCCCTTCCACGGCGTCGCGCACGTGGGCTACATCCCCAGCAACGACGGTGTCATCACGGGGCTGTCCAAGCTCGCGCGGCTCGTCGACGTGTACGCCCGCCGCCCGCAGGTACAGGAGCGACTCACCACGCAGGTCGCGGACGCGCTCGTGAAGATCCTGCGCCCCCGCGGCGTCATCGTCGTCATCGAGTGCGAGCACCTGTGCATGTCGATGCGCGGGGTGCACAAGCCCGGCTCGCGGACCGTCACCAGCGCGGTGCGCGGCCAGATGCGCGACCCCGCGACCCGTGCCGAGGCGATGAGCCTCGTCATCGGGAAGTAGGCGGGACGTGGCGGCCTCGCGCGCGTGGTCCCGCGACGTCCCCGTGGCGGGGCTGCCCGAGCTCTCCGGAGTCGGGCGGTGCCTGGTCATGGGCGTCGTCAACGTCACGCCCGACTCGTTCTCCGACGGCGGCGAGTGGTTCTCGCCCGACGCCGGGGTCCGGCACGGGCTGGAGCTGCTCGGTGAGGGCGCCGACATCCTCGACGTCGGCGGGGAGTCCACCCGCCCGGGGTCCGCGCGCGTGCCCGAGGACCAGGAGCTCGCCCGCGTCATCCCCGTGATCGAGCGGCTGGCCGCCGCGGGCGCCGTCGTCTCCGTGGACACCACGCGGGCGCGCGTGGCCGAGCGGGCCGTCGCCGCGGGCGCGCGGATCGTCAACGACGTCTCCGGCGGGCTCGCCGACCCGGGCATGGGCCGCGCGGTCGCCGAGACGGGCGCCGCCTACGTCTGCATGCACTGGCGCGGGCACGCCGACGTCATGGACTCGCTCGAGGTGTACGCGGACGTCGTCGCCGACGTCCGCGACGAGCTCGCCGCCCGGATGGCGGACCTCGAGGCCGACGGCGTGCGGCGCGAGCAGGTCGTGCTCGACCCTGGGCTCGGGTTCGCCAAGTCCGGCGACCTCAACTGGCCGCTGCTGGCCCGCCTCGGCGAGCTCATGGAGCTCGGCCGGCCGGTGCTCGTGGGGGCGTCGCGCAAGCGGTTCCTGGGGCGGCTGCTGGCCACGGCGCACCGGGACGCGTCCGTGGACGTCGCCGTGCCGGTCCCCCGCTGGCCCGGGACGACGCGACGGCCGCCGTCTCGGCGCTCTCCGCGGCGTCAGGCGCCTGGGCGGTACGCGTCCACGCGGCGCGTGCCAGCCACGACGCCGTACGGGTCGCGGCAGCATGGGCGGCAGGCGGATGCGAGGGCTCGGCGACGGGCCCGGGAACCGAGGAGAGGTAGCAAGGCCATGACGATCTTCGCCAGCGCGGTGCTCGGCCCGGACGGGCGACCGTTCGACCAGATCCGCCTGACCGGCGTCACCGCGACGGGCCACCACGGCGTGCTGCCGCACGAGCGTGCCGAGGGCCAGGAGTTCCGCGCCGACGTCGTGCTGCACCTCGACACCCGGCCCGCCGCCACGGGCGACGACCTGGCCGACACCGTGAGCTATGCCGAGGTGGCCGAGGAGGTGCACGCGGTGCTCGCCGGCTCGCCCGCGGACCTCGTCGAGACCGTCGCCGAGCGCATCGCCGCCGCGGTGCTCACGTGGCCCGCCGTCGTCGCCGTCGACGTGCGCGTCCACAAGCCGCAGGCGCCCATCGCCGTGCCGTTCGCCGACGTCGAGGTGGCCATCCGCCGCGACCGCGTCAAGACGCCCGTCGTCGAGGCGCCCGAGCCGGTCGTCACCGGGTCGTTCGACGACGGCGACGCCGCCCCGTTCCTCGGCGCCACCCCGCTCCCGGCGCCCGTGCCGACGCCGCTCCCGGTGCCGACGCCGCTCCCGGTGCCGACGCCGCTCCCGGTGACGCCGCCGGTCCCGGCCGCGCTGCCGGTCCCCGCGCCTGTCCCCGCGCCGGCGCAGCCCGAGCCCGCCCCCGAACCCGTCGACCGTCTCGACGCCGACCCGGACGAGCCCGTCGAGGTCGTCCTCGCCATCGGCGCCAACCTGGGCGACCCGCAGGCCACGCTCCGGGCCGCGGTGACCGACCTCGACCGCCTGCCCGGCATCCAGGTCACCGACGTGTCCCCGCTGGCGCGCACGTCCGCCGTCGGCGGCCCGGAGGACCAGCCCGACTACCTCAACGCCGTCCTCGTCGCGCGCACCACGCTGTCGCCGCGCGCGCTGCTGCGCGCGACGCAGGCCGTGGAGAACGCGCACGGCCGCGTCCGCGAGGAGCGCTGGGGCCCGCGCACGCTCGACGTCGACATCGTGCGGTACGGCTCGCTCGTCGCGAGCGCCGACGACCTCGAGCTGCCGCACCCGCGCGCGCACGAGCGTGCGTTCGTGCTCGTCCCGTGGGCGGAGGTGCAGCCCGGCGCCGACCTGCCCGGCCTGGGCGGCGGCCCCGTCGCGGTGCTCGCCGAGACGGCTCCCGACCGCGCGGGCATCCGCTGGATGGCCCTCGACTGGCTGTCCGAGCCGTCCGTACGGACCGGGTCGTACCCGGTGCCGGCGGCGGCCCCGGCAGCCGCCCCCGCGCTCGACCCCGCCTCCGACCTCGCCTTCGACCCCGCCGAGGCGCCGCAGGTCGTCGACGCCGGCCGCGACGACGCGTCCGAGGTCTTCGACGTCGCCCGGTTCGACGCGGAGGGGCAGCCCGAGGCCACGCCGCGGTACGACGCCGGGGCAGGAGCGCCCGAGCCCGTCGCGCCGGGCGCGCCGTCCGAGGTCGCAGCGCCCGCCGAGGAGCAGGCCGGCCCGGAGTCCGGCGAGCCGCACGGCGCGGACCCGGACGCGACACCCCACGACTGCGTCCGCGCCCTGCCGTTCCGGGACCCGGTCCCGGCTCCGGGTGCGGCAGTGCCGTTCCCGGCTCCCGTCCCGGCGGAACCGTTCCCGCGCGTCGTGCCGCCGCCGTTCCTCGCCGAACCGGGCGTGCCGGCCGCTCCGGCCGCCGAGCCGCCGCCGCCCGCCCCGGCCGTCCGACCGCCGTTCCCGCCGGCCGGTCCTGCCTTCCCGCCGGCCGGTCCAGCCTTCCCGCCAGCCGGTCCAGCCTTCCCGCCGGCCGGCCCCGCGACGCCCGTCGCCCCGTTCCCGCGGGTTCCCGAGGCCGCCACGTCCTACGCCGCCGACGCGCCCCCCGCCTCGCCGTACCAGCCCGCGCAGCCCGCCGTGCCCTCCCCCCGGTCGCGCCGCCCGCGGAGCAGGCCCCGCCGTCGCCGTTCGCGCCGGCGCCCGCCGTCCCCGGGCAGCCGCACGCGTCCGCACCGCACGCCTCCGCACCGCACGCCCCGGTCCCGCCCGCCCCGCACTGGCAGCCGGTCGCCGCCGGCGCCCCGGAGGGCGAGCAGGCCCCGGACCCCGACGCCGAGCGCTGGATCCCCTACGACCCCGACCAGGAGCGCTGACTTGCGCCGCACCTCGATCCGCGTGCTCGTGCTGACGGTCGTCGTCGTCGCTGTCGTCGTCCTGCTGGTGCTGCGCGCGCTCGAGGCACAGGGCACCCGGCTCCCGCCCGTCGCGTGGATCGAGGACGTCGCGCTCGTCGCGCTGTCCGCGCTGATCTTCTGGCTCGGGTGGACGGTGCGCGCGTACCAGAAGGGCAACAAGCCCGACCTCGGCGCGCTGCGCGCGGCCCGCACGCTCGTGCTGGCCAAGGCGGGGGCGCTCACGGGCGCGATCCTCACGGGCCGCTACCTCGCCTCCGTGCTCGACGTCGTCGGCGACCTGGGCATCAGCGCGCAGCGGGACCGGGCCCTCGCCGCGGGCATCGCGATGCTCTGCGCGATCCTGCTGACGGTCGTCAGCCTCGTCGCCGAACGGTTCTGCGAGCTGCCGCCGTCCGACGACGACGCCGAGGGGAACGGCAACCGCGGCCCGGAGGCGCTCACGGGCTGACCTGCCTCTGCCAGGATGGCCACATGAGCGACCCTGCCGCCCTGTTCGACCCCGCCGGCGTCGAGTTCCACGGCGTCTCCCACCGGCTGATCACCGCACGCCTCGTCAGCGGCGGCATCACCGCCGGTATCCCGTTCCTGGCGGGCGTGATCCTCGCGTTCACGGTCTCGCCGTGGTTCTGGCTGCTCGCCGGCCCGCCCGCGCTGCTCTTCGCGTGGGCCGCGGTCCTGGTGACCCGGCAGGTCAAGGCCATCGGGTACGCCGAGCGTGACGACGACCTGCTCGTGCGCAAGGGCATCCTGTTCCGCCAGCTCGTCGTCGTGCCCTACGGGCGCATGCAGTACGTCGATGTGAAGGTGGGGCCGCTGGACCGCAAGCTCGGCATCGCCTCCGTGCAGCTGCACACGGCCGCCGCGGCGACCGACGCGAACATCCCCGGCCTGCCGCCCGAGGAGGCCGCACGCCTGCGCGACCGCCTCTCGGCGCGCGGCGAGGCCCGGCTGGCGGGCCTGTGAACGGGCCCGTCCCCCGGCCGGCGAGCCTGCCGAGGGCCTCGTCTGGCACCGCCTGCACCCGGTCACCCCGCTGGTGCGCAGCTGGTCGATCGTGGCCGTCGCGCTCGTGTTCGTGGGCCAGCAGTCGATCGAGCGGATCAACGAGGCCGCCGAGCTCCAGGCCGCCGTCGCGGGCCTGTGGTGGAAGCTCCTGCTCGGCGTCGTCGCGCTGGCCGTCGTCGCGCTGGGCTTCTCCGCGCTCTCGTGGCGCATGACGGCGTACGCCGTCGACGACGACTCCGTGCACATGCGACGCGGCGTCGTGTTCCGCCAGCAGCGGCACGCGCGCCTCGACCGGCTCCAGGCCGTCGACATCCGCCAGCCGCTCCTGGCCCGCCTCTTCGGCCTGGCCGAGCTGACGCTCGAGGTCGCGGGCGGCAGCGGCTCCGCCGTCGCCATCGGCTTCCTCAAGGAGAGCGACGCCCGCCGCCTGCGCGCCGAGCTCCTGGCCCGGGCGGCGGGCGTGCGGAGCCGCCCGCACGAGGCCCCGGCGGCCCCCGCCGTCGCGCCGGAGGCGGACCCCGCGAGCCTCGCCGGCGCCCCGGGCGCCGCCGCCGCACCCGCCCCGGGCGTCGCCGCCGCGCCTGTCCCGGGCGGCGCCGCGCCCGCGGGCCCACCCGTCCCGGCCCTGCCCGTCGTCGACGACGTCGAGGAGGCGCCCGAGGAGAAGCTCTACGAGGTCGCCCCCGGCCTGCTCGTGCGCTCGCTGCTGCGCTCGCCGGCCCTGTGGTTCGTCACGCTGGGCCTCGTCGGCGTGGTCGTCGCCGTCGTCGTCACGCGGCAGCCCAGCGTCCTGGCCTCGATGCTCCCGATCGTGCTCGCGGGCGGCAGCTACCTGTTCAACCGGTTCGCGGGGGAGTTCGGCTTCCGCGCCGCGCTGTCGCCCGACGGCATCCGCCTGCGGCACGGCCTCCTGGAGACCCGCGCGCAGACCATCCCGCCGGGCCGCGTGCAGGCCGTCCGCCTCACGCAGGGCCCCCTGTGGCGCGGCCCGGACTGGTGGCGCGTGCGCGTCAACGTCGCAGGGTACGGGCCCGACACGAACGGCAAGCAGAACCAGACCATCCTGCTGCCCGTCGGCCCGCGCGAGCAGGCGCTCACCGCGCTGTGGCTCGTGCTGCCGGACCTCGGCACGGACGACCCGCTCGGCCTGCTCGACGAGGGCATGACGGGCATCGTCCCGCCCGACGGCATCGTCCGGCCCGCCGTCGCGCCCACCGAGGACCGCCGCTTCACCAACGCGCCGCGGCGCGCCCGCTGGCTCGACCCGCTGTCGTGGCGCCGCGACGCCTTCGCCGTCACCGACCGCGCGCTGCTGCTGCGCGGCGGCCGCCTCATCCGGCGCCTCGACGTCGTGCCGCACGAGCGGACGCAGTCGCTCGCCGTCGCGCAGGGCCCGCTCCAGCGCCGGCTCGGCGTGGCCACCTTCACCGTCCACTCGACGCCCGGCCTCGTGCTGCCCACCGTGCAGCACCTCGCCTCCGACGACGCCGCCCGGCTCCTCACCGAGCAGGCCGCCCGCGCCCGCGCCGCCCGCGCGACCGCCGGGCCGGAACGCTGGATGGAGCGGCCCGCGCCCGTCGCCCCGGAGCCGGGGGAGTGAGCGAGTCCCGCCGGCCCGGCCGGCTGGGCGTCGGCGTCGTCGGCGCGGGCAAGGTCGGCGCCGTCCTCGGCAGCGCGCTGCGCTCCGTGGGCCACGCCGTCGTCGGCGCGAGCGGCATCAGCGAGGACACGCGCGAGCGCGCGGAGGCGCTGCTGCCCGGCGTCCCGCTGCTCGACGTCGGCGACGTCGTCGAGCGCGCCGAGCTGGTGCTGCTCACGGTGCCCGACGACGCCCTGCCGGACCTCGTCGCGGGCATCGCGCGCCTGGGCGGCTGGCAGCCGGGCCAGCTCGTCGTCCACACCGCGGGCCGGTACGGCACGGGCGTGCTGGAGCCCGCGTTCCGCGCGGGCGCGATCCCGCTGGCCATCCACCCCGCCATGACGTTCACGGGCACGTCGCTCGACCTCGCGCGCCTCGAGGGCACCACGTTCGCGGTGACCGCCCCGGCGCCCGTGCTGCCCATCGGGCAGGCGCTCGTCATCGAGCTCGGCGGCGAGCCCGTCGTCGTCGGCGAGGAGTCCCGCGCCGTCTACCACGCGGCCCTCGAGGACGGCCGCCACCAGCTCGCCGCGCTCGTCGCGCGCACCGCCCAGGCCCTGGAGGCCGCGGGCGTGGACCGCCCGGGCCGCCTGCTCCACCCGCTCCTGACGACGACGCTCGCCGCCGCCGCGCACGCCGCCGACCTGCGCGCCGACGACACCCCGCCCGCGACGTAGGCGCGCGTCGACGGGGCGCCGTCGTCGCGTGCTTCTCCGGGGGAGGGCGCGGGTGCCAGGAACGTAGAATCCTGGGGTGACTTCTGAGAACCCCGCCCCCGCCGAGACGACGGACGACCTGCCCGAGCAGCTGCGCATCCGTCGCGAGAAGCGCGAGCGGCTCCTCGCGCAGGGGGGTGAGGCCTACCCCGTCGGCGTCCCGGTCACGCACACGATCGCCCAGGTCCGCGACGGGTACGGCCACCTCGAGGCCGGCCAGGAGACCGACGACGTCGCCGGCGTCGCGGGCCGCGTCGTGTTCCTGCGCAACACCGGCAAGCTGTGCTTCGTCACGCTCCAGGACGGCGCGGGCAACCGCCTCCAGGCGATGCTGAGCCTCGCCGCGGTGGGCGAGGACGCGCTCGCGGCGTTCAAGGCGGACGTCGACCTGGGCGACCACCTGTTCGTGCACGGCCGCGTCGGGTCGTCGCGCCGCGGGGAGCTGTCGGTCTTCGCCGACGCGTGGCAGATGGCGGCGAAGTCGCTGCGCCCGCTGCCCGTCCTCCACAAGGACCTCAGCGAGGAGTCGCGCGTCCGCCAGCGCTACGTGGACCTCATCGCGCGCCCGGCCGCGCGAGACATGGTGCGCCTGCGCGCGAACGTGGTCCGGTCGCTGCGCGAGAACTTCCACGCGCGCGACTTCGTCGAGATCGAGACGCCGATGCTCCAGACGATTGCGTCCGGCGCGTCGGCGCGTCCTTTCACGACGCACATGAATGCGTACGACATCGAGCTCTTCATGCGTATCGCCCCGGAGCTCTTCCTCAAGCGTGCCGTCGTGGGCGGCGTCGAGCGCGTCTTCGAGATCAACCGCAACTTCCGTAACGAGGGCGCCGACTCGACGCACTCGCCCGAGTTCGCGATGCTCGAGGCCTACGAGGCGTACGGCGACTACAACACCATCGGCGCGCTCACGCAGAATCTCGTGCAGAAGGCCGCGCAGGACGTGCTCGGGACCACGGTGGTCACGCTGCCCGACGGCGAGGAGTACGACCTCGGCGGCGACTGGGCGCAGCTGACCATGTACGGGTCGCTCTCGGAGTCGCTGGGCGAGGAGATCACGCCCGAGACCTCGGTCGAGGACCTGCTCAAGATCGGCACGCGTCTCGAGCTCGAGCTCGAGCACAAGGCGGTCAACCACGGCAAGCTCGTCGAGACCCTGTGGGAGCACCGGGTGGGCGACCACCTCACGGCGCCGACGTTCGTGCGCGACTTCCCCGTCGAGACCAGCCCCCTGGTGCGCGCGCACCGCGAGGTGCCCGGCCAGGTCGAGAAGTGGGACCTGTACGTGCGCGGCTTCGAGCTCGCCACCGGCTACTCGGAGCTCGTCGACCCGGTCGTCCAGCGCGAGCGCTTCGAGGCGCAGGCGCTCCTGGCCGCCGCGGGCGACGACGAGGCCATGAAGCTCGACGAGGACTTCCTCGTGGCGATGGAGTACGCGATGCCGCCCACCGGAGGCATGGGAATGGGCCTGGACCGGTTGCTCATGGCGCTGACCGGTCTCGGTATTCGCGAGACCATCCTTTTCCCGCTCGTGAAGCCGCACGCCTGATGGACACGTTCTGGGCGATCGTCGCCGGCCTCTTCCCGTCCATCGGTGTCGGGCTCGTCTTCTGGTTCGCGATGCGCAAGATCGTCCGTGCCGACCGCAACGAGCGTGACGCGCTCGCGAAGCTCGACGCGGAAGACGCCGCACGTTATGTCGAGCAGCAGGAGAAGACTTCCTGAGGCTTTCGGCGTCAGATTAACGCCGACAAGTGTGTTGCGTTGACAAATGCGATGCGCTTCGGTCATGCTCGGCCGCGACGGACAATCTCTGCTTATGGAAAGGCGGTCCTTCGTGGTTCAGAAGACTCAGGTCGTGCTCATCGATGACATCGACGGGACGGAGGCCGACGAGACCGTCACCTTCGCTCTCGACGGCGTGACCTACGAGATCGACCTCACGTCCGCGCACGCCTCCGAGCTCCGTGAGGCCTTCGCGACGTGGATCGGTCACGGGCGCAAGTCCGGCAGCCGTGCTGCCGCGACCGCGCGACCCGCCGGCCGCCGCACCAGCGCCGACCGCGCCCAGCTCGCCAAGATCCGCGAGTGGGCCCGCGAGAACGGCCACAAGGTCTCCGACCGCGGCCGCATCTCGGCCGAGGTCATCGCCGCCTTCGAGGCCGCGCACTGACACCGCGCCCACCGGTCGCCCGACGGCGGTGGCACCGTTCCCCGGGACGGTGCCACCGCCGTCGGGCGTCAGGGGTGGTGCGGTCCCCAGGCGTGACCGTGGCGTTCTACGCTCTTGCACCATGACGGCACCTCGCGACCTCTGGGTCGGCACCTACCCTGCCCCAGACCGCGCCGCAGGCTCGGGCGAGGGCGTCTGGCGGGTCCCGGTCGGCGCCGACGGCACGTTCGGTGCCCCGGTGCTCGCCGCCGAGGCCGCGGCCCCGTCCTTCGTCGCCCTGCACCCGTCGGGCCGCACGCTCTATGCGGTCGCGGAGGACGCGCCCGGAGCCGTCAGCGCGTACCCCGTGCTCGACGACGGCGCGCTCGGCGCCCCGGCCACCATCGCGTCCGGCGGGTCGTTCCCGTGCCACCTGCTCGCGCTGCCGGACATGCTCTGGATCGCGAACTACGGCGACGGCGTGGCCGCGGCGGTCCCGCTGGACCCGGCCACCGGGGCGTGGGCCGCCGACGCGGTCTCACGGTTCCCGGGACGCGGCGCGGGCCCGCAGGAGGACCGGCAGGAGGGCCCGCACGCACACTTCACCGCGGCCGTCGGCGGCGACGCGCTCGTCGTCGACCTCGGCGCCGACGTGCTGCGCCGCTACCCGCCGCAGCCCACCGCGGGGTCCCCGGCTGCGCTGGCCGCCACCCTTCCCGCGGGCACGGGCCCCCGGCACCTGGTCGCGCTCCCCGGTGGCGCGCTCGTCGTCGCCGGCGAGCTCGACGCGCGCCTGCACGTGCTCGTGCCCGCGGCGCCGGGCACCTGGGAGCCCGCGGCGTCGTACCCGGCCACCGTCGTCGACGCGAGCAGCCCCGAGCACCGGTACCGCACGGGCACCCTCCTGCACACCGCCGACCGCAGCTACCCGTCGCACCTCACGCTGACGGGCGACCTGCTGGCGCTGGGCGTGCGCGGCGCCGACGTGCTCTCCCTCCACCGCGCCGTCGGGGACGCCGGTGCGGCGCCCCGGCTCGAGCACCTCGCCGACGTCCCCCTGGGGGACGGCGCCTGGCCGCGCCACCACGCCGTGCTCGGCCCGGTGGCGGACGGGCGCCTGCTGGTCGTCGTCGCGCGGCAGGGGACCGGAGACCTGGCCGCCGTGCTGGTCGACCCGGCGACGGGGCAGGGCGACGTCGTCGACGCCCTGCCGCTGCCCACCCCGCCCGCCTGCGTGCTCGAGGCGTCATGACCAGCCCCGACGCCCTCCGCGGCCCGCGCGTCGCGATGCTGAGCGTGCACACGAGCCCGCTGGACCAGCCCGGCACGGGCGACGCCGGCGGCATGAACGTCTACGTCCTCGAGCTGTCCCGTGCGCTCGCCCGGCGCGGCGCGGAGATCGAGATCTTCACGCGCGCCACGAGCTCCGCGCAGCACCCCGTCGTCGACGTGCAGCCCGGCATCCGCGTGCTCCACGTGCCCGCGGGCCCCTTCGAGGGCCTCGACAAGAACGACCTGCCCGGCCAGCTCTGCGCGTTCACCGCGGGCGTGCTGCGCGCGGAGGCGCACCGCCCCGAGGGGTTCTACGACGTCGTGCACACCCACTACTGGCTCTCCGGCCAGGCCGGGTGGCTCGCCGCCGAGCGCTGGGACGTGCCGCTCGTCCACACCATGCACACCATGGCCCGTGTGAAGAACGCGGCGCTGGCGCCGGGCGACGCCCCCGAGCCGCAGGGCCGCGTCATCGGCGAGGAGCAGGTGGTCGCGGCCGCCGACGCCCTCGTCGCGAGCACGCGCGAGGAGGCGGGCGAGCTCGTCCGCGAGTACGGCGCCGACCCCGGCCGGGTCCACGTCGTCGCGCCCGGCGTCGACCTGGAGACGTTCACGCCGGCGCCCGGCGCCCGTGCCCGCCTGCGCGCCCGGCTCGGCCTGCCCGGCGACGCCCCGGTGATCCTCTTCGCGGGTCGCGTCCAGCTCCTCAAGGGCCCCGACGTGCTCGTCCAGGCGCTCGCCCACCTGCCGCAGGAGGTCCGGCTCGTCGTCCTGGGCGGTGCGAGCGGCCGCCCGACGGCGGTGCGCGAGCTCGAGGCGCTCGCCCACCAGTGCGGCGTCCGCGACCGGGTCCTGGTGCACCCGCCCGTCGAGCGCCGCGAGCTCGCCGACTGGTACCGCGCCGCCGACGTCGTCGCCGTCCCGTCGCACAACGAGTCGTTCGGCCTCGTCGCGGCCGAGGCGCAGGCGTGCGGCACGCCCGTGGTCGCCGCCGCCGTCGGCGGGCTGCGCACCGTGGTGCTCGACGACGTCTCCGGCGTCCTCGTGGACGGCCACGACCCGGCCGTCTGGGCGCACGAGCTGGGCACCCTGCTCAAGGACGACGAGCGCCGCGCACGCCTCGCGGCGGGCGCCGTCGCAGCGGGTCGCCGCTTCGGCTGGGACGCCGCCGCGACGGCCGTCCTGGACGTCTACGCGCAGGCGCGCCAGGCCCGCGACGCCCGCGCGCGCGACTGACCGCGCCCGCCGCGCGCCCGAGCGTCCCAGGGGCCGCCACCTCCGCGCGTGGTCAGGCCACGAGGGTGCAAGATGGGACCCATGACCTACACCCTCGTGCTGCTCCGCCACGGCGAGAGCGAGTGGAACGCCAAGAACCTCTTCACCGGCTGGGTCGACGTCCCGCTGTCGGAGAAGGGCCGCGCCGAGGCCACCCGCGGTGGCGAGCTCCTCAAGGAGAAGGGCGTCACGCCCGACGTCGTCCACACGTCGCTGCTGCGTCGCGCGATGAACACCGCGAACCTCGCGCTCGACGCCGCCGACCTGCTGTGGATCCCCGTGAAGCGCTCGTGGCGCCTCAACGAGCGCCACTACGGTGCGCTCCAGGGCATGGACAAGAAGAAGGCCCGCGAGGAGTTCGGCGACGTGAAGTTCGCCGAGTACCGCCGCTCGTACGACGTGCCGCCGCCCGCGATCGAGCTCGGCTCCGAGTGGTCGCAGGACGCCGACCCGCGCTACGCCGGTGAGCCGATCCCGCGCGCCGAGGCCCTCGCCCAGGTGCTGGACCGCGCCCTGCCGTACTTCGAGGGCGAGATCGTCCCCGACCTCAAGGCCGGCAAGACCGTCCTCGTCGCCGCGCACGGCAACTCGCTGCGCGCCATCGTCAAGTACCTCGACGACCTGACGCCGGACGAGATCGCCGCCGTCAACCTCCCGACCGGCATCCCGCTGGTCTACGAGCTCGACGAGTTCCTCAAGCCGATCGTCAAGGGCGGCGAGTACCTGGACCCGGAGGCGGCTGCCGCCGGTGCCGCCGCGGTGGCGAACCAGGGCAAGTAACGCCCGGATCGGAACGTGGGTCCCGGATCGGAACGTGCGTTGGACGGCACGTTCCGATCCGGAACCCACGTTCCGATCCGCATGCAGAACGGCGCCGCACCCCCGCCGGGGGTGCGGCGCCGTTTGCGTGCGTCAGTCGTGCGTCGGCGGCTCGTCGACGTCGCCCGTCACCAGGAAGAGGATGCGGCGCGCGATCGACGTCGCGTGGTCGCCGAAGCGCTCGAAGTAGCGGCCCACCAGGGTGATGTCGACCGCCTCCTGCGTGGTGCCGTCCCACTCGGGGAGAGGATCGTGGCGAAGGTCTTCGCGTGCAGGTCGTCGAGCACGTCGTCGTCCCGCTCGATGGCGCTCGCGAGGTCGAGGTCACGCGTGCTGAGCAGCACGGCGACCTCGTGCGACACGTCGGCGGCGGCGGCGGCCATCGCGGCGAACGTCGGCTCGGCGGCCTGGCGGATCGCGTGCGCGGGGTACCGGCCGCGGGCCACCTCGGCCACGTGACGGGCCAGGTCGCCCATGCGCTCCAGCGTGGCGCTCATGCGCAGGGCGCTCACGACGACGCGCAGGTCGGTGGCGACGGGCGCCTGCTGCGCGAGGATGTGCACGCAGCGCTCGTCGAGGGTGCGCTGGAGGGCGTCGATCTCGTGGTCGGCGGCGATGACCTCCTGGGCCACCTGGAGGTCGGCCTCGAGGAGCGCCTGGCCGGCACGGGTGACGGCGGTCTCGACGAGCCCGGCCATCTCGACGAGGTCGTCGCCGATCTGCTTGAGCTCGGCATCGAAGATCTGTCGCATCTGTTTCCCTTCACACGGACACCCGAACGATCGCATGCGTCATCGACGCACAGCGGGCGCTGACCCCACCGTCTCACGCACTCGGGCCCTTCCGGTGAACTCTAGGTGCCACCCCGGTGAACACGAGCCGACACCCCGTCATCAGCACGGTGGATCGGCGCGGTCCGTCGGATTCCCACCCCTACCCTAAGGAGGTGGACGGTTTCATCTCCGGGGCGCCGGTGTTCCTCGCCGGTCTCCTGGGCCTGGTGGTCGGGGTCGTCGCCGCGATCGCCTTCAAGCTCTCGGACCGCGAGCAGCACCGCATCCCGGCGCGCCCGGACCCCGAGCTGGACGACGGCCTGGTGCGCGTGCTCTCGGTGCTGCGCTCGGCCGCCGTCGTGCTCGACGCCGACGACGACGTGCTGCGCGCGTCGCCACCGGCGTACGCCCTCGGCCTCGTGCGCAGCGACGCCCTGACCCACGCGGCCGTGCGCGACCTCGTCGCCCAGGTGCGCCGCGACGGCGTCATCCGCGAGCAGGAGGTCGAGCTGCCGCGCGGCCCCATCGGCTCGGGCACGGTGCTGCTCCAGGTGCGCGTCGCCCCGCTCGGCGTCGACCGCATGCTGGTGCTCGCCGACGACCGGACCGAGGCGCGCCGCGTCGAGGCGATCCGCCGCGACTTCGTCGTCAACGTCTCGCACGAGCTCAAGACGCCGGTCGGCGCCATCGCGCTGCTCGCCGAGACGGTGGGCGACGCCGCCGACGACCCGGTGGCCGTGCGCCGCTTCACGGAGCGCATGCAGCGCGAGGCGCAGCGCCTGTCGGCCCTGGTCCACGAGATCATCGAGCTCTCCCGCCTCCAGGCGTCGGGCGCGCTCTCGGACGTACGCACCGTCGACGTCGCCGACGTCGTCACCGAGGCCGTGGACCGGGCGCGCACGACGGCCGCGGGCAAGAACATCGTCATCACGGTCGGCGGCGGCAAGGACGCCCTGGTGTTCGGCGACCACAACCTGCTGGTCACGGCCGTGCGCAACCTGCTCGACAACGCCGTGTCGTACTCGCCGCCCAACACGCGCGTGGGCGTCGGCGTCCGCGAGCGCGACGGGCTGGTCGAGATCGCCGTCGTCGACCAGGGCATCGGCATCGCCGCGGGCGAGCAGGACCGCGTCTTCGAGCGGTTCTACCGCGTCGACCCGGCGCGCTCGCGCGACACGGGCGGCACCGGCCTGGGACTGTCGATCGTCAAGCACGTCGCCGCCGACCACGGGGGAGACGTGCAGATGTGGTCCGAGCCGGGCCGCGGCTCCACGTTCACGCTGCGCATCCCCGCGGCGGACGTCCCCGCGGTCCACCCGGGCCCGACCGAGCCGGCCGGCTCGGCGCACACCCCGCAACCGACCCCTGCGGCCACGACGCAGGCGACCCCCAAGGAGGTGGGTGCGTGACGCGCATCCTCGTGGTCGAGGACGAGGAGTCCTACCGCGACCCGCTGACCTACCAGCTCGAGCGCGAGGGCTTCGACGTCGTCGCCGCGGCGAACGGCAACGAGGCGCTCGACCGGTTCGCGGACGGCACCGCCGGCATCGACATCGTGCTGCTCGACCTCATGCTGCCGGGGCTCTCGGGCACGGAGGTGTGCCGCCGGCTGCGGCTCGTCAGCGACGTGCCGGTCATCATGCTGACGGCCAAGGACACCGAGATCGACAAGGTCGTGGGCCTCGAGCTCGGCGCGGACGACTACGTCACCAAGCCGTACTCGTTCCGCGAGCTGCTCGCGCGCGTGCGCGCCGTCCTGCGGCGCCGGGCGCCCGTCCCGGTCGAGTCGTCGGGCCGCCCGCTGCTCGACGACGACGCCGACGACGCGGTGCTCGACGTCGGCCCGGTGCGGATGGACGTCGACCGCCACACGGTGATGGTCGACGGCGCCCCCGTGGCGCTCCCGCTCAAGGAGTTCGACCTGCTCGAGCTGCTGCTGCGCAACGCGGGCCGGGTGCTCACGCGCGGGCAGCTCATCGACCGCGTCTGGGGCGCCGACTACGTGGGCGACACCAAGACGCTCGACGTCCACGTGAAGCGGCTGCGGGCGAAGATCGAGCCCGACCCCGGCAACCCGCGCCACCTCATCACGGTGCGCGGGCTGGGGTACAAGCTCGTCGAGGGCGAGGCCTGACGCGTCGCCGTCGCGCGGGGTGGCGCGCGGCGACCGCCGCCCACAATGTGGCGCGGTCGCCCCTGACGCCCTGCGCCGGCATGTCCGCGCAGGTCACGGTGCCAGGACGCCCGCGCAGCACGCCAGGACGCCCGCGCAGCACGCCAGGTCGTTCACCTGCTGTTCACCTTCCGTCTGGCGGCGGTTTTCCTCGCTTCTTAGCGTTTCTGTCGTGACGAACCGACTGAAGACCAGCCGCGCGGCCCGGGCCGGCAGCATCGCGCTCGCCGCGTCGCTCGCGCTGACGCTCGCCGCGTGCGGCTCCGACGACCCGCTCGGCGTCGCCGGCATCGAGCTTCCCGGCGGCGGCATCACCGTCGAGGGCCCGCCGGTCGTCGGCACCTTCGCCGGCGCGGGCGCGTCCTCGATCGAGGCGGCCATGGACGCCTGGCGCGCCCAGTTCCAGGGCGCCCACGTGAGCGCGAACGTCAACTACGACCCGATCGGCTCGGGCGGCGGCCGCCGCCAGTTCATCGCGGGCGGCGCCGTCTTCGCGGGCTCCGACCAGGTGCTCACCGACTCCGAGATCGACGACTCGCGTGCCGTCTGCGGCCCCGAGGGCGCCATCGACCTGCCGATCTACGTGTCGCCCATCGCGGTGACCTTCAACCTGCCGGGCATCGACACGGTCAACCTGTCGCCCGCCAACATGGCCCGCATCTTCACCGGGGACCTCACCCGCTGGGACGACCCGGACATCGTCGCCGACAACCCCGACATCACCCTGCCGGACCTGGCGATCACGCCCGTGCACCGTTCGGACGACTCGGGCACCACGGCCAACTTCGTCGACTACCTCGCCACCGTCGCCCCCGACGTGTGGACCTGGGACGTCTCCGGCGTCTGGCCGATGACGGGCGGCGACTCGGCCCAGGGCACCTCGGGCGTCGTCAACGCCGTGCAGCAGACCGTCGGCGCGATCACCTACGCCGACGCCTCGCGCGTCGGCGCGCTCGGCACCGCCGCGATCCTTGTCGGCGGCGAGTGGGTGGGCGTCTCCGCCGAGGGTGCCGCCATCGCCGTCGACGCGTCGCCGCTGCACGAGGGCCGCCACGAGCACGACCTCGCGATCGCCATCGACCGCGGCACCGACGTGCCCGGCGCCTACCCGCTGGTGCTCGTCTCGTTCGGCGTCGTCTGCCTCAACTACGAGCGTGAGGCCGACGCCCACTTCGTGCGCGAGTTCATGTCGTTCATCGCCTCGGAGGCCGGTCAGCAGATCGCCGCCACCGTCGCGGGCTCCGCGCCGATCTCCGCAAGCCTCGCCGGGGACATCAAGACCTCGCTGGCCGCCATCACCTCCTCCGAAGGAACGCAGTGACTTCCACCGCCAGTCCCTCGACGCTCCTCGAGGGCGACACGCGCCGCCGTCGCGGCCGGGGAGCGGAGCGCGGCTTCAGCCGCGGGTTCCGCTGGATCTCCACCGGCTCGGGCATCACCCTGCTCATCGTCCTCGCGGCCGTCGCGATCTTCCTCGTGCAGCAGGCGATGCCCGCGCTGACCGCGAGCTCCGAGGACCTCGTCGCGCAGAACGTCCTGCCGCAGGGCATGACGTCGCTGTGGCAGCTCATCCTGCCGCTCGTCTTCGGCACGCTGCTCGCCGCGCTGCTCGCGCTCGCGCTCGCCACGCCCGTCGCCGTCGGCATCGCGCTGTTCATCTCGCACTACGCGCCGCGCCGCGTGTCCGCCGCCGTCGGCTACGTCGTCGACCTGCTCGCCGCGATCCCCTCGGTGGTCTACGGCCTGTGGGGCGGCGCCGTGCTCGCCCCCTTCATCCGCACCTTCTGGACGTGGATCGCCGAGACGCTGAGCCTGCTGCCGGGCGTCGAGGTGCGCGCGACGGCGACGGGCCGCTCGGTGGCCACGGCCGCCGTCGTCCTCGCGGTGATGATCCTGCCGATCATCACCGCCGTGAGCCGCGAGGTCTTCAAGCAGACCCCGCGCCTGCACGAGGAGGCCGCGCTGGCGCTCGGTGCCACCGAGTGGGAGGTCATCCGCACCGCGGTGCTGCCCTTCGGCCGCTCCGGCGTCATCTCCGCCGCGATGCTCGGCCTCGGCCGCGCGCTCGGCGAGACGATGGCCGTGCTCATGATCCTGTCGCCCGGCATCCTCGTCTCGTTCCAGATCTTCGACGCCGGTCAGCAGCAGACGATCGCCGCGTTCATCGCGAGCCAGTTCCCCGAGGCCGCCGGCCTGCGGGTCAACGTGCTCATCGCGACCGGCCTCGCGCTGTTCGTCATCACGATGCTGGTCAACATGGCGGCGCGCTGGATCGTCTCGCGCCGCAAGGACTTCTCGGGAGCCAACTGATGAGCACCCTGACCGCTCCCACCAGCCCGTCGGACGAGGTCCGCGCGCTGCTCAGCTCGGGCGACGCGTCCCGCAGGCGCGTCAACCGCGCCATGAAGATCCTCGTCCACGCGGCCTTCGTCGCCGCGATGGTCCCGCTGCTGTGGCTCCTGTACACCGTGGTGGTCCGCGGGGTCGTGCGGCTCTCGCCGTACTTCCTGACGGTCTCGATGCGCGGCGTCTTCGGCGGTATCGACGCCGGCGGCGTCTACCACGCCATCGTCGGCACGGTGATCATCACGCTCATCGCCACGGTCATCTCCGTGCCGATCGGCCTGTTCACCGCGATCTACCTCGTGGAGTACGGCAAGGGCCCGCTCGCGCGCGTGCTGACCTTCTTCGTCGACGTCATGACGGGCATCCCGTCGATCGTCGCCGGCCTGTTCAGCTTCACGCTGTTCTCGCTCTTCTTCGGGCCGGGCGTCCGCCTGGGCATCGCCGCGGGCGTGGCAGTCTCGGTGCTGATGATCCCCGTCGTCGTGCGCTCGTGCGAGGAGATGCTGCGGCTCGTGCCCAACGAGCTGCGCGAGGCTGCGCTCGCCCTCGGCGTGCCGCGCTGGCTCGTGATCGTCAAGGTCGTGCTCCGGACGTCGATCGCGGGCATCACGACGGGCGTGCTGCTCGCCATCGCGCGCGTCATCGGCGAGACGGCGCCCATCCTCATCACGGCCGGGTTCGCCGACTCGATCAACTTCAACCCGTTCGAGGGTCGCATGATGACCTTGCCGGTGTTCATCTACACGCAGTACCGCGTCGGCCTGGTGCCCTGCAACCCCTCGGACCTCGCGTGCGTGCCGGACATCAACTTCCTGCGCGCCTGGGCCGCGGCCCTGACGCTCATCGTCATCGTCATGGCGCTGAACCTGCTGGGTCGCCTCGTGACCCGGTTCTTCGCCCCGAAGCTGCGCTGACCGCGCGTCGCCACCCGACCTACGAACCAGAGAGAAGAGCAGCGATGGCACAGCGCATCGATGTGAAGGACCTGAACATCTACTACGGCGACTTCCTCGCCGTCGAGGGCGTGTCGATGGCGATCGAGCCCCGGTCGGTGACCGCGTTCATCGGCCCGTCGGGCTGCGGCAAGTCGACGTTCCTGCGCAGCATCAACCGCATGCACGAGGTCATCCCGGGCGCACGCGTCGAGGGCGAGATCCTCCTGGAGGGTGTGGACCTGTACGGCGCTGGCGTGGACCCGGTGGCGGTGCGCCGCAACATCGGCATGGTGTTCCAGCGGCCGAACCCGTTCCCGACGATGTCGATCCGCGACAACGTGCTGGCGGGCGTGAAGCTCAACAACAAGAAGATCAGCAGGTCGGACGCCGACGAGCTCGTCGAGTCCTCCCTACGCGGCGCGAACCTGTGGAACGAGGTCAAGGACCGCCTCGACAAGCCCGGCTCGGGCCTGTCGGGTGGTCAGCAGCAGCGTCTGTGCATCGCCCGCGCCATCGCGGTCAAGCCGTCCGTCCTGCTCATGGACGAGCCGTGCTCGGCCCTGGACCCGATCTCGACCCTCGCGATCGAGGACCTCATCCAGGAGCTGAAGTCCGAGTACACGATCGTCATCGTCACGCACAACATGCAGCAGGCCGCCCGCGTCTCCGACAAGACGGCGTTCTTCAACATCGCTGGCACCGGCAAGCCCGGCAAGCTCATCGAGATGGACGACACCGCCACCATCTTCTCCGCCCCGCGCGAGAAGGCGACCGAGGACTACGTCTCGGGCCGCTTCGGGTGACCCGTCCCGCCTGGCGGGCCCACGCCCCATCCGCTCGCCCGCCAGGCGTCTGTGACATACGTTGCGTGTCTGCGTCACCATCTGGCGCATTTCGACCCCGGGAGTGACCACCGACACCGTCGTCGAGACCTGTTGTTCATTTCGCGTTCACCCAATGTCGGGAGACGCGCAACGTGGCGTGCCTACGTTTCAGCGAGACGCCGGCACGCAGTCGGCGCGAAGCGTGAACAGGATGGAAGACACGTGAAGCTGAGCATCTCCCGCGCCGGATCCGCCGTGGTCATCGGCGCGCTCGCGCTGACCCTCGCCGCCTGCGGCTCGGACAACCCGACCGGCGACGCTGCTACGGACGCTGCGACCGACGCGACGTCGACCCCCGCCGTCGAGATCTCGGGCACCTTCAAGGGTGCCGGCTCGAGCGCCCAGCAGAACGCCATCAACGCCTGGACCGCCGCCTTCCAGGGCGAGCACCCCGGCGTCACGATCAACTACGACGGCTCCGGCTCCGGCGCGGGCCGCGAGCAGTTCATCGCGGGCGGCGTCGCCTGGGCGGGCTCCGACTCGCCCATGAAGCCCGAGGAGCTCGAGTCGGCCAAGGCCCCGGCCGCCTGCGGCCCCGACGGTGCGATCGACATCCCCGTCTACATCTCCCCGATCGCCCTCGCGTTCAACGTGCCCGGCGTCAAGGAGCTGAACATCTCCTCGCAGAACGCCGCGAAGATCTTCACGGGCGCGATCACCAACTGGAACGACCCGGCGCTGGCCGCCGACAACGAGGGCGCGACGCTGCCGGACCTGGCGATCACCCCCGTGCACCGCTCGGACAAGTCGGGCACCACGAACAACTTCACCGACTGGCTGAACAAGACGGCCGGTGACGTGTGGACGAACCCGAAGAACGACGAGTGGCCGCTGCAGGGCGGCGACGCCGCCGAGAAGACCTCCGGCGTCATCGGCGTCGTCACCGACACCCCCGGTGCCATCACCTACGCCGACGAGTCGGGCGTGGGCGCCGACCTGGGCGTCGCCGCGATCAACGTCGGCGACCAGTGGGTCAAGCCGAACGCCGAGGGCGCCGCGAACGTCGTCGCGACCTCGCCGGTGGGCGGCGACGGCCGCGCCGAGAACGACCTCGCCGTCTCGATCGACCGCACCGCGTCGGCCGAGGGCGACTACCCGCTCCTCCTCGTCTCCTACGGCATCGTCTGCAACACCTACAGCGACGAGGCCACGGGCAACTTCGTGAAGGCCTGGATCGGCTACATCGTGTCGGAGGAGGGTCAGCAGGTCGCCGCGCAGGCCGCCGGCTCCGCCCCGCTGTCCGGCGACATCGCCACGAAGGCCATCGCGGCCGCCGCCGCGATCCAGGTCGGCTGACGCTCCACCACGACGCACGCGGCCGGTGGCCGCGCCCCGCGGACGACGCGGGGCGCGGCCACCGGCACGGCCGTCTTGCCACACCCTGAGGAGCCACCTCTTGTGAGCACCACCGACACCCTGACCGCCACGCCGGCGCGTGAGGCCCCGCGCCGTCGCACCCGCCGCGGCCACCAGGACACCGAGCGCGGCTTCTCGCGCGTCTTCCGCTGGATCTCGACGACGGCCGGCGTCGTCCTGCTCGCCGCGCTCGCCGCGGTCGCCATCTTCCTGCTGCTGCGCGGCTGGGCCGCGCTGACGGCCCCCAGCTCGCGCCTCGTCGACGAGGGGGTCCTCCCGAACGGGGTGACCAGCCTCGCGGCCTACGTGGGCCCGCTCATCTTCGGCACGCTGCTCGTGGCCGCGCTCGCGCTGGTCCTCGCCACGCCCGTCGCCGTCGGCATCGCCCTGTTCGTCTCGCACTACGCGCCGCGCCGCATCGCCGGCGCGGTCGGGTTCGTGATCGACCTGCTGGCCGCGATCCCCTCGGTCGTCTTCGGCCTGTGGGGCGCCCGCACGCTCTCGCCCGTCATCGCCCCGCTGTGGGAGAAGATCGCGGGGCTGCTCAGCCTGCTCCCCGGCGTGACCGTCGAGTCGACGCCCACGGGCCGCTCGCTCGCGACGACGTCGCTCGTGCTGGCGATCATGATCCTGCCGATCATCACCGCCGTGTCCCGCGAGGTGTTCAAGCAGACGCCGCGCCTGCACGAGGAGGCGGCGCTCGCGCTCGGCGCGACGCGCTGGGAGGTCGTCCGCACCGCGGTGCTGCCCTTCGGCCGCTCCGGCGTCATCTCCGCCGCGATGCTCGGCCTCGGCCGCGCGCTCGGCGAGACGATGGCCGTGCTCATGATCCTGTCGCCCGGGCTCGGCTTCTCGCTCAACATCTTCGGCGCCGGCAAGCACCAGACCATCGCCGCGAACATCGCCGCGAAGTTCCCCGAGTCGAGCGGCCTCGCGGTGAACACCCTCATCGCCACCGGTCTGGCGCTCTTCGTCATCACGATGGCGGTCAACATGGTCGCGCGCTGGATCGTGGCGCGCCGCAAGGAATTCTCGGGGGCCAACTGATGAGCGCGACGACGTCTGAGGCCACGGCCGCCACGAGGGCGCTGCTCTCCACCGCCGACCAGCACCGCCGGCGCACCGACCGCTGGATGACGGGCCTGGTGTGGGCGGCGTTCGTGCTGGCCGCGACGCCGCTCGTGTCCCTGCTGTGGACCGCCGTCAGCAACGGCATCGGGCGCCTGAACGGCGACTTCCTGCTGTTCTCGATGCGCAACGTCTACGGCGGCATGGACGCCGGCGGCGCCTACCACGCGATCATCGGCACGCTCCTGATCACGCTCGGCACGGCGGTCATCTCCGTCCCGATCGGCCTGCTCGCGGCGATCTACCTCGTCGAGTACGGCCGGGGCCCGCTGGCCCGGGCGGTGACGTTCTTCGTCGACGTCATGACGGGCATCCCGTCGATCGTCGCGGGTCTGTTCTCCTTCGCGGTCTTCGCCATCTTCTTCGGCGCGGGCATCCGCATGGGCGTCATGGGTTCCGTGGCCCTGTCGCTGCTCATGACCCCGGTGGTCGTGCGGTCCTGCGAGGAGATGCTGCGGCTCGTCCCCAACGAGCTGCGCGAGGCCTCGTACGCCCTCGGCGTGCCGAAGTGGCTCACCATCGTCAAGGTCGTGCTGCGCACGTCGGTGGCCGGCCTGACGACGGGCGTGCTGCTCGCCGTCGCGCGCGTCATCGGCGAGACGGCGCCGCTCATGATCGCGGTGGGCTCGACGGCGTCGATCAACACCAACCTGTTCAGCGGGAGCATGGAGACGCTCCCGGTGTTCATCTACGACCAGTACAAGATGGGCCCGGTCCCGTGCCCGGCGACGGTGCAGGACTGCATCACGTCCATCAACTTCGACCGCGCCTGGACCGCCGCTCTGACGCTGGTCATCGTCGTGGTCATCCTCAACCTCCTGGGTCGCCTCGTGACCCGCCTGTTCGCGCCGAAGCTGCGCTGAGAACGTCGTACCGAAAGAGAGAACCGAGATGTCCCAGCGCATCGACGTCAAGGACCTGAACATCTACTACGGCGACTTCCTCGCCGTCGAGGGTGTCTCCATGGCCATCGAACCCCGGTCGGTGACGGCCTTCATCGGCCCGTCCGGCTGCGGCAAGTCGACCTTCCTGCGGACGCTGAACCGCATGCACGAGGTCATCCCCGGCGCACACGTCGAGGGCACGGTCGAGCTCGAGGGCGTCGACCTGTACGGACCGGGGATCGACCCCGTGGCCGTGCGCCGCAACATCGGCATGGTGTTCCAGCGGCCGAACCCGTTCCCGACGATGTCGATCCGCGACAACGTGCTGGCGGGCGTGAAGCTGAACAACAAGAGGATCAGCAAGTCGGACGCCGACGAGCTCGTCGAGTCCTCCCTGCGCGGCGCGAACCTGTGGAACGAGGTCAAGGACCGCCTGGAGAAGCCGGGTTCGGGCCTGTCGGGTGGTCAGCAGCAGCGTCTGTGCATCGCGCGCGCCATCGCGGTCAAGCCGCAGGTGCTGCTGATGGACGAGCCGTGCTCGGCCCTGGACCCGATCTCGACGCTCGCGATCGAGGACCTGATCCAGGAGCTGAAGTCCGAGTACACGATCGTCATCGTCACGCACAACATGCAGCAGGCCGCCCGCGTCTCCGACAAGACGGCGTTCTTCAACATCGCTGGCACGGGCAAGCCGGGCAAGCTCATCGAGATGGACGACACCTCGACGATCTTCTCGTCCCCGCGCGAGAAGGCGACCGAGGACTACGTCTCGGGCCGCTTCGGGTGACGGAGGCGCGCCCGACCTAGGCTCCGCGGCCCCATCCGCCGCGGAACGAGTGTGGCCCGGCCCCCAGCGGGGACCGGGCCACACCTGTCGACGCCCCACCTTTCGCCGTAGTACTTGGTTGCGTTCTGGCGCCCAGAACGCAACCAAGTACTACGGCGAAAGGTCAGTTCGCGGGGACGGAGTCCTTGTACTCGTCGAGCGTGCCGTCCAGGACCGGGAGCTGGAACTGCCTGCTCTCGCCGCCCGCCTCGAGCGTCGCGTCCACGAACGAGCCCGGCGCCTCGGCGACGGCGTCGAGGACCACCTGCTCGCCGTCCTCGGTGCCGACCGTGACGGTCGACGACGGGTCGACGTCGACCTCGACCGGCGCGGCGCCGTCGACCGTGAGCGTGAACGTCACCGTCTCGTCCGTGTGGTTCGCGAAGGCGCCGTGGACGACGCCCTCACCGCCCTGCTCCGCGGCCACGACCAGCAGGTTCACCCCGCGCAGGTCGTTCGAGAGGTCGACGCGCACGCCGTCCGACGGGGCGTAGGGGTTGATCGTCGTCGTCGGGGAACAGGCTGTCAGGGCGAGCACGCCGGCGGCGGCGAGCAGGGCGATGGTGCGGGCGTGGCGGGGCGTGCGGTGCAACGTGCTCTCCTCGGTCCTTGGGCGGGGCCGGCGCCCCGTCCCGCATTCTAGATCGAGAGTCTTGACGTCGAGACATCGTGACGAGGTCGTCGGGCCGCCGCCTGACCTGCGCCGACGAGGGCGTCTCGCGGACCGGGATCGGCCAGGGGCCTGGGTTCGGCCGAACCTCGCATGGTAGACTCGCTCGTTGGGAAAGGGGACATCTACAGATGACTTTCGAAGTAGGCGAGACTGTTGTCTACCCGCACCACGGTGCCGCTCTGATCGAAGAGATCAAGGTCCGCAAGATCCGTGGCGAAGAGAAGATGTACCTCAAGCTCAAGGTCGCCCAGGGCGACCTGACCATCGAGGTCCCGGCGGAGAACGTGGACCTGGTGGGTGTGCGCGACGTGGTGGACCAGCAGGGGCTGGACCGCGTCTTCGAGGTGCTGCGCGCTCCGTACACGGAGGAGCCGACCAACTGGTCGCGGCGCTACAAGGCCAACCTGGAGAAGCTCGCGTCGGGCGACGTCATCAAGGTCGCCGAGGTCGTGCGTGACCTCTCGCGTCGTGACGCCGACCGTGGCCTCTCCGCCGGCGAGAAGCGCATGCTGGCCAAGGCCCGGCAGATCCTGGTCTCCGAGCTCGCGCTGGCGGAGCACACCGAGGAGGAGAAGGCCGAGGCCATCCTCGACGAGGTCCTCGCGTCCTGAGCAGAGCAACGCGAGACGAAGCCCCCGCTCCTCGGCGGGGGCTTCGTCGTTCGTGCAGGGTGGTGACATGACGACAGTGGCGATCCTCACCGCGGCCGGCTCCGGCACGCGGCTCGGTCGCGACCTGCCCAAGGCGTTCGTCGAGGTGGCGGGCGTGCCGATGGTCGTCCACGCCGCGCGCCGGCTCGCCGCCTCCGCCGTCGTCGACGCCGTCGTCGTCACCGCGCCGCACCGCCTGGTCACCCAGATGGCCGACGTCGTCTCCGGCGACCCGCAGGTCACCGTGCCGGTGCGCGTCGTCGCCGGCGGGTCCACGCGCCAGGAGTCCGTCGCCGCGGGCCTCGCCGCCGCCGATGCTGCCGACGTCGTCCTCGTGCACGACGCCGCCCGCCCGTTCGCGTCGGCTGACCTGGTGCGACGCGTCGTGGCGGCTGTGCGGGACGGGCACGGCGCCGTCGTGCCGGGACTGCCGGTCGTTGATACGGTCAAGGCCGTGTCCGCAGCGTCGCACGACTTCCGCACGCCCCCGAGGCCCGCCGCCACGCCCTCGGGGGCCCCCATCACCGTCGAGCCCGTGACCTCCACCCCGGACCGGGCCCTGCTCCGGGCGGTCCAGACCCCGCAGGGCTTCGACCGCGCCCTCCTCGAGCGCGCGCACGCCGCCGCCGCGGGGCGCGCCGCCGACGCCCATGCCACCGACGACGCGGGGCTCGTCGAGGCGCTGGGCGAGCAGGTCGTCGTCGTGCCGGGGGAGGAGTCCGCCCTCAAGATCACCACCGAGCGCGACCTGTACCTCGCCGCGCTCTACGCGAGGACCGACGCGTGACGCGCCGCGGAGACGCGCGGTGACGCCGCTGCCGCGCACCGGCGTCGGCGTCGACGTGCACGCCTTCGCGTCCGACGACGACGCCCGCGAGCTGTGGGTCGCCGGGCTGCGCTGGCCGGGCGAGCGCGGGCTGGCCGGCCACTCGGACGCCGACGTCGCCGCGCACGCGGCCGCCGACGCCCTCTTCTCGGCCGCCGGGATCGGCGACCTGGGCCAGCACTTCGGCACGTCCGAGCCTGAGTGGGCCGGGGCGTCGGGCACGCGGCTGCTGGCCGAGGCGGCGCGCCGCGTGCGGGCCGCGGGGTTCGAGATCGGCAACGTCGCGGTCCAGGTGATCGGCAACCGGCCCAAGATCGGGCCGCGCCGGGCGGAGGCGGTCGCGGCGCTGTCCGCCGCGGCGGGCGCACCCGTGTCGCTGAGCGCCACCACCACGGACGGCCTCGGGCTGACGGGGCGTGGCGAGGGCGTCGCGGCGGTCGCGACGGCGCTCGTCGTGCCCACGACGTCGGACAAGGCGCCGGAGGGGACGGGCCCGGCATGAACCGCATGCCGCTCGCCGAGCGTCGCGCCCAGCTGGTCGAGGCCGCGCTGCGCGTGGCCGCCCAGGCGGGCGTCGAGGCGGTGACGATCCGCGCGGTCGCCCACGAGGCCGGCGTGTCGCTGGGCACCGTCCACTACTGCTTCCACGACAAGGACGAGCTGCTCGACGTGATGGGGCAGTCCATCAGCGTCGAGGCGTCCGACCAGCTGCGGGCCGCGATCGCCGCCGGCGCCGAGGCCCGCCTGGAGTTCCCGGCCCTGCTGCGGGAGTGCGCCCCCGCGCTGCTTGCCGGGCTCAAGCGGTACCGGCAGGTGCGGCTCCTGCTGCTGGAGATCGCCACCACGGGCGCCCGCAACACGGCCTTGCGCCCGACGGCGCTGACGCACCTGGAGCAGTCCACCGCGATGGCCCGCGGGCTCCTGGCCGCCGTCGCGGACGCCGCCGGCGTGAGCTACACGGTGGACCTCGACGTCGTCGCCCGCGTCACCACGGCGCTCATCGACGGCGTCGAGCTCGCGTGGCTCGTCGACGAGGACGACGACCGGGCGACGGAGGGGTTCCTCGCCCTGGCCGGCCTGCTCGCGAGCTACGTCAGGGCGCCCAGCACGGCGTCCGAGTAGGCGTTCGCGAAGACGCCGCCCGGGTCGACGGCCCGGCGCACGCGGGCGACGTCCTCGAGGGGGTAGTGCCCCGCGAGGTCCGTGGCCGTGCGCCGGTGCATCGTCCCCCAGTGCGGGCGCCCGTCGGCTGCGACGAGGATCCGCTCCGCGGCGTCGAACCAGCGCCGGTACGCCATGCGCAGGTACTGGTGCACGGCGACGTAGGCCGTGTCGCGGTCGCGGGCCGGGGACAGCCACACGTCGTCGGCGGGGGCGAACCGCACCTGGACGGGGAAGGGCACGGGCTCGCCCGTGCCCTTGTGCCAGGCGGCGAGCTCGCGCACGACGTCGCCGACGGCGGCGCGCGGCACCGCGTACTCCATCTCGCGGAACCGCACGCGGCGCCGGTGGCAGAACACCTCGTACGACGGCGCCACGAGCTCGCGGGGGAGGATCGCGTGCGAGGAGACGCGGTTGAGGCCCGCGCTCAGCCCCGGCGCGGCCGTCACGACGCGCGCCGCCACCTCGAACAGGCCGTTGGACAGCACCTCGTCGTCGAGCAGCCCGCGCGCCTCCTGACGGAGCTGGCGCAGCCGGCCCCGGAGGCTGGAGCGGTCGGTGCCCCAGCGCGCGGCCTCCTCGGGGCGAGGCGGTCGTTGCGGACCGTCAGCACGCGGGGCGTGCCCGGGAACCAGAGCAGCGCGGCGTGGTCGGCGGACCGGGCGAACGCGTCCGGGTCGTCGAGGAACGCGCCCAGCGCCTCCGGGGCCTCGCGGCTGCGCAGCCAGAACGCGGGCACCACCTCGAGCGTGACGGCCGTGAGCACGCCGGCCGTGCCGAGCCCGAGCCGCGCGAGCTCGAACAGCTCCCGCGCGGGCGTCCCCACGGCGTCGTCCACGCCGACGTCGCGCACGGTGCCGTCCGCCGTGACCAGGCGGGCGCCGCACACCTGTGCGGCCAGGCCGCGGTGCGCGAGCCCCGTGCCGTGGGTCCCGGTGGAGACGGCACCCGCGAGGGTCTCGCGGTCGACGTCGCCCAGGTTCGTCATCGCCAGGCCGTAGGCCGCGAGCAGGTGGTGCAGGTGGAAGAGGCGCGTGCCCGCGCGCACGGTGACCCGTGCCGTCCCGTCGTGGCGCCGCTCGACGGCCTCGATCCCGGAGAGCTCGTCGAGATCGAGCTGGAGGCCGTCGGTGACCGCCACGGGGGAGAACGAGTGCCCGGCGCCGCGCGCCCGGACGTGCCGGTCCTGGCCTGCCGCACGGGCCACCAGGCCGGCCACCTCCGCCTCGTCGCGCGGCCGCGCGAGGCCCGCCGGGTGGGCACCGGCCGTCCGGGCCCAGTTCTCCCAGGCCGGCGTGACGGCGTCTCCGACTGGCACGGCCGGGAGTCTGCCACACGGCTCCGCCGCCCGGAACCCCCTCCAGGACGATGCCCGCGGCGTGGGTCCGTGGTAGCCGAGGTCGTGCGAGGCGGTCGCGTGTAGCGTGCGCGGCATGGAGAGCGTGGGCGGGGATGCCGCGACGCCGTCGTCGGCGGACGACGGCGCCGCCGCACCGACGGCGCGGCCCGCCGGCCCCCGGCTGGTCCGCATGACGGGCCGCGACCCGCACGAGAGCGGCCGTGCCGCCACCCCGCTGGAGCTGCTCTTCGACCTCGCCTTCGCGGTGTCGTTCGGCGTCGCGGGGGACGAGGCCGCCCACCTCGTCACCGAGGGCCACGCGGGCGTCGCCGTCGTCGGCTTCGTGTTCGCGATGTTCGCCGTCTGCTGGGCGTGGATCAACTTCACGTGGTTCGCCTCGGCGTTCGACACCGACGACTGGGGGTTCCGCGTCACCACGATGGTGCAGATGATCGGCGTCGTCGTGCTGGCCCTCGGGCTGCCGACGATGTTCGAGTCGCTCGCCGAGGGCGGGCGCGTGCACAACGAGGTCATGGTGGCCGGGTACGTCGTCATGCGGCTCGCCATGCTCGTGCAGTGGCTGCGCGCGGCGCGGTCTGCCCCGCAGTACCGGGCAGCCTGCCTCACCTACGCGCGGTTCCTCGCCGTCGCCCAGGTCGGGTGGGTGGTGCTCGCGGCCGCCCCCGTCGGCCAGGTGACGTTCCTGGCCGGGGGCACGCTGCTCGCGCTCGTCGAGATGCTCGGGCCCTGGCTCGCCGACCGGCGGTGGGTGCGCGAGGACCGGCCCGCGACGCCCTGGCACCCGCACCACATCGCCGAGCGCTACGGCCTGCTCGCGATCATCACGCTCGGCGAGGGCGTGATCGGGACGGTCGCGTCGCTGTCCGCGGCGGTGGGCACCGGCGGGTGGACGGGTGAGGCCGTCGTCGTCGCCGTGGCCGGCATCGGGCTGACGTTCGGGCTGTGGTGGACGTACTACATCACCCCGCGGGCACGCTGCTGCACCGGCACCCCGAGCGGTCGTTCGGGTGGGGGTACGGGCACCTGGCGATCTTCGGCGGGCTCGCGGGCGTGGGCGCCGGGCTGCACGTCGTCGCCGCGCGCATCGCCGGGACCTCGCACCTGGGGTCGCGCGGCACGCTGCTCGCGCTGGCCGTGCCCGTGCTCGTGTTCGTGCTGGCCGACTACGCGATCTTCAGCCGGCTCGCCCGCAGCCTCGACCCGCTGCACGTGTGGCTCGTGCTGTCCGCCGTCGCGCTGCTGTGCCTCGCGATCGCCGTCGCCGGCGCGTCGCTGGCCTGGGCGCTGCTGCTCGTGATGCTCGCCCCGGCCGTCACCGTGGTGGGGTACGAGGTCGCCGGGCACCGGCACGTGGCCGCGCTCCTCGCGCGCTGAGGGCGGTGGGCTGGGGGCGCCCACCCCGGTGGGCGGGGCCGTGGCCGGTACCCTGGGGCGGTGAGCCTTCGCCTGTATGACACCGCCACGCGCACGGTGTCCGACTTCGTGCCCCGGACCCCCGGCCAGGTCGGCATCTACGTGTGCGGCGCGACCGTGCAGTCGGCCCCGCACGTGGGGCACCTGCGCCCGTCCGTCGCGTTCGACGTGCTGCGCCGCTGGCTCACCCGCAGCGGCTACCAGGTCACCCTGGTGCGCAACGTCACCGACATCGACGACAAGATCCTCGCCAAGGCCGACGCCGCGGGCGTCCCGTGGTGGGCGCACGCCGCCCGCTACGAGCGCGAGTTCACCGCCGCGTACGACGCCCTCGGCGTCCTGCCGCCCACCTACGAGCCGCGCGCCACCCAGCACGTCACCCAGATGGTCGAGCTCATGGACCGCCTCGTCGAGCGCGGGCACGCCTACACCACCGGCGAGGGCAACGTCTGGTTCGACGTGCGCTCCTGGCCCGCCTACGGCGAGCTCACCCGGCAGCGCCTCGACGACCTCGCCCCCGAGCCGCAGTCCGACGACGACGTCGCCGCACCCGGCCACGCCAAGCGCGACGTGCACGACTTCGCCCTGTGGAAGGCCCCCAAGCCCGGAGAGCCAGCCACCGCCTCCTGGCCCACCCCGTGGGGCCGCGGCCGTCCCGGCTGGCACCTCGAGTGCTCCGCCATGGCCCAGCGCTACCTCGGCGACGAGTTCGACATCCACGGCGGCGGCCTCGACCTGCGCTTCCCGCACCACGAGAACGAGCAGGCCCAGTCCCGCGCCGCCGGGTTCGGATTCGCCCAACGGTGGATGCACAGCGCCTGGATCACACAGTCCGGCGTCAAGATGAGCAAGTCGCTCGGCAACGGGCTGCTCGTCTCCGAGCTCTTCAAGGCCGCCGCCGCACCCGTCGTCCGCTACGCCATCGTCGCCGTCCAGTACCGCTCCATGCTCGAGTGGGCGCCCGAGACGCTCGCCGAGGCGGCCACGACGTGGGAGCGGCTCACCGGGTTCGTCGAGCGCGCCACCGAGCGCGTCGGCGCGGTCGACGCCGACGAGGTCCGCAAGACCGACCTCCCCGACGGCTTCGTCGCCGCGATGGACGACGACCTCAACGTGCCCGCGGCGCTCGCCGTCGTGCACGAGCACCTGCGCGCCGGGAACACGGCGCTCGCGGCGGCGGCGTCGCCCGAGTCGGACGCCGCGGTGCGCGCCGAGCTGGTCGCGCTGCGCGGCATGCTCGACGTGCTGGGCCTCGACCCGGCCGACCCGCAGTGGGCCACGACCGACGCCGCGGCGTCGTCGGCGCGCGACGCCCTCGACGCGCTCGTGCAGGGCGAGCTGGCGGCGCGTGCCGCCGCGCGCGCCGCGAAGGACTGGGCCGCGAGCGACGCGATCCGCGACCGCCTGGCCGCGGCGGGCATCCTGGTCCAGGACGGGCCCGACGGCGCCCGCTGGACGCTGACGAACTGACGAACTCACAGAGAGACGACTCCTCATGGCTGGAACTCAGAGGCGGCCCGGGGCCGTGCGCAAGGCCGGGTCCAAGAAGGGCGCCCAGGTCGGCACGGGCGGCCACGGCCGCCGCGCGCTGCAGGGCAAGGGCCCGACGCCCAAGGCGGAGGACCGCGAGTACCACCCGGCGTTCAAGAAGAAGCAGGCTGCCGAGAAGCGCGCCTCCGGACAGCGCCAGCAGGGCGCCGCGCGCGGCGTCGTGCGCGGCACGCGCCGGTCGACCGACGGCGTCGAGGTCATCGCCGGCCGCAACTCCGTGCTCGAGGCGCTGCGCACCGACGTGCCCATCACCGCGCTGTACGTCGCGACGCGCCTCGACCACGACGACCGCACGCGCGAGATCCTCCAGCAGGCGTCGTCTGCCGGGCTGCCGCTCCTGGAGGTCACCAAGCCCGAGCTCGACCGCCTCACCGACGGGCAGGTGCACCAGGGCGTCGCCGCGCAGGTGCCGCCCTACGACTACCGCGACGTCGACGACCTGCTCGACGCCGCCGAGGCGTCCGGGCGCCCCCCGCTCATCGTCGCGCTCGACGGCGTCACCGACCCCCGCAACCTGGGCGCGATCCTGCGCTCGGCGGGCGCGTTCGGGGCGCACGGCGTGCTCGTGCCCGAGCGGCGCTCGGCGGGCGTGACGGCGTCGGCGTGGAAGGTCTCGGCGGGCGCCGCGGCGCACGTGCCGGTGGCCCGCGCCACCAACCTGGCCCGCGCGCTGGGCGAGCTGAAGAAGGCCGGCTGCTTCGTCGTCGGGCTCGACGGCGGCGGCGACCAGCAGGTGGGCGAGCTCAGCCTCGCGACCGACCCGCTCGTCGTCGTGGTCGGCTCGGAGGGCAAGGGCATGGGCCGCCTGGTCCGCGACACGTGCGACGTCATCGCGTCCATCCCGATCGACTCGACCGCCGTCGAGTCGCTCAACGCGGGCGTCGCGACGTCGATCGCGCTCTACGAGATCGCGAAGTCTCGCCGCTAGCCCATCAGGAGGTCGTGGTCCTCGTCGTCGTCCTTCGAGAGCAGCGCCTCGTCGGGGCGGTGGCGCAGCACCTGGTCGACGTACGAGACCGCGGCCTCCGGCATCGGGACGTCCCGGCCCAGGTTCTGGGACAGGTACCAGCGGTGGTCAAGGATCTCGTGGAACAGCTGCGCGGGCTCCAGCTTCTTGCGCAGCTCGCGCGGCACGGCCGCGATCGTCGGCTCGAACGAGTGCACCAGCCAGTCGTGCGCGACGAGCTGCTCGGAGTCGTTGAGGCGGTCGGTGTGGGCGCGCCACGCGTCCAGGTCGTTGAGCATGCGGCGGGCCTGGTTGTCCTGCACGTCCAGGCCGGTCAGGCGCAGGAGCCGGCGGGAGTGGTGCCCGGCGTCGACGACCTTGGGCTGGATCTCGACGGTCGCGCCGTCGAAGTCGGTGACGATGGCGAGCTCGCCGACGTCGAAGCCCAGGTCGTTGAGGCGCCGGATGCGGGCGTCGACGCGCCAGCGCTCGTCGGCCGAGAACGACTCGACCTTCGTGAGCGCCGTCCACAGCTCGTTGTAGCGGGAGACGAGGGCGTCGCCGATGGCGATGGCGTCGACCTCCTCGTCGAGCAGCTCGCCCGCCTCGAGGTCGAAGAGCTCGCCGATGATGTTCGTGCGGGCCAGGTCGAGGTCGTAGGTGCGCTGGCCGGGCGTGAGCTCGCGGTGCAGGTCGCCCGTCTCCGCGTCCACCAGGTAGGCCGCGAACCGGTCGGCGTCGCGGCGGAACAGCGTGTTCGAGAGGGAGACGTCGCCCCAGTAGAAGCCGATGAGGTGCAGGCGCACCAGGAGGACGGCGAGGGCGTCGATGAGGCGCGTGGCCGTGTCCGGGCGCAGCGCCTGGCTGAAGATCGCGCGGTACGGCAGGGAGAACGCCAGGTGCTCGGTGACGATGGCGGCCTCGAGCGGCTCGCCGTCGTCGTCGACGCGGCCCGTGACGACGGCGACCGGGACGACGCAGGGCACGTCGAGCTTGCCGAGCCGGCGCAGCAGCTCGTACTCGCGGAAGGCGTAGTGGGCGCGGGTCTCCTTGACGGCCAGGACCCGCTTGCCGGAGCGCACGAACCGCACGATGTGCCGGGAGATGCCGCGGGGCAGCGCGGCCAGCACCTCGGCCGGCCACTCCTCGAGCGGCACCCGCCACGGCAGGTCCAGCAGGGCGGACTCGGGCGTCGCGGCAGTGATCTGAAGTGTCTCCACGGCTTCCTCACGACAGAACAGAGGCGGACCCGGCAGCTGCCGGGCCCGCCCCTGTGTGGTTCGGACACCTTGCGGTGCGTCAGTCGACCTTAACGGTCGAACTGGTTCCCACGACGGCTTCAGCCGTACCTATGTCGGCTTCAGCCGAGGCGCGTGCCCGTCGCGGCCGAGAAGACGTGCGCCTGGCCCGGCTTGATGGCCACGTTGATGACCTCGCCCTTGGCCGGGACGTCGCGCGGGTGGATGCGGACGATGACCTGGTCCGAGTCGCCGGCCGACAGGTCGCCCACGGCGTCGCCCTTGAGCGAGCCGTAGAGGAACGCGTCGGAGCCGAGCTCCTCGACGAGGTTGGTCTCGACCTGGAGCGAGCCGGGGGTGCCGGCGGGCACGACGTCGAGCGACTCGGGACGGAAGCCGATCGTGACCTTGCCCCCGTCGGCCTCGGTGAGGGCCGCGAGGACGTCGCGCTCGAGCGGGATCTGGGCGGAGCCGACGAGCGCGGCGCCGTCCTTGACGTCGAACGTGCCGATGTTCATGGCCGGCGAGCCGATGAAGCCGGCGACGAAGACGTTGGCCGGGGTGTCGTACATCTCGCGCGGCGTGCCGACCTGCTGGAGCAGACCCGCCTTGAGGACCGCGATGCGGTCACCCATCGTGAGGGCCTCGGTCTGGTCGTGCGTGACGTAGACCGTGGTGACGCCGAGGCGGCGCTGGAGCGACGCAATCTGCGTACGGGTCTGGACACGGAGCTTGGCGTCGAGGTTCGACAGCGGCTCGTCCATGAGGAACACCTGGGGCTGACGCACGATGGCGCGGCCCATGGCGACACGCTGGCGCTGGCCACCCGAGAGGGCCTTCGGCTTGCGGTCGAGGTACTCGGTGAGGTCGAGGATCTTCGCAGCCTCCTCGACGCGCTGGCGGATCTCGGCCTTGGGGGTGCCGGCGATCTTCAGCGCGAAGCCCATGTTGTCCGCCACCGACATGTGGGGGTACAGGGCGTAGTTCTGGAAGACCATCGCGATGTCGCGGTCCTTGGGCTGCACGTCGGTGACGTCGCGGTCACCGATGAGGATGCGGCCGCCGTTGACGTCCTCGAGACCCGCGAGCATGCGCAGCGAGGTCGACTTGCCACAGCCCGAGGGGCCGACGAGGACGAGGAACTCGCCGTCCTCGATGTGGAGGTTGAGCTGGTCCACGGCGGGACGCTCGGTGCCCGGGTAGACGCGGGTCGCGTGGTCGAAAGTGACCGTAGCCATGTTGAGTGGTTCCCTTCACCGGCAGGTACGTGCCGGACGATCCGTTGTGAAGGTGCCGCTGAGATCACGAACTTCGTGTCTGCTGTGACACTTCTGGAGTTGTGTGCGACGCCGCCTTCGCCGGTCGCCCCGGAGACTTCGGCGTCATGTCATCACCGATGACGTGGTGGACTCTACTCCTTGGGGAGGCGCAGGTGGACCTGCGGTTCAAGATGCGCCCAAGGAGGGGTCACCGACGCGCCGCGTGACGTCGTCGGCCAGCCGCGCCAGCGCCGCGGCCAGCGCGTCCGCGTCCGCGACACGGTGCGGGGCCACGGTCTCGCCGGCCCCGACCTTGATCGCCACGTCGCCGGACCCGAGCGAGGCGAACGCGTGCTCGTCCGTCGTGTCGTCGCCCGCGTAGAGCACGTGGACGTGCCGCGACGGGTCGACGGCGGTGCGCAGCCGCGCGAGCGCGGCGCCCTTGTCGGTGGGCACGACGGCGAGCTCGACGACGTCCTTGCCGTGCATCGCGGGCAGCCCGAGCCGGTGGGCGAGGGCGTCCGCGCGCGCGACCGCGGCGTCGGCGGTGCCGGGCGGGCACTGGCGCGTGTGCAGCACGGCCGCGGACGGCTTGCGCTGCACCCAGGCCCCCGGTGCCTCGGCGGCGGCCTCCTCGAGCCCGCCGACCGCGGCCTCCAGCGTGCGGAGCTGCTCGTCGCTCAGGACGACGGGGACGGCCGCGACAGACCCGTCGGGCAGCACACGGCCCGTCTCGGCGCCGTGGCTGCCCACCAGGTAGGTGCCGGCGGGCGGGTTCGCCCGCTCGGCGAGGTCCGCCAGGTCGCGGCCCGAGACGAGGGCCAGGTGCACGCGCGCGGCCTGCGGCAGGGCACCCAGCCGCTCGACGACGGCGCGGGCGTCCGGCGTCATGACCGACGCGATCGGGTCGTCGACGAGCGGTGCGAGCGTCCCGTCGAAGTCGAGGCCCACGAGCACGGCGGCGTCGTCGGCCGCGGCGAGCGCCCCCAGGGCGTGGCCGAGCGCCTCGGGGCTCGTGGCCGTCGGGGCGTCCCCGGCGTCGTCGGGGCCGGGCGCCGAGGCGGGCGCGGCCACCGTCGCGAGGTGCCGGCGCGGCATCGCGTGCAGGACGCCGAGGAAGCCCTGCGACCACTTGGCGACGTCGTCGGCCATGACCTTGCGGCGCAGGCGCCGCATGCGGCGGCGCTGCTCGCGCTCCGTCATGCGGGCTGCCTGGACGATGGCGTCCTTCATGCCCTCGATGTCGTGCGGGTTGACGAGCAGCGCGCCGGAGGGCAGCTCGTCCGCGGCGCCCGTGAACTCCGAGAGCACCAGCACGCCCTGCTCGTCCGAGCGGGCGGCGACGTACTCCTTGGCCACGAGGTTCATGCCGTCGCGCAGCGACGTCACGAGCATGACGTCGGCGGCGAGGTAGAGCGCCGCCATCTCCTCCGGCGGGTAGGAGTGGTGCAGGTAGTGGATGGCCGAGTGGCCGAGCTCGCCGAACTCGCCGTTGATGCGGCCCACCAGCACCTCGACGTGCTCGCGCAGCTCCTGGTACGCGCCCACGTTCTCGCGCGACGGGCTCGCCACCTGCACCAGCGTGGTGCGGGCGGCGTCGACCCGGCCGTCGTCGAGCAGCTCGCCGTACGCCTTGATGCGGTGCCGGATGCCCTTGGTGTAGTCGAGGCGGTCGACGCCGAGCATGACGACGTCGGGGTCGCCCAGCTCCGTGCGGATCTCCTTGGCGCGCGCCTGCACCTCGGGGGTGCGGGCCAGCGCGTCGAAGCGCGTCGAGTCGATCGAGATGGGGAACGCCCCCGCGCGCACGTGCCGCGCCGGCCGCGACCGGTCGGCGTCGATCGTCACGATCGGGCCGCGCGTCGTGTGGTCCGTCAGACGCCGCACCGCGCGCACGAAGTTCGACGCGTCGCCGCCGCGCTGGAAGCCCACCAGGTCGGCGCCCAGCAGGCCCTCGACGATCTGCCGCCGCCACGGGAGCTGCTGGAACAGCTCCACCGGCGGGAACGGGATGTGGTCGAAGAAACCGATGCGCAGGTCCGGCCGCTGCTCGCGCAGCAGGCGCGGCACGAGCTGGAGCTGGTAGTCGTGCACCCAGACGACGGCGCCCGGGGCAGCCTGGGCGGCCGCCGCGTCCGCGAAGCGCTGGTTCACGCGGCGGTACGCGTCCCACCACTGCCGGTGGTACGTCGGCGTCGCGACGACGTCGTGGTACAGCGGCCACAGCGTGTCGTTCGAGAAACCCTCGTAGTAGCGCTCGATCTCGCTCGCGCTCAGCGTCACCGGGACCAGGCGCATGCCGTCCGCGTCGAACGGGTCCGCCGCCAGGTCCGGGGCACCCGACCAGCCCACCCACGCGCCGTCGGCCGCCTGCATGACCGGCTCCAGGGCCGTGACCAGGCCACCCGGGGACCGCTGCCAGTCCACACCCCCGCCGGGGTGGAGCGAGAAGTCCACGGGGAGTCGGTTGGCGACGACCACCAGGTCGTAGCGCCCGTCCTGCTCTTTGCCGTTCAATGGAAAACCTTCCGATCGCTTGACGATTCCAACCTACCCGGCCCGTTCCCGGGCGGCCCCGGTCGTCTGGCGCACCGCGCCCGGTGCGCGCGCGCCGGGCCCGACCGGCCACTACGGTTTCGCCATGGGCGACGTCGACGTCGAGGGAGCAGCAGCCGTGAGCACGGCGGACGCCCCCGGGCGCCTGACGGCAGGGACGGAGATCGGCGGCTACACGATCCAGGCCCTGCTCGGCAGGGGCGCCATGGGTGCGGTGTACAAGGCGGTCGACGGCGGCGGGACCGCCGTCGCGCTCAAGGTGCTGCACTCGCACCTCGACGGCGAACCCGTCGCCCGCCAGCGGCTGCGCCGCGAGGTCCAGGCCCTCCAGAAGCTCCGCCACCCCGCCGTCGCCCGCGTCCTCGACGCCGAGCTCGACGGCGACACCGCGTTCGTCGTCACCGAGCTCGTCCCCGGCCGCACGCTCGAGGCCGAGGTCGACGACGGCGGCCCCCTCGACCCCGTCGACCTGTACGAGCTCGCCGACCAGCTCGCCGCCGCGCTCGAAGCCGTCCACCTCGCCGGCGTCGTGCACCGCGACCTCAAGCCCTCCAACGTCATGGTCACCCCCCACGGGCCCGTCATCATCGACTTCGGCATCGCCGCCGCCCCCGCCGACCCGCCCGGCGACGCCGGCACCCTCACCTCGCCCGGCTTCGTCATCGGCACCCCCGGCTACCTGGCTCCCGAGCTGCTCGACGGCGGCGCACCCACCCCGAGTCCGACTGGTGGAGCTGGACCGCACTCCTCGCCTTCGCCGCCACCGGACGCTCACCCTTCGGCGTCCGGCCCACCGACCTCGTGCTGCGGCGCTCCCGCGAAGGGCGCGCCGACCTCGTCGGGCTCCCCGCCCGCACCGCGCGGGCGCTCGCGGGCGCGCTGCAGGCCGACCCCGACGTGCGCTGGGGGCCCACGCAGGTGGCCCGCGCCCTGCGGCGCGACTCCGACGAGGCGGCGTACGCCGCGCTCGAGGCGGGGTCGCCGCTCGCCGGGACGGACGAGGCGACGCAGCGCATCGCCGTGCACCCGGACGGCGGCACGAGCCGCTCGGCCGCTGCCGGCGCCCCGACCGGCGAGACGGCGGTCGTCGGCCCGCCCACCCAGCTCGTCGGCCCGCCCACCCAGCTCGTCGGCCCGCCCACCCAGCTCGTGGGGGCGCCGACGGCGCTCGCGGGTCCGCCGTCCCACGACGGATACACGCGCGCCATGCCCGTCGTCACCGGGGCGACCCCGGCCGTCACCGGGCCCATCCCCGTGGGCGAGGTGCGCTACCAGGCGTTCGACCACATCGCGGCCACCGCGGGCGTCCCCGACGACGACGCCGAGTCCGTCGAGCCGCTCCCGCCGGAGCCGTACGTCGCGCCGCCGCTCGCGCGGCGCAGCGGGACGGTGCTCGCGTTCCTCGTGCCGCTCGTCGTGCTGGGCGCCACGCGGCCCGTCGTCGCCGTCGGCGTCGCCGCGATCCTCGTCGTCCTGTGCCGCGTCGCCGGGCAGGCGTCGCAGGCCATCCGGGACCGCCGCGAGCGGTACGGCGCCGTGCGCCGCTCCGACGGGGTGGTCGCCACCGTCGCGTTCCCCTGGCACGCGATCCTGGGCGCCCTCGGGTCGATCCCGCAGCTGCTCGTCGCCGGGTGCGTGGGCGTGCTCGTCGTCGTCGGCGGGTACTGGCTCTTCGGGGCCGGGCGCGTGATCGTCATGCCGCGCGACGACATCGAGGCGCGGTCCGTCGGCGGGATGAACGCGCCCATCGTGTTCTGCGCGGTGCTCGCCCTCGCGACGCTCCTCACCGCGGTCGTGGCGTGGTTCGGGCCGGCCGGCGAGACCGGGCGCCGCGGCGCGCGGGCGCTGCTGAACACGTTCGCGCCGGGCTGGATCGGGGCCGCCGTCGTCATCGTGGCGTGCCTCGTCGGCGCCTGGCTGCTGGCCCGCTCGCTGCTCGAGGTGCCGCCCGTGATCCACTGGTGGCCGCTCGACGGGCCACCGTCGCTCTAGCGACCCTCCGCGTCCAGGTCCCGCCGCTAGGCTGACCGTCGGCCGCCCGACCGGGGCGGCCGCGACCAGTCATGCTCGACCAGCCGAAGGATCGCGATGTCGACCAGCCCGAACCAGTCCAAGGCTCAGCGCCGGGAGGCCGCCCGCGCGCAGGCGCTGGCGCTCAAGAAGAAGCAGGAGGCGGCCGACAGGCGCGCCCGCCTGATCACCATGAGCGTGCTCGGCGTCGTCCTCGTCGCGCTCGTCGCGATCGTCGCGTGGCTGTTCATCCGCGACCACAACAACAACGCCGCCGACGCCGTCGACGAGAACCTCCCGCTGTCGGAGGTCGTCGACGTCCCGGGCACGGCGGGCGACGACGCCGGCATCCTGATCGCCCAGGACCGCTCCGCGGGCGGCACCGCCAACCCCGACGTGCCGACGGTGGGCATCTACTTCGACTACATGTGCCCGATCTGCGGCCAGTTCGAGACGGTCAACAAGGACGCGCTCGAGGCCTTCCTGGCGGACGGCACGGCCAACGTCCAGCTCTTCCCGGTCTCGATCCTCGACCGCGTCTCCCAGGGCACGGCGTACTCGACGCGCGCCGCGTCGGCCGCCGCCTGGGTGGCCGACCGCGCCCCCGCCCGCTTCCTCGACTTCCACGAGGCGCTCTTCGCCAACGAGCCCGAGGAGCAGACCGCCGGCCACACCAACGCGGAGATCGCGGACCTGGCCCGCCAGGCGGGCGTCCCCGACGACGTCGCCGCCGGCATCGAGTCGGGCGAGGCGCGCCGCACGTTCGGGCAGTGGGTCACCTCGGCCACGCAGGCCGCGACGAACAACGACGCCCTGGCCAACGCGCAGGGCGGCTTCGGCACGCCGACGATCACGATCGACGGCGTCCGCTGGGACGGCGACTGGAGAGTCGCGGGCGCCCTCGCGCAGGCCGTCGCGGACGCGACGAAGTGACGCGCTGACCGCCGGAAGGCGACGACGCGGGCGGGGATCGGTAGTCTGATCCCCGCCCGCGTGCCGTCTCGGCGGTCCCGCATGCATGCCGCCTTAGCTCAGTTGGTAGAGCGTTTGCCTTGTAAGCATTGCGTCACGGGTTCGAGTCCCGTAGGCGGCTCCGGAAGCCTCCGGTCTGGTCTCGCACCAGGTCGGGGGCATTTCCTTGCCCTCAGGGGTTGACACGCCACAGTCGGATCGAACTAGCGTTCGATCCATGATGACGTGCGAGGCATGCGGTGCGATCCTCTCCGGGCGCCAGAAGCGGTTTTGCGGGAATGCATGCCAGCGACAGGAGGAGCGGCGACGAAAGACGGACGACTGGCTCCGGACGGGAGAGGCGCCGTGGGCTGGATCGACACGGCGGCACTACATCCGCCTGTACCTCATGGACGAGCAGCAGGGCCGGTGCGCCATCTGCGAGCGTCCGAACGAGTGGCAGGGCACGCATCTCGCCTTCGTGCTCGACCACGTCGACGGTGACGCCTCGAACAACCGCCGCGAGAACCTCCGTCTCGTCTGCCCGAACTGCGACAGCCAGCTCCCGACGTTCAAGAGCCGTAACCGCGGCAACGGCCGGGCGTGGCGGCAGCAGCGCTACGCAGACGGCAAGTCGTACTGAGACGCCGAAGGCCGGGACCACACGGTCCCGGCCTTCGCCGCGGCTCGGTCAGAAGTCGTCGTCCTGCGGAGGCGTCGGCTCCCAGGGCTGCGGCTGCTCCGTGCGGGCGTCCGGGTCGGCCGGGTGCTCGGCGTGGTGCGCCGGCGGGGTCTCGGTGTCCAGCGGGGCGGTCTCGGCATCGTCGTCGTGCCCGATCTGCGCGGCCTCCTTGCTGACCCACTTGGCCGCGCTGCTGCCCAGGGCCGCCGCGGCGGCGCCGACGCCGAGCGCGCCGCCCAGGATCTTGTCGGACGGCTTGTCGCCCGCGCTGAGCTCGGAGGACTTCTTGTCAGCGGCGTCGCGCACGTCCTCGCCCCATCCGGCGACCTTCTCGGCGCCGGACGCGATCGCCGGGGCGACCTTGTCCTCCCAGGCGGGGACGACCTTCTCCTCCCAGGCAGGCTTGACCTTCTCCTCCCAGGTGGGCTTGATCGCCTCGAGCCCTTCCTCGATCGCCTTGCGCACGGACTCGGCGACGTTGCCCGCCGCGTCGGCGATCTTGTCGGCCGTGCTGCGGTCGTGCTGCTCGCTCATCGGAGCCTCCTCAGGGTTGCCGCCAGCCTAGTCACGCGTCTCGGGCCAGCGCACCGGCTGCGGCCACTTCGGGGCGCGGCCGTCGCCGCTGGAGGTGTGCGTGAGGCGGCGCCTGACCCACGGCACCACGTGCTCGCGGGCCCATTCGGCGTCGGCCTTGGCCTTGGCCGTGAGCGGCACGGGCGGCGCGGGCGGCAGGGGCACGTCGTAGCCGGCGTCCTCGGGCGGCAGGTGCAGCCCGACGAGGGCCGCGTTCATGACGCGGCGGTGCCCCTCGGGGGTCAGGTGCAGGCGGTCCTCGGCCCACAGGCGCAGGTCGAAGAGCGACCGCATGCCCCACAGGTCCAGCACGGACGCACCGTGCCGCTGCGCGATCGTCCACACGTTCGCGTTGTAGGTGCCGGTGCGGCCGCGTGTGAAGCTGAGCGCCCCGCCGGCCTTGAAGCCGGCGCCCAGCAGCACGTCCGCCCCCGCGGCACGCAGCCGCGCGACGGCGCCCTCGAGCGCCTCCGAGATCTCGTCGACGTCGACGCCGGGGCGCAGGATGTCGTTGCCGCCGCCGATCAGGGAGACCAGGTCGGCCTTCGCGTCGATCGCGACGTCCACCTGCTCGTCGATGATCTGGTGCAGCAGCCGCCCGCGGATGGCCAGGTTGGCGTACTCCAGCGGCTCCAGCCCGGCGCTCACGCGCCGCGCCGAGAGGGTGTCGGCGAGCCGGTCGGCCCAGCCGCGCTGGACGGCGTCGTCGTCGACGTCGTCCGACGACGTCGGGTACGGGTCCCACAGCCCTCGGAGAAGGAGTCGCCGACGGCGACGTACCGCGTCCAGCGCGGGGCGGGGGAGGCGGCGGGCTCGGACGATGCGATCTGGGCGTCAGGAACTTCGCTCACCCGAGCATTCTGCCCCGGTGTCACCCGTCGTGGTCACGTTCCGGGTGCTCATGTCGAGGCGCCACGGCAGGCGCCCCGGCTACGGCAGGCGCCAGTCCACGGGCGCGCCGTCCTGGGCCGCCAGCAGGGCGTTGACCCGCGAGAACGGGCGGCTGCCGAAGAACCCGCGGTGCGCGGACAACGGGCTCGGGTGTGCGCTCTCGACGTACGGCACCGGGCCGAGCCACGGCTTGAGCGAGGCCGCGTCACGGCCCCACAGGATCGCGACGAGCGGACCGCCGCGCGCCACGAGCGCCCGGATGGCGGCCTCGGTCACGGCCTCCCAGCCCTTGCCGCGGTGCGAGCCCGCCGCCCCCGGCGCGACGGTGAGCACCCTGTTGAGCAGCATGACCCCCTGGTCGGCCCAGGGGCGCAGGTCGCCGTTCGACGGCGGCGGCGCCCCGACGTCGCTCATGAGCTCCGTGTAGATGTTCGCGAGCGAGCGCGGCACGGGCCGCACGTCCGGCTGCACCGAGAACGACAGCCCCATGGGGTGGCCGGGAGTGGGGTACGGGTCCTGGCCGACGACGAGGACGCGCACGTCGGCGAACGGCCGCCGGAACGCGTGCAGCACGTCGGCCCCGGCGGGCAGGTAGCCGCGCCCGGCGGTGATCTCGGCGCGCAGGAAGTCGCCCATGGCGTGGACCTGCGGCTCGACGTCGGCGAGGGCGGCGGCCCACCCGGGGTCGATGGTCTCGGCGAGGGGCGGCGGCGTCGTCACGACGGCGAGGCTACCGGCCCACCCGCCCTTTCGACGTCGTACCTTCTTGCGTTCTGGCGCTCAGAACGCAAGAAGGTACGACGTCGAAAGGCGGTGAATGACATCCGTGTCGTTCCCGGCCTACCCTGGAACGCATGAGTGAGATGCTGCACGCGGTGGAGGCTGCCGCGCCGGTCGTCCCGGGGCTCTCCGAGCGGGACCGCGAGATCCTCGCCTTCGAGCGGCAGTGGTGGAAGTACGCCGGCGCCAAGGAACAGGCGGTGCGCGAGCTGTTCGACCTGTCGGCCACGCGCTACTACCAGGTGCTCAACGCCCTCATCGACACCCCGGAGGCGCTCGCCGCCGACCCGATGCTCGTCAAGCGCCTGCGGCGCCTGCGCGCCACGCGGCAGCGGGCACGTTCTGCGCGGCGGCTGTCCGACGGTGGCGCCTGAACCTCCTCAGGGCCCAGCGCGAGCCGCTACCCTGTCCGGCGTGAGCCGCAGCCAGTACCCGTACCCGCCCGACGAGTTCGACGTCCGCAGCCCCGACGACTCGCCCGTGGGCGTGCACCGCGCGCCGCGCAGCACGTGGAGCGGGCTCTGGCCGTTCCTGCTCGTCGCGGTGATCGCCGTGGCCGTCGCCGTCGGTGGCGTCATGTTCCTCTCGCGCGACAACGGCACGGCCGACGACGCGGGCGGCGCCACGGACACCAACGCGACGGCGCCTGCCGAGGACGGCACGGCCGACGCCCCCGCGGACGGGACCGACGCCCCGGCCGACGGCGCCTCGCCGCCCGCGGACACGACCTCCCCGCCCGCCGCCGACCCGGCCGCGGACCTCACGACCCTGCTCGCCGCGGCGAACCTCGACGCCCACGTGCGCGTGCTCAACGACTCCGGCATCTCGGGCGAGGCCGCCCGGGGCAAGACGGCGCTCGACGGGAAGGGCTTCACGCAGGTCGAGGCCGGCAACCCGCCGGCCGGCTTCACCAGCCCCGCGACCACGAGCGTCTGGTTCGCCGAGGGCAAGGACGACACGGCCAAGGCCGTGGCCGCGGCGCTGGGCATCCCGGCGGGGAACGTGTCCCAGCAGGCCATCCGCGAGGGCGACGTCATCGTCATCATCAAGTCGGCGCTCACCCCGGCCGGCTGACCGGCCCGCTCGCGCACCTGACGGCGCGTCACCCCTCGCGGGTGGCGCGCCGTCGGCGTGCCAGAGTCCGGAGCGTCCTGCGCGCCTGCGACCACGCGCAGGACGACGGCGTGGGCGGCGCGGGGTTCGCCCTGGGCGCACTGTCTTGCACTCTCCAGGGGCGAGTGCCAGAATCGCCGTTAGCACTCTCGGGTGTCGAGTGACAACGCCCGGCGCCGAGAGTGAACCTGATACAGCTGGCCGGCTGGTGAGGCCTGGGCCCGGTGCGTGACCTGAACGCCCGGACGCAGGCCGTCCGTCGCGGGCACCTGCCGGCCGCGCAAGCCATACCAGCGGAGGACACTTCCCCATGGCCAAGATCATTGCTTTCGACGAGGAGGCTCGTCGTGGCATGGAGCGCGGTCTCAACGCGCTCGCCGACACCGTCAAGGTGACCCTCGGCCCGAAGGGCCGCAACGTCGTGCTCGACAAGAAGTGGGGCGCCCCGACGATCACGAACGACGGCGTCTCCATCGCCAAGGAGATCGAGCTCGAGGACCCGTTCGAGAAGATCGGCGCCGAGCTCGTCAAGGAGGTCGCCAAGAAGACGGACGACGTCGCCGGTGACGGCACGACGACCGCCACGGTGCTCGCCCAGGCCCTGGTCAAGGAGGGCCTGCGTGTCGTGGCCGCCGGCGCCAACCCGATCGCCGTCAAGCGCGGCATCGAGAAGGCCGTCGAGGCCGTGACCGAGCAGCTGCTCAACGCCGCCAAGGAGATCGAGACCAAGGACGAGATCGCCGCCACGGCCGCCATCTCGGCCGGCGACCCCGCCATCGGCGAGCTCATCGCCGAGGCGCTCGACAAGGTCGGCAAGGAGGGCGTCATCACGGTCGAGGAGTCGAACTCCTTCGGCCTGGAGCTCGAGCTCACCGAGGGCATGCGCTTCGACAAGGGCTTCCTCGCCCGCTACTTCGAGACGGACCCGGAGCGCCAGGAGGCCGTCCTCGAGGACGCGTACGTCCTGCTCGTCGAGTCGAAGATCTCGAACGTCAAGGACATGCTGCCGATCCTCGACCAGGTCATGAAGCAGGGTCGTTCGCTGCTCATCATCGCCGAGGACGTCGAGGGCGAGGCCCTGGCCACGCTCGTGCTGAACAAGATCCGCGGCACCTTCAAGTCCGTCGCCGTCAAGGCCCCGGGCTTCGGCGACCGCCGCAAGGCCATGCTCCAGGACATCGCGATCCTCACCGGCGGCCAGGTCATCACCGAGACGGTGGGCCTCAAGCTCGAGAACGCGACGCTCGACCTGCTCGGCCAGGCCCGCAAGGTCGTCGTCACCAAGGACGAGACCACGATCGTCGAGGGTTCCGGCGACGCCGACCTCATCGCCGGTCGCGTGAACCAGATCCGTGGCGAGATCGAGAAGTCGGACTCCGACTACGACCGCGAGAAGCTCCAGGAGCGCCTCGCCAAGCTGGCCGGCGGCGTGGCCGTCATCAAGGCCGGCGCGGCCACCGAGGTGGAGCTCAAGGAGCGCAAGCACCGCATCGAGGACGCCGTCCGCAACGCCAAGGCCGCGGTCGAGGAGGGCATCGTCGCCGGTGGTGGCGTCGCCCTCATCCAGGCTGGTGCCGCCGCGTTCGAGAAGCTCGAGCTCGAGGGTGACGAGGCGACGGGTGCCCAGATCGTGGCCGCCGCCATCTCGGCCCCGCTCAAGCAGATCGCCATCAACGCCGGCCTCGAGGGCGGCGTCGTGGCGGAGAAGGTCCGCAGCCTCCCGACGAACTCGGGCCTCAACGCCGCCACCGGCGTGTACGAGGACCTGCTGGCCGCGGGCGTCAACGACCCGGTCAAGGTGACCCGCTCGGCGCTCCAGAACGCCGCGTCGATCGCCGCGCTGTTCCTCACCACCGAGGCCGTCGTGGCCGACAAGCCGGAGAAGGCCGCTGCGCCGGCCGGCGGTGGCGACATGGGCGGCATGGACTTCTGATCCACGCGCTCTAGCAACGCAGACGGCGGCCCGTCACCCTCACGGAGGGTGGCGGGCCGCCGTCGTGCCGTCCCTGCGCGGCGCGGGACGACGGGATCAGCGGGCCGCGAAGAGGCGGGCCGCCTGGGTCTCCGCGTCCGCGTAGGTGCGGGCCGCGTTCGCGAGGGCGGCCTGGACCGCGTCCAGGGCCTGCTCCACCTGCGCCTGAGCGCCCTGCCACTGCGTCATCACGCCCCCGAACGCCGACGCCGCCCCGCCGTGCCAGGTCGCCTGAAGGTCCTGGAGGTGCCGCATCATGGCCCCCACCTCGCCCCGGATCGCCGCGACCGACCCGTTCACCGCCGCGCCCGCCTGCGCCACCCGCTCGCTGTCGACGTCGTACCGCATGTCCGTCCCCTGTCCCGCGGGCCGTGGCGGCCCGCCGTCGTCGTCCTGCCCGGACGGTCCGGGCACGACGACGGTAGGGCGGACGCGCGAGGGGCGTCCGGCGTCGTCCACAGGGGGACGTCAGGCGTCGAGCTTCGCCTGCTCCTTCTGGAGGCGGGCCAGCTCGGCCTCGACGTTCTGGCGGGCCGGGGCCTCCCAGGACTGGGCCTGCGGGGTCGAGAAGATCGGGCCGCGCTGCAGGATGCGCTCCAGGATGCGGATGCGCGCCCGGACGAAGTCGGCACGGGGGATGTGCCCGTACTCGTCGCGCACGGCGGCGCAGTACACCTTGTAGTACTGCGGCTCGGTGGCGAGCATCGACAGGTCGGCGTCGTTCAGCACCTGCGCGTCGGCGTCGTCGGCCGGGGGCTGGTGCCGCAGGAGGGAGTCGACCAGCGCGGCCACGCGGTCGGCGCGCTCGGCAGGCACGCCCAGGGCGGTCAGCTCCTTGCGGGCCAGCTCCGCGGACGCGGGCGTCTGCTCCCCGCCCTTGAGCTCGTACGTCGACTTGGAGTCGGACGCGAAGACCGCCCCGTGGTACCAGGCCGCGAGCCGGACGAGGTTGGCGTCGTGCGTCTCCTGCGACAGCTCCTCGACGCGGTGCAGCGTCGTGGCCAGGTGCTTGAGGTTGTGGTAGTGACGGTCCTCACCGGACCAGCGGGCGACGAGACCCTCGGCCGTGTCGGCGAGCTCGTCGTCGGTCGCGGTCGCCCCGACGCCGCGGGCGGCGCGGGCGAACGAGGAGCGGAACCACTGCGGTGCGTCATGCCAGTTGACGCCCATGCTTATCAGACCTTCGGTCGGTGACTACGAACGACGTCGCTTCCAGCCTACGACCGCGCAGCGGCGATCAGGGGAGATGGCGACGCGTCACTGTAGCGGCTCCCCGGGCCGCCGGGAACCGTGGCGCTGCTCAGCCCACGGACGCGGCCGCCGGCGCGCCGGAGCCGGCACCGCCCGCGAGCGGCAGCGTCACCCGCACCACGAGGCCACCGCCGTCGGGCGTCCGCGTGGACACGTGCCCGCCGTGCGCGCCGACGATCGCCGCGACGATCGCGAGCCCCAGGCCGGAGCCGCCGGACTCGCGCGTGCGCGACGAGTCCGCGCGGAAGAACCGCTCGAAGAGCCGCTCGGCCTGCTCCGGCGAGACGCCTGGCCCGTGGTCGCGCACCTCGACGACGGCGTGCGCGCGCGTGGCGACGTCGTCGTCGACGACGGTGCCGAGCGCGAGCTCGGCCGGGCTGCCCGCGGGGGTGTACCGCGCGATGTTGCCGACCAGGTTGGTCATCACCTGCCGCAGCCGGTCGCCGTCGCCCGTCACCACGAGCGCCGGCGGCGGCGTGTCGCCGTCGAGGCCGACGACGCGGACCGTCCGCTCCGGGTCGAGCGCCACGAGGTCCTGCGCGGCGTCGCCGGCCATGGCGGCGAGGTCGACGCGCTCGGAGCGCAGGGGGCGGCCCTCGTCGAGGCGCGCGAGCTCGAGCAGGTCGTTGACCAGCAGGCCCATGCGGCGGGCGGCGTCCTCGACGCGGCCCATGGTGTCGTCGACCTTGTCGGGCGTGTCGAGGGCGCCCATCCGGTAGAGCTCGCCGTAGCCCCGGATCGTGGCCAGGGGCGTGCGCAGCTCGTGCGACGCGTCGGAGACGAACCGCCGCATGCGGCGCTCGGACTCGTCGCGGTCGGCGAAGGCGCGCTCGATCTGGGCCAGCATCGCGTTGAGCGACGTGCCCAGCGAGCCCACCTCCGTGGTCGGCTCCGCGGCCGGCACGCGGCGCGTGTAGTCGCCCGCCGCGATCGCGGCCGCCGTCGTCTCGATCTCCCGCAGGGGGCGCAGCGACCGGCGCACCAGCACCCAGGCGGCGCCCGCGCCGAGCAGGATGATGCCCGCGCCCGCCGCGAAGAGCGTCCGCGCGAGGATGCCGGAGGCCTGGTGCACGCTCGACAGGGGCAGCGCGATGAACGCGATGCCGTCGAGCAGGGGCCCGCCGAGCGAGACGTTCTGCGCGACGACCCGCCACTCCGTCGGGTGGGTGCCGCCGCGGGACGGGACCGTGAAGGGCTCCAGGCCGTGGTCGGCGACCTCGTCCGCGGACATCACGGGGATCGTCGGCTCGCCGTTGAGGCTGATCGTCGGCTCCCACGCGAGCCGCTGGCTGCCGCCCGCGGAGAAGCGCAGCAGCACGTAGAACTCGCCCGGCCCGGCGGCCGAGTTGCGGATCGTCTGGGCCAGGGGGCCGCTGCTGCTCGCCGTCCGCACGAGCTGGTCGTCGACCTGCTGGACGAGGGCGTGCGAGACGAACGCCTGCGTGACCGCGCCCGTCGCGCCCAGCCCGGCCGCCAGCAGCACCGCGATGATCGCCACGAGGCGCGTGCGCAGCGGCAGGGCGTCGAACCACGCCGACACGCGCCGCAGGACGTGCGGCGGCGTCGGGTCGTCGTCCGGGTCCGCGGTGCTCGACACGGCCGCCTCCAGGTCGTCGACGGGGGTGCTGGCGGGGGTGCTGGCGGGGGCGTGCGCGGTCGCGGCGCCGGGCGTGCTCACGTCAGCGGGCCACCTGCGGCGCGCGCAGGAGGTAGCCGATGCCGCGCTTGGTGTGGATCAGCGGCGGCAGCGCCTCCCCGTCGTCGGGCACCTGGAGCGTGTCGATCTTGCGGCGCAGGTACGAGATGTAGGACTCGACGATGTTCGCGTCGCCGCCCCAGTCGTACTGCCACACGTGGTCGAGGATCTGCGCCTTCGACAGCACGCGGCCGGCGTTGAGCATGAGGTAGCGCAGCAGCTTGAACTCGGTGGGGGAGAGCTCCACCTCGATGCCGGCGCGGCGCACCTCGTGCGAGTCCTCGTCGAGCTCGAGGTCGCCCACGCGCAGCAGGGCGTCGTCCTCCGGGACGCCCGCCGTGGTGCGGCGCAGCACCGCGCGGATGCGGGCCACGACCTCCTCGAGGCTGAACGGCTTGGTGACGTAGTCGTCGCCGCCCACCGTGAGGCCCTGCACCTTGTCCTGCGTGTCGTCCTTCGCCGTCAGGAACACCACGGGCGTGTGGCGGCCCGTCTCGCGCATGCGGCGCGTGACCGTGAAGCCGTCCATGTCGGGGAGCATGACGTCGAGCACCACGAGGTCGGGCTCGAGGTCGCGCACCAGCTGGAGCGCGCCGCGGCCGTCGGCTGCGGCGTGGACCTCGAAGCCCGCGAAGCGCAGGGACGTGGACAACAGCTCGCGGATGTTCGGCTCGTCGTCGACGACGACGAGGCGTGCCTCAGGGGTGCTCATGCAGCCAGTGTGCGCCGGGTCGCTGGAGGATTCCTGGAAGAAACCTTGTGAGCACCCTGGACGCCCGCGAGCGGTCTCAGAGGTAGCGCAGCGGGTCGAACTCCTCGAGCGGGATGATCCGGACGCGCGGCAGCAGCGTGGTGAAGGCGTTCGCGTCGCCCTCGAGGTCGAACGTCTCCAGCCCGCGCGCGCCCAGCTCCGCGAACTTCGCGTTGACGAACTCGCGGAACGCGAGGAGGCCCACCTTGCGGTCGCTGCCGAGCAGGGTCTCGATCTGCGGCAGGAAGTCGCCGTCGTGGCTGGCCAGCAGCACGTCGCCGTCGCGGTCGGCGAGCGCGTCGAGCGTGCGCTGGATACCGACGTCGACGACCTTCTCCGTGCCCGACCCGGACAGCGGGATCGGCCGGTACCCCATCGCGAGCAGCGCCTGCACGAACGGCATCGGCATCTGGCCGCTGGAGGCGTTGAGGAAGAACAGCGGGACGACGTCCTGCCCCCACACCGACGCCGCGAACGCCGTGATGCGGTCCCAGCGCGGGCGCTCGTCCGGGTTCGGGCGACGGCCCAGCACGTTCATGCCAAGGGTGGCGTCGATGTTCTCCCCGTCGACGAGCAGGTACGTCTTGCGCTGGGACATGGCGCCAGCCTAGGGCCCGGGCGGTCGGAGCGCGGCGCCTGCCGCGCCCTGCTCGGTGCGGGGCGAGGGCCTGCCATCTGGGCGGTTGTCCTGGTACCTGGTACCGCGAGTACGGTGTGCCCCCGTGACCCTGGCTGCAAGCGACATTTCCGGCGTGCTCGCCGGCCCGGCCGACGACGCGCGGCCCCGCATCACGGTGCTCCAGAACTCGCCCGACGTCCCCCTGGGCCTGCTGGGCGCCGTGCTCGGCGACGCCGTGCGGATCGTGCGCCTCGACCTCGGCGAGACCGTGCCCGCGCTCGGCGCCGTCGGCGCGGGCCTGGTCGTGCTCGGCGGGCAGATGTCCGCCTACGACGACGTCGTCGCGCCCTGGCTGCCCGCGGTGCGGGCCCTGCTCGTCGAGGCGGCGGGCGCGGGCGTGCCCACCCTGGGCATCTGCCTGGGCGCGCAGCTCCTCGCGGTCGCGCACGGCGGGTCCGTCGTCGTCGGGGCGCCGCCCGGGCGCGAGGCCGGCGTGATCGACGTGCGGTGGCGCGACGCCGCGGCCGCCGACCCCGTGCTGGGTGCGGTCGCGGCGGCGGCCGGCGGGTCGACGCGCGCGGTGAGCATGCACGCCGACGCCGTCGCCGAGCTGCCCGCTGGCGCGCAGTGGCTCGGCTGGTCGCAGCAGTACCCGTACCAGGCGTTCCGCATCGGCTCGGCGCTCGGCGTGCAGTTCCACCCGGAGGCAGGCAAGTCGATCACGCTCGGCTGGGCGCGCCACCACGACGACGTCGACGCCGCCGCGGTGGACGCGGCGATGACGCGGGACGCGGCGTCGCTGGCGCACCTGGTGATCGCCGTCGGGCGGGCGTTCGCCGCCCAGGTGGACGCGTACGCGGCCCGCTGACCTCGCAGACGCCGGTGGCCCCGGACTCCACGGAGTCCGGGGCCACCGGCATGCGAGGCGTCCGGCGTCAGGACGCGTCGGGCTCGTAGTCGCTCGACACCGACGTCGGGGCGATCTGCGGCGCCGGGGCGCTGCCGGCCTTGAGCGCGGCCAGGCGGGCCTCCAGCTCGATGTCCGCGTCCGACCGGGTGAGCTCCTCGAACTGCGAGTCGAGCGAGAGCGCGGCGACCTCGGCCTGGCCGATCGCCTTGGCCTCCTCGCGCCGCACGGCGTCCTCGAAGCGGCCGATCTCCGACGTCGGGTCGAGCACGTTGATCGAGCTGATCGCCGTCTGGACCGTCTGCTGGGCCTGGGCCGTCTTGGCGCGGGCCACGAGCGAGTCGCGCTTGCCGCGCAGCTCGACGAGCTTGTCCTTCATCTGGGTCAGGCCCGTCTTGAGCTTCTCGACCGTCTGCCGCTGCGAGTCGATCATCGGCTGGGCCTGCGTGACCTCGGACTCGGCGTCGAGCTGCTTGCGCAGCGCCACCTTGGCGAGCTGGTCGAACTTGTCCGCGTTCGCGACGTCACCCGTGGAGCGGTACTCGTCGGCCTTGCGGGACGCGGCGAGGGCCTTGCCGCCCCACTCCTTGACCGACGCGACGTCCTCGTTGTAGTCCTGCTCGGCCAGGCGCAGGTTGCCGATCGTCTGGGCGATGGCCTGCTCCGCCTCCGCGATGTTGTTCGTGTAGTCGCGCACGAGCTGGTCCAGCATCTTCTGCGGGTCCTCGGCCCGGTCCAGCAGCGCATTGACGTTGGCCTTGGTGAGCTGGGCGATGCGCCCGAGGATGCTCTGCTTCGCGGTCATGGGATCGTGCCTCTCTCGTCCTTGATCAGGGGTGATGCCGTGCAGTGATACCGCTGGACAACTAGAACCTACCGCCGCGGCCCGAGCGGCCGCCGCCCCCGCCGTAGCCGCCGGAGCGGCCCCCGCCGAACCCGCCGCCGCCGAAGCCGCCGCCGATGCCGCCGCCTCCGAAGCCGCCGCCACGGCGCTGGCCGCCTCCCATGCCGCCGCCCGACCCGCGCAGGATCGAGTCGAGCAGGATGCCGCCGAGCACCATGCCGCCGATGTTCGGTCCGGCGCCCTGCTGCTGCCCCCAGCCGGAGACGTCCTGCTGGGCCATCTGCGCGGCGCTGGAGGCGTACCGCTCGGCCTCCTGCGCCTTGCGGAGCGCGGTGGACGGGTCGGAGGAGGCGAGCTGGCGGGCCTCGCCGACGAGGCGGATCGCCTCGGCGAGCCGCGTGCGCGCGTCCGGCCCGACGGCCTGCCGGCGCGTGGAGATGAAGTCGTCGGTGGCCCGCACCTGCGACTCGACGCGGCCGAGCGTGTCGCGCAGCAGGGCCGCCGCGCGGGCGTCCGCCTCGGACTTCTCCCGGGCCGGGGCGAGCGCCTGGTCGAGCGCCGCCTCGGCCGCCGTCAGCCGGGCCAGCGCCGCGAGCGGGTCGCCGCCCTGCTTGGCGGCCTGCGCCTGCGCGACGGCCGCCTGCGCCTCGGCCGTGGCCGGGCCGACCGTCGCGTCGCCCGCGGCCGTGATGATCGGGGCGAGGCGGCCGGCGTCCGCGATGTCGGACGTGATGGAGGCGATGCCCTTGTCGAGCTTCGGCCCGGCCGCGGCGAGCTCCTGGCCGGCGTTGTCGACGGCGTCGAGCAGCTTCACGGCCTGGCCGAGCGCGTTCTGCGCGCCGCGCGCCTGGGCGACGGCCGCGTTGCGGTCCTTCTTCTCGAGCGCCGTCCGGCCCTCCGTGACGGCCGTGCGCGCCTGCTCGACGAGCGACGCCGCCTGGTCCGGGTTGGCGCTCACCGACGCGAGCGCGGTGGGCGGGTAGGTGGCCGCGAGGGTGGCCAGCGTCTGGCGGGAGACGCCGACGCGCGACGTGAGCTCCTCGGCGCGCTGCGTCGTCTCCTCGAGCACCTGCGGGGCGCGCTCGGCGAGCTTGCGCAGGTCGTCGAACGACGCCGTCTGGCCGTCGAGCGCGTCGGCCGCGCCGTCCGCGAGCGTGATGATCTGGGCCAGCCAGGCGCGCTTCTGCGCCTCCGGGTCCGGGGTCTCGTCGTCGAGGTGCTGCCGCAGCACGAACGCCTGCTGCACGTCGGACTTCGCCTTCGTGAGCACCTGCTGGAACTCCGTGGTGGCCTCCAGGCCGAACTCGGCCTGCGCGAACCCGAGCTCCTGCTCGGACGTCTTGAGGGCGTCGTCGATCTCGACGAGCGCCGTCGACGCGCGCTTGTCGAGCTCGTCGGTGCTGAGCCGGGAGAGCTCGTCCTGGCTGGTGCTCGCGGCCTGACCGGCCGCGCGGCGGCGGCTCCGCCACCACAGCCAGCCGCCGACACCGCCCGCGACGACGACGGCGCCGCCGACCGCGAGCGCGGCCCCGCCGCCCCCGCCCCCGCTCGCCCGGGAGACGAGCGCGTCGGCCGAGTCGATCGCGACGGAGGCCCAGTCGCCCTCGCCCGCGGGGGCGTTGGCGGCGGCGCGCGCCGCGGTCGTGGCGGCGGCCTCGACGGCGTCCAGGTCGGCCGACGAGAGCGGCGCGTTGTTGTCCCACGAGAGGCCCCACTGGCGCCCCTGCGTCGCGATCGCCAGCAGGACGTCGTTGCGGCCCATGCCCGTCGACGTCGCCGTCTGGTTCGCCCAGTCCGTGCCGTCCGAGGCGCCGTCGAACGTGTCGACCAGCACGACGAAGAGCTGGAGCGTCGTCTGGTCGGCGACGCGGTCGAGCGCCGTCTGGACCTCCGCCTTGCGGTCGCCGAGCACGTTCGCGCGGTCCGTGATCTCGCCGTCGAGATCGGTCAGGGGCGCCTCGGCGTGGGCGGCCGCGAGGACGGCAGGGGCGACGGCGTCGGGAACCAGGGCGGGCGCGACGGCGAGACCCGTGCCCAGCACGAGGACGGCACCGACGGCGAAGGGCGCGCGGGCACCGCGCGCGCGGGAGACGGGGGAGATCACGCATCGATCGTGGCCCGGGGCGGTGAGGGCTGCAATCGGTGGCGGCGCAGATCGCCCACAGCGGACGTGCTGCCTGACCTCGTGCCTCGTGCTCCACTTCACTGCACCGGGTCTCACTGCACGGGGTCGAAGTCCTCCGCGTCCACGATCCGGTACGCGTACCCCTGCTCCGCCAGGAAGCGCTGGCGGTGGGCGGCGAAGTCCTGGTCGACCGTGTCGCGCGCGACGACGGCGTAGAAGTGCGCGGTGCGGCCGTCGGACTTGGGGCGCATGACGCGGCCCAGGCGCTGGGCCTCCTCCTGCCGGGACCCGAACGAGCCCGAGACCTGGATCGCGACCGACGCCTCGGGCAGATCGATCGAGAAGTTCGCGACCTTGCTCACCACGAGCTTCGACACCTCGCCCGAGCGGAACGCGTCGAACAGCCGCTGCCGCTCGCGCACCGTCGTCGCCCCCGTGATGAGCGGGGCGTCGAGGTGCGCCGACAGCTCCTCGAGCTGGTCGAGGTACTGCCCGATGACGAGCACCTGGTCGTCCGGGTGCGTCTCCACGATGCGCTCGACGACGCGGTTCTTGCCGGACGCCGTCGCCGCGAGCCGGTACTTGTCCTCGGGCTCCGCGACGGCGTACGTCATGCGGTCCGACTCCGGCAGCGTGAGCCGCACTTCCACGCAGTCGGCGGGGGCGATGTAGCCCTGCGCCTCGATGTCCTTCCAGGGGGCGTCGTACCGCTTGGGCCCGATGAGCGAGAACACCTCGTCCTCACGGCCGTCTTCCCGCACGAGCGTCGCGGTGAGGCCGAGGCGTCGTCGGGCCTGGAGGTCCGCCGTCATGCGGAAGATCGGGGCGGGCAGCAGGTGTACCTCGTCGTAGACGATGAGGCCCCAGTCGCGGGCGTCGAGCAGCTCGAGGTGGCTGTACACGCCCTTCCGCTTCGTGGTGAGCACCTGGTAGGTGGCGATCGTGACGGGCTTGATCTCCTTGCGGGTGCCCGAGTACTCGCCGATCTCGTCCTCGGTGAGCGTGGTGCGGCGGATCAGCTCGTCCTTCCACTGCCGCGCGCTCACGGTGTTGGTCACGAGGATGAGCGTCGTCGTGCCGGACTTGGCCATGGCGCCGGCGCCCACGATGGTCTTGCCCGCACCGCACGGCAGGACGACGACGCCGGAGCCGCCGAACCAGAACGAGTCGACGGCCTGCGCCTGGTAGGGCCGCATCTCCCAGTGCTTGACCGCTCCGCCCTGGATGGGGGTGGCCTCGTGGGACAGCGCGATGGGGTGCTTCTCGCCGTCGACGTACCCGGCCAGGTCCTCCGCGGGCCAGCCGAGCTTGACCAGCACCTGCTTGAGATGGCCGCGCTCGGAGGGGTGCACGACGACGGTCTGGTCGTCGATCCGCTCGCCCAGCAGGCCCGACGTGCGACGCGACTTGAGCACCTCGGCGAGCACGGCCCGGTCGGAGGCCTCCAGCACCAGCCCGTGCGTCGGGTGCGCGTGCAGCGTGAGGCGGCCGTACCGGTCCATGGTCTCGGCGACGTCGACGAGCAGCGCGTGCGGCACCGGGTAGCGCGAGAACTCGAGGAGGGTGTTGACCACCTGCTCGGCGTCGTGCCCGGCCGCGCGCGCGTTCCACAGGCCCAGGTTGGTGAGCCGGTAGGTGTGCACGTGCTCGGGCGCACGCTCGAGCTCGGCGAAGGGCGCGATGGCCCGCCGGCACTCGTCGGCCCGCGGATGGTCGACCTCGAGCAACAACGACTTGTCGCTCTGCACGATCAAAGGCCCGTCACCCATCCAAACTCCTCATCTCGTCTCCGTCTCGCTGTCGCGCGACTCTGAACGTCCGTGTATGGCCGCCCAGAACCGGACATCCAGAGTCGCTCGGCCGGGGCCTTATGCGTCGTCGTCGGGGTCGACGTGCGCGATGCGGTGGACCGCGACCGTCAGCTCGGCGCCCCGCTGGGTGTCCAGCGCGCGCAGGCGGCCCGCCTCGACGCGCAGCGGACGCACGCGGCGGCGGACCGGGCGGCCCTGGCCGTCGACCAGCTCCAGCCACACGTGCCCGCCCTCCCGGACGGCGTCGCGCAGCAGGGCCAACGCGTCGCCAGGGGCGGGTGTTCCCGTCGCGGCACGCAGCCGGTCCAGCGCGTGGCTGCCGCTCACCGGCGTCGGCGCGCTCGCCGCGCGGTCCAGCGCCGCGACCGAGACGCCCGCCTCGCCGCCCGCCGTCGACGCGAACGGCGAGCGCCGCCCCTCGCCGTCGGCGATCCGCAGGCGCTCCACGAGCGCGCGCCGCTCGGCGTCCGACGTCGGCGCCCCGGCCGTCAGGTACGGGGAGCGCAGCGTGCGGGCGCCGCCACGCTCGATCCGGGCCGGACGGCGCAGCCGGCCGAGCGGGCGCCCGTCGGGCCCCTCGAGCGCGGCGAGCAGGCCGCGCTGCCGCAGCGCCACCTGGAGCGCGGCGGCCGGGACGGACGCCGCGACGACCGTGGGGGCGAGGCGGATGAGCCCGAGGTCGGCCAGGCGCGGGTCCTCGACGAGGCCCGTGAGCACGGCCGGGTCGGCGGCGCGCACGTACGAGCCCGCCGCCCCGACGCGCAGGGCCGCGTGCCGCCGCTCGGTGTCGTGCACCAGGTACTCGAGCGCCTGCGGCACCGGGGTGCGGGACAGGCGCGCGAGCTGCTCCAGGAGCTCGTCGGCCGTGGCGCCCCCGTCGAGGGCCCGCGTCACCGACGCCGGGGTGAAGCGGACGGTGGTCGCCGCGCCGCGGGACTCGACGTCCGCGGCCCGGTCGACCAGGCTCGCCAGTTCGGCGGACGGGCGGCCCGGGACGATGCCGGTGAGGTCGCCCTGGAGCAGCAGCTCGTCGACGGGCGGGGGAGGACCGCGCGGAGCACTCCGGCGAGGACGGCCTCGGCGTCGGCCGGGGGAGCCGCGGGGGCGCCGACGGGGCCGGGGGCGTCGCCCCGCAGCAGCGCGAGCAGCGCGCGGCCCGGCGTCGCGAGCGCGCCCGCGCCCGTCGCGCCCAGCAGCGCCGCCTCGTGCAGCAGGCCCACGACCGCCGCGTCCGGCGGGACCGCGCGCGGCGTGCGCCACGCGAGGTCGGCCATGACGTCGTCCGGGCGGACCGCGACCGGGCCCAGCGAGGCGAGCGCCGTCAGCACCTGCGTGCGCAGGCGCGGCACCCACCCGCGGCCCAGGTCGGCGCTCAGCGCGGCGCGCACCGTGCCCTTCTCGTCGCGCGTCCCCGCGAGCCACGGCGTGCGCCGGCCGCTCGCCCACGCGGCCGCGAGCATGCCCCAGCGCTCCGTCGTGCCGGCCTCGTCCCAGTCGTCGGCGCGTGTGGTGGGCACGTACGACGGCGGGTCCTCGCCGTCGTCGTCGACCAGGCCCGTGGTCGCCGCGAGCTCGACGACCGACGCCGCCGTCGCCTCGTCGACCTCGAGCGCCAGCGCGGTGCGGCGCAGGTCGCGCACCCCGAGCCCGCCCGCGCGCAGCACGGGCGGCGGGGCGTCCTGCCAGGCGCGCAGCAGCGTGTCGACCAGGCGGACGGCCTCGACGGCGGCGCTCGCGGCCTCGTCGTCCACGGCGGCGGGCGGGACCGCCCGGGCGCCCGTGGGGGCGGGAGGGGTGAGCGCGGGGTCCGCGTGCGTGCGCCCGTCGGGGCCGGGCGCCGCCGTGCCGAGGACCTCGGGCAGCCCCGGCGCGGGCCGCAGCCCGCCCGCCTCGTCCGTCCAGAGCAGCGCCAGCGCCCGGGCGCGGTCCAGCAGCCCGACGACGACGGCGACGTCGTCCGGTGCGCTCGCCCCCACCGCCGCGGCGACGTCCGCCGCCGCGACGACGTGCCCCTGCGCCTCCAGCCCGAGCACCGCCTCGAGGGCCTGGAGGGTCGGCAGGTCGAGCTGCGCGAGCGCCCGCTCGAGCGACGTGCGCGACGACGCCCGCGCCGCGAGCGACCGCAGCGTCGACGGCGAGGGGGCCGCGAGGTCCGGCCGCGCGCGCAGCAGGGCGACGAGCGCGTCGTCGTCCAGCCGTCGCACGAACTCGGAGTAGGCCATCCCAGCGATGCTACGCGCGGGGCCAGGCCGCGGTGGGGCCCCGGGCGCCGACGTCTCGGTCCGTGCGCAGGCCGGGCCGCGGGGGCGAGCGGCACCCCGCGCCGGGCCGGGCGGCGGCGCCGGGCCGGGCGTTCGGTCCGCGGGGGCCACTCCCGGTAACCTGAGGGGTCGGCCCGTGTCGGGCCGCACCCGGGCGTGCCCGGCAACCTGAGCAGCAACACGAACGAGGTCAAGGTGCCCACCGGCAAGGTCAAGTGGTTCGACACCGAACGCGGTTTCGGTTTCATCGCCGGCGACGACGGCGGCGAGGTCTTCCTGCACGCGTCCGCACTGCCCGCGGGCGTCGTCAACCCCAAGCCGGGCACCAAGGTGGACTACGGCGTCGCCGACGGCCGCCGCGGCCCCTCGGCGATGTCCGTGACCGTGCTCGAGGCGGCCCCGTCGGTGGCGAAGGCCAAGCGCCCCGCGCCGTCCGACATGGCGGCCGTCATCGAGGACCTCATCAAGAAGCTCGACAAGGTGGGCGACGAGCTCAAGCGCGGCCGCTACCCGAAGGACAGCGAGATCGTCGCGAAGATCCTTCGCGCGGTCGCCGACCAGATCGACGCCTGAGGGACAATGACGCCGTGAGTTCCGCCGAGGCCACGCCCCGCACCCGTCGCACCGCCGCCCGCCCCGCCAAGGAGGCGCTGCTGGTCGGTGCCGTCGAGCTGGCGCGCGCCGCCGCAGCCGAGGTGGCCGAGTCGGCGTCCGACGTCGGCGAGCACCTCGGCACCGTCGTCGACGGCGAGCGCCTGGTCTCGCACCGGTTCGCCGCCACCATGCTGGGGTACCAGGGCTGGTCGTGGGTGGTGACGCTCGCGCGCGTGCCGCGCGGCCGCAACGCGACCGTGTGCGAGGTCGAGCTGCTGCCCGGCGACGGCGCGCTGCTCGCCCCCGAGTGGCTGCCGTGGTCCGAGCGCCTGCGTCCCGGCGACATCGGCCCCGGCGACACGCTGCCCTTCCGGGCCGACGACCCGCGCCTGGAGCCCGGCTGGGTCTCCACGGGCGACCCCGAGGCCGACGCCGTCGCGATCGACGAGCTCGCCCTCGCCCGCGTGCGCGTGCTGTCCCCGACGGGCCGCTCCGAGGCCGCGCAGCGCTGGTACCGCGGCTCGCGCGGCCCGACGGCCGCCGTCGCCGTGCAGTCGCCCGCCGAGTGCCTGTCCTGCGGGTTCCTGATCCCGCTGTCCGGCGAGCTCGGCCAGGTGTTCGGCGTGTGCGCCAACGCGTGGTCGCCCGACGACGGCAAGGTCGTCTCCCTCGACCACGGGTGCGGCGCGCACTCGGAGACCGACGTCGAGCACGGCCCCTCGGACTGGCCGGCCGCCGACCCGCTCATCGACGAGACGACGGTGGAGCTCGTGGATCTCCGGACGGCGGGAGCTGCTGAGACCGCTGGATCCGCCACGGGGATCGAGGCGGACGCCGGTGCGGCCGAGGGCGCGGGGGATGCGGCCGTGACGCCGGAGGCCGACCAGGCGGACGCCCCGTCCGAGGCCGCAGACCCCGAGGCGACGCCCGAGGCGGAGTGACCGCCGACCCGTTCGGCACCGCGGCGCTGCGCCGCGCCGTCCTGGACGCGTGGCGCGCCTCGCCGACGCGGCTGCGCGAGGACGCGAACCTCGAGGACGACCACGCGCGCGGCTACTACCGCGACCGCGTCGTCGTCGAGCTCGCGCAGAACGCCGCCGACGCCGCCGCCCGGGCGGGCGTCGCGGGGCGCGTGACGTTCCGCCTCGACACCACCGTCACGCCGGCGACGCTCCAGGTCAGCAACGTCGGCGCCCCGCTCGACGCGGCCGGCGTCGCCTCGCTGGCCTCGTTGCGGGCGTCGTCGAAGGGGGAGGGCGCGGTCGGCCGGTTCGGCGTCGGCTTCGCCGCCGTCCGCTCCGTGAGCGACGACGTCGCGGTCCGCTCGACGACGGGCGGTGTCCGGTTCAGCGCGTCGCTCACGCGGGCCGCGCTGGACCGCGAGGGTGTCGAGGCCCCGCGGGCCGCCTTGCTGCGGCTGCCCTTTCCCGAGCGGACCGTCGACGGCGACACCGTCGTCGAGCTCGTGCTGCGCGACGCGGACGCCGTGGCCGCGGTGCACGCCCAGCTCGACGCCGTGGACGACGCGCTGCTCCTCGCGCTGCCCACGCTGGAGCGCGTCGAGATCGAGGTGGTCACCGCTGCCGAGCCGATCCGGCGGGTGCTCGACGCCGTCGCGGAACGGTGGGTCACCCACCGGGCCGAGGGCGAGCTGACCCGCGACGACGTCGCCGAGCTGCCCGTCGAGCAGCGCCGCACGGCATGGTCGCTCGTCTGGGCGCTGCCGCGCGCGGCGTCGGGCCGCGTGCCCGCCGTGCCCCGTGTGCTGCACGCCCCGACGCCGACCGACGTCGCGCTCACGTTCCCCGCGCTGCTCGTCGCGACGTTCCCCGTCGACCCGGGCCGGCGCCGGGTGCTGCCCGGCGCCGCGACGGATGCCCTGGCCGTCGCGGCGGGCCGCGCCTACGCCGTGCTGCTCGCCGATGTGGCGGGCGAGCGCGGCGCCGACGTCCTCGACCTCGTTCCTGCGGACCTGCCTGCAGGCGAGGTCGATGCCGCTGTCCGCGAGGCGGCGGTCGAGGCACTGGCGGGCACGCCGCTGTTGCCCGTCCCCGGGGACCGTTCCGTCGGGAGCCCGTCGGGCCAGCCCGGCGTGGGGAGTCTCTGGGACCGTCCTGGCGCCGGGAACCTGTCGGACCGTCCCGGCGTCGGGACCTCGTCGGACCGGCTCGGCGCCGGGAACTCGGACCGACCCGGCGCCGCCACCTTGGACGACTGGCCCGTCGACCCGTCGTCGACCCCGCCCCTCGCCAGCCAGGAGACCGTGCGCGTCGCACCCCGCGACGCCGTGCTCGTCGCCGGGCCCGTGGGGGAGGACGACGCCGTCGCGGCCGTCCTCGGGACGGTGCCGCTCGCGACGCGGCACCACGCGACCGCGCGACGGCTGGGCGCCCGCGTCGTCCCGCTCGCCGACGCCCTCGACGAGCTTGCCGGGCTGCCGCCCGCGCGCTGGCGGGCTGTCTACGCCGCGCTCGCCCCTCACGCGACCGACCCGGCCGTGCGCGAGGCGCTCGCCGGGGCGCCCGTGCCGCTCGCGGACGGCCGCCTCGCCCGCGGGGCGCGCGGGCTCGTGCTGCCCGCGTCGGGCGGGTCCGTGCGCGCGTGGGACGCCGCCGAGGTGCTCGGCGTCCGCGTGGTGCACCCCGAGGCCGCGCATCCCGTGCTCGAACGAGTCGGCGCGACACCGTTCGACGCCCGCGCCCTGCTCTCCGACCCGTCCGTCCGCACCGCCGCCCTCGCCGCGGCGGAGGCCGTGCTCGACGATGACGTGCCGGGCGACGACCCCGACGATGCTGACGCCGGCGACCTGTTCGACGACGGTGGCCCCCGGCGCCCGCGGACGGTCGTCGCCGCGGTGCTCGCCCTCGTCGCGGCCGCCCCGCCCGAGGCGGTCCCGTTCTGGGTGGGCGAGCTGCCCGTCCGGGCCGACGGCGGCACGCCCACCCCGCTGCGCGAGGCCGCGCTGCCCGGCACCTGGGCCGCCGAGCACCTGGACGGTCTCGCCGTCGTCGACGACGACGAGGTTGCCCGGCACGGCGAGGCCGTGCTGCGTGCCGCGGGCGCGCACGCCGCGCTCGACGCCTACCGGGTCGGGGAGGCCGCGACCGGCGGGTCCGACGACGACCACGACCCGGACAGCGCCGCCGCCTGGCTCGCGGACTGGCAGGAGTATCTCGAGCACCTCGCCGACCTGTGGGGCCCCGACGTGCTGCTCGACGACGTCGAGGCCGTCGCGGACCTGGACGCCGTCGCTGACGGCTCGTGGCCGGAGGCGCTCGCGCTCGTCGCGCGGCAGCCGGACCTGCGGCGCGCGCTGCTCACCCCCGTCCGGCCCGGCACGGGCGCCCGCCCGGGGCCTTGGCCGCGCCGTCGTACACGGCGTGGTGGCTGCGGCGGAGCCTCGGCGCCCCGTTCGCGCTGCGCGACGGCGTCCCGCTGCTCCCGCCCGCGCCCCCGGCGACGCGTGGGCTCGACGACGTCGTGCTGCGCGCGCTCGGCGGCGTCGGGAAGCTTGCCGAGCAGCGGCCCGAGGACTGGCCCGCGGTGCTCGACGCGCTCGGCCCCGTGGGCGCCGCAGTGCCCGTGCGGGACGCGCTCGCGCTGTGGGCGGGCCTCGCCGCGGCGGCGGTCGCCGCCGACCGCGCGACGCTGCTCGACCCGCTCCCGGACCGCCTCCCGGCGCTGCTCGACGAGCCTGCGCCCGACGATGCGGTCCACGACGATGCGGCGCTCGGCGATGCGGCGGCGAGCGTTGCGCTGTCCGGCGGCGCGCTCCACGGCGGCGCGTCCGGTGGCGCGGCCCGCGGTGGCGCGACGTCCGGTGGCGCGGTCCCTCCCGGTGCCGTCGTCGTCGTCGACGCCGGCGACGTCGTCGTCGCGCCCGGGCGCCGGTGGGCCCAGCTCGGTCCCATCGTCCCGGCGCCCGCGGGTGCCGTGGAGGCGCTCGCGGACCTGCTCGACCTGCCCGTCGCGGCCGAGCGGAGCCCGGACGGCGCAGGCGACCCGCGACCGCTCGACGAGCGCGTCCGCGCGCTCGATCCCCGGGTCCCGGCGGTCTGGCGGCACCACGACGACCTCACGGTCGACGGCGTGCGGGTGCGCTTCTGGGTGCACGACGGCGAGCCGTACGCCATCGACGAGGCGAGCCTGGCCGACGCCCTCGCCGACCTGCTCGACGCCCCGTCGCGGGCGGCGCTGCTGCGGGTCGCGCTCGCACGGCCGGACGCCGCGGCCACGCTCTGGGCCGCGACCGCGTGGGACGCGCCGCCGATCGCGTGAGTCGCGGTGCCGACTGCGTGAGTCGCGGTGCGGGCGGACGGCCGCGCCGTCGTCGTCACGCGTGAGAGGCGACTGCGCCGACCTCCGGAGCGGCGACGGCGGACACCCGGGTCAGCGGTGCCTGCGGTCCCAGAGAAGGCCCAGGCCGCCCAGCGCGATCCCGGCGCCGCAGATGGCCACCCACTGCCAGCCCTGCGTCCCGGTCGCGAGCAGCACGACGGCGACGACGAGCGCCACGAGCCACGCGGCGATCCCGACCAGGACGATGCGCCGCAGGTCGACGCGCTGCGGAGGCGGCGTCGGGCGCCGCGTCTCGGGACGCATCAGGATCTGGAGGAGGGACGGCACGCGCCCATTGTAGGAAGCCGCCACCCGGCGGCGAACGGACGGCACCGAGCGGTCCCGGGGGCGACGCGCCCCGAGGGGACCGGCCGCCCGAGACGGGCGCTTCGCACCGTGCGGACGGGTCGTCCCGGGTCGTGCCATCGACGTCGGGTGACACGCCGGGACGTGCCGGGTGAAGTCTGGGTGACCGCCGGGGTGAAAGGCCTCCTCCAGCCCCTCTCCACCGTTTCTCCACTCCTACAGTCGACGACGACGGGCGCATGCGGCGCCCGTCGCCATCGTCGACGAGGAGGCCCCGCCGTGACCACCACGACCCAGCGCGCCTTCGTCCCCACCCGCCCTGCGCTGCGCGTCCAGGGCCTGACGGCCACGCGGGACGCCTTCCGCGGCGTGCGGTGGCACCTCGACTACCGGCACCGGATCGCCGTGACGGACACGCTCGTGGTCTCGGCGGCGATCACGCTCGCGTCGTTCGTCCGCGCGCTCGAGCTCGGGCCGGCGGCGACGCCAGGCGGCATCGCGGCCCGCGTGACGATGTCGGTGGGCCTGGCGTCCCTGTGGATGCTGGCGCTCGCGCTGGGCAAGGCGTACGACCCGCGCACGTACGGGTCGGGGCCGCTCGAGTACCACCGGGTGTTCGACGCGTCCTGGAAGCTGTTCAGCATCGTCACCGTGACGGCCTTCCTGGTCTCGGCGCCGGCCGCCCGCACGTACATCATCGTCGCGCTGCCGGTGGGGCTCGCGGGCCTGCTCGCCGCGCGCTTCCTGTGGCGGCGGTGGCTGCACCGGCACCGCACCGAGCGGGACATGACGACGGCGGTGCTGGCGATCGGCCTGCGCGACCAGGCGGAGCGCCTCATCCGCGAGCTCAACGGGCGGCCGTCGTCGGGGTACCGCGTCGTCGGGGTGTGCGTGCCCACGGGCACCGTCCTCGCGGGCGAGAAGATCCTGGGCGTCCCCGTGCTGGGCGACCTGAGTGCGCCGGGCACGGTCGCCGCGTCCGTGGGCGCGGACTGCGTCGCGGTCTCCGGCTCGGACGCGATCACCGCCGACGTCGTGCGCCGGCTGGGCTGGGAGCTCGAGCCCGTCGGCGTCGACCTCATGCTCACGGCCGAGCTCGCGGACGTCGCCGGGCCGCGCATCACGGTCACCCCGGCGGCGGGCGTGAGCCTGCTGCACGTGGACGCCCCGCAGTTCGCGGGCCCGAAGTTCTGGGCGAAGGCCGTCATGGACTGGACCGGCGCGGCGCTGCTCACCGTGCTGCTGTCCCCGGTGCTCGCCGTCGTCGCGGTCGCCGTGAAGGTCACGAGCCCCGGCCCGGTGTTCTTCCGCCAGTCGCGCGTGGGGCGCGGGGGCCGCGCGTTCCCCATGCTCAAGTTCCGCAGCATGGTGGTCGACGCCGAGGCACACGTCGCCGCCCTCGCGCAGCAGGGCAACGACGGTGCCGGCGTGCTGTTCAAGCAGCGCAACGACCCGCGCGTCACGGGCGTGGGCCGCATGCTGCGCCGGTACTCGCTCGACGAGCTGCCGCAGCTCTTCAACGTGCTGGCCGGCCAGATGAGCCTGGTGGGCCCGCGTCCGCCGCTCCCGGCGGAGGTCAGCCGGTACGAGGCGCGGATGCGGCGCCGGCTGCTGGTCAAGCCCGGCCTGACGGGGCTGTGGCAGGTGGGCGGCCGCTCGGACCTGTCCTGGGAGGAGACGGTGCGGCTCGACGTGTACTACGCCGAGAACTGGACTCCGTTCGGGGACCTGATGATCCTGGCACGCACCGCGAAGGCCGTGTTCGGCGGGGCCGGGGCGTACTGAGCCGGGTGGTGGCGTCGGTCACCTTTGCGGGCGAAGTCCTCGCATCTTTCCACGCCGCCGGTTACAGGGCCTTCACAGGACTGGCACGATACGGCCCATGGCCAACACGACCACGGCGCCGGCGAAGACCCTGAGCGCCCTCGATCGCTACTTCAAGATCACCGAGCGTGGCTCCACCGTCGGGACCGAGATCCGCGGTGGCCTGGTGACCTTCTTCACGATGGCGTACATCATCGTGCTCAACCCCATCATCCTGGGCGGTGTCCCGGACGGCACCGGCAGCTTCCTCGGCGCGGCGGGCGACGCGACCGCGACCAGCGGCGACTTCGCCCAGATCGCCGCCGTGACGGCCCTCGTCGCCGGTGTGCTGACGATCCTCATGGGCGTCGTCGCGAACTTCCCGCTCGCGCTCGCCGCGGGCATGGGCCTCAACGCCGTCGTCGCCTTCTCCATCGCGACCATCCCGGGCATGACCTGGGCCGACGCGATGGGCATCATCGTGCTCGAAGGCCTGATCATCCTCGTGCTGGTGCTCACCGGCTTCCGCGAGGCCGTGTTCAAGGCCGTGCCGCACGAGATCAAGGTCGCGATCTCGGTGGGCATCGGCCTGTTCATCGCCTTCATCGGGTTCGTCGACTCGGGCTTCGTGCGCATCGGCTCCGGCACGCCCGTGCAGCTCGGCATCAACGGCTCGCTGAGCTCGTGGCCGATCCTCGTCTTCGTCGTCGGCCTGCTCGCCGCCATCATCATGATGATCAAGAAGGTCCGCGGCGCGATCCTCATCGCCATCGTCGGCTCGACCATCCTCGCGATCATCGTCGAGGCCATCGGCGACCTGGGCTCGCAGGGCGCCGGGGACAACCCCGGCGGCTGGGCGCTCAACGTGCCGAGCCTGACAGCCGACTGGGGCCTGCCGAACCTCGGCATCCTCGGCAACTTCTCGCTGCTCGGCTCGTTCCGCAACATCGGCGTCATCGCCGTGATCCTGCTGGTCTTCACCCTCATGCTCGCCGACTTCTTCGACACGATGGGCACCATGGTGGCCGTCGGCGGCGAGGCCGGCCTGCTCGAGGAGGACGGCAACCCGCCGAAGACCCGCCAGATCCTCATCGTCGACTCCATCGCCGCCGCCGCCGGTGGCATGGGCTCGGTCTCCTCGAACACCTCCTACGTCGAGTCGGCCGCCGGCGTCGGCGACGGCGCCCGCACGGGCCTCGCGTCCGTCGTCACGGGCATCGCGTTCCTGCTGGCCATCTTCATCACGCCCGTCGTCACGATGGTGCCGCACGAGGCCGCGACCCCGGCCCTCGTCGTCGTCGGCTTCCTCATGCTCACGCAGGTCACGGGCATCGACTGGAAGAACTTCGAGGTCGCCATCCCGGCGTTCCTCACCATCGTGCTCATGCCGTTCACCTACTCGATCACCGCGGGCATCGGCGCGGGCGTCATCGCGTTCGTGGTCATCAAGCTCGCGGTCGGCAAGGCCCGCGTGGTGCACCCGCTGCTCTACGGCACGGCCGTGATGTTCGTCCTGTACTTCCTCCAGGGGCCGCTGCGGAACTGGATCGGGTTCTGACGCACTCCTCTGCCAGGCCGTCGGCGGCCCGCCCTCTTGGTTGGGGCGGGCCGCCGACGGCGTTCCGGCCGGGGTGCCGGCCGGCGGGGGCGCCGGGGTGCCGGGGTGCCGGGGCGCCGGGTGAGCGTCCCGGTTCGTTCCGTCATCCGGCCTTTGCCGTGACGTACCGGGCCGCTCGACCTCCTCTCCCGGCGGCTGGTGGTGGCGAGCGTCCCAGGTCGTTCTGTTGAGGCGGGTGGTTGCGTGACGTTCCGGGACGCTCCCGCGTCGGCCCGACGTCGGTGGGCCGGCGTCGGTGGGCCGGTGTCGTGAGGAGCTCGTCCTGTGGACAAGCTCTGTCGGGGGTTCCTCGTGGTGTGGAGTCTGGGCGTGAGCCGTCCCCGCCTGCCCTTGCCCGCCGACCTGCTCGAGACCGTCCGCGGTCAGGACGGTCTGGTCAGCACTGCGCAGTGCGTCGCGGCGGGCGTCAGCCGGCAGCGAGTCGGTCGGCTGGTCGCCGGCGGCGCGCTGGTCCGACGACGTCGCCGGGTCTACGAGGTGGTCGGCGCGCTCCCGCCCCCGGCGTCGGACGGCGCAGCCATGGACCGCGCCCGCCTTCAGCGAGCCATCGAGGGCCCGCTGGCCCACGGCCCGACGGCGGTGGCCACCGGCCTGGCCGCCCTCGTCCTGGCGGGCGTCCAGGGCGCTCCGCGGGACTTCGCCCCTGAGGTCGCGTTCCTGCGCGGCAGCTCCAGCTCTGCGACGACGACGGGCGTGCGCATCCGGCGGACTCCGGTGGGCGCCGTCATGAGCCGCCACGGCATCCGCTACATCACCCCGGAGGTCGCGCTTGCGCAGGTGGTCCCCGAGGTGGAGCGGTGGCGGGCGGTCGCCCTGATGGACTCGGCCCGGAGCCAGAAGATCCTGAGCGAGCGGCAGCTCGAACGCGCCCGAGCCAGCACCGCCGGCCGCCGGGGTGCGGCACGGACCCGGGCCTGGTGGGACGAGTGCGACCCGCGCTCGGAGTCGCCGGCGGAGACCAAGGCGCGCCTGGACTGCACAGCGGCGGGCATCCCGCCAGATGTGCTCCAGCTGATGATCCGACCCGGCCCGGCACGCGTCGACCTCGCCTGGCACCTGCCCGACGGCACGTGGCTCCTCGTCGAGATCGACGGCATCCAGTGGCACCAGGACCGCCGCGACGTGCTCCGCGACCTGACCCGTCAGAACCGCATCGTCACGAGCCGCACGCTCCTGCGCCGCTACACGGGCACCGAGGCGATGAACGGCACGCTCGTCCGGGAGGTCGCGGAGATCCTGACCGCCCGCGGGTGGCGGCCCTGCCCTGACGCTCCCGCCGCGTTGGTGGTGGCGTGACTCCCGTCAGGTCTCGAACGGGTTGACGACCGCGACTCCGGTGCGCTCGACGTCGGCGACGTTGCGGGTGACCAGCGTGAGCCCGTGGACCAGAGCCGTCGCCGCCATGAGCCCGTCGATGACGGGTGGCCGATCGGGGGCGGCGTTGAGTCGCCCCCACGTCTCGGCGACGTCCGCGGTGACGGGCAGCACGTGGTCGCCGTAGCCATGAACCAGCCCGGTGAGCCAGGAGTCCAGCGCCTCTGCCTGAGCATGGTCGTTGCGGCCTCGAAGCCGTTCGACACCCAGGCGGATCTCGCCCACCACCAGCGCGCTGATGTACGCGTCGTCTCTGCGCCGTGCGTCCCACCAGGCGACGACGCGGGGATCCGGGCGCGCCTTGCGCAGCTCCGACACGACGTTCGTGTCGAGCAGGAGACCGGCCCCCATTAGGTGGTCAGGTCGATCTCGCGCGGCAGGTCGCGGGCGCGCTCGATCTCGAAGTCGTCAGCCATCGTCCCGTGGGACCCGACGTAGTCGAGGAACGACACCGTCGTCCCGCGGAGCTGTTCGTACACGGCGTAGTCGATCACGACGGCAACCGCCTCCCCATGCTTGGTCACGATCTGCGGCTCGCCCGTGGCGGTCGCACGCAGGAGCTCGCTGAACCGCTGCTTGGCTTCTTGGACTTGCCAACGCATGGACGACACCTCCTGTCTAGTCTGTCCAGATATTACGCCTCACCGTTTCGACTCGGCCGCGCTGCTGGCGGGTCTCCCCGCCAGACTGAGCCCATGAACGCCACGGAGATCCTCCTCGACTCGTACGGGCGTCTGCCCCGCCTCGTCCACGCCGTCGTCGACGACGCCGACAACGCCCTGCTCACGTACCGCGTGGACCCCGGCGCGAACACGGTCGCCTGGCTGGTGTGGCACCTGACGCGGGCGATGTCGGCGCAGCTCGCGGACGTCGCCGGGACCGAGGACGTCTGGACGGCGGAGGGGTGGTCCGAGCGGTTCGCGCTGCCGTTCGCGGCCCGCGCGACCGGGTACGGGATGAGCGCCGACGAGGTCGGGGCCGTCCGGGCGAGCGCCGAGCTGCTGGGTGGGTACTTCGATGCCGCGCACGCCGCGGGTGTCGCGTACGTCGGGTCGCTGGCGGACGGCGACCTCGACCGTGTCGTCGACACCCGGTGGGACCCGCCGGTCACGCTCGGTGTGCGGCTGGTGAGCATCGTCGACGACTGCCTCCAGCACGTCGGGCAGGCCGCGTACGTGCGCGGGGTGTTCCTGCGGCGGGCGGGCGTCTGAGCCCACGGTGCCAGCCATCGGTGCACAGCGCTTCCCGATCATGTTTGCGCAGGTCAGGTGCGCTGGGCCAGGAGGACGGCAGGTGCGGTGGAGGCGGAGTCTGGTTGCCCGCGCCCATCGGCCGGAGGGACGGCCAGCGCCATCTCGGCGTGCATCGAGCGCTGGCCTAGGTCATCGCGCGCCAGCTGTCCGTAGTTTGGTGGGTGCGCGTTCCGACGACGCTTGGTGACGCGACGGTGCACAACCGTGCTGCCATTCCGCGGCGGCCAGCCCTGCGGTGTCTACGGGGCAGGACTTCCTGCCTAGTCACCGCGAGGGATCAACCTACCCAGGAGCTGATGCCCCATGTTCCGACCCCGTCGGATACTCGCCGCCACCGCGGCGGCCGCCGTCCTCTCGGTCGGCGCTGTCGCGCCCGCCGTCGCGGCAAACCAGTATGACCAGAACCCTGGTATCCCTGCCAGCCACGCGTGGGGGGCGACCGGCGCCGCTCGGGCCGGTCTCGACCAGGACGGTCGCGGGTTCGTGCTCGGCCAGAACAGCGACGTGATCCACGTGCTCGCCAACCCGGTGCTGCTGAGCAGTGTCTGGGGCCTGGGGTACGAGGTCCTCGACTCGACTGGTTGGGCGCCGTCCCTCCAGCTCATCGTGACAGACCCGGACAACAATGTCCGCGACGCGCGTCTCGTCTGGGAGCCGTACCAGCAGAACCCTGTGCAGGGTCCCAACAACGGTACGTTTACTGGACTTGAGGGCGGCCGCTGGTGGCACGCCAACGTCTGGGGCAGCAACCCCAGCGGGAACATTCTTCCGCAGAACCAGACGCCGCGAGACCTCAAGGACTTCTGGAGCGCTGGGATCACAGCGACCACCGGCGGGCAGGCGATTTTCGGGGCCAACACCAAGGTCGTTGGCATCGCCCTCCGCCAGGGCTCGACCACCAACGCGACGTCGGTGGTCCCTTGGGTCACCATCAACGGAACCCGTCATGACTTCCGCCCCGGCGGCACCGCGAAGCCCGCCCCGGCGACGGTCTTGGGTGACTGGACGGTCCAGCCCGCTCCCTCGACCGAGCGTGAGACCACGCGGACCCGTGACGTGATGGTCTTCGACCACGTGATCGACTTCTCGACGTGGACCTGGGTGCACGCGGCCACGCCGCTCACCACCACTCCGGAGACCGAGACGGTTGCTAACCCCGCCTGGGTTGAGCCGACGCCGGAGCCCCAGCCCACTCCCGCCCCGCCCGCCCGTGAGGCCGCCGCTCCGCCCGTCGCTGACCTGACGACCGAGCTGCGTTCCGGGACGCTGGTTCCGGCGGGTCAGAACGTCACCGCCGGTGCCGGGCTGAACGTCTACGTCGGTACTCACCTGGCCGGGACGTGGGTTGACGTCTTCCTCTTCTCCGACCCCGTGTTCCTGGGTCGGTTCCTGGTCGCCGCTGACGGCACTGTCGACGTGAAGGTGCCCGCGACGCTCGCTGGGGACCACCGTCTCACCGTGGCGGACGCCGCGACCGGCGAGGTTGTCGCCTGGACGGAGGTCGCGATCGCCGCGGCCCCGGGCACGACTGCTACGGGTGGCGCGGCCAACGCGGTGCCGCGCGGCGCCACCGGATGGGCCGAGGGTGGCGTGGAGCCGCTGCACGTCGCACTTGCAACCCTCGCGGGCCTTGCTGTCGTGTCGCTGGGGACGCTCGTCGTCCGTCGCGTCCGCGCCTGAGCCGATCGTTATCTAGGAGACTGACCGTGCCGGAGACTCTGCCTTCTGTTCCGTGGCGGGGTCCCCGGCACGGTCGTCGTGTCGGGACCGACCCGCGACGGGGCCCTCAGCGCCGCCGCTTCGTGACCCTGGCGGCGTTGCTCGCGTTGACGGTATCGGCCCTCAGCGCGAGCGCGCCGTTCGATCTGGCTTCCTCGGGTAGCGATGTAGCGGTCGAGGTGCCGGATCCGGCGCCTGTCGCCACGCCCGAGCCGGAACCGGAGGTCGAGGCGCCACTCGTGGTCCCCGCAGCAACACCAGTCCGTGTGCTCATCCCCGCCATCGGGGTCGATGCGCCCATCGAGGTCTACACCGACGCCATGGTGGCAGCGGCGGACGGCTGGATCGACCCGACCACGCACGACGTCGTCTCCTGGTGGCAGGGGGGCGGGACACCGTCATCCGACCCCGACAACACGGTGTACCTCTACGGGCACGTCTCGCGGCTCGAGGCGGTCTTCAACTATCTCCATAGCGTTGTGCCTGGCACCGAGGTCACCGTCGTGACGGAAGCCGGGGAGATCGTTTACGTCGTGCAGGAGGTTCTCGAACCCGTCGGCAAGGAAGCGCTGCCCGACGATCCCCGGATCAACGCGCAGGTTCCCGGGCGTCTCGTCCTCATCGGCTGCTACCGCGAGCCCGACCAGGGTCGCCGGCGGACGACGCACAACATCGTGGTTATCGCCCATCAGGTTGATTCCGCGAAGTGATCAGATGCTGAAGAAAGCGCGACGCTGCAGGGTGCGTCGCGCTTTCTCTGTCTGATACCCGATACGTCGACGTGGGTACCCGACGTGCGCGAAGCAAAGCGCCACCTGCGCGAGGGTCGTCGTCATGACCAGACCGAACGTCGAAGCCGCGCCGGCTGTTGAGCTGGCGGGTGGATCGGTCTGTATGGGTGGACCATTCGGTTGGAGCGAACAGACACGATGACGTGGGTTCGATCTGGCAACCAGAACCGGCCGCGCTCCCCGCTCACTGCCTGAGGCGCCGAGAAGAGTTTGCCTCAGAAACCACGCGCAGATCAAGATCGAGTCCATACAAGGCATCGAAGGGTAAACCTGTTAGTGCAGGCAACGATCACTGCGTGCCAGAGCAGCGGACGCTGGGCTATCTCTCCTAGGGTCGGCGCATCAGAAAACCACTGCTTCGACGACCTTCTGAGAAGTCGGGCAATGAAGGAGACTGACTATGAAGACGATCAACCGCCGAGTAGGCGCACTCGTAGCACTTGCTGCTGCGGGTGCAACGGCGCTCGCTGTCGCTGCACCCGCACAGGCAGCATCTACCGTTCACACCACCGATATGAGCACTTGGAACACTGCCGACACGCGGGCGAACGGGCACTACGAGCTTCTGGAAGGTAGCGGACTTCGCATCTGGACCGACGACAACTCGAGTCTGGCGAAGGTCGCGGCATACTACACGGTGGACATCCCGTTGGCGGACATCGGGACGCCCGCCATCGACTTCACCCAGAACTCTGGATCTGTGGCGCCAGGCAAGCAGCTCGTGGTCTCGCTTGACGGAAACCGGCTCGGCATTCTCGTGGGCGAGTCCGTCTACGGCGACAACTGGTGGACCCCTGATACGGACGCGAATGCGGGACTGCGGAACGCAGCTCCGCATACTGGAGGCGGGCAGGGATCGAACTACTGGGGCACTCTTGCCGAGTGGAGTAGCAAGATCCCTGGGGCCAAAGTCACCGCGGTCGGCTTCTCGCTGGGATCAGGTATTCACGCCGACGGCGTGATCAACAGCATGTCGTTCGGCAACCTTCGTTTCACGTTCGCCGCGCCGACTCCGACGCCGGACCCCACGCCTGACCCGACGCCGGACCCCACGCCGGACCCGACGCCTGACCCGACGCCGGACCCCGCGCCGGTCCCGCCGTCGGACGCAGCGATCGGCGCAGTGCCGACGAACCCCACCCTGGTTGCCGACAATGATGCGACCGTCGGACAGTCCCTCACTCTGCAGGTGGGCGCCGAGCACGCGGGGACGTATGTCGATGTCTGGCTGCGTTCGGAGCCGGTCTTCCTCGGCCGCTTCATGGTTGCGGCGGATGGCACCGTCAACGTGACGGTGCCCAAGGACGCGGTGGTCGGTGCGCACCGTCTCGTCGTCAGCGATCTCACGGGTGAGGTCCTGACATGGGCACCGATCACTATCGCAGCGGCGCCTACGGCACCCGCACAGACCGGAACGACGACCAATGCCGTGCCTCAGGGTGCGACTGGCTACGCCGAAGGTGGCATCAACCCTGCCGCCCTGACCGTGCTCGGCCTCGCCCTCGGCGCTGCCGGCGTCGGCGTCGGTCTGCTCCGTCGTCAGCGCTCCCGCGCCTGACCCGCGGCACACCGATAACGCACCAGCACCAGACGATGGCCCGGCACGCACGCCTGACGGCGCGGCGGCCGGGCCATCGCCTGCCCTGGCTCGTGGTCGGCCTGGGGACAGTGTTGGCGGCTGCTGGTCTCCTGCTCGACCGAGCCGAGATGGCGGCGCTCGCGTATCCGCCGATACCTACTCCGACGATCTCTGTGCCACCTCCCGAGCGGACGGCTCCCGAGTTCTCTCCGATCCCTGCCGCGACCCCTTTGAGGCTGCTCGTGCCCGCCCTCGGGATCGACGCGCCGATCGAGGTCTACACCGACGCCATGGTCACCGCTGCGGGCGGCTGGATCGACCCGACGACGCACGACGTCGTCTCCTGGTGGGAGGGCGGTGGCACACCGGCCTCTCCGGCCGAGAACACCGTCTATCTCTACGGGCACGTCTCCCGGTTCGAGGCGGTCTTCAACGACATCCACATCGTCGAACCTGGCACGATCGTCACGATCGTGACCGAGGCCGGCTCGATCGACTATGCCGTCGAGGAGGTTCTCGAGCCCATCTTGAAGGACGCACTCCCGGACGACCCCCGAGTCAATGCCGTGGTTCCGGGGCGACTCGTCCTGATCGGTTGTCACCGAGAAGTGGACCAGGGCCGTCGCCCGACGACGCACAACGTCGTCGTGATCGCTCAGCAGGTCGTGGCCGACGCATCGCACTGAGCCACCCGACGGCAGGATGTGCTGCCTGTCTGTCGGGTGCACCCGCGCGCGCCGTCAGCGCACAGGCGCCTAGCATCGGCACGTGAAGATCGCCATCGCCGGTACCGGTTACGTGGGCCTGTCCAACGCCGTCGTGCTGGCGCAGCACCACGACGTCGTCACGGTGGATCTCGACCCGCGCAAGGTAGCTCTCATCAACGACGGCGTCTCGCCGATCGTGGACCCGGAGATCGAGCGGTACCTGCGGGAGGTGCCGTTGTCGCTCAAGGCGACCACGGACGGTGACGCGACATATGCCGACGCCGAGCTCGTCGTCGTCGCGACGCCTACCAACTACGACCCGGTGACGCAGTACTTCGACACGTCGTCGGTCGAGGGCGTCGTCGACCAGGTCCTCGCGGCCAACCCGGCGGCGCTCGTCGTGGTCAAGTCCACGGTCCCGGTGGGCTTCACGGCCCGCATGAACGAGGAGCACCCCGACGCCGCGATCGTCTTCTCGCCGGAGTTCCTGCGCGAGGGCCGCGCCCTGCACGACAACCTGCACCCGTCGCGCATCGTCGTCGGCGACCGGGGAGAGCGCGGGCGGCTCTTCGCCGACCTCATGCTCGAGGGCGCGATCGACACGGACGTGCCGGTGCTGCTGACCGACCCGACCGAGGCCGAGGCGATCAAGCTGTTCGCCAACACCTACCTCGCGCTGCGCGTCGCGTACTTCAACGAGCTCGACACCTACGCCGCCACTCGCGGCCTGGACACCGCGCAGATCATCGAGGGCGTCGGCCTGGACCCGCGCATCGGGTCGCACTACAACAACCCGTCGTTCGGGTACGGCGGGTACTGCCTGCCCAAGGACACCAAGCAGCTCCTGGCGAACTACCAGGACGTACCGCAGAACCTCATCTCCGCGATCGTGGACGCCAACACCACGCGCAAGGACTTCATCGCCGCCGACATCCTGCGTCGCGGCCCCCAGGTCGTGGGCATGTACCGGCTGATCATGAAGGCCGGGTCGGACAACTTCCGCGCTTCCTCGATCCAGGGCGTCATGAAGCGCCTCAAGGCCAAGGGCATCGAGGTGGTCGTCTACGAGCCCACCCTCGACGACGCCGAGTTCTTCCACTCCGAGGTGATCCGGGACCTGGACGAGTTCAAGTCCCGCGCCGACGTCATCGTGGCCAACCGCCGCACAGACGCCCTGGCGGACGTGGCGGACAAGGTCTACACCCGCGACATCTACGGCCGGGACTGACGTCCCCCGGGCGTCTGCCGGGCAGTTCGTCGTCAACCCGTGCCCCCGGGCGCACGGTCTGACGACGAACTGCCGGGCAGCCACCCCGATCCACAGGGTTACCCACAGGAGGCTCCGGGGTAGCGTCCGGAGGCAGGGGCCGCGCGGCAGGGTGGGCGCATGAGCCGGAGCGCCGAGGTGATGATCGCCCGCGAGCACAACCGGGACGCCCTGCGGCGCGACCTCGCCGCCGGCGTCCTCCTGCGGACGCGGCGGGGCGCCTACGTGCGCGCCGCGGACCTCGACGCCCGCGAGAAGGAGATCGCCCGGATCCGCTCCGTGAGCCGGCAGCTCGCCGCCCCGCACACGGTAGGTTTCGCATCGGCCGCGGTCGTCTACGGCGCGCCGCTCTGGCAGCCGCCGGGCCGGGTGCACGTGTACGTGGCCTCGTCCGGCTCGAGCCGCAGCGCGAAGGACGTCGCCCGGCACGTCACCGACGTCCCGCCGGAGCAGGCCGTCGTGCGCGCGCTCCCCGTGACGACGGTGATGCGCACCGTCGTCGACTGCGCCCTGACGATGCACCCGCTGGAGTCCCTCGTCATCGCCGACTGGGCGGTGGGCCGGCGCGGGCTCGACCGGGAGGAGGCCCTCGAGCTCGTGCGCGCACGACGCCGTCCCAACGGCAAGGCCACCGCCGAGCTCGTGCTGCGCATGGCGGCAGCCGGGGTGCGCTCGCCGCGCGAGACCTGGCTCCGGTACCTGACGCAGCGCGAGGGCCTCCCCGTGCCCGTGGTCGAACCGCCCATCGCCACACGACTCGGCGTCTTCCACTGCGACCTGGGCTGGCCCGAGCACGGCGTCTACGCCGAGTTCGACGGGCTCGTGAAGTACCGCGACGACGGCGTCCGTCCCGGCCACAGCGGCGCGAAGGAGCTCATCGAGGAGAAGCGCCGCTTCGACGCCATCCGCGAGACGGGAGCGAACCCGATCCGCGTCACGGTCAAGGACGACCCGAGGCAGGCGATGGCCCGCCTCAAGTCAGCCTTCCCCCCGGAGCTCCGGGCAACGTTCCGGCCCCACCCCAGGCTCCCGTGGCCGCCGTGACCCGGGCCGCCGTGACCCGGGCCCCGGGCGTCTGCCCGGCAGTTCGTCGTCAACCCGTGCCCCCGGGCGCACGGTCTGACGACGAACTGCCGGTCTGTGGCCCGCCAGACAAGAGAAAGGGTCGTTGCCCAAGGTAAGGATGTAGTAGCCTGAGGCAATGACATCCGCTCCTGCTCTCGCCTCCGAGCTGCGGGTGGGGACCGGCCGGTTCCTCCGGCGCCTGCGCGCCGAGCGTGGTGACGCCGACCTGCCCGCCGCCCAGTTCGGCGTCCTGACCGAGCTGACCCGGCGCGGCCCGCTCACCCCGGGCGAGCTCGCCCACTCCGAGGGCGTCCGGCCGCCGGCCATGACGCGCACGGTGAGCGCGCTCGTCGACCTGGGCTTCGTGACCAAGTCCGAGCACCCCACCGACGGCCGCCTCGTCGTCGTCGACCTCACCGACGCCGGACGGCGCGAGGTCGCCGAGACCCGACGGCGCCGCGACGCCTGGCTGTCCCTCCGGCTCGGCGCCCTCACGCCGCAGGACCGGGCCACCCTGGCCCGGGCCAACGACCTCCTCCAGACCCTGGCCTCGGGCTGAGCCCGCGGGCCCGCCCGCCGACGTACCCCCGCACGCAACGCACCTGACGACACGAGACGAACCGACAAGACGACATGGCCTCGACCTTCTCCTCGCTCCGCTACCCCAACTACCGCATCTGGTTCGGCGCCGCCCTCGTGGCGAACGTCGGCACCTGGATGCAGCGCGTCGGGCAGGACTGGGTGGTGCTCACCCAGCTGACCCACAACTCGGGCACCGCCGTCGGGTTCACCACCGCCCTGCAGTTCCTGCCGTTCCTGCTGCTATCGCCCTACGCGGGCCTGCTCGCGGACCGCCTGCCGCGCCGCAAGCTGCTCATGGCGACGCAGGGGGCCATGGGCCTGCTGGCGTTCGTGCTGGCCGCGCTCACGCTGACAAACACCGTCCAGCTCTGGCAGCTCTACGTGCTCGCGTTCCTCACGGGCGTCGCCTCCGCGATCGACTCGCCCGTGCGCCAGACGTTCGTCGCGGAGATGGTCCCCGCCGACAAGCTGCCCAACGCCATCGGGCTCAACTCGGCGTCGTTCAACGCGGCCCGCCTCATCGGGCCGGGCGTGGCCGGCCTGCTGGTGGCGGCCGTCGGCGCCGGCTGGGTGTTCCTCATCAACGGCATCAGCTTTGCCGCCACGATCGCCGCCCTCGCCGCGATGGACGCGAGCACGCTGCGCACGCTCCCCGTCGCGCCGCGCAGCAAGGGGCAGATCCGCGAGGCCGTCCGGTTCGTGCGCGGGCGGTCCGACATCGTCCTGGTCATGACCGTCATGGCCGTCGTGTCGATGTTCGGCCTGAACTTCCAGCTCACGTCCGCGCTCATGGCGCGCGTCGAGTTCGGCAAGGGCGCGGGGGAGTACGGCGTGCTCGGCTCGGTGCTCGCCATCGGCTCGCTCGCGGGCGCGCTGCTCGCTGCCCGCCGCGACCGGCCGCGCGTGCGCCTGGTTCTCGGCGCCGGGTTCGCGTTCGCCGCCGCGACGACGCTCAACGCGCTCATGCCCACGTACGTGGCCTTCGCGGTGACCGCGATCCCCGTGGGCCTCGCGTCGCTCACGATGATGACGGCGGCCAACGCCACCCTCCAGACGTCGGTCGACCCCGTGATGCGCGGCCGCGTCATGGCCCTCTACATGATGGTGTTCCAGGGCGCGACGCCGATCGGCTCGCCGCTGGTGGGATGGATCGGCCAGGTGGCCGGTCCGCGCTGGGCGATCCTCTCGGGCTCGATCGCCACGTTCGCCGTCGTCTCGGCCGTGACCGTGTGGGCCGTGCGGAACTGGAAGGTCAAGCTCGAGCCGCACCTGCACCCGCGCCCGCACCTCGACGTCGTCCACCCGGTGCGGACCCCGGTCGCGATGCCGGACGTCGTGGCGGCCTGACCGGCCCAGGCCACCCGCCCAGCCCGGCCCAGGAGGCCCCGGCCACGGCGCGCCAAGCAACGAGCGCCGTGCCGCCGGGCCTCGCACGCCCTCCCCAGGTCGTTACCCCGGGCAAGGACCTACGGTGGGAAGGCCATGGCCTCCGCGACGTTCGCCTCCCTCCGCTTCCCCAACTACCGCCTGTGGTTCGCCGCTGCCCTCGTCGCCAACGTCGGCGCATGGGCGCAGCGCGTCGGCCAGGACTGGATCGTCCTGACCCACCTGACCGACAACTCGGGCACGGCCGTCGGCTTCTCCGTGGCGATGCAGTTCCTGCCCGTGCTGCTCCTGTCCCCGTACGCGGGCGTGCTCGCCGACCGCCTGCCGCGGCGTCGTCTGCTCATGACGACGCAGGCCCTCATGGGGCTCAACTCGGTGGTCCTGGCCGTGCTCGTGCTCACGGGCGCCGTGCAGCTGTGGCACATGTTCGCGCTGGCCCTGGTGGGCGGCTGCGTCTCGGCGATCGACAACCCGGTGCGCGCGACGTTCGTCTCCGAGCTCGTGCCAGAGGCCAACCTCACCAACGCCGTCGGCCTCAACTCCGCGTCGTTCAACGCGGCCCGGCTCGTCGGGCCGGGCATCGCCGGCCTGCTCATCGCCGCCGTGGGCCCGGGCTGGGTGTTCGCCATCACGGCCGCCACGTTCGCCCTGTCGATCACGGCGATGGCCGCGATGAACCCCCGGACGCTGCACCTGCTGCCGCAGGCGCCCCGCGCCCGCGGGCAGCTGCGCGAGGCCGTCGCCTACGTCCGCGGCCGCGGCGACATCCAGGTGATCATGCTGGTGGTCGGCGTCGTGACGATGTTCGGCCTGAACTTCCAGCTCACCAGCGCGATGATGGCGCGCGTCGAGTTCGGCCTGGGGCCGGGGGAGTTCGGCATGCTCGGCTCGGTGCTCGCCGTCGGGTCGCTCGCCGGCGCGCTGCTCGCCGCGCGACGCAAGGAGCCGCCGCGCGTGCGGGTCGTGCTCGGCGCGGCGCTCGCCTTCGGGATCGCGCAGGGCGTCTCGGCGCTCATGCCGTCGTACCTGACGTACCTGCTGCTCGCCGCGCCCATCGGGTTCGCGTCGCTGACCATGCTCACGGCCGCGAACGCCGCCCTCCAGACGTCGGTCGAGCCGGCGATGCGCGGCCGCGTCATGGCGCTCTACATGATGATGTTCCTGGGCGGCGCGCCGATCGGCTCCCCGCTGGTGGGCTGGGTCGGCGAGACCTTCGGCCCCCGCGTCGCGATCCTCGTGGGTGCGGTCGCCACGCTCGTCGTCGTCGTGGCCGCCTGGACGTGGGCGCACCGCCGCTGGCGGGTCCGCTACCGCGTCACGCGCCCGGCGACCTTCCCGCAGCTCGAGATCGTGCACCCCGAGCGGGAGCTCGCGGCTTAGGCCAGGTGCTCGACGACGTAGTCGACCGACTGCGTCAGCGCCTCGACGTCGGCCGGGTCGACGGCCGGGAACATGCCCACGCGCAGCTGGTTGCGTCCCAGCTTGCGGTACGGGAAGACGTCGTAGACGCCGTTCTCGCGCAGCGTCTTCACGACGGCGGTCGCGTCGATCGACGCGTCCAGGTCGATCGTGCCGACGACGGTGCTGCGGTGCTCCTTTTCCGCGACGAACGGCGTGGCCCACGCGCGGGCCTCGGCCCAGCCGTACAGGATCTCCGCGCTCGTGCGGCTGCGCGCCACCGACCACGCCAGGCCGCCCTGCGCGAGCAGCCAGTCCACCTGGTCGGCGAGCATGACGAGCGTCGCCACGGCCGGCGTGTTGAGCGTCTGGTCGGCCCGCGAGTTCGTCAGCGCCGTCGTGAACGACAAGAACTCCGGCACCCAGCGGCCCGACGCCGCCGCGCCGGCCTCGACGCGCTCCGCCCGCTCGATCGCGGCGGGCGACGCGACGGCGAGCCACAGGCCGCCGTCGGCCGCGAACACCTTCTGCGGCGCGAAGTAGTACACGTCGGTCTCCGCGAGGTCGACGGGCAGCGCCCCCGCGCCCGACGTCGCGTCCACGAGCATCAGGCCGGTCGAGCCGGGCACGCGCACCGGGGTGACCATCGCACCGGTCGAGGTCTCGTTGTGCGGTGTGGCGTGCACGTCGACGGGGTCGTCCTTCGGCGACGGCTCCAGCAGCGCGACCGACCCGGCGTCGGCGCTCAGCACCTGCGGCGCGCGCAGGAACGGCGCCCCCGCCGTCGACGCCGCGAACTTCGCCCCGAACTCGCCGAACGCGGCGTGCTGCGCGCGACGCTCCACCAGGCACGCGGTGGCGACGTCCCAGAACGCCGTCGAGCCGCCGTTGCCGAGCACCACCTCGTACCCGTCGGGGGCGTCGAAGAGCGTGGCCAGCCCCGCTCGGATGCGGCCCACGAGCTGCTTGACGGGCGGCTGACGGTGCGACGTCCCCAGCACGGCGGCCCCGGCGGCGGCCAGCGCCTCCACCTGCCCGGGGCGGACCTTGGACGGCCCGGCACCGAACCGGCCGTCAGCAGGGAGCAGGTGAGCGGGGATCGTCAGCGCCATGCCCATAGACTAAGCGGGCCCGCTGCCCTGCCCCGTGCCGTCTCGGCGCGGGTCGCCGGGGCGACGGGTCGGCCCCGGGCGACCGAGAGGGAGAGTCGTGACTGACCTGATCGACACCACCGAGATGTACCTCAAGACGATCTACGAGCTCGTCGAGGAGGGCATCACGCCGCTGCGCGCCCGCATCGCCGAGCGGCTGGGCCACTCCGGCCCGACGGTGTCCCAGACCGTCGCCCGCATGGAGCGCGACGACCTCGTCGTCGTCACCGGCGACCGGCACCTCGAGCTCACCGACCGCGGCCTGCGCAAGGCGCGCCGCGTCATGCGCAAGCACCGCCTCGCCGAGCGCCTGCTCACCGACGTCATCAAGCTCGACTGGGAGCAGGTCCACACCGAGGCCTGCCGCTGGGAGCACGTCATGAGCGAGGACGTCGAGCGCCGCCTCGTCACGCTGCTCGACCACCCGCACTCCGACCCCTACGGCAACCCCATCCCCGGCCTGTCCGAGCTCGGCGACACCGAGCGCGAGGTGCCCTACCTCGCCGGCGTCACGCCGCTGCCCGGCGTGTTCGAGGCGCTCGCGGCCGTCGCCGCGCCGACCGCCGACGGGCCCGTCGCGATGACCCTCCAGCGCATCGCCGAGCCGCTCCAGACCGACGTCGAGCTCCTCGGCCGGTTCGAGGCCGTCGGCCTCGTCCCCGGCGTCGCGATCACCGTGACCCCCGGCGACGGCGAGTACGCCGTCGTCGTCGACGCCGCCGAGCACGGCATCGACCTCGCCGACGACGTCGCCCGGCACCTCTTCGTCACGACCCGCTGACCTGACGCGTCTCCGTCGGGTCTCGTGACCGGAACGTGACACACGCCGTCCGGTCCGCTACGGTCGGTGACGCACTCAGGGTTTCCCCTGAGCGCGTGCGGTCGGACGCCGAACCCTGCCACCGGCCGCGCCACGGACTGACGACCCGAAGGCAGGGACGGGGGAACCACCACCGGGCACCGCATGCGGTGCCCTCGGGGTGAAGCCGCGCGAGCGGCCGGGCGTACTCCTGCCCGAACCCGACAGCTCACCTCGTAGGCGACCAGGAGAGGTAGACCCGTGAGCGCTGGTAACGCAGCGCGGCATCGTGCCGCGCGCCGACCCGTGACCCCCCTCACCGAGATCGCCCAGACCGTCGGAGGCGCAGGCAAGCGTGCCGCCGTCGTCGCCACGGCGGGCGGCCTGATCATCTCGACCTTCGGCGCCACCGCCGCGCAGGCCGCCCCGGCCGCCAGCGGGGTCAGCACCGTCGACCTCGGCGCCCTGACCCAGCAGGCGCGCGAGGCGCTCGCGGCCGCGCCGGTCGTGACGGTCGCCCCGGACGCGCAGGTCCAGGTCGAGACGGTGTCCGCCGACACCGCCGTCCAGGTCACCCCCGCGCCGCGCCCTCGCGTCGCGACCCCCGCCCGCACGACGACCGCCTCGCGGTCGGCCGAGCGTGCCGCCCCCGCCGCCGCGTCCATCGGCGCCCCGGCCCCGGCGTTCGCGAACGGCTCCGCCGTCATCGAGATCGCGGCCCGCTACGTCGGCGTCCCGTACCTCGCCGGCGGCTCGACGCCCGCAGGCTTCGACTGCTCGGGCTTCACCTCCTACGTCTTCGCGCAGGTCGGCATCAGCCTGCCGCGCACCTCGAGCGCCCAGCGCGGCGTCGGGACCGTCGTCTCGCGCGCCGACGCCCAGCCGGGCGACCTGATCTGGTCCCCGGGCCACGTGGCCATCTACGCCGGCAACGGCATGCAGATCGACGCCCCGCGCCCCGGCAAGACGATCCAGTTCCGCTCGATCTGGCAGTCCAACCCGGTGTTCATCCGCGTGGGCTGAGCGCCACCCCAGCCTCTCCTCGACGTCCCGTCGCGCGGCCGCGCGGCGGGACGTCGTGCTGTATCGCACGCGCTCCCGGCGCTGACGCGTTTTGGCGCGAGGTCTGCGGCGCCGAGGCGTCGCAAAGTTGTCCGAGACTGATCCAGCTGTGATCCAGTCGTGACATTTGGTCGAGTGTCCGATAACGTTCCACTCGCCTGGCGCGGAAGCCTCCGCCCAGGCCCACGACCGGACGCCGAGCCCTGTCACCGGTCCGTGGTCGACGAGGATCCATGACAGGGACGGGGGACCCACTTCCGGGTTCCGCTCGCGGAGCCCTTGGGGTGAAGCCGGGTGTCACAGCCCGGCCGGGTACTTCTCCTACCCGAACCCGACAGCTCACCTCGCAGGCGGCAGGAGAGGGAACACGTGACCGCACGCACGACGAGCGCCCGGCATCGCGCCGCGCGCCGCCCGTTGACCCCGCTGAGCGCGATCAACCAGAACGCTGTTGTCGTCGGCCGCCGCGCCGCCGTCGTCGCCACCGCCGGTGGCATCCTCGTCTCGACGTTCGCGGGCACCGCGCACGCCGCACCGGTCCAGACGTCGGGCGCCACCAAGCTCAGCGCCGTCGACCTCGGTGCCCTCACCGAGCAGGCGCGCGAGGCCCTCGCGGCCGCGCCCGTCGTGACGGTCGCCCCCGACGCGCAGATCCAGGTCGAGGCGGTCTCCGCCGACACCGCCGTCAAGGTCACCGCCGCCCCCGTCGCCAAGAAGGTCGTCGCGACGCGGACCGCCGCCGCCTCGCGCACCGCCGACCGCGCCGCGGTCAACGCGCCGGCCGCCGCCTACAGCTCGCAGGCCGCGTCCATCGCGCTGCGCTACGTGGGCGTCAAGTACGTCGTGGGCGGCTCGACGCCCGCGGGCTTCGACTGCTCGGGCCTCGTCGCGTACGTGTACGCGCAGCTCGGCATCGACCTGCCGCACCAGTCGAGCGCGATCCGCGACTCGTCGCACACCACCCAGATCTCGCGCTCCGAGGCCCGTCCTGGCGACATCATCTGGTCGCCCGGCCACGTGTCGATCTACCTCGGCGACGGCATGCAGGTCGAGGCGTCCCGCCCGCAGGGCTGGACCGTCGGCGTCCACTCGATCTGGCAGTCCAACCCGGTGTTCCTGCGCGTCTCCTGACGCCGCACCGCGTCCCCCGGACGCCGCGTCACGCCTCCCGACGCCCCGGTTCGCTCCCCGAGCGGACCGGGGCGTCGTCGTGTAGACGTTCGACAACGTTTCAGCACGGGTTGTTGTCGCCCGATGCGCGACGACGTGCGCAGATACGTCACATCCGGGCTCCGGCAGCCCGGGACGGACCTATGCTTCTTTGCCAGGGCATTCGCTACCCTTTAAGGAGCGAGCACGCCCCGGCGCCGAGGATTCGGCGCACCTGCGAAGACGGAGGTGAACGATGACCCGACCGGAGATCGTCCTGGTGGGGGTGGACGGCTCGGCACCGAGCCTGCACGCGCTCGACTGGGCGGCCGCCTATGCCAAGCGCGTCGGCTGGGCGCTCCACATGGTGTGCAGCTACTCCCTCCCGTCGTTCACGGCGGCGTCTCTCGACGGCGGGTACGCCGCGCTCGACGACACGGCCATCCAGGAGGGTGCCAAGGCCGTCCTCGTCGAGGCGCAGGAGCGCGTGGCGGGTCACGGCCTGCCCGTGACGGCGTCGGTGGCGACGGGCGACGCGGCCGGGGTGCTGGTCGAGATGTCGAAGGACTACGGCCTCGCCGTCGTCGGGACGCGCGGGCGCGGCGGGTTCACCGAGCGGCTGCTCGGCACGGTCTCCTCCGCGCTGCCCGCGCACGCGAAGTGCCCCGTGGTCGTCGTGCCGCTGCGCACCCCGAAGTCCAACGGTGCTCCGGAGGCCGACCGGCGCGACGGCGACGTCGTGCACGAGGTGCGGCGCATCATCGTGGGCGTCGACGGGTCACCCTCGGCGGAGGCGGCGCTCAAGGTCGCGATCACGCAGGCGAAGGTGTGGGACGCAGAGCTCGTCGCCGTGGCGGGCGTGCCCGTGGGCAGCGGCGCGGGCGTGCTGGCCTGGCTGCCCGCGCAGATCGACCACGAGCAGGTGCTCGCCGACATCAAGGCCGGGCTGGACGTCATCGTCGACCGGTACGAGGCGGCGAACGACGGGCTGAAGATCAAGCGGATCGTGCTGGACGGCACGGGCGCGGAGCTGCTCACCGAGTTCTCGACGGCGGCCGACCTGCTTGTTGTCGGGTCGCGCGGACGCGGCGGCTTCCGGGGCCTGCTGCTGGGCAGCACCTCGCAGGCCGTGCTCCACCACGCCGCCTGCCCCGTCCTGGTGGTCAACCGGAAGAGCGACCCTGACGAGTAGGGTCAGGCGGCCCGAGGAGGGGTGCCGCGGCGCGCTAGCCTTGGCGCCGTGAGCATCCCTGCACCGTCGTCCGGACCCCGCACCGACCTCGCCGACCAGCTCCCCGCCCTGCGTGAGCAGTACGCCGCGCTGACGGAGCTGGGCCTCCGGCTCGACCTCACGCGCGGCAAGCCGTCCGCGCAGCAGCTCGACCTGGCCGAGCCGATGCTCGCGCTGCCCGGCGAGGGCGTGCACACGGACGCCGACGGCGTCGACGTGCGCAACTACGGCGGCCTCGACGGCCTGCCGCAGCTGCGCCGCATCTTCGCGGAGCTGCTCGACGTGCCCGTCGACCAGCTGCTCGCCCTCGGCAACGCCTCGCTCACCCTGATGCACGACACGTTCGCCTACGCGTTCCTGTGGGGCCCGCCGGGCTCGCCGCGGCCGTGGGGCCGCGAGGAGAAGGTCAAGGTCGTCTGCCCGGTGCCCGGGTACGACCGGCACTTCAGCGTCTGCGAGGCCTTCGGCGTCGAGATGGTCACCGTGCCGATGACGCCCGACGGCCCGGACGCCGAGGCCGTCGCCGCGCTCGTGGCCGACGACCCGACGGTCAAGGGCCTGTGGGTGGTGCCCACCTACGCCAACCCGGACGGTGCGGTCGTCTCGGAGGCCGTGGCCCGCCGCCTCGTCTCCATGCCGACGGCCGCCCCGGACTTCCGCATCCTCTGGGACAACGCGTACGCCGTGCACCACCTGACGGGCGACGAGGTCAAGTCCGCGAACGCGATCGACCTGGCCGCCGCGGCCGGCAACCCGGACCGCGTGCTCATGTACGCCTCGACGTCGAAGATCTCCTGGGCCGGCGCGGGCGTGGCGTTCCTGGCGTCGTCGCCGGCGAACATCGCCTGGTACAAGTCGCACCTGAGCGTGCAGTCGATCGGTCCCGACAAGGTCAACCAGCTGCGGCACGCGCTGTTCTTCGGGTCGGCCGGGGGCGTGCGCGCTCACATGCGCAAGCACCGCGACATCCTCGCCCCGAAGTTCGACGCCGTGAACCGCATCCTCACGCAGCGCCTGGGCGACCTCGGCGTCGCGCACTGGACCGTGCCGCAGGGCGGCTACTTCGTCTCGCTCGACGTCGTGCCCGGCACGGCCGCGCGCGTCGTCGAGCTGGCGAAGGGGGCGGGCATCGCCCTGACCCCGGCCGGGTCCACGCACCCGTACGGCAAGGACCCCCTCGACGCGAACATCCGCCTGGCCCCGTCGATGCCGCCGCTGGCAGAGGTGGAGCAGGCCATGGACGCGGTCGCGACGTGCGTGCTCCTGGCGGCGGCGGAGAGGGCCTGACGCCGGTCACCCGCGTCAGCCGCGTCATCCGGGTGAGCCGCGTCAGACCGGCAGTCCGTCGTCAGACCGTGCCCTCGGGCGCACGGTCTGACGACGAGCTGCCGGTCTGAAACCGCGCCGGCGGCGCGCCGAACGCCCGCCGCGACTGCGCGACGACGCCGTGGCCCAGCGCCCGGCCGCCGGCCAGGCCGACCGCCGCGCCGATGCCGAACGGGACGAGCCTCCCCAGCGCGAGCGTGCCGTGCTTGGCGAGCTGCTTCTTGAGGAACGTGCTGGTCAGCGCCTTGTTGACGCGGCGCACCGAGCCCTGCGGCATCGTCGTCAGCAGCACCTTGCCCCACGCCGTAGACGAGCCGCCGACGGCGGACTCGACGTCCTTCGCGCCCTTGGCGCCCAGGACGGAGGCCAGCAGCAGCGCCCGACGCCGCGGGACGTCCTCCGACCGCACGCCGTGCACCTCGGCCACGGCGAGCGAGAACGCCGCCGACGCCGCGAAGAACGTCGCCACGTCCGCGGTGGTCAGCGCGACGCCCGTCCCCGTGCCGACGGCGGGGATCGCGGCGGCGGCGCCCACCGCACCGCCCGCGGCCGCGACGACGCGCAGGTACTCCTTCTCCAGGAGCTGGATCACCTGCGCGGGGGATGCCTCGGGGTTGCGCCGGCGCACGGTGTCCACGTGCCTGCGGATGGTCGATGACGGCACCGTGACGGCCTTGTCGACGAACGCGTCGAGCAGCGACGCCGGCTTGTACGCCTCCCACCGCGACGGGTCGTCGTCGTCGCCCACCACGACCGTGGCGGGGTCCGAGGTCGACACGACGACGGCGCCCGGACCCGGCGGCACGGCGGTGGCGGCGCCGGGACCTGGCGGCACGACGGCCGCGGCGGCGTCGTCCGGCGGGACGACTCCGCCCGCGGCGTCCCGGCGTGACGACCTGCCGTCGCGCGCCGGCAGGTCGTCGCCTGCCGGCAGGTCGTCGCGCGCCGGCGTGGGCCGCCCCCAGCGTGGCACGGTCAGGCCTCGGACGCCGGGGGAGCGTAGGCGACCGGCGGCACGACGGCGCCGGCCTTGAGCGTGTTGCCGACCGTGCAGGCCCGGTCGATCGAGCGCTGCGCGAGCATGAGCGTCTTCTCGCGCGCGGCGTCGTCGAGCGACGACAGGTCGATCTCGAACGTCTCGTGCAGCTCGGGGTAGCGGTCCTCGGTCTCGTGCTTGGGGCCCTTGACCCGGATGACGAGCTCGTAGTCGTCGCCCAGCACGCGCGCGAACTTCGAGTCGGCGCTCATGCCGGCGCATGCGGCGAGCGCGACCTTGAGCAGCTCGCCCGGCGTGAACACCGCGCCGGCCTCCGCCGGGCCGATCGCGACGCGTGCCCCGCGCCCGGAGATGCCCGTGTACGTGCGGACGCCGTTGCGCTCGACCCACAGCGGGTCGGTCGGCACGGGGCTCATGGGCGCGGCGTCGTCGCTCGTCAGGGTCTGGTTGCTCTGCTCGGTCATACCCGAATCCTCCCATCCGCGGCCCCCGACGGACCGCACCGTCCGGTGCCAACCGCCGTCGGCGCCGGAGGCTTCCCGTCAGCCCGGCAGCTCGTCGTCACACCGTGCCCCCGGGCGCACGGTCTGACGACGAACTGCCGGGCTGCCGGCCGGCTGCCCGCCGGCTGCCCGCCGGGCTGCCCGCCCGGCGCGCGGGCCGCCGCGGGCGCTGGGAGGATGCGGCTCATGAGCGGCAGCGAGCCCGACGGCGGTGCGGTGGACCCGGAGCGGCGGCGCGCGAAGGTGCGCAACCGGATCATCCTGTGGGTCGCCCTCGCCCTCGTGCTGCTCGCGGGGGCTGCCGTCGCGGCGTCCGCCGTGCCACGCTGGTGGTCGCAGCAGATGGGCGAACTGTCCGACGGCGGGCTGGTGCGCTCGGCGCTGTGGGGCCTCGCGTTCGGGTTCGTGTTCACGTTCCTGCCCGCGCTCGTGATCTCGAGGACCGTGCGCCGGTGGAAGGGCTGGAAGGCGCCGCTCATCTGGATCGCGGTGGCGATCGTGCTCGCCGCACCGAACCTGTTCACGGCGTGGATCGTGTTCGGCACCAGCGGCGCCGCGCACGGGGCGGAGCGCACGCTCGACGTCCGCGCCCCCTACTTCACCGCCTGGACCGGCGTCGGCGCGGTGCTCGGCCTCGTCGTCGCCGTCGGGGGAGACATCTTCTGGCGCTCCTGGCGGCGGCGTGGCAAGAAGCTCAAGGAGCTGCGCGACGGCGAGGCGCCCGGCGGCGGGACCCCGCCCGCGCCTCCCCGCGGCGCCACGCCGCCGGGCGGACGCTGACGCGGCCTCCGCCGTCGCCTGTCAGAGGGCCCGGCCTAGAATCGCGGCCATGAGCGCCGTGCCCACCCCGTACGAGGACCTCCTCGCCGACGTCCTGAAGAACGGCACGCACAAGGAGGACCGCACCGGCACCGGCACCACGTCCGTGTTCGGGCGCCAGCTCCGGTACGACCTCGCGCAGGGGTTCCCGCTCGTCACCACCAAGCGCGTGCACCTCAAGTCGGTCGTGTACGAGCTGCTGTGGTTCCTGCGCGGCGAGTCCAACGTCCGCTGGCTCCAGGAGCACGGCGTCTCCATCTGGGACGAGTGGGCCTCGCCGTCCGGGGAGCTCGGCCCCGTCTACGGCGTCCAGTGGCGCTCCTGGCCCACGCCCGACGGCGCCCACGTCGACCAGATCCAGCAGGTGATCGAGCAGATCCGCGCCAACCCGGACTCGCGGCGGCTCGTCGTCAGCGCCTGGAACGTCGCCGAGATCCCGGACATGGCCCTGCCGCCGTGCCACCTGCTGTTCCAGTTCTACGTCGCCGACGGCAGGCTGAGCTGCCAGCTCTACCAGCGGTCGGCCGACCTCTTCCTCGGCGTGCCCTTCAACATCGCGTCCTACGCGCTGCTCACCCACATGGTCGCCGCACAGACCGGGCTCGACGTCGGCGAGTTCGTCTGGACCGGCGGCGACTGCCACGTCTACGACAACCACCTCGAGCAGGTGCGCGAGCAGCTCTCGCGCGAGGCGTACCCCTACCCGACGCTGTCGCTGGCGCCGCGGGGCTCGATCTTCGACCACGAGTACGAGGACGTCGCGGTGCTCGGGTACCAGCACCACCCCGCGATCAAGGCGCCCGTCGCCGTCTGATGATCGCCCTCATCTGGGCCCAGGCCCGCGACGCCGCCGGACGCCCCGTCATCGGGGCCGCCGGCGACATCCCGTGGCGGGTGCCGGAGGACTTCGCCCGCTTCAAGGCGCTCACCTCCGGGCACCCGGTGGTCATGGGCCGGGCCACGTGGGACTCCCTGCACCGCCGGCCCCTGCCCGGGCGCACCAACGTCGTCGTCACCCGGCAGCACGGCTGGTCCGCCGACGGCGCGGCCGTCGCGCACGGGCTGCACGAGGCGATGGCGCTCGCCACCGCCGCACCCGGTGGCGACTGCGTCTGGGTGATCGGCGGCGAGCAGGTGTACGCCGAGACGGTCGCTCTCGCGGACCGGCTCGAGGTCACGGAGATCGACCTCGAGGTCGAGGGCGACGCCGTGGCCCCCGCGATCGACCCCGTCGTCTGGCACGAGTCCGAGCACGGCCGCGGCGGCTGGGCGGGGTCCGCGCGGGACGGGTCGCCCCGGTACCGGTTCCGGACGTACGTGCGGCGCTGAGCCGCGCGACATCCGGGGCGCCCGGCGCCACGGCGCCCCGGCGGCACGGTGCGTCGCCCCGAGGCGCGTCGTGCGCCCGAGGAACCACGCACGCGGGCCGTGCTTCCCGGTGTCACGTGACGTCCGCCCCGGTCCCGCGGGCGAGGCTGGTCGTCCGACAGGCGTGCCCTCCACCGGCGCGCGCCGTCCGCCGACCCGCACGACCGCCGAGTACCCGGAAGGACCCGACCGCATGGTGCACGCCCCCGCACGGCCGAGCAGCACGAGGCCCGCGCCCGCGCTCGGCTCGGTCGCGCTCACGCTGCTCCTCGTGGCGCTCCTCGGGCTCGTCGCCGCCGTCACGGTGGCCCCGCGGCTCGTGGGAGCCGTGCCGCTCGCCGTCGCGAACGACTCGATGCAGCCGTCGATGGCCCGCGGCGACCTCGTGGTGGTGCGGCCCGTGCCCGCGGAGCTGCTCGAGGTCGGCGACGTCGTCGCCTACCGTCCCGTCCCGGGGTCGGGCGAGGTCGTGACGACCCGTGTGACCGACGTCGTCGTGCGTGACGGCGCGGTGGTGCACCTCCAGACGCAGGGCGACGCCAGCCCCTACCCCGACGGGCCGATGGACCGCGAGCAGCTCAAGGGCCGCGTCGCCTACGCGGTGCCGCTCGTGGGGCGGGTCGCGCAGCAGCCGTGGCTGCTGGCGGCGGTGACGCTCGGTGGTGCGGTGCTGGTCGGCGCGACGGCGCTGGTCCTCGTCGGCCCCGCCGCGCCGCGCCCCACCTGGACCCGCCGCCTCGTGACCGCGGACGGGGTGTGATCCCATGAGCGCGCCCGCACCCGAGGCTCCTCGCCGTCGTCGGCCGTCGGCGGGGCGCGTGGTCGCGCTGCTCTTCGCTGCCGCGTGCCTGGTCGGGGCCGGCGTGCTCGCCTCCATGGCGCTGCGGCCCGCACCCGGTGGCCTCGTCGACCTGTCCGGCAACCGCGTGGTGCTCGACGACGTCCCCGACGTCGCCGCGGCCGACCCCGTGGCGCTGCCCGAGGAGGGGTCCGACGGCGCGGGACGCTTCGTGGCCCCGCGTCAGGGGCTCGACGTGCCGCTCGTCGCGATGAACGTCGTGGACGGCGTCATCAACCCGCCCACCCTCACCGACGCCTTCCTGGTGCGCGGGCACGGGACGCCGCAGGAGCCCGGGTCGGGGCTCGTCGTCCTCGCGATGCATGCCGTCCGCGGCGGGAACGCCCCCGGGAACGCGTTCTTCGCGATGGAGGCCGCGGAGTCGCCCGTCACGGTCGAGGTCGGTGACGTGCTCCTCGTCGACGGCGTCGCCTACACGGTCACGGGCCACCGGGTGATGTCCAAGGACGACGCGGCGTCGTCGGCGGAGGTCTGGGGGGACCCGGCCGGGCGCGACGGCGAGCTCGTGCTGATCACGTGCCTGCAGCGCCAGGGCGAGAGCGGCTCGGCCACCGACAACCTCGTGGTGTTCGCGCGCGCCTCCTGACGTGGTCCATGCCGTTGCCCCACCTCCGCGAGCACCACGGACCCGGGACGCAGCAGAGCCCGTGACCGCCGAGGCGGTCACGGGCTCTGCTGCGTGCGGGGTCGGTCAGACCAGGTCGCGCACCGCCGCGTACTGCTCGCGGACCACCGGGACCGGGTTGGCCGGGAGGGTCTTGCTCATCTTCGTGGCCCACGCGGGCTGCGGCGCCTCGGCGCCCAGGGTGGCCGAGGCCAGGACCCAGGCGGCCTGGCGGGCCGCGCCGTCGGCCACGTACTCGCCGGGCTCGGGGATGGAGATCGGCAGGCCGAAGATCTGCGGGGCGATCTCCTGCACGGCCGGGCTCTGCGCGGCGCCGCCGATGAGCATGACGCGCTCGACCGGCACGTCGAGGGCGCGCAGGGCGTCCATGCCGTCCGCGAGGCCGCACAGCATGCCCTCGATGTAGGCGCGCGCGACGTGCGCCTGCGTCATGTTCTTCAGGCGGATGCCGTGCAGCGTGCCGGACGCGTTGGGGCGGTTCGGCGTGCGCTCGCCCTGGAGGTAGGGGACGAGCACGAGGCCGTCGGAGCCCGCGGGGGCCGCCAGCGCCAGGTCGGCGAGCTTGCCGAAGTCGGCGTCGAGGACGCTGCGGGCGGCGTCGAGCACCTGGGCCGCGTTGAGCGTCACGGCGAGCATGAGCGCGTTGCCCGTGCAGTCGGCGAAGCCGTTGATGGCGCCCGTGCCGTCCTGCGTGCGACGCGGCGCGACGGCGGAGACGACGCCGGAGGTGCCGATCGAGATGGCGATGTCGCCGGGCTGCATGCCGAGGCCGATCGCGGCGCCCGCGTTGTCCCCGGCGCCGGGGCCGATCAGCGCCGCGCCGTCGCCCGCGATGGTCGCGTGGGCGACCGCGCCGGACTCGGTGGAGCCGATGACGCGGGGCAGCACGACGTCGTCGCGGCCGAAGGCCAGCGCGAGCAGGTCGCGGCGGTACCCGTCGCCCGAGGTCGCCTGGGCGTCGTAGTAGCCCGTGCCGGACGCGTCGGAGGCGTCGGTGAACAGCTTGTCGAGCTGCGGGCCGAGGGGCGCGGTCGGGTCGCCCTCGGGGCCGTAGCCGGCGATGCGCCACGACAGCCAGTCGTGGGGGAGCGCGACGGCGGCGACGCGCGCGGCGTTCTCCGGCTCGGCGTCACGCAGCCAGCGCAGCTTGGTGATCGTGAGCGAGGCGACCAGCACGGAGCCGACGGCGTCGGCCCAGGCCTGGGCGCCCGCGGCGCGGTCGCCCTCGCCGAGCTCGACGATCAGGTCCTCGGCGGCCTGCGCGGAGCGGGTGTCGTTCCACAGCAGGGCGTCGCGGACGACGTTGCCCTGGGCGTCCAGGGCGACCATGCCGTGCTGCTGCCCGCCCACGGCCAGGGCGGCGACGTCGGCCAGCCCGCCGGCCTTCTGCGCGGCCTCGAGGAAGGCGTCCCACCAGAAGCGGGGGTCGACGGACGTGCCGTCGGGGTGCTTCGCGGAGCCGGAGCGCACGAGGGCACCGGTCTCGGCGTCGCGGACGACGATCTTGCAGGACTGGGTGGACGAGTCCACGCCGGCGACGAGGGCCACGGAGCTACTCCTAGTGCGTTGAAGTTCGGTCGTCCGGCATCCTGCGCGACGTCGCGCAGCATGCCGGTTCGTGCATGAGGCGAGCCCCGTCGTCGTGCATCGAGATGCCGACGACGGGGCCCGCCATGGTGCTGCTGCTTCAGCTGATGGCTCAGCCGAGGATGTGGTTCAGCGCGAGCTGGTGCAGGTGCACCAGGCCCTCGTGACGCTTGCCGAGCTCGGCGATGTCCTCGTCGGCCTCGGCGAGGAACGACTCGAACGACTCGCCCTCGGCGAGGGTCGTCGAGGCGTCGAGCACGCCGGCCTTCTCGAACGCGGCCTGGACCTCGGCGTCGGCACGGTACGACTTCGACGCGGCGGCGAGGAGCTCGTACGTCTTGATGTTGGCGGCAGCCGACTCCCAGATGCCGTCGACGTACTCGGTGCGCGAGGGCTTGTAGTCGAAGTGGCGGTAGCCCTGGTAGGGGGCGATGGTGCCGTTCGGCGAGCCGTTCTCGAGCAGGTCGACCGTGAAGAAGGCCGAGAGCAGGTTGCCGTGGCCGAACACGAGGTCCTGGTCGTACTTCGGGCCGTTCTGACCGTTGAGGTCGATGTGGAACAGCTTGCCGACGTACAGGGCGAGGGCGAGGCCGTGGGTGTAGTCCAGGCCGGCCATCTGCTCGTGGCCCGTCTCCGGGTTGACGCCGACGATGTCGCCGTTGTCGAGCGTGTTGATCAGCGCGATGGCGTGACCGATCGTCGGCAGGAAGATGTCGCCGCGGGGCTCGTTCGGCTTCGGCTCGAGGGCGACGCGCATGTCGTAGCCCTTCGACTTGATGTAGGCGGCGACGGTGTCGATGCCCTCGGCGTAGCGGGCGTGGGCGGTGCCCAGGTCCTTCGAGTTCGCGTACTCGACGCCCTCGCGGCCGCCCCACATGACGAACGTGGTGGCGCCGAGCTCGGCACCGAGGTCGACCTGCTTGAGGATCTTGCGCAGGCCGTAGCGGCGGACGTCGCGCGAGTTCGAGGTGAACGCGCCGGCCTTGAAGACGGGGTGCGAGAACGTGTTGGTCGTGACCATCTCGCAGACGAGACCGGTCTCGGCGGAGGCCTTCTTGACCGACTCGATGGCGGCGGCACGCTCGGCCTCGGTGGCGTCGATCGGCCACACGTCGTTGTCGTGGAACGTGAACGCGTGCGCGCCGGTCTCGGCGAGCTTGCGGATGTTCTCGGCCGGGTCGAGGTGGGGACGGGTCGCGTCGCCGAACGGGTCGACGCCCTGCCAGCCGGTGGTCCAGAGGCCGAACGAGTACTTGATGTCGCTCACGGGTTGTCTTCTCCTCATCGAGCCGCGCAGCAACCCCACGCAGCATTAGTTGTTCGGCTGAACTATTGCTGAAGCCTCCGCTACAGTCAACACGTGCTAGCCGATCCGCAGACAGCGTCGCCCCGATCCGCAGCGCGTCAGCACACGTTGCGGGAACGCAATCTCGAGCTGGTCGCGCGGGCAGTCTTCGAAGCGCCGGAACCACTGTCCCGCGCCGATGTCGCCACGTCCACCGGACTGGCGCGAGCGACCGTGTCCACCCTCGTAGATCGACTGGTAGCGGGCGGATTGCTCGCCGAGCTGGCGCCGGTCAGCGCACAGCGCGCGGGCAGGCCGGCGGTCCCGCTCGTCCCCGCGTCACGTTCCGTCGTCGGCATCGGGCTCGAGGTCAACGTCGACTACCTCGGCGCGAGCGTGATGGACCTCACAGGCGAGGTGGTCGACGAGCGCGTCGAGCCTGGAGCATTCCACGACAGCGACCCGTCGGTCGTGCTCCCGCGCGTCGGCGTGCTGGCCCGCGAGCTGGCCGCGACCGCCGCCGCGGAGGGCATGCGCGTCGCCGGCGCCCGGCTCGCGCTGCCGGGCCTCGTCGACGCCCGCAGCGGGCTGCTGCGCGTCGCTCCCAACCTCGGCTGGTCGTCGCTCGACCCCGTGCCGCTGCTCGGGCTCGGCGACCTGCACGTCGGCGTCGCCAACGAGGCCAAGCTCGCCGGGCTCGCCGAGCTCACCGGCGACGTCGCCCCGTCCTTCCTCTACGTGTCCGCCGACGTCGGCATCGGCGCCGCCATCGTCGTCGACGGACAGCTCTTCCTCGGCGAGCGCGGCTGGAACGGCGAGATCGGCCACGTGCGCGTCGACCCGCAAGGGCCGCGCTGCGGCTGCGGCTCGTTCGGCTGTCTGGAGCAGTACGCGGGCAAGGAGGCCGTGAACCGGGCGGCCGGGCTGCCGCTCGAGTCGCCCGTCGAGGCGCTCGTCCGCGCGCTCGAGGCGCGCCAGCCGCAGGCGGAGGCGGCCCTGCACCGCGCCGGCACCGCGCTCGGCTCGGCGCTCGCGGACTTCGTGAACCTCGTCGACGTCGGCACGGTCGTGCTCGGCGGCGCCTACACGACGCTGCTGCCCTGGATGCGCGACGACGTCGGAGGCGTCCTCGCGGACCGCGTGCTCTCGGCACCCTTCTCGCCCGTGGAGCTGCGCCCGGCCGTGGCCGGGCCGTACGCGGCCATGGCGGGCGGGGCGCGCGAGGTGCTGCGCGACGTCCTGGCGTCGCCGGCGGACTGGGTGTGAACCTGCCCGGACGGCCCCGGTAGGCTGGGGTCCGCTAGCGCCTGTAGCTCAGTGGATAGAGCGAATCTCTCCTAAAGATTAGGTCGCACGTTCGAATCGTGTCAGGCGCACTTCGGTAAAGAGCAAGGCAAGATCCCTGGTCACGGCACGAGCAATGGGCCGGGACGCGAGGCCCGGCATCAGCACCGCCAGTCAGGCGACCCGTTCCGTCGCCGGGCGCCGACGGGTGCCCCGCACCACGCGGTTCACCGACGACCGCACCGAGCGGGCGGCTTCCGTGGTCGCCGCGGCGGCAAGGCTCGGCAGGCGCCGGGCCGTCAGCCGCAGGGTGTCCGCACGGGTGACGTCCACGTCAGGCACCAGGGTCGTCGGGGTGGGCGCCACCTCCGCAAGGTCCGGCGTGCTCACCGTCGCCACCGCCAGGCCCGCGGCGTCGAGCACCGCCTCCGCCGCCTCCTCGCCCATCCGCACGAGCTCGCTCGTGTGCCCGAAGTTGAACGGGAACCCGGTGTCGTAGTCGCGGTCGAGGACGACGCGGTGCAGCGTCACGTCGGCGGGGAAGTCGAGGACGCTGTTGTGCGCGATCGACGAGCCGGCCACGATCATGAGCGCGTCCCACGGCGACCGCATGCGGGCGGGGATGGGCGCGCGGTTCACCTCCATCGACCAGACGACGTCGCCGGGCCGCACCATGGCGACGGCCGCGTCGGTGGGGACGCTGAACCGCACGCCGTAGTCGACGTGCAGGTGCCCGTCGAGCTCCACCGGCGGGTAGATCGCGGGCAGCGCGCACGAGGCGGCGACGACGTCGACGACGTTCCCGGCGTCGTGCCACGTGAACCGGCCGTCGTCGACGTCGAACGTGGCGACGCGGACGGGGCGGGTCAGGTCCTCGATCCGTTCCACGGGGACGCACGAGGCGATGAACTCGCGGATGCGGCGCCCGGACGCCAGCGAGGGCCGGTGGCGCAGCACGTTCATGACCATGAGGTGGGGCGGCCCGATGAGGTCGAAGCTGCCGAGCCTGCGGTAGATGTCCTCGAGGCGGTCGACCTGCTCCAGGGTGACGTCCTGCGCGAGGAAGGCCGCGTTGAGCGAGCCGACCGACCCGGCGACGAACGCGTCGGGGACGACGCCGCGGCGCAGCAGCGCCCGCATCATGCCCACCTGGGCGGCCCCGCGGGACGCCCCGCCGGAGAGCACGAAGATGTTCCTCCCGGGCACCGGCTCGGGAGACGCACGGCGCTTGAGTCGGGCGAGGTCCATGATCCTTTCGAGGTTACTCACGCCCGGGGGCGTCGGCGCGGGCGAACGCCGGGTTCACCCGCACCGGAACTCCCAGCGCCGGCCGCCCCTACAGCGCCCGGTCGGGCCGTGCCAGGATGCCCGGCACGAGCCGTGCCGCGACCGACGCGCCCCCGCGCACCAGCAGCACGCCCAGCGCGAAGACCGCGAGCACCGTGCCCACGGCGAGCGGCCGGAGCAGCACCGCGGCCCCCACCAGCGGGAACACGAGCACGGCCGACGTCGCCGCGGAGCCCACGAGCACCGTCCACAGCACCGACATCACCGAGCGCCGCGAGGCGTCGGCCAGCATGGTCGGCGGCACGCCGAGCCGGTCGAGCGATACGTGCACGCGCGCCCGGTCGAGGGTCGCCGCCGCCTGGTTGACCGCCACCGTGCAGGCCACCATGAGGAACGAGATCACCAGGGTCACGAGGACGCCCGTCTGCATGTCGGCCGTCAGCCACGCCTCCTCCGGGCTGGACGTCCCGCCCGTGCTCGCGAACGACAGCCCGGCGCCTGCGACGACGCCGACGAACGTCGTCACGGCGATGCCCGCGACCTGCCGCCAGGCGGCCTTCGGGTCCTCCAGGATCATCCGGCTCGCGAGCAGCGAGGCCACGCCGTCGGCGCGCCGGTGCAGCCGCGTGGCCCGGACGCGCACGTACCAGGGCCCGACGGCGTCGAGCGCGAGCAGCGCCAGCCCGAACGCAGCACCGAGCGCGACGACGATCCCCACGAACCCGAACGTCTGTCCGAGCTGCTGCAGCCCGGACAGCGCGAGCCACGCCACCGCGACGATGACGGCCGCCGCGACGGCACGCCGCCCTCGCGCCACGCCCGGCTTCTGCCGTGTGCGGACCCCGAGCGGGGTGACGACGACGGCGCGCAGCCCGACGGCCGCCGACCCGGCAGCGACGAGCGCGACGCCCAGCCAGACGAGCGGGACGACCCACCACGGCAGCCACATCTGCGACCCGATCGGCTGCCCGACGAAGCGGAGGAGCCCCACGAGCGGGGCCGCGGCCGCGTACAGGACCGTGCCCAGCACGGCACCGGCCAGCGCGACCGCCGCGGCCTCCAGCACGGTCAGCAGCGAGACGGTCGACGTCGTCGCGCCCAGCAGGCGCAGCGCGGACAGGCGGTCGTCGCGGCGTCTCGCGGACAGCTTCGCGGCCGCCGAGCCGAGCGTGACGAGCGGCACCACCAGCAGCGCGAGCGCGACGACGGCGAGCGCCGTGTAGAAGCCGGCGTTGCCGCCGCGCACCCCGAAGAACACCTGCGAGCCGCCGACGACGATCAGCAGCAGGCCCGTGACCAGGGCGAACGAGACGAGCGGGAGCGCGGCGGCGAGCCGGTCGCCGTCGCGGCGGCGCGCGAACAGCCGGGCCAGCGCGAGCGTGGTGCGCAGCGAGGTCGCGGGGGTCATGCGGTCGCCCCGGCGCTCGCGGCGCGGCGCGTGTCGGCCACGACCCGCCCGTCGCTCAGCGTGACGACGCGGTCGCAGCGTGCGGCGACACCGGCGTCGTGCGTGACGACGACGAGCGTGCGCCCCTGCGCGACGGCGGCGAGGAGCAGGTCGAGCACCTCGGCCCCGGTGCGCGAGTCGAGGGCGCCGGTGGGCTCGTCGGCGAAGAGCAGCCGGGCCCCGGTGACCTGGGCGCGCGCGATCGCGACGCGCTGCGCCTGCCCGCCGGACAGCGCGCCGAGGCGGCGGTCCTCCAGCCCGGCGAGGCCCAGCGCGGCGAGCCACCGCGCGGCCTGCTCGGACGCGGCGGCGCGCGGCACGCCGTTGAGCATGAGGGCGACGGCGACGTTCTCGAGCGCGGTGAGCTCGTCGAGCAGCAGCCCCTGCTGGAACACGAACCCGAGCTGCTCGCGTCGCAGCCGCGACCGCTCGGCGTCGTCGAGGGCGTGCACGCCGACGGGCCCGGCGGGCGTCGCGAGCGTGACGGTGCCCGCGGTGGGCCGCAGGATCCCGGCCAGCAGGTGCAGCAGCGTCGTCTTGCCGGAGCCGGAGGCTCCCATGACGGCGACGGACTCGCCGGGCAGGACGTCGAGGTCGACGCCGTCGAGGGCACGGACGCCGGGGTACGCCATGGACAGGCCGCGGGCGCTCAGGAGGGGACTCATGCCCCCACCACACCAGGAGAGCGGCCCGGCTGTCGTCGGACCTGGGCGGGACCCGGCCTCATCCCCGGGGATGAGGCGGCCCGGCAGTCCGTCGTCGGACCGTGCGCCCGGGCTGCCGGGATGACGACGAGCTGCCGGGCCGACGGCGCCTCAGGCCGCCGCCGCGTCCGCGTGCGCGATCGCGCCCAGCGAGCGCCAGATGAGGGCGAGCGTGATCCCGCTGCCCACGAACGCGAACCAGAACGGGGCAGTCAGGCCCCAGTGCTCGGCGATGACGCCGCCGAGGCCCTGCCCGGCCACCATGCCCGCGAACACGCAGATCATGTAGACGGACCCGACGCGGCCCTGGAACTCCTGCGGCACGGCGCGCAGCCGGACGGCCTGGGACACGGTGCCCCACACGAACGCGTACGCGCCGAACCCGAACATGACCGCGATGGCGACCCACCCGGCGGTGGTGTTCGCGAGGGCGAGGTGCATGAGCACCTCGAGCAGCAGGCACGTGCGCATGATGGTCGCGAGCGTGAAGCGCCGCTCGATGCGGGAGAACAGGGTGGTGCCGAGCAGCCCGCCGACGGCCGCCGCCGTGGTCAGCAGGCCGAAGCCGACCTCGCTCATGCCCAGGTGGTCGCGGGACCACAGCACGAGCACGGACCAGGCCGCGGCCCAGGTGACGTTGAAGACGAGGATGACGACGGCGAGCATCCGCACGGCGGGGCTGCCCCACAGCCAGCGCAGGCCCTCGGCGATGTCGCGGCGCATGTGGGTCGTGGCCTCCGCGCGGGGCACGAGCAGCCCGGGGGCGTCGTCGGGCGCGGGGTGGTGCGCGATGCGGGCGACGAGGACGACGGCGAGCAGCGCGCAGACCACCTGGACGACGAACGGCAGCACGGAGCCGAGCGCGAACAGGAACGCCCCGACGGGCGGCCCGACGAGCTGGTTGCACGTGAGGTACCCGGCCTGGAGGCGGTGCGTGCCCGTCGAGAGGTGCTGCCGGGGGACGAGCGCCGGCAGGAGGGTGCCGGCGGTGGTGTCGACGAACACCTCCGCCGTGCCGTACAGGAACATCGTGACGAGGACGACGCCGATGCTGACCGTCCCGGTGAGGATCGCGACGCACAGCACGGCCACGACGACGGCGCGCAGCACGTTGCCGACGATGACGACGCGACGCCGGTCGGCGCGGTCGGCGAACGCCCCCGCCCACAGGCCGAACATCAGCCAGGGGAGGCGCTGGAGCAGCCCTGCGAGCGCGACGAGCACGGGCGACGTCGTCTGCGACGCGACCAGCAGCGGGCCGGCGGCGAGCGCGATGCCGTCGCCGACGTTGCTCGTCCACGACGACGCCAGCAGCCACCGGTAGGGCTGCCCGAGACGACGCGGGACCATCACCTCGAGGAGCCCGTTCACGGGCATGGGAGCCTACGTCGCGGACGTCCGGGATTGCGCCCCTTTTCGGCAACCTGGACGGATGTCCGAGTTCGGTTGACTCGCCGTGCGCCAGGCGCAACACTCTGCGTTAGCAGTGCGTGCCGCCCGCCCCCTGCGCGGCGCGCACTGTGCTCTGACCGGGTCCGCCCCGGCAACGATGCCCTTCGGACCCCCTGCCGGAGGGCATCGTCATGTCCGGGCGGCCGTCACATCCCGTCCAGGCCCGGCGTGCCGCCACGAACCGCGCGCGGGCGGTGCGTAGCGTGGCGAGGGTGAACGCTGTCCGACGCACCACCGCCGCGCGCGAGGTCCAGCCGTCGGTCGCGTCGCCGGCACCGGACGCCGGCGCCGCGCCGACGCGGCCGCACCTCGTCGCCCCGCCCACGTCCGAGCAGATCGTGGCCGCCGCCGTCGAGCGGTGGCGGGCGAGCCTCGTCGCCCAGGTCGGCGGGTCCAGCCTGGCCGACGTGGGTCTGCTGGGCGAGGCCGTCGTCGACCTGACGTCCGCCCACCCCGGTGGCGTGGCCCAGCTCTTCGCCGGGCGGCCCACCCGCCTGTCGAACCTCATCCGCGAGGGTGCGACGCTGCCGGCCGCGCGCCGTCGGGCGCGAGCCGTCTCGGCGCGCTCCGCCGAGCACGCCCAGCGCTTCGGGCTCGCGCCCACGTACCTGGCCATCGGCGTGGCCACCTGGACCGAGCCGGCCGGGTCGCCGCCGCCGTCCGGGCGGCCGTCGCAGGACGTCGCCGCGCTCGCGCGCGTCGCCGCGTGGCGCGACCCGCGGCCCGCGCCGGAGCCCGAGACCGCGACCGAGCCCGCGACCGCGCCGGACGAGGCGCTCGAGGACGCCGGCGTCCTGGCTCCTGCCGCGGACGCCGACGACGACGGCGAGCTCCTGCTCACGCAGTCGCTGCCCGTGGTCACCATGACCGCGCCGCGCCCCGACGCCGTCCGCCGCCCGGCCCCCGCCGAGGCCGCCCCGGCGTCCGCCTCGGTGTCCGCCTCCGTGGACCAGGCGGCCGACGACGAGGACGAGGACGTCGAGGCCGTCCGCGTCGTCCACGCGCCCGTGCTGCTGCGGCCCGTCACGCTGACCCCGCGCGGCGACGGCGAGAGCGACTACGAGCTGACGCTCGAGGCGACCGCCGAGATCAACCCCGTGCTCGCCCGCACGCTGCGCGCGCACGGCGCCCTGCTCGACCCGGTCACGCTCGCCGCGTCGACCTTCTCCTCGCACGGGTTCGAGCCGAGCGACGTGCTCGACCGCATCGCCGCGCTCGGTGACGCGGTGCTCGACGACTTCCAGCTCGACCGGCGCATGCTCGTGGGCACGTTCGTGCACCCCGGGCAGGCCCTCGTCGACGACCTCGACGAGCTCGCCCCCGCGCTCGTGCGGCACGAGGTGGTGGCGGCGCTCGCGGGCGTCGACGCCGCGGCCGACGCCGTCGGCGCGCTCCAGGTGCCCCCGCCCGCGGAGGGCGACCCGTCGCCCGCGTACGAGCGCGGCGTCGGCGACCTGGACCCGCACCAGCGGCACGTGGTCGACGCGCTCGCCACCGGCGGGCACCTGTACGTGGACGCGCCCGTCGGGTCCGACGTCGCCGGGACGGTCGCGGCGGTGCTCGCGGAGGCGACCGCCGCAGGCCGCTCCGTGCTCTACGTGACGGGCCACCGCCGGGCCGCGGACGCGCTCGGCGCGCGGCTCGCGTCGCTCGACCTGGACGGCCTGCTGCTCGACGTGCCGCCCGTGCCGACGTGGCGGCAGGACGTCTCGCGCCGCCTGCTCACCGCGATGGCGTCCGAGCCGGAGCCCCTCGACGAGGACGGCATCGCCCGCCTGCGCGACGCGCTCATCGGGTCGCGCGCCCAGCTCGCCGCGTACATCACCGCGCTGCACCAGAGCCGCGTGCCCTGGCAGGTCTCCGCGTACGACGCCCTCCAGGCGCTCGCCCGGCTCACCGCCGAGCGCCCCGCCCCGTCCACGACCGTGCGCCTCGCGCCGGGGACCGTCGTCGCGCTCGACGCGACCGCGCGTCGCGCCGCCGTCGCCGACCTGGAGCAGGCCGCCGAGCTCGGGGCGTTCACGCTGCGGGCGACGTCGACGCCGTGGTTCGACGCGCACCTGCTCACCGACGAGGAGGCGCGCACCGCCCTGGTGCGCGTCAACCGCCTCAAGGACACGACCCTGCCGCAGCTGCGCCGGCAGGTCGCCTACGTCATCGACGTCACTGGCCTGACCCCGCCGACGACGGTGACCGCGTTCGGGCAGCAGCTCGAGATGCTCGGCGGGATGCGCGGCACGCTCGACCTGTTCCACCCCATGGTGTTCGAGCGCACGGCCGCCGACATGGTCCAGGCGACCGCGACGCGCCGGTGGCGCGCCGAGCACGGCGTCGAGATGGGCGGGTTCACGCGGCGCCGGCTGCGGAAGCGGGCCAAGGACATGGTGCGCCCCGGCGTGCGCGTGCCCGACCTGCACGCCGCGCTGTGCGAGGTGCAGGCCCAGCGGGAGGTGTGGGCGCGGCACGCCGACCGCGGCGGCTGGCCCACCCTGCCCGAGGGCCTCGCCACCATCGAGGACACGCACGAGGCCGTGCGCATCGACCTCGACGCGCTCGAGCCCGTGCTCGGCCCGACGCCGCTGGGCGGCGGCCTGGCCGACCTCGACCTCGACGCGCTCGCCGAGCGCCTCACGCGCCTGTCCGCCGACGCCGACGCGCTGGAGTCGCTGCCCGCGCGCACCGCCGCGACCCGCCGGGTGCGCGCCGTGGGCCTGGGCGAGCTGGTCGACGACCTCGCCGCCCGCCGCGTCGACGCGGAGCTCGTCGGGCCCGAGGTGGAGCTGGCGTGGTGGAGCTCGGTGTTCGAGCAGCTCCTGGCGGCCGACCCGGCCCTCGCCGGGCAGGACGGCGCCGGGCTCGACGCCCTGGCCCGCCGCTTCCGCGAGCTCGACCGCCGCCACGTCGCCGCGCTGTCCGGCCCCGTCCGCGCCGCCGTGCGCGCGCACCTCGGCGCCGCGATGCGCGACGAGCGCGACGACGCCGAGTCTCTGTTCACCGAGCTCGTCGAGGGACGGCTGACGTCGCTGCGCGAGCTCGCCGTCCACCACGGCGACGTGCTGCGCCGCCTGCGGCCCGCGCTCGTGTCCACCCCGACGCTCGTGCCGCACCTGCTGCCCGCCACGCGCACCGTCGACCTCGTCGTGCTCGACGCGGTCCAGCACGTGCCGCTCGAGTCGGTGGTGCCGGCAATCGCCCGCGCCCGGCAGGTCGTCGTCGTCGGCGACGTGCGCTCGGCGTCGGGCACCGCCGTGCAGGAGCTCGCGGAGCTGCTGCCGAACGTGACCGTGCAGCCGCGCGAGTCGCAGCGCGACCCCGAGCTGACCCGCCTGCTCGCCCGGCACGGGTACCACGGCCTCGTGCGCCCGGCCCCGCTGCCGCGCGCCGAGTCGATGGTGCACCTCGACGTCGTCGACGGGTCGGGCATGCCCGACCCCGAGTCCGGCACCGTCGAGTCCACGCAGGCCGAGGTGGACCGCGTCGTCGAGCTCGCCATCGAGCACGCGCTGACCCGGCCCGAGGAGACGCTCGGCATCGTCACCGTCACCGCCGTGCACGCCGACCGCATCCGCGAGGCGCTGCTCGCCGAGGTGCGCGCCAACCCCGCGCTCGCCCCGTTCTTCTCCGGGTCGCGACCCGAGCCCGTCGTCGTCGCCGACGTCACGGGCGTCGCCGGGCTGTCACGCGACGCGATCGTGCTCTCGCTCGGGTTCGGGCGCACGCCGCACGGCCGCGTGCTGCACCGGTTCGGCGTGCTCAGCGAGGCCGGCGGCGAGGCGATGCTGCTCGGCGCGCTCGGCGCGACCCGCCGCCGCCTGCGCGTCGTGACGTGCTTCCTCGCGGGCGACCTCGACCCCGAGCGCCTGCGCGGCGACGGGCCGCGCCTCCTCGCCGAGGTGCTCGAGTTCGCCGAGGCCCGGTCCGACGTCGCCGACCAGGTCCAGCTCGGCAACGGCGTCGACGTCGCCCGCGCCCCCGACCGCCTCGTCGTCGACCTGGGCGAGCGGCTGTGGCGCCTCGGCTACCTCGTGGAGACCGACTACGGCCTGCCCGACGGCGACCGCATCCCGCTCGTGGTCGGGCACCCCGACCTGCCCGGCGAGCTGCTCGTCGCCGTGCTCACCGACGACGCGTCGTACGTCGCCGAGACCTCCGTGCGCGTGCGCGACCGACAGGTGGCCGAGCGGCTCGAACGGCTCGGCTGGGTGGTCACGCAGGTGTGGAGCGCCGCGGCGTTCCTCGACCCCGACTCCGAGGCCGACCGCGTGCGCCGGCTCGTCCAGGCCGTGCGCGACGACCGCGTCGGCACGGTCGGCGGGGTCGTGCCGCCCCGCGAGGTGGTGGTCCCGATCCTCCCGGACGAGGACGACGACGAGGACCTCGGCGCCGGCGAGCCCGCGCCGCTGGACGACGTCGTGTTCGCAGACCCGGCAGGGGCGGCAGGCCCGGACGGGCTGTCGGGTCAGGCCGGGGTGTCGGATCGGGCCGTGCCGTCGAGCGGGGCCGGGGTGTCGGACCCGGACGGGCTGTCGGGTCGGGCCGTGCCGCCGGATCAGGCTGGGCTGTCGGACCTGGACGGGCTGTCGGGTCAGGCTGGGGTGTCGGACCGGGACGTGCCGTCTGATCGAACCGGGCGGCCGGATCGGGCCGGGTCGTCGGATCAGGTCGCGCCGTCGGGCGGATCCGACGCGGGCGAGCCGGTACCGGCGGGCCAGGTCGATGCCGCTGCGGCCGCCGAGCCTGCGCCGCGCGTCGTCGCGGCCGACCAGCCGACGTTTGACGACGTCGTGGCCGACGGCGCCGAGGGACAATCGACGGGTGACGGAGACCAGGCCTGAGCCCGACAAAGCCCCCGACGCGGCCCCGAAGCGCCGGAACCGGCGCGTGGTGCGGCCCGGCGCGGAACGGGAGCAGATCGCGGGCGTGACGGCCGACGAGCGCGGCGGCCACGGCGACAACGACGAGCGCCTCCTGCAGGACGTGCCGCCGCACTGGGGCCGCCGCTAACCAACCTTTCGATGTCGTACTTCCTTGCGTTCTGGCCCGGATAACGCAAGGAAGTACGACATCGAAAGGGCTGGTCACGGATGTGACCTCACGGATGTGACCGTGGCCCGGTCCCTTGTCGGGGCCGGGCCACGGTCGGAGCGTCGGCGTCAGGTTCAGCGCGTGGACTCGCGCGACGCCAGCAGGTCTCGGATCTCCTGGAGCAGGACGACGTCGGCGCTCGGGACCTCGGGCTCGGGTGGCGCCGCGTCGCCGCGCTTGATGCGCTCCGAGAGGTGCTTCACCGGCACGACGACGACGAAGTAGAGGACCGTCGCGACGATCAGGAAGTTGATGACGGCCTGGAGGAACAGGCCGACCGGGAAGGTCGTTCCGCCGATCGGGAACGCGACCTTGCTGACGTCCGGCTGACCGAAGATCAGCGCGATGAGCGGGCTGAGCACGCCGTCCATGAGGCCGTTCACGACGGCGGTGAAGGCGGCACCGACGATGATGCCGACGGCGAGGTCGAGCACGTTGCCGCGCAGCAGGAAGTCCTTGAAACCCTTGAGCATGATGCCCCCTGAATGAAGTCGTGGCCGAGGAGTCGTGGCCGGATCGCCGGTCGTTCGACAACGGCTCTCGGGATTCTGGGTGCTCGCTCAGCGGTGTGCAAGGGCGGCGCGCGGAGCGCCGCGGCACAGGCGGGACCGCACCCGCGGCCCGCCCGACGTGCCGGGCTCGTGACGTGCCGGGCTACTGACGTACCGGGTCTCGATGTACCGGGTCTCGACATGCTGGGCTTCTGACATGCCGGGTCTCGACGCGCCGGGTTCCTGGCGCGTCGGCGTCTCGGCGGGTCGGTTTCCGGCAGGCCGGCTTCCCCGCTTCCCGGGTCAGGGCACCAGCACCGCCGCGAGCGTGCCCGCACCCGACGCTGCCGAGAGCCCGGGAGCCTCTGCCGGCGCCACCGCTAGCAGCGTGACGGCGGCCGGGGCTGCCCGCGTGGCACCGCCGAGCAGCCCGGGCGGCCCGCCGTCGTCGATGGCACGCGACCCTGCGGGCAGCACGAGCGCCCGCCGCGCGAGGTACACGGCGCCGCCCTCGGCCGGGGCTGTCGACACGAGGTCGACGTGGTCCCCGGCGCGCAGCAGCACGGCGGTCGCGTCGTCGAGCCGCACGGGGACGACGACGGTGCCGTCGGGTGCGAGCGCAGCCACCTCGCCGCCCGCCATGAGCGACGCGGACAGCGGCAGCCCCGCGGCCAGCGTCACGGCGGGCACGCGCCCGACGGCGTCGGACGGGTCGACGAGGGCCTCGTCGGGTGCCAGATCGTTGGGCACGGCCACGACCTGGAGGTCGGTGGCCGCCACCGCGACGCCCGCGGCGAGCTCATGGACGGGCACGACGACGGAGCGCGTCGGCGGGGGAGCGGGCCGCAGCGCCTGCACCGTGGAGGCGGCGGCGATCCCGCAGCACACGGCCACGAGAAGCCAGCGTCCGCGCCACAGCCAGCGCCGAGCGGCGCGCCCGCGTCGTCGTCGGGCCACGGTACGGGGGGACGGGGCGCGGGAGGAGGGGACGGCAGCGGGGCTCACGGGCCGCGACGCTAGGGGAGCGGGTGACGGCGCGCCGCGGGCGGACGGCTCAGCTGTGGACGGCAAGCACTCACGGCGACCTGTGGTCGCCGCCGGAGCCCCGCGCCGGCGTCCGACGGGCGGTGCGGCCGTCGACGTGCCCCGGGGCCGCCCAGGGACGTCGTCACGTGGCCGTCAGGCGGTCTTCTTCGCGCTCGTCGACGCGGCGGGCGCGGACGACGTCGTCGACGACGAGCCGCCGCGCGAGTCGGTGCGGTAGAAGCCCGACCCCTTGAACGTCACGCCGACGCTGCCGTACTGCTTGCGCAGCGGGCCGCCGCACTCGGGGCACACGGTGAGCGCGTCGTCCGAGAACGACTGGTGGATGTCGAAGGCGTGACCGCAGGCAGCGCACCGGTAGGCGTAGGTGGGCACGGTTTCTCCTTGGGGCAGGTCGGGCGGGCGGCGGGTGCCGCGCACGCCTCGCGGCGACTGGCACTCCGGCTTACCGAGTGCCAATGATACGCGCGCGCCCGGCATTCCCGTCCGGGCCGCCCGGTCCCGCCGGACGGCCAGGGCGTCGCGGTAGTCTCGCCTGCGTGTCTGAGCCCGTGACCGCTGCCCCGTCCGAGCAGCCCAGCCGCCCTCGTCGTCGCCGGTCCCGGCTGCGGCGCCTCGTCGTCGGCGTCGCCGTGGTGGTGGTGCTGGCGCTGGTCGCAGCCGCCGCGTTCACCACCGTCGTCGTGCGCCGGCCGCTGCCGCAGACGACGGGGAGCGTCCAGCTCGCGGGCCTCAGCGGCGACGTGCGCGTGGTGCGCGACGAGCGCGGCGTGCCGCAGATCTTCGCCGACACGGCCGAGGACCTGTTCCGCGCCCAGGGCTTCGTCGCGGCGCAGGACCGGTTCTTCGAGATGGACTACCGCCGGCACGTCACGGCGGGCCGCCTCGCGGAGCTGGTCGGCGACGTCCCGGCCGCTATCGAGGCCGACAAGGTGATCCGCACGTTCGGCTGGCGTCGCGTCGCCGAGCAGGAGCTGGACCTCGTCTCGCCGCAGACGCGCGCGTTCCTCGAGGCGTACGCCGACGGCGTCAACGCCTACCTCGCCTCGCGCGACCCCGAGCAGATCGCCGTCGAGTACACCGTGCTCGGCCTGAGCGTCGACGTCGGCCGCCCCGAGAAGTGGGACGCGGTGGACTCGCTCGCCTGGCTCAAGGCCATGGCCTGGGACCTGCGCGGCAACTACGACCAGGAGCTCGAGCGGGCGCTCGCCTACTCGACGCTCCAGGACGTCGGCATGGTCGACGAGCTCTTCCCGTCCTTCACCACGGGCGGCAACACCCCGATCCTCCAGCCCGGCGACCTGCCGGCGGAGCAGACCGCCGCCCCGGCCACCCCGGCCTCGGCCGCGACGACGACCGCGCTCGGCTCGCCCGCGCTCGACGCCGCGCTGTCCTCCGCGCGCGACGCGCTCGCGGCCGTCCCCGTCCTCGTGGGCCGCGGCGAGGGCACGGGCTCGAACTCGTGGGTCGTCTCGGGCGACCACACGGCGTCGGGCAAGCCGATGCTCGCGAACGACCCGCACCTCGCGCTCGGCGCGCCGAGCATCTGGGCGCAGGTGGGCCTGCACTGCACCACCGTGTCGAGCGCCTGCCCGTTCGACGTCGCCGGCTTCTCGTTCGCCGGGTTCCCCGGCGTGATCATCGGCCACAACGGCCAGCTCGCGTGGGGCCTGACGAACATGGGCGCCGACGTCACCGACTTCTTCATCGAGCGCCTGCGCGACGACACCGTCCAGCGCGGCGACGAGTGGGTGCCGGTCGAGACGCGCACCGAGACCATCCGCGTGGCGGGGTCGGCCGCGATCGACCTCACGGTCCGCACCACGAGCCACGGCCCGATCATCTCGGACGTCCTCGACGTCGGCCCGGTCACGAGCGCCCCGACGGCGCAGGGCACGCTCCTGGGCAGCTACGGCGTCGCGCTCGCCTGGACGGCGCTGACGCCGGGCCGCACGGCCGACGCCGTCTTCGAGCTCAACACCGCCAAGAACGCCGACGACGTCCGCGCCGCGGCCGCGCTGTTCGACGTCCCCGCCCAGAACATCGTGTTCGCGACGGCGGACGGCCACATCGGCTACCAGGCCCCGGGCCGCATCCCGGTGCGCGGCGACGTGCCCGGCTCGCCCGTGCCGTCGAACGGCACGTGGCCGCGCGACGGCCGCGACCCGCGCTTCGACTGGCAGGGCTGGGTGCCCGCCGACCAGATGCCGCGCGCGCTCGACCCGGCCAGCGGGTTCATCGTCGCCGCCAACCAGGCGGTGCTGCCCGAGGGCGTCGGCCCGTACCTCACGAGCGACTGGGACTTCGGCTTCCGCTCGGAACGCATCCGCACGCTCCTCCAGGAGCAGATCGACGCGGGCGAGAAGCTCACCGTCGACGACTTCAACACCATCCAGAACGACACGTGGAGCCCGTTCGCGCAGGTGCTGGTGCCCGCGCTGCTCGACGTCCGCATCGACGACGACTACGACGCCGCCGGGCAGCGGCTGCTGCGCGACTGGGACGGCCGCATGGACGCCGACTCGCCGGCCGCGGCCTACTTCGCGGCCGTGTGGCGCAACCTGCTCCAGGACACGTTCTGGGACGACCTGCCCCCGGACATGCGCCCCGACGGCGGCAGCAAGTGGCTCGTGGTGCTGCGCGCCATGCTCGACACCCCGGACGACCCGTTCTGGGACGACCGCTCGACCCTCAACGTCCGCGAGTCGCGCGACGAGATCCTCCGGCAGGCCATGGTCTCCGCGCGGCGCGACCTGACGGTCGAGATGGCGAAGAACCCGGCCGACTGGCGCTGGGGCACGCTGCACCAGCTGCGGCTCGAGCACCCGGTCCTGGGCGGCTCCACGATCCCCGCCCCGGTCCGCCGGCTCATGAACCCGGCGCCCATCGGCGTCTCGGGCAGCTCGTCGGTGGTCAACGCGACGTCGTGGGACGCCGGCACGGGCAGCTTCGAGGTGACGGCCGGCCCGTCGATGCGGATGGTCGTCGACCTGGGCGACGTCGACGCCTCGACGTGGGTGACCGTGACGGGCACGTCCGGCCACCCCGGCTCGCGCCACTACACCGACCAGCTGCGCGCCTGGGTGGAGGGCCGCACGTTCCCGTTCCCGTTCACGCGCGACGCCGTCGAGCGTGCGGGCAAGGACGTGCTGACGCTCACGCCGTGAGGCGTGCCTAGCGGGCGGTCCGTGCCCTCTCGGCGGTCTCGGTGACGCCGAGCCGGCGCCAGCCCTCCGTCGTCGCGACGGCGTGCACGGGCAGGTCGTGCGGCTCCGTCGGCAGCGGGCGCACGGCGCCGTCGTACACCTCGTCGGGGAACACCATGGCGACGACGGTGACGCCGTCGGGCACCAGGCCCAGCACGCGGTCGTACCAGCCGCCGCCCTGCCCGAGGCGCCGGCCCGTCGTGTCGACGGCGAGGGCGGGCACGACGACGACGTCGGCCCGGGCGACGGCGGCCGCGCCGAGGGTGGGGCCGCCCGGCTCCGGCGGGCGGCCGGGGGCGCGCTCGCGCAGCTGCTCGCCCGCCTCGTAGTAGGCCCAGTCGCGGGCCAGGCCCGTGCCGAGCACGGGCAGCAGGACGCGGGCACCGCGGGCGGCGAGACGCTCGAGCAGCACGTGCGTGCCCGGCTCACTGGACCGCGCGGCGTAGGCGGCGACGTATGCGGCGTCGCGCACGGCAGGGACCGTCTCGAGGACGTCGGCGAACGCGACGGCGGCGTCGAGACGCTGGCGGGGAGTCCGGGTGGCGCGGTGCGCACGGATCGCCTTGCGCAGCTCCTCCTTGGCGTCGGCGGGGTCGCCCAGACCGCCTCCGGGGTAGGGCTGGAACGCGCCGCTGGAGTCGCCACTCATGCCGTCATTGTGTCAGTGTCCCTCCCACACGATGTCGACGAACGCAGGGGGCCGCGGTGACACGTTCGGCACAGACACGCGCGAGAGGACTGACGACGGTGACGAGGGCGTGGCCCGTGACGCTGCGCGAGGACGACCAGCAGGGCTCGGTGACGCTGCGCCCGCTGCACCGCCGCGACGCGAACGACTGGATGCGGCTGCGGGCCGCCAACCAGGACTGGCTCGAGCCGTGGGAGGCCACCACGCCCGGGGGGTCGGCCGGCGCGGCGACGTTCGGCGAGTACGTGCGCCTGCTCACGCAGCAGGCGCGCTCCGGCACGACGCTCCCGTTCGCCGTCGACCTCGACGGCGCGCTCGTCGGGCAGCTCACCGTCTCCTCGATCACGTACGGGTCGCTGTGCTCCGCCGCGATCGGCTACTGGGTGTCGCGGCAGGTCGCGGGCCGCGGCGTCATCCCCACGGGCGTCGCCATGGCCACCGACTACTGCTTCCAGGTGCTGGGGCTGCACCGCGTCGAGATCAACATCCGGCCCGAGAACGACCGCAGCCTGCGCGTCGTCGAGAAGCTCGGCTTCCGCGACGAGGGCACCCGCGTGCGGTACCTGCACATCCAGGGCGACTGGCGTGACCACCGCACCTTCGCGCTCACCACGGAGGACGTCCCCGGGGGTCTCCTGGCCCGCTGGCAGCGGGTCCGCTCGGGTCTGTGACGCGGAGGTCTTGACAGACACGCCGAGAGCACTGCGCGCCGACGGCGGGTGGCTCACCTAACGTCGTGGCGTGGCAACCTCGGCAGCAGGTCTCGCAGCGCTCGCGCTGTTCGTCCTGGTGCTCGGGTACTGGGTGCCCCTGCGGGTGCGGCAGCGTCAGGAGCTCGCGGAGGCGCGCGTCGACGACCGGTTCTCCGCCGGGCTGCGCGTGCTCGCCGTCGCCGCGCGCGGACCCGTCCCGGCCTCTGGCGCCGCGACGCCGGAGCCGCTTGCGGCGGGGCTGTTGACCACGGGTGCCGAGCCCGTCGCGCAGGTCGCCGGACTCCTGGAGATGGCCGCCGGGTCGAGGCCTGCCGCGGCCGGTGCAGGTTCACGCAGCGCACGAGAGGAGACACCGATGGCCCAGGCGCAGGACGCCGCCCGCTCGTCGCGCCGCGCTCTCCTGGAGGCGCGCGCCCAGCGCGCCCGCCGTCGTGCCGCCGTGACCCTCCTGCTGTTCGTGGCGACGGCCGGTGCCTGGGCGGCCGTGCCGTTCACGACCCTGCTCTGGTACGGCGCCCTCGTCCCGACGGTGCTGCTCGTGGGCGTCCTCGCGCTGGGGCGGGCGGCGGCCTCCGCGGCGCGCCGGTCGGACCTGCGCTGGGCCGCCGAGCTGCGCGCGGCCGAGCGCCGCGCCCTCCACGCGCGTGCCCTCGCCGCCGGGGGACCGCGGGCGCCGAGGAACCGCGTCCGGGTCACGGGCCGCGCGGTGCACGGGTCCTCGACGATGACGCAGATGATCCCGCGGGTCGACGCGCCCGGTGCGGGCCGCCCGACGAAGGCCGACGGCGTGGAGGCTGGCGGCGCGGTGGCCGGTGGCATGGGCGGCGCGGTGGCCGGAGGCTCAGGCGCTGCGGTGACCGAGGGCTCGGGTGCTGCGGTGACCGGGGGCTCGGGCACCACGGTGAGTGGCTTGGGTGCCGCGATGGCCGGGGGTTCGGTTGCGGCCGCGGTGGCGGGCGGCCCGAGTGCTTCGGGTTCGGCTGGCGGCGGTCCCGCGGACGCGGGCGCTCCGCGGGCCACGTCGGGCGCGTTGTCGTCGGTGGCCGTTCGATCGGCGGCGGCGCGCGCGCAGTTGGCCTTGTACACCCAGCCCGCCTCGGTCGTGCATGCCTCCTCGGCCGTGCAGCCTGCCTCGGACACGCAGCCGGGGTCGCGCGCCGTGCCCGCGTCCGCCGACGTCGTCGTCCCGGTGTCCGCGTCGCCCGCCGACGTCGGCGCCCCTGCGCCGGGGACGGCCTGGGAGCCGCGGCCCGTGCCGCTGCCCACCTACGTGACCAAGCCGGCCGCGCCGCGCCGCGAGCCGCGGCCGTTGACGGGTGCCACCCCCGCGGTCTCGACCGGCTGGTCGAGCTCGCCCTGGCAGCGGGTCGACGACGCGGGCGAGGAGGTCGGCGAGGCCAACACCTCATGGTCCCTCGGCGTGACGCAGTCCGCCGCGCTCGGCCCGACGGCCACGCCGGCCCCTGCGTCGGCGGGGGCGACGGACCCGGTCGCGACGCCGGAGCCGCGCCCGAAGACCGAGACCCTGGGCCTGCCGCTCGAGCAGATCCTCGCCCGCCGCCGCGCGGCCGGCTGACGGTCGACTGGTCGCCGTCCGACCGCCGCCCGACGCTCTCCGGCCGGCCCGGTCTCGGGCCACCCCCTCCCTTTCGATGTCGTACTTCGTTGCGTTATGGCGTCCAGAGCGCAACGAAGTACGACATCGAAACGGGGGTTAGGCCGGGTAGATCCGGACCTCGACCGCCTTGACGACCAGCTGGACCCGCATCCCCGGGACGAGCGCGAGCTCCGTCGCGGCGGCGGGGGTGATGTCGGCGGCGAGGTCGCCGCAGCGGACGCGGACCACGTCGCCGTGCGGCTCCAGCACCGTGACGGCGCGCGCGAACGTGTTGCGCGGCGAGCCCGTCACGGGGGACGTGTGGACGGCGACGGAGGCGGGGCGGAACACAGCGACGGCGGGTGCCCCAGCCGCGAGCGGTGCGGCGAGAGGATCGTGGGCTTCGCCGGCGCGGGCGTCGCGTGGGCCGGCGTTGCGTCGACCGACGTCGTCCGGCTCGGCCCCCCACGGGCCCACGTTGCGCGGTCCAGCCTCGCCCGGACCCCCGTCGTCCGGACCCCCGTCGCCCGGCTCTCCGGCGGTCGGCTCTCCAGCGGCCAGCGCCTCGCCAACGGCCGGTGCCTCTCCCAGCAGGCCCTGGACGTGCAGGCCCTCCGTGGTGCGCAGCCCGGTGCCGTCCCAGGTGCCGGTGAGCAGGTTGAGGCCCGCGATGCGGGCGGCGAACGCCGAGCGGGGGCGGCGCAGCACCTCGTGCGTCGGGCCGTGCTCGACGACGCGGCCGCCGTCGAGCACGGCGACGTCGTCGGCGAGCAGGAGCGCGTCGAGGACGTCGTGCGTGGCGACGACGGCGGTGCGGCCAGCCAGCACGCGGTGCAGGAGGTGGCGGACGGCGGGGCAGCGTCGACGTCGAGCGCGGCGAGCGGCTCGTCGAGGAGCAGGAGCCGCGGCTCCGCGGCGAGCGCCCGGGCGATCGCGACGCGCTGCGCCTGGCCGCCGGAGAGCTGGGCGGGTCGTCGCTCGGCGAGGTCGGGGACGCCCACCTCGGCCAGCCAGCGGTGCGCCGCCGCGCGGGACGCGGCGCGGGTGGCGCCCGTGCTGCGCGGGCCGAAGGCCACGTTGTCCAGGACGGACAGGTGCGGGAAGAGGCGCGCGTCCTGCGCGAGCAGGGCGACGCCGCGCGCGTGCGGCGGCACCCAGGTCCGCGCGGCGCCGGGGCGGGGCACGCCGCGACGCTCGTCGCCGTCGCCGTCGCCGTCGCCGTCGCCGTCGTCGTCGTCGCGACGACGAACCGCTGCGCCGCGAGGCACGGCGTCGCCATCGCCATCGCCATCGCCGTCGCCGTCGTGACGACGAGCCGCGACGCCGCGACGCCCGGGTCGGGCCGTGTCCGCCCGCCGCGGACCAGCGGACTCGACGGCCAGGGCGCGCCCGTCGAGCACGATGCGCGCCTCGGCCGGCCGCAGCAGGCCCGCCGCGGCGGCGAGCAGCGTCGACTTGCCGGCGCCGTTCGGGCCGAGGAGCGCGAGCGTCCGCCCGGCGGGCACGTGGAGGGCGACGTCGAAGCCGCGCTCGGGGATGGTGGCGGCGAAGGCGAGGCCGCTCATGCGTCGGCCCGACGGCGGTAGGTCAGGAAGATGACGGCCGCGGCCACGACCACGAGCACGAGGGACAGCGCGACGGCGGCGTCGGGGTCGGTCTCGCGCTGGAGGTAGATCTCCAGCGGCAGGGTGCGCGTGACGCCCTGGAGCGACCCCGCGAAGGTGAGCGTCGCGCCGAACTCGCCCAGCGCGCGGGCGAAGGCGAGCACCGTGCCGGACGCCAGCGCCGGGGCGACGAGGGGGAGCGTGACGCGCAGCAGCACGCGCGAGGGCCGCGCGCCGAGGGTCGCGGCGACCACCTCGTACCGGTCGCCGGCGGTGCGCAGCGCGCCCTCCAGGCTGAGCACGAGGAACGGCAGGGCGACGAACGCCTGCGCGAGCACGACGGCCGTGGTGGAGAACGCGACCTGGACGCCGAGCACGTCGAGCGTGTGCCCCAGCAGCCCGCGGCGCCCGAACGTGTACAGCAGCGCGAGGCCGCCGACGACGGGCGGCAGCACGAGCGGCAGCAGCACGAGGGCGCGGACGGCGTCGCGGCCCGGGAACCGCGTGCGGGCCAGGACGAGCGCCATCGGCACGCCGAGCAGGACGCACAGGGCCGTCGCCGCGAGCGAGGTGCGCAGGCTCAGGACCAGTGCGGTGAGCGACGACTCGCTGGTCAGCAGCGTCCCGAGGTCGGCCCACCGGACGCGCGTGAGCATCGCGACGAGCGGCAGCACGACGAGCGCGGCGCCGACCGCGGCCGGGGCGTAGGCCCAGGTGGGCAGGGTCGTCGCCGTCGTCGTGCCGCGCGGCCGCGCTCGGGTCATGGCGCCCCGAACCCCGCCTCGGCCAGCGCCTGCTGCCCGGCGGGGCTCGTCACCAGGTCGACGAACTGCCGCGCGAGCGTGGGCTCCGCGGCGTCGTCGAGCACGGCGATCGGGTAGGTGTTGACGGCCGACGCCGACTCGGGGAACGGGACCCCGGTGACGCGGTCGCCCGCGCCCTGGACGTCGGTGACGTAGACGAGGCCGGCGTCGGCCTCGCCGGCGATCACCTTGGTGAGCACGTCGGTGACGGACTGCTCCTCGCTGACGGGGTGCAGGTCGAGGCCGGTGGACTCCTCGACCTTCGTGGTCGCGCGCCCGCAGGGCACCTGCGGGGCGCACACGACGAGCTGGACGCCGTCGGCGGTCAGGTCGGCGAACGAGGCGATCTTGGCGGGGTTGCCGGGCGGGACGGCGATCGTGAGCGTGTTGGTGGCGAAGTCGACGGGCGCGGCCACGAGGGAGTCGGCGACCACCTTGTCCATGTTCGCGGTGTCCGCGGAGGCGAAGACGTCGGCGGGGGCGCCCTGCTGGAGCTGCGCGACCAGGTCGGAGGATCCGGCGAAGCTGAACGCCACCGTGACCCCGGGGTGGTCGGCCTCGAACGACGCGCCGAGCTGCGTGAACACGTCCTTGAGGGACGCGGCGGCGAAGACCGTCAGGGTGGCGGGCGAGTCCGCCTCGGCGTCGGCGTGAGCACACCCCGCGGTGGAAAGGGCCACGAGGGCCGTCGTCGCGACCACGACCGCCACGCGCCTGCTCATGCCGCGCCCCTGTCGTCCTTGGTCGTCTCGACCACCACGTGGGTCGACTTGATGGTCGCCACGGCCGCCGACCCGAGCTCGAGGCCGAGGTCGCGCACCGACTCGCTGCTCAGCAGCGAGACGACGCGGAACGGGCCGCACTGGAGCTCCACCTGGGCCATGACGGTGTCCGTCCGGATGTCCGTGACGAGGCCGACGAACCGGTTGCGGGCCGAGCTCGCGAGGCCGGCCGGGAGCTCCGGGGGCGTCGCGTGCTGCCGTGCGACCATCGCGACCTCGTAGCCGTCGACGACCATGCGCCCGGCGTCGTCGGTGGTGGTGGCGAGCAGGCCGCGGTCGACCCACCGCCGCACCGTGTCGTCGCTGACCCCGAGGTGCATGGCGGCATCCCTGATCCGCATCGTCGGCATGGTGCGAACGATACTCCCGTGAACGCGGGTCAGGACGCGGTGAGAGACCGCATCTGCGGAGAGTCCGCCAGGATCTCCCGCAGCGCCCGACGCTGCTCTCGGACACGGTCCCGGCCCGACGTGGGGTCGGCGAGCGTGATGGCCGCCTTCCACACGGCCCAGCCCCGCGCCCGGTCCCACGTGGCGTCGTCGAGGCCGACGGCGTCGCGGAACACCCGCCGGGACGCGGCGTCGAGCGCTGTCCACGCGATGACGAGGTCGCAGGCCGGGTCGCCGACGCCGCTGCACCCGAAGTCGAGCACGCCCGCGAGGTGGCCTCCGGCGACGAGCAGGTTGTCGGGGGCGACGTCGCCGTGGAACCAGACGGGACCGCCCTCCCAGCGGGAGACGAGGGCGCGGTCGAGGACCGCGCGCAGGGCCACCGGGTCGTGACCCGCCGCACCGAGGACCGCGATCGCCGCTCGGGCCTGGTCGGCGTAGACGGCCAGGTCGGCGCCCCGGTAGAAGGTCCGCGGTCCGGCGGGTGGCCCGTCGTCGGCGGCGACGCCCCGTAGCGCCACGAGGAACTGCGCGAGCTCGCGCGCGACGACGACGCGGTCGACGGCGTCGGACCGCGAGAGCACCTCGCCGTCGAGCCAGGCGTTGACGGACCACGCGAACGGGTAGCCGCGCCCCGGGCGTCCCAGGCCGAGCGGCCGCGGGACGGGGACCGGCAGCCGGGACGCGAGCAAGGGCAGCCAGCGATGCTCCTGCGCGACCTGGTGCGCGTAGCCGGGCGCGCTGGGCAGGCGCACGCCGAGCGCGTCCCCGAGACGGAACGTCCGGTTGTCCCACCCCTGCGGCGACGCCGCGACCACGGGAAGGCGGGCCCACTGCGGGAACTGGTCGGCGATCAGGCCGGCGACGAGGGCCTCGTCGATCGAGGGGACGGTCACGCGTCCCACTGTGCCCGCCCGGGGTTGTGGAGGGCACCTCATTCTGGGGGATGCGAGGTTCGCGCTGCGATGTCGCACGCCCCGATCCATGGCTACCGTGGGAAGACGAGACGAGGGGGTCCACGATGGGCGGGAACGGGACGGAGCAGGACGAGGTCACCGAGGTCGTCATCACCGCGACCGAGGTGGTGGTGACCGAGGTGGTGGAGGAAGAGAGCTTCGTCGAGAAGATGGAGCGCGCCGCACGCGGCGAGCTGGGCGCGTCCCCCGTGGACGACCCGGACCGGACCGGCGAGGACAGGTTTGACGCCGGCTGAGCCCGCGCTCGTGCCGTCGACCGGCGGCGACGCGACGACCGTCGCCGTCCGGCCGCTCGCGCCCGCCGACTGGCCCGCCGTCGAGGCCGTCTACCGCGAGGGCATCGCCGGCGGCCACGCCACCTTCGAGGCCACTCCGCCCACCTGGGCGGAGTTCGACGCCGCCAAGCACCCTGCCCTGCGGCTCGTCGCCACGACCGGTGACGACGTCGTCGGCTGGGCCGCGGCCGGACCTGTCTCCAGCCGAGAGGTGTACCGCGGCGTCGTCGAGCACTCCCTCTACGTCGCGCGCGCCGCCCGCGGACGCGGCGTCGGCGGCCTGCTGCTCGACGCGCTCGTCGCCGCCGCCGACGACGCCGGAGCCTGGACCCTCCAGTCCGGCATCTTCCCCGAGAACACCGCCAGCCTGCGGCTGCACGCCACGCACGGGTTCCGCGTCGTCGGCCGCCGCGAACGCATCGGGCTCATGACCTACGGGCCCCTGGCCGGGCAGTGGCGCGACACGATCCTTGTGGAGCGGCGCGCGCCGTGACCGCCCGTGCGCGCGGCGTCGCAGGCGATTTGGAGAACCCGGGCCGTCGGGTGTTAACCTAGGGCGCACCTTGGGGCTATGGCGCAGTTGGTAGCGCGTCTCGTTCGCAATGAGAAGGTCGGGGGTTCGAATCCCCCTAGCTCCACTCCTTGGAAGGCCGTTGGTCAGGATGAAAGTCCTGGTCAGCGGCCTTCGACGTTCCCCGGAGGTCCTCCAGCGAGAGGGCCTGAACGACCGTGATTCCACGTGAGATTCTCCCTGCACGCCGAGAACGGCGTGGAGGGAGCGCTACTCGAGCACGTGCAACCGCCCGTCCTCGGACATCACGTGCAGCACGAGCAGTCCCCGCAGGTCGGTCTCGGACACCACGGTCGGGCCGCACGGTGCATCGGCGCTGTCGCTGCCGCCGTGGTCGCTCCCGTCCTCGTCAGCCCCTTCGTCACCGTCGCCCTCGTCGTCGCAGCAGCACCCGGACCGACGACGCTCCCGCTCGCGCTCCTCCTGCTCGCGCTCGTCCCGCTCCCGGCCCTGTCGGCACGGCCCGCACGACCCCGTGCCGGACTCGCGGACGAGGATCGTGTAGTCGTCGAGCGCGTCCCAGCGAGCCTTCACCGTCCGGCGCGCATCGCCCTCGCCGATGGCGACGAGCTGGCGCACCCCCAGCAGCGGAACCGCCGCGCTCCGCCCGACCAGCCGCTCGAACACCATCGTGTTCCGCGGTGCTCGCGAGCTGTTTCGGTCCTCCAGGCGAGGCTCGGCCACCTCCGCCAGCGGCTGCTCCTCGCGTGCGTGGCCGCGACGCCGGTCGTCGTCGTACCGCAGCGCGAGCACGCTCGCCTCGTACGCGAACGGCGAGCACCGGATCTTGAGGTAGAGCGTGGTGACGTTGTCGGCGTGGTCGCGCACCTCGTAGACCCGGAGCTCGGCGACGTCGGAGCCGAACGGCGTCCACTCGACGTCGGACCGACTCACGGGCACGACCGGGCTCGTGACGACACCCGACAGGCCGTCGCGACCCTCGACGACCACATCGTCGGCGTGCGGGTCGTAGCTGATCACCACCTCGGGCGCGGTGAGGTCCAGGCTGACCGTGGTCTCGTGCCGCGTCTCCGCGTTCTGGGAGTGGTCGATCGAGGAGAACCCCAACGGGTGCACACCCTCGGCGCCGATCGGCACGGGCGAGATGTACGTCGTCGGCCCGACGCCGTCGACGTCGTAGACGGTGCGCGCGACGCCTGAGATGTCGTCGGTCGCCGTGAGCGTGACAGTGACGGCGGTCCGGTTCCAGCCAGCGGCGTTCGGCATGGGCCAGACGCTCGCCGTCGTCACCGGCGCGGTACCGTCCGGCGGCAGGATGCGCGCCTGGTCTGCCGGCGTCAGCTCTCGCGGGACGGAGGTGACCATCGGCGGCGGCGTGTAGCCACCGGCGCCGATCGCGCCGCCCCGGAGTCTGACGTTGAGCCAGTCGTTGCATGGCTGCAGATCGGCCTGAGTGCCGTCGCCGTTGACATCGAAGGGCACCGTGGGCTTGTCTGCGACGCCGTCGGCGTCCCAGTCGATCGGTCCGGCGGCGTTGGCGACGTTCACGAACGCGCCCGACGCCCCTCCCACGCCAGGGACCCACTTGGCCGTCGCGTAGCCGATCGCGCCGGGACCGAGCCCGACCGTCTCGTTGAGCGCGGCCTCCTTGAGCAACGCGAGAGCGACTCGGGAGTAGTCGAGCACGAACACGCCGCCGCGACTGATCCCGGAGAACTGCCAGACGTAGTTCATGACACTCGGGTAGTTCGGCTTGTTGTTCACGCCGTCGGTGCCGCCGTGGTCGAGCCCGAGGTTGTGGCCGAGCTCGTGCATGAAGGTGCCAGCCGTCTGCATGTCGGTGACGCCTGCGAACGTGCCGAGGCTGACGATGAAGTCCGACCCCGGTTGCCGGCCGACGCCGCTGTTGCCGGCCGAGGCCAGCTGGTGCGCCGCGACCGCGTACCGGAAGATCGGCGCGCGGCCGGACTTCACGACGCCGCCCGTGCGGTTCTTGAGCTTGTCGAACTCGGTCCAGTCGTAGTCGACAAGGCCGTTGTCGGCGTCGACGGTCCCGGTGCCCAGCTGGGTGACCTCGCCGACCGCCGCCGCCCGGCTGAGTCCACCCCAGGTGGCTCCGGTTCCGAAGCTCATGATGCTGCTCGGGCCGGCGTCGACGTGCAGGTTGATGCCGACCGCGCCGTTACGGGCGATGTAGGGCGCCGCCGCGAAGGCGTCGACGACTAGCTTGATCGCCGCGTCGCTGGGTCGGTGTGAGTGGGTGCCGTCCTCCATCCAGTCCAGGTGGACGAACAGGTCGGGCTTGCCGACCGTGGCGCCCATCGCGGGCAGGTCGACGAACTGCGGGCCGACGCCACCGCCGGGGTCGATCGTCGCCCCGGCGGTCTTCCAGGCGTCGGGGATGCCGTCGCCGGTGGTCGAGGCGTCGGCCACGACCCAGTGCGCGGTGGAGTCGTTGCCGGCGCCGTCGCCGACACGCACCACGCTCACGACCGCGGGACCGCCCTGGTCGTAGTTGTTACTGCCCACGTAAGGGTTGTCCCAGTGGAACCGCACGAGACCGGTCGATCCCGGGATGTCGAGGCGGTACCAGACGGTGCCCTCGGTGCCCGTCATGACGCCGTCCGACTCCGCCACCCCCTGGCCGGTGGTGCCGGGCTCGATACGCGGCGGCAGCGCGGTGCCCCAGGTGCCGTGCTGGATGCTGTCGTGGTCGGTCAACAAGGCGACGTCGAAGTCGTTCTGGATCTTGATCGTGACACTGCGCGCAGCCATGGGTGCTCCTTGAACGGGCGGGCCAGGACGCCCGCGAGTGGAAGGAGCGGTGGCCCGCCCAGGTGATACCTGACACCCGTAGGGCCCGGGCGATCGGACGAGAGAGCGGAACCCCGAGGCGCGCACGCGGCCGGGTGCCCGGGTGAAGTCCGGGCGCAGTCCCGCACGCCGGCCCTGACCCGCGCCGTCCTGTCGGCGTCGTCTGCTACGTTCTGCGACCAGGTCACGAGCTCAGCCCGCACGCCTCCGGACGTGGGCTGACGGCAACCGCGTTCCCGACACGGTGCCTTCCGGAGAAGACCCGGGTCGACGTCGTCCGACGTCGGCCAAGCACGGGGCAGCACCTCGCAGCAACGCGGGGTGAGCCTTCCGACGACGGAGGGACGCATGACGAAGTACACCCCCGGGTCCAGGTACGACTACCGGGTGGGCGACCACCGGTACGACCCCCGCGTGGTCGACGTGGGCGGGTCTCGGCTGCGCAGCGACCAGGCCGACTGGGCAGCATTCATGTTCGACGACGCGGCGCTCGGACGTCAGGCCGCGGCTGACAGGGCTGCCCTGGAGGCCGTCGTCGTCGCGCGAGAGGAGCAGGTGCACCGGCTCGTCGTCTGGACGCGGCTCGAAGGCCGGCGCGTGTGCACCTGCGGTCTGGTCCTCCAGATGCCCGAGCGTCTCCACGCCAGGACCGGCCACCGCGATCACCGGTGGGAGCACCTGACCGTCTATGTCGCCCAGGACGACGACGGTGCACCGTACCTCGCCTCGTGCGGGTCGTGCGGCGTGGCCGCCGAGACCACCGACCTGACCGAGGCGCGCGCGTGGTGCGCCCACCACGACTGCCCCTCAGCGCCACCGAACGACACCCAGGCGTCCGCCGCCGACGTCAAGACCAGCCCGACCGAGAAGGGAGCACAGGCTGTGGCAGCACCGACCAAGATCGTCGACGAGCGCGAGGTCATCCGCTGGATCGAGGAGGGTCGCACCTACCGCTGGATCCAGGAGGAGTACCGGCGCAAGTACGGCATCGAGACCGGCCTGGCGATGTGGTCGAACGTCAGGCTCCGGCGCGGCCTCGAGCCCCGCATCGCCCGCGACGACCAGCTCATCCCGTGGGAGGTCGCGCTCCAGCACCGGTCGAACTACAACCTGGCGATGTTGCGCGTCGAGGCACGCCGGAGGGCCGGTCTCGACCTGCGCGAGACCGACCAGCGCCGTCTCGACAGCTGGCTCCGCCATGTCGCCGAGGTCAACGCCGTCGTGCTCTACGACCCGCAGACGCCGGACGGGTTCTCCCTCGTCCCGCGCGAGACGGGCGACGACGACCTGATCCGCCAGCCGACCGACGCGCGGCTGCGGACGAAGCGGCACCGCGCCGACTGAGGCCCGCCTCAGAAGGCCGTTGGCCAGGAGGAACGTCCTGGTCAGCGGCCTTCCGTGGGCCCGGAACCTCTCGAACGCGGGACCGACCCAGTCGCGCCGACGTCGTCGTCGTGCGTCATCCAGCGACACGCTCCGTGCACGATCCGCCACGCCGCTACGGTGTCCGACTGGAAGCCGAGGACAAGGAGTGGTGATGCGCTGTTTCGACTGTGCGAGCGAGGCGACGGCGATGGCCGATGCCGTGGCGGTGTGCTCCAGCTGCGGTGCCGGGATCTGCCTCGAGCACACGCTCTCGGGCCACCAGGCGGAGCCCGTGACGAGCCCGGGCAACCCCTCGACCAGGCGGCTGCCGGGTCGTCGCCTGTTCTGCCGGGCGTGTGCCGACGGGTACGTCGTGGACAACGGCTTCGCCGAGCGGGTCGACGCCGCGCTCGTGCCCGCTGTCTGACGCCCTGAGGACGACGTCCCCTCGGCGGCGCACCCGTACCGCGCCGTCAGGTCACCAGCCCGCGTCGGTACGCGTAGACGACCGCCTGCACCCGGTCGCGCAGCTGGAGCTTCGCCAGGATGCGCGAGACGTACGTCTTGACGGTCTCGGGGCTGATGACGAGCGCGTCCGCGATCTCCCTGTTGGACAGCCCCTCGGCCACGAGGCGCAGCACGTCGAGCTCGCGCGGGGTCAGGGCGTCGTCCGGCCCCGCCTCCGCCGGGCGGATGCGGGCGGCGTACCTGCCGACGAGCTGCCGGGTGACCTCGGGAGCCAGGAGCGCGGCACCGGTGGCGATCGTGCGGATGCCGTGGAGCAGTTGGTCGGTGGATGCGTCCTTGAGCAGGAAGCCGCTGGCCCCGGCGCGCAGGGCCTCGTAGACGTACTCGTCGAGGTTGAAGGTCGTCACGACCAGCACCTTGACGGGGTGCGCCACGCCGGCGCCCGCGAGCAGGCGGGTGGCCTGGATGCCGTCGAGCACGGGCATGCGGACGTCCATGACGACGACGTCCGGAGCGAGCCGGCGGGCGAGGTCGACCGCCGTGCGGCCGTCGCCGCACTCCCCGACGACCTCCAGGCCGGGCTGGGCGTCGATGATGGTGGCGAACCCGGTGCGGATGAGCGCCTGGTCGTCGCAGACCAGCACCCGGACGGCCGCGGTCACGAGCGGCTCGCCCGGGGGATGCGGGCCCGCACGACGAAGCCGCCGTCGGGCCGCCGGCCGGCCGAGAGCTCTCCCGCGAGCGCCTCCACCCGTTCGCGCAGCCCGGTCAGGCCGCGCCCGGCTCCGGCGGGTGCCGGGCTCGGGGCGGTGGCAGGGTCGGTGCCGACCTCCACGGTGATCTCCTCTTCGTGCTGGTGGACGACGACGACCGTGCGGCTGCCGTGGGCGTGCTTGAGGGCGTTGGTCAGGGCTTCCTGCACGACGCGGTAGGCGGCGAGCCCGGCGCTCCCTGCGGCCGTCGTGGCGCCGAGGTCCTGGGTCAGCTCGACCGGCTGCCCGGCCCGGCGTGCCTGGTCGACCAGGGCGCCGATGTCGTCGACCGATGGAGCCTTGCCCGCGCCGGCCGCGGCCGGGCGGTGCGGGTCCAGCACGTGGAGCAGGTCCCGCAGGTCGGTGGTGGCGAGCCGGCCGGTGTCCGCGATCGCGTCGAGCGCCTGCTGGAGCCGGTCGGGTGTCGCGGTGAGGTAGCGGGCGGCCTGGGCCTGCACCACCATCGCCGTCACGTGGTGGGTCACGACGTCGTGGAGCTCTCGGGCCAGGCGCGTCCGTTCCGCGGCGAGCGCGTCGTCGGCGACGTGCCGTCGCCGCTCGGCCTCTCCGGCGCGGGCCGCACGGAGCCAGGCTCCGCCGACCCAGGCGAGCACGCCGAGCAGGAAGAAGGTGACGAACCCCGTGACCCCCTCGTCGGAGCCTCGCAGCGTGAGCCCTGCTGCGAGGGCGAGGTACGCGGCGGTCGTGGCGGCGGCGGTCGCGCGACGGTGACGCTCCAGGTGCAGCCCGGTGCTCGCGAGCGACAGCGCCAGCGCGGCGCCCGTGACCAGGTGGTACGCGCGCAGCTGGTCGAGGGCGAAGCCGCCCGTCACCAGCGTGAGGCTCGCCAGTGGCCACCGCCGTCGCAGCGCCAGGGGCAGGCACTCCAGGGCGAGCGCGACCGCGGCCAGCGCGTCGAGCGGGCGCGTAGGCAGGTCGCCCAGCTGCATGCCGTGCGGCCGGAGCGCGGGCACCAGCGAGGCGACCAGGAGCGCCAGCCCTGGCGCGAGGTCTCGCACGACGACGGGGAGCCGGCGCCAACGGCGCCGGCTCTCGGCCAGAACGCTCACCGGGAGAGGGTAGCGGCCACGGCTCGACGCCGGGGGAGCCGCATCGGCACCAGACGGCCGCGTCGTCGGGCGACGACGAGGAGCGCGGCCGCTGCCGTTAGGCAGAGGACCACGGCGTAGAGGCTGGCCTCGGGCCCGAACTCGCCGCCGGTCACGAGGACCGGTCCCGAGATCGTCGCGTCGAGGAGGCCTGTGTGCGTGCCGTTGCCGGACACCTCGGTGCTGAAGATGCCGGACTCGGCGAAGTTCCAGCCGAGGTGGAGCCCGATCGGGAGCCACAGCCGCCGCGTCGCGACGTAGGCGGCGGTGAGCATGCCACCGGCCTCGACGGCGATGGCGATCGCGCCCGCGAGCGTGGCGTGGGGGTTGGACAGGTGGACGAGGCCGAAGACGAGCCCCGTCGCGACGAGCGCGACCCAGGTGCCGCACCAGCGTTCCACGTGCCGGAAGAGGACGCCGCGGAACAGCAGCTCTTCGGTCGCCGCGGCCATGGCCATGATCCCGACGAGCCCCAGCGCGCCGCTCGGCGAGCCCAGGCCGGAGACCCGGTAGTCGCCGAGCGCCGCGATGGCCGCGATGACCAGCGTGAACAGGGCGACGCCGGCGAGCGTGCCCCAGCCGAGCCCCGAGACGGCGCCGGACCGGCTCACCTCGGACGCGGGACGCCGCTCGGTGCGGCGCACCACCCAGCCGTAGCCGAGCACGGCGCCCACGGCCACCGCTACGCCGACGACGAGCGTGAGCCAGGCGCTGGAGGCCACGGCGCCGAGGGCCAGGCTTCCGACGAAGGAGATCGCCACGACGGCGAGGATCTGCGCGAGGAGTTTCATGTCCTCGACGCTAGGGACGGGCCGCTCTCGTCACATCGCCCTGGGGTGGACGATCCGCGGTAGCTCCGACGGGGGACAGGCGGCCCGGGTGGCGCGTCCAGGGCCTTGTCGCGGCCCACGGCCGGCGGATGCGAGACTGCCCCGCGTGGATCCCCTGACCTTCCGTGCCGCGACCCTCGCCGACGTCGACGAGCTCGTCGGCTTCTGGCTGCGGGCGGGCGAGAACGCGTCCCGGCCCTCGGACCGGCCCGACCTGGTCCGGCGGCTGGTCGCCCGGGACCCCGAGGCCGTCATCGTCGCGGAGCTCGACGGCAGGATCGTCGCCACGGTCGTCGCCGGCTGGGACGGTTGGCGTGCCAACCTCTACCGGCTCGCGGTGGAGCCGGGCCTGCGCGGGCGGGGCCTTGGGCGCCGCATGGTCCAGCTCGCCGAGGCCCGGTTCCGGGAGCTGGGCGCCGAGCGGTTCAGCGCGATGGTCCTCGACCACAACGAGCTGGGCCAGTCGCTGTGGAGTGCCGCGGGCTACGTGGCCCAGGACGACTGGAGCCGCTGGGTGAAGGCGGCCGACGCCTAGGGACGCGGCAGAGCCGGCCTGCTTCTGCGCGTCTTCGCCAGGTACGCACCCGTCGATCCTGGGCGGCTCCAGTCGAACGGTGCGAACGCGGCGCCGAGCGCCGCCTCGTGCCGCGGCGTGTGCCCCGGGACGCGGGTGAGGATGCGCTCCACGGCGAACAGGTCGAAGAACCCGTCAGCGAGGGCGAACAGCTCGCGCAGGTGCTCGGGCGTCTCGAACGCGGGCGCCAGGTCCAGCCGGAGCAGGCCCCAGGCGACGTCGTTCCACGTGTCGGCGGGCCGGCCGAACATCTCCAGCGTGCCGACTGCCGTGCCGCTCGTCCGGTCCACGACCGCGAACCGCAGGTACCGGTTCGCCTCTCCGTCGGTGAGCCAGAACGCGATCGCTTCCTGAACCTGCTCCGTGTTGACGCAGCGGAAGTCGGACGTGCAGTGGTCGGTGTTGAACAACGGCCAGGCCTCCGGGGCCGCGTAGCAGGCGAGCAGGTCCTCCGCGTCGTCTTCGCGGACCCGGCGGAGAGTGAAGCTCGCCGTCCGGAGGACGGGCGGCAGGGCGTACGGGTCGACGCCGGGCGACGTCGCGATGCTGGCGAGCAGCCTGGACCAGCCGCCACCGGGCTGGGACACGACGCAGAACTCGTTCTGCTCCGGATCGTGCATCACGACGAAACCATCGCCGTCCTCGTCGTAGAACTCGTCGAGCCGTGTCGCGCCGAGCGACTCCGCGCGGGCGACGCCCTGGGCCAGGTCGTCGACCTCGACGTCGAGGTGCAGCCGGTTCTTCGGGGAGTTCTTCGGCTCGGGCACCACCTGGAACAGCAGATGCGTGCTGCCGGCGTCCACGACGCCGCCGGGTGCAGGGCGCCAGCCCCATGGACGCTCCAGCAGGTTGCCCCAGAAGCACGCCAACGTGGCAGCGTTCCGGCAGTCGAAGGAGATCTCCTGGATGGTTGCGCCGCTCGTCATCCGCAGAGTGTTCCAGGGCGGTCGTCGCGACGGCGACCACCTGGCGCCCCCCGGGCTCGCTCTCACGCGAGCAGCGCCGCGAGCGCCCGCGCGACGGACGCGCTCGACTGCGGGTTCTGCCCGCTGACGAGCCTGCCGTCGACGACGTGGTGGTCGCTCCACGGGTCGGCGACGTCGACGTCCGCGCCGAGCTCCCGCAGCCGTGACTCGACGAGGAAGGGTGCGAAGTCGGCGAGGCCTGCCTGCTTCTCCTCCGCGTCGGAGAACGCCGTCAGGCGGCGTCCGGCGACGGCGGCGCTGCCGTCGGGGCGGGTCGCCGCGACGAGCGCCGCGGCGCCGTGGCACACGATGCCCAGCGGCACGTCCCCGTCCAGGGCCGCGACGAGGAGCCGTCCGGACGCGGCGTCCGACGAGAGGTCCTGCATGGGACCGTGCCCGCCCGGGTAGTAGAGCGCGTCGTAGTCGGCGATGTCGACGTCGGCGACGTCGAGCGGGGCGTCGAGGCCCGGGACGGCGGCGAGGCGCGAGCGCTCGGCCTTCGCGTCCGCGGCGGCGGGGGACAGGCTGGCCTCGTCGACCACCGGTGCCACGCCGCCCGGCGTCGCGAACGCGACGCGGTGGCCAGCGGCCGTGAGCAGGCGGTACGGGGTGAGCAGCTCCTCGGCCCAGAACCCGGTCGGGTGCTCGGTGCCGTCGCTCAGGGTCCAGGTACGCGCGCTGGTCACGACGAACAGGATGGTCGACATGGCTGACTCCTCGCTTGGTGGGGCGTGCACGGTGCCGCCCGGCAGCCAGGTCAACCGGGCGCCGGCGATCGCGCTTCCGTTACCCTGCCGATGTGAGCCATCAGGATTCCGATGGGCTGGGTGACCTCACCCTGTGGCGCAGCTTCGTCGCCGTCCACCGCGCCGGGTCGGTGTCCGCGGCCGCCCGGTCCCTGGGCACCGCGCAGCCCACCGTGACCGGGCACCTCCAGGCGCTCGAGCGCGCGCTGGGCGAGGTGCTGTTCGAGCGCGGCGCCCGCGGCGTCGTCCCGACGCCCCGCGCCGACGACCTCGCCGGGCGCCTCGCCGCGCCGTTCGACGCGCTCGGCGCCGTCCTCGCCACGGCCCACGACGGCGGTGCCGCGCGCGACGGCGTCGCGGCCGAGCGCCCGGTCCGCCTCGGCGGCCCGGCCGAGTTCCTCGCGCACGTGGCGCTGCCGGCCCTCGGCCCGGACGTGGCGGCCGGCGTCCGCGTGCACGTCACCCCCGGCGTCACGACCGACCTGCTCGACCTCCTGCGGTCCGGGCGCCTGGACCTCGTCGTCGCCACGTCACGGCCGCCCGGCCGGCGGCTGGTCGCCGAGCTGCTCGGCGACGAGGAGCTCGTGCTCGTCGCCGCACCCGGCGTCGTCGACGGCGCCGCGGTCGAGCGGGACGGGCCCGCGGCGCTGGACCCCGTCCCGCTGCTCGCCTACGCGACCGACCTGCCGATCACGCGCCGCTACTGGCGCCACGTCTTCGGGCAGCGCCTCGAACGCGAGCCCGCGCTCGTCTCCCCGGACCTGCGGTCCCTGCGCTCGGCGGCCTGCGCCGGCGCCGGCGTCACGGCTCTGCCGCGCTACCTGTGCGAGCGCGAGCTCGCCGACGGCCGCCTGGTCCTCCTCCTCGACCCGCCGGACCCGCCCGTCAGCACCACGTACCTGGTGCGCCGCCCCGCGTCGGACGACGGGTCGCCGGGGCGCGCGCACCCGGCGCGGGTGCGGCGGGCGCTGCTCGCCGCCACCGGCACGTGGCGGTGACGGCGGCGTGTCGCCCGCCCGGCGCGCCGCCGGGCCGCCATGCTCGGAACCCTCGCGGGCGTCGCGCCCTTGTGGGGCGGCATTGAATCGTTTTACTCTCCGCTTACCGACAGCGTTGTCGAAGGAGGCCGCATGGCGGCGAACGGCACCCCGCCGGTGCTGGAGCTCGTGGACATCCGCAAGGCGTTCGGCCCGGTCGTCGCGCTGAGGTCGGGGTCGCTGAGGGTCCACGCCGGGTCGATCCACGCCCTCGTCGGCGAGAACGGCGCCGGCAAGTCCACCCTGGTCAAGATCCTGTCCGGCCTCTACCGCCGCGACGCGGGCGAGCTCCGGCTGGACGGCCAGGACGTCGACTTCGCGACGACGGCCGAGTCCAAGGCCGCGGGCATCGCCGTGATCTACCAGGAGCCCACGCTGTTCCCGGACCTCAGCGTCATGGAGAACATCTTCATGGGCCGCCAGCCGCTGCGGTCCGGGCGCCGCATCGACCGGGCGGCGATGCGCGAGCAGTCGGCGGAGCTGTTCCGCCGCCTCGGCGTCCACCTCGACCCGCTGCGCCCCGCCGCGGGCCTCTCCATCGCCGACCAGCAGATCATCGAGATCGCCAAGGCCATCTCCCTCGAGGCGAACGTGCTCGTCATGGACGAGCCGACCGCGGCGCTCTCGGGCGTCGAGGTGCGCCGCCTCTTCCAGGTCGCCCGCGGCCTGCGCGACGAGGGCAAGGCCCTCGTCTTCATCTCGCACCGCCTCGACGAGGTGTTCGACCTGTGCGACACCGTCACGGTCATGCGCGACGGCGCCTACGTCAGCACGTCGCCCGTCGCCGACACGACGGTGGGGCAGGTGGTCACCCACATGGTGGGCCGCACCGTCGACGACCTGTTCCCCAAGACGCCCGCGCCCGTGGGCGACGTCGTGCTCGAGGTGCGCGGCCTGGAGCGGGCCGACGTCTTCCACGACGTGTCGTTCGACGTGCGCGCGGGCGAGATCGTCGCCCTCGCCGGGCTCGTCGGGGCGGGCCGCAGCGAGATCGCCCGCGCCGTCTTCGGCGTCGACCGGTACGACGCCGGGACGGTCCGGCTGCACGGCACGGACGTGCCACCCGGCAGCCCGCTCGCGGCCGTACGGGCGGGCATGGCGCTCGTGCCGGAGGACCGGCGCCAGCAGGGGCTGGTCACGGACGCGAGCGTCGCGCGCAACGTCACCGCCGTGGTGCGCTCGCGCATCGCGCGCTGGGGCCTGCTCACCTCGGCCCGGGAGTCCCGCGCCGCCGCGCCCTGGGCGGCGCGCCTCGACGTGAAGACCAACGCGCTCGACATGCACGGCTCGACGATGAGCGGCGGCAACCAGCAGAAGGTGGTCATCGCCAAGTGGCTGGCCACCGAGCCCACGCTGCTCATCATCGACGAGCCGACGCGCGGCATCGACGTCGGCACCAAGGCCGAGGTGCACCGGCTGCTGTCCGAGCTGGCCGGGAAGGGCATCGCCATCCTCATGATCTCGTCCGAGCTGCCGGAGGTGCTCGGGATGGCCGACCGGGTGCTCGTCGTCGCGGAAGGCCGCATCACCGCGGACGTGCCCCGCGACCAGGCCACCCCGGAGACCGTCATGCACGCCGCGACCGCGACCCTGGAGCACCAGCCGTGACCGAGCAGCTCGTCGCCCCCAGCCGGCTGTCGCCGGCCCGCCGTGCCGTGCGCACCGTGCTGCGCTCGCGCGAGCTCGCCATCGTCATCGTGCTGCTGCTGCTCGTCGCCGGGACGACCGTCCGGACCGACGCCTTCCTGTTCAGCGAGAACAGCTGGCGCGACCTGCTGCTGACGCCGTCGATCCTCATGCTGCTCGCCGTGGGCGAGGCGGTCGTCATCATCACGCGCAACGTCGACCTGTCGGTCGGGTCGGTGCTCGCGCTCACCGCCTACCTCACGGGGCGGCTCTTCATCGCCCAGCCCGGGCTGCCCGTCGTCGCCGTCTTCGTCGCCGGGCTGCTCGCCGGCGGGGCGCTCGGCCTCGTCAACGGGCTGCTCGTCTCGCTGGGCAGGGTGCCCGCGCTCGTCATCACGCTCGGCACGCTCTACGTCTACCGCGGCGTGGTGCTCACGTGGGCGGGCAGCGACCGCGTCAACGCGTCCGACCTGCCCGACGGGTTCCTCGCGCTCGGCACGAAGACCCTCGCCAGCATCCCGGTGCTGACGATGATCGCCGTCGTCGTGCTCGCGGCCGTCGGGTACCACCTCCACACGGCCCGGGGCGGGCGCGAGCTCTACGCCATCGGGTCCGACCCCGACGCCGCCCTGCTGTTCGGCCTCCCGGTGCGTCGGCGCGTGCTCGGCGCGTTCGTGCTGAGCGGCGCGCTCGCCGGGATGGCCGGGGTGTTCTACGCGGCCCGCTACGGCACCATCAGCTCGGGCGCCGGCCTCGGGCTCGAGCTCCAGGCGGTCGCGGCGGCCGTCATCGGCGGCGTCGCGATCTTCGGCGGCAGCGGCACCGTCTGGGGCGCCGCGCTCGGCGCCGTCCTGCTCGTGACCATCAACCGGGCGCTGCCGATCCTCGGCATCTCCGAGTTCTGGCAGCAGGCCGTCGTCGGCGTCCTGATCCTCGGCGCGATCGTGCTCGACCGCGTGCTCGCGGCCCGCACCGCCCGCAGGCTCGCCGACGCGAGGGAGGCCTGATGGCCCGCACCTACCCCGCCCACGCCCGGCCGCTGTGGCAGCGCGTGCTGCTGACGCGGGAGATGGCGGTCGTGGCCGTGCTCGCCGGCGTGGTCGTGTACTCGGTGGCCCGCGTGCCGAACTTCACGGGCCCGCTCACGCTGCCCTACCTGCTGCTCGACACCGCGCCGATCCTGCTCGTCGCGCTGCCGATGACGCTCGTCGTCGCGACGGGGGAGATCGACCTGTCGGTGGCGAGCGTCGTCGGGCTGAGCAGCGTGACGGTGGGCGTGCTCGTCGACGCCGGGTGGCCCGTCCCCGCGGCAGCCCTGGCCGCGCTCGGGGTCGGGGCGGTGTGCGGGGCGCTCAACGGCTACCTCGTCGCGTACGTCGGGCTGCCCTCGCTCGCGGTCACGATCGGCACGCTGGCCCTCTTCCGCGGCATCGCCGTCGGGCTGCTCGGCACCCGGGCCGTGACGGACTTCCCCGACCGGTGGACCGAGCTCGCGACGGCGCGCATCGGCCAGACCCAGCTGCCGCTCGTGGTGGTCCCGATCGTGGTGCTCGTCGCCGTCTTCGCGGTGCTCCTGCACCTCACCCCGTTCGGCCGCGGCATCTACGACATCGGCCTGAGCACCGACGCCGCCCACTTCTCGGGCGTCGCCGTCGCGCGCACCAAGCTCGTGCTGTTCGTCCTCACAGCGGCCGTCGCCGCGTTCGCCGGCGTCTTCTTCACGCTGCGCTACGGCACCGCGCGCGGCGACAACGCCACGGGCCTCGAGCTCCAGGTGGTCGCCGCGGTGCTGCTGGGCGGCGTGTCGATCTTCGGCGGGCGCGGCGCGCTGCACGGCGTCGTCGCCGGCGTCCTGCTCATCGGCGTCCTCTCCAGCGCGCTGCGGCTGGAGAACGTGACCGTCAACGTCATCAACATCATCATCGGCGCGCTGCTGGTGGCGTCGGTGCTCTCCACGAGCGTGCTCGGCTGGCTCGTCCGGCGCCGCCAGCACAGCCCCCTTGCTCCAGCACAGCCACAGCCAGGAAGGGAAGAACGATGAAGTTCACCATGAAGCGGTCTGTCGCTCCGGCCGCGGTCCTCGCCGTCGTGCTCGCCGCGGGCGCCTGCTCCTCGGGCAGCAACGCCAACAGCGGCGCGTCCGGCGGCGCCTCCGGCGGGGGCGGCGACGTCTCCGTCGTCATGCTGCCGAAGAACCTCGGCAACCCGTACTTCGACACGAGCACCAAGGGTGCCAAGGCGGCGACGTCCGAGTTCGGCGGCACGTTCTCCGAGGTGGGCCCCGACACCGGCTCGCCCGACGCGCAGGTGCCGTTCATCAACACCGCGGCGCAGCAGGGCACCAAGGCCCTCATCGTGTCCGCGAACGACCCGAAGGCCATCTGCGACGCCCTCGACGAGGCGCGTCAGGCCGGCACCAAGGTCGTCACGTTCGACTCCGACACCGACGCGTCGTGCCGTGACCTGTTCGTCAACCAGGCCACCGCCGAGGGCATCGCCAAGGTGCAGGTCGACATGATCGCGGAGCAGATCGGCGACGCCGGCGAGATCGCGATCCTCTCGGCCAGCGCGAACGCGACCAACCAGAACGCGTGGATCGAGATGATGAAGAAGGACCTCGCCGACCACCCGAACATCACGCTGGTCGACACCGTGTACGGCAACGACGACGACCAGACCTCGTTCGACAAGACCGCGGCGCTGCTCCAGTCGCACCCCGACCTCAAGGGCATCGTCTCGCCCACCACCGTGGGCATCGCCGCCGCGGCCCGCTACCTCTCGACGTCGTCGTCCCAGGGCAAGGTGGCCCTCACCGGCCTGGGCACGCCGAACCAGATGCGCGACTACGTGGCCGACGGCACCGTCACCGAGTTCGCCCTGTGGAACCCCGAGGACCTCGGCTACCTCGCGGCCTTTGCCGCGGACGCGCTGGTCAGCGGCAAGATCACGGGCAAGGAGGGCGGCACCTTCACGGCCGGCAAGCTCGGCGACTTCACGGTCGGGGCGGACGCCACCGTGCTGCTGGGCGACCCGTTCCGGTTCAACAAGGACAACATCGACCAGTTCAACTTCTGACGGCCCGGGCCTCCGGCCGGGCCCACCGGCCGGAGGCTCACCTGCCGGGCGCCGGGGCGGCGAGCGTCCACCACTCCTCGTCGACGACGTAGCCGAGCGCGCGGTTCGCGGCGAGGCTCCCCGCGTTGTCGGCGGACCCGCCGGTGCGGAACGTGGCGACGCCCTCGGCGACGAGCGCCAGGACCGACGCGGCCTTGACCGCCGTGGCCAGCCCGCGCCGGCGCGCGCTCGCCGCGACGACCGTGAAGTCCGTCTCCGCGTGGGTGCCCGCGACGTCGGCGAAGGTCATGGCGACGAGCGACTCCCCGTCGAACGCACCCCACGCGCGCCGGGCGCCGTCCGGGGTCGCGGTCGCGGGCGTGAGCGGCGCGTGCGCGCTGGCGACGTCACCCGGGTAGTCGTCCGCCGTGGCGGCGTCCAGCCGCAGGACGGCGTCGGCGTCGCCCGCGCCGAGCTCCCGGACGCCCGGGACCAGCGCCGCCCGGAACCGGGCGTCGTCGACGTCGGCGGCACGCAGGCCCGCGCCCCAGGACCGCGCGACCACGGACCACCCGTCCGTCAGGAGGGTCGCCGCGTCGGGGTGGTCGCTGCGCAGCACGCGCTTGCCAGGAGCCGTCACCCGCACAACCTGACGGGTGCGCCCGCGCGAGGTCAAGCCGGCGGCCCGCTGCGCCGCCCCGCGCACCGACCTACGCTGGCCGTGCGGCCTCGGGACGAGGGGCACGAGTCGGCGGGGAGGGACCCATGACGACAGACGCACCGCACAGCGCCCTGGCCCGGACGGCCGAGGGGCTCGAGCAGGACGCGCGCCTCGACGGGCTGCGGTCCTGGTACCGCCGGCTCGCCGGTTCCCTGCCACCCGGGCGGGTGCTCGACGAGCTCCGCGGGCGCTCGCTCGGCCACCCGCTGCACCCGCTGCTGACGGACCTGCCCCTCGGGCTGTGGCTGAGCTCCGCCGTCCTCGACCTCACCGGCGCGGGACGTCATGCCGACGCCGCGCAGCGGCTCGTCGGGGCGGGGTTCGTCGCCGCGATCCCGACGGCGCTGAGCGGGCTCGCCGACTGGGGCGGCCTGCGGTCCGTCGAGTCCAGCCGCGTCGGCGCGCTCCACGGGGTGATGAACGCGGCCGCGACATTCACGTACGGCGCCTCGTGGTGGCTGCGCCGGCGCGGGCACCACCGGGCGGGCGTCGCGGTGGCGCTCGCGGGCGGGGCGACCGTGACCGCGAGCGGCTACCTGGGCGGCCACCTGACGTTGCGTCGCGGCGAGCCCGCGGCGAGCGGCGCCACGGTCTGAGCCCCGAGCGGCGCCGGGAGCGCGCGGCCGACCATGAGCGAGGGTCTTGACCGGGCACTTGTTTTTGCAAGTGTGGACGTCGTTCGCTGCTGGAACCCTGGTGGAACCACGAGAGGGAGCACACGATGACCGCGATGTTCGTCAACCTGCCGGTGACCGACCTGGAGCGCGCGAAGGCGTTCTACACGGCGCTCGGCTTCACCATCAACCCGCTCTTCTCCGACCACAACGCCGCCTGCGTCGTCGTCGAGGAGGACCACAGCTACTTCATGATCCTGGTGCGCGAGTACTTCCAGACGTTCACGGAGCGGCCGATCGGCGACCCTGCCGTGACCGTCTCGGCGTCGACGGCGATCTTCCTCGACAGCCGCGCGGCGGTCGACGCCGCCGTCGCCGCGGGCGTGGCGGCGGGCGGTGCCGAGCCGGGCCCGGCCACGGACCTCGGCTTCATGTACCAGCGCCAGCTCACCGACCCCGACGGCAACGTCCTCGAGTTCGGCTACATGGAGCCGGCCGCCGCCGAGCACGGCCCCGAGGCCTTCGCGAACCAGCAGGCCTGAGGTCGATGGCCGCGCGCGACTACGGGCAGTACTGCGCGATCACGCGAGCCCTGGAGCTCGTGGGCGAGCGCTGGTCGCTGCTCATCGTCCGCGACCTGCTCGTCGGGCCGCGCCGCTACGGAGAGCTCGCCGCGGGGCTCCCGCGCATCCCGAGCAACATCCTGGCGGCGCGGCTCAAGGAGCTGCAGGCGGCCGGCGTCATCCGCCGGGTGCCCCACTCGCGCGTCATCGTCTACGAGCTGACGCCGTACGGGCGCGAGCTCGAGCCCGTCGTGCTCTCGCTCGGCGCGTGGGGCTTCAAGGCGCTGGGCGACCCCCGCGAGGAGCAGGTCATCACGCCGGACTCGATGACGATGGCGCTGCGCACCGCGTTCCGGCCGCAGGTCGCCGCGACGCTGCCCGCGACCGCCTACGCCGCCCGCGTGGGCTCCGCCGGGCTGCTCGTCCGGGTCGACGGCCCCGCGCTGGAGGTGACGCGCGGCGACGGGCCGGCCGACCTGGCCTTCGCCGCGGGCCCCGCCATCCACCGGGTCATCTCCGGCGACCTCACCCCGGACCGCGCGATCGCGACGGGCGTCGTCGAGGTCCTGCACGGGCCGGGCGACCTCCTGGGCCGCTTCGCGACCACGTTCCACCTCGCCGCCTGAGACGGCCGCCTGAGCCGGCGCCTGAGGGGCCCGATCCTCCCAGCAGACCTCCGACCGCGGCGCGCAGCGTCAGCGGGCGTACCGCAGGCGCTCTCGCAGCGCCGCGGCCGAGGCAGCGGCCGCGAAAGCCCGCACGGCGGCCGAGTCGCGGGCCGCGGCGTTGACGGCGAGGACCACGGGGACCGTGATCTCAGGGTCCACCAGCGGGAGCGTCCGCAGGCCGCCCGCCGGGCCGACGAGGGTGTGGGGCACGACGGTGGCCCACTGCCCGTCCCGGACCAGCGCCAGGAGCGAGGCCACGCTCCCGGTGACCACCTGCGGGTCGACCTCGAGGCCGTGGGCCGCGAAGGCCTCGTCGATCACCTGGCGCACGCGCGTCCGCTCGTTGAGGAGCACGAGGGGCGCGGCGGCGGCGTCCGGCCAGGTCGACTGCTCGGCGCCGTCCGGCACGAGGGCGGGCACCCCGGCGAGCACGTAGCGCTCCTCGTACAGGGCGCGGACGTCGAGCCCGGCCTGGTCGCCCGGCGCGAGGTACGCGATGCCCGCGTCGAGGTCGAAGTCGCGCAGGTGCTGGTGGATCTCCGCGGCGTTGAGGTGCTCGATCACCTGCACGCGCACGAGGGGGTGCCGTTCGCAGAAGGCGTGGACCAGCGGGACCGCCGCGGTCGCCGTCGTCGGCCCGACGCCGAGCCGCAGCGTGCCGCCGACGCCGTGCTGCATCGCGCTGACCTCCGCCTTGAGGGCGTCGTGCTCGGACAGGATGCGCCGCGCCCAGCCGAGCAGGCGCTCACCCTCCGGCGTCAGGCCCTCGAACGTGTGGACGCGGTGGATGAGCGCGACGCCGAGCTCGGCCTCGAGCTTGGCGATGCCGGCCGAGAGCGCCGGCTGGGACACGAAGCACCGCTCGGCAGCGCGCGCGAAGTGACGCTCGTCCGCGACGGCGACGAAGTACTCGAGCTGCCGGAGCTGCACCCCAGCGATCGTAGGTCGGGCCGGGCGCGCGCGTCAGGCGGGGCCGTCCGGCGGGGGAGAAGCCCACCCGGTGGCGTTGACGGGCAGGTGCAGCTCGTAGTCGACCTCGCCCACCCGTGTCGCCACGCGCACGTAGCGCGGCGAGCGCTCGTCGACGCCGTGGTCGCCCGCGACCGTCACCATGAGCGCAGGGGCGCCGTCCGTGTACGGCAGGAGCGCGAAGGACGGGTTGCCCACGCTGCCCTCGTCGAAGCGGGCGACGTAGCAGCCCTCCGGGACGTCGGCCGGGGCCCGGATGCCGAGCGCCTCGGGGCGTACGACGTACGAGACCACGGTCTCGCGCGCCGTCACGACGTCGTCCTGCGGTCCGGCCTCCTGCGGTCCGGTCGTCTCACGGTCCATGGCAGTGGCCTCCCTCGTCGGACCCGCTCCCCTGCCCTTCCATGGTCCGCAGCGGTGGGAGGACGTGTCCAAGCGGCATCTCCGATGGGCTGACAACCGTTGGCTATCAGCGTCACCCGAGCACGGTGATCCCCAGGTGCGCGGCCAGCGCCGGCGCCAGGTCCGCGAGCTGCTCCGGGCTGATCGCCGTCCCGGCGAGCGCGTCCAGGCCGCTCAGCTCCTCCAGCCCGGCGCCGCGCAGGTCGACGTGCCGCAGCGTGGCGCCCTGGACGTCGAGGCGCCGCACCCGCGTGCCCGCGAACGCGACGCGGGTGGCCGTCGCCTGGACCAGGTCGAGCTCGTCGACGATGCAGTCGGTGAACCGGACGTCGTCGAGCGTCGCGCCGCGCAGGTTGACATAGCCGAGCTTGCAGCCGACGACGTCGACGCCCCGCCACCGCGACTCGTACAGCTCGGCCGACCCGAGCCGCGCGGTGCGCAGGCTCACGCCGCGCCACGTGCTGCGCACGGCCCGCACGACGGGCACGTCGACGCCGTCGACGACCGTGTCGACGAGCGTCGCGCCCGTCAGGTCGAGCTCGCCCGCCCGCAGCCCGGCGAGGTGTGACTCGTGGACACCCGCCCGGGCGAGGTTGATCCGGTCCGCCACGACGTCGGCGAGCGCGACGCCCTCGAGGTCGGTGCCGGGGCAGAGGTCCGCCGGGTCCCCGGCGACGAGGTCCGTCAGGACGACCTCGTCGATCGCCGGGCGTTCGGGGAAGGGCTTGGTCCGCGCCATCTGGGCAGCGTAGCCACACCCGCCGACGCGGGCCGTTCCGGCGCTCTGCCGGGCGGGTCCGGCGCCGCCGGGCCGTCTCCTTCCTGCCCGCGTCCTCCACAACCTCCCTTTCGATGTCGTACTTCCTTGCGCTTCGGCGGCCGGAACGCAAGGAAGTACGACATCGAAAGGGAGGTGCCGTCGCCGCCCGGGCCGCCGCTACGCCGCCCGGGCCCCGTTCCCCGCCCGCGTCAGGTACAGGGCCTCCCGGTAGCCCGTCAGCCAGGGGAGGCGCGAGCGGCGGCGGTGGTGCTCCGTGTAGCCCAGCCGCGTGTAGAGGGCGCGGGCCCGCTCGTTGGTGTCCGTCACCTCGAGCACGAAGTCGTCGTATGGGAGCGCGTGGAGGTGGTCCATCAGCGTCGTCGCCACGCCCCGGCCGCGGGCCGCGGGGTCTGTCGCGACGCACTCCACGTAGCCCGTCGACGCCGGGTAGGGGAGCCGGTGGTGGAACGTCCGGCCCATGGCGAGGGAGGCGAACGTCCCGCGCACGACGCCGAGGTGGCGGCGCAGCGCCCGCGGGTCGAGCCGCAGGGCGCGCGTCGTCCCGTGGGAGCAGGCCGCCACGCCCACCACCGCGTCGCCGTCGAGCGCGACGAAGCAGACGTCGGCCACGAACGCCGGGGCGAGCGCGGCCGCCCACCGCTCGGTGTCGCGCGAGATCGTGGCAAGGTCCGTGGCGTAGGCGGCGGCGAAGACGCGCGCCACCTCGGCGCGACGGTCCGCGGGCAGCTCCGTCAGAGGGAGGACGACGACGTTCGGCATGCCTCGACTGTCCCCGCCGGGCCACGGCACGTCCAGCCGTCGCCTCGTCAGGTCGCGGCTCGTGGCGCACCGTCGGGACAGCCCCATCGGGTACGTGGGGACCACCGGGCCGTGCGGACCGCCGGGGGAGTCAGCGCAGCAGCGCCAGCACCCGTGGCGACGGGTCGACGCGCAGCTCGGTGCGCAGCCGGCGCCGGAACGAGTCGAACGTCCGGCGCGCCTCTACCACGGACCCCTCCGCGAGGTGGAGTGCGATGAGCAACGCCGCCGGCTCCTCGCGCAGCGGGTCGAGGTCGGCCGCGGCCTCGGCCGCGCTGATGGCCCAGGCGGTCTCGCCGAGCCGCTTGAGCTCGCGCGTCAGCCGTTCGAGCGCGTGCAGGCGCTGTCGCTGGAGCCGCCGCCGCTCGACGTCGACCCAGTCGTCGAACTCCCCGAGCAGCAGCTCCGGCCCGGTGATCGCGTGGAGCGCCTCCAGCGCCCGGCGCACGGTCAGGCGCACGGTCCCGGAGAGCACCGTCTCGCACTGGTGCCGGACCTCCCAGACGTCGACGTCGAGGCTCGGAGCGAGCCCGAGCGAACCCGGCCCGCCCACGACGAACCCGTCGGGCAGCACCTGCCGCAGGGTGCGCAGGGACTGCCGCAGCGACGCCCGGGCGCGGTCCTCGGGCGTCTCGGGCCAGAGCGTCCCGGCGATGTGGCCCCGTGGTCGGGAGCCCTGGAGCGCGAGCAGCGACACGAGCAGCCGCTCGCGTCGCAGCAGCGGGACGGGGGCGCCGTCGTGCAGGACGGCGGCGTCGCCGAGCAGGTTGAGCCGATATCCGACGACGGCCGGCGCGGCCTCGTCGACGGTCATGGTCATGGTCAGTTACCCCGAGTCGTCCATCGCTCCCTCGCGACGGGTCCCGTCGCGGAGGTCTCACCAGACAAGAGGGCGGAGGAGGCGATCCGTGACACCTCGGACATCAGCGACCGATCGTGACGCACCCCTACCCCGAACCCCGAGCTCGCTTCACGGTAGAGCCGCAGGCCCGGTCGCGGTCGCCCCGTCACGTGCGGATCACGCTCCGGTCACGGGGCCATGACGCCATCGTCACGCCGAGACGACGCCGGGGTCACGTCGCGCGGCCTACGTTCACCCCGTCCTTCACCTGAGAGGGGGTGACAACACATGAACGAGATCACGCTCCACGAGCTCGAGGGAGAGTCGACGGAGCTGCTCCCCGAGCGGGAGACGCTCTTCTTCAACCGGGCCAACTGGGCGGGTATCTACGCGTCCAACTCGTCTCTGGCGCTCAACGCTGCGTCGCTGTTCTCCACGGCGGCCAGCAGCGCTGTCCAGACCATCGTCGTCAGCCAGGGCTGACCGGACGATGCACCGGAACGCCCGGTGTCGTCGTGCCTTGCGTCCGTACGGCACGCCGGGAGCCTCCTTACCCCGAGGGCACGCGTGCCGTGCCCGCGGCCGGCGGCACCGGGCCTCCTGCAAGCCCATCGATCCGAGGAAGTGAGTCCCTGTGCACGACCTCATCACCGCACGCGAGCTGGCGGACCAGTCCGTCGAGCTCCTCCCGCCGCGCGAGACGCTGCTGTTCGCGCGACGCTTTTCTCCGGTCGTGATCAACGTCAGCCCGGTGGTCGCGGTCAACGTGGGCCTTGCCCTGAACGCCGCGACGATCGGGTCGACGGCGGCCAGCACGATCCTTCAGGGCCTGTCCCTCCACGGGTAACCGCCCGCACGTCCGTCCCGCCGCCGCCGGGCCGTATCTCCGGCGGCGGCGGGCCGGCCGGGAGCAACCATGAGCACCACCATCGGGGTAGACGAACATCGCTGGGCCCGTCCCGTCGGCACCACCCTGCTCGGGGAGGTCGCCGGGTCGGGCCTCAAGGCGCCCGCGTTCCTCGTGCGGCGCCCGGACGGCCAGGTCGTCCAGGTGTCCGCGCTGGTCAACACGGTCCTGGCCCGGCTCGACCCGCGGCGCACGCCCGCGCAGGTCGCCGACGCCGTCAGCGTGTCCTACGGGCGCACCCTCACCGTCGAGGGGCTCGACCTGCTCGTCTCGGTCAAGCTCGCACCCGTCGGCCTCGCCGACGACGCCGCGCACGACGCCGGTGCCGGTGCCCGCGGCCGGGCCCGCAAGGCGCCGACCGCCAACCCGCTGCTGAGCCTGACGATGCGCGGCACGCTCGTGCCCGCGGGCGTCGTGCGCCGCCTCGCGCGCGTGCTCGCCCCCACCTTCCGGCCCGTCGTCGTCGCGCTCGTGCTGGCCGCCTGGGTGGCCGTCGACGTCATGATCCTCGCGGACGCCCAGGTCATCGACGCCCTGGCCGTCGTGCTGCAGACCCCGGTCGTCATGGTCGGGATCTTCGCGCTGACGACCCTGTGCGCGCTGGTCCACGAGCTCGGCCACGCCGCCGCCTGCTCGTACGGCGGCGCGACGCCGGGGCGGATCGGCGTCGGTGTCTACCTCGTCGCGCCCGCGTTCTTCACCAACGTCACCGACTCCTACCGGCTCGGCCGGGGCGGGCGGCTGCGTACGGACCTCGGGGGCCTCTACTTCACGGTGTGGTGCCTGCTGGCCGTCGGGACCGCGCAGCTCGTCACCGACAGCCCCGTGCTGCTCGTCGTGCTCGTGCTCATGCACGTCGAGGCGTTCGAGCAGCTGCTGCCCGCGGTGCGCCTCGACGGCTACTTCGTGCTCACCGACCTGGCCGGGGTGCCCGACCTGTTCGCCCGCATCGGCCCCGTGCTGCGCAGCGTGGTGCCCGGCCGGCCCGTCGACCCGCGCGTCGCCGACATGCGCCCCGGCGCCCGGCGCGCCGTCACCGCCTGGGTGCTGTGCGTCGTGCCGCTGCTCGCGGCGGGCGTCGTCTGGCTGGTCCTCAACCTGCCCGCCCTGACGTCGACGGCCGTCGACGCCGTCACCCACCAGTGGTCGCTGCTGTCCGCCGCATGGTCCGCGCACGACGTCGCGGCCGTGCTCGTCGGGATCGTCTCGCTCGCCCTGCTGGCCGTGCCCGTGGCCGGCCTGGCGGCGCTCGCGGTCCGCACCCTGCAGTCGGGGGCGGCCCTCGGCCGCCGGCTGCTCACCGCCCGTCGACCGAGGAGGCAGATCATGGACTCGACCCTCACCCCCGGGACCGCCCCCGGGGCCCACGCCGCGCCCGCGGCGGGCCCCGGGGACGTGCCCGACCTGCCCGCGTCCGCGCAGGGCTTCGACCTGCTCGCGGCGCTGAGCCGGTCCGCGTCGGTGCTCCAGGCGCCGGCGCCGTGGGCACCCGCCGCGCCGGGGCTCAGTGCCGCCGCGCCAGGGCTCAACGCCGTCGCGGGCCTGGAGATCCCGCGGTACGTGCCGGAACCCGAGCCGGAGCTCGTGCGCGGGCCGGACCCCGCGCCCGCCGCCGGCAAGCCCGCTGCCGAGCCGCCCGCCGGGGAGGCCGCCGAGCCGCCCGCCGGGGAGGCCGCCGAGCCGCCCGCCGCCGACGTCTTCGACCCGACGCGCCTGTCGGGCCTCACCGCCGCCGAGCTCACCGACGAGACCGTCCTCGGCGCCCCGCGGCGCCTCGCCACGACGGGCTGGCGCAAGGCCGTCCGCACCGGCACCCACGGCGCCGTCGCCCTCGGCCCCGGGAGGTCCGAGGTCCGCCGCGACACCCTGCACGACCGCGTCCGCGCCCCCATCGACGGCACGCGCCGCGTCGTCGTCATGAGCCGCAAGGGCGGCGTCGGCAAGACGTCGGTCACCGTCGGGCTGGGCGCCACGTTCGCCACCCTGCGCGGCGACCGCGTCGTCGCCGTCGACGCCAACCCCGACGCCGGCAACCTCGCCAACCGCATCGCCGGCGACTGCGACCGCACCATCACCGACCTCATCCACGACGCCGGCGCCGTCGACTCGTTCGCGACGATGCGGCGCTACACCTCGCAGTGCCCCGAGTCGCGGCTCGAGGTCCTCGCGTCCGACGACGACGCCCGCATCACCCAGGCCCTCGACCGGGCCGCGTACCGCAAGGTGGTGGGCGTCCTCGACCACTTCTACAACCTCGTGCTGCTCGACACGGGCACCGGCATCCTCGACAGCGCCAACCAGGGCCTGCTCGCCGAGGCCGACGAGCTCGTCCTCGTGCTGCGGCCCGCCCTCGACGGCGCCCGCGCGGGCGCGCAGACCCTCGACTGGCTCGAGGAGCACGGGTACCCCGAGCTGGTCCGCACCGCCGTCGTCGTCCTCAACGGCGTGACCGAGGCGGCCGACCCGGCCGTCCACGTCATCCGCGACCACTTCGCGCAGCGGTGCGCCCACGTCGTCGTCGTCCCCTGGGACAAGACCCTCCAGGCGGGCGGGCACACCACGCTCGCCGCGCTGCAGCCGCGCACGCGCGAGGCGTTCATGGAGGTTGCGGCGGCGCTCGCGGACTCCTTCCACACGAGCCCGAGGGCCGTGCGGTGACCCGCGGCCGCCGCCGCGGGCGCACGACCCGTCCCGCGCCCGCACGCCGGGCGACGACCCGCACCACCCGTCCCACGACCTGGAGGACTGCCGCATGAACCTCACCCGCATCCCCGCCGCCCGTGCGGCCGCCGGCATCGTCGCCGGCGTCCTGCTGGTCGCGGGCGGCGTGTCGTCCCGCTCGCACTGGTCCACGAGCGCGTCCGACGTCGACCTCGTGACCGCCGCGCACGCCGACGTCGGCCGCACCGCCGTCGAGGACGCCCAGGCCCGCACCGTCGCTGTGGCCCGAGGCGGGCACGCGACGGCGACGGCGACGGCGTCGACGGTGTGCGACGGCTGCAGCGGCCGCGCTGCGACCGTCCAGGTGGCCTACGTGGCGCGCGGCGGCATCACCGCCGACAACGTCGCCGCCGCGTGGGCCACCGGCACGTCGGGCACCGCCACGTCGGCGTCCGTGCAGGTGGTGATCCAGCGGCCGGGCACCGACGTCGTCGCGACGAACCGGGCGCTCGCCGTCGGGACGGCGTGCAGCGCGTGCACCACGGACGCGACGGCGGTCCAGGTCGTGGTGCTCAGCCGCCGGGACCGCAAGGTCTCGGTCCAGGTGCAGGCGCTGCTCCAGCAGCTCGCCGACCTGCTGGGCACCCCGGTGCCGACCGGCCCCCGGCTGCGCGAGGCGGGGCACCACCACGGCGCCCGCCAGGCGTCGTACCCGCTCGGCGGCTCGGCGCCCGCGCTGGTGACGTCGGCGGCGCTGCTCGCGGCGGCCGACGCGACGAGCCCGGAGCAGCAGACCCTGGACGCGCTCGTCGCCCAGCTCCAGGCGGAGTTCGGCGCGGACGCGGTCACGGTGGACGTCGACACGTCGGCGGGCTGACCGCCGGGGCCGCTGCACGACGAAGCCCTCGCCGTTCCGGGGAGGACCGACGAGGGCTTGGCCGTGAACGGGTGGGCGGGTCAGCCCTTCACGGCTCCCGAGAGGCCGTTGACGATGTACTTCTGCATGGCGAGGAAGAAGATCAGCGCCGGGATGGCGGCGAGCGTCGTGAACGCCATGATCGAGGTCATCGACGAGGAGAACTGCGTCTGGAACATCTGCACGCCCAGCGGCAGGGTGTGGCGGTTGGAGCCCGCGCCGCCCGCGCCGAGGACGAACAGCGGCAGCATGAACGCGTTCCACGAGCCGACGAACGCGAGCACGCCCACCGTCACCATGCCGGGCCGCGCGAGCGGCAGCAGCATGCGGAAGAAGAACTTCACGCGGCCGGCGCCGTCGATCTCGGCGGCCTCCTCGATCTCGCGAGGGATGGCCTTGACGAACGGTGTCAGGATCACGACCGTCGTCGGGAGCGCGAACGCCACCTGCGGGATGATCACGCCCAGCGGGTTACCCACCAGGTTGAGCTCGCCCAGGATGACCCAGGTGGGCAGGATGCCGATCGTCGCCGGGAACATCAGGCCCGCGGCGAAGATCGCGAACAGCGCGCCGGTGCCGCGCATCGGGAAGCGGCCGATGGCGTAGGCCACGGACGTCCCCAGCACCACCACGAGGGCCGTGGTGCCGACGGCGATGATCGCCGACGTCATGACCTGGCCCCAGAAGCGGCTCGCGAACTGACCCCAGAGGATGTCCGCGTAGTTGCTCCAGTTCCACGGGTTCGGCAGGCCGGCCGGGTCGGTCAGGAACTGCGGGTTGGTCCGGGCGCCGCCCAGCACCACCCACAGCACCGGGCCGATGGCCACGGCGCACGTCACCAGGGCGACCAGGTAGACCCAGGGCTGGCTCCAGGACCAGACCTTCTTGTGCCGGAGCTCCTGCTTGGCGGCAGGCGCGGGGGCCGTGCCGACGGTCGTCGCAGCCATCTCAGGCCTCCTTTCCGACGTCGCGCTTGAGGATGAACCGCTGGTACACCAGGGCGACGATCAGCGTGATGACGAACAGCACGACGGCGATCGCCGAGCCGTAGCCGACGCGGTTGCGGTTCATGCCCATCTGCACCATGTAGGTGGCCATGGTGTCCATGCCGACGATGGTCGGGTTCTGACGGGTCAGGATCCAGATCATGTCGAACAGCTGGAACGAGCCGATGATCGACAGGAACGCCCAGATGCGCATGGTCGGGCCGAGCAGCGGCAGCGTGATCTTGCGCTGGATCTGCCACCAGCTGGCCCCGTCGATCGACGCCGCCTCGGTGAGCTCCTCAGGGATGCCCGAGAGGCCGGCGAGGAACAGGATGATCGCCAGGCCGATGTACTTCCAGGTCAGGACGAACATGGCGACCCAGAAGGTGATCGAACCCAGGCCGCCGTTGCCGATGTCGGCGAGCCACAGCGTGTCCGCGAGGCTGCCGAGGCCCAGACGCTCGAGCCAGACGGCCAGGGCGCCGTTGGGCAGCAGCATCATCGTGAACATGACACCCGTGATGACCTCGGACAGCACGTACGGCACGAAGATGAGCGTGCGCACGAGGCCGCGGGCCTTCATCGGACGGTTGAGCAGCAGCGCGACACCGATGGCGAGCGGGCCCTGCAGCACCAGCGACAGGATCGCGATCAGGAAGTTGTTGCGGACGGCGTCCCAGAAGAAGGGCATGCCGAAGGTGCGTCCGCCGGTGAAGATCTCGGCGAAGTTGTCGAACCCGACGAAGTTGCTGAAGGGCTGCACCCGGTTGCCGTCGAAGAACGCCATGACGACCGCGAAGGCTACCGGGACGAAGACGAAGGCCACGTAGACCAGCAGCGCGGGGGCCGTGAACCCGGCCACCTCGAACCACCGGACCTTGCGCCGCGTCTTGCGCGTGAGGGGGGACGAGCCCCTGGCGGTCACCGCCAGGGGCTCGTCGATCTCGACGTTGGTCGACATCGGAACGTCAGCCGAACAGCTCGGTCAGCGAGTCGACGACGTCCTGGGCCGAGCCCTGGCCGCTCATGAAGGCCACGATCGCGCCGTTGAAGGCGCCGTCGCCGAGGGCGGTGTCGAGCCACAGCTGGACGGACGAGGCGCTGGCGACGGCCGCCGCGGCGTCCGAGAGCGGGCCCTCGGGCATCGAGGCGGTGGCACCGGCGTCGACCGGGATGTTGCCCATGGCGGCGTAGCGCTTCTGGACGTCGGTCGAGACGATGAACGCGAGGAGCTCGGCGGCCTCGTCCGGGGCGTCGGCGTGGACGGAGAAGCCGTCGACGCCACCCATGATGGCGGCCGGGTCACCGGCGGCACCGGGGACCTGCGGGAACGGGAACCAGCGGAGGAACTTCGCGTGGTCCTGGGCGTCCTCGTCGAGGCCCTGGGCCTCGTTGTAGATGCCGCCCATGACGCCGTAGTCCCAGGTGCCCATGAGCTGCATGGCGGCCTGGCCCATCACGACCATGCCGGAGGCCGACGCGGCGCCCTCCTGGGCGACGGTCGCCTGCCAGCCCGGGTTGAAGGCGTTCTGGTCGAGGATCGTCTGGAGCAGGTCGGAGGCCTGGATCCAGCCCTCGTCCGTGAAGTCACCCTGGGTGATCGCGGCCTGCATGGCGTCCGGGGTCACCGAGCGCAGCGCGGTCCAGTACCACCAGTGGGCGGCCGGCCACTGGGCGCCGCCACCGACGGCCACCGGCACGATGCCGGCGTCCTTCAGGGTCTGCCAGCGGTCGAACAGGTCGTCGAGGGTCTCCGGGAAGTCGGCCTCGGTCAGGCCGGCCTGCTCCCAGAGGTTCATGTTGACCCAGAAGCCCGAGGGCAGGGTGGTGTAGGGCATGCCGTAGATGCCGTCACCGATGCGGAACGCCTCGGCGGCACCCTTGACGGCCTCGGGGAGGAAGGACGAGATGTCCTTGACCTGGCCGGCGTCGTGGTAGCGGGCGAGCTCGCCGCCGCCCCACGACTGGAAGACGTCCGGACCGGTGCCGCCGGCCATGGCGGTCGGCAGGACGGTGTCGCGAAGCTGCTCGTTCTGGAAGGCCTCGACGTTGACCGTGACGTGCGGGTTCGCAGCCTCGAAGTCGTCGGCGACCTCACGCCAGAAGGAGAGCAGGGGCTCGCCGGTGCCGTTGTGCCACCAGGTGAGCTCGACGGCGTCGCCCGCCGGCGCGGTCTCGGTGGGGTCCGGGGCAGCGCCCTCGTCGGCACCGCCGCCGCAGGCGGCAGCCACAAGGGCCACGGTCGTCGCCAGGGCGACGATGCCGCCGGCGCGAAGCTTGGTCTTCATGGGATTTCCAATCTGGATCGGAACGCAACCGCTCGTTCGGCCGCAGCCCCAATCTCGGTGAGCCCTGGAAGGTCACCGCACCGGAGTGCGTGAAAACACGCACTTCTGTCACTGGACCGTTGTCTGGTGGGCCGCGGGGCGCCATGCACCGGGGCGCCGGGCGCCACGGGCGCGTCGGCCCCTACGGGCCGCAAACGATTGCGAGAGATGCGGCACCGTCGTGCAGGTCCGCTGGTCTCGCTTTGGCAACGACCCTTGACACCTGGGCGGAAACGATTGCAGGATCGTCCAGGCCGGCAACGACGCAGGCCAGGCGGCTGCGGCCGCCGACGAACGGGAGTCGACGATGACGAGCGCTCACGCGGTGGCACGCCTGGCTGGGGTGTCCGTCTCGACCGTCTCGCGAGCGCTCACGTCCCCCGACCAGGTCGCCCCCGCCACGCGCGAGCGCGTGACCGCCGCGGCGGCGCAGCTCGACTACCGCCCCAACCCGACCGCCCGCAGCCTGCGCCTGGGTCGCACCGAGACCCTCGGCCTCGTGGTGCCCGACCTCGAGAACCCGTTCTTCACGTCGATCGTCAAGGCCGTCGAGGCGCGCGCCCGCTACGGCGGCTACTCGCTCATCGTGTCGGACTCCGAGGAGGAGCCCGAGAACGAGCCGGCGCTCGTGGCCACGATGCGCCAGCGCACCGACGGCATCGTGCTCGCGTCCCTGCGCAGCGACGACGACGTCGTGCGCGCCATGGTCGGCACCACCCCGGCCGTCATCGTCAACCGGTACGTCGAGGGCCTGCCCGCCGTCACGGCCGACGACGCCGACGGCGCCGCGCAGGTCTTCGCGCACCTGCGCGCGCTCGGCCACCGCCGCATCGCCGTGGCCGGCGGCCCGGAGAGCTCGCGCTCCGGCGTCGAGCGCCTGCGGGGGCTGCGGGCCGCCGCCGCGCGGCACGACGACGTCGAGCTCGTCGAGCTGGGGTCGTTCCCGCCCTACTACTCGGGCGGCGCCGCCGCCGCCGACCTCGCCGTCTCGATCGGCGCCACGGCCGTCGTCGCGCACAACGACGTCATGGCGGCCGGGATCATCGGCCGCGCGCGCGACCGCGGGATCCACGTCCCGGGCGACCTGTCCGTCGCCGGGTTCGACGACTCGTCCGTGGCGACCGTGCTGTCGCCCGCCCTCACGACGGTGCGCGTGCCGCGCACGCGGCTGGGCCGCCGCGCCGTCGACCTCCTGCTCGGGCAGCTCGACGGGCGCGAGCGCGCCGCGCCGCCCACCGGCCCCCAGATCCTTGCCGTCGACCTCGTCATCCGCGGGTCGTCGGCAGAGCCAGGGAGGCGTCCGGTGTCACCGGGCGCGGACTTCCCGGACAGCGAGTAGGTCAGCTAGTACGCCATGCCATCTGTCAGGACCCGGCACCGACGCCGGGAGGAAGTGCAGGTCAGCACCATGCGCATCATCCGTTCGCACCGCACGCGGCTCGCCGCCGCCGTCGGCGCGGTCAGCCTCGGGCTGACGCTCGCCGCGTGCGCCCCGCCGTCGTCCGGCAACGACGCCGCGCAGTCCCCGGCCGCCTCCGGCGGCTCCGACGTGCCGGACAAGCCGTCGGCCCCCGTCACGCTCAACATCCTCGACGTCGCCGGCAACCAGAAGCTCACCGGCGGCATGGTCGACGAGTTCGTCAAGAACCACCCGGACATCATCTCGTCCGTCACGTGGGAGACCGGCGGCGCCCCCGACGTCACGGGCGTCGTCAAGCCGCAGGTCGACTCCGGCAACCTCCAGGTGGACCTCGTCCTCACGGGCAACGACGGCCTCTCGGCCGGCATCGAGCAGAACCTGTGGATCCCGATCGTCGACGAGTTCGGCGACCGCCTGTCCAACATGAAGAACTACATCGACCCGGCCCAGAAGATGCAGGACCTCGCGGGCAGCGACGGCGTCGTCGTCACGTACTACCCGTCGGGCCCGCTCCTCCAGTACAACCCGGACGTCGTCAAGGACGTCCCGTCGACGCCGCAGGAGCTGCTGGACTGGGCCAAGGCCAACCCCGGCAAGTTCGGCTACGCGCGCCCGGCGAACTCGGGCCCGGGCCGCACGTTCCTCATGGGCCTGCCCTACATGCTGGGCGACAAGGACCCGAAGGACCCGGAGAACGGCTGGGACAAGACCTGGGCGTACCTCAAGGAGCTGGGCCAGTACGTCGACAACTACCCGACGGGCACCGGCCAGGTCATCACGAACATGGCTGACGGCACCTGGGCCATGATCCCCACCACCACCGGGTGGGACATGAACCCGCGCATCACCGGCACCGAGCCGAACACGATCCAGGCGGCCCACTTCGACGACTTCACGTGGGTCACCGACGCGCACTACGCGGCCATCCCCAAGGGCCAGTCGGCCGACAAGATCTCCGCGATCCTGCTGCTCCTGCAGGACATCCTCACGCCGGAGCAGAACGCCAAGGCGTATGACCAGGGCTACTTCTACCCGGGCCCGGCCATCGAGGGCGCGACGCTCGACAAGGCGCCGAAGGAGACCCGGGACGCGATCAAGCAGTACCAGCGCGACTGGTTCGACGACCTCATCGAGGAGATGCCGAAGGAGACCCCGCTGGCCCCGGCCGAGCTGGTCAAGGCCTTCGACATCTGGGACCGCGAGGTCGGCGCCGGCAAGTACGAGGCCAAGTAGCACGACGTCCCTGGGACGGGTGCCCGCGCGCCGCGCGGGCACCCGGACCGCAGACCTGAGGAGGTCTCAGCGATGGCGATCAGCGCCACCACCTTCGAGTCGCTCGAGCTGCGCGGAGTCGGTCGCAGCTTCGGCGAGCAGAACGCCCTGTCGGGGCTCGACCTGACGGTCAGGGCCGGCGAGTTCATCGCCCTGCTCGGGCCGTCCGGCTGCGGCAAGTCCACCGCGCTCAACTGCCTGGCGGGCCTGCTGCCCCTGACGCACGGGCAGATCCTGCTCGACGGCAGGCGCATCGACACCCTGCCGTCCGAGAAGCGCGGCTTCGGCATGGTGTTCCAGAACTACGCGCTCTTCCCGCACCTGACGGTGGAGAAGAACATCGCGTTCGGCCTGCAGATGCGCGGCGTCCCGCGCCCGCAGATCGCCGCCCGGGTCAAGGAGGCGATCGCGCTGGTCAAGCTCGAGCAGCACGCCAAGAAGCTGCCCGGCCAGCTCTCCGGCGGCCAGCAGCAGCGCGTGGCGATCGCCCGCGCCGTCGTGCTCGAGCCGTCGCTCGTGCTCATGGACGAGCCGCTGTCGAACCTCGACGCCAAGCTGCGCCTCGACATGCGCACCGAGATCCGCCGCCTGCACCAGTCGCTGGGCCTGACCACGATCTACGTCACCCACGACCAGGAGGAGGCGCTCTCGCTCGCCGACCGCCTCGTCGTCCTGCGCGAGGGCCAGGTGCAGCAGATCGGCACGCCCGACGACCTGTACGACCACCCGCGCAACTGGCACGTCGCCGACTTCATGGGCTACCGCAACCTGCTCCCGGGCACGGTCGCGTCGGTCTCCGGCGGGGTCGCCCGCGTCGACCTCGGCGGGTTCACGCTCACGGGCGTGCCCGTCGGCTCGCTCACGGCCGGCGCCGCCGTCCGCGTCGCCGTGCGTCCCGACGACCTCGTCGTCGCCGTCGACGGCCAGCTCCGCGACGGCAACGACGTCGAGGCCACCGTCGCGACCGTCGAGTACCACGGGCGCGAGTTCGCCGTCTCGGCCACCACGGCGGGCGGCCGCACCGTGCACGTGCGCTCCGCCGTCGCGCCCGAGGTCGGCGACCGCGTGGCGCTCACCGCCCGCGCCCAGCGCGTGCTCGTCTTCCCGGAGGAGCTCACGAACGCCTCCGACGACGCCGCGTCGTCGTCGCAGGCGAGCCGCGAAGAGGTGCCGGCATGACGACGACGACGGCGGGGCGCGCGAGGTCGACCGCGAGCCTGCGCCACCGCCTCGCCGAGCGGGGCATCGACCCGCTGCTGCTGCTCGTCCTGCCCGCGCTGCTGTTCACGCTCGCGCTGTTCGTCTACCCGTTCGCCTACGGCATCGGCCTGACCTTCCAGCCGACGGCCGCGACGCAGGCGCAGTGGGGCGGCGGGGTGCTCGCGAACTACGTCGCGTTCTTCGGCGACCCGTTCGTGCGCGACTCCATCTGGATCACGATGCGGCTCGCCGTCCCCGCGGCGCTGCTCAACGTGGTGCTCTCGGTGCCGGTCGCGATGGTGCTGCGCCGCAAGTTCCGCGGCAAGCGCCTCATGTCGTCGCTGCTCGTGCTGCCCATCACGCTCGGCACGGTGCTCACCGCGCAGGGCCTGCTGATCTTCGCCGGGCGCCAGGGCTGGATCAACCGGTTCTTCCTGACGATCGGGCTGATCGACGAGCCGCTCAAGCTCGTCAACAACTACCTCGGCGTGATGTTCTCCCTGATCATCACCGGGTTCCCGTTCGCGTTCCTGCTGGTCAGCTCGTACCTGTCGGGCATCGACCCGTCGCTCGAGTCGGCCGCCCGGACGCTGGGTGCCGGGTGGTGGCAGCGGTTCCGCAAGATCGTGCTGCCCCTGCTCGCCCCGGGCCTCGCGACGACGTTCATCCTCACCTTCGTGCTCGCGTTCTCGGTGTTCCCGTCCGCGCGGCTCGTCGGTGACCCGGGCGGCGAGACGCGCGTCATGGCGCTCATGGCCTACCGCTCCTTCGGCGAGCAGCTCGACTACCCGATGGCCTCGACCATCGCGCTCGTCATGGGCCTCGTCGAGCTGGTCGTGGTCGCGATCGTGTTCGCGTGGCGCTCGCTGCTGTACAAGGGCTCGACTGGAGGCAAGGGCTGATGGCCACCACCACCGTTGCAGGGCGCCGCAAGGCGCAGACCCTGCCCGGCGAGCGGTCGCTCGTCGCGTCCCCCTCGACGTGGTTCGTCTGGGCCGGCATGGCCGTGTTCCTGGTGTTCCTCGCCGGCATCATCGTCGCCGTCGTCGTCGACTCGTTCGGCAAGCAGTGGTTCGAGGGCTGGCTGCCCGCCGCGTGGTCGACCTCCTGGTACTCGAGCGCCTGGGAGCGGTTCGAGCTCGGCGAGGTCATCGGCGTGACGGTCGGCGTGGCCCTCGCCGTCGTCGTCATCTCGGTGCTCGTGGGCGTGCCCGCGTCGTACCTGCTGGCGCGGCGGAGCTTCCCGGGCAAGAAGGCCGTCACGGCCCTCTTCCTGCTGCCGATCCTCATGCCGCCCATCACGTACGGCATCCCGCTCGCGACGGTCATGTACGCGTTCGGGCTGGGGCGCACGGTCGTCGCCGTGATCCTGGTGAACCTCGTTCCGTCCATCCCGTTCGTGATCCTGACGATGACGCCGTTCATCGAGCAGATCAACCCGTCGATCGAGTCGGCCGCGCGCATGTGCGGGGCCTCGATCCGGCAGGTGTTCACGCGCGTGCTCGCGCCCCTGCTGGTGCCCGGCATCCTCGCGGCGGGCATCCTCGTGCTCGTCCGCACGGTCGGCATGTTCGAGCTGACGTTCCTCGTCTCCGGGCCGGGGTCGGACACGCTCGTGGTGTCGATCTACCGGGCGATGACGTCGGCGGGCGGCGGCGAGGCGCGCCAGCTCATCTCCGCCATGGCCGTGATGTACACGGTCACCATGCTCGTCATCCTCGTCGTCGCGCTGCGGTTCGTGAACCCGACCCAGCTCGTAGCCCGCGTCAAGGACGCCCGCGAGGACTGACCGCAGCCCGGCAGTTCGTCGTCGACCCGTGCGCCCGGGCGCACGGGTCGACGACGAACTGCCGGACAGAGGTGCCACGCCTACTGTGGAGCCGTGAGCAGGCTCGATGACGTGATGCGCGCCGTGGTGGACGAGGTCGACGGCGCGCTCGGCTGTGCCGTGGCTGACCTGCGGACGGGCGAGCTGCTGGGCGTCGCGCACGACATCGCCTACTTCAACCAGACCTACCTCGAGGCCGTCGCCGCGGCGTCGGTGCAGATGTTCCGCGGGGCGACCGTCACCCACGTCGAGGACCTCATCTCGGCGCGGCGCGGCGTGCCGTCGGAGCACCTCATCGAGGAGGTGCAGATGACCACGCGCCGCACCGTCCACTTCATGATGATCCTGCCCAACCACCCCGAGGCCCTCGTCGTACTCATCGCGGACCGGCGCACGAACGTCGGCATGGGGTGGGCGGCCACGCGGCGCTCCGTGCTCGCGGTGGAGCCGATCCTCGACGCTGCGGCCGCCGGCGCCGGGGCCTGAGGGGCCACCCGGTGACCACGGGGCAGCAGCACGCCGACGCCCTCGCCGCCGCGCCCGCCGACGGCCGGTACGACCGCGTGGTGCGCCTCGCCCAGGCGATCTTCGGCGCGCCGATCGCGGCGCTCAACCTGCTCGGCGAGCACGAGCAGCACACCGTCGCGGCGGTGGGCACGCCGCGCGCGAGCTCGCCGGTCTCGGAGTCGATCTGCCGGTTCACGATCGAGCAGGACGACGTCGTCGAGATCGCGGACCTGCGCGCCGACGAGCGCTTCCGGCAGTACCCGATCGTGGCCGGGCCGCCGCGCGTGCGCTTCTACGCGGGGGTGCCGCTGCACGCCGCGAGCGGGGCCAAGGTGGGCGTGCTGTGCATCCTCGACCTGGTGCCGCGCGACCTCGGCCCGACCCAGCGCGAGATGCTCGCCGACCTGGGCGCGATGCTCGAGCGCGAGCTGTCGGTCCAGGAGGAGATGGCGCGGGCCGGCGAGGTGCAGCGGCTGCTCCTGCCGAGCGAGCCGCCCGCCCTGGAGGGCCTCGAGGTCGCCGGGCGCGTGCTCCAGGCGCGCGAGGCCGGCGGGGACTTCTTCGACTGGCAGGTCCAGCCCGGGGAGGGCGGCGACGAGCTGCGCCTCCTGCTCGCCGACGTCATGGGCAAGGGCCTCGCCGCCTCGCTCATCGCCTCCGAGGTGCGCGCGGTGCTGCGCACGCACGCGCGCTACGTCGGCGTCGCGGAGGCCGTGCGGCGCTCCGCCGAGACGACCGCGCGCGACCTCGACAGCAACGGCCGCTTCGTGACGCTGTGGGCGGGCCGCGTCGACCCCCGCACGGGGGACGTCGAGTACGTCGACGCCGGCCACGGGCTCGGCGTCATCGCGTCCCCCCGTGGCGTCCGCCGGCTCACGCAGGACCAGCTGCCGCTCGGCATGCCCGTGGACACGACGTGGACGTCGGCGCACGACGTGCTCGCGGAGGACGAGCTGCTCGTCGTCGTCAGCGACGGCGTGTTCGACGTCTTCGGCAGCGTGGAGGCCGCGCTCGACGGCGTCGAGCGGCTGCTGGAGCCGCCCATGAGCTGCGCCGACGTGGTCGACCGGATCGTCGCGTACGCGGCGGCGCGCGGCACGTCCGACGACGTCACCGCCGTCGTCGTCCGACGCACGGGGAGCGCGCCCGGCGCCGGGGCCACCCGGCAGGAGGAGGAGCAGGTCTGATGGACTTCCAGGAGCTGGACGAGGACGGGTTCGTCGCGATCGTGCCGCGCGGCAGGCTCGACCTCATCACGGCGCCGCCCGTCAAGGCGCGCATCGACGACCTGGTGCGCGAGGGCCGGTCGCGCATCGTGGTGGACCTCGGCGAGGTGGACTCCGTGGACTCCTCGGGGCTCGGCGCGCTCGTCGGCGGCCTCAAGTCGGCCCGGCAGGCCGGCGGGGACCTGCGGATCGCCCAGGCCGGGCCGCAGGTGCTCGCCGTCCTGAAGCTCACGAACCTCGACCGGATCCTCGCGCCGTACGACACCGTCGAGGAGGCCGGCCGTGAGTGGTGAGTCGCGGTACGTGCTCGAGGGGTTCGCGGTGCCGGCCCAGCTCGAGAAGGTCCACCGGCTGCTCGAGCGCGCCGGCGCCGACCACCCCGACGTGGACCCGACCGACCTCATGCTGTTCGAGACGGCCGTCATCGAGATCGCCAACAACGTCGTCGAGCACGGACGACCCGCGGGCGAGGTGCGGTGGCGCCTCACGCTCAAGGTCAGCGACGCGCAGATCGAGGCGGAGCTGGACGACACCGGCCAGGAGTTCACGCCCGGCCTGGACGCCGTGATGCCGGGGGAGGACGCTGAGTCGGGGCGCGGGCTCGCGCTGGCCGGGGCGGTGCTCGACATGATCGAGCTCGAGCGGGCCGGCGGCGAGAACCACTGGCGGATGGTCCGCCGGCTGGCGCCGCCGCCCGGACGCTGACGGCGCGACGCCGGCTACGCGGCAGGCCGCCGGGTCACGGCGCTCGCCCACACCCACACGAAGCCCTCGCGGCCGTGCGGGTCGTCGTAGCGCACCTCGACCTGCCGGTCCGTCCACGCGACGGCGAGCCCGTCGGCCTCGAACGTGCCCGTCTGCCGCTGGGTGACCCAGACGCGGACGGGCAGCGGCGTCTCAGGGCGCGTCACCCGCGCGGCGTCGCGCTGCTGCCGAGGCGCCTGCTCCGGCGCGTCCCGTCCCGGCACCCTGTCCATGCCACCCAGGATAGAACAGATGTTCGAACACGTCTGTGTCTATCGACACGGGGCGCCAGGGTCCCGCTCGGTACACGCCGGGCGCCGGAGTACGCGAGGATGGTCGCGTGGAAGAGATCACGGTCCTCGTCCTGGTCGTCGGCACCGCCCTCGTCTTCGACTTCACGAACGGGTTCCACGACACGGGGAACGCGATGGCCACGTCGATCGCCACGGGGGCGCTGCCGCCGCGCGTGGCCGTCGGCCTGTCGGCGGTGCTCAACCTCGTCGGCGCGTTCCTGTCGATCGAGGTCGCCAAGACCGTGGGCGGCGACGTCGTCGACCTCTCCCACGCGCAGGGCGAAGACCTCATGCTCATCGTCTTCGCCGGGCTGGTGGGCGGCATCCTGTGGAACCTGTTCACCTGGTTGCTGGGGCTCCCGTCGTCGTCGTCGCACGCGCTGTTCGGCGGGCTCATCGGGGCCGCGTTCGTCTGGGGCCTGGTCAACGGCGAGAGCGGCGTGAAGTGGGCCGGCGTCATCGGCAAGGTCATGATCCCCGCGCTGCTCTCGCCCGTGATCGCGGCCCTGGTGGCCGCCGTCGGGACGCGGCTGATCTACCGGCTCACCGCCCGCGTGCCACGGCACACCGAGGACCGTGGGTTCCGCTGGGGCCAGATCGGCTCCGCGTCGCTGGTCTCCCTGGCGCACGGCACCAACGACGCGCAGAAGACCATGGGCGTGATCTTCCTCGCGCTCGTCGCGCACGAGGCGCTCACGCCCGACGACTCGATCCCGTTCTGGGTCAAGGCGGCGTGCGCGTTCGCGATCGCGCTCGGCACCTACCTGGGCGGCTGGCGCGTCATCCGCACGCTCGGCAAGGGCCTCGTCGAGATCGCGCCGCCGCAGGGCATGGCCGCCGAGGCGTCGTCGGCCGCGATCATCCTGACCTCGAGCCACCTGGGCCTGCCGCTGTCGACCACGCACGTGGCCACCGGATCGATCCTCGGCACGGGCCTGGGCCGCAAGGGCGCCGAGGTGCGCTGGAGCGTCGCCGGCCGCATGGCCGTCGCCTGGCTCATCACGCTGCCGTCGGCCGGCCTGGTCGGCGCCGCGTGCTGGGCCGTCGAGACCGCGCTCGGCGGCGTCTGGGGCGTGGTCCTCGTCTTCGTCCTCCTGGTCGTGCTGTCCGGGTGGATGTACCTGCACTCGCGCAAGACGGCAGTCTCGGCGCACAACGTCAACGACGAGTGGGCGCCCGACGCGGCGACCACCCGCTGAACGGAGGGCCCCATGGACATCGACTTCCGTGCGATCGGCACGTCGATCCTGCAGGTGCTCGTCGTCGGGCTGCTGCTCGGCGCGGGCCTGCCCGCGCTCTTCGCGCTCGGCATGCGCTCGCTCGCGAACGTGCCGCCCGGCCACCCGTTCGACCCCGAGTCCGACGAGCGCCCGCCGACGACGACGGCCGGGCGCGTGGGCGCGGTCGTGTGCTTCGGGCTGTGCGTCCTGGTGGCGGCCTTCGGGGTCGTCGTCATCGTGTTCGGCAAGCAGATGTTCGGGAAGTGAGGTCGCGATGACGACGCACGAGAACCGGATGCAGCGGATCCTGGGCTGGCTGCGGGGGGGCTACAACGAGGGCGTCCCGCACCAGGACTACATCCCGCTGCTCGAGGTGCTGCACCGCAGGCTCTCCGACGCGGAGGTCGACGCCGTCGTGGGGACGCTCATCGAGGACGAACCGGAGCCGCTGAGCCGCAGCGCGATCATCGACGCGATGAAGCGGCGCGTCCTCGAGCGCCCGACGGAGGAGGACGTCGCCCGGGTCGTCGCGCGCCTGGCGAGCGCCGGGTTCGCCGTCGGCGACGACGGCGACGACCCGTCGGGCCGGTTCGCCGTGCGCGAGGACTTCTGAGGTCGGCCTGTCGGCGAACCTCGTGGGTCCCGGTTCGGCGACGATCCGTGCACGGCGTGGCGAGGCCCTCCGCGGATGGGTGAGGATGGGCACGTGGATCTCCGTCAGGTACGACTCGTGCGTCGCGCGGTGGTCGCCACCCTCGCCCTCGCCCTGACGGCCGGGCTCGTGGGCTGCGCCCCGGAGCCCGACGTCCCCACCGCCTCCCCGTCGGGCGCGCCCGCCGTCGAGGTCCGTCAGCTCCAGGACCACACGACGACGCTGACCGCGGCCGACCCGGCGGAGCTCGCCCTCGACGCGAGCCGGCTCGTGTTCGAGCGCGCGCCCGTCGTCGTGCTGGCGTCGTTCGGCGACGAGGCCGCGGCCCCCGTGCTGTCCGCCGTCGCCACCGCGCTCGACGCCCCCGTGCTGTGGGCGGACGGACCCGCCGACCGCAGCGTGCAGAGCGAGGCGGAGCGGCTGGGCGCGCGCGGCGCCGTCGTCGTCGAGGACGACCGGCTGCCCGTCGACGGCGACGCCACCCCGTCGGCCGCGACCGCCGCCGCCGACGCCGCGGGCCTGAAGGTCGTGCACCTCGACCCCGACGCGGCCGTGACCGACGGACCCGACGGGGCGCCCGTCATGGAGCACGCGGCCCTGGAGGACCTGCGCCACGCGCTCGGCGACACCCTGCCGACGACGCCGGCGACCCGGCTCACCGAGGTGCTCGCGCTCGTCGACCCCACCGACGGGCAGGAGGCCGCGCTCGCCACGCTGCGGGCGGCCGGAGCCGTGACGGAGGTCGTCCCGGGCGGCGACCTGGGCGCGACGGCCGCGTCCGTCCGCACCGTCAACGACGCGCAGGCGCTCACCGTCGTCGGCGTCGGGCCGGGCTTCGCCGACGCCGACGCGTTCGCGTGGCAGGTCGCCGCCGCCGAGACCGGGCAGGTGCTCCCGAACGGCACCCAGCGCCTGGCCGGCGCGACCTTCGCCGCGACCGCCGCCCGCGTGAGCGACGCGCCCCAGCAGATGCTCGCCGCGACCGACGACGACCCGCCCTCGGCCCCCGCCGACCCGGCCGCCTCGACGACGCTGCCGACCCTCGTGCTGCGGGCCTCGGCACGCGTGCGCGAGGCCGGCACGGACCGCACGTACCTGCGCCCCGAGACGGTCGAGACGCTCACCCCGCTCGTCGAGGCCGCCCGCCGCAAGGGCCTCTACGTCGTGCTCGAGCTCGAGGGCGGCAGCGCCACCCTGCTCGACCAGGTGCGGGCGCTCGACCCGCTGCTGAGCACGGGCGGCGTCGGCGTCCTGGTGCACCCGGAGCAGCGCCGCTCGGGCGCCGGGCGCGAGCGCGGCGGGGCCGTCACGGTCGCCGAGCTCCAAGAGGTCGTGGACCACCTGGCCGCGCTGACGGCCGACCACGCCCTGCCGCAGGTGCTGCTCGCCGTGCACTCGCTCGGCACCGCCGTCGAGGGCGGCGACGCCCTCGCCGCCCGGCCGCAGGTCGCGGTCGTCGACTCCGGGGTCCTGGAAGGACTGTGATGACTGCTGCGTTCCCGCTGGTCCCGTGGCCGACGACCGTGGAGCCGGGGGAGGGGACGCTCGACGTCGCGCGCGTCGTCGTGGTCAGCGACCACCCGCTGCGCTGGACGCCGCTGGCCACCGAGCTGCTCGCGCCGCTCGGCGTCGAGGTGACGGGCGCAGGCCCGCAGGTGCTGGCGAAGCGCGGCAAGGCGCCCGCGGGCACCGTGGTGGAGCTGGTGCTGGAGCCCGGCGCCGACGACGAGTCCTACGCGCTCGACGTGCGCCCGGACGGCGTGACGGTCACCGCCCCCGCCGAGGTGGGCCTGCTGCACGGCCTGCGCACCCTGCGCCAGCTCGTCGGCCCGGAGCGCACCGCCCCCGTCGTCGCCGTGCGCGACGCCCCGCGGTTCGCGTGGCGGGGGCTGACATTCGACGTCGCACGCCACTGGTTCGGGCCCGCGGTGCTGCGCCGCGTCGTCGACCTCGCCGGGGCGTACAAGCTGCGCGTGCTGCACCTGCACCTCACCGACGACCAGGGCTGGCGTATCGAGGTGCCGTCCCGGCCGGCGCTCGCGGACGTCTCGGGACGCACGCAGTCCGGCGGCCTCGTGCCCGACGGCGAGCGCGGCTACCTCACCCTGGACGAGTACCGCGACCTCCAGGAGTACGCCGCCGCCCGGTTCGTCGAGATCGTGCCCGAGATCGACCTGCCCGGGCACACCAACGCCGCCACGCACGCGTGCGGCGAGCTACGGCCCGACGGCGTGCCCACGCCCGCGTACGGCGGCATGGAGGTGGGGTTCTCGCGGCTGTGGATCGACAACCCCGCCACCGGGCCGTGGGTCCGCGACGTGCTCGGCGACGTCGCCGCCGCCACGCTCGGGCGGTACGTGCACGTGGGCGGCGACGAGTGCCACACGCTCGACGAGCCCGAGTACGTGCAGCTCGTCGACCTCGCGCTCGACGCCGTGCGCGCCGCCGGGAAGACGCCCGTCGCCTGGCAGGAGGCCGCGCCCGCGGACGTCGCGGGCGCGATCCTCCAGTACTGGGACCCGCGCGTGGATCCCGCACCGTTCTTCAAGGCCGCCGCAGCCGGCGCCAGGTTCGTCATGTCACCCGCGTCGCACGCCTACGTCGACCAGAAGCCCGAGGCCGGCCACCCGATCGGCCAGGACTGGATCGGGCACGACGTCGACCTCCACGACTCCTACGAGTGGGAGCCGACGGCGACCATCCCCGGCCTGCCCGCCGAGGCCGTCGCCGGCGTCTCCGCCGCGCTGTGGACCGAGACGATCGAGACCGTCGACCACGTCTTCTCGATGCTGCTGCCGCGCGTGCCCGCCCTCGCCGAGGTGGCGTGGACGCCCGCGTCGTCGCGCGACTGGCAGTCGTTCCGGACGCGCGTCGTCGCGCACGCCCGCACCTGGGACGCCGAGGGCTGGGCCTGGCACCGCAGCAAGGACGCCGCCTGGGCGCCCGCCGTGGGGGCCTGAGCCTTCGCGGGTGTCGACCGACGCGATGTTCGCATCACGGTGACGGACGGACGAGGCCCCAGGTCGTGCGGTTGCTCTCCCAGAAGAGCCTGTCCTCGACCTCTGCGGCGTCGACCCACCTGAAGTCGGTGTGTTCTTCGGGGTTGACCGTGACCTCGGACTCGTCCGTGCACAGCCTGAACAGGGCCTTGTTCACGGACAGGTCCGAGCTGATGGGCACGAGGATGTCCCGAGCGACGAGATCGAGGTCCGAGGAGGAAGCGATGAGCCCGGTCTCCTCTCGCAGCTCGCGCACGGCGGCTTCGCGAACGTCTTCCTCTCCCTCGACGCCACCCGTGACGGGTTGCCAGAAGGCCGGGTGATCGCGTCCTGCGGCGACGCGAAGCAGAAGGACCCTGCCGGCGTTCTCGACCCACAGCTCGATGCTCTGGCGGATCATCCGTTCCTCTCCGGTTCGGGGTCCTGACGTGGACTTCTCGTCCATGGCGGCCACGGACGCCAGCATGCGTCTGCGACCTAGATCCAGTTGCGCAGCACCATGACGTGGCGCCAGAACTGGAACGGCACGGGCTGGGCCGTCCACAGCGGGTAGAAGATCGCGGACACGGCCAGGATCGCCGCGACGACGGCGGCGATGGCCCACACCACCTTGCGGCGCGCCGCGGGCCTGTTCTCGGTGTGCTCCAGCCCGATGACGCCCACGTACACGAGCGTGAGCACCACCCACGGGGCGAACGCGATCGTGTAGAAGGTGAACACGGTGCGCTGCGTGCTGTCGTACGTGACGACCCACGGCAGCCAGCCCGCGATGGTCCCGGAGAGCACCGCCAACGCGCGCCAGTCGCGGCGCGTGACGCCGAAGACGACGACGGCGACGATCGCGAGCGCCGCGAGCCACCACAGCAGCGGGTTGCCGAGCGACGTGATGGCCTGCGTCGTCTCGCCCTGCGGGTTCCAGTAGAACGAGGTGGGGCGCCACTGGATGATCCAGCCGATCGGGTTCGACCGGTAGCTGTGCTCCGTCGTCAGGCCTGTGTGGAAGTTCCACATCTGCACGTGGTACTGCACGAACGAGCGCAGGGCCTCGGGCAGCCAGGTGACGCCCTGGCCCGGGTTCTGCGCGGCCCACTGGCGGCCCCAGGCGCCGGGCGTCGCGAACCACGACCACCACGTCGCCACGTAGACCAGCACGGCCGTCGGCACGATCTGCAGGAACGCGGGCAGCCCGTCGACGACGAGCGCGTCCTCCCACCAGCGGCCGATGCCGGCCCGGCGGCGCGCCGACAGGTCCCACAGCACCGTGAGGAGCCCGAAGGCGGCGACGAAGTACAGCCCCGACCACTTGGAGCCGCAGGCCAGGCCGAGCGACACGCCCGCGGCCAGGCGCCACCAGCGGAACCCCAGCCGCGGCCCGTACCGGTCGACGCTCCCGCCCGCGCCGAGGATCGACGCCACCCGTCCGGCCAGCCGCCGTCGCGCCCACTCGCGGTCCATGACCAGGCAGCCGAACGCCACGAGCGCGAAGAACATGACGTACTGGTCGAGCAGCGCGACGCGTGAGTGCACGATCGCCGCGCCGTCGACGGCGAACAGCAGACCCGCGACCAGGCCCATCGGCGTCGACGCGAACAGGCGGCGCGCGATCCGGATGATCAGCAGCACCGCGAGGATGCCGACGACGGCGTTCGCGAGCCGCCACGCGGCACTGGACGTGGCCCCGCCGCCCAGGTCCATGCCCAGCGAGATGAGCCACTTGCCCACCTGCGGGTGGACCACGTAGGCGGCCGTGTGGAGGTACGTCTCGACGTTCCCGGCCTCGAACGCCGGGTTCGGGTCCGGGGGCCACTGCGCCTCGAAGCCCAGGCGCCCCAGCGTGAACGCGTCCTTGACGTAGTACGTCTCGTCGAACACGAGCGAGCCCGGGCGGCCCAGGTTCTGCAGGCGGGTCACGGCGGCCAGGACGACGATCAGGACCGTGCCCACCCAGTCGACCAGCCGCTCGCGCCGCCCCGTGCCGAGCGCGAGCCGCTGGCGGCCCAGCAGGGCGCGCAGCAGGCGGTCGTGCGTGGGCTCGTCGACGACGGCGGTCGCGGACGTGGGCTCGAACAGCCCGCGCTCGGCCCGCTGCTCCGTCAGCAGCCGCGCGCGCACCGGCGGCGGCGCGTCGACCAGCGGCGACTCGAACGTGGTCGGGGCCGGCTCGCCGGGGCGGGCGTCCTGGGGGTCGGTCACCGTCGCATCGTAGGGGGCGTGGGATCGTAGGGCCATGAGCCTCACGCCGGATGACGCGCCCGGGACCGGAGACGACGCCGCGGACGCCCGCGTCTCCGGCGTCCCGGCGCGCGAGGCCGGCTCGCTCGTCCTCGCCGCGACCCCGATCGGCAACTCCGAGGACGCCTCCGCGCGCCTGCGCCGCCTGCTGACGACGGCCGACGTCGTCGCCGCGGAGGACACCCGGCGGCTGCACGCGCTCGCCGACCGGCTGGGCGTGCGCGTGGGCGGCCGGGTCGTGTCGTTCTACGAGCACAACGAGGCGGCCCGCGCCGACGAGCTGCTCGACGTCGTCGACGGCGGCGGCACCGTCGTCGTCGTGACGGACGCCGGGATGCCCGCCGTGTCCGACCCCGGGTTCCGGGCGGTCGCGCGGGCCGTGGAGCGCGGCGTGCGGGTGACGGCGGCGCCCGGGCCGTCGGCGGTGCTGACGGCGCTGGCGCTGTCGGGGCTGCCCACGGACCGGTTCACGTTCGAGGGGTTCGCGCCCCGCAAGCCCGGCGACCGGTCGCGCACCTTCGCGGCGCTCGCCGCGGAGCCGCGCACGATGGTGTTCTTCGAGGCGCCGCACCGCATCGCGGCGACGCTCGCGGCGATGTCCGCGGTGTTCGGGGCCGACCGCCCGGCGGCCGTGTGCCGCGAGCTGACGAAGACCTACGAGGAGGTGCTGCGCGGCCCGCTGTCCGCGCTGGTCTCCGAGGTCGAGGCCCGCGAGGCGGACGGCGGCCCGGGCCTGCGCGGCGAGATCTGCGTCGTCGTCGGGGGAGCCCCGGCCGCGGAGACGCCGTCGCTGGAGGACCTGGTGGGCGAGGTCCTGGAAAGGGTGGCCGCGGGCGAACGCCTCAAGGAGGCGGCCGCCGCGGTGGCGGAGGCCTCGGGCGCGAGCCGCCGCGACCTCTACAACGCGGCCCTCGCGGCCCGCTGACGTTCAGCCGGCACCATCGCTCGTCAAGCCGGCACTCTGTCGTCAGACCGGCACCCCGGGCGCACGGTCTGACGACAGAGTGCCGGGCTGTCACCCCTCGCTGGGGGTGAGGGTGACACCGGCGGCCTTCAGGGTCGCCTCTGCCTCTGCGCCCTGCTCCGGCGACACCGGGATCGTCAGGTCTGTCAGGACCGTCGTCGGCCAGCCCAGGCGGGCCGCGTCGAGGGCCGTGTGCTTGACGCAGTGCGACAGCACCAGGCCGACGACGTCCACCGCGTCGACGTCCTCGTCGCGCAGGAGCTGCTCGAGCGTGCGGCCCGACGACTCCACGCCGTCGAAGCCCGAGTAGCCGGGGTCGAACTGGCCCTTCTTGATCGACGCGTCGAACGTCAGCCCGGCGAGCGCCGGGTGCAGCTCGGCGTGGGGCGTGCCCGCGACGCCGTGCGGCGGCCACGAGTCGACGAAGTCCGGGTGGTCGCTGAAGTGGGGGCCCGGGTCGACGTGCCAGTCCTGCGTGGTGACGACGACGGCGTACCGGTCGCGGTGCGCGCGCAGGTACGCCGCGACGTCGTCGGCGACGCGGTTGCCGCCGTCGACGGCGAGCTCACCGCCCTCGCAGAAGGTGGGCTGGACGTCGACGACGACGAGGGCGCGGCGGGAGGTCATGCCACCAGCCTGTCATCCCGTGCCACGGGTGGAGAGCCGCCGGCCGGGTCAGGCCGACGGCGGCGGGTATCCCGGGCCGGAACCGGTCGGGTCCGTGGGCGGCATCCCCGGGGCGCCGCCGACGCCGGGCATGCCCGTGCCGGGGATGCCGGTGCCGGTGCCACGCGGCCCGCCGCGGTCGAGGCGCTCGTCGATCTCGCCCTGCACCTTGTCGGCGATCGGCCGGGCGGCCGCGACGAGCCGGTCGTCGACCATGTCGTAGACGATCGTGCCGACCCACACGATGAGCGTCGCCCACACCCACGTCATGAAGCCCGAGATCCGCATCGGGGTCAGGAGCGTCGTGACGATGAGGGACAGCAGCACCGTCGCCAGGCCGATCACCCACGTGTAGCCGTGGACGCTCTTGCCGAGCGTCCGGGTCAGCACGGGGCGGATCAGTGTGATCGACAGCGTGAACAGGGCCCACGCGAGGAGTCCCGTCAGGAAGGGCACGTGCATCCGGGACAGGACGATGTCCGCGATCGTCAGCGTGATGCCGTAGGCGATGGCGGCGACGACGAAGCTCAGCACTCTGGGGTTCATGGATCCTCCTCGACCCGATGATTCCGCTTCTGGCCAGCGTAGGCGCCTGGCGGGCAGGTCGCCCTGGGATGCGCTCCGGAGGGCGGACCGGTCACGATGGGTCGATGAGGCCCGCAGGCGGAGGACGGCGGCGACGGCCGGGGCGCTCGCGGCCGACGGCGGTCGCGGCGGGGCTCGCCGTGCTCGTCGCCGCGGTGGCCGCGGGGTGCGACGCGGGCGTCCCCGCGCCGCCGGCCCCGGAGGCGTCCGCGCAGGTCAGCGGCAGCCCTGGGACGACCGCCGACGCCGACCGCCCCGTGCTCGGCTCCTCCGCGCCGGTCACGGCCGAGGTCACGACGGTCGCCACCGGTCTGCCTGCGCCGTGGGCCCTCGCCCCGCTGCCCGACGGGCGCCTCCTCGTCACGCTGCGCGACGAGGCCCGCGTCGTCGTCGTCGACCCCGACGACGGGGACGTCGTGCGGGTGCGCGGCGACGGCGCGGACCAGCTCGCGCGGGAGACGCGGCCCGGCGGAGAGGCCGGCCTGCTCGGTGCGGCCGTCGACGCGTCGGCCGGAGAGGGAGCCGTCACCGTGTTCCTCTACCGCACGGGCGCGGACGCCAACGCCGTCGTGCGCGGGAGCCTGACGCTCGGAGGCGAACCCGAGCTCGGCGGGCTCACCACGGTGCTCGACGGCATCCCGAAGGCCGGCAACCACGACGGCGGCCGCCTCAAGCTCGGGCCGGACGGCTACCTCTACGTCACCACGGGCGACGCCGGCGACCGGCCGGCCGCGCAGGACCCGGCGTCGCTCGGCGGCAAGATCCTGCGCATCACGCCCGACGGCGACCCCGCGCCGGGCAACCCGGACCCGGGGTCGCCCGTGTGGAGCCTGGGGCACCGCAACGTCCAGGGCATCGCGTGGGACGCGGACGGCCGGATGCTCGCGAGCGAGTTCGGGCAGGACACGTGGGACGAGCTCAACGAGATCCGGCCGGGCGCGAACTACGGCTGGCCCGAGGTCGAAGGTGCCGGCCCGGAGTCCGCCCCGGGCCCGGTCGGCGGCCCTGCCGTCGCGGACGGCTTCGCCCGCCCGCTGGCAACGTGGCGCACGCGCGACGCATCGCCGTCGGGCCTCGCGATCGCGGGCGGACCGATCGTCGGTTCGGGGTCGGATCGTCGATCCGAACCGACGATCAGTCCCCGAACCGACGATCAGCCTGGGGTGGGTGCGGCCGCCTACCTCGCGTCGCTGCGCGGGGAGCGGTTGTGGCGGGTGCCGCTCGGACCGGGTGCGGGCGGGGGTGTTGCCGTTGGGGTGCCGCAGGTGGTGGTCGACGGCGAGGGGCGGCTGCGCGACGTCGTCGCCGCCCCCGACGGGTCGCTGTGGGTGCTGACGAACAACACCGACGGGCGCGGGAGACCCCGCGACGGCGACGACCGGCTGCTCCACGTGGTGATCGCGCCGGACTGACCGCGCGCGACGCATCTACCATGGGGCGCATGCCCGCGAAGCCGTTCTACCTGACGACGCCGATCTACTACGTCAACGACGCCCCCCACATCGGGCACGCGTACACGACCGTGGCGGCGGACGTCGTCACGCGGTGGCACCGCCAGCGGCAGGAGGACGTCTGGTTCCTCACCGGCACCGACGAGCACGGCGAGAAGGTGCTGCGCACCGCCACCGCCCACGGCGTGAGCCCGCAGGAGTGGGCCGACCGGCTCGTCGAGACCGCGTGGAAGCCCGTGCTGCACACGCTCGACGCGCGCAACGACGACTTCATCCGCACCACCGAGGCCCGCCACGAGACCGCGGTGCAGACGTTCCTCACGGACCTGCACGACAAGGGCGAGATCTACGAGGGCAGCTACGAGGGCCCGTACTGCGTGGGCTGCGAGGAGTACAAGCTTCCCGGCGACCTCGTCGACGGCACCGGCGACTTCGAGGGCCAGAAGGTGTGCCCGATCCACCTCAAGCCGGTCGAGATGCTCGCCGAGCAGAACTACTTCTTCCGCATGAGCGCGTACGCCGACCGCCTGCTCGCGCTCTACGAGGAGCACCCCGAGTTCGTGCAGCCGGCGTCCGCCCGCAACGAGGTCATCGGGTTCGTCAAGCAAGGGCTCCAGGACCTGTCGATCTCCCGCTCCACGTTCGACTGGGGGTGCCGATCCCGTGGGACGACAAGCACGTCCTCTACGTGTGGTTCGACGCGCTGCTCAACTACGCGACCGCCGTCGGGTACGGCGCGGACCCCGAGCGGTTCGAGAAGGTGTGGCCCGCGAGCGTCCACCTGGTCGGCAAGGACATCCTGCGGTTCCACGCGGTCATCTGGCCCGCCATGCTCATGGCCGCGGGCCTGCCGCTGCCGCAGCAGGTGTTCGCGCACGGCTGGCTGCTCGTGGGCGGCGAGAAGATGTCGAAGTCGCGCCTGACGGGCATCGCGCCGAGCGACATCATCGACACGTTCGGCTCCGACGCGTTCCGGTACTACTTCATGCGGACCATCGCGTTCGGCGGCGACGGCTCGTTCTCCTGGGAGGACATGGTCGCGCGCTACAACGGCGAGCTCGCCAACGGGTTCGGCAACCTCGCCTCGCGCGTCGCGGCGATGGTCGGCAAGTACTTCGGCGGGGCGCTGCCCGCGCCGGGCGTGCTCACCGACCTGGAGACCGGCCTGGAGGCCGTGGCCGCGCAGGCCGTCGCCGACGCCGAGGCCGCGATCGACAGGCTCGCCATCCACGACGCGCTCGCCGCCGTGTGGACGCTCGTCGACGCCGCGAACCTCTACATCACCGAGACGCAGCCGTGGAAGGTGGCCAAGGAGCCGGGCGAGACCGACGCCGACGGCCACGGCGTGGACGGCGGCCGCCTGGCGACGTCGCTCGTCACGGCTGCCGAGGCGCTGCGGGCGCTCGCGGTGCTGCTGCACCCGGTGACGCCCAAGGCGGCCGCCGCGCTGTGGGAGGCGCTGGGCGCCGAGGCCGCGCTCGGGTCGCTCGCGGCGCAGCCGGTGAGCTCGGCGGCGTCGTTCGGCGCGCTGCCGGCCGGCACGACGGTCACGAAGGGCGCGGCGCTGTTCCCGCGCCTCGAGGAGAGCTGACCCCAGCGCTCGCGCGCGCCGCGGACCGACGCACGAAGGAGAACCGTGGCACGCCAGCGTGAGCGGGGGTTCCCCGCGGACCCCGAGCCGTTGCCCGTCGCCGTCGCGGACAACCACACGCACCTCGAGTCGATCGCGCACGTCCTGCCCGACGACGCCGCGGTGCCCACGGTCGCCGAGCACGTCGCCTGGGCCGCGGCCGCGGGCGTCGACCGGATCGTGCAGGTGGGCTGCGACCTGCTCTCGGCGCGGTGGACCGACGCGCTGCTGCGCGGCGAGCTGTCGCAGTCTCGCGATGCGGACGCCCCCGACGTCCGCCGTGCGCTCGTCGGGGCGATCGCGATCCACCCCAACGAAGCCGTCCTGCACGCCGACGCCCACGACGTCGGGCCGGACGGGCAGACGTACGAGCGCGAGCCGCACCACCACGTCCCGCTGGACGACGCCGTCGCGGAGATCGCCGCGCTCGCCAAGGCCAACGACCGCATCCGTGCCATCGGCGAGACCGGGCTCGACAACTTCCGTACAGGTCCGCGCGGCGCTGCTGTACAACGCGAGTCGTTCCGCGCCCACCTGGCCCTCGCCAAGGAGCTCGGGCTGCCCGTCCAGATCCACGACCGGGACGCGCACGCGCAGGTCGTCGAGGTCCTGCTCGCCGACGGCGCCCCCGAGCGCACGGTGTTCCACTCCTTCTCCGGCGACGTCGAGATGGCCCGACTCGCCGCGCGGCACGGATGGTTCCTCAGCTTCGCCGGGCCCGTGACGTACAAGGCGAACGGCCATCTGCGCGAGGCGCTGCGCGCGGTGCCGCTCGAGCTCGTGCTCGCCGAGACCGACGCGCCGTACCTCCCGCCGCACCCGTTCCGCGGCCAGCCCAACGCCCCGTACGTCGTCGCGCACACGGTGCGGGCCATGGCGGACGTGCTCGAACGTCCGCTCGACGAGGTGTGCGCCGCCCTCTCGGCCACCTCCGAGGCGGTCTACGGGCTTTGGTGACGGGCCCGGCGACCCGATAGCCTCTGGTGCTCGTGGCACGAAGGGCGCGCACGAGACACACCGGCCGCAAGGGCCGCCGGTTCGCCGAGCCCGCTCCGCGACCCGTCGCCCGGCTCTCGCGCCGCGCCTCCCACCCGCAGGGCGTCGCCCGCGTGCTCCTCCACGCCCTCGTCGTCGTCGGCCTCGCCGGGGCCTCCTACGGCCTGGTCGAGTCGCACAAGACCGTGACGATCGACGACGACGGCCAGATCCGCCGCGTCTCCGCCTACGGCCGCACCGTCGCGGACGTGCTCGCCTTCCAGGGCATCGAGGTCCGGCGCGGCGACGCCGTCACGCCCGGGTCCTCGCACCGCGTGACGGACGGCTCGACCATCGTGGTCCGCTCCGCGCGCCAGGTCACGCTCGAGGTGGACGGGCACTCCTCCACCTTCACGACGACGGCGCTCACGGTCGGCGACGTCATCGCGGCGCTCGGCGCGCGCGGCGACGGGGCGCTCGCGACGGCGTCGCGCTCCGACATGCTGGGCCGCGAGCCCGTCCGGGTGTCCACGATGAAGACCGTCGACGTGTCGGTCGACGGCCAGGTGCTGGCGCTGCACACCACGGAGGCCTCGGTGCGCGGCGTGCTGCGCGAGGCCGGCATCACGCTCGCCGACGGCGACGCGACGTCCGTGCCGCTCGGCGCCGCGGCCGTCGACGGCATGGTGGTGGTCGTCGCGCGCAGCTCGATGGGCGCGGACACCGTGACCGAGGTGCTGCCCTTCGCGACGCAGACCATCGAGGAGCCCGCGCTGCCGCAGGGCTACCGCCACGTGCGCACCGTGGGCCGCGCGGGCCAGGCCACGACGTCGTACGCCACGAGGTCGCTCAACGGCACGGAGGTGGAGCGCACCGTCGTCGCGCGCGTGGTGACGCGCGAGCCGCGCGACGAGGTCGTCGTCGTCGGCACGATGCCGCCCAGCGCGATCAAGGTGGACCCGGGCTCGGCCAGGGCGACCGCCCGGGCGCTCCTGGCCGAGCGCGGCTGGGGCGACGACCAGTTCGCGTGCCTCGACAAGCTGTGGACCAAGGAGTCGGGCTGGCGGGTCGACGCTGAGAACGCGTCGTCGGGCGCGTACGGCATCCCGCAGGCCCTGCCCGGCAGCAAGATGGCGTCGGTCGCCGCCGACTGGCGCACCAACCCGGCCACGCAGATCACGTGGGGCCTCGGCTACATCGCCGGCCGCTACGGCACGCCGTGCGCCGCGTGGGAGCACTCGATCGACTCCGGCTGGTACTGACCCGCACGTCCTAGGTACCACGCACGCGGCGCGCACCCGGCGCCGTCGCACCGGTCGCGGCGCCCCGCTGCGCTTGGCAGCCCGGGCCGCGATCTGGCTACGGTCGCTGCCGTTCGTGCCCGACGCCCCCGGATTCCGACCGTGGGCGGCGACCGTCTGGATCCTTGTGACCGAGAAGCCCGACCATCACCCCGAGACCGTCGAGATCGCGATCGCCGAGACCGCCGTCGCCGGCGAGCCGGCGCCCGTGACCCGCGCCGTCCAGCGCGTCGAGGTCCGCCGTCGCAGCCGCCGCCGCGGCCTGGCCGTCACGGCCGCCGTCACCGCCGTCGCGCTCGGCGCCGGGGCCGTCGTCCTCGCCGACGCGCACAAGACGGTCACGCTCGACGTCGACGGCGAGGTCGCGCGCGTGTCCACGTTCGCGGGGTCCGTCGAGGGGCTGCTGCGGGCCCGCGACGTCGAGGTCGGTGAGCACGACACCGTGACCCCCGGGCCCGGCGCCACGCTGCGCGACGGCGCCGACGTCGTCGTCCGGACCGCGCGGGAGCTGACGTTCGAGGCCGACGGCACGCAGCAGACCGGCTGGGTGGCCGCGCTCGACGCCGACGACGCCCTGCGGCACCTGGCCTCGCGCGGCGGCGAGGTGCGCCTCGTCGCGTCGCGGTCGGGCGCCCGGCCGGAGCTGCCGCTCCCGCTGCGCGCCGACGGCGGGCAGGTCGACGTCGTCGCCGACGGCGAGACGTCCACCCTCGACTACGACGGCGCGGGCCTGGGCCAGGTGCTCACGCGCGCCGGGGTGCGGGTCGCCCCGGACGACGTCGTCAGCGTCGTCCCGGCCTCCCGCTCGGGCGAGCGCCCCGGCGTGGTCACGGTCGTGGTCCAGCGCGTCGTCACCGAGGACGTCACCACGACGACGCCGCTGCCCTTCACTCGCACCGAGCGCCGCGACGCGCAGCGGTTCGAGGACCTGCGCCCGCGCGTCGAGCGGGCGGGCGTCGAGGGCGTCCGCACCGTCGTCGAGCGCGTGACGACGGTCGACGGCGTCGAGACCGAGCGCGTGCTCCTCTCCGAGGAGGAGGTCGCGGCGGTGAACGAGGTCGTGGCGGTCGGCACGCGACCTCGCCCCGCGCCGCAGCCCGCGGCCCCGGTCCAGAGCGGCGTCGGCGACGACGTCTGGGTGCGCCTCGCGCAGTGCGAGTCCGGTGGGCGGCCCCATGTCGTCTCGCCCGGCGGCCGGTTCCACGGGCTGTACCAGTTCTCGGTGGCGACGTGGCGCTCGGTGGGAGGCCAGGGCCTGCCGTCGCAGGCGTCGCCCGCCGAGCAGCGCATGCGCGCGCAGATGCTCCAGGCGCGTTCCGGCTGGGGCCAGTGGCCGGCCTGCGCCCGGCGCCTCGGGCTGCTGTAGCCGGGAAGATTCCCGGGCATACCGGGACGGAGCGGCCGCTCACGGTTGGCGCTCGGTCACGACGCGGTTACGGTCGCTGGGATCTGCACGAGTCCGTGCGGTCCTGACCCCGGGTCTGGCCCACGGCACGACCGGCAAGGACCAGCGTGACAGCACCCCACAGCACCCACGCTTCTGCCCCTGCGAGCGCCGCCCCGGTGGTGCTCCCGATCGACGACGACCCGCGGCCGCAGCCGGCGGGTCGTCGGCGTCGAAGGCTCCTCGCTGCCGGCGTGGCCGCCGTGGCGCTGCTCGCCGGCGGCGTCACGGGCGCGGTGGCGGACGCGCGCAAGACGGTCAGCCTCGACGTCGACGGCCGCGTCGTCCAGGTCTCCACGTTCGCCGGGTCCGTCGAGGGGCTGCTGCGCGCGCAGGGCGTGCGCCTGGGCGAGCACGACGTCGTCGCCCCCGACCCGGGGGCGCGCCTGCGCGACGGCGCGGACGTCGTCGTGCGCTTCGGGCGGCAGCTCACGCTCGACGCGGACGGGCAGCGCCGGCAGGTCTGGGTCGCCGCGCTCGACGCCGACGACGCCCTGCGCAGCCTCGCCGGGCGCGGCGACGACGTGCGGCTGGTGGCCTCGCGGTCCGGGGACCGGCTCTCGCTCCCGCTGCGGCTCGCGGCCGACGGCGGCGACGTCGCCGTGGTGGCCGACGGGCAGACCCGCACCGTCAGGGACCCGGGCACGGGCGTCGACGCGGTGCTGGCCGAGGCCGGCGTGAGCGTGGACGACGACGACCAGGTCGACGTGACGCCCGCGGGGGCGTCGGCGGGGGCGTCGGCGGGCGCGCAGGTGGTGCTCGCCGTGCGGCGCGTGCTGACGCAGGACGTCCCGACGGTGACGCCGCTGCCGTTCGCGCGCGTCGAGCGACCGGACCCGGGCCGGTACGCGGACCTCGACCCGGTGGTCGTGCAGGCCGGCGTGGCGGGCTCGCGCACGCGCGTCGAGCGCGTGACCACCGTGGACGGCGTCGAGACCGCCCGCACGCTCGTGTCCGAGCAGGACACGAGCGCGCCCGTGGACGAGGTGGTCGCTGTCGGGACGCGCGCCCGGCCGGTGGCGCCGCCGCCCGTGCGACCGGCGACACCCGCCACGCCGGCGACGCCGGACGCGCCGCAGGCCCCGTCGGGCGACGTCTGGGCGGCGCTCGCCCAGTGCGAGTCGGGCGGCAACCCGGCCGCCGTCTCGTCGAACGGGCTCTACCACGGCCTCTACCAGTTCACGGTGTCGACGTGGCGTGCGATGGGCGGCAGCGGCCTGCCGTCGGAGGCCTCGCCCGCGGAGCAGACGCAGCGCGCGCAGGCGCTCCAGGCGCGCTCCGGCTGGGGGCAGTGGCCGGCCTGCGCGCGCAAGCTCGGGCTCCTGTAGCGGGGCGCCGCCCGGCGCGCCCGGGTCGTCCGATACGCGCCAGACCTCCCGTGGCCTTCGCCACCTTCGGGTACTGGGGGTTTGGAAAACGATAACGACTCGGTTACGGTCGAGTGTCCTCACCGGGTTCCAGCCCGACATGTGCGATCGCAGCGCGATCGCCGGAGGCAGGCCCGGACGCCGGGCCGCGACCGCCGGATCGGCCGGTCGAGTCCGCAGGAGCGGCCCGCACGGGTCGTGAGCGCGCCCGTGCGGCGTGCGACGCGGAGGCCCGTCGAGGCCCGCAGCTCGGCCGCCCGTGCCCGGAGACCACGACGTCTGGACCCCCGTGACTCTCGTTGCACCTCAGACCTCCGACGAGGTCGACGCCACCACCGACAGCACCCCCACCCCCGCGCCGCGCCCGAGCCGGCGCGGCCGCCTGCCCCTCGTCGCCGGGCTCGTGGCCGCCTCGCTCGCCGTGTCCGGCGGCGCCTACGCGGTCAGCGACGCGCACAAGACCATCACGCTCGACGTCGACGGCCAGACCACGCAGGTCTCGACGTTCGCCGGCTCGGTCCAGAACCTGCTCGACGCCCAGGGCGTCCGCCTCTCCGCGCACGACCTCGTCTCGCCCGCCGCCGACGCCTCCCTGACCGACGGCGCCGACGTCGTGGTGCGGTTCGCCCGCGAGGTCACCGTCCAGGCCGGCGGCCAGGAGACCACCACCTGGGTGACCGCCCTCGACGCGCACGAGGCGCTCTCCGCCCTCGCCGCGCGCGGCGGCGACGTCGCCCTCGTGGCCTCGCGCTCCGGCGACCGCGCCTCCCTCGGGCTGCGCCTCGACGCCGACGGCCCCGTCGCGGTCGTCGCCGACGGCGCCACCCAGGTCGTCGACGCCGGGACCGGCGCCGTCGACGACGTGCTCCGGTCCGCCGGCATCACGCTCGGCGCGTCCGACACCGTCCGCGTCCTCAGCCTCGCCTCCGCGGGCGTCGACCCGGCCGCCGCGCCCGGCACCGACGTCGCCGTCGTCGTGCAGCGCGTCGCCGAGCAGGACGTCACCACGACCTTCCCGCTGGCGTTCGAGACGCAGGACCAGGACGACGCCGGGCTGTACAAGGGCGAGTCCAAGGTCCTCCAGGAGGGCGCCGACGGCGTCCGCACCGTCGTCGAGCACGTCACGACGGTCGACGGCCAGGAGACCTCGCGCACCGTCGTCTCCGACGAGGTGACCACGGCCCCCGTGGCCAAGATCGTCGCCCGCGGGACCAAGGACCGCCCCGTCGCGCCGAAGGCGCCCAGCACGTCCGCCGCGAGCGGCTCGACGAGCACCGGCGGCACGACCGGCCCGGTCATGTCGGGCTCGCCCCGTGCGATCGGCCAGGAGCTGGCCGCAGCACGCGGCTGGACCGGCAGCCAGTGGCAGTGCCTCGACTCCCTCTTCCAGAAGGAGTCCGGCTGGAACCCGTCCGCGCAGAACAAGTCCTCGGGCGCCTACGGCATCCCGCAGGCGCTGCCCGGCTCGAAGATGGGCTCGGTCGCGTCCGACTGGCGCACCAACCCCGCCACGCAGATCACGTGGGGCCTCAACTACATCGCCGGCCGCTACGGCACGCCGTGCGGCGCGTGGTCCCACTCGCAGTCGTCGGGCTGGTACTGAGAGCCAGCGCCGCTGCGCGGTGGGCCCGCCTCGGTAGGCTCACCACCATGACTGACACCCCCAACGCCCTGCTCGGCCCTGCGGAGATCCGCGAGCTGGCAGGGCGTCTGGGCGTCCGGCCCACGAAGACGCTCGGCCAGAACTTCGTGCACGACGCCGGGACGGTCCGCAAGATCGTCCGCGCGTCGGGCGTGCAGCCCGGGCAGCGCGTCGTCGAGGTGGGGCCGGGGCTCGGCTCCCTGACGCTCGGGCTGCTGGAGGCGGGGGCGTCCGTCGTCGCCGTCGAGATCGACCCCGTGCTCGCGGGCGAGATCGCGACCACGGTCGAGCGGCACATCCCGGGGGCTTCGTTCGAGGTCGTGCTGTCCGACGCGCTCGACGTGCATACCCTGCCCGGGCCGCCGCCCACGGCGCTCGTGGCGAACCTGCCGTACAACGTCGCGGTGCCCGTGCTGCTGACGATGCTCGAGCGGTTCCCGTCGCTCGAGTCGGTGCTCGTCATGGTCCAGGCCGAGGTCGCCGACCGCGTCGCCGCCGGGCCGGGGTCGAAGATCTACGGCGTGCCGTCGGTCAAGGCGGCCTGGTACGCGCGGGCGTGGCGCTCGCTCACCGTGTCCCGCACCGTGTTCTGGCCCGTGCCCAACGTGGACTCGGCCCTGGTGGCGCTGGAGCGCCGCGACCCGCCGCCCACCGCGGCGACGCGCGAGCAGGTGTTCGCCGTCGTCGACGCCGCGTTCGCGCAGCGGCGCAAGACGCTGCGGGCGGCCCTCGCCGGGCTGTTCGGCTCCGGCGCCGCGGCCGAGACGGCGCTGCGGGCCGCCGGCGTGGACCCGAGCGCCCGCGGCGAGACGCTCGACGTCGTCGCGTTCGCCCGCATCGCCGAGCAGTGGGGCGGAGCCGCGACGCAGGCGGACGCGGCGGAGCAAGTCCTGCCGGAGTCGCGGCGCAGCCGCGCTGCGACCAGCAAGCCCGAGCAGTGGGGCGGAGCCGCGACGCAGGCGGACGCGGCGGAGCAAGTCCTGCCGGAGTCGCGGCGCAGCCGCGCTGCGACCAGCAAGCCCGAGCAGTGGGGCGGAGCCGCGACGCCGGACGGTGTGCAGCCTCCGGCGCCCCCTGGCACGGTGGACGAGTGAACCGCCCCGGACCGACGCGCACCCCCCGCCTGACCGCCGCGCCGCCCCCGTCCGTGCGGGTCCGGGCTCCCGGCAAGGTCAACCTGTCGCTGCGCGTCGGCGCGCTCGACGTCGACGGCTACCACCCGCTGGTCAGCGTGTTCCAGGCGGTCGCGCTGTTCGAGGAGGTCACGGCCACGCAGGCCGCCGCGGGCTCCGGCGTCTCCCTCACGGTGGACGGGCCGCAGGCCGAGGCGGTGCCGCTCGACCGGTCGAACCTCGCCTGGAAGGCGGCCGAGCTGCTCGCCGCGCACACCGGCGTCGAGCCCGACGTCGCGCTGCACGTGCGCAAGGGAGTGCCGGTCGCGGGCGGCATGGCCGGCGGGTCCGCCGACGCCGCGGCCGCGCTCGTCGCGTGCGACGCCCTGTGGGAGACGGGCCTGCCGCGCCCCAGCCTCGTCGAGCTCGCGGCGGCGCTCGGCTCGGACGTGCCGTTCTGCCTGCTCGGGCACACCGCCGTCGGCACGGGGCGCGGGCACCTGCTCACGCCCGCGATGACGCGCGGCGAGTTCCACTGGGTGTTCGGCGCCTCCGCCCGGGGGCTGTCGACGCCCCGGGTCTTCGGGGCGTTCGACGAGCTGACGGGCGGCACCGCGCCGCCGCCCGAGCTCGACGACGACACCGCGCTCATGCAGGCCCTGCGTGCCGGCGACCCGACGGCGCTCGGCGCCGCGCTGCACAACGACCTCCAGGACGCGGCCCTGTCGCTGCGCCCCGACCTGGCCCGCACGCTCGAGATCGCCCAGGAGGCGCACGCGCTCGGCGCGATCGTCTCGGGGTCGGGCCCGACGGTCGCGGCCCTGGCCCGGTCTCGTCAGCACGCCCTGGCCATCGCCGCGACGTGGACGGCCGAGGGCGCGGCGGACAGCGTCTGGACGACCACGGGCCCCGCGGCGGGGGCGCGCGTCGTCGCGTCCTGAGCGGTCATCTGCTCAGGACGCGTGCGTGCGGAGCCAGGCGAGCTGCTCCGGGAAGCGGTACGCCTGGCCGCCCTCGTGGTCGTTGTACGGGTAGACGTCGATCTTCTTCGTCACCTCGGCGCCCGTCTCGGCGCCCCACGCGTTGTACGCCGCGTACACCGTCGACGGCGGGCACGTGACGTCCATGAGGGCCACCGAGAACAGCGCCGGCGACGCCGCGTGCCGCGCGAGGTTGGCGCCGTCGAGGTACGACAGCGTGTTCCAGACGGTGGCCTCGACGGCGGGGTCGCGCCGGACCGACAGGTACTGCGTGATCTCGCCGTAGGGGCGCGAGTCGACGATCTGCACGGCCCGGCGGAAGTGGCTCAGGAACGGCACGTTCGGCATGGCGGCCGCGACGTCGTCGCCCACCATGGACAGGACCGACGCGACGGCGACGCACCCGCCGCCGCCCTGGCTCACGCCCGTGACGGCGACACGCGCCGGGTCGAGCCCCGGGACCTGCCGCACGGCGTCGACGGCGCGCACGCCGTCGGTGTAGAAGCGGCGGTAGTAGTGGTCGTGCGGGTCGTCGATGCCGGCGGTCATGAACCCGGCGACGCCGGCGCTGCGGCCCACCGGGTCTCCGGTCTCGCCGCCGGAGCCCCAGTGCCCGCCCTGCCCGCGCGTGTCCATGACCAGGTGCGCGACGCCGGCCGCGGCCCACGTGAGGTGCTCGTGCGGCAGGCCTCGGCCGCCGCCGTAGCCGAGCATCTCGACGACGACGGGCAGCGGACCGTCGGCACGCGCCGGGCGGACGAGCCACGCCTTGACGGGGTGGCCGCCGAACCCGGGGAACGTCACGTCGTCGACGACGACCTCCGTCAGCCCGGTCTCGACGCGCGCCAGCACGGGCGCGTCGCCGGTCGCGCGGGCCTCGGCGACCGTCGTCGTCCAGAACTCGACGAGGTCGGCCGGGCGCTGGACGTCGGGGGAGTACTGCTGGAGCTGCTCGAGCGGCAGGTCGAACTGGGCCATGGGCTGACCGTATCGGTTCGAGAGGGCGGACCCGCCACGCTGCGCTGGACGCCGGGGAGGGTCCGTACCCTTGTCCGGTGGCACATCTCCTCGGGGCGGAAGCCCTGCACCTCGAGTACCCGACGCGCGTCGTCTTCGACTCGGTGACCCTCGGCATCGACGAGGGCGACCGGGTCGGCATCGTCGGCCGCAACGGCGACGGCAAGTCCTCGCTGCTGGGCATGCTCGCGGGGCGCATCGAGCCCGACGGCGGCCGCGTCACCCGCCGCGGCGGCGTGCGCGTGGGCGTGCTCGACCAGGCCGACACCCTCGACGACGACACGACGGTCGGCCACGCCGTCGTCGGCGACCGGCCGCACCACGAGTGGGCCGGCGACGCCGGGGTGCGCGACGTCATCAACGGGCTCATCGCGGACCTCGCGTGGGACGCCCGCGTCGGCACGCTGTCGGGCGGGCAGCGGCGGCGCGTGGCGCTCGCGGCCCTGCTGGTGGGCGAGTGGGACGTGCTCATGCTCGACGAGCCCACCAACCACCTCGACGTCGAGGGCATCGCCTGGCTGGCCACCCACCTGAAGACCCGCTGGCAGCGCAACCAGGGCGGGCTGCTGCTCGTCACGCACGACCGCTGGTTCCTCGACGAGGTCGCGACGGCGACCTGGGAGGTGCACGACCGCATCGTCGAGCCCTTCGAGGGCGGGTACGCGGCCTACATCCTCCAGCGCGTCGAGCGCGACCGGCAGGCGGCCGCCGTCGAGCAGAAGCGCCAGAACCTCATGAAGAAGGAGCTCGCCTGGCTGCGCCGCGGCGCGCCCGCCAGGACGTCGAAGCCCAAGTTCCGCATCGACGCCGCCAACGCGCTCATCGCGGACGTGCCGCCGCCGCGCGACTCGCTCCAGCTCAACCGGCTCGCCGTCGCGCGGCTGGGCAAGGACGTCGTCGACCTGCAGGACGCCGGGGTGGCCTTCGACGGGCGGCAGATCATCGAGGGCGTCGAGTGGCACATCGCCCCGGGCGAGCGCACCGCGATCCTCGGGGCGAACGGCGCCGGGAAGTCGACGCTGCTCTCGCTCGTCGCGGGCACGCTGGAGCCCACGAGCGGGCGGGTCAAGCGCGGCAAGACCGTCCGGCTCGGCGTGCTCGACCAGCAGTTCACGCACCTCGACGAGATCGCCGACGACCGCGTCCGCGAGGTGCTCGCCCGCACGAAGACCACCTACGAGATCGACGGCAAGGACCTCACCCCCGCCCAGCTCCTCGAACGGCTCGGGTTCGCGCGCGAGCACCTGTCCGCGCGCGTCCGCGAGCTGTCGGGCGGGCAGAAGCGGCGCCTCCAGCTCCTGCTGGTGCTGCTGTCCGAGCCCAACCTGCTGATCCTCGACGAGCCCTCCAACGACGTCGACACCGACATGCTCGCCGCGATGGAGGACCTGCTGGACTCGTGGCCCGGGACGCTCATCGTCGTCTCGCACGACCGCTACCTGCTGGAGCGCGCCACCGACCAGCAGTACGCGATCCTCGACGGGCGGCTGCGGCACCTGCCGGGCGGCGTGGACGAGTACCTCGCGCTGCGCGAGGCGCAGCCCGCCGGCCGACCCGCGACGGCGTCGCCGGCCGAGCCCGCCGCGACCACCCCGCCACCCACGGACGCGTACACCCAGGCCGAGGTGCGCCAGGCCCGCAAGGACCTCGCGCGCATCGAGCGCCGCCTGTCGCGCATCGCCGACGACGAGGCCACGCTCCACGGCAAGATCGCCGCGGACCCGACCAACTTCGACGCCGTCGCCGAGCACGACTCCCGCCTGCGCGACCTCGCCGACGAGAAGGAGTCGCTCGAGCTGGAGTGGCTGGAGGCGGCGGAGATCGCGGGCTGAGCCTCCTGCAAGGGGCGGCCTGTTCCCGCGGACGTCCCGCGGGGCTACCGTGCGTCCGTGGTGCATCACAGCGACGCTTCGCGGACCGTCAGGTTCGACCTCGACCCCCGCCCGAGGACGAGCGAGGCGACGCGCCGGGCCTCGCCCCCGAGACGCCGGAGCCGGCTCGGACCACCCGCGCCGTCCGGGCCGTCCGCGCCTGGCCGCGACGCCGCAAGGTCGTCGCCGTGGGCGCCGTCGTCGGCCTCGTGCTCGCGGGCTCCGGGATCGCCGCCGCCGTCGACGTCGTGCGCGGCCACGAGCTGCGCGACCGGCTCGTCACGGCGCCCGGCGGCGTCGTCGGACTCGCCGCCGCCCCGGCGGAACGGTGGCGGACCGCGCTCGACCACCCGCGGGCGCTCGCGATCATGGACGGCCTGCTCGTGGTCGCCGAGACGGTACCGAACCAGGCGTTCGGCCAGGTCGTGCTCGACGCCCTCGACCCCGACGACGGCGCCGTGCGGTGGTCCACGCGCATCGGGGACGCGCACGATTGCGGTGCCGCGCCCGGTCCGGTCGGCGGCTGGGCGCCGGGTGTCGGGACGGCCGACACCGTGGTCTGCCTGACCGGTCCGGGCGCGGACGGCGTCGTCGTCGTCGTCGGGGCGGGCGGCGCGATCGTCGCGGACCGCCAGCTCGCGGGGAGCGCCCCCGGCGAGTACGACCTCGCGGCTCCGGGGGCCGTGGTGCGCGTCAGCCGCGTCGGCCCGCCGGCCGTGGCGCCGCTGGCCGCCGACGGTGCGCTGACCGAGGACTTCACGACGCGCGACATGCTCGTCCGGCTCGAGGACGCCGTGACGGGCGCGGAGCGCTGGTCCACGACCGTGCCCGGGGCGACGGCCCCCGCGGGCACCCGGGTCGACCGGATGACGCCGTGCGTCACATGGTCCGGCTCGGGCACCCCGGAGGTGACGAGCGACGAGAACGGGCTCTCGTCCGACGTCGGCGCGCAGCACGCGACGCTGGAGGCCTGCGGCGTCAGCGTCACGCTCGACCTCGCCACGGGCGCGGTCATGCGGTCCGTCGACCACTTCGACCCCGACCAGGCGTGGGACCCGGACGTCCGCCCCCTCGACGGCGGCGGCTGGGCGACGGGCGTCCCGGCCGCGGCCGTCGCGGGCTGGACGACCCGGGTCCAGCGGGACGACGGGACGGTCGTCGGCGTCGTCGACGGGGCCGTGCGGGCCCCCCTCGCCACCGACGGCTCACCGGCGGACGTCCTCCTGACGGACACGCACGGCCTCACCGGCGTCGACCCCGCCGACACGTCCGAGCTGTGGAACCAGCCCGGCGCGCACCCGCAGCCCCTCGTGCGCGCGGACGGCGTCGTCGTGGTCGCCTTCGAGACGTCGGTCGTGGCGGTGGACGCGCGCACGGGGCGTGAGCTGTGGCGCAAGGACGCGTTCCTGGCGGACGTCCGCGGGGAGCTGCTCGCGACGGCCTTCACGGACGGTCGCCGCGCGGTGATCGCCGAGCAGGTCGGCGACCTGCCCGCCGACGGCGCCCCCGGCACGCTCCGGCTGCGCGCCCTCGACCTGGCGACGGGCGACGTCACGTGGTCGGAGGAGAAGACGGCACCCGTCCCGCAGGCGGTCGGCGGGCGGCTCTACGAGCTCTCCGACGACGCGGTGACCGCTCTCGGGTAGCCCGGGCGCGGCGCCGTCAGAACCAGCGGCCGAGCACCGTCGTCGCCTGGTCCTCGTACCCCAGGCGCTCGTAGAAGCCGCGCACCTGTGCGTTCGTGGTGCGGACCATGAGCTGCACCTTGCGGGCGCCCGCGGCGCGCAGCCAGTCCTCGCCCGCCGCGACGGCGGCCCTGCCGAGCCCGCCGCCCTGGAGCGCCGGGGCGACGGCGACGTAGTACAGCCAGCCGCGGTGGCCGTCGAGGCCCGCCAGGACGCTCGCGACGACCGCGCCGCCCTGGTGCGCGACCAGCACCGTGGACGTCGGACCGCGGCGGGCGTCCGCGATGTCCACCTGCGGGTCGTTCCACGGACGTGTGAGCCCGCACTCCTGCCACAGCGCGACGACGCCGGGGACGTCGTCGTCGGTGATCTCGGCGAAGTCGGCGATGTCGGTAAGGACGCTGGTCGCGCGGGCGGTCACTGCGGCAGGCTAGCGCGATGGCCGAGCACCCTGTCGAGCGCCCCGTCGAGCCCTTCGCCGGGCCCCGTGTCGAGGTCTACGACGGCGACCTGTCGCGCGTCGCCGTCGTGCTGCCGGGCACCGGGTACTCCGCCGAGCGGCCGGCGCTCGCCTTCCCGAGCCTCGCCCTGCGCGAGGCCGGGTGGAGCCTGCGGACCGTCGTCTGGGGCTCGCGGCCCGACGCCGCCACCGGGCGCGCCGCCTACGAGCGGGTGGTGCGCGAGGCGCTGGCCGACCGGCCCGACGCGCGGCACCTCGTGGTCGGCAAGTCGCTCGGCACCTTCGTGCTGCCGCTGTGCGCCGCGCTCGGCGTCCCCGGGGCCTGGCTCACGCCGCCGCTGACCGCCGTCGCCGCGGCCGCGCTCGGGGCGGACGACGTGCCCGGCGCCGTCGCGCGGCTCGCCGCTCCCGCGGTGCTCGTGGGCGGCACGGCCGACCCTTTCTGGGACCGCGACGTCGCCGCCCGCGGGGGCGCGGACGTCGTCGAGGTACCCGGCGCGGTGCACACGCTCGAGGTGCCCGGGGACTGGCGGGCGTCGCTCGCGGCCGCCGGCGCGGTGACGGCCGCGGTGCTCGCCCTCGCGGAGCGCATCACGGCGTGACGCCGCCGGGTGCCGCGGCCGCGCGGCCGGCGGTATCGTCCCGCCCGTGGCCCGCAGACGCGCCGACGACGACTCCTTCGCCTTCGACCTCGACCCCGACGACGCGCCGCCCGTCGCGGCCGGGACGTCGCGCGCTGGGGCGTCGCTGGACCAGGCGTGGCAGGACCGGGCGTCGCGGGACGGGCTGCCGCGGACGTCGCCGCGGGTCGGCACGTCCCGGGCTGGGCGGGCGTCGGCGGGCGGCCCGACGATCCGGTTCGACCTCGTGCCCGACGACGAGCTCCCGGGCGGCGACCTCGCGGGCGGCGACCTCCCCGGCGGCGAGGAGCTCCCGCCGTCGCGCCTCGCCCTGGCCGCGGCGGCGGTCGGCGCGCGCGTGCGGTCCTGGCCGCGCCGCCGCGTCGTCGCGGTCGCGACCGTCGTCGCCGTCCTGGCCGCGGGCACGGTGACCGCCGACGTGCTCGTCTCCCGGGCCCGGCAGCGCGCCTGGGCGCAGGTCGCCGCGACGACGTCGGGCGCCGTCCTCGACCTCGGCCACGCCCCCGTCGAGGCGGCGCGCGTCCCGGTGGACACGCCGTCGCCCGTCGCGCTCGTGGGCGGCACGCTCGTGGTCCAGGAGCGGCAGGGCAGCGGCGTCGCCCCGCTCGGCGCGGCGCCGACGCTGCACGGCATCGACGTCGCCACGGGCGAGCTGGTCTGGACCACGCAGGTCGCCACGGCCGACGTCCCCCAGGGCGTCGGCACGTGCACCGCGGGCGCGCCCGACCTGACGTGGACGTCGATCGTGGCGACCCGCGTGGCCCGGGCGGCGTTCGTCGTGTGCCTGTCCGACGACCTGCGCAGGGTCGTCGTCGTCGACGGCGCCGGCAGGATCCTGGCGGGCCGCGAGCTCGACGACCTCCCGCAGGACGAGCCGGTCGTCGCCCCGGGCCCCGGCGAGAGCGTCGTCCTCGACACCTCGCCGAGCGCCGCGCACCGCATCCTCGTGACCGCCGACGGCAGCCTCCTGCGCATCGACCGGCTCGGTACCCCGCTCGCGCCGGCACGCGTCAGCCCGCTCGCCACGACCGCCGCGAGCGACACGTCGGTCGGCTCCACCACGCTCCTCGACCCGCTCGTCACGCGCGACGTGCGGGTGCGCCTCGAGGACGCCGTGACCGGCCGCGTGCGCTGGGAGACGGTGCTCGACAGCGCGGACCTGCCCGCCGGGAGCACGCTCACCGGAGGCTCGATGTGCCAGGCGTGGACCGGGATGGCCCTCGACCAGGACGACCTCGTCGTCGAGACCGAGAACGCGTGGAGCGACAACGTCACGTCGCAGCGCCTGCGCACCGTCATGTGCGGGCTCGACGTCGCGCTCGACCTGCGCACGGGCGAGGTCGTCGAGCAGCAGGACGTCTCGGCGCCCGGCTACGCCCCGGCCTGGGGGCCGTCCATCGCGCTGCCCGACGGCGGCTGGGGCGAGCTCACCCTCGTCGAGGACCCGTCGGACGGGATCCAGGACGCGTCGATGCACATCCTGCGCGACGACGGCAGCGTCGTCGGCGACATCCCCGGCATCGTGCTGCCGCCCTTCGCGACGGACGGCCCGTCGTCGGCGATGCTCATCGCGTCGGACCTGGGCGTCGTCGCGGGCGGCGGGTCCGGCGTCGCCGCGTACGACGCCGACGACGCCACGCCGCTCTGGACGGCCAAGACCGTCACGAGCGCGCGGGTGCTGGTCCGGACGGCCGACGTCGTCGTCGTGTCGGACGGGCGGGTGGTCACGGGCCTCGACCGCGCGACGGGCGCGGTGCTGTGGACGCACGAGCCGCACGTGACCGGACAGCGGCCGGAGGGCTTCTCCGGCGTCCTCGACGCGCTCACGGACGGCCGCCGCGTCGTCGTCGTCTCCGCGGCGAGCGAGCAGGAGACCGTCGACCCGATCGATGGCAAGAAGGTCACGACGGCGCTGGACCTGCGCACCGGCGCCGTCGTGTGGACGACGACGGCGTCGAGCCGGACGCCCTACGCGGTCGCGGGGCGGCTCTTCCGGTTCGACGCCGACGCCGTGGTGCTGCTCAGGTAGCGGGCCGCGTCGCGACCGCCATCGTGACGCCCATGAGAGCGAGCACGCCCAGCACGCCCGCGAGCGGCACGGTCCAGCCGCCGCTCGCGCCGTGCAGCGCGCCGAGCGCCGTGGGGGCCAGGGCGGCGAACGCGTACCCGACGGTCTGCACAACGGCGGACGCCCGCCGGGCCGCCGCGACCGACGGCGCCCGCTGCGCGATGAGCATGAAGATGACCGTGAAGTTGCCGCCCTGCGCGACGCCGGCGAGCGAGACCCACAGCAGCGCGGCGCCCGGGGCGGCGAGCATCCCGGCGGGCAGCGCGACCCACAGCGCGACCAGGGTCAGGGAGACGACGCGCAGCGGCACCCGCCGCGCGAGCGCGAGGGGCGCCCCGAGGGACCCGAGCACGGCGCACAGCTGGAACGGGGCGGACAGCCCGCCCGCGGCGGCGGTGTCCACCCCGAGCCGCGCGTGCAGGATCTCCGGCAGCCACGCGGTGACGGCGTAGTACGACGACGACTGGCCCGCGAACGCGACGCACAGCAGCACGGTCAGGACCGTCATCGCGCGGCCGAGGTGCGGCGGCCCGTCGGCGCGCCGGGGCGACGTCGCGGCCGTCCGGGCGGCGGCGACGTCGGTGCTCCCGCGGACGGCGAGGCCCCATACGACGAACGCGACGACCGCCATCGCGGCCCACCCGGCGAGCGCCCACTGCCAGCCCCAGGCGACGGCCAGCGGCACGGTGAGCGTGGTCGCCAGGGCCGAGCCGACGTTCATCATCGCGGAGTACGCGCCCGTCACCACGGCGGAGCGCCGCTGGAAGTCGCGCGCGATGACGACGGGCACGGCGACGTTCCCGATGGTGATCCCGGCGCCCAGCACCGCGGTGCCCACGAGCGCGAGCGGCAGCGACGTCCCGGCGGAGCGGACCACCTGCCCGGCGAAGACGCCCACGACGGCCGCGAGCACGGCCCGCTCCGGCCCGGCCCGCGCGACGAGCACGGACGCCGGCGGGGTGAGCAGCGCGAAGCACAGCACGGGCACGCTGGTGAGCAGCCCGGCCTGCGCGGGCGTGAGCGACAGCGCCTCGGAGACCTGCCCGACGACGGGCGGCAGCGACGTCAGCGGCGCGCGCAGGTTGAGCGCGACGAGCAGCAGCGCCACCAGGACGAACCCCCCGGACCGCGCCGACACGAGCGGTCGGGACGACAGGGCGCGGGGCACCCGGTCACGGTACCCGCTGCGGCGGGCCCACCCGCCTGCGGCGAGACGGCGGGGTCTCAGTCGTCGATGCGCAGCACGTCGTCGACGGTCGCGGCCCGCGCCCCGAGCGCGCGCAGCGCCGGGTCGGCGAGCAGTGCCCGGACGATCTCGGCCGACCCGCCGACGGCGATCTCCTCGGTGTAGACGGGCGCCCCGACGAACCAGGCCCGGTCGTCGGGCCACACGAGCGACGGCGGGCTCGCGTGCTCGTGGGCGAGGGCGCCGGCGGACCGCCACGGTCCGGTCCACAGGTGGTAGCGGCGGCCGGGCAGCTCGAGCGGCGGCGCCGCGGGCCGCGGGACGCGGCGGCTGCGCAGCTCCGTGAGCGCCTCCGCCCGGGCGGAGGCCGCGAGCGGCGTGCTCGTCGGCGTCTCGGTGTTGAACGGGGTCCCGTCGGACGCCCACCCGAAGACCGCCATGCTGCCCGCGAGCGGGTCCTCGTCGGGGTCGTGCAGGAACCCCCAGCCCTCCCACAGCGCGCAGTGCACGTCCTGGTTGCCGGTCCACCGGGCCAGGACGCTGAGGACGTCCAGGAGGACCGACAGCGGCGTCGTCGCGGCGCAGCACCGCCCGGAGCGCGGGTCGCCGCCGGCGTCGTCGTCGGGCCGCGGGACGGGGACGACGGCGTAGGCCGCGTACCCGTGCGGCACGGCGTGGCCGACGCTCGGGCCGAAGGGACCGAGCCGGGCGGCGACCCAGTCGCCCGCGGCCGGGGAGCCGTCCCAGCGGGCTCCGACGGCGGCGAGCCGGTCAGGCACGGGACGCGTCGTCGAACTGCGCGATGAGGGCGCGCAGCAGGCCGGCGAGCTGGGGCCGGTGCGCGGCGGGCAGGTCGGCGAGCATGGCGGACTCGTGCGTGAGCAGGTCGGTGAACGCGGCGTCCACGCGCGTGCGCCCGGCGGTGGTGAGCCGCACGACGACGCCGCGGCGGTCGTCGGGGGAGCGGTGCCGCTCCACGAGGCCGCGCCCCTCGAGCCGGTCGATGCGGTTCGTCATGGTGCCGCTCGTGACGAGCGTGGCCGTCACGAGCGCCCCGGGGGAGAGCTCGTACGGCTCTCCGGCGCGGCGCAGCGCGGAGAGCACGTCGAACTCCCAGCTGTCGAGCTCGTGCGTGCTGAACGCGGTGCGGCGGGCCAGGTCCAGGTGCCGCGCCAGGCGCGTGACCCGCGAGAACACCTCGAGCGGCTCGACGTCGAGGTCGGGCCGCTCGCGCCGCCAGTCGGCGACGATGCGGTCGACCTCGTCGACGCGCGACTCCTGCGGCTCCGGCGACGCGGGGACGGCTGACTCCATGGACCGGAGACTACCGCCGATCTCTCGACGTCAAGACTCTTGACCAGAGGTTCGCCGGCCGCGTGGCCGAGTCAGGAGGCGCGCAGCGCGTCCCGCAGCTTGATGCGGGCACCGGTGCGCAGCACGGCGTTGGAGTAGATCTTGCCCGCCAGCCACACGAGCACCGGGATCACCGCGAGCGAGAGCGCCAGGGCCACGAGCAGCTCCCACTGCGGTGCCACGCCCAGCGCCTGGCGCATCGGCATGAGGAACGGGGCGAAGCCCGGCACGAACGACAGCGTCGTCGCGAGCTGGTTGTGCGGGTCCCAGGGCAGCACGGAGACGCCCAGCACGTACGGCAGCACCATGAACATGATCGCGGGCGTGATCACCGAGCCCACCTCCTCCTGCCGCGAGACCAGCGCGGCCAGGGCGGCGAGGACCAGCGCGAAGGTGGCGAACCCGACCAGGAACCAGACCAGCGCCCAGGCGACCGTCGGGCCGAGGCGCAGGGTGGAGGTGTCCAGCAGCCCGGTGGCCGTCGCCGCGACGGCCGCCGCGGCGACGGTGAGCGCCACCTGTCCCAGCCCGAGCAGGCCGATGCCCAGCACCTTGCCCGCCATGAGCTGCGACGGCTTGACCGTGGACAGCAGCAGCTCGACGACGCGCGAGGTCTTCTCCTCGACGACGCCCTGCGCGACGAGCTGCCCGCCGATGATCAGCGCCATGTACATGAGGATGCCGACGAAGTAGCCGGCGAACACCTGCGTGAGGTCGCGCTCCTCGGGCGGGTCGAGCGCGACCACGTCGGCGTGCGCGCCCGCGAGCGCGGTCGCGACCTGCGCCGGGTCGCCGCCGAGCGCGGTGACCTGCGCGGCCAGCGCCTGCTGCTGCGCGATCCCGGTGAGCACCGGCTGGAGCTGCGAGTCGAGCGACGCGACGACGTGCACGGTGAGCGCGCCGTCGCCCCCCGCCTCGACGACGGCGTCGAAGCCGTCGTCGCGCAGCGCCGTCTCGATGTCGGCGTCGCTCACCGTCGAGACGTCGGCGGTGATCCCGGCGGCCTCGGTGGCCTGCTGGAGCACCGACACCGTGGCACCGTCGGTGGCGCCGAGCCGGACGTCCGACGACGCGCTGCCCGAGAGGGCGTTGGCCACGAGGATGCCGGCGACGACGGCGACGACGAGCAGCGCGGTCGTGATGATGAACGACCGCTGCCGCAGGCGGGTCATGAGCTCGCGCTCGGCGATGAGCCAGATCGCGCGGAACGTCGTCGTGGGCCGGGCCGGGGCGAGCGTGGTCATCGGGAGGTCTCCTCGGTCGCGACGACGTGGCGGAACAGGTCGGTCAGGGACGGGCGGGACGGGCCGAACTCGTGGACGGCGCCCGCGGCGAGTGCCGCGCGCAGCACGTCCTGCCCGTCGCCGTCGAGGGTCTCGATGACGGTCCGGTCGCCGTCGCGCGACAGGACCCGGGCCCCCGGCAGGGCGGCGAGCCACCCCGGGTCGGTCGGGCCGACCACCTCCCAGCGCGGCCGGTCGGTATGACGCAGGTCCGCGATGGAGCCGGTCGCGACCATGCGGCCCGACTTGATGATGCCGACGCGGTCGCACAGCCGCTCGACGAGCTCGAGCTGGTGCGACGAGAAGATGACGGGCACTCCGGCGGCCGACCGCTCGCGCAGCACGCCGGACATGACGTCGACGGCCACGGGGTCCAGGCCGGAGAACGGCTCGTCGAGCACGAGGATCTCGGGCTCGTGCACGAGCGCCGCGGCGAGCTGGACGCGCTGCTGGTTGCCGAGCGAGAGCTTCTGCACCTCGTCGCCCAGCCGCTCGGCCACGCCGAGCGTCTCCGCCCAGCGGGCCGCCGCCGCGCGGGCCCCCGCGGTGGTCAGGCCGTGCAGGCGGGCCAGGTACTCGAGCTGGTCGCGCACGCGCATCTTCGGGTACAGGCCGCGCTCCTCGGGCATGTACCCGATGCGGCGGCGGTCGTCGAGCGTGATGGGGCGGCCGTCCCAGCGCACGTCGCCGGCGTCGGCCGCGAGCACGCCGAGCACGATGCGCATCGTCGTCGTCTTGCCGGCGCCGTTGGAGCCGACGAAGCCGAAGATCTCCCCGGCGCCGACGCGGAAGGTGGCGCCGTCGAGGGCTTTCCGCTCCCCGTAGGACTTGGTGAGGTTCTCGAGCTCGAGTGCGGTCACGTCGTCGATCCTGCCCGAGACGTGGTCTGACCGCGAGACGCTGGCGGAAGTTGCTCCCGCGGGGCGGCCGGCCGGACGGGCGGGCTCGCGTCAGGGGCGGGGCGGCCGCGGCTTGGTCAGCTCGGGCTTCTTCTCCATGCCCTTGAGCCCGTTCCAGGCCAGGTTGACCAGGTGCGCGGCCACCTCGGCCTTCTTCGGCGACCGGGCGTCGAGCCAGTACTGCCCCGTCAGGGCGATCATGCCGACGAGCATCTGCGCGTAGAGCGGCGCCGTGCGCGGGTCGAGCCCGTTCTGGCGGAACTGCGCCTCGAGCAGGTGCTGCACCTGCGTGGCCACGTCGCCGATCAGGGAGGAGAACGTGCCCGTCGCCTGCGCGACGGGGGAGTCGCGCACCAGGATGCGGAACCCGTCCTCGTTCGTCTCGATGTACTCCAGCAGGGCGAGGGACGCCCGCTCGACGAGCACCTTGGGGTGCGCGGTCTCGGCCAGCGACCCGATGAGCGCGCCCGTCAGCGCCTGCACCTCCCGGTCGACGACGACGGCGTAGATGCCCTCCTTGCCCCCGAAGTGCTCGTACACCACCGGCTTGGACACCTCGGCGCGCGCCGCGATCTCCTCGACGCTCGTGCCGTCGAACCCCTTCTCCGCGAACAGGCCCCGGCTCACGGCCACGAGCTGCTCGCGCCGCTGGCTCGCCGTCATCCGGGCGCGCGGTGCGCGTGCGGTCGCTCGGTGCGGCTCGCGGCTCTCATGAGACATGGGGACCATTCTGCCCGGTAGCGGCCATCGGGACGGCTACGGCTGGTCGTGGCGACCTGCGGCGGCGCACTGCCAGGCGGGGTGAGATCCCGGGTGAGGTTGCCGCGAAGCCCTTAAGCCTCGTGCGGTCGTGCACCTACGCTCGCCGCATGCCCCGAGCCTTCATCACCGGGATCACCGGACAAGACGGCCTCTACCTGAGCGAGCTGCTGCTGCGCAAGGGCTACGAGGTGTTCGGGCTCTTGCGTGGCCAGAACAACCCCAAGGCGCAGCTCGTCCGTGAGGCGGTTCCGGGCGTCAGGCTCCTCACCGGTGACCTTGCCGACCTGTCGAGCCTGCTGCGCGCGTTGCGCGCGGCGCAGCCGGACGAGATCTACAACCTGGGAGCGATCTCGTACGTCGCGTACTCCTGGGAGAACGCGGACCTCACGACGGACGTCACCGGCAAGGGCGTGCTCAACATGCTCGAGGCGGCGCGCCTGTACGCGGGCGACGACCTGTCCCGTGTCCGCTTCTACCAGGCGTCGAGCTCCGAGATGTTTGGCAAGGTGCAGGAAGTACCGCAGCGTGAGACGACGCTCCTGTGGCCTCGCTCGCCGTACGGGGTGGCGAAGGTCTACGGCCACTACATGACGATCAACTACCGCGAGTCGTACGGACTGCACGCCTCCAGCGGCATCCTCTTCAACCACGAGTCGCCGCGGCGCGGGCCCGAGTTCGTCACGCGCAAGGTGAGCCAGGCCGTCGCGCGGATCGCGCTGGGTCTGCAGGACGAGCTCGTGCTGGGCAACCTCGAGGCGAAGCGCGACTGGGGCTTCGCCGGCGACTACGTGGACGCGATGTGGCGGATGCTCCAGCAGCCGGAGGGTGACGAGTATGTCGTGGCCACGGGCCAGACCCACTCGATCCGCGACCTGCTGGACGTGGCGTTCGGGTACGTGGGCATCGACGACTGGTCCTCCCTCGTGTCCCAGGACGAGCAGTTCATGCGCCCCGCGGAGGTCGACCTGCTCCTCGGGGACGCGACCAAGGCGCGCGAGCGGTTGGGGTGGACGCCGACCGTCGCGTTTCCCGACCTCGTCGCGATGATGATCGAGTACGACCTCGCCGAGCAGCGCAAGCTCGCCGGGCTGTAGCAGCGTGACGCGCGTCCTCATCACTGGTGTCACAGGCCAGGACGGCTCGTACCTGGCTGAGCGCCTCGTGGCCGAAGGCCATGAGGTCCATGGTGTCGTGCTGCCGTCAGAGGTTGACGTGCCGCTCGCCGAGGGCGTCGAGCGGCACGTCGCGGACCTGGCCGAGATCGGTGCGGTCGGTGCGGTCGTGAGCCGTGCGCGGCCGGACGCCGTGTACAACCTGGCGGGGATCAGCTCGGTGGCGCTGTCCTGGCGCGAGCCCGAGCTGACGGCGCGGGTCACGGGTGGTGTCGTGGCCGAGCTGCTCGCCGCGGTCCGCGAGGTCGAGGAGGGCACGGGCCGGGAGGTGCGCTTCCTGCAGGCGTCCAGCGCCGAGATCTTCGGCGCCCCGGAGACCTGGCCGCAGACGGAGGCCACGCCGGTCGCACCCGTGACGCCGTACGGTGCGGCGAAGGCGTTCGCCCATCACCTTGTCCAGGTCTTCCGCGGCACAGGGATGCACGCCTCGAACGTGATCCTCTACAACCACGAGTCACCGCGCCGTCCGACCACGTTCGTGACCCGCAAGATCACGAGCAACGTCGCCCGCATCGCCGTCCGGGGAACAGGAACGCTCGCGCTGGGCAACCTCGCCGCCGTGCGCGACTGGGGCTGGGCACCCGACTACGTCGACGCGATGGTCCGAGCACTGGAGCACGACCTGCCAGGGGACTACGTCGTCGCCACGGGCGAGTCGCGCACGGTCGGCGACTTCGTGCGAACATCCTTCGAGCACGTCGGGATCCAGGACTGGGAGAGCCACGTGGTCGTCGATACCCGCCTCCTTCGTGCGGCGGATGCACCCACGCTCGTCGGCGACGCGACACGTGCCCATGATGTGCTGGGCTGGAAGCCCATGGTGGCGTTCGAGGACCTGGTGTGCCGGATGGTCGACGCCGACCTCGAACGAGTGCGCGCCGAGCATCGCGGCTGAGGCCTGCGGAGGACGTCGAGGCCGTCACAGCCCCACCGACCTGGCAGACTGTCCGCGGACGTGGGACGGTGGAGAACCACCGCGGACCGTCCGTTCCGCCTTGGTGTAATCGGCAGCACAGGGGTTTTTGGTGCCCTTGGTCCAGGTTCGAGTCCTGGGGGCGGAGCACGCACGCTCGCGTACGCAGGACGCGCCCCTCAGCAGGAAGGCTCCCTAGTGACCGGATCGACCGCGACCACGACGCCGGGACCCGCCGCCGTCGTCATCCTGGCGGCAGGCCAGGGCACCCGCATGAAGTCGGCGCTCCCCAAGGTGCTGCACGCCGTCGGCGGGCGCTCGCTGCTCGGGCACGCCATGGTCGCCGGGCGCGAGCTCGCCCCGGCGCACCTCGCCGTCGTCGTGCGGCACGGGCGCGACCTGGTCGCGGCCGAGGTGGCGCGGCTCGACGCCGCGGCGGTCGTGGTGGACCAGGACGACGTGCCGGGCACCGGCCGGGCCGCGCAGGTGGGCCTCGAGGGCCTCGACGCGATCGCGGGGGAGGTCGAGGGCGCCGTCGTCGTCACCGCCTCCGACGTGCCGCTGCTCGACGGCGCGACGCTCGGCCAGCTCGTGGCCGCGCACCGCGAGGACGGCAACGCCGTCACGATCCTCACCACCGTCGTCGCCGACGCGACCGGCTACGGGCGCATCGTGCGCGAGGACGGCACGGGCGACGTGCTCGCCATCGTCGAGCACAAGGACGCCACCGACGCGCAGCGCGAGATCCGCGAGATCAACACGTCGATCTTCGTGTTCGACGCCGACGTGCTGCGCCGCGGGCTGCGGTCGGTCACGCAGGACAACGCGCAGGGCGAGATGTACCTCACCGACGTCGTCGCGTTCGCGCGCGGCGAGGGCCGCACGGTCCGCGCCGTCATCACGGACGACCCCATGACGGTCGAGGGCACCAACGACCGCCTCGCGCTGTCGGTGCTGGGTGCCGAGCTCAACCGCCGCACGCTGGAGCAGTGGATGCTCGACGGCGTCACGATCGTCGACCCGGCCACCACGTGGATCGACGTCGACGTCGAGCTCGCCCCGGACGTGACGATCCTGCCCGGCACGCAGCTGCACGGCGCCACCAAGGTCGGGACCGGCGCGACGATCGGCCCGGACACCACGCTGACCGACGTCGAGGTGGGCGAGGGCGCGACGGTGACCCGCACGCACGGCTCGCTCGCCGTGATCGAGGCGGGCGCGACCGTGGGCCCGTTCTCCTACCTGCGCCCCGGCACGGTGCTCGGGGCCAAGGGCAAGATCGGCGCGTTCGTCGAGGTCAAGAACTCCCAGATCGGCGCCGGCTCGAAGGTGCCCCACCTGTCCTACGTGGGCGACGCCACCATCGGCGAGGGCACCAACCTGGGCGCCGCGACGATCGTCGCGAACTACGACGGCGTGGCCAAGCACCGCTCGGTCATCGGCTCGCACGTGCGCACCGGCTCGGACACCGTGCTGGTGGCCCCGATCACGGTCGGCGACGGCGCCTACACCGCCGCCGGGTCCGTCATCACGCAAGACGTGCCCCCCGGCGCGCTCGGCGTCGGGCGCGCCCACCAGCACAACTCGCCGGGCTGGGTGAGCCGCAAGCGGGCCGGCACCGCCGCCGACGAGGCGTCGGCGGCCGCCGACGCGGGTGCATCAGCGGCTGCCGCCGCCGGTGCACCGCCGGCCGGGACGCCGCAGAATGCCACCACCGACGACGCCGCGAGCGAAGGGCACAGCCACTGATGAACACCTCGATCCACGGCACGGGTGACCGCGAGCTCGTCCTGGCCGCGGGCCGCGCCCACCCGGAGCTGGCCGACGCCGTCGCGCGCGAGCTGGGCATCAAGCTGCTGCCCGTGTCCGCGTACGACTTCGCCAACTCCGAGACGTACGTGCGGTTCGGGGAGTCGATCCGCGGCACCGACATCTTCCTGCTCCAGTCGCACACGCAGCCGGTCAACCAGTGGCTCATGGAGCAGCTGCTCATGGTCGACGCCGCGAAGCGCGCCTCGGCCCGCACCATCACCGCCGTCGTGCCGTTCTACGCGTACGCGCGCCAGGACAAGAAGAGCCGAGGCCGCGAGCCGATCTCGGCCCGCCTCGTCGCCGACCTGCTGCGCACCGCCGGCGCCGACCGCATCATGAGCGTCGACCTGCACACCCCGCAGATCCAGGGCTTCTTCGACGGCCCCGTCGACCACCTGTGGGCCATGCCCGTGCTCACCGACTACGTCCGCACGCGCGTCGACCTCGAGAACGTCGCCGTCGTCTCGCCCGACGCCGGCCGCATCCGCGTCGCCGAGCAGTGGGCCGCCAAGCTCGGCGGGTGCCCGCTCGCGTTCGTGCACAAGACGCGCGACGTCACACAGCCCAACAAGTCGCACGCCAACCGCGTGGTCGGCGACGTCGCGGGCAAGGAGTGCGTGCTCGTCGACGACCTCATCGACACCGGCGGCACCATCGCCGAGGCCGTCAAGGTCACGCTCGACGCCGGCGCGAAGTCCGTCATCGTCGCGGCGACGCACGGCGTGCTCTCGCCGCCCGCCGCCCAGCGCCTGCACGAGTGCGGCGCCACCGAGGTGGTCATCACCGACACGCTCCCCATCGAGCCCGCCAAGCGGTTCGCCGAGCTCACGGTGCTGTCGATCGCCCCCTACCTGGCCCGCGCGATCCGCGAGGTGTTCGACGACGGCTCGGTCACGAGCCTGTTCGACGGCAACAGCTGAGACGCTCGCCACAGCGGTGCCGGGGCGCCGCCGGCCACGGGTCTCCCAGGCAGCCCGAGTAGCCTCGTCCCCTGAGCGTGCGACAGGACGACGAGATGCGAGGGAGCTCCGTGCCGGCCGGGCGCCGGCGCTCGACGGTGCCGACGCGAGCTGACAGGAGATCGAGTCCACCCGGGTGAGAAGCCGAGGTGTGCGTTGACCGGCTCGGCCGCACCGGGAAAGTGTGTGTCGAAGCCTGTGGGAGGTGCCGTGTCCGTCATCGTCGTCGTGCCGACGTTCAACGAAGGGCCGAATGTCGCCGAGCTGGTGCGCCGGTTGGCTGCCGCTCTGCCTGAGCACGCCTCGGTGCTGTTCGTCGACGACTCGACGGACGACACCCCCCACGTGATCGAGAGCGTCGCCCAGAAGTCTTCGATGGTCGTACGGCTCCTGCACCGGGACCGACCGGAGGGTGGCCTCAGCGGTGCCGTCGTCGAGGGCCTGCGGGCCGCGGAAGTCGCAGGCGCCCGCTGGGCCGTGGTCATGGACGGCGACCTGCAGCATCCGCCTGAGCTCGTCCCGGCTCTCCTCGCGCGCGGGGACGCGGATGCCGCGGACGTGGTCGTGGCCTCGCGCTACACCGGGTCGGGAGACGCAGGCGGCCTCGACGGCTGGAAGCGAAGGCTTGTCTCGAAGGCGTCCGGCCTGCTGGCACGCTCGATGTTCCCCGTGCGGCTGCGCAACGTGACGGATCCCATGACGGGGTTCTTCGCCGTCCGTACCGGCCGGGTCGACCTCGGCACGCTCCAGCCACGCGGCTTCAAGATCCTCCTGGAGCTTCTGGCCCGGACAAGGCTCGCCGTCGTCGAGGAGCCCTTTGTCTTCGGCGAGCGTTTCGCAGGCGAGTCGAAGGCTTCGTTCTCGAACGGCTTGCGCTATGTGCAGCAGCTCTGGGCGCTGCGCTTCGGACGGCTGTCGCCGTTCGCCCTCATCGGCGCGCTCGGTGCGGTGCTCAACCTGGCGATCCTCGCAGGGCTGCAAGCGCTGGGCTGGCACTACCTGACGGCTGTGATCGCCTCCAACCTGCTCACGATCGCCACGAACTTCCTGCTCCAGGAGCGCTTCGTCTTCGGCGACCTGCGCGGGGAGGCGGGTTCGAGCGCCTGGCGCCGCTTCACCCAGTCGTTCGCGTTCAACGGCACCGAGGCGCTGGTCCGCACCTTGCTCCTGTGGTGGATCGTCGAGCGGGCGGTGCCGCACCCCGAGCTGGTTCAGGCCGCGCTGATCCTCATCGCCTTCCTCCTTCGGTTCGTGTTTCACGCCCAGGTCGTCTACCGACCCCGACGCACGGCGCCTCAGCCCACGTTCGACGACGTGGCTCCCCTCAGGGGCCTCGTGCCCGACGGCGACGACGAGTAGCCGCCAGCGCCCCCTCGTGGGGCGTCGTCGTCCTCGTGGTCTGGTCGACGGGGGACGGCCTGCGTGCCTTGTCCCACCTCGTCGGCGCACGCATGTCGCGGCCGCCACGGATGTAGCGCGTGCTCCGGTGGGCCGGGTATAGTGTCCAGGTTGCCTCGGCGAGGGACGTCTGGTGGGCCGCGACCATTCCACTGAGTTTGGCCGCACTGCTCCGTAGGACTCCGTGATCGACTGGGCGGTTCGGCGTGGTGCTCCGCACTCCCGCCGCCGCGCCCTGCGCGTGTCTGTCACGCGTCCCGCGCCGACGCGACCGCCCACTTGATGCAGAACTTCCGCTGGTTGCCCCAGCGGCACCACCAGCGAACCGTCAGGAGTACACCCATGGCTGAGATCAAGCTCGTCGCCGAGGCCCGTTCCGACTTCGGCAAGGGCGCCGCCCGCCGCCTGCGCCGCGAGGGCCAGATCCCCGCGGTCCTCTACGGCCACGGCTCGGACCCGGTCCACGTCGCCCTGCCGGGTCACCAGACGTCGCTGGCCCTGCGCCAGGCGAACGCCCTGTTCTCGGTCGAGCTCGACGGCAAGGCCCAGCTCGCCGTGGTCAAGGACGTCCAGCGCGACGCCATCGGCACCGTCATCGAGCACATCGACCTGCTCATCGTGAAGAAGGGCGAGAAGATCTCGGTCGACGTGCCCGTGCACATCACCGGCGAGTCGGCCCCCGGCACCATCCACATCGTCGAGGCGCAGACCCTGTCGGTCGAGGCCGAGGCCACGCACCTGCCCGCCGCCATCGAGGTCTCCATCGAGGGCCTCGAGGCCGGTGCCGTCGTCACCGCCGCCGACATCGCGCTCCCCACGGGCGTCTCGCTGCTCACGGACGGCGAGCACGTCGTCACCACCGTGACCGAGCCGCGCGGCGAGGCCGCCGCCGCGGAGGGCGAGGTCGAGGCGTCCGCCGAGGCCGCCGCCGAGTGAGCCTGACGCTCACCCGCTGAACCAAGCCGCGAGGGCGCCCGGTACCGTCAGGTGCCGGGCGCCCTCGCGCATACCCCTCCCGCGCCGATCGGAGACCACCAGACATGACCGACTCGCCCTGGCTGATCGTCGGGCTCGGCAACCCCGGCGCGCAGTACGCCGGCAACCGGCACAACGTCGGGCAGATGGTGCTCGACCTGCTCGCCGAGCGGGCCGGCGTCCGCTACTCGCGGCACGCGCGCGCGCAGGCCGTCGTCGGCGAGGGGCGGCTCGGCACGCTGCCCGGCGGCCGGCCCGGACCCCGCGTCGTGCTCGCGAAGCCGACGACGTACATGAACACCTCGGGCGGGCCCATCGCCACCCTCGCGAAGTACTACGGCGTCGAGGCCGACCACGTCGTCGTCGTGCACGACGAGGTCGACATCCCCTTCGACACCGTCAAGCTCAAGATCGGCGGCGGCGAGGGCGGCCACAACGGCCTGCGCGACACGAGCAAGGCGCTCGGCACGCGCGACTACGTGCGGGTCCGGGTCGGCGTGGGTCGCCCGCCGGGGCGCATGGACACCGCGGACCACGTGCTGCGCGACTTCTCCGGCACCGAGAAGAAGGACCTGCCGATCCTCGTCGACGACGCGGCCGACGCCGTCGAGATGGTGCTCACCGACGGGCTGCTCGCCGCCCAGGGCAGGTTCCACGCGCCCTCGGAGCGTTAGCATCCGGTCATGAGCAGCGACCCGTTCGGCACCGCCCCGTCCGACCAGCCGACGCCCCCGGAGCCCTCGGCGCCGGGGGAACCCGGGCCAGTTCCCGGCCCGCAGCCGTACGACCCGGCTGCGGCCGGGCAGGCGCCGTACCCGCCCTACGGCCAGACGCCGCCCTACGGCCAGCCGCCGTACGGGCAGCCCTACGGCGACCCCGCCGCGCAGCACGCCTACGGCCCGTACCCTCAGCAGCAGCCGTACCCCTACGCGCAGCCGGGGTACGCGCAGCCCGGGTACCCGCAGGGGCCGGGCACCGACGGGCTCGCGATCGGCGCGATGATCAGCGGCATCGCCGGGCTCAGCTTCCTGCCCCTGGTCGCCTCCGTCGCCGCCATCGTGCTCGGCATCATGAGCCTGGGGCGGATCCGCGCGAGCGGGCAGGAAGGCCGCGGCATGGCGATCGCAGGCATCGTGATGGGCGCGATCGGGGTCGCGCTCCTGCTCGTGGCGATCATCGTCGTCATCATCGCCCTCACCTACGCGGGCGCGGCGCACGTGGAGCTCGGGCGGCCGGTCTAGGGGGTCCCCGCAGACCCCGTGGCAGACCGCTCGTCACCGGGTGACCGGTGCAGGGCGAACCTGCAGAGCCGAATGCTCACACGGCCTCCATAGCACCTTGACATCCGCTCTGACCAGGTATTTCACCCGGGTGAGGACATCCGATCCGGTCATGGGCGACCCCTTGTGACGTCTAGCCTGACATGACCGCAGCGTCATGGCGGCGGCACGGAGCACGGAGGGTCGGATGACGGACGGCGTCGTTCTCGCGCACGACTATGCGACCCAGCGGGGAGGCGCGGAACGCGTTGCCCTCGTCATGGCCAAGGCGTTTCCCGGGTCGGCCATGTACACCACGCTGTACGACCCCGACGGCACACATCCTGAGTTCGCGGACGTCGAGCTGCGTCCTGGCCCTCTTGACAAGGTCCGGATGCTGCGCCACAACCACCGCCTGGCGCTGCCCCTGCTGGCACCCGCCGTCGATGCCCAGCGCGTGCAGGGCGACGTGCTGCTGGCAGGGTCGAGCGGTTGGGCGCACGGGTATCGGGGCGCTCGTCGGACCGTTGTCTACTGCTATGCGCCGGCACGGTGGCTCTACCAGCCGGACCGCTACCTGGGCGGCGCCTCTGGCCAGGTGCCGCGCGGTCTGCGTACGCGCGCGACGGCCACCGCGCTGGGCCTGCTGAGCCCGTCGCTGCGGGCGTGGGACGAACGCGCCGCAGGGCGTGCTGACCGGTATCTGGTGGTCTCCACCGAGATCCAGCGCGCCGTCCGGCAGGTGTACGGCATCGACGCCGAGGTCCTGAGCCCGCCACCCGCCTGCCTCCCGGGCGGACCGGAGACTGCCATCGACGGGGTGGCGCCGGGGTTCCTGCTCTGCGTCGCACGGCTGCTGCCGTACAAGAACGTCGACGTCGTGATCGAGGCGGCCGGACTGCTCGGCCGCCGGCTCGTCGTGGTGGGTGGTGGCCCGGACCGCAGCCGTCTCGAAGCGCTGGCGGCGGCCAAGGCCCCGGGGCTGGTCACGCTCGCCGGCAGGATCGACGACGCCCAGGTGCGTTGGGCCTACCGCAACGCGTCCGTTCTCGTGGCCGCCTCGTTCGAGGACTTCGGCCTGACGCCGCTCGAGGCGGGGGCGTTCGGCGCTCCCACGGCGGCGCTGCGCGCAGGCGGCTTCCTCGACTCCGTCGTCGAAGGGGTGAACGGGACGTTCTTCGACCGGCCCGTGGCGGCCGACGTCGCCGGTGCGGTGGAGTCCGTGCTCGGGCGGCCCTGGGACGCCGACGTGCTGCGCTCGCACGTGGACCGGTTCGGAGAGGACCGCTTCGTCGAGCGCCTTCGGGATATCGTCGCTGCAGAGCTCGGCGCGGGTTCTGGGACGACGGGGGTACTGACATGACGTTCCGTGAGTTTCTCCACGCGATCTGGTCGGGCCGGTGGTTCGTCCTCGCGGGGGTGGTCCTCGCCGTGGTCGCTGTCGCGGTCTACACGAAGCAGGCGGTCACCGAGTATCAGGCCACGGCGACGGTCACGCTCGAGTCGGCCGAGGGCACGGGAGTGGGCAACACCCCGGTGGCGGCGGACTCGAACCCTGCCACGGTGCTCTCCTTGCCGGTGATCGACGCGGCCGCGACGGCGCTGGCCGAGACGCCGGCCGAGGTGGCCGGCACGCAGATCGATCCGGTCCTGAACGGCTCCGACCTGAGCATCGCGGTCACTGACGCATCCCCGAGGCGCGCGGCCGCCGTGGCCAACGCCTTGGCCAACGCCTACGTCGCGAACCTGCCCGCGCTCGTCCAGTCGCAGATCGACAGCATCGACGTGCAGATCAAGGCCATGAGCGACCTGGTCCGCACGTCGAACGCCACGCTCGAGGCCGACGCGAGCGATCCGACCGCCGCCGCCTTGCGCGACGCGGCGCAGACGAACCTCAGCGGCCTCGCGCAGCGCAAGACACAGTTCCTGTCCCTGGTCCCGCCCGGAGAGGTCACCGTCCCGGCACGTGGCGCCCAGCCGGTGGGCATGGACGCCACGACGATGTTCGGGATCGCGCTTCTCGCGGGCCTCGTCCTCGGCGTCGGGCTGGCGCTCGCCCGGCGCGGCCTCGACCCCCACGTTCGGACCTCCGAACAGGCGGAGGAGTCGGCCGACGCGCCCGTCCTCGCGGAGCTCAGCGCGGTCAAGGAGGCACTGCGCTCCGCGGCGGCGGACGGCATGCTCCCAGTAGCGAGCCGGGCTGCGACGCCGTTCACCGAGTCGATCCGTGAGCTGCGCACCGCCGTCCAAGCCGCCGTGGGAGGTGACGACTATGTCGTCGTCTTCACGGCTACCGACCCGCGCGCGCCGCGGTCGTTCGTCGCTGCGAACTTCGCGGCATCGGTCGCATTGTCGGGCCGTCGGACGATCGTCGTCTCGGGGGACATGCGCCGACCCCAGATCGACGAGCTGCTGCCCGAGCCGGCGGGCCACCAAGCGAACGGCGGTGGGACGCGTCCGACCACGGTCACGAACCTCTTCCTCCACCCGGTTCCGGACCAGCCGCTGGACCCAGCCGACTTCCTGGCGACGGCGCGCGCGAGGTCATTGTTCGAGGCGCTGCGCGGCGACGCGGACGTCGTCGTCATCGACGCCCCGCCGGTGCTCGCGGCGGCCGACGCCACAATCCTGGGCGGCTACGCCGACGGCGTCATCCTCGTCGCCACCCAGGGCAAGGCCGAGCGCAGCATCCTCGCGAGCGCGGCGGACCGCCTGCGCACCAACGGCGTCTCGCTCGCCGGGGTCGCGCTCGTCGGGATCCAGGCGAACCGCCAGTTCCGCTACGCCGCGTCGTTCGCCACCCCGTCGTCCGGCCGGTTCCTGCACCGCCGCGCGCGCCGCCACGCCAGTGCCGCAGCGCCGCCCGCCGATGACACCACAGAACCTGCGGCGCTCACGGTGCCGGTGCCGCGGCTCGCCCGGCCGAACACTGCGTGGAGCACGCCGGGCGCCGGTGCGACCTCCGAGCCGACCCCGAGGCAGGACGCCCGAGCGGCGGGCCTCATCGTCGTCGGGGCGGCCGACGGCCGCCGGGCGCGGGCCCGCGCCGTCGCGCCCCTGCACTCGCGACCGACGCGGTGACCCGCTCGCTCCGCGTCCTCGCCCTCGACCACAGCGCGGCGTTCGGCGGCGGGGAGCTGGCACTGTCCCGGGCGATCGAGGCGATCTCGCCGGGCGAGGTCTCGCCGCGCGTCCTGCTGTTCGAGCACGGCCCGCTGGTAGAGCGGCTCGGTGCGGCGGGCGTGCCGGTGGAGGTGCTTCCCCTCGGGCGCGCCGGCACCGTCGACCGCGTGCGCGCGGGACGTGCCGGCATGCTCGTGCTGGTGCCCTCGATGGCCGTGTTCGTGCTGCGGCTGGCGCGCCGCATCCGCGCGCTGCGCCCGGACGTGGTCCACACCAACACCCTGAAGGCCGACCTGCTCGGGTGGGCGGCAGCCCGCCTGGCCCGTGTCCCCGTCGTGTGGTGGGTGCACGACCGCATCGCGGACGACTACCTGCCCGCTCGGACGGCGTGGCTGTTCCGGTGGGCGGCCACGCACCTGCCCGACGCGGTGATCGCCAACTCGGAGGCGAGCGCGGCGACACTGACGAACCGGCGCGGCGCACGGCCCCCCGTGGCGTACCCCGGTTTCGCAGCCGGGCAGGTCCGAGCGGACGCCCTGCAACGCTCGGAGCCGATCGACCCGGTCGTCGGGCTGGTCGGACGGATCAGCCCCACCAAGGGCCAGGTCGAGTTCCTGGATGCGGCCGCGGTCGTGCGCGGGCGCTATCCACGCGCGCGGTTCGTCGTCGCGGGGGCGCCGCTGTTCGGTGCCGAGGACTACGCGGACCGGGTGCGTGCGCGGGTCGGGGAGCTCGGCCTCGACGAGGAGGTCGCGCTGACCGGCCACGTCGACGACGTCCCGGCGCTGCTCGACGGCCTGAGCGTGATGGTGCACGCCTCGCCGGTGCCCGAGCCGTTCGGGCAGGTGGTGGTCGAAGCGATGGTCCGCGGCGTGCCCGTCGTCGCGACCGACGCCGGCGGCGTCCCGGAGATCCTGGTCGACCCTGACAACGGACAGGCCCTCGGCGAGCTCGTGGCGCCGGGCGACGCCCGCGCGCTCGCGGAGGGGATCCTGCGGCTCCTGGACGATCCCCTGCGCGCGCAGGCCCAGGCTGCCCGCGCCTACCGCAGCGTCGAGAGCCGGTTCGCGGCGACGCAGACGGCGCGGGTGCTCACGGACGTGTGGCGGGGCGTGGCGCGAGACTGACCTCGCCCAGGACCTCCGCGAACAGGCCCGCCTGCCGGTCCCACGTCGGCAGGTCTGTCACAGTCTCCGGCAGCGTGGCGCCCTGGTCGCGGCCCGCCCCGTCCAGGGCGGAACGGACCGCCGCGGCGAAAGCGTCCGCCGGCACCGCCCGCACCAGGGAGTCGGCACTGTCCCGGAACCCGGCGACCGGCGTTGCCACGACGGGGCGGCGGGCCGCCCGGTACTCGTACAGCTTGAGCGGGTCCAGGCTGTCGGTGAACGCGTCGACCACGTGCGGGACCACGAGCACGTCCGCGTGCCGCAGGTAGGCGGGAACGGCGGTGAACGGCCGGGCGCCGAGCAGCACCGCGCCTGCGGACCTCAGCCGGGCGGCGTCGTCGGCGCCGAGCGCGACCGGGCCGACGAACACCAGCCGGGCGCTCGTCCCGAGGCTCGCCTGGACGCGGACGCACAGGTCGACGTCGAGCCGGTCGCGGTGCAGCGTGCCGACGTAGAGCACCACCGGCCCGGACGGGAGATCCGCCGGCCGGGCCGCGGGCCGCCGGTATCGCTCGACGTCGACGCCGTTGGTGACGAGCGTGACCGGACCGTTCGCCTCCTTGCGGGCCAGGAGTGCCGGCGAGCACACCGTCACGGCCGCCGCCCGTTCCAGCAGCAGCATCTCGCCGCGCACGAGCCGGTCGCGCTCCGCGGCGGGCCGGTCGGCGACGACCCAGTCGTCGGTGATGTCGTAGACGGCGGGCCACGGGGTGACGTCCAGCAGGCCGGCGACGCGCGGGTCGTTGATCCAGAGCACCGGGTCCGTCAGTCCCGCCCGCCGCGCGGCACGGGCGGTGGCGCGGGCCCGGCGGCGGTCCCCGCCCGGGTCGACCCGCCGGGGGAGCAGCTTGGTGGGCTCGTACAGCCACAGCCGACCCGGCTCGACGCCGGCGATCCCGGGGCCGGGTCGCAGCCCCTGCCCGGGCCGCAGCGTCGCGCGTCGGACGACGTCGTGGGCGAGGTCGACCGGGGGCTCGACGAACAGGACGCGCGTCGCGGGGTCACGGCGCAGCAACCCGGTCACCAGGTGTTGGTTGCGGCGCCAGACGTCGTCCCACGACTCCAGCGAGGCGAGCACGACGTCGCGCACGGCGCTCATACGAGCACGCTCCGGTACACGAGATCGGTCGCCGTCACCTGCTGGTCGAGCGAGAAGTGCGTGCGCTGGCGTACCTGCAGGCCCGCTCCGTACGCGTGGGCCGCGGCCGCGTCGGTCGCGAGATCGCGCAGGACGGTCCCGGCCCGGCCGGGGTCCTGGCTCGGGTACAGCCCGGCGGCGTCGGTGCCCAACGTCTCCAGGTGCCCACCCGAGCCGTCCGCGACGACGGGCAGCCCGGCCGCCATCGCCTCGAGGACGCTCAGGCCGAAGTGCTCGCCCGGGGTCGGGGCCAGGAAGACGTCGGCGCCCGCCATGAGGTCCGCGACGTCCGAGCGCCGCCCCAGCAGGGTGACGGCCGCGGCCAGGCCGAGCTCCGCGACCAGTGCCTCGACCGCGGGCCGTTCGGCGCCGTCGCCGGCGACGAGCAACCGCCAGCCGAGGTCCGCCAACCCGGAGGCGGCGAAGGCGCGCACGCCCAGGTCGGCCCGCTTCTCGGCCTCCAGACGTTGCGCCATGAGGACGACGCCCGGTCGGCTCGTCGGCGTGGTGCGGTCGGGGCGGGCGTCGACGCCCGCGAGCACCACGGTGCTGGGGCCGTCGATGCGTTCCGCGGTGTACTGCGCGATCGCGATCTGCGCGGCGATCACCCGCGCGACGACGGGCGCCGTCAGGCGGCCGAGGGTGGTCCGCCCCCGGTGCTGGGCGAAGTGCCGTGTGCTGACCAGCGGCACGCGGCCGGCCACGACGGGCCAGACCGTGCACGCGACCAGCTCGGCGGCCGTCATGTGGGCGTGCGCGACGTCGGCCCGGGCGGTCAGGCGTGCCAGCGCAGATCGTGCCGACCGGAGGGTGGCCCCGGGGACCACGCGGACATCGGGACCGGCGGCGTCCGCCATGCGCTCGACGTCGCCCCCGACGACGACGACCTGGTTGCCGGCCGCCGCCTGGGCCCGGGCCAGCCGGGAGACGTGCGCCTCGACGCCGGCGAACGCGGACGAGACGACGACGTGGACGATGCGCATGTGCTCAGGTCCCTTGCTGGGCGGGGGTGACGGAGGGTGACAGCGGGAGGGAGGGCTCCTCGGACCGGCGCCGCTCGGCGTACGCGGCCGCGCCGACGCACACGCCCAGCACCACGAACGGGATCGAGACGTGCGCGCCGACCCAGAACTGGTCGAACTGGCTCTGCACGATCCGCTGCACGGTCAGAGCCGCGGCGAGCGTGCCGAACTCGCGCGGCAGCCGCCAGGCGATGACGACCGCCCCGATCATCATGACGACGAAGCCGGCCAGCCCCACGACGCCCACCGACGAGAGGGTCTCGACCACCGCGTTCGGGGGCTGGAACCCTGGATAGCCCCGGTCCGCCACGAACCAGCGCAGGCCGGCCCCGAAGAGGGGGTTGTCGTGCCAGGCCTGCCAGCCGATGTCGAGGCCGACGGCGCGTTCCGTGGTCGAGTTGAAGCCGTCGGCGTCGGTGAGGTCGGCGTTCACGCTGCTCATGACGTACAACGCCACGGGCACGATGAGCATCAGGAGGACACCGGCGCCACGGGGCCGCTGGCGCCCGGGCCGCAGCGCGACGACGAGCATGCTGACGCCCAGGCCGACGAGCGACTGGCGCGACTGGATGAAGAACACCCCGAGGAGGCAGATCACGAACGCCGGGACGGCGAACCGAGCTTTCCAGCCCAGCCACGCCGGACGGGCGAAGGCGATCAGCGTGCCCACGGCAACGGTGGGCCCGGCAAAGTTCTTGTGCAGCGCGAACGGCCAGGACGGGTAGACGGCGTGCAGGGGCCACACACCGCCGGAGAGCTGGACGATGCCGCCCTGGATGGCGTTGATCGAGATGAGCACGCACATGCCGACGAACAGGCCGAGACCCCACCCCGCCTTGCCGGAGGCACCGATGGCCCAGCCCACGACGAGGGCGCCACCGGTGATGAGGAAAGCGTGGAACCACTCGATGGTGTTCTTGGGGTACACGTGCGCGATGACGGCGAACAGGCTGGCCACCTGGTAGACGGCGACGCACCACAGGAGGTTGCGCAGCGTCCGGGAGAACGGGCGGCGCCCGAAGAGCACCGCGACCCAGAACGAGCCGAACAGGAGGAAGTCGCTGACGCTCAGGTCGCCGATCCGGTCGGCGTCGACCAGCAGCGGCATCGCCACCACCGGGAGCACCACCGGGTTCCACACCACGACGCCCACCAGGGCGATCACGACGGCCACGACCAGAGCCAGCGTCGTCGAGCGCGGCAGGAGGTAGGCGACCGCCGCCGCCCCCGCGAACAGCCCGAGCCATACCGTCGCGAGGTCGGGCCGCCGGGCGTGGAACACGTCCCTCACGGGGTGACGCCCGTCAGCGCGGTCTCGACCGACCAGGGACCGCGCACGTACAGCCGGAGGCGGTCGAGCTCCGCCGTGCGTGCTGCGCCCGTGCGCACGACGGCGCGCACGCCTGCTCCCGCGATGACCGCGAGCCGGGCGGCCGTCCAGCCGGCCACGCCGAAGTGCTTGCGGTAGTACTTCTCCTGCGATGCGTGGAAGTGCGCCTCGCGGCGTACGGGGTCGGCGCTCGTGGCGGCTCCCGTGTGGTGCGCGAGGACCTGGTCGACGACCCGGTGGCGCCACGCACGCCGGTGCGCGCGGTAGGCCCAGTCGGTCTCCTCGGAGTAGAGGAAGAAGCGCTCGTCGAACCCGCCGACGTCGGCCAGGGCCTCGGCGCGCAGCAGCAGGACGGAGCCGATGACGAACGAGCGGTCTCCCCGGGTGGGGAGCCTGCCCAGTCCGGCGGCCTCCGCCCATGCGCGGCCCGGCGACGGGAACGGCCAGCCGACCCGGGCGGCCGCTCCGGCGTCGTCCACCTGACGCGGGCCGACGCTGGCGGTCCGGGGATCGGCGTGCAGGGCCTCCTGGAGCGCCAGGACGCCCTCGGCGGTGATCCGTGCGTCGGGGTTGAGCAGCAGGACGTCGGAGCCCGGCGTCTGGCGGTGCGCGAGCGCGTGGTTGACTCCCGCGGCGAAGCCGCCGTTGCTGCCCGGGTCGAGGTAGCGCGCGCCCGCGAGCTCAGCGGCCTCCCGTACCGCGGGCAGCGACGAGTTGTCGACGATGGTCAGGGGCAGCTTGCCCACGAGCGGCTCGAGCGCCGTGCGCACCAGCTCGGGGCTGCCGTAGGCCACCAGCACCACCTCGGGCGGGGCGGGCGCCGCGGGGGCGGTCCCGTGCACGGGTGCGGCCCCCAGCGCCCGCCGGTACAGCTCCTCGTACTGGGCGGCGACCGCCTCCCACGAGCAACGGGCGGCGACCTCCAGGCCACGCTCGCGCAGCGTCGCGGCGAGCACGGGGTCCGCGGTCACCCGGCGCAGCGCGTCCCCCAGGGCCGCGGAGTCGCCCTGGGGGACGAGGATCCCGGCGTCGCCGACGACGTCGGGCAGCGCGCCCGACCGGCTCGCGACGACGGGGGTGCCGCAGGCCATGGCCTCGACCGCGACCCGCCCGAACTGCTCCAGCCAGCCGGGCGTGTCCAGCGACGGCACGGCGAGCACGTCCAGGCCGCGGTAGAAGCTCACCAGGGCGTCGCCCGACAGCGAGCCGACGAACGTGATGCGGGCGCCTGCGGGTGCGGCGAGCGAACGGAGCTCGGCCTCGAGAGGTCCGGCGCCCGCCAGGCGCAGCTCCAGACCGTCGTCGGCGAGCACGGCCCGCACGAGCACGTCGACGCCCTTGTAGTCGACGAGGCGCCCGGCGTAGCCGACGACGGCCCGCGCACCTGGTGCACGCTCCGCCGCGCGGCCGCCGGGTGCCGGCGCGAACACGGCGAGGTCGACCCCGAGCGGGATGTTGGGGACCGCGCACGTCGCGCCCTTGCGCCGTGCGATGCCCGCGGTGGCGTCGTTGCACACGTGCACGCCACCCGCGCGCCGCAGGACGGCTCGCTCCACGAGGCCGAACGGGACCGGGTAGCGCTTGTAGATGTTCTGCGCGGAGTAGACGAGGTAGGGCGCTCGCGGTCCGGGTCGTCGGCCCCGCAGCCGGTCCCAGGCGCGGCGCGCCGCGCGCAGGGCGAGGATCTCGGCCGTCACGAGGGCGTAGGGCTCCTCGTGGAGGTCGAGGACGTCGTGCGGACGGCCGAGCGCGCGCCACAGCGTGCGCGGGTCGAACAGGAACAGGGCCGGGTGGGACCCGAGGGTCCGGGCGCCGACGACGGGCTCGCCGGCCCGGGGCTCGAGCGGGACCAGGCGCCCTCCCTCGTCCCAGACGCGGGCGGAGACCAGGTCGACCTCCAGGCCGCGCCGCCGCAGCGCGCGCTCGCGTTCCCGCCAGGCGTCCACGACCGCGCTGTGCGAGACACGCAGAACCTTCATGGCCCGATTCTCGCCATGCCGGTGGTCGAACCGGGGAGCCGGAAGGCACAATCACCCCCGAATCACCCGGGCGGCCATGAACTTCATCCGGATCCCGTCTGCTAGGGATGCAGCGCGGCACCTATCTTCGGTCACAGCCCGAGACGTGTGCCCCGGGTTTCCTTCCGTGCAGCCGAGGGGTGTGAGGTCGTGAGCGGAGCGGGCCCGGGCACCAGGAGGGACCGGGGCGACGGGACGAACGTGGCCTTGAACGCGCTGCGGTTCGGGGCCGCGCTGGTCGTCGTCGTGAGCCACGTCCGGCCCCTGCTCTACGTCGACTTCAGCCAGGCGCTGGACGCCGGGCCGGGCCCGCGCGCGATCTACGCGGTGACGACCCTGGGGCACCAGGCGGTCATCGTCTTCTTCGTCCTGAGCGGGTACTGGGTCGGCGGGAGCGTCCTGCGCGGCCTGCGTGAGCGCCGGTTCGACGTGGCGCGCTATGCGACGTCGCGCGCCGTCCGGCTGTGGATCGTCCTCCTGCCCGCGATGGTGCTGACGCAGGCCCTCGACCGCTCCGGGACCTGGTTCTTCCCCGACAGCGACGTCTACGCCGGGTCGACCGCTTATCACCTCGTGGTGCCGCAGGACGGGGCGCTGCACCGTCTCGGAGCCCTGACCACGCTCGGCAACGCGGTCTTCCTCCAGTCGCTGGCCGTGCCGCAGCTCGGCACGGACACGCCGCTGTGGTCCCTCGCCCTCGAGTTCTGGTACTACGTGATCTTCCCGGCCGTGCTGCTCGCCGTGTGGCGCGGCGTCGCGCGGCGCGTCCGGCTGGTCGCCGCGCTCGTCGGGGCGGTCGGCCTGGCAGTGCTCTGGTACGGCCACACGCAGGGCTCCCAGGGGCTGGTGCTGTTCCCCACGTGGCTCGTCGGTGCCGGTGTCGCATGGGCGCTCGAGCCGGTCGGCCGGGCCCTGGGGCGCGTGCCGGCATGGGCGCTGGGGCCGGTGCGCGCCGCGACCGTCGTCGCTGTCGTCGGGGTCGCCCTCGTGCACCACGCGCTCGGTGAGGGGTTCGCGCTCAGCCTGGTGCTCGCGTTGGTCGCGGGCCTGCTCGTGGCGCTGCTGACGACCGACGTCCGCGGGGTGGTCCGCCGCTTCTGGAACCCCTTCTCGTGGGGTGCGGAGTGGTCGTACTCGCTGTACGCGACCCACGTACCCGTGATCGCGTTCGTCACCGCGATCCTCGCGCCGGTCGCCGCGGGGCGTCGGCAGCTGACGTGGGCGACCTTGCCTGTCGGGCTGGGGGTGGCCGCCGTCGCGGTCCTCGTCGCGCTCGCGGTCTACGCCGTCGCCGAGCGGCACACGGGAGCGCTGCGCGCGGTCCTGCTGCGGGCGGTCCCGCGGCCACGGCTGTTCGCACCGGTGCCGGCCGACGCCGGGACGAGGGTGGCGAATCACCCACCCCGGGCGGGTTTCCACCCTCTCGACCACTGAGATCCGCGCGGACTCTCGGTAACGTCGTGCCGACCGACCATCCACGAAAGGCTCTGCCATGCGGGTTCTCGTCACCGGTGACCGAGGCTACATCGGCGCGGTTCTCGTGCCGTTCTTCCAGGCACGCGGGCACGACGTCGTCGGCCTCGACGCGGGGTGGTACGACGGCTGCGACTTCGGGCCCCAGCCCGGCGGCTACGAGCAGCGCACGGGCGACGTGCGTGACGCCCGCCCCGAGGACCTCGAGGGGTTCGACGCCGTCGTGCACCTCGCGGCCATCAGCAACGACCCGATCGGGCACCTCAACCCGCAGGCCACCTACGACGTGAACTGCTGGGGTGCCGTCCACATGGCGAAGGCGGCCAAGGCCGCCGGTGTCGGCAGGTTCCTGTTCTCCTCGTCGTGCTCGCTCTACGGTGCGGCGGGCGACGCGCCCGTCAGCGAGGCGAGCGCCTTCCACCCGGTGACGCCCTACGGCGAGAGCAAGGTCATGGCCGAGCAGGCGATCTCGCCGCTGGCGGACGACGGCTTCAGCCCCGTGTACCTGCGCAACGCGACCGCCTACGGCTCGAGCCCGCGACTGCGCGCCGACATCGTCGTCAACAACCTCACCGGGACCGCGTTCACGCGAGGTGAGGTGCGGCTGCAGTCGGACGGCTCGCCCTGGCGTCCGCTGGTGCACGTTCTCGACATCTCCAGCGCGTTCCTCGCGGCGCTCGAGGCGCCGCGCGACACTGTGCACGACCAGGCGTTCAACGTGGGCCGCGACGAGGACGTGGTGCAGATCCGCACCGTCGCCGAGCAGGTCGCGGAGCTCACGGGCATGCCTGTGACGTTCGCCGAGGGCGCCGGCGCCGACGCGCGCAACTACCGTGTCGACTTCACCAAGATCCGCACGCTGCTGCCCGCGGCCGATCCCCGGTGGACGGTTCGGGACGGGATCGAGGAGCTGTGGCGCGACATGCAGGCGCGTGGGCTGTCGGCCGACGACTTCGAGGGGCCCCGGTACGTGCGCCTCGCTCGGATCCGCGAGCTCGCCGACGCCGGTGCGCTCGACCTGACCGAGCTGCGGCTGGCGGTCTCCGCATGATGCCGACGTGCCGGCTGTGCGGGGCGGGCCTGAGGCGGACGTTCGTCGACCTGGGCATGTCCCCGCCGTGCGAGAGCTTCCTGCCGGCCGAACAGGCGGACGCAGGCGAGACGTTCTACCCGCTGCACGTGCGCGTGTGCGAGCAGTGCCTGCTCGTGCAGCTGCCCGCCTACGTGCGTGCCGAGGAGATCTTCGACGACTACGCGTACTTCTCGTCGTTCTCCGACTCCTGGGTCGAGCACGCACGCCGCTACGTCGAGGCGGCCAGCGACCGGCTCGGGCTGGCGCCGGACCGGTCGTTCGTCGTCGAGGTCGCCAGCAACGACGGCTACCTGCTCCAGCATGTCGTCGCCCGCGGCATCCGGTGTCTCGGCATCGAACCGTCGGGCAACGTCGCCGAGGCGGCCGTCGCCAAGGGCGTGCCGACGCTCGTCGAGTTCCTGGGCGAGGAGACCGGCGCGAAGGTGCGGGCCGAGCACGGCCCCGCCGACCTCGTCGTCGCCAACAACGTCTTCGCGCACGTGCCGGACATCGTGGACTTCGCCAAGGGGCTGCGCGCGCTCGTGGCCGACGACGGCCGGGTGACGATCGAGATCCCGCACCTGCTGCGCCTCATCGCCGGCAACGAGTACGACACGATCTACCACGAGCACTTCAGCTACCTGTCGCTGCTGACCACGCAGCGCGTCCTGGCCGCAGCCGGCCTGACGGTCGTCGACGTCGAAGAGCTGCCGAGCCACGGCGGGTCGCTGCGCACCTGGTCTGCTCCCACCGAGTCCGTCGAAGCCGGCATCGCGCCCGCGCCCTCGGACGCGGTGGCGCGCGTGCTCGCCGACGAGGCGGGCGCGGGCCTGCACACCGTCCAGGGGCACGACGGGTTCGCCGAGCAGGTGGCCCAGGTGCGCGACGATGCGCTGCGGTTCCTCCTGGACGCCCGGCGTGCGGGCAAGCGCGTGGTCGCCTACGGGGCTCCTGGCAAGGGCAACACGCTGCTCAACCACTGCGGCATCCGCGCCGACCTCGTCGAGTTCGCGGTCGACCGCAACCCGTACAAGCACGGCCGCGTCACGCCCGGCACCCACATCCCCATCCACCCGCCCGAGGCGCTCGACGCCGCCCGGCCGGACTACGTGGTGGTGATGCCCTGGAACCTGCGGCGGGAGATCTCCGCCCAGCTTGCGCACGTCGCGGAGTGGGGCGGGAAGCTCGTGACGTTCCTGCCGCGGTTCGAGGTCTTCGAGCCCGGGACGTGACGGCGGCGCAGGGAGCCTTCGCCGCCGTGGCGCCGCCCGTGCCCGCCTGGCGGTGTCGGTGGTGCGGTGGACCGGACGGCACGATCGTGCTCGACCTGGGCGAGCAGCCCGCGGCCGACCACTTCCCGCGCCCAGGCGACCCGCCCGACCCGCGCTACTCCTTGCGCATGGTGCTGTGCGCCGCGTGCGGGCTCGCCCAGCTCGAGGCCGACCCGACCGGCGCGGAGGAGCCGCGCGGTCTCGAGCCGGCCGCGCTCGTCGCGCAGACGGGCCAGGCCGTCGCCGACCTGGCCGCGGGCGGGTTCGCCCACCCGGGCGCCGTCGTGGACGAGCACCCCAGCCCGCACGGCGGCTCGTGGCTGCCGTCGCTCGCCGCGCGAGGCATGCTGCCGCGCGCCGACGGGCCGGTCGACCTGCTCGTGGACTCCCTCGGGATGATGCACGAGCCGGATCAGCGCACCGCGCTCGTGGCCAGGGCCAGCAGGCTCGCGCCGGCGGGCGTGCTCGCGCTGCACGTCCATCCGCTGTCGACGATCCTGCGCGACGGCACGTGGAACGCGCTGCGGCACGGCCACTTCGCCTACTACAGCGTGACCTGGCTGACGGCCGCCGCGCAGGACGCCGGGCTCGTGCCCGTCGGGCTGTGGCACTACGGCCTCTACGGCGGGACCGTCGTCCTCGCCTTCGCCCGCGCCGGGTCCACCCTCGCCGCGGGCGTGCCCGCCCAGGGTGTCCCGGGCCTGGCGGCCGAGCTCGCGGCGGAGGCTGCCGCGGGGGTCGCCGACCCGGCTTCGGTGCGCGCGCTGCAGCGACAGGTCTCGCGCTCGACGGCGGCACTGCGTGCATGGCTGGACGAGCACGGGGCCGGCACCATCGGCTACGGCGCGGCGTCTCGCGCCGTCGCCCTGCTGGCTGCGGCGGGGGTGACGCGGCGCGACCTGGCCGCCGTCGTCGACGCGTCGCCCGCCAAGGAGGGCCGCGCCATGCCGGGCGGGGAGCCGGGGGACCGGGTGCCGATCCTTGCGCCCTCACAGTTGGCAATGCTGCGCCCGGACCACGTGCTCTTGTTCGTCCCTGACCTGCTCGATGAAGTACGGCGCGCCTACCCGCAGGTGGAGGCACGTGGCGGCCGGTGGGTCATCGCCGAACCCGTCCCGGTCGACGCCGAACCCGACGCGTGATCGTCAGTCAGGCCGATGCCCGCGTGAGGCCAAATCAGGCCTGACTTCGGTCAGGTTCTCCACAGCCCGCGATCCGCAGTTCTCTGACCTGCGGTGATGGTCGTGGCTCTGTGGGTTAGTGTCCTCCTGGAGGCACTAAGTACGCTGCCGGGGTGGTGTGGGTTCGGCGGGTGAGGACGGCGTCGGGTGCGACGGCGGTCCAGATCGTCGAGTCCGTGAACGGGCGGCGGCGGATCGTGCGGCATGTCGGGTCGGCGCATGACGAGGTCGCGCTCGGCCTGTTGATGGATGAGGCGGCCGATCTGATCAAGGGTGACCAGCAGTTGGAGCTCGACCTTGGCCTGCAGGCCGTGTCGAGGTACGCCCCGTTGATTCCCGTCCCGCAGCCGCCGGCCCTGTTCGGGCAGACGCCCTCCCGTGCGCGTGGGTGGATGCCCGCGCCCCTGCTGCGGCGCTCGTTCTCCCGGATCCTGTACGACGCGATCGGGGGCGTGTTCGACGAGCTCGGTTTCGACATCGTCGGCGACGACACCTTCCGCGACCTGGTGATCGCGCGGATCGTGGAGCCGACCTCGCTGCTCGACGTCGACCGGGTCCTGTCCGACCTGGGCCGGGTCGCCGCGTCGCTGTCCACGCGGAAGCGGACGTTGAAGCGGGCGCAGGACGGCCGGTACCGGGACCTGATCGCGAAGGCGTGCTTCACGTTCGCGCAGGCCAGCGATGATGTGTCCCTCGTGCTGTATGACGTGACCACGCTCTACTTCGAAGCGGAGAAGGAAGACGACCTGCGCAAGGTCGGCTACTCCAAAGAACGTCGCGTCGACCCGCAGATCGTCGTCGGCCTCCTCGTAGACAGGACCGGGTTCCCCCTCGAGATCGGCTGCTTCGAGGGGAACAAGGCCGAAACGCTCACGATCCTGCCCGTCATCAAGTCCTTCCAAGCCAGGCACGGCATCGAGGGCATGGTCATCGTCGCGGACGCCGGCATGCTCTCCGGTGCGAACCTGCGCGAGCTCGACGACGCCGGGTTCTCCTTCATCGTCGGCTCCCGCCAGACCACCGCGCCCCTCGACCTGGCCTCGCACTACCGGTGGCACGGCACCGTGTTCACCGACGGGCAGATGATCGACACGATCACCCCCAAGCACCGCGGCGCGACGCCCGTCAATGACGTCAACGTCAAGGCCGAGCCCGTGTGGACGAAGACCGGGACCCCGGCGTCATGGCGGGCCGTGTGGGCCTACTCCGCGAAGAGGTTCGCGAGAGACAACCGGACCCTGACCGCGCAGGAGGACCGCGCCCGATCAGTCATCGACGGTGACAAGCCCGCCCGCGCCACCCGGTTCGTCAAGACCACCGGAACCGCCCGCACCCTCGACGAGACCGCCCTGGCCAGGGCGCGGAAGGTCGCCGGCCTCAAGGGCTACGTCACGAACATCCCCGCCACGGTCATGGCCCCAGGCGAGGTCATCTCCAGCTACCACGATCTGTGGCACGTCGAGCAGTCCTTCCGGATGTCGAAGACAGACCTGCAGGCCAGACCCTTCTTCGCGAGGACACGCGACGCGATCGAAGCCCACCTCACCATCGTCTTCACCGCGCTGGCCGTCTCCCGCACGATCCAGGACCGCACCGGACTGTCCATCCGGAAAGTCCTGCGCGAGCTACGACCACTGCGCTCCGCGACCATCGAGATCAACGGCGTCATCCGCGACGCCGAACCCGCCATCCCCGCCGACAAGCAGGCCATCCTCGACGCGATCAGGAAGCCCGCAAGGCACTAAGGCTCTTGACCCAAGTCAGGCCGAACCCGTCCCGGTCGACGCCGAACCCGACGCGTGATCGTCAGTCAGGCCGATGCCCGCGTGAGGCCAAATCAGGTGGCGGGTCAGTGCTCGTCTGGGTCTGGGTCTGGGTCTGGGTCTGGGTCTGGGTCTGGGTCTGGGTCCGCGGTCATGCGGAGCCGCGTGACGAGATCCTGCCAGGACCCTGCGACCCGGTCGCGTTCGCTCACCACTCCGATCGGTACGGGCCATGGGATCGCAAGGTCGCCGTCAAGGTGGTGGACGGAGATGTCCTCGGCGGGGTTATGCATCGCGTCGATGCGATAGCAGAAGTCGGCCGTCGACGTCAGCGTCTGGTGTCCGTGCAGGACACCGCGCGGGATGTAGAGCGACGTGAACGTCTCGTCGTCGAGGATGAACGTCTCCACCTCGCCGAACGTCGGCGAGTCCGGCCTGGCGTCTACGACGACGTCGAACACCGCGCCGTGCGAGACCCGCACGAGCTTCGCCTCACCGCGGCCGACGCGGCCGTGCAGCCCGCGGACTACGCCGCGGCGGGATCTCGACTGGCTGTCCTGGAGGAAGGAGCCGGGGTCGATTCCCGCCTCGCTTGCGACCGCGGTGTCGAAGGTTCGCGTGAAGAGCCCGCGTTCATCATGGTGCGGTTCCGGGATGAGGCGGAGGAGCCCGGGTAGACGCGTAGTGGTGACGTGCACATGGCTACCGTACGGACCGTGGTCACGACATCACGGGTGAAGTGGCGGCGGACCAGGGATGAAATCAGGCTCACAACGTTGGCCAGGTCTGTTGCTCGATCGACACTTGCAGGCGTTCGACGACTTCGAGACCTGAGGAGGTCCATCCGTGGACGTCGGCTCGCTGCGCTTCATCGCGTCGTTGCCGCGCCTGGACCGCGACCCGCTCGCTTGGCGCGACTCAGTACGCCGGGTTGAGGCGCACGGCTACGACGCGATAGCGGTGTCGGAGCACGTCTCCGGTGGATGGCAGATGGACGCCTGGACTGGCCTAGCGGTCGCGGCCGGATGCACGGAGTCGATCAGCCTGGTGACGCTGGTACTCAACAACGATCTGCACCGTCCCGCGTGGCTGGCCAAGGCTTCGGCGACCCTCGACGTGTTGAGCGGTGGACGCTTCGAGCTCGGGATCGGCGCCGGCTGGCTCGCCGCCGACTACTCGGCGAGCGGTGTAGCGCTCGACTCGCCTCGGACTCGCGTCGACCGGCTCGTCGAGGCCCTGGAGATCCTTCGTCTGTGGCGCGAAGGCGGTCATGTCGACTTTGCTGGAGCGCACTATCACGTCGATGCGCTCGAGGTCGTCCCGCCCCCGACCCGCCCGGAGGGCGTCCCGATCTGGCTGGGGGCGTCTCTGCCTCGCATGCTCCGGCTCGCCGGCGAACGCGCCAACGTCGTCAGCGTCCACCCTGCGATGGGGGATCACAGCACTCAGGCGATGGTCGCGGAGATCGCGCCGGAGACGATTCGCGCGAAGATCGCGATGGCGCGGGACGCTGCAGCGGCAGCGGGCAGACCTGCGCCGGAGATCCAGCTCACCGTCCATGACATTGAGATCGACGGCCTCGGCTCCCGGTCGGGCTGGGTGGCTGAGGCCGTTGATGCCGGCGTCCTGGGCAAGACGCCGGCGTCGATGCGCGGGACCGCGCAAGACGTGGCCGACCAGGTGGCGTTCTGGGCGTCGGAACTCGGCGTGTCGCGATGGCGGCTCGGAAGCGACTCGGACCTGGCGGCCCCGGTGATTGCGTTGCTCGGAAAAGGAACCCCGACCGGGGACGTCGAAGGAGGCCCTTCGTGAAGGTTGTGTTGTTCTGTGGTGGGCTCGGCATGCGTATGCGTACCGGATCGGACTCATTGCCCAAGCCGATGATGCCGATCGGGACTCGACCGGTGCTCTGGCACATCATGAAGTATTACGCTCACTTTGGGCACACCGAGTTCATCCTGTGCCTGGGGTACGGCGCCAACTCCGTCAAAGACTATTTCCTCAACTACCAAGAGACTCATTCGAACGACTTCGTCTTGACGAAGGGAGGGCAGGAGGTCGAGCTGCTTTCGAGCGACATCAGCGACTGGCGCATCACGTTCGTGGACACCGGAATGGATACGGCGATTGGCGAGCGCCTGCGTCGCGTGCGCAAGTACCTTGAAGACGACGATGTCTTCCTGGCAAACTACGGTGACGTACTCACCGACGCCCCGATGAACCAGATCATCGATGAGTTCCTCGCGACGAACGCAGTCGGCAGCCTAATGGCGGTATCCCCTCAGGACTCGTTCCACGTGGTGCGGTTCGACGACGGTGGATGGATGAAAGACATCGAGCCTGTCGCAGACATGAGCATGTGTATCAACGGTGGTTACTTCGTGCTCCGGCAGGGCATCTTTGACTACCTTGACGAGGGCGAGGACCTCGTCGGGGACGCCTGCATCCGGGCCGCGCGCGACGGTCGGTTCCGCGTCCACCCCCACACCGGTTTCTGGGCGCCGATGGATACGCTCAAGGAGCGATCGATGCTCGAAGAGATGAACCGCGTGGGCAACCGCCCGTGGGCGGTCTGGGACGAGGCCTCTCAGGGCGGGCCGCGACGGATGCCCGATGTCGACGTGCCCGAGGTGACCGTACGGTGATCGCCCTGGGCCTCCCGTACGGCGAGCTGTCCGTGTTGGCGATCGGGGCTCACCCGGACGACATCGAAATCGCGTGCGGCGGAACGCTCCTGACGCTCGCTGACCGAGGAAAGGTTCGCGCGACGTTCGCAACGATGACGGGCGAGCCGGCGCGCAAGGCGGAGGCGATGGCCGCCGCACAAGCGTTCGTGCCGGGGGCCCGATCGCTGTTCTGGGACCTTCCGGACGGGCGCCTTCCGGCGCACTGGAGCGACGTCAAGGAGGCGCTGGAGAGCCTCGGGAGCGAGCTTCGGCCCGACCTTATCCTCAGCCCGAGCCGGGACGACTCGCATCAGGACCATCGGCTGGTGGCAGAGCTCATCCCCACTGTGTGGCGTGACACACTCGTTCTTGAATACGAGATCCCCAAGTGGGACGGAGACCTGGGGTCCGTGTCGACCTATGTACCGGTGGGCGACGAGATGGCGCACCGTAAGGTGGAGCTGCTGACGAAGCATTACGCATCGCAGATTGGCCGGGACTGGTGGGACGATGAGATGTTCCTCGGCCTGATGAGGCTGCGGGGCGTTGAGTGCAGGCATCGATATGCCGAAGGGTTCGTAGTCCGGAAGGTGGCACTTGATGTCGGTCATTGAAGGACGGTCTCGCGAACGATGGCACGAGACCGTCGTCATCGTGCCCGTCCTGAATGGAGCGGCCACGGTCGAGGAGCAGCTCCGGGCGCTGCTCGGCCAGAGGCGTGACAGTGACTGGTGCGTGGTCGTCGCCGACAACGGCTCTTCGGACGGGACCCAGGAGGTTGTCCGGGAACTGGCGCTCAGCGACGAACGCCTCCGTCTGCTTGACGTGTCCGATCGCCGAGGAGCCGCGGCCGCGCGCAACCTCGCCGTGTTGCGGACCTCGAGCGAGTACGTGCTGTTCTGTGACTCCGACGATGTCGTCGGAGTCGACTGGATACCGCAGATGCGCGGGGCTCTCTCTCGCAGCGCGATCGTGGCCGGCAGGCTCGATGGCACCCGGTTGAACCCTGTCCGTAGGCAGCGCTGGCGGCACATCCCGCAGACCGATGGGCTCCAGCACGCTGCGGCCCCAGAGGGACTGATGTCGGCGAGCGCCCAGAATCTCGGCATTCGCCGGGACCTGTTCGCGAGCCTCCGAGGGTTCGACGAGCGCTACGTCACCTATGAGGACAGCGACCTGTGCGTGCGCGCGCAGCTTGCGGGTGAGTCGATCGCATTCGTCCCGGGTGCAGTGGTTCACCTGAGAGTTCGCGGGACCCTCACTTCCGGTCTGCGGCAGGCATATCGATATGGTCGCGGCAGGAGGACCCTGGCTACGGCTTACGGGTCCGGCGACCCGGGCCGGGAGAGGTTCTGGTCCCGGGTCTTGCGCACGGTGCGCCCCCTCCTTGGTGCCGCGAAGGTCTCGGTGCTCGATCGCGAAGGTGCTGCGTCGGCACTATGGTTCGCGGTGTTCACGTGGGGATGCGAGTTCGGGTCAGTGTTCCCCGGAGCAACGAGCCGGGGCGATGGGCGTGTTGGGAGCCGGAAGCAAGCGTGAGATCACCCTCCGCCCGCCCGGATTCACCCCGTGGCCTTGGGGCCCGTGCGCGACGGCGAACATACGCTTCCAGCGTCGTCGGTTGTGGGCACGGGAGGAAACGTGATGTCAAGGCGCCGTTCGCCACGTGTGAGGGCCGTTCGCGCCGTCGGCTGGGGGCTTGCGCTCGTCGTCGGCGCCGTGGGCGTAGGCGACGCGGTTGCCTCCGCCGACACCGGGTGCGGTGGTTCGTTGCACGTAGTCGCGCACGAGGACGACGACATCCTGTTCCAGAGTCCCGATCTGATCGGCGACGTCCGTTTGGGATCCTGCTCGCAGACGGTGTTTCTCACGGCGGGCGACGCAGGCCGAGGGCGGCCCTACTGGGACGGGCGCGAGATGGGTGCCCGCGCCGCATACGCACAGATGGCGGGGCAGACCACTCCTGTCTGGACTCGCTCTGTCGAGACGTTCGCCGGTCACTCCGTGACGCGCGATCATCTCGACGGCACAGGTGTCGATTTGCTGTTCCTCCGGCTGCCCGACGGGAACAGCCGCGGCCAGGGTTTCCCGGCGACAGGGAGCGAGTCGCTCTACGACCTGTGGAGTGGCGAGATCCCTCAGACCGTCACCGTCGACGGCCAGGGCACCTACACGCAGGAGGAGTTGATCGACACCCTCCATGACATCGTCTCGTCCTTCGATCCGTCGCTCGTGCGCCTTCAGGACGATACAGACGACGATCCTTCCGACCATTTCGACCACCGGTACGGAGCACGGTTCGTGCTCGCAGCGCTCCAAGGGGTCGACACGCAGATCGTTCGGTACTCCGGCTATGGAACGCTCTCGCAGCCGGAGAACGTGACCGGAGTCTCCCGTTATGACAAGGCCGCCGCCTACCTTGCTTATGCGGTTCATGACGACGACGTGTGTCCCGTGCTCGATCCGTGCACGCAGGAGTACGACGAATGGATCGGGCGGCAGTATCGAGTTCAGGGACCCGTAGTCTTCCCTACCCCGACACCGCCCGCACAACCCCAGCCTGAGGGTCCGACCGGCATCACTACGCCGCCAGGAAACCTCGCGGGGCAGGCCACGGTGACGGCGTCCTCCGAAGACACGGCTGAGGGCTCCTTTGCTTCGGCCGCGGCGGACGGGGTGCTCGGTGGATATCCGCTCGACGCGACCAAGGAATGGTCGAGTCGTCTCGGTGGCAACGGTGAGTGGATTGAGTACGACTGGGCGTCGCCGGTGTTGGTGGGGTCGGTGGCGTTGTTCGATCGTCCGAATGCTGATGACCAGGTTCTTGGTGGTCGGTTGGTGTTCTCGGATGGGTCGTCGGTGGTGGTGCCGGCGTTGCCGAATGATGGTTCGGCGTGGGTGGTGGCGTTCTCGGGGCGGCTGGTGTCGTCGTTGCGGTTCGAGGTGACGTCGGTGTCTGCCTCGACGGTGAACGTGGGGTTGTCTGAGCTGGAGGTCTACGGTCCGGGCGAGGGTCCGTCGCCGTCGCCTGATCCGTCGCCGTCGCCTGATCCGTCGCCGTCGCCTGATCCGTCGCCGTCGCCTGATCCGTCGCCGTCGCCTGATCCGTCGCCGTTGGGGAATGTGGCTGGGTCGGCGGTGGTGTCTGCGTCGTCGCAGACGCCGGAGTGGGGGCAGCAGGCGGGTAAGGCTGTAGATGGTGTGGTTGATGGGCTCGAGGGTGTCCCGGGTGACTACACGAAGGAGTGGGCGACGCAGGCTGAGGGTGCTGGTGCGTGGCTCCAGTTGGACTGGGCGTCGCCGGTGTTGGTGGGGTCGGTGGCGTTGTTCGATCGTCCGAATGCTGATGACCAGGTTCTTGGTGGTCGGTTGGTGTTCTCGGATGGGTCGTCGGTGGTGGTGCCGGCGTTGCCGAATGATGGTTCGGCGTGGGTGGTGGCGTTCTCGGGGCGGCTGGTGTCGTCGTTGCGGTTCGAGGTGACGTCGGTGTCTGCCTCGACGGTGAACGTGGGGTTGTCTGAGCTGGAGGTCTACGGTCCGGGCGAGGGTCCGTCGCCGTCGCCTGATCCGTCGCCGTCGCCTGATCCGTCGCCGTCGCCTGATCCGTCGCCGTCGCCTGATCCGTCGCCGTCGCCTGATCCGTCGCCGTCGCCTGATCCGTCGCCGTTGGGGAATGTGGCTGGGTCGGCGGTGGTGTCTGCGTCGTCGCAGACGCCGGAGTGGGGGCAGCAGGCGGGTAAGGCTGTAGATGGTGTGGTTGATGGGCTCGAGGGTGTCCCGGGTGACTACACGAAGGAGTGGGCGACGCAGGCTGAGGGTGCTGGTGCGTGGCTCCAGTTGGACTGGGCGTCGCCGGTGTTGGTGGGGTCGGTGGCGTTGTTCGATCGTCCGAATGCTGATGACCAGGTTCTTGGTGGTCGGTTGGTGTTCTCGGATGGGTCGTCGGTGGTGGTGCCGGCGTTGCCGAATGATGGTTCGGCGTGGGTGGTGGCGTTCTCGGGGCGGCTGGTGTCGTCGTTGCGGTTCGAGGTGACGTCGGTGTCTGCCTCGACGGTGAACGTGGGGTTGTCTGAGCTGGAGGTCTACGGTCCGGGCGAGGGTCCGTCGCCGTCGCCTGATCCGTCGCCGTCGCCTGATCCGTCGCCGTCGCCTGATCCGTCGCCGTCGCCTGATCCGTCGCCGTCGCCTGATCCGTCGCCGTCGCCTGATCCGTCGCCGTTGGGGAATGTGGCTGGGTCGGCGGTGGTGTCTGCGTCGTCGCAGACGCCGGAGTGGGGGCAGCAGGCGGGTAAGGCTGTAGATGGTGTGGTTGATGGGCTCGAGGGTGTCCCGGGTGACTACACGAAGGAGTGGGCGACGCAGGCTGAGGGTGCTGGTGCGTGGCTCCAGTTGGACTGGGCGTCGCCGGTGTTGGTGGGGTCGGTGGCGTTGTTCGATCGTCCGAATGCTGATGACCAGGTTCTTGGTGGTCGGTTGGTGTTCTCGGATGGGTCGTCGGTGGTGGTGCCGGCGTTGCCGAATGATGGTTCGGCGTGGGTGGTGGCGTTCTCGGGGCGGCTGGTGTCGTCGTTGCGGTTCGAGGTGACGTCGGTGTCTGCCTCGACGGTGAACGTGGGGTTGTCTGAGCTGGAGGTCTACGGTCCGGGCGAGGGTCCGTCGCCGTCGCCGTGAGGCGGCCCGAAATGGGATGTGGAGACTACATCGGAACAGCTCTAGCCATCGTCGGCACGGCCAAGGGCCATCTGCGCGTCGTGTCGGCTCGGCATGGTGGCTATGGGGACTGCTGCACGCCGTCGGTCAGCGGGGGCGGGAGCGTCGTCGCTGGCCGGGGGCCGACTTCTGGTCGTTCCCAGCGTTCCCGTTGGGCAATAGGGGTTCGAGGGTCTCGGCGGGTAAGTCGCCCGACCCTCTTTCTTTGGTGCGTAACGCGAACCCGTTCGAGCTAGGGCTAGCGCTTCCGGCCCCGACGTGCAGAGCGATAGAGGACGTCCTCGACCGCGTCCGTCATACGTTCGATGGAGTACGCCTGATTCACGAACAGGTGGCGGTGTCTGGCTGCCTCGGCGTTGGCATCCATGGTGAGCTGCCTCTTGATCGCGGCCGCGAGTTCCTCGGGGGAGTCCGGCTCCACGAGTACGCCCTGGTCGCGCACGGTCTCAGGAAGCCCGTCGGTCCTCGTTGCGATGACGGGGAGTCCTGTCGACAGTGCCTCTACTATGGCGAGCCCGAACGATTCGTGGCGAGAGGGCAGAACAGCGAGATCGGCAGCCTGCAGCGGCGTGAGCACGTCCGCCCTCGTCGGCAACCAATCGATCCCGGGGACGTTGCGTGCGATAAGAGCGTTCTGGTAGGCGGTTGTGGCTTCATCCCATTCCTGAGACACCCCGACGATCATGAGCCGGTGTGTCTCAGGCGGGAGCGCCAGTCGCTCCCATGCATCGACCAGAACGTCGACACCCTTCTCGGTTGATACGCGCCCGCAGTAGTTCACGATGAACGCGTCTGGGCGGATGCCAAGTCTCTCTCGGGCGGTCGTTCGGGCAGGGCCGTCGGTGACGGGAAAGTCTCGAGTGTTGATACCGTTCGGAATCACCTCGATCCTTCGTGGATCCACATTTCCCTTCGCCACCCACTCATCAGCCGTCGCTTGGGAGACAGAGATGAACGCCTTGACGCCGCGGCTCTTGAGTTCGATCCGCGTGTGTCCGGAGAAGTAGTGCCAGTGGCAGACGATGGGCACCCCGGTCAACATGTGAAGGGGAAGCGCGAACGAGAGGTCCTCGAACCTGTTCACATAAACGACGTCAGGCGCATGTCGGACACCAGCCAGCACGGCCGGCGCCATCCCGCGAACTGCTCTGAGCGGATGCTCGAGGCGTCCATCCAGGTCGTTCGAATGGGTCATCGACGCTGCGAACTCAGCGACCGGCCAGACGGCCTCACGATAGACGAGGTCAACGCGGTGTCCGCGAGCTGACAAGCGTCTGCCCATCTCGATGGACATTCGTTCGACGCCGCCCATGCCGCCGACGCGGTCGACGCTCATAAGTACTCGGAGTCTGCTTCTCGTCACCTAGGTTCCTTGGCCTTCGACGCAGTGGAGCTCGGAGCGCTCCGGGGAGCCTGGGCCCACCGGCGGCCCTTCCCTGACCCTAGTCCAGAGATCGTCACCGACTCCGCCCGCGCTCGGGTGAACTCGGCTTCTGTGTGTCGGCGACCCGCGCATTGCAGAGCCTTCGTTGTATCGGCATCTGCGTAGGATTGGTGTGGGTTCATCGACCAGGGAGAGAGATCATGGCGGAGCTAGAGCATGCCGCGGTTCCTCGAGTCTCGATCGTCGTTCAGGCGACGGATGGTGACGCGGGCTTGCGCAGGGCGCTCGCGTCCCTGCTCGACCAGACGATGGAGACTTGGGAAGCCATCGTCGTCGACGGTAGCCGTGGCGACGACCTCGCATGGGTCGGCGAGGTCGACCCAAGAGTTCGGGTGCTCGGGGAGCGGTCATCCAATCTCTACGGAGACGTCAATCGAGCGATTGCCCAGTCGCGCGCACCATGGGTGGCGTTCCTCAGGTCCGCTGACACGTGGTCGGCGGAGAAGCTCGAGGTCCAGCTTGAACGAGCTTCTGGCAAGGATGTCTCCGTCGTCTGCTCGGCGTTCATCGACCCCGGCAGTCTCATTCACAGGTATGCGGCTCGTCTGACGTATGAGCGTCTGCTGGACGGGGATGACCTCTGCATCTCGACGGTGCTCGCTCGTACGGACGTGCTCGTCGGGCACGCAGGCTTCTCGCGGCGTGCGGCCTCGGCGGAGCCACTGGATCTCTGGCTGGGGTTGCTGTCGCGGGGCGTGGCATTCGACGTCGTCGATGAACCACTCGTCATGACCAGTGCGGCTGCGAACCCGCTCTACAGAGAGGAGTTCCGTGCCGCGCGCGCTGTGCTATCCCGCCACCGCCGGCACTCACGTGTCTTCGGTCTCGGTGAGGCTGCGGCAGCCGCCCGGCGAGGGATCAGGCGCAGGCGCGTGACGGCGAGGGCGCATGCACTCCAACTGGCGAAGGAGGACCTGCGTGGCAGACGGCTGACGGCGATGACACATGCTGCCTGGTACGGCGTGTGGCGACTCAGGGCGGCTCGCGGACACGGCCGTCTCGCATAGGGCGCCGTGCTGACCGGATGGCGTGTTGCCGTCCTCCTGCCCTTCTTTGAGCCTCTGACGAGCGGGTGCATCAGCGTCGCTGACGTGTGTCCGTTCGCCATCGCGGCAAGCGGTGGCGAACCCACTCGAACGGTGCGGTCGGAGCAGCCCGCACGCTCCAGAGCAGCTCGCCGAGAGCAGCGAGAACGTGCCCACTCTTGGCGAGTCGCCGCGCCGCGCGGGCTGACGACCATGCCGTGAAGCGCGCGTTCGCCCGCAGGCTGATGTCATGGTCGGCGACGATGTCCAAGCGGCCCTTCTCAAGGGCGTTCCAACGGTGCAGCCGGATGACATGGTCGATGCTGCGGACGAGCTCACGGTGGCGGCTGGTGTTGTTCCCGCTGTGCGTCCGGTAGTCGACGAGCGTGTCGGGGACGAAGACGAAGTCGCCTTCAAGTGCGGCCTTCAGGACGAGATCGAGATCCTGTGCGCGCCTGAACGCCGGGTGGAAACCTCCGACGCGAACGAAGGCCGACCGTCTGATCATGATGTTGGGCAGGATGATGCCGGTCCTCCGCTGCAGAACCTCGTGCGCATCGGCCACCTGGAACTGGTCGGCCGCGACGAGTTCGCTGCCATGGGCGTCGATGCTCCGCATCCCACAGTACGAGAGGACGGCATCGGGGTTGGACAGGAGGGCGTCGACCTGACGTCGGATCCGGTCAGGATGCCAGCGGTCGTCGTCGTCGAGGAACACAAGCAGGTCGCCGGACGTCAATGCGACACCCGCGTTGCGGGCGACTGAGACGCCGGTATTGCGCTGGCGTACGAGTCGGACACGCGGTTCCCTAGCGACGATCGCGGCGATCGTCTCGGGGTCGCTCGCCCCGTCGTCGACGACGACGATCTCGATCCGCCCGTAGGTCTGGCCGACCGCCGAGTGCAGCGCCTCGGCCAGGAACGGGCCGCCTCGGTCGGTGGCGACGACGACAGAAACGAGCGGTTCGTCAGTGTCAGACACGTGTGCTCCGGGTGAATCGGCAGGTGAACTCGATGTCGGACATAGCCCGGTCGCCTCTGAGCGGGCATCCTTCAGTTGGCCATGATGTCCCAGTGGGCATCGACGACGAGAGCATTGCGAGGGGATTCACCCGTGTCCGAGGGCGATTCACCCGTGAGGTGGAGCGACGCCAGGGGGCCTCGCGCGACCCCCGTAGTGACGGTTGGCGTTCCCGTCTACAACGGCGAGCGGTATCTCGCGCAGGCTCTCGAAGCGTTGCGCGACCAAGACCTGAGGGATGTCGAGGTTCTCATTGGCGACAATGCTTCGACGGATGGTTCTGCCCAGATCGCTGAGTCGTTCGTGGCCTCCGACCCGAGGTTCCGGTTCCTGCGCAGCGATGTCAACCGCGGACTCCCGTGGAACTACAACCGTCTCCTCGCCCAGGCGCGTGCTCCGCTCTTCATGTGGAACGCCTCAGACGATGTCGTACGCCCCGGTCATCTTGCCGCTTGTCGTGACGCGCTCCTTGCCCATCCAGACGCGACGGTTGCCTTCTCCCGGGTGCAGTTGATCGACGCACGGGGTGAGACGGTGGGCGAGATGGACGACTGGGGTCTGGACTTCTTGACGTTGGCGCCAGCACGCCGCCTTGACCTCTTCCTCGCGAGGAGGGTGTGGCAGGCTATCGGGTTCGGCGGTGTGATCCGGACGGCGGAGCTGCGCGATATGGGTGGACTTGGCATGTTCTACGGCCAGGACATCGCGCTCGGCACGAAGATGGCGTTGCGGGCGCCCTGGGTCGAGGTTCCTCAACAGTCGTACATGTCGCGTCGCCACGACGCACAGATGAACAAGCTCCAGGGCGGTGACCCGGTGCAGCAGGTAAGGGTCTTCAATCCTGCACACTCTCGGCCGGTGGCGTTTCCGCAGTGGTACCTCAACTACCGCATCTTCGCCGAGGTCGCGGCCGCACCGATACCTCTCGCGGAGCGCGCACGCGCCATGCGGGCGGTCATCACCCGATGGACCGCCCCGAACTGGCGCTTCTTCCCCTTCGATGTGAAGCGAAACGCCATCCGTCTGGTTCGCGGCCGGTATGTCGGGGCCTATCACTCATCCTGAGCCAGTGCGGGCGGTGCGACGTCGATACCGAGTCGCCCGAGCTCGCGGTCGAGGGTGCTTCGCGCCCAGGCCCAGTCGTGTGCAACGGCATGAACCCGCGCGGCTGACCGCTGCCGTGCCAGAAGCCCTCGGTCCGTGGCAAGTGCGTCAAGCGCCTGTGCGAGCGCGTCCGCATCCCCAGGTGAGACGAGGATGCCTGCGTCGGCGACGATGTCGGGGATTCCGCCAGAGCGTGCCGCGACCATCGCGGCGCCGGACGCCATGCCCTCGAGCACTGTGAGGGGGCACGGGTCGGGCCAGCGCGAGGGGACCACGGCGACATCCGCGGAGCGAAGGATCTCGGCGACGTCGGCGCGTGCCTTGAAGGGAAGCCAGGTGACCCTGTCCCCGAGCGGCGCGGCTGCGCGGCGAAGCTCTCGCTCGTACTCGGACAGAGGTGCGTCGGGCGCGAAGTTGACGGTCCCGACGAGCGTGACGTGGATGTCCGGGCGATTGAGCCGCACGAGGGCGTCGATCAGGACGTCCGGAGCCTTCTCCCGGAGCATCCTGCCCACGAAGACGACCTCGACGGTCTCGTCTGCGACTCGTTCATCGGGCCTGAAGAGCGTCGCGTCCACGCCGTTGCCGACCACGGTGACTCGATCCCTGAGGCGAACGGGAAGCCGGCTCGCTGTTCGCTCGGCGATGTACCGGCTCACGCAGACGATGGCACCGGCCGGGTCGAGGACTCTTGCGGCCTCTCGCGTCGAGTAGGTCCGAAGCAGCTCGTTGTGGACGTACAGCACAGGTGCGTGACGCGCGGTGTCAACCAGGGGAACGAGCTGGGGCATGTTGTGACCTATGACCACCGACGCCGGCCAGGTCTCCTGACCGGTCAAGGTGGCGGCGAGCACGCGCCGAGCGCCCCGCCGGGACAGGCCCAGCCGCGCTGCTGCCGCGTCGGTGTGGCGGTCCAGGCGGCGTAGGCGCACCTGGTCGTACTCCAGCACGTCTGCGGACGGGTATCGGTCCTCGTACGTCCCGCGCGCCACCGCGACTCGGGTACGCGGAGCCCCGAGCGGGGTAGCGCTTGCCAGGCCGTGGACGACAGTGGGCACCGCGCTGCCAGTCGACGGCGAGAAGTGGTCGCCCGGCGTGATCACGTGGACGGCGGGAACTGCCATGGCAGGCAGCGTAGGCGGCCGCAGACGACTGATCCGGGTGAATCAGGCTCGCGGCCGGCTGAATTCGGCTTGCCCTGCGGTTGCGATCCCTCGTCTCCGGCGCCGCTCGAGCCGGGGTGAGCCATCGGGTGAAGTCTCCTGCGCGTACCTGAACGGCGGGGCATGTTCCCCATAATGACTGCGTGACCAACACCCTGAACCCGCAGGCGTCGACCGTGGGCGCGCCGGGCCGAGTGCCCGGGCGCGAGGCCGCGATCCGCGTGAGCGGCCTGGGCAAGTCGTACCGGGTCGGTCACAAGGGCTACCGCCCCAGCACCATCACCGAGGCGGTGATCGAGCGGGCGAAGCACCCGTTCCGGCGTGCCGAGTACGAGGAGTTCCTGGCGCTCGACGACGTCTCGTTCGAGGTGCCGTGGGGGGAGGCGGTGGGGATCGTCGGGCGCAACGGCGCCGGCAAGTCCACGCTGCTCAAGCTCCTGACCCGGGTCACGGCGCCGAGCAAGGGGCGCGTCGAGCTGCACGGTCGCATCGGCAGCCTCCTCGAGGTCGGGACGGGCTTCCACGGCGAGCTGACGGGCCGCGAGAACATCTTCCTGTCCGGCTCCCTGCTCGGGATGCGCCGCAAGGAGATCCGGCGGCAGTTCGACAGCATCGTCGACTTCTCCGGTGTCGAGAAGTTCCTCGACACGCCCGTGAAGCGGTACTCCTCGGGCATGTACGTCCGCCTGGCGTTCGCTGTGGCGGCGCACCTAGAGACCGAGATCCTCGCGATCGACGAGGTGCTCGCGGTCGGCGACGCCGAGTTCCAGGCCAAGTCGCTCGCCAAGATGCGTGACGTGGCCAAGGACGGGCGCACGGTGCTGTACGTCAGCCACCAGATGCAGACCGTCACGGCGCTGTGCACGTCGGCGATCTATCTCGAGCACGGGCGCATCGGCTACTACGGGACGGTCGAGGGCGCGCTGGAACGCTACCGCAAGAGCTTCGCCTCGTTCGCCGCGCGCAACGCCGACCCCGCCCGGCGCCCCGGGAACGGCGAGCTGCGCGCCACCGAGGTCCGGGTCTCGGAGGACGCGTTCGAGCCTGCAGCCGACAAGGTGATCGAGATCCGGGTCGGCGACAATCCTGAGCTCCTCGGGCAGTACTTCGTCTCGTGCCACGTCAACGACGAGAACGGCGTCGTCGTCGCGCAGTGCGACTCCCGGAACGTCGGCGTCTGGCTCGACCCCGCGGCGCCGCAGGAGATCGACCTCACGATCCGCAGCCTGTGGCTCAAGCCCGGCAAGTACACGGTCGACGTTTTCGTGTGCAAGACGGGAATCCTCGACGCGTGGGAGGGCGCCGCGCAGTTCGAGGTGCTGCCCACCTCGCCGTACCCCGAGCTCGCGGGCGAGGAAGCACTGACGCGAGGCCTCGTCTTCGCAGACTTCAGCTACGACAGCCGGACCGAGAGGCGTCCTTGATGGTGGACATCGACACTCCGCGGGCCCAGGCCGTCCCCGCGAACAGACCCGTCCCGGCGATCGTGATCGTGCCGCCAGGCCGTCTTGCGCTGCCTCGCTGGCGCGAGCTCTGGGAGGCGCGGGAGGTCGCCTACAGGTTCGCGCAGCGTGACATCGTCCTGCGCTACCGTCAGACGGTCGTCGGCGTCGCGTGGGTGATCCTGCAGCCGCTCGCCGGTGCGGGCATCATCTCGATCGTCTTCGGCTCGGTGGCTCAGCTCGACAGCGGCGGCGTGCCGTACTTCATCTTCTCCTACATGGGCATGCTCGGCTGGAACCTGTTCGCCAACGTGCTGGGCAGGGTCGCTCCTTCGATGGTCGCCAACGGAGGGCTGATCTCGAAGGTCTTCTTCCCCCGGATGGTCGTCCCGATGGCGACGGTGGCCTCGGTGCTGCTCGACTTCGTCGTGGCGCTCGCGCTCGGCGTCGTGCTGCTGTTCGTCTACGGCATCAACCCGGGATGGCCCGTGCTGCTCGTCCCGGTCTGGGTCGCGGCCACGGTGCTGCTGGCCGGTGGTGTCGGGATCGCGTGCGCGGCGCTGCAGGTCAAGTACCGGGACGTCCAGTACGTCCTGCCCTGGCTCACCCAGATCCTCATGTGGGCCTCCCCGGTGGCCTTCGCGATCACCGCGGTGCCCGCCCACCTGCGGGGGCTGTTCGAGGCCAACCCGCTGACGTGGATGCTCGGCGCGTTCCGGTGGTCGTTGCTCGGCACGGCGCAGCCCCCGTGGTGGCAGCTCGCCGGGCTCGGCGTCGCCGCGTTGGTGGTGTTCCTCGCCGGCACCGTGTTCTTCCAGTCCTGGGAGCGCCAGTTCGCCGACGTCATCTGACGCCGCGCGGACGCGCCCGTGGGCGACCACGGAGACGGTCCACACGGGTGAACTGGACGGTTCACCCAGGTGCTGCCCCGAGGGGGCAGCACCCCGCGGGTAGCCTGCACGTGTGCCGACCGCCTCCGATCTGGGCTCCGTCGAGAGCGCGTGACCACGGGAAGGGGACGACGTGAGACTGGGCGTCTCTGTGCTCGCTGGCGACGCCAGCCGTTCCGCCGAGAACCTGAGGTCGTACTACCCGCGGGCGGGGTGCACCGTTGCGTCCTCCGACCGCGGGTCGACGCCGGGAGGTCTGCCGGGCATGGTGCGGGACCAGGCCGTGCAGGATCGGCGCCGGGTCGGGTGGCCCGCATGACGTTCTCGGCGCGAGCCGTCGCCTTCTACCTGCCGCAGTTCCACCCGATCCCGGAGAACGACGAGTGGTGGGGCGCGGGGTTCACGGAGTGGACCAACACCGCGCGTGCCCGGCGTCTCTACCCGGGGCACCAGCAACCCACGCTGCCGGGCGAGCTGGGCTTCTACGACCTGCGCCTGCCCGAGTCTCGTGCGGCACAGGCGGAGCTGGCGCAAGAGTATGGCGTCGAGGCGTTCGCTTACTGGCACTACTGGTTCGGCCACGGCCGGCGGATCCTGGAGCGGCCGTTCGCCGAGGTCCTGGCGAGCGGCGCGCCGGGGATCTCGTTCTGCCTGGCCTGGGCGAACCAGACCTGGAGCGGCATCTGGCACGGCGATGCCGACCGGGTGCTGATGCGCCAGTCCTATCCCGGCGCCGACGACTACGTCGCCCACTTCGAGGCAGTGCTCCCGGCGTTCCGTGACGACCGGTATCTACGCGTCGGCGGGCGGCCGGTCTTCTACGTCTTCCGGCCGGAGGAGCTTCCGGACGCGGCGATGTTCGTCGATCTGTGGCAGGACCTCGCGCGCAAGGCCGGTCTGGAGGGCCTCTACCTGGTCGCCGAGATGAGCGACCTGCGCGGCGCCGGGGTGCGCTATGACGCGGTGAAGGAGGACGGCTTCGACGCCGGCGTCTACATGCGGATGCCCGCCGGGACGTCACGGACCGACATGTTCCGCATGCGCGCCTTCCGCAAGATCGCCGGGGGCCCGGAGATCCACCCGTACAGCGTCGACTGGACGGCCCAGAACCGGGTCGGCGACCTGGTCCAGCCGTGCGTCTACCCGAACTGGGACAACACCCCGCGCTCCGGCCGGGGTGGCGTCGTCCTGCACGGCGCGACGCCGGAGAGGTTCGCTACCAACGTGCGCCAGGCCGTCGCCTCGGTCGCGCACCGTCCCATGGACGAGCGGCTGCTGTGGGTCAAGTCCTGGAACGAGTGGGCCGAGGGCAACCACCTCGAACCCGACCTGCGTTATGGCCGGGCGTGGCTCGAGGCGCTGCGGGACGGCCTGCGGTGAGCGCGCCCCTTCGGATCGCGATGATCTCGTACTACCTGCCGAGCACCAGCAAGATGGGCATCGGCTACCAGGTCCACGAGCTCGCCACGGAGCTCACGCGGCGAGGCCACGACGTGACCGTGTTCAGCGACTGTCCGGCCGTGGACGGTGCCGCGTACCAGCACCACCACGTACGGATGACGGGATCGCTCCGCACCTTCCGCTTCGCCCTGGCCCTGCGCCGCCTCGACCTGTCCGGGTATGACGTCATCCACGCGCACGGCGACGACTACTGGATGTGGCGCCGCCGCGTCCCGTCGCACGTCCGGACGCTGCACGGATCGTGCTTCGAGGAGGCGCGCACGATCCGGGGTGTCAAGGAGAAGGCCCGCATGGTGGCGCTCGGCCTGTCGGAGGTGCTGGCGAGCGTCGTGGCGGACCGGACCGTCGCCGTCTCTCCGGACACGCTCCGCTGGTACCCCTGGGTCCGGGAGGTCGTCCCCAACGGCGTCGACGTCGGGCGCTTCCACCCCTCGGCAGCGGCACGCTCCGCCCACCCGGTCGTGCTCTTCGTCGGGACCTGGTCGGGGCGCAAGCGCGGCGAGGTCCTCGCCCGGCAGTTCCAGGAGACGGTGCTGCCCCAGCACCCCGACGCCGAGCTCTGGATGGTCTCGCGCGACGCGCCGGCCGACGCCGGGCCGGGCGTCCGCGTGCTCGGTGCGGTCTCCCACGCCGAGCTCACGGCGGCGTTCCAGAAGGCGTGGGTGTTCTGCCTGCCGAGCGACTACGAGGGTTTCGGCATCCCGTACGTCGAGGCGATGGCGAGCGGGGTGCCCGTCGTCGCGACGCCCAACCCCGGGGCCCGCTACGTGTCCGACGGCGGCCGGGCGGCCGTGCTGGCGCCGCTCGAGGATATCGGGGCCGCGCTCGCGCAGCTGCTCGGCGACGTCGCGCGGCGCGACGAGCTCGCCGCCGCCGGCCTCGCGCGGGCCGAGACGTTCTCGCTGCGACGTGTGGTGGATCGGTACGAGGAGCTCTACCGCCGCGCGCGCTGACGACGGCGACCGCGCGGGGCCACGGCCGCGAGACATCCGCACGTCACGACGCCGACGAGCAGCACCGACGCGACGACGTCGCTCGGTCGGTGCGCGAACCCGTGGACCGAGGACACGCACGCGGACGCGATCAGGACGCAACCCAGCGCGGACGCCTCGACCCACCGTCGGCGCTCCCAGAGGACGACGGCCGCGACGGTGAGCGCGGCCGCAACCGTCACGTGGTCCGACGGCAGCGTGTTGTGGGCGTACCCGGGTACGCCCAGCGCAGGGCGCCGGAGCCAGTGTTGGAGCGCGATGGAGGCGGCCGTGGAGGCGCCCACCACGACCGTCGCCACGGCGACCCGCCGTATGCCGCGACGGCGGACGGCTCGGGCGGCAAGCACGATGTTCACGCTGCCGAGCCCGACAGGGATGACCTTCCGCAGGTGCGGGGGCCAGAGACCGCGCTGGGCCCGCCCGAGCAGGTGTTCGTCGAGGCGCTGACCCGGCACCGTGTGCACGGCGCCGAGCAGGAGCGCGACGAAGAGCACGGCGATCACCGCCGCGGCCGTCCACCAGACGAGGCGGGGGACGCTGCCGGGGTTCGGCACTCCCGGGGGTGTGGCGGCGGCCGGCCGGCGGCCTTCGGCGTACGTCATGGGACCTGCGGCCTACGGCGTCCCCGCCGCGGAGGAGCCGGCGCTCTCACCCGGTCACCTCGGCAGGCCGGGCGGGCGGTGCCGTCGTCCACCGCGCGGCGGCGCGCTCGACCCAGCGCGGGGCGCGGCCGTACCGCCGGACCGCGTGCGCCGAGACCGCCATCGCCAGCAGCAGCGCCCGCCGCAGCCCCTCCGCACGACCCGCTCGCCACGCCTGGCCGACGCCGGGCACCACCCTGTGCCGTACCAGCCGCGCCGTGCGCACCAGGCCGTTGCCCGTCAGCCGCGAGAACAGCAGCGCGTTGCGCGCGTAGTAGAACGTACCGAGGTAGGAGTACGCCCCGACGAACGACGCCGACACCGCGTGCCGCACCACTGCTGCGGGCGCCACCTCGAGCCGCACCCCGGCCCGCCGGGCACGCAGGCTCCACTCCGAGTCCTCGAAGTTCAGGAAGAACCGTTCGTCGAACCCACCCACGGCACGCCACGTCGCGGCGCTCGCGGTGATGCAGCAGCCGGCCAGCAGGTCGGTCGCGTACGGCAGGGTCGGGTCGGGCCCGCGCAGCCGGGCGACGCCATCGTCGTCCAGGTGCCGGGGGAGCCCGTCGAACGGGTCGACGTCGCCGCCGCCGAACCACACCCGCTCGGCGTCCTCGTAGTGCACGAGCGGGCTCACGGCCACCGCCCCCGCCCGTGCCCTGCCGGCCAGCACGTCCATCGCGCCCGGGTCTACGACGGTGTCGTTGTTGAGGACGGTCACGACGTCGGCCCCGTGCTCCAGCGCCCGGGCTACGCCCCGGTTCATACCGCCTGCGAACCCCAGGTTCGTCCCGTTCTGCAGGGTGTCTACGGCTGGCCAGCGCTCGGCCACCGCCTCCAGCACGCCGTCGTCGGACCCGTTGTCGACCACCAGCACCCCGTGCTCGGGCGACCCGTCGACGAGGGAGGCGACGCAGTCGAGCGTGTCGTGCCGCCCCTGGTAGCTGAGCACGACGACGACGCTGCGGGGGCCTGTGAGGTCAGCCATCGGCGGTTGGGGCGAGGCGCGGCCACAGGCCGCGCGCGAAGGGGTGCACGTCGCGCAGCAGCCGCCACGTGACTGGCGACGGCCACCAGACCGTCCAGTAGTAGCGGCCGTACGCCGCGTCCTTGGCGTGCCCCCAGGACCGCATCTTGGTGCGGATCTCCGCGGGGCTACGGGCCCACGAGTTGTGCACGATCGCCTGCTCCGGGCGCAGCGCCGCCATCCGGTGCTCGCCCTCCTCCGCGGGCCGGACCACCTGGAGCGACCGGTCGTCGCCCTCGACCAGCAGGCGCAGGTACGGCTCAGCGACCCGCCGCGCCTCGGCGAGCGTCGTCCCGGCCCGGACGGCGACCGTGCCCGGGTACTCGTAGCGCGGGCGGCCGTCGGCGGCGACCACCTCCAGGACCGTCCGGCGGGTCCGACGGAACAGGACTCGCATCGGCAGCTCGACGGCGTTCAGGCCCAGGCTCTCGGCACGGTCGACGGCCGTGTCCAGAACCTGCGGGTCGGGCAGCAGCTCGTCGTTGTCGAGCTGCAGCACCCAGTCGACGCCGTCGCCCAGCGCGGCGATCGCGGCCTGCCGTTGCGCGGTGTCGGCCGAGAGCGGGTCAGCTGGTGCGGTCCACTGGCCCTCGAGCACCTGGAGGATGCCGCGGGTGTCGACGCGGCGGGCGATCGCGAGGCACTCGGCCGCCGGGATCGGCGCGCCCGTCCAGCCGCGCCCGTCGACCGGGACGGGCATCACCAGGCGGTCGAGCAGCGGGTAGTAGCGGCTCAGCGTGCGCTCCAGCCACGTCGGGTCGCCCGGCAGCACGTAGGCGCCGTATCGGCGTCGAGTCCTCACCCCGTCAGTATCACCGCGCGGCCGAAGCGGAGGACAGGACGAAATCGGGCGCGCAGACGGTCACCACGGGTGAAACCAGGTGTCGGCGTGCCGTTGGCGTGGGCCGCGTGTCAGCGCGTACGGGGCGCGAGCAGCGTGAACCCGTTGACGGTCGCGACGGCCTCGTACCGCTCATGCACGGCCGCCACGGTGCCGGGTGCCAGGTCGGCCGCGGTCAGGTCGGTGCCCGGGAACGTCGCGGTGGTCAGCACCACCAGTGCGATGCGACCCGAGCGCACGTCGGCGGCCAGCTCGGCGTCGACCTGGGGCGTCGTGTACACGGGGTCCAGGTAGTCGTAGCGCGTGGGGTTCGGCCGGCCCGTGAGCGGGTACAGCAGCGGCGACGTCGGCAGCACCAGGATCGGCGCCCCGGGCGCCGCGTGGGCGTCGACGGCGGCCAGCAGGGCGCCGACGTCCGCGGGGCTCGAGGCCGGGGGCGCGGCATCCTGGAACGGCAGCCCGCCCACCGACGCCACGACCTGCGGCACGGGGCCGCCTACCTGGTGGGACAGCGACCGGACCTGGCTCCACGCCGGGTAGAGCACGAGCCACCCGGCGGCGAGCAGGGCCACCGCCCGGCCGGGCCACCGCGTGCGGCTGCGGCCCCCGACCTCGGCTCCGCTGCCGGCATCGGTCTCGCCACCGGCCCCAGCGTCGGCGTCGAGCCCGCGGCGGCGCCCGAGCGCCCACAGCGCGAGCGCGAGCCCCGCGGTGATCGCGGGCGCCGACGCCGACGCGAGCTTGGCCTCGTCCACCGAGGCCAGCATCACGCGCAGCTGCAGCGCTGCGTAGACGGTGAGCACCACCGTCGTCAAGGGCAGCGGCACGTGCGCCCGGCGGCCGATGCCCGCGCGCCGCAGGTGCACGACGGCGGTCACGACGCTGCCCGCAGCGACGAGCAGGATCGCGGGGAACGGCAGCACCCAGAACGCCAGCACGTACAGCGCGCGCGGCGGGCTGGCCGCGAGGGCCGACTCGACCAGGCCTGAGACGTACGCCGTCGCCGAGCGCTCGGTGTACCCGGTGTTGGGGAAGACGAACGTCCAGTACAGCCACGCGCCGAGCGCTCCACGCACCAGCATCCAGACGACGAACGGCGCGATGGCGGCGGCCACACCGCCGGCGTAGGCGCAGAACGCGCGCCAGTCCAGGCGCCGGGCGGCCGGGAACGCGAGCGACGCCGCCCAGACGAGGGCGATGGCGAGGCAGATCCATGCGCCGGCGTCCTGGATCCACAGCAGCCCGACGCCGCCGGCCGCGCCTGCGCCGACCGCCCAGCGCCGACGCCCTGTGGCCTCGAAGCGGGTCAGCAGCAGCACCGAGACGAGCGCGGGCAGGGTGCGGACGGTGGCCGCGCCGAGCATGGCGAGTGCCAGCGGCACGAGCAGGGCGGCGACCCGTCGCCCGCTGAGCCGCGCGGCGATCGCGTAGGCGACCACGCAGACCGCGACCGACTCGAGCAGCGCCTGTCCGAAGTCGGCGGTGGTGACGGAGCCCGTGACTCGGTGCGCGAGCCCGGGCACCAGGTAGGTGAGCGGCCCGTAGAAGGCGAAGAAGTCGGTGTACGGCGTCTCGCCCGCGAGGATCCGCTCGCCGCCCGCGATGGCCGTACCGGTCTCGAACAGGTTGAGCGCCCGGCCGAGCACGGTGTGCGCCAGCCACAGGAGCGCAGGGATCGCCACCGCGACGGCCACCGGCCAGCGGGACGCCGCCCGTGCGTGCGTCGTCAGCTCGCGTGTGCCGCGTGTCGTTGTCGTGACCACCGTCGGCCCCTCTCCATGATCGGCCGTTCCAGGAACCGGTAGCTCGCCTCCGTCAGCGCCAGGCTCAGCGCGAGCGCGAGCACGCCGTTCGCCGACCGGGACAGCGGGACGTGCTCGGAGCTGAACGCGTAGTAGAGCGGCACGTGGTACAGGTACAGCCCGTACGAGCGTGTGCCGAGCCATCGCAGCGGCGCGACCGAGAGCAGCCGGTTGAGCGGCGTCGGGCCTCCTTGCGCCGCGTGGAGCACCAGGCTGCCTGCGAGCGTGATGCCTGCGACCGCCGTGGCCTGGGCGGCCGCTGCCGGCCAGCCCTGCCGCTGTGCCACGACGAGCACCGTCACGAGCGTGAGCCCGGTCAGGGCGAGCGGCACGCTGCTCGCCCGGCGGACGACGGCAGGCGCGCCGCGCGTGACGAGCACGGCCGCGAGGCATCCCGTCGCGAGGGCGGTCAGGTGCCCCGTCGGCAGGAAGTAGTTCTGGCCCACACCGAACCATCGGGCCCCCGCCTCCGCGAGGACCACCCCGACGATCCACAGCCCGGCGGTGAACCCGATCAGCGGCACCCGGCGGCGGAACGCGAGCAGCAGCACGGCCGGCCACACCAGGTAGAACTGCTCTTCCACCGACAACGACCACGTGTGCCCGTACGGCTCGCTCATCGGCAGGTAGCCCGCGCGCGCGAAGTCGGCGACATAGAACAGCACGGACCCCGAGCTGGCCAGTGCGCCCCCGGTCGTCCCGATGACCCACGCCACGACCGGTGCCACCACGAGCAGGAAGACGCCGAGCGCCGGCAGCAGCCGCGCGGCCCGGCGCCCGTAGAACGCGACGAGGTCGACGGCGCCGTGCCGCTCTCGCTCGCCCAGGATCATCCGGGTGATCAAGAAGGCGGACAGCACGAAGAAGACGTCGACGCCGATCGCGCCGCCGGGCGCGACCTCGATGACGAAGTGGAAGCCGAGGACGGCAAGGATCGCCAGGCCGCGCACGCCGTCGAGTGCCGCGACGTGGCTGTCGCGGGGCCTCGACGCGGCGGGATGCGCAGCCGGTGCCGCGGCGTCGGGGACGACGCTCCCGACGCCGGCCGCGCGTGTCGGCTTGCTCAGGGTGGCTCCTTCGGCTGGGACGGCGATCCCCGCCGGCCCGCGCTGGTCGTGACGTGCTCGTGAGTCGAGGATCCGGTGCGCTCGGCCGGGAGTCGAGGATGAAACCGCGCGGGTGACGGGGCCTCGCCGGGTGAATCTGCCTGCGCCCCGGTGCCGTCGGTGCGCCTGCGCGTATCGTCGCGGCCAGGGCGTAGACGACGCAGCAGCGGAGACGACACACAGGAGGCACGCGTGGCCAGAACGGTGCGCGACGCGCTCAAGGGCCTCGCACCTCAGCCGCTGGTCCGGCTGGTGCGGTGGCGCCGGGAGGTGTGGGAGGACCTGCGCCTGCGGCTGCTCACCGACCTGGGGCACGTCCCGTCGCACCGTGTGCGCAACTTCTTCTACCGGCGCGCGGGCCTGCGCCTGCCGCGCACGTCGAGCATCCACTGGCGGGCGGAGTTCTACGCCCCCGAACGGATCGTCGTCGGGCAGAACACCGTCATCGGCGACTCGGTGTTCCTCGACGGGCGGTCCGGGCTGACCATCGGCGACAGCGTGAACCTCGGCAGCCACGTCACCGTCTACACGCGCCAGCACGCGGTGGACTCGCCCGACTTCGCGGAGGTGGGTGCACCCGTGGTGATCGGCCGGCACGCCTGGGTGGCCAGCCACGCCATCGTGCTGCCGGGCGTCACCGTCGGGGAGGGCGCGGTGGTCGCCGCGGGAGCCGTCGTCACCAAGGACGTGCCGCCGTACGCGATGGTCGCGGGCAACCCCGCCCGGTTCGTGCGCGAGCGCAGCCGCGACCTGCGCTACGAGCTGCGATACGCCAAGCGCTTCGTCTGAGGTCGGCGGGCGCGGGCGGTGCTCGCACGACCCAGGGCGAGGCGTCGCCGGCCGCCCGTCGCGGTCGCCCCTACCTCGAGACGGCGACCTCGGCTACGGTCGGTCCCGTCCCGGCGACGGAGGAGGTCACGTGCCACGGCACACCACGATCGAGCAGGTCCCGCTCACCCAGGAGCTGCCCGCGGTCCCGCGGCACGCGGCACCAGGGGTGCACGTCCCGACTCCCGAGCGCACGGACGGCCCGTCGGTCGCGTCGTTCGTGACGGCCCTGGTCGGCCTGGTGGTCCCGCTGCTGAGCGTCGTCGCGATCCTCCTGGGCGGCATCGGCGTGGGGCGGGCCCGCCGCCGGGGCACGCGCGGGCGCGGGCTCGCGAAGGCGGGCATCACGCTCGGCGTCCTGGAGGTCGCGGCGACGCTGGTGGTCGCCGTCGTCCTGTCGTGGGCGTGGAGCCAGTACGGCGACGACCTGCGCGACGGCCTGCACGACGTCTCCCGCGTGTCCGCGCAGTACGCCGGCCTCTCGGAGCAGGTCGACCGGCTCGCCGACGGCGACCTCGGCGCCGCCTGGGACCTGGTGCGCGACCTCGGCCCGAGCGGCGTCGCGCAGCTCGCCTCCGACGCCGGGGAGCTGCGCGACCTGGCGACCACCTGCCAGGACGGCGACACCGCCGCGTGCACGACGCTGCTCGACCGGCTCCCCGAGGGTCTCGCCGCGACGGCAGGCTGAGCCGCCCGGCCCGCTGTCACAGGCCCCGGCGTACGCTGGTCGCCGAAGCCCGAACCCCCGTCCGCGGGGATCTCGGGCCGTTGTCGCGCGCCCACCACCGGAGTGACCATGAACCTCACCGGCATCGTCCCCGCCCTCCTCGCCGACCCCGGCGCCGCCGCCGCCCTCGAGGACGTGCGCGCGCGGGGGTTCGTCGACGTCGTCGGGCCGCAGGGCGTGCGCGCCCCGCTGCTGGTGGAGGCCGCGAAGCAGCGCCCGGTCGTCGTCGTCACGGCGACGGGCAGGCAGGCGGACGAGCTCGCCGCGTCGGTGCGGGCCTACCTGCCCGACGAGCAGGCCGACGAGGTCGCCGTGCTGCCCGCGTGGGAGACCCTGCCGCACGAGCGGCTCTCGCCGCGTGCGGACACGGTCGCGCGCCGCATCGCGGTGTTCCGCCGCCTCGCGCACCCGGCCGCCGACGGCCTCGCCGGGCCTGTCCGCGTCCTCGTCATGCCCACGCGCGCGCTGCTCCAGCCCGTGGTCGCGGGGCTCGGCGAGCTCGAGCCCGTCACCTTGCACGACGGCGACGTCGCGGACCTCACCGACGTCGCCGAGCGGCTCGTCGCGGCCGCCTACTCGCGCGTCGACATGGTGGAGCGCCGCGGCGAGTTCGCGGTGCGCGGCGGCATCCTCGACGTCTTCCCGCCCACGGAGGACCACCCGCTGCGCGTCGAGTTCTGGGGCGACGAGGTCAGCGAGATCCGCTGGTTCTCGATCGCCGACCAGCGGTCGCTCGAGATCGCGCAGCAGGGCCTCTGGGCTCCGCCGTGCCGCGAGATCCTGCTGACGGCGCCGGTGCGCGCCCGGGCCGCCGCGCTCGTCGAGCAGATGCCGGGCGCCGTCGAGATGCTCGACAAGCTCTCCGCGGGCGTCGCCGTCGAGGGCATGGAGTCGCTCGCGCCGGCGCTCGTGGACGCGATGGTCCCGGTGCTCGACCTCGTGCCCGACGACGCGCTGCTCGTCGTCGACGAGCCGGAGCGCGTGCGCCGCCGTGCGCACGACCTCGTGGCGACCACCGAGGAGTTCCTCGCCGCGGCCTGGACCGGCGCGGTCGCCGGGGGAGCGGCCCCGATCGACCTGTCCGCGGCGTCGTTCGCGAGCTTCGCCGACACGCGCGAGGTCGCCGCCCGCCGCGGCCTGGGCTGGTGGACGCTGTCGGCGTTCGGCCTCGACCCGGAGGCCGACGACGGTGCGCCGGCCGGCGACGACGTCACCACCCACACGATCCGCGCCCGCGACGTCGAGTCGTACCGCGGCGAGCTGGAGCGCGCCCTCGACGACGTGCGCCGGCTCCAGCGCGACCAGTGGCGGCTCGTGCTCACCACCGAGGGCCACGGCCCGGCCAAGCGCATGGTCGAGCAGCTCATGGCGGCCGACTGCCCGGCCCGCCTCGACGCCGTCCTCGACGACGTGCCGGACGCCGGCGTCGTCCACGTGGTGCCGTCGCTCGTCGGCAAAGGCTTCGTCGCCCCGGACCTCAGGCTCGCCGTCTTCGCCGAGTCGGACCTCACGGGCCGTACCGGCACGGGCACGCGCGACATGCGCAAGCTGCCCTCGCGGCGCCGCAACGTCGTCGACCCCCTGCAGCTGCGCGCGGGCGACTACGTGGTGCACGAGCAGCACGGCGTCGGCAAGTTCGTCGAGATGGTGCAGCGCACGCTCGGCGCGGGCGCCAACGCGGCAACGCGCGAGTACCTGGTGCTGGAGTACGCGTCGTCGAAGCGTGGTCAGCCCGGGGACCGGCTGTTCGTGCCGATGGACCAGCTCGACCAGGTCACCAAGTACGTCGGCGGCGAGTCGCCGAGCCTGTCCAAGATGGGCGGCGCCGACTGGAAGAACACCAAGGCCAAGGCCCGCAAGCACGTCCGCGAGATCGCGGGCGAGCTCATCCGCCTGTACAGCGCCCGCATGGCCACCGAGGGCTACGCCTTCGGCCCGGACACCCCGTGGCAGCGCGAGCTCGAGGACGCCTTCGCCTACGTCGAGACGCCCGACCAGCTCTCCACCATCGACGAGGTCAAGGCCGACATGGAGAAGTCGACGCCGATGGACCGCCTGATCTGCGGCGACGTCGGCTACGGCAAGACGGAGATCGCCATCCGCGCCGCGTTCAAGGCCGTGCAGGACGGCAAGCAGGTGGCCGTGCTCGTCCCGACGACGCTGCTCGTCCAGCAGCACTTCGAGACGTTCTCCGAGCGCTACCAGGGCTTCCCGGTCAAGGTCGCCGCGCTGTCCCGCTTCCAGAACGCGCGCGAGTCCGAGGAGACCATCAAGGGCCTCAAGGACGGTTCGGTCGACGTCGTCATCGGCACGCACCGCCTCATCACGGGCTCCGTGCAGTTCAAGGACCTCGGCCTGGTCATCATCGACGAGGAGCAGCGCTTCGGCGTCGAGCACAAGGAGACCCTCAAGCAGCTGCGCACCAACGTGGACGTGCTCGCCATGTCCGCGACCCCGATCCCGCGCACGCTCGAGATGGCCGTGACCGGCATCCGCGAGATGTCCACGCTCCAGACGCCGCCCGAGGAGCGCCACCCCGTGCTCACGTACGTGGGCGCCTACGAGGAGCGGCAGATCTCGGCCGCGATCCGCCGCGAGCTGCTGCGCGAGGGGCAGGTCTTCTACGTCCACAACCGCGTCGAGTCGATCGACCGGACGGCCCAGCGGCTGAACGAGCTGGTCCCCGAGGCCCGCGTCGGCGTCGCGCACGGCAAGATGAGCGAGACCCAGCTCGACCAGGTCATCCGCGGGTTCTGGGAGAAGGAGCTCGACGTCCTGGTGTGCACCACCATCGTCGAGACCGGGCTGGACATCTCCAACGCCAACACGCTCGTGCTCGAGCGCGCCGACGTGCTCGGGCTGTCCCAGCTCCACCAGCTGCGCGGCCGCGTGGGCCGCGGCCGCGAGCGCGCCTACGCGTACTTCCTGTACCCGCCCGAGAAGCCGCTCACCGAGCAGGCGCACGACCGCCTCGCCACGATGGCGGCGCACACCGACCTCGGCGCGGGCATGCAGATCGCCATGAAGGACCTGGAGATCCGCGGCGCGGGCAACCTGCTGGGCGGCGAGCAGTCCGGCCACATCCAGGGCGTCGGGTTCGACCTGTACGTGCGCATGGTGGGCGAGGCCGTGCAGGCGTTCCGCGGCGACGCGCCCGAGGAGGCCCCCGAAGTCACCATCGAGCTGCCCGTCGACGCGCACCTGCCCGAGTCGTACATCGCCACCGAGCGGCTGCGCCTGGAGGCGTACAAGAAGATCGCGGCCGCGACGGACGCGGCGATGCTCGCCGAGGTGCGCGCGGAGCTCACCGACCGCTACGGCGCCCTGCCCGAGGTCGCCTCCGCGTTGTTCGACGTCGCGGACTTCCGCAACCACGCGCGCCGGGCGGGGCTCTCGGACGTCACCGCGCAGGGCAAGCACGTGCGGTTCGCGCCGGTGGACCTGCCGGAGTCGGCGCAGCTGCGCCTCAAGCGGCTCTACCCGGGCGTCATCCTCAAGCCGGCGATCCGCGCGTTCCTCGTGCCGTTCCCGACGACGGCGCGCATCGGCGGCCGCCCGCTGCGCGGCGCGGAGGTGCTGACATGGGCGCGGCAGCTCGTCGACGCGGTCGTGCTGGGCGACGTCGCGGCCGCCGCGGCGGTGGGCACGCGCTGACGCCGGCGGATCCGGTACCAGACCGTCGTCGCGGCGTCTCGCGAAGGCGGCGTGGTTCGTCGCGTTCAAGCGCGCGCAAAGCGTCCGGGTCGCCGTGGGTAGTTGGTGCTGGCGGAACCCCCGGCAGCCCGCCTGCCGGAGGGTCGCCCGCATCGGCAGGAACGGGCATCCGCGATCGGAACGTGGCTTCGGGATCGGAACGTGCGTTGCGATGCACGTCCCGATCCCGAACCCACGTTCCGATCGGCACGCTCAGGCGCGTGCCAGCGCCGCGTCCACCTGCCGCTCCAGGTGTCTCGCGATCTCCAGCGACGCCGTCGCGGCGGGGGACGGGGCGTTGACCACGTGCACCTGACGGGGTCCCGTCACCACGAGGAAGTCGTCGACGAGCCGGCCGTCGCGTCCGAGCGCCTGGGCGCGCACGCCCGCCGGCGCGGGCACCAGGTCGGCGGCCGTGATCTCCGGGACGAGCCGCGCGAGGGACCGTGCGAAGACGCGCCGCGACGCCGAGCGCACCACCTCGCGGGCGCCCGTGCCGACGTTGCCCTGCGCGAGCCGCCACAGCCCAGGCCAGGTCAGCGCGTCGAGCACGTCGGCGGGCACGACGTCGCGCCACCGGTAGCCCTCCCGCGCCAGCGCGAGGACGGCGTTGGGCCCGGCGTGCGTGCCGCCGTGCACCATGCGCGTCAGGTGCACGCCGAGGAACGGGAACCGCGGGTCGGGCACCGGGTAGACGAGCCCGCGCACCAGCCCGGCCGCGCCGGGCGCGAGCTCGAAGTACTCGCCGCGGAACGGCACGATGCGCGCCTGCGGGTCGACGCCGGACGCGCGGGCGAACCGGTCCGCGTAGAGGCCCGCGCAGGCGACCAGGGCGTCGGCGCGCAGCGGCTCGCCGTCCTCGACCGTCAGCTCGACGCCGTCGGGCAGGTCGCGCGCGGCCCGCGCCCGCACGCCGAACCGCACCTCGCCGCCGGACTCGCGCACCTGCCGCGCGAGCACGTCGCACACCCCGCGGTAGTCGACGATGCCGGTGGCGGGCACGAACAGGGCCGCGGCGCAGGCGACGTGCGGCTCGATCTCGCGCGCCTGCTCCGGGGCGAGCAGCCGCAGCCCGTCGATGCCGTTGGCGGTGCCGCGCTCGTGCAGCGCGCGCAGGCGCAGCACCTCCTCCTCGGACGTGGCGACGACGAGCTTGCCGCACACGTCCACGGCGACACCGTGCTCGCGCGCGAACGCGACCATCGACCGCGATCCGGCCACGCCGAGCTGCGCCTTGAGCGAGCCGGGGGAGTAGTAGAGCCCCGAGTGGACCACCCCGGAGTTGCGTCCCGTCTGGTGGGCGGCGACGCCGTCCTCCTTGTCCACGACGACGACGTCGTCGCCGCGGGCGGCGAGCCGTGCCGCCGTCGCGAGCCCCACGATCCCGGCACCGACCACCACAACCTTGCTCACGTCCGTGACGGTAGCGAACGCCGGGGCCGCGGGAGGTGCCCGTACCGGGTGAGATCCGGGCGAACCGCCACCGACGAGCGCTGCCGCGCCTGAGCAGCGCGAACAGGCTCGCGCACACCAGCCGGACGACGGCTTCTGAAACGTTGTCGAAAAGGTTATCCACCCCTAGTCTCCGATGCGTGGGCGCACGGCCGCGCTCGTGTGCGGGCCGCCCGACGGGCGGTCCGCGAGTCGCAAGGGAGCGATGGATGGGGAACTTCCGGACGCGAGGCAGGCGCGGTCGCGCACTCCTCGCGGGACTGACGGCGACAGCGGTCGCCCTGACCGGCGCGGTCGCGGCGCTGGTCGCCACCGGCGCGCCGGCGGCCGCCGCCGACACGGTGGTGCTGAACAGCGACTTCGAGGGCAGCAGCGCTGCCCCGTGGGCGGGGCGCGGCGCGACGGTGTCGCTCGACGCCGACGCCCACACGGGCGCGCAGGCGCTCAAGGTCTCGGGCCGCACGGCGGCGTGGAACGGCGCGCAGCTGCCCGTCACCACGCTCTTCACCGCGGGTGACTACCACGTCACCGGCTGGGTCAAGCTCGTCGCGGGCCAGCCCGCCGCGAAGCTCAACTTCGGCGCGCACCAGGCGGGCGCCGCCAACGAGTACCCGTGGGTGGGCAGCCGCGTCGACGTCACCGACAGCGCGTGGGTCAAGCTCGACGGCACCTACTCCGTGCTGCCGGCGACGCCCGCCGACATCCTCTACGTCGAGTCCGACTCCGCCACCGCCGAGTTCCTGCTCGACGACGTCACGATCACCACGCCGTCCGACGACGTCGTCGTCGCGGGCGCGACGTTCGACGACCAGACGCTGGGCACGGGCCTGCAGCAGTCCGGCGGCGGCGCGGGCACGCTCACGTACGCCGCGCAGGACGCCGGCTACGCGCTCCAGGTCAACGACCGCGCGAACGACTTCACCGGCATCCAGACGGCGCCGGGACTGCTCGCGACGGGCACGACGTACTCGATCTCGGCCAAGGTGCGGCTCGCCGCGGGCGCCCCCGCCACGCAGATCCGCTGGGTCGCCTTCAGCAACGACGGCAGCGACCACTACACCTGGGTGGGCAACACGGACGTCACCGACGCCGCGTGGACCACGATCTCGGGGCAGTGGACGGTGCCCCCGGGCTCCGACCCGGCAAAGTCGAAGGTCTACATCGGCGCCGGAGGGTCGGGCACCTACACCTACCTCGTGGACGACGTCGAGATCACGACGCCCCGCGTCACGGGCGACGGCCCGGAGCCGGGCACCGTCGTCGTCGACACCGGCTTCGACGACCAGACCACGCAGGGCTGGGCCCCGCGCCAGCCGAACGACACGGCGCCGACGCTGTCGGTCGTCGCGGGCGGCGCGGACGGCACCGCCTACGCGGCGCAGGTCTCCGACCGCGACTCGGACGGCGACGGCCTGCAGTACGACGTCGCGGCCGCCGGGGTCGGCGGGGCGACGCTCGAGTTCGAGGCGTGGGTGCGGTTCGCCGAGGGGCAGCCCACGGGGCAGATCACCCTGTCGGCGCGCACCGTCCGCGGCGGCGTCGAGACGTTCTCGAACCTCGCCGCGATCACGACGGCCCGCAACGACGGCTGGGTCAAGGTGGGCGCCCAGTTCACGATGCCGGCCTACGACAGCGCCGCCCAGCTCTACTTCGAGACGAAGTACAACAGCGGCAACGTGTCCACGTTCCTCGTCGACGGGGTGCGCGTGTGGGTGCCGGAACCCCCGGTGGTCGACACGTCGCTGACCCCGCTCAAGGACTCCGTGGCCATCCCGGGCATGGGCGTCGCCATCGACTCGCGCGAGACGACGGGCAACGCGTCCGAGCTGGTGCTGCACCACTTCGACCAGATCACGGCCGAGAACTCGATGAAGGTCGAGTCCTGGTACGACGCGAACCACGTCTTCCGCCGCAACCCGGACGCGACGACGCTGCTGAACTACGCCCAGGCCAACCACCTGCGCGTGTACGGGCACGTGCTCGTGTGGCACAGCCAGACGCCGGCGTGGTTCTTCCAGCGTGACGACGGCACGCCGCTGACGTCGTCGGACGCCGACAAGGAGTTCCTGCGCCAGCGCCTGCACGACCACATCTTCAACATCGCCGCGTCGATCGCCGGCGACTACGGGCCGTTCGGCTCGGCCACCAACCCGATGGTCGGCTGGGACGTGGCCAACGAGGTCATCTCCGACAACGCGACGGACGACGGAATGCGCCGCAGCCCGTGGTACCAGGTGCTCGGCGAGGAGTACGTGTCGCTGGCCTTCCGGTACGCGGACGAGGCGTTCAACCAGCAGTACGCCGCCGCGGGGTCCGACCGCCCGGTCTCGCTGTTCATCAACGAGTACAACACCGAGACCGACGGCGCGAAGCTCGAGCGCTACCACGCCCTCGTGCAGCGGCTGCTGGCCGCGGGCGTCCCGGTCGACGGCGTGGGCCACCAGTTCCACTCGTCCCTGACGACGCCGGCCTCCGGCATGGACGCGGCCCTGACCCGGTTCGAGGACCTGCCCGTCACGCAGGCGGTCACGGAACTCGACGCGACCGTCGGGACGCCCGTGACCGAGGGCAACCTCATCAAGCAGGGCCACTGGTACCGCGACGCGTTCGACGTCTTCCGCAAGCACGCGGACGACCTGTTCTCGGTGACGCTGTGGGGCCTGACCGACGCCCGGTCGTGGCGCTCGGCGCAGGCGCCGCTGCTGTTCGACGGCGGCCTGCAGGCCAAGTACGCCTACTTCGGCGCCGTGGGCGACGACGCGGGTGTGCCGCCGCTGCTCACCGCGGCCAACGTGTTCGGCGGCGACGTGCCGCTCGACGCCTCCGCGGCGGACTCCGTCGACTGGCGCAACCAGCCAGCGCAGGAGCTCACCGGCGGCGCCGGGTCGTTCGTCCCGCGCTGGACGGCCGACCACCTCACGCTGCTCGTCACCGTGGCGTCGGACGCCTCCGACGCCGTCGAGGTCTCCTACGCGGGCCAGACGTACGGGATCACGAAGGCGGGCGCCACCTCCGGCGGGGCGTCGGGCGTCGTGCTCGACGACGCCGCGGCGGGCTGGCGGGCCGTCCTGCACGTCCCGCACAGCGGCGTCGCCCAGGGCGGCACCGCCCAGCTCGACGTGCGCGCGCTGGCCGGCTCCGGCGTCGTCGGCGCCTGGAACAGCCCCGGCTCGACGGGCACGCTGACGTTCCTCGAGGACCTCTCGACCGTGGACGTGGCCGAGGCCGCGGGCGACGCGCCCGTGGTCGACGGCGTCGTCGACGACGCGTGGGCCGCGGCGAACGTGGTGCACACGGGCACGAAGGTCGAGGGCGCCGCGGACGGCGCGCAGGCCGACGTGCGCACCCTGTGGAAGGGCGACGACACCCTCTACGTGCTGTACGAGGTGACCGACCCGGTCATCGACGTCTCGTCCAGCGACCCGTGGAACCGGGACTCCGTGGAGCTCTTCCTCGACCTCGGCAACGCCAAGGCCGGCGGCTACGGGCCGAACGACTCCCAGATGCGCATCTCGGTGGACAACCAGACGTCGTTCGGCACCGGTGACGCGACCGCTCAGGGCGCGCGCCTCACGTCGGCGACGGCACGCACCGCCACCGGCTACGTCGTCGAGCTCGCCGTCACGCTCACCGGCCAGTCCGGCGGGCAGGACGACGTGCCGTTCGGCGGCGCGGACACCTTCCAGGGCGTCGACTTCCAGGTCAACGACGGCCGCGCCGGAAGCCGCTACGCCGTCCACACCTGGGCCGAGCCCACGGGCACCGGCTACCAGACCACCGCCCGCTGGGGCGTGGGCCACCTGGTGGCGGCTCCTCCCGTCGTCGTGACCCCACCGCTCCCGGCGGACCAGCTCACGAAGACGAACCGCGGCAAGGTCACGGCCGACGACATCGTGCGGGCCGGCTCGCCGCTCGCGCTCAGCACCGGGGCCAAGAGCACCGACGTGGACGTGTGGCTGTACTCCGACCCGGTGCTGCTGGGCTCGGTGACGACGGGCAAGAACGGCAAGGTCACCGTCCCCGTCGGGGCCGACGTGGCGCCCGGCGCGCACAAGGTCGCGGTCTTCCGCACCGACGGCACGCTGGTGGGCTGGGACGACGTCACGGTCGTCGGCGGGACGGCGTCCGCGGTGCAGGTCGCGGCGCCGGAGATCTCGGGCAAGGCCGAGGTCGGCTCCACGCTCTCGGCGTCGAAGGGCACGTGGGCCTCGCCCGACACGCTGGCCTACCGCTACCAGTGGCAGCGGGACGGTCAGGACGTCGCCAAGGCGACCGGCTCGACCTACGCGGTGACCAAGGCCGACGTCGGGCACGCGCTCACGGTGACCGTGACGGTGACCGCGAAGGGCCACGACCCGGCGTCGGCGACGTCGGCGCCCGTCACGGCGAAGGCCAAGCCCGGCAAGCCCGCCCACCCGGGCCACGGCACGCCGGGCACGCCGTCCCACGGGGGCCACGGCACGCCGTCCCACGCGGACCACGGCCACGCGTCGTCGGGCCACCACGGCACGTTCCAGGGCATCTGGCACACGGTGTCGTGCTGGCTGCGCCGCTGAGCGACACCTCGCGAGGCTGACCGCCTCGCAACCACCCACGTGCGGCCCCCGGGACCTCGTCCCGGGGGCCGCACGGTCGTCCGGGAACGTGGGCGCGCCACCGTCGTCCGTGCCTGGTCGGAGGCCCTGCACCGCGGTGCGTGCACCGTGAGCCTGAGCCCGGGAACGCGGGTGTGACGCGTGTTATGGTCCGACCACTCGTGAGTACGCCGTCGTCCGCCTGTGCGCGGGCGCACCGCGCCGCGTCAGGGCTTCGGAACTACGCTGACTCACGACCGCAAAGGCACCCAGCCATCCATTCCCAGAGGAGTTCCCGTGGCTAGCATCGAAGCCGTTGGCGCCCGCGAGATTCTTGACTCGCGCGGCAACCCCACCGTCGAGGTCGAGGTCGTCCTGGACGACGGTACGTTCGCCCGCGCGGGCGTCCCGTCCGGCGCCTCGACCGGCGCCTTCGAGGCGGTCGAGCTGCGTGACGGCGACAAGAGCCGTTACCTGGGCAAGGGCGTGGAGCAGGCCGTCAACCACGTCATCGACGACATCGCCCCCGAGCTCATCGGCTACGACGCCGACGAGCAGCGCCTCATCGACCAGACGCTGATCGACCTCGACGGCACCCCGAACAAGGGCAAGCTCGGCGCGAACGCCATCCTCGGTGTCTCGCTCGCCGTCGCCAAGGCCGCCGCCAAGTCGGCCGGCCTGGACCTGTTCCGCTACGTTGGCGGCCCGAACGCCCACGTGCTGCCGGTCCCGATGATGAACATCCTCAACGGTGGCTCGCACGCCGACTCGACCGTGGACTTCCAGGAGTTCATGATCGCCCCGATCGGCGCGGGCACCTTCAAGGAGGCCCTGCGCTCGGGCGCCGAGGTCTACCACGCCCTCAAGGGCGTCCTCAAGGCCAAGGGCTTCGCGACCGGTCTCGGCGACGAGGGCGGCTTCGCCCCCGACCTGCCCTCGAACCGTGCCGCGCTCGAGCTCATCATGGAGGCGATCGAGAAGGCCGGCTTCACGCCGGGCTCCGACATCGCCATCGCGATGGACGTCGCCGCCACCGAGTTCTTCAAGGACGGCGCGTACCGCTTCAAGAACGGCGAGGTGCACTCGACCGAGGACATGATCGCCCTCTACGCCCAGATGGTCGCGGACTTCCCGATCGTCTCGATCGAGGACCCGCTGTCCGAGGACGAGTGGGCCGCGTGGACCTCCTTCGTCACCGAGGTCGGCGACAAGGTCCAGGTCGTCGGCGACGACCTGTTCGTCACCAACCCGGAGCGCCTCGCCCGTGGCATCGAGGAGAAGGCCGCCAACTCCCTCCTGGTCAAGCTGAACCAGATCGGCACCCTGACCGAGACGCTCGACGCCGTCACGCTGGCTCAGCGCAACGGCTTCACCACGATGACCTCGCACCGCTCCGGCGAGACCGAGGACGTCACCATCGCCGACCTGTCGGTGGCCACCAACGCCGGCCAGATCAAGACCGGCGCCCCGGCCCGTGGCGAGCGCATCAACAAGTACAACCAGCTCCTCCGCATCGAGGAGGCCCTGGACGAGGCGGGCGTGTACGCCGGCCGCAGCGCCTTCCCGCGCTTCAAGGGCTGAGCCCAGCGCACCACGACGGCGGGCCGTCCCTCTCCGGAGGGGCGGCCCGCCGCCGTCTTCCCCCCGTTTCGATGTCGTACCTCCTTGCGTTCTGGGCGCCGTTCCGCAACGAACGACGACATCGAAAGGGAGGGTTGCGGGCGCGCCGCGACACGTCCGCCCGCCCGGCCCTCCCGGTCGGCACAATCGGGGCGTGACCGCCCGCCGCCCCACCTCGCCCCCGCACCGCCCGGCCTCCCGGCCGGCGGCACGCGGCGGCGCGTCGGGCCGCTCGCAGTCCCGCCCGACGACGTCGCAGCCGCGGACGACGGGGCGCGGTGCCGCCGCCCGGCCCGCGGCGCCGAAGGTCCCGCCGAAGGGGACGGCCAAGGTCACCGCGAACGGCTCCGTGCCCGCCTCCGCCCGCGGCACAGGCGCCCGCGCCATCCTCAACCGCCCGGGGGGCCCGCGCGCGGCGACCGTCGTCGGGCCCACAACGGCCTGGTGCTGCCCGAGGTCGTGACGGTCCGCCTGCTGGTCCTGGCCGTCGTCGTGCTCATCTCCGCCGTGCTGCTGGTGCCGACCGTGCGCGCCGCGGTGCAGCAGTCGATGGAGCTGCACCAGCTCCGGGGCCGGGTCGAGGCCCGACAGGCCGAGGCCGACCGCCTCCAGCAGGAGCTGGACCGCTGGAGCGACGACGCGTTCGTCATGGGTCAGGCGCGCGACCGCCTGCTGTTCGTCATGCCCGGCGACCAGGTGTGGCGCACCGTCGGCGGCGACCGGGTGGTCGAGGACATCGACCCCGCCACGGGCAAGCCGGTCGAGGCCGGCGTCGTCGGCGGGAAGAGCGACGCCGGGACGCCCTGGTACACGACGCTGTGGGACTCGGTGCAGGTGGCCGACGGCCCGCACGGCGCGCCGGACGGGACCGCGCCGGCCGACGGGACCGAGCCGGCGGACCGGCCGGACGACACCGGCCCCGACGACGGCGGCGCGGTCGAGGACCCGTCTGACACAATCGGGCAGTGAGCTACGCCGTCCCTGAGAACCCCACCGACGTCACCCCGGCCGACCTCGAGGTGCTCGCCGAGCAGCTCCAGCGCAAGGCGCGCGGGGTCGTGGGCATCGCCGCCCGGTGCGTCTGCGGCCGCCCGCTCGTCGCCCGCACGCTGCCGCGCCTGCCCGACGGCACGCCGTTCCCGACGACGTACTACCTGACGCACCCGGGCGCGGTCGCCGCGGCGTCGACTCTCGAGACCCGCGGGGTCATGAAGGCCATGACCGACCGGCTCCAGGAGGACGAGGAACTGGCGGCGGCCTACCGCGCGGCGCACGAGTCCTACCTCGCCGACCGCGCGGAGCTCGGCCACGTCGACGAGATCGACGGCATCTCCGCCGGCGGCATGCCCACGCGCGTCAAGTGCCTGCACGTGCTCATGGCCCACGCCCTCGCCCGCCCGGGCGTCAACCCGCTGGGCGAGGAGACGCTGGCGCTCGCAGCCCCGATGTGGTCGCGGGACCGCTGCACCTGCTGACCGTTTCGGCGTAGTACTTCGTTGCGTTCTGGGCCCCTGAACGCAAGGAGGTACTACAGCGAAAGGGATCACACGGTGCCGGAGGGCCACCGGGCGCACCGCGTCGGCCGGTGGTGAGAAGGTTGTCCGCGTGACTTCGCCTGCTGCCTCCCGCCGCGTCGCCGCCGTCGACTGTGGCACCAACTCGCTCCGCCTCCTGGTCGCCGACGTCGCCGACGACGGCACGCTCACCGAGGTGGACCGGCGCACGACGATCGTCCGCCTGGGCCAGGGCGTGGACCGCACCGGCGAGCTCGCGCCCGACGCGCTCGAGCGCGCGTTCGCCGTCACGCGCGAGTACGCGCAGGTGATCAAGGACCTGGGGGTGGAGGCCACGCGCTTCGTCGCGACGTCAGCGACGCGCGACGCCCGCAACCGCGACGTGTTCTTCGACGGCATCCGCGCCGCCATCGGCGTCGAGGCCGAGGTGATCTCGGGCGACGAGGAGGCGCAGCTGTCCTTCCGCGGCGCGACGGGCCCCATGAGCGCCACGCACCCGGGGCCGTTCCTCGTCGTCGACCTGGGCGGCGGGTCCACCGAGCTGGTGCTCGGCGGGTCGACGCCCGAGGCGGCCGTCTCGATGGACGTCGGCTCCGTGCGCCTCACCGAACGTCACCTGCACACGAGCCCCCCGACGGCGGACGAGGTCGCCGCGGCCCGCGCCGACGTGCAGGCCGCCCTCGACGCTGCGACGACCGGGCCCGGGGGAGTGCCCTTGGGTCGCACCACCACGCTGGTCGGCCTCGCCGGCTCGGTCACGTCCGTGACGGCGTACGCGCTGGGCCTGCGCGAGTACGATCGCTCGCGCGTCGGGGGCGCGGTGCTCACGGTCGAGGAGACGCTCGGCGCGTGCGAGCGCCTGCTCGCGATGTCGCGCGACGAACGCCTGGCCCTCGGCTTCCTCCAGCCCTTGCGCGCCGACGTCGTCGGCGCCGGCGCGCTCGTCTGGGCCGAGGTGGTCCGCCGGGTGCGCGACGACGTCGCGGCCGCGGGCGGCGAGCTGACCCACGTCGTCACGAGCGAGCACGACATCCTGGACGGCATCGCGCTGTCGATCCGCTGAGACGCGGCGGCAGGTCACCCCTTGTACTCCTTCCTCGCGTGTCGCATCGCACGGTAGTGCGGGGTGCGCAGTAGTGTGCGATTCGCAAGGTTGTCGTCGGGAGGGACGCGATGGACATGACACAGCTGCTCAAGGGGGTGCTCGACGCGGCGGTGCTCGCCGTCGTCGAGCAGGAGGACGGGTACGGGTACGACGTCGTACGCCGCCTGAGGTCGCAGGGGCTCGACGACGTCGGCGACGCCTCGGTGTACGGCACGCTCCGCCGCCTGTACGCGGCGGGCGCGCTGACCAGCTACGTGCTGCCCTCGGAGGAGGGCCCGCACCGCAAGTACTACGGCATCACGCCGCTCGGGCGGCAGATGCTCACCACCCAGCGCAAGGAATGGCAGGAGTTCGCGGGCGCGCTCGGCGGCCTGCTCGGCACCGGACGGAACGAGGCGGCGTGATGGCTGGTCAGACGATGCTCGACGCGCACGTGCGGGGCTACGCCCAGGCCGTGCGGCTCCACCTGGCCGACCTCGGCCCCGACGCCGTCGAGGACCTCGCCGGCGGGCTCGAGGCCGACCTGGCCGACGCGGTCGCCGACCGCGCCCTGCTCGCCGCCGACGCCACCGACGCCGACGCGACCGACGACGTCGCCCTCGACCTCACCAAGGTCTTCGGGCCGCCCGCGCGGTACGCCGCCGAGCTGCGCGCCGCGGCCGGGTTCCCGGCCCCGGCGGTGGTCGCGCCACGCCGCGGGCGGTTGCGCTCGGTGCTGCGCTCCGCGCTGCGCGCCCGGCGCACGCGGGTCGCCGCGGCGTGGTGGCGCGCCTGGGAGCCGCTGACGGCCACGCCCGCCTGGCGGGCGGTGCGCGAGGTGCTCGTCGAGCTCACCCCGGTGTGGTGGGTGGCCCGCGGCTGGCTCGTCGGGGCGTTCCTCGCCTCGCTGTTCGGCGGCCGGGGGCGGTTCTCCGTCGTCCCGCTCGACGGCGGCGCCCTGGCGGTCGTCGCCGTCGTGGTCGTCGTGAGCGTGCAGTGGGGCCGCGGCCGCTGGATGCCGTGGCGCTGGGTCCCGACGCTCGCCGGGGTGGCCTCGGTCGTGGCGCTCGTCGCGCTGCTGCCGATGTCGTTCGCGACGCGCGACCAGGTGCGCGCCGGCGACGGGTCGCAGTGGAGCGCGGGCTACGCCTCGGGCCTGAGCGACGCGGGGAGCGGCGGCGCCGCGCAGGGCGGCCAGGTGTCGTGGGGCGCCGCCTCGCCGTCGGGCCAGGACGGCGTGTGGGTGGACGGCATGCAGGTGTCCAACCTCTTCGCCTACGACGCGAACGGCGACCCGCTGCGCGACGTCCAGCTCTTCGACGACCGCGGCCGCCCGGTCCGCACCGTCCCGGTCGACGCCGAGTGGCAGCGGTGGTCGGTGCCGGACGTCGAGGGCCGGTGGATCTTCCGCCCGGGCCTGGCGACGGACGGCCGCGCCCGCTGGAACGTCTTCCCGCTGTCTGCGCTGCCTGAGAAGGACGTGGTGGTCGACGACTCCGGGCAGATGAAGCCCGCCGTCGGCGCCCGCGCGCAGCAGCAGCCGTGGCCGTTCCTCAAGGCGCCCACGGTGATCGAGCAGAGCGCCCCGAAGCCGAGCGCCGGCGCGCCGACGGAGCCCGACGCCACGACGCAGGACCCGGACGCCCCGGCGACCGAGGCACCCGAGACGCCCGCGCCGACCGAGGCACCCGAGACGCCCGCGCCGACCGCCCCACCGGGGGTCGACGCGCCGACGACGCCCCCGCCGGCGGTCGCCCCGTCGGACGGCGACGGCGCGCCTCCGGCCGGCGTGACCTCGGCGGACGGCGCCTGACGCCCCGCGCCGACGCGTGGCCGCGGCGCGCCGGATCTCACGGTCCGGCAGGCCGCGGCCACCGCCGCGCGACGGGTCTGTACCGCGCTGGGCGCCCCCGTCCGCGCGGCGGCGCACGCCGCGCCACGACCCATCGCGGGAGCGCGCGCAGGTTGCCTGTCTCGTTGTGATCAGGTAAACGGGGACTTTGGCCTCTGCCGCCCGGTGCCCTGGGTAGACTCACTCCATGCCTCAGAACGACCTGACCTCGGTCACCCCTGCCCAGGATGCGGCGGGGAGCCACCGCACCCGCAAGGTCCCGCGCATCGTGGTGCTCGGTGGTGGTTCCGTCGGGCTCTACGTCGCACGCCGCCTGCGCAAGAAGCTGCGCAAGGCCGACGCCGCCATCGTCGTCGTCGACCCGCGTCCGTACATGACCTACGCGCCCTTCCTCCCGGAGGCCGGCGCGGGCTCGATCGACGGCCGCGACGTCGTCGCCCCGCACCGCTGGGCCCTCAAGGGCGTCGACGTGCTCCAGGGCAAGGTCGTCGCGATCGACCACGCCAGCAAGCGCGTCACGATCGAGCCGGAGGCCGGCGACGCCTACGACGTCACCTACGACGAGCTCGTCGTAGGCCTCGGCTCCGTCTCCCGCACGCTGCCCATCCCCGGGCTCGCGGAGACGGCCATCGGCTTCAAGAACGTGGAGGAGGCCATCGCCGTCCGCAACCACGTGCTCAACCGCATGGACGTCGCCTCGTCCACGTGGGACGCGGACCTGCGCCGGCGCATGCTCACGTTCACGTTCATCGGCGGCGGCTTCGCCGGCGTCGAGGCGATCGCCGAGATCGAGGACATGGCGCGCTACGCGACGCGCAACTACGCCACGATCGACCCCGAGGACCTGCGCTTCGTCATGATCGAGGGCTCGGGCCGCATCCTGCCCGAGGTCTCCGAGCCCATGGGCCTGTGGGCCATGGAGGAGATGAAGAAGCGCGGCATCGAGTTCCACCTGAACACGTTCCTGTCGTCGTGCGTGGACGGTCACGTCACGACGTCGACGGGCGTCGAGTTCGAGTCGGACACCATCGTGTGGACGGCCGGCGTCAAGGCGAACCCGGTGCTCAAGGAGGCCTCGGACCTCCCGGTCGACAAGCTGGGCCGCGTCATCGTGCTGCCGACGCTCGAGGTCGCGGACGAGGACGGCAACGTCGTCGCGGACGCGTGGGCCGCGGGCGACTGCGCCGCCGTGCCGGACGTGCTCAACCCGGGCAAGTTCTGCCCGCCGAACGCGCAGCACGCGATCCGCGAGGCCAAGCAGCTCGCCGACAACATCGTGACCAAGCGCGCCGGCCACGTGCCGCACGAGTACAAGCACAAGAGCGTCGGCGTGGTCGCCTCGCTCGGCCTGTACAAGGGCGTCGCGGAGCTGTTCGGCTTCCTCAAGCTGCGCGGCTTCCTCGCGTGGGCCGCGCACCGCAGCTACCACGTGCTGGCGATGCCGACGGGCAACCGCAAGATCCGCATCATCATCGGCTGGCTCGGCCAGTTCATCATGGGCCGCGAGATCGTCTCGCTCGGCTCCGTGCACGACCCGCGCGACGAGTTCCGCAAGGCCGCCGTGCCGCCCGCGCCGCTCGGCGCGAAGATCGAGCAGAAGGCGGAGTCGTCCGCCGAGACCGCGGCCGAGGGCCACCCCGTCGAGGCCCAGTGACGCCCGCCGTCTAGGCTTCGAGGAGCACCGCACGCCCGGCGTGCGGTGCTCCTGCCGTCTGCGGCCCCCGTGGTCCGACGACGGCGACTGGCCCCCGTAGCCCAACTGGCAGAGGCAGTCGGCTTAAACCCGACCCAGTCCGGGTTCGAACCCCGGCGGGGGCACCGGGGCGCACGCCCGGGACGACACAGGCCCGCCGGGAGCGATCCCGGCGGGCCTGTAGCGCGGCGGTCAGGCGTCGCGGCGCTTGAGCACGAGGGCCGCGAAGGCCACCAGCACCACGGTGTAGAGGCCCAGGACGCCGAAGCCCTGCCAGGCGTCGAAGAGCGGCAGGCTCGTCCCCGGGCCGCCGGGCCCGTTGACCGACGCGCCGGAGCCGACCTGGGTGATGATCCGCTCGCCCGCCGCGCTGGGCAGCCACTTGTTGAGGTTCTGCGCCCACGCCGCGTTCGTCACGCCGGCGATGGTGCCGATGATGCTGGGCACCAGGAAGAACATCCCGACGACGATGACGATCGTGCCGGGCGTGTTCCGTACGAGCGTCCCGACCGCGACGGCGAGCACCGCGACGACCATGACATACAGCGGCACGCCGATCAGCGAGCGCAGCTGCTCGCCGTCGCCGAGGTCCACGGTGATGTCGTGGTTGGCGAGGACGGGGTGGGTCACCAGGTAGGCGATGGCCGTCGAGACGGCGATCACCACGAACGACACGACGGCGATGACGGTGATCTTCGCCCACAGCACCGGCAGGCGGGTCGGGGCCGCCGAGAGCGTCGCGCGGATCATCCCGGTCGAGTGCTCGCCCGTCATCGCGATGGCTCCGAGCGACGCCGCGACGAGCGTGGCGAACTGGTAGCCGGCCGTGATGAACGTGGTGGGCGGGATGCCGCCTGCGGCGGCGATCTCGCCCTGCGCGTCGGCGTTGTCGGCGACGAAGCTGGTGAACGCGGCCGAGAAGATCAGCGCGAAGCCGATCATGATGACGACGGCGATGCCCAGCACCCACCAGGTGGACCGCAGGCTCCACAGCTTGCGCCACTCGGAGACGAGCAGGCGGGGGAAGGTCACCTTCGAGCCGGCGAACGGCGAGGTGAAGTCCGGGCGGGAGAGGGTGGCGGCGCTCATCGCTGGCCTCCGGTGGTGGTCGTGGCGGCGTCGACGTGGGAGACGTCCTCGGTGCGGTACTCGACGGAGTCCTTGGTCAGCTCCATGTACGCCTGCTCGAGCGTGGACACGACGGGCGTCAGCTCGTGCAGCGCGACGCCGGCCGTCAGGGCCAGCTCGCCGATCGTGGGGGCGTCGAGGCCGGTGACCTCGAGCGTCCCGGGGACGGCGGGCGCCGCGGCGAGGGCGTCGTCGGCGGCGTGCCGGCCGACCGACGCCTCGCCGTCGGCCGCGACGGCGGTGCCACCGGCACGCTCGATCGCCGCGGCCAGCGCGGCGGCACCCGGGGTGCTGACCCGCACGGTCTTGCGGGAGGCGCCCGCGGTGAAGTCCTTGACGGACGTGTCGGCGAGGATCTTGCCCTTGCCGATGACGATGACGTGGTCGGCCGTGAGGGCGACCTCGCTCATGAGGTGCGACGACAGGAACACGGTGCGGCCCTGGCTCGCGAGGTAGCGGGCGAGGTTGCGGACCCAGAGCACGCCTTCGGGGTCGAGGCCGTTGACCGGCTCGTCGAGGATGAGCGTGCTGGGGTCGCCGAGCAGCGCGGACGCGATGCCCAGGCGCTGGCCCATGCCGAGCGAGAAGCCGCCGACGCGCTTGCGGGCCACCGACTCGAGGCCGGTCAGCTCGATGACCTCGCCGACGCGGCGGTCGGGGAACCCGTGCGTCGCGGCGAGCACGCGCAGGTGCTGCTCGGCCGAGCGGCCCGGGTGCACGGCACGCGCCTCGAGCAGGGCGCCCACCTCGGTGAGCGGCGAGCGGTGGTGGGAGTAGGGGAGCCCGTTGACGGTCACCGCACCGGCCGTGGGCCGGTCGAGGCCCATGATCATGCGCATCGTCGTCGACTTGCCGGCGCCGTTCGGGCCGAGGAAGCCCGTGACGATGCCCGGTCGGACGGTGAAGGTGATGTCGTCGACGGCGGTCTTGGGGCCGTAACGCTTGGTCAGGCCATGTGCCTCGATCATGGTCCCGAGCCTAACGGGGCACCGCGTCCGCAGAACCCTGAGCGACCCTGACGCGAACCCTGAGTCTGTCCACGAGACGGGCCAGGGGGTGGCGCGTCCCGCACCCGTGCGGCGAGGATGGGAACTGCCCGCGCCCCCGCCGCGTTGCACCGGGAGACGGGGTGACGGACGTGACCCCGCCCGGGGCCAGACCAGGAGGAGCCCGTTGAGCAACCCTTACTTCTCGAACAGCGACGTCTTCGGCGAGCCGAAGCGCCAGGGGGCGCAGCGCCGCGGCGGCGTCGGCACCCAGCAGGCGCCGGGCGCGACGGCGACGCAGCCCGCCCCGCAGTACGGGCAGGCCGGCTCGTACGGCGCGCAGGCCACCGACACCGCCTCGCTGGAGTACCTCTACGGCGCCCCGTCGGCGACGACGGCGGACACCAAGCGCCTCACATACGACGACGTGATCATCAAGACGGGCGGGCTGCTGGCACTGCTGGTCGTGGTCGCGGCCGCCACGTGGAAGCTCGCGCCCGGGATCTGGCCGCTCGGCATGGTCGTTGGGCTCGTGCTGGGCCTCGTGAACTCGTTCAAGCGCAACCCGAGCCCGGTGCTGATCAGCCTGTACACGGTGGCTCAGGGAGTGTTCCTGGGCGGCATCTCGAAGGCGTTCGAGGGTGGCGCGGTCGGCGGGCAGCCGATCCCCGGCCTGGTCGTCCAGGCCGTGCTCGCCACGATGGTGACGTTCGGGGCGGCGCTGTTCCTCTACAAGTCGGGCCGCGTCCGCGTGACGCCCAAGTTCACGCGCTGGCTCATCATCGCCATGGTCGGCTTCCTCGCCTTCCAGTTCATCAACCTCGTCCTGGTGTGGACGAACGTGCTGGAAGGCGCCGGTGCGCGTGGTGGCGGCCTCGGCGTCGTCGTCGGCCTCGTGGCCGTCGGCCTGGCGGCAGCCTCGCTGATCATGGACTTCGACTCGATCAAGCGTGGCGTCGAGCAGGGCGTCCCCGCCCGGTTCGCGTGGTCCGCGGCCTTCGGCCTCATGGTCACGCTGATCTGGCTCTACCTGGAGTTCCTGCGTCTGATCGCGATCCTGCAGGGCCGCGACTGACCTTCCCGTGCCAGGCGCTCAGGGCGCGTGGTGGGCGGCCTCGAAACGGAACCGCTCGCCACGCGCCCTCTCTGCGCGGACGACGTGCATGACGGCGTTGATGAGCGCCAGGTGCGTGAACGCCTGCGGGAAGTTGCCCAGGTGCCGGCCCGTGGCCGTGTCGATCTGCTCGGCGTAGAGGCTGAGCGGGCTGGCGTACCCCAGCAGGCGCTCGCACAGCGCGCGGGCACGGTCGGTCTCGCCGATCTCGACGAGCGCCGAGACGAGCCAGAACGAGCAGATCGTGAAGGCGCCCTCGTGGGTCCGGAGGCCGTCGTCGGTCTCCTCGACGCGGTACCGCAGCACCAGCCCGTCCTCGGTGAGCTCGTCCGCGATCGCCCGTACGGTCGCGACGACGCGCTCGTCGTCGGGCGGCAGGAAGCGCAGCAGCGGCACGAGGAGCAGGGACGCGTCGAGGGCGTCGGAGCCGTAGCGTTGGACGAACACGCCGCGCTCGTCGACGCCGCGCGCGAGGATGTCCTCGCGGACCTCGTCGGCGACCTCCTGCCACTGCGCGGCGACATCAGGCGCGTCGTAGAGGCGGGCCAGGCGCGCGCCACGGTCGAGCGCCACCCAGCAGAAGAGCTTGCTCGACGTGAAGTGCTGCGGGTCGCCGCGCACCTCCCAGATGCCGCGGTCGGGCTCGTGCCAGTGCCGCGCGGCCTCCTCGACCTGGTGCTTGAGGATCGGCCAGACCGACTCGGGCAGCTGGTCGCGCGACTTCGCGTGCACCCACACGGAGTCCAGCACCGTGCCCCACACGTCGTGCTGGTCCTGCTGGTAGGCGGCGTTCCCGACGCGCACAGGCTGCGCGCCCTCGTAGCCGGACAGGTGCGCGAGCTCGGACTCGTCGAGCCGCTGCTCCCCGCCCACGCCGTACATGACCTGGAGCTGGTCGTGGGCGACGTCCTGGACGAACGCGAAGAAGTCGTTCGCCTCACGGTCCAGGCCCAGGGTGTACAGGCCCCACAGGGCGAAGGTCGAGTCCCGCACCCACGAGTACCGGTAGTCCCAGTTGCGCGGCCCCTGCGGGGTCTCGGGCAGGGACGTCGTCGCGGCCGCGAGCAGGGCGCCCGTGGGGGCGTACGTGAGGCCCTTGAGCGTGAGCGCCGAACGCTGGAGGTAGGTGCGCCAGGGATGGTCCGGGAACACGCCCTGCGTGATCCAGCCCCGCCAGAACTGCTCGGTGCGCCACATCGCGTCGGCGGCGTCGGACCACGTCCGCGGCAGGGACTCCTCGCCCCACGAGAGCGCGACGAAGTGCTGGTCTCCCTCGGTCATGCGGCTGCGCGCGTTCGCGCGGCCCTCGCCCAGGCCGATGCGCAGGCTCGAGGTGAGGCGCAGGTCGGGCGGCGCGGCGCCGTCGGCGGCCCGGTCTGCGCCGTCGGCGGCCGGGGCGGCGTCCGGGCGGCCCACGGCCGTGTCGTAGCCGTCGCCCTCGTACTCCCAGCGCGTGGCGTCGCGCCCGTAGCCGGGCCGCGGCTCGCACACGACCTCGAGGTCGACCGTGCCGGACACGCACCTCACGGTGCGCAGCAGGAGGTGCTCGGCGTCGTCGTCGGTGGGGGTGCGGCGGTGGGTGGGCGAGCGGTGCGCGGTGTGGTGCCACGGGCCGAGCACCAGGGCGTCGCGCACGACGAGCCAGCCGGTCGACGTCTGCCACGTCGTCTCGAGGACGAGCGTGCCGGGCAGGTAGCGGCGGGCGACGGGCACGCGCACCCCGTACGGGCCCACGCGGAACAGGCCGGCGCCGCGGTCGAGCAGGGCCGTGAAGACGCTCGGGGAGTCGGGCCGTGGGACGCACATCCACTCGACCGCGCCCGACGGCGCCACGAGGGCGTTCGTCTCGCAGTCGGACAGGAACCCGTAGTCCGCGATCGCCGGGAACGGGCTGCGGCTGTCCGGCGTCGTGCCGGCCGCGGACCCGGCCGGTGCGGACAGGTGCGGCGTGCTCGACCCTTCGGGCGCCATGCACCCAGCGTGCACACGCCGGCGGGGCGCGGGCCAGCGCGGCTGCGGCCACCCGGGGGCCGCCGCGGGTGAGGGCGCCCCGTTCCCCGTAGGCTGGGCGGGTTCGTTCCCCCCCACCCGAGAGGTGTCCGTCGTGACCACTCTGCCCACCGCGTCCGGCTCGTTCGGCGACAAGCCCGAGCTGACCTTCCCCGAGGGCGGCGCGCCGTCCGGCCTGCAGGTGCAGGTGCTCGAGGAGGGCACCGGCCCCGTCGTCGAGGCCGGCCGCACCATCGTCGTGAACTACCTGGGCCAGATCTGGGACGGGCACGTCTTCGACAACTCGTACGACCGCCGCTCGACGATCGACTTCCCGATCGGCGTCGGCATGGTCATCGGCGGCTGGGACAAGGGTCTCGTCGGCCGCAACGTGGGCGACCGCGTGCTGCTCTCGATCCCGCCGGAGCACGGCTACGGCATGCGTGGCGCCCCCCAGGCGGGCATCGGCGGCACGGACACGCTGGTGTTCGTCGTCGACGTCGTCGGCGTCCGCTGACGCCCTCCCGCAGCGCCGCAGAGGCGGCCCGGACCTCGGTCCGGGCCGCCTCTCGCACGTCGGGACCGGCCGCGGTCAGCGTCGGGACCGGCCGCGGTCAGCGCCGGGGCGGCGCCGTCGAGGCCCGGACGACGAGGTCGGACGGGAGGATGATGCGCGGCGTCGCCGGGATGCGGCCCTGCGCGAGGTCCATGAGCAGGCGCGTCGCGACGGCGCCCTGCGTCGCGAGCTTCTGGTCGATCGACGTCAGGGTGGGGGAGACCCACTCGACGACGGGCACGTCGTCGTAGCCGACGATCGACAGGTCGTGCGGGATGGAGACGCCGAGCTCGGCGGCGGCCCGCATGACGCCGAGGGCCTGCATGTCCGACCCGGCGAAGATGGCGGTCGGCCGCTCGTGCTCCGGCAGCGTGAGGAGCTCGCGGCCCGCCTGGTAGCCGGCGCCCACGTAGAAGTCGCCCGACCGCACCAGGCGCGGGTCGGCGACGAGCCCCGCCTCGGTGTGGGCGCTGCGGAAGCCGTCGAGCCGCGCGCGCACGCACAGCATGTCCGCCGGGCCGCCGATCGCGGCGATGCGCGTGTGCCCCAGCGCGATCAGGTGGCGGGTGGCCAGCAGCCCGCCGGACCAGTTGTCCGTGCCGACGGTCGCGACGTCCTCCGGGGGCTCCCCGTCGGTGTCGATGACGACGAACGGGATCGACCGCCGCGCGAGGCGCTCGCGCTGCTCGTCGGACAGGTGGGCCGCCACGAGCAGCACGCCGAGCGGCGGGCGCGCGAGCGTCGTCTCCACCCAGGCGTCCGGCGGGCGGTGCTTCCCGCCCAGCTCGGTGAGGATCACCGACGCGCGGTGCTCCGCTGCGGCGTGCTCGACGCCCTGGATGAGCTCCATGGACCACGGTGACCCGATGTTGTGGAACACGAGGTCGATGAGCCCGGTGCCCGCGGCGGGCGGGCCGCTGCGGCGACGTCGGTAGCCGAGCCTGTCGAGGGCCTCCTCGACCCGGGCGCGCGTCGCGTCGGCGACGTCGGTGCGCCCGTTGATGACCTTCGAGACCGTCGGCGCCGACACTCCGACGGCAGCGGCGATGTCGGTGATCGTCGGACGTGGTGAGGACATCGGCGGGCTCCGGGTCGAAGGGTGCGGCGAAACTTTCGCCGTGTCCCGAGCCTATACAGGCGCACCAGGCCGTAACCAATTCGTTGCCAACCCATCGCGCATCCCGCACCAAGGGGCGGTGCAGATTCGGCCACCCCCCGAGATCGGCCGCCCGCCCGTCGATCGCGTCCTTCTCGCAATGTTCACGGCTGGGCATCCGAAAACTTCGGGGGACACCAAGCGGACCTACCTCCCGGTGGGCCGCACCAGCCACAGACCAAGGGCACGGATGCCCGGAACTGGAGTGCAGGGTGGCGCAACAGATCGAGACGGCCTCGGCCGTCGCACTCGCGGGGGCGGTGAAACCACCGACTCGCCGTTCACGGCACCCACCGTGAACCGGAAGCGCTCGTTCAAGAAGGCGCTGCGCCGCGACTGGCAGCTCTACGTGCTGGCCCTCCCGGCCATGGTCCACCTCGTCCTCTTCGCGTACGTGCCGATGTTCGGCGCGATCATCGCGTTCCGCCGGTTCCGCCCCGGTGGCTCGCTGATCGGTGACGAGTGGGTGGGCTTCCACTTCTTCGAGCTCGCCTTCAGCCAGCCGCAGTTCTGGCAGGCGTTCTGGAACACGGTGATCCTCGGCGGCCTCTGGTTCGTCATCGGGTTCCCGCTCCCGATCATCCTGGCGCTGCTGCTGAACGAGGTGCGCGCGCGCAAGTTCAAGCGCTTCGTGCAGACGATCACGTACCTGCCGCACTTCCTGTCGATCGTCGTGGTCGCCGGCCTCGTGCTGCAGCTCACCACGCGTGACGGCACGGTCAACCAGATGCTCGGATGGTTCGGCGTCGACCCGATCATCTTCATGCAGCACGCCGAGTTCTTCCGGCCGATCTGGATCATCTCCGAGGCATGGCAGACGGTCGGCTGGGGCACGATCCTCTACCTGGCGGCGCTGACCACGGTCGACGAGCAGCTCTACGAGGCCGCCCGCATCGACGGCGCGAACCGCTGGCGCCAGACCTGGCACGTGACGCTCCCGGGCATCCGCCCCACGATCGTCGTCCTCATGGTGCTCAACATCGGCACCTTCATGGCCGTCGGCTTCGAGAAGGTCCTGCTCCTGCAGAACCCGCTCATCTACTCGACCGCCGACGTGCTCTCGACCTACCTGTTCCGCATCGGCATCGGTGCCTCGAACTTCTCGCTGGCCACCGCGATCGGCCTGTTCCAGTCGCTCATCGGCCTCGTCCTCATCGTCAGCGCGAACTTCGTGTCGCGGAAGCTTGTTGGGAGCTCGCTGTGGTGACCGAATCCGTCCGCCCGGACATCGCCGGTGTGCGCAACTCCCTGACGACCGTCAAGGACACCCGCGGCACCAAGGTGTTCCGCTGGTTCAACTACTCGTTCCTGACGCTCCTCGTGGTCGTCACGCTCTACCCGTTCGTCAACCTCATCGCGATGTCGTTCTCGTCGGACGGCGCCATCCGCGCCGGGCGCGTGAACCTGTGGCCCGTGGGCTTCAACACCACCACGATCCGCGCGGTCATGGGCGACCCGATGTTCTGGATCAACTACCGGAACACCGTGTTCTACACCGTCCTGTTCACGATCATCGCGATGGTCATCACGACCTGCTTCGCGTACGTGATCAGCCGCCAGCACCTGCCGGGGCGCAAGCTCATGATCGGCATGGCCACCTTCACGATGTTCTTCGGTGGCGGCCTGGTCCCGCACTTCGTGGTCGTCGGCCAGTGGTACGGCCTGCGCAACACGATCTGGGCGGTCGTCCTGCCCGGTGCGCTCAGCGTATTCAACCTGCTCGTCATGAAGTCCTTCTTCGAGAACTTCCCCGGCGAGCTCGAGGAGGCCGCGTCGATCGACGGCCTGAACACCTTCGGGACGTTCCTGCGGATCGTGCTGCCGCTGTCGAAGGCGCTCCTCGCGACGATGACGCTGTTCTACGCGGTGACGATGTGGAACGCCTGGTTCGGGTCCTTCCTGTTCCTCGGCGACCGCAACATGCACCCCGTGACGATGTACCTGCGCAACCTCATCGCGGGGTCGCTGAACACGCAGGAGATCGCCGACACGGCGGACGCCGCCCAGGTCGGCGCGAACATCCAGGCCGTGACGATGCTGCTCACGGTGCTGCCGATCATGTTCGTCTACCCGTTCGTCCAGAAGTTCTTCGTGTCGGGCGTGATGCTCGGCTCGGTCAAGGGCTGACCCCTGGGCCAACCCCGGCCCGCACTCCAAGCTCCACCCCCGAAAGCGTCGTACAACGGCGTACCCCAGAAGGAGAAGCAAGTGAGGATGACCCGTAAGGCCGCAGCAGGTGCTGCGACCGCCATCACCGTCGCGATGCTCGCGGCCGCCTGCGGCGGCGGCGGCAACGAGGCCGGCTCCGACGGCGCCACCGACGACCCCAGCGTCCTGATCCCGGACTCGGGCCGCGTCGGCGCCATGGAGAACTTCGAGGCGGGGACGACCTTCCGCGCCACGGAGCCCATCTCCCTGGAGCTGCTCTACCGCGTGCACCCGAACTACCCGATCATGGACGACTGGCTGATCAACCAGGCGTTCGAGGAGAACCAGAACGTCACGTTCAACCGTGAGGACGTCCTCATGGCTGACTGGGGCCAGCGCCGGTCCATCCTCATCGGCTCGGGCGACTTCCCGTCGATCGTCCCGGTCGTGTGGCCGGGCGAGGAGACCGCCTGGGTCGCCGGTGGCGCCCTGCTGCGCGTGTCGGACTTCTTCGACTACATGCCGAACCTCCAGCACTTCATGGAGGAGTGGGACCTCGAGGGTGACTTCGAGACCCGTCGCCAGGAGGACGGCGGCATCTACATCCTGCCGGGCATCCGCCAGTCGCCGAACATCGAGCACTCGTTCGCGATCAACGTGGACCTCTTCGAGGCCGCCGGCATCACCGAGGACCCGAAGACGTGGGACGAGTTCGCCGAGCAGCTCCAGGCTGTCGCCGACGCGACCGACGTCGACTACCCGCTCTCGGACCGCTGGAACAACGAGTCGTCGGGTCCGCTCGGCGCCACGCTGAACATGGCTGCCGCCAACTTCGGCACCACGGCCGGCTGGACCCGTAACGTCGCCGAGTTCGACACCGACGCCGGCGAGTTCGTGCCGCGCATCACGATGGACGGCTACCGCGAGCTCGTGCAGTTCTTCGCCGACCTGCGCGCCGACGGCCTGCTCGACCCGGAGATCACGCAGACCGACGAGGCCGCGATCGCCAAGTTCATCAACGGTCGTTCGGCCGCGATCTCGACGAACGCCCAGCAGATGGCCCAGGCCCTCGTCCAGGGCGCTGCCGACCTCGGCATCGAGCTCAACACCCGCATGATCGTCGTCCCCGAGGGCCCGGCCGGCTCGAACGTCCAGGGCGGCCGCCTTGGCCCGGGCTTCGTGCTCAACGCCAACCTCGCCCAGTCGCCGAACTTCCTCGCGACGCTCCAGTTCATCGACTGGATCCACTACTCGGAGGAGGGTCGCGAGTTCGCCCAGTGGGGTGTCCGCGGCACGACCTTCGACATCGACGCTGACGGCAACCGTCACTACATCGGCACCGTCCAGGGTGCCGGCCCGGTCAACGAGGGTGCCGACGGCAACACGCCGCTCAACGCCACCTTCGGCTTCCAGGACGGCGTCTGGATGAACACGTGGGGCGGCTCGGACGAGCTGACCCGTTCGGTCATGCTCCCGGAGCAGATCGAGTGGCTCGAGGCCATGATGGACGCCAAGACCATCCTCCCGGTCAACCCGCCGACGCCGTTCAGCGAGTCGGAGACCGAGTCGATGAACCTCGTCAACGAGGCCGTCCAGTCCGCCACCGAGTCCGGCGTCGCCGCGTTCATCGTGGGCACGCGCTCGATGACCGAGTGGGACGCGTTCGTCCAGGAGATCCTGTCGCTCGGTGCCCAGCAGGTCGCCGACACGCACAACACCGCGTACCAGCGGACCCGGGACTGACCAGCCCCGGACGCCGATGAGGTGACCTGACACCCACGGGGAACCTCGCCGGGACGCGCGAACGGCCGTCCGCCAGCTACCGCTGGCGGGCGGCCGTTCGCGCACCCCGGCTGCTCCACGACGCCCGCATCCCCGCCCGACGATAGGTTCTGAACCATGACCACGAACGAGCAGCCGGTCCCGGCGCGCAACCCCTTCGAGCCGCTCGAGAGGTCGCCGCACAAGCCGGTCCCCGGCGAGCCGACGGAGGGCTTCCTCAGCAAGGCGACCCGGGCGATCTACTGGTACATCGTCCTCACGGCGCTCCTGGTCGTGGCGTGCCTGCCCACCATCGTGCTCGGGATGTTCCTCCCGCCGGACCCGTCGAACATCCCGCTCATCGCGCTCACCGGCCTCTTCGTCGGCCCGGCCCTGTCGGCCGGCCTGTACACCGTCCGGGCGCGGTACACCGACCTGGACCTCGCGCCGGCCCGCGCGTTCTGGCGGGGCTACCGCCTCAACTGGGCGGACGTGCTCAAGCTGTGGGTCCCGGCCATGGTGGTCCTCGGCATCATCGGCTTCACGCTCGCGTTCGGGGCGGAGGCCGGGATCGGCCCGATGTACCGCATCGCCCTCCTGGTCATCGCCGTCGTCGGGCTGATCTGGGCGCTGCACGCCGTCGCGATCGCGACGTTCTTCAACTTCCGCACGGGCGACATCGCCCGGCTCGCGGTGTACTACATGGCGTTCTCTGTCAAGTCGACGTTCGGCGTGGTCGCCATGGCGATCGTGGCGATCGGCATCGTGGCCTGGGCGTCCGCGGCGCTCCTGGGCGTCGTCGGCGGCGTCTGGGTGTGGTTCTGGTACCAGATCGACAAGCCCTGCTTCGTCGACATCTGGAACCGCTTCACCGCCAAGGAGCCGGCCGAGTGACGCGCCGCGGCTGCGAACGTTTGCAGCCGCGTGATCACGCGGGGCGCGAACCCCGGGTACCCTGACTGCGAACGTTTGCATCGGCGTCGAAGGAGCCCCCTCTGTGACCAGTCAGTCCCCGCGTCTCGGCGCCGGAACCACCCTGCCCGCCGGCGTCGTCGCGCCCCCCGTCGTGCCCACCGGCGTCGGCATCGTGCACCTGGGCTGGGGCGCGTTCCACCGTGCCCACCAAGCCCTGTACACGCAGGAGGCCATGGCGGTGTCGGGCGACCTGAGCTGGGGCATCCTCGGCGACGTCGAGCGCACGCCCGTGCTGGTCCCCGCGCTGCGCGAGCAGGACGGCCGCTACACCGTGCTGTCCGTGGGCCTGGTCGACGGCGAGCTCGTCGAGGAGGCGACCGTCGTCGCCTCGGTGCTCGACACCGCCTACCCGGGCGACGAGACCCCGCGCCTGCTGGCCGCCATGGCCGCGCCGACGACCCACCTCATCACGCTGACCGTGACCGAGAAGGGCTACTGCCGTGACCGCGACGGCCACCTCGACCTCGCGCAGGCGCAGGGCGACGTCGACGCGTTCGTCGCCGAGCTGGGCGGTGCCACCGAGCAGGTCCCCGCCGCCACCGCGATGGGCCTCCTGGTGCGCGGCCTCGCCGCCCGCTTCCTGGGCGAGGGCACCCCGGTGACCGTGCTGAGCTGCGACAACATGGCGCACAACGGCAAGGTCCTCAAGCGGATCGTGGACGAGTTCATCGCCGCCGCCGGCCCCGCCGCGGACGAGTTCACCGCGTGGCTGGCCGCGAGCACCACCTGGCCGTCGTCGATGGTCGACCGCATCACCCCGGCCGTGACCCCCGCGACCCTGGACCGCGTCGAAGAGATCCTCGGCGCCCGCGACGAGGCCGCCATCTCCGGCGAGCCGTTCCGTCAGTGGGTCATCGAGGACTCGTTCGCCGCCCCGCGCCCGCCGTGGGAGCTGGTCGGTGCCGAGCTCACCGATGATGTGGCCCCCTGGGAGGAGGCCAAGCTGCGGATGCTCAACGGCACCCACTCGCTCATCGCCTACTCCGGCCGCCTGTTCGGCTACGCCACCATGGCCGAGGCCGTCGTCGCCCCCGAGATCGCCGAGCACGCCCGAGCGTACATGTTCGAGGACGCCCTGCCGTCCGTGACCCCGCCGGCCGGTGCCGACCTGCCCGCCTACGGCGAGGGCCTGCTCGAGCGCTTCGCCAACCCGGCCACGGGCCACTCGACCCGCCAGGTCTCGACCGACGGCACCCAGAAGATCCCGTTCCGCTGGGGCGGCGCCCTCCAGTTCGCGCTCGAGTCCGGCCGCGTGCCCCAGGGCATCGCGTTCGGCCTCGCCGCCTGGTCCGAGTTCGTGCGTCGCGCGGTGCGCGACGGCGTCGACCTGGGCGACCCCGCGGGCGCCGCGGAGCTCACCGCTGTCGTCACGGCGCAGCACAACGACGTCGAGGGCATCGCCCGCGCGCTGCTCGCCGTGCCCGGCGTGCTGCCCGGCGACGCCGGCACCCACCCGGAGCTGGTCGACGCCGTCGTCCAGCACGCCCGCGCGCTCGCCGCGGCGAGCACCGGCCTCCTCTGACCCGCCCCACCCGACGAAGGACGCAACTGCCATGAAGATGGGCTTCCGCTGGTACGGCGACGGCAACGACACCGTCTCGCTCGACGACATCCGCCAGATCCCCGGCGTCGAGACGATCGTGTGGTCGCTGCACCACAAGCAGGCGGGCGAGGAGTGGACCGAGGAGGAGATCGCGGCGGAGATCGCCACGATCGAGAACCTCACCGACGAGCACCGCGCGCGCGGCATCGAGAAGACGTTCCGCGCCGACGTCGTCGAGTCGGTCAACGTGCACGAGTCGATCAAGCTCGGCAAGACGGTCCTCGGCGTCGACCGCGACACCGCGATCGAGAACTACAAGCTGTGCATCGAGCGGCTGGGCCGCGCGGGCGTGAAGGTCATCTGCTACAACTTCATGCCCGTCTTCGACTGGCTGCGCACGGACATGTTCCACCCGCTGCCCGACGGCTCGACGGCCCTCTTCTACGAGAAGGCGATCGTCGACCAGCTCACGCCGGAGTCGCTGATCGCCTCGATGAACTTGGATGACGGTGGCATGACGCTCCCCGGCTGGGAGCCGGAGCGGCTGGCCTCGTTCCAGGAGCTCAAGGAGGCGTATGTCGGCGTCACGCGCGAGGACATGTACGCCAACTACAAGTACTTCCTCGACGCCGTCATCCCGACGTGCGAGGAGTTCGACGTCAAGCTCGGCGTGCACCCCGACGACCCGGCGTTCGACATCTTCGGCTGGCCGCGCGTCGTCTCCCGCAAGGAGGACCTGGCCCGCGTCCTGTCGCTCAACGAGAGCCCGTACAACGGCCTCACGCTGTGCCTCGGCTCGTTCGGCTCGAACCCGGACAGCGACCCCGTCGACGCCGTCAAGACGTTCATGGACCGCATCCACTTCAGCCACGTGCGCAACATCAAGCACTTCGACAACGGCGACTTCATCGAGGTCGGCCACCGCGCGTGCGAGGGCTCGATCGACACGACGGGCATCATGAAGGCCTACGCCGAGGCGGGCTACGAGGGGTACATCCGCCCCGACCACGGCCGCCACTTGTGGGACGAGAACCGCGGCAACACCCCGCGCCCGGGCTACGGCCTGTACGACCGGGCGCTGGGCATCCAGTACCTGCTGGGCGTCTGGGACGCGTACCGCTACCAGAAGTGATCATCGACAACCCGGTCCTCCCGGGGACGTACCCGGACCCGACCATCTGCCGTGTCGGCGACGACTACTGGCTGGTGACGTCGACGTTCGCGTACGTCCCCGGGCTGCCGGTCTTCCACAGCCGCGACCTGGTCCACTGGGAGCAGGTCGGGCACGTCGTGGACCGCGACGGGATGGTCGACCTCTCGGGCGCGACGACGTCGGGCGGCATGTACGCGCCGACGCTGCGGCACCACGACGGCGTCTTCTACCTCGTGTGCACGCTGGTCAGCAACGCCGGCGGGGCACGCGGGGGCAACTTCGTCGTCACGGCCACGGACCCGGCGGGCCCGTGGTCCGACCCGGTGTGGTGGGAGGGCGGCGGCATCGACCCGTCGCTCTTCTTCGACGACGACGGGCGCGTGTGGGCGCACGGCACGCGCCTGGCGGAGCACCCGGAGTGGGACTCGCAGACCGAGGTGTGGCTGCGCGCGCTCGACCCGGAGACGCTCCAGCTCACCGGCCCGGAGCACATCCTGTGGACGGGTGCGGTCCGGGGCGCGGTGTGGGCCGAGGGCCCGCACCTGTACACGAAGGACGGCACGTACTACCTCCTCGCCTCCGAGGGCGGCACCGACTTCCACCACGCGCTCTCCGTCGCACGGTCCGCCACGGTGGAGGGCCCGTACGAGGGCAACAAGGGCAACCCGGTGCTCACGCACCGGCACCTGGGCCGTGGCGAGCCGGTGGTCGGCGTCGGGCACGCCGACCTGGTCGAGGGGCCCGACGGCTCCTGGTGGGCCGTGCTGCTCGGCATGCGCACCTACGGCGGCTACCACTACAACCTCGGGCGCGAGACGTTCCTCGTGCCCGTGGAGTGGCAGGACGGCTGGCCGGTGTTCGCGCCGGGCCAGGGGCGCGTGCCGCAGCAGGTCGACGTGCCGTTCGCCTCGCCGGTCGCCGTCGGGGCGCCGCAGCACGTGACCGCGGGCGTCGTGCGGCCCGACGACGTGCGGTGGACCGCGATGCGCCGGCCGCCGTCGGCCGTGGCCTCCCCGTCGTCGGACGGCGCGGGCTGGGACCTGCGCGTGCAGCCCGCGACGCTCGCCGACCTCGGGACGCCTACGTTCCTGGGGGTGCGCCAGCAGCACCAGGACGTCGACGTGCGCGCCGTCGTCCAGGTGACGGGGCTTGCCGACGGCGAGACCGCCGGCGTCGTCGTGCGGCAGTCGGAGAAGGACCACGCCACGCTCGGCGTGACCCGCACGGGCGACGCGTACACCGTGCGGGCGGTCCACCGCCGGGGCGGCGTGGACACCGTGCTGGGCGAGGCCCCGGCCGGCGTCGTCGACGGCGCGGTGACGCTCGGCGTCAGCGCCCGCGGGCAGGACTACGCGCTGGTCGTCGAGACGCCCGGGGTGCCGGGGGCCGCGCGGACGGTCGCGGTCGCCGACGGGCGGACGCTCGACAGCGTCGCCGCGGGCGGCTTCACGGGCGTCTGGCTGGGCGTCTACGCCACGAGCCACGGGACGCCGTCGACGTCGGTCGTGACGGTCGGGTCGTTCGCGTACACGCCGTACTGACAGGTCAGTAAGCAAGGCGCTAGGTTCTGTGTCGTGCCCACGACGCCGTGGGCACGACACAGAACCGAGGAGCCAGTCAATGAAGACTCGCCACGTCGCGCCCGCGGGCGCGCTGGCGCTCGCTCTCGTCGCGAGCGGCAGCTGGGCACCAGCGTTCGGAGCCCCCAAGGCACCCCCGTCGGGAGACCCGGACTTCGGCCCGAACGTCACCTTCGTCGACCCGTCGTGGACGACGGAGCAGATCAACGCCCTGCTCGACTCGATCAACGACGAGGGCGAGTTCTCGCAGAACCGCCACCAGGTGTTCTTCGAGCCCGGCGTCTACGGCAGCGCGGCCGGGCAGGACGACCCCGCCACGGCGACCGGCATCGTCAACCAGACGGTCGGCTACTACGAATCCGTCGCGGGCCTCGGCGCCCAGCCGGGCGACGTGCTCGTCAACGGTGCGTTCCAGGTCAACCCCGTGGTGCGTTGCCCCGACACGCCCTGGGCGTGCCAGGACCCGGGCTCCCTCACGCGCTTCTGGCGCTCGCTGTCCAACCTGGCGATCAACCCCATCCAGACGTCGGTGGGCACCGACCGCGACTACCCGTTCCCCCGGGCGCGGTCGACGCGCACCAGATGCGGTGGGCCGTGTCGCAGGCCGCGCCCATGCGCCGCGTCGACATCCGCGGCGACCTGACCGTGTTCGGCCAGATGGGCGAGTACGCCTCGGGCGGCTACCTGGCCAACTCGCGCGTCACCGGCACCCTCCAGACCGGCTCGCAGCAGCAGTGGTACTCGCGCAACTCCGAGGTGGGCCGCTGGGACGGCGGCGTGTGGAACATGGTGTTCTCCGGCGTCGTCGGGGCACCGGCCACGGACTTCGGCCCGCTCGCCGCGGGCGGCGTCGGCAACAAGACCACGCTCGACGCGACCCCCGTGAGCCGCGAGACGCCCTTCCTCTACCGGGCCGCGTCCGGCGGGCTCGAGATCTTCGTCCCGAACGCGAAGCGCGACTCGGTGGGCGTCGACTGGTCGACGTCGGCCGACGCCGGGACCTCGATCCCCATGAGCGACGTCTACGTCGCGCAGGCCGGGCGGGACACCGCGCAGACCATCAACTCCCAGCTCGCGCGCGGCAAGAACCTCATCCTCACCCCGGGCGTCTACGCGCTCGACAAGCCGATCGCGGTCAAGCGGTCCGGCACGGTCGTGCTGGGCCTCGGCTACGCGTCGCTCACCCCGACGCGCGGCAACGCCGCCCTGGAGATCGCCGACGTCACGGGCGTCAAGGTCGCCGGCATCACCGTGGACGCAGGCGTCCCCGAGTCCGACGTGCTCGTCCAGGTGGGCCCGCGCAACGCCCACAAGTCCGACGCCGCCGACCCGACGACGCTCAGCGACGTGTTCGTCCGCGTCGGCGGCCCGTGGGCCGGCCAGGCCGTCACGTCGATCGAGGTCAACAGCGACGACGTGCTGCTCGACCACATCTGGGCCTGGCGTGCCGACCACGGCACCGGCGTCGCGTGGGACTCCAACACGGGCACGCACGGCGTCGTCGTCAACGGCGACGACGTCACGGCCACGGGCCTGTTCGTCGAGCACTACCAGGGCACCCAGGTGCAGTGGAACGGCGAGCGCGGCACCACGGTCTTCTACCAGTCCGAGCTGCCGTACGACGTGCCGTCGCAGGCCGCCTGGTCCGACGGCGCCCGCGCCGGCTACGCGTCGTACCGCGTCGCGGACGACGTCCGGACGCACACCGCGTACGGCCTGGGCGTGTACGCGTTCTTCAACCAGGGCGTCGACATCCGCGAGGCGGCCGGCATCCAGACGCCGTCCGGGCCGGGCATCACGTTCCGGTCGATGACGAGCGTGTTCCTCAACGGGTCCGGCGGCATCGAGCACGTCGTCAACGACGTGGGCGCCCCGGCGGTCGGCTCGTTCGCGAGCCCGCAGGTGGTGGCGTACCCGGCGCCGTGACGCGACCCGGTGGTCGAGCCCGCCGGGCTCGACCACCGGGTCGTCTCGGCCCAGCCGTCTCAGGGGAGGCGGAGGAAGCCGTCCGCCGCGACCGTCCACGACTCCGGGAACCCCGGCGCCGGGCGGTCCGGGGCGCCGTCCCAGCCGCCCGCCAGGAGGGCGACCGCCGTCAGCAGGCCGCCGTTGCCCGGCAGGTACGCGGGCAGCGCGGGCGTCTGGTAGTTGTGCCCGTTGGCCAGGTGCTCGTTCTTGCCCCGCTCCTGCAGCAGCCAGTCCACGGCCGCCTCCGGGCGGCCCAGGCGGGCCGCCGTCATCGCCCCCATGGGGTAGTCCCAGCCCCACGTGGACTCCCACTCCCAGTCGCCGACGACGTCGTCGAGCGTCGCTGCCATGACGTCGCGGTCGACGAGCCCGGTGTTGGGCACGACGCCGAGGGCGGCGACCATCGACGGGTGGTCGGTGCGGATCGTCCAGGGCGCGACGCCGATCGCCGGGTAGACGCCGTCGTGCGGCTCGGGGCGCCACATCCCCGCGGCGACCTCACGCCAGAGCGGCGGCACGTCCTCGCCGAGCCGCTCGGACCACGTCACGGCCACGCCCAGCGCCCACGCCCAGTACGCGAGCTCGAACGTCGGGTCCTGGGTGGCGGCCCGCTGCGGCGCGTACGACTCCTGTGACGGCACCAGGGGCGCAGGCAGGTGGAACCCGTCGTCCTGCGGCCACGCGAACGAGGCCATGAACTCGGCCGTCTCGCGGACCAGCGGTGCCCAGCGCCGCAGCGTCGCCGCGGTCGGGTCGGCACGGTAGAGCAGCTCGGCCAGGTACACCGGGTGCGGCTGCTGCCACACCAGGAACGTGCCGATGCTCGACGGGGTCTCCCGGCCGGACGGGTCGGTCTGCTTGGGCCAGCGCGCGCCCGCGAAGCCCTGGCGGGCGGCGGTCGCGCGGGCGGGCTCGAGGATCGTCTCGTACCAGGCGAGCGTCCGCTCCAGCAAGGCGGGTCGGCCCCACAGCGGGAAGTGCGCGGTGTGCCACCACGTCATCTCGAGGTGGAACTTGCCGCGCCACGAGTTGAGCATGAGCCCGGTCTCGGCGGGCGGTGTCGACCCTGCGCAGTTGACCGCCGTCAGGTACTGGGAGAGCACGACCCGGCGCTCGAGCTCGACGGCGCGGGGGTCGTCCGTGCCGTCGAAGGAGATGGCGGCGCCGTCGGCCCAGAAGCGGGTCCACCAGGCGGCGGCGTCGTGCACGACGCCCGGGGCGCCGCCCACCGGGTGGTCGCGGCCCGCCTCGACGGCGGACGACCTCGCTCCCGCCGTGGCCGGGCCGTGGCGGGTCGCGCCGACGGAGCCGTCGGTGGCCGGCCCGTCAGCGGCGGGGGCGAAGGCGATGCAGGCCTGCACGATGCTGCCGTCCGCCACGAACCGCACCCGGTGCGGCGCGGGCTCGTCGAGCGACACGGACCGCGCGGCGACCGACACCGTGTACCGGGTCGAGTCGAGCACGCGCTCGACGAGGAACCCGCCGTCCACCGGGGTCACCCTGGTCGTGTGCGCCTCGGGCCGGTCCCAGTCCTGCGCGTTGCCCCAGGACTGCGAGCCGTACGGGAACGCGAGCTCGAGGCCGAAGGGCTCCGCGTCGCCGCCCCCGGTGCGGGCGACCTGCACCGCGAGCTCGTCGCGCTCGGGGTGCACCGCCGTCGTCACGCGGAAGCGCTGCCCGCGCACCGTGAAGCGGGAGGTGAGCACGCCGTGGGCGAGGTCGAGCCGCTGGTCGACGTCCGCGACGTCGTCGGCCGCGACGCCCCCGCGAGCCACAGGCCGACGCGGCCCAGGTCGAGACGGTGGGGGTTGTTGCGCAGCCACTCCTCGGCCACGCTCGCCGCGGAGGCCGACGTCCCTGTGGCGGTGCCCCACTGCTCGGCGGACAGGTCGACGTAGGGGACGGGGCCTCGGGGCGAGTCGTACTCGCGCAGCGCGGTCTCGATGGTCGGCGCCGGCGTGCCGGGGCCACGCCGGGCAGCGTGTCGAAGGGCACCGTGTGCCAGCCCCACTGCGCCATCGTGCCCAGCAGGGTGCCGATCGGCCGGCCCGCCTCGTCCGTGACGGGGTAGGCCTCGGGGAGCGTCTGGAGGCCCGTGACGTCCGCGGTGAACGCGAGCTCGCCGTTGCCCACCTGGAGCGGGGAGCGCGGGTCGATCGCGGTCACGCGCGGGGAGTGCCGGTCGAGCAGTGCCTCCCGGTCGACGGAGCCGTGCGCCGGGACCGCGTAGGGGGAGGTCACGACAGGTCGTCGCCCAGGTCGAGGTCGGCCACACGGACCGCCTGGCCGGTGCGCAGCGACTCGTTGGCCGCGATGCCCACGGCCACGGCGGCGAGCCCGTCCCGGTACCCGGCCGCACGGCCCAGCGGGTCGTCGCCCAGGCGCAGGTCGCGGCGGAACACGTCCATGAGCAGGATCGCGTCGCCGCCGCCGTGCCCGCCGACCCCCGCAGGGATGGGCCACTCGCGCGCGGGCTCCCAGTGCTTCTGCACGATCAGGTGCTCGGCCTCGGGCCGGATGCCCTCTGCGGCGAGCTTCGCCGCCTGCGTCGCCGGCGTCGCGGACGGGTCCAGCACCACGTGACCGCGGTCGTCGATGATGACGACGCCGCGCTCGACGACCGTGAGCTCCGCCCGGCCCTTCGTGCCGTTGACGGCCACCGTGTACCCCTCCCACGGCGCGTGCGCGTTGAGCGAGTACGTCATGGTGGCCCCGCGCGCGTAGTCCACGACGAGCGCCATGTTGTCGTAGATCGTGATGCCCTCGGAGAACACGTCCCGGTCGCGCAGGTACCCGTCGTGGTGCTCGGCGTCCAGGTAGAGCGCCTGGAGCCGCGGGTCGGCGGTGAGGTCGAACGACCACGGGTCGCCCACGACGCCCGTGCCGCGCGCCGGGCGCTCGCCCATCCCGCGCGCCGCCGCGTTCTCGGCGCCGTAGAAGCGCAGCCCGGCGCTCGCGAACACACGCGCGGGCACGTCGCCCAGCCACCAGTTGACCAGGTCGAAGTGGTGGGACGACTTGTGGATGAGCAGCGACCCGGAGTTCTCCCGCTGCCGGTGCCAGCGGCGGAAGTAGTCGGCCCCGTGCACGGTGTCGAGCACCCACTCGAAGTGCACGCTCGTGACGTCGCCGATCTCGCCGGACGCGATGACCTCGCGCAGCGAGGAGTTGCGCGGCGAGTACCGGTAGTTGAACGTCATGACGACGTCGCGCCCGGTCGACTTGACGGAGTCGGCGATGGTGCGGCAGCCGACGTCCGTGGTGGTCAGCGGCTTCTCGACGACGACGTCGGCGCCCGCGGCCTGCGCCCGCGCGACCAGGTCGGCGTGCGTGAAGTCGGGCGTCGTGACGACGACGACGTCGACACGCTGCTCGAGCACCATGGCCTCGAGCCCGTCGGGGCCGTACGTGGGCAGCCCGGCCGGCCCGTCGAGCCCGAGCGCCTGCCCCACGACGCCGTCGTAGTACGCCATGCGCGTCGGGTTGGAGTCGCACCAGGCGACGAGCTCGGCGACGTCGGCGTGCGCTCCCGTGATGGCGTCCACGTACATGCCGGCGCGGTGCCCCGTGCCGACGACGGCGTACCGGCGCCGGGGGCGGCCGGCGGGCACGGGCGCGAACTGCGGCACGACGGCGGGGTCGCCCGTCCCGGAGGCGGCGGACGCAGGCCGGGGGGCGGTGGGGTTCTGGTCGTGGGACACGGGTGCTCCGTTCGGGTCGAGGCCGGGGGTCACGAGACCGCCTTCAGGGCGACCGTGATGCCCTCCGTGAGGATGACGCGGGCGTGGGCGGCGGCCTCGGCGGCCAGGCGCGCGGCGAGGGCGCCGTCGTCGGGCGGGAAGAAGCCCGCGGCGTCGATGACCGTGCGCAGCCAGCCCTCGACGTCGCCGTCGGGCCCCGGGAACGTGTCGCGGACCAGCGCGACGAGCGCCGCGTCGTCGCGCGGCGCGAAGCCGGACGCGGCCACGCGGTCGGCGTCGAAGCCCTGGCCGCCGTAGAGCACGGCGAGCGCGGCGAACGCGAGCACCGTGAGGGACGCCTCGCGGCCCGCGGCCCAGGCGTCGAGCGCGACCGGGAGGTTGCGCGCCTGCCACTTCGACACCGAGTTGAGGGCGATGTCCGCGAGCCGGTGGTGCAGGAACGGGCTGGTGAAGCGCTCGGTGATGCGGTCGGCGAGCTCGGCCAGGGCCTCCGCGGCCTCGTCCGACTCCTCGTAGGCGGGGAGCGAGGGCAGCACCTCGCCGTGCAGCAGGTGCCCGAGGTAGGAGGCGATGGTGAGGTTCGCGGCCGCCTCGCCCACGGTCTCGCGGCCCGCGAGCAGGCCGACCTGGGCCATCGCGGTGTGCAGGCCGTTGAGGATGCGCACCTTCGTCAGGCGGACCGGGCGGATGTCGGTCACGAACTCGACCGGCTGGCCGGCGCGGTCGAGCGGCAGCAGGTCGCGGATCGCCTCGCCCCGCCCGCCGGGCTCGCCCGTGGCGATGGCCCACAGGCCGTACAGCTCGCCCTTGGTCGCGAGCTCGTCGCGGTACCCGGTCTCCGCCTGGATCGCGTCGATCTCGGCGCGGGGGAAGCCGGGCACGATGCGGTCGACGAGCGTGTCGTGGAACGCGCACGCCGTCTCGACCCAGGCGACGAACGCCGCGGGCAGGTCGTTCGCGGCCGCGTGCCGCAGCACGTGCTCGCGCAGCGCCGTGGCGTTGTCCTCGACGAGCTCGCAGCACACGACGTGCAGGCCCTTGTCGGGCGCGCCGTCGAAGTGCTGGAACCGGTCGAGGAGCAGCGCGGTGACCTTCGCGGGGAAGCTCGCGGGCGGCCGCGCGGTGAGGTCGTCGCCCTCCACCCACGCGATGCCCGCCTCGGTCGTGTTCGACACGACCGTGGTGAGCTCGGGCGACAGGTAGAGCGCCCGGTACGTGTCGAACTCGTCGTGCGCGCTCACCACGTGCGTGACGGAGTCGACGCGCGTGAGCTCGCGGACGGGCTCGCCGTCCCGCATGCCTTCGAGGAGCACGTGGAAGCGGCCGTCCTGCGCCCGCAGCCGGTCGAACGCGCCGCCCGTGCCGGGTGTGGCGCGCACGACGGCGATGCCCGCGTCCATCACCCCGCGCACGTTCGCCTCGTGGACCATGAGGTCGACGAAGGCGCGCAGGAAGTTGCCGCCCCCGAACTGCAGGATCGTGGTCGGTCGCGGGGGAGCGGGGGCCGTGGCGGCGTCGAGGTCGAGCAACGCGAGGTCCTTCGGTGGTGGTGGGTGGGTCAGCGGGCGGGGTCGATCCGGGCGGGGTCGATCCGGACGAGGTCCGACGACGCCGCGACGACGTCGCGCAGGCCGCCCAGCCCGCGCGGGCCGCCGTCGTCGTCCACGTCGTCGTCCACGAGGACGCCGACGGCGCGGGCCTGGACGAGGACGTTGCCGAGCGCCGCCGCCTCGACGGGCCCGGCGACGACGGGCAGGCCCGTCGCGTCGGCGGTGAGCCGGCACAGCAGCGCGTTCCGGGAGCCGCCGCCGACCACGTGCACCTGGGTGACGCGTACGCCGGCGAGCGCGGCCGCCTGGTGGATGGTGCGCGCGTACGCCGCGGCGAGCGAGTCGAGCACGGCCCGGGCCGTCTGTGCCCGGGTGGCGGGGACCGGCTGGCCGGCGCGGGCGGCGGCGTGGGCGACCCGTCGCGGCATGTCGCCGGGGGCGAGGAAGGCGGGGTCGTCGAGGTCGACGACCGTGCGGCCGCCCGGCTCGGCCGCGGCGGCCGCGAGCAGCTCGCCGAGGTCGACCGGGTCGCCCGTGCGGGCCCACTCTCGCCGGCACTCGTCGAGCACCCACAGGCCCATGACGTTGTGCAGGTAGCGCACGGTGCCGTCGAGCCCGAGCTCGTTGGTGAACCCGGCCGCGCGCGAGGCCTCGGTGAGCACGGGGGCGTCGAGCTCCAGCCCGACGAGCGACCAGGTGCCGGACGAGACGTAGGCGGCGACCTCGTCCCCCTGCCGCGCGGGCAGCGGGGTGCCGACGACGGCCGCGGCCGTGTCGTGCGAGGCGACGGCCACGACGGGCACCGGGCCGAGGCCGGTCCGTGCCCGCACCCACGGTCCGAGCTCCCCGACGACGGTGCCCGCCTCGACGAGCTCGGGGAGCAGCGCGGGGAGCCGTCCGAGGCCGGGATACTCCGCGGCGAGCCGCCCGAGCAGCGCGGACGACCAGGTGCGCGCGCGGGCGTCGAGCAGCCCGGTCGTCGACGCGTTGGTGACCTCCGCGACGCGGCGGCCGGACAGCCAGAAGGTGATGAGGTCCGGGATCAGCAGCAGGGTCCTCGCGGCGGCGAACGCCTCGCCCGCGCCGCCCGTGACCTCGTCGACGAGCTGGAACTCCGTGGTGAACGGCAGGTGCTGGAGCCCGTTGACGGCGTAGTGCTCCGACGCCGGGACGCGCTCGTAGACGCCGTCGGCGACGTCGAGGAAGCGCGGGTCGCGGTAGCAGCGCGCCGGGCGGACCAGGTGCTCGTCGTCGCCGACCAGGCCGTAGTCGACGGCCCACGAGTCGACGCCGACGCCGGAGAGCTCGACGCCGTGCGTCGCGGCGACGCGGCCGGCCTCGCGCAGGCCGTCGACGACGCCCTCCCACAGGCGCAGCACGTCCCAGTGCAGGCTCTCGCCGTCGGGCGCCGTGACCGGGCCGTTGGGGAAGCGGCCCGTCTCCACGAGGTCGACCGTGGCGGCGTCGCGGACCAGGCCGAGCATGACGCGGCCGGACGTCGCGCCGAGGTCGACCGCCGCGAAGGCGGTCAGCGTGGTCGGGGTCCGCACCATCGGTGCCACTCCTTCGTGCCGGGGTCGGATCGGTCGCGTCGTCGCGATCGAAACGTTTACATACGGCGGCGATGCTAGCCAACTCCGCGGGAGAGTCCACATCGCCGGGCCCGGTGCGCCGGGTGACGCGGCGCGCGGACCTCCTGCGGGGCGCGGCGGCGGAGGCGGTACGGTCGGCGGGCACCGGCACGCCACGGTCGGCCCCCGGCACGCCACGGTCGGCCCCCGAAGGAGGGAGCACGCATGCCTCGCCTGGACGAGATCCAGATCCGCGACCCGTACGTCGTCGACGAGGACGGCTGCTACTACCTGTTCGGCTCCACGGACCCGGACATCTGGAAGGCCGACGGCATCGGCTTCGACGCCTACCGCGGCGTCGCGCCGGGCGTCCTCACGGAGCTCGAAGGGCCGTTCCCGGCGTTCCGCCCGCCCGCCGGGTTCTGGTCGCGGAGGAACTTCTGGGCGCCCGAGGTGCACGCCTGGCAGGGCGCGCACTACCTCTTCGCCACGTTCCTGCCGGTCGACGGCCGCCGCGGGACGGCGGTCCTGCGCTCGACGGGCGGGATCCTGGGGCCCTACGAGCCGTGGTCGGACGGGCCCGTCACGCCTCCGGAGTGGGAGACGCTCGACGGCACGCTCCACGTCGACCCGGCCGGACGGCCGTGGATGGTGTTCTGCCACGAGTGGCAGCAGGTGGGCGACGGCACGGTCGAGGCCATGCGCCTGACCGAAGACCTGCGCGCGGCCGCCTCCCCGCCCGTGACGCTGTTCTCCGCCTCGCAGGCGCCGTGGGCAGCGCCGCTCGCGGGCCGGGCCCCGGGCTCGTACGTGACCGACGGCCCGTTCGTGTACCGCAACGCGGCCGGCGTGCTGAAGTGCCTGTGGAGCTCGTTCGGACCCGAGGGCGACTACCGCATCGGCGAGGCGACGTCGTCGGGCGGCATCCTCGGCGACTGGACGCAGGCGCCGGAGCCCGTCTTCGCCGCCGACGGCGGTCACGGCATGCTCTTCGACGGCCCGGACGGCACGCGCTACCTGGCCGTCCACACCCCGAACGCGACGCCCCGGGAGCGTGCGGTCTTCGTCGAGGTCGTCGAGGACGCGGCGGGCGACCTCCGCGCGACGGGCCGGGTCGTCCGCTGACCGGTGCGGGCAGGCGCGACCGCCGCCTGCCGAGCCTGCCCGCACCATCGGAAGGTCAGCGCGCCTCGTACGCCAGCCTCGGCAGGCGGTACGTCAGGTCGTGGGCCGTGTCGATGGCCTCGTCGAGGTCCAGGCGGTGCTCCGCGACCAGGCGGGCCAGGTAGCCCGAGTCGATGCGGCGGGCCAGGTCGTGGCGGGCCGGGATCGAGCAGAACGCGCGCGTGTCGTCCACGAAGCCCGACAGGTTGAGGAACCCGGCGGTCTCGGTGGCGGTCTCGCGGAAGCGGCGCATCGCCTCGGGGGAGTCGATGAACCACCACGGGGCGCCCAGGCGCATCGCCGGGTACACGCCCGCGAGCGGGGCGAGCTCGCGCGAGTAGACGTCCTCGTCGAGCGTGAACACGATGGTGCGGAAGTTCGGGTGGTGGCCGAACGCCTCCAGCATCGGGCGCAGCGCGCGCGTGTACTCGACCGCGAACGGGATGTCGTAACCCTTGTCGGCGCCGTAGCGGGCCGTCATCTCGCGCGAGTGGCCGCGCTCGACGCCCGGGTGGATCTGCATGACCAGGCCGTCCTCGCAGGCCATCTGGGCCATCTGGAACAGCATGTGCGCGGCGAACGCGGACACCTCGGCGGCGCTCACCGGCCGGCCGGCGAACGCGGCGGCGAAGAGGCGCGCGGCGTCGTCGTCGGGCAGCGGGGTGGTGTCCGCGGTGTAGTGGCCGTGGTCGGTGGCGGTGCCGCCGGCGGCCTTGAAGCGCAGGCGCTGGGCGCGCAGCGCGTCCAGGTAGGTGGCGTAGTCGACGACGTCGACGCCGGCCGCTGCACCCGTGGCGAGCACGTCGTGCGTGAACGTCGGGTTGTCGAGGTGCAGCACCGGGTCGGGGCGGAACGTCGGCAGGATGCGCGCGCCGAAGCCCTCGGCGGCCAGCGCGTGGTGGTGCTCCAACGACGCCCAGGCGGGGTCGGTGGTCCCGATGACCTCGATGTCGAAGCGGTCGAGCAGGGCGCGCGGGCGGAAGTCGGGCTTGGCGATCTCGGCGGCGACCTGGTCGTAGATCGTGTCGGCGGTCTCGGCCGACGGGCGCTGCGTCACGCCGAAGATCGTGACGAGCTCGTGCTCCATCCAGAAGCGCGTCGGCGTGCCGCGGAACGCCTTCCAGCTCGCGCAGAAGCGGCGCCAGATCGCGCGCGGGTCCGTCTCGGCCACGCCCGACCCGTCGAGCGGCTGCACGCCCAGCTCGGCCAGCGTCGCCGCGCCCTGCGACACGAGCATGCGCATGAGGTAGTGGTCGGGGGTGACGAGCAGGGCGGCCGGGTCCGGGAACGGGGTGTCGTCGGCGAACCACTCGACGGGTACGTGGCCGTGCATCGAGACGATCGGCAGGCCCCGGATCTCCTGGTAGATCTCGCGGGCGATCGGCCGAGTGACGGGGTCCGCGGGCAGGGCGCGGTCGTCGTGCAGGGTCCAGGGCTGGGTCACGTCAGGTGCTCCTCGGGGTGCTGGTCCGGGGCGCCGACGCCACGGATGCGAACGTTTTCAGTCTAGCGAGCGGAGGCGGGCGCGGCCGCGCCTCTAGGCTCGTCACGATCGGTCGCGCCGCCGCGATCCGACCGTCCCGCGCCCGACGAGAGGAACACCCGATGGTCACCGTCCACGACGTCGCCCGCACCGCAGGCGTGTCCATCGCGACGGTGTCGCGCGCGCTCTCCAACCCGTCCATGGTGGCCACCGCGACGCGCGAGCGCGTCGAGTCCGCCGCGGCGGCGCTCGGCTACGTGCCCAACCTCCAGGCCGCCGCCCTGCGCGCCGGCCGCACCGGCGCCATCGGCCTGCTCGTGCCCGACCTCGCCAACCCGTACTTCGCCGCGATCGCCCAGGGCGTCGCCGAGACAGCGCGCGAGCAGGGGCTCGGCGTGTTCGTCGTCGACTCCCAGGAGGACCCCGAGGCCGAGCCCGGCCTGCTGCGCCGCCTCGCGCGCCAGACCGACGGCGTCATCCTCGCCTCGCCGCGCGCCGTCGAGGCCGACCGCGCCGTCGCCGGGACGACGCCCGTCGTCGTCGTCAACCAGACCGGGCCGCGGGCCGTCGCCGCCGACTTCGCCTCCGGGGTGCACCAGGCGGTCGCGCACCTCGTCGCGCTGGGGCACCGCCAGATCGCCTACGTCGGCGGGCCCGCCGCGTCCTGGGGCGACGCGCAGCGCCGCACGGCGCTCGCGGCCGAGGTCCGCGACCGGGGCGCCGACGGCCTGGAGGTGCTCCTGCTCGGGGTGTTCGCCCCCACCGTCGACGGCGGCGAGTCCGCCGTCGACGCCGTCGCCGCGTCGTCGGCCACCGCCGTCGTGACCTACAACGACGTCGTCGCCGTCGGGCTCGTGCGCGCGCTGCGGGCGCGCGGCGTGCGCGTGCCCGACGACCTGTCGGTCGTGTCGTTCGACGACACCTACCTCGCCGGGCTCGTCACCCCGGCGCTGACGTCGGTGCGCACCGACCTGCGCGCGCTGGGCCGCTTCGCGGCCCGTCAGCTCGTCGAGCCGACGGACGCCGCCGAGCCGCTCACGCTGCACCCCATGCACCTTGAGGTGCGCGACTCGACGGCGACCCCGCGGGCCTGAGCCCTACTTGATGCCCGTCGTCGCGAAGCCCTTGACCAGGTAGCGCTGGCCCACCATGAAGATCACGAACAGCGGGATGAGCGAGACGATCGACATCGCGAACATCGCCCCGTAGTTCGACGACTCCTGCGAGTCGAGGAACCCCTTGAGCGCGATGGCCGCGGTGAACACGCTCGGCTTGCGCAGGTAGATGAGCGGGCCGAAGAAGTCGGACCACGTCCAGATGAACGTGAAGATCGCCGACGTCGCCAGGGCCGGCACCATGAGCGGCAGCGTGATGCGCGCGTACATGCGCGGGTGCCCGGCGCCGTCGATGCGGGCCGCCTCGAAGATCTCCTTGGGCAGCGCACGGATGAACTGCACCATGAGGAACACGAAGAAGGCGTCCGTGGCGAGGAACTTCGGCACGATGAGCGGCAGGAACGTGTTGAGCCAGCCCAGCTCCTTGAAGATGAGGAACTGCGGCACGAGCACCACGTGGAACGGCAGCATGATCGACATGAGCATGGCCGCGAACATGAGGTTCCGGCCGCGGAACCGCAGCCGCGCGAACGCGTAGGCGGCCAGCGAGCACGACACCAGGTTCCCGACGATCGCCGCGCCCGAGATGATGAGCGAGTTCATCAGGTAGTGGCTGAACGGGTACTGCTGGGCGTTCCACGCGTGCGGGTAGTTCGCCGTCGTGAGGTTCGTCGTGAAGATCGACAGGTCGCGGAAGATGTCCTCGTTGGGCTTGAACGAGGAGACCACCAGCCACACGAGCGGGTAGATCATCAGCAGGGCCAGCGCGATCAGCCCGGCGTGCTTGAGCGTGGTGGTGACCACGCGGCGGCGGCGGGCGCGCCGGATGCGCTCGTCGCTCGTGGGGCTCGTCGCCGGAGGGCGGGAGAGCGTCGTCGCGGTCATCGCCGGGGGCCTCTCGTGCAGGGGGGAACGGATGCGGACGTGCCGGGGCGCGGGTCAGTCGTCATAGAAGACCCAGAACTTCGACAGCCAGAACATCAGGCCCGTGAACGCGCCGATGATGAGGAGCAGCAGCCAGGCCATCGCGGAGGCGTACCCCATCTGCAGGTCGACGAACGCCTTGCGGTAGAGGTAGAGCGTGTAGAACATCGTCGAGTCCGACGGGCCGCCCGTGCCGCCCGAGACGATGTACGCCTGCGTGAAGCTCTGGAACGCGAAGATGATCTGGAGCACCAGGTTGAAGAAGATGATGGGCGTCAGCAGGGGCACCGTGATCGAGACGAACCGGCGACCCTTGCCCGCCCCGTCCATCTCCGCGGCCTCGTAGTACATCTCCGGGATCTGGCGCAGGCCGGCCAGGAAGATGATGAGCGGCGAGCCGAACGTCCACACGTGCAGCGCGATGAGCGTGCCGAGCGCGTAGTCGGGGTGGCCGATCCAGCCGGGGGCGTCGTGGATGCCGACGAGGCTGAGCGCCCCGTTGACGATGCCGTTCTTGCCGAAGACCTGGCGCCACAGGATGGCGATGGCCACCGAGCCGCCCAGCAGGCTGGGCAGGTAGAACACCGACCGGTAGAACGTCATGCCGCGCAGGCCGCGGTCCAGCAGGAGCGCCAGGCCGAGGGCGACGGCGAGCTGGAGCGGCACCCCGACGAACACGTAGGTGAACGTCACCTTGAGGGAGTGGGCCAGCACGGGGTCGTGGAGCATGTCGGCGTAGTTCTTCGCGCCGATCCACTCCGGGGGCTTGAGCAGCTTGTACTTGGTGAACGACAGGTACAGCGAGGCCAGCATCGGCCCGATGGTGAAGACGAGCATCCCCACGATCCACGGGGACAGGAAGAGATACCCGGTGAGGTTCTCGCGGCCCGTGATCTTCGGTTTCGCTGTCCGCCCGCGCCCTCGCCCTTGAGCGAGTGTGCGCAGTTCGCCGAGGCTACTCACGGGTGACGTCCTTGTCGTTCGTAGGGGGTCGGTGCTCGGCCCGGATCGGGCCGCAGGGTGCCGCGGGGCAGTCCCGCACCCGGTGGGCAGGTGCGGGACCGCCCCGCGGACGGTCGGGCTCAGCAGGCGTGGCTCAGCCGGCGGCGTTCAGGTCGGCCGCGAGCTTCTCCGTGAAGCCCTTGGCGGCGTCGTCGGGCGAGGCCTTGTCGAACAGCACGTCGGACTCGCCGTCCTGGGCGTACTTGTTCGCGTTGGCGCCACCGTTCGGCTGCGGCGGGGCGACCGTGCCGGAGTCGAGCGTCGTCTGGACGTACTCGGCGGCGGCCTTGGAGTCGCCCTGCAGGAGGGGCGTGACGACGGCGAGCGTGTCCGGGTTGAACGGCACGCCGCGCGTGTCGAGGATCAGCTGGGCGGCCTCGGGCTCGTTGAGGAACCAGTCGACCAGGAGCGCGGCCTCCTTCGGGTGCGCGGTCTTGGCGTTGATGGCCCAGAACGCCGACGGCAGCAGCGCGACGCCGGTCTTGTCACCCTTGTCGTGCGGCGGCAGCAGGATCTTGGTGGCGCCGCCCTTGGCGTACGTGCCGATGAGGTTGCTGTAGCCGAACGTGATGCCGGCCTGGCCGAGCGCGTACGGCTGCTGGTCCGAGCTGATGTTCCAGTTCTGGACGACGATCGACGGGTCCGGGAGGCCCTTGCCGTCGCGCAGCGCGACCTCGTGCTTGTACCAGTCCGCGATGACGGCCGGCTTGACGGAGAGCTTGCCGTCCCAGTCGTAGAAACCGTACTCGGTCTTCTGGCCGGCGTAGGTGCCGAGGATGTCCTGGACGCGCAGGTCGACGCCCATGATCGGGGCGCCCGTGTCCGTGGTCAGCCCGGCCGCGCCGATCTTGTTGGCGGCGGCGACGAAGTCGTCCCACGTCCAGTCGTCGGTGGGCACCTCGACGCCGGCCTTGGCGAAGATGTCGGTGTTGACGAACGCGGCGGTCGCGTTGCCGCCCGTGGGCAGGCCGTAGACCGTGTCGTCCACGGTCGCGTTCGTCAGCGAGAACTCCGGGTACTTGTCGAGCTGGACCGTGTCCTTGACCTCGGCCAGGTCGAGCAGCGCGCCCGCGTCGCCGTACTCCTGCGGCTTGGCCCCGCCGAGGGCGAAGACGTCGGGGGCCGTGTCGCCGCCCGCGGCGAAGTCCGTGGCGAGGCGGTTGAACAGCGTGTCAGGGTCGGGGACCGGCGTCTGGGTGACCGTGATGTTCGGGTACTTGGCCTCGAACGCCTTGACGACCTGGTCGAACAGCTTGGCCCGGTCGTCGTTGCCCCACCAGGACATCTCGAGGGTGACGGGCTCCGCCGCCGCCGACTCCTCGGGCGACTCCGAGCTGTTGCTCGACGCGTCCGAGGACGACGAGCACCCGGCAAGGAAGAGCACCGCGGACCCGGCCAGCGCGACGGCGGCCTTTCCCGCGGACGAACGATTTGCACGCGTCATTGCGTCCCATCCCATTCCTCGGTGCTGCGCACCGTCTCGATCGCACAGTTGATCGGGCGAGAGCGGGGCAGCGTCCGGGGCCGTTCCCGGCGTGCAACCGCTTTCTCGCGGGAGGCTAGACCGGGTCTGAAATCGTTGTCAAGAGTGTTGCGGGGCGCCGTGGGGGCGCGGCGGGGCGGTGGAGTCCCGGGGTTCTAGGCGTGGCGAGAACATCACGTCGTGCTCCGGGTCGCCGCCCGTGAGGAGCGCGTGCAGGCGTGCCCACGTGGCCGCGCCCAGCGCGTCGACCGGCACGGAGGCCGTGGTGAGCGAGGGGATGGCGTAGCGCGCCGAGGGGATGTCGTCGAAGCCGGTGACCGAGACGTCCTCGGGCACCCGCAGCCCCGCCGCGCGCAGGCCGCCCAGCAGCCCGACGGCCACGAGGTCGTTGAAGGCCAGCGCCGCGGTGGCACCGCTGGCCGCGACGGCGCCCGCCACCCGGTAGCCGTCCTCCGACGTGCTGCCCGCGGCGATCCGCCGGACCCGGATGTCGGGCTGCTCGCGCTCGACCTGGGCCAGGGCGTCGAGGCGGTGCCCGTTGGACGAGCTCGCCGCCGGCCCTTCGAGGTAGACCAGGTCACGGTGCCCCAGGCCCACCAGGTGCTGGGCCAGCGCCCGCATGCCCGCGCCGTAGTCGACCCCGACCGACGGCACGCGCGGGACGGCCGCCGGGCGGTTGACCAGCACCACCGGGCGCAGCGCGTCGAGCAGGCGCAGGAGCTCGGCGTCGGGCATGCGCGGGGCGCACAGCACGATGCCGTCGCACCGCCGGCGCGTCTCGAGGGCCAGGTGCGGCTCGGCCTGCGGCTGCTCGCCCGAGTCGGTGACGAGCAGCCGGTAGCCGTCGGGCGCGGCGGCCTTGCCGATGCTCGACAGGACGGCGTGGAACGACGGGTTGGCGAGGTCCGGGACCAGGAAGCCGACCGTCTGGGTGCGTCCCAGGGCCAGTCCGCGGGCCAGCGGGCTGGGCGTGTAGTCGAGCTCGGTGGCGGTGGCGCGCACCCGCTCGGCGACGGCCGGGTCGCCCACGAACCGGTCGTTCATCACCCGCGAGACCGTGGCGGGCGAGACCCCCGCGCGGCGGGCCACCTCGGTGATGGTCACGGCTCGCCGTCCACCTGCACGAGTCACGGGTGCTGCACCTGATCCCTCCGTTGGAACCGGGCGCCGTCGTCGGCGCGCGGGAAGGCCGACGTCTCCCTTGGCGTTCGGCGGCATCCTCGCCGTGAAAACGCTTCCACGCAAACCGCGTCGTCACGCGTCAGCGCGGACGCTTCGGGTCGCGCTTCGGGTCGCGCTTCGGGTCACGGTGAAGCGGGGGTCGCGCGACACCTGCTCGGTGGGGCCGACGGTCCGCTCGAGCGCCGGACGGTAGCGCAAGCCCGCGTTGTAGACGCACCACAGCTCGCCGCCGGGCCGCAGCATGCGCGCGGCCGCCGCGAACATGCGGTGCGCGGCGTCCGTGGACAGCGCGGCGCGGTCGTGGAACGGCGGGTTGCACAGCACCAGGTCGGCGGACCCGGGTGCCGCGCCCTCGCCGGCGTCGTCGCGCAGCACGACGACGCGCTCCGCGACGCCGTTCGCCCGCGACGTCGCGCGGGCCGACGCCGCGGCGGCGGCCGAGCGGTCGACGGCGACGACGCGCGTGCGCGGGTCGCGCAGCGCGAGCACGGTGGCGAGGAGCCCGGTCCCGCACCCCAGGTCGACGGCGTCGGCGGCCTCGGGCCAGCGGCCGGCGGTGCGCAGCAGGGCGCGCGTCCCGAGATCGAGCGTGGCCCCGGCGAAGACGCCGCCGTGCGCGACGACGGCGATCCCGGCGGCCGCGCCCTGCGCGTCGGCAGGCCTCCCGGCCACGGCCGGGGCGGCGTCGTGGCCTGTCGCGAGCCCGGCCGCGGCCAGCAGCTCGGGGTCGCGCAGCGTGGCGACCACCGGGAACGTCGGCGCCGCCGTGCGTGCGCCAGCCCGCGGGCGGGCGGCGACGAGCGCCCGCGACTTGCCCCGGGCGAGCGTCGCCCGGACGTCCTCGAAGCAGGCCGCGAGCACGTCGTTCATGGCGTGCGTCATGTGCTTGAGACGCCCGCCGGCCAGCAGCACGACGTCGTCGGCGGCCTCGCGGGCGACCAGCTCGGCGACCTCCTGCAGCTCCGCGAGCGAGCGGGGGAGCTGGAGCAGCACGAGGCGGGCGCCGCGCACGAGGGCGGGCTCGAGCGCCTCGTGGACGACCCACCGGTCGCCCGGCCTGCCGGTGCGCTCGTCACGCGTCGCGTCGGTGCTCCCGTCATCCTGCGCGCGTAGCGTCGCGGGACCGAGCAGCCCGCGCGCCCGGACCGCGTCGAGGTTCGCGGCCACGGCCCGCTCGGCCGTCACGGCGTCCGTGTGCAGGCGCACACAGGGGACGCCCAGCGCCAGCAGCCCCACGGTCAGCGCTCCGAACCGGTCCCCCATGACGACGACGTCCGCCGGCGTCCGGCCCGCCCCGAGCAGGGCGCGCGCCTCGAGCAGCAGGAGCCGGTCGGTCGCGTCGACGGCCACGGGCCCGTCGGCGCGCGTCCCGTCCTCGGGCCACGGCGTCAGCGCGGCGAGCGCCGCGGCGTCGTCGGGCGAGCCGATGCCGTCGGGTAGGCCGGCGTCGTCGGGCGAGCCCGCGCCGCCGACGGGCGAACCCGCCTCCACCTCAGTCGCGCGGCGCGGTCCGGCGGGCGGCGCGCGCCGCCTCCTTCGCCGCCTTCTCCGCGACGCGCTCGTCCTCCTCGCGGACCTTCGTGGCGATCTCGCGCTCGTGGACCAGCCAGGCGGGCGGGTCGGAGCGCAGCTCGTCGATCTGCTCGGTGGTCAGCGGGTCGGTGATGCCGCCGCGCGCGAGCCCGGCGATGGAGACGCCCAGGCGGCCGGCGACGACGGGCCGCGGGTGCGGGCCCTCGCGGCGCAGCGTCGCGAGCCACTCCGGCGGGTTCTTCTCCAGCTCCTCGAGCTGCTCGCGCGTGACGCCCTTCTCCTGGAAGTCCGGGGGAGTGGCGGGCAGGTACACGCCCAGCCGCTTGGCGGCGTTCGTCGGCTTGAGGACCTGCTGCGAGAAGGGAGTGGCCATGCGCCCAAGGTTACGTGCCCGAGGGCGCCTGCCGCGGTGCGTGGTCCCCGCGAGGCGCCTGCCGCCGGAGCCGGGGCGCCCCACGACGTAGCCTGGGCGCGTGAGCGAGCCCCGTGACGAGGTCTTCCGGCTCGGGTACGTGCCCGGCGCCACCCCGGCAAGTGGGCGCGCACGTGGCGCGAGCGCCTCGCCGCGCACCTCGAGCTCGTCCAGGTCGAGGCCGACGACGCCGTCGCCGCGCTCGACCGCGGCGACGTCGACGCGGCGATCGCCCGCCTGCCCGTCGACAAGACGCGCCTGAGCGCCATCCTCCTGTACGAGGAGCTCCCCGTCGTCGTCGTCTCGCGGGACCACCTGCTCGCCGCGACCGACGAGGACGAGGTGGTGGGCGCCGACGACGTCGCCGACGACGTCGTGCACCTGCCCGCCGACGACGTGCTCTACGCGCCGGGCACGCCCGTGCCCGGTCTGCGACCGGCCGCGTACCGCGAGGACGGGTCCGTGGACCCGTCCGGCGTCGCGGAGCGGCCGCCGACGACGGCGGAGGCGATCGCCTGGGTGGCCGCCGGGGCGGGCGTGACGATCGTGCCGATGTCGCTCGCGCGGCTGCACCACCGCAAGGACGTCACCTACCGGGTGCTCGACGGCGGCCCGACGGCGCCCGTCGGGCTGGTCTGGGTCTCGGAGCGCACCACCGACCTGGTCGACGAGCTCATCGGCATCGTCCGCGGGCGCACGGTCAACAGCTCGCGCGGGCGTGGCCAGCGGCCCGGCGACGCCGCGGGGCGCGGCGCAGACGCGGCCCGCGAGGGCGCGCCCTCCCGTCGCGACGGCGGGTCCTCCCGTCGTGAGGGCGCGGACGGTGGCCGCGGGCGCGACGCGCGGGGCGCCGGGCTCGGCGCCGGGCGAGCCGGTGGGCCGCGCGGCGGGAGCCCGCGCGCGGGTGCTCCGGGGGCGGGGCGCGGTGGCGGCGGCGGGTCGCGCGGAGCGGGTCCGCGCTCGGGCGGCGGGCCGCGGCCCGGCAAGGGTGGTTCCGGCGGGCGCCCGGCGGGCGGCAAGGGGCGTCGCGGGCGCTGATCTCCGGCACGCCGACGTGCATTTCGGCAGGTAAGAGGGATTTACGCGGTCCGTCCGCTTCCGCTATGTTGCCGCCCGGTGTGCCCACCCCGCATGCCGCGTCCCCCGTGCCAAGGAGCGTCCGTGCGCCTGCCCATCACCCGCGGAGCGACGTCGCTCCGCCGTCCCTCCGCCCGCCTCGCCGCCGTCGTCCTGCTCGGCGCGGGCCTTGCCCTCGTGGGCTCCTCCGCGTCGGCCGCGACGCTGCACGCCACCGGCGGCGGGTTCGACTGGCGGACCTACACCGCCTCGCACCAGCGGTGGGGCGGTGGCAGCGGCACGTCCGGCGGCATGAGCTACACCTGGCCCCAGAGCACCTACGACTACGACGCCAACGTCTGCCCCGACATGGACGAGCCCAAGTCCCAGGAGGTCGACGAGCTGACGGTGACGCTGCACGCGCCCGAGGGCAAGCTCATCTCGGCGTACTGCGTCAAGGCGGGGTCCGACAAGCAGGGCCTCGGCCCGAAGATCGTCGTGCTCGACACGCCGGCCGCCGAGGTCACGATCGCCTACGCCGACGTCGCGAAGCACAGCTGCAAGAAGATCTCGCACTACTCGGTCGCCTACGTCGACGCCCCGCCGACGTCCGCGCCGCCGGTCCTGACGGCGACGCCCGCCGCGTCGCCGACGCCCACGACGTCGGCGACCCCGACGCCCGCGGCGACACCCACGGCCACGAGGTCCGCGACCCCGACGCCCACCCCGGCGCCGTCGGTCTCCGGCAGCCCGTTCGCCGCGCCCAGCCCGGCGCCGGCCCCCTCGGAGGCCGCGCCGTCCCCGAGCCCGTCGGTCTCGCTCGCCCCGTTCGCCGCGCCGAGCCCGTCCGCGTCCTCCTCCTCCTCGTCGCCGGCGGCCGTCGTGCCGAGCAGCGCGCCGAGCCCCGGCGCCCGCCTCGCCGCGACCGACGACGCGGAGCGCGTCGAGGACACCGGCCGCCTGGCGTTCACGGGCGCGCAGGTCACGGGCGTCCTGGTGGCGGCCGTCGTCCTCGTGGCGCTCGGCACCCTGGCCGTGCACACGACGCGCAGCCGCCGCAGCACGCGCGCCTGAGCCCGCCGACCGTGGCGCCGTCCGGGACACCCGGGCGGCGCCACGGTCTCCCGCCTCGGGACGGCGCCACGGACGTCTCTCGCCTCAGGACGGCAGGGCCAGGGCTCGCACGGCGTCGAGCGTGTCCGCCTCGAACGCCGGCTTGTCGTCCCGGTAGCGCAGCACGCGCGCGAAGCGCAGCGCGACACCGCCCGGGTAGCGCGACGAGCGCTGGACGCCATCGAAGGCGACCTCGACCACCTGCTCGGGGCGGACCTTGACCACCCACCCGTCGGCGGGGCCGTCGGCGAGCGCGGTGAAGCGGGCGGTCTGCCACTCCAGCATCTGGTCGGTCATGCCCTTGAAGGTCTTGCCGAGCATGACCCAGCCGTCGGTGCCGTCCGGGCCGGCGCCGGGCACGCGGGCGCCCAGGTGGATGTTCGAGAGCCACCCCTCGCGCCGGCCCGAACCGCGCTCGACGGCGAGCACCACGAGGTCGAGCGTGTGCCGCGGCTTGACCTTGACCCAGGCGCCGCCGCGGCGTCCGGCGTCGTAGGGCGCGGCCAGGTCCTTGATCACGACGCCCTCGTGGCCGCTCGCGAGGACGTCCGCGAAGAACGCGCCCGCCTCGGCGGGATCGGCCGTCACGACCCTCCTGACCAGCGACGACGCCGGGGCGACGCGTTCGAGAGCCGCGAACCGGGCGGCCTCGGGCGCGTCGACCAGGTCCTCGCCGTCCAGGTGGAGCGCGTCGAAGAGGAAGGCGGAGAGCGGGACGCGCGCCGACTCGGCGGCGTCGTGGGTGCCCGTGCGCGACGCGGTGTCCTGGAAGGCCAGCGGTCGTCCGTCGGGACCCAGCGCGATCGCCTCGCCGTCGAGCACGGCCGCCTCCACGGGCAGCGACCGGAGCAGCGCGACGAGCTCGGGCACGCGGTCGGTGACGTCGTCGAGCGAGCGCGTGTAGACGGCGACGTCGTCGCCGCGCCGGTGCAGCTGGACGCGGATCCCGTCGATCTTCGCCTCCACGGCCACGCCCGCCCAGGCGGCACCCCCCTCGGCGGGCGCGAGCGACCCGACGGCCGCCGCGACGTCGGGCGCGGGCGAGGCGAGCATCGGCCGGACGGGCCGCCCGACCTCCAGGCGGAACGCGGCGAGCGCCTCGGCGCCGCCCGTGAGCGCGGCCCGAGCGATGGGCCCCGACAGCGCGCTGAACATCGCGGCGCGGCGCACGGCCGCGAGCGGCACGTCGGCGGCCGCGGCGACGGCGTCGAGCAGCAGGGAGTCGAGCGCGCCCTGCCGCAGCTCGCCGACGACGAGGCCGCGCAGATGCTGCTGCTCGTCCTCGGTCGCGGCCGCGAAGAGGCGGCGCAGGGCGCCGGTGCGCACCGCCGCCGACCCGGCGCCCTCGGCGTCGGCCATCGCCTGGAGTGCGGCATCCACGTCGAGCGGGGTCAGGGAGGGCTCGGCCGCCGCGGGCGGCAGGTCGGCGAGCGACCGCCAGCCGACGCCCGTGCGCCGCTGCCGCACCCGCCCGGACAGGAACGCCGCGACGACCTCGACGAGCTCGCCGGACGCGTCGTCGTCCGCCGCGGCGGCGCGCAGCGCGCCCGCGAGCAGCGCGCGCTTCGCGAGCCGCGAGCGGGTGGCGGCCACCTGCGCGGACGTGCGCACGACGTCGTGGAACAGCACGAGACCGATGCTGCCATCGGCCGCCGACAGCCGCGCCCGGGGGTCGCGGCGCGCGCGACCGGTGCCTGGAAGGGCGCGGCGGGCGCGGCCCGTGCTGGGCGCGGCCCGTTCTGGACGGTCGCGGCGGGCGCGGCCCCGCTGAGAGGCCTCGACGTGCCGACCCACGCCCGGCGCCTCGACGGGGCGCGGTCGGCGCTCCGCCGGCCGAGCCCCGTCGAGGCCCAGGGTCCGTCAGGCCGGGTAGGCCAGCCCCGTCGTCGCGTGGCAGCGGTACCCGTGCGGGTTCTTGGCGGCGCTGAGGTACTGCTGGTGGTAGTCCTCGGCGTAGTAGAACGGTCCCGCCTCAGCCGCCGGCTTCAGCTCCGTGGTGATCGGGTCGTACCCGGCCGCCGTCAGCGCCGCGCCGTACACCGCGGCCGACTCGCGCACCGCGGCCTCCTGCTCCGGTGTGGTCCAGTACACGGCCGAGCGGTACTGCGTGCCGACGTCGTTGCCCTGCCGCATGCCGGACGTCGGGTCGTGCCGCTCCCAGAAGGTGCGCAGCAGCTCCGCCTCCGTGACGACCGTGGGGTCGTACGCGACGAGCGCTGTCTCGGCGTGCCCCGTGCGGGCCGTGCACACCTCCTCATAGGTGGGGTTGGGCGTCATGCCGCCCATGTACCCGACGGCGGTGGACACCACGCCGGGCACCTGCCAGTAGATCTCCTCGGCACCCCAGAAACAGCCCATCGCGAGGTAGAGCACGCGCGTCCTGTCGGGCCACGGCCCGGCGATCGGCGTCCCGAGCACGGTGTGCGGGCGGGGCGCGGGCAGCACCGGCGTCGTGCGGCCGGGCAGCGCGTCCTGCGGCGCGACCAGAGTCTGCTTGTCGCCGCCCAGCAGGCGGTCGAAGATCGAGCTCACTTGCGGTTCCTCCTCCACGGGAGCGCTACGACGATGCTCCCGGACGGTCCAACACGGCCCGCGGCACCCCTGTTCCCCTCCCTTTCGACGTCGTACCTCCTTGTGTTCTGGCGGCCATGACGCAAGGAAGTACGACGTCGAAAGGGCGCGTAGCGTGCGGACATGGCCTCCAGCCCGCCGCCCACCGACGTGCTCCTCCTGCCCGACGCCGCCGCGTGGCGCGCCTGGCTCGACGCGCACGAGGGCGACGACGACGGCGTCTGGCTCGTGCTCGCCCGCAAGAACCGGCCGGCCCCCACGGCCCTCACCTACGACCTCGCCCTCGACGAGGCCCTGTGCTCCGGGTGGATCGACGGGCAGGGGCGTGGCCGCGACGCCGACACGTCGCTGCAGCGGTTCACCCCGCGCCGGGCCCGCAGCATCTGGTCGGCCCGCAACGTCGGCATCGTCGCGAGGCTGACCGAGGAGGGCCGCATGCGCCCGCGCGGCCAGGCCGAGATCGACCGCGCCAAGGCCGACGGCCGCTGGGACCGCGCCTACGCGGGCAGCAAGGACATCGCGGTGCCCGACGACCTGGCGGCCGCGCTCGCGGCGAGCCCGCTCGCGGCCGCCAACTTCGAGCTCCTCACCGCCCAGAACCGGTTCGCGATCCTGTTCCGCCTCACGCACGCCAGGCGGCCCGAGACCCGCGCGCGCAACGTCGAGCGGTTCGTGGGCATGCTCGAGCGTGCCGAGACCGTCTACCCGCAGCGACGTGCGCTGACGCCGCCCCCTACTGTGGAGCCGTGACCACGCACGACTGGACCCAGGCCGGCTTCTCGACCCGCACGATCCACGCCGGCCAGGACCCGGACCCCACCACCGGCGCGGTCGTCCCGCCGGTGTACCTGACGAGCACGTACAAGCAGGACGGCGTCGGCGGCCTGCGCGGCGGGTACGAGTACTCGCGCTCCGCGAACCCCACCCGCACCGCGCTGGAGACGGCGCTCGCGAGCGCCGAGGGCGGCACGCACGGCTTCGCGTTCGCGTCCGGCCTGGCCGCCGAGGACACGCTGCTGCGCGCGGTGCTGCGCCCCGGCGACCACGTGATCCTCCCCGACGACGCCTACGGCGGCTCGTACCGGCTCATCGCCCGCGTCTTCGGGGCGTGGGGCGTCGAGCACACCGCCGTCGACCTCACCGACCTCGACGCCGTCGCCGCCGCCGTGCGCCCCGGGATCACGCAGGTCGTGTGGGTCGAGACGCCCACCAACCCGCTGCTCGGCATCAGCGACGTCGTGGCGCTCGCGGGCGTCGCGCACGACGCGGGGGCCCTGCTCGTCGTCGACAACACGTTCGCGACGCCGTACCTGCAGACGCCGCTCGCGCTCGGCGCCGACGTCGTCGTGCACTCGACCACCAAGTACGTGGGCGGGCACAGCGACGTCGTCGGCGGGGCGCTCGTGGTCGGCGGCGCGGCGCTGCCCGGCGGGCGCACCGCGCCCGACGGCACGGGCGACGTCGCGGGCGCCCTGCGGTTCCACCAGAACGCGTCGGGCGCCGTCGCCGACCCGTTCGCCGCCTGGCTGACGCTGCGCGGGCTGAAGACCCTCGCGGTGCGCATGGACCGGCACCAGGCCAACGCGCTCGCCGTCGCGACCTTCCTCGAGGCGCACCCGCGCGTGACGCGCGTGCTCTACCCGGGCCTGCCGTCGCACCCCGGGCACGAGCTCGCGGCGCGCCAGATGCGCGGCTTCGGCGGCATGCTGTCGTTCCAGGTGGGCAGTGAGCAGGCGGCGCTCGACGTCGTCGCGCGGGCCCAGGTGTTCACCCTCGCCGAGTCGCTCGGCGGCGTGGAGTCGCTCATCGAGCATCCTGGGCGCATGACGCACGCCTCGGTCGCCGGATCCTCCCTCGAGGTGCCCGCGGACCTGGTCCGCGTCTCCGTAGGCATCGAGGACGTCGACGACCTGGTCGCCGACCTCGCGAACGCGCTGGAGGGCACTGCATGACCGACGAGCGACTCACCGACGGGGCGCAGTCCGTGCCGCCGTCCATCCGGGCCGCCGCCGCGTGGTCGTGGCGGCTGCTGCTCATCGCCGCGGCCGTCGCGAGCGTGATGTGGGTGCTGGGACAGCTCAAGACGATCATCGTGCCCGTCGCGGTCGCGCTGCTGCTCACCGTGCTGCTGCGGCCGTTCCGCGACGGCCTCGAGCGCTGGTTCCGCCTCCCGCGCGGGCTCGCGACGGCGGCGTCCGTCGTCGGGCTCGTCGCGTTCGTCGCGGCGCTCGTCTCGCTGGCCGGGCGGCAGATCGTCGCGGGCTTCACCGAGCTGGCCGACCAGGCCGTCGCGGGCTTCGACGAGGTGCGCGAGTGGCTCGCCCAGGGGCCGCTGCACATCGACACGCAACAGCTCAACTCGTACTGGGAGCAGTTCACGAGCTCGCTGACGAGCGGCGGGCCGAACGGCATCCTCTCGGGCGCGCTGGGCGCGGCGACGACGGTGGGGCACGTGCTCGTCGGGGCGCTCATCGCCCTGTTCTGCCTCATCTTCTTCCTCGTCGACGGGCGGACCATCTGGACGTGGCTCGTCAACCTGCTGCCGGTCAACGCGCGCGAGCGCGTGCACCAGGCGGGACGCCGCGGCCTGGTCACCCTCTCGGCGTACGTGCGCACGCAGATCCTCGTGGCCCTCGTCGACGCGGCCGGCATCGGCATCGGTGCCGCGTTCTTCGTGCCGAAGCTCGCGCTGCCGCTCGGCGTGCTGGTGTTCGTGGGCTCGTTCGTGCCGATCGTCGGCGCGATCGTCACGGGGGCGATCGCGTGCGTCGTCGTGCTCGTGTCCCAGGGATGGGTCGCCGCGCTGATCATGCTCGCGATCGTGCTGCTCGTGCAGCAGATCGAGGGGCACGTGCTCCAGCCGTTCCTCATGGGGCACGCCGTGTCGCTGCACCCGGTGGCCGTGGTGCTCGTGGTGGCGGCGGGCTCGCTCGCCGCGGGCATCATCGGCGCGCTCTTCGCGGTGCCGCTCGCGGCCGTGCTCAACACGGTGATCCTGTACCTGCACGGCACGGACAAGTTCCCGGCGCTCGGCACGGACGACCACGTGCCGCTGCTGCGGCGCCCCATCCTGCCCACGATCGCCCTGACCGGCCGCGCCGCCGGCCTGCGCCGCGCGCGCGGCGAGGCCTCCGCCGTCGCCGACGACGCCGCGGACGTGGGCGGCGTCCCGCCCGCAGTGCCGGAGGCCGGGCACGACGGCGGTGCGCGATGAGCGCCCCGTCCGTCACGCTCGCCGACGTGCGGCGGGCCGCGGCGCTGCTCGAGGGCGTCGCCGTCCGCACGCCCGTCCAGCCGTTCCGCGCCCTGGCCGAGCTCGCGCACGCGCCCGTGGTGCTCAAGCTGGAGAACCTCCAGCGCGCCGGCTCGTTCAAGGTGCGCGGCGCGTACACGCGCATCGCCCGGCTCACCGAGGCCGAGCGCGCCGCGGGCGTCGTCGCCGCGTCCGCGGGGAACCACGCCCAGGGCGTCGCGCTCGCCGCGCAGCTGCTCGGCATCGACGCCGTCGTCTACATGCCCGTGGACGCCCCGCTGCCCAAGCTCGCCGCGACGCGCGGGTACGGGGCCGACGTGCGGCTGGTCGGCACGAGCGTCGACGAGTCCCTCGTCGCCGCGCGCGAGGAGGCGGCCCGCACGGGCCGCGTGCTCATCCACCCGTTCGACCACGCCGACGTCGTCGCCGGGCAGGGCACGGTCGCGCTCGAGATCCTCGAGCAGGTGCCCGACGTCGGCACCATCGTCGTGCCGCTGGGCGGCGGCGGGCTGGTGGCCGGCATCGCCACGGTGCTGGCCGAGGCCGCGCCGCACGTGCGCGTCGTCGGCGTCCAGGCCGAGATCGCGGCGGCCTACCCGCAGTCCATCGCCGCGGGCCACCCCGTGTCGCGCCGCCTCGGGCCGACGATGGCGGACGGCATCGCCGTCGGGACGCCCGGCGTCGTGCCGTTCGAGATCCTCGAGCGGCTCGGGGTCGAGGTGCGGACCGTCACCGAGGAGTCGCTCTCCCGGGCGCTGCTGCTGGTCGCCGAGCGGGCCAAGCTCGTCGTCGAGCCGTCGGGTGCGGCGGGCGTCGCCGCCGTCATGGACGACCCGGCGGGCTTCCCCGGCACGGTCGTGCCGCTGCTCACGGGCGGCAACGTCGACCCGCTGCTGCTCATGCGCGTGATCCAGCACGGCATGGTCGCGGCCGGTCGCTACCTGCAGCTGACGATCCGGGTGACCGACCGGCCCGGCTCGCTCGCCCGCGTGGTCCAGACCGTCGCGGACGCCGGCGGCAACATCATCCGCGTCGAGCACTCGCACACCGACATCACCCTCGGCGTCTTCGACGTCATGGTCGCCCTCCAGATCGAGGCGAAGGGGCCCGAGCACTGCGCGCAGATCGCCGAGAGCCTCACGGCCGCCGGGTTCGAGGTCCGCACGCCGCGGGCCTGAGGCGCCCTCCCCGCAGAAGGACGAGGCCCCGCACCGGTCGGTACGGGGCCTCGCGTGCAGCAGGGTCAGCCCTGGTAGGGCTTGGCCCCCGTGATCTCGACGGTGAACACCTTGCCGTTGGGCGCGGTGTAGCTCACCGTGTCGCCGATGGAGTGGCCGTCGATGGCCGCGCCGAGGGGCGAGGTGGGGGAGTAGACGTCGACGTCGGTGGTGCCCGCGATCTCGCGCGAGCCCAGGAGGAACGTCATCGGCTCGCCGGCGAGCAGGACGTCGACCAGCATGCCCGGCTCGACCATGCCGTCGTCCGGCGGGGTGCCGACCCGGACGGTGCGCAGCTTGGCCGTGAGCTCCAGGATGCGCGCCTCGTTCTTGGCCTGCTCCTCACGGGCCGCGTGGTAGCCGCCGTTCTCCTTGAGGTCGCCCTCGTCGCGGGCAGCAGCGATGCGCGAGACGATCTCGGCGCGGGCGGGCCCGGAGAGGCGCTCAAGCTCAGCCTTCAGCTGGTCGTGAGCCTCCTGGGTGAGCCAGGTGACCGTGGTGTCGCTCACTTCGGCTCTCCTTTCGTGGTGCTCGGTTGGCCTGGCCCCAGGCCGCACAGAAGCGCACCGACGGCGTCGGCACGCGCGTCGGCTGGTGTCAGGACAGCGTGTGAATCCCCCAGGGTAGCCCGTGCCCCGGCGCCCGGGGCAAGTTGCTCAGCCGGAAATGCACCTGTCGATGACCGCCGCGTCCGCCTTCTGCGTGGTCCGCACGGTCACGGTGTAGCGCGCGGTCGCCTTCGTGCTCGGACCCACCGGGACCTGCAACGACCCCACCTGGGCGAAGCTCGGGGACAGGGCGCCCACGGTGCACACCGCCGTCGTCCCCGGGGGCATCGACACCTGGAAGTCGATCTCGATCTCCTCGGCGCTCGTGACCCGGAACGAGACGACGTCGGCGGTCACGGGAGAGCGCTGGTACTGGGCCAGGGCGAGCCAGGCGGTGAGGGCGACGGCGACCGCCAGCGCGACGCCGATCGCGACCCGGGCCCCACGGGACAGGCCGGCGGACCGGCGCCCGTAGCGGTCCACGGGTGGCGTGGGCGGGACGACGTCGCTCATGGAGCATGATTGTGGTCGATACGCGCGCCACATCGTGCATGGGGGTGCGCCAGGACCGTGTGACGTTGCTCGTCTTCGATGGAGGTCACCCTTGACCAGCGCCCCGCTAGGTACGGACGGCAGGCTGCGGCTCATGGCCGTGCACGCGCACCCCGACGACGAGTCGAGCAAGGGCGCGGCCACCATGGCCAGGTACGCCGCCGAGGGTGCCGAGGTGCTGGTGGTGACGTGCACGGGCGGCGAGCGGGGCGACGTGCTCAACCCGACGTTCGAGGTGCCCGCGGGCCACGAGTTCGCGTCGATCGAGGGCAAGCGCGCGGTGCGCCGGCTGGAGATGGCCGACGCCGCGGCGGCGCTCGGCGTCGCGCAGCACTGGCTCGGCTTCACCGACTCCGGCCTGCCGGAGGGCGACCCGCTGCCGCCGCTGCCGGACGACGCGTTCGCGCGCGTGCCGGTCGAGCAGGCCGCGGCGCCGCTGGTCGAGGCCGTGCGCCGGTTCCGCCCGCACGTCATCACCACGTACGACCCGTCGGGCGGCTACCCGCACCCCGACCACATCTACTGCCACACCGTGTCCATGGAGGCGTGGGAGGCCGCCGGCGACCCGCACCGCTACGTCGTCGACGGCGGTGCCGCCCCGTGGACTCCGCTCAAGCTCTACTACAACCACGGCTTCTCGCTGCGGCGGCTGCGCGCCGTCCACGAGGCCATGGAGGGCCAGGGGCTCGAGTCACCGTTCGGCGACTGGATCGAGTCGCGCACGGCGCGCGAGATCCCGGAGCGGCAGGTCACGACGCTCGTGCCGGTGGCCGGCTACTTCCCCGCGCGCGACGCCGCGCTCACCGCGCACGCCTCGCAGATCGACCCGGAGGGCTTCTTCTTCGCCGTGCCGCGCGACATCGAGGCCGACGTCTGGCCGTGGGACGAGTACGAGCTCGCCGCGAGCCGCGTGCCCCCGGCCGTCGAGCGCGGGGCCGTCGAGGACGACCTGTTCGCCGGCATCCGCGGGACGGAGGTGGCCTCGTGATCGCCCTGCTGCTGGCCGCGGCACCCGCGCCGTCGCCCTCGCCCGCCGAGCAGCTCGACGCGGCGACGGTGACGCCCGGCATCGTGGGCTTCCTCGTCACGTTCGCGGTGGTGCTCGCCGCCATCGGCCTGTTCCAGCTCATGACGCGCTCGCTGCGCCGCACGGCCCGCAACGCGCGGTCGCAGGGCCTGGAGCTCTCCGAGCCGGCCCGCGTGGGCCACGGCTTCCCGCTGCCGGTCCGGGCACCCGAGCCCACCGTGCCGGGCGTGCTCGACGGCGGGACGCCGTTCGGGGACACGACGCCGGGGCACGGCCCGACGCCGTCGCACGGCGTGATGCCGTCGCGCGGCGTGATGCCGTCGCACGCGCCGACGTCTCGCACGACGCACGGTGGCTTCGACGGCGGTGGCGTCGACAGCGGGTCTGCAGGGGACGGTGGCGGTGGCGGCGACTGACCCGGGCGCCGTCCGGGTCGCGATCGCACAGGTCGAGGTCGCCGCGGACCATGCGGCCAACCGCGACGCCGTCGCGCGCGTGGTGCGGGAGGCCGCCGGGGCGGGCGCCGACCTCGTCGTGCTGCCCGAGTACGCGTCGGGGTACGAGCCCCGCGGCGTCGGGGCCGAGCACGCCGAACCGCTCGACGGGCCGTTCGTCACGCTGCTGCGCGGCCTGGCCCGGGAGCACGGGCTCGCGGTCGTCGCGGGGACGGTCCTGCCGGGCGCGACGCCCGAGCGCGGGTCCAACGCCGTCGTGGCCGTCGGCGCCGACGGCGAGCTCGCCGGGACGTACCGCAAGGTGCACCTGTACGACGCGTTCGGCGCGCGCGAGTCGGACCGGCTCGAGGCGGGTGCGGCGGACGCCGAGCCGCTCGTCCTCGTCGTGCGGGGGATGCCGTTCGGCGTCCTGACCTGCTACGACCTGCGGTTCCCGGAGTCGGCGCGCCGTGTCGTCGACGCGGGCGCGCACGTGCTGCTCTACCCGGCCGCGTGGGCCGCCGGCCCGCTCAAGGCCGACCACTGGCGCACGCTGCTGCGCGCCCGCGCGCTCGAGAACACCGTCGTCGTGGTGGGCGTCGGCATGGCGGGGCGCACCGTGACGGGCCGCTCGCTCGTGGCGGGCCCGGACGGCGTCGTCGCGCTCGAGCTGGACGAGGCGCCGCAGGTCGCGGTGACGACGCTCGACCCGGCCGCGATCGCCGCGGCGCGCGCGACGAACCCGTCCCTGGAGAACCGCCGCTACCGCGTCACGCCGGCCTGAGGCCAGCGGGCCGGGCCGTCGCGCCCAGCGGGCCGGGCCGTCGCGTCAGCGGGCCGCGACCGCCGCGATGAAGATGGCGACCGTGTGGCAGGCGAAGCCGGCCACCGTCAGCGCGTGGAAGATCTCGTGGAACCCGAACCAGCGCGGCGACGGGTTGGGGAACTTGGCGCCGTAGATGACGGCGCCGAGCGTGTAGGCGATGCCGCCGGAGATGATGAGCCAGACGACGGCGGGGCCGCCCGCGGCCCAGAACTGGTTCATGTACGCGACGGCCGCCCAGCCCAGCGCGACGTACATGGGCACGTACACCCAGCGCGGCGCGGTCATCCAGAAGAGGTGGGCGAGCAGGCCGGCGGCCGCGCCGCCCCACACCAGGAGGAGCAGCACCGTCGCGGTCTCGGGGGCAGCAGCAGCACCGCGAGCGGGGTGTAGGTGCCCGCGATGATGAGGAAGATGTTGGCGTGGTCGATGCGCCGCAGCACGGCGTGCACCTTGGCCGACCACCGCCCGCGGTGGTAGATCGCGCTCATCCCGAACAGGGACAGCGACGTCACCATGAAGATGGTCGCCGCGACCCTCCCGGCCACGGGCGGCGACAGCACGATGAGCACGATCCCGGCGGCGAGCGCGAGCGGCGTCGTCACGGCGTGGATCCACCCGCGGAGCCTCGGCTTGAGCTGCGCGACGGCGGTGCCGACCGTGGTGGAGACCGACCTGGCCGTGTGGGAGACGGCAGTGCGGGCGGCGTCGATCGAGTCCGGCACGACGTCGCGGCCGGAGCGGGGGTCGGCGTGAGCTGACACGGGTGGTCTCCTCGGTGGTGGGCCGTAGGCAGGATCGCAACCTACGCTTGCGTAGGTTACGTCACCGTAGCCTTGCGGTGCCAGGCGAGCGAGGCGCATTGCGTGCCCGACCGGTGAAGATCCGTCGCCCCGTGCGGTCGCACGACGTGAGACCGTCCGGCGGGGGTTGCCGGGGCCGGTACCGTGGACGCGTGCGCCTGCCCCACACGCTCTACCGCCTGTACGAGCGTCGCCTCCTCGCCGCCGGGCTCACCCCCGACCGCCTGCCTCGGCACGTCGGCGTCATCCTCGACGGCAACCGTCGCTGGGCGAAGTCGTTCGGCGAGACGGCGGCCACCGGGCACCGGCGCGGGGCCGACAAGATCACCGAGTTCCTCGGCTGGGCCGAGGACCTCGGCATCGAGGTCGTCACCCTGTGGATGCTCTCCACCGACAACCTCGCCCGCTCGGCCGGCGAGCTCGACGACCTGCTCGACATCATCGAGGACGCCGTGCGCGGCCTCGCCGACTCCCGGCGCTGGCGCGTGCGCGTCGTCGGGCGCCTGGACCTGCTGCCCGAGCGGCTCGCCGTCGCGCTGCGCCAGGCCGCCGACCAGACCGTCGGCGTCCGCGGGCTGCAGGTCAACGTGGCCATCGGGTACGGCGGCCGCCACGAGATCGCCGACGCCGTCCGGTCCTGGCTGCGCGAGCAGGACGAGGCCGGCGCGACGATCGCCGAGCTCGCCGAGCGCATCGACGTCGACGACATCGCTGGCCACCTCTACACGGCCGGGCAGCCCGACCCCGAGCTCGTCATCCGCACGAGCGGCGAGCAGCGCATCGGCGGGTTCCTCATGTGGCAGTCGGCGCACTCCGAGCTGTACTTCTGCGAGGCCTACTGGCCCGACTTCCGCCGCGTGGACTTCCTGCGCGCGCTGCGCGACTTCACGCGCCGCGAGCGCCGGCTCGGTCGCTGAGGCCGGCCCGTGGCCGAGCAGCACCCGACGTCGGACCGCCGCGCGGCCGCCACGTGGGAGGCGCTCTTCCGCACGCAGGCCGAGCTGCTGCGCCGCCTCCAGGAGGACCCGATCTGGCACGAGGTGTCGCTGCGCGAGTACGACGTGCTGTTCGTCCTCACACAGGCGGGCGGCGCCCTGCGCCTGCGTGACCTCACGGGCCGCCTGTTCCTGGTCCAGTCGTCCGTGTCCCGCCTCGTGGAGCGCATGGAGTCGCGCGGCCTGCTGACGCGCTCCACGCCGTCGGACGACGCGCGCGGCACGCTCGTGACGCTGACCGCGGAAGGGCGCCGGCTCCAGCACGACGTCGGCGCCCGGCACCAGGAGGCCATCGGCCGGTTCGTCGGGGGCGCGCTCGACGACGACGAGCAGCGCGCCCTGCGCGGCCTGCTGGAGCGGCTGCGCTCGGCGCAGGCTGGCATCGCGGCCCCCGACAGGTCCTGAACCGGGCACGGCGCCCTCCCTAGGGTGCGCACCCCGGGCGGACCTCGGGGTGACCCCCCTGCGAAGTCGGGGGATCCCTGGTTACGGCGGGCCAGGACGCGGCGGCAGCCTGAGAGGGCGCCACGTCTCTTCCACCACTCCGCCACGGGAGACTCCCATGTCCGCTGTGCCCCGCTGGATCACGCACCGCCTCGCCAAGTGGCTGATCGTCGCCGCGTGGGTCGCCGCCGCGGCGCTCCTGAGCCCGCTCGCGGGCACGCTCACCCAGCACCAGTCCAACGACTCCAAGGCCTGGCTGCCCACGAACGCCGAGTCCACGGAGGTGCTGGACCGCACGCAGGCGCTCGGCGAGGAGGACGTCGCGACCGCCGTCGTCGGCTATGTGCGCGACGCGGGCGTCACACCCGTCGACCTGGCGAAGGCCACCGCGGACGTCGCGGCGTTCGCGGCGCTCGCCGGCGTCGACGGCGACGTGATGGGCCCGTTCCTGTCGCAGGACGGCAAGGCGGTCCAGGTCATCGTCCCGTACACGATGGGCGACGCGGGCTGGGACGCCGCGCCCGGGTTCGTCGACGAGGTCCGGGCGATCGCGCAGGACGGCGCCGACGGGCTCCGTGTCGGCATCACGGGCCCCGCGGGGATGGCGGCGGACTCCGCGACGGCCTTCTCCGGCATCGAGTCGACGCTGCTGTACGCGGCCATGGGCGTCGTCGTCGTCATCCTGCTGCTGACGTACCGCAGCCCCGTGCTGTGGGTGCTGCCGCTCGTCTCGGCGGGCGTCTCGCTCGTGGTGGCGCAGGCCGTCATCGCGGTGCTCGCCCGGGAGGGCGTCCTCGAGGTGAACGCGCAGTCGCAGGGCATCCTCACGGTGCTCGTGTTCGGCGCGGGCACCGACTACGCGCTGCTGCTCGTGGCGCGGTACCGCGAGGAGCTGCGACGGCACGCCGACCGGCACGAGGCCATGGCCGTCGCGCTGCACCGGGCCGCGCCCGCGATCATCGCGTCCGGCGCGACCGTGGCCCTCGGCATGCTGTGCCTTGTGCTCGCCCAGCTCGCGTCGACGTCCGGGCTGGGGCCGGTGGCCGCGATCGGCGTCGTCGTGGCCGTCGCCGTCATGCTCACGCTGCTGCCGGCGCTGCTCGTGGTGTGCGGGCGGTGGGTGTTCTGGCCGCGCGTGCCCGCCCTGGGCGCGCCGGAGCCGACCGCGCACGGCATCTGGGCGCGCCTGGGCGCCCGCATCAGCAAGGCGCCGCGCCGCACCTGGGTGACGACGTCGCTCGTGCTCGCGGCGATGTCGGTCGGCGTCGTGCAGCTCTCCGCGACGGGCCTGACCGCCGAGCAGTCGTTCCGCGGCGAGCAGCCGTCGATCGTCGCCGGCAAGGAGCTCGCCGCGCACTTCCCCGCGGGGGCGGGGCAGCCGGTCGTCGTGGTCGCGGACGCCGACGCCATCGGCGCGGTGACCACGGCGCTGGCCGGCGTCACCGGGCTCGACCCGGCCTCGATCACCGACCCCGTCGTCTCCGGCGCGGACGCCGTCGTGGAGGCCACGCTGCTCGACGCGCCCGACTCCGAGGCCGCCGAGGCGACCGTCGACCGGGCGCGCGACGCCGTCCACGCCATCGAGGGCGCGGACGCCCAGGTGGGCGGCGCGACCGCCACCACGGTCGACACCCTGGCCGCCGCGAGCGCCGACAACCGCGTCGTCATGCCCGCGATCCTCGTCACCGTGCTCGTGGTCCTGGCCCTGCTGCTGCGCTCCCTCGTCGCGCCGCTGCTGCTCATGGGCACCGTGGTCCTGTCCTTCGGGGCCGCGCTCGGCGTCAGCGCCCTGGTGTTCCGGCACGTGCTCGACTTCGCCGGGGCCGACCCGTCCATGCCGCTGTTCTCGTTCGTGTTCCTCGTGGCGCTCGGCATCGACTACAACATCTTCCTCATGACCCGCGTGCGGGAGGAGTCGCTGCTCCACGGCACCCGGCAGGGCGCGGTGCGCGGGCTCGCGGCCACGGGCGGCGTCATCACGTCGGCCGGCCTGGTGCTCGCGGGCACCTTCGCGGCCCTGGCGACCCTGCCCGTCGTGAGCTTCGCCGAGATCGGGTTCACCGTCGCGTTCGGCGTCCTGCTCGACACGATCGTCGTGCGGTCCGTGCTGGTCACGGCCCTGACGCTCGATGTCGGGGACACGATGTGGTGGCCGCTGCACCTCGTGCTCAAGCCCGCTCCGCGGCTCACGAGCGAGTTCGTCTCGGTATCGTCGACCGAGTGACCAGCACCGCAGGCACCGGTCCGCACGTCGTCGTCGCCCCCGACTCCTTCAAGGGGTCGCTCGCGGCGGTCGACGTCGCGGCCGCGCTCGCCGCCGGCGTCCTCGCCGCCGTCCCCACCGCGCGGGTGACGCGCCTGCCGATGGCGGACGGCGGCGAGGGCACGCTCGCGGCGCTCGCCGCCGCCTGGGACGTGCCGCAGCACGCCCTGGCCACGGTCGACGCCCTCGGGCGGCCGACGACGGCCTTCTGGGCCGCGTCGCCCGACGGCCGCGTGGGCGTCGTCGAGCTCGCCTCCGCCTCCGGGCTGCCCGCCGTGAGCGACGTGCAGCGCCAGCCGCTGCACGCGCACACCCGCGGCACCGGCGACGTCGCCGCTGCGGTCCTCGACGCCGGCGTCGAGGAGGTCATCGTGTGCCTCGGGGGCTCCGCGTCCACCGACGGCGGCGCCGGCGTCCTGACGGGCCTGGGCGTCCGCGTGCTCGACGCCGCGGGCGAGGAGGTGCCCGACGGCGGCGAAGGGCTCGCGCGCGCGGCATCGCTCGACCTCACCGGGCTGCACCCGCGGGCGCGCGCCGTGCGGTGGCGGCTCGCGGTCGACGTCACCAACCCCCTGACGGGCGAGCACGGCGCCGCCGCCGTGTTCGGGCCGCAGAAGGGCGCGCAGCCCGGCGACGTCGTGTTCCTCGACGAGGCGCTCGCCCGCTGGGCCGGGGTGCTCGAGCGGGAGACGCGGGTCGCCGTCCGCGAGCTGCCCGGCGCGGGCGCCGCCGGCGGGGTGCCTGCCGCGCTCGTCGCGGTGCTCGGCGCCACGGTGGAGCGCGGCGCCGACCTGGTCGCCGAGGCCGTCGGGCTGCCCGCGGCGCTCGCCGACGCCGCCCTCGTCATCACGGGGGAGGGGTCGTTCGACTCGCAGTCGGTGCGCGGGAAGGTGCCCGACGGGGTCGCGAGGGCCGCGGCCGCGTCGCCCGCGCGGCCGCCCGTCGTCGTCGTCGCAGGTCAGGTGCTGCTGCCTGCCGCGCAGGCGCGCGCGGCGGGCATCCGGGCGGCGTTCTCGATCGCGCCCGGGCCGACGACGCTCGACGACCTGCTCGACCGCACCGCACAGCGCCTCACGGACGTCGCGTCGTCGGTGACGTCCCTGGTCCTGGGCCCGTAGCGGCGCCGGGAATACCCCGGAGGGGGATTGCGCTTCCCTTCACGAGGTCGCCGGTGCGTCACCACCGGCGTCCCGAGAGGGAGGTAGTGCATGTCCGGCCGCAGCACCATGCGCGTCGAGTTCGAGGAGGCGGGCGAGCGCGTCGTCTACCGCCGTCACCGCAACGGCGGCGGGCTCGTCTCGCCGCAGGCGAGCGTCGACGCGACCGCGTTCGTCGCGCGCGACGCCTGGGTCGAGCCCGGCGCGCGCGTCGAGTCCGGCACGACCATCGCGTCGGGCGCGTGGATCGACGCCGACGCGCGCGTCGGCGAGGACGTCGTCGTGGGCAAGTACGTCCACGTGGGACCGGGGGCGACCGTCGGCGACGGCGCGCGCCTGGAGAAGGGCGTGCGCCTGGGCGCGAACGCCCGGGTGGAGCCGCGCACGCGGATCCCCGAGGACGAGACCGTCGCTGCCGGCGACGTCGTCACGCGCGCCCGCTTCGGCATCGCAGCCTGATCGAGCGCGCCCCGGGCGCCCGCGCCCGATCGGAACGTGCTTGCGGGATCGGAACGTGCGCCCACGTGCACGTTCCGATCCGGGAGGCACGCTCCGATCAGCGCGACGGCCACGTCCAGGGCGGCTGGTCGAACCGGCCCTCGCGGCCCGCGACGCGTGTCTCCCCGAAGTCCTTCACCAGCTCGACGCGCGCGACGCCGTCGCCCGAGCCCATCGCCGCGACGAGCGGCGCCGAGTGCGTCACCACCACCACCTGGGTGCGCTGCGCCGCCTCGCGCACCAGCTCGCCCAGCGCCGGCAGCAGGTCCGGGTGCAGGCTCGTCTCCGGCTCGTTGAGCACGAGCAGCTCGGGCGGGCGCGGTGTCAGCAGCGCGGCGACCCACAGCAGGTAGCGCAGCGTCCCGTCCGACAGCTCCGCCGCCGTCAGCGGGCGGAGCAGCCCGTGCTGGTGCAGCCTCACCTCGAACCGACCGTCGCGCGCGTCGACCGCGAGCCGCGAGCCCGGGAACGCCCGCGACACGGCCCGCTCCAGGTCAGAGCCCAGGCCCAGGTCGGCGATCGTCGCCAGGGCCGCCGCAAGGTCCGCGCCGTCGGGCCCGAGCACGGGCGTGCGCGTGCCCACCTGCGGCGTGCGCGCGGGGGCGTCCAGGTCCGTGCGGAGCTGGTCGTAGAACCGCCAGCCGCGCAGGCGCTCGCGGACGTCGAGCAGCTCCGGCGCCCGCGCGGGGTCGACCACCTCGGTGAGCATCGACTCGAACGTGCGCAGCCGCCCCGGGCGGGGCTGCCAGGCGCCGTCGTCGCCGCGGACGCGCACCGCGGGGCCGCGACGCTCGGCGGCGAGCGCCGCGGGGCGTGGGACCGGGCCGGTCCAGACGGCCTCGACCTTGATCTCGGGGTCATTGGCGAACGGGTGCCGGGAGCCGTCCGGGAGCTTCTGCTGCTGCGGCAGCCCCAGGTCGACGGCGTAGCCGAGGTCGTCCGACGCGAACCCGAGCCGCAGCGACACCGGGCCGCTGCGGACCGTCCCCTGGACGGGGTGCCGGCCCTCGCGGACGGCGCGGCCGATGACCTCGGGCCCCGCCCACAGCGTCGAGGCGAGCCCGCCCTCGCGGGCCACGGCCCCGACGACGCCGCCCGCCGCGCACTCCGCCAGCAGCCGCAGCGACCGGTACAGCGACGACTTGCCCACCCCGTTGGCGCCCGTCACGACGGTGAGCCGGTCGAGCGCCAGCACGAGGCTGCGGACCGAGCGGTACCCGTCGACGGCGAGGGTGCGGATCACGGTCGCTCCGGGCTCATGCGGCCCACGGTAGGCGTGACCACCGACAACGCGCGTGGTGACGTCACGTCGCAACAACGTCACATCCCTTCCGCGGCATCGTGGTCGGAACTCCGAGGCGCCGGTGGGAGGATGCGGGGCATGCCTTCGTTCTCCGCGGATCACGGGGCGCGCCCCTACGACGCCCTGCTGCTGTACTCGTTCGGCGGCCCCGACAAGCCCGAAGACGTGGTGCCCTTCCTGCGCAACGTCACCGCCGGCAAGGGGATCCCCGACGCCCGCCTCGAGCAGGTGGGCGAGCACTACTACGGATTTGGCGGCAAGAGCCCCATCAACGAGCAGAACCTCGCGCTCAAGGGCGCGCTCGAGAAGGAGCTCGCCGAGCGCGGCATCGACCTGCCGGTCGTGTGGGGCAACCGCAACTGGGCCCCGTACACCACCGACGCGGTCGACGAGCTCGAGGCCATGGGCGCGACGCGGGCCGTGGCCCTGGTGACCAGCGCGTACTCCTCGTACTCCGGCTGCCGCCAGTACCGCGAGGACCTCGCCGCCGTGCTCGACCAGCGCGGCCAGCTCGGCCCGGACGGCTCCACCGGCGTCCAGTTCGACAAGCTCCGCGCGTACTTCAACACCCCCGGCTTCGTCCAGGGCAACGTCGACGCCGTCGTCGAGGCGTTCGCCGCGCTGGCCGAGGCGGGCGGCGACGCCGCCGCCGCGCGGCTCGTCTTCGTCACGCACTCCATCCCGACGACGATGGAGGCCGCCTCCGGCGTCGGGCACGCCACCTACGCCGAGCAGCACCTCGACATCGCAGCCCTCGTCGCCGCGCGCGTGGGCGAGGCCCTGGGCCACGCCGTCGCGTGGGAGCTCGCGTACTGCTCGCGCTCGGGCCCGCCGCACCAGCCGTGGCTGGAGCCCGACGTCAACGACCTGCTGGGCTCGCTGGCGGAGAGCGGCCTGCGCGACGTCGTCCTCTCGCCCATCGGGTTCGTCTCCGACCACATGGAGGTCGCCTACGACCTCGACACCGAGGCCCTGGCCACGGCTCGTGACCTCGGCATGACGGCCGTGCGGGCCGGTACGGTCGGCACCCGGCCGGTGTTCGTCAAGCAGCTCGTCGACCTCGTGCTGGAGCGCGCCGCGCTCGCCCGCGGCGAGCGGGTGGACGAGGCCGTCGTCGGGTCGTTCCCGGCCTTCCCGTCCGTCACCCCGAACGACTGCTGCCTGCGCGTCCACGAGCAGCCCAGCGGCGTTCCCGCACTCTGCAGCGAGGACATGCACCGATGAGCGACACCACCCACGTCCACGGCGACACCCCGGGGTCCCCGCGAGTCCCCGCAGCGAAGCGAGGAGACTCGGGGGTGGGGGCACTGGCGCCGACGTCGACACGACGGCGATCAACGCCTCGATCCGCTACGCCCTGGTCGCCGCCTTCGCGACGACGCAGGCGCTCCCGTCGGACCTCATGGAGCGTTCCGCCGTGGTCGCCGCCGCCGAGGACGCGCTGTGGGACGGCCAGCCGTCCGCCGACCGTGACCCCGCCCGCGCCACGGGCGACGTCGTCGTGCGCGGCACGTACGACGTCGCCGGCCTGCGCGCCGACGCCGACCTCATGATCTGGGTGCACGGCCCCTCCGTGGAGTCCGTGCAGGGCGCGTTCCACCGCCTGCGGGCCTCGGAGCTCGGCGCCGCGCTGGAGCCCGTGTGGTCCGTCGTCGCGCTGCACCGCGCCGCCGAGTTCAACCGCGGGCACGTGCCCGCGTTCCTCGCCGGCGAGGCGCCGCGCGACTACGCGTGCGTCTACCCGTTCGTGCGGTCCTACGACTGGTACCTGCTGCCCGACGACGAGCGCCGCACCATGCTGCGCGACCACGGCATGGCCGCGGCCGGGTACGCCGACGTGCGCGCCAACACCATGTCGACCTTCGCGCTGAGCGACTACGAGTGGCTGCTCGCGTTCGAGGCCGACGAGCTGCACCGCATCGTCGACCTCATGCGTGACCTGCGCGCCACGGAGGCCCGCCGCCACGTGCGCGAGGAGGTCCCGTTCTTCACAGGCCCGCGCGTCACCCTGGCGACGTGGGCGGCCAACCAGCCGCTCGCCTGACGTCGCCGCCGCGGGCCTGGGTTCTGGGTCCCGCGCGAGACGAGGTCGCGCCGACGTTCAGCGGGCGGCCGTCGCCGTGACCACGGTGGCGCCCGTCTCGTCGTCCTCGTGCACCGTCGCGCGCAGGCCCTCCCGCGCCAGGAGGGCCTGCGCCGTCGTGCGCTGGCGCTCGTCGCCCAGCTCGAACAGCAGGGTGCCGCCCGGTGCCAGCCAGGCCGTGGCCTCTCCGATCGCGCGCCGCAGCACCTCCAGCCCGTCGGGGCCGCCGTCGAGCGCCGTGAGCGGCTCGTGCTCGCGCGCCTCGGGCGGCAGGAGCGCGATGGCGGCCGTCGGCACGTAGGGCGCGTGGCACAGCAGCAGGTCGACCCGGCCGCGCAGTCCCGGCGGCAGGGCGGCGTACAGGTCGCCCGTGTGGACCGCCCCGCCGAACGGCGCCAGGTTCTCCGCGGCGCACGCCGTCGCCGCCGGGTCCAGGTCGGCGGCGTGCAGCTCGACGGCGGCGCCGTCGTCCCGCAACGCCGCCGCGACGGCACCCCCCAGCGCCCCCGTGCCGCAGCACAGGTCGACGACGACGGCCGACGTCGTCGAGCGCACGGCCGACATGGTCGGGCGCACGGCCGCCAGGGCGAGGTCGACGAGCAGCGCGGAGCGCTGCCGCGGCACGAACACCCCCGGCGCGACCGCCCACCGCCGCCCGGCGAACGCGACCCAGCCGAGGACGTGCTCGAGCGGCTCGCCGGCGACGCGCCGCGCGACGAGCCCCTCGAGCCGCCCCTCGGCGTCGATCGGGACGTGCGCCGCGGATCGGGACGTGGCGTGCGCCGCACGCTCCGATCCGGGGGGCACGTCCCGACCGACGGCCTCGAGCAGCAGCGCGGCCTCCTCCTCGGCGAAGACGCAGCCCGCCGCGCGCAGCCGCGACGTCACGGCTGTGTGGAGCTCGCCCGCGCGTGACCCGGTCAGGGGTACAGGCCCCGGATCGAGTGCGCCTCGGCGACGCGCTTGACGGCGATGACGTTGGCGGCCTCGCGCAGCGAGAGCCCGTCGCGGCGGGCGAGCTCGGCGACGGCGTCGTACGCCATGACCATGCGCTGCTCGAGGCGCTCGTCGATCTCCTGCGCGGTCCACCAGTACACCTGGTTGGCCTGCACCCACTCGAAGTAGGAGACGACGACGCCCCCGGCGTTCGCGAGGATGTCGGGGATCACGGTGATGCCGTTGGCCTCCATGACGGCGTCGGCCTCGGGGGTCGTGGGGCCGTTCGCGCCCTCGACGACGAGGCGGGCCCGGACGGTCGGCGCCGTCTCGGCCGTGAGCACGTTCTCCATGGCGGCGGGCACGAGCACGTCGACGTCCATCGCGAGCATCTGGGCGTTCGTGATCGGGTCCGCGTCGGCGAAGCCGACGACGGTGCCGGCTGCCGCGACGTGGGCGAAGAGGCGGTCGATGTCGAGGCCCGCGTCGTCGCGGACGCCGCCGTGGACGTCGGAGACGGCGACCACGCGTGCGCCGCGTGCGGCGTAGATCGCGGCGGCGTGCGAGCCGACCTTGCCGAAGCCCTGGACCGCGACCGTCTTGCCGGCGACCTTCTCGCCCTGCGCCTCGAGCGCGGACTGGGTCACGTGCACGACGCCCGCCGAGGTGGCCACGGCGCGGCCCAGCGAGCCGCCGATGGCGATCGGCTTGCCCGTGACGACGGCGGGGATGGTGTGCCCGCGCGACGTCGAGTAGGTGTCCATGACCCACGCCATGGTCTGCTCGTCGGTGCCCATGTCGGGGGCCATGATGTCGGTCTCGGGGCCGATGAGCGGCATGATCTCGGTGGTGTAGCGGCGGGTCACGCGTTCGAGCTCCGCGGCGGAGTGCTCGGCCGGGTCGATGGTGACGCCGCCCTTGGCGCCGCCGTACGGGATGTCGACGACGGCGCACTTCCACGTCATCCACATCGCCAGGGCGCGCACCTCGTCGATGTCGACGTCGCGGCTGAAGCGCAGCCCGCCCTTGCCGGGGCCGCGCGAGACGTTGTGCTGCACGCGGTAGCCGTGGAAGAGCTTGAGGTCCCCGGCGTCGGTGCGCAGCGGCACGGCGACGTGCAGCTCGCGCCGGGGCGTGCGCAGGTGCTGGTGGAGGCCCTCGTCGTAGCCGAGGTGCCGGACCGCCGCCGCGAGCTGGGCGTAGGCGCTGACGATGGGGGAGGGCGCAGAGGTCACGACTGCCACGGTAGTGACGCGGGTGGTCCACGCCACACAGGACCGGCGTGCCCGGGTTCGTGTCGCGCGCAGGGGGCGTTCAGGGCGGCTCAACAGACCAGGCGGCGGCCGCCCCCGGGCAGGGGAGCGGCCGCCGCCGGAACGGGCTCAGTGGCCGAACACGTCCGAGTCCGTCACGCCCGCCTCGCCCCGGTCGAGGGCGTCGATGGCGGCGACCTCGTCGTCGGACAGCGTGAAGTCGAAGACCGCCAGGTTCTGCGCCTGCCGCACGGGGTCGGCCGACTTGGGGATGGGAACGTAGCCGTGCTGCGTGCTCCAGCGCAGGGCGACCTGCGCGGGGGTGACGCCGTGCGCCTCGGCGGCGCGCACGATCGCGGGCTCGGCCAGCATCGAGGCGGGCTTGATCGGGCTCCAGGCCTCGGTGACGGTGCCGAGCGCGGCGTTGGCGGCCACGGATGCGGCCCGCTGCGCGTACGGGTTGAGGTTGATCTGGTTGACGTCCGGCGCGACGCCCGTCGCGGCGACGACGCGGTCCAGGTGCGCGGGCTTGAAGTTCGACATGCCGATGGCGCGGACCTTGCCCTGCTCGAGCAGCGCGACGAGGCCCTCCCACGCGGTGACGTACTGGTCGTGGTCGGGGTTGGGCCAGTGGATGAGGAACAGGTCGAGGTACTCGACGCCGAGGCGCCGCACGCTGTTCTCCCACGCCCCGCGCACGTCCGTGTGCCACGCCCGGTTGAGCTTGGTGGTGACGAACACGTCCTCGCGCGCGACGCCGGAGTCCCGCAGGCCCTGCCCGACGCCGGTCTCGTTGCCGTAGTTCTCGGCGGTGTCGACGAGGCGGTAGCCGGCCTCGAGGGCGGTGCGGACGCCGACGGCGGCCTCGGCGTCGTCCATGGGCCAGGTGCCGAGCCCGAGAGCGGGGAGCGCGGCGCCGTGCGGGAGCGTGATGGTGGGAACGGTCATGGTCACAACCTAGGGCAGGCCAGGGGGCCGCGGTCTGCGCCACAGTGGGAGGCATGGCAGTCACGAAGCAGGACGTCGAGCTCGCCCATCTCGTCGACGACGCCGTCGCGCTGGCCGGCCGCTGGGCCGCGGCGTCGGGCGCCGACCGCCGTGCGGCGCGCGACGCCGCCCGCCTCGGCCGGCTCGTCGCCGACCCGGCCGGGCTCGAGCTCGCGGTGCGGTTCGTCGACGACGTCGCCCGGCCGCAGGACGTCCGCGTGGCCGCGAAGGCGCTCGCCGCGCTCGGCGCGAGCGCCGGCGACGCGCTCGGTACGAGGGCCGGCGCCGCCTCGTTCCTCGGCCGCGGCGACCGGCTCCTGCTGCGCGCGGGGGCGCGCCTCGCGCCGAGGCTGCCCCAGGTCGTCGTGCCGGCCGCGCGCGCCCGGCTGCGACAGCTCGTCGGGCACCTCGTCGCCGACGCCGGCCCCGGCCTGGGCAGGCATCTGGCCCGCACCCGCGCCCAGGGCTTCGCGCTCAACGTCAACCTGCTCGGCGAGGCCGTGCTCGGCGAGGAGGAGGCCCGCGCCCGGCTCGCGCGGACCGTCGCGCTCGTCGAGCGGCCCGACGTCGACTACGTGTCGGTCAAGGTCTCCTCGGTCGCCGCGCAGCTCGTCACCTGGGACCTGGAGGGCTCGCGCGAGCGCGTCGTCGCGCGGCTGCTGCCGCTCTACCGCGCGGCGCAGGAGCACGGCGTGTTCCTCAACCTCGACATGGAGGAGTACCGCGACCTCGCGCTGACCACCGCGGTGTTCCAGGACGTCCTGGGCCGCGACGAGCTCCGCGGGCTCGAGGCGGGCATCGTGCTCCAGGCCTACCTGCCCGACGCCCTGGGCGCGCTCGACGAGCTCACCGCGTTCGCCGCCGAGCGGGTCGCGCGCGGCGGCGCCCGCGTCAAGGTGCGCCTCGTCAAGGGCGCCAACCTGGCGATGGAGCACGTGGAGGCCGAGCTGCACGGCTGGGCCCCGGCCCCGTACGACACGAAGCCCGCCGTCGACGCCAACTACCTGCGCATCCTCGACGCCGCGCTCACGCCCGGGCGCACCCGCGCGGTGCGCCTCGGCGTCGCGTCCCACAACCTGTTCGACCTGGCCCTCGCCGTGCTCGTCGCCCGCGGACGCGACGTCATGGAGGCGCTCGACCTGGAGATGCTGCAGGGCATGGCCCCCGCCGAGGCCCATGCGGTGCGCGACGAGGTCACCCCGCACGGTGGCCGGGTGGTGCTCTACACACCCGTGGTCCGCCCGCAGGACTTCGACGTCGCCATCAGCTACCTGGTGCGGCGGCTCGAGGAGAACGCCGCCCCGCAGAACTTCCTCCACGCGGTGACGGCCCTCGGCGCCGGAGCGATGGCCGCCCAGGAGACGGCCTTCCGCGCGTCGGTCGCGGCGGCCGTCCCGTACACGCCCGCCGACGTCGCCCCCCGCCGCCACCCCCACCCCCAGCCCCCACCCACCCCGGCCAACCACGGTCGAGCGACCCTGGATGTCCGCGATACGCCCCCGAACTCCGGACATTCAGGGTCGCTCGACGGGGGGTTCCGCGGGTTTTCCAACGCCGTTGACATTGATCCCGCCCTTGCCGTGAACCGGGCGTTCGCCCGGCGCATCCTCGACCGGGCGGCCAGCGGGTTCGTTCCCGTCAAGGCCGCACCGCTCGGCACCACCGCCGCCGTCGACGACGCCGTGGCCCGCGCCGTCGAGGTCCAGCGCGCGTGGGCCGCCGTGCCGCCCGCCGCCCGCGCGGCCGGGCTGGACGCCGTCGGAGCCCGTCTCGAGGAGCGCCGCGCCGACCTCGTCGCCGCCATGGTCCACGAGGCGGGCAAGACCGTCGCCGAGGCCGACCCCGAGGTCAGCGAGGCCGTCGACTTCGCGCACTACTACTCCCGCTCGGCCCGCGCGCTCGACGACGTCCCCGGCGCCCGGTTCACCCCCGACGGCGTCACCCTGGTGACTCCGCCGTGGAACTTCCCCGTCGCCATCCCCGCCGGCGGCGTGCTCGCGGCGCTCGCGGCCGGGTCCGTGGTGCTCGCCAAGCCCGCCTCGCCCACCCCGCGCTGCTTCGAGCTCGCGATCGAGGCGATCCACGCGGGCCTGCTCGACGCCGCCGCCGCCACGGGCCTGACGCCCGGGCAGTCCCGGCACCTCGTCCAGTTCCTGCGCGTGCACGACCGCGGCGTCGCCCGCCACCTCGTCACGCACGACGACGTCGCCCGCGTCATCCTCACCGGGTCGATCGAGACGGCCGAGCTGTTCGCCGGCTGGAAGCCCGAGCGCCCCGTGCTGGCCGAGACCAGCGGCAAGAACGCGATCGTCGTCACGCCGTCGGCCGACCTCGACCTCGCGGTAGCCGACCTGGTGCGCAGCGCCTTCGGCCACGCCGGGCAGAAGTGCTCCGCGGCCTCGCTCGCGATCCTCGTCGGCCCGGTCGGCGACCCGTCCACGCCGACCGGCGAGCGGTTCCGCCGCCAGCTCGTCGACGCCGTGCGCTCGCTGCGCGTCGGCCCGGCCACCGACCTGGCCACGGTGATGGGCCCGCTCACCGAGCCCGCCGCGGGCAAGCTGGAGCGCGCGCTCACGACGCTCGAGGACGGCGAGACCTGGCTGGTGCGCCCCCGCCGCCTCGACGCCGAGGCCGCCGCGGCGGGCCTCGACCCGCAGCGCCTGTGGACGCCCGGCCTGCGCGAGGGCGTCGCGCCCGGCTCGTTCTTCCACCTCACCGAGGTCTTCGGCCCCGTGCTCGGCCTCATGACGGCCGACGACCTCGACGCCGCGATCGCCCTGCAGAACGGCGTCGCGTTCGGCCTCACCGCGGGCCTGCACTCGCTCGACGACGACGAGGTCGCCACGTGGTGCGACCGCGTCGAGGCGGGCAACCTCTACGTCAACCGCCACATCACGGGCGCCGTCGTCCGCCGCCAGCCGTTCGGCGGGTGGAAGGCCTCCAGCGTCGGCCCCGGCGCCAAGGCGGGCGGCCCGCACTACGTCGCCCAGCTCGGCGCGTGGTCCGACGCCGCGGACGTCCCCTCGCGCACCGCCGACCCGGCCGCCTGGCTCGCCTGGGCCGAGGCCGACGACGAGCGCGCCTGGGCCCACCTCGCCGCCGGGCACGACCCGTCGGGCCTGCGCGCCGAGGAGAACACGTTCCGGATGCGCCCCGTCGACCGGGTGACCGTCCGGGTGGGGGACGGGGCGCTGCCCGTGGAGGTCAGCCGGGTGCTCGCGGCCGCGCGCCGCGCCGGGGTGCCCGCCGTCGTCGTGCCCGCCGCGGACCACGGCTGGGGCGTGCCGCACGAGGCTCCGGCGAGCGACGCGGACTTCGCCGCCGCGGTCGCGTCCGGGCAGGTCGGAGGCCGGATCCGGGTGGTCGGGGCTGCGCCCGGGCTGCGCGCGGCGGCCGCCGCCCACCCGGGCACGACGACCGTGCTCGACGCTCCCGTCGTCGCGTCGGGCGAGCGTGAGCTGCTCGCGTTCCTGCGCGAGCAGGCCGTCAGCCGCACGCGGCACCGCTACGGCCACGTGCGCCGCTGACGGATGAGAACGTTTGCAGGAATGTTTGCTACGGTCACTCGCCGCGTGGCGAGAGTCACGCGGGACGTCCGGCCGAGGGGGCCCGGACGCACGACCCGAGCGACGAGGCGAGGCAGACGTGAGCACGACGAAGGACCTGACGACGGCGCGGGTGTACACCGCGCGGCCCATCACCCTGGCCCGGAGCCTCGGCTTCGGCGTGCTGGACTTCATGGGCGGCGGCTGGAACACCATCGTCGGCGGCCTGATGCTGTACTTCTTCACGACGTACGGCGGCGTCAGCGTCGGCGAGAGCGCGACCATCCTGTTCGTCGCCCGCATCGTGGACGCCGTCGCGTCGCTGCTCATCGGCCCGGCGACCGACAACTTCTACCGCACCCGGCTCGGACGCCGGTTCGGCCGCCGGCACTTCTTCCTGCTGGTGGGGGTGCCCGCGCTGCTGGTCGTCTTCCCGCTGCTGTGGGTCTCGGGCGGGGGCTTCTGGTACTACCTCGTGGTCTACCTGGCCGTCGAGATCGTCATGGCGTTCATCCTCATCCCGTGGGAGACGCTGCCCACCGAGATGACCGACGACTACACCCAGCGCACCAAGCTCAGCTCGACGCGCATGTTCCTCTCGGCGACCGGCACGTTCGTCGTCTTCTTCGTGCCCGCGATGGTCAAGGAGACGGGCAACCCGCACGCGTTCACCATCACCGGCACGATCTTCGCCGTCCTGTTCGGCGCGGCCGTGCTCACCACCTACCTGACGACGTGGGAGCGCGAGCTGACGCCCGAGCTCGTCGCCGAGCTCGATGCCCGCCCGCGGCTGACCGCGCGCGAGGCCGTCGCCACCACCCTGCGCGACTTCGGCTCGACGTTCCGCAACGCGAGCTTCCGCAAGCACCTGACGATCTACCTGTTCTCCTTCACCGGCAAGGACGTGTACGCCTCGGCGCTGACGTTCTTCACGGTCTACGCGGTGACGATCCCCGACGGCGAGCAGATGGGCTTCATCCTGCAGACCCTGTCGATCGTCGGCCTGCCCGTCACGGTCGTCGCGGGCTTCCTCATGGTGCGGAAGGGCCCGCGCTTCCTGTGGGCGACGTCGTACTCGCTGATCCTGCTGTCCCTCGTGGCCACGGGCGCGATCTACCTGCTGCGGCCGGGCGCCGTCGTCGTGCTGCTCGTCGTGGTCAACGTCGTCTACCAGGCGGGCCGCGCGCTGCTCGAGTTCACGCCCTGGAACGTGTTCCCGTTCATCCCCGACGTCGACCGCGTCATGACGGGCAAGGACCGGGCGGGCATCTACGCGGCCGTCATGACCTTCGGCCGCAAGTCGACGGGCGCGCTCGCCACGCTGCTGGTGGGCTGGCTGCTCGAGCTCGGCGGGTTCGTCTCGCCCGGGTCCGACGGCGAGCCGGTCGCGCAGACGGCGGGCGCGCTGCACACCGTCGTGCTGGTCACCGTGCTCGCTCCCGCCGTCCTCATCCTGGTCGCGTTCGTCGTCTCGCGGCTCTTCCGCCTCGACGCCGCGTCGCACGCCGTGCTCCGCGCCGAGATCGACCGGCTCGAGGCCGGCGGCGCCAAGGCCGATGCCGCGCCCGAGGCTCGCGCGGTCGCCGAGCAGCTCACGGGCCGGCCGTACGACGAGCTGTGGCCCGCCGAGGGCGCCGACGCGAAGGCCGCCGTCCTGGTGTGACGGCGACGGGGGTTCCCTACTCACATGCTGAACGCCCCGTTCACGATTCGAGATCACTACGGTAGGGTCTTGCGGCGCCCGCAACCCCGGCGCTCTGCGCACCGCCGACGTCTCGACGCGCTGCGCACGATGCGAACGAGCAGGAGAGGTACCCGCATGCAGCTCATGCGCCGGCGGTCGATCGAAGCCACGATCGCCGCATCCGACGAGCCGGAACGCCACCTCCGCCGCACCCTCGGCGCCTGGGACCTCGTGGTCCTCGGGATCTCCGTGGTCATCGGCGCGGGCATCTTCTCGAAGGCCGCGATGGTCTCGGCCACCCAGACGGGCCCCGCCGTCGTGCTGTCCTTCGTCATCGCGGGCGTCGTGTGCGCCCTGGCGGCCCTGTGCTACGCCGAGTTCGCGTCGCACATGCCGGTCGCGGGCTCGGCGTACACGTTCTCCTACGCGTCGATGGGCGAGCTCGTCGCCTGGATCATCGGCTGGGACCTCATCCTCGAGATGTTCTTCGCCTCGGGCGTCGTCGCCAAGGCGTGGGGCCTGTACCTCGACAACGTGCTCAACCTGTTCGGGCTGGGTGGCGTCGACGAGCACGGCGTCGCCTCGGGGATCCACAACACCGTCCAGCTGCCCGGCGGCATCACGTTCGACTGGGGCACCGTGGTGCTCATCGCCGTCCTCGCAGCGATGCTCACGATCGGCACCAAGCTCTCGACGCGGTTCACGGGCGTGCTCACCGCGATCAAGGTCGGCATCGTGCTGCTGATCATCGTCGTCGGCTTCTCCTACTTCTCCGCGTCGCGGCTGAGCCCGTTCATCCCGTCGACCGAGTCCTTCGGCGAGTCCGCGACGCACGGCACCGTGTGGACGCAGACGCTGTTCTCGTTCTTCTCCGGCGCCGAGCTGTCGGTCGGCGGCGTGTTCGGCATCCTCGCGGGCGCCGGCACGGTGTTCTTCGCGTTCATCGGCTTCGACGTCGTCGCCACCGCCGCGGAGGAGACGCGGGACCCGCGCCGCAACGTGCCCCGCGGCATCCTCGGCGGCCTCGCCATCACCACGGTGCTGTACATCCTGGTCTCGCTCGCGCTGTCCGGGATGGCGACGCCGCAGCAGCTGCGCGACGCGACGCCCGACGGCGGCGCGTCCGCCACGATCATCACGGCGTTCCAGCTCCAGCCGAACGCGCCCGAGTGGGCCACCAAGGTCATCGCCGTCGGCATCCTCGTGGGCCTGACCACCGTGGTCATGGTGCTCATGCTCGGCCTCACGCGCGTCGTGTTCGCGATGTCGCGCGACGGCCTGCTGCCGCGCAGCCTCTCGAAGACCTCCGAGCGCTTCGGCACCCCGGTGCGCCTCCAGGTCGGCGGCGCGGTCCTCATCGCCCTCGTCACGGCCTTCACGAAGGTCGACGTGCTGGGCAACATGGTCAACATCGGCACGCTCTCCGCGTTCGTGCTCGTGAGCTTCGGCGTCCCGATCCTGCGGGCGCGCCGGAAGAAGGCCCTCGCGATCGAGGGCAAGGAGGAGACGGACCACTTCCGCGTGCCGTGGTCGCCCGCGCTGCCGATCATCTCCGGCGTCGCGTGCATCTGGCTCATGCTCCAGCTCGACGTCGAGACCTGGGTGCGGTTCGTGGTCTGGCTCGCCGTCGGGTTCGTCATCTACTTCGCGTACGGCTACCGCAGCTCGCAGCTGCACAAGCACCCGCAGGACATCGCGGCGGACTACCGCGAGGCGCGTCAGGGGAGCCTCGGCGCCGAGCCGCGCCCCTGACCTCAGCGTTCGCGGGGTGGTCGCCTTGGGCGGCCACCCCGCGTTCGTCTTCCCTGGCCCCGATCACGACGGCGTGGTTGGCTGGAATCGCTTCCACGCTATGATCGGCGCGATCGTGGGAACGCTCCCACACCCCTTCTTCTCGCTTACGACGCCCTGGAGGCGCAACGATGCGTTACGGCCACTTCGACGACTCGGCGCGTGAGTACGTCATCACGACGCCCCACACGCCGTACCCGTGGATCAACTACCTCGGGTCGGAGCAGTTCTTCTCGCTCCTGAGCCACCAGGCCGGCGGGTACTCGTTCTACCGCGACGCGAAGCTGCGCCGCCTCACGCGCTACCGCTACAACAACATCCCCACCGACGTCGGCGGCCGCTACCTGTTCGTCAACGACGGCGGGGACGTCTGGACGCCGTCCTGGCTGCCCGTCAAGGCCGACCTCGACCACTTCGAGGCCCGCCACGGCCTGGGCTACTCGACCATCACGGGCGAGCGCGGCGGCCTGCGCGTCGAGTCCACGTTCCTGGTACCGCTGGGCGAGACCGCCGAGCTCCAGAAGGTCACGTTCACCAACACCTCGGACGCCCCGAAGTCCTTCCAGGCGTTCCCCTACGTCGAGTTCTGCCTCTGGAACGCCGAGGACGACCAGACCAACTACCAGCGCAACCTGTCGATCGGCGAGGTCGAGGTCGAGGAGACGACGCCGTCGGGCGGCTCCGCGATCTACCACCGCACCGAGTACCGCGAGCGCCGCGACCACTACGCCGTCTTCGGCGTGAACGTGCCGGCCGCCGGCTTCGACACGGACCGCGACACGTTCGTGGGCGCCTACAACTACCTGGGCGAGGCCGCGGTGCCGCGCGCGGGCAAGGCCGCGAACTCGGTCGCGTCGGGCTGGTACCCGGTCGGCTCGTTCCAGGTCGACGTCGAGCTCGCCCCGGGCGAGAGCAAGGACGTCGTCATCGTCCTGGGCTACGTCGAGAACCCGGACGAGGAGAAGTGGGCCGACGACGCCCACCAGGTCGTCGACAAGCAGCGTGCGCACGCGCTGCTCGAGCGGTTCGCCACGGGCGCGTCCGTGGACGCCGCCGTGACCGCGCTGAAGGAGCACTGGACCAACCTGCTCTCGTCGTACTCGGTGCGGTCGTCGGACGAGAAGCTCGACCGGATGGTCAACATCTGGAACCAGTACCAGTGCATGGTCACGTTCAACATGTCCCGCTCGGCGTCGTTCTTCGAGACGGGCATGGGCCGCGGCATGGGCTTCCGCGACTCGTCGCAGGACCTGCTCGGCTTCGTGCACCTGGTCCCGGAGCGGGCGCGCGAGCGCATCGTCGACATCGCGTCGACGCAGTTCCCGGACGGCTCGGCGTACCACCAGTACCAGCCGCTGACGAAGCGCGGGAACCACAACCTGGGCTCGGGCTTCAACGACGACCCGATGTGGCTCGTGGGCGGTGTGGCCGCGTACATCAAGGAGACCGGCGACTGGGGCATCCTCGACGAGCCCGTGCCGTTCGACAACGCCGAGGGCTCCGAGGTGCCGCTGTTCGAGCACCTGGTGAAGTCGGTCGACCACGTGCTGACGCACCTGGGACCGCACGGGCTGCCGCTCATCGGGCGTGCCGACTGGAACGACTGCCTCAACCTCAACTGCTTCTCGACGACGCCGGGCGAGTCGTTCCAGACCACCGGCAACAAGACGGGCGGCGTCGCGGAGTCGACCTTCATCGCCGCGCAGTTCGTGCTCTACGGCAAGGAGTTCGTCGCGCTCGCGCGGCACCGCGGCGACGAGGCGCAGGCCACGCGGGCCGCCGACGCCGTCGAGGCCATGACGCAGGCCCTGCTCACCGACGGCTGGGACGGCCGCTGGTTCCTGCGCGCCTACGACTACTACGGCAACCCGATCGGCACCGACGCCCACGACGAGGGCAAGATCTGGATCGAGCCGCAGGGCTTCGCGATCATGGCCGGCGTGGGTGTCGAGTCCACGGACCCGACGTCGCCGCAGTGGGCCGCCTCGCCCGCGGGCAAGGCGCTCACGGCGGTCGAGGAGATGCTCGGCACGGACCACGGCATGGTGCTCCAGTACCCCGCGTACACCACCTACCAGGTGCACATGGGCGAGGTCTCCACGTACCCGCCGGGCTACAAGGAGAACGGCGGCATCTTCTGCCACAACAACCCGTGGGTCATCATCGCCGAGACGGTGGCCGGCGCCGGTGCGAGCGCGTTCGACCACTACAAGCGCATCACGCCCGCCTACCGCGAGGACATCTCCGACGTCCACAAGCTGGAGCCGTACGTGTACGCCCAGATGATCGCGGGCAAGGAGGCCGTGCGTCACGGCGAGGCGAAGAACTCGTGGCTGACCGGCACGGCCGCCTGGAACTTCGTCACGGTGTCGCAGTACCTGCTCGGGGTGCGCCCCGACTTCGACGGCCTCGTCGTCGACCCGCAGCTCGGCCCCGACCTGCCGGAGTTCACGGTCACGCGCGTGGCCCGCGGCGCGACCTACGAGATCACGGTCACGAACAGCGGCACCCCAGGCAGGCGAGCATCGCTCACGGTCGACGGCGCCCCGATCGAGGGCCGCACGGTCCCGTACGCCCCGGCGGGCACGACGGTCCGCGTGGCGGCCGTCCTCTGACGCCTCCGGGACGCACGAAGGCTCCGGGACCGCGCGGTCCCGGAGCCTTCGTGCGTCCGCCGTGCGAGGCGTCAGGCGCTCTCGCCCTCCACCAGGTATGGGGTGAAGATCTGTGGGGCGGCGGGCACCGGGGCTCCCGCCAGGAGGCCCAGGAGGGTCGCCGTGGCCGCCATCGTCGTGGCCACCACGGGGTTGTGCACGGTGGTCAGGCGCGGGGTGGTGTGCTGCGCGACGCCGAGGTCGTCGAAGCCGACCACGGCGACGTCGTCGGGCACGCGCTTGCCGCGCGAGTGCAGCGTGCGCAGCACGCCCTCGGCCATGAGGTCGGACGCCGCGAAGATGCCGTCGAGGTCCGGGTGCTCGTCGAGCAGCCGGGCGGCGGCCTCCCCGCCGCCGACGGCGGTGAAGTCGCCGTGCGCGACGGCCTCGGACGGCAGCCCGGCCGCCGCGAGCGTCTCGCGGAAGCCGTGGAGCCGGTCGATGCCGGCGGACATGTCCTGCGGGCCCGTGACGGTGCCGATGCGGCGGCAGCCGCGCTCGACGAGCCGCTGCGTCGCCAGGCGCGACCCCTCGACGTTGTCGACGTCGACGAAGTGGTGCGACATCTCGCCGAACGGGCGGCCCACGAACACCGCCGGGAGGTGCGACCTCGTCAGCGCCGCCTCGAGCTGGTGGCGCTCGTGCGCCGAGGCGATGATCGCCCCGTCCACGTGCCCCGACCCGAGGTAGCGGGCGATGCGGCCGGGAGCCTCGTCCACGCGGTTGAGCAGCAGCACGAGCTGGAGGTCCGTGCCCGCGATGCCGTCGGTGACGCCCCGCAGCACGCCCGTGAGGAACGGGTCCGTGAGCATCATCGTGTCGGGCTCGGGCACCACGAGGGCGATCGAGTCGGTGCGCCGGGTCACCAGCGAGCGGGCCGCGCGGTTGGGCGTGTAGCCGAGCCGGGCGACGGCGGCGTCGACGGCCGCCTGCGCCTCGGGCGAGACGCGGTCCCCGCCGTTGATGGCGCGCGACGCCGTCGAGCGGGAGACGTTCGCCTCCCGGGCGACGTCGTCGAGGGTGGGGGCGCTTCCGAGGGTCACGACGGCTCCTGGTCCGGGACGACGTTCGTGCGAGCCACGTCGCCGTACCAGCGGCCCGAGGCCTTCACCGTACGCTCCTGCGTCGCGTAGTCGGTACGGACGATGCCGAACCTCTTCGAGTACCCGTGCGCCCACTCGAAGTTGTCGAGCAGCGACCAGGCGAAGTACCCGCGCACGTCGGCGCCCGCGTCGATGGCGTCCTTGACGGCGCGCAGGTGGGCGTCGAAGTAGGCCAGCCGGTCCGACGTGTCGTCCACGAAGCCGGACTCGTCGGCGACGTCGTCGAACGCCGCGCCGTTCTCGGTGACGTACAGCGCGACGCCGCGCGGGCCCGTGTAGTCGCGGTGGAGGCGCGTGAGCAGGCGGGTCAGGCCCTCCGGCTGTACCTCCCAGCCCATCGCGGTGCGCGGCAGGCCGCGCGAGCGCCACCAGATGCCCTCGGGCGCCGGGGTGGGCGGGAGCGTCGTGCGCGCGTGCGCGTCCTCGTCGTCGCGCACGCCGCCGGCCTGGACGGTGAGCGTCTCGTCGGCCACGGGCTCGGGCGTGCCCGCGAGGCAGGAGCCGTTGTAGTAGTTGACGCCGAGCGCGTCGATCGGCGTGGAGATGATCTCCAGGTCGCCGTCCTTGACGACGTCGTCGAGCCCGTACGGGGCGAGCCACTCGCGCACGTCCGCCGGGTAGGCGCCGCGCAGCACCGGGTCGATGAAGGTGCGGTTGAACATGCCGTCGTGCTTGGCGGCGGCGGCGACGTCGGCCGGGTCGTCCGGGTCTGCCGGGTCGGGCACCGTGAGGTTCACGGTGAGGCCGACGACCGCCTCGGGGTCGACCTCGTGGATGGCCGCGGCGGCCAGGCCGTGCGCGAGCAGCAGGTGGTGGGCGGCGGCGACGCCGTCGGTGCGCGACATGCGTCCGGGGGCGTGCTCGCCGCCCGTGTAGCTGAGGAACGACGAGCACCAGGGTTCGTTGAGCGTGGTCCACACGCGCACGCGGTCGGACAGCGCCTCGTGGACCGTCATCGCGTAGTCCGCGAACAGGTACGCCGTGTCGCGGTTCGGCCAGCCGCCCTTGTCCTCCAGGGCCTGCGGCAGGTCCCAGTGGTACAGCGTGACCCAGGGGAGGATCTCGGCGGCGAGCAGCTCGTCGACGAGGCGGTCGTAGAACGCGAGGCCCGTGGGGTTGGGCGCACCGCCGTCGGGCCGCACGCGGGCCCACGACGTCGAGAAGCGGTACGCGCCCAGGTGGAGGGACCTCATCAGGGCGACGTCGTCGCGGTAGCGGTGGTAGTGGTCGCAGGCGACCGACCCGTCGTCGCCGCCGGCGACGGCGCCCGGCACGCGGGCGAACGCGTCCCAGATCGAGTCCGTCCGGCCGTCGGTCCACGTGGCGCCCTCGATCTGGAAGGCCGCGGTGGCGGCGCCCCACAGGAAGCCCTCGGGGAAGGCGACCTGCCCGGTCGCGTTCGGCGTCGTGCCCAGGGGGGCCGACGGCGTGAACGGGACGGTGGTGCCCGGGGCGGGGCGTCGGGCTCCGGTGCCCGGCACGACGATCGTCATTGATGCTCCTCCATCAGGTGCGGCGCAAAGGCGTCTGGCCCATCTTCACAGGCCGGGGACGAGAACGGCCGACGGCGCGGACGCCGGCGGCCGTTCTCGTCGGTGGATGGTGTGCCGGGCTCAGCCCTTGACGGCACCGGCCATGATGCCGGAGACCAGCTGCCGGCCCATGAAGAAGAACAGCAGGACCAGCGGGAAGGCCGTCAGGACGACACCCGACATGATGAGGGTGTAGTCGGTGAACCGTGAGGCGCGCAGGGCCGCGGCGGCGGTCGTGAGCACGGCCTTCTGGTTCGAGCCGAGGATCAGCATGGGCCAGTAGTAGTTGGTCCACTGCGCCACGAACGTGAACAGGAACAGCATCGCGGCGGCGGGGCGCGCGGCCGGCACGGCGATGTTCCAGAACGTGCGGATCATCGACGCGCCGTCCACGCGGGCGGCCTCGATGAGCTCGTAGGGGAGCGCGCCCTCGAGGTACTGCGTCATCCAGAACACGCCGAACGCCGTGACGAGCGCGGGGATGATGACGGCCCAGAGCGACCCGAACAGGTGGATCTTCGACATCATGAGCCACAGCGGGACGACGGCGAGCTGTGTCGGGATGGCCATGGTGGCGATGACGAAGAACAGCAGCGGGCCGCGGCCGCGGAACTGCAGCTTCGCGAACGAGTAGCCCGCGAGCGTCGAGAACAGCACGGTCGAGACCGCGCAGAGCGTCGACACCAGGACCGTGCCGCCGAGCGCGTGCCAGAAGTCGAGCTCGTCGAACGCCGCGCCGAGGTTGCGGAAGAGCGCCGGGCCGAGCCTGAGCGCCTCGACGCCGTACTGCGTCGAAGTGTCGGCCTGCGAGGCGATCGACACCGCGTAGTACAACGGGAAGACCGAGACCAGGATGACGACCGTGAGGATGGCGTACGAGACCCAGCCGGGGCGGCGGCCCTCGGAGGTGACGCCGAGCTTGCGCCGGCGGGCGGCGGCGTTCGCGACGCCGTTGCCGCCGTACTGGCGCAGGGCGGCGACCGAGACCTGGTTGCTGCTCATCGGGCCAGCTCCTTCTTCGCGGACTTCTTCTTCTTCGTGGGAGCCCCGGACGTCGACGCGATCCGCCGCGTGATCAGGAAGTTCAGGATCGCGATGACGACGACGATGATGAACAGCAGCCACGCGACGGCGGCCGCGCGGCCGAGGTTGGGCTGGCCGATCGTGGTGCGGTTGAAGCCGAGGTCCCACAGGTACAGCGACACGGTGAGGTAGTGCTTGTCGGGCCCGCCGGGCGTGCCGGTGTTGCCGAACATCTGCGGCTCGTCGAAGATCTGCAGGCCGCCGATGGTCGACGTGATGATCACGAAGATCAGCGTCGGGCGCAGCATCGGGATCGTCACCGAGAGGAACTGCCGCACGCGGCCGGCGCCGTCGACGACGGCGGCCTCGAACACGTCGCGCGGGATGGCCTGCATCGCCGCCAGCAGGATCAGCGTGTTGTAGCCCGTCCAGCGGAAGTTGACGATCGTCGCGATGGCGACGTGGCTCGCCAGCTGGCTGGCGTGCCACTGGACCGGTTCCAGCCCGATCCCGTCGAGGATCGTGTTGATCACGCCGAAGTTGTCCGAGAAGACCTGCGAGAAGATGATGCCGGCGGCCGACGGGGCGATCACGTACGGCAGCAGGACGCCCATGCGCCAGAAGGTCTTGGCCTTGAGGTTGGCGTCGAGGATCGCCGCGAGGATCAGCGCGCAGATGATCTGCGGGATCGTCGACAGCAGGAAGATCGAGAACGAGTTGCGCAGCGCGAGCCAGAAGTCCGGCTGGTGGAGCACCCACTGGAAGTTGCCGAGCCACGACGGGTCCGTCGAGTCGCACAGCTTGCCGCAGATGGCCCAGCCCGCGTCGCCCGTGCTCGTGTTCCACTGCCGCGTCGCGATCCACGCCGTGTAGATCAGCGGGAACAGGCCCGTGACCAGGAAAAGCAGGAAGAACGGCGAGATGTACAGGTACGGCGAGACCTTGACGTCGAAGCGGCCGCGGCGGCCTCGGGACAGGAGCTTGCGCTCGTAGGCCTCGTCGCGCGGTGGTGGCGGGCTCTGCGTGGTCTTGTCGGGGGCGACAGGTGAGGCGGTCACGGCACTTCCTTGTGGAGGCGGCTTGCCCGTGTGGCGGCCGGCGGGTGGGCGGAACGGGAAGGTCCGGGGGTACCCGCCTGGGGCGGGCGGGGCACCCCCGGACCGTGGTCGGTCAGACCCTCAGGCCCGACCGGCAGGGCTCACTGGAGGCCGGCGACGTCCTGCAGCCACTGGTCCCACGACTGCGCAGGGGTCTGCGTCTTGGTGACGTCGACGCGGTTGAGCGCGTCGGCCAGCTTCGTCTGGATGTCGAAGTACTGGGCGCCCTTGAACGGGGTGACCGTCACGGCCGCGGCACGGTTCTTGAAGATCTCACCCACCGGGGCGTCGTTCAGGAACGCGTCGACCTTGCCGGCCACGGCCGGGTCGGCCTGGGCGGTCGGCGACGACGGGTAGTTCGAGGCGGCCGAGAAGACGGCGACCTGCTGCTCGGGGGCGCTCAGCCACGCGGCGAGCTTGGCGGCCTCCTCCTTGACCTTCGACTGCTCCGGCACGACGAGGTACGAGCCGCCCCAGTTGCCCCCGCCGCCGGGGAAGACGTCGGCGATGTCCCAGCCCTTGAAGTCCTCGCCCGCGTTGCCCTTGATGTTGTTGATGAACCACGCGGGGCACAGCGTGGTGGCGAACTTGTCGGTGTTGAACGCGGCGTTGAAGTCGTCGCTCCACTGCGCCAGGCCGGCGGACTGGCCGGCGAGGGCGGCCGCGGTCAGCTGGTCGAAGTCGGCCTTGACCTGCTGGGCGCCCTTGGCGTCGGTGCCGGCGATGATCTCGCCGTCCTTGGAGACGTGCGACTCCTCGATCTGGTTGACCATGCCCTGGAAGACGGCGGCCGACGAGTCGAACCACGCCTTGCCGCCCGACTTCTGGACGTACTGCGCGCCGAGCTCGAAGTACTTGTCCCACGTGGCGTCCGCGCCGCCGAGCGCCTCCTTGAGGGCGTCACGGTCGGACGGCAGGCCGGCGGCCGCGAGCAGGTCGCTGCGGAAGCAGATGCCCTCCGGGCCGATGTCGGTGCCGGCGCCGACGAGCTTGCCGTCGTCGGTGGTGGCGCCCTGGGTCTTCCAGTCCAGCCAGTCGTTGTCCTTGACGTAGTCCGTCAGGTCCACGAACTTGTCGGGCTGGGCCATGATCGACGGCATCCAGTCGACGTCGACGGCCTGGATGTCGAAGGCGCCCGAGCCGGTCGCGATGGCCGTGTTGAACGCGGCGCGCGCGTCGTCGGACTTGGCCGCGACGGTCTCCTCGATCTTGACGTTCGGGTGGAGCGCCTCGTACTTCTTCCAGAGGTCCGCACCCGGCTTCTGGGCCGTGGGGGCGCCGAAGCCGAAGTTGTTGAACGTGCTGACCTTGATGACGACCTGGTCGTCCGAGCCGTTGCCGCCGTCGGCGGCGTTGTCGCCGCTCCCACCGCAGGCGGTGAGGGTGAGGGCGATGGCGGCGATACCCGCGGTGGCGGCCAGGCCGCGGCGCGTGCGGATGCTACCCACTGTGACTCCCTTGTCTTGTCTTGTCCGAACATGTCGGTGCGACGGTGCTGACAGTTCTTGGTAGCGCTCCCACCCGCAGAGTGGTAGCGCTTCCACAACGGGAGGGACTCTGGCGCGTCCCGACTGCCGATGTCAAACGGCCGGCAGGGTGAGAACGCTCCCACACCGGCATCGTCGCAGGTCGGAGCGTTTCGGCCGTCTCAGTCCGTGATCAAAGCGTTATGCGTCGCTGGCGCGTCCCAGCCACTGGACGCCCGCCTCGCCCTCCGCGAGCAGCGTCGAGCGCACCGACCGTGCTGCGGCCTCCTCGACCACCGCGCCGAAGAGGGGCACCGACGCCCGCACCTCGCCGTCGTACACCTGGCGGGTGCCGCCGTCGGGCAGCGGCTCGAGGCGCACCGTGCCCGTCACGCGCACGGGCGCGCCCGCGATCTCCAGCGCCACCGTGCCCACCACGTGGTCGCCCTGGGGCGCCTCCCAGACCTCCGCCTGGCGCACCTCGAGGCGGTCGCCGACGAACGGGCGCACCTGGGGCGGGATGAGGTCCGTCGGCAACGTGCGGCGCACGACGACGGTGAAGCCGTCCGCGACCGTGCCCGAGAGGTCCGCCTGCTCGACCGTGCCCGTGCCCGTGCTCCGCCGGGCGCGCCAACGGACGAACTCCGCGTCGGCGAGCATGGCCGCCACGACGTCGACGCTCGCGGGATAGGTCAGCTCAACGGTGAGACGCACGGGGGCCTCCTGGCCAGGACGCACCGACGGCCGTCGGGTGCTGCGGACGGAGGCAGCCTACCGGGGGCGCGGCCTCGCAGCGCCGGGCACGGCGTACGGAGCGGCGCCGCCGGAGCCTCGGCGCGGCACCGAACCGTAGGCTTGCCCCGTGTCCGCCATGAGTGACCTCATCGCCCAGCACGCCGACCTCCCCGCGGGCGACGTCGAGTGGCTGCACCTGCTCGTCGGCGACTGGCAGGTCGTCTCCGACCTCGCCTTCGCCGACCTCGTCCTGTGGCTGCCCTCGCGCGACGGCGGGTTCGTCGCCGTCGCGCAGTGCCGGCCCTCGACAGGTGCCACCGTGCACTACGACGACGTCGTGGGCTCGATCGCCTCCGAGGGGCAGCGGCCGCAGCTCGAGGCGGCCCTGCGCGAGGTGCGCTCGCAGCGGCCGCGCGAGCCTCGCTGGTTCGGCGCGTACGCCGTGCGGGAGGAGGCCGTGCCCGTCGTCAACGCCGGGCGCGCCGTCGCCGTCGTCGCGCGCCAGACCAACCTCGGGTCCGGTCGGACGCCCTCGCGGCTCGAGCTCAACTACGTCGAGGCCGCCGACGACCTCATGGCGATGATCGCCCGCGGTGAGTACCCCGCGGCCAACTCGGCCACCGGACCGCGGCGCGGCGCGCCGCGCGTCGGGGACGGCCTCATCCGCCTCAACTCCGAGGGCGAGGTGCTCTACGCCTCCCCGAACGCGCTCTCGTGCTTCCACCGGCTCGGGATCATCGGGCCCCTCGTCGGGCAGTCGCTCGTCGAGGTGACGAGCGGGATCATCGAGTACAAGTCGACCGTCGACGAGGCGCTCCCGCTCGTGGTCATGGGGCGCGCGCCGTGGCGCACCGACATCGAGACGCGCGGCGTCGCCCTGTCGCTGCGCGCGCTGCCGCTGACCGACCACGGGCACCGCATCGGCGCCGTCCTGCTGTGCCGCGACGTCTCCGAGCTGCGGCGCCGCGAGCGCGAGCTCATGTCCAAGGACGCCACGATCCGCGAGATCCACCACCGCGTGAAGAACAACCTCGCGACCGTGGCCGCGCTGCTGCGCCTCCAGTCGCGCCGCGTGCAGATCCCCGAGGCCCGCGAGGCGCTCGACGAGGCCACGCGGCGCGTCGCGACCATCTCGCTCGTGCACGAGTTCCTGTCGCAGACGCTCGACGAGCACGTGGAGCTCGACGGCATGCTCCAGCGCGCGCTGCGCATGACGGCCGAGGTCGCGTCGACGCGCACCTCCGTGCGCACCGTCCAGAACGGGTCGTTCGGGCTGGTCCCGGCCGAGGACGCGACGCCGCTCGCGCTCGTGCTTACCGAGCTGGTCACCAACGCGGTCGAGCACGGCTTCCCCGACGAGCGCGAGACCGGCACCGTGCAGATCGACGTCCAGCGCAGCGGGTCCCGGCTCACCGTGCGCGTCGCCGACGACGGCGTGGGCCTCGGGCAGGAGATCTCCGAGGCGGGGCGCGCGTCGAGCTCCGGGCTCGGCAACCAGATCGTGCGGACGCTCGTGGCCAACGAGCTCGGCGGGTCGATCGACTGGCGCGAGCGCGAGGGGGGCGGCACCGAGGTGATCATCGAGGCCAACCTGCGCGACGGCAGCCGGGGCTGAGCCCGTCCGCTGCGGTGCGTCGCGCTGCGCTGCGTCGCAGCGTTTGTCTGCTTGTCTGCTCGTCTGCTCGTCTGTGACCTGGCTGGACAGCACCGTGGCCCGGCACCTCGCTCGGAGGCGCCGGGCCACGGCGTGGTCTGTGCGGTTTCAGCCGGTGCGCGGTCAACCGGTGCGGCGGGGCGTCAGCTGGTGCGGGGCGTCAGCCGGCGCGGCGGGCGCGGGCCGTGCGGCGCTTGAGCGCGCGGCGCTCGTCCTCGGACATGCCGCCCCAGACGCCGGCGTCCTGGCCCGACTCGATCGCCCACTTCAGGCACGTGTCGATGACCTCGCAGCGACGGCAGACCTGCTTGGCCTCCTCGATCTGGAGGAGGGCAGGGCCGGTGTTGCCGATGGGGAAGAAGAGCTCGGGGTCCTCGTCGAGGCAGGCAGCCTTGTGGCGCCAGTCCATGTCGTTCTCCTTTGGAGTCGAGGGGGTTTCCGGTACCGCAGCTCTCCGCGGGCCGACAGAAGCCGGACGAAGGCGCAGGTGAGCCGGTGCGATGGGACGGGTGGGAACTGATTCAAGATTCACACCTCGTGAAGCCGTGCACAAGAGGTGACAGGAAGGTTTCTGGCGCGTAAACCGTGAGGTTTTGCTCACACTGTCGTGAAGTCGCAGGTCACGGGTACGCTTTTCGGTCATGCCGAAGCGTCCCCAGCCAGCGCCAGGTCCCGATCAGTCCGGCGCAGACATCGATCATCTCGCGCCAGCGCGCGCCGTGCGAGCCCTCCGCGGCGCGCTCCTCGTCGAGGCCGTGATCCTCGCCGCCGCGGCCGTCGGCGTCCTCGTGGACCTCCTGGCCCGCCGCGACTTCGCGGGGCGCGAGATCGGCATGGCGGTGTTCCTCGTGGCGTGCGCGCTCGGGTTCGCGTGGGCGCTGGTGGCGGCGGGGCGACGGCTGCTGGAGGGACGGCGCTCCGGGCGCGCGCTGGCCATGACCTGGCAGCTGTTCCAGGGGATCGTCGGCGTGACGGCCCTGGCCACAGGGTCCGCGTGGTCCGTGGCGATCGGCGTCGTGCTGCTGGCGCTCGCGGTCGGCGTGGCCGCAGGGCTGCTCATGCCGCGCGTGGTCGACGCGACGACGCGCCGCTGAGGTCGGGGGCGGCGACGCTGACCTTTGGAGCGGCGCGCCTGGCCTCGGGGGTCGCGCCGACGGCCCCTGGGGCGGCGTCGCGGGTCTCGGGGATGGTGCCTGGTGCGGCGTGCGCGGGGAGTGGTGGCGGGGCCGCGAGCTGGACCGCCCTGACCACGCCGTCGACCACGAGCGCCCCGCGACCTGGCCATCGCACGCCGGGCTCTGCGGCGTCGTCGAGCGCGGTGCCGAACACCTCGTCCGCGCCACGGTCGGCCGGGGAGAGCACGACGCCCGCGCGCCCGGCCCGCAGGTGGGCGAGCAGGCCGCGGTGCGCGATGCAGGCCGCGAGGGTCGTCGAGGAGGCGACGACGGCGACGAGCCCGTCGGACGCGAGGTCGGCGAGGCGGTCCGTCTCCAGGGGCGCGACCTGGGCGAGGGCGTCGGCGTCGTCGACCAGAAGCGTCCGCGGGCGCCCTCCCGTGCCGTGGGCGAGGTCGTCCAGCAGGGCACGCAGCGCCGACGCCGTCGGGGCGACGACGCGGGCACCGCGGTGCGTGGCGTCGGCGACGAGCGCCCTGTCCCGGGCGACGACGAGCGCGTCGGCGGGGTTCCGCAGGGTTCCGAGGAGGACGCGCAGGGCCGACGTGCGACCGCCGCCGCGGGGACCGGCGACGAGCGCGCCGCGCGCGAGGTCGAGGTGCACGGGGCCGGCGTCGTCGCCGCCCAGGCCGACGGCCGCCAGGGTCGCGGTTGCCAGGTCTGCCGGGTCGACCGCGCGCGGGATCTCCCGGACACGGACGGGCTCGAGGACTTGGACGGGCTCGAGTTGTTGGACGGGCTCGAGTTGTCGGACGGGCTCGGGTTGTTGGGCGAGCTCGGCGAGGTGGGCGGGCGTGGGAGCTGGTGCAGGCGTCGGACCGGCGGCGGGCGGCGCACCTGTCGCAAGCGTCGGACCGGGGAGGACGACCTGGCACTCGAGCGGGTCGCCGCCGCCGAGCCACACGCCACGGCCCGGCGTGCGGCCCCGGCCCGCGAACGGCGTCGGGGCGCCGAGCATCGAGTCGGCGGTGGTGTCGGCGGACAGGAGCACGAGGCGTGGCCCGAACCGCGCGGCCAGGCCCGCGAGCCCGGCCGACTCGGCCGACACGGCGAACGTGGCGCCGCGTGAGGCGAGGGCGGTCGCGAGCGGGTCGTCGGTGGGCGACGCGACCGCGGCGCGCAGCTCCTCGATCCTGTCGACGAAGACGAGCACGCGCGGCCCGCCCGGTGCCCGGCGCCCGAGCAGGCGCAGCAGGCGGGCGGCCCGGCGGGGATCGTCCGGCCCAGCGAGCGTGCCGAAGCCCGGGTGCGCGGCGAGCGGCTCGAGCGCGGCGGCGGCCGCCGCCGGGACGAGGGCGTGCACGTGCCAGCCCGCGGCCAGCGCCCCGTGGGCGAGCGAGCGCAGCGCGGTGCTGCGACCCGACCGAGCCCTGCCGAGGATCGCGAGGTGTCCGGCGGCGGGGTCCCAGGCGACGGGGACGCGTGCCTGTGCGGCGGGCGCGTCGCCGAGCGCGAGCGGGAGCGCGCCCGGAGGGACCGCGCCGACGTCGGCGCGTGCGACGGCTGTAGGCAGGGGCGGCAGCCAGGGGGCTGGCCACCGCGGCGACGCGGCGACGCTCGCGGCCGCCCGGACCCGGGCCACCAGCGCCGCGACCGGGTCGGCGGGACCGGGGTCGGCGGGACCGGGGTCGGCGGGGACGGGGCGGACGGGGCCGGGGTCGGCGGAGTCACCGCCGACTGGGTGGTGACCGGCCGGGACGTGCACGGGCGACGCGGGCCGCATGCCCGCCCCGGCCACAGCGGCGCCGGGCGGCCGGGCAGAGGCGAGGTCCGCCCACGTCGGCGCCCGACGGACGGTCGCGCCCGCGCCGTCGGGGAGGGCGCCCGCGTACGCGCACTGGAGCGCGACCGGGGGCGCCGCGTCGACCCGCAGGACGGCCCGGCCCGGCACGCCCGACGGCACGTGCGCCGCCGCGGGGGAGTCGATCACGTCGTGCGAGTCGGCCGCGTCGACCACGCGCAGCGCGAGGCGCGCCGAGACGTTGGCGCGCACGTCGGCCGAGACGGCACCTGCCGGGCGCTGGGTCGCGAGCACGAGGTGCAGGCCCAGCGACCGCCCCTGGGCGGCGACGCGGAGCAGTCCCGGCAGGAGGTCGGGCAGGTCGTCGGCGAGGGCGCGGAACTCGTCCACCACGACCACGAGCCGGGGGAGCGTGCCCCGCGGCAGGGCGGCGACGTCGGCGACGCCATGCGCGGCAAGCACCTCCTTGCGGCGTCGCAGCTCGGCGCGCAGCCCGTCGAGCGCCCGCGCGGCGAGCCCCGCGTCGAGGTCGGTCACCTGCCCGACGACGTGCGGCAGTCCCGCGCACGCGCCGAACGACGCGCCGCCCTTGAAGTCCACGAGGGCGAGGGCGAGCTCGACGGGCGTGCGCCGCAGCGCGAGCGCGAGCACGAGGGCTTGCAGGAGCTCGGACTTCCCGGACCCCGTGGTGCCCGCGACGAGCAGGTGCGGGCCGTCCGCGACGAGGTCGAACCAGACCGTGCGGCCCTCGGCGTCGACGCCCAGGGGCACGGCCCACGGGGCATCGGCCCCCAGCGAGGGACGCGAGGGACCGGGCCGTCCCGTCGCCTCAGGCGTTCCCGGAGGTTCGGCGGTCCCCGCCCACATGGCGATCTCCGCCTGCACAGCGATCTCCGCCTGCACAGCGGTACTCGCCTGCACAGCGGGAGGCCCGTCCACGAGCCCCGTCAACGGGACGACGGTAGGCAACCGCGGATCGGCCGGGTCGGCCCCCGGTGGCAGGCTGCCGCCTCCCAGGGTCTCCGGGGCCGCGTCCACCCACAGCGCCCCGACGTCGTGGCCGAGCCCGCGGGCTCCCGCGACCCGGCGCGCGAACCGCTCCGCCCACGCGGCGCTGATGCCGACGAGCGGATCGACCGACGACCCGCCGCCCGGCGCCGTGCGGCGCACGCGTGCGGGGCGCCCCGGCGTCGTCTCGACGTCGAGCACCGCGCGGCACCACGGCGGGAGCGGCGCACCGCCAGGCAGGCAGAGCACCACCGCGATGCCGGCCCGGTGAGCGGCATGGGCGGCGTCGAGGTCAGTGGGGGAGGGAGAGTCCACGACGAGCACGGTCGCCGCACCGTCGAACCAGCGGCACCAGGACCACTCGTCGCGCGCGGCACCCGTCACCCGCACGGCGGCACCGCGAGCAGCGATTCCCGCGACCACGGCACGGGCCGCCGCGGCGACCTCCGGCCCGGGCCCGCGGACGGCGACCGCGCCGTCGGCCAGGAGCGGCGGCGCCGCCGCGGCCCGCGCTCCCGACGAGGACGCGCGCGCCCGGAGCGCGTCCCGCCAGGCGACGCCGGGCGCGTGCCACGCCGCAAGCGCGGCGCGGGTCAGACGGTCGGGCCGCAGGTCGCCCGGCGTCGTTCGGCTGGGACCGGGTGACCCCGCCGCCGGGCCGTCCCCGGACGGGCCCGCGCGGTGTAGCCGCGCCGCCGCGCTTGTCCGGCGTCGCGCCATCCCCGCCAGTTGAGGGATCGCCGCGAGCAGGCCCACGAGGGCGAACAGGGCATAGCCCGGCTGCCGGAGCGCGACCGCGAGCACGATCGATCCCGCCCCCGGCAGCAGGACCGTAGCGAACGTGCTCGCGAGGCTCGGCCCGCCGGCGGATGACGCGGCCGGCCCGGCGGTGGGGGCGAGGCCCTCGAGCAGCGTGACGGCGTCTCCCGACGCGTGCAGCGCGTACCGGGAACCCACGTCGAGCACCTCGCCAGGCCGCCACCGCCGGCCGAGCAGCCCGACGCGGCGCCGCGCCCCACCGGGCCGCCGCAGGACTGCGCGACCGCGACCGCCGCGCGACCCGTCGCCCCGCACCACCGCCGTGCGGACCCGCAGCCGCCCGCCTCGCGTCATCCGCACCACCACTCCGCCCGACAGCGCGAGCAGCGTCCCGGGCCACAGGCCGGCCAGCTCCCCGGCGTCGGCGCCCGTCTCCCGCGCGACGAGCCAGGGCGCCCGCAGGGCCGCGTCGTCGGACCACATGGGCCAGCCGCCCCGTTTCGATGTAGTACCTCGTTGCGTTCTGGGCTCCGGAACGCAACGAGGTACTACATCGAAACGGGGGTCCGTTGCGTGCGGGCCGGCGTCGGCCCGCAGCACCGCGCCCGGCAGCAGCGGCCGCTCGCCGACGACGCTCCCCGATGCGACCTCCACGCCGTCGGCCCGCAGGCGGGTGTGCCGCAGCTCGGGGCGCCGCAGCAGGTCGGCGAGCGGCTCCCGCAGCGCGGCGAGCGGGACGCCGGCGGGCAGCAGCACGTCCTCGCCGGGGTGCATCGTGAGGCGGACCGTGGCGGGCATGGCGCCCAGGATGCCCGCGGGAGCGGCCGTCGGCGGACCGCCTGTGGACAACCCCGCGCAGGCGCGAGGCCCCCGGCCCAGATCCCCGAGCCGGAGGCCTCGTCCCGCGACGCGGTCCCGCCGCTACTCGGTGGCGAGCGCCGCCACCGGAGAGGTGCGGGCCGCGGTGCGGCCCGGGACGACCGACGCGACCAGCCCCGCGACGAGCGCGATCGCCAGCGCGAGCGTGACGTCACGCCAGGGGACGGTGAGGACGGCGTGGGCCATCTGCCCGAGGATCGCCTCCGCGCCGGCCCAGCCGTACAGCAGGCCGAGCACCACCCCGCACACGGCGCCGACCAAGGCGATGAGCACACCCTCGATGGCGAGCATCCCGCGCAGGCGGCCCCGTGAGAGGCCGATGGCCCTGAGTGTCGCCGACTCCTTCCGCCGCTCGATGACGCTGAGCGAGAGGGTGTTCGCGACACCGATGAGGGCGATGATCACGGCGGCCGCGAGGAGTCCGACGACGACGGCGAGCATCGTGTCGATGACCCGCTCGAACTGCGCCCGCTCCACGGCGGCGCCGTCGAGGCTGACCGTGCCCCCGGTGTCGGCCAGGGCGTCCTCGATGCGCGGGGCGACGCTGGCGGCGTCGGCGCCCTCGTCGAGGCGGGCCCACACCTGGGTGGCCTCCGCGTGCGCATCGAGGCCCGCGAGGGTCTCGGGCACGACGAGGGCCTCGCTGGCCCGGGAGCCACGCAGGGCGGTGAGGCGGACCGTCAGCGTCTGCTCGCCGGTGGGACCGGTGAGCGTCACCTGCTGGCCGTCCGTGTAGGACTCGCTCCACCACGCCGCGGACAGGGCGAGCGTGCCGGGTTCGAGCCCGTCGGCGAGGGCGTCCGTCCGGCCGACGGCGAGGGCGTCCGACCGGGTGATGCCGCGCACCGTCATCGTGCGGCCGTCGTCCACCGCGACGGTCGTCGCCGGGACCGCGACGAGGGTCGAGACACCGTCGACGCGTCGCACCGCGTCGATCGCCTCGGCGGGGACGGCCTCGGCGGAGGCCGGGTCGGTCCAGCTGTCGGTCGACAGGATGGCGTCGGCGAAGTACCGGTCGTCGAGCTCGGCGTTGAGCGTCGCCCGGGCCGAGGCGGCCCCCGTCGACATCGTCGCCACGAGGGTGACGCCGATGACGAGCGCCGTCGACGTCGCCGCGGTGCGGCGCGGGTTGCGCAGCGTGTTCGCAGCAGCCAGCCGGGCCGTCGGGCCGGACAGGCCGACCAGGCGGCCCGCCAGCGCGACGACCTTGGGCAGCCAGAACACGGCGCCCACCACCACGCCGACGAAGCTCAGCGCTCCGCCTGCGACGGCGATCAGCACGCCGACGTCGAGCGAGCTCATCTGCCCGGAACCGAAGACGCCGACGCCGAGCAGCGCGAGCCCGCCGACGACGAACAGCAGCGAGACGACGAGCCGCGCGCGGCCTGCCGGGTCCGCGACGGTCGGCGCGTCGGACGGGCGCAGCGCCTCGAGCGGTGCGACGCGCGTGGCGGCGCGTGCCGGGGCCAGAGCCGCCAGGACGGTCACGACGGTGCCGACGGCCAGGGGGAGCAGCACGACCGGCGCCGTGACCGAGATGGTCGAGGGCAACGGCACGCCCAGGTCGAGCGCGTCGCCGCCGACGAGCGCCACCTGCGCCAGCAGCGCGCCCAGAGCCACGCCGGCGGTCGAGGCGATCAGCCCGAGCAGCAGCCCTTCGAGGAGCACCGAGCCGCGCAGCGTCCGCTTGTCGGCACCCACGCAGCGCAGCAGGGCGAGGGTGCGGGTGCGCTGGGCGACGAGCACCTGGAAGGTGTTCGCGATCACGAGGCCCGCGACGAGCAGCGCGATGGCGGCGAAGACGAGGCCGAACACCGTGAAGACCATGTCCTCGCCGCCGGTGATGGCGCTCGTGATGGATGTCGCGTACTCCTGCGGCGTGACCACGTCGGCGGCGGCTGTCGTGTCGCCGGCCCGGACGGCGTCGAGGACGGCGGCGCGCAGCGTGTCGTCCACCGGCCCGTCGGTGCTCAGGAGCAGTGCCTCGAACGTGAGGTCGACGGGTGCGCCCGCGGCGACCTGCGCGCGCTGCTCGGCAGCGCTCATCGCCCTCCACTGCGCCGCCGACACGCCGGCGACCTCGTTGGCGTCGGCCGCGGTGGACCGGAAGCCCGGGAGGCTGAGGACACCGGCGCCGTTGGACGACCGGAACGCACCGTGCGGGTCCGTCGTCGTACCCGTCACCGTGTAGGGCGTGTCGAGCGCGAACTGCGTCTCGTCGTCGGCTGCGTCCGTGAGCACGACGGTGCGGACCAGGTCCACGGTGTCGCCGACCGTGACGCCGAGCCGGTCCGCGACGTCGACCGGCAGCGCCACCTCGTGGTCCGACGTCGGCAGCTCGCCGTCCTCGACGGCGAGCGGGAGGAGCGCGGGATCGTCGGTCGCGGGCAGGACGGGCGTCATGACCGTGCGGCTGCCGTGCGTGAACTGCTGCCACGAGGTGGCCTGGCCGTCCGCGGCGGCGACACCGGGCACAGCCCGGACGGCGTCGAGTGCCGCGGGGGTGAGCGGGGCGTCGGAGCTCGCGACGACGAGGTCGGACTGCGCGTACTGCGCGGCGAGCGTGGCGGTGCTGGTCTGCCGCACGGCCGTGGCGGCGAGCAGCGTGAGCGCCACGAAGGCCGTGCCGATGACGATCGCGAAGCCCGCGGCGGCGAGCCGCCCGGCCGAGCGACGCATCTGGGCGAGGGTGAGGCGCAGCATCAGCCGTTCACCTCGGGCCCGTCGATCGTGTCGTCGAGCGAGCGCAGCGCGTCGAGGCCTGCGAGCACGGCCTCGGGCGTCGGGTCGGTGATCTCGCCCGCGATGCGGCCGTCGGCGAGCAGCACGACGCGGTCGGCGTACGCGGCCGCCGCGGGGTCGTGGGTGACCATGATGATCGTGCGGCCGAGCTCGCGCACGGACCGGCGCAGGAACGACAGCACCTGCGCGCCGGCGCGCGAGTCGAGGTTGCCGGTGGGCTCGTCGGCGAACACGACGTCAGGCTTGGCGATGAGCGCCCGGGCGATCGCGACGCGCTGCTGCTGCCCGCCGGACATCTCCGACGGGCGGTGCGTGAGGCGGTCCTCGATGCCGAGCGTGCGGGCGAGCGTGCCGAACCACGCGCGGTCCACGGTGCCGCCCGCGAGCTCCACCGGCAGGGTGATGTTCTGCTCGGCGGTGAACATCGGCAGCAGGTTGAACTGCTGGAACACGAACCCGACGCGGTCGCGCCGCAGCAGCGTGAGCTCCTTGTCGCCGAGCCCGGTCAGCTCGGTCGTGCCGATGAACGCCTGGCCGGACGTCGCGCTGTCCAGCCCGGCGAGCAGGTGCATGAGGGTGGACTTGCCCGAGCCCGAGGGGCCCATGATCGCGGTGAACCTGCCGGCCTCGAAGTCGACGTCGACGGCGTCGAGCGCGCGCACCTGCGCGGCGCCCTTGCCGTAGGTCTTGGCGAGCGAGCGGGCGCGGACGGCGGCCACGCCGGCGGTCGTGGCGGTCGCGTCGATCGGGACGAACACAGTGGTGTCCACGGATATCTCCGGTTCGGTGGGCGGGAGTCGTTCTGGAACGGTCCCCACGCTACGAAGCCGCAGGTCCGGGACGCGTCGCCCCGCAGGCTGGTCCTGGCGGCCCGGACGTCATACCCAGGTCGTACGCGCTCACGCGCCGGGTCGCACCACGCCCGTCTCGTAGGCCAGCACCACGGCCTGCACGCGGTCGCGCGCGTCGAGCTTGGCCAGGATGCGGCCCACGTGCGTCTTGACGGTCGCCTCGGCCACGTAGAGGTCCGCCGCGATCTCCGTGTTGGACCGGCCGCGGGCCATGAGCCCGAGCACCTCGCGCTCGCGGTCCGTCAGGGTCGCCAGGGCCCGGTGCGCGGCCGACGGCGGCGCGTCCGGCGTCGGCAGCGCCGTGACCAGGTGCTCCAGCAGGCGCCGGGTCGACGACGGCGCGATCACCGCGTCGCCCGCGTGCACCGTGCGGATCGCGGCGAGCATCTCCTCGGGCGGCGCGTCCTTGAGCATGAAGCCCGACGCCCCGGCCCGGATCGCCTCCAGCACGTACTCGTCGATGTCGAACGTCGTCAGCACGACGACGCGCGGCGCGTCCGCCTCCGACGTCAGCGCGGCCGTGGCCGTCAGCCCGTCCATGCGCGGCATCCGCACGTCCATGAGCACGACGTCGGCGCGCTCGCGGCCCAGCACGCGCAGCGCCTCGACGCCGTCGCCCGCCTCGGCGACCACCGTCATGTCCGGCTGCGAGTCGATCACCATCCGGAACCCCGCCCGCACCATCTGCTGGTCGTCCACCAGCACCACCCGGATCGCGTCGCTCACGCCAGCTCCTTGATCGTCCGCATCAGACCTCCGTGCTTGTCTGGTCGGCCTGATGCTGCGCTCCGCTGCGGCGAGTGCCTCGTTCCTCGGCCCTCACCTCCGCTGCGCTCCGCATCAGACCTCTCTCGTCCCGGCAGGCAGCGGCATCGTGAACCGCACCCGCCAGCCGCCACCGGGCCGTGGCCCGGCCGTCACCTGGCCGCCGAACATCGCGGCCCGCTCCCGCATGCCCAGCAGACCGTAGCCCGCGGCGGCCTCGCCCGCCGGGCCTTCGGCCGCGGCTGCGCCGCGTCCGTCGTCGGCCACCTCGAGCTCCACCGACGTCGTGCCCCAGCGCACCACGACCGTGACCTTCACGCTCGGTCCGCCGTGCTTGCGCACGTTGGTGAGCGCCTCCTGGCAGATGCGGTGCAGCGTGAGCCCCGCGCCGGGCGGCAGGCGCCGCGGCTCGCCCACGCGCACGAACGACACGGTCATGCCCGCCCCGCGCGCCTGGTCGAGCAGGGAGCCCAGGTCGGCGTCGTCCGGGTCCGAGACCAGCGGGGCGACCGCGTGCGTCGTCGGCGACATCCCCGGCTGCGGTGCCCGCGGCGCCCGCGTGGTCCCGGCGTCGCCGACGACGACGTCGCCACGCGCACGGGTGCCGCGCGCGCCGCCGTCGCGCGCACCGCCGTCGTCGGACCGCAGGACGCCGAGCAGGCGGCGCATGTCGGCGAGCGCGGCGCGGCCGGTCTCCGCGATGACCTCGAGCGCGCGCTCGGCCGCGGCGGGGTCGGCGGCGGCGGCGTAGCGGCCGCCGTCGGCCTGCGCGACGACGACGGAGAGCGAGTGGGCCACGATGTCGTGCATCTCGCGCGCGATGCGCGCGCGCTCGGCGGCCGTGGCGATGGTGGCCTGCTGGTCGCGCTCGATCTCGAGGCGGGCGGCGCGGTCGCGCAGCGCGTCCACCATCTCGCGGCGCGAGCGGCGCACGAGCGCGAGCGCCCACACGGCGAGGGCGAGCACGGCCGACATCGTGGCGAGCGCGGTCGCCGTGGCGACGTCGGACGCGCTCCCGCCGATCACCGCGACCGCCAGGCCGAGGAGCCCCGCCCCGCCGAGCGCGGCCGCCATCGCCGTGCGGTGCGCCCACGCCGGCCCGTACACGGTCACGGACCACAGCGCCACGAGGATGGCGATGTCCGCGGGCAGCAGCAGCGGGCTGCGGCCGACGACGACGTGCCCGGCGGCGGCGAGCGCGACGACGGCGGTCGACTCGACGGGTCGCACGCGCCGCCAGGCCAGGGGAGCGACGAGCAGCACCGCCCAGAGCATGGTGGCCGTGCCCCCGCGGGCCTCCCACGACAGGCCGAGGCCGCGGACCGCCGTCGTGAGCAGGACCGTGGGCAGCCCGAGCACCGCCGTCCACATCGCGTCGATGCCGAAGCGATGGTCCTCCGCCCACGTCGAGGCGCGCTCGTACCAGCCCATGCCCCGAGGCTAGGGTGCCCGACGGCGCCGCGGCGTCCGCCTGGGGTCGCCTCGCCGCGCGCGGGACGTCAGACCACGGTCTGACGCGGAGTCAGGAACGTCACGCGCCAGGACCACGGCGTGCCGGGCCCGTGCGGGAGCCGCCACCTGCCGAGATGGCGCTACCATGCCGGAATGACCCACGTGTTGCTAGCCGAGGACGACCCGGCGATTGCCGAGCCCTTGGCCCGGGCCCTCACGCGTGAGGGTTACGACGTGATCGTGCAAGGAACTGGTCAAGGGGCCATCGACAACGCGGGATCCGCCGACGTCGTCGTTCTCGACCTGGGCCTGCCGGACATGGACGGCCTCGACGTCGCGCGCGAGCTGCGCGGCAGCGGCCTCGGTGTCCCGATCCTCGTGCTGACCGCCCGCGCCGACGAGGTCGACCTCGTCGTCGGCCTCGACGCCGGCGCGGACGACTACGTCACCAAGCCCTTCCGCCTGGCCGAGCTCCTCGCCCGCGTCCGCGCGCTGCTGCGCCGCACGCACGGCGAGACGGCCGAGGAGGAGGAGCTGCGCGCCCAGGACGTGCGCGTGGACGTCTCCGCGCACCGCGCGTTCCAGGGCGACCGCGAGCTGCACCTGACCACCAAGGAGTTCGACCTCCTCAAGGTGCTGGTCGCGAACGCGGGCTCCGTCGTCGTGCGCGACACCCTCATGCGCGACGTGTGGGGCTCGGACCCGGTCGGCTCCACCAAGACCCTCGACATGCACGTGTCGTGGCTGCGTCGCAAGCTCGGCGACGACGCGAACGCGCCGCGCTACGTGTCCACGGTCCGCGGGCTCGGGTTCCGGTTCGAGGCCGGAACGGCGTAACCGGTGCGCCGGCGGGTCCTGCTCGCGTCGATCGCGGCGGTCGCGGCCGCCGTCCTCCTGCTCGGTGTACCGCTCGGGATCTTCGGTGCCCGCTACGTCATCGCGAGCGAGCAGCAGCGGCTCTCGGACCGGCTCGACCGCCTGGTCTCGAGCGTGCAGCTCGCGCAGGAGGCCGGCCGCGACATCTCCGACGGCGCCATGCAGCGCGCCGTCTCGGGCCGGGAGGGGGACATCCCCGCCCACGTCACGGTGCTGCTGCCCGACGGCAGCCTCGTCGAGGCGGGGGACCGCGTCGAGGGCCCCGTCATGGAGCAGGCCGACTCGACGGAGGCGCTGGCGAGCGTCACGCTGACGATCTCGAGCTGGGCCGCGTGGATCAAGGCCGCCCAGGTGGTCGTGCTCGTGTGCGCCGCGGGCGTCGTCGCGATCGGTGCGGGCGTCGCCATCGGCGTGTGGCAGGCCAACCGCCTGTCCGCGCCGCTCGTGTACCTCGCGGCGTCCGCCGAGCAGCTCGCGGGCGGACAGGTGCGCCCGCGCATGGAGCCCAGCGGCGTCGAGGAGATCGACCTCGTCGCGGCCGAGGTGGCCCGCACGTCCGACCGCCTTGCCGCGCGCCTGGCCGCCGAGCGGCAGTTCACGTCCGACGCCTCCCACCAGCTGCGTACCCCGCTCACGGCCCTGACCATGCGCCTGGAAGAGATCCAGGCGGCGTCCTCGGAGCCGGACGTGCAGGAGGAGGCCCGCATCTCGCTCGAGCAGGTGGAGCGGCTGGTCACCGTCGTCGACGACCTGCTCGCGGCGTCGCGCCGCTCGCAGGGCGGCACGACGGAGCCCGTGCGGCTGCTCGACGTCGTCGTGCAGCAGGCCGAGGAGTGGGGCCCGACGTTCGAGCGCGAGGGGCGCCGCCTGGCGGTCGAGGTCCAGCGCGACCAGCGCGTCCTCGCCACCCCGGGCGCGCTCGCGCAGGTGCTCGCCACCCTCCTGGAGAACTCGCTGCGGCACGGCGGCGGCACGACGACGGTGCGCTCGCGCCCGTCCGGCACCACGGGTGCCGTGCGCGTCGAGGTGGCCGACGAGGGCCCGGGCGTGCCCGACGACATCGCGGGCAAGGTCTTCGAGCGCGGCATGACGTCGGGCGCGGGGACGGGCCTGGGCCTCGCCCTGGCCCGCGACCTCGCCGCGGCCGACGGCGGCCGGCTCGAGCTCGCCCAGCGCCGCCCGGCCGTGTTCGCGCTGTTCCTGGCAGGCGTCCCCAAGACGCTCGACCCGGGCGTCGTGCTCCCGCCGGGGACCACGATCTCGTCCCGGGGGCGGCGGGGGAGACGCCGCGTCGACGACTGACGCGGACACGCCGGCGGGCGGGGCAGCTGCGGCCGGTAACCTTGCACACCGTGACAGCACCCGTGATCGCCGTGGTCGGCGGAGGACAGCTCGCCCGCATGATGGCCCCGGCCGCCGGGGAGCTCGGCGTCCGGCTGCGCGCCCTGGTCGAGGAGCCCGACGGCTCCGCGGCGCAGGTGCTGACCGACACGCAGGTGGGCGCCGCGTCCGACGAGGCCGCGATCCGAGCGTTGATCGCCCCTGCGGACGACGACGCAGCAGCCGTCCTGACCTTCGAGCACGAGCACGTGCCCAACGCCCTGCTCCAGGACCTGCTCGAGCACGGCACGCCCGTGCACCCCGGGCCCGACGCCCTCGTGCACGCGCAGGACAAGATCGTCATGCGCACCCGCCTCACGGAGCTCGGCCTGCCGTGCCCGCGCTGGGCGCCCGTCCCGCTGGACCCCGCCGAGGCGCGGTCGGTGATCGCCGCGTTCCTGGCCGCCGAGCCGGGCGGCGAGGCCGTCGCCAAGACGTCCCGCGGCGGCTACGACGGCAAGGGCGTGCGCGTCATCGCGTCCCCCGACGACGTCACCGACTGGATCCAGGCCGCCGCCGCCGGCGCCCCGCAGCTCCTCGTCGAGGAGAAGGTGCCCTTCACGCGCGAGCTCGCCGCCCTGGTGGCCCGCCGGCCGTCCGGCGAGGTGCGCACCTGGCCCGTGGTCGAGTCGATCCAGCGCGACGGCGTCTGCTCCGAGGTCATCGCCCCCGCGCCGGGCCTCTCGTCCGCGCTCGAGGCCCAGGTCCGCGACCTGGCCGCCCGCGTCGTCGACGGGCTGGGCGTCACGGGCGTCCTCGCCGTCGAGCTGTTCGAGGCGCCGGGGCCGGACGGCGGGCCGCGGGTGCTCGTCAACGAGCTCGCCATGCGCCCGCACAACAGCGGCCACTGGACCATCGACGGCGCCGTCACCTCCCAGTTCGAGCAGCACCTGCGCGCGGTCCTCGACCTGCCCCTCGGGGCGACGGACGCCGTCGCCCCCTGGACCGTCATGGCCAACGTGCTGGGCTCGTCGCTCACCGAGCTGACCGACGCCCTGCCCGCCCTCATGGAGCGCTTCCCCGAGGCCAAGGTGAACCTGTACGGCAAGGGCATCAGGGCCGGGCGCAAGCTCGGCCACGTCAACGTGAGCGGCTCCGACCTCGCCACGGTCCGCGCCCGCGCCGTGGAGGCGGCAGCCCTCCTCCGCGGCGAGTCGCTCTGACCACCCCACCACCCCAAGGAGCAGCACAGATGACCACCCCCGTCGTCGGCATCGTCATGGGCTCTGACTCCGACTGGCCCACCATGGAGGCGGCCGCCACCGCGCTGGACGAGCTCGGCGTCGCGTACGAGGCCGACGTCGTCTCCGCGCACCGCATGCCCGTCGAGATGATCGAGTACGGCCGTTCGGCGTCGTCGCGCGGCCTGCGCGTGATCATCGCGGGCGCTGGCGGCGCCGCGCACCTGCCGGGCATGCTCGCCGCCGTGACCCCCCTGCCGGTCATCGGCGTGCCCGTGCCGCTGCGCTACCTCGACGGGATGGACTCGCTGCTGTCGATCGTCCAGATGCCGGCGGGCGTGCCCGTGGCGACGGTCTCGATCGGCGGGGCCCGCAACGCGGGCCTGCTCGCCGCCCGCATCCTCGGCGCCGCGGCCGACGAGGAGTCGCTCGCGCTGCGCGCCCGCATGGAGGCCTTCCAGGCCGAGCTGGGCGAGGTCGCGCACGCCAAGGGCGCGGCGCTCCGGGCCCGCCGGTCCGCCGGCCCGGCGGGGTTCTCCGCCTGACTGCTCAGCAAGAAGGCCTGGGGAGCGCCACGGCGCTCCCCAGGCCTTTCTTCTGTCTGCGTTCGCGCGTCTACTGCGGCACGCCGCCGACGACGCCGGGCTCCAGCGTGCCGTCGCGCAGCCCCGTCCACAGGGCGGCGTTGCGGTCGGCGTCGAGCTGGACGGTCGAGCCGACGTTGTGCCCGGGACGGAAGTCGAGGCTGCGGATCCACGGCGTGCCCGTGATGCCGCCCGGGCCGTTGGCGGCGCGGAACGCGAGCGCGAGGCTCGCGAAGTCGAGGATGTTGGTGCCCTCGCTGACCGTCAGCGACCCGATGCCGGCGTCCGCGAGGGACACCTGCTTGCCCGGCCGGACAAGGAGGCCGGGGTCGGCGATCTTCGACGACACGGCCGCGATGAGCTGCCGCTGCCGCTCGGTGCGCCCGATGTCGCCCTTCGGGTCCGAGTAGCGCATGCGCGAGAACGCGATCGCCGTCGTCCCGTCGACGTCGTGGCAGCCGGACGTCCAGACCAGGCCGCTGTTCGCGTCGTTGACGTCGAGGTCGAGGCACAGGTTCACGCCGCCGACCGCGTCGACGACATCGGCGATGCCGCCGAACCCGACCTCGACGTAGTGGTCGACCGTGAGCCCGGTGAGGTGCTCGACGGTCTGGACCAGGAGCGGGGCGCCGCCCCACGAGAACGCGGCGTTGAGCTTGTTGGACCCGTGCCCGGGGATCTCGACGAACGAGTCCCGGGGCAGGCTGATCAGGGCGGCGGGCCCCGAGGAGGGCTTGTGCAGCAGCATGATCGTGTCGGTGCGCGAGCCCGTGGTCTCGTCCTCGATGCCGCCGCTGCCGCGCTCGTCGGAGCCGGCGAGCAGGTAGGTGGTGCCAGGCGTGTTGCCGGCGCCCGAGAGTGCCTCGGTGTGCACGATCTTGCCGTTGGCCCAGATCAGCAGGCCGACCGGCCAGGCGAGGACGAGCAGGAGCACGAGCACCGACACGAGGGCGACGACGCGCCGCTTGCGGATGCGCAGGCGCGGCGGGGTGCGCGGGGGGCCGGACGCGTCGGGGCGCGGGGCGCGGCTGGGGTCCACGCCGGGGCGGGTCTGCGGCCGGGTGGCCGGGCGTGTCGCCGCGGCGTGCGCCGCCGGTGCGCCGGACGAGCCGGCACGGCGGGCGCTCTGTTCGGCCGGGAGGGCGCGCGAGCCGGCGGCCCCGAGCGCGTCGGGACGGGGTGGGATCGCCCGCGGCGTGGCGGCCCGCGCCTCGGCACCGCGGGTGCCCCCGCCGACGACGCGCGGTGCGGCGCCGCGGGGAGCCGCACCACGGGGCGCGGAGCCGGGCTGGACGGACGCGGGGCGCGCCGCCGAGCGGCGGGGTGCCGGGGTCACGGGGATCTCGCGGGACGACTGCCGGCGCACGCGCGGCTCGCTGCTTGCGGGGACGGCGTCGTCGGGCCGCTCGTCGGGGCGCTGGATGCGGCGCTCGGGGTGCGGTGGGTGCTGCCCGCGCGGCCCCACGGTCACGGCGTCGTCGGAGGCCGGCGGGCGCCGGCTGCCGCTGCCCGACGGGATGAACGACGGAGGGATCTGCCGGTCGCTCATGAGGTCGGCCCGCAGACGGACGTGGTGTCGGCGCCCGTGAACGCCTCCTTGCCGGCCTGCTTGGGCTCCGGCGCCGCAGTGGGGGTGGGAGCGGCCGACTGGCCGGCGGGGGGTGCGGTCGCGGTGTCGGCCGACGCCGGTGGCGCTGCGGTGGCGCTGCCGGTGTCCGTGCTGCCTGCGTCGGTGCCAGCCGCGTCGGCGCCGCCGGTCGCGCCCGCCGTGGCGGGCGGTGTCGCGGCGGCCGTCGGGCCGCCCGCGGGCGTCGTCAGCGGGACGTCGTTCTTCATGTTCGCCCAGATGGTGTCGGCGTCCTTCGTCCACACCACGGTGTTGGGGTCTGCCGGGTTCGACTTCCACGGGACCGTCATGAAGCTGATCGTGTCAGGCCGGACGTTGCGCAGGCTGTAGGCGAGCCCGGGGAGTCCGGTCAGCGAGGCGAAGTTGCTCGACATCGTCAGCGAGCTCGTCACCGCGTTGAGGAACGACACGAGCTTCGGGGAGTCGGTGAGCAGGTTCGCCGACAGCACCTCGCGGGCGATCGCCGCCATCATCTCCTGCTGGCGGCCGATGCGGTCGGTGTCGGACCCGTTGCCGAGGCCCTCGCCGGTGCGGGCACGGGCGTACTGGAGGGCCGTGGCGCCGTCGAGCGTCTGGTTTCCGGCGGACAGACGCAGGTGGTTGGCCTTGGCCGAGTAGATGTCGTTGGGGATGCACATCGTCACGCCGCCGAGGGCGTTGATCATGTTCAGGAAGCCGGCGAAGTCGACGACGATGAAGCCGTCCATGCGCACGTCGGTGAGCTGCTCGATCGTCGTCATCGTGCACAGGGCGCCGGACTGGACGTCATGACCCTTGGTGACGCCCTGCGCGAACGCGGCGTTGAACCGCGTGTTGCCCCACGCGGCGGAGAACTTGCCCGGCGTCGACGTGGGGCACTTCGGGATGTCCACGATCGAGTCGCGCGGGATGGACACGACCTCGACGCGAGATCGGTCCGCCGAGATGTGCATGACCATCGTCGTGTCGGACCGCTGGCCCTCGGCCTTGCCGCCCAGCTCGGCGTTCTCGCCGGAGCGGTCGTCAGAGCCCATGAGGACGATGTTCAGCGGGGCGCCCGCGTTCGGGTCGTCCGGGACCACGACCTCGGGGCGATCGACCTGGGCCAGCGCCTTGTCGGCGTCGACGGTCGCGATGTTGCCCGTGACCTTGAGGGCGACGGCGGTGCCGCCGGCCAGACCGAACGCGAGCACTCCCGTCAGGCCCATCGCGATGCCGCGCGCGACCTTGTGGGTGCGCATCGAGCGGGCGTGCGAGGGGTGGCGGTCGCTGCCGGGCGTGTCCACGGGCGCCGTGCCGGGCAAGGCGGGCGCCGCGGCGGCGCGTGCTCCAGTGCGCGCGTGACGGGGCGTCGCGGCGCGGAAGTCAGGGCTGGTCACGGGGACTGAGCATACGTGGCAGGTGTCGGGGGCTTCCGGCCCCGACGAGCGCAACAGGTGCAGGGTTTGTGAAGCGCGGCGCGCTTACGGAGCTGGACGCGTCGACGGGCCCGACCGCGGAGGCGGTCGAGCCCGTCGACGTCGGTCAGGCGCGGGTCACTGACCCTGGGCCGCGTACTTCGCCTCGGTGGCCTGCTTGGCCGGGCGCCACCAGGCCTCGTTGGCCTTGTACCAGTCGACGGTCGCCTCGAGGCCCGAGCGGAAGTCGGTGTACCGCGGCGTCCAGCCGAGCTCGTCGCGCAGCTTGCTCGCGTCGATGGCGTAGCGCAGGTCGTGGCCCGGGCGGTCGTTGACGTGCTCGAAGTCGGTCTTCTCCAGGCCGAAGATCTCCAGGAGCGTCTCGACGACCTCGAGGTTGTTCTTCTCGCCGTCGGCGCCGATGAGGTAGGTCTCGCCGATGCGGCCCTTCTCGATGATCGCCCAGACCGCCGAGTTGTGGTCCTCGACGTGGATCCAGTCGCGCACGTTCTGGCCGGCGCCGTAGAGCTTGGGGCGCACGCCGTCGATCAGGTTGGTGATCTGACGCGGGATGAACTTCTCGATGTGCTGGTACGGCCCGTAGTTGTTCGAGCAGTTCGAGATGGTCGCCTGCACGCCGAACGAGCGGACCCACGCGCGGACCAGGAGGTCCGAGCCCGCCTTCGTGGAGGAGTACGGGGAGCTGGGGTTGTACGGGGTGGTCGGCGTGAACTTCGCCGGGTCGTCGAGCTCGAGGTCGCCGTAGACCTCGTCCGTCGAGATGTGGTGGAAGCGCACGCCGTGCTTGCGGACCGCCTCGAGCAGCGTGAACGTGCCGATGAGGTTGGTCTCCACGAACGGGGTGGGATCGTTCAGCGAGTTGTCGTTGTGCGACTCGGCGGCAAAGTGGACGACGAGGTCGCTGTCCGCCACCAGCTCGTCGACCAGGGCGGCGTCCGTGATCGAGCCCTCGACCAGGGTGATCTTGTCGGCCACCGGGGCGAGCGACTCGCGGTCGCCGGCGTAGGTGAGGGCGTCGAGGACGGTCACCTGGACCTCCGGGCGCTCCCGGACGGTCTGGTGGACGAAGTTGGAGCCGATGAAGCCGGCTCCGCCGGTGACGAGAACTCGCACGTTTCCTCCGCTGGTGGATGGGGACTGCAGCCAAATCTACCGGCTCGGGTGGTGACGTCGATCCTGAAGGCGTCCCGCAGAGAGGGCACCCGGGCCCTGAGCCGCGCCGGGCGCCAGCCTCCCGGCAGAGGACACCGCTCCGGCTTAGCCTGGGCGAGCCTTCCCCTCGGCTAGTCCAGGTCGTCCAAGGAGGTCTGCGATGCGCAGGCAACTGACCCGTTCCATCATCGTTAGCGGTTCGCTGCTTGTCGCAGCGGCTCCCTTGAGCGCATGCGCCGGCCTCCTGGCAGGCGGTGCCGGCGCACCGACCGAGTCGGCGCCCGCCTCGTCTGAGCCCGCGGCGCAGCCCGACGAGTGGGCGTCGTCCGTCCCGTCGGATCCGGCGTCGCCTGAGCCGGCAACGTCGGCTCCGGCGTCGCTCGAGCCCGCGCCGGCGCAGTCGATCGTGGCGTCGTCCGGCCCGACGGCGCCAGAGACAACAGAGAGTCGCAAGCCAGTTACCGCGATCGCCATCGGCACCTTGGCGTCCGAGGACGTTGTCTCGGCAGGTGGGTTCGTACAGGACGCCATCGAGGCGGGGGGTACGTGCACCTTCACGCTCAGCCAGGACGACAGGACCGTCACGGGCGCGTCCGAGGCAGAGGCCGATGCAACGGTCACCTGGTGCGCCAACGTGGACCTCGCGCTCCCGGAGCCAGGGAAGGCGTGGACCCTTGAGCTCAGCTACGAGTCGCCGATGTCGGTGGGCGCCGGGAGCGTCACGTCTGACGGGACGCAGCATTGACCGCGCGGCGGCGGCTCGCCGCGGTCTCGACCGCGGTGACGGGCGCTCTCGTCGCGGTCCTCCTCCCCCTGAGCGCGGTCGAGGCGGCCACTGTCCCGGCCGCTGTCACTGCCACGCAGTTCACGCCTGGCAACATCATCTCTGACGCCTTGTTCTACGACGGGGCGGCGATGACGGCAGCGCAGGTGCAGAGCTTCCTGAACGAGAAGGGTTCCGGCTGTGTGGCCGGGAATGCGCCCTGCCTCAAGAACTATGTGGTGACGACGCCTTCCATGGCCGCCGACTCCTACTGCAAAGCCTACGCCGGTGCCACGAACGAGAGTGCCGCCAGCATCGTCGCCAAGGTCGGTCAGGCTTGCGGCGTAAGCCAGAAGGTGCTGCTCGTCCTGCTCCAAAAGGAGACGTCGCTCGTCACGAAGTCCGCTCCGACAACCGGGAACTATGACCGGGCCACCGGCTATGGGTGTCCCGACACAGGTCCGGGCGGCACGGCGAACTGCAACACCAACTACTACGGGTTCTTCAACCAACTCCGGCTGGCTGCGCGCCAGTACAAGGTCTACCGGGCGAACGCGACGCGCTATGCCTATCAGGCGGGGCGTGTCAACCAGGTCCAGTACAACCCGAACACGGCGTGCGGCACCGCGTCAGTGTTTATCGAGAACCAGGCGACTGCGGGACTCTACATCTACACCCCGTACGTCCCGAATGCGGCGGCTCTCGCCGCCTATCCGGGCACCGGCGACTCGTGCTCGTCGTACGGGAACCGGAACTTCTTCATGACGTATGGGGCCTGGTTCGGCGACCCACGTGGCTTGGTGACGGGAGCGCTGGTCAGGGCCGCTGGGACAGCGCCCGTCTACCTCATCGACGGTACAGGCAAGCGGTACGTCCCAGACGTCGGGATGCTCGAGGAACTGACAACGGCTCTCGGGAATGTCACGGAGGTGCCGGACTCGGTGCTGGGAGGCTATGCAACGCTGCCAGCGGTTCAGAGGCTCGTGCACAACCCTGCCACGGACGAGCTCCTCTGGCTGTCGCAGGGACGGCTCAACTGGTTCGGTTCTATGCCGGTCGTGTACGCGTGGGCGGGCACATCGGCGACGTGGATCGATGTCGACCCGGCGGTTCTCGCGCGGTTCCCGCGCGGTCCCGGCATCCCCAGCGTTACGTCGGGCGTCGTGTCTGTCGGTCGTGTCGACGGGGGATGGGGTTCGTGGGCGTTGCCCGGCGAGACCATCGGGACGACTGGCCAGTCGAAGCCTCTCCAGGCGATCTCGGTCAACTATGTCGGTTCACCGGGGTCTTCTCTCACGTGCACCGCGGCGGTGTCTGGGTCGGGGTGGGCAGGCGCCGTCAAGCAGAGTGCGACCTGTGGGACGACGACCATCCAGCACCTTGAGGCCGTGCAGCTTCGCCTCGCCGGCCCGGACGCGTCGACCAAGTCAGTCGTCTATCGCGCCTACGTCACTGGTCGGGGCTGGACCGGATGGGCCGCTAACGGTGCGACAGCAGGCGCACCGGGGCTGACCGTCGAGGCAGTCCAGGTTCAGGTGGCGACGAAGCCCCAGATCACGGGCGCGGCGCAGGTTGGCGCCTCGGTCACTGTGACACCTGGCGCTGTGCCGGCCGGAACCACTGTCGGCTACCAATGGTTGGCAGGCGGCGCGGCGATCAGCGGCGCAACATCGCCGACGTACGTGGTCGCTCCGACGGTTGTGGGGAAGGCCCTGACGGTTGAGGTGACAATGACCCCGCCGGGCGGGCAGCCTTTCCTCGTCACGTCGGACGCGACAGGCGCGGTGGCGCCTGGCGTGCTGTCGGCGCCAACGCCGACCATCGGCGGGACGGCGCGGGTTGGGTCATCGCTGTCGGTGACGACGGGATCGTGGACCACCGGGGCGCAGCTCTCGTACCAGTGGAGCGCCGGATCCACGCCCATCCCTGGGGCGACGGCGACTACCTACACGCCGACGGCCGCAGACCTGGGCAAGACGATCACTTTCGCCGTGTCGGGCACCCTTGCCGGATATACGTCGGTGCAGCGTGTGTCGGCGCCGACCCCTGCCGTGGCGCAGGGTGTGCTGACGGCGCCGCTGCCGGTCACGTCAGGCCCGGCGATGGTTGGCCTGGTGCAGCTGGCCACACCCGGGACTTGGACCGTGGGTACGGCACTGACGTATCAGTGGCTGAGCGCCGGCGTCCCGATCGCTGGTGCGACGGGTGCCTCGTACAGCCCGGTCGCAGCCGACGTCGGCAAGGCCCTGTCAGTGAGGGTGACTGGAACCCAGGCTGGGTACGCGACGGTCTCCCAGGTCTCCGCAGCGACGACGACGGTCGTCCCGGCATCGGCAACTCCGCCGCCAGGGAGTTTGAAGGGCTTCACCCCTGGTCAGAGCACCCGTCTGGCGGGACCGACGCGTTACGAGACCGCCATCGAGGTCTCCCAGCGGTTCTCCCCCGGTGTGCCAGTGGTGTACGTCGCGACCGGGGCGGACTTCCCTGACGGGCTCGCGGCGGCGGCGGCGGCGGCAGTTCGAGGCGGTCCGCTCCTGCTTTCGATGCCGACATCGTTGCCGGGTGCGGTCCGTGCGGAGATCGAGCGCCTGGCCCCGAAGCAGATCGTGGTCGTTGGCGGACCTAGCGTGTTGAGTGACGACGTGGCGGCCGCACTCGGCATGATCGCGCCGACCATTCGGGTGTCGGGGGCAGATCGGTATGCGACCGCACTCGCCGTGTCTGCGGCCTTCACCCGGGCTTCCGAAGCGTTCGTCGCGACTGGTGAAGACTTCCCGGACGCGCTCGCCGCCAGCGCCGCCGCTGGCGCTGCGGACGCGCCAGTGTTCCTGGTCGAAAGCTCCGCGCAGGTGGCGCCGGGCGCTCTCGTCTCGCGGCTGCGGGAGCTGGGCGTCACGACAGTGAGGCTCGCGGGCTCACCCGCGGTCGTGTCCCGTGGCGTCGAGGACAGTCTGCGGTCCCAGGGGATGACGGTTCACCGCTACGGCGGGGCCGACCGGTACGCGACGGCCGCAGCGATCGCGACACTCTTCCCTCAGGGCACCTCGACGGCGTTCTTCGCGACAGGCGCTGATTATCCAGACGCCCTGGCCGCCGCAGCGCTCGCCGGCCGACTCCGGTCACCTGTGCTGACCTCGGTGCAGCAATGCATCCCGGCCTCCGGCTCGGACGTGCTCGCGGCGCTCAGCATCAACACTCGAGTCGTGCTGGGAAGTGAGCCGGTCCTCTCGGACGCCGTGCTCCGAGGCCAGCGATGCGCAGGCTGAGTGAAAGTGGCCAGTGTCACGGTGCGGCTCGGCGCAGCTCGTCCTCGGCCTCGAGGATCGCAAGGCGCCGGGTGGTCAGTGTGATCATTCGTCCAAGTTCGTTCGAGCGCCGCGCATGCATCGCGAGCGTCCCGATGAACGCGATGACCAGGCAATAGAGGAGGAGATCCGCGCCGCGTCCGACTCCGACTGCCTGGGCAATCCGCGACAGCGCCTCAGGGAAGGCGATTGCGAGTACGGACGCCACCGCGAACGCGAGAAGGAAGAGTCGGCGCATCGCCAGGTGTCTGACGTTGCGTGTGGTGCGCCCGAGAAGGACGACGACCGCCACGATCGCGGCGGCGAGGAAGAACTGGATGAGCATCAAAGACCTATCGGATGAGGAGGTCGACAAGGATGTTGACGGAGTTCCAGAGGCTCTGACCCTTGCTGCGCGAGTAGTCGGTGTAGAGCACGTGGACCGGGTACTCCGCCCAGGGTTGCTTGGAGCGACCCAGTTGCGTGACGATTTCGCTGGCGTGAGCCATGCGATTCTGGCGGAGGTCTATCGCTCGGGCGACGTCGGCGCGGATCACCCGTAGCCCGTTGTGGGCATCCGTGAGTTTCATGCCGGTCGACTGACGCGTGAACCAGGCCGCGAACCGAAGCACCATCTTCTTGATGCGGCCAGTCTGGGTGCGGTTGTCGAGAAAGCGTGAGCCGAACACGAAACCGAGCCCGTCCTCGACGGCGAGATCAAGCATGGCAACGGCGTCGACGAGGCGGTGCTGTCCGTCGGAGTCGTAGGTCACGATGTAGGAAGCTCCTCGCCGGAGCGCGAACTCGATCCCAGTCTGGAGCGCCGCTCCCTGACCGAGGTTCGTCGCGTGGCGCGCGACCACGGCGCCAGCGGCGCGTGCTATCGCACCTGAGTCGTCGCTCGAGCAGTCGTCGACGACGACGACAGAGAACCCCTGGCCGCAGATCTCGCCGACGACGTCGCCGATGACCTGGGCCTCGTTGAAGGTGGGTACGACGAACCATGTGTCGGCGCGAGCCTCGTCGGGGCGTGCGGTGGTGGACATGATCGCCATTCTCCCAGGTTCGATGGCTCCCGGATGGGCACGGGTGTTCGGATAGTGTTTGCCGTCGGATCGGAGGTATGACCACCTTCGCCGTCACGTTGTCTCTCCACGGAGGAGTCCCATGGCAGTGCGAGTCGCGCCGAGTGCGGATGTGTCCGACGACGCCGTCGTTGGCGACGGATCGTCGATCTGGCACCTGGCGCAGGTCCGCGAGCGGGTGACGATCGGCAGGGGGTGCATCGTCGGGCGAGGTGCGTACCTCGGAACCGGTGTGCACCTGGGAGATCACTGCAAGGTTCAGAACTATGCCCTCGTCTACGAGCCGGCGATACTCGGCAACGGTGTGTTCATCGGTCCGGCAGTCGTGCTGACGAACGACCAGTACCCGCGTGCGGTCAACCCCGATGGGTCACTGAAGAGTGCAGACGACTGGCACGCCGTCGGCGTGACGATCGGCGACGGAGCATCGATCGGAGCGCGCGCGGTGTGCGTCGCGCCGGTGACGATCGGGGCGTGGGCCACGGTCGCGGCAGGAGCCGTCGTCACGCGCGACGTCCCTACACACGCGATCGTCATGGGCGTGCCGGCTCGGCAGGTCGGCTGGGTCGGGCACGCCGGCGCGCCACTCGTGAAGGACAGAGACGTCTGGAGGTGCCCGCAGACCGGTACGGTCTACGAGGAGTTCGACGGAAGCATCCGAGAGGTGGCCAGCAAGTGAGCACGTTCATCCCCCCGCCAAGCCAGTCATCGGTGACGAGGAGCGCGCGGCGGTCGATCGCGTCATGCGATCCGGCATGATCGCGCAGGGTCCCGAGGTTGCGGCCTTCGAGAAGGAGTTTGCCGAGAAGATGGTCGCCGGCCGTACGTCGGTCGCCGTCAACTCCGGCACCTCGGGCCTCCACCTTGGCCTCCTCGCCGCAGGCATCGGTCCGGGGGACGAGGTCATCGTGCCCTCGTTCACGTTCGCCGCGACGGGCAACTCGGTCGCCCTGGCGGGTGCGTCACCAGTGTTCGCGGACATCGACCCGCGCACCTTCAATCTCGATCCCGCATCGGTTCGCGCCGCGATCACGCCGCGCACGAAGGCGGTCATGCCCGTCCACCTGTACGGCCAGGCAGCCAACATGTCGGCGTTCACCTCGCTCGCTGAGGAGTTCGGCATTGCCGTCTTTGAGGACGCAGCCCAGGCGCATGGTTCGACGTGGATGGGCCAGCCGGTCGGCACCTTCGGCAGTTTCGGTGTGTTCTCCCTGTACCCGACCAAGAACATGACGTCGGGCGAGGGGGGCATGGTCTCGTGTGTCGACGAGATCGCACACGGCGTCCGTCTGTTGCGCAACCAGGGCATGGAGAAGCAGTACGCCAACGAGGTCGTTGGCTTCAACGCACGCATGACGGACATCCACGCTGCCATCGGACGGGTCCAGCTCACCAAGCTGGAGGCGTGGACGAAGACTCGCCAGGAAAACGCGGCGATTCTTGACGCCAACCTCCACGGGGTCGTCACGCCGTACGTCGACCCGAGCGCGACGCACGTCTACCACCAGTACACGATCCTTGTCGACGACGACCGCGATGGCTTTCAGCGGGCCCTGCGCGAGGAGTACAACGTCGGTTCGGGCGCGTATTACCCCATCCCGAACCACCGTCTTGCCTCGCTCGCGCCCTACGCGCCGGGTCTCGACCTACCGAACACAGAGGTCGCGGCGAGATCCGTGCTCTCGTTGCCGGTTCACCCGTCGCTCACGCAGGACGACCTCGAGCGGATCGTCGCTGGCGTCAACGCCACCGCGAAGGCGGGCGCCTGATGGGAAACCTGCGTGCGGGCTTGCTGGGCATCGGATCGATGGGTCGCCACCATGCTCGTGTTCTGCGCGAGGTGGACGGGGTCGACCTGGTCGCGATTGCTGACCCGGGCGGTGACAGGTTCGGCGTCGCGCACGGTGTCGAGGTGCTGCCCGATGTCGAGAGCCTGATCGCCGTCGGGCTCGACCTGGCGGTGGTGGCCGTCCCTACGGCGTTTCACGAGGACGCAGCGCTCAAGCTGGCCGCTGCTGGCGTGCACACGATGGTGGAGAAGCCCATCGCCGACACGTCAGGCGCGGGCGAGCGCATGGCGGCGGCCTTTGCGCGGGCGGGCCTGGTCGGTGCGGTGGGTCACGTCGAGAGGTACAACCCCGCCCTTCAGGAGATGCGTCGACGGATCGAGGCGGGCGAGCTCGGCGAGGTCTACCAGATCGCCACGCGTCGGCAGGGCCCGTTCCCGGCCCGCATTGCCGATGTCGGAGTGATCAAGGACCTTGGTGCGCACGACTTCGACCTCACGGCGTGGGTGGCCCAGAGCGAGTACGCATCGCTGTCGGCGCAGACGACGCACCGTTCGGGGCGCCAGCACGAGGATATGGTCGTCGCGACGGGTCGTCTCAAGAACGGCGTGATGGTCAACCACACCATCAACTGGCTCTCCCCGATGAAGGAGCGCCTCTGTGTCGTGACCGGCGAACGAGGCGCCTTTGTGGCGGACACGTCGACCGGTGACCTGACCTTCTTCGCCAACGGTCTCATTCAGACCGAGTGGGAGGCCGTCACTGCGTTCCGCGGCGTCTCTGAGGGCGACATCACGCGGTTCGCGTTTGCTAAGCGGGAACCTCTGAGGGCCGAGCACGAAGCACTCCGGGACGCGGTCTTGGGCGTCCAGAATGACATTGTCACCATGGAGCAGGGCGTCATGACGTTGCTCGTCTGCGAGGCGGCCCTCGCGTCTGCTGCGAGCGGGAGCTCGGTCTCCCTGTGACCAAGGGACGGCCGCGCGTCGCCGTCGCGACTCGGATCTTCCTTCCAGAGGCCGCGGCTGCGTCGTTCCGTCTCTCCGCGCTGGCGTCGGCGCTGGCGGGCGAGGGGGCCGCGGTCAGCGTGATCACCACGACGGTCCCGGGCGACGACTCCGTGCCATTCGACGAACGGGTCATGATCCGTCGCTGGCCCGCCCTGCGCGACAAGGCCGGGTACATTCGCGGCTACGTCCAATACATGAGCTTCGACCTGCCGCTGTTCTTCCGGTTGCTCTTCGGGCCCCGCGTCGACGCCGTCGTCTCGGAGCCCCCGCCCACGACGGGCGTCGTCGTCAGGCTCGCCTGCGCCGTGCGCCGAGCCCCCTACGTTTACTACGCAGCGGACGTCTGGTCCGATGCAAGCGCATCGATGGGGGCGTCGGGGCTGGTGGTGCGTGTCCTGCGAACACTCGAATCGTTCGCGATGCGAGGCGCGCAGCGAGTCATCGCGGTGTCGGATGGCGTGGCCGAACGCGTTGCGGCACTGGGCGGCCGCAACATCACCGTGATCCGCAACGGCATCGACACTGCTGTCTTCCGGCCGCTTGACGAGGTAGTCGACTCACAACCCACCGCCGTATACGCCGGTACGGCCTCGGAGTGGCAGGGCGCTTCGGTGTTCGCGCGTGCATTCGCCCAGGTCCGCGTGGCCGTCCCGGGTGCACGACTGGTGTTCATAGGGCAGGGGAGCGAACTCGATGAGATCCGACGGATAGCGGCTAGTCTGCCGGACGGCGCCATCGAAGTCCGCGGGCCCGTTCCTCCCGCGCATGCGGCCGAGATCCTCGGCTCGGCAAGAGCGGGGCTCGTGAGTCTGCGGCCCGGACTTGGCTACGACTTCGCGTTTCCGACCAAGATCTTGGCCTCTGTCGCGTGTGGGACGCCAGTAGTCTTTGCGGGTCCCGGGCCAGGGTACGAGGCGGTACTGGACGGCGACCTCGGCTGGGCGACGGATTACGACGACAATGCCGTGGCCGCCGCAATGATTGAGGCGTTGTCCGACGCGCCCACCCGGGAACGCCGCGCCGAACTCGCAGCATGGGCAGCGGCCAACGCCTCAGTCCAGGCAACTGGTGCCCGCGCGGCGCAGGTGGTGCTCGAGTCACGCCGTCTGCGCACCTGAAGAGGGTTATGCGGCGTGACTGCTTCCGCGCGCCCGCAACCCGAGGAGGCCAAGGATCGCCGCTCTATCCGGCATCGCCACGAGGACCGACCAGAGTGCGAGGACCGCGAGGGTCATTCCGAGCGTGAGGATGATGCCTTCATTCGTGGCGGCCCCGTGGATCGCCAGTGCGGCTGTTGCGACCAGGACGACACCGTGGCGAAGCGCGAGACCCCGCCAGTCGAACCGCTCGGCGCGGGCTACGAGGACGCCCATGGAGGCCAGCGCGGTGACGTTGCCGGCGAGGACGCCGAAGGCGACCGCGGTGATCCCGTAGCGCGGCCCAAACGCGGCCCAGACGACGACCCCGAGCACGGTCGCGATGACGGAGATCACCGTCGTCGTGCGGACGCCCCGTGGCGATCGGACGATGAGGGCGTTCATCAGAGGCATCGTCGCGGTCATGGTGAGCATCGCGACCGCAAGGATCGCGAGGACTGGAGCAGCGTCTTCGAACCCGTCGCGGTACAGGAGCGGGACGATGATGGAGCTGAGGCCGGCGACGAGGCCGAAACCTGCGAGCGACACGGCTGAGACGCCTCGGACCGCCTCGTCAACGAGATGCCTGAAGCGCGCGTCGTCGGACCCGCCGACGGCGGCGCCCATCGCGGGCACCACGACCATGCTGATCGCCGTGGACAGCATCGAGAGCGGCGTGGCGAGCGAGAGGGCTGCGGCGTACTGGCCCGCTTGCTCGCTCGTACCGATCACTCGAGCCGTGATCATCGACAGCTGGAGGAACCCGCCGGTGGCGAGCGCGCCGATGCTCCCGATCGCGATGAACCTGCGCAACTCGGCCCTGAGCCCGGGGGAGATCCGGGTGTCGCGGCGCGGCCAGATGCTTGACGCGGCTACGCCGTAGCCGAGGGCGAGCGGGAGCAGGATCAGGGAGTCGAGGTGAAGAGTCAGGAATGCCACGAGAAGGGCGAGGGCGACGACGCCGGCCACGAGGTCTGCGCGCGCCGCCCGAACTGCACGAAAGGTCGCGAACTGGAGTGCGCGCGCAAAGATGTAGGCGGAGTAGCCGATCGTCACCAGCGCGGTCATGACCGCCGCCGTCGGCCCGGTCGCCAGCACGAAGTACGCGGTCGCGCCCGCGCCGATCCCGACGAGTGCGGCGGCACTCACGAGGTATCGCGCCAGATACCACGCAACTGCGGGTGCGGCGTCGCAGTCCTGGTGTCGTGGCGATGCGCCTGCGGCCCTGGGCACGAAAGTGGTTGCTGCTGTAGCGACGGCCTGTGGTTGGACGATGGCCGCGAACATCGCGACGGACAATGCGCTGCTCGCGTTCCCGAGGAACGTCGCACCACGCAGATTACCGAGCAGGACGTTGTAGAGCAGTCGGACGACGCCGCTCGCGATGGTCCCGGCGGTCGACAGGGCGAGGTCGAACCTGCCCGGACGACCCGTGCGCGTGTCGCGACGCTTCTCGCTCATGGGTGCACGAGCTGGCCATACACGGCCATGAGACGATGAGCGACCGCCTCGGAGCTGAACGCACCACGGACGGTGCCCGCGATGTCGGCTGCGGACATCCGCGCTGTTCGCTCCCTCAGCGACACCACGGCGTCGGCGTAGGCGAACGCGTCCCTGCTCTCCACGAACTCGCTGACCGCGGCGACCGCGTAGTCGACCGCTCCTGTCGACGCCCCGCTGACCACGGGACGGCCGTGCGTCAGCGCCTCTGCGACCACGACGCAGAAGTTGTCACCGCTCGTCGGGAGGATGAACATGTCGGCCGCGTCGAGCTCGGCTGCGACCTCTGCGGGAGGCAGCGCACCGGCCAGATGCACGTCTTCCTCGAGCCCCGCCTCTTTCGCCGCATCGAGCACCGCTTCGCGGAGCGGCCCCGTTCCAACCCACGTCAACTGTGCGGGCATCCCGCGCCGGCGGAGCTCCGCGACGGTTGCGAGTGCGGTCAGCGGGCCCTTCCGGTCGATCAGACCTCCGACACCAACGAGGCGCAGAAGGTGCGGATCGCGCGTTGCTTCTCGGACCTGAGGTGGGTCGTCCACGACGCAGGGCACCACTTCGACACGTCCTCGTCGTAGCGCCCCGATCGGCTCGGCGAGTCGACGACAGGCCACCACGACGACGTCCGGACGCCGCAACACGGGAAGGAGGAGCCGTCTCATGACGCGCTCCGCGCGTCCGAGCGTCTCCGAAGCGGTCAGCCCGGACCAGTGCTCGGTGTGCACCCACGGCGAACGTGCCGGAGCAGGGCGCCCAACGAGGAACGGGACGAGTCCAGTGAGGGCATGAGTGTGCACGACATCCGCCTGACGCGCTGCCGCGCGGACGTGCTTTCGCGCCCGAAGATATGCGCGTGGGTCGCGCCGGTCGAGCCGCACCCGCTGCACGCGGATCGCAGGATCGATCCCGGCAAGGCTGGTCGTGTCACTGTTCCAGTCGAGATGGAGCACTGACACGTCGGCGACCATGGCCAGGGCCAGCGCGTCCCGGAGCACGAAGAGTCCGGACTCGGGCGCCACGGTCGTCGGGAACCATGGTGTGACGAGGAGAATTTTCATCGGCGCGACGCCGCCAGTACCTCGACCACACGCCGCGCTGCGTGTCCGTCACCGTAGGGCTGCTCCGACGTTGGCGTGGGCATCGGACGCGCCACGGCTTCCCGGATCTCGTCGGCCGTGTTGGCCAGGACGTTCCATCCCAGCGCGACGGTCTCCACCCACTCCGTCTCGGGTCGAATCGTGGTGCAGGGGGTCCGCAAGAGGAATGCCTCCTTCTGGAGGCCGCCCGAGTCCGTGACAACCCCGGCCGAGGCCAGTACGGCGGCCACGAGGTCCGGGTAGCCGAGTGGCGTGTGCAGGCGCAGTGCGCCTCGTTCGAGCGTCAGGCCGTGCTCCGTCGCCTTCGCAACGACGCGCGGGTGTGCGAGGAGGACGACGGGGTGGTCGAGCTCGCTGAGGCCTTGGATGACGGCGTCCAGACGCGCCGGGTCGTCCGTGTTCTCCGCCCTGTGGAGGGTGGCAATGTAGAAGCCCTGGCGTTCCAGGCCCAGGTCATCGAGCAGCGGTACTTCGCGGTCGGCCACGGCATCGCGGACCTGGAGGAGCACGTCCGTCATCACGTCGCCGACGAGGATGGAGTGATCGGCAAGGCCCTCGTCCACAAGGTGCTTCATGCCGACCTCTGTCGGGGCCAGGCACAGGTCCGCAGCGTGGTCAGTTAGCACGCGGTTGAGTTCCTCTGGCATCCGCCGGTTGAACGAGCGGAGCCCGGCCTCAAGATGCGCCAGGGGATAGTGGAGCTTGACCGCGGCGATCGCAGCAGCCAATGTCGAGTTCGTGTCGCCGTAGGCGAGCACCCAGTCTGGCCGATGCTCCTCCAGCACGCCGTCGAGGGCGCCCAGGATGGCTCCAGTCTGGACGCCGTGACTCGCGGAGCCGACACCGAGGTGCACGTCCGGGTCGGGGATGCCGAGCTCACGAAAGAAGACGTCGGACAACATGGGGTCGTAGTGCTGCCCGGTGTGGACGATGACGTGGTCTACGCCTGCGTCGGTGGCGGCACGAGCGATCGGTGCGAGCTTGACGAACTGCGGGCGTGCACCGACGACGCTGAGGATCTTCACGGGCACCGATGCTAGCCGTGCTGCTTTGGCTGCGGACGCGGTTCCCCGGCGCGCCTCGGTTCGCTATGTTCGTCACACGTCGTCACTTGCAGCCAGCGCGAAGCACGTCCACTTGGAGCCACGTTGAGACACGAGCTAGGGCCAGCCCGTCGCACGACGAGCACTGCGGGTCGCGGATCACGGTTGTCCGTGAAGGCCCCGGGTGCCGCGGCCCGAGGGGCGCTTGCAGTCGGCAGTGCCGCCGTGATCGCGATGTCTGCGTCAGCCGTCATCACCGCGGCGCCAGCGGCGGCGGCACCGCATCGCGTGCAGGGCACCTCGGACCAGGCGGGCGCCACGGACTCCGTCCTGCCTGAGGCGGGCCCGACAGCGGCGGACGTCGAGACAGTGGACGCGAACGCGGAGGCGCCGATGGAGGTTGCCGAAGGCTTCCAGACTGTCGGTGTGAGCTGGCCCGCTGACGTCGACAGCGCGATGCCAGATCTTCAGGTGCGGGTTCGTGACACGGATGGCGCCTGGGGAGGATGGACCCATCTAGAGAGGGAGACAGACGGACCCGACCGGGAGACGAGGACTGTCTCGTCGAGCCCGGTCTACGTGGGGGAGTCCGATGCGCTTGAGATCGCGACGGTCGACGCCGCGCTCACCGTTCCCTCCGGTGTGCAGGTCACCACGGTGTCCTCGGACAAGGTCGACGCACCTGCGGCGACGAGTGCTGGCGTGGTCGCTCCTGCTGGGACCACCGCTGGTCCCACCATCATCACTCGCAGCGAGTGGCGAGCTGCGCCCGCCTGCGCGTGGCCCGCAGCGTCCGCACTGAAGGGCGCGGCGGTCCATCACACCGACAATGCGAACAGCTACAGCTCGGTGGCGGAAGCGATGCAGCTTATCCGCAACGATCAGGCCTACCACCAGAACTCCAACGGCTGGTGCGACATCGGCTACAACTTCATCGTCGACAAATGGGGCAACATCTACGAGGGCGCCGCAGGCAGCGTTGACGCCCCGATCATCGGGGCGCACACGGGCGGGTTCAACACGGGCACCGTCGGTGTCGCAATGCTCGGCAGCTACACCACCGCGGCGGGCGTGACGCCCTCAGCCGCGCAGCAGGACGGTGTTGCCAAGATCATCGGGTACCGCCTCGCTCAGTATGGCGTCAACCCAGCGGAGTCGACGACCTTCACTGCCGCCAGCCAGACCGCGGGCGGCCGGTTCGTTGCGGGCCAGCAGGTCGTCCTGCCACGGGTGTTCGCTCACCGCGACACCCACCAGACACAGTGCCCTGGTGACCTGGGCTACGCAGTGCTGCCCGGCATCCGAGCAGCTGCTGCCCAGTACGCGGGCCTCTATGCCCCCTACTTCGCCGGGGTGACCCGTCTTGCTGGACCGGATCGGTACTCGACTTCAGCGGCGATCTCGGCGGCGACTTTCGCGCCAGGTGTGCCAGTGGCCTACGTCGCCGTCGGAACGGACTTCCCCGATGCGCTGTCGGGTGCTTCTGCGGCGGCCGCCGGGAAGGGCCCGGTGTTGTTGGTCGAGACCAACGGGGTTCCGAGCGTTGTCGAGGGAGAGCTGCGGCGTCTGCGTCCGGGTCGGATCGTGGTGCTCGGTAGTGCGGGCGTGGTTTCGGACGCGGTGGCTACTCGGTTGAATGGGCTGACCTCCGGTGGGGTGACTCGCCTTGCTGGACCGGATCGGTACTCGACTTCAGCGGCGATCTCGGCGGCGACTTTCGCGCCAGGTGTGCCAGTGGCCTACGTCGCCGTCGGAACGGACTTCCCCGATGCGCTGTCGGGTGCTTCTGCGGCGGCCGCCGGGAAGGGCCCGGTGTTGTTGGTCGAGACCAACGGGGTTCCGAGCGTTGTCGAGGGAGAGCTGCGGCGTCTGCGTCCGGGTCGGATCGTGGTGCTCGGTAGTGCGGGCGTGGTTTCGGACGCGGTGGCTACTCGGTTGAATGGGCTGACCTCCGGTGGGGTGACTCGCCTTGCTGGACCGGATCGGTACTCGACTTCAGCGGCGATCTCGGCGGCGACTTTCGCGCCAGGTGTGCCAGTGGCCTACGTCGCCGTGGGAACGAACTTCCCGGACGGTCTGTCTGGGGCGCCGGCCGCGGCTGCCGGCGGCGGGCCGGTGCTCCTGGTGACGACCAGCGCCGTTCCCGAGGTCATTGCGGCGGAACTGCAGCGCCTAGCGCCGGCACATGTCGTCGTGCTCGGCAGTTCTGGCGTGGTCTCGGACTCTGTGGCCGCGACCCTCGCCGGTTACGCCCGCGGTGCCGCCGGCTCGTGACGTGCCGGCTCGCGTTCATGGCGTCAGGTGTCTCCCCGATCGTGCGTCTTCATGCGGGGTAGGCGACGGATGGCGGCTAGGGGCAATGCCGCGAAGTTAGGTGGGCGTCGGTTTTGTCAAGATCGTGATGGTCAGGGTGGTCTTGTAGGTCTTGCGGTCGATGTTGGGGCCGCGGGCGTTGTACTTGGAGATCGCTCGTTTGACGGTGCGGGCGTTCGTGCGGGGGCGGGTTGCTGGCAGTGGTCGTGCGGTGACCGCGGCGCCGATCACGCCGAGCAGTTCGATCGGGGGATCGGTGGCGTCGGCGTGCCGGTTGGCGGTGATCTGGTCGCGTGCGGCGTTCAGCGCGATCGTGAAGCTGGCGCGGTCGGGCGGGATCGCGGTGGTGGTGGTCGCGTCGGCCAATGGCGGTGCGTAGGGCCTGGTAGGCGATGAGCAGGGCGTAGACCTCTTGCTCGATCCCGTCGGGGGTCCGGGCGCGCAGGACCCGCCCGCCCAGGATGGTCGACTTCAGCTCGAGGTAGGCGGTCTCGACCTGCCAGCGTTGGTGGTACAGGCCCGCGAGCTGGTCGGCCGGGTGGGTGCGGGGGTCCAGGAGCGTGGTGACCAGGCGGTAGTGGCTGGTCGTGGTCGCAGCCGTCGTGGCCGAGGTGATCTGAGCGTCGATGACGCGCACCCGTGTGGCGCCGAGCATCGACAGCCACGAACCATCGTCCAGCGCTCGGGTGACGGGCAGGGCGGGACCGTTGGCGGCGGCGGTACGTGCTCGCACCAGCACGTGGGCTCCCCTCGCGTGGGCTGCGGCGACCAGCGCCGCCGAGCTCAGGCCGCGGTCGGCCAGCAGCAGCATCCCGGCATGCAGCGAGCGAGTCAGGACCTGCGCGTAGACCGTCTCCCCGGTCGTGGTCGGGCCGAACGTCGCATCGATCAGGGTGCGGGTCCCGCACGCGACGAGCGCGACCAGCCGCAGCCCGGGGTAGGACCCGCCGCCGGTGGGCCCGCCGCGCTGCTTGACGTACCGGATGGTGTTGGCCGGGCTGTCAGGCACCGAGGTGACCGTCCCGTCCAGCGCGCACACCAGCAGTCCCCGCCACCGGGTCGAGCCTGGTGCCGGGCAGGCCAGGACCTCGAACAGCGACCGCAACGGGCCGGGCCCGACCCGGCGCAGCGCGAGCGCGATCGCGGTGCGCGACGGACAGGAATCGACATGCCCGAGGCCGGCGACCAGCCGGTCCCAGACCTGCTGCCAGCCCAGGCCCGCGAACAACGCACCCGCGACCAGCAGGTAGACGACCACCCGTGAGGGCAGCAGCCGTACGCGCTGCTCGGTCGCCCGGTGACGGGCCAGCACCTCATCGACGAGCTCGACGGGAACCAGGGCGCTCAACTCGCCCAGGTGCCCCGGAGCGAAGGCGCGAGCGACACGATCGATGGCAGACTGCGGCACGGCAAAGCTCCTGTGGTGAAGGCATGTCTTGGCGGACAGCCCTCAACTACAGGAGCTTCGCTGCTATGACCAGCACCAACACCCCTTGACAGCCAGGTCAGAGCCCTAACTTCGCGGCATTGCGGCTAGGGGGACAGAGGTCGGGTCCGACTCCCGCTAGCCTTCTCCCGTGCGAGCGCAACCCGACCGACATCTTGCCCTCCAGAACTGGAACGCTCGGAGGCGTCACACACCGGTTCGTGGGCGCCGAGCGATCTGGAGTGTCGCATGATGACTGTCAGCATCGCGCGGTACCTCGTCGCCGGGGGGCTCGCATTCGCCGTCGACTTCGGCTTTCTCGCGCTGCTTCGTGAAGGCCTGGGCTGGCCGACGGGCGTTGCCGCCGCGGTGGCTTTTCTGCTCAGTTTTGCTTTCACATACTCGGTGCAGCGCAGGATCGGGTTTGCGTCGCGAGCCCCGCACGGTCGCGCGCTGGTGCGGTACACGATCCTCGTGGCGGTCAACACCGTCGTCACCGCCGCGGTCGTCGCGCTGATCGACCAGACCTCCGCAGGCTGGGGCATCGGCAAGGTGGTCGCGACGATGGTCACGACGGTCTCGAACTTCTTCGCGTACCGCTGGTGGGTGTTCGCCGCCGACGCCCACGGGGCCGACGGCACGCGACTTCGACAGAGGGGGTCTGATGGTTTTTGAGGGAGCGCGCATCGCTGCGATCGTGCCTGCATACAACGAGGCGAAGATGATCACGACGGTCATCGAAACAATGCCGGACTTCGTCGATCACATCATCGTGGTCGACGACTGCAGCCCCGACAACACAAGCGAGGTCGTCCGCGCTTCGACGGACCCGCGCGTCGTGCTTCTCCGGCACGAGGTGAACAAGGGCGTCGGCGGAGCGATCATCACGGGCCATCGCCACGCGATGGATCTTGGGGCCGACGTCAACGTCATCATGGCGGGTGACGCTCAGATGGACCCGGCCTACCTCCCCTCGCTCCTCGAGAGGGTGACGACCCAGGGATACGGCTTCGCGAAGGCCAACAGGTTCTTCGCGCCCGAGTCGTTCCGTGGTATGCCGAGGTACCGGGTATTCGGGAATGTCGTTCTCTCCTTCATGACGAAACTCGCGAGCGGGTACTGGCACCTGTTCGACCCGCAGAACGGCTACACGGCGATCCGAACGCAGGTACTTCGACGCCTCGACCTTGACCGTGTGGCGTCGCGGTACAGTTTCGAGAACGATCTGCTCGTTCACCTGAACATCCTTCAAGTCCCGGCTGTCGATGTGCCGATCCCGGCGGTCTACGGGGATGAGGTGTCAAGCATCCGCCTGAGTCGAGTTGTGCCGGAACTCCTGGCGCTTCTGACGAAGGGCTTCTGGCGTCGCATCTGGTATCGCTACGTGCTCTGGTCGTTCTCTCCCATCGCCCTGCTACTGGCACTCGGCCTCCTGCTTTTCGGGTTCGGTCTGGTCGTCGCGATCTGGGTCTGCTTCCAAGTCGCGAGCTCATCCGTGGCGACGGCCGCGACGGTGATGTTGGCCGCGCTACCACTCATGATCGGCACACAGATGCTCCTCAGCGGACTCCAGCTTGATATTCAGGCCAGCCCTTCGACACCTGACGGAGAGCCGTTCGAGCGGGTCGTCCGGAGTTGACGCGGTCCGTGCTCGCCGCATCCAAGGGTGCGCCCGAGCCGCCGCCGATTGTCGCGTATCCTGCTGGTGGACCGTTGGCGACGTCTTGCAGCCACGAACGCGCCCGTCCCGACGAATAAGCCGGACCCCTGCCGCCTCCTCTCCGGAAGGACCCCTTGATGCGCATTGCCGTCATCGCTCTGGGCAAGATTGGACTCCCGCTGGCCGCGCAGTTCGCGAGCAAGGGCCATGAGGTTGTCGGTGTCGATGTGAATAACGAGACCGTCGCGACGGTGAACGCAGGAAGAGAGCCATTCCCGGGGAGGCACACCTGGCCGAGAAGCTCGCTGAGCTTGTCCCTGCCGGCCGCCTTCGCGCCACCACCGACTACGGTGACGCCGTACCGGGCGCCGACGCAGTCGTGCTCGTCGTACCGCTCTTCGTCGATGAGGAGACAGCCCAGCCGGACTTCGGGTGGATGGACGAGGCCACGAAGTCGCTCGCCGCGCACCTGACCCCGGGCACACTGGTGTCTTACGAGACAACCTTGCCCGTTGGCACCACGCGTCACCGGTGGATGCCGATGATCGAAGAGATCTCCGGCCTCAAGGAAGGGGAGGACTTCCACTTGGTCTTCTCGCCCGAGCGGGTCCTCACCGGTCGCGTGTTCGCCGACCTCCGCAGGTATCCGAAGCTCGTCGGGGGACTCAGCGCAGTCGGCGCCCAGCGCGCGCGCGCATTCTACGAGGCGGTTCTCGACTTCGACGAACGTACTGATCTGGCCCGACCGAACGGCGTCTGGGATCTCGGTTCAGCCGAAGCATCCGAGCTTGCGAAGCTCGCCGAGACCACGTTCCGTGACGTCAACATCGGCCTCGCGAACCAGTTCGCGCTCTTCGCCGACAAGGTGGGACTCGATGTGTACGCGGTCATCGAGGCCTGCAACTCACAGCCCTACAGCCACATCCACCGCCCCGGGATCGCAGTCGGCGGTCACTGTATTCCTGTGTACCCGCGCCTCTACCTGTCAGTGGACCCTGACGCGACGATTGTGCGCGACGCTCGCCGGGTCAACGCGGAGATGCCAGAACGCATGGTCTCGCGCGCCGAGGAGATCCTCGGCGACCTGAGCGGCCTTCGGGCCGTCGTGCTGGGCGCGGCGTACCGCAGCGGAGTGAAAGAGACTGCGTTGTCCGGTGTGTTCGCGACGTCCGACGCGCTGCGCAGGCGCGGCGCTCAAGTGCTCGTTCACGACCCGCTCTTCACTGATGCGGAACTGCTGAAGCTCGGTTTCGACGTCTACCACACGGGTGAGCCGGCCCATCTTGCGGTGGTGCAGACCGATCACGCCGATTACCGAACGCTGACGCCCGCGGACATCCCGGGCGTGCGGCTTCTCGTCGATGGGCGTCGTGTCACGGACGGCGCCCTCTGGGCAGGGACGCCCCGCATCGTGCTCGGCGAGGGATCGCGCGCCTGACTTGAGGTCCGCCGCCCACCTGTCGAAAGCGTCGTGCCCGCCTGCCGGGCGGTGGCCTACCTGACCGACTCCGTCGCGGGAAGACGAAGGGCTTTCTCGCCAGCGACGTCCCCGCCCGGCGCCTGGCGTCCGCTGCCGTGTACAAGCGGGAAGCCGAGGGCGGCAAACGCCAGCGAGCCGACCAGCCAGGTCGCCATCGGGGACGGGCCGGCGTGCCACCACTCGACTTGTGCGTTGAGATTCAACTGCAGCACGTCGAGGCCTGTCACGTACCGACGGATGAATGTGTGCAGGGCAACGGAGTGGGCCACCACGATCAGGATGTAGGCGGAGGCGGCCTGCGTTCGCGTCAGTCGGATCGACCATCCGGAGTCGGCAGCGCGGGAGACCGCAATGGCGAGAATGACGGGGACGAGCGGCAGGGTGTAGCGGCTCTGGTAGCCGGACGAGAGCTGGAGGAAGTAGATGGGGATTGCCACGTAGACCAGCATGGTCCCGCTGAGCGCGACGGCCTTGCGCAGGTTCATTGTGCGGAGGCCCGCGAAGAAGACGCCCCCGGCGGTGGCCACCATGAACACGTACACCAACGATGGTGCTTGGACCCCCTGCGCGAGTTGCGAGAAGAACTCGAGCTGTATCGCGGGAAGAGCGAAGAGCGTTGACAGCAGCCGGCTGTACGGGGGCATCGGCAGCCCGGTCGCGGGGTCGACTTCGCCGGATCCAATTGGGTGTGATCCGAACCCGGATTGTATGGAACCTGAGTTGGCGGCGCCGAGGAATCCGATCGCGGCGAGGATCACGACGGCGACTGCACACACCGCAGGAATCACCCATCGCCGTGATCGGTAGAAGTTGAGGGCAACGACGGCGCACAGCATGACCACCAGGAACGCCGCGGCATCTGCGCGTGCTACCGCCGCCATGGCCGCGCCAACGATGCCGAGGCTCCCAAGGGCGACGCGTCGCCATCGTTCCGGCGCTCGGAGCGCGCCGTTGAGGCTGAACCACGCGGCAATCGTGCCGCTCACTGCCCAGCTTGACGGGTTGACGGAGCTGATGAGCGAGACGACGAAAGGGACGGAGACGGGTAGGACTGACAATGCCATCCACCGCCGCCCGCCCTGCGGCAGCAGCGCGGCGATCGCTCCGATGAGCAGGACAGCGAGTGTCCCGTTGAAAAGTCGGATCGCGACTACCGACCGGAAGACGTTCGGGCCGACCAGGTTGTGAAGCACGGTGTAGTAGATGCCGAGGTACTCGCCGTCGTTGACCCTGCCCCACCATTCGGTTCCATCGCCGACGTCGAACGAGCAGGCGGCTGACTCGTCGGTCGACACGCCATAGCAGAACCACGGCTGACGTAGCCTCTTCGGGATCTCCACCTCGGTGCGGCCCGTGGTGGGATGGTTGACGTTGCAGACCTCGCCGGTCAGCGACGGGCACCAGATGCTTGCCAGGTGGAAGTCCTCGTCGGGGAAGGACCCGACAGGCGACGATGTCGACCATGCGACGACGGTTAGCAGCGCCGCGGCAATGAGGGCAAGCCCGGCCGTGACGCGCGTGACGCGTCCACGCCCGAGCTTCGAACCCATGTGTGCCCGCCTTGTCAATGCGGCCCGTCGAGTGGCGCCCGCCGAACCCGCCGGAGCCGTCTTTGAGCGCCTCACGCGGGCTGGTACTGCGGGTATGCGACCGCGTTGGCGAGAGCGATGGACTCGGGCATGCAGGGACTCCAGACGGAGGGGGCGCGTACGTCCGCATCATACGATCACGCGGCCGACGCGAGGAGGCACCGGCGTATGTCGGTTGCCTCAGGTGGGGCGCACGACACATCGTGTGTTCGTTCTGCCGTCTGTGTCTCTGGCCAAGCGCCTCGCAAGGTAGTCTCGCTGCGTGGAGTTTGGGCCCGTACAAGGTGAGCGGACAGCTCAAGTGGACCGCGAGATCGCCAGTCTTGGAGCACGGGAGGCGCTCGTGTTTCGCGACCACGTCATCGGCCTAGAGGCGACCGTCGGCCGGTTGCGCAGAGACCTCGTCGTCGCCCGGTACGAGGCAGAGGTCAAGGCCGAGTCCGAGACGAGAGCCATGGCCGAGGCTGACCGCTTGCGTGGCGAGGTCGACGAACTGCGCAGGCAGTCGGATGCGCTGCGCGCAGACACGGCGGTCCTGCGTGCGGAGATCGCCTCCCTTGAAGGGCGGGTCGCCTCCTTGCTCGCCTCCCGCTCGATGAAGCTTGGGCGCCTTGCCACCTCCCCGGTCCGCCTGGTGAAGAGGCTCGCCAAGTGACAGGGACGGCTCCGCTGTTCTCGATTGTCACCCCTGTCTTCGACCCGCCCGTCCAGGCGTTGACAGAGATGATCGATTCGGTACTGGCGCAGACATTTCTGGACTGGGAGCTTGTTGCTGTAGACGACGCCTCGACGAACCCCGAGGTCCGCATGATTCTCCGTGCTGCGGCTGCGCGCGACGAGCGCATCATCGTGGTCGAGCGCGAGTCCAACGGGCACATCGTGGCTGCGTCGAACGACGCCGTCGCTCGAGCGCGGGGGGAGTTCATCGCGCTCGTGGACCACGACGACCAGCTCGCACCCACGGCGCTAGAGCGGATGCGCGCCGCAATCCACGAGCGCCCCCGAGCGGACTACCTGTACTCAGACGAGGACAAGATCGGCACCGACGGACGGCACTACGACCACTTCCGCAAGCCCGAGTGGTCTCCTGTCCTCCTTCGGGGTCAGATGTACACCGGTCACCTCCAGGTGCTCCGGACGTCGCTTGTGCGAGATCTCGGCGCGTTCCGCCCCGGGTTCGAGGGGTCGCAAGACCACGACCTCGCCCTGCGCGTCACAGAGCGGGCGCGTGAGATCGTCCATGTACCCGAGGTTCTCTACCACTGGCGGGTGGTGCCAGGTTCGGCCGCCGGCGACGTCGACGCGAAGCCGTACGCGTGGGTCGCCGGTCGCAAGGCTGTCGATGAGCACCTGCAGCGGCTCGGGGTGTCGGCCCACGCCGAGTACGGCGACTGGGCGAGCTGCTACAAGGTGCTCTACGACCCGCTTCCTGCGGACCTGCTCGTCTCGATCATCATCCCGACGCGAGGCGGAACTGGGTATGTCTGGGGCAGCGAGCGGGTCTTCGTCGTGGAAGCCGTGCGATCGCTCGTCGAGTTCGGCGGCCATGAGAACATCGAGATCGTCGTCGTATATGACACGCCCACGCCATCTGATGTGCTCGACGAGCTTCGGCGCGTGGCGGGCGACCGCCTGGTGCTCCTCGAGTTTACGGAGCCCTTCAACTACTCCAAGAAGTGCAACGACGGGTTTGTCGCCTCGCATGGTGAGGTGATCGTCATGATGAACGACGACGTCGAGCTTCTCGAGCCCGGGCTGATCCCTCGGCTCGTGGCGCCGCTGTCGGAGCGGGGTATTGGGGTGACCGGTGCCAGGCTGCTCTACGCGGATGGCACCATCCAGCACGCCGGGCTCGGAGTGTGGACGCGGTACTTCTGCCACCCCTTGCGGTTCACACCGGGCGACGAACCGGGCCCCAACGCTGTGCTCAAGGTGAGTCGTGAGACCAGTGCCGTGACGGGCGCGTGCCTTGCCTTGACCCGGGCGACGTACCAAGCCGTCGGAGGGTTCACGGAGCGACTTCCGGCGAACTTCAACGACGTCGACTTCAGCCTCAAGGTCCGACAGCTCGGGCTGAGCGCGGTGTGGGTCCACGACGCGACGGCGTACCACTTTGAGTCGCAGACGCGTGTCGTCGAGGTCTTCGACTACGAGGTCGACTTCATGACGGACCGCTGGGCTCTCCCGCAAAGCCTTGACCTCTACATGCCAGGGATTCTTCCCGGCTGACCGCTGCACGCTAGAGTGCTGCGCCGGGGTCGCGCCCACCCCAGATCAGTTCAGAAGGAGCGGTCACCCATGACCACCGAAGTACCGGACCGCGCGGCTGCGCTTGCCCTGGAGCCGATGCGTCCTGCCGGACCGCGCAAGGGCTTCGTCGGCGGGACCATCGCATCGATCAAGGACGTCGTCGCCCATAGGGAACTCCTCGACCTGCTCGTTCGGCGAGAGCTCAAAGCGCGGTACAAGGACTCGGCGTTGGGCTTCCTCTGGAGCCTCGCGCGACCGCTTGCGATGCTCCTCATCTACTACGTGGTGCTCGGCCAGTTTCTCGGTCAAGCTCGCGGACTCCCGGGCTTCGCCGTCTTCATCTACTCGAGCCTCACGGCATGGGGGTTCTTCTCGGAGGCAGTTTCCGCCGCGACCGGGTCGGTCGTCAACAACGCGGGTCTGGTCAAGAAGGTCTACATGCCGCGAGAAGTGTTCCCGCTCGCGGCGATCGGTTCAGCGGCGTTCAACTTTGCAGTCCAGCTCGTTGTGCTCTTCGCTGCCGTGACATTTTTCGGCGAGTTCCCGACGGGCGCTCGATGGATCTACTTCCCTCTGTCGCTCGTTGTGCTGTTCGCCTGGGGAACAGCTATCGGTCTGATCCTGGCCGCGGTGAACGTCTATCTCCGCGATGTCCAGTACCTCGTCGAGATCGCGATCATGATCTTCTTCTGGGCGTCGCCCATCGTGTACTCGTGGACCTTTGTCCAGAGCTCGTTGCAGGGTTGGGTCTCCGAGCCCGTCGCGAGGCTGCTCATGAACATCTATCTGTCCAACCCCGCGACGACCGCTGTGCTCGGCTTCCAGAGGACGTTCTGGGTTGCCGGGGACGGCACACCAGACAACCCGCTGCCGCAGGTGTCGCACCTTGGTCTCCGGCTGACCATCGTCGCTGTCGTCGGAATCATCTTCCTGTGGGTCGCTCAGCGGATCTTCGCCCGCCTGCAGGCCAACCTCGCCCAGGAGCTGTGACGTGACGTCAGTCATCGAGATCGCCGACCTGTCGAAGAAGTTCACGGTTCGCAAGGAGAAGTCGCTCAAGGAACGTATCGTCAACTTCGGGCGCTCTCAGCTCCACAAGGAGGAGTTTTGGGCGCTGCAGGACGTGTCGCTTACTATCGAGGCTGGTACGACGATCGGGCTCGTCGGCCACAATGGCTCGGGCAAGTCGACGCTGCTGAAGATGATCGGCGGCATTCTTCAACCCGACACAGGCTCGGTCAGCCTCCGGGGTCGGCTCGCGGCGCTCCTCGAGCTGGGCGCGGGGTTCCACCCCGACCTCACCGGACGAGAGAACGTCTACCTCAACGCCTCGATCCTAGGTATCAGCCGCCAGGAGATCGACAAGTACTTCGATGCGATCGTCGACTTCTCGGGGATCGAGGAGTTCATTGATACCCAGGTGAAGTTCTACTCTTCAGGCATGTATGTGCGGCTCGCATTCGCCGTCGCCATTCACGTCGACCCTGACATCCTGCTTGTGGACGAGGTATTGGCCGTCGGCGACGAGCCGTTTCAGCGTAAGTGCTTGGAGCGGATCCGTCAGTTCCAGGCCGAGGGCCGGACGATTGTGCTCGTGACCCACGGTCTGGACCAGGTCAACGAGTTCTGTGACCGCGCTGTCGTCCTCGACCACGGCCGGATCGTGTCCGACGACGAGCCACTGACAGCGCTTCAGAAGCTTCGGGCCGACTGGGAGGAGGAGCGTCAGGAAGAGCGCTCCCGCCTTGCGGCTGAGCAGGCCGAGGACCGGCCGGAACTTGCTGCGCGGTTCGAGGGGATCGCGCTCTGGGCGGACTCCGGCCACGGTGGCGAGCCCGAACTCGGCCCGGACGAGGGTGTCGAGGTCACGATGCAGCTTGCGTCGCCTGTCGCATTCGACGATGCCGTCATCAGTGTCGGCGTGACGACGCCGATGGGGCACCCGGTGTACTCGACGACGACGACACTGCTCGGCACGAAGGTCTTCGTTCGCCGCGGAACGAACAAGTGGGCAATCCACCTCAGCGCCATGGGTCTCAACGAGGGTGACTACCTAGTCACTTGCGGTATCGGGACGGCGGACGGCGCAGAGGTCCACTTCGTTCCTGCTGCGTGCCGGTTCAGTGTGCGTGGCGACGGGCGATCCCTCGGGATCATCCGCGCGGACGCGCGGTGGCGCGAGGTTCCGCTGGGTTAGTGTCCGTGTCGCGCGCGCCGGACTGCGGCAAGCGCCCGAGAGAGGGTACGGGTCGCGCGCCAAGTGCGCGAGGCTGTGATCGCGCTCAACTCTTCCTCTGCGACCCTAGCCCGCTCTACCCATGCCAGACGTTCGGCCTCTGCTGACCTGGCGCGCGCAGACCAGGCGTCGCGTTCGACGGCGAGATGGTCGGTGGCGCGGAACAACGCGGCCACAAGCTGGATCTGGGGCTGCTGCGGCGTGGTTGCACGGTCGATCGCGTCGACCAGCGGCTGGGTAACCCGAGGCAGTGTCAGATCATCGAGGACCCGCTGCTGCACGTCTGCCGCCTTGTCGTGCGCGGCCGCGATGTCTGCAAGCTTGGCAGCGATCCGCTCGGCCCCGGCCTCGACGTCGCCGGCTGGGTACACGTCCGCATCGTCCAGGAAGCCAAGGTCGATCATCGCTCTGGTCGCTGGATTGGTCGCGGCGACTATGGCAAAGCCCCCTTGAGCGTCTCGGTCAAGGTTAGGGAGAAGGTCTCGAGGTGCGACGTGTGCACGACCACGTCATTCTGACGCACTCCCGCCCAGTTCGCTGCCGGGTCGGACGCGAAAGTCACGCCGCCAAGCCCTCGCTCGGCGATGTAGGTGCGGACGACGTCGGCGTACGCGGGTTCATTGACGCCGCCCCGAATCTCAAGAGTTAGTTCCGGAAACCGACGGCGGACCAGTTCGTACACCTTGACGAGCTCAAGGGTGTTCTTGCCTTCGCTGACATGATTGACGGAAACGAGCCGCGGGGCCCCGTTACCGCCGCCTGGTGCGAGACCGGGCGCGTCGGTGTACGGCAGGAAGTAGTTGACCGGTGTGTGACTGACGTACTCCGAGAGCTCCCGGGCGAGGAGCGGGCTTGCGGCAAGGATCTCGTTGGAGAACGCCTCAACGAATGGGTATGCCGCCCGGGTCGAGGCGAACTGCCCGCTCGGGAACTCGTGGATGAGCCACAAGTGCGGCACGCCGGCACCAGCCGCGGCGATGGCGAGCCAAGGCATGTGAACCGTGTTGGTGATCGCGACATCGAAGCGTTCGCGGTCGAGCAGGACCGCAAGTGCGCCGACTACAGCGGCGTCGCGCATTGCCTGGCCGTCCTCCGCCAGATCGCCCCACCAACCATAGTCGAGGACATGTGACGCAATGCCATGGTCGTCGAGGAACCGCGCGTACTCGGCAGTGTGTGGAACCCGGACGACAAGAGTGACGTCGTGGCCGAGCGCCCGGAGGTGGACGATCTGGTGGTTTGCCGCGATGTCGGCGCCGTTGGACGTACCCCCCACGGGTGCCAGGACGATGATCTTGGTCATGTGGTCGCGCCACCTAGGCTTCCGCGAACGCAGGGCGTTCGATCTCGGGCTGTGCGCTGCCTGCGGTGTCGGGGCGCCGCACCAGGAAGAGCGCGGCAGCGAGCATTGCGAATCCGAGACTGCCCAGCAACCAGGTGAACATGGGACTGATCGGCGACGCCCACCACTCGACGTACCGGCTGAGGTTGAGTCCGTGGACGTCGAGCCCGGTGACGAACCTGCGAATCTGCACGTGCAGCATGACGCTGTTCCCGACGACCAGCGTGAGGTACGCGAGGATAGTCTGCGGAACGGTGAGCCGGAACGTGCCTCGGGAGGATGGGTTCCACAGGGCCGTCGCCATGATCACGGGTACCAAGGGCGCGATGTATCGTGCCTGCACCTCCACGCCGACCCACATGCCGGAGCGCTGCAGGAGGAGCACAGGCAGGACGACGTACACGCTGACAAGCCCGAACAGGGCAAGGCCCTTAGGTAGTTCGACGGAACGCATCCCGAAGAGTGCCAGCGCACCGGCCAGCAGGACGCCCGGGACCCAGACGATGGCCGGAACAGGTGTGTCGACCCAGTTGAGGGCCTCGGCCTGTGCGCCGATCAGCAGCTGAGGCAACGCGAGGACGTTCGAGAAGAGGAGATCCCCGTCGCCCGGACCTGTTGTTCCTGCCATTCCGCCGAGCGCGTCGGTCTGACTGGCAGACAGGAACCCGATGAGGCCGATGAAAGTGACAGCCGCCGGGAGTGCCACGATCCACAACTTTTCCTTGACTGATCGGAAGTGGAGGGCGACGATCCCGGCTGCGGCAACCCCGAGGTATGCGCCGGCGTCCGCGCGGGCTAGAGCTCCGATCAAGGCCCCGACGAGAGCGAGCCCCGCGAGGGCGTAGCGCCGCCTGCGGTGCGGTTGCGTGACGAAGCCATGCATGCCGGCCCAGGCCACGGCGACCCCTGTGAAGGCCCAGCCAGACGGGTTGATGGAGGCGATCAGATATGTCGCCATCGGCACAGATACGGCGAGGTACCCATAGGTGACGAGGCGTCGTGAAGGCCGCGGAAGCAGCAGGGCGGTTGCGGTGAAGAGCGCGATGGCCAGCACACCGTTCGCAATCCTCATCGTGGTGACTGAGGCTTGGACGTCGGGACCGACGAACCAGTGCATGACGTCGTAGAAGCCGCCCGGGTACAGCCCGTTGTCCACGCGACCTGTCCAGTACAGGTTGTTGGTGAGGTCATCGACGCAGGCCCCGGAGTTCTCGGGGTGGAATGCAGTACAGATGGCAGACGCAAGCACGACCTGCGGGACCAAGACCTGGGTGCGCGACTCGCCCGGTTGCAGTTCTCCTTCAGCGATGCGCGTGTCGCACGAACCATCGAGCGGAGTCGGGCACCAGATTGAGGCGAGATGGAAGTCCTCGTCCGGGGATGACCCGGGCGGCGACGCCGTCGCCCAGGCGATGACCACGAGCAGCGCGCCCACGACGAGCAGCAGAGCCCAGACGAGAGTTTTCGACGATGGCCGGCGCGGCGAGCGGATGTCCTGGCGCAAGCCAGTGTGCGGGGCGGTCACCGTAGAAGGGTACTGGCGGAATGTCATCGCCGCGGTCCGCTGGCAGATCGCACGGTGGACAACCGGCGGATGGGGTCAGCCGGGTTGCATAGGATCAGTCCCGACGCTCACGACGCGTGTGCAGTCTGTGCTGTCGGATGATCCGCGATCATGAAGGAGACCCTACTCGTGGCCATGTCGATGTTGAACACCGTCCGACGACTGTCGCGAGCGTCGGTGCGCACTGTGCGTCAGGAGGGTGTCGGCTCGCTCGTCCGCAAGGCCACGATGCTGGTCCGCGGGCGTGTCGGTGACACAGCCGTGGCGGCAGTGTCGTTGGTGAGCCACCGCCATGAACTCGGCAAGCTCCCGCTGATGCCCCAGCTCGCCGACGTCCTCACCGTCGATCTCGACAAGCCCGCAGCGACTCCCTCGCTTCGTGAACCGGGCGCTCGGCTCTCCATCGTGTGGGTGACGCCGCCTGTCGGTGCGCGTGGCGGTGGGCACACGACGATCTCCCGCTTCGCCAAGTACTTCCAGGCCCAAGGCCATGACGTGTCGTTCGCCGTGTACGAGAACAACACGATGCCGCAGACCTCCGACGCGGCGCGTGCCATGCTGAAGAAGTCGTATGGGCTCGATGTCGATGTGGTCGGCATGGACGAGCTCGGCGGTGCCGACGTCATCATCGCTACGAGCTGGGAGACGGCGTACGGCGTGTACAACGCCCCCGACACCGCGCACAAGTTCTACTTTGTGCAGGATTTCGAGCCGTCGTTCTTCGGCGTCGGGTCCCGTTACAAGCTTGCGGAGGCAACGTACCGGTTCGGGTTCTACGGCATCACGGCCGGCAAGTGGCTCACGCAGCGCGTCGCGGAGTACGGCATGGAGGCAGACTGGTTCGACTTCGGAGCAGACCTGGACGTCTACGCGCCGCCCTCAGGAGCGGTTGTAACCAAGAAGAAGCAGATCGCGTTCTACGCCCGGCCGTCCACGGAACGTCGTGGGTTCGAACTGGGCATGCTTGCCCTGGAAGTCTTCGCCAACCGCCACCCTGAGTACGAGATCGTGATCTTCGGCTCCGACCTCGTGGGTTGGCACGTTCCGTTCCCGCACACGAACCTCGGCCTTGTCGAGGAGCACCAGCTCGCCGAGATCTACCACGAGTCTGTCGCGTGCCTGGTCCTGTCGTTGACGAATGTCTCCCTGCTGCCGCTCGAACTCGTGGCGGCGGGCTGCGTCGCAGTGGTGAACGAAGGCGAGAACAACACGATGGTGCTCGGCCACGTCGACGGCATCGAGTACACGGACGCTTTGCCGACCAGCCTCGCGGCGGGACTGAGCCGGGCGGTGGAGCGAGCTGACGCCGAGAGCTGGGCGGCGCACATCGCGGCGTCCGTGGGTGACCGCTCGTGGCAGCAGGGCGTCGAGAAGGTGGAGAAGATCATCGTGGGGAGGGTGACCGGTGTCGCAGCCTGACGCACCCGGGCGGAGCGCCGTGCGGGCGACGGTTTTCATCCCCGTGTACAACGGCGTCGGCGATCACCTGGAGGAGACCCTCGCGGCGCTGTTCGCACAGCGACCCCCATTCGAGTGGAACGTGCTCGCCATCGACTCGGGGTCGTCCGACCGCTCAGTCGGGGTTCTTGAAGAGTTCGCTGCACGTGAACCACGGCTGACCGTCAAGCAGATCCCTAACAGTGAGTTCTCCCATGGCCGGACGCGGCAGCAGGCGGCCGAGCTGGCTGACGGTGAGTTTGTGGTCTACCTCAGCCAGGACGCCGTTCCTGAAGGCGAGCATTGGCTGGAACGCATGATTGCGGCGTTCTCCGTCGCAGACAACGTCGTGGGCGTCCTTGGGAGGCAGGTTCCGCGACCAGGCTGTTTCCCGCTCCAGAAGCGTGACATCCTGACTGCCTTTGCTGCCCAGGGTGTCGACCATACCTACACCGTGTACAACGGCGAGTCGCTCGATCTAGGGCGGGCCAAGTTCTACTCCGATGTGTGCTCCGCTGCGCGTCGCTCGACGCTGCTTGGCGACGTGCCCTACCGTGACGTCGCCTATGCAGAGGACCAGGCATTTGGCACTGACCTCATCGAAGCCGGGTACGTGAAGGTCTATGCGGGTGCTGCGGCGGTTATCCACTCTAACGACATAGCGCTGCGCGACTACAAGCGCCGCATCCTCGACGAGTGGGCGGGCCTTGAGTCCACCGGCATTACGCTCGGTCACCCGGGACGCAAGTGGCTGCTGCGCGAGCTCACCGTCGTGACGGCACGCGACATCGTCTTCACCCTTCGCGACTCGCAGTACACGTGGAAGCAGAAGGTGCGGTACGTCCTGACGGCACCGGCCTATCGCTACAGCCGCTGGAAGGGCATGGTTCTCGCGTACGAGGGCGCCCACCACCACTCACTCGAGGCGCGCAAGCGTTCCTAGTGCGGTAAAGCAGCGTTTGGATCGACGACAGACCCCTGCTGAGATCACACTGAACCGCCCTGGGTCTGATGGAGGCTCGGGGCTTGACCCCGAGTAGTGGACACGCTGGATCCAGGTTCGTCCTGGAGGAAGCGAGAAGATCCACTCATGGCGAGGAAGAACTACTCCGAGGAGTTCCGCAGTGATGCGGTCGAGCTCTACCGGAGCACGGCGGGCGCCACGATCAAGCAGATCGCGGACGAGCTCGGGATCCATGACGCGACGTTGTCGAGTTGGCTCAAGACGGCGGGTGTGTCCGTGCGTTCGGTCTCCTCGGCGTCCGTTACGTCGCCGCCGTCGTCTCGTGGCGGTGGGGTCGAGACGCCCGAGCAGGAGAACGCCCGACTGCGCGCCCAGGTCGCACGCCTGGAGGCAGACCTCAAGCGCACCGAGGTCGAGAAGGACATCCTGAAGAAGGCGGCGAAGTATTTCGCCGCGGAGACGAACTGGTGAGCCGCTTGCTCCGACACCTTCGAGGTGAAGCGGCTGTGCGAGGTCCTCGAGATCGCCCGTTCCTCGTACTACAAGTGGGTCGCCGCAGCGGAGGCAAGGGCTGCCCGCCAGGCCGCCGACGACGCCCTGGCCGCACGGATCGTGGCGGTGCAGAAGAAGGACCCGACTTTGATCACGGATCGCCGGTTCTGACGGGTGCGGGTCGCTGACCTGCGGGTTCGTGGGCGCGGGCGCTGGAATCTGTGCACTAAGCGGCGGTCCTAGAGTGACGTGGTGGCTCCGCACATCCGAACTGTGACGACCGCGTCCGGCGCGCGGGCGGTGCAGATCGTGTACTCGAATCGCAAGGGCGCCCGGGACATCAAGCACATCGGGTCCGCGCACGATGACCTCGAGCTCGAGCTGTTGAAGACGGTCGCGCGGCAGGCCCTCGCGGGCGGGCAGGACGAGCTCGACCTCGGTCTGCAGCCGCCGCCGCAGGCCGGTGGCCCGTTGCCCGTCACGTCCTCGCGGATGGGTCACCTGTGGGACGCGTTGTCCAGTGCGTACGACGTTCTCGGGTTCGGTCCGGCCTCGGGCGGCGACGAGGTGTTCCGGCATCTGGTCCTGGCCCGGATCATCGAGCCGACCAGCAAGTTCGACTCGCTGCGCGTGCTGGCCGAGGCCGGGATCGAGACGGTGTCCTACCCGACGATCACGCGCCGACTGCGGGTCTACGCCGCCGAGGGGTGGCGTGAGCAGCTCGCCGCCGCGTGTGCCAGGCACGCGAACCTGGGCCCGGCCACGCTCGTGCTCTACGACGTGACCACGCTGTACTTCGAGACCCACGAGGGCGACGGGTTCCGCGAGTCCGGGTTCTCCAAGGAACGCCGCATCGAGCCGCAGATCACCGTCGGCCTGCTCACCGACGCCGCCGGGTTCCCGCTGATGGTGAACGCGTTCGAGGGCAACCGTGCCGAGACCACGACGATGCTGCCCACCCTCAAGGCGTTCATGACCGCCCACCACCTGCCCGACGTGGTGATCGTCGCGGACGCCGGGATGATCTCGGACGCGAACAAGCGCGCGATCGAAGCCGCCGGACTCTCGTTCATCCTCGGCGCGAAGACACCCGAGGTGCCCTACCAGATCGACAAGTGGCAGAGGGAGCACCCGGGCGAACCCATCCCGGACGGACACATCTTCACCCAACCCTGGCCCGCGCAACCCAGCGATAAGCGTCGTGACCAGGTCTTCTACTACCAGTACTCCCACGACCGCGGCCGGCGCACCCTGCACGGCATCGACGAACAGGTCCGCAAGGCCGAGGACGCCGTCGCCGGCAGAACGTCGGTCAAGCGGAACCGGTTCGTCCAGCTCACCGGTGCGACCAAGGCGGTGAACCGCGACCTGGAGGCCAAGGCCAGAGCGCTGGCCGGGATCAAGGGCTACGTCACGAACATCGCCAACCCGAACCCCGAGATGGTCATCGGCGCCTACCGCCGCCTGCTCCAGATCGAGAAGTCGTTCCGGATGGCGAAGTCCGACCTCGCCGCACGCCCCATCTACGCGAGGACGCGCGACTCAATCGAGGCGCACCTGACCATTGTGTTCGCCGCGATCGCCGTGGGCAGGTGGATCGAGGAGACCACCGGCTGGTCCCTGAAGAAGTTCGTCAAGACCGCCCGCCGCTACCGCACCTACGAGATCAGCCTCGGCGACCACACCATCAAGGCCGCCGACCCACTACCCGACGACCTCCACGCCGTCCTCGAGGCCATCAACGCTCGAACCGCTGGACACTAACCTGATCAAACTCGGGTTCCACGCGGACCACGGGTCGGTCTACACGTCCAAGGACTACGCGGCAGCCTGCGCCCGGCACGGGGTGCTCCAGTCGATGGGCGCCGTGGGCTCGAGCGCGGACAACGCCCTCGCGGAGTCGTTCAACGCGACGATGAAACGCGAGACCCTCGCCGGCGCCCACGCCTACGACGGACCACGCCACGCCCGCCGGACCGTGTTCCGCTGGATCAACCACTACAACCAGCGCCGCCGCCACTCCAGGTGCGGCTACACCAGCCCGATCACCTACGAGACCACGACCACCGCTACTCTGCGGCTGGCCGCCTAACCACCCAACGCGTGTCCACTACACGGGGCAAGGCCCCTCTGGTCGCTTGTTCGGGTCTGTACGGTCTTCGGCTCTGTCGCACTTTCGAGGGAGGGTGGCGGTCAGGTGTGCAGGATGCGGTGGCGGAGGAGGTCGAAACCGGCTCTGCCGTACATCTGTCGTTTGAGCATCTTGGTGCGCGTGTTGACGCCCTCGGTGCGCCCGTTGTGGTAGCTCGTGGTGAGCGCGGCGACGACGGCGTCGTGGTCCTGCTCGACGCCGCGGACGAACGAGTGGACGTGGGGCAGGTCGAGTGCGCGGGCCTGGTCCAGCCAGACCGTCAGCGCGTCGGCGTTCGCGGGGTCGGGGACGAGGAGGGCCGCGAACGAGCGCACGAGGCCGCCAAGCGCCGTCATCTCGGGGCAGGCCGCGACGAGCCGGGCCAGTCGGGTGGTCTGCCGCTCCGTGAGGTTCGACGGCCTGGTCAGCATCAGTCGGGTTGCCCGTCGTGGTGACAGGTGCGGGTCGGTGTCCAGGTGCCGCTGCTGGTTGAGGTACCGGTAGAGCAGGTTCTGGCTCCCTGCGTAGCCGAGGGCGCGGATCTCGGTGAGCAACTGTTGGACGCTCACCCCGGGGTCGTCCTGTCGGCGCTGGCGCAGGTGGTCGCGGTGGGGGTCGACCAGGGTGGTCCGGTAGCGCGGTGGGCGGGTGATCTGCTCGGGCTTGGCGGCCCGGTCGTACCGCTTGACGGTGTTCAACGCGATCCCGAGCCGGCGCGAGCAGTCGAGCAGCCCGACCCCGGCGTCACGCAGCTCGCGCACCTGCGCCCAGCGCTGCGCGGTGGTCTCAGCGATGCGGCCGGTGCGCATCCCGGTCGCGGCCGCGGCCGCCCAGCAGGCGGCGTGCGCGGCGACTTCCTTTCCGGCCGCGTCGGCCAGGTTGTGCCACAGGTGCCACCGGTCGGCGACCTGAACCGCGTGCGGGAGGGCCTCGCGCACGGCTTGGGCGTAGACGGTCGACCCGTCCCGGGTGACAACCTGCACGCCTGGGTGCTCGCGCAGCCACGCGGTGACGACGTCGGCGCCGCGACCCTCGACGACGTCGACGCGCCGGCCGGTCTCGGCGTCGATCAACACGGTCGCGTAGACCTGGCCGCGGCGCAGCGCGAAGTCGTCGATCCCGAGCACCCGAGGCACCACGAGATCCGGCAGCGCGACGGAGCGCAGGACCCGCAGCGCGGTGTCCCGCCGAAGGTCGATCCCGAGCCCGGGGGCGACGCGCACGGTGGCGCGGCCGGCCAGCTCGACGGTGAGCGTCTCGAGCGCGGCGTGCAGCCGTGCCGTGCGCCGCTGGTAGCGCTCCAGAACGCCCGGGATCTGCTCACGGAACGTGCGCCGCGGACACGCCGCCACCGGGCAGATCAGGCGCCGCACCCGCACCCGCAGCTCGACCCGCACGCCCGCCACGGGAAGGTCCGCCGGGCAGCGGACCGCCCGATCGTGGACACGTGCAGACGGTGTCGCGCACATCGGGCACACCGCCGGGCCACCCGACGTCACGAGCGTGACGACCAGCCCATCGTCACGCTCGGCGATGTCCTCGACCACCAGACCCCGCAACCCTCGAAACACCGCCCTGACCAGCACCTTCGCATCGAGCACGGCAGATCATGGCAGCACCGGGTGCGCACCGCCACCCTCCCCCGAAAGTGCGACAGAGCCGGAAACTGGACAGACCCGGACGACTCCACCGGCGACCTCGTCACCGGGAAGGTTGCGGCCCACCAGGAACAGCGACAGTGCGAGGAGCGCGAACCCAAGGCTGCCGACCATCCATGTCGCCATCGGTGAAACGGGAGACACCCACCACTCGATGTTGGTGTTCAAGTTGGGGGAGCTCACGTCCAACCCCGTGACGAACCGGCGGATCTGGGTATGCAGAACAGCGCTGTGCCCGATCGAAAGCGCGCCGAAGACCAGGGCTGACTGTGTGAACGTGAGTCGTGGTACTCGTCGCTGCAGCGGGTTCCACAGTGCGGTCGCCATGATCACCGGGACAAGTGGGGTGAGATAGCGCGCCTGTACGTAGGTGCCCACCGGTGCGCCCGAGATCTGGAGCATATAAAGCGGGAGTGCGACGTACACCCCGACCAGGCCGAGCAGCGCAATGGTCTTGGGCAGGTTGAGCGCGCGCAGGCCGAGGAACGCGAGCGCGCCGGCTGCGAGCACGATCGGGACCCACGTCAGCGCAGGGACCGGTGTGTCGACCCAGTTCAGCGCATCCTTCTGCGAACCGATGAGCAGATCTGGAAGCCCTAGGAAGTTGTCCACCAGCAGGGCGCGGCCGCCGGGAGTGCGGTTCACCACCAACCCGCCCTCCAGCGCCCCGGACTGGCCGCCGTAGAGGAACCCGATGACGCCGATGACGGCAACGAGCACGGGCGCCAAGACGTCGCGGAGCCTGGTCCTGAGCGCGGGGAAGTGCAGTGCGACGATCGCCGCAGCGACCACGCCGAGAAACGCACCAGCGTCGGCACGGGCCATGGCAGCGAGTCCGGCACCGGTGAGAGCGAGGCCAGCGAGGGCGTAGCGGCGCCGTGGCTCCGGCTGGGTGAGGAACCCGTGCAGGCCCGCCCAAGCAACGGCGACCCCCGTGATGGCCCAGCCGGACGGGTTCACCGAGGCGATCAGGTAGATCGCCATCGGGACGGAGATGGTCAGGTAGCCGTACACCAGGACGCGACGCGCCTGTGGCGTCGATAGTGCTGTTACGGCGGCAAAGAGAGCGATGGCGAGCACTGCGTTGGCTATGCGCATCGTCATGACCGACGCGGCGACATCGGGGCCCACAAACCAGTGCATGACGTCGTAGAAGCCGCCCGGAAAGCCACCGTTGTCGACACGGGCGCCCCAAACAGGCTCTTTGTCGAGGTCGGCGACGCACTCACCCGACGCAGACGAGTCGAAGGCGATGCACAGCGACGCATAGGACACCGCTCTGGGAACCTCGACCAGCGTAGTCCCGTCGTCGCGCACCTTCGTGGCGCACGATTGGTCGAGCGGCGTCGGGCACCAGATCGATGTGAGGTGAAAGTCCTCGTCGGGTGACGACCCGTGCGGCGAAGCCGTCGCCCACGCAAAGGAGGCAAGCAGTGCTCCGACGATCAGCACGACGCTCCACAGGGCAGCACGGGCGCGGGGAGGTCGGCGCTTCGCGCGTCTTGGGAAATTCACGGGCTCAGCCTAGTGGTGAACTCATCCACCTGAATCCGTCGAAGCGCGATTCCGACCCTCAGCAGTGCCATCGCGAGCGAGACCACCACCAGCCCGCCGACGGCGCCCACCGCACCGAACGCCGCGGTCATCGCGGCGACCAGCGGAAGCCCGATGACGATGTTCAGCGCCGACGACGCGGCGAGCGCTCGCTGCGCCCGCATCGCAGCCAGCACGGCCATTGCGGTGACGTGCGAGACGGCGTCGAAGAGGAAGGCGGCACCGACGAGAGCGGCGATGCCGAAGGAGAGCACCACCTTGCCGTCCGTGAGCAGGGATGAGGCCGCGGGGGCCAGGAGGGCGATGGCTCCGCCGCCCACGACGCCCATCGCCCCTGCGACGAGCAGCGCCTGGCGGGCGCGCACCCGGACGGACGACGTCCCCGCCTCCGGGAGCCAGCCCTGCACCGCCTGGAGCACCGGGCCCACCGCGAGGGCACCGAACTTGAGGAACCGGTCAGCGACTCCGAAGAGCGTGACGGCCGTGGGTGCGATGAGTTGGACGAGGACGATCGGCAGCGCCGACCAGGCCGTCCACGACGCCGCGGCCGCGAAACCCGGGATCTGCGCCTTGAGGGTCGTCTGCCAGCGGCGGTGCGCTCCGCGCGCGGGGCCGTCCTCAGGTCGTCTCAGGACGTAGAGGGAAGACCCGACGACTCCCACGAGGGTGAAGGCGGCCGTGGCGGCGAGGTAGGCGTCGAGCGTCCCGAACCTGACGACGGCGAGGAGCCCCGCCACCTGGCCGAGCGTCGCGGGGGCGCCGTCGAACGCGAACAGGGCGATCGGCCGGTTGGTACCGATGAGGTACCAGCTCGCGTTGGCCGCCGGAGCGACATAGGTCAGGACGGCGAGCAGTGTGGTGCTGACCGGCAGACCCGTCAGGGCGGTGCACGCCACGACGGCGAGCGGCGCGATCACCACGAACGCCACCCCGCGGATGCGCAGCGACTCGGCGTACGTCGCCTTGCGCTCGCGCGTCGGCAGGGCCGACACCATGCTCGGTCCAGTCGCTCCCCACCCGAGGCCGACCATGAGGTTGAACGCCAGGCACGCGCCCTGGATCGTGGCGAGGAGCCCCCACTGCGTCGCGCCGACGTGACCCATGATGACGGGGATCGAGACGAGGCCGACGAGCGCCGCCGCGACGACCGGCAGCGTGAACAGGGCGCTGCGGCGCACGAGGTCGTGCTGGAGGATCTTCTTCATCCGTCAGCCGATGATCCCGAGATCGGAGTAGAGATCACGCAGGCGCCGCGTGAAGGCCGCGTTCCCGTACGTGTCGTTGGCCCACGCTGCGGCATGGGTGGTGCGAGCATCGTCGGGGTTCGTCAGAGCGTCCGCGACGAGGTCCGAGAATGGTCCCGGCGAGTTTGCGACGGAAAGCAAGGAGGCGCTGTTCGCGATTCCTTCCGCCCCGACGTCGGTTGCGACCACGGGCACCGAGCGCAGGAGTGCGTCGATGGTCTTGAACTTGACCCCTGCGCCGTTGAAGATCGGCGCGACGAACACGCTCGCGGACGCGTAGTACGGCTCGAGGGAGTCGACATATCCCGTCAGCGTCGCCCGCTCGGACCGAGCGACGAGCTTCTCGAGCGCGGGCTTGGGGTGGGCGCCCGCCGCGACGAACCGGGCGGAGGGAACCCGCGCGAGAACGGAAGGCCATACCTCCGTGAGGAACCACGTGACCGCCTCGTGGTTGTCGGGGCGGCTCAGCGCGCCTGTGAACAGGACCACGGGTTCCGAGACGTCGGGGGTGCGGGCGAGCATCTCGCCCGGAGCGGGTCCCAGCCCGGGGAGCACGACCTCGGCGCGGGTGTGCGGCGAGATCTCGCGCACCAGCGCGGCGTCCTTCTCGCTGAACGCGATGACGAGGTCGAGCGCCGCGAACGACTCGCGCTCGCGCGCACGGCTCCGGTCCGCCGCGACCCGGTACGCCAGTGACACGGGCCACGAGCTCGTCTCGGCGGCCCGCGCCCAGCGCTGCGTGATGACGTCGTGCGCGATGCCGACCAGGCGGGCGTGGGGGAGGCGGCGGCGCACCGCGGGGGCGAGCGCCATGAGCTCTGACCAGTGGAGTTCGATGCCGGCGGCGCGCTCCAGCAGGGGCCACGGAGCGGCGTCCGACGCGAACGTCCGCCGCACGTCCTGCGTGACCGCGCTCCCGGACCATGCCGACTCCAGGTCGCCCAGCTGCTTGAACCGCCCGCCGCGGAAGAGTCCCGGGCCGGTGACGAGCTCGATATCGTCGACATCGGTCCGCAATGTCATGGCATGCCGATTTCTCGGCGTATCCGGTGCGATTTCTGAAATGGTGATGAGATCGCGCAGGGCTGCGTAGTGGTGAAGCACGTACTGGCCGCCCGCATGGGCGATTCCTTCGTGTGCTATATACTTCGTCAGGCTCGCGAGCGACCTCGGCCCCGCAAAACGGGGGTCATTACTCGGCATCGGGTCTGTCCTCATCCCTTCGCGATCACAGGCCAGCGCACATGGAACCTTACGCCACCGTCGTCATCAGCTACCGCGACCCCGGGCTCCTGACCGGCGTCCTTGCGCGACTCGGCGCACAGAACGTCCCCCCGGCCCTCGTCGTCGTCGTCGACAACGGCGGCGACCTCCCGGCGGACGTGGTCGAGACGAGCCCGCTCGCGCAGAGCACGGTGCTGGTGCGCCGGCCCGAGAACCCGGGCTATGGCGCCGCCGTCAACGTCGCGCGTGCCCTCGTGGTGCAGCGAGGCATCGGCCGACTGCTCGTCCTGACGCACGATGCCGTGTTCGGCCCGGACCTCGGCACGGGCCTCGGCGGCGCGCTCGACGACGACGGCACCGGCGCCGTCGGCCCGCTGCTGCACTGGGTGTCGGACCCGAGTCGCGTCTTCACCGCCGGGGGGCGGCTCACCCGTGGCGGCCGCGCGTGGAACACCGTCGTGCCCCGCTCGGTGACCGAGCCCTATCCCGTCGACTGGCTCGACGGCGCGATCGTCATGTACTCCGTGGCCGCGCTCGACCGGATCGGGTGGCTGGACGAGGCGTACTTCCTGTACTTCGAGGACGTCGACACCTCGTGGCGCCTCCGGCAGGCCGGGTTTCAGGTCGCCGTCGCGCCGGCCGTCGTCGCGCAGCAGCAGCCCGGCGCGCACCCCATGCGGCTCGGCATCCGCAACATGACGCTCTTTGCCCGCAAGGCGCGTCTCCCGCTCGTGCCGCACCTGGGCGCTGTTTCGCGACGCACGGCGGAGGAGGCCGTCTACCGGGTGCTCCACCGTCGGTCGCCCGACGTCCTCGATGCGTGGCGGGGCTGGCGCGAAGGGCGCCGCGGGATCACCGGCAGACCGGTCTGACGGTCAGCGTGCGACGAACCGGGACGCGAGTCGCCAGTAGCCGCGCAGCAGCCCCTCCAGGGGTGCCGCGGCCGAGGGCAGCGGCGTCTGCGCCGGGTCGAAGGTCGCGGTGAAAAGCCTGACCAGGGCCGCGTCAGGCACCGTACGCGTGCGCTGCACCAGCGTCCGGCGCTCGCGTATCCAGCGCGCGTGCGTGAGCACCCACCGCCACCCGGCTGCCTTCTGTCGGCCCCAGCCCTGCGCCAGGGCGACCACGGACAGCGCGAGCTCGAAGGCGAGCAGCGGCAGCGCGACTGCGGCGAGCGTGCGCTTCTCGAAGCACGTCAGCAGGAACAGCCACCGGTTCCGTTCGACGAGGTACATCTTGAGCGGGCTGCGCGAGAACTCGTAGTGGTGCCGCACGCGTGCGCCGCCGAGCACCTGGACGCCGAGGCCCGCCTGATGGGCGCGCCAGCTCAACTCCATGTCCTCGAAGTACGCGAAGAACTGGTCCGGGAACCCGCCGAGCGCCTCCCACAGGCTACGGCGCAGCACCATCGTCGCCCCGCTCACCGACGCGACGTCGGCGACCGCCGGAAGCGACGCGACGGGCTTGCCCATCTGCCCCGCCCAGCTCAAGCCCAGCACGTGCAAGGGGTTCCCGGCCGAGTTGATCGTGCCTGGGTCGTCGGCGAGCACGATCGTGGCGCCCACGACGCCCACATCGGGGTGTCTGTCAAGGTGCTCGACGAGCAGAGCGAGCGTTCCCGGCTCGACGATCGCGTCGCTGTTCACCGTGCCGACGTACGTGCCGCGCGCGTGCCGCGCACCCAGGTTCACGCCGCCCGTGAACCCGAGGTTCGTGCCGGGGGTCAGCAGTGTGATCCGGTCGTCCGCGGGCAGGGAGCGCACGACGTCCGACGTCGTGCCGTTGTCCACGAGGACCAGCTCGAGCTCGGCGCCCTCCGACGCCAGCACGGCGGCCAGGGCGTCGCCGAGATAGGGCTCCTCGCCGTAGGCGAGCATGACGATCGTCAGCTTGGGCATACGTCAGGCTTCGGGCGCCGCCGGCGGCACCGGTGCGGGGGCGGCAGGAACGGAGGCGGCCGAGCTCAGCTTGTCGACGTCGGCGCGGAGCAGCGCGAGCTCCTCGGCGAGCGTCCGCGTCTCCTCCTCCAGCGTCGTCGCCTCCACGCTCAGATGGACGCACACGCCCAGCAGGATGACGAGCGCCCCGGCGAAGAGCAGGTTGGAGGGCGTCTCGACGCCGACCACACGGGCGAGCCACGCGACCAGGTCGGGGAAGGCGCCGATCACGACGACGAAGACAGCGAGGACCAGCCACGTTGCCGCGTATTTCTCCCGCAGGCGCCGCTGTCGCAGCAGCACCATGAGCAGCACGGCGACGACGATGGCGACGGTGAGCGCGAACCAGTAGCCGGACATCAAGCACCTCTCCGCGAGATGGGACGGGTCAGGGCCACGGCGAGAGCGAGGACTGCTCGGCCCAGGTAGACGGCGGCCTTGAACGGGTTGTGCGAGGGCGTCCCCGCTGCGCGCTCACGCATCTCGACCCCGACCTGGGTGACGTTGAGCCCTGCGCGGGCTGCGATGACGAGCGCCTCGACGGTGTCGCCGAGGTACTCGGCCGGGTAGTCACGGGCGAACAGTTCGATGGCGCGACGGCCTGACGCCTTGAAACCGGACGTCGTGTCCGTCAGCCGCGTGCCGACGATGCGGGACAGCGACGACGAGAGCAGCCGCATCGCCCAGCGACGCGGTCCTGCGACGACGTACGTGCCGGTGCCGGCGAAGCGGGCCCCGATGACCAGGTCGGCATCACCGTCGTTCAGCGCCGCGAGCAGCCGCGGCACCGCTGCCGGATCGTGCTGGCCGTCCGCGTCGAGCTGGACGGCGACGTCGTACCGCTGACGCAGCGCGTACTTGTAGCCCGCGCGCATCGCGCCGCCGACGCCGAGGTTCAGCGGCAGGTCGAGCACCGTGGCGTGTCCCGTAGCGCGTGCGACCGCGGAGGTTGAGTCGGTGGAGCCGTCGTTGACCACGAGCACGTCCATTGAGGGCAAGGTGGTCGCCACCTCTTCGAGGACCGCGGCGATAGCGGCCGCCTCGTTCCAGGCGGGCAGCACGACGAGCACGCGCAGGTCGTGGGATGGGTTCACGCCGGAATCCTACTGTCGTTGTGCACTAGGTCGTGGAGCGGTGGACGCGTGATACCGCCGGGTGTGGCGCCCTGCCAGCCCGTCGAGCGTGCCACGCAGCGCGGCGACCGACTTGCGCCCTGAACGCTCCTTCAGCAGCGCAGCCGTGACCGGCTTGACAGTGGCGAGCAGGCCGGCACCTGCGGCCCACCCGAGCAGGTGTCCCGTCCGCCGGGCAAGGAGCAGTCGGTTGCGTGCGTGGTAGTAGTAGCCGACCGCGCTGCGCCCGGAGTCGCCGTCCTGTGCGCTGGACGCGCCCTCGGCGTGCCAGACGACGGCGGCGGGCACCAGCCCGAGGCGGAGCCCGGCCTGGGTGGCACGCCACGACAGGTCCGAGTCCTCCCAGTACAGGAAGTACTCTTTCGCGAACCCGCCGAGGGCCGCCCAGGCGTCCCGGGTGACGGCGAGCGCGGCCCCGGTCAGGAAGGTGCACTCCACCGGCGTCGTCGGGGCGGCGGCCGCCGGCGCGCCGAGCAGGTCGTGCCGGGCGCGTCCTGCGCGCAGGTCGAACGTACCGCCGCCGAACCAGATCGTCTCTTGCCCGCGCGGTCCCGTGGTGAGCAGCGGCGAGGCGAGGGCGTAACCCTCTGCACGCATCGCCTCGACGAGGGTGCGCGCGCTGCCCGGCGCCGCCACGGTGTCCGGGTTGACGAACCAGAGCACGTCCGCGTCGGTCGCCGTGGCCGCACCGGCATTGCACGCCCCGCCGAAGCCGAGGTTGCGCCCCGTCTTCATGTGGCGCACGACGCCCGGGGAGGCGTCGCACAGCGCACGGATCGCCGCGGCGTCGCTGTCGTCGTCGTCGTTGTTGTCGACCAGGACGACGTCATCGACTCCCGCGGCCAGCAGCGCCTGCGTGCACGCGGCCAGATATGGCGCCGACCGGAACGCGACGACGACGGCGCTCACGTGGTCGCGGCGAGGGGAGGTCAGCACGGGAGCCAGGCTATCGGGCCGCCGGTCCGCGCTGGGTGCCGCGTAGGGTTGCCCTCTGACTCGCCCGACCACCCCCGACGGACCCGGAGATCCCCCGTGCACGTCCTGCTCGACGCCACCGCCGTCCCCGCCGACCGGGGCGGCGTCGGCCGGTACGTCGACGAGCTGGTCCCCGAGCTGGACCGCGCCGGGGTGCGGCTCACGATCGTCGCCCAGGCCCGTGACGGCGAGCTGTTCGGGCGTCTGGCGCCGCACGCCGACGTTGTCACCGTGCCGGTGGCGCTCGAGAGCCGGGCGCGCCGCATGGCCTGGGAGCAGACCGGCCTGCCCGCGCTGGTGCGCAAGGTCCGGCCAGACGTCGTGCACAGCCCGCACTACACGATGCCGCTCGCCGCGGGAGTACCCGTGGTCGTCACGCTGCACGACGCGACGTTCTTCACCACGCCAGAGCTGCACCTGCGGTCCAAGGCGGTGTTCTTCCGGAACGCGATCCGCGTCGCGTCACGGCGCGCGGCGGCCCTCGTGACGCCCAGCAAGGCCACGCGCGACGAGGTCGTCCGCCTGGTCGGTGCGGACGCCGCGAAGTTCCACGTCGCCTACCACGGCGTCGACCACGAGCGGTTCCACGCCGTGCCGGACGCCGGCGCCGCACGCGTGCGCGCGACGCTCGACATCGGCGACGCCGCGTACGTCGGGTTCCTCGGCACGCTCGAGCCGCGCAAGAACGTGCCCGCCCTCGTCCGTGGCTGGGTGCGTGCGTGCGAGGGCCTCGACTCGCCGCCCGCCCTCGTCCTTGCCGGCGGCAAGGGGTGGGACGAGGCCATCGACGACGCCGTCGCGCGGGTACCCGACCGCCTGACGGTGCGCCGCCCCGGCTACCTCCCGCTGGACGACCTCCCCGGCTTCCTCGCAGGCGCCCAGGTGCTCGCCTACCCGAGCCTCGGCGAGGGCTTCGGCCTGCCGGTGCTCGAGGCCATGGCGTGCGGCGCTACGGTGCTGACGACGCGCGAGCTGTCCCTGCCGGAGGTGGGCGGCGACGCCGTCGCCTACTGCGGGACGGACGACGCGTCGATCGGCAGGGAGCTGCGGGCACTGCTCGACGACGCCTCCCGGCGCGCAGCGCTTGCGGCGGCGGCCGCGACGCGGGCCGGAGAGTTCACGTGGGCGGCCGCGGCGCAGACCCACGTCGAGGCGTACGAGGCGGCCCTCACCGCCCGGTGAGCGACGGCGTGCGGTCGCCGTCTCCTATGCTCGGACCATGACCGACGCCCTGGACACCGGCACGATCGACGACTTCTACGCGATCATCCCCGCGGGCGGGGCGGGCACTCGTCTGTGGCCGCTGTCCCGGCAGGGTGCGCCCAAGTTCCTCCACGACCTCACCGGCTCGGGGCAGACCCTCATCCAGGCGACGCTCGCGCGTCTCGCCCCGCTGGCCCGCGGCAGCGTGCTCGTCACGGGCGAGAAGCACGTGGCGGCGTGCCGGGCCCAGCTCCCGCAACTGTCCGACGCCGACGTCCTCGCCGAGCCGCTGCCGCGCGACTCCATGGCCGCCATCGGGCTTGCTGCCGCCGTGCTCCAGCAGCGGCACGGGGACGTGGTCGTCGGCTCGTTCGCGGCCGACCACGTGATCAGCGGGACCGCGGCCTTCGAGAACGCCGTCCGTGAGGCAGTCGCGGCAGCCCGCGAGGGCTACGTCGTCACGATCGGCATCGCGGCCTCGCGCCCCTCGGTGGCCTTCGGCTACGTCCGGTCGGGCGCGTCGCTCGGCATCGCCGGAGCCCCGACCGGTCTGCACGCCCTCGGCTTCACCGAGAAACCCGACGCGGTCACCGCACGCGACTATGTCGCGTCAGGCGACTACCGCTGGAACGCGGGGATGTTCGTGGTGCGTACCTCGGTGCTCCTCGGTCACCTCGCGACACTCCGCCCGGCGCTGCACGCGGGCCTCGTCGAGATCGCCGCCGCGTGGGACTCCGACACGCGGACCGAGGTGGTCAACCGCGTGTGGCCCGGTCTCGAGAAGATCGCCATCGACCACGCCATCGCCGAGCCGGTCGCCGCAGAGGGCGGCGTAGCCGTCATCCCGGGCACGTTCGGCTGGGACGACATCGGCGACTTCAACTCGCTCGCCGCGCTGCTGCCCAGCGTCGACGACACGGGCAACAAGGTGGTCGGTGACGGTAGCGAGGTCGTGCGCATCGAGGCAGGCGGCACCGTAGTGGTGCCGGCGTCGGGGCGGGTGATAACGCTGCTGGGTGTCGACGACCTCGTCGTCGTCGACACCCCGGACGCGCTCCTCGTGACGACGCGGTCGCGGGCACAGCAGGTCAAGACCGTCGTCGACGAGGTCCGGCAGGCTGGGTTCGTCGAGCTGCTCTGACCCGCGGTGCGTGCGTCAGGCCGTCGTCAGGCCTTCAGCGACGCGACGTACGCGAGCACCCGCTCGTAGTCGGGCAGCAGGCCCTGCTCGGCCGCGTCGGCGAGCGACGGCGCGGCGGTGTCCTTCTCCGAGAGCAACGGCGTGATCGGGTTGCCGGCACGGTCGGTCGTCGGCCACTCGAGGCCGATCGTCTCGTCGAGCGGGTTGATGCCGTGCTCGCCCGTCGGGTTGTAGCCGGTCGAGCACAGGTACATGACGGTCGAGCCGTCCTCGAGCGCCATGAAGGCGTGGCCGAGACCCTCGCCCAGGTAGATCGCGCGGCGGTCGACGTCGTCGAGCAGCACCGAGTCCCACTGCCCGAACGTCGGCGAGCCGACGCGGATGTCGACGACGACGTCGAGGACCGCGCCCTTCGGGCAGGTCACGTACTTGGCCTGGCCCGGGGGGACGTCGGCGAAGTGGATGCCGCGCACCACGCCCGCGCTGGACACGGAGAGGTTGGCCTGGGCGAGGTCGAGCTTGTGCCCGACGGCCTCCTCGAACGCCGGCGCCTTGAACCACTCGAGGAAGACGCCGCGGGGGTCTCCGAACTGCTTCGGGGTGATCTCGAAGGCACCGGGGATGCGAAGCTCGCGGATCTGCACGGGATGGCTCCTCGTTCGGGGTAGGGGTCGCAGGCCCTAGGATCCTACGCGTGACTGATTCTGCGACCCCTCAGACCGTCCTTCTGTCCGGCCGCTGGCTCGTCGTCGGCGCGCACGGCATGCTCGGCCAGGACATGGTCGCCGCCGCCCGTGCCGCCGGTGCGCACGTCGACGCCGTCGACCGCGACCACGTCGACATCACCGACTTCGCCGCGACGGTCGCGGCCGTCCAGGGCTACGACGTCGTCGTGAACTGCGCGGCGTGGACGGCTGTCGACGCCGCGGAGGACCAGGAAGCCGCGGCCTTCGCCGTCAACGCCGTGGGGCCGCAGAACCTGGCGCAGGCTGCCGCGCTGGCTGGCGCGCGCATCGTGCAGATCTCGACCGACTACGTGTTCGAGGGCCACGCGACCACGCCCTACGCCGAGGACGCCCCGATGGCGCCGCAGGGTGCGTACGGGCGCACGAAGGCCGCGGGGGAGTGGGCCGTGCGGGCCAACAACCCGGCGCACTACATCGTGCGTACCGCGTGGCTGTACGGCGCGGGCGGGCCGAACTTCCCCAAGACGATGGCCCGCCTGGGCGGCGAGCGTGACGTCCTCACGGTCGTCGACGACCAGCAGGGCCAGCCGACGTGGACCGTCGACCTCGCCGACCTGATCGTGCGGCTCGCCGCCGCGGACGCGCCGTCCGGCACATACCACGGCACTGCGCAGGGTGCGGTGACCTGGAACGGGTTCGCCCAGGCGGTCATGGCGGCCGCGGGTCTCTCGGCCCGCGTCGACCCGGTCAGCTCTGCCGCGTTCGCGGCGAAGGCGCCGCGCCCGTCGTACTCGGTGCTCGGGCACGACGCGCTGCGTGCCGTCGGTGTCGAGCCGATCGGCGACTGGTCCGAGCGCTGGGCCGCGGCAGCGTCGAGCGTGCTCGGCCTGGACGGCTGACACCGGCGCCGGCGACAGACGAAAGGGGGGCGTGGCCGTGGCCACGCCCCCCTTTGTCGTCTGTGCTCAGTGGTCGAGCAGGCCCAGCAGGTAGGTGCCGTAGCCCGACTTGACGAGCTTCTCCGCACGCTCGCGCAGCTCGTCGTCCGAGAGGAACCCGCGACGCCAGGCGACCTCCTCCGGCGAGCCGATCTTGAGGCCCTGGCGGTGCTCGACGGTACGGACGAAGTCCGACGCCTCGAGCAGCGAGTCGAACGTGCCCGTGTCCAGCCAGGCGGTGCCGCGGGGCAGCACCTCGACCTGGAGCTTGCCAGCCTCGAGGTAGTGGCGGTTGACGTCGGTGATCTCGTACTCGCCGCGTGCCGAGGGCTGGAGGTTCTTGGCGATCTCGATGACGTCGTTGTCGTAGAAGTAGAGGCCGGGGACGGCGTAGTTCGACTTCGGCTGGGCGGGCTTCTCCTCCAGCGAGACCGCCTTGAAGTCGTCGTCGAACTCGACGACGCCGTACGCCGTCGGGTCGGACACGTGGTACGCGAAGACGGCGCCGCCGTCGATGTTCTCGAACCGGGTGAGCTGCGTGCCCAGGCCGTGGCCGTAGAAGATGTTGTCGCCCAGCACCAGCGAGGCGGTGTCCGTCCCGACGAAGTCGGCGCCCAGCACGAACGCCTGCGCCAGGCCGTTCGGCTCCGCCTGGACGGTGAACTCGAGGTTCACGCCGAACTGCGAGCCGTCGCCGAGGAGCCGACGGAACTGCTCGGCGTCGTGGGGCGTCGTGATGATCAGGATGTCCCGGATGCCGGCCGCGATGAGCGTCGACAGCGGGTAGTAGATCATCGGCTTGTCATAGACCGGCACGAGCTGCTTGCTCACGCCCATGGTGATCGGGTGCAGCCGGGTGCCGGAGCCGCCGGCAAGGATGATTCCGCGCATGGTGCCTCATTGTGCCCGACGGCGCGGCAGGACAGTAGCGGTCGTCTCAGGGGCCTGAGGGGGACGTCGCCGCTCGCGCTCCGACAACGCGACCTCCACCCGCTCCCGCGCCCACAGCCCCAGCCCGACCGCGAGCCGCACCGGCGCCTGCCACCACGCCCCCACCGGTCGAACAGGTACTGCTTCGCGCTCGCGTGGTGCGCCCGGATCATCGGTGCCGGCGACGACTTCCACGAGACGCCCTGCACGTGCGTCACGCGCGCGGCGGGCACGTAGACGTTGTGCCATCCGGCCTTGCCGAGCCGGTCGCCGAGGTCGACGTCCTCGAAGAACATGAAGTACCGCTCGTCGAACCCGCCCACCTGCGCCCACGCTGCGGGGCGCACCACGAGGCACGCCCCGGAGAGCCAGCCGCACGCGCGCGGCGACGTCGCGGCCACGGCCTCCTCGGCCTGCTTGTACTCGCGGGTCCACGGGTTGCCCGGCCACACGGTGTGCAGGAGCGCGTGCCCGGCACCCACCGTGAGCGAGGGCAGCGCACGCGCCGACGGGTAGGTGGAGCCGTCCGTGTTCAGGATGCGCGGCCCGAGGCTTCCGGCGCCGGGGTCGGCCTCGCCCGTGGCGAGCAGCTCGTCGAGCGAGCCGGGCTCCCACTCGACGTCGGGGTTCGCGACGACGAGCCAGTCGGCGGTGGAGCCGGCCGCGCCGAGGTTCGCCGCGCGGCCGTAGCCGACGTTGCCGTCGGGGTGGCGCAGCACGACAGCACCCTCGCGGGCGAGGGCGGAGACGACGTCGGTCGGTCCGCCGTTGTCGACGATCACCAGCTCGACGGGGTGGCGCGTGGCCGTGGCCAGGGTCGACGCGAAGACGCGGAGGTCGTCGCCGGGGTTGTAGACGACGCAGACGACGCGGACGACGGGCGGGTGAGCGGGCAGGTCGGACATCGGGACAGGAGCCTAGCGGGGCTCCCTGGGGCCGGGCGCCGCGATGAGTCGCAGCCGGTCATCCAGCGAGCGGCGAGCCCCGGGAGACGACGGCGCTGTCACACTAGGCGCCGACGGCACACTGAGGGTGTCGGTACCAGGCGGGACGCGGCAGGCGAGACACGACGGGCAGGACGCGATGAGCACAGGCGGGGCGCACCCCGACGCCGTCTGGCACCGTGCCCTGGCGGCGCTGCTGGTGCTCGTGGCCGCCTGGGGGACGGTCTGGGCGCTGCTGACGCCCGCGTTCCGCTCGCCGGACGAGCAGACGCACCTCAACTCCGTGCTGCGGCTCGCCTACGGCGGTGGGTGGCCGGCCCCCGGCGAGGCGTTCGTCGCCCCGGTGATCGAGGCCGCCGAGCGCGAGGCGGGCTGGCCGGGCGACCTGCCCGGCCGCCGCACGCCCCGCCCCGGCGTGCCGCAGTTCGTCGACCTCCAGCCGTCGGTGCGGGCCGAACGCACGCGCATCGACGCGAGCAACGCCCTGCCGGCGCTGCCGCCCGGCCCCGGTGCCGTCGTGGACCAGATGTCCCAGCACCCGCCCGCCTGGTACGCGCTGGGTGCCGCGGTGCTGCACGCCACCGGGCTCGTGGACGCCCGCTGGGACCAGGCGCTGCTCGCGCTGCGCCTCCTGGACGTGGCGCTGCTCGTGGGCACGATGCCGTTCGCCGTCGCGGCCGCCCGACGCCTGACGGGGTCCTGGCCGGCCGCCCTCGTGGCGGCGCCCTTCCCGCTCTTCGTGCCCGAGATCGGCAACATCCTCGGCTCCGCCAACAACGACGCGCTCGTCGTGCTGGCCTGCGGTGTCGTCACCTGGCTGAGCGTGCGCGTCGTCACGGGAGACACCCGCTGGCGCACCACCGTGGCGCTCGGGCTGGTGCTGGGCGTCGGGCTGCTCGCCAAGGTCATGCCCGCGTTCGCCGTGCCGGGCGTCATCGCCGCGTACGCGCTCGCCCCCTGGGGGCGTCCCGGCATCCGCTCGACACGCGTCCGCACGACATGGTGGCCGACGACGTGGTGGCCGCGCCTCGCCCGCCTGGCCACGGCGGGCGTCCTCGCCGTCGCCGCGGGCGGCTGGTGGTGGGTGCGCAACGTCCTGACCACGGGCGCCGTCCAGCCCGTGGGTCGGCCGCGCGACGTCAGCGGCCTCACGCCCGTGCCCGCCGACCAGTGGTTCCCGGTCTCGCTGCGCCGCGTCGCCCAGTCCTTCTGGGGGCACCTGTCCTGGCTCGAGGTGTGGATGCCCTGGCGGCTCGTCCAGGTGGCGTCCGTGCTCCTGGCGGTGATCGGGCTCGTCGCGCTCGTCCGCCGCGGGGCGCGCCGGGGGGCGTTCGTGCTGGCGCTCCTGCCCACGGCCCTGACGGCGGGCGTCATCTTCAACGCGTGGCAGGGCTGGTCGCAGACGCAACGGCTCGTCGCCCTGCACGGGCGGTACGTGTACGGCGCCATCGCCGCGCTCGCGGCGCTCGTCGCCGTCGGCCTGTGGCAGGCCGTCGGGAGGCGCGAGCGGCGTGCCCGCGTCGTGCTGCCCGTGGCGACCGCGCTGGCGCTCGCGGCCGGCGTCGTCGGCCTGGTGTGGGCGTTCGGCGCGTTCTACCGCGGGGCGGGGGAGTCGCTCGCCGACGCCGCCGCCCGCTGGGCGGGGTGGAGCCCCGTCGGCCCGACGGCGCTCGTCGTCGTGGTGGGCGCGGCCGCCGCGGCAGGGCTCGCCGCCCTCGGCGTCGTCGCCCACGCCGCCCTGCGCCGCCGTCGTCCTGAGCTCGAACCCGTCCTCCCCGAGGGGCCCGCATGAAGCTGTTCGTCCAGATCCCCTGCCTGAACGAGGAGGCCACCCTGCCCCTCGTCCTCGCGTCGATCCCGCGTGAGATCCCCGGCATCGACGAGGTGCACGTCGTCGTCATCGACGACGGGTCCACCGACCGCACCGTCGAGATCGCCCGCGCGCTGGGCGTGCAGCACGTCGTGCGGCACACGCGGAACCTGGGCCTGGCCCGCTCGTTCCGCGACGGCGTCGACTACGCGCTGGCGCACGGCGCCGACATCGTCGTCAACACCGACGGCGACAACCAGTACCCGCAGGAGATGATCCCGGACCTCGTCGCGCCCATCCTGCGCGGCGAGGCCGAGATCGCCATCGGCGACCGCCAGACGGCGACCATCGAGCACTTCTCCCCGTTCAAGAAGCTCATGCAGCGCGTCGGGTCGCGCGTGGTGTCGGCCGCCGCGGGCACGTCGCTGCCCGACGCCGCCTCCGGGTTCCGCGCCTACTCGCGCGCGGCGCTCATGCGGCTGGCCGTGCTGACGCAGTTCAGCTACACGATGGAGACCATCATCCAGGCGGGCAACAAGCACCTGCCCATCGCGTCGGTGCCCGTGACCACCAACGCCAAGACGCGCCCGTCGCGCCTGTTCCGGAACATCTGGCAGCACATGGGCCAGTCCGGCAAGGCCATCGTGCGCAGCTACGTCATGTACAAGCCGTACGGCGTGTTCGTCACGCTCGGCGTCGTGTTCGGCGTCGCGGCCGTCATCCCGCTGGTGCGGTTCCTGTTCCTGTGGGCCGACGGCCGCGGCGACGGGCACGTGCAGTCCGTCATCTTCGGCACGACGATGCTCGTCGGCTCGCTGCTGTGCTTCGCGCTCATGGTGATCGCGGACCTGCTGCGCACCAACCGGACCATCTCCGAGGAGATCCTCGAACGGACCAAAGAGCTCCAGTACGGGCCGGCGCAGCCCGCCGTGAGCCGCGCCGCGGCGGCGCCCGCTGCGGCCTCTGGTGCGCCCGCCGCCGCGGCGGACGACGCAGCCTCCACCCCGGCCAGCCGCCGGTGATCGTCGCCTTCGGCACGTACGACGCCGCCCGCCACCCGCGGGTCGGCGTCCTCGTCGCCGGGCTGCGCGCGCACGGGCACGACGTCGTCGAGCTCGACCGGCCGCTCGGCTTCACCACCGCCGAGCGCGTGCGGATGCTGCGCGAGCCCTGGCGGCTGCCGCTGCTCGCCCTGCGCCTGCTGGCCTGCTGGGCGGCGCTCGTCCGCGACGCGCTCGCCCTGCGCGCCCGCCGCGGGGCGCCGCGCGCCGTCGTCGTCGGCTACCTGGGGCACTTCGACGTGCTGCTCGCGCGCGTGCTGTACCCGCGCACGCTCCTGGTGCTCGACCACCTCGTCTTCGCCGGCGACACCGCCACCGACCGCGGCGCGCGCGGCCTGCGCGTCCGGCTGCTGCGCCTGCTGGACCGGGCCGCCACCCGGGCCGCCGACGTCGTCGTCACGGACACGGCCGAGCACCGCGCGATGCTGCGCGACCCGGGCAAGGGCGTCGTCGTGCCCGTCGGGGCGCCCGACGCGTGGTTCGCCGCGGGCGAGTCCGACGCCGCTGCGGGTTCGCCCGCGCCGGGCGGGCCGCTGCGGGTCGTGTTCTTCGGGCTGTACACGCCGCTCCAGGGCGCGCCCGTCATCGCGCGGGCGCTCGCGCTCGCGGCCGCCGCGGGGACGCCGCTCGAGGTCTCCATGATCGGGACGGGGCAGGACCTCACGGCGACGCGCGCCGCGGTCGACGCCGCGGTGCCGCGCGACGCCTCCGTGCGGGTCACGTGGCACGACTGGGTCGAGCCCGACGCCCTGCCCGCGGTCGTCGCGGGCCACCACGTGTGCCTCGGCATCTTCTCGGACACGCCCAAGGGGCTGCGCGTCGTGCCCAACAAGGTGTTCCAGGGGCTCGCCGCGGGCCGGGTCGTCGTCACGTCCGACACCGCGCCGCAGCGCGGGCTGCTCGGCGACCACCTGGAGCTCGTCCCGCCGGCCGACCCGGCGGCGCTCGCGGCCCAGCTCGCCGAGCTCACCGACCCCGCGCGGTACGCGGCCGCCGCGACGCGGGCCCGGGCGGGCCGCGACGCCGTGCGCCCGGAGGCGGTCGTCGAGCCGCTGCTCGCGCGGCTGTCCGAGGAGCACCCGTCCGACGGGCGCCTGTCCGAGGAGCCCCTGTCCGCGGCGCGGCGACGACCCCGGGGGCAGCGAGGCGGCGCCGCGTGACCGCCCTCGTGCACCGGGTCCTCGCCGTCGTCCGCTCCCCGTTCGTGCGGTGGGCGTTCCTGCTCGGGGCCGTCGCCCTCGCCGTCGTCGCCGTCGTCGGGGCGTGGGACGAGCTCGCCGCGGCCGCGCACCGGATGCCGGCCACGAACCTGGTTGCGGCCGCCGCGGTGGCCGTCGCGTACGTGGCGGCCACCTTCCTGTCCTGGCGGGCCGTGCTCGCCGACCTGGGCTCGCCGCTCCCGCTGCGGCCCGCGGTCTCCGTGTTCGGCATCAGCCAGATCGGCAAATACGTGCCGGGCGGCGTGTGGAACGTGGTGGCTGCCGCCGAGATCGGGGCCGACCACAAGGTGCCCCGCGCGCGCTCGCTCGCGGGGATGGCCCTGGCCGTCCTGCTCGGGACCGTCTCGGGCGTCGTGGTCGCGGCGGTGTGCCTGCCCGTCGCGGGCGCGGACGCCCTGGGCGACTGGGTGTGGCTCGCGTGGGCGGCGCCCCTGCTGCTGGTGCTGCTCCTCCCGCCCGTGCTGAGCAGGCTCGTCGGGCTCGGCTTCCGCCTGCTGCGCCGCCCGCCCCTGGAGCGTCCGCTGACGTGGTCCGGCCTGGGCGTCGCCGTGGCGTGGTCGGTGCTGAGCTGGGCGCTCGCCGGGCTCGCCGTGTGGCTGCTCGCCACGGGCCTGGGGCTCGAGGCCGCACCGCGGACGCTCGTGCTGCTCGTCGGCGCGTACGCGATCGCCTGGGTGGCCGGGTTCGTCGTCGTGCTCGTGCCCGCGGGCGCGGGCGTGCGCGAGGCCGTGCTGCTCACGCTGCTCGCGGCGTCGCTGCCGCACGCCGCGGTGCTGCTCGTCGTGCTGCTCGCCCGCGTGCTCCTGACGCTCGTGGACCTGCTCTTCGCGGCCGTGGGCGTGCTGGTCCGGCCGGCGCGCGGGCGGTAGCGCCCCTCAGGCCGTCACACCCTCCTGAGCCACCAGGCGCTCCCGGCGCTCCCCGTCGGCCTCGAGGGCGGCCGCCGTCGCGGCCGACGTGAGCACCACCGACCCGCCCGCGGCCCACGTGCCGATCATCGTCGCGAGCGCGTCGAGCACGGGCCGGCGCCCGTCGAGCAGCAGCCGCGCGCCCGCCTCGGGCGACGTGCGCTCCGCCCACGCCAGCAGGTCGCCGTGCAGCACGCCCTGCACCGGGGCCGTCGCGGCCGGCGCCACGAGCGCGGGCTCGGACGGGTCGGTCTCGGACGTCCACAGGATCTGGTCGGCGTACGTCATCACGGCGCCGGCCGCGTCGACGGCGCCGGGCGGCAGGTCGCCGTCGAAGCGTCGCGCGAGCGCGGGCAGCGCCACCGCGACGACGTCGCCGGAGTGCTCCTGGGGACGCGTCGTCACGACGACGTCGACGCCCCGGCCGTCGGGCGCGGAGCCGTCGTCCGCGGGCAGCACCACCGTCGCGCCCGCGCGCAGCGCGCCCAGCGACCAGACGGCCGTCCGCCAGTGCAGGGGCAGATCGATCAACGTGCGACAACCGGGCGCGGCGTCGAACTCCTCCACCAGCAGGTTCGTCGTCTTGCTGACCCAATTCACGAGCACCGCGCCCGAGAGCTCGACGCGTTCTCCGTCGTCGCCGTACCACGTGATCCGGGGCCGTCCCGGCTCCCTGAGCAGCACATTCATCAGCTGGGCAACGGTCGCGGGCGCTCCAGGTGCGGTGTTCACGGGCCCAGGGTATAAGGCTGGGTGAATGGCGTCGGAAGGAGCGCGATTCGGCGCCTCGCTAGCACATTCCGGCTTGACGTGTCCGAAAGACACGCGTGTAATTCCACGTATGCGGTTTCCGTAAAAGCACCTGGAGGGCCCGCCATGTGGAACTTGCTCGACGAGGACGACTTCCCGTCCGACGCCCTGCGTGCGCCGGAGCGTGTCGCCCCGGTCCTCCCGCTGTTCGGCACGCCTCTCGAGGACGAGACGCTGCTCGGATGGCAGGACCGCGCGCTGTGCGCGCAGACCGACCCTGAGGCGTTCTTCCCCGAGAAGGGCGGCTCGACCCGCGAGGCCAAGAAGGTCTGCAGCGGGTGCGAGGTGCGCGCCGAGTGCCTCGAGTACGCGCTCGCGAACGACGAGCGCTTCGGCATCTGGGGCGGCCTGTCGGAGCGCGAGCGCCGCAAGCTCAAGCGCCGCGCCGTCTGACCCTGATCTCGACGTCGTCGGGTGCGGCGGCCGACGCCGCCCGCACCGTGGCGACGACGCACGTGACCAGCGCTGCCGCGGCCGCCGTCAGCACGATCGCCTGGACGCCCGTCCCGAACGGGTAGAGGTGCGACGCGGCCCGGGCGGCGTCGGCGAGCGACCTCCCCGGGGCCGTCCAGTAGAGCTGCCAGACGTCCACCTGGTACGCCGCGTGCACCACCAGGGCGACGCCGAGCACCCCGAGGGAGACGAACCGGCGACGGCGCGGGGCGAGCGCCCCGGCCGCGGCCAGCGCGGCCACGGCCATGCCCGCGAGGCCGCCGTACAGGTAGCGGCCCTGCATGGCCGCCATCGTGTGCACCGTCGTGAACGTCTCCCACGACCCGGCGGCCACGATCCCCCCGAGCGCGACCGTCGGGAGCACGAGCACCGCCACGTCGGCGCGGCGCAGCGCGCCCCGGGCCAGGGTCAGCGCCAGCCCCGCGAGCACGAGCACGAGGAGCACGTGGGCTCCCCACCACGAGGCGTCGCGGGCGAGGCGCGCGGACCCGTCCTGCACGGCGAACGTCGTGACGAACCGGTCGAGCAGCCGCCCCAGCCAGTGCCAGCCGCCGTCGGACCACGAGTACAGGGGCTCGGGCGAGACCTGGTGGACGCGGTTCCCGGCGGGCTGCACGCGGCCGAAGAGCACCAGGTTGCGCACCCACCACAGCGCGCCCGGCACGGCGCACGCGGCAGCGAGGCCCAGCGCCACCACGGGCGCGCGGGTCCGGCTGCGCCACCACAGCACCGCGTACGCGAGGGCGATCCACGCGGGCAGCAGCAGGGCGAAGCCCTTGGTGAGCAGCGCCGCCGTCGTCAGGACGCCCAGCAGCACGCCCGTGCGGCGCGAGGCGTCGCCCGTGACGACGCGCGCGAGCAGCACCGTGACGACGGCGAAGAGCAGCACGAGCAGGTTGTCGTTGTTGACCGACGCCGCCAGGCGCGTGAGCTCCGGCACGGCGAAGGGCACGAGCGCCGCGGCGACGGGCAGGGGTGCCGGGAGCCGGAGGCGGCGCGCCACGGCCCACACCAGCAGGGGGAGCGGGGCCAGCAGCAGGGCGTTGGCCCAGCGCAGCGTGAGCCACACCTGGTCGAAGGGGGCGTGCTGCCAGTCGGGCCACAGGTTCAGCAGCGCGCCGCCGGCCAGGTAGTACAGCGGCGGGTGCTGCACGAGCTGGTTGCGCACCGCGCGCGTGACGCCGTCGGCGCGCACGGACGCCCAGGGCTCGGCGCCCCCGGCGTCCAGGTACGACGCGCGCTCCCCACGCGCCGGGACGTCGACGAGCGGCAGGTGCTGCGGGCCGTCGAGGCGGTTGGACGGCAGGAACTGCGACGCGCCCGAGCCCGTCGCGATGGTGGCGGTGCCCGGGTCGGGCCACGGCCACGCCTGGCCCGTGGCGGCCTTGACCACCAGGTCGACGTGCTGGCGCTCGTCCGGAGAGCGCCCGTTCGGCAGGACGAGGGTCTGGGCGAGGCTCGTCGTCAGGAACAGCGCGACGGCGAGCCACACGAGCACGGGGACAGCGGCGAGGGCGCGGCGCACGACGGCCACGCTACGTGGCCGACCCGCCGGGGCCGTCAAATGCCCAGGATTCGGCACAGCCCGACCGATCATCGAGGGGCGATGACTGCCACCGACCTCACCCAGCTCCGCGGCCTCCCCGGGGAGGGTTCCACCCCCGGCGACGCCGCTCTCGACGTGGTGCACGCCCTGACGGGCGTGATCCCCCAGGTCGTGACCGTGACGGCTGTCGTGGTCACTCGCGGGCGCAGCCCGTTCCTGCCCACCACCCTGGCGGCCGTGCGCGCCCAGGACCGCGCGGTCGACGACGTCGTCGTGGTCGACGTCGACGCGCCGCGGTCCACGGGGACGACGCTCGGCCTGCGCCTCGACGCCGCCCGGTTCGTGCCCGCCGCCGGCGCGCGCACGTTCGGCGACGCCGTCGACCTCGCGCTCGCCGCGGGCGCCGCGACCCCGCACGGCTGGATCTGGCTCCTGCACGACGACTCCGCCCCCGACCCCGGGGCGCTCGCCGCGCTGCTGCGCGCCGTCGAGCACACCCGGGCCGTGGCGATCGCCGGGTGCAAGCAGCGCCGTTGGCCGCTGGCCGACGACGGCGCACCGCTCGAGCCGGGGTCGGGCGGGCAGATGCTCGTCGAGGTGGGGCACACGGTGTCCCCGCTCGGCCGCCGCATGACGGGCATCGACGACACGGAGATCGACCAGGGCCAGCACGACGCGCGCGAGGACGTGCTCGCCGTCGGGCTCGCGGGCGCGCTCGTGCGCACCGAGGTGTGGCAGGAGCTCGGCGGCACGGACCCCGAGTACGGGGCGTTCGGCGACGGGCTCGACCTGTGCCGGCGGGCGCGCCGCGCGGGGCACCGCGTCGTCGTCGTCCCCGAGGCCGTGGTGCACCACGCGCAGGCGTCGCTGCTCGGGCTGCGGGGCGAGCCGGGCCGGGCGCCCGACGAGAGCGCGTCCTACCTGGCCCGACGCCGCAGCCAGGTCCACCACCGGCTCGCGCACGTCCCCGCGCCCCTGCTGCCGCTCGCGATGCTCGGGATGGTGCTGTGGGCGCCGCTCGCCGCGATGTACCGGCTCGCGCTCAAGCACCCCGGCGAGGCGCGCGACGAGATCGTCGCCGCGCTGTGGAACCTGCTGCGGCCCGGGCCGCTGCTTACCGCGCGGCGCGCCGCCGCCCGCACGGCCCGGCTCCCACGACGAACCCTGCACCCGCTGCTGGCGAGCTGGCGGCAGGTGTACACCGAGCGGCGCGACGTGCGGCTCGCGCGCAACGAGGCCAACCGGACCCGGTGGGCGCCCACCGAGCTGGAGCGCGTCGAGCTGCGCAGGCTCGCGCTGCGGAGGCGGACGGGGCTGCTCGTGACGCTGCTGGCCACGGCCGCGCTCGCCGTGGCGATCTTCGGGGCCTGGCAGGGCGTGCTGGCCCAGGGCGGGCGCATCGTCGGCGGGGCCCTGCTGCCCGCGCACGGCTCGGCGGGCGACGTGTGGTCGGCGGCGACGTCGGGCTGGGTGGCCAGCGGGCTGGGCGAGCGTGCCCCCGCCGACCCGGTGCTCGTGCCGCTGACGGTGCTCGCATGGCTGGCCGGCGGCTCGCTCCAGACGGCGGTCAACGTGCTGTTCGTCGCCGCGCTGCCCCTGGCCGCGCTCGGCGCCTGGTTCGCGACCGGGTCCGTGACCCGCTCCACGTGGGCGCGTACGGTCGGCGCGCTCGCCTGGGCCGGGTCGCCCGCGTTCCTCGCCGCCGTCCAGACCGGGCGGTACGGCGCCCTGCTGGCCCACCTCGCGCTGCCCTGGGCCGCGCTCGCCCTCGTGCGCTCGGTGGGCGCGCAGGCCCGCGACGAGGTCGAGGTGCCCGAGTCCGCCAACCCCGACCCCGAGGCTCGCGCCCGGCAGGTGTGGCGCTCGGACCGCGTGCGCCGCGGGTCGCTCGGAGCGGCCGCCGCGGCCGGCCTCCTGCTCGCCGTCGCCGTGGCCGGCGCGCCCGTGCTCCTGCCGGCCGTCGCCGTCGTCGTGGTGCTCGGCATGCTCGCCGCGCCCCGCGACCGGCGGAACCTGCCGCTCGCGCTCGTGCCCTCCGTCGTCGTCGCCGCGCCCTTCTGGCTGCACGTGCTGCGCACGTGGGACGCCGGCGGGTGGCGGCTGCTGCTCGCCGAGCCGGGCGCCCCCGTGCCCGCCGGCGAGGCGCCCGCGGGCTGGCAGCTGCTGCTCGGCCACGCGCAGGTCCCGGGTGCCTGGTTCGCCGTCGACGCCGGGGCGCACCCCGTGCTCGCGCGGCTCGCCGACGCGGCGCCCTGGGTCTTCGGCGCGCTCGTCGTGCTCCTCGCGCTCGCCGCGCTGGCCCGGCCCCGCGTCGTCGGCGGGGCGCGCACCGCGTGGCTCGTCGCCGCCGTCGGGATGGTGGCCGGGATGCTCGCCGCGGCGCAGGGCGCCTGGCCGGGGGCCGGTGCGAGCCTCGTGCTCCTGGGGCTCGGCGGTGCCGCGCTGCTCGGCGCGCCCGTGGCGCGGGAGGCCCTCGCCGACGCCGAGCGCACGGGGTGGACGCGCGCGCGCCGTGGCGTGGGGCTCGTCGCCGTCGCGGTGCTCGTGCTGCTCCCCGGCGCCGGCGCCCTCTCCTGGACGCTCGCGGAGTCGCACGGGCGGGAGCTCGGCGACCTGCACGCCACCTCCGCGGCCGTCGTCCCCGCCGTCGGGCGCCAGATGCAGGCCGAGCCTCGCGCCGCCCGCGTGCTCGAGCTCGGGCACACGGGCGACGGCGTCGTCGGCTACACGCTGCTGCGCGCCGACGGGTCCGCGCTCGTCGACTCGTCGGCGGTCGTGCGGACGTCGCCGGCGGCCGCCGACCGGCTCGACTCGCTCGTCGCGGCGCTCAGCGTCGGGCAGGAGGCGGGGCTCTCCACGCAGCTCGCGGACCTCGGCGTCGGCGCCGTGCAGGTGCAGGCCCACGCCGACCCCGACCTCGTGACGACGCTCGACATGGTGCCGGGGCTCGAGCGCGTCACCGAGGGCGACGGGACGCTGCTGTGGCGCGTCGCCGTCGAGGGCGAGCCCGCGCCGGGCTGGGCGCGGCTCACCGCCGGGCCGCCGTCCGCCGACCACCGCCCCACGACCCTGGCGGCCGTGCCGTCCGACGGACGCACGGTCGACACCGACGTGCCGCCCGCGGACGCGGTCGCCCCGGACCGCACGCTCGTCCTCGCCTCGGCGGCCGACCGCGGCTGGCGCGCGACGGTCGACGGGCGGCGCCTGCCCGTCGTCGACGCCGACGGGCTCCAGGCCTTCGCCGTCCCTGCCGCCGGCGGCCACCTCGAGGTGGAGCACGCCGTGGTGCGGCAGCCGCTCTGGCTGGGGATCGGCGGCGCAGTCCTGCTCGTGTACGTGCTGCTGGCCCTGCCCGTCGGGCGCCGGAGGGGGAGGTGACCATGGCCCGCAAGCCAAGCCAGAAGCCGGTGCGACGCCGGGCAGGACGCGCGCTGCGCGTCGTCGGGGCGACGTCGACGGGCGTGGTCGCCGTAGGTGCCCTGGCGGCCGCGACGCTGTTCGCCGGCCCCTGGGCGAGTGCGCTCGGCACCGCGCCCGCCGTGAGCACCGTGCACGACGTCGCGGTCGCCCCGGCGCCCGCGCTGCTCGTCTGCCCGCCGCCCGCGGCGCTCGCGGAGGGCGCGAACGTGGGCGACTCGCAGTTCACGGCCACGCCGGTGGAGACGCAGTCGACCGTCGTCGCGGGCGTGCTCGGCACGGGCGGCGACGCGACCTGGTCGCCGTCCGGCGGCGACCCCGCACCGCTCGCCCGCGGCGCGGCCGCCGCGGCGGGGACGGCCCCGGCGACCGCCGGGACCGTCGTCGCGGCCGTCCCGGGCGCCGGGGAGCCGCTCCGCGCGGCCGGCGCGACGACGTCCCTGACCACCGCCGGCGACCTGCGCGGCCTCGCGAGCGCCCCGTGCGTCCCGCCGGCCATCTCGCAGTGGATCGTGGGCGGGGGCACCGAGGTCGGCACGACGGCCGTGCTCGTCGTGCAGAACCCCAGCGAGCGCAGCGCGACCGTCACGCTCGACGTCTTCGGGCCCGCGGGGAAGGTCGCGCTCGGCAGCCGCGGGACGTTCCTCGTCGGCCCGGGCGAGACGACCCGCGTCAACGTCGGCGCGGCCGCGCCGGACCAGCGCCGCATCGCCGTCCACGTCGCCTCGACGGGGGCCCGCGTGGCCGCGAACCTCCAGGTGCAGTCGCTCGCCGGCCTGCTGCCGCGCGGCGTCGACCTGCTCGCGCCCGGGGCCGCGCCCGCCCGCAGCGTCACCGTCGCCGGCGTCGTCTCGGACGGGCAGCCGCTCGACGACCCCGACGCGCCCGTGCTGCGGGTGCTGGCACCCGAGGGCGGGCCCGGCACCGCGCGCGTGAGCATCTACGGGGAGGACGGCATCACACGCCTGCGCGGCACCGAGTCCGTCGAGCTCCAGCCGGGCGTCGTCACCGACGTGCCGCTCGGCGGCCTGCCCGCCGGGGGCTACGTCGTCGTGGTCGACGCCGACGTCGACGTCGTCGCCGCGGCCGGGTACTCGCGCGCCGCCGCGACCTCGCCCGACGACGTCGTGCAGGGCACGATGCTCGACGTCGCGTGGGCCGCCGGCCAGCCGCTGCCCGGTCCGGGCGACCACGGCCTGGTCGCCGTCCCGGCGGGCACGCGGCCGATCCTGACCGTCGGCGCGCTCCCCGAGACGCGCGACGGCTCGGACCCCACCGGAGACCCGGTGCGCGCGACCGTGCGCGTCTACGGGCTCGACGGGGCCGTGCTCACGGAGGTCGGGCTGGACCTGACGCCCGGCACGGTGCAGCGCACCGCGGTCGCTGACTGGGTCGGGGAGAGCGCACCCGCGCTCGTGTCGGTCGACGTCGACGGGAGCGCGGAGGGCCGTGTCGCCTGGGCGCTCGAGCTCAGCGCGGGGTCGGACCTGCTCGTGTCGTCGGTCGCGCCCACGCCGACCGCCGAGGCGGCCGACCGCGTGCGGGTGCAGGCCGTCGACGCGCAGGACGCGCGGCGCTAGCGTCCCTCGAAGCCCGGGTCGATCTCCTCCGGCGTCCGCGCGAGCAGGTGCGCCACCTGCTCCACGACGACGTCGTGCACCAGGTCGGCGAGGTCGTCCTCGTCCTCGGCCCGCAGCTCGACCGGGCGCCGGTACACCACCACCCGGGCGGGCTGCCCCGACTCCGCGGGGAAGCAGCGGCCCAGCGGCACGCCGCCGTCCTCCCACGGCGCGGGGTCCGACGGCGGCACGTCCTCCACCGCGAACTCCGTGCCGGCGAGCTGCCGCGCCCAGGTGCGCTCGAGGTCGTCGACGGCGTCGAGCACCAGGTCGTCGAACTGGTCGGCGCGCGTGCGGTGGGCCGGCAGGGTGGCGGGCATCAGGGGACCGCGCAGCCCGCGGCCCCGGCGGTCGCGGCGACGCGGCGGCGCCGGCGGGAGGTCGGCGCCGGTCGTCGCGACGGGATCGCCCACCTCGGGGGCGGGCGCCGCCCCGGTCCGCAGGCGGCGCGAGTGCCCGTGCGGCCGGGGCGCGGGCCCGGAGCCGCGTGACGAGCCGAAGATTCCCACCCCGCGAGCCTACCCGTGCCCCTGCAGCCAGCCGGGCGAGCGGCGCCGGTCACGGTGCGGTCACGCGCGGCGTGGAGCCGCGTGGCCGGGCCCGCCGGGGCGTAGGGTCACGGCGTGAGATCGGTTCGGCAGTGCTCGCGCACGGCCTGCACGCGTGCGGCCGTCGCGACGCTCACCTACGTGTACGCGGACTCCACCGCGGTCCTCGGCCCGCTGGCACAGCTCGCGGAGCCCCACAGCTACGACCTGTGCGCCGACCATGCCGGGCGCCTCACGGCGCCGCGCGGCTGGGAGGTGGTGCGGCTCTCCGCCGAGTACGCCGACACGCGCCCGACGCCGGACGACCTGTCCGCGCTCGCGGAGGCCGTGCGCGAGGCAGGGCGCGCCCGCCCGACGACGCCGGCCGAGCCCGCCTCCGTCTCCGAGACCGCCCGCCGCGGGCACCTGCGAGTGCTGCGCGCGCAGCAGCAGGAGCCACCGGGGCTCTAGGGTCTCGGCAGGGTCCTGCGCAGAAGGGCCGGGCCCTACGGCACCCAGGCCACGACGGCCTGGCCGTCGCCCGAGAGCGTGAGCGGCCCCGCCGCGTGGGCGACGAACACGGACGCCCCCGCGCGAGCGTGACCCGCTCCGCCGCGGCCGCCACGGTGATCTCTCCGTCGAGGCACAGGACGGTCCGCGGCCCCGACGCCGCGACGTCGAGAGCCTCGGCGGCGTCGACGTCGACGAGTGTGAGCGCGAACTCGCGCACGGGCGGGCGGAAGGTGTGGACCTGGCCCCGCGAGCCGGCGGACTCCGTCTGCGGGACGCGGGGCGGGTGCGGGTCGAACGACGCCGCCTCGAAGAGCGCGGGCACGTCGACGTGCTTGCTCGTCAGGCCCGCGCGCAGCACGTTGTCGCTGCTCGCCATGATCTCGACGCCGACGCCGGACAGGTAGGCGTGGATCTCGCCCGCCGCGAGGAACAGGGCCTCGCCCGGTGCGAGCGTGACCCGGTTGAGCAGCAGGGACGCGATGGCTCCCGGGTCGTCCGGGTGCTCGTCGGCGAGGCGGAGCACGGTGGCGTCGGCCTGCGCGTACGGCGAGCCGGTGGCCACGCGCGCACGGACCGACGCGAGCGTCTCCGCGATCAGGTCAGGGCACGCGGCGTCGGCGCGGGCCGCGATGAGGTGGCCGAACGCCGCGCGGATCCCGCGTGCGGACCTGTCGCGCGTCAGCTCGGCACGGACGCTGTCCACGAGCGGTCCGGCGAGGCCGTCCAGGACGGCGAGCGCGGCCCTGCCCGGGCGGAACCCGGCGAGCGCGTCGAACGGCGACAGCGCGACGATCATCTCGGGCTTGTGCTGGTCGTCGTGGAACGAGCGGGTCGGCGAGTCCGCGGCGATCCCGAGCCGGTTCTCCCGGTTGAACCCGGCGCGAGCCAGGTGGGGCTTGGGGTGGACCTGGAGCGAGAGGGCCCGGTCCGCGGCGAGCACCTTGAGCAGGTAGGGCAGGCGTGGCCCGTACTCGTCGGACACGCGACGGCCGAGCATGTAGCCGGGGTCGGCGCGGATCAGGGCGTCCAGGGCGACGTCGCCGTCTCGCGTCCGGGCGCGCGACGGCGCGGACGGGTGCGCGCCCAGCCACAGCTCCGCCGCCGGCCGCCCGTCCGGAGCGTCGCCCAGCAGCTCGTGGAGACGGGTGCGGGACCCCCAGTCGTAGTGCTGGACGGTGTTCGCGAGCGGGAGGATCGCGGCTGCGGTTCCCGGAGTCGTGGTAGCCATGGCGGGTCAAGGCTCCCACACCGTCCCGCGAGCCGGTCGTCGTCGCCACGCCGGGTCGGGCCGGAGGAGCAGCACGTACTCTTGCGACGTGACGAGCATCGATCTCACCACGATCATCAAGGCCTATGACGTCCGCGGTACCGTCCCGGACCCGTTCTCCCCGGCGGTGGCCGAGGCGGTCGGCGCGGCGTTCGCGCGCGTCGTCGTGCTCCCAGGCTCAGGCGACGGCGCGACGCGCCCCGAGGTCGTCATCGGCAACGACATGCGCGACTCGGGCCCCGAGCTCGTCCAGGCCTTCGCGCACGGGCTGACCGACGCGGGTGTCGACGTCGTCCTCATCGGCCTGTGCTCCACGGACGGCCTCTACTACGCGTCGGGCGCGCGCAACGTGCCCGGTGCGATGTTCACGGCGTCGCACAACCCCGCCATCTACAACGGCATCAAGCTGTGCCGCCCCGGCGCCCGCCCCGTGGGCGAGGCGACCGGCCTCGCCGAGGTGCGCTCGCTCGCCCAGACGTTCCTCGACGAGGGGCTGCCCGCCCCGGCCGAGGAGCGGGGCACGGTCTCCGAGGTCGACCTGCTCGGCGAGTACTCAGCGTTCCTGCGCTCGCTCGTGGACCTGTCCGGCATCCGCCCGCTCAAGGTCGTCGTCGACGCCGGCAACGGCATGGGCGGCCACACCGTGCCCGCGGTGCTGGGCACGGGCGCCGGCCTGCCGGCCCTGCCGCTCGACATCGTGCCGCTGTACTTCGAGCTCGACGGTTCGTTCCCGAACCACGAGGCGAACCCGCTCGACCCGAAGAACCTCGTCGACCTGCAGGCGGCCGTCGTCGAGCACGGCGCCGACCTCGGGCTGGCGTTCGACGGCGACGCCGACCGCTGCTTCGTCGTCGACGAGAACGGGCGTGCGGTCTCGCCGTCGGCCGTGACGGCGCTCGTGGGCCTGCGCGAGCTGGCCAAGGAGCTCGCCGAGGGCCGCCCCGCGACGATCATCCACAACCTGATCACCTCGCAGGCCGTGCCCGAGCTGCTCCAGGCCGCGGGCGCGACGACGGTGCGCACGCGCGTGGGCCACTCGTTCATCAAGGCCGAGATGGCCGAGCACGAGGCCGTGTTCGGCGGCGAGCACTCCGCGCACTACTACTTCCGCGACTTCTGGTTCGCGGACACGGGCATGCTCGCCGCGATGCACGTGCTCGCCGCGCTCGGCGGGCAGGAGCACCCGATGTCGGCGCTCTCGGAGATGTACGAGCCGTACGTCGCCTCGGGCGAGATCAACTCGCGTGTGCCCGACGTCGCCGCCGCGCGCCGGCGCGTCCTCGACGCCTACCTGGCCGCCTACCCGGACGCGACGCTCGACGAGCTCGACGGCGCGACCGTGTCCCACTGGGACGCGACCCCGCGCTGGTGGTTCAACCTGCGCGCCTCGAACACCGAGCCGCTGCTGCGCCTCAACGTCGAGGCGGCCGACGCCGACATCATGGAGAAGGTGCGCGACGACGTCCTGTCGCTCGTGCGCGCCGAGGGAGGAGAGCCCGCGTGAACCTCATCGCGCCCTGGGTCCGCGAGATCCTGCGCTGCCCGGTCACGGGTGCCGAGCTGGTCGACGGCGTCGGCCCGGACGGCGAGCCGGAGCTGCACTCGACCGACAAGGAGCGCCCGCTGGCCTACCCGGTCCGCGAGGGCATCCCCGTGCTGCTGGAGTCGGACGCGCGCCCGCTCTGAGGCGACGCCGGGTCCTGCGACGCGCCGCGCGCAGGATGACGGGGCGCTCCGTCATCCCGCGTGGAGTCGCAGGACCCGGCGCTCACCCGTCAGGAGACGATCCCCGCCGCGCGCCGCGTCGTGCGGTTGGCGTGGACGGTCCACCGCGGCACCCAGCGGGCGAGCGCCGCGGCCGCCGTCGGGGCGAGCGCGGCCGTGGCCCAGATGCCCGCGGCGAGCGAGCCGAGCGCGGCGCCCGCGGACACGACGAGCGGCCCCACGGCCGACCCCGTGTCCTGGAGCACGCGCCACAGCCCGAGGAACTGCGCCCGCCCGTGCGCGGGTGACGCGTCCGAGCCGAGCGTCATGAGGATGCCCGAGCCGATCCCGTTGCCGAACCCGAGCGCCATACCGACGACGGCGAGCGACGTCGCCCCGCCCGTGAACGGCAGCAGCACGAGCGCGACGCCCATGAGCAGCATCGACGGGATCGCGATCCAGTTGCGGCCCATGCGGTCCATGACCTTGCCCGCCGGGTAGAACAGCAGCATGTCGACACCGCCCGCGACGCCGAAGATCACCGACGCGACGGCCGGGTCGAGCCCCAGGTGCTCGCCCCACAGCGGGATGACGGTCTGCCGCGCCCCGCGCACGGCCCCGATGAGCAGGCACGCGACGCCGAGCGTCGTGAAGAGGGCGCGGTGGTCGCGCAGCACGGACCCGAGCGTCGCGCGCGGGGCGTCGCCGCCCGACGACGTGCCGCCCGACGACGCGACGACAGCCGACGCGACGACAGCCCTTGCCGGGACCGGCGTCGGGATGTCGTCGCGGACGAGGACGACCGTGACGGTCGCGGCGACCGCCGCGACCGCGGCGAGCCAGTACGCGCCGTGCAGCCCGACCCGGTCGATGACGAGCGCGCCCGCGAACGGGCCGACGAACTGCCCGATGCGGTGCACCCCGCCGAGCGTGGACATGACGCGCGCCCGCTTGAGCGGCGGCGTGATCTCCGTGAGGTACGAGTGCCGGGCGAGGTTGAACACGGCCTCTGCGGCACCGAGCACGAGCACGGCGCCCGCCAGGACCACCAGGCTGGCGGCCAGCGCGGCGAGCGCGAACGCGACCGCGCCGACGACGCCCGCGATGACCATCGCGACGCGGTCGCCCACCTTCGCGGCCAGCGCCCCCGCGGGCAGGTCGGCCGCGATCGTGCCGATCGGCAGCAGGGCGGCGACCACGCCCGCGACGGCGAGGCTCGAGCCCAGGTCGGTCGCGGTGGGCGCGATGACCGGCAGCAGCGCGCCGACGCCGACGTCGAACAGGAACGCGGGCACGAACGCACCCAGCACCACGGTCCGGAACGGGAAGAGCGGAGGATTGGTTGCGTCAGGCATCAGGGCCCATCATCCTCCGTGCCGGGACCGCGACGCGCCGGCCCCGGGCGTGCCGGGACCCCGACGCGCCGGGGCCCGGGACGGGCCGGCAGATAGGCTGGGCCACGAGCGCACACGGGAGCCCCCAGCGCCACCCTCACTGACGCCTGTCCCTCGGAGGTTCTTCCGTGTCCACGTTCGACGAAGCCCCGGGCCGCTACAAGGTCCGCTCCCTGGCCCTGGCCGAATCCGGCCGTCACCAGATCCGCCTGGCCGAGCACGAGATGCCGGGCCTCATGGCCCTGCGCGCCGAGTACGGCGAGGACAAGCCGCTCGCCGGCGCCCGCGTCGCAGGCTCGCTGCACATGACGGTGCAGACCGCCGTCCTCATCGAGACGCTCGTGGCGCTGGGCGCCGAGGTCCGCTGGGCGTCGTGCAACATCTTCTCGACGCAGGACGAGGCCGCTGCGGCCATCGCCGTCGGCCCCACAGGGACGCCTGAGGACCCGCAGGGCGTGCCCGTCTTCGCCTGGAAGGGCGAGACGCTCGAGGAGTACTGGGACTGCACCGAGCAGATCCTGCTCTGGCCCACCGCCGACGGAGCCCACCAGGGCCCGAACATGATCCTCGACGACGGCGGCGACGCCACGATGCTCGTCCACCTGGGCCTCCAGTACGAGCGGGCCGGCGTCGTCCCGCCGAACACCCTGCCCGGCGAGCCCGACCACACGCACGAGATGAACGTCGTGCGCGACGTGCTGCGCCGCGCGCTCGAGGCCGACCCGCTGCGCTGGACGGAGATCGCCGGCGAGATCAAGGGCGTCACCGAGGAGACGACCACGGGCGTCCACCGCCTGTACCACCTGGCCGAGGCGGGCGAGCTGCTGTTCCCGGCCATCAACGTCAACGACTCCGTGACCAAGTCGAAGTTCGACAACAAGTACGGCATCCGCCACTCGCTGCCGGACGGCATCAACCGCGCCACCGACATCCTCATCGGCGGCAAGGTCGCGTTCGTCGCCGGGTACGGCGACGTCGGCAAGGGTGCCGCCGAGGCGTTCCGCGGGCAGGGCGCGCGCGTCATCGTCTCCGAGGTCGACCCCATCTGCGCGCTGCAGGCCGCCATGGACGGTTTCCAGGTGGCCCGTATCGAGGACGTGCTCGACGAGGCCGACTTCTTCATCACCACGACCGGCAACAAGGACATCGTCCTGGCCGAGCACATGCAGCAGATGAAGGACAAGGCCGTCGTCGGCAACATCGGCCACTTCGACAACGAGATCGACATGGCCGGCCTGGCCGACGTCCCCGGCGTCGTCAAGACGGAGATCAAGCCGCAGGTCCACGAGTGGACGTTCCCCTCGGGGAAGTCGGTCATCGTGCTCTCCGAGGGCCGTCTGCTCAACCTCGGCAACGCGACCGGGCACCCGTCGTTCGTCATGTCGAACTCGTTCTCGAACCAGACGATCGCGCAGATCGAGCTGTTCGTCGACGCCGCCAAGCCGGAGTCCGACCGCCAGTACGAGCGCCAGGTGTACCGCCTGCCGAAGATCCTCGACGAGAAGGTGGCCCGCACCCACCTCGACGCCCTGGGCGTGCGCCTCACGGAGCTGTCGAAGGAGCAGGCCGAGTACATCGGCGTCCCGGTCGAGGGCCCGTACAAGCCGGAGCACTACCGGTATTGAGGCTATGCGCCGCCCGCCCTCGCCGTCCTGCGACCTCGCGCAGGACGGCGAGGGCGGCCCGCGTGACCGCCGTCACGGGGGACATCCCCCGCCGGGACGGCGGACGCCCCCGTGTTCTCCGACGCCCCCGGCCGTGAGGCTGGTTGCATGAACACCGTGCCCCACGCCCTGTCCGCCCGCACCTGGCGCGAGTACGGCTACCTCTGGGTAGCGCTGCTGCTCGCGCCCTTCGGCCTCGCCTACGCGCTGCTCGTCCCCTCGCTGGGCGCCGGGCTGCTCGTCACCGTCGTCGGACTGTTCCTCGTGGGCGGGCTCGTGCTGGGCGGCCGGGGCTGGGGCTCGGCCCATCGCGGCCTGGCGCGCTCGGCCCTCGGTGTCGACGTCGACGCCCCGCCGGCGTTCGTCCGCCCGCGCGGGTTCTGGCGGTCGCTCGCCGCCATGCTGTTCGACGGCACCGGCTGGCGCGCCCTGCTCTTCCTGTTCGTCACGTTCCCGTTGACGATCTTCTCGTTCGTCGTCTCGACGACGTTCTTGGCCGTCGGCCTCGGCGGCATCACGTACTGGACGTGGTGGTGGTCGCTGCCGCTGCAGGGCTTCCCGGGCGGCGCGCGCGAGCGCGGCTTCTCCATCCAGAACGGCCACTGGTACTGGGTCGCCAACACGCCGCCCCGCATCGCCCTCGTGGCCCTCGGCGGGCTGGTCTTCCTGCTGGTCTGGCCGTTCCTCACGCACGGCCTCACCTCGCTGCACCGCGGCCTGGTGCGCGGCCTGCTCGGCCCGACGTCGGGGTCGATCCGCGTGGCCGCGCTGCGCGCCTCGCGCGCGGCCGCCGTCGAGGACGCCGACGCCCGCCTGCGCCGCATCGAGCGCGACCTGCACGACGGCACGCAGGCCCGGCTCGTCGCCGTCGCCATGCAGCTCGGCGAGGCGCGCGAGCAGCTCGCCGCGGGCGGCGACCCCGCGCTCGCCGCCGATCTGCTGGACACCGCGCACGCCTCCACCAAGGAGGCCCTGACGGAGCTGCGCGAGATCGCGCGCGGCATCCACCCGCCGGCCCTCGACGACGGCCTCGCCGTGGCGCTCGAGACGCTCGCCGCACGCGCCCCGCTGCCCGTCACGGTCGACGTCGACGCGTCCGTCGACGACGCCGTGCTGGCACCGGCGGTGCGCTCGATCGCGTACTTCACCGTCGCCGAGCTGCTCACCAACGTCGCCAAGCACGCCCGCGCGACGGGCGCCTACGTGCTGGTCGACCGCCCCGACACGGCCACGCTGCGGCTGCGCGTGCGCGACGACGGCCGCGGCGGCGCCGTCGTCGTGACCGGCGGCACGGACGGGGAGCGCACCGGGCTGGCCGGCCTCGTGGAGCGGATCGCGTCCGTGGACGGGACGTTCCACCTGTCCAGCCCCGAGGGCGGGCCTACGGTGGTGGACGTGACGCTGCCGACCAGCACCCGCGCATGACCGCCACGCCCGCCGCGAGGCCGTTGCGCGTGGTGATCGCCGAGGACTCGGCGATCCTGCGCGACGGCCTCGTCGCGCTGCTCGCCCGCCGCGGTCACGACGTCGTGGCTGTCGGCGACGGCGACGCCCTCGTGCGGGAGGTGTCGCTGCGGGCCCACGACGGGGCGCTGCCCGACGTCGTCGTCGCCGACATCCGCATGCCGCCCACCTTCACCGACGAGGGCATGCGGGCCGCGACCGCGCTGCGCCAGGCACACCCCGGGCTGCCCGTGCTCGTGTTCTCGCAGTACGTCGAGACCCGGTACGCGTCCCAGCTCCTCGCCGGCGGGGCCGGCGGCGTCGGGTACCTGCTCAAGGACCGCGTGGCCGACGTGCGCGACTTCCTCGACGGGCTCGCGCGCGTCGCCGACGGGCAGACCGTGCTCGACCCCGAGGTGGTCACCCAGCTCATGGGCTCGACGGCGCAGGGCGACCCCGGCCTCGCGCGGCTCTCCCCGCGCGAGCGCGAGGTGCTCGCGCTCATGGCCGAGGGACGCAGCAACGGCGCCATCGCCGAACGGCTCTTCCTGTCGTACGGGGCCGTCGAGAAGAACGTGGCGGCGATCTTCGCCAAGCTCGGCCTGGAGGCCGACGCCGCCGACCACCGCCGCGTGCTGGCGGTGCTGCGCTACCTCGGCGCGTAGGGGGGACAACCCCCGCACGGGCTCGGGGGGCGGCCCTGGCAGGGCCGGGGGTCGTCCCTGACGGGTTCGGGGGTACGCCCGGTTCAGGATGAAGCCGCAGGTCAGCAGGCTCAGAGGGTCAGAACCGCCGACCCGAGGAGCCCCCGATGGCCGCCCTGCTCGTCCCGCCGACCGCCGTCGACGACCCCGTCGCCGTGCCCCGCCGCACCCCCGGCCGCGACGTGGTCGCCGGCCCCCGTGCCGGCCGCGACGTGTCCGCCCGCCCCGCCCTCGGTCGCGACGTGTCCGCCCGCCCCGCCCTCGGTCGCGACGTGCTCGTCGACGGCGTCCGGGCGCTGGCGACCCTGGGCGTCGTCGCCGTGCACTGGCTCATGCCGGAGGCCACGTTCGACGGCGACCGGCTGTGGGTCGGCAACGCGCTCGGGCACGGCGGGGCGTGGGTGCTCACCTGGGTGCTCCAGGTGCTGCCGCTGCTGTTCTTCGCGGCCGGGGCGTCGGCGGCCTACCAGCACGCGCGGCTGCCGCGGGGCCGCGGCTGGGCGGGGGCGGTGGGCGCCCGCGTGCGGGGCGTCGCGCGGCCCGTCGCGGCGTTCGCGGGGGCGTGGGTGGTGGCGCTGGCACTGCTGCTGGCCACCACGCTGCCGGACACGGCGGTGCTGCGGCTGGCGCGGATGGCCCCGCAGCTCCTGTGGTTCCTCGCGGTGTGGGTCGCGCTCGTCGCGCTGACGCCCCTGGCGCGGGCGGCCTGGCAGCGCTGGAGGTGGTCCGCGCTCGCGGTGGCCTTCGCCGCCCCGCTCGCCGTGGACGCGCTGCGCCTCGGCGCCGGACTCGAGCGGGCGGCCTGGGCCAACGTGCTGCTCGTGTGGGCGGTGCCGTTCCTGCTCGGCGTGGCGTACGCCGACGACCGTTCCGGGTGGGCCGCCCCGGAGGTCCGGCCGCTCGTCGTCACGCACCGCATGCTCCACCGGCGGTGGGCCCGGACCGTCCCCGTCGACGCGCTGCCGCGCCCGCTCCTGGCCGGCGTGGCCGTGCTCGCCGTCGGGGTCATGGCTGCGCTCGTCGCCTCCGGGCCGCACCCGGCCAGCATGATCGGCATGCCGGGTGACGCCCTCTCCAACCTCGCCCCGCCCACCGCCCCGATCGTGGCGCAGTCGGTCGCGCAGGTCGCCGTCGTGCTGCTCGCCCGCGACGTGATCGTCCGGTGGGCGCGGGGCCGCGGCCGCGGCGTCGTCGGCGTGCTGGCCCGCCGGTCCATGACCGTCTACCTGTGGCACCTGACCGCGATGTTCGTCGTCGTCGGCGGGGTGCTGCTGGGGCTGCACGAGACGCTGCCAGCACCGTGGAGCACCGACTGGTGGGCGAGCCGTCCCCTGTGGTGGGGTGCGTTCGCCCTCGTGCTGATGGGCCTCGTGCGGGTGTTCGGCCGGTTCGAGGCGCCACGCGGCGCTCAGTCGGCCGGGTCGGCCATCGCGTAGGGCAGGCGACGCAGCGCGGCCGCCTGCTCGGCGGCGCGGTCGCGCTCGCGCAGCCCGCGAGCCAGCTCCCGGTCGCGACGCTCGTACAGCACGGCGTGCAGGAACGCCTCCGCCGGCGTCCCCCGGGGCGGGGCGGGCGCCACGTAGGGCTCCACGCGCGCGGCGAGCTCGTCGGCCAGCGCCGCCCGCGACGACGGCGCGAGGCGCGAGGCGCGGTCGAGCATCTGCCGCGCGGCGAGGGCCAGGCCGTCGGGCAGGCGGCGCATGTCGGCCGTCGACGCCCAGCCGGCGAGCTCCGGGGGCATGGCGAGCGGCACCTGCCAGCCCTTGCCGCCGCGCACGCGGATCGCGTAGGTGCCGGCCACCATGTCTCCGAGCCGCTTGCCCTTCGCGTTCGCGAGGGAGGCGATGAGCGCGATGCCGCCGAACGTCATCCACAGCTCGACGACGCCGACGAGCGCCCGCACGAGCGCGTGGCGGAACCGCACCGGGCCGCCGTCGTCGCGCACCACGCGCACACCCGTGGCGAGCTTGCCCACCGAGCGGCCGCGCGACAGCGTCTCGACCGTCACGGGGATCCCGACGAACGCGACGACCAGGAGCACGACGCCGCCCGCCTGCGCCCACTGCGCGTCGACGTCGTTCAGGCTCACCCCGACCAGCAGGCCCGCCCCGAGCAGCACCGCGACCGTGGCGAGGCCGTCGAGGATGCCGCCGAGCGCGCGTGTGAAGAACGACGCCGGGCGCGCGTCGAGGACCACGCCCTCACCGATGAGGATGCCGTCGTGCACAGGAGCCTCCCTGGTCGCGAGTGTCTGTGGCAGGGTATCGGCCGTGGACCTCGACGCCTTCACGACTGTGCACAGCCCCGCCTGGGAGCGGCTCGCTGTGCTGGTCGGGCGGCGTCGGCTCGACGGCGCGGAGGCCGACGAGCTGGTGCGGCTCTACCAGGAGGTCGCCACGCACCTCTCGACGGTGCGCTCCGCCGCGCCCGACCCGGTGCTCGTGACCCGGCTCAGCGACCTGCTGGGCCGGGCACGCACCCGCATCTCCGGCGCGCACGAGCCCGCCTGGTCGGACGTCGTGCGCTACGCCGTCGTGGCGGTGCCCGCGGCGCTGTACCGGATCCGCTGGTGGACGCTCGCGGTGACCGTCGGCTTCCTGCTGGTGAGCGTCGTCGTCGGCGTCCACGTGGCCACCGACCCCGACGCGCTCGCCGCCATGGGGACGCCCGAGCAGCGCCGGCAGTACGTCGACGAGGCGTTCGCCTCGTACTACGACCCGGGGGCGTCGTTCGCGGCGCTCGTGTGGACCAACAACGCGTGGGTCGCCGCGCAGGCCGTGGCGTTCGGCGTCACGGGCGTCTGGCCCGTGGTCGCGCTGGTGCAGAACGCCGTCAGCGTCGGCGCGACGGGCGGGATGATGGCGAGCTACGGGGAGCTCGGCACGTTCCTCACGCTCATCGCCCCCCACGGCCAGCTCGAGCTGACCTCCGTGTTCGTCGCCGGGGCGGCGGGCCTCAAGACGTTCTGGACGCTCGTCGACCCCGGCCCCCGGCGGCGCGCCGTCGCGCTCGCGCAGGAGGGCCGGGCGCTCGTCACGGTCGCCGTCGGGCTCGTCGGCGCGCTCGCCGTCGTGGGCGCCATCGAGGGCTTCGTGACCGGCTCGGGGCTGCCGTGGTGGCTCAAGATCGTGCTCGGCACGCTCGCGCTGACCGCGTTCTGGCTCTACGTGCTGGTGCTGGGCCGCCGTGCGGTGCATGCGGGGGAGACGGGCGACCTCGACATGGAGCGCGCAGGCGCCGTGCTGCCCACGGCGGCCTGAGCGACGGCGGACCGGGCCTCGCCCGGCCTGGCCTCGCGGTGACCGACCTGCGGTGACTGACCGGCGGTGACCGACCTGCGGTGACTGACCGCCGGGGGCCCGGCCCCGCCCAGCCCGTGCTGTCAGAGGCGCCCGGCCGCCTTGAGCGCCAGGTACGTGTCCGCCAGCGCCGGCGGCAGCGCCTCCGGCAGCGCCTCGACGACCTCCGCGCCGTGCCGGCGCAGGACCCCCGCGACGGCGGAGCGCTCCAGGTCGCCGCGAGCCGCCGCGGCCGCGTCGTAGACGGCGGAAGGCCCCCGCGCGGCCCGCAGCGCGGCCACCTCGGCGTCCGCGACGCCGGCGACGACCACCTGATGCGTGCCCGCGAGCTGGTCGACGACGGTGAGCAGCCCCGTCTCGACGGCGGCGGGGTCGAGCGCGGTGAGCAGCACGACGAGCGCGCGCTGCGACACGTGCGCCGTCACCTGCCCGACGAGCCCCGGCCAGTCGGTCTCGAGCAGCCGCGGCTCGACGCCGGCCAGCGCCTCGGCGAGCTCGGGCAGCAGCCGGGCCCCGGACGCCCCCGCGACGCGCGCCCCGAGCGCCCGGTCGTAGGCGAGCACCTGGACGCGGTCGCCCGCGCGGTCGGCGAGGGCGGCGAGCAGCAGCGCGGCCTCGATGGAGGCGTCCAGCCGTGGCGCGGCGACGCCGCCCGTCCCGGTGCCGATGCGGGTGGCGGAGGTGCGTCCGGTGTCGAGCACGACGACCACGCGCCGGTCCCGCTCGGGCCGCCACGTGCGCACGACGACGTCGCCGCGCCGCGCGGTGGCCCGCCAGTCGATGGAGCGGACGTCGTCGCCCACCACGTACTCGCGCAGCGAGTCGAACTCGGTGCCCTCGCCGCGCACCTGGACGGCGGAGCGGCCGTCCATCTCGCGCAGCCGCGCGAGGCGCGAGGGCAGGTGGCGGCGCGACGCGAACTCGGGCAGCACGCGCAGCCGCGCCGGCACGTCGAGCGAGGCCTGGCGGCCGGCGAGCCCCAGTGGGCCGAGCGAGCGCACGGTGACCCTCCCCGCGTCCCGGTCGCCGCGCCGCGTGGGCAGCAGCGGCGTCACGAGCCGGGTGGCGTCGCCGTCGCGCAGGTCGACGTCGTGGCGGGCGGAGGCGACCGTCGTCGCGAGCGACGCGCCGACGATGGCGCCCGCGGGCGCGACGGCCCCCGGGCCGGCAGCGTCGGGGCCGCCGTCGTCGCGACCGGCAGCGGCGCGGGCGTCCTCGACCGCGACGGACGGCGGCCACGCGTCGCGCACGACGGCTCGCAGCCGCCGCCCCGACACGTTCGCCACGGTGAGCCGGGAGCGCGTGGGCTCGCCGAGCCGCACGGACGAGGGCACCTCGCGCGTGAGCGCCACCTTGCGCGGGGACGCCGCGAGCAGCGCGTCGACGACGCAGGCGAGCACCACGACGCCCGCCCACAGGACGACGGTGCCGGTGGCCGGCCACAGCAGCACGGGCACGATCCCCGCCGCGGCGAGCGCGAACGCCCGCCCGGTGACGGTCATCGCGGGACCGGCACGGTGGCCAGGATGCCCGAGAGGATCGTCTCGGCGGTCACGCCCTCCAGCTCGGCCTCGGGGCGCAGCTGCACGCGGTGGCGCAGCGTCGGGTGGGCGAGGGCCTTGACGTCGTCGGGCGTGACGAACGCGCGGCCGTTGAGCCACGCCCACGCGCGCGACGTCGCGAGCAGCGCCGTGGCGCCGCGCGGCGAGACGCCCAGCGACAGGGACGGGGACTGGCGCGTCGCGCGGCACACGTCGACGGCGTAGCCGAGCACCTCGGGCGCCACCTCGACCTGCGTGACGGCGGCGCGGGCCGCGGCGAGGTCGGCGGGCCCGGCGACGGCGCGCACGCCCGCGGCGGCGAGGTCGCGCGGGTCGAACCCGGCGGCGTGCCGGGCGAGCACCTCGATCTCCTGGTCGCGCGGCGGCACCGCGAGCACCACCTTGAGCAGGAACCGGTCGAGCTGCGCCTCGGGCAGCGGGTAGGTGCCCTCGTACTCGACGGGGTTCTGGGTGGCGACGACGGCGAACGGCTCGGGCAGCGGCCGGGGCGACCCGTCGACCGACACCTGCCGCTCCTCCATGGCCTCGAGCAGCGACGCCTGCGTCTTCGGGGGCGTGCGGTTGATCTCGTCGGCGAGCAGCAGGTTGGTGAACACCGGGCCCTCGCGGAACGAGAACTGCGCGGTGCGCGCGTCGTAGACGAGCGAGCCGGTGACGTCGCCCGGCATGAGGTCGGGCGTGAACTGGACGCGCTTGGTGCCCAGGTCGAGCGAGGCCGCGAGCGTGCGCACCAGGAGGGTCTTGGCGACGCCCGGCACGCCCTCCAGCAGCACGTGCCCGCCGCACAGCAGCGCGATGAGCAGCGAGGTCACGGCACCGTCCTGCCCGACGACGGCCTTGCCCACCTCGGCACGCACGGCGTTGAGGGCGCGGCGGACCTCGGCGGCACCGGCGGACGGCGCGGCGGCCGGGGCAGGCGCGGGGGCGGGCACCGTCGTCCCGGCAGCGGGCTCCGGGTTCAGGTCTTCAGGGTTCGTCACGGGCGGTGAACCTCGCTCTCCAGCTGGTCGAGCCGCTCCGCCAGCGCGGACAGCGCGGCGTCGTCGGCGGGTGAGGGGCCGTACAGCAGGTCGTGGACGGCCTGCGGGTCGCGGTCGGTCGCCCGCGCGAGGGTGTCGACCAGGGTGGCGGGTCCCGCCGAGCGGGGCACGCCGAGGCGCCCGGCCATGCGCTCGGCGGCGGCGGCGCGCAGCGCCGTGGCGGCGTGCCCGCGCGAGCGCGCGCGCCGGTACAGCCGCCCGCGGCCGCGCGTCGCCTCCGCGGCGGGCACGATGACGGGCAGGTCCTCGGTCACGAGCGGGCCGAGGCGGCGCGCGCGCCAGGCGGCAGCGACCAGGACGCACAGCAGCGCCCACAGCGCGACGGGCCGCAGCCAGCCGGGCAGCACGCCCGACCCGGGATCGACCTCGGCGCCCGTGGACACGTCGAACGGGTCCTGGACGAACCAGACGAGCCGGTCGTGCTCGCCCAGCAGGGTCAGGGCGAGCGCCGCGTTGCCCTGGGCCGTCACGTCCCCGTTCTGCAGGAAGGCCGGGTCGTCGACGGCGGTCACGGTGCGTCCGGCGACCTCGACCTGGACGAGCGCGGCGACGGCGTCGACGCCGTCGCCGCCCCGGTCGGCGTAGCACGGCACGACGGCGGGGGACCCGGGTACGAGCCCCCCGTCGAGGTCGAGCTCGCCCGCGGCGACCGCGGCCGGGACGTCGCACCCGGGTGCCCGCCGTCCCGGGACGGCGACGGGCGCGATCGTGACCTGCCCGTCGGTCGCGAGGTCGAGCAGCGTCCCGCCCGGCCTGACCAGCACGAGGTCGGCACGGGTGGCGGCGAGGGCCTGCGCCTGGCCGTCCTCGAGCATCGGCGCGGGCGCGACGAGCAGCGTGGTGCCCGCGCCGGCCGCGCGCACGGCCTCGTCGACCGTGGTCACGTGCCGCACCTCGACGCCCTGGCGCTCGAGCACGCGCGCCACCGCCCGGGCGCCTGTCGGCGCGGTCGAGTCCGGCGCCCAGGGCGTCTCCGACGTCGGCGGGCGCGAGACCGCCAGGACGGCGACGACGAGCGCCAGCGAGGCCAGCACGAGCACCGTCCACCGGGCGCGCCGCCAGCGGCGCCCGGCGCGGGACGCCGCCGTGGTGCCGTCGCCGACGACGGTCAGGGGCGCGCTCACGCCGGGTCACCGCTGGTCGCGTCGGGGTGCGCGGGGGCGTCCGCGTGCCCGGGCCCTCCGGTGCCGCGCGTCGCGGAGGCCGCGACGCGGGCCGCGGTCAGGCGGCTGTCGAGCGCGCGCAGCGCGGCGTCGTCGGCCTCGCGGGCGCTGCGGTGCCCGTAGACGACGCCGTCGAAGAGCGTCGCCGCGACGGTCAGGTCGCGTGCGTGCTCCGGCAGGCGCTCCCCGGCGTCGGAGGCGGCCTCCTGGGCGGTCCGCCCCGGGCGCTCGTCCAGCACCGTGCGGTCCTCCAGGGCGCGCACCACGGCCCGGAAGCGTTCGGCCACGGCCAGCGCCCAGTCGCCGCCCGCCGCGGCGGCGTTGGCCGCGGTGCGCAGCTGTGCCGCGGTGCGGGCGTCGTCGGCGGCGGCGACGACCGCGCTGCCCCGGGTCCGGCGCGCGAGCCGGACCGGGCCCGCCACCCAGCGCGCCACGACGACCACCAGCGCGACGGCGACGAGCACGCCGACGAGCACCTGCCACGGTGGGGCGTCGAGCCCGCGCAGGCCGTCGAAGAGCCCGAGGAACCACTCCCACAGCCGTTGGAGCAGGCTGGGCTGGGTGCCGTACTCGGGACGGGCGAGCTCCTCGGCGAGCCACCGCCGTGCGGTGTCCCGGTCGGGGGTGACGGGCACGTCCGCGGCGAGGCGTGCGGTGACCGTCGCCGCGAGGAGCACCGGGCTAGCCCCGCTCGGCCGCGGCGGCCGTGAGCTGGACGTCCAGCCCCTCGCGCCGCATGCGCAGGTCGATGTAGAGCAGCGCGGTGACCCCGGCCAGGAAGATCGTCTGGATCGCCGCGGTGACCACCCCGACGACGATCGAGAGCACGAGGGCGGCGCCCATCGTCGCGCCCGGGTCGGCCGCCCCGAAGGCGCCCGCGACGAACGAGACGGGCACGGAGATCACCTGGGCGATGAACCCGACGATGATGCTCGCGAGCAGGTAGATGCCGAGCGTGCGCCAGAACGAGCCGCGCGTCAGCAGCCACGCGCGCCGGACCGTCGCGCCGAGCCGAGCGCCCTCGAGCGCGAGGGCCGGCGGCACGAGCAGCAGGCGGACGAAGAGCCACAGCAGGACGGCGAGCGCGCCGAGGCCGAGCACGATCCCGACGAGCGCCGCGGCGCCGCCCGAGACCTGGGACACCGCGACCACGATGGCGACGACGGCCAGCACCAGCACGAGGCCCACGACGAGCAGGCCGAGAGCCTGGAGCAGCGACCACCCGATGAGCACCCAGGCGCGGGGCGCGACGCGGGCCCACACCTGGCGCACGGTGGCCTTGTCACCGAGCACCGACCGGCTGATCGACACGGTCAGGACGCCGTTGACCACCGGCCCGGCCAGCAGCGTCGTGAGCCCGAGCCCCGACGCCGAGCCGTAGATCTGCGCCATGCTGCCCGCGGTGAACCCGAACGAGGCGCCGGCGTCCCGCAGCTCCGGGTCGTCGAAAAGCGGGCCCAGCACCCCCGTGAACGCGGGCACGAGCAGCTGGCCGACCAGGACGCCGACCACCGTCGCGACGAGGAGCACGAGCGTCGCGAGCCCCAGCATCACCGCCGGGTTGTGCCGCACCGCGCTGAAGGCGCCGTCGTAGATCTCGCCCAGCGTCAGGGGACGCAGCGGCACGATGCCCGGCTTGACGGCCGCCGGGCGGTACGGGGCGCCGGGCAGCGACCCGTACGGCGTCGGCGCCGGCTGCGGGGGCACGGGGCCGGGGTGGCCGTACCGGGGCTGCTGCCCGTACTGGGGCTGCCCGTACTGGCCGTAGCGGGGCGTCTCCCCCCATCCGGACGACGGCGGGGGGACGGGCGCGACAGGGTCGACCGGGGGCACCGGTGGTGTCGTGTCGGGACGGTCAGGGCCGGGCTGCTCGGGCGTGCTCATGATCTCCCCGCATGGGCTGGGCGGTCGGTCCGGCCACGATAGCGCGCCCGGCCTGGTCACAGGCCCGCCATCCACACGTTCCGACTGGCAGACTGGGCGCATGAAGTCCCGTGTCCTTGTGGTCGATGACGACACCGCGCTGGCCGAGATGATCGGCATCGTGCTCCGCACCGAGGGGTTCGATCCGGTCTTCTGCACCGACGGCGACGGCGCCCTCGCGGCGTTCCGGTCCGCCCAGCCCGACCTGGTGCTGCTCGACCTGATGCTGCCCGGCAAGGACGGGACGCAGGTGTGCCGCGAGATCCGCGCGGAGTCCGGCGTGCCGATCATCATGCTCACGGCCAAGTCCGACACGGTCGACGTCGTCCAGGGCCTCGAGTCGGGCGCCGACGACTACGTGCCCAAGCCGTTCAAGCCCAAGGAGCTGGTGGCGCGCATCCGCGCGCGGCTGCGCAACACTCAGGAGACGGGCCCCGAGCGGCTCCTCGTCGGCGACCTCGAGATCGACGTCACCGGGCACACCGTGACGCGGTCCGGCGTGCGCATCAGCCTCACCCCGCTCGAGTTCGACCTGCTGGTGGCCCTCGCCCGCAAGCCGTGGCAGGTGTTCACACGCGAGGTACTGCTCGAGAAGGTCTGGGGCTACCGGCACGCGGCCGACACGCGCCTCGTCAACGTCCACGTGCAGCGCCTGCGCTCCAAGGTCGAGCGCGACCCGGAGAACCCGGAGATCGTCCTGACGGTCCGCGGCGTCGGATACAAGGCGGGCGCACCGCGGTGATCGCGCCGTGATCGCTGCGCTGTGGCGGCAGGTCGCCGCCGTCGTCGGCCGCGGGTCCCGGGGCGCCGTGCACCGGTGGCGCTCCTCGATGCAGGCGCGCGTCGTCACCTCGGCGCTCGCGGTGGGCGTCGTCGCCGTCGCCCTGCTGGGCGGGTTCCTGTCGTCGTCGGTGCGTGACGGGCTGTTCGAGCGGCGCGTGCAGCAGCTCGACGTGGAGGCGGGCCGCTCCGCGGCCTGGGTGCGCGACCAGTTCCAGTCGTCGCCCGCGACGTCGTTCGCCGAGGTCCAGGCGCTGGCCAACACGCTCGTCGAGCCGAGCCGCAACGGCGCCACCGGGGCTCGCGGGTCGATGCTGCTCCCCGCCGGCGACGGCCCCGCAGCGATCAACGGCACGTTCTCGTTCCAGGGCATGGTCGAGCTCGTCTCACCCGAGCTGGAGAAGGCCACGCTCGACGCCAACCGTCAGGTGTGGCAGTCCGTGCGCATCCCGGCGTCGGTCACGGAGTCGGGCGTCGACGAGCCGGGCGTCGTCTTCGGCGCGCAGGTCGAGGTGCCGACGGCGGGGCGCTACGGGCTGTACACGCTGTACTCGCTGCAGCCCGAGCAGGAGACGCTGCGGTTCGTGCAGCGCACCCTGCTGGTCGGCGGCTTCGCCATCCTCGCGCTCATCGGCATCATCACGTGGCTGGTCACACGCCAGGCGGTCACGCCGGTGCGGCGCGCCGCGGCCACGGCCGCGCGCCTCGCGGACGGGCACCTGGCCGAGCGCATGCCGGGCAAGGGGTACGACGAGATGGCCACGCTGGCCCGCTCGTTCAACGAGATGGCCGCCAGCCTCCAGGACCAGATCCGGCGCATGGAGGAGCTCTCCACGGCGCAGCGCCGCTTCGTCTCCGACGTCTCGCACGAGCTGCGCACGCCGCTGACGACGATCCGCATCGCGGGCGAGCTCATCCACGCCTCGCGCGACGAGCTCGACCCGGTGGCCCGGCGGTCCGCGGAGGTGCTCCAGACGCAGCTCGACCGCTTCGAGGAGCTCCTGGCCGACCTGCTGGAGATCTCCCGGTTCGACGCCGGCGCCGCCGTGCTCGACGTCGAGCAGTGCGACCTGGAGAGCATCGTGTTCGGCGTCGTCGACACCGCGACGCCGCTCGCCGAGCGCAAGGGCGTGTTCCTCTCCGTCACGATGCCCGAGGAGCCCGCGGTCGCCGACATCGACCGCCGCCGCGTCGAGCGCATCCTGCGCAACCTCGTCACCAACGCCATCGAGCACGCCGAGGGCAAGCCCGTCGAGCTGACCGTCGGGGCGAGCCCGGCCGCCGTCGCCGTCGTCGTGCGCGACCACGGCATCGGCATGACGCCCGACGAGGTCGCCCACGTGTTCGACCGGTTCTGGCGCGCCGACCCGGCGCGGGCCCGCACCACGGGCGGGACCGGGCTGGGGCTGGCGATCTCGCTCGAGGACGCCCACCTGCACGCGGGGCGGCTCGAGGCCTGGGGCAAGCCGGGGCACGGGGCGAGCTTCCGGCTCACGCTGCCGCGCCGGGCCGGCCTCTCGGTCGAGGACCCGCCGCTGCCGCTCGTGCCGGAGGCGCGGGCCATGCACGGCCTGCCCACCGGGCAGATCCCCGTCGTCCTGCCCGCCGCGGGCGCCTCGCCGACGGCGATCCCCGACCTGGCCGAGGTGCCGGCCGACCCGATCCCGGGCGCCTCCGTGCCCGGCCCGACGACCAGCGGCCTGGAGGTACGCCGGTGAGCCTGCGCACGCGAGCCCGCACCGCCGCGGCGGCCGTCGCGGCGCTCGCCGTCGCCGTCCTGGCCGGCTGCGCGTCCATGCCCGTCTCGGGCGCCGTCAACCAGGGCGGCGACGACGTCCCGCGCACCGGCGACTTCGGCCAGATCGCGTTCGGGCCCACCGCCGACGCCGATCCCGAGGCGATCGTCCGGGGCTTCCTGCGCGCCACCCAGGCGGGGCCGACGTCGGCGGCGTCGTTCGCCGTCGCGCGCGAGTACCTGACGAAGAGTGCCGCCGAGACGTGGTCGCCGAGCAGCCGCGTGCTCGTGACCGACGTGCTGCCGCAGCCCGTCCTCGCCGACGGCTCGGACCCGACGTCCGACCGCGTGGTGGTGCACGCCAGCGCCACCGTGGTCGCGTCGCTCGACGAGCGCGGCGTGTTCAGCGAGGAGCAGGGCGGCGTGGAGACCACGTTCGAGCTGGCGCGCGAGGGCGGGCAGTGGCGCATCTCCCACCTCGACGACGGCCTCATGGTGCCGTCGCCGACGTTCGGCTCGACGTTCCACGTGACGACGCTCTACTTCCCGACGCCGGACCTGAGGTCCTGGGTGCCGGACGTGCGCTGGTTCCCGCAGACGACGTGGCGCACGAGCGCCGTCCAGCAGCTGCTCGCCGGGCCGCCCGAGTACCTGGCCGGGGCGGCGTCGGCCATGCTGCCGGTGGGCACGGGGCTGTCGGCGTCGGTGACCGAGGGGCCGGACGGCACCTTCCAGGTCCTGCTCACCGACCAGGCCTCCGAGGCGTCCGGGACGGCGCGCGGCGTCTTCGCGGCGCAGGTGCGCGCGACCCTCGCCGAGGGCCGCGGCGCGGCCGACGTGGTCCTGTCCGACCGCAACGGCCCGATCGTCCCGACCGAGGTGGACGTGCCGGAGCTCCCGCACACCCCCGGGAGGGCGGTCGCGCTGCAGGGCGGCAAGCTCATGAACGTCACGGGCCGCACGCTCGAGCAGTCCGAGCTCGTGGTGCACCTCGAGGGGCTCGACCCGCAGGCGCTCGCGGTCAGCCAGGCCGGGGACACCGTCGTCGTGCGCGACGGCGTGGGCCGGCTCGTGCGGGTGACGGGCCAGAGCCCGTCGGAGCTGCTCACGGGCACGTGGCTGCTGCCCCCGTCGATCGACCGGGTCGGCACGGTGTGGACGGGCGACCGCGGCGGGCCGCTCGTGGTCGTGACGCCCGCCGGCGACCGCTTCGCGCTCGACGTGGACTGGCTGGAGGGGCGCACCGTGACGTCGGTCCGCGTGTCGCCCGAGGGCGCCCGGGTGGCCGTCGTGTCGAGCGGGGAGGGCGGGAGCACCGTGCAGGTCGCGGGCATCGTCAGGGACGCCCGCGGCGTGCCGACCGCGCTGGCGTCCCCGGTGACGGTCGGCGCCTCGGTGACCGGTGTCGAGCAGGCCGTCTGGCAGGAGGAGTCGGTGCTCGCCCTCCTCAGCCGCGACGAGTCGGGCGCGACGTCGGTGTACCTCGCCGGGGTGGGCGGCCTGCACCTGGCGGTGGGCGGGCTGCCGCGCCGCATCGGCGGGATCTCCGACCCGACGTGGCTCAGCGCCTCCGTCGGGTCCGGCGACCTGCTCGCGATCGACGGCGCGGGCGTGCTGCACGTGCGCCAGACGACAGCGCTGTGGCCCGTCGTCGGCACGGGCGTGCAGCTCGCGGCGTTCGCGGGCTGACCTGCAGGGACGTCCTTCCTCCACAGGCGGTCCGCGGTCCACGGCCCGGACCGCCAGGATGGGCCGGTGCCCTTGCGAGAGCTCGCCCGCCTGCTGGTCCCCGTCGCCTGCCCCGGCTGCGGGGCACCCGACGTGCGCTGGTGCGCCGCGTGCGCGTCCCTGCTCGCAGGCGCGCCCGCCCGCGTCGAGGCGGACGTCCCGCGCCTCGACCGGCTCGACGGCGTCGGAGCGCTGCCCGTGTGGGCGCTCGCCCGGTACGAGGGCCCGGTCCGCGGCGTCGTCGTCGCGTGGAAGGACCGCGGGCGGGCCGACCTCGACGGGCTGCTCGGGCCCGCGGCCGCGCGTGGCGCGGCCGGGCTGCGGGACGCGCTCGCGCACGCCGTCGGGGAGCGGCCGCTGCTCGTGGTGCCGGCGCCGTCGAGCGCGGCGTCGCGACGGGCCCGTGCGCGCGAGCACCTGACGCCCGTGGCGCGCGCCGTCGCCGGCGCCGTGGGGGGAGTCCCGGCTCCCGCGCTGCGGCGCGTGCGCGGCACGGACCAGGTGGGCCTCGGCGCGCGCGCCCGCGGCGGGAACGTGGCCGTGCGCGTCGACGGGCGCGCGCTCGCGCGGGCCGCCGGACGGCCGCCGCGCGGCGCCTGCCTGCTGGTCGACGACGTCGTCACCACGGGCGCGACGCTGGCCGTCGCCGAGCGGGCCCTCGAGGCCGCCGGCGTCGACGTCGTCGGGGCGTTCGTGCTGGCCGCGACGCCGCCGCCGGGCGACTCCGCGCGACGCCGGAGGGCCGCGTCGGGGCGGCCCGGGGATCCGTTCGCGCCAAGGCCGCCGTAGCGGTGTTGCGGAGCCAGGACCGGGTCTAGTCTGAGGGCTCACCGAGGGCGTCAGAACCGCTCTCGGGCCGCCGCAGGCCCGGTTTCCGGGCGCGTCTTGGAGGTGGTGCCGTCATCGGCATCCGTGGTCACGGATGCCATCGAAGAGCACACCGGGCGCCCGCGGAGGCGGGTGCCCTCCCGAGGAAGGGAGCACACGATGGAGATCGTCGTCGTCGGTAGGCACACGGATGTGCCGGAGCGGTTCCGCCGCCACGTGGAGGACAAGCTCACCAAGGTCACGCAGCTGTCGCCGTTGGCCCAGCGCGTGGACGTCGAGGTCACGAAGGAGCGCAACCCCAAGCTCGCCGCCGTCGCAGAGCGGGTCGAGCTGACGGTGCGGGCCAAGGGTCCCGTGATCCGCGCGGAGGCCGCCGCGGACGACCGGTACGGCGCCCTGGACCTCGCGATCGACAAGCTGATCGAGCGCCTGCGCCGCACCCGTGACCGCCGCAAGGACCACCGCCGCACGTACGTGACGGCGCCGGTGGACGTGCGTCCCTACGACGAGGTCATGGCCGCCGAGCCCGAGCCCGTCGCTCCGCCCACCCCGCTCGTCGCCGACGGCGACGCCGTCGAGCACCAGCTCGGCGACTCGCCCGTGGTGATCCGCCAGAAGCTGCACTCCGCCGACGCGATGACCGTCGACGACGCCGTCTACGAGATGGAGCTCGTCGGGCACGACTTCTTCCTCTTCATCGACAAGGAGACCGCACGACCGTCGGCCGTCTACAAGCGCAAGGGCTGGACCTACGGTGTCGTCCAGCTCGACCAGCAGTGCGAAGGCGTGCTGCCGGTCACGAGCCTGACGTGAGCCTGTCGGTGGCGCCGAGCATGCTGGACCGGTGACCACCACCATCGACGTCGACCGAGGCGCTCGGCGCGCGACCCCGCGCGCCGAGCGCCTCTCCCTGTCCCAGGCGCGCCGCGCGGCGCTCGCGGCGCAGGGGCTGCACCGCGAGCGGCCCGCCGTCGAGCCGGGGTTCCGGCAGGTCACCGCGGCCGTGCGCCGGCTCGGGCTGCTCCAGATCGACTCCGTGAACGTGCTCGCCCGCGCGCACCTCATGCCGCTGTACTCGCGGCTCGGGCCGTACGACGTCGGGCTGCTCGACCGGCTGCACTCGCGCACCCCGCGACGGCTCGTCGAGGCGTGGGCGCACGAGGCGTCGTTCGTGCCCGTCGAGACGTGGCCGCTGCTCGAGTGGCGGCGCCGCGCGGTGCGCGACCACGCGTGGGGGGCGATCAGCCGGGCGGCCGAGGAGCACCCCGGCGAGCTCGCGGCCGTGCGCGAGATCCTCGCGGAGCGGGGGCCGGTCACGGCGGCCCAGGTGCACGTCGAGCTCGAGGCGCGCGGCGGGCCGGGCCGCCGCACGAACGACGAGTGGGGCTGGAACTGGACCGCCGGGAAGCGGGTCCTGGAGTACCTGTTCTTCACGGGCGAGGCCGTCTCGGCCGGGCGCACGGCGCAGTTCGAGCGCCGCTACGACCTGGCCGCGCGGGCGCTGCCGCGCGACGTGGTCGAGGCGCCGCCCGTCTCCGACGGCGAGGCGATCCGGCGCCTCGTCGAGATCTCCGCCCGCGCCCACGGCATCGCCACACCCCGCGACCTGCGCGACTACTTCCGTCTCCTCCGCGGCGTCACCAAGACCCTCCTGCCCGCCGCGGTCGCCGAGCTCGTCGAGGACGGCGTGCTCGTCCCGGTCGACGTCGAGGGCCTGCGCGGCCCCTGGTACCGGCACCGCGACGCGGCCCTCCCGCGCCGGGCCACGGGTGCGGCGCTCCTGAGCCCGTTCGACCCGCTCGTCTTCGAGCGCTCGCGCCTCGAGGAGCTCTTCGGCACCACGTACCGCATCGAGATCTACACCCCCGCGGCCAAGCGGCAGTACGGCTACTACGTGCTGCCGTTCCTCGAGGACGAGCGCGTCACCGCGCGCCTCGACCTCAAGGCCGACCGGCAGGCCGGCGTGCTGCGCGTCCAGGCCGCGCACGCCGAGCCGTGGTCGACGCCCGCGACGGCGGGGCGGCTCGCGTCGGAGCTGCGCACGATGGCCGCGTGGCTGGGGCTCGACGACGTCGTCGTCGCGTCCCGCGGCGACCTCGCCCCGGCGCTCGACGCGGCTCTGAGGCCCTGACGCGCCGGACGGTGTTACCCCGTGCGCGAACCCTGGCAATCGGTCAGGTCGCCCCGTCTAGGATGCTGGGGTGTGACTCAGGGCGTGGGCGGTTGTGCCCCCGATCCTCTCGATATGACTTAGGAGAACCGCGTGCCTGCGATCCTCGAGAAGGTGCTCCGGTTCGGCGAGGGCCGGACCGTGAAGAAGCTGCAGGGGCTGGCCCAGCAGGTCAACGCCCTGGAGTCCAGCTTCACGGACATGAGCGACGAGGAGCTGCGGGAGGAGACGGACCGCTTCAAGGAGCGCCTGGCCCGCGGCGAGAAGCTCGACGACCTGCTCCCCGAGGCGTTCGCGACGGTGCGCGAGGCCGCGCGCCGCACGCTCGGCCAGCGGCACTTCGACGTCCAGCTCATGGGCGGCGCCGCCCTGCACCTGGGCAACATCGCCGAGATGCGCACCGGTGAGGGCAAGACGCTCGTCGCGACGACGGCCGCCTACCTCAACGCCCTCGAGGGCAAGGGCGTGCACGTCGTCACCACCAACGACTACCTGGCCAAGTACCAGGGCGAGCTCATGGGCCGCGTCTACCGGTTCCTCGGGATGAGCACGGGCGTCATCCTCACGGGCCAGACGCCGGCCGAGCGCCGCGAGATGTACGCCGCCGACATCACGTACGGCACCAACAACGAGTTCGGCTTCGACTACCTGCGCGACAACATGGCGTGGTCGACCGACGACCTCGTGCAGCGCGGTCACCACTTCGCCATCGTCGACGAGGTCGACTCGATCCTCATCGACGAGGCGCGCACCCCGCTCATCATCTCGGGCCCGTCGGGCGGCGACGCCAACCGCTGGTACACCGAGTTCGCCAAGGTGGTGCGCCGCCTGACCCCGGAGAAGGACTACGAGGTCGACGAGAAGAAGCGCACCGTCGGCGTGCTCGAGCCGGGCATCGCGAAGATCGAGGACTACCTCGGCATCGACAACCTGTACGAGTCGCTCAACACGCCGCTCATCGGGTTCCTCAACAACGCCATCAAGGCCAAGGAGCTCTTCAAGCGCGACAAGGACTACGTCGTGCTCCAGGGCGAGGTCATGATCGTCGACGAGCACACGGGCCGCATGCTGCCGGGCCGCCGCTACAACGAGGGCATGCACCAGGCGATCGAGGCCAAGGAAGGCGTCGAGATCAAGGCCGAGAACCAGACGCTCGCCACGGTCACGCTGCAGAACTACTTCCGCCTCTACTCCAAGCTGTCCGGCATGACCGGTACGGCCGAGACCGAGGCCGCCGAGTTCCAGGGCACCTACAAGATCGGCGTCGTGCCGATCCCGACGAACCGCCCGATGGTCCGCATCGACCAGCCCGACCTCGTCTACAAGAACGAGGAGGGCAAGTACGCGGCCGTCGTCGCCGACATCGTCGAGCGCCACGCCAAGGGCCAGCCCGTCCTGGTGGGTACGACGTCGGTCGAGAAGTCCGAGTACCTGTCCGGCCTGCTGCGCAAGGCCGGGGTGCCGCACTCGGTGCTGAACGCCAAGGAGCACGAGCGCGAGGCCTCCGTCGTCGCGCTCGCGGGCCGCAAGGGCGCCGTCACCGTCGCCACCAACATGGCCGGTCGTGGTACCGACATCATGCTCGGCGGCAACGCCGAGTTCGTCGCCGTCCAGACGATGACCGATCGCGGCTACGACGCCGTCGAGCGCCCCGAGGAGTACGAGGCCGCCTGGCCCGAGGTCCTTGAGCACGCCAAGGACGCCGTCAAGGCCGAGCACGAGGAGGTCACCGAGCTCGGCGGCCTGTACGTGCTGGGCACCGAGCGCCACGAGTCGCGCCGCATCGACAACCAGCTGCGCGGTCGTTCCGGCCGTCAGGGCGACCCGGGCGAGTCCCGGTTCTACCTGTCGATGCAGGACGACCTCATGCGCCTGTTCAACTCCGGCCTCGCCGAGTCGATGATGAACCGCGCCGGGTTCCCCGACGACGTGCCGCTCGAGTCGAAGATGGTCACGCGCGGCATCCAGTCCGCGCAGTCGCAGGTCGAGGCCCGCAACTTCGAGATCCGCAAGAACGTCCTCAAGTACGACGACGTCCTGTCGCGCCAGCGCGAGGTCATCTACGCCGAGCGCCGCCGCGTGCTCGAGGGCGAGGACCTCGCCGAGCAGATCACGCACTTCCGCAACGACGTCATCACCGCGTACGTCGACGGCGCCACCTCCGAGGGCGCGCCCGAGTCGTGGGACCTCGAGGGCCTGTGGACCGCCCTCAAGTCGGTCTATCCCGTGACCATCTCGGTCGACGACGTCGTCGAGGAGGCCGGCGGCATCGGCCAGGTCACGCGCGAGATGGTGCTCGAGGAGCTGAAGTCCGACGCCCAGGTCGCCTACGACACCCGCACCGAGGCGCTCGGCGAGGACGGCATGCGCCAGCTCGAGCGCCGCGTCGTGCTCTCCGTGCTCGACCGCAAGTGGCGCGAGCACCTCTACGAGATGGACTACCTCAAGGAGGGCATCGGCCTGCGCGCGATGGCCCAGCGCGACCCGCTGGTCGAGTACCAGCGCGAGGGCTTCCAGCTCTTCTCGGCCATGACCGACGCCATCAAGGAGGAGTCGGTCGGGTTCCTGTACAACCTCGAGGTCCAGGTGCAGCAGGCGCCGGCCGTCGACGCGGCGTCCGCCGCCGCGGCGGCCGTCTCGGCGCCCGCGCTCGCGGTGGAGGCGCCCGAGGCGCCCGCGAAGGAGGCTCCCGCTGCGGAGGCTCCCGCGGTGAAGGCTCCCGTCGAGGAGGCCACGGCGGCTGCTCCTGCCGCGGCGCCCGTGGCCGCGGCTCCCGCGCCGGCGGCTGCTCCCGCTCCCGTGCTGCTCGGCAAGGGTCTGGACGGCCCGGCCCGTCAGGTGCCGCTGTCGTACAGCGGCCCGAGCGAGGGCGGAACGGGCGCGTCAGCGGCGGGCGGAACGGGCGCGTCCGCGGCGGGCGGCGACGACGCCCGCCGCTCGCGCCGCGCCCTGCACGGCGAGGCCCAGGCCACCGAGGCCGACGGCCGCACCTTCCCCGGCACGCCGCGCAACGCGCAGTGTCCGTGCGGCTCCGGCAAGAAGTACAAGGTCTGCCACGGCCTGAACGAGGCCTGAGGGCACTGACGAGGCCCCGTCCCGCGTTCGCGGGACGGGGCCTCGCCCATGCCCGGGTCCGGTATGGCTGGCCTGGTGCGACCGGGCTGGGTCCGGTTCGTCTCGGCTGAGACCGACCCGGTCCGGGTCCCGCCCGGGTCGGTCTCAGCCGAGCTCGAGGACGGCGAGGCGCCACTGCCCGCGGCGCGCCTCCAGGCGGACGGCGGCCGCACGGCACCGCCCCCGGTCCTCGACGACGACGGTCGCCTCGGCGGTGTCGCCGCGCCGTTCGAGCCGGATGCGCCGCACCTGCACCGGCCGGGCCCCCGGCCCGGGACCGTCGGACGCCGCGGCCTCGCGCAGCAGCCGGGCGCGCTCCGTGAGCTGCTCGAGCACCGTCGGCGTGAGCCAGCGCGCGAGCTGCGCCGCAGGCCGGTCGCCGCGGAGCACCTCGACCGCCGCCCGCACCACCGTGGCGCACATGGCGGTCGGGTCGGGGAGGGGCGGCACCGGCTGGTCGGCGACGGGCCGTGCGGCCGCGAGCTCGGCGACATCGGCGTCGTCCGCGTCGGCGAACGTCCGGTCGGAGCCGAGGCGCAGGCGGCGCACGCGCGGCGGATGCGTCGGGGCTTGCGGCGGGCGCCCCGGCCGCTGCGGCACCCCGACGACGCGGAGCGGGCGGGCCGTGCCCGGGACGGTGCTGGACATGCGTGCCTCCATCGGAGCGCAGGGAAGAAGGGGTACGTCGGGAGGACGTCAGGCGGGCGGGGCGAGCACCTGGCCGGGAAGGATGACGTCGGCATCGGCGCCGATCACGGCGCGGTTGGCGGCGTGCCACCGCACGGTCGCCGCCATGACCTCGGCGTCGGTGGGGTCACCGCCCAGCCACCGGGCGGCGATGTCCCACAGGGTGTCGCCCCGCAGGACGACGACGGAGCCGTCGGCCTCGGGCGCGGCCAGCGGGCGCGACACGGGAGCCGGCGCCGCGGCGACCGGGGTACGGGTGCTGGGGGCGGCGATGACGAGGGCCTCGGCGGCGGGTGCAGGCGGGGCAGAGGGAGCGGTGGTGGGCGCAGTCGCGGCGGTGGTGGTCCGCCTGGGTGTCGGAGGCGTCGCCGCGCCGGTGCCGGTCTCGACGGTGCCCGTCTCGACCGGAACGGTCTCCGCTGGAGCGCTGACGGCCGGTGCTGCCTCGGCAGGGGCAGCCGCCGTCGGCTGCCACGCCAGGTCGATGCCGAGGCTCACGCCGCCCGCGCTCACGCCGCCCGCGATCGCCGAGCCTTCCGGCCCGCCGCCCTCGGCGGCGACGCTGACCGGCGCCGCGGGCGCCGGGGCCGCCGCCAGCGCCGTGCTCGGCGCGAGCATGAGCCCGGTGCCGACACCGACGCCGATGCCGGCACGCACCAGCCGGCGCACGAGCCCCGGGGCGAGCAGCCGCACCGCGGCCTCACCGGCCCGCCAACGGGACCCGACCCGGGCGGCGGCGACGACCGCCAGCCCCAGCAGCGCCCCGAGCGCCACCCAGGCGGCGGCCACCGCGGCCCCGCCGACGACGGCGAGCTCGACCCAGTCCTCCACGCCTGCCGCAGGGGAGCCGGCCGCCCCCGCGACCGTGAACGCACGGCCACCGAGCGCCGCGGCGGCCGTGCCGAGCGCGAGGCCGAGTGCCAGCAGCTGCCATGCGCTGCCGCGAGATGTTCGTCGTCCCATCTGAGCCTCCGGTGATGACGTTTGATGTCGTTTGATGCCCTGCGTGGGCGCAAGACAACCACACGTCATCCGGGCTGTCTACCTCACAGGATGGACAGTTGTGGATGAACCGCGTCGAACCCCTCCGGGGTCTGGCACTCTGTGCCCGGGCCTGCACGGGCACGGCCCACCCGGGGGAAGGGGAGGGATGGCCGCCGACGGCTCCAGGCGCTGGGAGGCGCTGTTCGCCGACCTCGAGGCGCAGCTCGCCGCCCACGAACAGGGCGAGCGCGACGGCGAGGTCGCCGAGCTGACCCGCGCCGAGCACGCTGCCATCACGCTGGCCGACCGGCTGCGCGCCGTCGTCGGCAGGCCCGTGAGCCTCGAGCTGCTCGACGGCGAGACCGTCACGGGGACGCTGGCGACGGTGGCCGCCTCGTGGCTCGTGCTCGCGGGGCGCGGCGCTGTGGGACCCACCGAGCACCTGGTCCCCGCGACCGCGGTCGCGGCGGTCACGGGCCTGGGTCGTCAGGGCGTGCCGTCGACGTCGCGTCTGGACGCGCTCGGGCTGGGCACCGTCCTGCGCGAGCTGCAGCGGGACCGCGCCCGCGTCGTCGTGCGCACCGCCGCGGGCCAGGCCGTGGGGCGGCTCGCGCGCGTCGGCCAGGACCATCTCGACCTCGAGGAGCTCGACCGCGCCCCCGTCAGGGTACGGACGGTGCCGTTCCTCGCGGTGCTGCGGGTGAGCCGGGCGTGACCGGCCTAGACGTCGCCGGAGGCGATGCGCTCGCGCGTCTTGGCGTACTGCCCGGCGATGTACTCCTCGAGCACCGCGGCCTCGACGCGCCACACCCCCTTGCCCCCGATCTGGATCGCGGGCAGCTCGCCGCTGCGGACCAGGGCGTACGCCTGCCGGGACGAGATCGCGAGCAGCTCCTCGACGTCGGCGAGGGAGAGGAATCGAGCGGCCATGCCGCCAGTCTTGCACAGCACCATGTGTTCATGGGGTTCGTTTGTCCACAGGTGGAAACTCTTCGCGACGTTTGGCACCCCAAGATGACCTCTGACGCAGCAGCCCCCGAAGGGACCCCCTGATGAGCATCGACACCCTGCCCGCTCCCGTGGCCGCGCGCCTGCGGCGCCCGTCCTGGCGCGACCCGCGCCTCGTCGTGGGCGTCGTCCTCGTCGCGCTGTCCGTCGCGCTCGGCTCCTGGGCCGTGTCGGCGGCGTCGCGCACCACGCCCGTGTGGGCCGCGGTGGGCGCGCTGACCCCGGGGGACGTGCTCACGGCCGACACCGTCCGCGCCGTCGACGTCCGGCTCGGCACGGGCGCCGATCGCTACGTGCCCGCCGACGAGCCGCTGCCGGAGGGCCTCGTCGTCACGCGCGTGATCGGCGACCGCGAGCTCGTCGCCCGCTCGGCGCTCGGGGACGCGGAGAGCCTCGACCTGCGGTCCGTCGCCGTGGAGGTCGACGGCGCGCTGTCCGAGCGCGTGCGCAAGGGCGCCGTCGTCGACGTGTGGTTCGTGCCGGAGCCCGGCGTGGGCGCCGACGCCCGGACGCCGCAGCCGCGGCAGGTCGTCGCGTCGGTGCTGGTCGAGCAGGTCGCCGACGCCGGCACCGGTCTCGTCGTCGGCTCCACGACGACGCTGCACGTGCTCGTGCCCAGCGACCAGCTGCCCGTGCTGCTCGCGGCGCTCGGTGACGACGGCACCATCGACGTCGTCCCGGTGGCGGGCAGGGCGTCCTGATGGCCGCGCCCGTCACCGTCCTCGCCGCCGTGCGCGGCGCCGCGGAGACGCAGGTGGTGCTCGCCCTCGGCGCACCCGGGTCCGGCGCCACCGTGACGCGCCGGTGCGGCGACGTCGTCGAGCTGCTGGCCGCGGCGGCCGCCGGGGCGGGCGCGGTCGCGGTGATCTCCGGCGACCTTCCCGGGCTCGACCGCGAGGCGGTCGCGCGGCTGCACGGCGCGGGCGTGCGCGTGGTCGCGCTCGCGGACGGGCTCGGCGGGGAGCGCCTGCGGGCCCTCGGCGTCGACGCGGTCCTCGACGGCGGGCCCGCCGCCGCGCTGGGGGACGGCCTCCTCGACGCCGTCCGTGCGGCGGCCGACGGCCCGGGCGACCCCGAGGTGCCGAGCCCGGAGGACGAGCCCTCCCCGCCGCCGGAGGGCGCCCCGGCCGCGCCCGGACGCGTCGTCGCGGTCTGGGGTCCCGTCGGCGCGCCCGGCCGGACCACCGTCGCCCTCGAGCTCGCCGCCGCCCTGGCCGGCCTCGGCACGTCCGGACGCCGCGGTCGGGGCGCGCGCCACGCGCCCGGCCCCGAGCGCACGGACCCGCGCGACGTCCTGCTCGTCGACGCGGACACGTACGGGTCCTCCCTGGCGATGCGGCTCGGCCTGCTCGACGACGCCCCCGGGCTGGCCGCCGCGTGCCGCGCGGCCGGACAGGGGACGCTCGACGTGCCCTCGCTGGCCCGGCAGAGCCCGCTCGTCGCCCCCGGCCTGCGTGTGCTGACGGGGCTGACGCGTTCCGCGCGCTGGCCCGAGGTGCCCGCGTCGTCGCTCGAGGTGGTGCTCGACCGGGCGCGCGAGCTCGCGTCGTGGACCGTCGTCGACACCGCCGCGCCCGTCGAGGCCGACGAGGTGCTCATGTACGACACGCACGCGCCGCAGCGCAACGCCGCGACGCTCGCCGCGCTCGCCGCGGCCGACGACGTCCTCGTGGTCGGCACGGCCGACCCGGTGGGCATCCAGCGGCTCGTCCGGGCGCTCGAGGACCTGCGGGAGGCGCCGGTCGTCGTGCGGACGCCGTCGGCGGTCGTCGTGAACCGGGTCCGCGCGGCCGTGGCCGGCGCGCGCCCCGAGGCGGCGGTGCGCGAGGCGATGGCCCGCTACGCGGGGCTCGACGACGTCGTCGTCGTGCCGGACGATGCCGCCGGCCAGGACGCCGCGCTGCTCGCGGGCCGGGCGCTGGCCGAGCACGCGCCCGGCTCCCCGGTGCGGGTGGCGGTCGCCGCGCTCGCCGAGCGGCTGCGGGTGCCCGAACGGCGGCTGTCCGAGGGAGTCGGGTGAGATGGCGTGACCTTGGTGTCGCCTTCGCCACAAACGGCCAACTTCGGTTGTGGTCAGACCACGCACGGGGTGACCCTAGATGGGGCCCTCGTCGGGCCGCCCGTCACGAGGGGGAGACAACCACTGCCATGAGCACCACGATCGACCAGGTTGGAAGCGCTGCCACGACGCTCACCGCTCCCGGTGAGGCGCAGGGCTTCTACCGGCTCACCTGGATGCAGCGCATCGGCTTCGGCTCGGGTGACCTGGCCCAGAACCTGATCTACAACACCGTCTCGACGTACCTGCTGTTCTTCTACACGGAGGTCTTCGGGCTGTCGGCGGGGCCGCGGCCACGATGTTCCTCGCGGTGCGCCTGGTCGACGTGGTGTGGGACCCGATCGTCGGCACCATCGTCGACAAGAACACCACGCGGTGGGGTCGCTACCGCGGGTGGCTCGTCATCGCAGGCATCCCGCTGTCGGCGCTCGCGGTGCTGGTGTTCTGGACGGGCATGTCGGGGTCGCTGCTGTACGCCTACGTCACGTACGTCGGCCTGTCGATGCTCTACACGCTCCTGAACGTGCCCTACGGCGCCCTCAACTCGAGCCTCACGCGCGACAACGACGAGATCTCGGTGCTGACCACCACGCGCATGTTCCTCGCCAACATCGGCGGCCTCGCCGTCGCGTTCGGCGTGCCGGTGCTCGTCAAGATCTTCTCCGCCGACGGCCAGTGGGACACGCCCGAGTCGGCCGGCGGCTGGCTCACCACGATGGCGATCTACGCCGCCATCGGCCTCGCGGTGCTGGTCTTCACGTTCACGCAGACCAAGGAGCGCGTCGTCATGGACGACGCCGCGGCCGAGCAGGTCAAGGTCACCGACCTGGTCACCGAGTTCAAGCGCAACAAGCCGCTGCGCACGGTCGCGTTCTTCTTCATCACCGCGTTCGCCATGATGTCGGTCGGCAACGCCGGCGCCGCGTACTACATGAACGACGTCGTCCGCGCCTCCGACCAGGTGCAGTGGTTCAACGCCCTCGGCGTGCTGCCCGCCTTCGTGTTCCTGCCGCTCGTGCCGCGCATCAAGCGCTGGATCGGCAAGAAGGCGCTCTTCACCCTCTTCCTGTCGATCGGCATCGTTGGCCTCGCGCTGCTCTACTTCATCCCGAACCCGTCGCAGCACGTGGGCCTCGTCATGATCGCCCAGTTCGTCCGCTCGACGGGCGTGATTGTGGCGACGGGCTACATGTGGTCGCTCATCCCCGAGGTCGTCTCGTACGGCGAGTGGCGCACGGGCCGCCGCATCTCCGGCATCGTCAACGCCCTGACCGGCATCTTCTTCAAGGCCGGCATGGCGCTGGGCGGCGTCGTCCCCGGCCTGGTGCTCTCGCTGACCGGCTACCACGCGGAGCGCTCCCACCAGTCGGCGACCTCGACGCAGGGCATCCTGTGGCTGGTCTCCGTGATCCCGGCGGTGCTGCTCGTCGTCGCGATGGTGATCATCCACCGCTACGACCTCACCGACGAGCGCCTGGACGAGATGAACGCCGAGATCGAGGCCCGCGCCGCGCTCGCGGCCTGATCAGGAGCGCTGCGGCACAATCGGGGCATGCGCCTCTACGTGCCCGCCACGCTCGACGAGCTGGACTCCGCCGCCGTCACCGCGACCGCCGCCACCTGGACCGTTCCGGGCCGGCAGGCCCACGCGGTGACGGCGGCGCTGTCGTCGTCGCTCCCCGACGAGGACGACGAGGGCCTCGAGTGGCACGCGTTCCTCGCCGCCGCCCACGACTCGCTGCTGCTGGTCGCCGGGTCGCCCGGCGTCGTCCCGCTGCGGGTGGTCGTCACCGTCGAGGTGCCCGACGACGCCGTGGTCGTCGCGCGCGACACCGACGCCGCGCCGTCGCAGGTCCGGCTGACGGGGGACGTCCCCGGCACGGTCCTGGTCGCCGTCCACGTCGACGAGCCGACGGCGTCGCCCGACGTCGTCGACGTGCTGGAGCTGGCGGTGAGCGACGCACCGGGCGCAGACGCGGCCCTCGACGCCGCGATCCAGCGGATCACGGACCGCGACCTCCTCTGGTACGCCCCCCGGAGCTCCGCACGATCCCCCGCACATGACCGCCCCTGCCGCGCGACTCTGAATGTCCGGTTCTGGGCACGCGTACGCGGACGTTCAGAGTCGCGCGACGGCGGGCGTATCAGCCCAGGTAGACCAGCACCTCGTCGTGGAGGTGGCCGTTCGTCGCGAGCGCGTTGCCGCCCCACGGGCCCTCGGCGCCGTCGAGCGACGTGAAGCGGCCGCCCGCCTCGGTGACGATCGGCACGAGCGCGGCCATGTCGTAGACCTCGAGCTCGGGCTCGGCCGCGAGGTCGGCGGCGCCCTCGGCCACGAGCATGTACGACCAGAAGTCGCCGTAGCCGCGGGTGCGGTAGCAGCGACGCGTCAGGTCGAGGAACCCGTCGAGCTTGTCGCGCTCCTCCCACCCGCTCAGCGACGAGTAGCTGAACGAGGCGTCCTCGAGCCGCTGGACCCCCGAGACGGACAGGCGCGTCGCCGACGACAGCGACCGCCCGGTCCAGGCGCCCGAGCCCTTGGCGGCCCACCAGCGCCGCCCCAGCGCGGGCGCGGAGACCAGGCCCATGACGACCTCGTCCCCGTCGGCCAGCGCGATGAGCGTGGCCCACACGGGCACGCCGCGCACGAAGTTCTTGGTGCCGTCGATCGGGTCGACGATCCAGCGCCGGGCACCGTTGCCCGCGGAGCCGTACTCCTCGCCGACGACGGCGTCGCGCGTGCGGGCCCGCTTGAGCTGGGCGCGGATGAACTCCTCGGCGGCCTTGTCGGCGTCGGAGACCGGGGTGTTGTCCGGCTTGGTCTCGACGTGCAGGTCGAGGGCGCGGAAGCGCTCCATGGTCAGGGCGTCGACCTGGTCGGCGATGACGTGCGCCAGCCGCAGGTCGTCCTCGTACGTGCGAGCGGGGTTCACGCCCCCACGCTAGCGGTGCGCGAGGCCAGGACCCGGCGGAAGCTCGCCAGGCGGGCCTCGCGTGTCGCCCGCGTGTCGGCGTCGGGGGAGGCCTCGATCCACTCGTCGAGGGCGCAGTCGGGGGCGTCGGTCAGGTGCGTGCAGCCGCGCGGGCAGTCCTGGGCGGCGTCGTGGAGGTCGTCGAAGGCGGCCAGCACGTGGTCGACCTCCACGTGCGCGAGGCCGAGGGAGCGCACGCCGGGAGTGTCCACGACCCAGCCGTCCCCGTCCGGGAGCCGCAGCGCGACCGCCGACGTCGAGGTGTGCCGGCCGCGCCCCGTGACGTCGTTGACGTGCCCGGTCGCGCGGCGCGCCCCAGGCACGAGCGCGTTGACCAGCGTCGACTTCCCGACGCCGGAGTGCCCGAGGAACACCGACACGCGGCCCTGCAGCTTCTCGCGCACCCGCTCCACCGAGGCGGCGTCGAGGCCGCGGCTCCCGCCCGCCCCGCCGTCGTCGGACGCCCCGCCGTCCGCCGGGGAGGTCACGACGACCTGGACGCCGAGCGGCTCGTAGAGCCCGCGCAGCTCGTCCGCGGGCGCGAGGTCCGCCTTGGTGAGGCACAGCAGCACGTCCATCCCGGCGTCGTACGCCGCGATCGCGGCGCGGTCGATCATGCCGGTGCGCGGCTCGGGCTGGGCGAGCGCCGTGACGATGACGAGCTGGTCGGCGTTCGCGACGACGATCCGCTCGTAGGGGTCGGTGTCGTCGGCCGTGCGCCGCAGCACCGAGGTGCGCTCGGCGATCCGCACGACGCGGGCCAGCGTGTCCTTGTCTCCCGTGGTGTCGCCGACGACGTCGACGCGGTCGCCGACGACGACGCGCGTGCGCGAGAGCTCGCGCGCCTTCATGGCGAGCACGGAACGCTCGTCCGCCAGCCCTTCGTCGAGCAGCAGCGTGTACCGCCCGCGGTCGACGCCGGTGACGAACCCGACGACGGCGTCCGCGTGCTCGGGACGCTGCTTGGTGCGGGGCCGGCTGCCACGCTTGGAGGGACGCCCGAAGCCCTCGTGCTCGTCGCCGCCCCGGCGCCCCATCAGAGCATCGCCTGCCAGAGACCGGCGAAGCCGGGCAGCGTCTTGGCCGTCGTCTCGACGTCCTCGACCTGCACGCCCGGCACCCGCAGCCCGAGCAGCGCGCCCGACGTCGCCATGCGGTGGTCGGCGTAGGTGCGCCACACGCCGCCGCGCAGCGGGCGCGGCGTGATGACGAGGCCGTCGCGGGTCTCCTCGGCCTGGCCGCCGAGCCGCGTGATCTCGGTGGCGAGGGCCGCGAGCCGGTCGGTCTCGTGGCCGCGCAGGTGCGCGATGCCGCGCAGGCGGCTGGGGGAGTCGGCCAGGGCCGCGAGGGCGGCGACGTTCGGAGCGAGCTCCCCCGCGGCGTGGAGGTCGACGTCGATGCCGTGGACGGTGCCGTCTCCGGTGACCGTCAGGACGCCGTCGGTCAGGGAGGCGGTCCCGCCCATCTGCTCCAGCAGACCCGGGACGAGGGCCCCCGGCTGGGTGGTCGACGCCGGCCAGCCCGGGATCGAGACCGACCCGCCGGCCACGAGCGCGGCAGCCAGGAACGGGGCGGCGTTGGACAGGTCGGGCTCGACGCGCACGTCGCGCGCGGCGATCGGCGCCGGCTGCACCACCCAGATGCCGTCGCGCGAGTCGTCGACGACGACGCCGGCCTCGCGCAGCGTCGCCACCGTCATCTCGATGTGCGGCAGGCTCGGCAGCGTGGTGCCGATGTGCCGCAGCGAGAGCCCTTCGTCGAACCGGGCCGCCGCGAGGAGCAGGCCCGAGACGAACTGTGACGACGCCGACGCGTCGACGTCGACCTGCCCGCCGCGCAGGCCGCCGCGGCCGCCGATCGTGAACGGCAGCGTGGCGGGGAACGCGCCGGCGGGGCCGGTGACCTCGACACCGAGGGCGTGCAGCGCGTGCAGCACCGGGAGCATGGGACGCACGCGCGCGTGCGGGTCGCCGTCGAACCGGACCGGGCCCGTGGCGAGGGCCGCGACGGGCGGCAGGAAGCGCATGACGGTGCCGGCCAAGCCGCAGTCGACGTCGACGTCGCCGGTCAGGGGGCCGGGCGTGACGTGCAGCGTCGAGGGGGCGTCGCCCTCCGTGATCGTGACGCCGAGCGAGCGCAGCGCGCCGATCATGAGGTCCGCGTCGCGTGAGCGCAGCGCCCCCCGCAGCACGCCCGGGCCCTCCGCGAGCGCGGCGAGCACGAGCAGGCGGTTGGTCAGCGACTTCGACCCCGGGATCTCCACGCGGGCGTCCAGCGGGCCGGACGCGAGCGGTGCCTCCCAGCGGGGCAGCGCGGCGGGGTCGGCGGTGGGGGTCGACGTCATGGGCCCCAGGCTATCGGGCGGGCCCCGGCCGACGCGGGAGCGTCCGCCACGGTGTCCGTGCCGTGTCCGCTCGGTCGCGTCTGCTCGGTCGCGTCTGCTCGGCGGTGTCCGCTCAGTCGTCGGCGTGCCGGGCCGACTCCACCTTCGCCACGGCCTTCTTGCGGGCCTGGCTCACGCGCCACGACACGCCGGGCCTGCCCTCGGTGTCCACGCCGGCGATCAGCGCGGCGCCCACATAGCCGACGGCGCGCACGAAGCGCCCCGTCTTCTGCGCCCGCTCGGCCCCCTTCGACGTGAACGGCTGGTGCACGACGGCGAGGGGCGCCGTCAGCGCGGCCAGCTTGAGCGAGGCGACACGCGGGAAGAACCCCGCGGCCAGCGCGACGCCGAGCACCGCCGTCAGCCCGCCGTGCACCCGCACCGCGAGCGTGAGCTGCTCGTCGCTGAGCCGCTTCACGCCCACCCGGTCGGTCACCGTGTCGGTGAGCCCCCGTGCGGCCGCGACGTGCTCGGCGGGATGCAGCGCAGCCTGCACGCCGTCGTACACGAACGGTGCGGCCAGCAGGGGACGGGCGACGCGACGCAGCAGCATGGCTCCACCATTCCACCGGCGGGGTGCGGATGCATCCGGCGTGTCGTCGTCCCGGGGGCGGTGCCGCCCCGGGACGACGTCCGGGGTCAGCTGGTGCGCACCACGCGGCCGTCGGCGGCGACGTACACGTCGACCTCCGAGCCGTCGGGCCGCGTGACCTCGATCTCCCAGCGGGCGCCGTGGTCGTTCTCGCGCTCATGCCAGGTCACGCGGCCGCCGCCGACGTGGGCGACGGCGATGCGCTTGGCCTCGTCCAGTGTCACGTCACCCGACGGCGCCGGCTCGGGGGCCGGTGCGGGCGCGGCCTGCGCGGGCTGCTCCGCCTGACGCTCCCCGGTGTTCACGACGCGGCCGTCGGCGGCGACGTACACGTCGACCTCCGAGCCGTCGGGCCGCGTGACCTCGATCTCCCAGCGGGCGCCGTGGTCGTCCTCGTCGTCATAGCCGGTGACCTGGCCCTCACCGACGGACGCGAGCGCGACGGCCTTCGCCGCCGCCAGGGTGATCGGCGCGTCCGCGTCCGCCGCCTCCGCCGAACCACCGGCGTCGGTGGTCTCCGGCGCCGGCGTCTCCGCGGCCGGGGTGTCCGAGACGGGGGCGCCCGCGTCGGAGCGGTCGGTGCCGCAGCCCGTCAGGACGAGGACGCCGCCGAGCAGACCCGCCGAGACGGTGGCGAGAGCTCGGGCACGCGCGAGGGTACGGGTGGTCATGAGGCCTCCTGGAGCCGGGGTGTCGGACCCGGGCTCGTGGCGTCCCGGTGACGTGACCCAGTCGACGACAGACCGTGGAAGCACGGATACGTGTCGCCGGCTGGTGCGTAGGCCTGCGCGCGATTTCCCGCACACGACGCCGGGGGTCCCGGTAGCCGGTGCGCCGAGGAGAGTGGCACGCGACGGCTACTCAGGGCGTGCGAGAGGGGCGGCGGGCCCGCGGGAATGCATCCGTGGTCCCGCGGCGTTCCCCTGGACGATGTCGTACGCACCGTGCCCCCGAAGAACGCCGCCTCCGTCGAGGACCTGCCGCTGTTCGCGCTTCCGTCGCAGGTCGACGGTGTGGCCAAGCCCGCCAAGTCGGCGGGCGCCTGGCCTGCCGTCGCGATCAGCCCCGCAGGCCCGCAGGGACTAGGCTCGGCCGGGATGAGCGACGACCTGAGCGACCAGCCGAACGACGTCGTCGACGACCTCGACGACGGGACCGACCGCGCCCCGGACGACGAGAGCCCGGCGGCCCGCGCGGCGCGCTTCGAGCGCGACGCCCTGACGCACCTCGACCAGCTGTACTCCGCCGCGCTGCGCATGACGCGCAACCCCGCGGACGCGGAGGACCTGGTCCAGGAGACGTTCGCGAAGGCGTTCGCCGCGTTCCACCAGTACCGCCCGGGCACCAACCTCAAGGCGTGGCTGTACCGGATCCTGACGAACACGTTCATCAACAGCTACCGCAAGAAGCAGCGCGAGCCGCAGCAGTCCCAGGCCGAGGAGGTCGAGGACTGGCAGATCGCCCGCGCGGCGTCGCACACGTCGTCGGGCCTGCGCTCGGCCGAGGTCGAGGCGCTGGACCACCTGCCCGACTCCGACGTGAAGCGCGCCCTGGCGGCGCTCCCGGAGGACCGGCGCATGGTCGTCTACTACGCGGACGTCGAAGGGTTCCCCTACAAGGAGATCGCCGAGATCATGGGGACGCCGATCGGGACGGTGATGTCCCGGTTGCACCGCGGTCGCAAGCAGCTGCGCGAGCTGCTCGCCGACTACGCGGCGGAGCGCGGCCTCATCGCGGCGAGCACAGCGGCGCAGGCCGACGGAGGTACGAAGTGAGCGAGCCGATCCCGCACGACGTCGCGGGCGAGAACGAGTGCGAGCACGCGCTCGTGCACCTGTACGAGTACCTGGACTCCGAGATGACGCCGGCCGACGAGCGCCGCATGCGCGATCATCTCGCGCACTGCTCGCCCTGCCTGGCCGAGCTGAGCGCGGAGGAGCTCGTCAAGAAGCTCGTGCGCCGGTCGTGCGCCGAGCGCGCGCCGGAGGCGCTGCGCCTGCGCATCCACACGCAGCTGACGGTCATGACGGTCGACTGAGCTCGGGCGATCCTGGACATGCGAGAGGCCGCGGTCCCCGGTGACGGGGCCGCGGCCTCTCGCGCGTCTGGTGCCTGTGCTCAGGCAGTTCTTGTGAACGCCTGAGCCTGCGGTTCCGCTCCGGGCGAGTGCCTCGTACCTCGGCCCTCACCCTTCGCTTCACCTACGTCTCAGGCGTTGGGACGCTTGCCGTGGTTGGCGCCGTTGCCCTTACGGGTGCGACGCTTCCGACCGCGCTTGCTCATGGTTGCTCCCACTGATGGGTGGACGGGTAACGGTCCATGATCCCACACCGGCTTGGCAGGTCGCGAAACGCGATATATCGTGAGTGCCACGCGATATATCGCGTCTTGACCCCCATCGAGCTGGACGGAGCACCACCATGACCGAAGAGCGCTGGACCGTCACCGGTCCGCAGACCATCGAGCTCGACGCCGTGACCTCGTTGTCGGTGCGCTGCGTCGACGGGCGCGTCGACGTCGTCGCCCACGACGAGCCCGTGACGCGCGTCGAGGTCCACGTCGTCGACGGCAGGCCCCTCGAGGTGCGCCTGGGCGACGACGGCCGGCTCGTCGTCGGGCACGAGACCCTCAGCGGCTGGAAGGCCTTCTTCGAGAACTTCAGCGACTTCAGCGGCCGAGCCCGTGCCGACCTCCACATCGCGGTGCCGCGCAGCGTGCCCGTGAGCCTCGGCCTGGTACGCGGCGAGTCGCTGCTCGCCGGGACGCGGGCCGCGAGCCGCGTGCACACCGTCTCCGCCACCGCGCTCGTCACCGACGTCGAGGGGCAGCTCGACGTCAACACCGTCTCCGGGGAGATCACCGTGAGCGACCTGCGCGGCGACGTGCGCGCGAACACCGTCTCCGCGGACCTCACCGTCACCGGTCGCGTGCCGTCGGTGGACATCGGCACCGTCTCGGGCACCGTGACGCTCGACCTGCACGAGCAGCCGCGATGGGTGCGCTGCAACGCCGTGTCCGGGTCGTTCGTGGTACGCCTGCCCGACGCCGCGGCGGTCCGGGCCCGGCTCACCGGCGTCGGGGGCCGCCTCGTGCTCGACGGCGTCGAGGCGAGCGGGTTCGGCACCAAGACGCTCGGCGCGACGTCGCCGGCCACCACCCTGGAGGCCAACGTCGTCACCGGCGACGTCACCATCATCGGGGTCCGGGCCGAGGTCCGCTGATGCCGCCCGTCTTCGCCCACGGCGAGCTGCGGCTCTACCTGCTGGCGCTGCTCGAGGACGCTCCCCGGCACGGTTACGAGCTCATCACCGAGCTGTCCGCCCGGTTCGGCGGCACGTACCGGCCCAGCGCCGGCACCGTCTACCCGCGCCTCGCCCGCCTTGAGGAGGAGGGCCTCGTGCGCCGGGCCGACGCCGGCCGCAAGTCCCCCTACGTGCTCACGGACGTCGGCCGGGCCGAGCTCGACGCCCGCCGCGACGACCTGCGCCGCCTCGAGCACACCGTCGCCGAGACCGTGCGTGCCCGCGCCGACGAGCTGCGCGCCGACGTGCGCTCCACGATGCGGGGCCTGCGCGCCGAGCTCGCGGCTGCCGCGCAGGAGGTCCGGGTGCGTCCGGCGCCAGACACCCCGCCGGACCCGCGCCGCGCGCGGTCGGACGTCCGCCGGCACGAGGCCGAGGCCCTGGTTCAGCGGTTCCGCGCCGACGTGCTCGCCGACCTGCGTCGCGCCGACGTCACCGGCGCCGTCGGGACCCTCACCGTCGAGACGGTGCGCACCGTGCTCGACGGGGCCCGCGCGGCGATCCGCGCGACGCTGCCGTGAGGAGCTGTCAGTCCGCGCGCGCCTGGTCGGACTGAGCCTGCGCTCCGCTCCCGCTCAGTCCTCGAGCACGTGGTCCGACTGAGCCTGCGCTTCGCCGCGGGCGGATGCCTCGTGCCTCGGCCTCCACCCCTCCGCTGCGCTCCGGCTCAGTCCTCCGACGGCAGGCCCAGCCAGGCGTGCCAGCCCGTGTGCAGCACGAGCCAGGCCATGAGGCCGTAGCCCGCCTGGCCCGGGTAGAGCGTCCCGTTCTGCGCGAGGTCGGCCAGCCACTGCTCGTGGTGCGCCAGCGGAGAGTACGTGTCCACGTACGGCACCCGACGTCGCGAGGCGACGTCGGCGAACGCGGCCGAGAGGTCCTCGATCGCCCCGGCGTCCTCCGGGCGCCCGGGCGGCGGTCCGACGACGAACGTCTGCACCTGGGCCGACGACGCGAGGTCGAGGACGTTGGCGAGGTTGAGCCGCGACCGTGCGATGGACAGGCCCTGCTCGACGTCGTGCCGGCCGAGCGCGATCACCAGGCGGTTCTCGGTCTCGCGCCCGAACCGTGCGGCCGTCTCCGCCTCCCACCGCGCGCCCAGCCCCGACGAGTTCTCGCCCGGCACGGCCAGGGTGAAGTGCATCGCGGGCCGGTCGAAGTGCGACCGGGCCATGACGCGCCCCACCCAGCCGAGGGCGCGGGCGTCACCGACTCCCACGCTCAGCTCGTCGCCGACGACGCAGATGCGCGTCTCGCGTACCGTCACGGGCTCACTCCCTCGCTCTGGCTGCCCCCTGGACCTGCGCCGCCATTCTCGCGTGCCGGCACGACGTCGGGAGGGATGTCAGAGCAGCGTGGCGCCCCAGCGCACCGTGTGCACGTCGCCCGGCGCCAGGTGGACGAGGCGCTCGCCCGTGTTGAACGCGTCGGCGACGCAGCTCATCGGCTCGGCCGCGAGGCCACCGCGCAGGAAGTGCGGGATGTGGTCGGCCGAGCACACCTGCCAGGTGTCCATCGACCCGTCCATCCAGACCGCCGGGGTGCGGCCGTCCGGGCAGCCCAGGCGGCACCAGGAGAGGCCGTCGGCGTCGCGCGTGACGTCCACCCAGGCGTCGTCGAGGTCCAGGCCGGCCAGGGAGCGCACCTCGCGCAGGTCGTACGGTCCGGCGACGGGCTCGGTGCCCGTGGGCAGCAGGCGCGCGTCGACGGTGACGTGGGTGGTGGCGTCGAGCTGCACGGTGCACGCGTCGAGCGCGGCGCCCGCGGCCGACAGCCACGGGTGGAAGCCGATGCCGTAGGGGGCGGTGCCGCCGCCCACGTTGCGCGTGGTGACGACGACCTCCAGACCGGCGTCGGACAGGCTGTAGCGCACCTGCGTGACGAGCTGGAACGGCCAGCCCTTCTGCGGCGCGAGCGCCAGCTCGAGCGTCACGGCGTCGTCGGAGTGCTCGACGAGCGACCACCGCACCCAGCAGGCCAGGCCGTGCAGCGCGTTGGCGCGGTCCGGCTCGGAGTGCGCCACCTCGTACGTCACGCCGTCGACGACGTAGGACCCGTTGCCCAGGCGGTTCGGCCAGGGGAGCAGCACCGCGCCGTTGAACACGGGCGCCACCTCGTCCTCGCCGAACGGGACGAACACGTCGCGGCCCCCGACGGCGTACTCGCGCACCATCGCGCCGACCTCGGCGACGACGGCGCGGTGCTCACGGAAGGAGATGACGTACTGGGCGCCGGACACGGCGGGCGTGGGAGAGATGTCGCTGGTGGTCACGGGTGACACCGTAACCGTCGCGGCAGGCCGGTGCGTCGTACTGTGTGAGCAACTGTCCGACAGGTGGAGGATTCGATGGAACAGCAGGTACTCGGCCGCACCGGCCGCCTCGTCTCGGTCGTGGGCCTGGGCACCTGGCAGCTCGGGGCCGACTGGGGCGAGGTCAGCGACGCGGACTCGCGCGCGGTGCTCGAGGCCTCGCTCGAGGCGGGGGTGACGTTCTACGACACCGCCGACGTCTACGGCGACGGACGCTCGGAGCAGGCCATCGGCGCCTTCGTCAAGGACCACCAGGACGCCGGGATCACCGTGGCCACGAAGATGGGCCGCCGCGTCGACCAGGTGCCCGAGAACTACGTGCTCGCCAGCTTCCGCGAGTGGACGGACCGGTCGCGCCGCAACCTCGGCGTCGACACCCTCGACCTCGTCCAGCTGCACTGCCCGCCGACGGCGGTCTACTCCACGCAGGAGGTGTACGACGCGCTCGACACCCTCGTCGCCGAGGGCGTCACGGCGAGCTACGGCGTGAGCGTCGAGACCACCGCGGAGGCGCTCGAGGCGATCAAGCGTCCCGGCGTCGCGTCCGTGCAGATCATCCTCAACGCGTTCCGCCACAAGCCGATCGAGGAGGTGCTGCCCGCGGCGTCGGCCGCCGGCGTCGGCATCATCGCGCGCGTGCCGCTCGCCTCGGGCCTGCTGACGGGGCGGTACACGAAGGACACGACGTTCGCCGAGAACGACCACCGGACGTACAACCGCCACGGCGCGGCGTTCGACGTCGGCGAGACCTTCTCGGGCGTCGACTACGAGACGGGCGTCAAGGCGGCCGCCGAGTTCGCCGACCTGGTCGCCGCGCTGCCCGGGGACGTCACCCCGGCGCAGGCCGCCATCGCGTGGGTGTGGCAGCAGCCGGGCGTCTCCACGGTCATCCCGGGCGCGCGCAACCCCGAGCAGGCCCGCCTCAACGCGGCCGCCGGGTCGGTGCCGGTGCTCGGGCCGCTGTTCCGGTCGGACGTCCGGGACCTGTACGACACCTACTTCCGCGAGGCGGTCCACGGGCGCTGGTGACCCCGGTCGCAGCACGCACGAGGCCCGGCACCCTGGAGGGTGCCGGGCCTCGTCGCGTCTCGGGTCAGCCCGCGAACGCCTCCGCGAGGAGCGTCTCCTGCTGGGCCGCGTGGAGCTTGTGCGTGCCCGCGGCCGTCGCCGCCGACGCCGGACGCGAGACGACGCGGACGGACGTGCGCAGCTCGGACGGCATCGCCAGGTGCAGGTACGACCACGCGCCCTGGTTCTGCGGCTCGTCCTGCACCCACACCTGGTCGGCGCCCGGGTACTTCGCCAGCTCGGCGACGAGCTCCTCGGTGGGCAGCGGGTAGAGCTGCTCGAGGCGGACGAGCGCCGTCGTCGTGTCGCCGCGGCGCGTGCGCTCGGCGAGCAGGTCGTAGTACACGCGGCCAGAGGAGAGGATCACGCGCGTCACGCCCGACGCCGGCACGGCGTCGTCGGCGATGACCGGACGGAACGTGCCCGAGGTGAACTCCTCGACGCCCGACGCCGCCGCCTTGAGGCGCAGCAGCTGCTTGGGCGTGAACACGACGAGCGGCTTGCGCGGGCGCTGGTAGGCCTGGCGGCGCAGCAGGTGGAAGTACGACGCCGGGGTCGACGGGTGCGCGACCACCATGTTGTCCTCCGCGGCGAGCTGCAGGAAGCGCTCGATGCGGGCGGACGAGTGGTCCGGTCCCTGGCCCTCGTAGCCGTGCGGCAGCAGCATGACCAGCGACGACGACTGGCCCCACTTCTGCTCGGCGGAGCTGATGAACTCGTCGATGACGGTCTGGGCGCCGTTGACGAAGTCGCCGAACTGCGCCTCCCACAGCACGAGCGCGTCCGGGCGCTCCACGGAGTAGCCGTACTCGAAGCCGAGCGCCGCGTACTCCGACAGCGAGGAGTCGTAGACCCAGAACTTGGCCTGCTCGCGGGTGAGGTAGCTCAGCGGCGTCCACTCGGCACCGTTGGTCCGGTCGTGGAAGACGGCGTGGCGCTGCGTGAACGTGCCGCGGCGCGAGTCCTGGCCGGCGAGGCGCACCGGGGTGCCCTCCATGAGCAGCGAGCCGAAGGCGAGGATCTCGCCGAAGCCCCAGTCGATGCCGCCGTCCTTGGACATGAGCTGGCGGGTCTCGAGCAGCTTGGCGAGCTTCGGGTGCACGGTGAAGCCCTCGGGCGGCGCGGTGTGCGCCTCGCCGATGCGCTCGACGATGGCGTGCGGCACGGCCGTCTGCCAGCCGACCATCGTCCCGGCGTCCTCGCGCTGCGACTCGGGGAGCTCCAGGCCGCCGACGTGCTCGGCCGTCGGCTTCGCGGCGACGCCCTGCTTGGTCTCGGTGAACACCCGCTCGAGCTGGAGCTGGTAGTCCTGCAGGGCCAGCTCGGCCTCCTCGACGGTGATGTCGCCGCGGGAGACGAGGTTCTCCGTGTACAGGCGGCGCACCGAGCGCTTGGCCTCGATGAGGTTGTACATGAGCGGCTGCGTCATCGACGGGTCGTCGCCCTCGTTGTGGCCACGACGGCGGTAGCAGATCATGTCGATCACGACGTCGCGGTCGAACTGCTCGCGGTAGGCGAAGGCCAGCTCGGCGACGCGCACCACGGCCTCGGGGTCGTCACCGTTGACGTGGAACACCGGGACCTGGAAGCCCTTGGCGATGTCCGTGGCGTACGTCGTGGAGCGCGAGCTCGACGGCCCGGTGGTGAAGCCCACCTGGTTGTTGACGATGACGTGGATCGTGCCGCCGGTGCGGTAGCCGCGCAGCTGCGCGAGGTTGAGCACCTCGGGCACCACGCCCTGGCCGGCGAACGCGGCGTCGCCGTGCACGAGGATCGGCAGCACGGAGAAGCCGTCGCCGCCCAGGTCGATGCGGTCCTGCTTGGCGCGCACGATGCCCTCGAGCACCGGGTCCACGGCCTCCAGGTGCGACGGGTTCGCCGCCAGGTGCACCTTCGTCGTCGCGCCGGTCTCGGCGGTGAAGACGCCCTCGGTGCCCAGGTGGTACTTGACGTCGCCGGAGCCCTGCACGGAGCGCGGGTCGAGCTGGCCCTCGAACTCCTTGAAGATCTGGCCGTACGACTTGCCCGCGATGTTGGCGAGCACGTTGAGGCGGCCGCGGTGCGACATGCCCAGGCCCACCTCGTCGAGCCCGCTCTCGGCGGCCTTCGACAGGATGGCGTCGAGCAGCGGGATGAGGGACTCGCCGCCCTCGAGCGAGAAGCGCTTCTGGCCCACGAACTTGGTCTGCAGGAACGTCTCGAACGCCTCGGCCGAGTTGAGGCGGCGCAGGATGCGCAGCTGGTCCTCGCGGGGCGTCTTGGCGTAGCCGGTCTCGATCCGGTCCTGGATCCACTTGCGCTGCACGCGGTCGGCGATGTGCATGTACTCGATGCCGATGCTGCGGCAGTACGAGTCGCGCAGCAGGCCGAGCGTGTCGCGCAGGGTCGCCTTGGGCTTGCCGCCGAACCCGGCCGTGGGGAACGTGCGGTCGAGGTCCCACAGCGTCAGGCCGTGGTTCTGCACGTCGAGGTCCGGGTGCTTGCGCTGGCGGTAGGCCAGCGGGTCGGTGTCGGCCATGAGGTGGCCGCGGGACCGGTAGGAGTGGATCAGCTCGGCGATGCGCGCGGGCTTCGCAGCCTCGTCGTCGGCGTCGTGCACGTTGTCGCGGACCCAGCGGATGGGCTCGTACGGCACGCGCAGGGACGTGAAGACGCGGTCGTAGAACCCGTCCAGGCCCAGGAGCTTGTCGCCGATGATCTTGAGGAACTCGCCGGACTGCGCGCCCTGGATGATGCGGTGGTCGTAGGTCGACGTGAGCGTCATGACCTTCGAGACGCCCATCTTCGAGAGCTGCTCGACGCTCGCGCCCGCGAACTCGGCGGGGTAGTCCATCGCGCCGACGCCGACGATCGTGCCCTGGCCCTGCATGAGGCGCGGCACCGAGTGCACGGTGCCGATGCCGCCCGGGTTGGTCAGGGAGATCGTGGTGCCCTGGAAGTCCTCGACGGTCAGGCGGCCGTTGCGCGCCTTGCGCACCAGGTCCTCGTAGGCCGCGACGAACGCAGCGAAGTCCAGCGAGCCGGCGTCCTTGATCGACGGCACCAGGAGCTGGCGCGAGCCGTCCTCCTTGGCCAGGTCGATCGCCAGGCCGAACCCGACGCCGGCCGGCTGCACGATGCCCGGCTTGCCGTCGACGAGCGTGTAGTGGGCGTTCATGACCGGCATGTCGGCCAGGGCCTCGACCAGCGCGTACCCGATGAGGTGCGTGAACGAGACCTTCCCGCCGCGCGCCCGCGTCAGGTGGTTGTTGATGACGATGCGGTTGTCCACCATGAGCTTGGCGGGCACGGCACGCACCGAGGTGGCCGTGGGGACCTCGAGGGAGGCCTCCATGTTGACGACCACGCGAGCGGCCGGGCCGCGCAGCTTGCTCGTCTCGTCGGACGTCCGGGCCGGGCGCGGCGCCTTGGCCACCGCGACCTCCGCGTAGGGCGCCGAGGCCGGCTGCGCGGTGGCGACGGGGCGCTCGGCGGGCAGCGGCTCGACGACGCGGGCCACCGGGGCCGGCACCGGGGCGGCCACCGGGGCCGGGGCGGCCACCGGGGCCGGCTGCGCGGGAGCGGGGACGGCGGCGGCCGGAGCGGGCGCCGGGGCGGTCGCGGCGGGGGCGGCGGCCGTGGCGGCGCCGTTCGCCGTCGGGACGTAGCCCTCGAAGAAGTCCCACCACGCGGGGTCCACCGCGTCGCGATCCTTCAGGTACTGCTCGTACAGCTCGTCCACAAGCCCTGCATTGGCTCCGAACGATGCTCCGGCGCTCTCGCTGATCGACGCTGACTCAGCCTTCGAGGACACCACGCGGTCTCGCCCACCTTCACGTGTTGCTGTATAGGGGTTCGTGGCAGCAGGTGAGATTCGTGGCACACCCGCCGACGGTCCCCCAGCCTATGCCTTGCAGGACGGCCGCCCGCGGCCGTCCACGGGCCGTCTGCGGGCCGATGACGGGCGTGTTGCCGGAGGGTCGGCGAAGGGCAAAGCCCGGGCAAGCGAGGCCCCCGGGCGACGGGTGAATCGTCAACCGTCGGCAACCGGCGCCCCCGCGGGCGCGCCCCCGGGGGCGACGCGTGTGACGCATGTCACGCGACCGCGTCTCACCGGCGGTCCCGACGGCTCAGGTGTCGGTGGCCGTGGTGACCCCGGGCGCCGGGTGCGCCTTGGCCGGGAGCACGAGCCGCATCACGGCGCCCGTGCCGTCGGGGGAGTCGGCGACGGCGACGTGCCCGCCGTGCAGGTCCACCGCCCACCGGACGATCGCCAGCCCGATCCCCGTGCCGCCGCTCGCCGTCACCTTGCCGCGCGCGAACCGCTCGAAGACGCGCTCGCGGTCCTCCTTGGCGATCCCCGGCCCGTCGTCGGCCACCTCGATGACGACGTCGTCGCCCTGCGGGTAGGCGTCCAGCCGGATCTCCCCGCCGGCCGGCGAGTGCCGGATGGCGTTCTGGAGCAGGTTGACCACGATCTGCCGCAGCCGCTCGGCGTCCGCCTCGAGCACGAGGTCCGCCGGTGTCACGTCGACGACGTAGCGCAGGTTCTTGACCGCCTCGACCATGCTCAGCGCGTCCGCGCACTCCTCGAGGAAGTCGCCCACGGCGATCTCGCCGATCGTCAGCGCCGACGCGCCCGCCTCCACCCGCGAGAGGTCGAGCAGGTAGGTGACGAGCCGGGTCAGCCGCTCCGTCTGCGCGAGCGAGAGCTCGAGCGTCGCGGGTGTCGGCTCCGTGACGCCGTCGACCATGTTCTCGAGCTGCGCCTGGAGCGCCGCGACGGGCGTGCGCAGCTCGTGCGAGACGTTCGCGATGAGGTCGCGCCGCGTGCGGTCCGACGACTCGAGGTCCTGCGCCATCTGGTTGAACGCCGCCGCGAGCGTGCCCACCTCGTCGCGGCTCGTGGCCGTGACGCGCAGGTCGTAGTGCCCGCTCGCCATGGCCTCGACCGCGGCCGTCATCTCCCGCAGCGGCGACGTCATGCCCCGCGCGAGCACCTGGGTCAGCACCAGGGACAGCACGATCACCAGCGGGAACGTGCGGCTGGGGCCCAGGTGCACGCGCAGCCCCAGCCACGTCATCGCCGCGGCGAACGTGACGGCGGCGACCACCAGGACGCCCAGCTTGATCTTGATCGACCTCAGCGGGTCGAGCGGACGCAGCGCCATGAGCGTCGGGTCAGGCGGCGGGCGGCTCGAACGCGTACCCGACGCCGTGCACCGTACGGATCAGGTCCGGGCCGAGCTTGCGGCGCAGCGCCTTGATGTGCGAGTCGACCGTGCGGGTCCCGCTCGCGTCCGCCCAGTCCCACACCTCGGCGAGCAGGCGCTCGCGCGTGAGCACCGTCTTGGGGGAGGAGGCAAGCATGACCAGCAGCTCGAACTCCGTCGGCGTCAGGTGCACCTCCTCGCCCGCCCGGTGGACGCGGCGCTGCGCCTTGTCGATCGTCACGTCGCCCATGACGAGCGGCGGGTCCGCGGGCGCGGCAGCGGACGCGCGCAGGGTCCGCTCGGTGCGCCGCAGGAGCGCCTTGACGCGCGCCACGAGCTCGCGCATCGAGAACGGCTTGGTCATGTAGTCGTCGGCGCCGACGCCGAGGCCCACGAGCATGTCCGTCTCGTCGTCGCGCGCGGTGAGCATGAGGATCGGCACGGGGTTCTCGGCCTGGATGCGCCGGGTCACCTCGAGCCCGTCGATGCCGGGCAGCATGACGTCGAGGACGACGGCGTCGGGCCGCAGGCGGGCCGCGGCGTCGACGGCGGACAGGCCGTCGCGGGCGACCTCGACCCGCCAGCCCTCCGCGGTCAGGCGCTGGGCGACGGCCGTGGCGATCGCGGGCTCGTCCTCGACCACCAGGATGGTGGCCGCCGAAGCGTTCGGGGAGTTCAGCGGGGTGACCTCGGGTGCCATGCCTCAAATGTGGCACACGAGCGCACGCGAAGCCGGGTGCCTGGCCGTTAACATCGAGCCACCATGGATGATCCCCGACATACGAACGTCCCCCGGAGCCGTGCATGACCGGCGAGTGGCTGATGGTCGCCCTCGGTGTGCTGCTCACCGCCGGCACCGCGCTCTTCGTCGCCGGCGAGTTCGCCCTGGTCACGCTGGACCCCGCGACCGTCGGCGACCGTGACGGCTGGCGGGACCGGTCCGTGCGCGACGGGCTCAAGCACCTGTCGATCGAGCTCAGCTCCGCCCAGGTGGGCGTCACGATCACCACGATCCTGCTCGGCTACACGGCGCAGCCCGCGCTGCTGAACCTCTTCTCGGCGGGGCTGCAGGCGACGCCCGTCGCACCGACCCTCGCCGCGGTGCTCGCCGGGTTCTTCGGCCTCGTCGTCGTGAACGTGTTCTCGATGGTCGTGGGCGAGCTCATCCCCAAGAACTTCGCGCTCTCCGCGCCGTACGCCACCGCGCGCCAGGTGGTGCCGCTGCTGCGCGTCTTCACGCGCACCGCCAAGCCGCTCATCCTGCTGCTCAACCGGTCGGCCAACGGCTTGCTGCGCCGCGTCGGCGTCGAGCCGCGCGAGGAGCTCTCGGGCGCCCGCTCGGCCCCCGAGCTGCTCTCGCTCGTCAAGCGGTCCGCCCAGGAGGGCACCCTCGACGTCGGCGTCGCGACGCTGCTGACCAACTCGATCGAGCTCGACGAGCTCTCCGCCCGCGACGTCATGACCGACCGCCTGCGCATGGCCGTCGTCGGGCGCGACGACTCCGCCGACCAGGTCATCGCGCTCGCGCGCCGCACGGGGCACTCCCGGTTTCCCGTCATCGGCGAGGACCGCGACGACGTCGTGGGCATCGTGCACCTGCGCCGCGCCGTCGGCGTGCCGTTCGAGCGGCGGGCCGAGGTGCCCGCCGCCGCGCTCATGGGCGACGCGCCCCGCGTGCCGGAGACGGTGCGCCTGGGGCCGCTGCTCGTCGAGCTGCGCTCGTTCGGCCTGCAGATGGCGGTCGTCGTGGACGAGTACGGCGGCACGTCCGGCATCGTCACGCTCGAGGACGTCGTCGAGGAGCTCGTCGGCGACGTCGCCGACGAGCACGACCCGCGGCGTGCCGGGGCCGTGCGGGCTGCGGACGGCTCGTGGGTGGTGCCCGGCGTCATGCGGCCCGACGAGCTCGAGGAGACCACGGGGCTCCTCGTGCCCGAGGACCCCGCCTACGAGACGCTCGGTGGCCTGGTCATGGCCCGCCTCGGCCGGCTGCCCGCCGTGGGCGACACCGTCGAGGTGACCGAGCGCGGGCACACCGTGCGGCTGCGCGTCGAGTCCATGACCGGGCGGCGCGCCGAGCGCGTGCGCGTGCTCGGCCTCCCGGCGGAGGTGGCCGAGTGACGCACGAGATGAGCACCCCCCTCGCCATCGTCATCGGCGTGCTGCTGCTCGCCGGCAACGCGTTCTTCGTCGGCGCCGAGTTCGCCATCATCTCCGCGCGCCGCTCCGCCATCGAGCCGCGCGCCGCCGCGGGGGAGCGGCGCGCCCAGGTGGTGCTGTGGGCCATGGAGCACGTCTCCCTCATGCTCGCCGCCGCCCAGCTCGGCGTGACCGTGTGCTCCACCGGCCTGGGCATCGTGGCCGAGCCCGCCGTGGCCGCGCTGCTCGAGGGGCCCTTCCACACGCTCGGCGTGCCCGAGAGCCTCGTGCACCCCGTCGCGTTCGTCGTGGCGCTCGCCGTCGTCGTCTACCTGCACGTGGTGCTCGGCGAGATGGTGCCCAAGAACCTGGCGGTCGCCGGGCCCGAGCGCGCGGTGCTGTGGTTCGGGCCGCCTCTCGTCATGGTGGCCCGCGTGATGCGGCCCGTCATCGTGGCCCTCAACTGGGTGGCCAACCACGCGGTGCGGCTCGCCGGCGTCGAGCCCAAGGACGAGATCGCCTCCGCGTTCACCGCCCAGGAGGTGCAGTCGATCGTCGAGCACTCGCAGGCCGAGGGACTCCTCAACGACGAGCAGGGCCTGCTCGGCTCCGCGATCGAGTTCTCCGCGCGCACGGCGGGCGACGTCATGGTCCCCGTCGAGAGCCTCGTGACGGTCGCCGAGGGCGTGACGCCCGACGACGTCGAGCACCTCGTCGCCCGCACCGGGTTCTCGCGCTTCCCGTTCGTGACCCCCGGCGGGGCGTCGCCCGACGTCGTGGGCTACCTGCACCTCAAGGACGTGCTCTACGCGACCGGCGGCGACCGGCACACGCCCGTGCCGACGTTCCGCGTGCGGGCGCTCGCGACGGTCGCGCCCGGGGACGAGGTGGAGGACGCGCTGCGGGCCATGCAGCGTACGGGCGCGCACCTGGCCCGCGTCGAGGGTCCCGCCGGCGTCGCCGGCGTGGTGTTCCTCGAGGACATCCTCGAGGAGCTCGTCGGCGAGGTGCGCGACGCCATGCAGCGGCGGCTCCCGCGCGGCTGAGCGCGCCGCCGCGGGCCGACGGTGGGCCGGCTGGGATCCGCTGCGCCCCGGCGTGAGATGGGTCACGGCGGGCGCGACACGCCGCAGGCCGCGCCGGGCCCGGGCCGTGGACCTGGTTCCAGGGGCTTGGCTTCACCCGGCCGGGCCGTTATGGTTCCGTGACGGACGGCCTGGGCATCGTTTTCCACCGTCCTGACCAGCAGCACAGCGAACGCAGCGAAGCGCGGCGCCCGGCGACGGGCGACCTGGACGGGAGGTGGACGTGGAGCCAGCGAGCGCCACGTCGGGCTCCCGCCCGGCCCTGATGACGCGACGCGAGCGCCGCGAGGCCGAGGAGCGGGCCCGCGAGGAGGCGCTGCGGGCCGGCGGCCACTCCGGGGACACGGTCGTGGTCGGCGGGATCCGGTTCCACGGGCCCGCGCCCGTCAGCCCCGTCCTCGGCAACCCGGTGGTGCCGTCCGTGTCGGTGCGCCGGCCGGTCGCCGCGCCGCAGGCCTCTCCGTCCGCGCCGCGCCAGACGGCGGCCCCGCAGCCCTCGCGCGTCGCGCCGCCGGCGTCCCCCTCGGTCGTCGTGCCGGCCCCCGCCTCCGCGCCGCGTCTGGCGCCCGCTCCGGCGTCGCGGCCCGCGGCCCCGCCGGTGCCGGCTCCCGTCCGGCCCGCCGTCCCGCTGCAGGCTCCGGCCCCGCTGGGGGCTCCCGCCCGTGCCTTCTCCGCGCCCGTCCACGCCCCGGTACCCCTGGCGGCTCCGGCTCCCGTTCTCTTCCCTCGGGCCGACACCGCGGTCGCCCCGGCGCCCGCCCCCGAGGCGGACAACCCCGCGCCGATGTCGACCCCGGTCGCCGCCGGGCTGCCCTCGCGGGCCGAGCGGGCCGGCCGCGAGCCGGCGACCGAGCGCGCCGAGGAGCCCGTGCGGCACCGCGCCTGGCTGCCGCGCGTCGCGGTGCTCGGCGCGCTCGCCGCCGCGACCATCGCCGCGCCCATGGCGCCGGGCGGTCCGGTCGTGGGCAGCGGCAACGGCACGTCGCCGTTCGCGCTGGACCTGGCCCCGTCGGGCCCCTCGACGCTCGACGTCGTCACGGCGCGCGCCGCGGCGCCGAAGATGGCCCCGGGCATCATGGCGGCCGCGCCCGACGTGTCCCGCGAGGTGTCGGCGGCGTCGCGCTCGGAGGACCGGGACGACCCGCTGCCCGGCTGCGACCCCAACGTGACCGTGACCAGCACGAACGGACACCTCACGGACGCCGAGCTGTGCGACCTGCCGTTCGCGCCGGGATACCAGCTCTCGACGCGCGCCGCGGTCGCGCTGACGGCGCTCAACGACGCCTTCCGCGACGAGTTCGGCCAGGACATCGCGCTCGTGGACAGCTACCGGTCGCTGGGCCGCCAGTACTCGGTCAAGGAGTCGCGCGGCTACCTCGCGGCCAAGCCCGGCACGTCGATGCACGGCCTCGGCCTGGCCATCGACCTCGCCGGGTCGGTCACAGGTAACACCGCCGCCTACAAGTGGCTCGTGCAGAACGGCGCGGCGTACGGCTGGGAGAACCCGCCGTGGGCGCGCCGCGGCGGCCAGGGCAACTACGAGCCGTGGCACTTCGAGTTCCGGCCCGGCGTCGAGCAGATCACCACCTGGCACTGAGGCCAGCGCCGAGCGGCCGGGGCGCTACGCCTCGAAGGTCGTGTTGGCCCCGAAGTCCTGGCGGAACGCCGGACCCGTCGTCGCGAGCTCCCGCGCGAACGACGTCGCCCACTGCGAGTACGGGTCGACGGCGAGCGACTCGTTCGAGAACCGCCGGTCGTCCGTGAGCTCCGTGACGCAGAAGTCGGGGATCTGCAGGTCGACGACAGGCCCCGAGCGCTCGACCTCGGCGACGAGGAGCGGGTGGTTGGTGCCGCCGAACTCGTCGATCACCCAGCCGTCCTGGCCCAGCCAGGTCGCGTAGCGCGTCTTGAGGATCTGCGCGCCCCCGCGGCGGACCAGCTCGACCCCGACGCTCGGCTCGAGCTCGCGCTCGGCCTCGTAGCGCGTGCCCCCGACGCTCGGCCCCTTCACGGTGACGGCGGCGAAGTCGAAGGCGGACGTGTGCCGCGCGAGCACGTCGCGCGCGTCGGACGACGCGGTCAGCCGCGCCTCGACGCCCGACGCCTGGACCCGCACCCGGAGCGCGTACCCGCCGTCGGACAGGAAGTAGCTCTGGACGATGAGCGCGGGCGTGTCTCGCAGCGGGGCGGGCAGCTCGCGCACCAGGAACCGGCGCTCGAACTCGAAGTCGGCGTAGCCCGGGGTCTCGTCGGTCATGCCGCCAGCGTAGCGATCGACCGGGCGACGGCCTCGGCGCCGAACCCGAACGCGTCGGCGGGGTCGCCGCCCAGCTGGAACGCCCCGGAGAGCTCCATCGTGAGGAACCCGTAGGCCCAGGCCGTCACGGTGCGGGCGGCGTCGAGCGCGCGGGCGGGCCCGACCATCTCCTCGCAGGCGCGCAGGACGGCGGCGCTCGCCGGCAGGAGCGCGTCGCGCGGGGGAGCGGCGCCGGCCGGGAGCGGGGCGAAGAGCAGGCCGAAGAGGCGCGGGTGCGCGTGGGCGTGCCGCCGCAGCGCGCGGGCGAGCGCGACGATCCGGCGGGCGGGGTCCGGCTCGGCGGCGGCCGCGGCGTCGAGAGCCGCGGCCAGCTCGCGGGTCGCGCCGTCGACGACGAGGCCGAGCAGGTGCTCGCGGCTGCGGACGCGCTTGTAGAGCGAGGGTGCGCGGACGCCGACCTGCGCGGCGACCGCCTGCATGGTCAGCGCGTCGGGGCCGCCGGCCTCGACGAGGGCGCGGGCGGCGGCGACGACCTCGTCCGTCGTGGTCCTTCCGGGCGTGGGCATCAGGGATCCTTCAGGGGCATCTCGGAGGCTATTGACATTAGCCATGATGGCTACTTAGCGTAGCCATCATCGACCGTACCTGCTCGCGAAGGGAGCCGGCCGTGCAGCTGGCACCGAACCTCCACCGTGTCGGGAACGACCTCGTCGCCGCCTACGTGGTCGCGGACGACTCCGGCGTCACGCTCGTCGACGCCGGGCTCGCCGGCCAGCTCCGCGACCTCCGGCGCGAGCTCGCCGCCATGGGCCGCACGCTCGCCGACGTCCGCGGCGTCGTCCTGACGCACGGCGACACCGACCACATCGGCTTCGCCGAGCGGCTGCGGCGCGAGCACGGCGTCCCCGTGTTCGTCGGCGAGGCCGACGCCGCGCGCGCCCGCGGCGAGGAGTCGACCAAGCCGGCCTGGGGCCGGGTGCGCGTCGGCGCCGTCGCCCGCTTCCTCTGGTACGCCGCCCGCAAGGGCGGGCTGCGCACCACCTACCTGACCGAGGTCACGCCCGTGCACGACGGCGACGTGCTCGACCTGCCCGGCGCACCCCGGATCGTCGCGCTGCCGGGCCACTCGCCGGGCAGCGTCGCCGTCCACGTGCCCGCCGTCGACGCCGTGTTCGTCGGCGACGCGCTGACGACCCGGCACGTGCTCACGGGGGAGCCCGGACCGCAGCCCGCACCCTTCACCGACGACCCGGACGCCGCCCGCGCCTCGCACGCCCGGCTCGCGACGGTCGACGCCGCATGGGTGCTCCCCGGGCACGGCACCCCGTGGCACCGCGGGACGCGCGAGATCGCGGACGTGCTCGCGCGCTTCAGCGGCTGACGGGCACGTCCCGCTCGGGCACGCCGTCGTACGCGGCCAGCGGCCGGATCAGGGCGTTGTGCTCCTGCTGCTCGAGGACGTGCGCGGTCCAGCCGACGACGCGCGACGCCACGAACAGCGGCGTGAACGTCGGGGTGTCGAAGCCCATGAGGTGGTAGGCGGGGCCCGACGGGAAGTCGAGGTTGGGGTAGATGCCCTTGCGCTCGACGAACTCGCGCTCGAGGGCCTCGTAGAGGGCGAGCAGGTCGGGCCGGTCGTAGTGCTCGACGAGCGCCCCGAGCGCCGCCCGCATCGTGGGGACGCGCGAGTCGCCGTGCTTGTAGACGCGGTGCCCGAACCCCATGATCTTGCGGTGCTCCGCGAGCGCCGCGTCGAGCCACGGCCCGACGGCGTCGGCGGTGCCGATCTCGTCGAAGACGTGCATGACCATCTCGTTGGCGCCGCCGTGCAGCGGGCCCTTGAGGGCCCCGATCGCCCCGACGACGGCCGAGTGCAGGTCGCTGAGCGTCGACGCGATGACGCGCGCGGTGAACGTCGAGGCGTTGAAGGAGTGCTCGGCGTACAGGATCATCGACCGGTTGAACGCGTCGACCACCACGGGGTCGGGCAGCTCGCCGTGCGTCATCCACAGGAAGTTCTGCGCGTACGTGAGGGACTCGTCCGGCGGGACCGGGGCGAGGCCGTGCCGCCGGCGCTGCCCGTAGGCGACGATCGCGGGCAGCGCGGCGAACAGCCGCAGGGCGCGGGCCACGTTCTCCTCGCGCGTCGCGCCGCCCTCGTGCAGCGACTCGCCCTCGCCCTCGCGGGCGCCGATGACGCTCACGGCCGTGCGGATCTCGTCCATGGGGTGCGCGCCCGGCGGCAGGGCGTCGAGCGCGGCGCGGACGTCGTCGCGCAGCGGGCGGTGCGGGCGGCCGTTGACGCGCAGCCACTCGAGCTCGTCGTCGGTGGGCAGCTCGCCGTTCCACAGCAGCAGCGCGACGGCCTCGAAGGACTGCGTGTCGGCGAGCTGCTGGACGGGGTAGCCGCGGTAGAGCAGCGAGTTGGTGTCGGGGTTGACGCGGCTGATCGCGGTGGTGTCCGCGTAGACGCCCGCCAGGCCGGGGTGGATCTCGGGCTCGGTCCTCGGGTCGGACATGGGTGGTTCGGACATATGGCGGCGCTCCTTTGCGCGGGGCGTGTCGAGGGGGGCGGGTCAGGCGCTCAGGGGGCGGACGGGTCGCCCGCCGCGCGAGCGACGCCGTCGTCGAAGCCCGCGTAGCCGGCGTAGTCGAGCAGCTCGTAGAGCCTGGCCCGGGTCTGCATGGCGGGGACCTGCGACGCGAGCGAGCCCTCGGCGCGCAGGGCGTCGAGCGCCCGCTCGGCCGCGCCCATCGCCACGCGCAGCAGCGAGACGGGGTAGATGACGACGGCGACGCCGGCGTCGCGCAGCTGGTCGCGCGTGTACAGGGTGGTCTTGCCGAACTCGGTCATGTTCGCCAGCACGGGCACGCCGAGCGCCGCGAACCGCTCGTACTCGTCGAGGCCCGTGAGCGCCTCGGGGAAGAGGGCGTCGGCTCCGGCGTCGACGAGCGCCCGCGCCCGGTCCACGGCGGCGTCGAGCCCGAGCACGCCGCGCGCGTCGGTGCGGGCCATGACCAGCAGGTCGGGGTCGCGGCGCGCGCCGACCGCGGCGCGCACCCGCTGGAGCGCGACGACGTCGTCGACCACCTGCTTGCCGTCCAGGTGGCCGCAGCGCTTGGGGTTGACCTGGTCCTCGACATGGAGCCCCGCGACGCCCGCGTCCTCGAGCGTCTGCACCGTGCGGGCCATGCTCATGGCCTCGCCGAAGCCCGTGTCGGCGTCGACGAGCGCGGGCAGGTCCGTCATCCGGGCGATCTGGCCCGCGCGCGTCGCCACCTCGGTGAGGGTCGTGAGCCCGACGTCGGGCAGCCCCAGGTCGGCGGCGACGACGGCGCCCGAGACGTACACGCCGTCGAACCCCTTGTCCTGGATGAGCCGGGCCGCGAGCGGGTTGAACGCCCCGGGCAGCTCGAGCAGCTCGCCGGAGCGCAGGCGCGCGCGCAGGGCGCGGCGCTTGGCCGACGGCGTCAGCGTGGAGTACAGCATCGGCTCCTCCTCAGCGCGCTTTCGATGTCGTCGTTGGTTGCGGTATGAGCGCCAGAACGCAACGAAGTACGACAGCGAAACGTCGGGGCGGCATCAGAAGATGCCCCGCGTCGTCGGGGCGCTCGCCGCCGGGTCCACCAGCGGCGTCACCGTCAGGCCCGCCAGCTCCTCCGGGCGCAGCTCCGGCAGGCGCTCCGCGAGGGCGAGGAACCGGTCGACCTCCTCGTCCGCGAGCACCCCGTCGGCCAGCGTGCGCAGCTTGCGCACGTAGTCCGCGCGGGCGAACGGTCGGGCGCCCAGCGGGTGCGCGTCCGCCACCGCGATCTCCGCCGTGACCGTCTCGCCGCTCGTCAGCACGATCTCCGCGCGCCCCCCGAACGCCTTCTGCGCCGGGTCCGTCGCGTGGTAGCGGCGGGTCCACTCGGGGTCCTCCGCCGTCGAGATCTTGTGCCACAGCGCCACCGTGTCGGGCCGCGCCGCGCGCTCCGGCGCGTACGACGTGACGTGGTGCCACGCCCCGTCCTGGAGCGCCACCGCCACGATGTACGGGATCGAGTGGTCGAGCGTCTCGCGCGACGCACCTGGGTCGTACTTCTGCGGGTCGCCCGCCCCCGAGCCGATGACGACGTGCGTGTGGTGCGACGTGTGCAGCACGACCCGGTCGACGTTCGCCGGGTCGCGCAGCTCGGGGCGCTCGCGGCCCAGCCGCCGCGCGAGGTCGATCCAGGCCTGCGCCTGGTACTCGGCCGAGTGCTCCTTCGTGTACGTGTCGAGGATCGCGGTGCGGTCCTCGCCCGGCCCCGGCAGCGCGACGTCGTACGCGCCCTCCGGCCCGTCGAGCAGCCACGCGATGACGCCGTCCTCGCCCTCGTAGATGGGCGCCGGGCTGGTCTGCCCGCGCATCGCCCGGTCCACGGCCTCGACGGCGGCCTTGCCCGCGAACGCCGGCGCGTACGCCTTCCACGTGGAGATCTCGCCCTTGCGCGACTGGCGGGTCGCCGTCGTCGTGTGCAGGGCCTGGGCGACCGCCTGGGCGATCGTCCCGGCGTCGAGGCCCAGCAGGGTGCCCAGCCCGGCCGCCGCCGACGGCCCGAGGTGCGCGACGTGGTCGATCTTGTGCGCGTGCAGCGAGATCGCACGCACCAGGTCCACCTGCACCTCGTACCCCGTCGCGATGCCCCGCACGAGCGACTCCCCGTCGAGGCCGCAGTGCTGGGCCACCGCGACGAGCGGCGGGATGTTGTCGCCCGGGTGCGAGTACTCCGCGGCGAGGAACGTGTCGTGGTAGTCGAGCTCGCGCACCGCGACCCCGTTGGCCCACGCGGCCCACTCGGGGCTGGTGCGTCGCGGGCTCCCGAGCACCGTGGCCCCGCCGCCGCCCGACGACGGCGCGTGCGCCTCCGCCTGGGCCCGTGCGGCCAGCACGGGTGCGCGCCCCAGGCTCGCCGTCGCGACGGCCGCGTTGTCGATGACCCGGTTGACCACCATGGCGACGACGTCGTCGGTCGGCTCGACGTGCTCGGCGGCGACCTCCGCGATGCGCCACGCGAGCTGCTTCTCGCGGGGCAGCTTCTCGTCGCTGCGGTGCACACGGACGTGGTGGGTGATCATGCGGCGGGTCCTCCGGGGCCTGACGACGGTGTCGGGACTCCGTGCAGGCTACCCCCGCCGCACCCCGTGCCGGGCACGGGTCCGAGGTCAGCCCTGGCCGCGCGCGTCCAGGGCGAGGTTCAGGGTCACGACGTCGACGCGCGGCTCCCCGACGAAGCCCAGGTCGCGGCCCGACGTCGCGTCGGCGACGTACGCCCGCACGTCGTCCTGCGACATCCCGCGCGCCGCCGCCACGCGCGCGACCTGCACCTCCGCGTACGCGGGGCTGATGTGCGGGTCCAGCCCGGAGCCCGACGCCGTCACGGCGTCGGCCGGCACGTCCGCCTCGGGCACGCCGTTGAACGCGGCCACGGCCGCGCGCCGCTCGGCGACCGAGGCCACCAGGCCGGCGTCCTCGGGGCCGAGGTTGGAGCCCGACGACGCCGTCGCGTCGTACCCGTCCCCGGCGGCCGAGGGGCGCGGCTGGAAGTACCGGGGGAGCGGCTCCCCGTCGTCGTCGGCGAAGGACTGGCCGAGCAGGGCGGACCCCCGGACGTCGCCGGCGGCGTCGCGGACCAGCGACCCGGCGGCCTGCGACGGGAACGCGACGCGCCCGATGCCCCACACGACCGCGGGGTACGCCACGCCGAGCACGAGGGTCAGCACGAGCGTGAGCCGCACGGCGGTCCACAGGGAGCGGGCGAGGCGGGAGGAACGCATCAGTACCCCGGGAAGAGCGAGACGACGAGGTCGATGAGCTTGATGCACACGGCCGGGAACACGATGCCGCCGACGCCGTACCAGAGCAGGTTGCGGCTCAGCGCCTTGCCCAGGTCGGCCGTGCGGTACGGCACGCCCACCATGGCGAGCGGGATGAGCACCCCGATGACGACGACGGAGAAGATCAGCGTCGAGATCACCGCGGACGCCGGCGAGCTGAGCCGCAGCACGTTGAGCGCGTCCAGCCCGGGGAACGTGCCGACGAACAGCACGGGGAACAGGGCGAAGTACCGCACCAGGTCGTTGGCGATGTTGAACGTGGTCAGCGCGCCGCGCGTGGCCATGGAGCGGCGGCCGATCTCGATGATCTCGACGAGCCTGGTGGGGTCGTCGTCGAGCACCACGACGTTCGCCGCCTCCCGGGCGGCGGCCGTCGCGGAGTTCATCGCGACGCCGACGTCGGCCTGGGCGAGCGCGGGGGCGTCGTTGGTGCCGTCGCCGCTCATCGCGACGAAGTGGCCCCCGGCCTGCTCGGCCTTGATGAGCGCGAGCTTGGCCTCGGGCGTGGCGTCGCCGAGATAGTCGTCGACGCCGGCCTCCGCGGCGATGGCCTGGGCAGTCAGCGGGTTGTCGCCCGTGACCATGACCGTGCGGACGCCGAGCGAGCGCAGCTGGGCGAACCGCGCGGCCGCGCCCGTCTTGACGACGTCCTTGAAGTGGATGACGCCCAGCACGTGACCCGGCACGTCCGGCGCCTTGACGGCCACGACCATCGGGGTGCCGCCCGTGCGGGCGATCGCCGACGTCTCGGCCTGCAGCGCCGCGACGACGCCGCGCGGCTGCTGGTGCCCGGCGTGCTTGAGCCACGCGAGCACGGCGGACTCGGCGCCCTTGCGGACCATGGTCCCGTCGGGCAGGTCGACGCCGGAGAGGCGGGTCTGCGCCGAGAACGGGACGGCGCGCCCGACGCCGGGGGCGGCGTCGGGCATGAGGGTGCCGGCGCGGGCGAGGTCGAGCGTGGACCGGCCCTCCGTGGTGGGGTCGTCGAGCGAGGCGAGCACGGCCGCGCGCACGAGGGCGTGCTGCGTGGCGTCGCCGACGGGCACGAAGCGCGCCGCGCGCCGGTCGCCCTGCGTGATGGTGCCCGTCTTGTCGAGCAGCACCGTGGTGATGTCGCCCGCGGTCTCGAGCGCCTTGGACGACGAGACCAGCACGTTGGACCGCAGCAGGCGGTACATGCCGGCGATGCCCGTCACGGAGAGCAGCGCGGCGATCTCGGTGGGGATGAGCGCGGCCACGAGCGCCGCGAGGATCGGGATGGACACGGGCGCGGCGACGGGGGAGGCGGCCGCGTCGAGCGTCAGCGCGATGAGCAGGAACGAGATCGTGAAGCTCGCCAGCAGCGCCATGAGGGCGAGCTCGTTGGGCGACTTCTGCCGGCGGGCGCCCTCGGCGAGCGCGATCATCTGGTCCACGCGCGTGTCGCCGCGCGGCACGGTCACGCGGCACACCACGCGGTCCGACAGGACGCGCGTGCCGCCCGTGATGCCCGAGCGGTCGCCGCCGGACTCGCGGATGACGGGCGCGGACTCGCCCGTGATCGCCGACTCGTCGATCGACGCGATGCCCCAGACGACCTCGCCGTCGGCGGGCACCGTGTCGCCCTCGACGCAGACGACGACGTCGCCCGGCCGCAGCTCCGCGGAGCTCACGACGTCGACGGCGCAGTGCTGCGCGGCGGCGTCGGCGAGCCGGTCGTAGCGGCGGACGCGTCGGGCGGTCGTGGTGGCCTGCGCGGCGCGCAACCCCGCGGTCTGGGCGCGGCCGCGGCCCTCGGCCAGCGCCTCGGCGACGTTGGCCGTGTACAGCGTGAGCCACATCCAGGCGGCCGCCGCCCCGTGGAAGCCGGTCGGCAGGTCGCCGCCGCCGGACGTCGGCGTCGTCCCCGTGACGAGCTCCCACAGGGCGTAGACGGTGGCGACGAGCGCGCACGCCTCGACGACCATGAGCACCGGATTGCGCCACTGGACGCGCGGGTCGCACTTGCGCAGGGCGTCGAGCAGGACCCTCATCGGCCCACCCCCTCGGCGAGCGGGCCGAGCATGAGGTACGGCAGGAACATCGGCAGGGCGACGAACAGCACGACCGCCACGAGCAGCCCCGCGAACTGCGGGCGGTGCACGGGCAGCTCCACCGACGCCGACGTCGTGGGCTCCTGGCGGGCGAACGACCCCGCGAGCGCGAGAGCGAGCGCGATGGGCAGGAACCGCCCGAGCAGGATGAGGACGGCGAGCGACGTGTTGAGCCAGGGCGTGTTCGCGGACAGCCCCGCGAAGGCCGAGCCGTTGTTGATCGCCGCCGAGACGAACGCGTAGATGACCTCGGACAGCCCGTGGGCGCCCTCGTTGCCCATGCCGGCCACGATCCCGGCGCGCACCGACGGGATGCCGAGGCTCACCGCCAGGCCGCCGAGCGCGAGCACGGGCATGACGAGGATGAACAGGCTGACGAGCTTGAGCTCGCGCACCCCGAGCCGCTTGCCCAGGTACACCGGCGCCCGCCCCAGCAGCAGCGCCGCGAGGAACACCGCGATGACCACCATGACGAGGATCGCGTGGATGCCCGACCCCGCCCCGCCCGGCGCGACCTCTCCCATCATCATGTTGAGCAGCAGCATCAGGCCGCCGAGCGCCGTGTACGAGCCGTGCATGGAGTTGGCCGCGCCGCCCGTGGTGCCCGACGTCGCGGTGCCGAAGAGCGTCGACCCGACGACGCCGAAGCGCTGCTCCTTGCCCTCCAGGGCACCGCCCGCGAGCTGCGGGGCGGTGCCGGCCCCGGCGAGCTCGAACGCCGTGAGGGCCACGTACACGAGCAGGAACAGCGCGACCATCGTCCACAGCAGCACGCGCCCGGCGCGGTGGTCGCCCACCATGGTGCCCAGCGTGCGCGTGAGGCACACGGGGATGACGAGCAGCAGGAACACCTGGAAGAGGTTCGTCCACGGCGTCGGGTTCTCGAACGGGTGCGCGCTGTTGGCGTTGAAGAAGCCGCCGCCGTTGGTGCCGAGCATCTTGATCGCCTCCTGCGAGGCGACGGGCCCGCCGGGGATGCTCTGCGTCCCGCCCGCGACGGTCGTGACGTCGGTGAACCCGCCCCAGCTCTGGATCACCCCGCCTGCCAGGAGCACGACGGCGGTGACGAGCGCCATCGGCAGCAGGATGCGGGTGACGGACCGGACGAGGTCCACCCAGAAGCTGCCGACCGTGCCCGTGGCGTGCGCGGCGAGCCCGCGGACCAGCGCGACGGCCACGGCCATGCTCACGGCCGCCGAGAGGAACATCTGCACCCCGAGCCCCGCGGCCTGCACGGTGTACCCGACGGTCTGCTCGGGGGAGTAGGACTGCCAGTTGGTGTTGGCCACGAAGCTCACGGCGGTGTTGAACGCGAGGTCGGGCGCGATGCTCGGCAGGCCAAGGCTGTACGGGAGCAGGTGCTGGGCGCGCTGGAGCGCGTACAGCAGCACGATGCCCACCGCGGAGAAGAGCAGGATCGCGCGCAGGTAGGCCTGCCACGTCTGCGTGCCCGCGGGGTTCACGCCCGCGACCCGGTAGAGGAGCCGTTCGGGCCGGGTGTGCGTCTCCGACGTGTAGACGTGGGCCATCCAGTCGCCCAGCGGCCGGTACGCCAGCGCGAGCACCAGGACGAGCGTCGCGAGGTTCGCCGCGGCGAGCGCCCAGCCCGTCATCAGAACTTCTCCGGGCGGCACAGCCAGACGAACGCGTAGACGACGGCCGCGACTCCGGCGACGACGGCGAGCACGCCCAGGACGGTCACAGCTTCGTCAGCGCCTTCCCGAACGCCCCGACGAGGGCGAGCAGCGCGACGACGAGAACCAGGTACGCCAGGTCGAGCACGTTCCCCTCCGGCGGACGCCACCGGGCCACCGTGACCCGATGGGAGGGGAGCCTACCGAGGCCCCTGGGGAGGCAGGCGCCTGGCCCTCAACGATCGGTGCGGAGGGGCGCGCTCACACCAGCGCGGCCTCCCGGCGGGCCGCCCGCTCCGCCTCGACGCGGTCCGTCGTGCGGACGCGCACCCAGACGAACAGCGCGACCAGCTGGAGCGAGTACAGCACCACCAGCGTCAGGTAGAGGTACTGCGCGCCGGGGCCGTCGAGGAAGAACGACGAGATCTGGTTGCCGACCAGGCCCGCGGCCGCCCACGCGCTGAGGATCAGGCCGTGCACGGTGGAGAGCCGGGAGATGCCCCAGTTCTGGTGGAGGACGTTCGGGATGCAGGCGAAGCCGACGCCGAACATGAACTGGATCACGATGACCAGGCCGAACGTGACGGTGATCGAGTCGGCGAACAGGGCGGCGAACGCGGTCGCGGCGATCGAGACGATCGTCATGACGTAGAACGGCTGGTGCTTGTTCGCCGTCCGGTCCTGGTAGGCGCCCAGCGCGACGCGCCCGATGACGTTGCTCGCCGCGGTGACCATGACGAAGAGCAGGATCATGCCCATCGCCGTCTGGCCGGCGGCGTTGTAGAGCTGCTTCTCGTGGCTGATGAGCGCCAGGCCGCCGGTGATGTTGAGGAAGAAGACGATCCACAGGAAGACGAACTTCTTCGACAGGACGACCGACCTGACCGAGAACGTGGCCGTGGCGACGGACTTCTCGGCCTCCATGTCCTCCTGCGACGCCGGCGGGCGCCACAGGAGCCGGGCGGCGGCGAACAGGCCGACGCCGAAGATCGCGGCGAGCGCGTAGAACGCCGTGTAGACCGCCAGGCGGTCGAGCAGGAACGCGACGAGGGGGTTGATGAGCACGCCGGACACGCCGAACGCGGCGATCGAGAGCCCTGCGGCGAGGCCCTTGCGCTTGTCGAACCAGATCATCATCGTCTTGACCGGCGTGATGTACCCGAGGCCCAGGCCGATGCCCTGGATGACGCCGAAGCCGAGGATCGTGACGAGCGCCGAGCGCGTCTGGATGCCGAACCCGGTGACGAACCAGCCGAGCGTGACCATCACGAAGGTCCAGAACGCCGACCGGCGGGGGTTCTTCTCGACGAGCTTGCCGCCGAACGCGGCCGACATGCCGAGCACGAAGATGGCGATGGAGAAGCTCCACGACGTCACCGCCGGGCCGAAGCCCGTGTGCGCCCAGATGTCCGCCTTGAACAGGGTCCAGCAGTAGACGGAGCCGATCGCAAAGTTGATCAGCGCCATCGGCAGGACGCCGTTGAGGTACTTGTTCTTCGCCACCGTTCAACGTTACGGAGAGCGGGCCTCCGACCTGACCAGATGGCTCGTTGCGGCGCCGGTTTCGGCGCGCAACCGGAGGGCCGGGCTCAGGCCGCGTGGCGCCGCGAGCGCAGCGCGAAGAACGCTCCCGCGCCGAGGGCTCCGACGCCGGCGGCGCCGAGCCCGACCGCCAGCGCGGCGGGAAGCCCGGCGGGGTCGCCGGCGGCCCCGGCGTCGACGACGGCATCCGTGGCGGCGTCGGTGGTCGCGGGCTCGGGCGCCGCGGGCTCGGGCGTCGCGACGTCGACGCCGAGCGGGGCGATCGCGGGCGCGACGGACTGCTCGGGCACGCCGGAGCGTGCGGGGGCGTCCGCGACACGGCCGGAGTCGTCGAGCCGCAGCGGCTCGTGCGCGCTGACGACGGGGTCGGCGGTCCACGCCGAGGCCTGCGAGAACCCGACGCCCGCGAGGACGACGAGGCCGAGCGACGCGGTGGCGACGGACCGGCGGCGGTCGCGGCGGCGGCGTCCCGTGGACACGACCCGGGAGGTGTCGACGTCGATGGTCGGCGCGGCGGCGGCGAGCCGGCTGAGGGTCGCGACGAGGGCGTCGTCGTGGGCGGTCATGGCGTCCTCCTTGCTGTGCCGTCGTGCTGTGCCGTACCGGGGTGCGGGGAGCGGGCGGCGTCGTCGGCGGACTCGAGCACCGCGCGGAGCTGCGCGAGGCCGCGCGACGAGGTCGACTTGATGGTGCCGAGCGAGACGCCGAGGTCGTGGGCGACCTCCTGCTCGCTCAGGCCGATGAGGTGGCGCAGCACGACGATGCGTCGCTGCCGCGGGGTCAGGGTGGCCAGGGCGCGCACCAGCCGGTCGCGGTCGATCACGGCGTGCTCGCCGCTCTCGGCCGTGCCGTCCGGCAGGGCGGGCGGGTCGTAGGACCGCTCGCGCTGCCGCTTGACCTTGTCGTTGAGCCGGCGCCCGACCAGGACCCGGCGCGCGTAGGCGTGCGGGTCGCGGGAGCGGACCTTGTGCCACGCGAGGAAGGTGCGGGTCAGCGCCTCCTGGACGAGCTCCTCGGCCTGGTGCTCGTCGCCCGTGAGGAGCCACGCGGTGTGCGCGAGGCCCGGCGAGGCGTCGGCCATGAAGGCCGCGAACTCGTCGTCGGTGGTGGTGGGCACGGTGGGTCCGCTCGGGGGCGCGTCGAGGTGCGGCCGGTCGACCGCGACTCCCATTGTCATCGACACTCCCGCGGGTGTGGCGCGGCGGGGTGCGACGGCGTGGCCGTCGCACCCCGCCGGGCGGTCACGTCAGGCCTTGGCCTTGCGGGCGCGCAGGCCCAGGCCGGCACCGGCGCCGACGACGGCGACGCCACCGGCGGCGATCGCGACGATCGCGGCGGTCGGCAGGCCGCCGCCCACCTCGGCGGAGATCGGGGCGATCTCGAGGGAGACGGGCTCGGCGTCCTCGGTCAGCGGGTCGATGCCGCGGCGGTTCAGCTCCGAGCGGTCGACGACGTCGACGTCGCGGTCGACGACGTTGCCGTCCTCGTCGATGAACTCGACGTCGGACTGGACGTCGGCGTCGGCGTCGTCGAGGTCGAGGGAGAGCGGGGCGATGCCCAGCTCGTCGTGCACGGGGTTGGTCTCGACCTCTTCGCCTTCGACGTGCGCGATGGCAGCGGCGGAGGGAGCGAGAGCGACGGACGCGGCCACGGGCACGACGGCGAAGGCGCCGGCGAGCAGTGCCGCACTGATACGGGGGAGGCGGTTCTTCGTCATGACCATGAAGTTACGGACTCTTTGCCGAGCGTCCTAACCCGGGCGCGGCAGGCGTCGCACAGGTGACGAAAACTTGGCCCAAACTGCTCTCAACCATTCCGTGACCACCTATGACCGCAGGTCAGAGGGCTATGCAGATCGGCTCACGGAAGGCAACTACAGCGCGGTCCCCAGCTCGTGCGAGAGGTCCTCGAGCTCGCTGCCGCCGGCCATGAGCGCCGTGAGCTCCGCGGCCGTCACGTCGCCCTTGAGCCAGCTGCCGATGCTGCGCCCGCGGCGCAGCACCAGGAACCGGTCGCCCACGAGGTAGGCGTGGTGCGGGTTGTGCGTGATGAAGACGACGCCGAGCCCGCGGTCGCGCGCGGCGGCGACGTAGCGCAGCACCACGCCGGACTGCTTGACGCCCAGCGCCGCGGTCGGCTCGTCGAGGATGAGCACCTTCGCACCGAAGTGCACCGCCCGCGCGATGGCCACGCACTGCCGCTCGCCGCCCGACAGCGTGCCGATGGGCTGCTCGACGTCGCGCAGGTCGATGCCCATGCTCGCGAGGTCGTCGCGCGTGACCCGCTTCATCTCGCGCACGTCGAGGCGCCGCAGCGGCCCCGTGCCCTTCGTCAGCTCCGAGCCGAGGAAGAAGTTGCGCCACACGGGCATCATCGGCACCACGGCGAGGTTCTGATACACCGTCGCGATGCCCCGGTCGAGGGCGTCCTTGGGCCGCTGGAACGTCACGGCCTCGCCCTCGACGAGCAGCTCGCCGGAGTCGTGCGGCTGCGCGCCCGCGAGGATCTTGATGAGCGTCGACTTGCCGGCGCCGTTGTCGCCGAGGATGCACGTGACCGCCCCGGCGTCGACCCGCGTCGACACGTCATCGAGCGCGACGACGTTGCCGTAGCGCCGGCCCAGCCCGCGGGCCTCGATGAGCGCCGTCACCGCAGGCCCTCGGCGCGCTCGCGGATGTAGTTGTTGAGCAGCACGGCGAGCAGCAGCATCACGCCCAGGAACGCCTTGAGCCAGTTGTTGTCCCACCCGGCGTACACGATGCCGAGGTTCGCCATGCCGTAGATGAGCGCGCCGAGCGCCGGCCCGATGGCGGACCCGACGCCGCCCGTCATGACGCACCCGCCCACGACGGCGCAGATGATGTAGACGAGCTCCTGCCCGATGCCGGACGAGCTCTGCGCGGTGCCGAACCGGAACAGCGCGACCTGCCCCACGAACCACCCGCAGAACGCCGTCGCCATGAACAGCGCCACCTTGGTGCGCTTGACGGGCACGCCCACCTCGCGCGCCGGCTCGAACGCCCCGCCGACGGCGAAGATCCAGTTCCCGTACCGCGTGCGCGTGAGCACCCACGTCCCGAGCGCGACGACGAGCAGCCACCACCACACGGCCGCCTGGACCTGCATCCCGCCGATGGCCGTGCGCGACGCGAGCACCCACTGCACCGACCGGAAGCCGGGCACCTGGTTCATGCCCTGGATCGACACCTGCCCGATGATCGCCTTGAGCAGGGCGAGGTTGATGCCCTGGAGCACGAAGAACGTGCCGAGCGTGACGATGAAGCTGGGCAGCCGCGTGCGCGTGACGAGCAGCCCGTTGAGCGTCCCGACGGCGACGCACATCACCGCGGAGATCGCCATCGACAGCCACACGTCCACGCCGTAGTGCGTGGTCAGCACGCCGGTGACGAGGCCCGAGAACCCGACCATGACCCCGGCGGACAGGTCGAACTCGCCGGCCGTCATGAGCAGCCCGACGGGCACGGCCATGATGCCGATGGTCGCGGCCGACTCCAGCCACGTCGCGGCTCCCGCCGGGGACGCGAAGGTGGTGGTGGTCAGGGAGAAGAAGACGAAGATGACCAGGGCGGCGACGCCCGCGCTCACGGCCGGGCGGCGCAGCAGCCGGGTCAGGGGCGAGGTCGGCGCGAGCCGCTCGTCGTGGACGGCCTCGCTCATCGCGTCCCCCGCTCGGCGTAGGTGAGCACCTGCTGGGCGTTGTCCTTGGTGACGAACGCCGGCCCGGAGTAGACGGGCTGCCCGCCGCCGACGTCGTTCCCGTTGAGCGCGTGCAGGTACAGGGTGGTGACGCCCAGGTACCCCTGCACGAACGGCTGCTGGTCGATGGCAAAGCTGATCTGTCCGGCGAGGATCGCCTTGAGCACGTCGGTGGACAGGTCGAACGTGGCGATCGTCGCGTCGCTGTGCGCCTCGCGCGCCGCCTGCACGGCCTGCACGGCCACGGCGCCCTGGAGCGTGAGGACGGCGTCGATGGTCGGGTCCTGCTGGAGGCTCGCCGTGATGGTGCTCGCCACCGCCGTGGGGTTCCCGACGTCGACCTGGACGTTGCGCATCCGGCCGCCCATCGCCTGCGCGGCCGCGCTGCACCGCTGCTCCAGCCCGACGTTGCCCGCCTCGTGGATGACGCAGATGGCGTTCGTCGCGCCCTCGTCGCGCAGGCGGCCTGCCCGGCGATGGACTCGCTCTGGCCGATGTGCGTGATCGCGCCGAAGCGCTGCCAGTCGTCGAGCCCGGAGTTGATGCTCACCACGGGGATCCCGGCCGCGACCGCCTGCCGCACGCTCGTCTCGAGCCCGTCGGGGTTCGCCATCGAGACGACGATGCCGTCGACGTGCGAGGCCACCGCCTGGTCGACGAGCAGCGACTGCTGCCCGGGGTCGGGCGACGACGAGTACTGCACGGTCACGCCGTAGTCCGCCGCCGCCTGCCGCGCCCCCGACTGCACGCGGTCCCAGAATTCGTCGCCCGATCCGGCGTGCGTGATGACGGCGAAGGTCAGGTTCTCGACGTCGCGGGCCTGGCCCGTGGCGACGACGCCCGGCGCCGTCGCGTCCGGCAGGCTGCACGCGCTGAGGAGCGCGAGCGGGAGGGCGACGGCGAGCGCGACGAGACCACGCGCCCTCGGTCGCGTGCGATGCATCCCTCGACGGTAGCCGGAACGCCCGAGGACCGCCCCAGCACGTGGCGGTGCACGCCTGTCGCGCCGGAGGCCCTCCGGCGAAGCGAGACGGCCCGTGACCTGGGATGCAGGTCACGGGCCGTCAAGAGAAGTGCGCCTGAAGGGACTCGAACCCCCGACCTTCTGCTCCGGAGGCAGACGCTCTATCCACTGAGCTACAGGCGCGGAGCCGCCCTGACGGGCAGCGGGCACGAGACTACCAGCCCCGCCGCCTGCGTCGGGCATCGACCCCCGCGGGCGCGGTCACCCCGGCAGTTCGTCGTCAGACCGTGCGCCCGGGTGCACGGTCTGACGACGAACTGCCGGGCAGAAGTCACCTCCTCGCGCCCACGTAGAATCGGCCCGTGACCCCCGACGAGCTCTCCGGAGCGCTCAGCGCCGCCCTCGCCTCGGCTGTTGCCGACGGCACCCTCGCCCTCGACCCCGCCGCCGTCCCGGCGTCGGTGCACGTGGAGCGACCGCGGCAGCGCGAGCACGGCGACTGGGCCACCAACGTCGCGCTCCAGCTCGCGAAGAAGGCGGGCACCAACCCGCGCGCGCTCGCGGAGCTGCTCGCGGCCCGCCTCGCGGCCGTCGCAGGCATCAAGCAGGTCGACATCGCCGGCCCCGGCTTCCTCAACATCACGCTCGACGCCGCCGCCGCGGGCGAGCTCGCCCGCTCGATCGTCGAGGCGGGCGAGGCCTACGGCCACAACCAGGCCGAGGCCGGCAAGCACATCAACCTCGAGTTCGTCTCCGCGAACCCGACGGGCCCGATCCACATCGGCGGCGTCCGCTGGGCCGCCGTCGGCGACTCGCTGGCCCGCGTGCTCGAGGCGTCGGGCGCCCAGGTGACGCGCGAGTACTACTTCAACGACCACGGCACGCAGATCGACCGCTTCGCGCGCTCGCTGCTCGCCGCGGCCCGCGGCGAGGCCGCTCCCGAGGACGGCTACGGCGGCGCCTACATCCAGGAGATCGCCGACGCCGTCACGGCCGCCGCGGTCGCCGACGGCGAGCCCGCGCCGGCCACGCTGACCGACGACGCCGCGGCCCAGGAGGCCCTGCGCGCCCGCGGCGTCGAGATGATGTTCGGCGAGATCAAGAAGTCGCTCCACGAGTTCGGCGTCGACTTCGACGTCTACTTCCACGAGGACTCGCTGCACGAGTCCGGCGCCGTCGCCCACGCCGTGGAGCGCCTGCGCAAGGAGGGCCACGTCTTCGAGGCCGACGGCGCCACCTGGCTGCGCACCACCGACTTCGGCGACGACAAGGACCGCGTCGTCATCAAGTCCGACGGCGACGCCGCTTACATCGCGGGCGACATCGCCTACTACCTCGACAAGCGCGAGCGCGGCGCCGACGAGGTCATCATCATGCTGGGCGCCGACCACCACGGGTACATCGGCCGCATGATGGCCGTCTGCGCCGCGTTCGGCGACGAGCCGCACAAGAACCTGCAGATCCTCATCGGCCAGCTCGTCAACCTGGTCAAGGACGGCCAACCGGTCCGCATGTCCAAGCGTGCGGGCAACGTCATCACGATCGACGACCTGGTCGACGCCGTCGGCGTGGACGCGGCCCGCTACTCGCTGGCCCGCTTCGCCGCGGACTCCACGATCGACCTGGACCTCGACCTGCTGGCCAGCCAGAAGAACGAGAACCCCGTCTACTACGTGCAGTACGCGCACTCGCGCACGGCCGCCGTGGACCGCAACGCCGCCGACCGCGGCGTGGTGCGTGCGGACGGCTTCGCGCCGGCGCTGCTCGACCACCCCAGCGAGGCCGTCGTGCTCGGCCGCCTGGCCGAGTTCCCGCGCATCGTCGCCGAGGCCGCCGCCCTGCGCGAGCCGCACCGCGTCGCGCGCTACCTGGAGGCGCTCGCGGGCGACTACCACTCCTGGTACCAGGCCAAGGACGAGTCGGGCGCCCAGCGCCGCGTCCTGCCGTACCCGGACGAGGCCGTCACGGACACGCACCGGACGCGCCTGTGGCTCAACGACGCCGTCCGCCAGGTGCTCGCCAACGGCCTCGGCCTGCTCGGCGTGTCCGCGCCGGAGCGCATGTGAGCGGCCAGCCCGTGGCCAGCCCGTCCGGCACGCCCTGGCCACGCTCTGCCGTGCGCGACGACGACGCCGGTGCGCTCGTCGTCGCGGGCGTCCCGGCGCCGCGCGTCGCGGCCGAGCACGGCACGCCCGCCTACGTGCTCGACGAGGGCGAGTTCCGCGCCCGCGCCCGCACCTACGTGGACGCCTTCGGCCGGGCCTTCGAGGCCGTCGGCACCGGCGTCGACGTCTACTACGCGGGCAAGGCCCTGCTGACCAAGGCGGTCGCGCGCTGGGCGCGCGAGGAGGGCCTGCGCGTCGACACGGCGTCGGGCGGCGAGCTCGCCATCGCGCTCGCGGCGGGTGTGCCCGGCGCCGAGCTGGGCCTGCACGGCAACAACAAGTCCGACGCCGAGCTGGCGGCCGCGCTCGACGCGGGCGTGGGCCGCATCATCGTCGACTCGTTCGGCGAGATCGACCGTCTCGCGGACCTCGCCGCGGCCCGCGGCGTCGTCGCCCCCGTCATGGTCCGCGTGACCACGGGCGTGCACGCGGGCGGCCACGAGTACATCTCGACGGCGCACGAGGACCAGAAGTTCGGCCTGTCGGTCAACGCCGGGCCCGAGGGCGGCGACTCGCCCGCCGTGCTCGCGCTGCTGCGCATCCTGGAGCGGCCCTCGCTGCGGCTCCTGGGCATCCACTCGCACATCGGCTCGCAGATCCTCGACGCCGCCGGCTTCGCGGAGGCCGCCCGCACGGTGCTGCGCCTGCGCGCGCACCTGGGCATCCGCACGGGCGTGCTGGTCGACGAGGTCGACCTGGGCGGCGGCTATGGCATCGCCTACCTGCCGCAGGACACCGAGCTGGACCCGTCCCAGGTCGCGCGCGAGATCGCCGAGGCGGTCGCGGAGGCGTGTGCCGAGCTCGGCACGCCCCTGCCGCGGATCTCGATCGAACCCGGCCGCGCGATCGTCGGCCCGGCCGGCATCACGGTCTACACGGTGGGCACGGTCAAGCCCGTCCTCGTGACGGCCGACGACGGCTCGACCTTCACGCGCCTCTACGTCTCCGTCGACGGCGGCATGAGCGACAACATCCGCACCGCCCTGTACGGGGCGGCGTACCACGCGGAGATCGCGAACCGCCGCTCGGACGCCCCGCTCGCGCTCGTGCGCGTCGTGGGCAAGCACTGCGAGTCGGGCGACATCGTGGTCGACGAGGTGCTGCTGCCCGGCGACGTGCGCCCGGGCGACCTGCTCGCGGTCGCCGCGACGGGCGCCTACGGCCGCTCGATGGCGTCCAACTACAACCTGCTCACGCGCCCCCCGGTCATCGGGGTGCACGAGGGCGCCACGCGCGTCCTCGTGCGCCGCGAGACGGTGGAGGACCTGCTGGCCCTCGACGTCGGCTGATCACAGGTCCCCGAGGTCGCCGGGTCGGTGGTTGTGTTCCGGGTCGGTGGACGTATCCGCCGACCCGAAGCGGAGCCGCCGACCCGAAGCGGATCCGCCGACCCGAAGCGGAACCGCCGGCCCGCGCCTGCCGCCCGGTGACCGGGTGCCGGACGGCGCCCGTCCCGGTCCGCGGGACGCCCTATCCTTGCCCCGACATCCCCGTCGACCCGGAGGTGCTCCGTGCCCGAGACGTCCAGCCCGGCCCCTGTGCGCGTCGCACTGCTCGGTTGTGGGGTGGTGGGCAGCCAGGTGGCGCTCGGCATCGTCACGAACCCGATCGACCTCGCGGCGCGCGTCGGCGCCCCGGTCGAGCTGGTCGGCATCGCCGTCCGCTCGGTCGACCAGGAGCTCGACGCGCGCATCCCGCGCGCGCTGCTCACCACGGACCCGGTCGAGCTCGCCGGCCGCGCCGACATCGTCGTCGAGGTCATGGGCGGCATCGAGCCGGCCCGCACGGCGATCCTGCGCGCGCTCAGGTCCGGCGCCGCCGTCGTCACCGCGAACAAGGCGCTCCTGGCCCAGCACGGCCCCGAGCTCTTCGAGGCCGCCGACGCCGCGGGCGTCGACCTCTCCTACGAGGCCGCCGTCGCCGGGGCGATCCCGATCATCCGGCCGATCCGCGAGTCGCTCGCGGGCGACCACGTGCGCCGCATCCTCGGCATCGTCAACGGCACCACGAACTTCGTGCTCGACAAGATGGCGAGCGAGGGCCTCGAGCTCGAGCAGGCCGTCAAGGAGGCCCAGGCGCTCGGCTTCGCCGAGGCCGACCCGACGGCCGACGTCGAGGGCTACGACGCCGCCGCGAAGGCGGCCATCCTGGCGAGCCTCGCGTTCCACACGCGCGTCTCCCTCAAGGACGTCGCCCGCGAGGGCATCAGCGGCGTGACCGCCGCCGACGTCGAGTGGGCCAAGAAGACCGGCTACGTCATCAAGCTGCTCGCGGTCGCCGAGGTGCTCGGCAAGGTCGACGACGGCGAGATCTCGGTGCGCGTCCACCCGGCGCTCGTGCCGGACACGCACCCGCTGGCCAGCGTGCGCGGCGCGTTCAACGCCGTCTTCGTCGAGGCCGACGCCGCGGGCGACCTCATGTTCTACGGCCAGGGTGCCGGCGGCCGCCCCACGTCGTCGGCGGTGCTGGGCGACGTCGTCTCGGCCGCGCGCCGCCGTCTCACGGGCGGCAAGGGCCTGCGCGAGTCGAAGGACCAGCGCTTCCCGGTGCTGCCGCCCGAGGCCGCGATCACGCGCTACCAGGTGCGCCTCGCGGTCGCCGACCGGCCGGGCGTGCTCGCGCAGGTCGCGGGCGTGCTGGCCGACCACGGCGTCTCGATCGACACGGTCCGCCAGGCGTCGTCCCACACCGAGGACGAGTCCGGCGCCGCGACCCTCATCATCACCACCCACGCGGCGCGCGAGGCGTCGCTGGCCACGACGGTGGACGCCGTCGCGGCGCTGGAGTCCGTGCGGAAGATCATCTCCGTGCTGCGAGTCGAAGGAGCCTGAGTTGGCACATCAGTGGCAGGGCGTCATCCGCGAGTACGCCGACCGGCTGCCCGCCCACGTGCAGCAGACGATCGTCACGCTGGGGGAGGGCGGCACGCCGCTCGTCGCCGCGCCGGCGCTGTCGGCCCGCACGGGCGCCGACGTGTGGGTCAAGGTCGAGGGCATGAACCCGACCGGCTCCTTCAAGGACCGCGGCATGACGACGGCCATCTCGGCCGCCGCGGGCCGCGGCGCGAAGGCTGTCGTGTGCGCCTCGACGGGCAACACGTCCGCGTCGGCCGCCGCGTACGCGACGCGTGCGGGGATGACCTGCGCGGTGCTCGTGCCGGACGGCAAGATCGCCATGGGCAAGCTCTCGCAGGCCATCGCGCACGGCGCCCTGCTGCTCCAGGTGGACGGCAACTTCGACGACTGCCTCATCGCTGCCCGCAAGCTCGCCGAGGCGTACCCGGTCGAGCTCGTGAACTCGGTCAACCCCGACCGCATCGAGGGCCAGAAGACGGCCGCTTTCGAGATCGTCGACGCGCTCGGCGACGCCCCCGACATCCACGCGCTGCCGGTCGGCAACGCGGGCAACATCACCGCGTACCGCAAGGGCTTCGTGGAGTACGCCGCGGACGGCCCGGCGAGCAAGGCCCCGGTCATGTGGGGCTTCCAGGCCGCGGGCGCCGCGCCGCTCGTCAAGGGCTACCCGATCGACGAGCCCGAGACCATCGCCACCGCGATCCGCATCGGCAAGCCGGCGTCCTGGGACCAGGCCGTCGCGGCGCGCGACGAGTCCGGCGGCGTCATCGAGGCCGTCACGGACGAGGAGATCCTCGCCGCGCACCGCATCCTGTCGGCCGAGGTCGGCGTCTTCGTCGAGCCGGCGTCCGCCGCGGGCGTCGCGGGCATCCTCAAGCGGGCCGCCGCGGGTCTCGTCCCGGCCGGGTCGCGCATCGTCGTCACCGTCACGGGCCACGGCCTGAAGGACCCGTCCTGGGCGCTGCGCACGCCCGACGGCGGCGAGGTCACCCCGACGCGCGTGTCCGCCGACGTCGTGAGCATCGCCGACGCGCTGGGTCTGGAGTAACGGGTGCAGCTCGGAGCCGACCACGTCATCGTCCGCGTCCCGGCCACCAGCGCCAACCTGGGCCCGGGCTTCGACGCGCTCGGCCTCGCGCTGTCCCTCCACGACGAGCTCGAGGTGCGCCTCGTGGCGTCCGACGACGTCGTCGTCGACGTGCACGGGGAGGGCGCGGGGCAGGTGCCCACGAACGAGGACCACCTCGTGGTGCGCGCGCTGCGGCACACGCTCGACCTGCTGGGCGCGCCCCAGACCGGGCTGCGCATGACCTGCGCGAACGCCATCCCGCACGGGCGCGGCCTGGGGTCGTCGGCGGCCGCCGTCGTCGCGGGCGTCGTCGCGGCGCGGGCGCTGCTCGCCGACCCGCGCTCGCTGGACTCGCGCGCGGTGCTCTCCATCGCGACCGAGTTCGAGGGCCACCCCGACAACGCCGCCCCGGCCATCCTGGGCGGCGCCACGGCCGCCTGGTCCGACGACGACGGGCCGCGGGCCGTCGGCCTCGAGGTCGACCCGTCGATCGTCGCGACCGTGCTGGTCCCCGACGCGCGCCTGGCCACGTCGCGGGCCCGCGCGGTGCTGCCGGCGACCGTGCCGCACGCCGACGCCGCGTTCAACGCCGGCCGCTCGGCGCTGCTGGTCGAGGCGCTCGCACGCCGCCCCGAGCTGCTGCTCGACGCCACCGAGGACCGCCTGCACCAGAGCTACCGGGCGGGCGTCATGGCGGCGTCGGCGGAGCTGCTGCGCGCGCTGCGCGCCGAGGGGTTCGCCGCGACGATCTCCGGCGCGGGCCCCACGGTGCTCGTGCTCACGCCGGACGACGCGGTCGCGGACCTCGACGCGACGCTCGCGGGGCTGGTCGACGGCGTCGCGGGCTGGCGTGCGCTGCGGCCGGGCGTCGACCCGCACGGTGCGCGGGCGCGCCGCGTCACGGCGTCGTCCTGAGGCATCACCTCGGGTGTTAGCATAGGGGGAGCCTTCAGGCATCGGCCGACTCCATCAGCGACTCGGGCCGACCTCGGAGCCATCCCCACCGAACCGCGCGGTTCCAGTATTTCTTTCGTCTTGTCCCGTGCGCGGACGAACCGGTGCCGAGGGAGAAGGCCGACGAACCCCCGCAGTGACGTCGACGTACCGCTGAGGTGAGGTTCACGGGCCTGGCGACACCGCCGGGCCCCCGCGAACGAGGGGGAAGGGTCCTTCGTGACTGACACCACCGAAACCCGGGGCACCGGGTCCCTGAGCTCGATGAAGCTCGCCGAGCTCCAGGCTGTGGCCTCCCAGATGGGGGTCAAGGGAACGTCCAAGATGCGCAAGGGTGACCTCGTCGAGGCCATCCGCGGCGCGCGCAGCGGCGGCAGCGCCGCCTCGGCGCCGGTCGCCGCGGCGCAGTCCGCTGCGCCGGTCGTGCGCTCCGACGCTCCCGAGGCAGCCCCGGCCGCGGGTGCGCAGCGGCGGTCGCGCCGCGCGACCCGCCCCGCGGGCGCCGAGGGCGGCGACCAGGCCGCCCGCACCGAGCAGCCGGCCCGTACCGAGCAGCCGGCCCGCGCCGAGCGCGCCGAGCCGGCGTCCCGTGACGAGCAGCCGGCCCGTGCGGAGCAGGCGCAGCGTGCGGAGCAGGCGCAGCGCGCGGAGCGCGCGTCCCAGCCCGCCGACGCCGACCGCGCCGCGCGCCTCGAGGCGCTCGCCGACGCGGTCGCCGCGCCGCGCCAGCGCCGCCAGGGCCAGGGCAACCAGCAGAACCAGGGCAACCAGCAGGGCCAGCGCCAGCAGCACGACGGCGAGGGCCAGCGCCCCGAGGGCGGCCAGCAGCGCCAGGGCGGCCAGCAGGGCCAGCAGCAGCGCCAGCAGAACCAGGGCAACCGCCAGGACGACTTCGGCGACGGGGACGGCTCGCGCCGCCGCCGGGGCCGTGACCGCGGCCGGGACCGCAAGCGCGGCCGCACCGGCGGGCGCGGCGGCCAGGTCGACGTGATCGGCGGCGAGGACGTCGAGGTGCGCGAGGACGACGTCCTGCTGCCAGTGGCGGGCGTGCTCGACATCCTCGACAACTACGCGTTCATCCGCACCAGCGGCTACCTGCCGGGCCCGAACGACGTCTACGTGTCGCTCAACCAGGTCAAGCGGGCCGGGCTGCGCCGCGGCGACGCCGTCGTCGGCGCGATCCGCCAGCCGCGCGAGGGCGACCCGCAGCCGCAGGGCAACAGTGCGCGCGCCAAGTTCAACGCGCTCGTGCGCCTCGACTCGGTCAACGGCATGACGCCGGAGGAGTCGCGCCACCGCGCCGAGTTCACCAAGCTCACGCCGCTGTACCCGCAGGAGCGCCTGCGCCTCGAGAACCCCGAGGCCACCAAGCTCACGCCGCGCGTGATCGACATCGTCGCCCCGATCGGCAAGGGCCAGCGCGGCCTCATCGTCGCGCCGCCCAAGGCCGGCAAGACGATCATCATGCAGCAGATCGCGAACTCGATCACCGCGAACAACCCCGAGGTCCACCTCATGGTGGTGCTCGTGGACGAGCGGCCCGAAGAGGTCACCGACATGGAGCGGTCGGTCAAGGGCGAGGTCATCGCCTCGACGTTCGACCGCCCGGCGAGCGACCACACGATCGTCGCCGAGCTCGCCATCGAGCGCGCCAAGCGTCTCGTGGAGCTGGGTCAGGACGTCGTCGTGCTGCTCGACTCGATCACCCGTCTGGGCCGCGCCTACAACCTGGCCGCCCCGGCGTCGGGCCGCATCCTCTCCGGTGGTGTGGACGCCGCGGCGCTCTACCCGCCGAAGAAGTTCTTCGGTGCCGCCCGCAACATCGAGAACGGTGGCTCGCTGACCATCCTCGCCTCGGCGCTCGTGGAGACCGGGTCGAAGATGGACGAGGTCATCTTCGAGGAGTTCAAGGGCACCGGAAACATGGAGCTGCGCCTGTCCCGCAACCTCGCGGACAAGCGCATCTTCCCGGCCGTGGACGTCAACGCCTCGGGCACGCGCCGCGAGGAGATCCTCATGGGCCGCGACGAGCTCCAGATCGTCTACAAGCTGCGCCGCCTGCTCGGCGCGCTCGACACGCAGCAGTCGATCGAGCTGCTGCTCGGCCAGCTGAAGAAGACGAAGACGAACGTCGAGTTCCTGCTCCACGTCCAGAAGACGACGCCGGGCAGCCTCCAGGACGAGAACGCCGGCGAGACCATCTGATCCCGCCCGCGGACGCGGAAGGCCGCAGCACCCCCGGGGTGCTGCGGCCTTCGTCGTCGGGCGGGACTGGCGTCAGTCGTCGATCCCGAGCAGCCGCCGGCACGTGGCCCCCACCTGGTCCCACTGCCACCCCGCGTGCACCCACGCGCGCCCGCGCTCGCCCATGGCCGCGGCGCGCTCCGGGTCCTGGAGCAGCTCGACGACGCGGGCCGCAATCTCGGCCGGGTCGGTCGGGTCGACGACGTAGCCGCTGACGCCGTCCTGCGTCGCCTCGGGCGCCCCGCCGCTGCGGCCCACGATGACGGGCTTCTCGCACGCCGCCGCCTCGAGGAACACGATCCCCAGGCCCTCGGGCTCCAGCCCCAGCAGCCGCGACCGCGACGGCATCGCGAACACCGTCGCGGCGTCCATGAACCCGGGCATGCGGTCCCACGGCACGGAGCCCACGAACGTCACGGCGTCCGCGACGCCGCGGCGCACCACGAGGTCCTCGAGCTTCGAGCGGTACGGGCCGTCGCCCACGATGACGAGCCGCGCGTCGGGCACCTCGCGCAGCACCGCGGGCCACGCCTCGACGAGCATGTCCTGGCCCTTGCGCTTGACGAGCCGCGCCCCGCAGACGACGACCGGCGTCGTCGGGGTGAAGCCGAGCCGCTCGCGCACCGCGGCGCCGCCGGAGCCCGGCTGGAAGTGCGTGGTGTCGACGCCGGGCGCCATGCGCGTCTGCCTCGCCCGCCCGGCGGGCGACAGTGCCTTGCCGATCTCGGCGCGCGTCCAGTCGGAGATGTCGGTGAGGACGTCGACGGCGTCGCCGACGCGGCGCAGCGCCTGCCGGGCGCCCGGCATCCGCGACCACCACACCTCGTGCCCGTGCGTGACGGCGAGGATCTTCACGGCCCCGGCGGCGCGCAGCGCCGGGGCGAGCAGCCCGAGCGGCACCGACGAGCCGACGAGCACGCGGTCGCACCCGTGCTCCCGGAACGCCGCGACGACGGCCTCGCGCACGCGGCGCGTGGGCAGGAGCGTGCCCGACCGGTCGCGGACCACGGGGTAGGGGAGCGCGGCGTCGACCTCGGCGTCGCCGGGCATCGAGGCCGTGTAGACGACGACGTCGCCCAGCCGGTCGGCGAGCGCCCGCACGAACGACTCGATGCCCCCTCGGCGCGGCGGGAAGTCGTTCGTGACGATGAGCGTCCTCGGCATGGCCGGATCCTACGGGTGCGGGCCCACGGTTTCCGACTTCGGGGCACCGTCTGGCACAATGTCCTGTCGGCTTTCCGGTTCACGGCCTGCAGTCAGCGGGACGACCCGGGGCATCATCCCAAGGAGCATCATGAAGTCGGGTATCCACCCCACGTACGTGCCCACGCAGATCACCTGCACGTGCGGCAACACCTTCGTCACCCGTACCACCGAGACCGGCGGGTCCATCTCCGTCGAGGTCTGCTCGGCCTGCCACCCGTTCTACACGGGCAAGCAGAAGATCCTCGACACCGGTGGCCGAGTGGCCCGCTTCGAGGCCCGCTACGGCAAGAAGGCCGCCAAGTAGCTTCCCTCCAGCGCCGGTGATCCCGGACCGACAACCTCTCCAGGGGCAGTCGGCGACGGATCACCGGCGCTGTTGCGTTACCCAGCACTGCTCGACCACCGCCGAAGCCGGAGTGTGACGTGTCCGATGCCTTTGCCGCCGTGCGGCCGCTGCTCGCGGAGCACGCCGAGATCGAGCGGGCGCTCGCCGACCCGGCGGTGCACGCCGACCAGGGGCGCGCGCGCACGCTGGGGCGCCGCTACGCGGAGCTGAACCAGGTGGTCGGCGCGTACCGGACCTGGGAGTCGGCCCGCGACGACGCCGCCGCCGCGGCCGAGCTGGCGGACCTCGACGACGAGCTCGCCGCCGAGCTGCCCGGCATGCAGGCCGCCGAGGCCGAGGCCGCCGAGCACCTGCGCCGCGTCCTCATCCCGCGCGACCCCGACGACGGCCGCGACGTCATCCTGGAGATCAAGGCGGGCGAGGGCGGCGAGGAGTCGGCCCTCTTCGCGGGCGACCTGCTGCGCATGTACCTGCGCTACGCGGAGCGCAAGGGCTGGTCGACGCAGGTCCTCGAGGCCACGGACACCGACCTGGGCGGCTACAAGGACGTGCAGGTGGCCATCAAGGCCCGTTCCGTCTCCGACCCGGGTGACGGCGTGTGGGCTCACCTCAAGTACGAGGGCGGCGTGCATCGCGTGCAGCGCGTCCCCGTCACGGAGACGCAGGGCCGCATCCACACGTCGGCCGCCGGCGTGCTCGTCTTCCCCGAGGTCGACGACCCCGGCGAGGTCGAGATCGACGCCAACGACCTGCGCATCGACGTCTACCGGTCGTCGGGCCCCGGCGGGCAGTCCGTCAACACGACGGACTCCGCCGTCCGCATCACGCACCTGCCCACGGGCATCGTCGTCTCGATGCAGAACGAGAAGTCGCAGCTGCAGAACAAGGAGCAGGCCATGCGCGTGCTGCGCGCCCGCCTGCTCGCGGCGCAGCAGGAGGCCGCGGCCGCGGAGGCGGCCGACCTGCGCCGCTCGCAGGTGCGCACCGTGGACCGCTCGGAGCGCATCCGCACCTACAACTTCCCGGAGAACCGCATCGCGGACCACCGCACGGGCTACAAGGCCTACAACCTGGACGCCGTGCTCGGCGGCGACCTGGAGCCCGTGGTCCGCTCGGCGATCGACGCCGACGAGGCCGCCCGGCTCGCCGCGGTCCATGAGTGACCGGCCCCGGTCGCTGACCGACGCGGCCTCCAGGACGCTGGCCGCGGCCGGGGTCCCCTCGCCGCGCGTGGACGCCGAGGTGCTGCTCGCGCACGTGCTGGGGGTCTCGCGCGGCGCCCTCGCGTCGCTGCTCGTCCTGGACCGGCCGCTGCCCGACGACGGCGCGGCCGACGCCTTCGCGGCGCTCGTCGGACGACGCGCCTCCCGGGAGCCGCTCCAGCACCTGACCGGCACTGCCCCGTTCCGGCACGTCGAGCTGGCGGTCGGCCCGGGCGTGTTCGTCCCGCGTCCCGAGACCGAGGAGGTCGCCCAGGTCGCGATCGACGAGGCGCTGAAGGTCGTCGAGGCGCGGGGCTCCGCCGTCGTCGTCGACCTCTGCACCGGGTCGGGGGCCATCGCGCTCGCCGTCGCCACCGAGGTGCCCGGCGCGCGTGTGCACGCCGTCGAGCTCGACGCCGCCGCCCACGCCTGGGCCGCGCGCAACCTCGCCGGCAGCGGCGTCGACCTGGTCCGGGGCGACGCGCGCACCGCGCTGCACGCCCTCGACGGGACCGTCGACGTCGTCGTGAGCAACCCGCCCTACGTGCCCTCGGACGCCGTGCCGCGGGACCCGGAGGTCGCCCGGCACGACCCCGCCGTCGCGCTCTACGGGCTCGGCGCCGACGGGCTCGAGGTGCCCCGCGGCGTCACCGCCGCCGCCGGACGCCTGCTGCGGCCCGGCGGGCTCTACGTCATGGAGCACGCCGAGGTGCAGGACGCCGCCGCGCGTGCCATGGTCGACGCCACCACGCTGTTCGAGACGGCGACGACACGCGACGACCTCACCGGGCGTCCGCGGATGGTCGTCGCCCGGAAGTCGTCCTCGCCCGTGGAACACTGACCCTGTGAGTTGCATCGTCGCCGCCCGCCAGGGCCTCGCACGAGTGGACCGGTGCCGCGGTGAGTAGCGCGCCCGACGTCGTCCACGACGTCACCGACCCGAACGCCTGGGGCGCCGCCATCGACGAGGCCGTCAACGCGGTCCGCCGCGGCGGCCTCGTCGTGCTCCCCACGGACACCGTCTACGGCGTCGGGGCCGAGGCGTTCGACGCGGACGCCGTCGCGGCGATCGGCACGGCCAAGGGGCGCGCCGACGGCACCCCGCCGCCCGTGCTCGTGCCCGACCTCCGCACGCTCGACGGGCTCGCCACCGACGTCTCGGCCGACGCGCGGGCGCTCGCGGCCGCGTTCTGGCCCGGTGCGCTCACGCTCGTCCTGCGCGCCCAGCCGTCCCTCCAGTGGGACCTCGGCGACAGCCGCGGCGTCGTCGCGCTGCGCGTGCCCGACCACCCGGCCGCGCTCGCCCTGCTGCGCCGCACCGGACCGCTCGCCGTGACCGGCGCGCAGCGGGCCGGGCAGCCCGCCCCGCGCGACGCCGCCGCCGCGCGCGAGCAGCTCGGCGACGCCGTCGCCGTCTACCTCGACGGCGGGGCCGTCCCCGGCGGCGGGTCCACCGTCGTCGACGCGACCGTGACGCCGCCGCGCCTCGTGCGCGCGGGCGCGATCGACCTCGCGCGCCTGCGCGAGGTCGTGCCCGCGCTGGCGGACGCCGAGGCGTCGGCCCCCGGCGCCGCACCGCCCGCCGACGTCGCCGCCGCGGCCCCCGGGCCGACCGCGTCGGCCGCCACGGAGGGCGACGGGTGAGGGTCTACATCCTCCTGATGCTCGTCGCGGCCGCCGTCACCTACCTGACGACGCCCGCGGCGCGGTGGGTCGCGCGGCGCACGCACGCCATCTCGGACGTGCGCGCCCGCGACGTCCACACGGTGCCGACGCCGCGGCTCGGCGGCCTGGCCATCATGGCGGGCATCGTCGTCGCGGTCCTCGTGGCGTCGCGCATGCCGTTCCTCGACGACGTGTTCGCCAAGAGCGACGTCTGGGGCATCGTCGGGGCCGCGCTCATCGTCGCGCTGCTCGGGTGGGCCGACGACGTGTGGGACCTCGACTGGATGACGAAGATCGCCGGGCAGATCCTCGCCGGCGGCTTCATGGCGGCCATGCAGGTGCAGCTCGTCACCTGGCCCATCCCGGGGCAGCTGACCATCCCCGGGTCGCGGCTGTCGCTCATCGTCACCATCGTCGTGGTGGTCGCCACGATGAACGCCGTGAACTTCGTCGACGGGCTCGACGGGCTCGCCGCGGGCGTCATCGCCATCGGCGGCACGGCGTTCTTCCTGTACACGTACGGCCTGACGCAGCAGGCGACCCCGCTGGACTACTCCTCGCTCGCCTCGCTCATGGTGGCCGTGCTGGTGGGTGCCTGCCTGGGCTTCCTGCCGCACAACTTCTACCCGTCGCACATCTTCATGGGCGACTCCGGGTCGATGGTGCTGGGCCTCGTGCTCGCCGGCGCGACGATCTCCGTGACGGGCCAGTCCGGCGTCGACCTGACGAGCGGCCCCCAGGCCGTGCCCGCGTTCGTGCCGCTGCTCCTGCCGGTGGCGATCCTGCTCCTCCCGCTGCTCGACATGACGATGGCGGTCGTGCGGCGCCTCGCCAGCGGCAAGTCGCCCTTCCACCCCGACCGCATGCACCTGCACCACCGGATGCTGGCCCTGGGGCACTCCCACCGCCGCGCCGTCGTGATCCTCTACGTGTGGACCGCCGTGTTCGCGTTCGGCGGCGCCGCGCTCGTGCGCTGGGAGTGGACGGTCGTGCTGGCCGGCACCGCGGTCGCCGCCCTGGTCGCGCTCCTGCTCACGCTCGGCCCGCTGCGCACGCGCGGCCGCATCCTCGACGACGACGTCGCCACGGGCGCCGTGTCCGCCGTCGCGACGCCGCCTCCCGCAACCCCCGCCCGCCCGCCAGCCCCGAACCGAGGACGGACCCCGTGACGAACGCCCCCACCCCCACCCCGGACCCGCACGCGCCCGAGCGGCAGGTGTTCCGCAGCGCGCTGCGCGCCACGCTGCTCCTGCTGGGCGGGCTGACCGTCGTCGGCGTCGTCGTCGGGCTGCTGGTCTCCGGCACGCAGGGCGTCTGGGGCGCCGTCATCGGCGTGCTCCTCGCGGGCTTCTTCTGCGCGACGACGATCTGGTCGCTGCTGCGCACCGTCGGGTCGTCCCCGACGGCGATGGCCGGGTTCGTCATGGGCTCGTGGATGGTCAAGATCGTGGTGCTCGTCGTGGTGCTGGCCGTGCTGCGCGGGCGCGACTTCTTCGACCCGTACGTGCTGTTCGGCGTCGTCGCCGTGGGCGCGATCGGGTCGGCCGTGCTCGACTACCGGGCCGTCACCCGGGGTCGGATCCCGTACGTCCAGCCCTGACTCAGGCGCCGGGTGTACAAGGCCGGACGGCAGGTCAGAGGCGCAAAGATGCGCCGATTTTCACAAGCCGCGGGATTCCGCTCATCTCGCGCCATCTCGGCAGACGGACCACGCCACATCATCTAGTAGGCTGTGCCGCGAATCCTTGACGGCCTGGTCCGACGGCGTACCCCGCGGTGGTAGACACTGCTGCGGTCTGCTCCGGACCTCTCGATCCCCGGGAGTCCTCCTGTTCACGCCAGCGACGCCCCTGCTGCTCGCCGCCGCCGACGGCGGCGAAGGTGGCTTTCACCCGCCGTCGATCGGTGACTTCTTCCCGCCCGCGATCCTGTTCGAGGGCACGCCGTTCCAGATCGACCGCATCTGGATCATCCGCATCGTCGCGACGATCGCGCTGCTGACGGTCTTCACCCTCGCCGCGCGCCGCGCCAAGCTGGTCCCCGGCCGGTTCCAGGCGGCCGTCGAGTACCTGCTCGAGTTCGTCCGGGTCCAGGTGGCCGAGGAGATCCTGGGCAAGGCGCACGCCAAGCGCTTCCTGCCGATGCTCACCACGATCTTCTTCTCGATCCTGGCGTTCAACCTGACGTCCGTGATCCCCGGCCTGAACCTGGCCGGGTCCTCCCGCATCGGCATCCCGCTGCTGCTCGCCGTGTGGGTGTTCGTCACCTACTGGGCGGTCGGCATCCGCAAGCACGGTCTGGGCGGCTACCTCAAGGCGAACCTGTTCCCGCCGTCGATCAAGGACATGCCGTTCCTGTACGTCATCGTCACGCCGATCGAGCTGCTGCAGATCCTGGTCATCCGCCCCGCGTCGCTCACGATCCGACTCGTGGCCAACATGGTCGCCGGCCACATCATGCTCGTGCTCTGCTTCGCGGCGACCCAGTTCTTCCTGGTCGACAGCGGCGGTGCCATGAAGCCCTTCGGCGTCCTGACCTTCGCCGGCGGCATCTTCATCACGCTCTTCGAGGTGCTGGTCGCGTTCCTGCAGGCGTACATCTTCAGCCTGCTGGCCGCCGTCTACATCAACATGTCGCTCGAGGAGGAGCACTGACGCTCAGCGCCAGGCTCCCAGCGCCCGCACCACCCCACAACTGATCCTTTAGCCACACAGACCACGAGACGCCGGCACACCCGATCCGGCGCCCAACGGAAGGAACCCACGTGGACGTCACCACTCTCGCCGAGCTCACCGGCAACCTGAACTCGGTGGGCTACGGCCTCGCGGCCATCGGCCCGGGCATCGGCCTCGGCATCCTGATCGGCAAGACCATCGAGGGCATGGCCCGCCAGCCCGAGGTCTCCGGCCAGCTGCGCGCCACCATGTTCCTCGGTGTCGCGTTCGTCGAGCTGCTCGCGCTCCTCGGTCTCGTCGCCGGCTTCCTCTTCCCGGCGGCGTGATGTCGGCGCTGCAGAGCGCCGCCCTCGTGATGGCGGCGGAGGAGGAGCACCAGGGCATCGACCTGTTCCTCCCGGAGCCGGCCGACCTCTTCTGGTCGCTCGTGGTCCTCGTGCTCATCGGCGTGGTCTTCTACAAGTTCGTGCTCCCGAAGATGACCGCGATCCTCGACGAGCGCTCCGAGAAGATCGAGGGCGGCCTCGCCAAGGCGGAGCAGGCCCAGGCGGCCGCCGCCGACGCGCGCGAGCAGGGCGAGGCCCTGCTGGCGGAGGCGCGTCACGACGCCGCGCGCACGCGTGACGAGGCTCGCGAGGACGGCAAGGCGATCGTCGCCGAGCACCGCGTGAAGGCTCAGGAGGAGGCGGCCCGCATCGCCGAGGCGGCCCAGCGCCAGGTCGAGGCGGAGCGTCAGGCTGCCGCCGTGTCGCTGCGCACCGAGGTCGGCGACCTCGCCACCCAGCTCGCCTCGAAGATCGTGGGCGAGGAGCTCGCCGACAGCGCCGCCCGCGCGCGCGTCGTCGACCGCTTCCTCGACGACCTCGAGACGCAGCAGACCGTGGCGGCCGGCCGGGCGAGCAGGGAGGGCTGATGCGCGGGACGTCCGGAGCATCGCTCGACGCGGCGCGCGAGCGCCTCGAGCCGGTGCTGCGCGCCGCGGGGGAGGAGTCGCTGACGCTCGGCGAGCAGCTGTTCGCCGTCGTCGACGCGCTCGACTCCTCGGCGGCCCTGCGTCGCACGCTGTCCGACCCGTCGCTGCCCGCCGAGGTCAAGTCCGGCATCGCCGGGCAGGTCCTGGCAGGTGGCTTCGACCCCCGCGTGGTCGAGCTCGTCCGGTCGCTGGCCGCCGCCCGGTGGTCGGCCGACAAGGACCTGCCCGACGCTGTCGAGCGGCTCGCGCTGAACGCCGTGATCGCCTCGGCCGAGGCCCGCGGTGCGCTCGAGACGATCGAGAACGAGCTCTTCCGCATCACCCGGGCCCTGCAGGGGCAGCGGGAGGCGCGGCAGGTGCTGTCCGACCCGACGACGAAGGTCGAGCGCCGCGTCGCCCTCGTGGACGCGCTGCTCGTCGGCAAGGCCGACCCGATCACGGTCGTCCTGGCCCGCCGCGCGACGGCGGCCCTGCGCGGCCGGCGCTTCGTGCGGACGCTCCTGAGCGTCGGCACCGTGATCGCGGAGCGCCGCTCGCTCCTCGTCGCGACCGTGACGAGCGCGATCGAGCTCTCGGAGGCGCAGGAGCAGAGGCTCGCGTCGCTCCTCGAGCAGGCCTACGGCCAGGCCGTGGAGCTCTTCGTGACGATCGACCCCGCAGTCGTGGGCGGCCTGCGCATCAGCGTCGGCTCCGACGTCGTCGACAGCACCGTGCTGTCCCGCCTGGCCGACGCCCGCCGCCGGCTGGTCGGCTGAACCCGACCGCTGCACCCGACCAGCGAAACCACAGAACGTTCGGCCGCCCAGCGGCCACGACAGGAGAGAAGCAATGGCTGAGCTGACGATCCGGCCGGAGGAGATCCGGGCCGCGCTGGACAGCTTCGTGAAGTCCTACGAGCCCGACGGGCCCGTGACCGAAGAGGTCGGCCGCGTGACCCTCGCCGCCGACGGTATCGCCAACGTCGAAGGCCTCCCGGGCGCGATGGCCAACGAGCTCCTGCGTTTCGAGGACGGCACGCTCGGCCTCGCGCTCAACCTGGACGTGCGCGAGATCGGCGTCGTCGTCCTGGGCGACTTCACGGGCATCGAGGAGGGCCAGGAGGTCCGCCGCACCGGCGAGGTGCTCTCGGTCCCCGTGGGCGAGGGCTACCTGGGTCGCGTCGTCGACCCGCTGGGCAACCCGATCGACGGCCTCGGCGAGGTCACCGGCATCGAGGGCCGCCGCGCCCTCGAGCTGCAGGCCCCCGGCGTCATGCAGCGCAAGTCGGTGCACGAGCCGCTGCAGACCGGCATCAAGGCGATCGACTCGATGATCCCGATCGGCCGCGGCCAGCGTCAGCTGATCATCGGCGACCGCCAGACCGGCAAGACGGCCATCGCGATCGACACGATCATCAACCAGAAGGCCAACTGGGAGTCGGGCGACCCGTCGAAGCAGGTCCGCTGCATCTACGTCGCCATCGGCCAGAAGGGCTCGACCATCGCCTCCGTGCGCGGCGCCCTCGAGGACGCCGGCGCGCTGGAGTACACGACCATCGTCGCCGCCCCGGCCTCCGACCCGGCCGGCTTCAAGTACCTGGCCCCGTACACCGGCTCGGCCATCGGCCAGCACTGGATGTACGACGGCAAGCACGTCCTGATCATCTTCGACGACCTGTCGAAGCAGGCCGAGGCCTACCGCGCCGTGTCGCTGCTGCTGCGCCGCCCGCCGGGCCGCGAGGCCTACCCGGGCGACGTCTTCTACCTGCACTCGCGCCTGCTGGAGCGTTGCGCGAAGCTGAGCGACGACCTGGGCGCGGGCTCGATGACCGGTCTGCCGATGATCGAGACCAAGGCGAACGACGTCTCGGCCTACATCCCGACCAACGTCATCTCCATCACGGACGGCCAGATCTTCCTGCAGTCCGACCTCTTCAATGCCGACCAGCGTCCCGCCGTGGACGTCGGCATCTCGGTGTCCCGCGTCGGCGGTGACGCCCAGATCAAGGCCATGAAGAAGGTCGCCGGCACGCTGAAGCTCGAGCTGGCCCAGTACCGCTCGCTCGAGGCCTTCGCGATGTTCGCCTCGGACCTCGACGCCGCCTCGCGCGGCCAGCTGGCCCGTGGCGCCGCGCTCATGGAGCTCCTCAAGCAGCCGCAGTACACGCCGTACCCGGTCGAGGAGCAGGTCGTCTCCATCTGGGCCGGCACCAAGGGCCGCCTCGACGACGTCCCCGTCGCCGACATCAAGCGCTTCGAGGCCGAGCTGCTCGACCACCTGCGCCGCACCGGCGACATCCTGCCGACGATCGCCACCTCCGGGAAGCTCGAGGACGAGACGGAGTCGGCCCTGTCCGACGCCGTCGAGGCCTTCCGCCAGGGCTTCCTCAAGGGTGACGGCACCCCGCTCGTGGGCAGCGCCCTCGAGGACGCCGAGGTGACGATCGAGCAGGAGCAGATCGTCGCTCAGAAGAAGGCCTGACGCATGGCCGGAGGATCCCAGCGCGTCTACAGGCAGCGGATCAAGTCGACGCAGTCGCTGAAGAAGATGTTCCGCGCGCAGGAGCTCATCGCCGCGTCCCGCATCGGGCGCGCCCGCGCCCGGGCGACGTCGGCGACCCCCTTCGCGCAGGCCATCACGCGGGCCGTGTCCGCGGTGGCGACGCACGGGCACGTCGACCACCCGATGACCGAGCCGCGCAACGACACCAACCGCGTCGCGGTGCTCGTCGTCGCCTCGGACCGTGGCATGGCGGGCTCGTACTCGGCGGCGATCATCCGTGAGACCGAGCGCCTGCTCGAGCGCCTCGAGCGCGAGGGCAAGCAGCCCGAGCTCTACGTCGCGGGCCGTCGTGCGATCTCGTACTACCGCTACCGCGGCCGCACCCTGCGCGGCCAGTGGGCCTACGGCTCGGACAGCCCGAACGTCGAGGTCGCGAACGAGATCGCCGACGCCCTGCTCACCGCGCACAACGCGTCGGCGCAGGACGGCGGCGTGGCGGAGCTGCACGTGGTCTACACGCAGTTCGTCAACATGGTCACGCAGCGTCCCCGCGTGGTGCGCATGCTCCCGCTCGAGGTGGTCGAGGGCGTCGTCGAGCACGACGAGGTCGAGCCGCTGTACGACTTCGAGCCCTCGGTCGAGGTCGTCCTCGACGCGCTCCTGCCGCGCTACGTGCGCAGCCGCCTGTTCAGCTTCCTGCTGGAGGCGGCCGCCTCGGAGCTGGCCTCGCGCCAGCGGGCCATGCACACCGCGGTGGACAACGCCGAGGACCTCATCCGCAACTACACCCGTCTGGCGAACCAGGCCCGCCAGGCGGACATCACCCAGGAGATCAGCGAGATCGTCTCGGGTGCCGACGCACTGGCCGCGGCCAAGTAACAGACCCCTAGACGACCTTTGAAGCGAGGCAACCAATGACCGCCACCACCGTGGACTCCTCGGTCGAGCGCACCAACGGGCCTGCGACGGGCCGCGTCGCTCGAGTGATCGGCCCCGTCGTGGACATCGAGTTCCCCGAGGACTCGATCCCCGACATCTACAACGCGCTCACCGTCGAGATCGACCTCTCGTCGCAGGGCGAGGGCGAGAAGAGCTTCACGCTCACGCTCGAGGTCGCCCAGCACCTGGGCGACTCGCTCGTGCGCGCCATCGCGCTCAAGCCCACCGACGGCCTCGTGCGCGGCGCCGTCGTGACGAACACGGGCGCGCCGATCTCCGTGCCCGTCGGTGACATCACCAAGGGCCACGTGTTCGACGTGACCGGTAACGTCCTCAACCTCAAGGAGGGCGAGAAGTTCGAGGTCACCGAGCGCTGGCCCATCCACCGCAAGGCGCCGGCGTTCAAGGACCTCGAGTCCAAGACGTCGATGTTCGAGACGGGCATCAAGGTCATCGACCTGCTCACGCCCTACGTGCAGGGCGGCAAGATCGGCCTCTTCGGCGGTGCGGGCGTCGGCAAGACGGTCCTCATCCAGGAGATGATCCAGCGCGTCGCCCAGGACCACGGTGGCGTGTCGGTGTTCGCCGGCGTCGGCGAGCGCACCCGTGAGGGCAACGACCTCATCCACGAGATGGAGGACGCGGGCGTCTTCGACAAGACGGCGCTGGTCTTCGGTCAGATGGACGAGCCGCCGGGCACGCGTCTGCGCATCGCCCTGTCGGGCCTGACGATGGCGGAGTACTTCCGCGACGTGCAGAAGCAGGACGTGCTGCTGTTCATCGACAACATCTTCCGCTTCACGCAGGCCGGTTCCGAGGTCTCCACGCTGCTCGGCCGCATGCCGTCCGCGGTGGGCTACCAGCCGAACCTCGCCGACGAGATGGGCATCCTCCAGGAGCGCATCACCTCGACGCGTGGCCACTCGATCACCTCGCTGCAGGCGATCTACGTCCCGGCCGACGACTACACCGACCCGGCCCCGGCCACGACGTTCGCGCACCTGGACGCGACGACGGAGCTCTCCCGTGAGATCGCGTCGAAGGGTCTGTACCCGGCCGTCGACCCGCTGACGTCGACGTCGCGCATCCTCGACCCGCGCTACGTGGGCCAGGACCACTACGACACCGCAACCCTGGTGAAGTCGATCCTGCAGCGCAACAAGGAGCTCCAGGACATCATCGCGATCCTCGGTGTGGACGAGCTCTCGGAGGAGGACAAGACGGTCGTCGCGCGTGCGCGCCGCATCCAGCAGTTCCTCTCCCAGAACACCTACATGGCCGAGAAGTTCACGGGTGTCGCGGGCTCCACGGTGCCGCTGACGGAGACCATCGAGGCGTTCCAGAAGATCGCCGCGGGCGACTTCGACCACGTCGCCGAGCAGGCCTTCTACAACATCGGTGGCCTCGAGGACCTCGAGCGCAACTGGGCCCGCATCCAGAAGGAGTACGGCGCCTGATGGCCAACCTCAACGTCGACCTCGTCTCGACGGACCGCAAGGTCTGGTCGGGGATCGCGCGTGCGGTCAGCGCGCCGTCCGTCGACGGGCAGATCGGCATCCTGCCGGGCCACACGCCGATCCTGGCCGTGCTGCGTGCCGGCACGGTCCGGGTCACCTCCGACGACGCCGCACCGTTCGAGGTGCACGTCTCCGGCGGCTTCGTGTCGGTCGATGACAACCTCGTCACCGTCGTGGCCGACGAGATCACGCCCGTCACCGGCGCGGAGGCCTGACGCCCGTGCCCGCCGCCCTCACCGTGCTCCTGGTGGTCCTCGCGATCGCCGCGCTGGTGCTGGCGGCGGGCGCGTCGCGGCTGCACTCGCTGTCGCGACGCGTCGGCTCGTTCACGTGCAACGCGCGCGCCGCCGGGGCGCCGGCGGTGCCGTTCACCCTGGGCATCGCGCACTACGCCGTCGGGCGCATCGAGTGGTATCGGTGCTGGTCGCTGTCCTGGCGGCCGGCGCGCACCTGGGTGCGCGACCGTCTGTCGGTCACGGGCCGGGTGCCGCTCGAGCAGGCCGGCCAGGCCGACCAGTACCTGGTCCGATGCCGGTACGACGACGTCGACTTCGAGCTGTCGATGTCCACGGCCGCGTACGCTGGGCTCGCCTCGTGGCTCGAGGCGGCGCCGCCCGGGCGGCGCGACCTCGTGCTGTAACACCGATCGCGATCCCGCTGCACGCCGCCTCCGGGCAGGACCTGCCCTGCTCCTCGGCCGCGTCCGCGGGATCGCTCGCTAGGAGAGAGACCCCGTGCGCCTCGTCGTCGCCACGTGCTCGGCCCGCTACACGGGCCGCCTGAACGCCCACCTGCCGCTCGCGACGAGGCTGCTGGTGGTCAAGGCCGACGGCAGCGTCCTGCTGCACTCGGACGGCGGGTCGTACAAGCCGCTCAACTGGATGAGCCCCCCGTGCACCTTCAAGGCCGCGGAGCCCGACGCCGCGGCCTTGGAGCGCGGCGTCACCCAGGTGTGGACCGTCCAGCACGCCAAGTCCGACGACCGGCTCGAGATCGAGCTGCACGACGTCGTGCACGACTCGTCGCACGAGCTGGGCGTCGACCCCGGCCTCGTCAAGGACGGCGTGGAGGCCCACCTCCAGGAGCTCCTCGCCGCGCAGATCGCCCTGCTGGGCGACGGCCACTCGCTGGTCCGCCGCGAGTACATGACCGCGATCGGCCCGGTCGACATCCTGGCCCGGGCGCCCGAGGGCGGGCACGTCGCGGTGGAGATCAAGCGGCGCGGCGACATCGACGGCGTCGAGCAGCTCACCCGCTACCTCGAGCTGCTCAACCGCGACCCGCTGCTCGCCCCCGTCCGCGGCGTCTTCGCCGCCCAGGAGATCAAGCCGCAGGCGCGCGTGCTGGCCACCGACCGCGGCATCGGCTGCCTGGTGCTCGACTACGCGGCCATGCAGGGCGTCGACGATGCCGACTCCCGCCTCTTCTGACCGGCTCCGGGCGGGCAGTCCTGACCGGCCCCGGGTGGGCAGTCCTGACCGGCCCCGGGTGGGCAGTCCTGACCGGCCCCGGGTGGGCAGCGTCGCGGGTCCGCCGCGGGCCCGCGCGGTACGCCAAGATGGCCGCATGACCTCCGCCTCCGCCGCGCCCACCGTCCTGCGCGGCCGCCTCGTGCTGCCCGACGCCGTCCTCGAGGACGGCGTGCTCGTCCTGGACGGCGACCGGATCGCCTACGCGGGCGCTGCGTCGTCGGCGCCCGTGACGCCGCCCGGCGCGACGGACGACCTGCTCCTGCCGGGCCTCGTCGACGTCCACAACCACGGCGGCGGGGGAGCGAGCTTCCCGGACGCCACGACGGCGGACCAGGTGCTCACGGCCGTCCGCGAGCACCGCGCCCAGGGCACGACGACGATGCTCGCGTCGCTCGTCACCGCGGACCGCGACACGCTCGTCGCGCGCGCGGAGCTGCTGGGGGCGCTCGCCGAGGCCGGGGAGATCGCGGGCATCCACGCGGAGGGGCCGTTCCTGTCGTACGAGCGCCGCGGCGCGCAGAGCCCCGAGCACCTGGTCGCGGGCGACGCCGGGCTGGTGCGCGACCTCGTGGCGGCGTCGGGCGGGCACCTGCGGTCGATGACGGTGGCGCCCGAGATCCCGGGCGTGGCCGGGCCCGGGGGCGCCGCCGAGGTGCTCGTCGAGGCGGGCGTGGTGCCCTCGCTCGGGCACACCGCGGGGGCCGCGGAGCAGGCGGAGGCGCTCATCGCCCAGGTGGCCCCGGCACTGCGCGAGCGTGGTCGGGAGATGACCGTGACACACCTGTTCAACGGCATGCCGCCCTTCGAGGGCCGGGCTCCCGGACCGGTCGCCGCGTGCCTCGCCGCGGCGGCGCGGGGCGACCTCGTCGTCGAGCTCGTCGCCGACGGCGTCCACGTCGCCCCGGCGACGGTCCGCGCGGTCGTCGACATGGTGGGCGCGGACCGGGTCGCGTTCGTCACCGACGCCATGGCGGCCGCGGGCATGCCCGACGGCGACTACGTGCTCGGGCCGATGGCCGTGACGGTGGCGGGCGGCGTCGCGCGGCTGACCGACGGGGGAGCGATCGCGGGCGGCACCGCGCGCCTCCTCGACGTCGTGCGCACGTCCGTCGCGGCGGGGGTCCCGCTGCACGACGCCGTGCGCGCGGCGTCGTGGGTCCCGGCGCGGGCGCTCGGCCTCGCCGACGTCGGGGGCCTCGTGGCGGGCCGACGCGCCGACGTGCTCGTCGCCGACGCCGCGCTGCGGCCGCTGCGCGTGCTGCGCGCGGGCACCGCGGTGCGCTGACCGCGCAGCCCTCTGACCTGGGGTTGTTTTCGAAACTCCTCCGCTTGACGGCGGCGGTCGTTGCCGAAATCGTTCGTGATCAGCGGTGGGCCAACGGAGGTCCGCCGCCCTTCTCGAAGGGACGACGATGAACCACAAGCACCACCGTCGTGGGTTGCGAGCGGTTGCAGCAGTCGCACTGGCCTCCGTTGTCGCCGCCATGGATGTGGCGACGTCCGAGGCAGCAGGAGCCACGCTCCAGGCGGCCGCCTCGAGCGCCGGGAAGTACTTCGGCACCGCGATCGCCGCGAGCAAGCTCTCCGACTCGACCTACTCGACCATCGCGAACCGCGAGTTCAACATGGTCACGGCCGAGAACGAGATGAAGATGGACGCCACCGAGCCGTCGCAGGGCACCTTCAGCTTCACCAACGGCGACAAGATCCTCGACTGGGCCACCGCGAACGGCAAGAAGGTGCGCGGTCACGCCCTCGCGTGGCACTCGCAGCAGCCGTCGTGGATGCAGAACCTGTCGGGCACCGCGCTGCGCACCGCGATGCTCAACCACGTCACGGGCGTCGCGACGCACTATAAGGGCAAGGTCTACGCCTGGGACGTGGTGAACGAGGCGTTCGCCGACGGCTCCACGGGTGCGCGCCGCGACTCGAACCTCCAGCGCACGGGCGACGACTGGATCGAGGCCGCGTTCAAGGCCGCGCGCGCCGCCGACCCGGGCGCGAAGCTCTGCTACAACGACTACAACATCGACAACTGGTCCTGGGAGAAGACGCAGGCCGTCTACGCGATGGTCAAGGACTTCAAGGCCCGCAACGTGCCGATCGACTGCGTCGGCCTCCAGTCGCACTTCAACTCGGGCAGCCCGTACCCGAGCAACTACCGCACCACGCTGCAGAGCTTCGCCGCGCTGGGCGTGGAGGTCCAGATCACCGAGCTCGACATCGAGGGCTCGGGCCAGACGCAGGCCGACACCTACGCCAAGGTCGTGGCGGACTGCATGGCGGTCAGCAAGTGCGCCGGCATCACGGTGTGGGGCGTGCGCGACTCCGACTCGTGGCGCTCCAGCGGCACCCCGCTGCTGTTCGACGCGTCGGGCAACAAGAAGGCCGCCTACACGTCGGTGCTCAACACCCTGAACGGCGGCTCGACCCCGACGCCGACCCCGACCCCGACGCCGACCCCGACGCCGACGCCGACGCCCACGCCGACGAACCCGCCGGCGACGGGCTCCTGCACGGCCACGATGAAGATCGTCAACTCGTGGCAGGGCGGCTTCCAGGCCGAGGTCACGGTCAAGGCCGGCGCCGCGCGCACGTCGTGGACGACGTCGTTCACGACCAGCGCCGTCGTCCAGGGCTGGAGCGGCGTCTTCTCCGTCTCCGGGACCACGGTCACGGTGAAGAACCAGCCGTACAACGGCACCCTCGCCGCGGGCGCCTCGACGACGTACGGCTTCACGGCCACGGGCACGGCCCCGAGCGCGCCGCTCCCGGTGACCTGCTCCTGAGCGCGTGACGCACGGCGGTGGGCGGAGGGCCGTGACGGGCTCCGTCCACCGCCGTGCCTCGTCCCGCGGACCCCTTGACGGAGCCGGGGTCGCACGGGGCACACTCGGGCGCGTGACTGATGACACCTTTGCCCGCACGTTCCCGGCCGGGTTCACCTGGGGCACGGCCACGGCGGCCTACCAGATCGAGGGTGCTGCGGCCGAGGGCGGCCGCACCCCGTCCATCTGGGACACCTACGCCCACTTCTCCGGCCGGGTCGACCGGAACGACTCCGGCGACGTCGCCGACGACCACTACCACCGCTGGGCCGAGGACGTCGACCACCTCGCGCAGCTCGGCGTGGGCGCCTACCGCCTGTCGATCTCCTGGTCGCGCGTCATCCCGACGGGCCGGGGCCCGCTCAACCCGGAGGGCGTCGCGTTCTACCGCACGCTGCTCACCGCGCTGCGCGAGCGCGGCATCCAGCCGTACGTGACGCTCTACCACTGGGACCTGCCCCAGGAGCTCGAGGACGAGGGCGGCTGGACCGTCCGCTCCACGGCGGAGGCGTTCGCGGACTACGCGCGGGCCGTGGTCGCCGAGCTCGGCGATCTGGTCAAGGTGTGGACCACGCTCAACGAGCCGTGGTGCAGCGCCTACCTGGGCTACGCCTCGGGCGTCCACGCCCCGGGGCGTAGCGAGCCCGCCGGCGCGCTCGCCGCGGTGCACCACCTCAACCTCGCGCACGGCCTGGCAGCGCTCGCGATCCGCGAGGTCGAGCCCGACGCCCGGGTGTCGGTCACGCTCAACCTGCACGTGCTGCGCGCCGCGGACCCGACGTCGGAGGGCGACCTGGACGCGGTGCGGCGCATCGACGCCCTCGGCAACCGGGCGTTCCTCGCGCCGATGCTGGAGGGGGAGTACCCCGCGGACCTGCTCGCGGACACCGCCGCGGTCACGGACTGGGGCTTCGTGCAGGACGGCGACCTGGAGATCGTCCGGCAGCCGCTCGACGTCCTCGGGGTGAACTACTACTCGACGACGACGGTCTCCGCGGGCGACGCCGCCGCGGCCCCGGAGGACCTGGGCGTCGAGTCGACGGCCGCCGACGGGCACCGCCCGTCGAGCCACTCGGCCTGGGTCGGGTCCGAGGACGTCAAGTTCGCCGCCCCCACGGGGCCGCTCACGTCGATGGGCTGGAACCAGGAGCCTGCCGGCCTCACGGAGCTGCTCGTCGAGCTCGGCAAGCGCTACCCGGGCCAACCGCTCATGGTCACCGAGAACGGCGCGGCGTTCGAGGACGAGGAGTCGGTCGACGCCGTGGGCCGCCGCCGCGTGCACGACGCCGCCCGCGTCGCGTACCTGCACGACCACGTCGACGCCCTGGGGGCCGCCATCGACGCCGGGGCCGACGTGCGCGGGTACTTCGCGTGGTCGCTGCTCGACAACTTCGAGTGGGGCTGGGGCTACTCCAAGCGCTTCGGCATCATCCGCGTGGACTACGACACCCTCGAGCGCGTGTGGAAGGACTCCGCGCACTGGTACCGCCGCCTGTCGACGACGGGCGCGCTGCCCGCGGTGACGGAGGTCGACCCCGCCTGACAGGACCGCCACCAGGCCGGGCGCGGTCTCCCTCCCGGGGGCCGCGCTCGGCCTTTTCCGCGTGGTTCCGCGCCTTGTCGGTGCCTGGTGGCATGATCGTGGGCATGCTCACACGGACACGTCCAACCACAACATCTCGTTGTGGCGCGCGGACGAGACACAAGGTGTAGTGTTTGGGATCTGCGGACCGCCAGGGCCTCGCGTGAAACACATCGTCGTAACTTCACGACTGTCAGTCCAGGTCAGAGGCACCGGCCTCGTCCGCACCACGAACGCAACTCACGAGGGCACCACCGCCACGAGGGCAACACAGGGGAGACGAACATGAGCATCACGGTCTACAGCAAGCCGGCCTGCGTGCAGTGCGATGCGACCTACCGCGCCCTCGACAAGAAGGGCATCGAGTACACGGTCGTGGACATCACGAAGGACGCCGAGGCGCTCGAGATGGTCCGTGGCCTCGGGTATCTCCAGGCCCCTGTCGTCGTCGCCGGCGAGTCGCACTGGTCGGGCTTCCGCCCCGACCAGATCGGTGCGCTCGCCCGCACCGTCGTCGGCGCCTGATCGCGACGGCCTGACTGTCGCCCACGGCGTCCGCGGAGGACGCCGCCACGAGGGAGCACGACATGGTTGCTCTTGTCTACTTCTCTTCGGTCTCTGAGAACACGCACCGGTTCGTCGGCAAGCTTCACCTCGACGAGCTCGGCATCGCGGTCCACCGCATCCCGCTCCGCCCCGCGGACGGCTTCCTGACGGTCGACGAGCCGTACGTCCTCATCGTCCCCACCTACGGCGGGGGCAACGAGGGCGGCGCCGTCCCGCGGCAGGTGCGCCGGTTCCTGGGCGACGAGCACAACCGGTCGTTGATCCGCGGCGTCATCGCCGCCGGCAACACCAACTTCGGCGCTGCCTACTGCATCGCCGGCGACATCATCAGCGCGAAGTGCCGGGTCCCGTACCTGTACGCCTTCGAGCTCCTGGGCACGGCAGAGGACGTCCAGCGCGTCCGTGACGGATTGGGACGATTTTGGCAACGGCAATCACTGAGGTCGGCGTGAGCGGCACCACCCTGGGGACGGCGCTGCCGGTGCAGAACCTCCAGCTCGACTACCACGCGCTCAACGCGATGCTGAACCTGTACGGCGCGGACGGGCAGATCCAGTTCGACAAGGACCGCGAGGCCGCCCGCCAGTACTTCCTGCAGCACGTCATCCCGAACACGGTGCAGTTCGACACGCTGGAGGCCAAGCTGGCCTACCTCGTGGAGAACAAGTACTACGAGGCCGCGACGCTGGAGAAGTACACGCCGGCGTTCGTCAAGGAGCTGTTCCAGCTCGCGTACTCCAAGGACTTCCGCTTCGACACGTTCCTGGGCGCGTTCAAGTACTACACGTCGTACACGCTCAAGACGTTCGACGGGAAGAAGTACCTGGAGCGCTTCGAGGACCGCGTCTCGATGGTCGCGCTGGGTCTCGCGGACGGCGACGAGCAGCTCGCGCGCGACATCGTCGAGGAGACCGTGGCCGGGCGCTTCCAGCCCGCGACCCCGACCTTCCTCAACGTGGGCAAGGCGCAGCGCGGCGAGCCCGTCAGCTGCTTCCTGCTGCGCATCGAGGACAACATGGAGTCCATCGCGCGCGGCATCAACTCCGCCCTGCAGCTCTCGAAGCGCGGCGGCGGCGTCGCCCTCCTGCTGAGCAACATCCGCGAGCACGGCGCCCCGATCAAGCACATCCAGAACCAGTCCTCCGGTGTCATCCCCGTGATGAAGCTCCTCGAGGACTCGTTCAGCTACGCCAACCAGCTCGGCGCCCGCCAGGGTGCGGGTGCCGTGTACCTGCACGCGCACCACCCGGACATCATGCGGTTCCTCGACACCAAGCGGGAGAACGCGGACGAGAAGATCCGCATCAAGACGCTCTCGCTGGGCGTCGTCGTCCCGGACATCACGTTCGAGCTCGCCAAGCAGAACAAGGACATGCACCTGTTCTCGCCGTACGACGTCGAGCGCGTGTACGGCGTGCCGTTCGCGGACATCTCGATCTCGGAGAAGTACGACGAGCTCGTCGCCGACGACCGCATCCGCAAGACGACGATCAGCGCCCGCGACTTCTTCCAGACGCTCGCGGAGCTGCAGTTCGAGTCCGGCTACCCGTACATCATGTTCGAGGACACGGTGAACAGGGCGAACCCGATCAAGGGCCGCATCACCCACTCGAACCTGTGCTCGGAGATCCTCCAGGTCTCGACGCCGTCGACGTTCAACGAGGACCTGTCGTACGACCACGTCGGCCGCGACATCTCCTGCAACCTCGGCTCGCTCAACATCGCCAAGGCGATGGACTCGCCCGACTTCGGCAAGACCATCGACACCGCGATCCGTGCTCTGACGGCCGTCTCGGACCAGACGTCGATCGAGTCGGTGCCGTCCGTGAAGCTCGCCAACGAGCTCGGCCACGCCATCGGCCTCGGCCAGATGAACCTGCACGGCTACCTCGCCCGCGAGCGCGTGTTCTACGGCTCCGAGGAGGGCGTGGACTTCACGAACATCTACTTCTACACGGTGGCGTTCCACGCGATCGCGGCGTCGAACCGCCTGGCGGTCGAGCGTGGGCGCGCGTTCGGCGGCTTCGAGGACTCGAAGTACGCGACGGGGGAGTACTTCGACAAGTACACCGAGCAGGAGTGGAAGCCCGCCACGGCCCGTGTCGCGCAGCTGTTCGCGGACGCCGGCGTCGCCATCCCGACGCAGGACGACTGGCGCGCGCTCAAGGCCTCGGTCATGGAGCACGGCATCTACAACCAGAACCTCCAGGCCGTCCCGCCCACGGGCTCGATCAGCTACATCAACAACTCGACGTCGTCGATCCACCCGGTGCCGGCGAAGGTCGAGATCCGCAAGGAGGGCAAGCTGGGCCGCGTCTACTACCCGGCGCCCTACATGACGAACGACAACCTGGAGTACTACCAGGACGCGTACGAGATCGGCTACGAGAAGATCATCGACACGTACGCCGCGGCGACGCAGCACGTCGACCAGGGCCTGTCGCTGACCCTGTTCTTCAAGGACACGGTCACGACGCGCGACGTCAACCGCGCCCAGATCTACGCCTGGCGCAAGGGCATCAAGACGCTGTACTACATCCGGCTGCGCCAGCAGGCCCTCGAGGGGACGGAAGTGGAGAACTGCGTCTCCTGCATGCTGTGAGGTTCGCCCTCTTGCGCGGAACCCGCGCGAGCGCGAACCCTGTATCGGCAGCCCTGCACCACGAGTAGTCACGAAGGAACCCCCATGGCCCCCACCGGGAAGCTCAAGCTCATCGATCGCGTGTCCGCGATCAACTGGAACCGCCTCGAGGACGAGAAGGACCTGGAGGTCTGGGACCGCCTCGTCGGCAACTTCTGGCTGCCCGAGAAGGTGCCGGTGTCCAACGACATCCAGTCGTGGGCCACGCTCAGCGAGGCCGAGAAGCTCATGACCACGCGCGTGTTCACGGGCCTCACCCTGCTGGACACGATCCAGGGCACGGTCGGCGCGGTCTCGCTCATCCCGGACGCGCTGACCCCGCACGAGGAGGCGGTGTACACCAACATCGCGTTCATGGAGAGCGTGCACGCGAAGTCGTACTCCTCGATCTTCTCGACGCTCATCTCCACCAAGGAGATCGACGAGGCGTTCGCGTGGTCGGAGGCGAACCCGAACCTGCAGCGCAAGGCCGAGATCGTCCTCGAGTACTACCGCGGCGACGACCCGCTCAAGCGCAAGGTCGCCTCGACCATGCTCGAGTCGTTCCTGTTCTACTCGGGCTTCTACGCGCCGATGTACTGGTCGAGCCGCGCGAAGCTCACGAACACGGCCGACCTCATCCGCCTCATCATCCGCGACGAGGCCGTGCACGGGTACTACATCGGCTACAAGTTCCAGAAGGGGCTCGCGAACGAGTCCCAGGAGCGTCAGGACGAGATCAAGGCCTACACGTTCGAGCTGCTCTTCGAGCTGTACGAGAACGAGGTCGAGTACACCGACGCGCTCTACGGCGAGCTCGGCCTGACCGAGGACGTCAAGAAGTTCCTGCGGTACAACGCCAACAAGGCCCTGATGAACCTGGGCTACGAGGCGCTGTTCCCCAAGGAGGACACCGACGTCAACCCGGCCATCCTGGCCGCGCTGAGCCCCAACGCCGACGAGAACCACGACTTCTTCTCAGGGTCGGGCTCGTCGTACGTCATCGGCAAGGCGGTCGACACGACGGACGACGACTGGGACTTCTAGGAGCTCCTCCTAGCCCGTTCGAGCCGAAGGGCTGATCAGAGGCCCGGAGCCGCAGAATTCTGCGGTTCCGGGCCTCTTTGCGTGCCTCCCGACCAGACACACAGGAGGTCACCAGTGATCAGGGGTACTCGTTCGGAGTGGCACGCAGGTGGCACGCGCACACCTGACAGACGGGTGAGAGCTCGCACCAGGACCGATTTCCGGTTTGGCCCCGTCAGGGGCCGTGCCACAGCGTGCATCACGAACCGCGTCTTGAACGCCAGCAATCCGCAGAATCCTGCGGTTTCTCGCCCATCCGTCCGTGCCACAGAGGCTGTGGCACGGAGGTTCGGAGCGGCGATCTGGAGGGCGCGATGAGCACGGCACGCGAGACCTGGGGCAGCTTGCGTAAGCTGCCGTCGGGACGTTGGCAAGCCCGCTACCCGGGACCTGACGGGCGGACCTACCCGGCGCGAACCGAGGACGACCAGGCGCTGACGTTCCAGACCAAGTCGGATGCGCGGGGATGGCTTGCACGAGTGCAGGTGACGATTGCCGACGGCCGCTGGGAGCCGCCGGCTGCGGCGGCCGCGCGCCGGCGTGCGGAGAGGGCGGCGGAGGCGGCCAGGAACGTCGGCTTCCGCGCCTATGCCGAGCAGTGGATCGACATGGTGAGGACCACGCCGAGCCGTTCGGGGAAGATGCGCTCGGCAGGTACGGTGCGCAGCTACCGGAGCAAGATCACCGGCTACCTCATCCCGGAGTTCGGGGACATCCCCGTCCGGGAGATCGACATCGTGCGCATCCGGCAGATGGTGTCGAGGCTCGACACGATCCCCGCTGAGGTCAACCGTAAAGCGGAACACAACGGGATCACTCGGCCGGTGCTGGTCGTTCTGATGATGATCCTGCGCCAAGCGGTTCGCGACGGGACCATTCCCGCCGCGCCAGCCGTCTCGATCCCGAGGCAGAAGTCGGTGCGACACGGGGCGGACCACGACCCGAGCGACGACGTCATCGACCCTTGGAAGGTCGAAGAGATCTACGAGGCGACGCCGCCTGAGTGGCGGATCCTCGTCCTGTTGGCCGCCTGGTGTCAGCTGCGGCGCGGGGAGGCACTTGGGCTGCAACGTCGGGACATCGTGTGGCACGACGATGGCACCGCCACGCTGAACGTGCGGCGTCAACTGAACGCCAACACCGGTGACTACACGGATCCGAAGACGGACGCGGGCAAGCGAGCCATGAGCGTCCCGAAGATCATGCGGGACAGGCTTGCTGCACATCTGTCGGCGTACGTCGCCCCCGAGGCGAAGGCACCAGTCGTACCGAGCAGAGCGTTCGGCAAGCTGCCGTTGTCCAACACCAAGTGGGGCTACATCTGGGCCGAGTCGCGCGACAGCGTCCTCGACCTGCCCACGGGGTTTCGGTTCCATGACCTGCGGCACACAGGCTTGACGATCTTTGCCCAAGAGGGTGCGACGCTTGCGGAGCTGATGCGTCGCGGAGGCCACTCGGATATCCGGGTCGTTCTGCGTTACCAACACGCGACGATGGAACGTGACCGCGAACTCGCCGAGCGGATGAGCGACCGCGCCCTGGTGAAGATCGCGGCAGCCAAAGAGGCGGCCGCCAAGGAGGCCGCAGGACAGTCGTGACAGCACATGGGCTCCGGGCCGTTGAGACCCGGAGCCCATGGTGTTGTTGGTCATGCCGTTCGATGCACCGACGGGATGGCGATGAGCAACTTCTCGGTGAGCTCGGCGATGTCGACGCGCACCAGTCGGCCGACCCGGTATCCCGTGATGGTGCCGTCCGCGATCCTTCGCCGCAGGGTCTGGACCGAGACATCGAAGCGCTCGGCAGCGGATCCGAGCGAGATCAGTTGCGGTGCGCGCTGCGCCGGTGGTGAGGCGATGTGAGCCATGTCGAGTTCCTTTCGTCAGCAGACGGTTGCCCGCCGTCGTGTGCAGCTACAGGTCGATGGCGGGTGGGTCGAGGCTGGGGCGCAGCCAGTGCTCGGGTGCGGGTGTTCGTCCGCGGTAGGCGTCGACGTCGAACAAGGCGGGCAGGTATCGGCGGGCGCTGTCGATGACCCACCCACCACGAACGTCGGGCCTGGTCGCAGGGCGGGCCCCCGGCGGGTCGGCGAGCCCGTCACGGGCGGCGTCGTCGGTGAGCTTGGCGAGCGCGGTGCGCAGGTCCTGGGCGAGGTGGGTGAGGTCGCCTGCGACGGTCATGACGGGTGGTCCCCAGACGCGGGCTTCGACGTCGATGGAGCCGAGCAGGTGGTCGGGGTGGTCGTCGAAGTGCTGGTTGAGGGTGACGGGCTGCGCGCCGATGTTCACGGTGACGGTCGCCTCGAAGGGGCGGGAGGTCTCGTGTGGTCCGGGGGTGCGGGTCTTGAGGAGGATGAGGTCGACAACGTTGTCGGTGCCGGCTTGGGGGCGTAGGGCTCCGGCGGGCAGGCGCACGGCGCCGAGGAACGTGGCGTTGCTGAGGATCGCCCGCCGCGGTGCCGGGTTGGGTGTGTCCATGAGGTCGTGGGTGGTCATGACGGCCACGAGCCCGCCGGGCCGGGCGAGACGGGTGGCGGCGATCGTCATGAGCAGGTGGCGGTGCAGGCGGGTGGACCAGCGGGCCGGGTCCCGCAGCTGGACGTCGGCCCAGGGTAGGGACGCGATGACCAGGTCGTAGTCGCCCTCGCCGCCGCGTGGCGCCGGCTGGTGCTGCGCGTCGGGGTCGAGGCGGTCGAGGCGTGCCAGGTGCGCGGCCAGGAAGTCTTCGGGGATCTCGGGTGCACCGGGCATCTTGAGGAGGGTGGGTGCGCCGCCGCCCTGGATCAGGACGTCGCCGCCGTCGAACCCGAGCCTGTGCAGGGCGGGCCACAGCGCGTTGCGCACGGCGACGTACGCCTGGTGCGGGTTGGTGCGGATGTGGTCGGCCATCGCGGTCAGGTCCGCGGTTTCGCGCTCGAGAGCGCCGGGTAGCCGGTGCATCATGCACCTGCCGATCCGGGGGCGGCGGTGAGGCGGTGGGTGTCGAGGACGGCCTGGCGTTCGTGGACGTCGGCGAGGACCATGGCGCGGAAGTCGGCGTCGCGGTCGGTGATCGGGTGGGCGGGCTCGACGTCGCGGGCCGGTTCGCCGGGCCAGACCGCGATGAGGGTGGGCCGGTCGGAGGTGGTCTGGGTGCCGCAGGCGGCGACCCACTCGCGCAGCCGGATCCGAGCCTCGCGTAGGTCCTTGTGCCACTGCAGCGGTGCGGAGGGTGCGGCACCGTCGCCGTAGCAGGCCAGCCAGTGCAGGTGGAGGGCGGACAGCTCCCAGACGAGCTCGTCGTGGCGGTGCCAGAACGGCGGGACCTCGAGCACGGAGAGGCCGTAGGCGGTGCGTAGCCAGGTGACCCAGGCGTCCAGCTCGGCCCAGGCGGCCTCGGCTTCCTCGGGTCGCAGGGTGTTCCAGTTGATCGGCCCGGGCGGCTCGGCCTCCGGTCCCCCGAAGCCCGGGGCGGGTGGTTCGGGGCGGCGGCGGGCGCGCGGCGGCCGGTGCCGGGCGGGCTCGTGTGACTGCGCGTCGACCATGGCGGGTCCTCAGGCTGCCGGAGCGGGGTCTGGGGCGACGAACCGCGGGACCGGCGGCGGCGTGGGGGTGCGAGGCCGGAACGGCAGCCGGACGCGCGTGGGGGTGCGGGTGACGGTGTACTCGGTGTGCCGCGCCTCGTGTCCCCACCAGCGCGCGACGAACTCCTCACCGTTCCCGGTCGTGTTCGCGCGCACGTATCCGGCGGCGACGATGAAGTCGCCCTGCCGCAGCCGGGTGCGGCTCCGCTCGGCCACACCCCCGAACATCACCAACGCGTGCGTCGTGGTCTGCGGGTCGGAGTAGGTGCCGTCGGGCAGGCGGCGGCGGGCGGTGACCGTGATCCGCGCGTACAGCCGCTTGGAGCCCGTCACGGTGCGGGACCACTCTGGCCGTGAGGCGACCTCGCCGACGATGCACTGCCTGGTCGGGATCGACATCGGACCCTCCTGCACGCCACGCGACCTCCAGGTGGTGGTCGCTCTGTTGCCCAGAAGGTGTGCGCGTCGTGCTACCGGATTGCCTGTCTGAGGGGCGCGTCGCGGCAGTCGAGGGGTGGGCTCACTGTCAGAGGGGGAGGCGGGTGTGGATGCGCTCGGCGAACCTCGGCGCTCCGGCGTTGGCGATCATCGCGGCGAGCTCGACGGTGCTGACCGGAGGGTTCTTCCGGCTGGCGGCGGTGCGGGTGAAGGACTCGGTGGTGGCGTGGGGGTGTCGGGCGAGCAGGGTGCACAGGTAGTCGTCGGACCTGGTCACGTGGACGCCGGCTGCGGCCAGGGCGGGGGCCTGGAACCCGGTGGCGTCGCGGGTGAGCAGGACGTCGACGTCGCCGTAGATGCACGCGGCGGCGTGGGCGCGGTCGCCGGGGTCGCTCGACAGGTCTTCGGTGATCTGGTGCCGGTACCGGGCGGGATCGATGCGGTAGCGGCGGAAGTGGGTGCGCACGGCGCCGGTGACCGAGCGGGGCGACGCGGCGGTGCGCACGCCGTCGTCGACGATGACGCGCTCCCACTCGTCGAGGACCTCGTCGGTCCAGACCCAGGTGAACAGGAGGTCTTCGGACAAGGTGAGCAGCACGTCCATGATCGTGAACGGGTACAGCTCGCTGGTGTCGATGAAGACCCGCTGGAGGCGGGCCACTGCGGTCAGCCTTGGTCGAGGCCGGCGTCCGAGATCGCCGTGCGCAGCGCCTCGGCTCCGGTGCGGCGCTGCTCGCGCTCGGCGGCTAGGTCGAGGACGTCCTGGACGCGGACACGGCGGTGCCGGCTGCCGGGCAGGCGACGGAACGTGAGGGCGCCGTCCGCGGTGAGCCGGTCGACGAACTGGCGGGTCACCCCGAGGAGCTCGGCCGCTCGGGCGGGGGTCACCTCGTCCTGCGCGCGCAGCACCACGACGCGGGCGCCGTGGGCGACGTCGTCGAGCATCGAGCGCACGACTGCCTCGACCGGGGTGTCGTCGTTCAGGCGGTCGGCGAGCGCCCGGGCTGCCGCACGGACCTCCGGGTCGACCGGGTCGAGGGTCGTCGCGACGCGGTGAGAGGCCATGAGACCAAGCCTACCGATATCTGCAATAACAGCAACCATGGTGGGTCCTTGTCGTGGGTGCGGGGTGGCATGGAGAGAGCTCACAGCGCGGGTCCTGCCGACGCGAGCGGATCGGGGGTCGTCGCGCTCGGCTGGGTGAGGGTGACGACGGTGGGGCGGTGGCCGTCGCGCGCGAGGAGGCCTTCGTCGGTGAGGCGTGCGAGGGCGTAGGTGACGGGCTTGCGGCCGGTGGCGTACTGGCGGGCGAGGTGGTCGAGGGTGGGCAGGTATCCGGTGAGGGTGCCGGTGGTGATGCGGTGGCGCAGGTCGTCGTAGACGTCCCAGCGCCGGGAGCGGACCTGGCGCCGGTTGGGGGGTGTGATGAAGGTGCCGCTGCGGATGCCGTCGTTGACGGTGTAGATGCGCCCGTGGGCGGTGAGCTGGCGCAGCGCCTTGTAGACGGGTGCGCGGGTGGTGTGGTGCGCGGCGACCAGGTCGGGGACGGCGGGGAGGCGGCCGGTGTAGGTGCCGTCGTCGATGCGGTCACGGATCTGCTGGTACACGCTGGTCCAGGTCTCGCCGCGGGGCGTGGGCGGATCCGATGTGGCGACGTAGGCGCCGGCGGTGGGGCCGGTGCCGGTGACCAGGGTGATCAGGCCGTCGTCGGCGAGGCGGCGCATGGCTTGGGCGGGCGGGCCGGTGCTGGTGTTGTAGGCGCCTGCGAGGTCGCGGCGTGAGGGCAGGCGTCCGGTGAGGGTGCCGTCGGTGATCTGGGCGCGCAGGTCGGTGTAGATGGTGCGCCACACGGCCGGATGCTCCCGGTCGGTCGGGGCGGTGACGTGCAGCCCGCGCTGGTTGCCGCTGATGCGGTGGGTGAGCAGGCCATCGGCGGCGAGCTGGGCGACGGCGCGGGCGGCGGTCGCCACGTCGGTGTCGTGGGCACGGGCCAGGGCGGCGGGGGTGGGCAGCCTCCCGGACAGTTCGCCGCGGGCGATCCGGGTGCGCAGCGTGTCGGCCAGCGCCTGCCACGGGCCGGGGTCGGTCTCGACGGGTGCGACGTAGGTGCCCCCGTCGGGGCCGCCCGGGCGTTGGTAGGTCAGGCCCTCGCCGGTGAGGTGGATGACGGCCTGGTGCACGGTGGAGACGCTGACCTCGTACTGCTTCGCGAGCACGCTCATGGCGGGCAGCCGTCCGGTGAGGGTGCCGCGGGTGATCTTGTCGTGCAGGTCGGTGTAGACCGCCCGCCATCGCGCGGTCGGTGCCGGGGTGGGGGTGGTGTCGGCGGTGAAGGTGCCGCCGTACCTGCCGCGGACCCGCACGACGAGCCCCTGCGCCGCGAGTGCTGCTTCGGCGGTGTGGATGACGGTGGTCGACACGCCGAGCTCGGCGGCCAGGGCCCGGGTGGAGGGCAGGCGTCCGGTGTACACGCGGTCGGTGATCCGTTCGCGCAGCCGGTCGGCCACCCCCGCCCAGGTCGGCGGGCCGGGGCGGCGGACGGCGGCGGCCGGGCCGAGGCCGGGTGGGTTGATGGTGATCAGGTGCTCCGCGGCGAGCCGGGCCAGGGCTTGGCGGGCGGCGGCGGTCGAGCCGTCCTTGACGCGGTGGGCCAGGCTCGCCGCCGGGGGCAGCGCGCCGGTGTAGGTGCCGTCCGCGATCCGGTCGCGGACGAAGGCGTAGATCTTCGCGACCTGCGGTGCCGTAGCGGGCGGGGCCGGTCTCGGCGTCCAGGGTGTGGTGGCCTCGCTGACGGTGGCCACCAGCCGTCCCAGCCGGACCCGGGCGCCATCAGCGACGTCGACGGCGAGATCCTCAGGGGTGGCGGGTCGGTGGCGGGTGGCGGCCTCGACGCTGGCGAGGGCGTCGTGCAGCTTGGGCGCGGTGGCTGGCGTCGCGAACTGGTGGACGGGGACCAGGGTGCGGGTCGCGCGCACGACGGGGCCGGGCCGGTAGTCGACGATGACCGTGTACAGGTGGGTGCCGATCGCGAACGCGACACTGCGGGCCAGGGCGTGTGCCGTGTCGTGCACGGCCGTCAGGAGCCGGGTGGCGTCGTCGGGGTCGAGACGGGTCAGGGCGGTCAGGGCTCGGGCGGCGTCGTCGGCCAGGGGGGCGGCGGCCCGGGAGCCGGCACCGCAGTGCACGTCCTGCAGCTCGAGCCACAACGCGTCGAGCGCGGTCGCGTGGGTAGACCAGGCACCGGTGCGGGGGTCGAGGGCGGCGGCGCGGTGGCTGATGCGGGTCAGGGCGGCGGCGACCTGTTCGGCGGCCCGCGCGTGCGGTGTCGCCCGCCCCAGGCCCAAGGTGATCTGCCGCAGCGCCCACACCGTCTCGCCGAGGCCGTCTCCCGTCACCGGCCGGGGCGGCGTGGGGTGGTGGCCGAGGTGGTCGATGCCTGCCGTGGTGGCGTCGGGGTCGGCGGGGATGTTCGGGAGGGCGGGCCATGGCTGGTGGCCCGCCGTGCGAAGCGGTGCGGCCCAGAAGGTGTCGAGGAGGGTGAGCGCGTCACGGACCTGGGCGGCGTCGTGGGTCAGGGCGACCTGTTGCTCGACGGTCATCCAGCCGAGTGCGGGCAGCTCCCGCTCGGTCAGCAGGATCGCGGCACGGGCGGCGGCCTGCCAGGTCGCGACGACGGGGATCGGTGAGCCGTCCAGGTCGGCGGCGTGCGTGGTGCGGGTCAGCGCCTGGAGCTGTCGGGCGCTGGTGGCCAGGGCGGTGGCGGGGGCGTGCTCGGGCAGCCGGCCGGCCAGTGCCGGGTCCGCGAGCCGGCGTGCGTCGGTCAGATCGGCGCCGGCGGCGACACGCTCGGTCGCGCGGCGCACGAGCGTTTCGGTCACGGTCTGCGGCGAGGGGACGGCGCCGTCAGCAACCGCGAGGTGTCGGGTGGCCGCGGCCGCGGCGTGGCGTGCGATCTGATCGGCGAGGCCTCGCGGGGCGGGGGAGGCGAGCGCGGCTGCGATCTGCGTCCCCGCGCGGGCTCCGTGACGTGCCGCCTGCTGGGCGACTTCGCGCTCGTAGGTGGCCTCGGCGCGGTGCCGGGCCTCCTCCCCGGCGGCGAAGGTGACCAGGCGTGCCAGGGCGCGCGCCACCGGCTCACGCAAGCCGGTGACCTGTGCCAGGACCCGCTCACGCGCGGCGGTGTCGCCGTGGGTGGCGCGGTCCAGCAGCACGGGGGTGCGGCGGGCGTCGGCGACCAGGGTGTGCAGGGCGTCGAGCAGGTCGCCCATCACCGGCCCGTACGTCATCGCGCGTCCCGCGCCTCGGCCTCGCCGGCGACCGCCGCCCGCAGCGCGGCCACGACGACGGCGACGTCGTCGGCGGGAGCGCCCAGATCGGCCAGTCGCTGCAGGGCGGCGTGGGCGGCGGCGACGAGCTCGGGTCGTGTCCCGGTCGCGGGTTCGACCCGCCGCCGCCCGTCGTCGGCGTCCAGCCGGTCGAGGAGGGTGACGACGTCGCGGTACCGCCACCCGGCCGGGCGCGACGGTGCGCCCAGGTCCAGGGCACGCAACGCCGAACGGGCGACGCGGTGCGCTTCGCGGTGCGCGGCGGTGAACGGTGCCCGGTCAGGCAGGTGCGACGACCGGTCGAGGACGAGCGGGTGCATCGGAGGCCTCCTGCACGCGGCGGCACCCGGGCGGTGCCGCTTCTGCGATGCAGGTGTGCCACACGCACCGACCGCCAGGGCCCGCGCCCACGGTGCTCGGAGGGGGTCGGGCAGCGCGCCTCACAGGCCAGAGATCTGGGCCTCGACGTCCTGCTTGTCGGCGCGTAGCTGCTTGCGGTCCGGGCGGGCGGTCCAGGGGCGCAGCCGGGCCCGGATCGGCTTGAGGGACCGGGTGAGGATCAGGGCGTGCCCGCGGGGCTGGTTGCGGATCTGCTGGGGCGACATCACCGGCACGCGGCGCAGCGACGTCTGGGTGGACCGGCCGCCGTCCGCCCCGACGGACGTCGAGTGCGTGGTCTCGTCGCGCTCGCCGAGCAGCGCGGCCAGGTCTTGCAGGTCCCGTGGGGCGGAGGAGCCGCCGAGAATGATCTTGGTGATCGCGGCATCCCAGACGGTGCCCGTCTGGTGCTCACCCCACCCGGTGCGGGCCTGGGCGAGGGACTGCAGGACGGGCATGACGGTGATGCCCGACCCGCCGCCGTCGGACATCAGCATCGGCAACGACGGCAGGGGTGCAAGGTTGCCGATCTCGTCCAGCGCCAGCAGCAGCGGCGGGTCGAGGCGCCCACCAGGGGAGCGGGCCGCGATCCGTTTCGCCGTCTCGGTGAGATCCTCGACGAACGCCGCGACCAAAGGTGCGACCCCGCCGGATCCGGCGCTGGTGGCCAACAGGTACAGGGTGCCGCCGTCGCGGATGAACGCGTGCGGGTCGAACTCTTCCCCGGGGCGGGGGCTGACCGCGTCGAGCACCCGCGGCTGGGACAGGGCGGCCAGGGCGACCTTGACCCCGTTCCACACGGCGTCGCGGGTGCGCGGGTCGGCGTTGATCGAGGCGTTGAGGTTCTCCCCCCACCGGGGTGCCGCGCCGGGGTGGGAGGTGAGGATCGCGACGGCGTCCGCAGCGGAGGCGGGGTGGGAAGACCAGGTGTGCAGGTCTGCTGCGGTGCGCCCGCCCAGGGCGGCGGCATGCAGGAGCTGTTCGAGCACGGAACGGGTCAGCGACTCCCAGTAGCCGCCGTTCTCCGTCCCGGTCCCGAACCCCGAGGCTGCCGCCAGGCCGCGGGCGCGCACGGCGGCGGTCTGCGGGTCTTGGCACCCGCGCACCGGTGACCAGCGCATCCCCACCGGCAGGCCGGGCGCCATCTGCTGGGGGTCGAACACCGCGACCGGGCCGCGCCGTTGCCGTGCGGCCAGTGTGACCGCGATGGTGTCGGGGCGGGTCGCAGTGGTGATGACCGCGCCCGGGGCGTCCAGGATCATGTTGATCACGACGTTGTGCCCCTTGCCCGAGCGGGGCGGGCCGATCAGCAGCAGCGAGTCCTCGACCGACGCCCACACCTCCTGCCCCTTGAACGACCCCAACCGGTACCCGACATCCGCCGGCCTCGGATGGGACAGCGTCGGGCGCAGGTGGGCGGCGGCCCGAACGACCGCGCGCGCCGAGACCGACCGGGCGACCTCCGTGCGGGTGGCAAACCCGTCACCGGTGGCCGGCGCCCGGCGGAACACCCGCCACGCCCCGACCGCTGCCGCCCCCGCGGCCACGGCCAGCACGGCGACGACCAGCCAGTACACGATCGGGTTCAGGCCCGGCGCCCCGAGCGCCGCCCCCGGATCGGCTGGGGCGGCCAGGACGCGCGCACCCCCGAGCAGGCCCCCGGTTGGCGGGTCCGCCCGGGTCGCCCAGGCAGTGATCGACCCGGCCGCCCGCAGCACCCCGACCACGGCGACCCCGGCCACCAGGAGCCCGATGCCCAGGGTGGTCACCGCGTCGTTCCCCACCCGGGACGGTGTCGTGACCCTCATGCCGCACCCGCCTGCCCGGCGGCCAGGGTGGGGTCGTGGACGACGAGGTAGCCCGAGTCGTGCCCGAGCAGCACCATCGTGAACGGCCTGCGCGCCAGGAGGCCCGGTGGCATCCGCAACGCCGCCACCCCCTCACGCGTCGCGACCGACGAGGCGACGACGACGGCGATGCTCACCTTCTCCCCGGGCCGGAACCCGGGCTCGGCAACGCCCAGGAACGACCCGCCCGCCGACGTCGGCACCGGCCCACGCACAGGTGCGGGCGGGGGTGCGTCGGTGCGGGCGCCGGCCGCGGGCTCGTCGGGGGTGACGATCTCCGACATCGTCGACCCGTCCGGCATCGTGACGTCCACCCGAGCGACCTGACCCACGCGCGCGACGGCGGCGTCCATGACGTGACCGATCGCGTCCAGACCCAGGTTCGCCCACTCCGGCTCGACCGGGAACGACGCGTCGTCGACCGTCACGGCCAGCTGCTCGTCCTCACCGACGACGATCCGCACCCGCGGCAAGACGACGGGGATCCGCGGCGGCCGTCTCACAACGACACCCCCACCACCGGGTCGGCGTCCGGCACGGCCGCAGGAGAGAGCCGTACGGCCTCGGCCAGACCGGGCGGTGCACCCCCACCGACCTGCACGGTGTCCAGACGATCCAGGATCGCCAGCGCCGTGCGCCGCACCCGATCGAACGTAGACGTTACGACCTGCACCGGGTCCGCCGAGACCGACGACGCCCACTCCGCCACGTACGGGACCGTGTACCTGGAGGTGTCGACATCGTGAGAGGCGAGCGTCATCAGCGCGACCGCCTCGGCCTCGACCTCCGCGACCCCGCGATGCATCCCCGCCTCCTCATTCCCCGGGCCGTGGAGCATCACGTGAGCCAGTTCGTGCGCGAGCGTCTTCGCCCGGGCGGCGTCGTCCATGTCCGCGCGGACCGTGACGGTTGCGTCCCGGTAGTCGGTCAGCCCGTTCGCGCCACCGATCCCGGCGGCATCAGGAACCTCGCGCATCGCGAAGCCGTGCTCAGCGACCTGCGTGGCCAGCCCGTCCCACAACCCGGCTGGAGCTGCCCCCTCGAGCAGGTGCGGCGCAGGCGGAACCGGGAGGGGGTCGCCGTCGGTCTGGGACACATCCCACACGTACGCCGGGCGCGTGCCGACCAGACGGGTACGCACCGTCTCGCCCGGGTCCGGTCGCTCACCGCGACCCAGCTCCCGCCACGGCCCAGCCTGCGGGTTGGCCGCGACCATCCGCTTGGTCACCGGGGCGAAGATCATGTACCCGGACTGCCCCTTGAGCACCTGCCGGCCCAACAGCCTCCACTGCCCGTACCCGGCCACATACGTCGGCGTCGGCTCCGGGACGCGCCCCGCCTCGTACGCCGCCGAATGTTGGACGAAGATCAACATCGAGTTGCCGAAGCTGCGCTGACGGAACCGCGCGGCGAACTCGATCGCCCGCCGCCAGTCCGCCTCGGTCGTCAGCGCACCGACCGCGTCGGCCAGCCTGGCATGCAGCGCGTCGAGCTTCGCCTCACGGTCCTCGACCTGCGTGTGGTTGCGGTACATCACGAGCCTCCCGGGGCTGGGTCTCGTGATCAGGTGTGCGTGGCGGTTGGCCTGGAGACGGAAGCGCCGGCCTTCGAAGACTCAGGGGGGAGAGGCACCGCGAGAGGCGAACCGCCGGAACACGTTGGACTTCAGCCCCAAGCGCCTGTCTCGCGGCACGCACACAACCGCCCGACGCAGTCATCACGGAGCGCGTCGCGTGATGATGGGAGCGAGCGCAACCGAGGCAACCGTGTCGTGGACGGCCAAGGGAGAGACGGCTCTTGAGCACCGACGAGTGCTGCGGCCGATCGCAGGGCTGGCCTGAAGGGCTTCGATCTTCCCCACGCTTGGCAACCTCACTCCATCCGTCCGTGCCAGGTGCGTTCGGGATGTAGCCGGTGAGGTCGCACCGGACAGGTAGGCCAGGGCAGTCGTACCCGCGGCTACCGACGCGGCCACGGTCGGCCCGGATCCAAGCACGTTTTCATCTCCTACGTGCGCGAGGAGAACGACGCCGTCGACGAGCTCTGTGCCGTGCTCGACGCTGCCCAGATCCCGCACTGGAGCGGCCACAGATTCAGTTGGCCTTGGGGTCGACGAGCCGGACATTCCCGAGGTCCGAGTACGCCACTCTCGCCGGCCGAGTAGTCCCGCAGGCGCGCGCTGACCATCAGGGACGCATCCAATCCTCGCCCGCGACGAGGTTACCCACCCGATCGTCAGTTTCTCGTGTGGAGCCTTCGGCGGGCTTCCTGCTCGCGCCGTGTGGCGTCGCCGTTCGCGTGCACTGCGGCCTCCCGTCATCGCCTGAGAGGCTTCCGTGGATCGCCCCGGAGCAGATTGCCGCTCGGGGTCTCTCCATGTTCGTCAGGCGGCGCCCGGACGCTGACATGCCGAAGCGGTCCGGACTGTCAAGCCATGGGTGTGGCGGGTTCTCGTCATTGCCTGGGTGTGCGGTGGGTCTCTACGTTGCGGTTGCCGTAGGCGAGGAAAGCGATCGCTCGATGGCTGCTGATTCTCCTTCTTGTTGTGCCGGTTCCGCGGAGAGCGGGGTCGGCTTCTCCTTGGGCGGTGCGATGAAGGCTGTCTACTCTCTGTCCCGACGTGCTACGGCGATGACCGCGGTGCTGGCCGTGTGCGCGGTAGGTGCCCTGGGCGCCAGCCCCGCGGTCGCGGAGGAGACGGATGCGAGTGCATCAGTGCCGTGTGCCGATGCCGCTCCGACCATCGAGGAGGCCGGGGCTCTCGCAGGGGCCTGCGGGACGGATGTCGTCGTGTCGGGCCTGACCGATCCGTGGTCGAAGACGACGGTCCTCGCTGATGGTCTGGTCCAGTGGTCGACGACGGTTGAGGCGGAGCGGTCGCTGACGGCCGACGGTCAGTGGGTCCCGGTGGACACGTCGTTCAGGGCCCCTCAGGACGGGCGCATCGGACTGGCGGCGCCGGCAGTGGCGATGTCGTTCTCGGACGGCACGCCGGGTCAGCCGCTGGCCGTCGCGGCAAAGGACGGGCACGAGCTGACGTATGACATGCCGTTCGACCTGCCCGCCCCGGTGGTGGACGCCGATGCGGGTCAGTTGACGTACGCGGGTGTGCTGGACGGTGTCGACCTGATCGTGACGGTCGCGTCGGACGGATCTGGCTTCTCCGAGGTCCTGCGAGTCGAGTCGGCGGAGGCGTTGGCGCAGCCGGGGCTGGCAGACCTGGTGATCCCGGTGGACCTGTCCGAGGGATTGTCGTGGGACCAAGGCGCCAACGGTGACCTGGACGCAGTCGACGAGTCGGGTGATGTGGTGTTCACGGCCCCGGCGCCGACGGCGTGGGACTCGTCCGCGGACACGCTGCCCTCGGCAACCGCCCCAGTGCAGGGGCTCTCACCTGCGCTTGCTCCGCTCTCCGCACCGTTGGCTGCTGAGATGCTGGCTGACGAAGGGATCGTGGGGGCGGACCCATCTGACCTCGGTGAGCTGGAGCCGGCTGACCGGGATGCTGCGCCGGTCGACGGCGACACGGTTGCCCCGCTCGAGGTGACGATCGGTGGTGACGGTGAGGACCTGGCGCTCGGGATCGACGAAGGCCTCGTCGACGACGCAGTGTTCCCGCTGTACATCGACCCGTCGGTGTCGGGGTCGGTGACGGGGCGCGCCTACGTGCAGTCGGGTTGGCCGACCACGGCGCACTGGAACGACGTGACGAACTACGGGGTGGGGCGCTGCGACCCCAACCTGGGCTGCTCGGGCGTGAACATCTACCGCTCGTACTTCCAGTTCAGCGCGGCGGGCCTGAACGCGGCGCAGAGCGCGGACATTCAGTCGGCGACGCTCACGCTCTATGGTCAGCACTCGTACTCGTGCACGGCCACCCCGGTGAATATCTGGCACACGGGCGGCATCAGTTCGGGCACGACGTGGAACGCGCAGCCGTCCCACATCAGCGTGCAGGCATCCGCGTCGCTGGCGCACAAGGCAGCATGCTCCAACGCACGGGATGTGTCGTTCAGCGTCCTCGGTGCCGCACAGTACTCCGCAGACGCGAACTCCGACCAGATCACGCTGGGCGTGTTCGCAGCCGATGAGGGCACGATCACTGGCTGGAAGCGGTACGAGAACCCGCGCCTCTCGGTGACGTGGAACCGTCTGCCCAACGCACCATCGGCGTACTCGATGACGTCGCCGTCAGGCAAGGCGTGCGGCACGTCGGCGTCCCCGGCGCTGATCAACGACTCGACGCCGAGCTTCTCGTGGACGGTCTCGGATCCGGATGGCGGGAAGGTGATCCGCAACTTCGACCTGATCAACCCGGCAGGCACGAACGTCAACAACCTGGCTGAGGACACCCAAGGCAACACGTTCACGCACACGGTCCCGGCGGGGGTCTTGGTCACGAACACGAAGTACAACTGGAAGGTCGGCGGCCGTGACGTGGCCGCTCGCGCGGCAGGCGTGTACGGGCCGATGGCGAGCTGCTGGTTCACCTACGACGGCACGGCGCCGGCGAACCCGTCGGTGACGTCGGCGAAGTTCAGCCAGACGCTCGTCGTCCCGATGCCGGCGGCCGCTGACCGTACGTTCACTGTGACCGACACGGCGACGGATGTGGCGGGATACAAGTTCGTGTTCGACGCCGATGACCCATCTGGCAAGACTGCCTCGGCAGCCGACGCGAACCAGGACCTGAAGATCACGCTGCCGTCGACGATCACGTCCGGATCGCACCGCCTCGTAGTGATGGCGGTCGACAAGGCGGGCAACGTGTCGGGCAAGACGACGTTCCGCTTCGCGATCGCGGCGCCCCCGGTTGCCGCGTACTGGACGATGGACGCCGCCGCTGCCACGATCCCGGACTGGTCACCGTCTGCCCCGGACCGCGCCGGTGAGACGCCGATGAAGGACACGACCGTCCAGAACCTGGTGTTCGCAGCGAGCCCGGCCCGGACGACTGGCGTCTACCAGTCCTGGGGCCTTGCCGGGACGACCGACCAAGCGCTCAACCTCGTGGCCGGTGCCGCTTCCGGGGTCGCGAAGGACTCAAACGGGTTCGTCGCGCCGGTGATCGAGCGTCCGGGTGACGGGTTCACTGTCACGGCATGGGTCAAGCCGTCGACGCTCACGCCGGCCACCGACGGCGTGGTGGTCTCTCTGGACGGCACGAAGACGTCGGCTTTCACCCTCGGTCTCGTCAAGGGCGGCACCGGGTGCGCCACCGTGTGCTGGGCCTTCACCAAGACGACCGCTGACACTGACGCGGCTGCGACCGGCGTCACCCGCGCCGTCTCGCCGATCCCGGTGACCAACACGTGGGTTCTGATCGCAGCCCGCTACACCCCGGCGACCAGCACGATGGAGATCGTGGTGTGCGACCCGAACTCCACGGATCGCACGTGCCGACCAGAGCAGCTGGCGGACAGCATCAAGCCGACCACGGGCGTACCCGTCCCGACGTGGGCCTCCTACGGGGCGATGCGCGTGGGACAGGGCATCGTGAAGAACTCCGCTGGCGCGTACGTTCCGGGCAACGGGTTTGTCGGCGCGGTCGATGACGTGCGCGTGTACAAGGCGCCCGTGAAGGACGAGCAGATCATCCGGATCGCGCAGCTCTCCGACCAGGGCGCCTGAGGACAACCACCATGAGGAACAACGTGCGATCCGTCATCCCCACAGGTCTTCGCTCGGTCGTCCGCAGCGTGACTGCGGCAACCACCACGGCGGCGCTCCTGGCTGCGGGGCTGGGCGTCCCGGCGCAGGCGACACCAGAGTCGCAGGAGGAGCGAGAGGCGTGGACGCTCCAAGAGCGCACCGCGCACGGTGAACAGCTCGCGCAGAGCGACTCTCACGAGCGCAACGCCGACGAGCTGTTCCCCGCGATCGACGTCGAACCGACCGCCCTGGGGGGCATCGCCGGGCCGGGGACAACGGCCGACGCGGCAGCTGACCCCGCCGCTCCGGTGGAAGGGCACGCGCTCGAAGAGTCCACCGCGACCCTCGAGCTCGGGCAGACACCCGACGACGGGTTCCCGGTCGCGGTGTCAGCACCCGACGTCCGAGGTCGGGGGGCGTCCGCGAACGCGCTGAGCCGGGTCTCGGCTCAGGTGCACTCGCTGGCGGATGCGGCAGCCCACGGCCTGGACGTGGCGATGGTCTCGCTCGCCGTGCAGACCGATCCCGACGGCGTGGTGGCGGACCCGCGGGACGTCCGTGCGCCTGTAGGTGGGGGAACCGCTTCGCCGCTGGCGAAGAGTAAAAGCCTGGGTGCGACCGACGAGACGTCGACCGGATCACAGGTGCAGCTCTCGATCGACGTCTCCGATGCGGTCGCAGGTCAGTCGCAGGACTACCTGTCCCGGCTCCGCCTGGTCACGTTGCCGGCGTGCGCGGCGACGACGCCGGACGACCCCGAGTGCCTGGTCGCGACCCCGGCGTCGGACCAGTCTGTGACCGACGGCGTGTTCACCGGGACGGTCACGCTCGCGGCCGCACAGGTCGGCGGGGTGGAGCCAGCGGCGTTGATCGCGGGCGTGTCTGCCGGGGTGGGAGGCGCGGCGGGCAACTGGGGCGCCACCCCGCTGTCGTCTGCGGCGTCGTGGGGGGTCTCGGAGCAGACCGGCTCCTTCTCCTGGTCCTACCCGTTGCGGGTGCCGTCCACGCCGGGCGGGCTGGAGCCCGAGGTGGCACTCACCTACGACTCGGGGTCTCTCGATGGTCGGACGACGGGCACGAACAACCAGTCCTCGGCGGTCGGTGACGGGTGGGACCTGTCGACGGGCGGGTACATCGAACGCAAGTACATCCCCTGCAACGACGACAAGTCCGGCGGCAACAACGCGTCGTTGACGGTCGGCGATCTGTGCTGGGACTCCGACGGCGCGACCCTGGTGCTGGGCGGGCGGGCGACCGAGCTGGTCAAGACCGGGCCCGACTCGTTCGTCGCCGCGAACGACGACAACACGCGGGTCACCCGTCTGCGCCTGCCCTCAGGGTGGGGTAACGGTGACACCGACGGCGAGTATTGGCAGGTCACCACCCCAGACGGAGCTGTGTACACGTTCGGGCGGTCCAAGCGGGTCGCCGACGACGCCGAGCAGTACTCGGCGTGGACCGTGCGGGTCTACGGAAACCAGCCTGGCGAACCCTGCTATCAGGCGGACTTCGCTTCCTCGGGCTGCAACCAGGGGTGGCGCTGGAACCTGGACTACGTCCAGGACACGCTCGGCAACTCCATGTCGCTGTTCTACAGCCGCGAGTGGAACCGGTACGGGTACAACAACGGTCAGGGCGTCACCAGCTACGTCGCCGGTGGCAACCTCGCACGTCTCGAGTACGGAACTCGTGCCGGGACCGAGAAGGGTCAGGTCGCACCGGCTCGCGTGAGCTTCTCGCTCGCGGAGCGGTGCCTGGGCGCGTCCGCCGACTGCGAGCCCGCCGACCTGACGGATGCGACCAAGGCGTCCTGGCCCGACGTCCCGTTCGACCTGATCTGCGCCGACGGGGCAACCTCGTGCCCCGGGCAGACGGCGCCGTCGTTCTTCACCCGCAAGATGATCACCAAGGCCACCACCCAGGTCGTCACCGACCCGGCCGCAGGCACGTTCCGCACCGTCGACACCTGGACCCTCGGGCACGAGTTTCCCGACCCTGGCACGGGCGACCTGTCCGACAGGGTGCTCTGGCTCTCGTCGATCACCCATCAAGGCAACGGAGCCTCCCCGGCCGTGACGCTCCCGGCCACCACGTTCGTGGGCTCGCAGATGCCGAACCGGGTCGACGCACTGAGCGACGGTCGGTCGCCGATGACCCGGTTCCGGCTCACGAGTATCGTCTCTGAGTCCGGCGCGGAGACCTCGGTGGTCTACACCCCCGAGGACTGCGTGAACGACGGCTCGAGCGTCTCCCTACCGTCGAGCCCGGAGTCGAACGACCGCCGGTGCCTCCCGGTGTGGTGGACCCCGGCAGGCTCGAGCGGGCCGGTCATGGAGTACTTCCACAAGTACGCCGTCGCGCAGGTCACCGAGCAGCCCCGCGACGGGCGCTCGGACGCGACCCGCACGGACTACGAGTACGCCGGACCCGCGTGGGCCTACACCTCGGACGACCTGACGCCGGCGAAGCACCGGACGTGGTCGGACTGGCGCGGGTTCAAGACCGTCACCGTCCGCCAAGGCGAACCAGCGCTCGGTGCAGCCCGCGGCAAGACGGTGTCCACGTTCTTCCAGGGCATGGACGGCGACCGGTCGAGCTCGACCGACGCTCAGGCCAAGCGCACGATCGCGATCGACGGCATCACCGATCTCAAGCAGTTCGCCGGCCAGCCGCGTAGCACCACGGTCTACTCCGACGGTGGCTCGACGGTCGTCTCGACCACGACATCGACGCCGTGGCGTTCGGCGGCGACTGCCACCGCCGTTAGCGACGCGTCCAAGCAGGCGTTCCACGTCGGCGTCTCGCGCACGGACGTGGCGACCCCGATCACCGGGGGCACGCGCACGACGTCGACGGTCGTGACCTACGACTCCTACGGCATGCCCGCGACCGTCGACGACCAGGGCGACACCGCGACCACCGCCGACGACCGGTGCACCCGCACCACCTACGCCCGCAACACCGACGCCAACATTCTGTCCACCGTCTCCCGCGTCGAGACCGTCGGGGTCGCCTGCGCCGCAACCCCGGCGCGTCCCGCGCAGGTCATCTCGGACACCCGGACCGCGTACGACGGCGGCGCGGTCGGCGCCGCACCGACCAAGGGCCTGATCACCACGGTGCAGTCGGTCAAGGCGTACTCCGGAACCACCGCCAGCTACGTCACGACCGCGACGACGACGTACGACGCGGTCGGGCGCCCGCTGACCGTCACCGACGCGCTCGGACGCAAGACCGCCACGACCTACACCGACGCCAACGGCCTGACGACCAGCACCGCGACCACCACCCCTGACCCGGACGGCACCGGCACCGCCACCGCGCTGACGACAACGACCGTCCTGGACCCGGCGTGGGGTGCACCGACGAAGACGACCGACGCGAACGGCAACGTCACCACCGGAACCTACGACGCCCTCGGCCGGCTGACCAGCGTATGGGAGCCGGGGCGTGTCCAGGGCACGGACACCGCGACGACCACCTACGCCTACACCGTCGCCGCATCCGGCATCAACGCGGTCGTCACCAAGACGCTGAACACCGCCGGCACCGGCTACATCGCATCCTCGACGATCTACGACGGGCTCCTGCGCCCCCGGCAGACCCAGACGACATCGCTGGACGCGGCCAACCCCGGCCGCGTGATCACCGACACCATCTACGACTCGCGCGGCCTGGTGAAGGAGACCGACACCGGCTGGCTCACCACCGGCACCCCGGCCGCGACTCTTCTCGGATCTCCCGGAGCGGGCGCCCTGCCGTCCGTAACCGAGACCACGTATGACGGTGCGGGTCGGGCCACGGCCGCGATCTTCAAGGTCCAGGGAACCGAGAAGTGGCGCACCACCACCACCTACGGCGGCGACCGTGTCACGGTCGACCCGCCCACCGGAGCCACCCCCACCACGACCGTCTCCGACGCCCGCGGCAACACCACCCAGCTCATCGAGTACCTCGGCGCCTCCCCATCGGGTTCCTCGCAGACCACGACGTACACCTACGACGTCGCAGGCCGCCTGGCTGGCATGAAGGACGCAGCCGGGAACACCTGGACGAACACGTACGACCTGCTGGGCCGCCCGACCACCGCGTCGGACCCGGACAAGGGCACCACGACCACCACGTACGACGACGCCGGACAGGTCATCACGACCACGGACGCGCGCGGGAAGGCGCTCGCCTACACCTACGACGCCCTCGGCCGGCGCACCACCATGCGCGACACCTCGACCACCGGGACCGTGCGCGCCTCCTGGGCGTACGACACCGCTGCCAAGGGCAAGGGTCTGCTCGCGTCCTCGAGCCGGATCGTGGGCTCGTCGACCTACACCACCGCCGTGAGCGGGTACGACCACCACGGCCGCCAGCTCGGCACGTCCGTCACCCTGCCGACCTCGGCGGGCGCACTGGCCGGCACCTACACCTCGACGGTGACGTACAACGTGGACGGCACCATCGCCACGCAAACCGTCCCGAAGGCGGGCGCGCTGACCGCCGAGACCGTGTACACGAACTACGACGCTGCGGGCATGCCGAGGGACATGACCGGCTCGGCGCCCAACGGCGTGTACGCCCTGTCCTCGACGTGGACTGCGTTCGGCGAACCGGTCTACCAGGACCTGGGGTCGAACTACTCGGTCCAGCCGAACTGGTCCTACGAGCTCGGCACCCGACGGCTCGCCTCGACGTGGGTGCTGCGTGACGGGCAGACCGGGTACGACCAGTCCGTCACGTTCACCTATGACCAGGCGGGGAACCCGACGTCGGTGTTCGACGTGCCGACCAACACGAGCGCTCCGAAGGACCGTCAGTGCTTCACATACGACGGCCTGCGCCGCCTGGTCAACGCGTGGACTCCGACATCGGTGGCGTGCTCGACGGCGCCGACGGTCGCGGCGCTCGGCGGGGCGGCGAAGTACTGGAACACGTACGCGTACAACACGGTCGGCGGCCGGACCACGGTGACGTCGCACAACACGACAGACACCATCACGACCTCGACCTACCCGACCGCGGGCGCGTCGGGCCGTCCGCACGCGGTCACCAAGACGACCGCCGTGACCGGCACGACGACGAAGACGAACACGTACGCCTACGACGCTGCGGGCAACCTGACCGGTCGGACCCTGTCCGGGGCGAAGCTCCAGACCCTGACCTGGGACCCGGAGGGCGAGCTGGCCTCGGTAGCCCAGGACGGCAACGGTGACGGCGACACCGCCGACGCCGCCGAGACCGACTCGTACGTGTACGACGCGGACGGGAACCGGCTGCTGCGTGTCCAGGATGGCAAGACGACCGCGTACCTGCCTGGGGGGACCGAGGCGACCTTGTCGGGCACGACGGTCACCGCGCAGCGGTACTACACGTTCGCGGACAAGCCCGTCGCTCTGCGCACCGGGGTGGGCGCGGCGGGGACGACCACGCTGATCTCGGACGGGCACCAGACCGCGGTGTTGCAGGTCAACCAGAACGGCAACGTCCTGACCCGCAACTACACCGACCCCTTCGGTGGCCGGCGTAACGCGACCACCTTGGCCGGCGACCATGGCTTCCTGGACAAGCCCGTCGACACCACCGGTCTGACCCAGGTCGGGGCCCGCTACTACGACCCGACCCTCGGGGTGTTCGTCAGCGTCGACCCGATCATGGACCTGGCCAACCCTCAGCAGTGGAACCCATACACGTACGCGAACAACAACCCGTTGGCGTTCTGGGACCCGGCCGGTACTCGACCCCTGGGCCCGACCGACAACCCTAACGACGCCAGCGGGTGGAAGAAGACCAGCTCCGGCTGGAACTGGACCCAACCCAAGGCGAAGCCGCCCGTCGCGGCGCAGGTACCGGTGCGGCATGCGCCGAGCCACAGCAGCGGGGTCAACTGGCGCCACGTCCTGGGCATTGCCGGCGGTATCGCCGCTGGTATCGGTATCGGCATCGGTGTTGCCGCATGCATCGCCGCAACGGCAGGTATCTGCGCTGGTGTGGCCGCCGGGGTTGGTACCGCTGTGGCCGGTGGTGCTGCAGCTGGCGGGGTGGGAGCGGCAGTCACCTACGGGGTGACGGGCGACAACGGCCGGTACTCGTGGTCCGGCTTCGGACGGACGGTCGGGACCGGCGCCCTCGCCGGCGGCATCTTCGGCGGCGCCGGGTACGGGGTCACGGCCGGACTCACCCGCGTGACGGCGCTCAACGGCACACGTACACTCGCCGCAAACACCGCAGAGGACGGTGTGAGTCTGTCGCTGCGATACAAGGACGGTTGGACGGCTGCGCAGCGTGCTGCGGCGGACGGCAAGGTGGCGGCGCTGAACAATGCGGCGCAGGCTGGTCAGTTGCGGGTAACGGCGGCGCAGCGGTCGGGGACGTCGGCGTCATCGCGGTATCGAAGTGCTGGCAACACGGTTCCGCGTGGTGCGGATGTCGACCACACGATTGATCTTCAGCTTGGTGGCCTCGACGACATCTCGAACATGAGCCCGCTCGACCTGTCCGTGAACCGGAGCCTGGGCTCGCAGATCGGGCATCAGTTGCGCGGCGTTGCCCCGGGGACCTGCGTGGTCGCTGTAGGGATCTGTTGAAAGGACTGCTGATGTTTGAACGTTTCCGATCCGAGTTCGCGCCGCTTCGTGACGCGACGCCCGTGGTGGGTTCGGCGTGGCGGGACGACCGGCTCATCGGCGTTGCCGGCTATGTGGAGTTCGTCGGCGAGTTCGGCGGCGCCTCGTTCGGCGGTGGTCTCTACCGTGTGCACGACGATCAGACCGGCCCGCGCGCCCTCGAGTTGGTGGTGGAGGCATTTCCGGAGTTCGCCGGCCGGATGCGTCCGTTCGGATACGACTGGCTCGGTCGGCAGTTCGCGGTCGACTTCGGGCGAGACGATGCCGGGCAGCCGCACGTTCTGCTGCTCGAACCGGGTACGGGTGAAGCACTGGAGATCCCCCTGTCCTTCGCGGCCTTCCACGATGAGGAACTGATTGAGTACGCGGACGCTGCGTTGGCGGCCGGGTTCTTCGAGGACTGGTCGGCAGGACACGGCGACGTGCTGCCGCTGGAGCGGAACGCGTGCGTTGGCTATCGGGTTCCGCTCTTTCTGGGCGGGCGAGACGTCATCGAGAACCTTGAGCTCAGCGATCTGGACGTCTACTGGTCGATCTGTGGGCAGCTCCGTCGCGGGACGCTGAACCTCCCGCCGGGGACCTCTGTTAACCAGGTTGCCAGCGACGGTTGACGTCTGAGGTTCGTTTCGTGCGAGAGGCCCTGTGCCAGCGTCTGCGCTGGTCGCGGGGCCTCTTGTTTACTACCCGGCTTTGCCGGTGATGAGGCGGCGCCTGGCATCGGCGACGAGGGCATCGATGACCTTGGTGGTCGTGGCCCGCTCGTCGTCGTGAGCTGATCGAGGTTCTGCGAGGCGGACGTCGAGGTGGCCGCTGGGGGCGTTCAGCGAGCGGTCTCGGCTCCCTCGACGAGCAGGTTGTCGGTGACGTTGGAGACCTGAGGGATCGCGGCCGTCTCTTTCGTGCTCGATCGCAATAGCAGGGCCGCCTGCCATAGCCGGTGGTGCGCTTCACGTCGGTGGCTCCGCGTCAACTCGCGGGATGAGCGTGCCCGGCGTCGTCGGGGCCGTTTGACCGCGAGCGCCATCGAACCCCAACCGATCCTTTGGCGTCGGCCCGTGGATCGCCCTGCTTCAAGCACGTTACCGCTTAGCCGCGGGGGGGTGCCCCTATCTCCTTCGGGTGTCAAGCGGCGGCGGGTCGGGTGGCTGTGGGCGGGTCGTAGAAGGCGCCGTCGCGGAGCATGGCGAACAGGACGTCGCAGCGTCGGCGGGCGAGGGCGAGTAGGGCTTGGGTGTGGGTCTTGCCTTGGGCGCGTTTGCGGTCGTAGTAGGCCCGGGACCTGGGGTCGCGGAGGGCGGCGAAGGCGGAGAGGAACAGGGCGCGTTTGAGGATCTTGTTGCCGCGCCGGGAGGTGTGCTCGCCGCGGATCGATGACCCAGAGCGCCAGGTCACGGGGGCAAGGCCGGCGTAGGCGGCCAGGTGCCCGGCGGTGGGGAAGGTCTTGCCGACGACCTCGGTCAGCAAGCGGGCCGCTGTCCTGACTCCGACTGCTGGCATCGAGGTCAGGACTGGGGAAAGAGGGTGGGCCTCCACGAGGGCCTCGACCTGTTCGGCGACGTCGTCACGTTGTGCGCGCAGCAGCTCGAGCTGCTTGGCCAGGCGGGGGATGACGGCCCCGGCCGCGTCCGTGCCCGCCACGACGACGGTCTGCTCGCCCAGGGCGGTGAAGACCGTCTCGGCCCACCGCGCCCCAGCCCTGGGGGCGCGCTTGCGCAGACGGTCGGCGACCTGCCTCTTGCCGGCCTTCTGGAGCGCGGCGGGTGTGCCCCAGCGGGCCAGGAGGTCGACCATCGCGGGGTGGTCCAGGTGCGGGCCGACCGCTCGTTCGAGGGCGGGGTGGATCTGGGTGAGCAGCCCGCGGATCCGGTTGGTCACTCTCGTGATCTCGCCGGTCAGGTCGTCGTCGAAGCCGCACAGCATCGTCAGCTCGGCGACCTGCTCGTCGCCGAGGTCGACGCTGCGCAGAGTGTGCGGCATCGTGCGGGCCGTCTCCGCGATGATCAGCGCGTCGCGGGCGTCGGTCTTCGCCTCTCCGGGGTGCAGGTCCGCCACACGCCTCATCGTCAGGCCCGGCAGGTAGCCGACGGTCACACCCTGGGCTTGGGCGACCGCGACGGGCAGCGCGCCGATCGTGGCCGGCTGGTCCACCACGAGGAGGACCCGGCCGCGGTCCATGAGCGGCTCGAGCAGCGCCCGCAGCCTCGCCTCGGAGTTCGGCAGCGGCTTGTCGAACAGCCTCTCGCCCGCCTTGTCGAGGGCGACGGCGTGGTGCTCACCCTTGCCGACGTCCAGGCCAATGAAGACCGCGATGTCGTCGTACCCAACGATCTGCGAGACCACCTGTGCATCCTCCCAGCCGGACCGACACGAGGCGGTGGTCGACCGGCAGGACGTCTCGGCATCCACATTACGAGCGACCTGAGCGGCGCCGACGCGCCCCTCTAGCCTTGCCCCTATCAGCGATGACGACCTGCCAGCCGAGCCCGGTGACAACACCCCCCGGATCATGTCTCGCGACAGGGGGCAGCAATCATGCCGGGCCCGGCGGCCACCACGCGCATCCTCACGCGGCAACCCGGTCAAGAACCGGAGCCTCGCAGGACCCGCCAGGAAGTAATGGGGGCAGTCACGTCGCGGTTGCACGGCCTCTCGCGACGGCTTCCGCCACGAGTTGGTAACGCGAGTTCACTCCGTAGCGCTGTCGGAGCGTGCTCAACGTCCGCTGGACCGTTCGCTCATCGACTCCGTGCTCGCGGGCGATAGCGCGGTCCGTCTTGCCTGCTATCACTGCGGCGAGGATTGAGGCTTCTCGCGCGGCGCCCGGTCGGATCGCCGCGTCGGTGGAGATGGTGCCGGAACGCGCCCATAGGAGCGCGAAGTACGACGACATTGCGGAGATGACCCCGGACGTCCGCGTGACGAGCGCCGCAGGTGTCGCTGATGAGCCGCTCGTCACGGCCGAGATGACAGCCACGGAGCTGTCGAAGAGCACCATGCGGACCTGCCCGACCGCGCCGTGTCGCACCTCCACGCCGTAGCGGCCGACATGCTCGGCATAGTCCGTGATGCGGGTGGCCTCTTTGGCGTGGTCTGGGAAGAGGCTTCGCAGGCGAACGCCCCGTTCCACCATCCGTAGGTCACTCGCAAGCGAGCTCGTGAGCGCCTCGGTCGACGGCACGGTCGGGATCAGGGAGTCGACTCGCTCGCTTGCTGTGGCGCTGATCTCTCGTAGGCAGGTGCGGATCTCGTCGGCACCGGACAGGCGAAGATCACCCGCGGATGGCGAGTACCCGACATCGGCAAAGGTGCGGTCGGAAGTAGCGGAGACTGTGTCCGCAGGCCCAACACTGGAAGGAACCACGATGCCCGCAATCCTCTCCACGCTACTCGCCCTCACATTCGTCCTCGCCCCGAGCGCTGCGCTGGGCGGGCATGTCGCCTCGCCCGTCCCGACCTGTGCCGACTGCTGGGAGTATGTCTGACGGGTCCCGGAGTGCTGGATGATAGTGCTCAGAGGCGATGCGAGGGCAAGTGGCGCCCGGAGTCCCTCGGCGACCCGAATGCCCTTTACTTGCCGAGCGACGTCTTGAGGAGCGAGCGCGACCGAGAGTTGGTCACCGTCGATCTTGTCCAGTGAGTGCAGTCGTCGGCTGCATGGACCACCTACCTACCCGCGCGAGCGGGGGCTCTTCGGCGTCCGCCGCAACACGTGCCCTTGGGGCTCTCCGCGATCGCCGCCGGTGTCGAGACGTCCATCTGGACGTCCCCGAGGTGCCTGTCAGCGGGCAACACGGGCACTGACGACCTGCGGTTGCGTGTACTGAACTCGGGCACGGAAGTTCGAGCCCCGCCTCGTCGCTATCGTCGTTCGAAGTTGGACGCCGCAGGCGGAATGTTCAACGGAGCCTCGCGTCGGTCCCGAAGAGCTCGAGCTCGGCGGGCAGCATCTGGTGCGTCACCAGGAATGACCGGTCGCGGATGCGCCACAGCCCCTGTCCCTTGCCGAGCTGGGGGAGCAGCTCGCGTTCAGTGCGGGTCAGGCCGAGGGCGGTCGCGGTGGGTCCGAGCTGGTCGGATTCTTGGCGGTAGATCACGCGGGTCTCGGCGTTGGCGAGCAGAGATGCGGCCAGGGCGCGCATCGCGGACCCTGAGTCGCCGACGTTGTCGAGGTCGGACAGCTTGTGGAAGATGAGCACGTTCGCGATCCCGAGGTGGCGGGCCAGGCGCCAGTGGGCGTCCATGCGGCGCAGGAGTGCGGGGTGGGCCATGAGGCGCCAGGCCTCGTCGTAGATGACCCAGCGCTTGCCGCCGGTCGGATCGTCGAGCGCGGCCTCCATCCACGCTGAGGCGCACGTCATCAGCAGCGACAGGGCGGTGGAGTTCTCCGAGACCGCTGACAGGTCCAGGGACACCATGGGCAGGGTCGGGTCGAACGCCACAGTCGAGGGTCCGTCGAACATCCCGGCGAGGTCTCCGGCGACGAGGCGCCGCAGGGCGTGGCCGGCGAGGCGGCCGTCCTCGGCGAGTCGTGCGCCGTCGGCCGGTGCGGGTTGGAGCAGTCGGTCGACGACCATCGGCAGGATCGGGACCTCGGCGCAGCGGACGGTGTCGGCGAGGGCGACGTCGATGGCGGTGTGTTCGGTCGGGGCGAGGCGTCGTTCGAGCACGGTCTCGGTCAGGGCGCCGATGAGGTCGCGGCGTCGCGCGGTGACCTGCGCGGCCCAGGTGGTGTCGTCGATGCCGGTGGGTCGGTGGCCCTCGTCGAGCGGGTTGAGGCGGGTGGGTGAGCCGTGGCCGAGGGCGATGGCGATCCCACCGACGGCGCGGGCGACGGCGGTGTGCTCGCCCTTCGGGTCGCCGGGAACGTACACGCGCTGCCCGAACGCGATGGACCGGGTGTACAGCGACTTGGCCAGGGCCGACTTCCCGGCCCCGACGATCCCGGCGATGACGAGGTTCGGGGCGCTGATCAGCTGCCTCTGGTAGAGCACCCAGGGGTCGTAGACGAACGGCGCCCCGGAGCCGTGGTCCTGCCCGACGAACACGCCGTCGGCGCCGAGACCGCTCTCGGTCTGGAAGGGGTAGGCGCCCGCCCAGGTGGCCGTCGTGTCCTGATGCCGGGGGATACGCAGCCGCCCAGTCGTGCGCAGCGCGGCGCGCCGGCGCTCGCCCGCCGCGGGCAGGACGCGGGTCGCGCGCCGCTCGTCACGCTCGGCCCGGGCGCCCGCCCGTTGCGCGTCGTGCTGGACGGCGAGGGCTGCGGCGGCGTGCTCGGCGGCTGCCCGACGCCGGGCTCTGGCCGCACGACGTCGCTCACCGGCCGGGGCGAGCAGGACCGCGGTGTGGACCCGCTCGTCGGTCACAGTCCCGGCTCCACGTACGGCGGCTGCGGCTCGGGGCGGCCCCCTCCGGTCAGCGGGACGACCTTCGCGTCATTGACCGCGCGGGGGACGAGGGTGCGCCGGGCGGGCACGTCGGCGTACCACGCGATGCGGCCCGAGGTCCGGGAAGCCTCGTCCAAGCGCCGGTACCCGTCGCCGAGCGCGAGAGCGGCCTGGTGCAGGTTCGTCGCGGCGGACAGCCCGAACGCCCGGCCCGCGGTGCGACGGCCGTCGTCGTCGTGCGCGCGGTCGATCTGGGCGCGGTGGGCGTCCGCGACCTGCTCGAGCACCTGGATGAACCGCGACGTGATCGCCAGGATGTTGCCGAGCGTCCAGTACGTGTCGGCCGGGTCTTCGAACGTGCGGGTCGCGTGGGCAAGGGCCCGCATCGCTTCGGCCGCGTTCTCGGCAGCGGTCACAGGGTCGTCGTCGTGCATCGCGGCCTCCAGGTGACAAGGGTCGTCACACGCAGGTGTGCGCGATCAGTTCACCAGCGCCTGGAGGACGACGGCGAGGTACAGGCCTGCGACGAGGAACGGGCCGAACGGGATCGGCCCGCGACGACCTCGGACCAGCTGCCAGACGGCGAACGGCGCCGCGAGCAGGTGCGCGGCGATGATGAACCAGGCGACCATCGGCCAGCCGGCCCACCCGGCGACCAGCCCCAGGACCGTCGCCAGGCGCACGTCGCCCAGACCCAGCGACGCGAAGCGCCACAGCAGCAGGTACAGCACGCCGACGCTGACAGCGGCAAGGATCGCGCGGCCGAGCCGCGCGACATCGCCCAAGAAGGTGGTGCCCACGAGGAGGATGGCGAGGGCCAGCATGAGCGTCAGAGCCACGATCGGTGTCGGGATCCGCTGGCACCTGACGTCGATCACGGCGGCGGCAGCGGCGAATGGGGCCACGCAGACCAGCACGGTTGTGGTCCAGGAGTCGGCGCCGAATGCGAGCGCGACGGCGGTAAGTGCAGCGGCAACGACAAGGACTGCGGCTCCATGCCGAGACGCCAGTGCTGCTGCTTGGGCGGTTGGGGTTCCGGCTGGTCCTGACGGCTCGGCGTCCATCTCGGCCATGACGCCGAACATACTGATGCACATCGCGGATGTACCAGACTGCAATCGATGCCCGTGAACGATATGCACTGGGCGGATGGCCGTGCTGGCAGGCTGCTTGCGAACGGGGACACCGTCGTCGCCGACGCGCGGAGGACTCTTCCGATCTCCAATCAGTGGATCGACGCGCTCCTGCAAGACGCCGATCCTGGGCCCGAGCATCGTGGCGCGATGGAGACGGCCATCTGTCGCGACGGCACGGCCAGCGACAACGCCGAACCAGGGGGTAAAGGGTGAGTCGCTGCGACCTGCCAGCGACGCCAGCGTCGCTCTCTTGACGAGGAGGGCTGGAGCTCTGATCGGTGCGGGCGTCCAGGTGGTTTCAGCACGCTCGCAGGGCGTTCCCGGAATCGCTTCCTCCGGAACTCGCCGACGCTCCCGAGGCGCAGCGCTCCGAGTTGGGTCGGGGCACAGATCGGCTCGTGCCAGAAGCTATCGGGGCGGTCCATGTGCCCGAGAGACTCGAACATGACCTACTCGAAGCGACGTCTGCACCCCCGTCTTCCCCGAGTCACTGCAGCGCTTGTTGCACTTGGCGTGTTGACTGTCGGCCTGGCCGCTCCTGCTCAGGCTTCATCTCCGGACGTCATGCCGTTGAGTTCAGCGTCGTGTCTCGCTGGTCGCTTCTGCCTGTGGTCAGGCAGCATGTACACGGGCGGGTTCTTCGATGCGACCGGCAACCAGAACGTGACCGGAGTGTCGCGAGCGATGTCGGTGTGGAACCGGTCAGGGCGAGCTGTTCGCGTGTTCTCGGGCGCAGGCGGCACCGGGACGTCTCAATGCTTCGCTGCCGGGGTGCAGTCTGCATCCGTTTCGGTACCCGCTGGATCGGTGCGGTTCTTGACCACGACGTCGTGCTAGATCGCTTCCGCCTCGGTCACGGCCCTCGTGCTGAGTTCGAGGAGTTCGCACGCTCTACGTACTCCGATCTCCACGGGTATGTGCTGCGTCAGGTCGGCCCGAACGACGTCGCCGATGTGGTCTCCGAGGCTTTCACCACGGCGTGGCGGCGTTGGGGCGACCGTCCGCCGACGCAGGACCGGTGGCGGGCGTGGGTGTTCGGGATCGCCCACAAGAAGATCCTCGAGCTGTACCGCACGCACGCTCGAGACCGGCGCGTCGAGGCTTCCGTCGCCGCTCAGCCGCACCGTGCATGCGAACCCGCTGACGGCGTCGTCGCGACAGACCGGGTGCAGCGGTGGCTGGGCGAGCTCCCTGCCCATGAACGGGCGCCGGTGTACCTGGTGACGATCTCCGGGTTCACGTTCGCCGAGGCCGGAGCGATCCTGGGACACCCCACCTCGACGATCAGCACGCGTGTCTCCCGGGCACTGCAGCGGCTGCGTCCGCTCGTCGACGCCGAGACGGAAGGGATCAGACGTGGCCTCGAACGATGAACGGCTTGTCGCCGAGCTGCGCGCGCTCCTGCACGAGCAGGGCGTGCTGCCGTTGCCGGAAGACCACCTCCCCGACCAGGGCGACGTGGAGCAGATGCTGTGGCAGATCCGTGCGGCCGATCGGCGCCGGACCGCCAGGCGCAACGCGTGGCTCGCGTCGGCAGCAGCCGTCGTCACCGCGGTCGCGCTCGCGACGACGATGGTGTTCGCGCCCGCCCCCGCCGTGGCTTTCCCGGCGCTGCTGGAGTACACGACCGCCGCGCCCCAGAACGCTGCCGATGCTCCGGTCGCCTCCGCGGAGCTTCGCGAGGCGGCCCTGGCTGCGAGGGACCATCCGGTGTCGGGCACGGGAGACGTGCAGTACGTCGCGCGTTCCGGGTGGCTGATGTCCGTCCATGCGGGCGACGACGTCGACGCCGATCTGATCCCGACGGTCACTCAGATGTGGTTGGGACCAGACGGGGCCGCGCGCATGGACCAGTCGCGCGGCGCAGCCCTCGACCTTGACGGCCGCCTGAAGTCGACCGCTACCCCGAAACCGGATGTGCTGCGCTCCACGGACACCGCACCAGCAGGAGCCTTCGACCCAAGCCTGCCCGACATGCTGCCCCGCGACCCGCAGGCCCTCCGCGCGGCCCTCTTGGAGCGTTGGGCCCTACCGGCAACCGCAGGCGCTGACGAGCAAGCCTGGACGCTCGCTGCCGAGATCGCGGACCTTCACGGTCGCTTCGTGATGCCCGCCGATCTGGCCGCGGCCATGTGGGACGTCCTCGCCGGTGAGCCCACAGTCAGGCACCTCGGGCACACCACGGCACGCGACGGACAACCCGCTGACGGGTTCGCCATTGACTGGGACCGGCCCGACACCGGTATCCACCAGGTCTTCGTGCTCCACGTCTCCACGATCACCGGTCAGCTCATCGGCACCGAGACCATCACCGTCACAGACCCAGCGCTCGACATCACCGAACCCACCGTGACCGGGTTCGAGGTCTGGCTCCGCACCGGGATGGTCGAAACGATCGGCGCACCCGCGACCACCGAACCATGACGTGACACACGCCACACGAGATTCTGCGTAAATCCGCGGCCGGAATGTCACCTACAGGGTGAGCGGGCCAACCGGCCACGCGCACCCCGAACACGCAGGCATGAGCGGCAGTGTTACCCGATCCGCACCATCATGCGCTGCGAGGAAGGATCAGGAAGATGAAGAAGTCTGTGTGTCGACTCATCGGTGTCGCCGTTGCTGGCGCACTCTCGATCGGCGGCATGGGTGCCGCCCACGCGCTCACGGCGACGGTCAGCGTGGACGGCGTCGTGCGGGCCACGGCAACGACTGGTACCAAGTCGGTCTCCGTCAAGGACAACAGCGACGACGGCCGCTGGGTTCAGGCGCAGTACACGGTGAGCGGTAGCGGGGGCACCGTCTACGCCTTCAACAACAAGAGCGGCCCCGGCGCGACGGCGACGAAGACGGGCCTCGCGAACAACGTCAACGGGCTCCTGGCGTGCCGCTCAGGAGCGCTCCTGGGCGGGATGCAGTGCGGCAGCTGGAAGTAGCAGCACTGTCTGCCAAAACAGCGTGAACGATGCTCAGGTGTAGTCACTGCAACGGCAACAGGGCTGCTAGGGCGATCCAGTGCCGGTTGACGCCCGTGTCCTCGGGTGCCAACCGGCATTGGCTCACGGTGAAGACGCGGGCCTTGGATGTCTGAGAGAGGTGCAGAGCGATGGAACCCATGCTCGATGTCCGGGAGGTCACCTTCCGGTTTGGTGAGCGAACGATTCTTGACCAGGTCTCCCTGAGCGTGGAGGCCGGTGAGGCAGTCGCGATCATGGGTCCGTCGGGGGCAGGGAAGTCGACGTTTCTCAACGTTCTGCTGGGCCTGATGGCCCCGGCGAGCGGGACGATCAACATCGCCGGCCAACCGATGGACGGCGGGCGGCGGCGTGCTGCCGCGAGAATGCGGCAGAAGCACGTCGGATCGGTCTTTCAGCACGGCGAGCTGCTGCCCGCGTTGACGCCGCTGGAGAACGTCATCGTGCCCGCGCTTCTGGCCGGGGTGCCGACCGCCGAGGCGAGCGCACGTGGCCGCGAACTCCTGGAAGCGGTGGGGGTAGGCGACGTCGATCTGTCGTCGGACCGGCTCTCTGGTGGTGAGCGACAGCGCACCGCGCTGGCGCGGGCGTTGATCAACCGTCCGTCGCTGATCGTGGCTGACGAGCCGACCGGCTCTCTCGATGTCGACTCGCGTGACGAGATCGCCGATGTCGTGTTTTCGGCGCCGAAGCAGTGGGCGTGCGCGCTGGTAGTGGTGACCCACGAACCTCTTGTCGCCGCCAGGGCGCAGCGCACCGGGGTTCTTCGTGCGGGAGGGCTGGAATGGCAGTGACCTATCCGCACAAGGCGGCGGTGCTCGCGCGACTGGTCCGGCCGCGTGGCCCGGTGCGGTGGATCCGTGCGTTCGTGATCGCCCTGGCGGTGCTGACGATCGGGAGCGTCGCGGCGAGCGCGGTCATCGCGTCGGCGGTGTACGACGGGCGCATGGACCGCGCGCTCGCCCGCTCGGGCCAGATGACCGAGTCCGAGGCGGTGCCACCGATGGCGTTGCTCGCCACGGGGTGGGAGTTCATCGACCACCAGTACATCGGCGTGTACTACTACGTGCGGGTCGATCCTGGTGCGCCTCCTCCTCCAGGGCTGACCGAGTGGCCCGACCCAGGGCAGATCGCCGTGTCCGCCGCCCTAAAGGACCTGGATGAAGGCGGGCTCATCGCCGCACGGTACGGGCCGATCGCGGCGGTCATCGATCGCGCCGCCCTGGTCAGCCCAGGCGAGCGACTCCTCTACGTGTTCCGCTCGGCCGAGCAGGTCGACGAGTCGAGCTTCGTGCCGATCAGCGCCTGGCACGGCGGCGGATCGGTCGTCGGGGAGATCCTCTACCAGCAACCGCTGACGACATTCCTTGCCGCAATGGTGCCCTTCCCGCTCATCGGCGGCGTCGTCCTGGCCGTCGGGGGTGCTCGCCTGGGAGATCGCGACGTCGGTGGTGCACTGAGGGTGCTCGAGCGGATCGGGGCCTCCCCATGGCAGCGCGCGCGGGCGATCCTGGCCGGTAACGCGTGGGCCTTGCTCGCCGGAGCCACAGCAGCAGTGGCTCTTGCCGCCTGGGCAGTGACCTCGGGTCTGCACCTGCCCATGGTCGGCTTCGAGATCCTGGCCTCGGACCTTCGCCCCCACGCGGGGGCGGTTGTCGCAGCCGCCGCCGTCGGGTGCATGGTTGCTGCCTGTGCTGTCGCTCTCGCCTCCGCCCGCCGCCACCAGCCGACCCGGGTACGCAAGGCCGGGCGTGCACGCCAGCGCTCACGATTCGGGTCCGCTGCATTGTGCGTGACCATGCTCGGCGCTCTCATCCCGATCGCACTACTGAGCGTGCGCACAGATCTCGACTGGGCCCAACCCGTCATCCTGTTCGCGACCGTGGCGATCACCGTCGGCATCCTCGTGACCCTGCCCGGGCTGATCGATGCGATCCTCGGGCTGGCCGTCCGCGGGCTGTCGGCGTGGGTGCGCCGCCGCGGGGGAGCAGGGCAACTCATCGGAGTCCGCCAGCTCGAGCGGCATCGCAGTGCAAGCGTCCGCGTAGGTTCCGTGGTCGCCGCCGGCACGGTCATCGTCGTGCTCCTGTCGTCGGTCGCCATGAGCTTCGGGGTCGACCGCGACGCGGCGGCGACGGCCGCCGCCCTCGACGGGCACCTCGTCGCCGCAACCGCACGAGACGGTCGCAGCTCCCTGCATGCACTGGACAACCTTCCGAGCGGCTTTGTCGCCGTCGACTTCTGGCTCGATGGTCTGGACAGTGACACGGAGATCGTCCAGCGTGCAACGACCAGCGACGAGGTTCTCGAGCGCCTCGGGCTGACGGCGGGGAGCACAATCGACCAGGCACGGGCCGACATCGACCCGGTCGCGCTGGACTACCTCGTCAGCGTGGGGCTTGGCGCAACGCCCATCGAGACAGAGTCGGCACCCGCCGGAGGCAGCCTTGAGACGTACTTCTTCCGCATCGACGGCGGACTGATCGACCGGGTGGAACTCGCAGTGGCCGTCACCGACGAGATCGCACCACTCCCCGTGGTCGAGACGCCGGGGGACTCCTGGTTGGTCGGTTCGATGGTCGCCTACGACCAAGCACGCTGGCTCTCGTTCTTCGGGCTCGTCGGGGTGCTCCTAGTCCTTGTCGGGGCATTCGCGAACACCACCGCAGAGATCATCCGATCGGCCGACGAGATCGCACCGCTGACCACCGTCGGCATCGACAGGAGTGCCATCACCACCATCATCGGAGTCCGGCTGATGCCCGCGGTCGTCATAGGGCTCGTGCTGGCAGTAGCCGCCAGCGCCGTGACCGCATACCCCATCCGCCCCTCCGTCTACGGATACGAGCTTCCCTGGGCCGTCATCCTCGGCACCGCCGCCTTCGCCGGACTGGCATCACTCGCCGTCTGGTGGGTCGTGGCCGCCATCGTGAGCACGGCCGCACGTACCTGGCTCCCCGGGCAGTCCGTACCCGACGACCTCACCATCTGACGGGCGCGCCTGGCCGGGGGAACTCGGACCATTGCGGGTTCATCCAGTTGCTGCGCTCAGGCAGTTCCCGTCCGGAGCCGCCTTCTCGCTCACCGAGGTGATCGTCGAACGCCGTCCACGGGCGCGATCTCAAGGCCTGGGACTGAGCGGCCAGCGTAGTGGACTCGAGTTTGCGCTGTGGCAGAGCGGCAGCGCCGCCACTGTGAACACCTGTGCTTGCTGTCCCCACAGGCGGCGGGTCTCGCAGTAGGACTGGACAGCGGCCTGCTCGATGACGGCAACGGACCGTTCGAGGTCGTCAAGGCTGGGGGCGCTGACGGTGACGAGGCCAATGGCGCGTAGGAGGCCGTGGCCGGTGGTGAGGTCGGCTTCTTGCTGGAGGACGTCGGTGTACTCGGCGGTCTGGGTGGCGTCTTCGATCTGCCCGATGCGGGCGCGTTGGGCGGCTTCGGAGATGTACTCGGTCTTCTTCTTGCGCAGGTCGCGTGCGGCGAGGTCCGCCCGGACGGGGGTGAACAGCAGCGTGAACGCGTGCTGCACGCCGGTCGAGGTGAGCAGGGGTTGCAGGAAGGCGGGGCTGACGAGGGTGCGTGGCCACTCGGAGATCCACAGCACGGCGTGGTAGGCGGAGTCCGAGCGCAGGTGCCCCCAGGACTCGGTCACCGATAGCGGCCCGGCGGTGGCGAGGTCGCGGCCGAGGTCGCCGTGGCGTTCGAGGGTGGCGGCGACGGCGGGGTCGTAGGCGGTGCGCAGCATGATGGCCAGGTCGCCTGGGCCGAGCGGGGCTGTGGCGGTGATGTCGGCAGCGGCCAGCGCCATGGTCATGGTGTCGAGCTCGTGGCGCAGCACCGCTGCGGCGCCGCGCAGGCCACCGCCGGCGGCTCGGATCGCGCGGGAGGCGGTGCGCGTGTCGATGGCGATGGAGATGGTGGAGGCGTGTCGTTGCCCGGCGGGGCCGGCACGGTCGACGAGCTGTTCGTAGATCTGGGCGGCCCAGGAGCCGTCGCGGGTGCCGTGGGTGTGCCACCAGTCGGCGAGGGACTTTCCCGAGTCGGGCAGGGTGCGCCCGAGGATCTGGACGGAGGCGATGCGGCCGGTGCGGCAGGCGGTGGCCAGGGCGCGCCCCCACGCGGTCACGCGGCGGTCCTGCTCGGTGGGGTCCAGGAGCACGAAGCCGGGGTGGGTGACCTGGACGACGGCGGTCAGGGTTCCCGCGTGGGGGTCGTGCACGTATGCGGCGCCGGTCTGCGGATCGAGGTACTCGCGCAGCCGGGCGGCGTCGCCGGGCAGGGCGAGCGTCCCGGTCGGCCGGGGTTGGCCGATGCGCGCGCGGAACTCAAGCTGGCCGGTGATGGTGCGCCGAGCCCACCGCCAGGCGATGGGAGCCCATGCGGTCAGGGGCCGCCCGCCGGCATGGGCGAAGGCGACGGCGATCAGGACGGCGAGCACCGGGATGGCGGCGGCGACGGCGTTCCCGCCGGAGTACAGCGCGGCCACGAGCAGCAGGGCGGCCACGCCGAGGACGTTCAGCTGCGGCCCGGACAGCCCGAGCAGGATGCCGCGTCGGGCCAGGCGGGAGAACTTCACGGCGCGGGGCTGGGTCTCGGTGTCGGTCATGTCCGGTCCTCCTGTCGTACGGCGTCGGTGAGCCCGGTGGTCTGGCGGGCGACGAACCGGCCCGCCTTGGGTCCTGCGGCGACGGTCTCCTTCGCGACGACGGCGCCGACGGCGATCGGCCCGGCCGCTGCGGCGCCCGCGCCCGCCGAAGCACCGCCGGTGCCTGCGGCTGCGGTTCCGGAGGCCGGTCCCGAAGCGGCGGGTCCGACGGAGACCGGGCCGGCTGGTGCCGGAACGCCGCCACGTGGGCGGGGTGGTGTCGGGCCAGTGGTCCCGCCGTCGAGGATGCGCGTGGTCTCGCTGCGGTTCATCCACTTCGTGGGTATCGGCACCGGCCGGTTGAGTGCTTGTTTCGCTTCTTGCTCGGCGGACATCGCGTGGTACATGTCGAAGCCCATGAAGTTGATCGCCTTGTAGGTCAGGTACGGGGCGAACCCGGCGACGAGCAGCAGCACGACCCCGGTGATGGGGTCCGACAGTGAGGCCAGGTCCGTGCTGATCGGCGCGGTCAGCTGCGCGGTCGCCAGCAGCAGGAACACCACGATGACGACCTTGGAGACGATGAGGGCGACGACGAAGCTCGCCCACCGGCCCAGCCACCCGCGGGTGGCGTCCCAGGACGCTCCGGCCAGGGCGATGGGTGCGAACACGATCGCGACGAGCAGCAGTGCTTTGCGGATCAGGAGGCTGAACCACAGGATCATCGCCGCGGTCCCGACCAGGCCCGCCAGGAGCAGCGCGATCATCATGGCGCCGCCGGGTCCGCCCGCGAGGGTGGCGGTGGTGCCGGCGGTGAGCAGGGTGATGCGGTCACCGACGTCGGCGAGGTTGGTGCCGGCGGCGGCGATGATGCCCAGGCACAGCCGGTCGGTGATCTCCAGGGCGGTGGCGAGCAGGGTGAGGGCGACGAACGAGCCGAGCACCGCCTTGGCCAGTCCGAGAGCGGCCCGCGACAGGGCGGCCGGGTCGCGGTGCAGCATGCCGGTGATGACCTGGATGAGGAAGAAGCCGAGCATGACGAACACGGCGACGCCGAACACGATGTTGTACACGCCCGTGAACGCCCCGCTCGTGACGTCGACGAAGGTCGTGGTCTCGAACAGGGCCCACATGCCGTGCATGAGGGTGGCGGCCGCGCCTGCGACCTGGTCGGTGATGAACTGCAGGGTCGCCACGACGACGGTCGCGGTCGCGTGGTCGGCGGCCTGGCAGAACACTGCGAGCGGTGGGATCTCGCACACGTCCATGAGCGGTCTCCTTTCCCGGTCGTGCCGGGTCAGACGGACTGGCCGACGTCCCAGAAGAAGTTGACGAGCGTGACCGCGGCGCCGCAGATGGCGGCGGCGCCGGCGGCGATGAGCACGCCGGACTTGCCGCGCCCGGCCAGGTGCGGGTTGGAGGTGTTGGACCCCAGCGCCCACACGATCGCGGCGGCGATCACCGCGAGGACGGCGAGGATCAGGCCGACGGTCATGACGGCGCCGACGATGGTGCGCAGCGCGGCGATGCCGGGCAGCCCGTCGGTGTTGGGGTCGATGGAGATGTCGGCCAGCACGGCCGAGGCACGGCCGAGATGGGCGGGGCCGAGGTGGGTGGGGTCGGGGTGCATCGCGGTACTCCTTGCGTCGACGTCGGGAGGGCAGGCTGCAGGCGGGGCGGGGGCTAGAGGGCGGCGCCGGTGTTCAGGAGCCAGTTCGTCCATGCGAGGGCGGCGCCCGTGAGGGTGGCGCCGGCGAGGGCGACCAGGACGCCGGTGCGGGCGCGTGTCGCGGTCTGCCAGGCCCCGGTGCCGGTCGCGATCGCCCAGGTGACCGCGGCGACGATGAGGACACCGATGGCGGTGATCAGGGCGACGGTCAGGAGCCCGCCAATCAGGTGTGCGATCTGGTCGGTGTTGGTGACGGCCCCGAAGTCGGGCCGCACCGCCCCGCCCCTCACGCCGCCACCGCCATCGGCTTTGTCACCGTCGGCTCGGTTGCCGGGCCGGGCGCCGGCGAGCACAGGGCGGGGGAGGAGGCGGGTAACGCGTCCAGGGCGGCGACGGTGTCGCGGGCGTGGGTGGCGGCGAGCCAGTCGGTGGGGTCGATGGCGGGGTGGTCGAGCCCGCCGGGGCGCAGCTCGAAGTGCAGGTGCGGGCCGGTGGAGTTGCCGCTCGAGCCGACGTCGGCGATCCAGTCCCCGGCGGCGACCTGGTCACCGACGCTCACGTGAGTCCCGTGGTCGCGGATGTGCCCGTACACCGACACCAGCACCTGCCCGCCCGAGTTGTGGGTGATGGCGACGGCGTTGCCGAGCCCGCCGAGCGGCCCGGCGTGGACCACGGTGCCTGCCGCGGTCGCGAGGATCGGGGTGCCCGCGGGGGCGGCGAGGTCGACGCCGGCGTGCAGCCGCCACACGTGCAGCACGGGGTTGAGCCGGTTGCCGAACCCGCTGGTGCGCGTCCACGTCCCAGCGGGCAGCGGGAACACCGTCTCGGACACCGGCGGACCCGTGACAGGCGGGGCGTGGGTCGATGCGGTGGCCGCGACCGCTGGTGCGGGGTCGCCGGCCGGTGTCGTGGTGAGCGCGGTGAGGATTGCCTCGGCGACCGGCTCGTACCGGGCGTACCGGTCGGGGTAGGCGGAGACCTCCACGGCCTGCGCTGCCGCGCCCTTCGGCAGGCTTTGCCAGCCGGGGATGTCCAGCAGCCCGCGCGGGGACCCGTGGTTGGGGCCGGTCGGCCCGCCGAGGAACGCCCGCACCTGGTAGGCCGGGTCCATCAGCTCGGGCACCGACCCCCAGCCCGCGGTGGGGCGCACCTGGAAGATGCCGAGCGAGTCATGGTCGGCGCCGTCGGCGTCGTGCGGGAAGCCAGCGGAGGCGGGGTAGGTGGTGGTGTTGGCGTACATGCGCAGACGCGACTCGGTCAGCCCTGCCATCAGTGCGACCAGCAGCCCATCGCGCCCGACGCCGCGGATGCGCCCGCCGACCTCGACGATGGTCGCCGCGTGGGCGAGCTGGGTCTGGTCCAGCCGGACGGTCGTGCCGTCCGTGGTGGTGGCCTCCAGGTGGTCGGGCACTGCGGTGAGGGTGGGCGCCGGGGTGCACCAGGTCTGCCCGGCGTGCACGAGCCCGACGGCGAGCACCCCGACCAGGAGGGTGGGGAGCACGGCCGTGGCGATCGGGACCAGGAGGAGCAGGCGGCGCATGACGGTCACCGCATCGGGGTGTCGAGCCGGCCGACACGCAGCAGGTGACAGGCCGGGTAGGTAGGTGGGCACACGACCCAGACGGTGAACGCGACGTCGAACCGGTCGGTGACCTCGCGCCCCTCCCATAGGCCGGCGCGGTGGCGCACGCCGTCGATCGTGACCGCCGTCGTCCCGGGCGCGAGCGCGCCCTCAGGAGTGGAGGCGAGGACGTGGGCCCACTGCTCGGGCACGACGGCGCCGGTCACGGTCAGCCACTGCCGGGTCGAGTACCGCGCGAGCTGCGCCCACGCCGCATCCGTGGGCAGGTAGGCGGTCAGGTCGGCGACCAGGCCGGGGGTCTCGAGCCCTGCAGGGTCCCCGACGGTGACGATCCGCTGCACGTACGCGTCCCTCGCGATCGGCGCGGAGGTGTCCCACGCGAACAGGGCCGTGACGGCGTCGACCGCGAAGCCGACCGGGTCGGCGGACGCGGGAACGGGCTCAAGCACGGTCGGCGCCGGCGACGGTGGGGGAGCGGCCGCCGTCGCGCCGGCGTCAGGGGAGGCGACAGTGACCGGTGTCGTCGGGTCGTCGGATGCGGGTCGGTGCCACAGCACCGCGGAGGTGACGACGGCACCCAAGCCCAGCACGGCCGCCAGGGCCGCGACCAGGATGCGGTGCACGCGGTACGAGCCATGAAGGCAGGCGCCGGCCGCGGCGATCATGGCTGCACCCGGTGGGCGTCGGCGGCCGCGCGGCCGGCGCGGGCGACGACGGCGAACTTGCCCAGGGCGTCCAGGACCCGCTCGAAGGTGGCCCACTCCTGGGCGGACAGGCCGCGGCCGATCTGGTCGGCGTCGAAGGTGTCGGTCCACCCGTCCAGGGAGTTGACCATGAGCAGGAACCTGCGCACCGTGCCCTTCGTCAGCCCCGGTCTACCCCCGTCGGACGTCGCCGTCCCCGCCGCCCGAACCTCCCTGTCGGGGTCCGGGGTGGGGCGGGCGGGGCCGTAGACGTTGGTGGCTATCTCGGACTTGATCAGCTCGTACAGCGGCAGCACGGGCGCCCCGGCCTCGACCTTCTCCAGCGCCTCGGCCGCGTGCTGGCGGATCTGCGGGCGCTGCTGGGCGTCGTCACGGATCCGCTCGAGGCGGCCCACGGCCTCCAACCGCTTGTACGCGGCGGACCCGGTCGCCAGCCGCGCAGCCTGCGTGCGCGACTTGGCGGCGTCCCTCGACGGTGGTGGCAATCTGCCACCACCGTCAGCCGGGCCGGTGATGCGGCCGGGCTGACGTGCGGTCGAGAACTGTGTGCCCGCCTGACGTCGGGCGGCGTCCTCCGCGAGCAGAGTCTTGATCTCCCGGTACACGGCGGCGGCCTCGACAATCGACAGCGGCTTGTGCAGCGTGTTCTCGTCCTTCTCCGCCAACAGGTGCTGCACTCCGGTCGAGATCCCGGTGCGCACCCACACGCGGGTGGTGCGCATGCCGAGCTGCTTGATCGCGGCCAGGCGCCGCAGCCCGCACACGAGCACCCCGTCGGGGGTGACCGTGATCGGCTGCAACAGACCCAGGGTGCGGATGGACTCGGCAAGGGCGTCGATGTCGCCCAGGTCGTGACGGTGGCGGGCACCGACCTGGATCGAGTCGACCGCCCGGTCGACGTCGAGGTACCCGCTGGCGGTCTCATTCATCAGCGACCACCCCCGACGTCGTCGCGGGACGGCCCGGATCCGAGGCCATGAGCAGCGCGGCGAGGCGTTCGTCGCGCAGCAGGTCCCAGGCCGGCTGCCCGAGGATGAGCCGCATCAGCAGCCCCTGACCGGTCGCCGCGACGTTCAGGCCGGGGGCGGGAGTGCCGAGCACGGCGGCAAGCAGGGCCAGCCACTGGTGCTGGGAGATGTCCAGCAACACCAGCGCGTGGGCGTCCTTGCGCAGGTACGCGTGCGCTCGGTCCAGCGACCCGGCGGAGGTCAGCCGGTCGGTGATGTAGTCCATCGCAACTGCCGCCGTGCGCGGATCCCACCCGGTCGCGGCCAGCACCCACACCGCCGCGCGCACCGCGTCGTCGACCTCCCCGGGCGCGACCTGCCCGGCGCGCGTCGCGCAACCCGTCTCCGGTGCGGGGGTGTGCTCGGTGGGCAGGACGTCGGCAAGGACCGCCCACGACTCGGCGTCCAGGCGCCGCGCCTCGTGCACGTCCGCCGGTTGCCGGTGGCGTGCGGCGCGTTCCCCGACGAGCAGCTCGTCGCCGCGCTGGGCGGCCTTGAGCGCCGCCTCGACCGAGGTGGTGACGAACCCCCACGGGTCGTCCTTCTCGAGTAGCCGCGGGCGCCGCAGCTCGAAGAACGCAGCCACCACGGCGTCGTGCGGGCTCTGCCCGTACGAGCGCGCCAGGGCGGCATACTTGCCAGCGCAGAACTCCATCAGAGCCGCGGCGTCCGGGTCGCTCGACCACGAACGGGCCGGGTTCGTGCTCAGCTCCCACAACAGCTCGCGCAGCCGGTCGCGATCCGCGAGATCCCGGGTGGTCGCCGCCGTTGTCATCACAGCGACACCCCCGGTGCTGGTTCCATCCGAGTGGACGATGTCGACAGGCCCAGCGGGGCCGACGGCGTCCTCTCTGCGCGGTCGGTGGCGCCGCTACGCATCGCGTTGACCGCATCGACCGGCAGTCGGTTCACCCGGCGGGCCAACGCCAGCTCCAGGCTGATGCCACGCCCAACGACCGACTGGCCCGCCGCCAGCGACAGGTCCGCCAGACGCACCCACTGGTAGTCCCCACGTACCCGAGCGCGCGAGGCGAGCGTGGCGCCCGTCGCCGACGGCTTGCGCGACGGGTCGCGGTGGACCGCCATCGGATCGGGGGTCGTGACGGCGGGCTCGCGCGCCGGCATCGGGTGCGGCGGCGGGCCGGACTTCTCGCCGGGCGCGGGCTGGATCTCGCTCATCAGGACACCTCCGGGGTGGTAGCCGGGCGACGTGCACCGTCGCCCAGGTCGGGAAGGGGAGCGGCGCGGCGGAACGCCGACCGGATCGTCGTCTCGATCTCCCGGGCCGCCAGTCCGGCATGCTGGGCGGCCTCGCCCAGCACGCCGACGGTCGAGCGCACGTCGAAGCCGGACTCGACCATCCGGCACGCCGCCCAGAACAGGCCCGCGTTGCGTCCACCCTCGGGCCGGGTCGCGACCCACGCGGCCAACCGCTCGGGGCTCGCACCCACTCCGGGTGCTGTCGATGACGGGCCGCCCGCAAAGGTCGAGAGACGCGGCGGGTCCAGGAACGCCCGCAACGCCGCCGCGTCCACCGGACCGGCCGCGTGAGGGGACGCCGTCACGAGCTCGTAGGCGCGCACGCCGGCGGGCGTCACGCACAGCGACGGGGGAACCACGACGTACCCGCCGTCGCCACGGAAGTCCACGTGTGTGCGCGGCGAGGTCCATGACCGCTGCTCGACACCGAGCGTGTGCGCGAAGTAGGCGTGGATGCCGCCCGACGGCGTCCGGACCACCGTCGCCCACCCCGACACCAGGCCCCGCCGGCGGGCCCGCTCGAACGCCGGGAACCCCGAAGCGTCGGGCTTGAGGTCGATATCTACGACGTCGAGCCCCGACCGCTCACCGGTTGGCACGCCGATGTTCGCGTCCGGCCGCTTACGCCACCACGACGCCACCTGATCCGGGTCCGTCGTGGCATCCAAGAACCCACGCTGCGTCAGCGGGAACTTGGCCGTCGGCGCACACGGGAACACCGGGACACCCGCAGCCGCGAGCCCCGCAGCAGCCGCGGGCAACGACGCGGTCCGCGCGGCACGAAGCAGCGGCGACGGATCCGCCAGCGTCGAGGCCGAGTGCCTGTCCATGACCGCCACGTTCGCCAGGTCGTGCACCCCGTACACGACCACGTGCACGACCACGTGCACGCCACCACCCGCGGTATTCGTGCAGGTCAGACCCGCGCTCGTAGGAAGGGCCGAGTTCCTTGACTACAGGCCTTTGGCGGTCGGCCAATGGGCCCCTGGGAGCGCTCACCGGGTCGAGGTACGAGCGGCGGTGTCAGAGACGCCGGCTGATGGATAGTTCTTCCTGGCCGTCGCCTCGAGCCGTCCCACGGTTGCCTCACCGCCTCACGGGCGGGCCGTTTCTGGTCGGTGGGACGCCACGATGAGCGCTCTTGTCACCGAGCGCTGGTGTGATCTAGCACATGGATCTCTCCTCTCTCTACGGCGCGGCGATCGTTCCGGTTGCCGGTGCGGTTGCGGCTGCGCTCCTGGCAGCCGTGCAGGACCTCTCACTCACGCGACGGCTCCGTCGACAACTCCATCAAGAGACCACGCTCCTCGGGCAGTTGCCGGATGGCCCGGCCCGCACGGCACTCGCTGAGCAGGTTGAGGAGCGCTCGCTCCTTCTGGTGTCCGCGTTGAAGTACCCGCCGGTGGTTCTGCGGGACGTCGCCCGGGCAGTCGGGTTCTCCGCGCTCTTGGTCTGTAGCGGCCTCGCAGTCAGGACGGCGGATATCCACCTGCCAAAGTCCGAGGTCGACGCAAGCGCCGTAGTGTTGGGCGAGGTGCAGACCGAGGCCTGGAATGCTGCGATCATGGCTTGGCTGTTCCTAATCCTCGCCGTGAGCGTGCTGGCCATCGCCTTGTCCGCTTGGCACGGGCGCACCGTCGACCGCATCGAGTTCGTGACCAGATGGGTTGGTCCCGTGGCGGCCGCCGATCTCGGGCACCGCCTCGCCCTCTTCCGATCCCTGATGATGATGGCGCCATTGTTCGGTATCTTCGCGGCCGCGATCTTCCCGCTAGCTCCGCTCCACGGCGTCGAAGCCATCTCCAGCGCCGGCCAGAGTATTGCCCTCCTCGCCGCCTTCGCGGCCTGCATCGTCGCCGGGTTTCTCGTGCACTACAAGTCAAGCCTCGGCACGCTTCTCAAACAGCTACAGCGCGGTGCGCCAGCCGCTCACGCCGAGGAAGTCGTGATGCCGCGGACGGCGCTGCCAGGGTTCTCAGCACTCCAGATGGCGATGCTCTTCGTTGCCGCATGGTCTTTGTCTACTCATCGGCGTCAAAGACGCCGGTGAGGGGCTACGCCCTCTCCGACGTCGAGAGGATCGCCGCTGGGATCGAGCCCGACCACACCGACGAGGTCGACGAGGAGGGCGACGCCAGCCAGTGACCTCTCACCAGGTGGCCGTGCAACCCGCCCGGCCACCCACCCCGGCGCGGCGCGGTCGGGCCACCGGTCACCTCGAGCTGCCCCTCGCCCATCCTGGGCACGCCACGAGTCCCCCCGCTGCGCGACTCGTTGGCGAACACCGGATGGACGACTGGACCCACAAGTCGCTCGCACCCTGCCCGTACTTCACGTGCCGCAGCCAGCTCACGATCCGTTCGCGCGGCCCGGGCACGAGCTCGCACACGCCGTTGGACGCACTCGACGTCGAAGCAATCAAGCGGGCGGGGCCACCCGCGTCCCTCTCGCCGCATGCGGAACCGCGACCACGGCCGCACGCCTGAACGCGCTGCGCGCGATCCGATCCGACGCGTGCGCAGATCTCGTCGAAGCGGTCGACCCCGACGACGCCGGGCGGGCCGCAGCCGCCCGGCTCTGGCACGAGCTCAACGCTGCTGAAGCTGGCGCCGCGACTAGGCGGACTCGCGTAGCGCGTCGACGGTGAGCACCAACTTAGCCTCCGCCGCGGTGAGCTCGATGTCGTCGGGCTCACCGGATACCAGAGGGGCGCAGAGTTCCGGCCAGAACGCTATCCGCATCTCTTAGGCGTTTGAGATAGTCGTCACATCGAGGCGAGAGTGGGAGGCGAGAGCGGCAATTGCTGCTTTCGTTGAGCCAATACCCGCCCAGTTCGGATCGACGTCGTGTGCCAGACACCAGAGTCGGTCGTCCGGCCAGATGAAGGCTGGTTCGGGCATGCGCTTCCCCAGCATGGCCTCCCATTGCTCAGCGACGCCACCCGCAACAAACATTGCAAGGTCAATCTGAAGGAGGACATACGCCCGATTCGGGACCGACACTCGTGCTGTGCGCCAGATCAGCGGAGGAAATGCGCGCTCTCCCCACCCCTCCCAGATAAGCAGGTGGCCTCTGCTTGACGACCGGGTGAAGTTGGTCAGAAGGCTAACGGCGGTGCTAACGATCCGAGTGTTGTGCGATACGTCGCCGTCCGCAAGATCGAGTTGCGCGTAGGCATCGAAGCCTGCGGGGCCGTAGGTGACGAGTCGTTCCCACGGCTGCTGGTCTGTTGTGATCCAGTCGGCCGCAGATGGGCAAGGCAACGTCTCAAAATCCACGGTAGCCAGTCACTCTCCGACTCTAGTGACACCCGCGAACCGCCGGGCGGGCAGAGATCGACACCGGTCTCTGCCCGCCCCACGAACGATCGAGGGTCCGGGCTGTTCTACTTGTACACCCGGCAGTTGATGTTTGACGTGGACTGTGCGGTCTCGCTTGTGTCGACCATGCCGTCGACATCAGTGTCACCGACTGAGAGCCAACCAGTGACATTATCGTCTGCGCAGTCCACGCCCGCAGTCGTACGATTGCCATTGGTTCGACTCGGCTTAAGTTGCGATGTAGCGCAACCCTCCAGCACCCAATAGTCACCTGCGCTCGTCGTGTAGTACTCATAGAGGCAGACCTGAACGTGTGCCGTCGTTGCGGACGTGCAGGTTCCGAGGTCCCACGTTCCATGCGACTGGACCCTCGGGACCGTCGAGGTCGACGAGCGGTGCGGGTAGTCAACCGCAGTGATCGGGGTGCATCCGAGTGCGGCGGCGGCAGGCGAAAGACCCGTCGGACTCTGACTGGCGATCCCTGCTGGCGAGGCGGGGTTGTCGAGGACGACCCCGTCTTGGTTCACGAAGATGGCCGATGCGCCATCTATGGGCGCGGGCGAAGGATGTCCGATAGAGAGGTCAACTGTCGTCGTACTCTCTGGCGTGCTCGACGGCGAGTCACTGATCGCCGCGCTGGCGCCCGGTGCGAGACCGATGAGGCCGCCTACTGTCGCTAACGCCACGCCTGACCAGATGAGATGTTTGCGCAACCCTTCCTCCTTGATGGGTTCCGGTGGGGCCGTCTCCATCGATTGCCCCGGGTAACTGGACAATGGCACGAAGCCGACGAGTAAACAACCCGTAGCAGGCTCTCAGAGGACATCCTGCTTGCGTCTTGGCCGTGTCTCCAATCTGTGGCCGCCGGCTCGTGAGCGCCTGGGCGCGGGCGACCCGCGCCCAGGCGCCGCACCCAGATGTCCGTCAGCACGAGCTCGGGCGCCTGCCCGACGCGTGTGACTGCCCAGGAGTGACCACCACCGCGAGTGGGCGTCCCCGCCCGTCGACGTGGTGGATCTTGCTCGTCAGCCCACCACGGGACCCGGCCGATGCCGTGACCTCAGCCCGCCTCAAGTCAGCGTTGGGGGACACACTCTAGTCGCCGTCGCCAGCATCCCCATCCGACGCGCCGCCCTCCCCGACGAGTCCCGCTCCGGCATCGCCGCGGCCGAGTAGGGCCACTGGTCCCGCTGCCGCGGACCGGTGGACCATGGCTCGTGCTGGTCGCGCACACCCAGCTGCGCCTGGCCCGTTCCAACGCCACCGACCACCGGCTGCCCTACCAGCCGACCACCCCTGCAGACGCGTCGTTCGCGGCCCTCCTTGTCCCGGCCCCGCGAACGCCGGGGCGCCTGTCAGTTCGATTCCGGGCGCTGGCGCGCATGCGTGCGAATGACCGTCGCGGAGCGTGGTGTCGGGTCGATCGGTGGGCGATCGTCGTCGGTGCGGCCGAAGACCTCGGCCCGGCGTAGCCGTTGCGCTTCGGTGTGGTTGCCGGCGGCGTCCTCTACCTTGGCCAGCGCCAGCCGTGCGGGCTCGTCGTAGGGGGAGGCGAGCAGCGCTGCAGTGGCAGCGTGGTGGGCGGTGCCGAGGTCTGGCGGATCGGCGTGCAGGGTGGCGGCGTGGACGAGCAGGGCGGTGTCGACGATGGCGGCGGCGATCTCGTGGTCGATGCGTTCACCTTCGTGCATCCACACCCATGCGCCTTCGCGGTCGTCCGAGAACGGTTCGCCCTGCACGAGCCCGAGTGCCTTGACGAGGTAGTCGATCCCGTCAGGCTTGCCGTCTCTCGCGCCGAGGGCCAGGCCGCGGGCGCGGAGGCGGCGGAAGAGGTCGAGGTCGACGAGCACGTCGCGCAGGTGGGCTCCGGGCCACTTCTCGGTGCCGGCTTGTCCGCCGCGTGGTGCTCGGGGGACGTGGCGTTCGCCGAAGCTGGTGCGAAGGTTTCCGACGTCGGCGCGGGCGCGTCCGTCCGTGCAGTTGAAGGCTTCGCCGATCTGGGAGGAGCGCACACCGCCGGGGTGCAGCCACAGGTAGGCGGCGAGCTCGGCGTGGTGTCTCTTGCGGTCGGAGACGGCGGGTGCTGCGTGCAGGCCGTGGATGTCTACCGGGCCGAGGAGTATGAGGCGCGGGACGGGGCAGCCGGATCCGCGGGTCCACCATTCGTGGTCGCGGTCCAGGTGTGGGTCGGCGGCCAGGACCTTGGACGTGGTCGCGTCGGGGACGGCGGGTGCGAGGGCGCCCACGTCCTCGACGGTCAGGGCGGCGTCGGCGGCGTACTGGTCGGCGGGGTCGGGCAGCAGCGAGGTACCACCGGCCGGTTCGTCGTCGGCGGGTCGCGGCTCGACGTGCTCGGCGCGGATCGCCCCACCGGCATCGATCAGGGCGGCGAGCCCGTCGGTCGCCGTGGGGTCCACGGGCATGGGGATGTTCTCGTGGGTGTCGGTGACGCTGAGGAGGTCGGCGGTCGTGGCGGCCTCTGCGGCGGTCAGCAGCGCGGCCTCGACGTCGATCCCGAGGGACCGGATGTGCAGGCGCCGGTCGGTGGTGATCTCGGCGGTGACGGCGCCGGTGATGGGTTCGTCGGGGTTGAGAGCGATGAGGCTCACGCCGGGGCGCGCGGTGTGTTCGATGATCGCGGTGGCCAGGCGCTGCACGCTCGCGGCGTCGGCGCTCGCGGGGCCGAGCACGAGTGTGGTGAGGTCCTCGGGGTCCCAGTCGCCGGTGTCGCGGGAGGCCTCGATGTCGGCGGCGAGGTCGTCGAGCGGGGTGAGGTCCCCGGCGGGTGAGTGGCGCACCCGGCCAGCGTTGAACGCGTCCAGTTCGCCGGTCAGGCCGACGACGTGCACGTCGACCAGGAAGGACCAGGGGCTGACGGCGAGCTCGGCTGCGACGTGGCGGGCGAAGGCTGCGACGTCGGCGGGCGTCCCGGTGACGGTCAGGGTGCCGAGTCGTTCGAGGTTGACCATCCACAGGGTGCCGTCGGCGGCTTGCCCGACCGAGACGAGCATCGGGTAGGGCGGGATCATCTCGACGCCGGGCAGCCTGGCGTCCAGGGGCGCCGACCAGGTGGAGCCCTCTCCGGTCCAGGGTTGGGGGAGCGTGGTGTCCTCGGCAAGGTGCACACGGACCCGAGCCTGGGTCAGTTCGACGGCGACGACGGGCGGGTAGCAGGAAGGTTCGAGGAACGCGGCCGCAAGGGTCTGGAGCGCGCGATCGAGTGCTTGGACGGCGTCGGCCATCCGTGTTCCGGCGGCGCGGGCGGTTTCGTCGGCGGGGACCAGGGCGGCGGGGATCGGTGCGATGACGTGGGCGGGGATGCGGGAGCGCAGCTGGGTGCGGCGGTGGGCGCGCACCGTGAGGAAGACTCCCGCGCCGAGAAGGGATCCGGCCCCGCTCAGGCCGGGGACGAACCAGGCGGGCAACGATCTGCCGTGGTCGGACGTGTCTGCGGGCGTGGTGGTCTCACGGGATGGCTGGTCGGCGGGTGCGGCGCTGCGTGGCGTGGCAGGTGTCGGTGGCGTGCCTGCAGCGGCGGGTGTGGGCGCGGTGGCCGACGTGTGCGGTTCGAGGGCGGGCGGCGACGCGGGCCCGGGTTCGTGCTGCGGTCCGGCGGTGATGGGTGGCTTTGCCTCGGCCTCCGGGGTGGCCGTGGTCGAGGGAGCAGCCGTTGCGGTGGTCGGGTCCGCGTCGGGGGTGATGTCGACGGTCCAGCCGGGCTTGATGAGGTCGGGGTCGGTCAGGTGCTCGCCGCCGGGCTGAGGAATGTCCTCGGACGACTCGACGATCTCGGGGTAGCGGGCGGCGTCCCCGAGCTCGTCCCGGGCGATCTGGGAGAGTGTGTTTCCCGGCTGCACGACGTACGTGCCGTTGTCCAGGGTCGTGGTGATGGGCGGCTCGGGCAGGAGCAGGAGCGTGCCGGGGGTGATGAGGTCGGGGTCGGCGCCGAGCGTGGCCCGGTTCAGGGCGTGGATCTCGGTCCACCGGTGCCCGTCGCCGAGCTGCTGCTCGGCGATGCGCCACAGGCTGTCCCCGCGCCGCACCGTGTACGGGGCGGTGCCGGCTCCGGGGTCGGGTGCTGCCGTCGAGGGCGTGCTCGCCGTCGCCGTGGGGGCGTCCGACGGTGGGGGAGCCTGCGCTGCGGGGCTCAGCGGCTGGGTGACTGTGACGGCAGGGGACGCGGCGGCGGGGGTGGCCGCGGTGGCGAGCGAGGGCATCGCGACGAACGCGAGGGCTGCGACGTCGAACATGCGGCGGGCCACGGCCTGGGACAGCCCGAAGCCGTGCACGTGGGGCGGGCGGGTGTCGCGGATGCGGGCGGCGGCTTCGGCGACAAAGGAGACGGTGAAGTAGGCCCAGCCGAGCCACGCGAGCAGCCCGAGGAACAGGACCAGGAGGGTGCCGTTGTCGGCGATGGTCAGCCGCTGGGAGACCATGGCCCAGTTGGTGGCCCACGGCGCGATCCGAGCGGCGAGCAGGATCGCGGGGACGCCGACGACGAACGCGACGATCGCGGCAAGCCCGGCCACGCCCTGGAGCCGGTGAGCGAGCCTCATTGTTCGATGCCTCCCAGGGTCCGCACGGTGCGGGACGTGGCGGTGGCCGTGACGTCCAGGGCGTTGATGCCGATGACACCGAGGATGACGGTGTCGTAGGTGCCGGTCACGGTGACGGTGACCCGGGTGCCGTCCGAGACGGTGACGGTGCCGGTGGCTCCGGCGGCTTCGAGGTAGCGGGTGGCTTCAGCCTTGGCCGCGGTGGTGTCGACGGTCAGGACGTCGCCGCGCATCGCGTGCGCTGCGGCGAGTGCTTGCCCGCCGGCGCGGGCGGCCTGCTGTGCCAGGTCGTGGGTGCGTTGGAGGGTGTGCACCTGGCCGCCGAGGTCGACGGCCAGGCCGGCGCACAGGATGAGCCCAAGGGTGCAGATCGCGGCCCACGCCGAGACCGAGCCCCGCTCCGGGTCGCGGGGACGTCGCTTGTGCTGGTCTCGTGTCACTGGGATCGCCACCTGTCGATGGGGCTGGTCATGGTGGCCTCGACGGTCCTTGTGCCGGGCAACCCGGGGATGGCGGTCAGGTCGGCGAGGTCGACGGCACAGCTCACGGTGACCGTCACGGTGGAGGCGGCGCCCGGCGGTGCGTCGAACCCGGTCGCCTCGACGGTGACATCGACGTGGGCGCAGTCGAGCTGCTGTCCGGCCAGGGTGAGCGTGGCGGCGTCGGTGGCCGCGTTGTGTGCGGTCGTGGTGGTGCGTTCCAGGGACGCCGCGCGGGCGGCGTCGGCCGCGGCGGACTGCACGACCTGGTGCGCGAGGGCGATGCGGCCACCGAGCACGACCAGCAGGACGAGCAGCCCGAAGGCGGGCACGAGGATCGCCGCCTCGATCGTGGCCGAGCCGCGCTCGGACTCACGCTCCGCCCGGCGGAGCACCGACAGGTGGGGCTGCCTGGTCATGGTCATGGTGTGGGCCGTTCTCGTGGCGTGGTCGCGTGCTGGCGGACCTCGGGGTCCCAGCCGGGTACGAGCGACAGGGACCTGCCGGTGACCACGAGGGTGACCGCGTCTGTCGTCATCTCGGCGGTGGTGGCGACGTCGGGCAGGACGTCGTCGCCACCGGCCTCGGCGACGAACGCGAGGGCGGCGGCCTCGCCGTCGGCGGTGCGCCCGTCGAGGACGGCTGCCGCCTTGGCGCCCTCGGTCGCGGCGGTGATCGCGACGGTGCGGGCGTGGAAGTACAGCGCGGCCTGCACGCCGAGGAGCATCAGCACCATGAACGCGGGCAGCACGATGGCGAGTTCGATCGTGGCCGAACCGCGATCCGAACCCCATTCCGGTCGCCGGACCCGCGCCGCCGCGCGCCGCCGGGGGCGTCGGCGGCTACTGGATCCGTGCCGCGGTGGCATTGACGTAGCTGTTGATGGCCGCGTAGACGACGCCTGCCAGGACGAGAACCGCCGCCGCCCAGAACACGATCTCCAGGGTGCTGCCTGAGCCACGCTCGGGCTCGGGGTCCTCGAGCTTTGTGAAAACGTACGCTTTGAGGGTCGTCAGGGTCGCGATGAGCCGGTACATGGTGGTTCCTTCCTAGGGCTGGTGACTGTCAGGTGTGCGTGAACATCCGCAGGAGCGCGGGTGCGATGAGCAGCGCCATGAAGACGACGCCGAGGACGGCGCCGGGGATCGACATGCGTTCGCCGGTGGCGTTGGCTTCGGTGAGCTCCTCACCGAGCAGTGCTGTGCGCATCGAGTCGGCTCGTGCGCGCAGGTTCGTGTAGACCGCGGCGCCCTGTTCGCCGGACAGCCGCATGATGTCGGCGAAGTCGTGCAGCTCGGGCAGGGCGAGGTCGTCGCCCAGGGTCCGTAGCGCGGTCCAGGGCGCCACCCCGGACAGGCGGGAGCGGGACAGCTCTTCGTCCAGCCGGGTGAACACCCAGGTGTCGCCGACGCCGGCGGCGGCTTCCATCGCCTGACGCACCCCGGCACCGTTGGTCCGTTCCAGGGCGACGAGCTCGATGTAGGCGCCCAGGGCGCGGCGAAACTCGGTGCGCGCCTTCTTCGCGTCCTGTACGGCGGTGCGGTTCGGGGCGAAGAACAGCACCGCCGCCAGCCCGAGTGACACCACGGCGGGCAGCGCGACGGGCGGGTGCAGGCCCAGGGTCGTGTAGAACGTCGCGAGCGCGACGGGCAGCACGAGGCCGACCGCCGCGAGGGCGAGCTTCTCGCCGTAGAACTGCGACAGCGGCCGGTCCAGCAGCGCGAGCTCGCGATGCGGGGTGCGGACCCACAGGCCGGTGGGCAGGTTCGCCATGGCCCACCGCCCCACCCGGTCGGTGCGGGTCGCCGCGCGGGCGTCGGCTCGCGCCATGGTCGCGGTGTGGCGAGTGGGGGAGAGGCGTTCCAGCGCGCCGGGCAGGTCGGCCTTGGCGGGCAGGATCTGGGTGAGCAGCAGCGCGACCCCCAGGCCGACGCTGGCGCCGGCGATGATCGACATGACCAGCCCGGTACTCATGACCGGCTCCCGGCTTGCCGGCCCAGGATGCGTGGTGCGGGACGCCCGGCGGCCGTCTTCTTGAGCCACACGAGGCAGCCCACGTACGCCGACAGCAGGGCGACCAGGACGACCTGACCCAGCGGCGTGGCGTACGGGCGCACGTAGTCTCCGGAGATCGCGAGGAACGCGATCATGGCGGCGCTGATGATCGTGACCCAGCGGGCGGTGGTCCGCGGCTTGGCCCGGTCGGCCTCGATCTGACGGCGGTTGCGCACGTCGTCGGCGACCGACGCGGCCAGCGCTTCGAGCACCGTCGACAGGCCGTGGCCGCGACGCCGGACGGCGAGGATGAGGTTCGCGGCGACGAGGTCGCCGGTCGCGTCGTCCAGGTCGTCGGCGAACGCCCGGATCGCCTCCTCGGTGTTCCACCGGGCGCGCAGCCGCGCGACGAGCCGGTGCACCTCGGGCGCGATCGTGGCCGGTGCCGAGCGCGCCGAGGCGGCGAGAGCCTCCTCCAGGCCGATCCCGACGTGCAGCACCCCAGCCAGCGAGCGGGTCCAGTCCTCCAGCGCCTCCAGCCGGGCGATCGTCGCCTGCGCCCCCTGGGACGACAGCAGCCACGGCAGGCCTAGGGCGGCCAGCGGCACCGCGACGACGGCGATGACCCACCCGGTGACCTGCCACGCGGCGATCCCGGCGACCACCGATACCCCGAGCAGACCCCACGTGCGCCGTGCGACCCGTCGCAGGCGTCCCAGCGGTGAGCGTCGGCTCGGCGGGCGCGGTGCGGCGGCCTGGTCGAGCTGCCCGGTCAGGGCCAAGACACCGAGCGTCAGCCCGCCCGCGACCAGCAGCCCGGCGGCGACGTATCCGGCGAGGTGCCCGGGCATCTCAGGCCACCTCGCCGCGGCCGGCGCGCAGGAAGGCGTCCAGGTCGAACCCGTACCGGGCCAGGGCGCGGTACTCCTGCGGCAGCACGTGCGGGAGGCCGGGGCCCGCGCCGTCGGACCTGAACACGTGCGTGACCGCGTACCCCGGGGCCTGCTCACCACGGTTGACGGCGATGATCTCCGAGACGGTGCGCCGCGGGCGAGCTTGCCCAGCGGCACCGGCACCGGCACCGGTGCCAACTGTGAGGTCGAGGTCGACGTGCACGATCAGGTCGATCGCCTGCGCGAGCTTGCGGGTGGCGAGGTCGGGGGTGATGCCCGGGCCGGCCTTCATCGCGCACGTGACGAGCTTGTGGATCGCGTTCTCGGCGTCGGTGGCGTGTGTCGTGGACAGCGAACCGGACCCGGACTCCATCGCCTCGAGCATCGCCCACACCTCGGCGCCGCGGACCTCCCCGACGATCTGCCGTGACAGGTTCTGCCGGTAGGAGTTGCGCAGCAGCTGGTCGATCGAGTACTCGCCGGCCGGGCGTCCGTCCGGGCCGACCTCCCCAGCGCCGGGACGGGCCTCGAAGTGGCGGACCATCGCGTGCCGGTCGGGCATCTCGTGCAAGAACAGCTCGTACTCGGTCTCGAACGTGCCGATCGACTCCTCGTACGGGATCTCGCCGCACAGCGCCCGCATCAGCGTCGTCTTGCCCGCGCCCTGCGCCCCGGAGACCACGATCGACTTGCGTGCCCGCACTGCCGCGCGCAGGAACGACGCCTGCACATCCGTGAGGGTGCCGTTCGCGGCCAGGTCGTCCAGGGTGACGTCGACGAGGCGGTGCAGCCGGATGGTGACCTGCGGGCGGGTGGACACCCATGCCGTTGCGGCCAGGCGGGCGCCGCCGTCGAGCCGTAGGTCGAGGTTCGGCTGGGCGGGGGAGAAGGAGCGGGCGCTGGTCTCCGAGCGTGAGGCGAGGAACACCAGGAAGTCGACGAGTTCCTCGTCCGAGTCGGCCACCGGTGGGCCAGCCTCGTAGGAGCCGTCGAGCAGCTGCAGGCGCACGTGGTCGTGCCCGGCGATCTCGATGTTCTCCACGTCGGGCCGGTCCACCAGCGGCTGCAGCCGGCCCAGCCCGAACAGCGAGTCCCGCACCGCCTTGGTCAGGGCGTGCAGATGGGCCGGTTCCCAGGCCGGTGACCCGGCGTCGACGCGCTCGGTGTTCGCGGAGGTGACCAGGTCGATGACGATCGCCAGGCCGCGCTGCTTCTGGTCCGCCCTGTCCGACGGGGTGCCGTCGGCGTGCTCGGCGCGCGCGATCTGCTCCGAGGCCCGCTGGCGCAACCGGGCCACGAGCGACCAGTCGACCTCGACGGCCTCGACGGCCTCGACCAGATGCGCCGGCAGCGGCGGCAGCGGCGGCTCGGGCAGCGGCTCACCCGGCCGCGGCGGCAGCGCGCCGCGCGTGGCGCGGGCGCGGGCGGGAGGCGAGGGGTGGGGTGGCTGGGTGAACAGCGGGACTGACGACAGGCGGCGGGGTCGCTTGCCCGGCTCGTCGGGTCCGGTCGCAGGCGTCGGCGGGGTCTGGGTGTCGTTCGTCATGGCGTGACCTCCGTGAGCAGCTCGGCTCGCCCGCGGGCGATGCGTGTGGTGATGGCCTCCCGGGCGGCCTGCACGCTGCGCACGTATGGCCCATTGGCCCACCTGCGCCCAGCTGGGGCGCCGTCGCGGTACACGGCCGCGCCCGCGGCGTCGTCCTTCACGGTGGCGACCACGGGAAGGTCCAGGTGCTTGCCGACCTCCTTGGCCGAGTACGGCTGCCCGGCACCGACCAGCAGTAGCCCGGCGTCACGCCAGGCCGGTGAGCCGTCGCGCAGCGCGGCCGCCCAGGTCCGCACCGCCGACACGGCCACCAGGTCGGTGCGGGCCACGATCAAGGTCAGGTCCGCCAGTGCGAGCAGCGGCTCCGGCGACCCGCGCATCCCCAGGCGGCCGGCATCGACGATGACGTCCTGCCCCGACCCGTCCAGGTCGTCCAGCGCGTCGACCAGCCGCGGCCACAGCGGCTCGAGCCCGGGGACCTGCACGTGCGAGCGCGGACCCGCGACCAAGGAGATCCGCGTGCCCTCGACCTGGTCGGCGACGTCGGTCAACGCGTCCCGCAGGTCCAGGTTCGTCGTGGCCAGCTCGACCAGCCCCGCCCGGTACTCGCGCATCCCGGCGAACGTCCCGGCCAGGATCGCGGAGCCGCCCACCGGGTCGGCTTCCACGAGCATCACGGGCCGCTGCCAGTTCCACGCCAGGGCCACCGCCGTCGTCGTCACCCCCGGCGAGCCCGCCGCCGAGCACAACGTGATCACCGCCATCGCACGCTCACCGGTCCCTGGACCGGAGAACGACGGCGAAGTTGCCCGACGCCACCCGGGCGGCGAGCACCGGCGCCTGCGCGTCCGGGACCACGAGGTCCAGCACCGTGTTGCCCGTCTCGGGGTCGGTGCGAACACCCGCGATGTCGGCGTCGGTCGTGTCCGGCACCTTTCCGCTGTCGGTCGGCGAGGCCGGGGTGACCACGACCGTGACCTTGTCCCCGACGAGCAGCTCCATGCCCGGCGCCTGCTTGGTCTCGAGGGTCACGCCGACGACGGCGAACCCGTCCCCCGGCACGGAGGCCTCCGCGACCGCAGCGGCGGAGATCGCGGTACCCGCCGCGACGTCGAGCGCGGCACGCTGCCCCACCACATCGTCCAGACGCGAGGCCGGAAGCACAGACCAGCCCAGGTCGTCGGGGATCCGCTGGATCGCCAGGTCCGCCTTGTCGATCACCTCGCCCCGCGCGATCGGCGCCCTGGCCGCGAGCACCTCGATCGTCGAGTCCTCGGAGCTCCACACCATCCAGCCGGCGACGGCACCCAACGCCAGCAACGTGACGGCGACAACCGTGATCGCCGGACGCCGTCGAACCCCCGGCGGAGCCGCGCTGAGCTGCATTGACGAAGTCGGGCTCGCGCCCGGCTTCGGTGTGCGGGTGGTGGTCTCGGACATCACGTCCTCCCCTTCCCGCCCAGGTGCAGGGGCCTACGAGGTCACGAGCACCTGAGCCTCTCCGACCGCGATCCGCACCGAGCGCTGCAGCTCGTCCATGCGGATCGTCCCGGTCTGGCCTGCGCCTGCCCAGTCGATGACCCAGTCCGACGTGGCAGTCACGGTGAACATGTCACCCGGCAGACCAGCGCTGGACGTGGTGTAGACGTACCCGCAATCCGGCGAAGCGTGACCAGCGAGCGCGTCGGTAAACGGCGTTCCCGGACCGGTGCACACGACTGTCCCGCCGTCGCCCATGGTCCAGGTGATGCGGTGGATCGTCGCCGTCGCAGTGATGGTGATACCCCCGGCCGACGCCGACGCGGTGACCGGGCCCACCGTGCTCGGCCCAGGACTGACAGCCCACATCCACACCGGCTGACCCACGATGCCGATGTACCCCGGACGCGGCTCGGGAACGATCCCGATCTCAATCGCCTGCAGCTGCATCTCGTCGATCGCCATCTCGGCAACCTGCCGTGGCGACGGGCCGGCAGCCGCCGCCGGCGGCGGGTTCAGCAACCACAGATAGACGTCGACGTCGACAGGCAGTGGCTGATAGCACCCGTACACGGCGCCGCCGTCATCAGGGGAATGGCGCGCCCACAACGGGTCGTCCGCAGCCGGCTGAGGGTCCAAGACCCTCACGTAGCACTGGAGCGACGACGACCAGTAGCCGAGCTCGCTCGTGCACGGCACCGGTCCCGCTGGGACCGTCGTCACACCCTGCCGCGACGGATCGAAGTAGCACGGTGAACCTGCCCCCGCGTCCGCAGGGCCGTCGTCGGAGGCGGGCTCCGTGACCGCTGGAGATGCGGGGAGGCAACCTCGACCTTGCAGACCCCAGTCCAGCGGCTTTCGCGTCGACACTCGGGTTCTGCCGATGCCGCTCCGGCTTGGAGCGTGAGCAGGCTCGCCAACGTGGCGATCGTGAGGACCCGAAGGTCAGTCGGCATCGCATGGTGCCTGCTCGAGGGTCTCGGCCGATGACACACGCCACGCACCAGCGGGGTCCATGTCCCAGTTGTAGTTGGCGACCCGAAGCCGTTCCCAGCCCCGCACCGGTTGATCGGGGGGCGCAACGGAGTTGCCGCTGGCGTCAACGACGTCGCCGCTGCTGATGTCGTAGCAGACGTCGAACTGGACCACAGGAACTCTGCCGGTCGAAGGATCGGAGTTGTCGAGCGAGACGTCAACGAGATCGACCTCGACAAGGCGCGTCGAACCTTGCTGAGTCCACCCGTCGCGACGCCAGCGCTCGAACTCTCGCTTGTCGGCGTCGAGCACGATGCTCGTCGCAACCGACTCGAGGTCCGTCAAGGGCCGTGCAGGGTCCGATCCGACCAGGTCACTCACGCGGTAGTACTCGTGGACAAGCGCTTCCGCGCGAGCTGCCGCGAGATCAGCATCCGACGTCGGGGATGACGACGGTGTCGGTGACGGGCTCGCGGTGGTTGGCAGCGGTGACGCGGTGACTGTCGGCGTCGGGTCGGGGGTGGGGGAGTCGTCAGGCGTGCTGGAGCACGACGAGAGGACGGCCAGTGCCAGCGCCGCCGTCGTCAGAAGACCTGCTCGACCTGTGCCACGCATCCCCCGCACGCCCTCCTCTGAGAACCGCTGACGGCCCCTCGGGACAACGAGGCAACCGTGTGATACCCGCCACACGGTTGCCATCGGGAACGTTTCTCCCATGTCATCGCCCTCCCCGCAAACGGTGCGAGTCCACGTGGTGATCTCCGGCGGCTGATCCGGCCGCTGTGCACCAGGTGTTCCAGCCACACCGAGGCCCGCGTGGGACGCACCGGAATGTCCGGCTCGCAGTGCCCGGAGTCGCGCGTCGCGGCCACGTGCACGAACCGGCCGGCGGCCAGCGCGCCGCGCGGTCGTCACCCCTCCCAGGCGCCTCACACGTCTGGCCAGTGAGGTTCGAGTGCTGCGCGGCACACCTGTGTAGCGGAGGTGGCGGATGACGGTGTCGCTGCGTGTGATGTCGGCGGGCAAGGGTTACCAGTACCTGCTGCGATCGGTGGTGACCGGTGACGGGAACCGGTCGCTGCGCACGCCGTTGACGCGGTACTACCTGGAGGAAGGAACCCCGCCGGGCTACTGGCTCGGGGTGGCGTCGGCGAGTTCGGTGACGGCGGACTCGCGCCCGGCGACCCGGTGACCGCTACCCAGCTCGAGGCCCTCCTGGGTCGTGGCCACGACCCCATCACTGGTGTCCCGCTCGGGGCCGACTTCCGGCGGTACCCGTCGCTGAGCGACCGCATCGATGCGGGCGCCCCAGCGCTGCCAGCGGGCCTTGCCGAGAATGAGCGTGCTGCCGCGGTGGAGGCGATCACGCGGGTGGAGTCGGGCAGGTCGACCCCGACGGCCGTGGCTGGGTATGACCTGACGTTCTCCGTGGCTAAGTCGGTGTCCGTGTTGTGGGCGCTGTCCGATGCGTCGACGCAGGCGCGGATCGCGGAGATCCACCATGCCGCCATCGCGGACGTGATCGGCCTCCTGGAACGTGAGGTCGCCAGCACCCGCATCGGGTACGCCTCGCGCGCCCAGGTTCCCGTCATCGGCATCGAGGCCACCGCGTTCGACCACTACGACTCGCGCGCCAACGACCCGCAGCTGCACACGCATGTCGTCGTCTCGAACAAGGTCAAGACGCTCCAGGACGGGGTGTGGCGTGGGCTTGACAGCCGCTCGCTGCACGCCGCGACCGTGGGGCTGAGCGAGTACTACAACGCCGTCCTTGCCGACCGGCTCACCTCCGAGCTCGGCGTCGCCTGGGAGCGTCGGCTGCGTGGGGACGAGCGCTCCGCGCAGTGGGAGATCGCCGGTGTCGGGGAGTCCCTGATCGCCGAGTTCTCCTCGCGGACCCGGATGATCGAGGAATTCAAGGACCGGCTCGTGGCCGAGTACGTCGCCGCGCACGGCAGGGCGCCGTCGCGGGCGGCGGTCATCAAGATGCGCGCCCAGGCCACCTTGGACACCCGGCCCGAGAAGCACATCCGATCCCTGGCCGATCTGACCGCGTCGTGGCGCGAACGCGCCCGACGGTTCGTAGGCGAGGACCCGGCCGCCTGGGCGGCGGGCATCACGCGTGGTCCGGCGGGCGCGTCCCTGACGTTCGACCGCGTCCCTGCCGAGATCTTCGCCGAGGTGGGCGCGCGCGTCGTGACGGCTGTGGCGCAGAAGCGTTCGACGTGGCGGCATTGGAACCTGTGGGCCGAGGCCTCCCGTCAGACGGGCGGATGGCGGTTCGCCACCACCACGGACCGCGAGCAGGCCGTGGCCGCGATCGTCGCGGCCGCGGAGGAGCAGTCCGTCCAGGTCACCCCGCCCGAGGCGAGCGTGACACCCGCGCGCCTGCGCCGGGCCGACGGGACGAGCATGTTCCGGCCCTTGCACGGCAAAGTGCTGACGTCGCAGATGATCCTGGCTGCCGAGCAGCGGCTCATCGACCGCGGCAACGACCTGAGCGCCCCGTACCTCGCACGGCAGGTGGTCGCGGCGATCACGGCCAGGGAGCACAACGGGCAGGTCCTGTCGGTCGAGCAGGCCGACGCCCTGGAACAGATCGCCACCTCGGGGAGGCAGGTCGACCTTCTCCTGGGGCCCGCGGGTGCGGGCAAGACCACCGCGATGACGGCGCTGCGCCACGTCTGGGTCACCCAGTACGGCCCGGGCTCCGTCGTCGGGCTCGCCCCGTCGGCCGCGGCCGCGCAGGTGCTCGCCGGTGACTTGCAGATCGGGTGTGACAACACCGCCAAGTGGCTCCACGAGCACGACCACGGCCGCGCCGACTTCACGGCGGGGCAGCTCGTCATCATCGACGAGGCCACCCTCGCCTCCACCTTGACCCTCGACCGCATCACCGGCCTTGCCGCGCAGGCGGGAGCCAAGGTGCTCCTGGTCGGTGACCACGCCCAACTGCAGTCCGTCGACGCCGGGGGAGCGTTCTCCATGCTGCGCCACGAGCGCGGCGGCCGCGTCCCCCAACTGACCGAGGTGCACCGGTTCCTCCACGAGTGGGAGAAGCGGGCCTCGCTCGACCTGCGCGACGGCGACACCGATGTCGTCGAGACGTACATCGACCACGACCGCGTCCGCGCCGGCACCAGCGAGGAGATGGTCGACGCCGCCTACGCCGCCTGGCGTGCCGACACCCGCGCCGAGCTGCGCACCCTGCTGGTGACGGACTCGGCCGACCACGTGCGCGACCTCAACGCCCGGGCCCGCGCCGAACGCATCCTCGACGGCGACACCCTCGCCGACCGCGAGGCCACCCTCGCCAACGACGCCCGCGCGTCGACCGGAGACCTGGTCATCACCCGCCGGAACAACCGCACCTTGCGCACCGCCTGCGGCGGATGGGTCCGCAACGGCGACCGGTGGCGCGTCACCGACGTCCACCGCGACGGCGGCATGGAGGTCCGCCGCGAGGGCTGGCACACCGGCGCGAGCGTCGTCCTGCCCGCCGACTACGTCACCCAGCACGTCGACCTCGGCTACGCCGTCACCGCTCACCGCGCCCAGGGCATGACCGTCGACACCTGCCACGTCGTCGTCGCGACTGGTACCAGCCGGGAGAACCTCTACGTGGCCATGACCCGCGGACGCCACGCGAACACCGCCTACGTCGCCCTCGACAATGCCGACGACCTGCACACCCACCCGATCACCGACCAGATCACCGCCCACACCGTGCTCACGAACGTGCTCGCCCACACGGGCGTCGAGGCCTCCGCGCACGAGACCATCAGCACCGAGCGGGAGCGGTACGCGTCGATCGCCCAGCTCGCGGCCGAGTACGAGACCATCGCCACCCTCGCCCACCACGACCGTTGGGCCGACGCCGTCACCCGCACCCTGATCGACCGTGCTGGGTTCAATCCCGACCAGGCAGCCGCCGTCGTCAACGACGACGCCTTCGGGCCCCTGTGTGTCGAGCTGCGCCGCATTGACGCCATCCGCGGCGACGCCGAGGCCCTGCTTGAGCGTGTCGTGGCCGGACGCGGGTTCGAGGACGCCGAGAACGTGGCCGCAATCCTTACGTGGCGGCTCTGGAACACCGCCGGGCGACCCGCCACCGGCCACGAACCCCACTTGATCGCTGGACTCGTGCCCGAGGCACACGGCCCGATCGACGACGAGACCCGCACCGCGCTGGACCAGCGCGCCGCCCTCATCGTGCAACGAGCGAACGACCTGGTAGCCGCGGCCATCCGTGACCGGCAACCGTGGGTCGCCGACCTCGGGCCCCGGCCGGGGACGGAAGCCGAACGCCGTGCCTGGCTCGCGCAGGCCGCGGTCGTCGCCGCCTACCGCGACCGGTACCAGATCGGCCCACGCACGGTCCTCGGTGGTGACCCCGTCACCGTCGCCCAGACCCGCGACCGCCAACGCGCACAGACCGCAATCCGGTGGGCTCAGCAGATCGCAGGACCCGGGTGGGCCGCCGGCGTCGAGCAGTTCGACGTCGACCTCACACCCCGGTGAGGCGGCATCCACCCGGGCACCGCGACGCACACGCATGGCACCAGCGTCGGCGCCTCGGGGCAGGTGGGCGCGACCCGATCGAGAGGCTGTGGAGAACCGGTGGGGCGGGCCTCGCCCGTGGGCGAGGGACACAAGAATGCGAATGCCGCCGTCCACAGGCGTCCCAGCGGCACCTGCACGAAGGCGCCGAACCGGCGCACCGTCCTGTCGTCGCTGTCTCGTCGTGAGACGGCACCGACCCAAGGAGGCGGCCGTGGCCTTCCAACTCTCGTTTCTCCTCGCGAGCGCGTACGTCAACTTCTCGCAGAGGTACTTCCCGACCAACATCATCACCAACTGGATGCGCCAGCCCGGCCACCTTCGCTACGCCTGGCCACTGTCCATCGTCCTGTTCCTCGCCTACGGCAATCTCGCAATGTGGCTCGACAAGCTCCCCGCCGCCGAGACCAACGGATGGCTCCGCCTCGCCATCTACGTCGCATCCCTCGACGGGCTGAAGTTCGCCAGCGCCTTCGTCTTCTGGCCGATCGTGGGCGCCTTGAGGGGGCTCCGAAAGATGAAGGCGGCGGGTGAGGGCTGGCTGGCAGGGTGGGGCGTCACGCCCAGGGAACGACTGGCGACCGGATCGCCCGTGGTGACCGGGTCGGCTAGAACAGACGGCTCTGTCAACCTCTGCCCTTGTCGCACACTCGTGGAGCCTGACAGGCAGGTTCCTGCTGCTGCCATGCTCTGCCGTGTCAGGGCCGCTACTCGTGGGGCTGCAGGACTGGTGGGCAAGGACGTCGCCCCAGCATGGCGATGGGCTGGTCGTCACGCCCGTGTGCCGTGACGTCGGGCGGCCCGGGCCGCGTAACCGGTGTGCGCGAGCCGTCCGCACGCGGTCACGATCAGGCGGTGCGCTGCCCGGCGGACCTTCCGGGGGCCGGAGTACCGGCTGATCCGCCCGGTGCGCCGCGTCCTCGCGCACGTTCCGTTAGCAGATCCCGGACGCCCATGAGCGCTGTCAGCGCGCGCGGCCAGCCCTAGTTGTTGCTGGTCATGATGCTGGTGACGTGGCCCGGGGTGTGAGGGAGGGGCCTGGAGGCAGGTGCTGGCGCGTCGGGCATTGCCCAGGTCAGAGCCAACTGGTGGCGGAACTCGTCCATCGTGAACGAGGGTCCCCGGTGACCTGCACCAGGTGGAACCCGCGGTCGTGTACCGCGGTCTGCGTCTCCGGATGAGGATGGCCGTAGCGCGGGGTTGTTGCGGACACGACGCATGCCGGCAGTGGCGGACTGAACATGTCGAGGAGCACCGGGTCCAGGCTCCACCGTGAGCCGTGATGTGGGAGGGCGAATGTTCCGACGTTGGGGAGGTGCCGTTCGAAGACCCGACCGAACTCCTTGAGCCTGCCGGCGGAGTTGAGCGGGGCGTCGCCAGTTCCGAGCCAACCAGGACGCACGTCCCAGGCGGCAATCTCGGCGCGGTCTACGCCACCGTGGCGCGTCCGCCACGACTTGGCGCTGTTTCCCGTCCCGATCGCGTTGACGGGGCCTGAGTACAGCATGAGCGACGTGAAGTTGAGATCTGTGCTGACGGCCTCGTACGCCTTACGCAGCGCTCGGGACTCGTTCATAACTAGTGAGCGCACGCACGCGGTGCGGTCAATGTCCTTGGCGAGGCTCTCGGCGTCCACGCAGAGCTCCTGGGCGAGCGCCTGCACGAACAGTCTCTGGCGGTCTGTGACGTCTGCGAGCACGTATGTCTCCCACAGCCAAACTGGGCGGGTCCTACCGCCGCGCGTTGCGGCCTCGATGCGGGCAGGCCTCGTCACGAGAGGCGGGACCCAGGTCGTCGCCGCACCTGTTGGCTCAGTGACGTCGCCAGCGGCCAGCACGTCGTCGTCAGCGAACTCTGGCGTTGTCCCTGGAGGGATTTCTATGATCTCGGCGTCCCCGGCTTGGTTGGGAAGGGCGGTGAGCGCGCCTCGCGGGTTGACGACGAACGATGCGTACCAGCCGTCGGGGTCGATCGGTTCGCGGCTGTCGAGCGATCGCGCAAGGGCCAGGAGTCGTTCGGGCGCCGAGACGAGCGGGATGACGAAGCGTTCGACCGGAATGGCCGCGACGAGGTCCTTGACTCGGTTAACGTGGTCCTGGTCGAAGTGCGACAGGAAGACCATGTCGACCTTCGACGGCGCACCGTCGCCTGACGTGTAGGTGCGGATCTCCGCCTTGCACCGAGCGGTGCTCCCGACCGACCCGCAGTCGTAGACGTAGTTCACCGTGACGTGGTCCGTGCTGATCCTGCCTGAACGGAAGAACCCCTGACCTGCGGCCCACTGCGTGTGCGTCGAGTTCACCCACACCATCACGTTCCCCTCTCGTCGCCCATGTTCTCGATCCAACCGTGTTCGCGGTTTGGGTGCCTTGCGTAGTCGCTGCCGGGCCTGTCGGGAACTGAGGAGCTACCGGGCGAAAGCCGAGGGGGGAAGCGGCGGTCGTCCGCCGTACGGGATGCTCATGGCTCACCCGAACCGGATCACCAGGCGGATTATGGGCTCGCCCGAGCTGTCGTGGCGGTCGCCGGCAACGATGCGGTTCAGCAAGCGCACTCCGTCCTCCGGCCCGACGACGTGCGTCAGAAGCGACGCCTGCTCGTGCCCGTGGGCGGCGAGGTCACCTGCCGCGAGGGCCAGCCTCGCGTTCGACACTCCACGGTTACCCGTGAACAACTGGCTTCCCGCGGACGAGGCATGCGGGGGCCAGGGACCGCCGGTGTTGTCGGCACGGACTGCGGCGAGATCGACACTGTTGGAGTCGCGGAGGTGGGCCGAGTCCTGTACACCTCCTATCACGTGGACCGCAATGAGGCGGTTCCCGAGCACCTCAAGAAGCCGTTCGACGTGCTGCGTCGTCGCGTCCCGGTAGACGGCGGACAGGAGCGCGGCGCCGTCGGAGACGTCGGCCAGCCCCATGGGGTCGTCGTCCAGGCTCCAGGTGCGGTGAATGCCAGGGATGCGATCGACTGCCCAGCGGCGAACGGCGTCGTGCCGGTGCAGGACGGTGATCGCTGTGTCCGCGCCGAGGACCCGTCGTGCCCGGGTGGCGGCGAGGAGTCCGATGAGACCTCCACCGTCAACGACGAGGTGCCGGGGTGCCGTGTTGCGGAGACATTCCAGCGCGTAGGTGACGACGGCCAGTGGCTCCGTGAGCGTGCCGAGCGCCGCTGGCAGCTGGTCGGGAACTGGCAGGAGCTGTCCGCCTGCGACCGCTGCGGCATTGACGACGACGCGCTCTTGGAGCAGGCCCGGGACGTTGTGTCCAAGGAGGAAGTTCGGGTTGCCGGGTGCGGTTGGGTTGACCATGACACGGTCTCCCGCCGCGGTTCCGGTAACGCCTGATCCGACGGCGACGACGCGGGCGAAGCCCTCATGGCCGACGACGTCCGCGGGATCCGGCCGCATTCGGCGCAGGATCTGGATGTCTGTCCCGCACACGGCGACGGCCTCCGGTGCGAGCAGGATCTCGCCGGGACCAGGCTGGGGCGTCGGCACCTCGACGAACACGCACTTCGTGGGCGCCCGGATAATCGCACGATGCGTGGCCGAGTCTCTCGTCGTGGTCGACGGCGTGCGGCTGCTACGGGTGGTGGTGGTCGTCATCGAGCGTCTCCTTGGTTGTGGTTGACATGGTGGTCTCCGCCCGGACGCAGCGGGCGTAGCACGTGGTTGGCGAGCAGGCGAGCTCCAGCCCGCAGGTCGAGATCCGTGTCAGACGTCACCCAGACGTGTTCGGCGACCCAGGCGTGGTCCCGTCCGCCGTCCGCGTACGTCCGATCCTCGACGAGCAGTCGGCGCAACTCCCTCTCGTACCGGCGGCCGAGGCCGCTGGCGACTCCACCGCCTACCGCGACCAGTTCCGCGTGGGGACGAACGCGCCACAGTCCCCGGATAGCCTCGGCGACGGGGCGCACTGCCTCGGTGAGGAGTGTCTGTGCCAGCGGATCACCGAGATCGAGGAGTGAGGGGAACCGCTGGGCGAAGTCCTTGGCAGGTCCGAGTCCAAGGGCGTGCGCCGCGCGGCTCAAGCCCGGGCCGGAAGCGAGGGACGCGACGTGACCGAGGCCACCGCACTCGCAGGGTAGTGGCCAGTGCTGGAGGATCTGGCGATCGACCGGAGCGGCTGGTCCGTGTCCCACCTCTCCCTGCAGGCCCCACCGGTCCACCTCGATAACCCCTCGCGTTCGATCGGCGGTACGGAGCGCCACGCCGCTGCTGACCGTCATGTAGGTGATCTGCGCCGCCTCCGCCGGCGCGGAGGCGGCGAGTGAGGCGACCCCGCAGGTGAGGTCGTTGAAGATGGCCCAACGTGCGTCGGGTCGGCGTTTCCGGAGCAGGTCGGCCAGCGGCAACTGCCCCGTCCAGTCCCCCCACAACGGCCCAGACCCGCGGACGACTCCCGTCGTCTCGTCCATCGCTGCACCCAGCGATACCGCGACGTCGGCACCGGGAGGAGCTGAACGGTCGAGCAGGTCGACGAGGTCCGCGATCAGGTCTCCGACGTGGCGGTCGGGGCGCCGCAAGAGGCTCGGGGCCGGGAGCACGGTTTCGAAGGGTTCCGCGCCCGAGTTGTTCGCGACCCGGGCGCGGAACCAGGTACCCCCGATGTCAAGGTCGACCTGAGGTCCGGTGGCCACGGTCATGCGTGGTCCTCGACGGTGACGTGCAGCCCTCGGGACCCGCGGGCCTGGACCCGGAGGTGTGTCAGGTCAGGCACGATGAGGTCAGCGCCGTGCACGGCACCGCCGTCCGGCGCGCCGACCTGCACGACTGTCGCGCCAGCGCGTGCGCCGGCCTCGATCCCAGCGGGAGAGTCTTCCAACACGAGACAGCGTTCCGGTGTAGCGCCCAGGGCCCGGGCCGCGTGGAGGAACCCCTCGGGATCAGGTTTCCCCCGCGGGACGTCCTCCGCGCTGACCAGGACGTCGGGCATAGGAAGACCGGCAGCGGCGATGCGCCGGATCGCGATGCACCGAGGGGCGGCCGTCACGATCGCCCACGCCGCTCTGGGCAGCGCGCGCAGCAGACGGCTCGCTCCGGCGACCTCCCGTACGACGTCGGCGGCGTCTGCTTGCTCCTCCACCATCCGCCTCCGCTCTACGGCGGCAACCTCGGGGTCGGTGACATGGTCGGCGATGATCTCCGACCCGGTCCGGCCATGCACGCCGGCGACGACCTGCTCCGGGTCCAGGCCGTGCCGGAGCGCGAAGGCCGTCCACACGGCGTTGATCGACTCCTCGGAGTCGACGAGCGTGCCGTCCATGTCGAAGAGGATCGCCTCCACGTCGAGCTCGGTGCGGCCGCGGGGACGGTCCACCTGGGGTCGTGGCCCGAAGCCGACAGTGAGGGGCCGCAGCCGAAGGATCGGGATTGGCCGTGTGGTCCGGCTTCGGAACGTCTCGAACTCCGGTACAAGCGCGACCTGTCGACGCCAGAGGCTCTCTGCATCGCGCCCGGTCGCACGCTCCACCGTCGCGATCAGCGTGCGCTCGCCCACCTCGATCTCGCAGTGTCCCGCGGCTATGAGGTTGCCGACCCAAGCAGGGTTCCTCGGGGCTCCACCGTTTAGGCCGAAGACGACGTAGGCCTCGTCGTCCGGGAGGTAGAGCAACGGAGTGGTGCGACCCGTCCCGGAGTGGCGGCCAGTGACGGTGAGCAGGAGCAGGTGCTTGTTCGCGAGGCCGGCAACCCGCCCCTGGTTGGCACGGAACTCGGCGACCACGGGGTCAGCCACGGAGCGCCTCCTCGATCATGGGCGGAGGCACGGCTGGTTCGCGCTTGACGGTTCGCCCCCAGCGGTTCATGGCGGGCACCTCGACGAGCCGGAACAGCGCCCAGCCGAGTCCGAGGCTGATCGCCAGCGACGTCACCACGAGAACTGCCGCGACTGCGGGTTGGCGCGGCACGTCCTGAGGTGCCCGTGTGGCGAGGCCGAGCGGCCCGTACTGCAGGACGAGGAAGTGGACCATGTAGAAGGCGAATGAGATCTCGCCAAGCCGCACCAGCGGCCTGGCGGCGAGCCATCCCGCCCGACCGTCGACCTCACGGTGGGCGAGCACGGCGACGAGCAGGCCGAGCGGGAGAGCCACCGGGGCGACCAAGCCGAACGGACCGGGCAGGAGCAGGACCCCGGCGTAGCCGAGTCCCGCCAGTACCAGCGCGGCAGGGACTCCAACCCGTGGCAGCCGACGTTCGGCGACGACCCTGGCCAGCACCATACCGAGCACGAAGTCGCCGACCCTGCCGGCAGGCAGGAAGTACGCGAACCAGTTCTGGGTCCACGGCATGTTCTGGAAAGGCGACGGCTCGGTGCCCGGCAGCATGCTCGCGACCGCGGGGACAGCCAGCTCGAAAAGGCAGGCGGCGCCGACGGCCCACCACAGGCGATCCGTCCGTACGGCTCGTACCAGGGGAGCGAGCAGCGGGAACGAGAAGTAGAACAGCAGCTCGCAGGCCAGGGACCACGACGGCCCGTTGGTGCCGAACAGCACCGGCAAGTCTGTACTCCAGGACTGGACAAGGAACAGGCTGGGCATAAGCGAGGCGATGGGAACGGCGGCGATCGCACCGGTGCCCACCATGAGAGCGAGTCCGACGACCCAGGTGACGAGGTGGTTCGGGAAGATCTTGACGATCCTGCGGCGGTAGAACGCGCGCATGGTGTCGTGTTCGCGAGCGGACCACATCAGCACGAACCCGGATAGGACGAAGAAGAACGTCACTCCCGCGTAGCCGAGGCGCCCCAGCCAACGGTCCAGCCCGTCCGCCAGGGACTTGTCGGCAACGACGTGGTTGACCGTCACGTGGGTGACAAACACCATGAGCGCAGCGACGAACCGGGTGGACGTCAAGGAGTCGAGCGCCGGGCCGCGCATCATGGTCGGCCCCCGTTCACCGGGGCGACTCCGGGCAGCCGCACCGACTGTGCGTGCCGGAAGAAGTCGGTCGGATCGTACGCGGCCTTCACTCGCTGGAGCCGGGAGTAGTTGTCTCCCCAGTACAGCGTGGTCCACGGGACCCCGGACTGGTTACGGGCAGGGTCGCTGATGTCGCCGTCCGGGTAGTTGACGTAGCAGCCAGCCGTGACCTCGCCAGGGACCGGCACGCCGCCGGTCGAGGCGTACATCTCCTCGTAGAGGTCGCGGAGCCAGGAGACGTGCCGCGCGTCCTGCGACGGGTCGGTCCAGTAGGTCTGGAAGAGCAGTTTGAGAATCGCGTCACGCTGGTGCACGGCCGTCGCGTCCGGAGCGACATCATTGATGGCGCCGCCGTACGAGGTGGCGACGAACATGCCGTAACCGTTGTCGTAGTCGGCGCGAGTCAGGTGCTTCCACGCGGCCGCGATGTGCTCCTCGGTGAAGCTCCTGCGTAGGTACGCGGACTTGTGTTCGCCGCGGAGCGTCGGCGACGTCTGCAGTGGGGAGCCCATGCCCATGTGACGGGTCGCCTTCAGCCACTCCGTGCGCAGCACGTTCTCCGTACGCAGCACGCCCGCAGCAGCGTCCAGCTCGTCGAGGAAGGCGCGTACGAGATGCTCGGCGTCGCCCCTGGAGCCGTCCATCTGAATTAGCACGTTGATCTTCCCGCCCGTCCGGTGCGGGACGAAGAGCCAGCTGCAGAGGCCGGCGTAGGGGTCCGCCCTCCCGGAATGCCGTTCGTGCCACGTACCGTAGGCCCGCAGCAACTTCGCGAAGCCCTGCTCGGTGATCTGGTCCCAAGGCCACTCGGCCGTCACGGAGAGTACTTGGACCGGCGGAGCCGGTAGCAGCTCCGTCGGGTCGGTGCTGGTTGTGTTCTTGGAGCGGAACCAGTATCTGGTCACGACGCCGAAGGTGCCGCCTCCGCCACCGGTGTGGGCCCACCACAGGTCGTGATTCGGATCGGCCGGGTCCCGGGTCGCGACGACGGGCCTGACGATCCCCGTCGCGGACACCGTCACGACCTCCACGGCCTCCAGGTAGTCGACAATCAGGCCGTGCTTGCGCGACAGCATGCCGTAACCGCCGCCGCAGGCGTGCCCCCCGATGCCGACCGTGGCGCACACCCCGGCGGGTACCGTCACGCCGTAGCCCTCATACAAGCCGGTGTAGACATCGAGCAGCGAGGCCCCCGCCTCGACTGCGAACGCCTGGCGAGCCGGGTCAAAGTAGACGCGGCGCATCAGGCTCATATCGACGACGACCTTGATCTGGGAGTTGTATATCCAGTCCTCGTAGCCGTGCCCCCCGCCGCGGACCGAGAGCCGCTTTCCTGCTCGGACCGCCTCCCGCACGGCGTTGACGACCTGCTCGGTCGTCGTGGGCAGCCGCACGGCATCGGGCGATCCGACCCAGCGCTGGTTGAACGGAGAGACCAGATCCCAGTACTGGCGGTCGGTCGGGGTCACGGTCAACGCCGTCGCCGCTGCACCGGACGTGTCCGCCTCGACGACCGCGGACAGCAGATCCCCGGCCGATCCGTGGAGCCTCGACAGCCCGAAGAGGGCTGTGCTTGCACCGGCAGCCGTGAGGACCGTGCGACGGGTGAGTTGGGTGCGAGTCATGCGCGGGACTCCTGAGGGGCGCCGTCGGACACAAGAGAGCGGAGCTGGTGCAGTGCCGCGGTGATCTCGTCAGTGGTGACGTCGTTGACGAACGTGCAGGCGCCGATGCCGACGGGAAGCGGCAGCCGCTGCTGACCGTCCCGGTGCCGGCGGGTGTCCTCCAAAGCACGTGCGAGTAGCTCAGGCTCAAGGCAGTCGTCCCAGGCGGGCAGGCGCAGGGCACGCATCACGTCGAGAACGAGCCGCATCTCCGAGTCCGTCATCAGCCCGCGGCGTGCCGCCATGACCGTCGTGAGGGCCATGTCGATGCACACCGCCTCGCCGTGGAGCAGCGCCGGCAGCGCGTGCATCTCGACCGTGGGGCTGAAGGTGTGGCCGTAATCGACGACCCGCTCCAGGTCCGCCTCCCAGAGGTTGGGCTGAAGTTCCTTGAGCATCCCGTGGATGGCGTGCTCGAGGACGTAAGCCGCGGCCCGGCGCCCGGAACGGTCCTCGTTCTGGAAACGTCGGTCGATCAGCTCAGGACCGGAGAGAGACAGCACGTCGAAGAGGTCACGATCCTTGACGATGGCGATCTTGAGAATCTCGGCCATGCCATTCGAGATGTGCCGCTCGTCGAGCGTGCGGAGGAACGACGGGTCGAGCAGGGTCAGGGACTTCTCGAAGTAGGTGCCGAGACGGTTCTTGTGACCGTTGAAGTTGACACCGGTCTTCACGCCGACTCCCGCATCGACCAACCCGATGAGCGTCGTGGGGACGCGGACGAAGGGGGTGCCGCGGCGGTAGAGGTTGGCCGCAAGGCCGACGATGTCCATGATCACGCCCCCACCGATCACGATGATCGGCTCACGCCGTCGGTCGATCCCGAAAGCGTCGAACTCGGCGGCGACCTGAGCGAGCATGTCCAGCGTCTTGACGGTCTCGTCGATCTCGAGGACGAGAAGGTGCGCCTCGACACGATGGTGGTCGAACCAGGCCCGGATCCGTTCGCCGTGCAGGTTGTCGATCACGGAGTCGATGACGACGAACCGGCGCAGGCTTCTCGGACTGTCAGGTACGCCGGTCTCGAGCAGAGCCGTGGACCGAGGGTCGAACACGTCTTCGCAGAACCGGACTTCGTATGCGACATCCTTCTGGGCCCGCACGCGCCACGAGTCGACATTCCGTGGCTCGATAAAAACGCCGGCACCATCGTGTCTGGCAGGGGAGAGGATCTCGCTCACCAGTATTGCCTCCTCGATCGCGGTGACGGGCCGCCCTGTCGGACGGCACCGATGACGTGGAGGAGGCAACCGCCTGCGATCCGCACGAGGCCAGGACTCGTGGCCCAGTGCGTCACCTCGAAGGGACTCTGTCATGTCGAGAATGTCGTGCGTCACGCCCGACCTGACATAGTCCAGCCGTCATGACACCTTCCGGCGGGAGCGCTTGGCTCGCGCCACCTCGAGCGATGAGCGTTGGCGCTTCCGGAGTAACGAGTTGCCAGGAGGGCGACAGATGACCATTGACGAGAGTTCAGTTAGCGCGGAGCCCGCCGTGCTGATCGGGCAGGACCTGCAGGTTGGGCGGATCGGCTACGGGGGATGCGGCTGGCTGACGGCGACGTCTGGCACGGTCCGGCGGACCGAGCGGCCGCCGTCGGCCTGGTGCGCCACGCCGCAGATCTCGGCGTCACCTTGTTCGACACGGCGGACTCGTACGCGCTCGGCGCGAACGAGGAGATCTTCGGCGAAGCCTTGGGCGGTCGCGACGACGTGGTGGTCGTCAGTAAGGCTGGCGTCGTGCGCCCGGGGCCGTCGATGGAGGAGTGGGTCCCGCTCGGACGCCCCGAGTACCTCAAGCAGCAGGCAGAGCTCAGTCTTCGGCGCCTGCGACTCGAGCGCCTCCCCGTCTACCTGCTGCACCGGATCGACTCCCAGGTCCCGCTCGAGGATCAGGTCGGGGCTCTCAAGGAACTGCAGGATGCGGGAAAGATCGGGCACATTGGCTTGTCCATGGTGACGGTCGACCAGATCGAGAAGGCCTCACAGGTTGCGGACATAGCGGTCGTGCAGAACCAGTACAACCTCTCTGCCAGGAATGACGGGGCGGTCATCGATCACTGCGAGAGCCGCGGGATAACTTACATGCCGTTCTTCCCGATCGCTGTGGGCGAGCTCGCGAAGCCTGGGGGAGTGCTTGCCGAGATCGCGGCGGAGGTGGGAGCGACGCCAGCCCAGGTGTCACTTGCCTGGCTGCTCTATCGTTCTCCGGTGATCGCCCCCATCCCGGGCACGACGTCGGTCGAGCACCTGGCTGAGAACGTCGCGGCTGGCAGCATTGAGCTCACCGATGAGCAGCTGCTGCGTCTCGTGGAAGGGTGACGGCGTCGTGACGACAGAGACGGCGGACGCGGTCCAGGGGACTGTCCACAGCGGCTTCGAGCCACTGCGAGCCGAGTTCGTCCGCAACTTCACGCATCGTGACGAGCTCGGTGCGGCGCTTGCCGTTGCCGTCGACGGCGACCTCGTCGCCGACCTGTGGGGCGGCGTCGCGGACGCCTACGACGAGCGCCCGTGGGAGCGGAACACGCTGCAGCTGATCTTCTCGGGCAGCAAGGGCCTGGTCGCGACAGCCCTCCTCGTCCTCGTCGAGCGTGCCGGGCTTGACCTCGACCGACCGGTCTCCGTCTGGTGGCCCGAGTTCGGGGCTGCTGGCAAGGATCGCATCACCCTCCGCCAGGTGGTGACGTTCACCGCAGGCCTGCCCGCGCTGCACGAGGCGGTCTCGCAGGCGGACGTCGAGGATCCCGAGGCGATGGCCGCGGTGCTCGCCGCACAACCGCCTGAGGATGATCCCCGCGCGTACCCGCTGATGTACGGGCCGTTCACGCCGGGGTGGATCGTGGCGGAGATCATCCGGCGGGTGGACGGCCGCGATCTTGCACGCTTCTTCCATGACGAAGTCGCGGCGCCGCATGGGCTGGACGTGCACTTCGGCGTCCGCCCCGGTGACCTGGGTCGGGTCGCCAGGACGGAGTACGGCGCCGGGTTCCTCGACCAGTTCACTGGGTACTTCACCAGCAGCGACCCGCTGACTCAGCGGGTCTGGCAGAACCCAATGCCCTTTCCGCCTGACGCCGCCATCTGGTCCGACCCCCGTCGGCTCACCGCGCTTGTCCCGGCGGTCAACGCCGTCGGCACCGCTCGTGACCTCGCTCGGTTGTACAGCCTCTTGGCGGCGGACGCGACCCGTGACGAGGGCGAACCCGCAGCGATCCTGGGGCGCGAGCTCCTGCGTGACGCCACCAGGGAGCATGCCCGCCACACGGATGCGATCATTGGGGTTCCGATGGTCTACGGGGGCGGTGGGTACCGTCTGCGTACGCGCGCCAGGCCAGGGGCCGATGGCGCGAGTTTTGGGCACGACGGCGGGGGCGGGTCAGCAAACCAGGCATGGCCGCGGGTCCGTGCAGGCGTCTCGTACGTCCCGAACCGGCTGATCGCCCTCGGCCCGGACGATCGGCGTGCGGGCAGCGTGGTGACGGCCGCTGCCGCCTGCTTTGGAGGCGGTTCCGCGACACCTGGCATCGAGTTCCGGAGGGCGTGACAACGGCAGACACCCCGGCTCGGTCTCATTACGTGAACTCCCGGGCGATACGGGTGAGCAGCACAGAACGGGCGAGTAGGGTGCCCGCGAGTTCGGAAGCGAATGTCGATGGCGCCGCGCGGCAGGGGCGTCAACCAGCTGCGGGTCTGGCGCTTGGACACCTGGACGCCTGGGAGATCACAGATGTCGTACGAGACGGACGGCTTGGCTCGGCTGGAACAAGAGCGAGCGGACGAGCTGTGCCGGCTCGTCCTCGCCGGCATGGCGCGGTCCGACCAGCGGACCCGGGGGCATGAGTACGTGCTGGGGCTCCTCGCCGCCAGTGGACGGAAGACCGTCCGTCGGATCGCTAGTTGCGAACGCGAGCAGACTGCTAACGAGCAGCGGCTCCATCACTTCATCAGCCGCTCGACCTGGTCCTCTCGCGACGTCCTCGGCCGGTTGGTCGGCCGGTTGCAGGCCGAGGACGTCGCGCGAGGCTGGGTTGTCCGGCCGATGGTCGTCGAAAAACACGGCGACCAGTCGGTCGGTGTGAAGAACGAGGTGGTGCCATGCCTGGGCCGAGCGGTCAACCACCAGCACGTCCTAGCGTCGTGGTTCGTGGGGCAGCGGCTCACGGTGCCCGTCGACTGGCGGATGGTCATGGCCGCCACATGCGATGAGGCCGAAGGGCAGCGGACGAAGACGCACGTCCCCGTCCGGAACGACAGCCCAACCGCCTCCCATGCCGCAGCCGCGCTGGTCCGGGCTCTGCGCCCGGTGGACCGGACGGTGCCAGTCATGATGGATGCCCGTGAGGCGGACCCGGGTCTGATCATCGCCGCTGCTCGCGCCAAGGGCCTGCCGTTCCTTCTGCGTATCCCTGGCAGCACCTACCTGCAGGCCCAGGACGGCGTGCCGCCGTTAGGTAGCACGCCGGGGCGGTTTCGCGCCCAGCGCCTTGCGGAACTCGTCCGGGGCCAGGCGCGGCTGGTGCCTGGGGTGACCCTGCGGACCGCCAGCCGCACGCCCGTCGTCCTGCGAGGTCCGGCTGGTTCGATCGCTGCGACGCTCGTGGGACTCTGGTCGAGCGGTGCTGGCTGGGCCGGCGTGTGGCTGACGGACATGGAGGAGGACGTCGCCGCGACGGTGGCGCGCACAGACCTGGTCGCTGAGGCTGACCGTGCGTTCGAGGGCATGGCGCGCGAGCTCGGGGCCGCGGACTACGAAGGACGCTCGCACCAGGGTTGGTATCACCACATGGCGATGGTGTCGGTGGCGCATGCCGTCCGCGCGTCGGTGCTGACGGAGGACGGCGCCGACAACGTCCCGCCGCTCGTGCACCTGGCCGCCGGATAGTTCCGGACACCGGGGCGGTTGACCCGGGGCGTTGGAGGTGGCGACGGACAGGTCCGGTAGTGGGGAGCCGTGTCGCTCGCGTCTCGCGCCCGTCACGACGGTCAGCGCGCGGCTGACGACGGGCGGACGGTTCGTCGCGCAGGGGGCGGCCACAAGCGGAGCAGCCACTGCTCGACTCGGGCAGTGGCACGTCGCGGCGACCCTACGGGCGCCTGAACAAGTGGTCTGAGTCGAGAATTTCAACCCTAGTCGACTTGTCAGGTTCACAAGAGTAGTCAGGCAATCCAGTGGTGGGATCCGTCCACTCTCGCTCACGTTCCTCACCGTCGACGGGGTAACCGCACGTGGCGAGTAGCCACCTAATTGCGGTGCGATCCAGCTGGCCTCCGCCAGGTCCCAGCCGCACAGCACGGATGGGCAACAGCGCAGGTCGGGTCGACCCGCCGACTGGCGCTTGCGTTCCCGCAAGTTCGATCTGTGGTCGTGGAACTCGGCCGTCGTCAGAGAACTTCACCGATGCGGTGCGCGGATCATCGATGGTGACGCGCCACTCCTTCTCGTCGCAGAACGAAGAGTCTTTCGTGGTGGCCTGTACCTCAGACCACGCCTGCCAGATGGCATCGATGAGAATCGGCCAGGCTTCATTGGAAGGGAGGTCATTGTAGGCCTCTGCGGCGGCACGCAACCGTTTCTCGGCACGCTCAATGACGTCGTCGGCGTTGTATGCCAGTGGAGCCCATCTGGTGATCGCTGTGCCGCGCCCGGTTCCGTTGGCGGCTGAGCCGACTACGGTAAGGTGCTCGTTGGTATCGAGTGCGATCGCACATCCGACGGAGTCCGCCGAACCATAGGTGCGCCAGGCGTACAAACTGTCGCCGTCGCTGGAGGCGCAGAACACGTAGCGGGGAGCTCCGCGGACAAGAGGTGCGTTCCAGGAGGGCGTTCCTGTTTCGATAACTTGCCTGTACAACGAGCGAGCACGTGAGGAGAAACTCTTCAGTTCGGGGACTTCCTCCAACTTCTTCAAGACATTCGGGAACACATCGTGGGCGATTGACGGCTCGCGCGGATCATTGAGGAAGTTCACCTCAGTGGCACGGAGTGTCCCAGTCGTCAGAATCTTTCGCAGGGTCTGAAGTGATGTGTAGTGCCATACCCACGTGGTTTCCGAGTTGCTCATCAGGGCCTCCGGAGGGCATCGAGAGCGGTCCTAGGCCTAGGACCGCGCGAGTACGGCCATGCTGCGGTGTAACCTGCGACTACGCGCTTCGTTGGCGCGATCTGTGTGCCATGATGGCGACGCGCGTCGTTTCCCATATAACGAGGAATCGTGTGCCGGTGGCAGTAGTCCGAGTGGTTGTCAAGAAGCGCTTGCGGATCAGCCGGACGGAGAGTGGAAGGTCCATGGTTATGCCATCGCACGGTGTTGTCGGTTCCACCCCAGAGAGCTGCTCGTGGATCGCCCGCCGCAAGATGCTTCCGGACCAGAAGAGAGCGTGACCTGCGCATGGCCAAATCGCCGGCGGTCTGGCGCGGTGCCGCTGCCGGTGCTTGAGTGCTCGGGGCCTCGACACCACATTTCCAGCGGGGAGGACCAGCCGAACGATCTTTGACTAGGGAAGACGAACATCGGGTGGTCAGCGGAACCGGCAGCGAGGTCCGCACAGCGGCCAGACGACCACATCCCTAGTCCGCGGGGGACTCACTTTGCGCCGAACGCCCGACGCCCTTCTGCTGGCGACCCTCGAGTAGCTGGTCACGTGCTCGAGCTCCTCAAGTCGATCCAGCACGGTCTCCACTCGGTGCTCACTGACCACCTCTTGTGGCCCACCACACGCCGACCGACACCACAAACCTGACTCACACCCGGATGGAGAGCGTTCGCGAGGAATGTCCCAGCATCGCCGTAGAGTGCGCCCTGAGACCAGAAAGGGGTGTCACGGTGGCACATACTTCCAGTTGCGAGAATGCGGCGGGCCGCACGTGCCGGTGTCAGTGCGGGAACGCGCGGCACGGCGGCACGCTCATCGATGCGATCACTTCGGCCGATCGCGAGAGTCGCGAGGCAGCGCGCCAGGCTGCCGAACCGCGTCGATGGACGACACTGCCCGAGGCGAAGCGACGCCCCCAGGGCGTGAAGTCCGCAAAGGATCGCCGCGCCGTGCTCGACGCCATCATGTCCGAGCTGATCTGTGTTCTTATCGAGCAGATCAACCAGGATGGCCAGGTCGACGCAGTGGAAGCGCTCGCACGCGGTGTTTCCTCGGAGGTCGCCCACGCTATCGAGGCTCGGTTGAAGGGAGAGAATGCCAGGCGGCCGGGCAATCACTTCTGGTGCGTCGTGATGGCCGCGATATGCAAGTTCTACGACAAGACCTTTGAACTCGTGGGGGTGACGTTGGATAGTCTCGTCGATGCGGTGATGGCCGAATTAGGCGGGTCGGACAGCGCACGCGAACGGGCTGACACCAGCGCCCAGGACATTGCCTCCCGTACCAACGCGCGGCGTACCGCCTTCAGCCTTGGGCACTTCCCATGGCTGACAGTCGTCGTCAAGGCTGCGCTGAAGAGCGTGCTGGAAGCCATCAAGAAGATCGGCGAGGACGCCGTCACTCGCTACCTGCGGTTCTTTGGCCTGATCATGTGCCCGGACCCCGACCGCCACCCCGCTGTCATCCGCTACTGTCTCTGGCCTCTGATCGCAGCGCCCCTCAAGCAGTTGCTTACGGATGAGACCAGCGCCCAGATGCGCGAGTGGGTTCGCGCCAACTACTCCACCGAGTAGCATCGCCGGCGCCCGCGACGGCGAGCTCCTGGCGGCCGTTCGAGACCGCGACGTGGTCGCCCGCTATGAGGCCAAGGTCCACGTCTGTTGGGGCTGGTCGCCGGCGTCGAGGGCGGCTGATTGCGGAACCACAATCTTGACGCACACCCAGTCGCGCACGCGTGCGGCGGTCGTGTCGGTGCTGCCAGGTGGTCCAGCCGTGCAGATTGCCTCCCGCTTGCCGCGATCAACGGGTGAATCCTCGGGCTTTCGACCTGACTTGGGTCAAGAGCCTTAGTGCCTTGCGGGCTTCCTGATCGCGTCGAGGATGGCCTGCTTGTCGGCGGGGATGGCGGGTTCGGCGTCGCGGATGACGCCGTTGATCTCGATGGTCGCGGAGCGCAGTGGTCGTAGCTCGCGCAGGACTTTCCGGATGGACAGTCCGGTGCGGTCCTGGATCGTGCGGGAGACGGCCAGCGCGGTGAAGACGATGGTGAGGTGGGCTTCGATCGCGTCGCGTGTCCTCGCGAAGAAGGGTCTGGCCTGCAGGTCTGTCTTCGACATCCGGAAGGACTGCTCGACGTGCCACAGATCGTGGTAGCTGGAGATGACCTCGCCTGGGGCCATGACCGTGGCGGGGATGTTCGTGACGTAGCCCTTGAGGCCGGCGACCTTCCGCGCCCTGGCCAGGGCGGTCTCGTCGAGGGTGCGGGCGGTTCCGGTGGTCTTGACGAACCGGGTGGCGCGGGCGGGCTTGTCACCGTCGATGACTGATCGGGCGCGGTCCTCCTGCGCGGTCAGGGTCCGGTTGTCTCTCGCGAACCTCTTCGCGGAGTAGGCCCACACGGCCCGCCATGACGCCGGGGTCCCGGTCTTCGTCCACACGGGCTCGGCCTTGACGTTGACGTCATTGACGGGCGTCGCGCCGCGGTGCTTGGGGGTGATCGTGTCGATCATCTGCCCGTCGGTGAACACGGTGCCGTGCCACCGGTAGTGCGAGGCCAGGTCGAGGGGCGCGGTGGTCTGGCGGGAGCCGACGATGAAGGAGAACCCGGCGTCGTCGAGCTCGCGCAGGTTCGCACCGGAGAGCATGCCGGCGTCCGCGACGATGACCATGCCCTCGATGCCGTGCCTGGCTTGGAAGGACTTGATGACGGGCAGGATCGTGAGCGTTTCGGCCTTGTTCCCCTCGAAGCAGCCGATCTCGAGGGGGAACCCGGTCCTGTCTACGAGGAGGCCGACGACGATCTGCGGGTCGACGCGACGTTCTTTGGAGTAGCCGACCTTGCGCAGGTCGTCTTCCTTCTCCGCTTCGAAGTAGAGCGTGGTCACGTCATACAGCACGAGGGACACATCATCGCTGGCCTGCGCGAACGTGAAGCACGCCTTCGCGATCAGGTCCCGGTACCGGCCGTCCTGCGCCCGCTTCAACGTCCGCTTCCGCGTGGACAGCGACGCGGCGACCCGGCCCAGGTCGGACAGGACCCGGTCGACGTCGAGCAGCGAGGTCGGCTCCACGATCCGCGCGATCACCAGGTCGCGGAAGGTGTCGTCGCCGACGATGTCGAAACCGAGCTCGTCGAACACGCCCCCGATCGCGTCGTACAGGATCCGGGAGAACGAGCGCCGCAGCAGGGGCGCGGGCATCCACCCACGCGCACGGGAGGGCGTCTGCCCGAACAGGGCCGGCGGCTGCGGGACGGGAATCAACGGGGCGTACCTCGACACGGCCTGCAGGCCAAGGTCGAGCTCCAACTGCTGGTCACCCTTGATCAGATCGGCCGCCTCATCCATCAACAGGCCGAGCGCGACCTCGTCATGCGCCGACCCGACATGCCGCACGATCCGCCGCCGCCCGTTCACGGACTCGACGATCTGGACCGCCGTCGCACCCGACGCCGTCCTCACCCGCCGAACCCACACCACCCCGGCAGCGTACTTAGTGCCTCCAGGAGGACACTAACCCACAGAGCCACGACCATCACCGCAGGTCAGAGAACTGCGGATCGCGGGCTGTGGAGAACCTGACCGAAGTCAGGTGTCGGTGCTGCCAGGTGGTCCAGCCGTGCAGATTGCCTCCCGCTTGCCGCGATCAACGGGTGAATCCTCGGGCTTTCGAGACCTCTCACTGCCTGGTCGACTAGCCTTCGACCGGAGGTGAAGGCCAAGTGGCGTACCGCGACTTCGCACGCCCAGCCATCGTCGAACGTGCGCACAGTACGCAGAGTTGGCTGGACTGGCTCGATGAGCAGGGCGAAACTCTGGTCCCGGTCGCGCCCCGCCATCCACTCAGCTGCGAGCGCTGCTACGGATCGTCCAGCTACCGCGAGGCGGGGAACGCATGGCCAGTTTGCTGGCAGTGCCGCACCTACGGCGACGCGGTGGACGCCCTGGTACCGATCACCTACAGCCTGGATGCCGGCCTGGAGTCGATGCTTCACCGCTACAAGGATCGCAACGTCAACTGGCTGAGGATGCCCCTGGCGTCCCTCCTCACCCTGTTCGTAGGCAAGCATGCAGACTGCATTGAGGGTGTATCGGGCGGGGTCGATCTCGCCACCCTCATCCCGTCAGGCAACCCGAGCCGCCCGTTCGACCATCTCGGCAATCTCCTGCGCGACGTGGTCGCGAACGACCCTGTCCTCGATATCTTCAACTGGCGCCTCGATGCCATCGCACGCGATCGAAGTACAACCCGACCGGGGCGCGGTGAACTCAAGCCCGAGGCGTACTCGACGAACCCGCACGTCGTCGGCGGTGCCTCGGTCCTCCTGCTCGACGATACGTGGACGTCCGGCTCGTCAGCCGCCAGCGCCGCTGCAGCCCTCAAAGCCGCCGGGGCACGTCACGTAACGGTCGTCACGCTCGGGCGCCAGCTCAACATCGGCAACAACTTCGGAAGTACCCGAGCCATCTACGACGAGCAGCGAACCGCACGGTGGATCCTGGACGACTGCGTCCTCTGTGCCCGAGCTCACGGCCGATGAGTGTCAGTGGCCGACGGAAGACTGGGCATCAGACATGCTGGAGGTCAACGATGGTGAGCCACACGCAGAGCCTGGCCTACTCTGGCCATATGGCCGCAGCAACGGAGGAGAACGCCGCGCTGGTCGCGCTGCTCCGCACGCTCCGCAAGGGCGAGAGATGGGCCTCCGTGACCGAGCGCGTCCTGGAGCGCGGCAGCGCACTCGCAGTCTGGCACGACAGAACCAATGAGTCGCTCCTACCGGACCCCGATCTCGTTGATGCGTACAACCAGGCGCTCGCCGACGTCGGGACCTGGGTCGAGGCCGGCTACCGACTGATCGGGATCCTCGACCAGGACTACCCCGCGCGCCTCCGGGAGATCCATCAGGCCCCACCTTTCCTCTTCGCCGCCGGACAGCTGCTCGCCGATGACGCCGCGATCGCCGTTGTCGGCTCCCGGAAGGCCTCAGATCGGGGGCTCGGCATCGCCTCCGCGCTTGCCGACGCGCTGGCTCGTATGCACGTGACGGTGCTCTCTGGTCTTGCTGCGGGTGTCGATGCCGCGGCGCACACCGCCGCGCTTGCGGCGGGGGGACGTACGGTTGCCATCATTGGTACGGGAATCAGCAGGCAGTACCCCGCTGAGAACCGGGCGCTGCAGCGTCAGATTATGGAGCGGGGCCTCGTTCTCTCGCAGTTCTGGCCCGACGCACCCCCACAGCAGCACAACTTCCTGATGCGGAACGCCGTTATGTCGGGATACGGCCGCGCCACAGTTGTCGTGGAGGCTAGCGAGAAGAGCGGCGCTCGTGCTCAGGCACGCATGGCCGTTGAGCATGGCCGACCGGTCGTCCTCACTGACCACGTCGTGGCCACGAACGATTGGGCAAAGGCTCTCGCCGGCCGTCCTGGCGTTCACGTAGCTCACGGATACCAAGAAGCGCTGGACCAGATCGGCTCAGTTCTCGACAAGGAGAACGAGGTCGACCGCCTCCTGGTTGACCTCCTGGGCGCCGGCCTGTGACAGACCCGCGCGTAGCCCGGGTCAAACCAGCGCTCACGGCCACGGCCGGCGGCTTCCTCCGCAACCCGCGGCTAGAGGGCACGTGCGCCCGATGCTTCACGCCGACGCTGTCACGGCCCGTGTGTGGACGCTGCCGCACGCTGATGTCCTACGCCGATGGTCCAGACCTGCTCGGAGTGATGGCCTACGCAAGCTACCTCGCCCCGATCACCCAGTCCGGGCACCTCATGCGCGGATACAAGAACCCGCACATCCCGTCGCAGGTCCACCGCCAAACGGTCGCCCTGATGTCAGCACTCGGCCTCCTGGGCCACGTCCAGTGTCCGGGAGCCTTGACTGGCACCCGAGTCTCGGCGTGGGCGACAGTCCCATCGCTTCCTCCAAGGCCCGGCGAGCCAACGCACCCGCTCAACGACATCGTGAGCAAGTTGGCGCGACCCGAAGCGATCGAAGTCACCCTGACCGCCGCCACGGCCTCGTCGAATCCCCGGGAGGTCAACCCAGCCCATTACACAGCGAGCGCTAGCGGTGTGGGACGTCACGTGCTCGTGATCGACGACACGTGGACTGGTGGCGGGCACGCCACATCAGCGGCACTAGCACTACGCGCGGCTGGCGCCACCCAAGTCTCGCTCTTGGTGCTCGCTCGCTGGCTCTCCGAGGGATGGGAGCAGACCACGCAGCAGTGGGCAAGGAGGCACTTGTCGACACCGGACTTCGACCCCGAGATCTGCCCCTGGACGCAGGGGCCATGTCCTTGACCTGAGTCTCTCCGCCGATCCCGGCCCGACTCGTGCCACGGTGTCAGTGATCTTGGTGTCGTAGTCGTGTGACCCGCGTGTCGCTCGGGGTGATGCACGGAAGGGGACCGGACAGACACCACGGCGGCACCATAGCCTGTGGGCGTGGCTCACCTGCGGGTGGGGCGCGTGATCCGACCTCGGGCGCGGAGTAGCCTGGTGTCACATGGTCCGGGCGGGTCCTCAGCGGGCAGCGCATTCGCAGACAGGTCCGAACCATGAGTGGCGCGCAGGTGGCACGGCGCCTTCGGCATACGGCAGAATCGGTGGAATCCCGCGCCTCCCAGCCCCTCAGGGCAAGAACTGGGACTTCTGACCGTCCCTCACCTTCGCGGCTGACACGAGGCCCGGAACCGGCGGTTCCGGGCCTCGTCGCGTGCTCGAGCCGGCCGCTCAGGCCGCATGCCGCCAGACGATGCGCCCCGCGCGGTCGCTGACGAAGGTGCCCGCGTCGAGGTCGTGCTCGACGTCGAGCCAGTCCTGGGCGTCGCGCGACGTCGTCCGGTAGGCGTAGCGCGTGCTGGACAGGTGCGTGGTCGTGGTCGTGGCGGTGGTGAGCCACGGGTGGCGGTGGCGCAGCGCGAGGAGCTCTCGGTGGGCGCGGTGCACGGAGCTGCCCCAGGGGGCGAGGTCCTCGGGCCGGTCCGGGAACGCGGGGCGGACGGCGTCGTCGCCGCCGAGGCGGTCCTCCTTGACCCCGGTGAAGCCCTGCTCGTCGCCGGCGTAGACCGACGGGACGCCGCCGACGGTGAGCAGGATCGCGGCCGCCGTCACGGCGTGGTCGGCGCCGACGGCGCTGGCGACGCGCGTGACGTCGTGGTTCCCGACGAAGGTCTGAGGCGTGAAGTGCCCGAGGAGCTCGTTGTGGCGGCGCAGCGTCCAGTCGAGCTCGAAGAAGTTGCGGTCGGCGATCGACGAGCGGACCGCCTTCCACAGCTCGTACTGCGTGACGGTGTCGACGCCGGACGCCTCGACGAACGCGGCGTAGTCGCCGTGGATGACCTCGCCGAGGAACCACGCGTGGGGGAAGCGGGCGCGGACGCGGGGGATCACGCGGGCCCAGAACGCCGTGTCGACGGAGTAGGCGGCGTCGAGCCGCCAGCCGTCGGTGCCGCGCGCGAGCCAGTGCTCCATGACGTCGACGACGTGGTCCGCCGTCTGCGCGGAGGCGTGGTCGAGGCGGGCCAGCGCGCCGTGGCCCTCCCAGACGCGGGGAGCGGGGCCGCCGTCGGCGTCCCAGACGATGTCGAAGAGGCCGGCGTGCTCGCTGTCCGGGCCGTGCGCCAGCGCGTCGACGAGCCAGGGGTGCCGGTCGCCGACGTGGCTGAAGACGCCGTCGAGCACGATGCGCAGGCCGCGCTCGCCGCATGCGGCGACGAGGTCGTCGAAGTCCTGGTCGCCGCCGAGGCGCGGGTCGATGCGCAGCAGGTCGAGGCTGTCGTAGCCGTGCGACTGCGAGGCGAACACCGGGCCCAGGAGGAGGCCGGTGACGCCGAGGTCCGCGGCGTAGTCGAGCCAGCCGAGCAAGCGGCGCAGGCGCGTGGCGGGTGCCGGGTCCGCGTCGCGGATCGGCGCGTCGCAGAAGCCGAGCGGGTACACGTGCCACCAGACCGGCTGCTCGTCGCGAGCCATGACACCTCCTACTGAGAGCGATTCACTAAAGGTTAGTGAAGTTAGTTCAGTAGTCGGTACCATGTCAACCATGGCCAGGACCGACCGCAAGCCGAGGCAGCGCCTCGATCCCGACGCCCGCCGCGCCGCGATCCTCGCCGCGGCCACCGAGGCCTTCGCCGCGCAGCCCTACGCCGACGTGAAGGTCAGTGCGGTCGCCGCGCAGGCGGGCGCGTCGGACGCGCTGCTCTACCGGTACTTCGCGGGCAAGGAGGAGCTGTACGCCGCCGTCGTGCGCGCCGGCGTCGACGCGCTGGGGAGCGCGCTCGTCGCGGCGCTCGCCGAGCTCGACGACGGCGTGCCCGTGCGCGAGCGCCTGCGCGCCGCCGTGATCGTCTACCTCGACCACATCGCCGCGCGTCCCGGGGCGTGGGCGATGCCGCACCGGCAGCCCGGGGGCGAGCCGCCCGCGGCGGCCGCGCTGCGAGCGGCGGCCCGCACCGCCTACGTCGACCGCCTGCGCGCGCTGCTCGCGCCCAGCGCGCAGGCGCGCCACGAGTACGCCCTGTGGGGCTACTACGGGTTCCTCGACGCCGTGTGCCTGCGCTGGGTCGAGCGGGGCTGCCCCGCGGACGACCGCTGGTCCGTGATCGACGCGGCGCTCGGTGCGCTCGAGGGGGCGCTCGGCGACTGGGCGGCCTGATCGCCTGGCGACGGCGCCGCGCGCTGGGTGCCTCCCACGGCACCGGCGGGAGGACCAGGCCGCCCGGGCCGACGCCGCACGCCGTGGTGCCTCCGCCGGGAGGAGGTGCCTCCGCCACAGAACGCCGCGGCCCCCGCGGGTCGCCCGAAGGGGTCGACTCCGCGAGGGCCGCGGCGCACGGGCTCGAGAGCCCGCGGGTGCGGGGTCCGCTCTGCGTGAGCGCACCCCGCGGGGGAGGTCAGCCCGCGTGCGGGCCGGGCGCGGCGCTGCCGCTGTACTCGCCGAGGTCCGACACGAGCTGCGTGAGCGCCGCGTCGCTCTCGTAGCGCCGCTGGTGCAGCGCCGCGATCTTGGCGCCCGCCTCGGGGTCGGCGTCGTCGGTGATGTCGAACGACGCGAACCTGTCGACGAGCGGCAGGCCGACGCGGTCGGTGTTCCGGTGCGCCGGGTGGACGAGGTACTCCCAGTAGCCGTCGAGGTCGTCGATGACGAAGCTGGCGCCCCACTCGTACTCGCCGCCGAAGTCGCGGCCGACGACGAAGGACCGCACCGAGGGGATGACGCGCCCCTGGTTGCGCAGGCTCTCGAGGGCCTCCTCGAGCTGCTCGGGGGTGACGCCGGGCTTGATGGTGAAGCGGTTGCCGTGGACGATCATGGTCGTTTCCTTTCGAGGGTGGTGGGTCAGCGGCCGCGGTGCGGCCGGAGGAGGAACGGGGCGGCGAGGGCTGCGCCCGCGGTGGTGAGGAGCCCGGCCGCGGTGAACGCGCCGTCGGGCCCGACGGCGGCCACGAGCGGCCCGGCCGCCAGCGGCGACAGGAACTGCCCGAGGAAGATGCCGGCGACGAGCCCGGCGAGCACCTGGCCGCGCCGGCCCGCCGGGGCGAGGTCGCCGAGGCGGAGGTTGAGGTTCGGCACGGTGAGCCCCACGCCGATCCCGCCGACGAGGAGCCCCGCCACGACGAGCCCGAGCCCGTCGGCCCGCCCGATCAGCGCCCAGCCGACGCCCAGCAGCGCGAGCGCGGCGAGGGTGATCGCCGTCGGCGACAGGCGACGCCGCACGGCCGGGAACGCGAGCGAGCCGGCCAGGCTCGTCAGGGTGGACCCGGCGATCGCGACGCCCACGACGCCCGGCCCGACGCCCAGGCCGCCCAGCAGGAAGGGCAGCTGGGTGGGGGCCATGAAGAACACGGCGGTCGCGACCAGGGCGAGCGCGTACAGCCCCAGCACGCGCCCGTTCGTGCCCGGCGCCGGAGCGTCGGAGGCTGCCGGGCGCCGTCCCTCGGCGCGGGCAGAGCCCGAGCGCGGGACGGCGGCCAGGACCAGCCCGGCGACGGGCGCCGCGACGGCGTAGAGCCAGAAGGGCGCCCGCCAGCCGACGTCGGCCAGGAGCCCGGCGAGGGGGAGGAGCACCACTCCGCCGAGGCTCGCTGCCGCCTGCTGGTAGCCCAGGTAGGTGGCGCGTCGCGGTCCGGTGAACCAGTCGGTGATCAGGGCGCCGACCGCCGTCGTCACCGCGCCGACCGCGAGGCCGAGCGCGGCCCGCGTGGCGAGCAGCGTGCCCAGGCCGGTGACGACGAGTCCTGCTGTGCCGGCCACGGCGTACGCCACCAGGCCCGCGAGCAGTACCAGGCGGCGCCCGAGCCGGTCGGCGAGCGCGCCCGCGAGCGGGGCGCCGACCGCGATGGCCAGCGACGTGACGGTCAGGGCGAGCCGGACGAGCGTCTCGTCCCTGAAGTGGCCGGCCATCGCGGGCAGGCTCGGGGCGATCAGGGCCGGGGCCATGATCGTCAGGCTGGCCGCCGCGAGGACAGCCGCGCGGGCGGGGCGCCCCGGGGCCTGAGCCCCGAGGACTTCGGCTCGGAGCGTCTGCGTGGTCATGGCGTCAGTCCCACAGGCTGAGCGCGAGCGCGAACGTGAGGACCGGGACCAGCAGCCACGGCTCGGCCAGCACGAAGAGCCCGGTGACGACGAGCGACGTCCAGGCGAGGACCTTCGCGGCCCGGCGTCGGCGGGCCTTCTTCGCGCGCTTGCCGGCCTTGGCCTCGGCCTTGCCCCGCAGGAGCGCCAGCCAGGACCCGAGGGAGGCGTCGAGCGCGGCGCGCAGGTTCTCGGCGTCGGCCCGGACGGGGTCGCCCTCCCAGGACTCGGCGGTGCGGACGATCGTCGCGTCGCCGTCGGGCGTGAAGGTCCACTCGTGGATGCCCGTGATGCCCTGCGCGGGGCCGCCCCACAGGATGCGGCGCGGCGCGTCGACGGCGTAGACGGTCGAGGCGACGTCGAGCCCGTGGGTGCTCCAGCGGAAGGTGGCGCCCGGGACGAGCGGGCCGTCGACGTGCGCGGCCTCGACGTCCGTCTGCCAGGACGGCCAGGCGGCGACGTCGGTGTGCAGGCGCCACACGAGGTCGACCGGGGCCTCGATGCGGACCTCGCGGCGGACGACGACGGTGGCGGACTCGTCGATGGTGGTGGGGACGGCGTCGGTGGTGCTCATGGTGGTCTCCGTTCGGCAAATAGAGTGAACAATCACTCACTATGATGGGCAGAGAAGAACCCGCCGGGACGGCGGGCCCAGGTGCGGTCAGCCGGGGTGCCGGATCCCCTCCGTGAGGAGGCGGGCCCAGGCGTCCGGGACGTCGTCGATCTGCGCGGTGACGATGAGGTGGCAGAGCTGGCCGTACGCGACGAACCGCTGCACCGCCTCGTCCGAGGCGCGCGACCGGCTCTTCGCGAAGTCCACGACCTGCTGCAGGCCGGCGCGCAGCGCCTCGCCGATCTCGGGGAGGTCGGCCACCGACTGCGCGTGCACCTGGAGCATGAGCAGCGTGCGGTCCGCGATGAGGTGCGCGTAAGCGCCGCCCATCGCGTCGAGCAGGCCCGTGGGCGACGGGTCGGCCGCGTGGTCCGCGCCCGTGGCGAGCGCCTCGACCACCTGGTCGAAGCACGTCTCGAGCGCCGCCACGAAGAGCCGCTCCTTGGCGGGGAACAGCTTGATGACGTAGGCGGGGGAGATCTTCGCGGCGCGGGCCACGTCCGCGATGGTGGTGCCGTGGTAGCCGCCGCGGGCGAACTCCCGGACGGCTGCCGCGGCGACGACCGGCTTGCGGAGCTCGGCGGTGGAGAGCGTCGTGCGGTTCATGTGAGTGACTGTACATTCACTCACGCGCCGACGCAACCCCCGCTGCCGGGAACGCCGAACGGGCGGCCTCCCCGGTGAGGGGAGACCGCCCGTTCGGCGTGCGTCAGAGAGCGATCAGTTCGCGTCAAGGATGTCGACGACGAAGACCAGCGTCTCGCCGGCCAGCGCGTGCGAGCTTGCGCCCGCCTCGCCGTACGCCAGCGACGCGGGGATCACGAGCAGCACCTGCGAGCCGACCGTCTGGCCGGCGAGGCCCTGCGTCCAGCCCTGGATGACCTGCTGCAGGCTGAACGTGGCGGGCGTGCCGCGCTCCCAGGAGGAGTCGAAGACGGTGCCGTCGAGCTTCCAGCCGGTGTAGTGCGCGGTGATGGACTGGGTGGCCTCGACGGCCGGGCCCGAGCCCTTGATGAGGGTCTGCGCGACGAGCTCCGTCGGCGCCTGGTAGCCCTCGGGGATCGTGATCGACGGCTTGCCCGAGTCGTCCAGCGTGACGGTCGGCAGGCCCTCGGCCGGCGTCACGGCCTCGCCCTCGGCGCGCGTCGGGATCGTCTTCGCGGCGGCGACCTCGAGCAGCATGATCGACGTCGTGACGGTGCCGTCCTGGGCCGTCATCGGGTTGGCAACGAGGGCGCGCGCCCCGACGTTCTGGCCGGTCAGGACGTCGTTGATGACGCCGAGGCTCGGGTCGCCCAGGGTGATCTGGTCGGTCGAGCCCTGGCCCTCCTGCCACGTCGAGCCGACGCGCGAGGCGTCCTCGCCGCTGAACGCGACGAAGTGGACCGAGAGGTTCTGGCCGTCCTGCAGCGGCTCGCCGTCGCCCTTGTCGACGAGGCGCGCCGTGGGGGTGGACACCGAGAGCGGCGCGTCGAACGTCAGGGTCGGCTCGGCGCCGGCGTCGCCCTCGATCTTGATGCCGGCGACGGCGGCGACGTCGGCCGCGCTGGGCGACGGCGCGGCGGTCGCGGTCGGCGACGGCGAGGCACCGGAGTCGGAGGCCGAGCCGGAACCACAGGCGGTCAGGGCCAGGGCGGCGGCGAGCGCCAGCGCAGCGGCGCGGACGGGAAGTCGGTAGTTCACGGGAGAAGTCCTTCGGTCGGGATCGCGGTCATGCTAGCGGGCGAACCCGAACCACCTACCCAGACTTCGGCGAAGATAGGGGTATGCCCTCCTCCCGCCGATCGTCGCGTCGCCCGTACGGCGCGGAGCACGTCCCGCTCGACCTCGACCGCGCGACCGGCGGCATGCAGCACGTCTCCGCGGACGACGGCGAGTGGGCCGTGCGCAAGGTCCGCGGCGGGGAGAAGACCTTCCGGTGCCCGGGCTGCCAGCAGGAGATCGCGTCCGGCACCGCGCACGTCGTCGCCTGGTCGCGCGACGCCTTCGGGGGAGAGTCGGCCGGGCTCGACGCCCGCCGCCACTGGCACGCGAGCTGCTGGGACCGCCGGTCCCGCCTGCGCTGAGCCCGCCTGCGCTGAGCCCAGCTGCTCTGGCCCCGGCGGCGCCGAGCCTGCTGTCGCGAACGTCGCACCCTGCTGCGCCTGGCGGCGCGTCCCGCCCGACTACGCTGGACGGGTGCCGCAGGAGATCCGTTCGCTCACCGTCCTGCCCGCCCAGCGCGACGACGTCGAGCTGCACACCCGCGACGGCCTGACGCTCGTCGGGGAGCTGGCCGTGCCGGTCGACGCCGAGCCGGCCGCGACGCTCGTGACGTTCCACCCGCTGCCCACGCACGGCGGTTACATGGACTCGCACGTGTTCCGCAAGGCCGCGTGGCGGCTGCCCGCGCTCGCCGGCCTCGCCGTCCTGCGGTTCAACACGCGCGGCACCGCCTCGCCGCGCGGCACGTCGCAGGGCACGTTCGACGGCGGCGAGGCCGAGCGCTACGACGTCGAGGCCGCCTACGAGTTCGCCCAGTTCCACGGCCTGCCGCGGCGCTGGGCCGTCGGCTGGTCGTTCGGCACCGAGCTCATCCTCAAGCACGGCGACGACCCCTCGATCGAGGGCGCCGTCTTGCTGTCCCCGCCGCTGCACCGCGCCACCGACGCCGACCTCGACCGCTGGGCCGCGTTCGGCCGCCCGCTCGTGGTCCTGGTGCCCGAGCACGACGACTACCTCCAGCCCGACGAGGCCCGCCGCCGCTTCGCGCGCGTCCCGCAGGCCGAGGTGATCGGCGTCGACGGCGCCAAGCACCTGTGGGTCGGCGAGCCCGCCGTCCGGCGCGTGCTGGACGAGATCGTCGCGCACGTGGTGCCTGGTCAGGCGCCGTTGCCGACGACGTGGGACGGTGAGACCAGCACCGTGTCGGCCGCCGTCGGCGACTGACGACCGGACCTATCCGCAGAACCCCGGAGGACGATGATGACCCCGCTGCCACAGCTGGCCCTGCACGAGCTCCACGACGGCGGCGGCGTACCGATCGTGTTCATCCACGCCTTCCCGTTCGACCACCGCATCTGGATCCCCGCCGCCGAGGCCCTGCCCGCGAACGTCCGGGCCGTCGCCGTGGACCTGCCCGGGCAGGGGTACTCCGAGTTCGGCAGCATCCCGCCGCGGCTCGACCTCGTCGCCGACGCCGTCTACCAGACGCTCGCGAAGGCCGGCATCGCGAACGCCGTCGTCGTCGGGCTGTCGATGGGCGGGTACGTGGCCCTCGCGCTCGCCGAGCGGCACCCCGGGTTCGTGTCCGGGCTGGGGCTCGTCGACACCAAGGCGGTGGCCGACTCGCCCGAGGCGCGCGCCAACCGGCTGCGCATCGCCCGCGAGATGGAGATGGGGCAGTCGCTCCAGCCCGTGCTCGCGCTGCCCGGGCAGCTGCTGGGGGAGACGAGCCTCAAGGAGCGTCGCCACCTGCTCCCCACCCTCGACGCGTGGGTGCACGCGCAGGCGCCGCGCGGCCTGGCCTGGGCGCTGCGCCTCATGGCGGGGCGGTCCGACCGCACGCACGTCCTCAAGGAGTTCGGCGGGCCCGTCGCCGTCGTCGTCGGCGCGGAGGACAAGGTGACGCCCCTGGACGAGGCCGAGCACATGCTGCACGCCGCGGCGGACGCCGCGCTGACCGTCGTCCCCGGCGTCGGGCACCTCAGCGCGCTGGAGGACCCGCGGTCGGTGGCGGCCGCGCTCGGGCTGCTGCACCGGCGCGTGGTGCGCAGCCGGCGCGCCTGACCGCCAGAACGGACTCCCGGAACGCGAGAACGGGCCTGCGGCAGACGCCGCAGGCCCGTTCTCTCAGGTCCGTTCTTGTGGGCAGGCTCAGGCCTTCGTGGCCTCCGGGGCCTCGGCGACGTCCTCGGCCGGGGTGCCGGCGGACTCGTCGGCGGCAGGCTCTGCCGCGGGCTCCTCGGTCGCGGGCGCGCTCACCGTGCCGAGGACCTGGGCCGCCTCCTTCTCGGAGCCGAGCAGGCCGCGCAGCTCGTCGAGGTAGGTGTTGATCGACTCCTGCTTGCGCGAGAGGTCCTCGAACTGGCGCTGGGCCGCGCTGCGGTGCGCCTCGGACTCGGCGCGGGCGTCGTTGACCGTCTGGTCGGCGAACGCGCGGGCCTCGGCGACGATGCGGTCGGCGGTGCGGCGCGAGTCGGCCACGAGCTCCTTGACGTACTGGTCGGACTCGCCGCGCACCTTCTCGGCCTGCTGGAGCGCGACGGCCACGCGCTTCTCGGCCTCCGACGCGTGCTCCTCCGCGGTGCGGATGAGCTGGTCGGTCTGCTGCTTGGCGAGCTCGTGGCGCTCGGCCGCCTCGCGCTCCACCTGCTCGCGACGCTGCGCGACGTCGAGCTCGGCGTCGGCGAGCGTCTTGCGGGCGGCCTCGCGGAGCTCCTCGAGCTCGGTGGCGGCCGTGTGCGACGCCTCGGTGGCGTGGTGGCGGGCCTCGGCGATGATGCGCGCGGCCTCGCGGCGCGTGGACTCGAGGAGGGTGTTCGCCTCGGCCTCGGCCTCCTGGCGCAGGGTCGCGGCGTCGGCCGCGGCCTGCGCGCGCAGCTGCGCGGTGTCGCGCTCGGTGGCGAGGCGCAGCTCGGTGACCTCGCGCTCCGTCGACGAGCGCAGCACGCCGAGCTCGCGCTCGAGGCTCGCGCGGCGCTCGGACTCCTCGGCCTGGATCGTGCTGGCGATGAGGGATGCCTCGCGCTCGGCGGAGCCCACGAGCTCCTCGGCGCGGCGCTGCGCGCCGAGCAGGGTTCCCTCGGCCTCGGCGCCCGTCGTCGTGCGGATCTCCTCGGCCTCGCGGCGCGCTGCCGCGAGCAGCTCGGCGACCTCGGCCTCGGCGCGGGCGCGCACCTGGCCGGCGGACAGCTTCGCGCGGGCCATCACGTCGGCCGACTGCTGGTTGGCCTGCGTGAGCACGTCGGCCGACTGCTCCTCCGCCGAGCGCAGGAGCTGCTCGATGCGCGAGCCGAGGCCCGAGTACGACGGACGGTCCTGCTCGCGCAGGAGACGCTGGGCCTCCGCCAGCTCGGACTGCAGCTGCATCGCGCGCTCGTCCGAGGCTGCGACGGCGCGGCGCGCCTCGTCGACAGACTGCTCGAGGCGGGCGAGCTGGTTCTCGACCTGGGCGCGGTCGTAACCACGCATGGTGATCGGGAAGAGCGTGCGCTCGTCGGACACGACGGGACCTCCGTGAGGGTGGGTGCGAGGATGGCGCTCGCGCCAGGATAGTGGCCCGGCAAGGCACCCGACACCGGGACGCTGGGTGCAAAGCGGGCGAAACGTCACAAGGCGACACGCCGTCGGCGGCGGTCCGCCCGCGTGAAGGACTGGTGCAGATACGGTCCCTGCGCTGCGAGAAGGCGGTCGGTTGACGCTCGCCTGGACCGTGGACCGCCTGGCGTCCTTATCCTGGGATGTCGTCCGAACGCTCCAACCGGAAGGAACAGTCGGTGCTGCGTCGATTGCTCGGAATCCTCCTGATCGTCCTGGGGCTGGCTGCCGCTGGCCTGGGGGTCGCCTCGGCGACCGTGTGGCGGGAGTCAGACTCCGTCGTCGCGTCCGCGGCGCCGCAGGGGGACGGCACGCTCGTCGTCACCGACCCCGGGGTGCTCGAGCTCATCGGCCCCGACGTGACCGTCCGGGCCACCGTGCCCGACGGCGGGACGGTGTCCGTCGCCATCGGCCGCGACATCGACGTCGAGGGCTGGGTCGGCATCGACCACTCGACGCAGGTGACCGGCCTGTCCGACTGGACGACGCTCGCGACCTCCCCGGTGACCCCGGAGATCCCCGCCGCCCCGAGGGCCAGGAGGCCCCCGTGCCCGGCGTCGGCGCAGACCCCGCGGGCAGCGACATGTGGGTCGCGGAGGCGACCGGCGAGGGCAGCGTGAGCCTGCGCTGGACCGACCGCCCCGGCCGCTGGTCGCTCCTCGCCGCCGGCGTCGGCGAGGGCGCCCAGGCGCCCGAGATCGAGCTGACCTGGCCGCGTGACGCGTCCACGCCGTGGCTCTGGCCGGGCGTCGGCGTCGGCGCGCTCCTCCTGCTCGCGGGGCTCTTCCTGCTGCTCGCGCGGCGCGGCGGCACGACGCCGGCCGAGCCCGCCGCCGACGGCGCGGGGACCGCTCCGCTCGGGACGACCGAGCCGGCGACGCCGGGCGGCACCGCGACGGCCGACGGCGCCGACGCCGGCCGTGCGGGCGTCGCCGCGAGCCTCGGCAGGCGCTGGCCGGTGTCGCTGCGCACCCCGGGCGCCGGCGACGGGGCGCCGTCCGACGTCGCGCCCGCGGACGCCCCGGACGCCCCCGCGGCGCACGGCGCCGACCGGACCGAGTCCTCGGCGTCCGCCGCAGGCATCGAGTCCTCGGCCGCCGGTGGGGCCGACGCCCCGGTGGACGCCGGCGCGGCGGGCGACGAGCCCGCGCAGCGCCCGTCGCGTCCCGCGCTCATCAGCCGGCGCTCGCGCCGCCGCGCCGAGGCGAGCGAGCCCGCCCCCGAGGAGGCCCCCGCCGCCGTCGCGCCCGCCTCTGACACGCCCGCCCCCGGGACGCCCGCCGAGCCCGTCTCCGCCGAGGAGCCCGCTCCCGCCGGACGGCGCTGGGGCTTCGCGCCGGTCTTCGGCGGATCGCCGGCCCCGGCGCAGGCGCCCGCCCCCGCGGCGTGGCCCGCGCCCGCCCCGCAGCCGCCCGCCCCGCAGCCGGCCGCGACGCAGCAGGCGACGCCCCAGCCGACGCCGCCGTCCGCCCCGCCCGCGGCGGTGCCGGGCGACGCCGCCGCCGAGGCGCCGACGGCGACCGGCTCGCTGCCCCGCCTCACGCGTCGCGAGCTGCGCGCGCAGGAGGAGGCGCGCAAGGCCGCCGAGCAGACGGGCATCACCGGCCGCCTCCGCGCGCTGACGGGTCAGATCCCCGCGGTCCGGCCCGCCGCCCCGCAGCCGCCGGCCGACCCGGCCGCCGCGCCCCCGCGCGCGAGCCGCTCGCAGGCCTGGCGTCAGGCCTGGGGCTTCGACCCCGAGTCCGCCGACCGACCCACCGACAACGACACCGAGGGAGGCGCCCGATGACCGCGACCACCACCCGCAAGCCTGGGCGCCTGGCCGTCGCGGCCGTCCTGGCCGCGTCGAGCCTCCTCGTCGCCGGCTGCTCGTCCGCGCCGCCGGCCCCCACGCCCGACGCCGCGGCGTCGGGCCCGGCGCTCTCGCTCGACCAGAACACCACGGTGCTGGAGTCGATGAACGCGGCGATCGCCGCGGCGACCGAGACCCTCGACCCGGCGCAGCTCGCGGCCCGCGTGACGGGCCCGGCGCTCGCGGTGCGCACCAGCCAGATCGAGGTGGCGAAGGTGCGCGGGTCGGCCGACCTCATCACCGAGCTGCCCACGGCGTACCAGCAGATCATCCTGCCGACCACCGAGACGTGGCCGCGGACGTCGTTCGCCATCACGGAGCCGACGGACCAGCTCCAGCCGCAGCGCATGCTCGCCCTCGTGCAGGAGACGCCCCGCGACCCGTACAAGCTGTGGGGCTGGGTGCAGCTGCGGCCCGGCATCCGCATGCCGGCGTTCGCCGACGCCAAGCTCGGCAGCGAGATCCTCGCCCCGGACGACACGTCGCTGAAGGTCACGCCGCAGGACGTCGTCGCGCAGTACGCCGACCTGCTCACCACGGGCGACGGGTCCGCGTTCGCGGGCACGTTCGAGCCGTCGACCGAGGACCCGTTCCGCGCGCTGCTCAAGACCGTGGCGGAGACGCAGGCGGCGCTGCTCGCCGGCGACCGCGTCAACGGCACGTACACGTTCTCGGCGACGCCGCGCCCGGACACCGCGATCAAGACCGTCCGCACGGCCGACGGCGGCGCCGTCGTCATGGCCGCCCTCGACGGGACCGAGGTCATGGAGGCCATGGCGGGCGCGAGGATCACGCCCGGCACCAACACGGCGCTCGCGCTCCTGCAGGGCCAGGGGGAGTCCAACCGCGTGACGGGCGGGTTCTCCGACATGATCGCCCTGTACGTGCCGCCCGCGGGCTCGGACCAGCCCGTCATCCTGGTCGGCTACTCGCACGTCCAGACGTCCGCGTCGCTCGGCTGACAAGATAGGGGCCATGAGCACTCCTCCCGAGCCGGCGTTCTCGACGCGCGGCGCCGTCGACCTGTCCGCGCTCCAGCGTCCGCAGTCCCCGCCCCCGGGGACGCCGGGGGGAGCGCCCGCCGCCGGCGGGTACGTCCTCGACCTGACCGAGGAGTCGTTCCCCCAGGTCGTGCAGGCGTCGTCGACGTACCCCGTCGTCGTGCTGCTGTGGATCCCCACGGACCAGGCCAACGCCGAGCTCGGCACCATGCTCGGCCGGCTCGCGGACGAGTACGCGGGCCGGTTCCTCCTGGCGCGCGTGGACGCGCAGGCCTTCCCGCAGATCGCCGCCGCGTTCCGCGTGGAGGGCGTGCCGACGGTCGTCGCGGTGCTCCAGGGCCAGCCGCTGCCGCTGTTCCAGGGCGGCGCGGCGGAGGACCAGGTGCGCGACGTGCTCGACCAGGTGCTCGCCGCCGCCGAGCAGAACGGCGTGACGGGCAGGGTCCCCGCCCAGGGCGCGGACGCCCCCGAGGGCGCGCCGCAGCCCGAGCCCGAGCCGGAGCTGCCGCCTCTGCACCAGGAGGCGTTCGACGCCATCGACGCGGGCAACTACGACGCCGCGGTCGCCGCGTACGAGAAGGCGCTGCGCCAGGACCCGAAGGACGCCATGGCGGCCGCGGGCCTCGCCCAGGTGCGCCTGCTCCAGCGCACCCACGACGCCGACCTGCCGGCCACGCGCAAGGCCGCGGCCGACGCCCCGGCCGCCGTCGACGCGCAGCTCGCCGTCGCCGACCTCGACGTCCTGGGCGGCAACGTCGCCGACGCCTTCGACCGCCTGCTGGAGCTGCTGCCCGCGGCCGACGCCGACACCAAGGAGAAGCTGCGCGTCCGGCTCGTGGAGTACTTCGAGGTGGTCGGCCCCACCGACCCGCGCGTGCTCAAGGCACGCCAGCGGCTCGCGCTGTACCTGTACTGAGCACCTCTGCCGAGGCGAGGACGCCGAAGGGCCCCGGGTCTCCCCGGGGCCCTTCGGCGTTCCTGCGTCAGTCCTGCGTCAGCACCAGCGCGCCCAGCGGGGGCACGCGCACCGACGCCGAGTACGACCGGCCGTGCCACGGCACCGGTTCCGCCGTGATCGCGCCGAGGTTGCCGACGCCCGACCCGCCGTACATCTCGGCGTCGGTGTTGAGGGCCTCGCGCCAGGAACCGCCGTCGGGCAGCGCGAGGCGGTAGCCCTCGTGCGGCACGCCCGCGAAGTTGACCACGACGACGACGGGCTTCCCGTCGAGGCCCTTGCGCACGTACGCGAGCGTGTTGTGGTCGGCGTCGTTCGAGTCGATCCACTCGAAGCCGTCGGGCGTGAAGTCCCGCTCCCACAGGGCCGGCGTGGCCTTGTAGAGGGCGTTGAGGTCGCGCACGAGGCGTTGCACGGCGGCGTGCGACGGGTTGTCGAGCAGCCACCAGTCGAGGCCGACGTTCTCGTTCCACTCGGCGTCCTGCCCGAACTCCGAGCCCATGAACAGCAGCTGCTTGCCCGGGTGCGTCCACATGTAGGTGAGGAACGCGCGGACGCCGGCGAGCTGCTGCCAGCGGTCGCCGGGCATCTTGCGCAGCAGCGAGCTCTTGCCGTGCACGACCTCGTCGTGGCTGATGGGCAGCACGTACTGCTCGGAGAACGCGTAGATGAGGGAGAACGTCAGCTCGCCGTGGTGGTAGCGGCGGTACATCGGGTTCTCCGCGATGTACCGCAGCGAGTCGTTCATCCAGCCCATGTTCCACTTGAAGCCGAAGCCCAGGCCGCCGTGCGACGTCGGCGCGGTGACGCCGGGGAACGCCGTCGACTCCTCCGCGATCATCATGACGCCGGGGGAGCGGCGGTACGCCGTCGCGTTGGCCTCCTGGAGGAACGAGATCGCCTCGAGGTTCTCGCGCCCGCCGAACTGGTTCGGCGACCACTCGCCGTCGTTGCGGGAGTAGTCCAGGTAGAGCATCGAGGCGACGGCGTCGACGCGCAGCGCGTCGACGTGGAACTCCTCGAACCAGTACGTCGCGTTCGCGACGAGGAAGTTGCGCACCTCGCGGCGCCCGAAGTCGAACACGAGCGTGCCCCAGTCGGGCTGCTCGCCGCGGCGGGGGTCCGGGTGCTCGTAGAGCGCCGTGCCGTCGAACCGGGCCAGGGCGAAGTCGTCCTTGGGGAAGTGCGCGGGCACCCAGTCGACGATGACGCCGATGCCGGCCTGGTGCAGGCGGTCGATGAGCAGGCGCAGGTCGTCGGGGTGCCCGAACCGCGAGGTGGGGGCGTAGTAGCCGGTCACCTGGTAGCCCCAGGAGCCGCCGAAGGGGTGCTCGGCGACGGGCATGAGCTCGACGTGCGTGAAGCCCTGCTCGACCACGTAGTCGGTGAGCTGGTCGGCGAGCTCGCGGTAGCCGAGCCCGGGGCGCCACGACCCGAGGTGCACCTCGTAGACGGAGACGGGGCCCGAGTGCGGGTCCTTGGTGGCCCGCGCCTGCATCCACGCGAGGTCGTCCCACTCGTGGGACGACTCGACGACCACCGAGCCCGTCGCCGGGGGCACCTCGGTGCCCTTGGCCATCGGGTCGGCCTTGGCCCGCCACTGGCCGTCCGGGCCGAGGATCTCGTACTTGTAGACGGTGCCCGCGCCGACGCCGGGCACGAAGATCTCCCACACACCCGTCGAGCCGAGCGAGCGCATCGGGTGCACGGGCGTCCAACGGTTGTGGCTGCCGATGAGGCGCACGGCGCGCGCGTTGGGCGCCCACACGGCGAACCCGGTGCCCGCGACGTCGCCGAGCGCGCTCGGGTAGCGGCGCAGGTTCGCGCCGAGCGCCTGCCACAGCTCCTCGTGGCGGCCCTCGCCGATGAGGTGCAGGTCGACGGCGCCGAGGGTGGGCAGGAACCGGTACGGGTCGTCCTGCGTCTGCTCGTCCGTGCCGTAGCGCGTGCGCACCCGGTAGTCGGGGGCGTGCTCCGCGCCGTCGGCGGTCACGAGCGCCGGGACCACGGCCTCCCAGACGCCCGCGGCCGCGTGCCGGGCCGGCGTCTCGCCGTCGGCGGTGATGACCACGACCTCGTCCGCGAGCGGGCGCAGCACGCGCACGACGGCCCACGCCGACCCGTCCGCGGCGGTCGGCATGAGGTGCGGTCCCAGCACCGAGTGCGGGTCGTGCGTCGTCCCCTGCGCGACGGCGTAGAAGGCGCCCTGGTCGACGGCGGGGGCGGGCGGGGGCGTGCTGGCAGAGCCGATGGTCATGCTGCTCACCTTTCCACGGTGGGGTAGGGACCGCGTGTCCAAGGCGTGCCCGGACCGCGATGTGGGCGTGGCAGGGCCGCGGTCAGACGAGGAACTGCAGCACGAACAGCAGGCCGATGACCGCGGCCGGCCAGCTGATCTCCCGCCAGCGGCCCGTGGCCACCTTGATGACGACGTACGAGATGAGCGCGAACGCGATGCCGTTGGCGATCGAGAACGTCAGCGGCATGATCGCGATCGCGAGGAACGCCGGGACGGCCTCGGTGAGGTCCGAGAAGTCGACCTCCTTGATCTGCGACATCATCAGGCAGCCGACGAAGACGAGCGCCGGAGCGGTCGCCGCGAGCGGGATGAGCGGGATGACCGGCGCGGCGACGAGGGCCACGAGGAACATGCCTGCCGTCGTCAGCGCGGTCAGGCCGGTGCGCCCGCCCTCCTTGATGCCCGACGCCGAGGACACGACGACGGCGGTGGACGACGAGCCGAGCAGGGCGCCGCCCGCGGTGCCGATGGCGTCGGACAGCAGGCCCTTCTCCAGGCCGACGACGTTGCCCTTCTCGTCGACCATGCCGGCCGCCGACGCGACGCCGAAGATCGTGCCGAGCGAGTCGAGCGAGTTGACCAGCGTGTGGGCCAGCACCATCGCGAGCGCGACGGTGACGACGTGGCCCACGTTGCCCAGCGTGGCGAACGTGCCGAAGTCGAGCGTGAAGAACGAGTAGGTCGCGAAGTCGGACCACTGCTGGCCCAGGTTGAAGCTGAAGCCCTCCGGCACGGTCGAGTGGCCGAGCAGGAACGACAGCGCCGTCGTCGCGAAGATGCCGATGAGGATCGCGCCCTTGACCTTGCGCGCGTACAGGACGGCGATGACGAACAGGCCGACGAGGGCGAGCACCGCGCCGATGACGGGGTTGCGCACGGCGGCGTCGGGATGGTTCCAGCTCGCGAAGTCCACCAGGGTGACGAACGTGCTGGGGCTCGCGACGGTGATGCCCGCCTGGCGCAGGCCGAGCAGCGTGATGAACAGGCCGATGCCCGACCCGAGGGCGACCTTGATGTTGCGCGGGATGCCGTCGATGATGCGCTGGCGCACGCCGGTGGCCGACAGCAGCACGAACAGCGAGCCGGAGACGAAGACCAGCGCGAGCGCCATCTGGTAGACCTGCGGCGCGGTCAGCGTGTCGGGTGCGGCGAGGACGCCGATGGCCGGCATCACGGTGAAGGCGAGGTAGGAGCCGAGGCCCATGCCGGGCGCCTGGACGAACGGCAGGTTCGCGAGGAACGCCAGGAGCAGCGAGCCGAGCACCGAGCTGAGCACGGCGGCGATGTAGACGGCGTTCGCGACGGCGGGGTTCGCGCCGGCGTCGCCGACGGCCGCGGCGGCACCGCCGGCCATCATGCCGGGGATGGCGAGCACGGTGAAGACCGAGGCGAAGAAGGACGTCAGACCGGCCATGACCTCGACGCGGACGGTGGTCCGGTGCTCGGTGAGGCGGAACATCCGCTCGAGGACCGGCTTCTTGGGCGCGGTCGGCGGGGCGGCGGGGGTTGCGTTTTTGTACGTGGTGGGCGCAGACACGCCTAGAAGTGTCGGTGCGCGGTCACGCGTCCTGCGGCGTCTGGCGTGCCGGGGGCCGCCGCGGCGTCCCGATGTGATGCGTGCGGCGCGTCAGCGGGGCGTGCCACGCGTCAGCGGGGCTCGCCCGCGAGCAGGCGCTCGACGGCGCCCAGCGGGATGTGCACCCAGTGCGGGCGCTGCCGGGTCTCGTAGACGACCTCGTAGAGCGCCTTGTCGAGCACGAGCGCGCGCAGGACGGCGTCGTCGAGCCGGTCGCCCACCTCGGCGCGGTAGGCGTCGAGGAACGCCGCCTGCGCCCGGGCCGACCAGCCGGGGTCGGTCGCACCGCCCACGGCGGCGGCGTAGTCGAAGGAGCGCAGCATGCCGGCGACGTCGCGGACGGGCAGGTCGGGCGCCGTGCGCTCGGCGACCGGGCGCTGCGGCTCGCCCTCGAAGTCGAGCACCTGCCAGCCGCCGGAGCCGTGGAGCGCCTGCCCGAGGTGCAGGTCGCCGTGGATGCGCTGGAGCGGCAGGGGGGTCAGGTGGGCGCGGAGGTCGTCGAGGACGCGGCGGACGGCGTCGGCGTGCGGGGCGAGCGCGGGGGCGGCCTCGAGCGCGGCGTCGGCGCGCAGGTGCAGCCCCGTGACGAACGCGGCGGGGTCGAGCGTCACGGGCGTCGGCAGCGTCTCGCGCAGCGCCGCGTGCAGGCGCGCGACGACGACGCCGAGGTCGGCGGCGAGGGCGTCGAAGGGTTCGCCGGCCCGCGCGTGCTCGCACGCGAGCTCGAAGCCGTCGCGCGCCTCGGGCACCAGGGCCGCGAGGACGGCGAGGTGGTTGGTGCGGTGGACGAGCTGCGGCGCCGCCGGCAGCTCGACCGCGCCGAGGTAGCGCGGCGTGCCCGTGAAGCCGGCGGCCGTCAGGGCCTGCGGCACGACGACGTCGGGGTGGGCCCCGGCGGCGACGGTGCGCAGGATCTTGAGCATCGCCCCGTGCGGTGCCCCGTCGGGGCGGACGGCGGGCAGGATCACCGACGTGTTGGACTGCTCGCCCGCGATGGCGCGGCCGCCCGTCACGTCGGGGTCGAGGCCCGCGGCGCGCACGTACGCGGCCCACGCGGCGGGGTGGACGCCGCCGTCGTGCACCGCGAGGCCGGCGGCCGTGCCGATGTACCCCGGGTCGCCGTCCTCCGCGCGGCCCTTGGGGCCCACGACGAGCGGCACCTGGAGCACGGTCGCGCCGAGCAGGAGCAGCGCGACGACGACGTCCGGGGCGTCGTCGGCGGGGGACGCCGCGGCGAACGTGACCTCGAGCCACGGCGTCGGCAGCCCCGTCGCCCCGCCGGGGTACCAGCGGCGGCCGGGCGCCCACGCGGCGACCAGGTCGGTCACCTCCGCCGGCAGGTGCGTCCCGGGCGCGACGACGTGGAGGGTCACTTCACGCCGTCCGCCGTCGGGGCGTCGTCGGGGGCGTGAGCGTGAGCCAGTAGAAGTCGCGCGAGCCCCAGGTCATCGTGAGCGTCCCGTCGTCGGCCACCGCGGGGAAGCGGGCCCCGCCGAACACGTCGACGGGCGTCCAGCCCGCGTACCCCGTGACCTTGACGGTCGAGGAGCGGGCCGTGGCCGACATGTTCGCCGCGACGAGGAGCGTCTCTTCGTCGGACGTGCGGGTGAACGCGAGGATCGCCTCGTCGTCCGCCTCCCGGTGCTCGAACGCGCCCGTCCCGAAGGTCGGGTGCAGGCGGCGCACCGCGAGCATGCCGTGCACCCAGTGCAGCAGCGACGTCGGCTGGGCGAGCTGTGCCTCGACGTTGTGGCCGCTGTAGTGGTGCACGAGCGACTGGATGAGCGGCAGGTAGAGCTTGCCGGGGTCCGCCGTCGAGAAGCCGGCGTTGCGGTCCGGCGTCCACTGCATGGGCGTGCGGACGGCGTCGCGGTCCGGCAGCCAGATGTTGTCGCCCATGCCGATCTCGTCGCCGTAGTACAGGCACGGCGAGCCGGGCAGGGACAGCAGCAGGGCGTGCGCGAGCTCGATCTCCTTGCGGGAGTTGTCCAGCAGCGGCGCGAGCCGACGCCGGATGCCCACGTTGGCGCGCATGCGCGGGTCCTGCGCGTACCAGCCGTACATCGACGCGCGCTCCTCGGTGCTGACCATCTCGAGCGTGAGCTCGTCGTGGTTGCGCAGGAACGTCGACCACTGGCCGCCCTGCGCGGGGATCTGCGGGGTGTCGGCGAGGATGTCGACGATCTGCCGCGCCCGCTGGTCGCGCAGCGCGTAGTAGATGCGCGGCATCACCGGGAAGTGGAAGCACATGTGGCACTCGGGCTCGTCCTGCGTGCCGAAGTAGTCGACGACGTCGGCGGGCCACTGGTTGGCCTCGGCCAGCAGGATGCGCCCCGGGTACTCCTTGTCGACCATGCGCCGCAGCTTGCGCAGGAACGCGTGCGTCTCGGGCAGGTTCTCGCAGTTGGTGCCCTCGGCCTCGAAGAGGTACGGCACGGCGTCGAGGCGGAACCCGTCGACGCCGATGCCCAGCCAGAACCGGGCGACGTCGAGCATGGCGTCCTGCACGCGCGGGTTCTCGAAGTTGAGGTCGGGCTGGTGGCTGAAGAACCGGTGCCAGAAGTACTGCCGCCGCACGGGGTCGAACGTCCAGTTGGACGTCTCGGTGTCGACGAAGATGATGCGCGCGTCCTGGTAGCGCGTGTTGTCGTCCGACCACACGTAGAAGTCGCCGTACGGCCCGTCGGGGTCGGAGCGCGACGCCTGGAACCACGGGTGCTGGTCGCTCGTGTGGTTCATGACGCAGTCGACGACGACGCGGATGCCCCGCGCGTGCGCCTCCTCGATGAGCTCCGTGAAGTCGGCCGTGGTGCCGTACTGCGGCGCGATCGCCGTGTAGTCGCTGACGTCGTACCCGCCGTCGCGCAGCGGCGACGGGAAGAACGGCGGCAGCCACAGCGCGTCGACGCCCAGCCACTGGAGGTAGTCGAGGCGGTCGATGATGCCGCGGAGGTCCCCCGTGCCCGTGCCCTGCGAGTCGCTGAAGGCGCGCACGATGACCTCGTAGAACACGGCCTTGCGGTACCAGTCCGGGTCGTCGCTCAGCCCGGGCCGGCCCGCGGTGGGCGGCTCGGGCTGCCGCTTCGGGGGCAGCGCCTGGACGGGCAGCGCCTGGGTCACGGGCCGGGGGACCTCCGCGGTGGTCATCCCAGGCCCACCTGGATCACGTGCGCGACCTGGTGGCGCGGGTCCAGCCGGACGAACGGGTGCGCGCCCCACGGGAACGAGTCGCCCGTGAGCAGGTCGTGGGCCACGAAGAACGGCGCCGACCCGTCGGTGCCCGGCGGTGGCGTGAGCCCCAACGCGGCGAGGTCGAGGTGGATCGTCGACTCCTGGGTGCCCCACGGGTCCAGGTTGACGACCACGAGGATCACGTCGTCCGTGTGCCCCGCCACCTGCGTCGTGTCTCCGCCCGCGGCGAGCGGCAGGTGCTCGGCCCGCACGCGGCGCGAGAAGACGAGCACGTTGCCGTTCTCCGCGTGGTGCACCGAGAGGTTGCGCAGCTGCTGGAGGGCCGGGTGCTCGCGGCGGACCTGGTTGAGCCTGCCGAGCAGCAGCGAGATCCCGATGTCGTCGGCGTGCCCCCACGACCGGGGCTTGAACTCGTACTTCTCGTTGTCGACCTGCTCCTCGACGCCGGGGCGCGGGACGTTCTCGACCAGCTCGTAGCCGGAGTAGACGCCCCACGTCGGGCTGCCGGTCGCGGCGAGCACAGCGCGCACCGCGAAGCCGCCGACGCCGCCGTGCTGGAGGTAGGGCGGCAGGATGTCGTGCGTCGTCGGCCAGAACGACGGGCGCATGACGGAGCCGGACGGGCCCGAGACCTCCTGGAGGTACTCGAGGATCTCGTCCTTGCCGTTGCGCCACGTGAAGTACGTGTACGACTGGTGGAACCCGATCCGGGCGAGCGTGGCCATCATGGCCGGCTTGGTGAACGCCTCCGAGAGGAAGAGGACCTCGGGGTGCTTCGCGTGCACCTCGGCGAGCAGCCACTCCCAGAAGTCGAGCGGCTTGGTGTGCGGGTTGTCGACGCGGAACAGCGTCACGCCCCGCTCGATCCACACGAGCACGACGTCGAGGACGGCCTGGCGCAGGCCCTCCGGGTCGTTGTCGAAGTACAGCGGGTAGATGTCCTGGTACTTCTTCGGCGGGTTCTCGGCGTAGGCGATGGTGCCGTCCGCGCGCGTCTTGAACCACTCCGGGTGGCTCGTGACCCACGGGTGGTCCGGCGAGCACTGCAGCGCGAGGTCGAGCGCGACCTCCATCCCGTGGTCGGCCGCCACCTGGACGAACTGGACGAAGTCCGCTTCCGTGCCCAGGTCCGGGTGGATGGCGTCGTGCCCGCCCTCGGCGGCGCCGATGGCGTAGGGGCTGCCCGGGTCGCCCGGCTTCGCGTCGAGCGTGTTGTTGCGGCCCTTGCGGAACTGCGTGCCGATCGGGTGGATCGGCGTCAGGTAGACGACGTCGAAGCCCATGCCGGCGATGGCCGGCAGGCGCTCCGCGGCGGTCGCGAACGTGCCCGACGTCCACGTCCCGTCGGGGGCCCGGGTCGCGCCCTCGGACCGCGGGAAGATCTCGTACCACGAGCCGTACAGGGCCCGACGCCGGTGCACGCGCAGCGGGAAGTCGGCGCTCGGGGACACCAGGTCGCGCAGCGGGCTGCGGGTCAGCGCCTCGCGCACCGCCGGCGTCGTCGCCATCGCGAGGCGGGCCGCGGGCAGGCGGGTCTCGTCGGCCAGCACGTGGGCGGCCTCCGCGACGACCCGCGCGTCCTCGGGCGAGCGCGTGGCCTGCGCGTCGTCGGCGGCGATGCGCTCGAACAGCAGCACGCCCTCGGCCAGCATGAGCTCCTGGTCGATGCCCGCCTCGAACTTCACCGTCGCGTCGTGCGCCCACGTCGCGTAGGGGTCGCTCCACGCCTCGACGCGGAACGTCCAGTCGCCCTCGGCGTCGGGCTGCAGGAAGCCCTGGAAGCGGTCGTTGCCCGGGGAGATGTCGTGCATCGGGGCGGTCGAGTGCACCGTGCCCGCGGGGTCGAGCAGCACCGCCGTCGCGCTGACGGCGTCGTGCCCCTCGCGGAACACCGTCGCCTCGACCGGCACCACCTCGCCCGGCGTCGCCTTGGCCGGCCAGCGGCCGCCCTCGACCACCGGCGAGACCTCGACGACGGGGATGCGGCCGATGGAGACGTGCGGGGTGGGGCGCGGCGCCGGCGTCGCGACGACGACCGGGACGTGGTGGGAGGTCGGCTCCAGGACCTTGGTGACCGCGGCGCTCGCGGCGGTCGCGTGCGGCTGCTCGGCCGCGGCGGCCCTGGCCCTCGGCGCGGCCTTCGCGGTGCTCTTCGTGGTGGTCCTCGGTGCCGCCTTCGCCGGGGCCTTCCGGCGGGTCGCGGGCTTCTTCGGGGCCGCCGACGCCGTGCCCGGAACCTTCGGCGCCGTCGGGTCGGGGGTGGGCAGGCTGCTCGTGCTCGTCGTCACCCGGACCACGCTAACGAGCGGGCATCAGGGACGCGCGCTCAGGACGCGGCGCGTCACACGGCGAGACCGTTTCCGCTCCGCCGCGTCACCGGGCCAGCGCCCGCCCCGTCACGCGTCCCGTGTGCAGGCACCCGCCCAGGAACGTGCCCTCGAGCGCGCGGTGCCCGTGGACGCCCCCGCCCCCGAACCCTGCCGCCTCGCCCACGGCCCACAGCCCGTCGAGCACCGACCCGTCGGCGCGCAGCGCACGGCCCGACGGGTCGCACCACACCCCGCCCAGGGTCTTGCGCGTCAGCACCGAGAGGCGCACCGCCAGCAGCGGCCCGTCCCGGGGGTCGGTGAGCGGCCGCGGGGGCGCCACGCGGATGCGGCGGTCCACCCAGAAGTCGCGCGCCGCGCGCGTCGCCACCACCTGGGGGTCCTTGCCCAGCCCGGAGCGCACCTGGGCGTCGCGCTGCTCGATCACGCGGGCCAGCGCGCCGGCGTCGACGGTCCCGGCCGAGCCGGGCGTCGCGGCCGTCAGCGCGTTCATCTTCGCGGCCAGCTCGCCCGGCGACGACGCCCACAGGAACTCGGGCGACTCCTTCGCGAACCGCTCGACGGGCCCCACCGCGCCCGGCAGCACCCGGCCGGCGAGCAGCCGCACGTCCTTGCCGGTCAGGTCGGGGTTCTGCTCCGACCCCGACAGCGCGAGCTCGGCCTCCATGATCCGCTTGTTGAGCACGAACCAGGAGTGGTCGTGCCCGGCGCGCGTCACGTGCTGCAGCGCCCCCAGCGCGTCGAACCCCGGGTAGAGCGGCGCGGGCAGCCGCACGCCGTCGGCGTCGAGCCACAGCGCCGACGGGCCCGCGAGGATGCGGATGCCGTGGCGGGTCCACACGGGGGAGTGGTCGGCGATGCCCTCCGGGTAGTGCCACATGCGGTCCTCGTGCACGAGCGCGGCCCCCGCCGCGGCCGCGTGCCCGAGCATGAGCCCGTCCGTGGAGTCCGGCACGCCCTGGAGCATCCGGGCCGGCAGCGTCCCCGCGGCCGGGTCCCAGCGGTCCCGGGCGACGTCGTGGTCGGCGCCGATGCCGCCCGTCGCGACGACGACGGCGCCCGCGCTCAGCTCGACCTCCCCGACGACGGTGCGCGACGACGGCGCCGCCCGGCCCCCGAAAGGCAGCGACGACCGTGCCGCGTCGTCGGCCTCCAGGACCTCGGCGCGGACGCCCGTGACCCGGCCGTCCGTGACGACCAGCGACGTGACCCGGTGCCGGAAGCGGATCTCGAGCCGGCCCGCGTCGCGGTGCGCGCGGGCGCGGGCGACGAACGGGGCGACGATGCTCGGGCCCGTGCCCCACGTGATGTGGAAGCGCGGCACGGAGTTGCCGTGGCCGCCGGCCGGGTACCCGCCGCGCTCGGCCCACTGCACCAGCGGGAACCAGCGCACGCCCAGGCCGTGCAGCCACGACCGCATGCCGCCGGCGGCGAACTCGACGTAGTGCCGCGCCCAGGCGTAGCCGTGCCGGTCCGGTCCCTCGCCGCGCTCGGCCGCGGGGTCGAACGCCGCCGACCCCAGCCAGTCGTCCCACGCGAGCTCCGCGGAGTCGCGCACGCCGACGCGCCGCTGCTCGGGCGAGCCCACGAGGAACAGCCCGCCGAACGACCACCACGCCTGCCCGCCGAGCGAGTCGGCGTGCTCCTGGTCGAGCACGACGACGCGGCGGCCCGCGTCGGCCGCCTCGCACGCGGCGACCAGGCCGGACAGGCCCGCCCCGATGACGACGACGTCGGCGTCGGCGGCGACGTCCCGGCTCATGCGTGTGCTCGGCCCGCGGCGGGCGGGCACGAGGGACGGAACGACCGGTGGTGGCTGGCCCGCTTGCTCATGGAGCCGGACCCTAGCGGTCCGCGGCGTCAGTCGCGACGGGCCACGAACACCTTGATGCTCAGGGACTCCTGGCGCAGCACGCCGTCGGCCCCGTCGTCGTCGCGCTCGTCCGCCGGCTCGACCGGCCGGTCCCACGTGGAGCTCCACACGCGGTCCCAGGCGCGCGCGCCGGGCAGGACCGGCGGGAGCGTCACGTCGAGGTCGGCCAGCCGCCCGTTGATCACCACGAGCACGTCGGCGTCGCCCTGGCCGGGGCCGGGGCGCAGCATCTGCACCACGCGGCGCTCGGCCTCGTTCCACGCGTCGTGGTCCATGGGCGTGCCCGCCTCGGTGAACCACAGCAGGTCGGCGAACTCCTCACCGGGCCGCGGCGTGCCGAGGAAGAACGAGTCGGCGCGCAGCGCGGCGTGGTCGCGGCGCAGCCCGAGCAGGAACCGCGTGGTCTCCAGCATCTCGCGCCCCGCGTCGTCGAGGGCCCAGTCGACCCACGAGATGGCGTTGTCCTGCGCGTACGCGTTGTTGTTGCCGTCCTGCGTGCGGCCGAACTCGTCGCCCGCCGTGATCATCGGCGTGCCCGCGGCGAGCAGCAGCATCGCCATGAGGTTGCGCTGCGAGCGCCGCCGCAGCGGCACGACGGCCGACCACGGCTCGGTGGTCGCGTCGTCGCCGTCGCCCGTGTGGCCCTCGACGCCGTGGTTCCACGAGAGGTTGTTCGAGGTGCCGTCGTGGTTGTCCTCGCCGTTCGCCCAGTTGTGCTTGTGGTCGAACGCGACGAGGTCGGCGAGCGTGAACCCGTCGTGCGCGGTGATGTAGTTGACCGAGGCGACCGGCCCGCGCATGAGCGGCGGGTCGGAGTGGCCGAACAGGTCGGCCGAGCCGGACAGGCGGGTGGTCAGCTCGCGGACGCCGTCCATCGGGCGCCCGTGCGAGCCGGCGGCGGCCGAGGCGAGCCAGAACGCGCGCATGGTGTCGCGGAAGCGGTCGTTCCACTCGGCCATCGGCGGGGGGAAGCTGCCGGTCTGCCAGCCGCCGGGGCCCACGTCCCAGGGCTCGGCGATGAGCTTGAGGTTGTTGAGCACCGGGTCGGTCTGCAGGCCCACGAGGAACGGGTGGTCGGGCTCGAAGCCGTAGGTGCCGCGCCCGAGCGTCACGGCCAGGTCGAAGCGGAAGCCGTCGACGCCCACGACCTGCGCCCAGTAGCGCAGCGAGTCGAGGGCCATCTGGACCACGCGCATCCGGCGGAAGTCGAGCGAGTTGCCCGTGCCGGTCACGTCGGCGAGCGCGGCGGGCGAGTTGCCGTCGTGCAGGTAGTACAGGGGGTTGTCGAGGCCGCGCCAGGAGACGTGGAGCTGGTCGTCGCCGCCCTCGCACGTGTGGTTGTAGACGACGTCGAGGATCACCTCGATGCCGGCCTGGTGCAGCAGGTGCACCATGCCGCGCACCTCGTCCAGCACGGCCGCGGGGCCGGACTCCTGGGCGGCGCGCGTGGCGTAGCTGGGCTCGGGGGCGAAGAAGCCCAGCGTCGAGTAGCCCCAGAAGTTGGTCAGCCCGTGCGCGGGCAGCCGCGGCTCCGACGCGATCGCGTGGATCGGCAGCAGCTCCAGCGTGGTGACGCCCAGCTCCTTGAGGTGCGCGATGGTGACCGGGTGGGCCATGCCTGCGTAGGTGCCGCGCAGCTCCTCGGGGACGGCCTCGTTGAGCAGGGTGAAGCCGCGCACGTGCGCCTCGTAGACGACCGTGTCCGCCCAGGGGACGCGCGGGCGCGAGAGCGGCGGCGGCGCCGTCATGGGCGGCATGACCACCGAGTGCGGCACGTACGGCAGGGAGTCGGTGGTGTCGGCCTCGCCGTAGCGCTCGCCGATCCACCAGCGGCCGTCGGGCGTCGTCGGGTCGTCCGAGCGGGGGGCGCTCACCGCGCCGAGCGTCTCCGGCCCGTAGCGCAGCGTGCCCACCAGGCCGCGCGCGTACGGGTCGACGAGCAGCTTGGCGGGGTTGTGGCGCAGCCCCGAGCGGGGGTCCCAGGCGCCGCGCGTGCGGAACCCGTAGCGCTGGCCCGGGCGCACGCCCGGAACGTGCGCGTGCCACACGCCGTACGTGGGCCCGAACAGCGGCACGCGCCGCTCGGCGTAGCGTGCCGGGTCGCCCTCCGGCAGGTCGGGGCGCACGACGTCGATGAGGCAGAAGTCCACGGCGGCGGCGTGCGTGGCCACGACGGCGACGTCGACGCCGCCGGGCGTGGCGGTGACCCCGAGCGGGGGCACGTGGGAACGGCGGGCGGTCGGGCGCGTCAACGGCCGGACCACGGGACGTGGCGCGGGAGGCTCGGCGGCTCGGGCGTTCATGGTGGTCATCGTGGCGTACCACGTGAGACAACGCGAACCCCTGGCGCAGCCGCGCACCGGCCAGCGGGTAGTCTCGGTGCTCGTGCGCATCGTCGTCCTGCTGAAGTACGTCCCGGACATCACCAGCGACCGCCGGTTCGAGGACGGTCGCGTGGTGCGCGACCCCGCCGTCGGCTCCCTCAACGAGCTCGACGAGAACGCGGTCGAGGCTGCCCTGCAGCTGATCGAGGCTCAGCCCGAGGGCGAGCACGAGGTCGTCGCCGTCACCGTCGCGCCCGCGACCGCGGACATCGCGGTCCGCAAGGCGTACCAGATGGGCGTGCAGCGCGGCATCCGCGTCACCGACGACGCCCTGGCCGGCTCCGACTACTTCGGCACCACGGCGGCGCTCGCCGCGGCCGTGCGCCGCCTGGGCGACGAGCAGCCGGTCGACCTGGTCATCACGGGCATGGCGGCCCTCGACGGGCTCGGCTCCGTGGTCCCGGCGCTGCTCGCCGAGGAGCTCGGCTGGCCGCAGCTCACGCTCGCGAAGACCGTCGCCCTCGACGACGGCGCCCTGACCATCACGCGCGAGGCCGACGACGCCTACGAGACGCTGTCCGCCCCGCTGCCCGCCGTCCTGTCGGTCACGGACACGGCGAACAGCCCGCGCTACCCGAACTTCAAGCTCATCATGGCCGCGCGCTCCAAGGCGGTCGAGGAGTGGTCCGCCGCCGACCTCGGGCTCGACCCGGCCGACGTCGGCATCGCCGCCGCGCGCACCGTCACGGTCGAGGCCGCGCCGCGCCCGCCGCGCCCCGAGCTCCAGCTCGTGGTCGACAAGGGCGAGGGCGGCACCGCCCTGGCCGAGTTCCTCATCCGCAACGACCTCGTCTGACGACTGCAGGCCTGAGAGAGGCGCAACCATGACACGCCCCACCGTCCTCGTCCTCCTCGACAGCCCGGCGCGCAGCGTCGAGGAGGTGCGCCCGGCCGTCCTCGAGCTCATCACGCTGGGCCGCACGCTCGGCCGCGTCGACGTCGTCACCCTGGGCGCCCCGAGCGTCGAGGTGCTGGCCACGCTCGGCGCCTACGGCGTCGAGCTCGTGCACCAGGCCCAGCTGCCGACGTCCGTGCCCGAGCAGTCGTACCGCCTCACATCCGTGCTGGCCTCCGTGCTCACGACGGCGGTGCGCCGCAACGACGCCGACGTGCTCCTGGTCCCGTCGAGCTTCGCGGGCAAGGAGGCCGCCGCCGTGACCGCCGCCCGCCTCGGCGCCGGGCTCGTCGTCGACGCCGCGTCGCTGTCGTGGGGTGGGGACGGCGCCGCGCCGCTGCGCATCGGCAAGCGCGTGTTCGGCGGCACCTGGGACACGGTCTCGACCGTCGCCTCCGACCCCGCCGTCGTCACGATCCGGGCCAACGCCGTCGTGGCGGAGCCTGCCGAGGTCGCGACGTCGGCCACGGTCGAGCCGCTGCCCGTCGAGGTGCACGCCCCGCAGGTCACCGTCGTCGAGCGCACGCTCAAGGCGCGCACCATCGGGCGCCCCACCCTCGAGGAGGCGGCCGTCGTCGTCGCCGGCGGGCGCGGGACGAACGGCGACTTCGGCCCTGTCAACGAGCTCGCGGAGGCGCTCGGCGCCGCCGTCGGAGCCACGCGCGACGTCGTCTTCGAGGGCTGGTTCGACCGGTACATCGGGCAGACGGGCGTGACCGTGGCCCCGCGCCTGTACGTCGGCGCCGGCATCTCGGGCGCCCCGCACCACCGCGGCGGCATGCAGGCCTCGCAGGTCGTCGTCGCCGTCAACAACGACCCCGAGGCGCCGATCTTCGAGATCAGCGACTTCGCCGTCGTCGGCGACCTCGCGGACGTGCTGCCGCAGGCCGCGGCCGTCATCCGCGCGCACAAGGAGTCGCAGCAGGCGGGCTGACCGCGCGGGCCGGCGGCGATCCGTTCGTAGACTTGACCCTCGTGACACCCGGCGCCTACCTCGACCACGCGGCCACGACCCCCATGTCGGCGGCCGCGCTCGCGGCGTTCGTCGAGGAGGCCGGCAAGCCGGGCAACGCGTCGTCGCTGCACGCGGCCGGCCGGGCGGCGCGCCGCGTCGTCGAGGAGTCGCGCGAGCAGGTGGCCGCGGCGCTCGGTGCCCGCCCGTCCGAGGTGATCTTCACCGGCGGCGGCACGGAGGCCGACAACCTCGCCATCAAGGGCATCTTCTGGGGCCGCCGCTCCCAGGACACGCGCCGCACGCGCGTGCTCGTCTCCGCCGTCGAGCACCACGCCGTGCTCGACCCCGCGTTCTGGCTCGCCGGGCACGCCGGCGCCGACATCGTGCTGCTGCCCGTCGACGGCGACGGCCTCCTCGACCTCGACGCCCTGCGCGCCGAGCTCGCCGCCCACGCCGAGGAGACCGCGCTGGTCAGCGTCATGCTGGCCAACAACGAGGTGGGCACCGTGCAGCCCGTGCGCGACGTCGTGCGCATCGCCCACCAGCACGGCGTCCCCGTGCACACCGACGCCGTCCAGGCCGTCGGGCAGGTCGAGGTCGACTTCGCCGCCCTGGGCGTCGACGCGATGACCGTCACGGGGCACAAGGTGGGCGGGCCGCTCGGCGTCGGCGCGCTGCTCGCGCGGCGCGACCTGGCCATCGAGGCCGTGCAGCACGGCGGCGGGCAGGAGCGCGGCGTGCGCTCGGGCACGCTCGACGTGCCCGCGATCCGCGCGTTCGCCGTCGCGACCGCCGAGGCCGTCGCGACGCGCACCGAGCGCGCCGCGCACCTCGCCTCCCTGCGCGACACCCTGGTCGCCGGCGTGCGGGAGGCCGCGCCCGACGCCGTCCTGCGCGGCCCCGACCCGGCGCTCGCGCCCGGGCTGCGCCTGCCCGGCAACGCCCACTTCACGTTCCCCGACGCCGAGGGCGACTCGCTGCTCTACCTGCTCGACTCGGCCGGCGTGCAGGCCTCCACCGGCTCGGCCTGCCAGGCCGGGGTGCCGCAGCCGTCCCACGTGCTGCTCGCGATGGGCGTCCCCGAGAGCGAGGCCCGCGGCGCGCTGCGGTTCTCGCTCGGCGTCCCGTCCACGCCCGACGACGTCGCCGCGCTCGTCGCCGCCCTGCCCTCCGTGGTGGCGCGGGCGCAGGCGGCCGGCCTGGTGGGCGGTGGCCGCCCGTGAGGGTGCTGGCAGCCATGTCGGGCGGGGTGGACTCCGCCGTCGCGGCCGCGCTCGCGGTCGAGGCGGGGCACGACGTCGTCGGCGTGCACATGGCCCTGTCGCGCAACCGGGACCAGTTCCGCACGGGCTCGCGCGGCTGCTGCTCCATCGAGGACGCCTCGGACGCGCGCCGCGCGGCCGACGTGCTCGGCATCCCGTACTACGTGTGGGACCTCTCGGAGCGCTTCGAGGACACCGTGGTCGCGGACTTCCTCGCCGAGTACGAGGCCGGGCGCACCCCCAACCCGTGCGTGCGCTGCAACGAGCACGTCAAGTTCGAGACGCTGCTCGACAAGGCCACCGCGCTCGGGTTCGACGCCGTCGCGACGGGGCACTACGCCCGCGTCGTCGACGGGCCGGACGGGCGTGAGCTGCACAGGTCGCCCAACGCCGACAAGGACCAGTCCTACGTGCTGGCCGTCATGGGCCCCGAGCGGCTCGCGCGGGCGATCTTCCCCCTGGGAGAGTTCACGTCCAAGGCCGAGGTGCGCGCCGAGGCCGCCGCACGCGGTCTCGCCGTGAGCGCCAAGCCCGACTCGTACGACATCTGCTTCGTCGCCGATGGCGACACGCGCGGGTTCCTGCGCGACCGGCTCGGCTCGCGGCCGGGCGCCGTGGTGGACGCCTCCGGCGCCCAGGTGGGCGAGCACGACGGCGCGTACGCGTACACCGTGGGGCAGCGCAAGGGGCTCGCGCTCGGGCGCCCGGCGGCAGACGGCAAGCCGCGGTACGTGCTCGACGTGCAGACGGCCACGAACACGGTCGTCGTCGGGCCGGCGGAGCTGCTGACGGTCGACCGCATCGCGGCCGACAAGGCCGTCTGGCTGGTCGACCCTGCGCCGGGTACCCAGCAGGAGGAGCTCACGATCCAGGTCCGCGCCCACGGCACCCCGGTCCCGGCCCGGATCGTCCCGTCGGACGACGGGGCCGGCCTCGTCGCCGAGCTCACCGGGACCCCGCTCCGCGGCGTCGCCGCCGGCCAGTCGCTCGTGGTCTACCGCGGCACCCAGGTGCTGGGCCAGGCGACCGTGTCGCGCGCCTGGCGTGCGCCCCGCGCCGCGGCGGGCGCGCAGTCGCACGACGCCGCGTCCGCCGGGGCTCGCCCGTGACCGCCGTCAGCGGCCACGGACCGTGGCCCGGCCGGGAGCGCGACGAGCTCGAGGCCCAGCAGATGGTGCTCGGCGACCTCGCCGAGCTGCCCACGGGCGTCGACCCGCTCCCGTTCCTCACGCAGCTCGCCGACCGCGGCCCGGGCGCGGACGCCGTCGGGCGCACCGCCGCCCTGCTCGCCGGGCTGCCCGTCGAGCTCGGCCCGCACGGCTGGAAGCTCGCGGACCACGAGGGCATGGACCAGCGTCGCGCCGACGCGTTCCTGCGCGAGGACCTCGGGGCGCTGGCCATCGCGGCCCACGGTCACACCGGCCCGCTCACGCTGGAGGTCGTCGGCCCCTGGACGCTCGCCGCGACCCTCTGGTCGGCCCGCGGTGACCGCGTGCTCGCCGACGCCGGCGCCCGGCGTGAGATCGCGGAGTCGCTCGCCGAGGGCGTCCGTGCGCACGTCGCGGCCGTCCGCGAGCAGGTGCCCGGGCTCGGCGACGTCGTCGTGCAGCTCGCCGAGCCGCAGCTCGGGGCCGTCCACGCGGGCGTGCTGCCCACGTTCTCCGGCTACGCGCGCCTGCGCGCGGTGCCCGGCCCGGACCTGGTCGAGGGGCTCCGGCCCGTCGTCGACGCCGTGCACGACGCCGGTGCCACGGCCGTCCTGCACCTGGGCGCGACGTGGTCCGGCATCGCCCCCGCCGTGCTCGCCGGCGCCGACGCCGTCGGGCTGGACCTGGGGGCCCTAGGCTCCGCGAACACGCCCGGCTGGGACGAGCGCGCCTGGGAGCTCGTCGCCCGCGCCGCCGAGAAGGACGTGCGCCTGTGGGCCGGCCTGCCGCCCGCGCAGGTCTCCCAGTGCGCGGGGCCTATGCTGGGTGAGCTCGTGCGGACCGTCGCCGAGCCGTGGCGCCGCATCGGCCTGCCGGCGTCGGGCCTCGACGCCGTGACGCTGCTCGCCTCCCCGCGCCGCACGCTCACGGGCACGGACGCCCACCGCGCGGAGCTGGCCAACCTGGGCCGCATCGCCGAGGCGCTCGCCGAGCGCGCGGCCGGAGCGTAGCGGAGGGTGGGGGCCGAGGAACGAGGCGCCCGCACGTAGCGCAGCGCAGGTCGTGCGCGACCCCTCAGCCCGAGCGCGCGGCCGGAGCGTAGCGGAGGGTGGGGGCCGAGGAACGAGGCACCCGCACGTAGCGCAGCGCAGGTCGTGCGCGACCCTCGTCCCGAGTGCGCGGCCGCCGCGTCGTCCTAGGCTCTGAGCCCCAGTCGCCTGCCCAGGAACTCCCAGGCGAGCGCCGACATGTGCGCGGCCTGCGCGTTGTCGGCGGCGCCGCCGTGGCCGCCCTCGACGTTCTCGTAGTAGGTGACGTCGGCGCCGATCGCCTCGAGCAGCGCGGCCGCCTTGCGGGCGTGGCCGGGGTGCACGCGGTCGTCGCGCGTGGACGTCAGCAGCAGCACCGGGGGATAGGCCGTCCCGGCGGCGATGTGGTGGTAGGGCGAGTACTGCCGCAGGTACGCCCAGTCGGCGGGGTCGTCCGGGTCGCCGTACTCGGCCGTCCACGACGCCCCGGCGAGCAGGTGCGAGTACCGTTTCATGTCCAGCAGCGGCACCTGGATCACGATCGCGCCGAACAGCTCCGGGTAGCGCACCAGCATGTTGCCGGTCAGCAGCCCGCCGTTGGACCCGCCCTGGGCGCCCAGGTGCGCCGGCGTGGTGATGCCGCGCTGCACGAGGTCGCGCGCGACGGCGGCGAAGTCCTCGTAGGCCCGGTGCCGGTGCTCCTTGAGGGCGGCCTGGTGCCAGGCCGGCCCGTACTCGCCGCCGCCGCGGATGTTCGCGACGGCGTACACGCCGCCGCGCTCCAGCCACGCCCGGCCCATCCCGCCGGAGTACGACGGCGTCAGCGAGATCTCGAACCCGCCGTACCCGTACAGCAGCGTCGGGGTGGGTGCCGGCTCCGCGTGCCGCGGCCGGTGCAGCACGTCCGCCCGCCCGACGACGAAGTACGGCACGCGCGTGCCGTCGTCGGACGTGGCGAAGTGCTGCTCGGCGACGAGCCCGCGGGCGTCGAAGAACGACCGCGCGGCCTTGAGCGGGTCGAGCTCCGCCCCGCTCCTCCCCAGGGTGGCGAGCGAGAGCGTCGTGGGCAGCAGGAACCCGGTCGTGGTCACCCAGACGTCGTCGGAGTCGAGCGGGTCGACCGCCCGCGCGCCCACCGTCGCCACGGGGTCGGTCGCGGGGAACTCCGAGCGCACCCAGGCCCCGCCCGCGTCGCAGGGCGGGGTGAGCACGTGGAGGCGGTTGACGACGTCGTCGAGCACGTTGACGGCGAGATGGTGGCGGGTCCAGGTGGCGCCCGCGAGCGACGTCGTCGGCGTCGGCTCGAAGAGCACGTCGAGGTCGCGCGACCCGGCCAGGAAGTCGTCGACGCGTGCGGCCAGCAGGGACCCGCCCAGGTAGGTGCGGCCCTCGGTGTCCCAGTCGTCGCGCAGCTCCACGAGCAGCCACTCGCGGTGCAGGCCCACGTCGGCGGACTCGGGCACGTCGATGCGGCGCAGGACCTGCGCGGGGGTGCCGACGTCGGAGACGAGGAACGTCTCGGAGCGGTAGAACGCGATCGAGCGGTGCACGATGTCGCGCTCGAACCCGGGCGTGCGCGAGCGGCGGCCGGAGATGTACAGGTCGTCCTCAAGGCCCTCGTAGACGACGGGCGCGTCGGCGAGCGGTGTTCCGCGCCGCCACAGCCGCACGGTGCGCGGGTAGCCGGACGTCGTCGTCGTGCCGGGGCCGAGGTCGGTGAACACGTAGACGGTGTCCTCGTCGGCCCAGGCGAGGCCGCCCTTGGCCTCGGCCCGCTCGAAGCCGCCGGCGACGAACTCGCGCGCGACGACGTCGAACTCGCGCGTGACGTCGGCGTCGGACCCGGCGACCGACAGGTCGACCAGGGCGCGGCGCCAGGGCTCGCCCGCCGCGAGCTGCTCGGGGGTGGGGCGCAGCAGCGAGGCGCCGTGCCACACCCAGGCAGTGCCCTCGGCCTCGCCCAGGGCGTCGAGGTCGAGCACGGTCTCCCAGCCGGGGGAGTCCGTGCGGTAGCTCTCGGGCGTGGTGCGGCGCCACAGGCCCCGCGGGTGCGCGGCGTCGCGCCAGAAGTTGTACAGGTGCGGCCCGATCCGGGACACGTCGGGGATGCGGTCCTCGGAGTCGAGCACCTCGAGGATCGCCGCCTCGGTGGCCTCGAACGCCGGCCCCGAGCCCACGGCGTGGTGGGCGTGCGCGTTGCGCTCGCGGACCCACGCCAGGGCGGCCGCGCCCTCGACGTCTTCGAGCCACGCGTACGGGTCGTCGCGATCCGGGTCCAGCGGGGTGCTAGGAAGGGGGTCGAGGTCCGGCTGCGGGCTCATGCTCCGAACCCTAGGTGATCCGGTTCCGCAGGCCACCGGAGCTGGTCGCACCGCAGAACAAGACGACCGGCCGGTATAGTATGCGGCGACTTTTCCGGCTGAAGGGGGACCGACCCGTGGCGACGCAGGCCCGAGCGATTGCGACCAGGAAGGGCATCGTCGACGCGGCCGCCAGCGTGTTCGTGCGCCACGGGTACGCCGGCGCGAGCATCTCGGAGATCGCCGACGAGGCCGGGATCACCAAGGGTGCCGTGTACTTCCACTTCCGCTCGAAGGAGCTCCTCGCGCGGGCCGTCGTCGACGCCCAGGACGAGCTCGCGACGCAGGTGCGCGAGCGCAGCGTCGCGGGCTCGCCGAGCGCCGTCGCCATGCTCGTCGCGATGGTCCGCGAGCTCGGCGTCCTCATGCGCGACGACGTCGTCGCGCGGGCGTCGATGCGCCTCGCCGTCGAGGTGCCGACCGGGGAGCTCGAGGACGTCGGCGGCACCTACGAGGCCTGGATCGGCCCGACCGAGCACGTGATCGGCCAGGCGGTCGCGGAGGGCGACCTGCGCGCCGGGCTCGACGCCGCCGCGCTCGCGCGGTTCCTCGTGGCGGCGTTCACGGGGATGCAGACGGTGTCGGTCGCCACGAGCCAGCTCGAGGACCTCATGCCGCGCCTGCGGGAGATGTGGGCCATCGTCCTGCCGGGGATCGTCGCCCCCGGCAGGGAGCACATCATTCCGGGCCTGCTCCGGAGAGCATAGGGACGGTCCGCCCGGCGCGGCCGGCGGCCGTCTGGGTCGCGGTCGACACGTCGTCGGTCGTCACGACGGTCGCGGCGACGACGCCCGACTGCGCGAACGTCGTCTCCACGCCGCCGTGGGCGGTGCGCACCGCCCGGACGGCGACGTCGCCGCCGAGCTCGACGAACGCCGTGCACCGCACGAGCAGCCCCGTGGGCGAGCTGGCGGGGTCGAGCGCGTGGTGCGCCGCGAGCGCCGTCCGCGCGAGGTGCATGGCCGGCATGTGGTCGTTGCCGTGGTCGAACGTGATGGGGTCGGACGCCGACCACCCGAGGCGCGCCGTGAGCTCGTGGTCGGTCGTGGCGATCCCGAGCAGCGACGACGGGTCGTGGTGCGCGCTGACCTCCGACCACGGCGTCGCCCCGGCGCGCAGCCGCTCGTACACGCGGGCCTCGACCACCTGGAGCGACCCCGTGCCGCGCGCGATGCGGACGCCGTCGCACAGCAGCGCCGCCGTGAAGACGTGCCGGACGAGCCTGCCCCGCTGGTGGCGCACCTCCTCGGTGACGATCGCGAACGTCACGTCGACGGGCGCGGTGCCGAGGAACCCGGGGTCCACGAGCCACGTGAGCCCCATGTGCGAGGCGATGAACCGGTGCCCGACGGGCACGCCCGCGGCGACGTGCGCGTGGGCGATGCCGGCCTGGCGCAGCGCCTCGACGGCGATGACGAGCGCGTCGGCGTGCGCGAAGACCTCTCCCTGGCTCTCGGCGAGGGGCAGGTGGGCGTCGACCTGCCAGACGTCGCCGACCGCGAGCGCGCGGGCCGTGGTGACGCCGCGCGCGGCCGAGGTCGTGACGCTGCGCGCGGCGGTGACGAGGACGCCGCGTGGGTCCTTCTTGTGGACGTGACGGGCGTCGACCCGGATGTCGTCGGGCGCGGTGTGCGGCATGGCCGTCCCCTCCAGCTGGGAGGCGGCGGACCTCGCCGCCACCGGTCTGCTCGGACAGTAGGCCCGCGACCGCCTCAAAACAAGTTGTACGACCGGTTTTTTGCGGGCCGGACGGGGGTGATCCCGGGCCTTGACGGCGCCGAGAGGACCCGCCTAGGGTCAAACAGAACCGGACGACCGGTATGCTTTGTGACTCCACGGTGGAAGGAGGGATCCCATGGGACTGCGCCAGGGGCTACAGCCCGCCGGCGGGGTGCCGCCGGCGCGTCGGACGGCCCCCGCGGGGACCCTCGACGCGCTCCGCGCCACCCGGGCGGGGGAGCGGCTCGACACCCGGCACGCGCTCGGCGACCGCGTCCTCGCGGCCGCCTTCGAGGCCGTCCGGGTCCGTGGGCGGGGGCCGTGCGGGGGCACGGCCCCCGCCCGTGACCTCGTCCGCGACCTCCCGGGCCGCGGCCTCGTGGGCGCCGACCTGCGCCTGGGCGCGCCCGACGGGTCGTCCTGGTGGGTGGACCCGTGGGACCTCGTGCTCCGCGGCGACGGCCCGGCCCCGGCGGTGCCCCACGAGGCGGCCGTCGTCGCGCACCCCGACCGGTACCCGACCGGCTTCGGCACGCTGCGGACGTCCCTCGCGCTGCTCGAGGCGGGCCACGTCGCCGCGACGCTCGCCCTCACGGCGTGGCGCGCGGGCCTCGCCGCCCGCGTCGAGCTCGGCGCCGGGCCGACGTCCGTCGTCCGGATCACGCTCGACGACGCTCACGACGTCGGTTGCGACGTCGTCGGGGGTCTCGAGGCCCGCACGGCTCCGGCGTCCGAGACCCTCCAGACGTGGCTCGACCGGCGGTCGGGCGGGTGGTGGGGGCAGGCCTCGCCATGGGCGACCGCGTGGACCGCGGGCGGCACGACGCCGTCGTCGGCGCCGTGGTCGCGGCCCGGGCGGCGCTCGCGGGCGTCCTGCCCGACGACGACGCGCTGCGGGTCTACGAGCACCACCTCGCCGACGACCTCCCGGCCGTCGGCGAGGTGCGGCGGGTCGACAGGCCGGGGCCCGCCGGCCGCGCGGCGGGGGACCCGGGCCTCATGGCGTCGTCGGGCCTCACGCTGACGGCTCGCGTCGACGCCTGGCTCGACGCCTACGGGGACGGTGCCGCGACGATGCTGAGCACGGCGCTCGGGTGGATCACGCAGTGGGGGGCCCTGGCGGCCACCGCGCACCGCGTCACGGCGCGCCCGGCGCGGGCGCACGAGGACGCGGACTGGGGTCGCCTGCTGGGGCTGCCCGCCGACCAGGTGCCCGTCCACCAGCTCTGGCTGCGCGGGTGGCCCGGCGACGGCGAGCTGCGGGCCGCGCGGCCGCTTGTGACCGCTCGGCCGTGACCGCTCGGCCGTGACCGCTCGGCCGTGACCGCTCGGCCGTGACCGCTCGGCCGTGACCGCTCGGCCGTGACCGCTCGGCCATGACCGCCCCGCCCGGGGTTGCCCGGCCCGGCGCGACGGGGCGCGCGGGACGCCGGTAGGTTGCGAGCGTGCCCGCATCACCGGCCGTCGCGTTCGTCGACGTCGACGACACCCTCGTCCAGGCCAACACGATGGCGCTGTTCCTGCGCCACTACCTGCGCGAGCGGGGCCGCGAGCACGAGCTCGCGGACCGGGTGGCCCACCTCCTGGCGCTCGACGCCGTCGACCCGACGCGCACGCGGACGAACCGGGAGTACCACCGGCAGTTCGCCGGCGAGGGCTACGCGGGCCTGCGCGCGCTCGGCCGCGACTGGCTGCACGCCGCGCTGCCCGGTCTCGTGCGCGCGTCGGTGGTCGCGGAGCTCGACGCCGTGCGCCGCGGGGGTGGGCGCGTCGTCCTCCTGTCCGGGTCGTGCGAGGTGGTGGTCGAGCCGCTCGGCGAGGCCGTGGGGGCGGACCGCGTCGAGTGCACCCGGCTCGTCGTCGCCGACGGGACGGTCACGGGCGAGGTCGAGGTGCCCGTGGTGGACACGGTCAAGGTGGACCGCGCCGCCGCCCTCCTGGACGCGTGGGGCGTGGCCGCGTCCGACGCCGTCGCCTACGGGGACCACCCGAGCGACCTGCCGCTGCTGGCCCTCGTCGGCGCGGGCGTCGTCGTGGGACCTGACCCCCGCATGGCGGACGAGGCCGGGGCCCGCGGGTGGCGCACGCTGCCCTGAGCGGGTCCGGCCCGGCCGGGCGCGCCGCGCGCCCGCTCGCGAGACGCCTTCCGTTTGCCGGGTGTTGCCCTCGCGCGTGACAGTGCATGACGGAGGCGCGACCCCCCTGGCACCACGGTCAGGGTCGCGCAGATCCGGCCGGAGAGGCGTACGTCACACGCCATCCGGGTTGTGGTCAGACCACACATGTGAAAGTCTTCACAAGCAACAGGGACATCAGGGCCGTCAAGGCCCCGCCAGGAGGAGATACCCGTGAGCCCCACCAAGAAGGCCCAGCAGGCCGACGAGGTCGCCGCCGCGCAGCCCGCCGTCGTCGCGCACGACGCCGCCGCCGAGGTCGACGCGCTGGTCAAGCGCGGCCTGAAGGCGCTCGACGCCTACGCGAACTTCACGCAGGAGCAGATCGACCACATCGTCAAGAAGGCGTCGATCGCCGCCCTGCACGAGCACGGCACCCTCGCCCAGCTCGCCGTCGAGGAGACCGGCCGCGGCATCTTCGAGGACAAGGCCACCAAGAACATCTTCGCGTGCGAGCACGTCACGCACTCGATGGCCAAGATGAAGACCGTCGGCGTCATCGGCCGCGACGACCTGCGCGGCATCGTCGAGATCGCCGAGCCCGTCGGCGTCATCGCCGGCGTCACCCCGGTCACCAACCCGACGTCGACCGCGATCTTCAAGGCCCTCATGGCCATCAAGACGCGCAACCCGATCATCTTCGGCTTCCACCCGAGCGCCCAGCAGTGCTCGATCGCCGCCGCGAAGATCGTGCGCGACGCCGCCATCGAGGCCGGCGCCCCCGAGGACTGCGTCCAGTGGATCGAGCACCCCTCGATCCAGGCGACCTCCGAGCTCATGAACCACCCGGGCGTCTCGCTCGTGCTCGCCACCGGCGGCAACGCGATGGTCCGCGCCGCCTACTCGACCGGCAAGCCCGCCCTCGGCGTCGGCGCCGGCAACGTCCCCGCCTACGTCGCCAAGGACGCCAAGCTGGGCCGCGCGGTCAACGACATCGTCCTGTCCAAGGGCTTCGACAACGGTGTGGTCTGCGCCTCTGAGCAGGCCGTCATCCTCGACGCCGAGATCTACGACGAGGCGCTCGCGGAGTTCCGCCGCATGCACGCCTACGTCGTGAACGCCGAGGAGAAGGCGAAGCTCGAGGAGTACTTCTTCGGCGTCACCGCGATGTCGGAGAACTGCGCCGGCGCCAAGCTCAACGCCGCCGTCGTCGGCAAGTCCGCCGTCTGGCTGGCCGAGCAGGCCGGCTTCACGGTGCCCGCCGACACGAGCATCCTGCTCGCGGAGATCTCGGGCGTCGGCCCGCAGGAGCCGCTGTCGCGCGAGAAGCTCTCGCCGCTGCTGGCCGTGCTGCGCGCCAACAGCACCGAGGAGGGCATCCGCCTCGCCGAGCAGATGGTGGAGTTCGACGGCCTGGGCCACTCGGCCGCCATCCACACGCTCGACAAGGCGCTCTCCGAGGAGTACGGCCGCCGCGTCAAGGCCGTCCGCATCCTGTGGAACCAGCCGTCCGCCCTCGGTGGCATCGGCGACATCTACAACGCCCTGATCCCGTCGCTCACGCTGGGCTGTGGCTCCTACGGCGCCAACTCGGTGTCGAACAACGTGTCGGCCGTCAACCTGATCAACGTCAAGCGCGTGGCGAGGCGGAACAACAACATGCAGTGGTTCAAGGTCCCGCCGAAGACGTACTTCGAGCCGAACTCGATCCAGTACCTGGCCGACATGCGCGGCGTCGAGCGCGTCACCATCGTCACCGACCGCGTGATGGCCTCGCCCGAGATCGGCATCGTCGACAAGGTGCTCGACGTCCTGCACCGCCGCGACAACCCCGTCGCCGTGCAGATCATCGACACCGTCGAGCCGGAGCCGAGCGTCGAGACCGTCGAGAAGGGCGCGCAGCTCATGCGCGACCACCGTCCCGACACGATCATCGCCATCGGCGGTGGCTCGCCGATGGACGCCTCGAAGGTCATGTGGCTCAAGTACGAGCACCCCGAGCTCGACTTCGCCGACCTGCGCGAGAAGTTCTTCGACGTGCGCAAGCGCGCCTTCCAGTACCCGACGCTCGGCAAGCTCGCCCAGCTCGTGTGCATCCCGACGTCGTCGGGCACGGGCGCCGAGGTCACGCCGTTCGCGGTCATCTCCGACCACAAGACCGGCTACAAGTACCCGCTGGCCGACTACGCGCTGACCCCGTCGGTCGCGATCGTCGACCCGGTGCTCACCGCGTCGATGCCGGCCAAGCTCGCCGTCGACTCGGGCATGGACGCCCTGACGCACGCCACCGAGGCGTTCGTCTCCGTCTACGCCAACGACTTCACGGACGGCCTGGCGCTGCACGCCATCAAGCTCGTCTTCGAGAACATCGAGAAGTCGGCCCTGAGCGGCGACACCGAGGCCCGCGAGAAGATGCACAACGCCGCGACGATCGCCGGCATGGCGTTCGGCAACGCGTTCCTGGGGATCGTGCACGCCATGTCGCACACCGTCGGCGCGACGCACAAGCTCATCCACGGCCGCACCAACGCCATGTTCCTGCCCTACGCGATCCGTTACAACGGTCTCGTCCCGGGCAAGGTCACCGGCTGGCCGAAGGCGGAGAAGTACGTCGCCCCGGAGCGCTTCCAGGTCATCGCCAAGCACCTCGGCCTGCCGGCCTCGACGCCGCAGGAGGCGGTGGAGTCGTACGCCAACGCGTGCCGCGACCTCGCCACCCGCATCGGCGTCGAGCCGTCGTTCGCGGCGCAGGGCGTCTCCGAGCAGGACTACATCGGCGGGCTCGACGCCCTGGCGATGCGCGCCTACGAGGACCAGTGCGCCCCGGCGAACCCGCGTCTGCCGATGCTGCAGGACATGAAGGACATCATGGTCGCCGCGTACTACGGCATCACCCAGGACACGGTGCGCGAGCAGCGTCTCGCCGGCGTCGAGTACCTGGACATGAACCCGGCCCGCGTCAAGGCCTGAGTTCTTGTTCGGCTTCGCCGCCCGCCCACTCCTCCGGGCGACGGCGGCGGACAGCACCCGGATCGTGGCCCGGGTGCGCACTCCGCACGGGGTGCACCCCGCCCCCGGGATCGTGGCCCCGGGGGCGGGCACCGTGCGAGCGGGATCGTGGCCCCGCTCGCGCCGCGCCGGCCTTCGGGCCAGGCGCGCGGGTGTCCGGATCGTGGCCCGGACGCCCTGACGAGCCCGGCGACGCTCAGCGTCGCCGGGCTTCGTCGCGTCCGGGGGCAGGAGCCGCCCCGCGTCTGCCGGTGTCGGGGGCGTCCGTCAAGATGGACCCGTGACCGAACCTTCGAGCGTGACGATGACGTCGGACCCGGTCGGGGACGCACCGGGTGGAAAGACCTACGAGACGCTGCCGGTCCTCGGCACCCCAGACTTCGCAGAGGTTGCGTACTGGGAGCGCATCCTCGATGCGCACCCGGGCTACCGAGTGATCGGCCGACGTGGCCGCCATCCGCGCATTCCGGCAGGCCCGGGCTGCCTCTACATGGTGACGGCCGACGCCGACCAGATATGTGCGGTGCTCGCTCCGGGTTACCGAGACGCGTGGGAGTACATCGACTCGGGCGAGGAGGTCGTGACCTCGCGACAGCAGGCGATCTGGGTGCCCGGCAGCCACGAGGTGATTCTGCGGGTGAGCCCCATGCTGAAGCACCGCATCGTTAGTAACGTGCTCGCTGCTGGGAGGCCGTTGGTTGCGCGCAACACTGCAGAGCTCCGGTCGAAGTCGCCTCGAGGAGCAGGGATTTACCGACTCTACTGGCTAGACGAGGCAGGCCGTGAGGTCATCTACATCGGGAGGTCAGCAGACCTCCACCGACGTCCCGGCTCGGGGCACAACAAGCTCAAGGGCCGCACTTGGGGCTCGGCTCCCGGAGACATCCTGCGGGTTGAGCTACTGCCTGCCAAGACGCTTGGGTCACGATCCGCCTACACGTCCGTCGGACTGGACGACGCTGAAGAGCGCCAGATTGCACGTGCACGGAAGCGCCACACAGACGAGGGCCGATACCCCGGAGGCGTGGAGAACCAGACATACGGCCGTAACGGACGACCGAGCAACCCGCCGATGCATCTCTACGTGGCAGCGTTCTCCGGTGATGCGTTCGACGGGCGGGGCTCAGAGCAGGAGATCGGTGAGTTCGACGACATCATCGCCGTGACGGAGGCTGCGCCCCCCAAACAGGGCAGTGACGCGATGGCAAAGCCCACAGCGACGACGACGACGACGAACCTCTCCTCCGCGGAGCTCGACGAGCAGGCGGCGCAGCGCCGCTGGGCGGAGCTGCGCGACCTGGTCGAGGCCGACCAGCGCGCCTACTACGAGCAGGACTCCCCGCTGGTGTCCGACGCCGAGTACGACGCGCGCATGCACGAGCTGGCCGCGCTCGAGGCGGCCCACCCCGCGCTCGCGACGCCCGAGTCGCCCACCCAGCGGGTGGGCGGCACGGCGGCCACGGGGTTCGCGACGGTGGAGCACGTCGAGCGGATGCTCTCGCTCGACAACGTGTTCTCGGTCGAGGAGCTGCGCGACTGGGACGCGCGCGTCGCGCGCGACCTGGGGCGGGACGACGTCGGCTACCTCTCCGAGGTGAAGATCGACGGCCTGGCCATCGCCCTGCTGTACGAGCACGGGCGCCTGACCCGCGCCGCGACCCGCGGCGACGGCCGCACGGGCGAGGACGTCACGGTCAACGCGCTGCGCATCGCGGACGTCCCGCAACAGCTCGCAGGCGACGGCCACCCCGCCCTGGTCGAGGTGCGCGGCGAGATCTTCATCCCGACCGCGTCGTTCGCCCGGCTCAACGCGCTCCAGGAGGAGATGCGGTTCCGGGCGGTCGACGAGGCACGGTCGCGGCACGCCGCCCGCTCGGCCGCGACGCGCGGCTTCGACGACGACGCCGCGCGCGTCGCCGCGACCCGCCGGTTCCCGACGTTCGCCAACGCCCGCAACGCGGCCGCCGGCGGCCTGCGCCAGCAGCTCGACAAGAAGGACGGCCTCGAGCTGGAGGCGGGCCTGGCCCGCGTCGGGTCCCTGCGCCTGTACGTCCACGGCATCGGCGCCCTGCAGTGGGAGGCGGGGGAGCAGACCGCCCTGGAGCGGCAGTCCGACGCGTACGCGCACTTCGCGCAGTGGGGCCTGCCGGTCTCGCCCCACAACCGGGTGGTGCCGGGCGTCGACGGCGTCGTCGCGATGATCGAGCACTTCGGCGTGCACCGGCACGACATCGAGCACGAGCTCGACGGCATCGTCGTCAAGGTCGACGCCCTGGCGGACCAGCAGCGCCTGGGAGCGACGAGCCGTGCGCCCCGCTGGGCGACCGCCTACAAGTACCCGCCCGAGGAGGTCAACACCCGCCTGCTCGCGATCCAGGTGGGCGTGGGCCGCACCGGGCGGGCCACGCCGTACGCCGTCATGGAGCCCGTGCTCGTCGCCGGCTCGACCGTGCGGCAGGCGACGCTGCACAACCAGGACGTGGTGCGGGCCAAGGGCGTGCGCGTCGGCGACGTCGTCGTGCTGCGCAAGGCCGGCGACGTCATCCCCGAGATCCTCGGCCCCGTCCCCGCCGCGGCCGACGACGGCTACCCGCGCCACGACTTCGTCATGCCGACGCAGTGCCCCGAGTGCGGCACCGAGCTGCGCCCCATGAAGGAGGGCGACGTCGACCTGCGCTGCCCCAACGCCCGCTCGTGCCCCGCACAGGTACGCGGCCGCGTCGAGCACATCGGGTCGCGCGGCGGGCTCGACGTCGAGGGCCTCGGCGAGGTCGGCGCTGCCGCCCTCACCCAGCCGCTCGAGCCCGCGGACCCGCCGCTCGACACCGAGGCCGGCTTGTTCCGCCTCACGCTCGACGAGCTGCTGCCCATCCGCGTCGTCGTCCGCGACCCCGAGACCGGCCTGCCGCGCCCCTACGACGGCGTGGGCGAGTCCGCCGAGCTGCCGACCGCCGACGGCGAGACGTTCACCGCGAAGGTCGTCCGGCCGTTCCAGCGCCTCGTCGAGCGCACCTACCCGCCGGGCACCGAGACCATGACCGCGGCCGAGCGCCGCAAGGCGGGCATCCGGAAGGACCACCCGGTCTACGGCCCCGCCAAGACGGCCCAGGTGCTGCTCGACGAGCTGGAGCGCGCGAAGACCAAGGACCTGTGGCGCCAGATCGTCTCCCTCAACATCCGCCACGTCGGCCCTGTCGCCGCGCGGGCGCTCGCGGACTGGTTCGGCTCGCTCGACGCCATCCGCGCCGCGACGCTCGAGGAGCTCTCGGCCGTCGAAGGCGTGGGCCCCGTCATCGGCGCCGAGCTGATCGCGTGGTTCGACGTGGACTGGCACGTCGACATCGTCGAGTCGTGGGCCGCCGCGGGCGTCCGCTTCGCGACGCCGGGGCACCCCGGTCCGGCGGCGATGGCCGCCCAGGCCGCGGCGGGCACGGCCCCCGAGGGCCCGCTCGCAGGCCTCACCGTCGTCGTCACGGGGTCGCTCGAGGGCTTCTCGCGCGACGGCGCGAAGGAGGCGATCATCGCCGCGGGGGGCAAGGCCGCCGGGTCGGTCTCGAAGAAGACGGACTACGTCGTCGTCGGCGAGAACGCGGGGTCGAAGGCCGCCAGGGCCGAGGAGCTCGGCCTGCCGGTGCTCGACGAGGCGGGCTTCGTCCGGCTGCTGGCCGACGGCCCGGCGGGGCTGGCTGACGGCCCGACCGGGTTCGACGAGGGCCCGACCGGGTTCGACGAGGGCCCGGCGCAGCCGGGCGACGGGGAGGTCGCCGGCGCGTGAGCGCGACCCGCCGCCGTCAGGTGGCGAGCGCCTCGATCGCGGAGGGCGAGAGCACGTGGTCGACGGCCATCGTGCTGGCCCCGATGACCGCCGCGCGCGAGCCGACCTGCGAGGTGACGATGCGCAGGTGCTGCGTCGCGAGGGGCAGCGAGCGGCGGTAGACGACCTCGCGGATGCCCGCGACGAGCTGCTCTCCGACGCCGGCCAGGCTCCCGCCGACGACGATGACCGACGGGTTGAGCATGCTGACGCACACCGCGAGCACCCCGCCGATGTCCCGGCCGGCCTGCCGGACGGCGTGGCTCGCCGCGAGGTCCCCGAGCGGACGAGCGCGACGACGTCGGCGCTCGACCCGGCAGCGAGCCCCTGGGCCCGCAGCGCCGCGGCGACGGCCGTCCCGCTGGCCACGGCCTCGAGGCACCCGGTGTTGCCGCACCGGCACAGCACGTCGGGGGCGTTCGGGACCGTGACGTGGCCGATGTCGCCCGCGGCCCCCTGGGCGCCGCGGCGCAGCTCGCCGTCGGTGATGATGCCGGCGCCGATGCCGGTGGCGACCTTGACGACGAGCAGGTCGGCCTCGTCGCGCCAGGTCGCGCGGTGCTCGCCGAGCGCCATGATGTTGACGTCGTTGTCGACGAGCACCGGGACGGGCACGAAGAGGCTCTGCAGCAGCTGTGGCACGGTGGCGTTGTCCCAGCCGGGCATGATCGGCGGGTTGATCGGCCGCCCGGTCGTGTGCTCCACGGGTCCGGGCAGCCCGACGCCGACGGCGGCGACGTCGTCGAGCGACCGCCCGGCCGTGGCGACGAGCTTGGCCGCCGTCTCGGCGACCTGCGCGAGGACGACGTCGGGGCCGTCGGCGATGTTCAGGGCCGACTCCTCCTCGGCGAGGATGGTCGAGGCGAGGTCGGTGACGGCGAGCCGGGCGTGCGTCGCGCCGAGGTCGACGGCGACGACGACGCGCGCGCCCGGCCGGAACGCGAACGTGGCGGGCGGGCGCCCGCCGGTGGAGGAGGCCTCGCCGGCCGGGCTGACGAGCCCGACGCTGGACAGGAGCTCGATCCGGGCCGCGATCGTGGACCTGGCCTGCCCCGTGACCGCGGCCAGCTCGGCGCGGGTGCGGGGCCTGCCGTCCCGCAGCAGCTGGAACATCCCGCCGATGCCGGTGGGGCGCGGAGCGAGCGTCGGCGGTTCCTCCATGCGCCCCAGTCAACCATGAATCATCGGCACCCATCCCGAAGTTGGGCGTCCAGTGCGGATAACTCTGCCACCGAGGTGGCAACTTATGGTTGACGTCCGTCAGAAGTCCGGTAACGTGCGTCACATGGTCACTGGCGACCTCGACGCGCAGCCGCTGCTCGCCGTGCGCGGCATCGTCAAGGAGTTCCCCGGCGCCCGGGCTCTCGACGGCGTCGACCTCGACGTCGCCCCGGGCGAGGTGCACTGCCTGCTCGGCCAGAACGGCGCGGGCAAGTCCACGCTCATCAAGATCCTCTCGGGCGCCCACCAGCCGACCGAGGGCGAGGTCCTGCTCGACGGCGAGGTCGTCACCATCCCGCACCCCGTCGCCGGCCTGCGGCTCGGCATCGCCACCATCTACCAGGAGCTCGACGTCGTCGACGGCCTCACGGTCGCCGAGAACGTGTTCCTCGGCCACGAGCTGGCCACGGCCGGGTTCTCCCGGCGGCGCGAGGCGGCCCGCCGCACCCGCGAGCTGCTGACGAGCCTCGGCCACCCGGAGATCCCGCCGCACCGCGAGGTCGCGCGCCTCTCGGCGGCGGGCAAGCAGATCGTCTCCATGGCCCGCGCCCTCTCGCACGACGCGCGCGTGATCGTCATGGACGAGCCGTCGGCAGTCCTCGACGCGGAGGAGGCGGAGAACCTCTTCCGCGTCGTCGAGGGCATCACGGCGCGCGGCGTCGCCGTCGTCTACATCTCGCACCGCCTCGAGGAGATCCGCCGCGTCGGCGACCGCATCACCGTCCTCAAGGACGGGCGGACCGTCGCGCGCAACCTCCCCGCCACCACCCCGACCAGCGAGCTCATCCGCCTGATGACCGGCCGCGCGGTGGAGTACGCGTTCCCCGCCCGTCCCGGCGTCGCCGCCGGGGCGCCCGTGGTGCTCGACGTCGCCGGCCTCGGCCTGGGCCGCACGTTCCGCGACGTGGACCTCCAGGTGCGCGCCGGGGAGATCCTGGGGCTCGCGGGCCTGGTCGGCTCGGGGCGCTCCGAGATCCTCGAGACGATCTACGGTGCGCGCCGCGCGACCGCCGGGACCGTGACGGTCAACGGCCGCCGCCTGCGCCCCGGCGCCGTCGACGCGGCCGTCGCCGCCGGCGTGGGGCTCTGCCCCGAGGAGCGCAAGAGCCAGGGCCTGCTGCTCGCCGAGCCCGTCTACCGGAACATCACGCTGTCCACGTTCGCGCGGTTCGCCCGGGGCGGTGTGCTCGACGAGCGCGCCGAGCGCCGCGCGGCGCAGGAGCAGGTGGCCGCGCTGGACCTGCGGCCCGCGCAGGTCGGGCGCGAGGCCCGCACCCTGTCCGGCGGCAACCAGCAGAAGGCGCTGCTCGCGCGCTGGCTCGTGCACGGCTGCGACGTGCTGCTGCTCGACGAGCCCACGCGCGGCGTCGACGTCGGCGCCCGCGCCGAGATCTACGGGCTCGTCCGCCGGCTCGCCGACGCCGGGGCCGCCATCGTCGTCGTCTCCTCCGAGATCCCCGAGGTGCTCGGCCTCGCCGACCGCGTCCTCGTCGTCGCCGACGGCCGCGTGGTGCACAGCACCGACGCCGGCGCCATCGACGAGCACCGGGTGCTCGACCTCGTCATGGAAGGAAGTGCCGCGTGACCGACCAGACCACGTCCAGCCCGGTGCGCCGCGCGCTCGCCTCCGGCGGCGCGCGCAACGGCGGGCTCGTCCTCGCCCTCCTCGTGCTGTGCATCGTCGGGTGGGCTACCGCCGGCGACAGGTTCCTGAGCGTGTCCAACCTGCTCGTCGTGCTCGGCCTCGCCGCCATCACGGGCGTGCTGAGCATCGGCATGACGTTCGTCATCACCGGCGGCGGCATCGACCTGTCGGTGGGCTCGGTGCTGGGGCTCGCGTCGGTGTGGGCGTCGACGCTCGAGACGCAGCGCATCGCCCAGGAGTCGACGTGGCTCGTCATGGTGTTCTGCGCGCTCGCGGTCGGCCTGGGCGCCGGCCTCGTCAACGGCCTGCTCGTCGCCTACGGCAAGGTGGTGCCGTTCATCGCCACCCTCGCCATGCTCGTGGCCGCCCGCGGCCTCGCGGAGCTCATCGCCAACCGCCGCACCCAGCTGGTCACGGCCACCTCGTTCAAGTCCGCCCTCCAGGGCAACCTGCTCGGCGTGCCGAAGATCGTGTGGATCTTCGCGGCTGTCGCCGTCGCCGGGTGGTTCCTGCTGGCGCGCACCACGTTCGGCCGTCGCACGGTCGCCGTCGGCGGGAACGCCGAGGCCGCCCGCCTGGCCGGCATCAAGGTCAAGCGGCACACGATGTCCCTGTACGCCCTCGCGGGGCTGACCGCCGGGATCGGCGGGGCCATGATGCTCGCCCGCACCGGCGCGGGGTCCTCCACGAACGGCACGCTCTACGAGCTCGACGCCATCGCCGCCGTCGTCGTCGGCGGGACGCTGCTCGTCGGTGGCCGCGGCACCATCGTCGGGACCGTCCTCGGCGTCCTGATCTTCACCGCCCTGACCAACGTGTTCGTGCTCAACAACCTCAACAGCTCGGTCCAGCAGGTCGCCAAGGGCGCGATCATCGTGGCCGCCGTGCTGCTGCAGCAGCGCTTCGCCGCCCGCGAGGGCCGAGGCAGCTGACCCATCCCTGCTCCACGCGCACCGATCGAAGGAGATCCCATGTCCGCACGCACGCAGCGCCGTCGCCTCGTCGCCGGCGTGACGACGGCACTGACCGCGGTCCTCCTGGCCGCGGCCTGCACCAGCAACGAGCCCGAGCCGACCGACGACGACACCGCCGGGGCGGCGGTCGCCCCCGGCAGCGACAACGACGAGCCGGGCGACAAGATCGTCATCGGCTTCTCCGCCCCGGCGTCCGACCACGGCTGGATGGGCGCCATCACGTCGGCCGCCCGCGCCGAGGCCGAGAAGTACTCCGACGTCACGCTCAACGTCGCCGAGGGCACCAACGACGTCAACCTCCAGATCAGCCAGATCGAGGGCTTCATCAACGACGGCGTCGACGCCATCGTGCTGCTCCCGTTCGACGGCGCGGCCCTCACCGACGTCGCGACGCGGGCGATGAACGCCGGCATCCCGGTGGTCAACGTCGACCGCGAGTTCTCCAGCCCGTTCGCCGCGCGTGCCACGATCCTCGGCGACAACTACGGCATGGGCGTCTCGGCGGGCACCTACATCTGCGAGAAGGTGGGCGACGACCCCGACGCCGTGATCGGCGAGATCGCAGGCATCGACTCGCTGCCGCTCACGCAGGACCGCAGCCAGGGCTTCGCCGACGCGCTGGCCGACTGCGGCCAGGAGGTCGACAACCGCGTCGCCGCGGACTTCACCGTCCAGGGCGGCGAGGCCGCCGCGACCAACCTGCTCCAGGCCGCCCCGAAGCTCACGGCCGTGTGGAACCACGACGACGACCAGGGCGTCGGCGTGCTCCAGGCCATCGAGAACGCAGGCCGCGACGAGTTCTTCATGGTCGGCGGTGCGGGGTCCGCCAACGTCATGCGGCACATCCAGGACGGCGACTCCGTCCTGGAAGCCACCGTCATCTACCCGTCCACGCAGGCGGCCGACGGCATCAAGCTCGCCCGCCTCATCGCCCAGAACAAGACCCTGGGCGACCTCGCCTCGCTCGGCGTGCCGCGCCAGATCCAGCTCTACGCCCCGGTAGTGACGGCGGACAACGTCGACGACTACCTGTCGATCGGCTTCGAGTCGTGACGCAGCACGCGCCCGACCTCGGCGTCGGGATGGTGGGCTACGCCTTCATGGGCGCGGCGCACTCCCAGGCCTGGCGCACGGCACCGCGGTTCTTCGACCTCCCGCTGACCCCGCGCCTGCGGGTCGTCGCCGGCCGCGACGCCGCGGCCGTGGCGGCGGCGGCCGAGCGGCTCGGTTGGGAGTCGTCGACGCCGTCGTGGCGGGACCTCCTGACGCGCGACGACGTCGACCTGGTGGACGTCTGCACGCCGGGCGACACGCACGCGGAGATCGCGGTCGCGGCGCTCGCGGCGGGCAAGCACGTGCTGTGCGAGAAGCCGCTCGCCAACACGGTGGCGGAGGCCGAGGCGATGGCCGCCGCGGCCTCCGCCGCGGCGGAGCGCGGCGTGTGGGCCTCGGTGGGGTTCACGTACCGCCGCGTCCCCGCGGTCCAGCTCGCGCGCCGCCTGGTCGAGGCGGGGCGGGTCGGCCAGGTGCGGCACGTGCGCGCGCAGTACCTCCAGGACTGGGTCGCGGACCCGCAGGTGCCGCTGTCCTGGCGGCTCGACAGGGCGAAGGCCGGGTCCGGGGCGCTCGGCGACATCGGCGCCCACGTCGTCGACCTCGCCCAGTTCGTCACGGGCGAGCGGCTGACGGGCGTCAACGGGATCCTCGAGACGTTCGTCCGGGAGCGCCCGCTCCCCGCGTCGTTCAGCGGCCTGAGCGGCGCGGCGGGCACGGGGACGGGCCCGGTCACGGTCGACGACGCGGCGGTGTTCCTGGGCCGGCTGTCCGGCGGCGGCCTGGCGACCTTCGAGGCGACCCGGTTCGCGTGGGGGCGCAAGAACGCCCTGCGCCTCGAGGTCAACGGCTCGGCGGGCTCCGTGGCCTTCGACCTCGAGGACATGAACGTCCTGCACTTCTTCGACGCCGCCGAGGACCCGCAGACGGCCGGCTTCCGTCGCATCCAGGTCACCGAGCCCGTGCACCCGTACGGCGGACACTGGTGGCCGCCCGGCCACGGGCTCGGCTACGAGCACGCGTTCAGCCACCAGGTGGTGGACCTGCTCGGCGACATCGCCGCGGGCCGCCAGCCGGAGCCCTCGTTCGCCGACGGCCTCGCGGTGCAGCGCGTGCTCGACGCCGTCGAGCGCAGCGCCGGCGCGCAGGGCGCCTGGGTCGACCTGCCCTGACCGCGCCGACGACGACCGTCCCGACCACCCGCTCGAACGCCACCCGAGGAGCCACCATGGCGCGTCCCGTCACCCTGTTCACCGGCCAGTGGGCCGACCTCCCGCTCGAGGAGGTGGCCCGCCTCGCCTCCGGCTGGGGCTACGACGGCCTCGAGCTCGCCTGCTGGGGGGACCACCTGGACCCCTGGCGCTGGGACGACGACGCGTACGTCGCCGACCGGCTCGCCCTGCTGGACCGGTACGGCCTGAAGGTCTGGGCGATCTCCAACCACCTCAAGGGCCAGGCGGTCTGCGACGACCCCATCGACCAGCGGCACCGCGACATCCTGCCCGACGTCGTCTGGGGCGACGGCGACCCGGAGGGGGTGCGGCAGCGGGCCGCCGAGGAGATGAAGAACACCGCCCGCCTCGCGGCCAAGCTGGGCGTGAAGACGGTCATCGGCTTCACGGGCTCCTCCATCTGGAAGTACGTGGCGATGTTCCCGCCGGCCTCGGAGGCGATGGTCGAGGCGGGCTACCAGGACTTCGCCGACCGCTGGAACCCGATCCTCGACGTCTTCGAGGAGGTGGGCGTCCGGTTCGCGCACGAGGTCCACCCGAGCGAGATCGCCTACGACTACTGGACGACGGTCCGCACCCTGGAGGCGATCGGCCACCGCGAGTCGTTCGGCCTCAACTGGGACCCGTCGCACATGGTCTGGCAGGACCTCGACCCGGTCTCGTTCCTGTGGGACTTCAAGGACCGCATCTTCCACGTCGACTGCAAGGACACGAAGAAGCGCCTGGGCAACGGCCGCAACGGCCGCCTGTCCTCGCACCTGCCCTGGGCCGACCCGCGCCGCGGCTGGGACTTCATCTCGACGGGCCACGGCGACGTCCCGTGGGAGGACGCGTTCCGCATGCTCAACACCATCGGCTACGAGGGCCCGATCTCGGTGGAGTGGGAGGACGCGGGCATGGACCGCCTGGTCGGCGCGCCCGAGGCGCTGGCGTTCGTGCGTCGTCTCGCGTTCGACGCTCCGGCCGCGGCGTTCGACGCCGCGTTCTCGGCGCGCTGACCGGCCTACGGCCGGCGCAGCATGACGACGTCGTCGTGCGTGTGCCCGCCGACGTCGTACGTCCGCGTCCCGACGACGACGAAGCCGTGCTTGCGGTAGAACGCCTGCGCCCGCAGGTTCTGCCCGTTGGTGCCGAGCCACAGGGGCAGGGGAGCGGAGTGCCCGTGCGCCGCCGAGAGCTCCGCGGCCGCGGCGATCGCCCCGCGCATGAGCTCCGACGACGTCCCGCTCCCGAGCGCGAGCGGGTGCGCGTAGATCTTGGAGAGCTCGACCGACGTCCCGTCGCCGCGCGTCGCGGCGGCGACGACGTGGGCCTCCTCGACGCCGTCGGGCGTCCCCAGGTGGAGCAGCGCGTAGCCCACGAGCTCGCCGCCGCGGGCCGCGACGAGCAGCGCGTGGTCCGCGCTGCGTGCCCACCGCGCGAACGCGCCAGGCGTCAGGTGCATGGCGATGTGGCGCGCCATCTCGTCGACGGCGGTGCCGGGCGGGCAGGCGAGCGGGAAGGTGGTGGCGGCGAGCCACGCGATCTCGGCGGCCTCCGCGGGCTCACCAGGGCGGACGACGACGGTATCGGCGGCGGGACGTGTGGGCACGGGCCGAACCTAGCCCCACGCCGGGCCGGCGGCTTGGGCCGGCGCGCCTGCGGTGTGGGCGCCGTCACCGTCCCTCAGGTTGTCCCCGCCTGGGGGGCCGTGTAATGTTCTCGAAGTCAGCCCGACGGGCCGACGGACTCCACGCCGCAAGGCAGCCGCAAGGTGGGAGGCCGCGCCGGGGACTGAAACTCACACCGCAAGTTTCTGAGGGGCTTAGTGCGCTCTCAGGACGTGTAGTGTGGGGCCCTCCGAACGACAATTCTTGTCGATTCCGGTTCCGGTTCTTCCGGAAACACGGATTAGGCAAGAAGGAAATCGTCTGGTAGGTTAGAGACATCGCCCCGGAGCGAAACGGAAAAGCGAAGAGCTTACCGGTTCGGATGGTGTGCGTCGGTTGTTTGAGAACTCAACAGTGCGTTTGATAGTCAATGCCAAATATAACCCTCGTCGGGTCACCGTTGTGGTGGTTCGGGAGGATTCCTTTGGACAGATGAGCAGTTCAGCTCGTCTGGCCAGTTTTCAAGCACCGTATGGTTGTTATCCTGGGTTTTGTCCGGGGTGGCGATATTCTTTTACGGAGAGTTTGATCCTGGCTCAGGACGAACGCTGGCGGCGTGCTTAACACATGCAAGTCGAACGGTGAAGCCCTTCGGGGTGGATCAGTGGCGAACGGGTGAGTAACACGTGAGCAACCTGCCCTCCACTTCGGGATAAGCCTTGGAAACGGGGTCTAATACCGGATATGAGCTCTGCCTGCATGGGTGGGGTTGGAAAGTTTTTCGGTGGGGGATGGGCTCGCGGCCTATCAGCTTGTTGGTGGGGTAATGGCCTACCAAGGCGTCGACGGGTAGCCGGCCTGAGAGGGCGACCGGCCACACTGGGACTGAGACACGGCCCAGACTCCTACGGGAGGCAGCAGTGGGGAATATTGCACAATGGGCGAAAGCCTGATGCAGCGACGCCGCGTGAGGGATGACGGCCTTCGGGTTGTAAACCTCTTTCAGCAGGGAAGAAGCGTAAGTGACGGTACCTGCAGAAGAAGCGCCGGCTAACTACGTGCCAGCAGCCGCGGTAATACGTAGGGCGCAAGCGTTGTCCGGAATTATTGGGCGTAAAGAGCTCGTAGGCGGTCTGTCGCGTCTGGTGTGAAATCCCGAGGCTCAACCTCGGGCTTGCATCGGGTACGGGCAGGCTAGAGTGCTGTAGGGGAGACTGGAATTCCTGGTGTAGCGGTGGAATGCGCAGATATCAGGAGGAACACCGATGGCGAAGGCAGGTCTCTGGGCAGCTACTGACGCTGAGGAGCGAAAGCATGGGGAGCGAACAGGATTAGATACCCTGGTAGTCCATGCCGTAAACGTTGGGCACTAGGTGTGGGACCCATTCCACGGGTTCCGTGCCGCAGCTAACGCATTAAGTGCCCCGCCTGGGGAGTACGGCCGCAAGGCTAAAACTCAAAGGAATTGACGGGGGCCCGCACAAGCGGCGGAGCATGCGGATTAATTCGATGCAACGCGAAGAACCTTACCAAGGCTTGACATGAACCGGAAAAGTGCAGAGATGTGCTCCCCGTAAGGTCGGTTCACAGGTGGTGCATGGTTGTCGTCAGCTCGTGTCGTGAGATGTTGGGTTAAGTCCCGCAACGAGCGCAACCCTCGTCCCATGTTGCCAGCGGGTTATGCCGGGGACTCATGGGAGACTGCCGGGGTCAACTCGGAGGAAGGTGGGGATGACGTCAAATCATCATGCCCCTTATGTCTTGGGCTTCACGCATGCTACAATGGCCGGTACAGAGGGCTGCGATACCGTAAGGTGGAGCGAATCCCAAAAAGCCGGTCTCAGTTCGGATTGGGGTCTGCAACTCGACCCCATGAAGTCGGAGTCGCTAGTAATCGCAGATCAGCAACGCTGCGGTGAATACGTTCCCGGGCCTTGTACACACCGCCCGTCAAGTCACGAAAGTTGGTAACACCCGAAGCCCATGGCCCAACTCGTAAGAGGGGGAGTGGTCGAAGGTGGGACTGGCGATTGGGACTAAGTCGTAACAAGGTAGCCGTACCGGAAGGTGCGGCTGGATCACCTCCTTTCTAAGGAGCTCACCAACATCCGCCGTGCAGGCTTGCCTGGGGTGGGTGTTCATGGTGGACCACGCGCCGGCCGAACGTGCTGGTGGTGGTGCTCTGGGTGGAACATTGACTAGAAGACTGCTGCTCGGTCGTGAGCTTGCTAGTACGCCTCTCTTGGGGGTGGGAACGCGGGGTGACGGGTTCGGGTGGTGGTCGTGGACGCACTGTTGGGTCCTGAGGCAACCGGCCGCGGGACGTGCCCCTGTCAGGGGTGGGTCTGGTCGGGAGTCTTGGTACAGGTCACCAGATGGCCCGGACCGCTCCACCACGTCTCGAGAGTTCTTCTCGGGGTGGGGGTTGGGGTTGGCGGGTCTGGTCGGTGGGTCTGTCCGTTGCTTGAGAACTGCACAGTGGACGCGAGCATCCAAGATGTTCAAGCACCTTCTCCTTGTGGGAGGGTGTTCCTGAATGTCTCTGTAGTGTGAAACGCAAAGAGTACTTAACGACTCAACGCTTTTGTTGAAGTTTTTAAGGGCACAGGGTGGATGCCTTGGCACTAGGAGCCGAAGAAGGACGTCGTAGCCTGCGATAAGCCTCGGGGAGTTGGCAAACGAGCTGTGATCCGAGGATGTCCGAATGGGGGAACCCACCTGCAGTCATGTGCAGGTACCCGCACCTGAATATATAGGGTGTGTGGAGGGAACGCCGGGAAGTGAAACATCTCAGTACCGGCAGGAAGAGATATTCCGTGAGTAGTGGCGAGCGAAAGCGGATGAGGCCAAACCGTACACGTGTTAAAGCTGTCAGGCGTTGCGTGTGCGGGGTTGTGGGACCTTCTGGGGAGATCTGACAGTCTCCCAACCAGTGAGAAAGCCGCGTCATAGTCGAACCGCATTGAGAGGCGGACCGTAGAGGGTGCTAGTCCCGTAGACGAAATGATGCGGCCTGGTGGAGGGGATCCCAAGTAGCACGGGGCCCGAGAAATCTCGTGTGAATCTGGCAAGACCACTTGCTAAGCCTAAATACTACCTAGTGACCGATAGCGGACTAGTACCGTGAGGGAAAGGTGAAAAGTACCCCGGGAGGGGAGTGAAATAGTACCTGAAACCGTGTGCCTACAATCCGTCGGAGCCTCCCTAGCTGGGGTGACGGCGTGCCTTTTGAAGAATGAGCCTGCGAGTTAGTGCTCGGTGGCGAGGTTAACCCGTGCGGGGTAGCCGTAGCGAAAGCGAGTCCGAACAGGGCGTGATAGTCGCCGGGTCTAGACCCGAAGCGAAGTGATCTAGCCATGGGCAGGCTGAAGCACTGGTAAGACAGTGTGGAGGGCCGAACCCACCAGGGTTGAAAACCTGGGGGATGACCTGTGGTTAGGGGTGAAAGGCCAATCAAACTTCGTGATAGCTGGTTCTCCCCGAAATGCATTTAGGTGCAGCGTCTCGTGTTTCTTGCCGGAGGTAGAGCTACTGGATGGCCGATGGGCCCTACCAGGTTACTGACGTCAGCCAAACTCCGAATGCCGGTAAGTTTAAGCGAGGCAGTGAGACTGCGGGGATAAGCTCCGTAGTCGAGAGGGAAACAGCCCAGATCACCGGCTAAGGCCCCTAAGCGTGTGCTCAGTGGGAAAGGATGTGGAGTTGCACAGACAACCAGGAGGTTGGCTTAGAAGCAGCCACCCTTGAAAGAGTGCGTAATAGCTCACTGGTCAAGTGATTCCGCGCCGACAATGTAGCGGGGCTCAAGCACACCGCCGAAGCCGTGGCAGCGCAGCGACACCCAAGCCGCGAACTTGATTCGTTGGTTCAGGGGCTGTGCTGGGTAGGGGAGCGTCGTGTGGACAGTGAAGCCGCGGGGTGACCCAGTGGTGGAGACTACACGAGTGAGAATGCAGGCATGAGTAGCGAATGACGGGTGAGAAACCCGTCCGCCGAATGACCAAGGGTTCCAGGGCCAGGTTAATCCGCCCTGGGTAAGTCGGGACCTAAGGCGAGGCCGACAGGCGTAGTCGATGGACAAGGAGTTGATATTCTCCTACCGGCGAAGAACCGCCCATACCGAACCCAGGAATGCTAAACGCCCCAAGGGCGCCATCGTGGTCTTCGGACCACACCGGCGCCGGCGGCGCGTGACCCGACCTGGCAGTAGGTAAGCGTATTAACAGGGGTGACGCAGGAAGGTAGCCCGGCGTGGCGATGGTAGTCCACGTCCAAGGCCGTAGCCCGACACCTAGGCAAATCCGGGTGTCACACAGGGTGAGAGCTGATAGTGACCGCGTATGCGGGAAACGGGTGATCCTCTGCTGCCAAGAAAAGCCTCGACGCGAGGTTCTAGCCGCCCGTACCCCAAACCGACTCAGGTGGTCAGGTAGAGAATACCAAGGCGATCGAGCGAATCGTGGTTAAGGAACTCGGCAAAATGCCCCCGTAACTTCGGGAGAAGGGGGCCTGAACCGTCAACCACCTAGCGTGGGGACGCGGGGAGGGCCGCAGAGACCAGGGAGAAGCGACTGTTTACTAAAAACACAGGTCCGTGCGAAGTCGCAAGACGATGTATACGGACTGACGCCTGCCCGGTGCTGGAAGGTTAAGAGGACGGGTCAACCTTTGGTGAAGCCCAGAATTTAAGCCCCAGTAAACGGCGGTGGTAACTATAACCATCCTAAGGTAGCGAAATTCCTTGTCGGGTAAGTTCCGACCTGCACGAATGGCGTAACGACTTCTCCGCTGTCTCAACCGCGAGCTCGGCGAAATTGCACTACGAGTAAAGATGCTCGTTACGCGCAGCAGGACGGAAAGACCCCGGGACCTTTACTATAGCTTGGTATTGGTGTTCGGTGCAGTTTGTGTAGGATAGGTGGGAGACTATGAACCCCGGGCGCCAGCTCGGGGGAGTCAACGTTGAAATACCACTCTGACTGCAACGGATATCTAACCTCGGTCCGTCATCCGGATCAGGGACAGTGCCTGGTGGGTAGTTTAACTGGGGCGGTTGCCTCCCAAAATGTAACGGAGGCGCCCAAAGGTTCCCTCAGCCTGGTTGGCAATCAGGTGTCGAGTGCAAGTGCACAAGGGAGCTTGACTGTGAGACCGACAGGTCGAGCAGGGACGAAAGTCGGGACTAGTGATCCGGCGGTGGCTTGTGGAAGCGCCGTCGCTCAACGGATAAAAGGTACCCCGGGGATAACAGGCTGATCTTGCCCAAGAGTCCATATCGACGGCATGGTTTGGCACCTCGATGTCGGCTCGTCGCATCCTGGGGCTGGAGTAGGTCCCAAGGGTTGGGCTGTTCGCCCATTAAAGCGGTACGCGAGCTGGGTTTAGAACGTCGTGAGACAGTTCGGTCCCTATCCGCTGCGCGCGCAGGAAACTTGAGAAGGGCTGTCCCTAGTACGAGAGGACCGGGACGGACGAACCTCTGGTGTGCCAGTTGTACTGCCAAGTGCACCGCTGGTTAGCTACGTTCGGGAAGGATAACCGCTGAAAGCATCTAAGCGGGAAGCCTGCTTCAAGATGAGGTTTCCATGAACGCAAGTTCTGAAGGCACCCAGCGAGACCACTGGGTAGATAGGCCGGATGTGGAAGGCAGGACCAACGACTGCCGCAGCTGACCGGTACTAATCAGCCAACAACTTCAACACACACACTTACACTTGCTACGCGTCCACTGTGCGGTTCCCGAGAAACGGGCAACCACCCCCACCCCCGCCCCCGACCAGGGCGGGAACACGGGGGCACCCGACAACTCGATACTGTTACGGCGGTCATAGCGTAGGGGAAACGCCCGGTCCCATTCCGAACCCGGAAGCTCAGCCCTACAGCGCCGATGGTACTGCCCTGGAGACGGGGTGGGAGAGTAGGACGCCGCCGGACACCCTTCACGAAAGACCCCGCACCCCACGTGCGGGGTCTTTCGCATTTCATGGACAGGACGTCAGGCCTGACTTGGGTCAAGAGCCTTAGTGCCTTGCGGGCTTCCTGATCGCGTCGAGGATGGCCTGCTTGTCGGCGGGGATGGCGGGTTCGGCGTCGCGGATGACGCCGTTGATCTCGATGGTCGCGGAGCGCAGTGGTCGTAGCTCGCGCAGGACTTTCCGGATGGACAGTCCGGTGCGGTCCTGGATCGTGCGGGAGACGGCCAGCGCGGTGAAGACGATGGTGAGGTGGGCTTCGATCGCGTCGCGTGTCCTCGCGAAGAAGGGTCTGGCCTGCAGGTCTGTCTTCGACATCCGGAAGGACTGCTCGACGTGCCACAGATCGTGGTAGCTGGAGATGACCTCGCCTGGGGCCATGACCGTGGCGGGGATGTTCGTGACGTAGCCCTTGAGGCCGGCGACCTTCCGCGCCCTGGCCAGGGCGGTCTCGTCGAGGGTGCGGGCGGTTCCGGTGGTCTTGACGAACCGGGTGGCGCGGGCGGGCTTGTCACCGTCGATGACTGATCGGGCGCGGTCCTCCTGCGCGGTCAGGGTCCGGTTGTCTCTCGCGAACCTCTTCGCGGAGTAGGCCCACACGGCCCGCCATGACGCCGGGGTCCCGGTCTTCGTCCACACGGGCTCGGCCTTGACGTTGACGTCATTGACGGGCGTCGCGCCGCGGTGCTTGGGGGTGATCGTGTCGATCATCTGCCCGTCGGTGAACACGGTGCCGTGCCACCGGTAGTGCGAGGCCAGGTCGAGGGGCGCGGTGGTCTGGCGGGAGCCGACGATGAAGGAGAACCCGGCGTCGTCGAGCTCGCGCAGGTTCGCACCGGAGAGCATGCCGGCGTCCGCGACGATGACCATGCCCTCGATGCCGTGCCTGGCTTGGAAGGACTTGATGACGGGCAGGATCGTGAGCGTTTCGGCCTTGTTCCCCTCGAAGCAGCCGATCTCGAGGGGGAACCCGGTCCTGTCTACGAGGAGGCCGACGACGATCTGCGGGTCGACGCGACGTTCTTTGGAGTAGCCGACCTTGCGCAGGTCGTCTTCCTTCTCCGCTTCGAAGTAGAGCGTGGTCACGTCATACAGCACGAGGGACACATCATCGCTGGCCTGCGCGAACGTGAAGCACGCCTTCGCGATCAGGTCCCGGTACCGGCCGTCCTGCGCCCGCTTCAACGTCCGCTTCCGCGTGGACAGCGACGCGGCGACCCGGCCCAGGTCGGACAGGACCCGGTCGACGTCGAGCAGCGAGGTCGGCTCCACGATCCGCGCGATCACCAGGTCGCGGAAGGTGTCGTCGCCGACGATGTCGAAACCGAGCTCGTCGAACACGCCCCCGATCGCGTCGTACAGGATCCGGGAGAACGAGCGCCGCAGCAGGGGCGCGGGCATCCACCCACGCGCACGGGAGGGCGTCTGCCCGAACAGGGCCGGCGGCTGCGGGACGGGAATCAACGGGGCGTACCTCGACACGGCCTGCAGGCCAAGGTCGAGCTCCAACTGCTGGTCACCCTTGATCAGATCGGCCGCCTCATCCATCAACAGGCCGAGCGCGACCTCGTCATGCGCCGACCCGACATGCCGCACGATCCGCCGCCGCCCGTTCACGGACTCGACGATCTGGACCGCCGTCGCACCCGACGCCGTCCTCACCCGCCGAACCCACACCACCCCGGCAGCGTACTTAGTGCCTCCAGGAGGACACTAACCCACAGAGCCACGACCATCACCGCAGGTCAGAGAACTGCGGATCGCGGGCTGTGGAGAACCTGACCGAAGTCAGGTCAGGGCACGAACGTCGCCAGCGCGGGCGCCGAACGGTTGCCCGCCGGGTCGACCGTCCGCACCGCCGAGGCGAAGACCCCGACGTAGCTGGTGCCCGGGATGCCGTACGCGGCCGTGAACAGGTCGCCGGCCCACAACTGCAGCACGTCGTACCGGAGCGAGGCCGCGGGATCGACGGGATCGGTCGCCGCGGTCCACGTGGTGGTGAACTCGTAGGTGTCCTCGTCCAGGCGCACGGTCGGTGAGCCGGGGCTGCCGGGTGCGCTGAGGTCGGGGCTGCGAGGCTCGACGGGGGCGGTCACCGGGGAGCTTGCGGCGGTGACGCTCCCGCTGACGTGGAACCCGCGGACGGTGAACGTGTGCGTCCCCGCGGCCAGGCCGCTGAGCGTCACACGCTCGCCCTTGACGACGGCCTCGGCGCGGCCGGCGTCGTACACGAGGAAGCGGTACGGGTCCATGGCGGCGTACCGGTCCCAGGCGAGGGAGACGGAGCCGCCGGAGCGGGCGGTGACCGTCAGGCCGGTGACGGCCGGCCAGGCACCGGTCGTGAAGCGCACGGGAGCGCTGGGGGCGGACACGTTGCCCGCCCGGTCGACGGCGACGACGTCGAGCGTGTACGTGGTCTCGGCCTTCAGGCCGCCGAAGTCGGTCCGCGACGGGCTGGTGGTCGGCTGCTGGCGATCGGCGCCTCGCAGGACGTACCACTTCAGGCCGCCGGCGTCGGTGGAGCCGGTGAACGCGACCGTGACGACGGTGGGCGTCACTGCGAGGACGCGCAGGTTCGTGGGGGCGGTGGGCGGTGTCGTGTCCGCCGCGGTGGCCGTCGGGACGACGGTGAGCAGGAGGAACAGCGCCGCCACGAGGGCGACGGCAGAACGGATGACGGGTCTCATGATCGGCCTCCAGGAGGAGAGGGAGGCGCGGGGCTGCTCCAGGCGCCCCTAAGGAAGACGACGCAGCGCCCGCCACGGTTCATCTCAGGAGGAGCAGAGCAGGTCGCCCACTAGACTGGCGGCCATGTCCACCATCTCTCGTGACGAGGTCGCGCGCGTGGCTGTGCTGGCCCGCATCGACCTGCGCCCGGAGGAGATCGACCGGCTGGCCGGCGAGCTCGACGTCATCGTCGAGTCCATCGCGAAGGTCAACCAGGTCGCCACCCCCGACGTGCCCGCGACCAGCCACCCGCTCCCGATGACCAACGTGTTCCGCGAGGACGTCCCGGTGCCGCCTCTGCCGGTCGAGGACGTGCTGGCGGCCGCGCCGGGCTCGGAGGACGGCAAGTTCCTCGTCCCGCAGATCCTCGGGGAGGAGTGAGATGACCGACGTGACCCGGCTGTCCGCCGCCGCGCTCGCGACCCGCCTCCGGGGCGGCGAGATCACGAGCGTGGAGGCCACGCAGGCCCACCTCGACCGCATCGCCGCCGTCGACGGCAAGGTCAACGCGTTCCTGCACGTCAGCGCCGAGGAGGCGCTCGCCACCGCGCACGACGTCGACAAGCGCCGCACCGCGGGCGAGGAGTTGCACCCGCTCGCCGGCGTGCCCATCGCCGTCAAGGACGTCGTCGTGACGAAGGGCCTGCCGACGACGGCCGGCTCGAAGATCCTCGAGGGCTGGGTCCCGCCCTACGACGCGACGCTCGTCGAGCGCATCAAGGCGGCGGGCCTGCCGATCCTCGGCAAGACCAACATGGACGAGTTCGCCATGGGCTCCAGCACGGAGCACTCGGCGTACGGGGACACGCACAACCCCTGGGACCTCGACCGCATCCCCGGCGGCTCGGGCGGTGGCTCGGCCGCTGCCGTGGCCGCCTTCGAGGCGCCGCTCGCCATCGGCACCGACACGGGCGGCTCGATCCGCCAGCCCGGCGCCGTCACGGGCACCGTCGGCGTGAAGCCCACCTACGGCTCCGTGTCCCGCTACGGCCTCATCGCCATGGCGTCGAGCCTCGACCAGGCCGGCCCCGTGACCCGCACGGTGCTGGACTCGGCGCTGCTGCACGAGCTCATCGGCGGGCACGACCCGCGCGACTCGACGTCGATCCCCGAGGCGCTGCCGTCCTTCGCGGACGCCGCCCGCCTGGGCGCGACGGGCGACCTCACGGGCGTCAAGGTCGGTGTCGTCACCGAGCTGCAGGGCGAGGGCTACCAGGCCGGCGTCCTCGCGCGGTTCCAGGAGTCGCTGACGCTGCTCGAGAAGGCCGGCGCGGAGCTCGTCGAGGTGAGCTGCCCGCACTTCCCGTACGCGCTCGACGCGTACTACCTGATCATGCCCGCGGAGGCGTCCTCCAACCTCGCGAAGTTCGACGGCATGCGCTTCGGCCTGCGCGTCGAGCCCACCGAGGGTCCGGTCACGGCCGAGCGCGTCATGGCCGCCACCCGCGGCCAGGGCTTCGGCGACGAGGTCAAGCGCCGCGTCATCCTCGGCACCTACGCGCTGAGCGCCGGCTACTACGACGCCTACTACGGCAGCGCGCAGAAGGTCCGCACGCTCATCCAGCGCGACTTCGACGCCGCGTTCGCCCAGGTGGACGTGCTCGTCAGCCCCACGGCCCCGACGACGGCGTTCAAGCTGGGCGAGAAGCTCGACGACCCGCTGGCGATGTACCTCAACGACGTCGCCACCATCCCGGCGAACCTGGCCGGCGTGCCGGGCATCTCGGTGCCCAACGGCCTGTCGGACGACGGCCTGCCGGTCGGGTTCCAGATCCTGGCCCCGGCGAAGGCCGACGACCGCCTCTACCGCGTCGGCGCGGCGCTCGAGGGCCTCCTCGAGACCCAGTGGGGCGCCACCCTGCTGTCGAACGCGCCCGAGCTCTGAAGACGGAGAACGAAAAGTGACTGAACTGGTCGACTACGCCGACGCCGTCAAGCGCTACGACCCGGTGCTCGGCATCGAGGTCCACGTCGAGCTCGGCACCCGCACCAAGATGTTCTGCGCCGCCGAGGTCTCGTTCGGCGCCGAGCCCAACACGCAGACCACCCCGGTGAGCCTGGGCCTGCCCGGCGCGCTGCCGGTCGTCAACGGCAAGGCCGTCGAGTACGCCATCCGCATCGGCCTGGCGCTCAACTGCCAGATCGCCGAGACGTGCCGCTTCGCCCGGAAGAACTACTTCTACCCGGACGTGCCGAAGAACTTCCAGACCTCGCAGTACGACGAGCCCATCGCCTACGACGGCTGGATCGACGTCGAGCTCGAGGACGGCACCGTCTTCCGCGTGGAGATCGAGCGCGCGCACATGGAGGAGGACGCCGGCAAGAACACCCACGTCGGCGGCGCCACCGGGCGGATCCACGGCGCGGAGTACTCGCTCGTGGACTACAACCGCGCGGGCATCCCGCTCGTGGAGATCGTCACCAAGCCCATCGAGGGCGTGGGCGACCGCGCCCCCGAGGTTGCGCGCGCCTACGTGCAGACGCTGCGCGACATCTTCCGGGCACTCGACGTGTCCGAGGCCCGCATGGAGCGCGGCAACGTGCGCGCCGACGTCAACGTCTCGCTGCGCCCGACCCCGCAGGACAAGCTCGGCACCCGCACCGAGACCAAGAACGTCAACTCGTTCCGGTCGGTCGAGCGTGCGGTGCGCTACGAGATCTCGCGCCAGGCCGGGCTCCTCGACGAGGGCATCGCCATCATCCAGGAGACCCGTCACTTCCACGAGGACACGGGGACGACGTCGTCGGGCCGCGTGAAGTCGGACGCCGAGGACTACCGCTACTTCCCCGAGCCCGACCTGGTGCCGGTGGCGCCGAGCCGCGACTGGGTCGAGGAGATCCGGTCCTCGCTGCCCGAGCTCCCCGCGGCACGCCGCAAGCGGCTGCTCGCCGAGTGGGGCTTCGCGGACGCCGAGATGCGCGACGTCGTCAACGCCGGCGCCCTGGACCTCATCGAGGCCACGACGGCGGCGGGCACGAGCCCGGCGGCGGCGCGCAAGTGGTGGATGGGCGAGCTCGCCCGGCAGGCCAAGCAGGCGGAGGTCAGCCTCGACGAGGTCGCGATCACGCCTGCCCAGATCGCCCAGCTCCAGTCGCTCGTCGACGCGGGCCGGATCAACGACAAGCTCGCGCGCCAGGTGCTCGAGGGCGTGCTCGCCGGCGAGGGCGACCCGGAGGCCGTCGTCGTCGCGCGCGGCCTGGAGGTCGTCTCCGACGACGGGGCGCTGCTCGAGGCCGTGGACGCGGCCCTGGCCGCCCAGCCCGACGTCGTCGAGAAGGTGCGCGGGGGCAACCTCGGCCCGGTCGGGGCGATCATCGGCGCCGTCATGAAGGCGACCAGGGGCCAGGCCGACGCCCAGCGCGTGCGCGAGCTCGTGCTCGAGCGCATCGGCGTCTGAACCACCCTCCCCGGGGCGCGCTCGGCGCGCCCCGGGGGACCACCCTGAGCAGGACGGAGAGACCAGGATGACGCGCGGCCCGGAGCTGCACGGCGACATGGTGCGGCTGCGCCCTATCGAGGCGCGCGACGCCGAACGCCTCTGGGAGTCCGTCCAGGACCCCGTCGGGATGCGCCAGACGGGCACGAGGGCGACGTTCACGCGCGCGCAGGTCGACGCGTGGGCGGCGACCGTCAGCGACCAGCCCGGCCGGTACGACTGGGCGGTCACGTCGGGGGTCGTGCGCGACGGGGCGTTCGTCAGCGACGTGCTGCTGGGCGAGATCGTGCTCAACGAGATCGACGACGTGTCCCGGTCGGCGAACCTGCGCCTGCAGTTCCTGCCCGACTACCGCGGCCGCGGCTACGGCCGCGAGGCGATCACGCTCGTGCTGCAGTTCGCGTTCGACGGCGTCCGCGTCGACGGCGAGTTCGAGCCCGGCCTGGGGCTGCACCGCGTGTCGCTCGACGTGCTGAGCATCAACCCGCGGGCCCGCGCCCTGTACGAGTCGCTCGGCTTCCGCGAGGAGGGGCGCCTGCGCGACGCGCACCGCGACGGCGACGGCTGGGTGGACGTGCACGTCATGAGCATCCTCGAGGACGAGTTCCGCACGTCGTCGCGGTCGTGACGCCGGCCGGGCTCCGGGCGGAGCGGCGGCGGACGACGCATGGTGCGAGCATCGTGGGGTGAGCACCCCGGAGCTGACTCGCCCTGACCCCGCCGCGGCCCTCGTCGGAGACCGACGGTTCTTCGGCCATCCGCTGGGCCTCTTCACGCTCTTCGGCACCGAGCTGTGGGAGCGCTTTAGCTACTACGGCATGCGGGCCATCCTGGTCTACTACATCACCGACACCATCGCGAACGGCGGCCTGGGGATCGCCGACTCGATGGGCAACGCGGTGGTGTCCGTCTACGGCACGGCCGTCTACCTGCTGTCCGTCGTGGGCGGCTGGTTCGCGGACCGGCTCATCGGGGCGTTCCGGTCGACGTTCCTGGGCGGCGTGATCATCGCCGCCGGCCACGTGTCGCTGGCGATCCCGTCGGCGGGGTTCAGCTGGCTGGGCATCGCCCTGGTCGCGCTGGGCACGGGCTTCCTCAAGCCCAACGTGTCGTCCATGGTGGGGGAGCTGTTCGAGCGCGACGACCCGCGGCGGCAGTCGGCCTTCTCGATCTTCTACATGGGCATCAACATCGGCTCGTTCTTCAGCCCGCTCATCGTCGGGTGGGTGCGGCACCAGTGGGGGTACCACGCGGGCTTCCTCGTCGCCGCCATCGGCATGGCGTTCGCGCTGACGACCTTCGTGATCGGCCGCCGGCTGCTCGCGGGCGCCGGGGACTACGTGCCCAACCCGATCTCGGTGCAGGAGCGCCCGAAGGTCGTGCGCCTGCTGGCGACGATCGCCGTGGGCGTCGCCGCGCTGTACGCGATCGTCGCCGCCATCGACGGGACGCTCGGGCTCGAGGCCGTCATCGACACGCTGAGCTACCTGGCGTTCGTGGTGCCGATCCTGTTCTTCCTCGTCATGTACCGCTCGCCGAAGGTGACCGACCCGGAGCGCAGCCGCCTGCTGGCCTACATCCCGCTGTTCGTCGCCGCGATGCTCTTCTTCATGATCTTCGAGCAGGCCGCGACGACGCTGTCGACGTACGCCCGCGACGAGACGGTGCTGTCGTTCCTCTGGTTCGACCACATCAACCCGGAGTCGTTCCAGTCCATCAACCCGCTGGGCATCATCATCCTGTCGCCGGTCTTCGCGTGGCTGTGGCTCCGGACGAAGGACCGCCCTGGGACGCCGTACAAGTTCGCGATCGGCCTGGCGCTCGCCGCGGTGTCGTTCATCTTCCTCGCGATCCTCTCCGGCGTGGTCGACGGCAAGACGGGCGCCTGGGTGCTCGGCGTCGTCTACGTCATCCAGACCATCGGCGAGCTCTTCATCTCGCCCGTGGGCCTGGCTGTCACGACGCTGCTCGCACCCGTCGCGTTCCGCGGCCAGGCGATGGCGCTCTGGTTCCTCGCCCCCGCGGCGGGCCAGGCCATCACCGCGCAGCTCGTCCAGGTCACCGAGGGCGTCGCGCCGACGCCGTTCTTCGGCGGCATCGGCGGCGTCGCGCTCGTGTTCGCCGGGGTCGTCGCCGCGCTGGGCCCGTGGGTGCTGCGCAAGATGCGGTCGGCCGACGTCGCCGAGGGCGTGCACACCTCGGGCGACTGAGCGCCGGCGCGCCGCCCCGCGACGCCGCCCGCGCGGTCAGCCCGCGGACGAAGTCTGCTCACACCGCGGACGGCGGCGTAGGGTGCGTGCATGAGCCGCCCCCTGCGTTCCCGGACCTCCACCCACGGTCGCAACATGGCGGGTGCGCGTGCCCTCTGGCGCGCCACCGGCATGGGCTCGGAGGACTTCGGCAAGCCGATCATCGCCATCGCGAACTCGTACACGCAGTTCGTCCCCGGGCACGTCCACCTCAAGGACATGGGCGACCTCGTCGCCTCCGCGATCCGCGAGGCCGGCGGCGTCGCCAAGGAGTTCAACACCATCGCCGTCGACGACGGCATCGCGATGGGCCACGCGGGCATGCTCTACTCGCTGCCCAGCCGCGACCTGATCGCCGACTCGGTCGAGTACATGGTGAACGCCCACACGGCCGACGCGCTCGTGTGCATCTCGAACTGCGACAAGATCACGCCGGGCATGCTCAACGCGGCGCTGCGCCTGAACATCCCGACGATCTTCGTCTCGGGCGGCCCGATGGAGGCCGGCAAGGCGATCGTCGTCGACGGCGTCGCGCAGACCAAGCTCAACCTCATCAACGCGATCAACTACTCGGCGGACGACGGCGTCACCGACGGCGCGCTGGCCCAGGTCGAGGAGAACGCCTGCCCCACGTGCGGCTCGTGCTCCGGGATGTTCACCGCCAACTCGATGAACTGCCTCACCGAGGCGCTGGGCCTGTCGCTGCCGGGCAACGGCTCGACGCTCGCGACGCACACCGCGCGCAAGGACCTGTTCCTCGAGGCCGGCCGCACCATCGTCGAGCTCGCCAAGCGCTACTACGAGGACGAGGACGACACCGCAGCCCCCCGCGGCATCGTCACGAAGGCGGCGTTCACCAACGCCATGACCCTCGACGTCGCCATGGGCGGCTCCACCAACACGGTGCTGCACATCCTCGCCGCGGCCCAGGAGGCCGAGGTCGACTTCACGCTCGATGACATCGACGCGATCTCGCGCCGCGTGCCGTGCCTGAGCAAGGTCGCCCCCAACCACCCGAACTTCCACATGGAGGACGTGCACCGCGCCGGCGGCATCCCCGCCCTGCTGGGCGAGCTCGACCGCGCCGGCCTGCTCGACCACGCCGTCACGTCGGTGCACACGCCCACGCTGCGCGCGTGGCTCGACGCGTGGGACGTGCGCGGCGGGTCCGCCACGCAGCGTGCCGTCGACCTCTTCCACGCCGCGCCCGGCGGCGTGCGCACCACGCAGGCCTTCTCGACGTCGAACGTGTGGGACTCGCTCGACACCGACGCCGCCGAGGGCTGCATCCGCGACATCGAGCACGCCTACACGGTCGAGGGCGGCCTGGCCGTGCTCAAGGGCAACCTGTCCGAGGACGGCGCGATCATCAAGACCGCCGGCATCGACCCCGACGTGTTCCACTTCGTCGGCAAGGCCCTCGTGGTCGAGTCGCAGGACGAGGCCGTCGAGAAGATCCTCACGAAGCAGGTCCAGCCGGGCCACGTCGTCGTCGTGCGCTACGAGGGCCCCTCCGGCGGGCCGGGCATGCAGGAGATGCTCTACCCGACCTCCTTCATCAAGGGCCGTGGGCTGGGCAAGGTCGTCGCGCTCATCACCGACGGCCGCTTCTCGGGCGGCTCGTCGGGCATCTCCGTCGGTCACGTGTCGCCGGAGGCGGCCGCGGGCGGCACCATCGGCCTGGTCGAGGACGGCGACGAGATCGAGATCGACGTCGAGTCGCGCCTCATCCGTGTCAACGTGCCCGACGAGGTGCTGGCCGAGCGCCGCGCCAAGATGGAGGCGTCGGAGTTCCCGTGGCAGCCGAAGGACCGCGACCGCTACGTGTCCCCGGCGCTCCAGGCCTACGCGGCCATGGCGACGTCGGCCGACCGCGGCGCGGTGCGCGACGTGAGCCGCCTCAAGCGTCGCTGAGCGCATCCGCACGCCGAGAGGCCGGCCCGCGCCGTCAGCGGGCCGTCCTCTCGGCATCACGGGCGGGCCGGGGAACTCGGCCGTAGGTTGCCCTCATGACGTCCGACGGAGCAGCACCCGGGTCGATCAAGCCGCGGTCGTGGCAGGTCACGGACGGGCTGGAGGCGACGGCCGCGCGCGGCATGCTGCGCGCCGTCGGCATGGGAGACGACGACTTCGCGAAGCCGCAGATCGGCGTCGCGAGCTCGTGGAACGAGATCACGCCGTGCAACCTGTCGCTCGACCGGCTCGCCCAGGCGTGCAAGGCGGGCGTGCACGCGGCCGGCGGCTACCCCCTCGAGTTCGGCACGATCTCGGTGTCCGACGGCATCTCGATGGGGCACGAGGGCATGCACTTCTCGCTCGTGTCGCGCGACGTCATCGCCGACTCGGTCGAGGTGGTCATGTCGGCGGAGCGGCTCGACGGCTCCGTGCTGCTCGCCGGGTGCGACAAGTCGCTGCCCGGCATGCTCATGGCGGCCGCCCGGCTCGACCTGGCCAGCGTGTTCCTCTACGCCGGCTCGATCATGCCCGGCTGGGTCAAGCTCTCCGACGGCACCGAGAAGCAGGTCACGATCATCGACGCCTTCGAGGCCGTCGGGGCGTGCGCGCGCGGGCTCATGAGTGAGGAGGACGTCGGCCGCATCGAGCGGGCGATCTGCCCGGGCGAGGGCGCGTGCGGCGGCATGTACACCGCGAACACGATGGCCTCGGCCGCGGAGGCGCTCGGGATGTCGCTGCCCGGGTCGGCGGCGCCACCGTCCGCGGACCGGCGCCGTGACGCGTTGGCGCTGCGCTCGGGCGAGGCGGTCGTCGGCCTCCTCAAGGCGGGCATCACCGCCCGGGACATCCTCACGAGAGACGCGTTCGAGAACGCCATCGCCGTCGTCATGGCCTTCGGCGGGTCCACGAACGCCGTGCTGCACCTGCTCGCCATCGCGCACGAGGCCGACGTGGACCTGACGCTCGCGGACTTCGACCGGGTCGGGGACCGCGTCCCGCACCTGGGCGACCTCAAGCCCTTCGGGCAGTACGTCATGAACGACGTCGACCGCGTGGGCGGCGTGCCCGTCGTGATGAAGGCCCTGCTCGACGCGGGCCTGCTGCACGGGGACGCGCTCACCGTCACGGGGCGCACGGTCGCCGAGAACCTCGCGGCGATCGACCCGCCCGACCCGGACGGCAAGATCCTGCGCGCCGTCCACGACCCGATCCACACGACGGGCGGCATCACGATCCTGCACGGCTCGCTCGCGCCCGACGGCGCCGTCGTGAAGTCGGCGGGGCTCGCGGCGGACGTGTTCGAGGGGACCGCGCGCGTCTTCGAGCGGGAGCGGGCCGCGCTCGACGCCCTCGAGGACGGCACCATCACGGCCGGCGACGTCGTCGTCATCCGGTACGAGGGGCCCAAGGGCGGGCCAGGCATGCGCGAGATGCTCGCCATCACGGGCGCGATCAAGGGCGCCGGGCTCGGCAAGGACGTGCTGCTCATCACCGACGGGCGGTTCTCGGGCGGCACCACCGGACCGTGCGTGGGGCACATCGCCCCCGAGGCGGTCGACGCCGGGCCGATCGCGTTCGTGCGCGACGGCGACCGGATCCGGCTGGACGTGCGCGCCAAGACGCTCGACCTGCTGGTCGACGACGCCGAGCTCGCGGGCCGGCGCGACGGCTGGGCGCCGCTGGCCCACGGCTACACGCGGGGCGTGCTCGCGAAGTACACCAAGCTGGTGCAGTCCGCCTCCCGCGGCGCGGTGCTCGAGTAGCAGCCCGACCCTGCTGGGGCCAGGCTGGGCGGCATGAGCGACGACGCGATCACAGCCGAGGACTTCCACGCCGCGGTGGGCACCGGCCCCTGGGTGCCGGAGGCCGCCGCGACCGCCGTGTTCCACACGGGCACGTTCGACGTCGGGGCGCGGCTCGTGGCCCGCATCGCCGCGCTGGCGGACGCCGCGAACCACCATCCCGACGTCGACCTGCGCTACGGCACCGTGACCGTGCGGCTCACGTCGCACGACGTCGGCGGGCTCTCCCGGCGGGACGCGGCGCTCGCGAAGGAGATCACGGCGGCGGCGCTCGCGCTGGGCGTCGAGGCGCCCTGACCACCGTCCGACGGACGAACAGCGATCCCAAGATGTGGGAAGAGCGCCACGCAGCATGACACCGCGCGCCGCGCGGGCGTAAGTTCTGGGCATGCAGACGATCCGCCTCGTAGTACTCACCGGGCGCGCTGGCTGAAGCCAGACGTTCCGACGGCATCGTCAGCGCGCTCACCCCTCGATCGTCCCAGCAGCACCATCCCTGGGATCGGGGGGTTTTTCATTGCCCCCGCACCACCGAACGGCAGGAGACACCGATGGCTACGCCGCCCCCGAGCCCCGCACAGGTCGCCGCGCGCAGCTCCGTCGTCCTCCCCGGCGCACCCACGGCCCCCGCGGCCGCAGCCGGCGAGGCGATGACTGGCGCACAGTCAGTCGTCCGCTCGCTCGAGGAGGTGGGCGCGGAGGTCGTCTTCGGCATCCCCGGCGGCGCGATCCTCCCGCTGTACGACCCCCTGATGGACTCCACCCGCCTGCGGCACATCCTGGTGCGCCACGAGCAGGGCGGCGGGCACGCGGCCTCCGGCTACGCCCACGCGACGGGCAGGGTCGGCGTCACCATGGCGACATCGGGCCCTGGCGCGACCAACCTGGTCACGCCGCTCGCCGACGCCAACATGGACTCCATCCCCCTGGTGGCGATCACGGGCCAGGTCGGCGCGTCGCTCATCGGCACGGACGCGTTCCAGGAGGCCGACATCGTGGGCATCACGATGCCGGTCACCAAGCACTCGTACCTCGTGACCGACCCGGACGAGATCCCGCGGACCATCGCGGAGGCCTTCCACATCGCCGCGACCGGCCGGCCCGGCCCGGTGCTCGTCGACATCGCGAAGTCGGCCCTCCAGGGCCGCACGTCGTTCTCGTGGACCAACGAGACCCGCCTGCCCGGCTACCACCCGGTGACCAAGCCGCACGCGAAGCAGGTGCGCGAGGCCGCCCGGCTGCTCGCGACCGCGCGTCGCCCCGTGCTGTACGTCGGCGGCGGCGTGATCCGCGCCGGCGCGTGGGACGGGCTGCGCAAGCTCGTCGACATCTCGGGCGCCGCCGTCGTCACCACGCTCATGGCCCGCGGCGCCGTGCCCGACTCGCACCCCCAGCACCTGGGCATGCCCGGCATGCACGGCACCGTGCCCGCCGTCGCCGCGCTGCAGAAGGCCGACCTCATCGTCGCCCTCGGCGCCCGGTTCGACGACCGCGTCACGGGCCTGCTGTCGAGCTTCGCGCCGCACGCCGCCGTCGTGCACGCCGACATCGACCCCGCCGAGATCGGCAAGAACCGTGCCGCGGACGTGCCGATCGTCGGCGACCTGCGCGAGGTGCTCGCGGACCTCGTCCCCGCGCTCCAGGCGGAGCACGAGCGCACCGGCCTGCCCGACCTGGCCGGCTGGTGGCACCAGATCGACCAGTGGCGCGCCACGTACCCGCTCGGCTACACCGCGACGGACGACGGCCAGCTCTCCCCGCAGCACGTCATCCAGCGCCTCGGCGAGATCAACGGCCCCGAGGCCGTGTACGTCTCCGGCGTCGGGCAGCACCAGATGTGGGCCTCGCAGTTCATCACCTACGAGAACCCGCGCACCTGGATCAACTCGGGCGGGCTGGGCACCATGGGCTACGCGGTCCCCGCGGCCATGGGCGCCAAGGTGGGCCGCCCGGACGCCACCGTGTGGGCCATCGACGGCGACGGCTGCTTCCAGATGACCAACCAGGAGCTCGCGACCTGCTCGATCAACGACATCCCCATCAAGGTGGCGCTGATCAACAACAGCTCGCTCGGCATGGTGCGGCAGTGGCAGACGCTGTTCTACGACCAGCGCTACTCGAACACCGACCTGCACACGGGACACGGCACGCGCCGTGTGCCCGACTTCGTCAAGCTCGCCGAGGCGTACGACGCGGTCGGCATCCGCGTCGAGTCGCCGGCCGAGGTCGACGACGCCATCAAGCGGGCCAACGAGATCGACGACCGCCCCGTCGTCGTCGACTTCACCGTCTCGCGTGACGCGCTCGTGTGGCCCATGGTCGCCGCGGGCGTGAGCAACGACGAGATCCAGTACGCGCGCGGCATCTCGCCGAGCTGGGACCGAGAGGACTGAGCGAGCCATGACCCGTCACACCCTGTCCGTGCTGGTCGAGAACAAGCCCGGCGTGCTCACGCGCGTCGCCGGCCTGTTCGCCCGGCGCGCGTTCAACATCCACTCCCTCGCCGTCGGCCCGACGGAGCACGAGGAGATCTCGCGCATCACCGTCGTCGTCGACGTCGACGCGCTGCCGCTGGAGCAGGTCACCAAGCAGCTCAACAAGCTCGTGCACGTCATCAAGATCGTCGAGCTCGAGAACGACGCGTCCGTGGGCCGCCAGCTGCTGCTGGTCAAGGTCCGCGCCGACGCGCAGACCCGCTCCGGGGTGCTGGAGGTCGTCAACCTGTTCCGCGCGCACGTCGTCGACGTCGTCACCGACACCGTCGTCGTCGAGGCCGTGGGCACCGACGCGAAGCTGGGCGCCCTGATCGGGGCGCTCGAGCCGTACGGCATCCGCGAGATCGTCAAGTCCGGGACCATCGCCATCGGGCGCGGGTCGCGGTCCATCACCGACCGGGCGCTCGAGCGCGTCCGGACCACCGCCTGAACCGGAAGTCTCGGGCGGCAACAAGCACCGCCTAAGTCCCTGACCCACTGTTTGAGGAGTATCGAAGTGGCTGAGCTTTTCTACGACGACGACGCCGACCTGTCGCTGATCCAGGCCAAGAAGGTCGCGGTCATCGGCTACGGCAGCCAGGGGCACGCGCACGCGCTCAACCTGCGCGACTCGGGCGTCGACGTCCGCATCGGCCTCAAGGAGGGCTCGAAGTCGCGGGCCAAGGCCGAGGAGCAGGGCTTCCGCGTCCTGACGCCGGCGGAGGCGGCGGCCGAGGCCGACGTCGTCGTCATCCTGGCCCCGGACCAGCACCAGCGTCACCTGTACGCGCAGGACATCGCGCCGAACCTCGAGTCGGGCAACACCATCGTGTTCGGCCACGGCTTCAACATCCGGTTCGGCTACATCAAGCCGGCCGAGGGCATCGACGTGATCATGGTCGCGCCGAAGGCCCCGGGGCACACCGTGCGCCGCGAGTACGTCGCGGGCCGCGGCATCCCGGACATCATCGCCGTCGAGCAGGACGCCTCGGGCTCGGCCTGGGACCTCGCCCTGTCGTACGCGAAGGCCATCGGCGGCACGCGCGCCGGCGTCATCAAGACGACGTTCACCGAGGAGACCGAGACCGACCTGTTCGGTGAGCAGGCTGTCCTGTGCGGTGGCGTCTCCCACCTGGTCCAGGCGGGCTTCGAGACCCTGACGGAGGCCGGCTACCAGCCGGAGATCGCCTACTTCGAGGTGCTGCACGAGCTCAAGCTCATCGTCGACCTCATGTGGGAGGGCGGCATCGCCAAGCAGCGCTGGTCGGTCTCCGACACGGCCGAGTACGGCGACTACGTCTCGGGCCCGCGCGTCGTGACCCCGGCCGTCAAGGAGTCGATGAAGGCGATCCTCGCGGACATCCAGTCGGGTGCCTTCGCCGAGCGCTTCATCGGCGACCAGGACAACGGCGGCAAGGAGTTCCTCGAGCTGCGCGAGAAGGAGGCGGCGCACCCCATCGAGGCGACGGGCAAGACGCTGCGCTCCCACTTCGCGTGGAAGCAGCAGGACGCCGACTACGTCGAGGGTTCCGCGGCCCGCTGAGGAGTGCGCTGATCCTCTCGTCCTGTGGCCCGGTCCCGTCGAGCGAACGACGGGGCCGGGCCACGGTCGTACCCGGGGACGGGTGACCTGGTTGGATGGAGCCGTGACCGACGACCTGTCTGCCCCTGACGCCGCCGAGCCGCCCGTCGACGACGTCGAGCAGGCGCGGCGCATCCAGGAGTTCTGGGTGGCGAGCCGCACGAAGGCCGGCCTCGGGCGGCTCACGAACGTCGTCGTCGCGGCGTCGTGGGGCGAGGAGGTGCCGCCGCCGGCGTGGTCCTTCGGCGACTCGCCGGAGCTCGCCGACGAGCTGCTGGCGCTCGTGCTGCGGGGCCAGAAGACGGGGACGTCGTCGGCCGTCGTCGAGTACGAGGCCGCGGACGAGCCGGTCCCGGCGAAGGGCGACCTGTCGATCCTCCTCGACGGCCGGGGCGAGCCGCGGGCCCTCGTGCGCACGTCGCGCGTCGACGTCGTCGCGTTCGACGACGTGACGGAGGAGTTCGCCGCGAGCGAGGGCGAGGGCGACCGGACGCTGGCGTCGTGGCGGGCGGACCACGAGGCGTTCTGGCGCCGGACGCTGCCCGCGCTGGGCCTCGAGTTCGACCTCGCGATGGACGTCGTCTGCGAGCGGTTCGAGCTGCTCTACGCCGCGTCGTAGCGCGCCGACATCGGGCGCCACAGCGTTCCAGCATCCGGGACAGCCGTCCCGCATCGTGACGCGGCGGGCGTACTCTCGGGAGCATGACGCGCAACATCGAGCTCGCAGTGGTCGCAGGTGACGGCATCGGGACGGAGGTCGTTGAGCAGGGCCTCCTGGTCCTGGAGGCGGCGCTCGCCGGGTCGGACGCCAAGATCGGCACCACCGAGTTCGACCTGGGCGCACGCCGCTGGCACGCCACGGGCGAGACGCTCACCGACGAGACGCTCGAGGCCATCAAGCGCCACGACGCGATCCTGCTCGGCGCGATCGGCGACCCGACCGTCCCGTCCGGCGTCCTGGAGCGCGGCCTGCTGCTCAAGCTGCGCTTCGCGCTGGACCACTACGTGAACCTGCGCCCCAACAAGCTCTACCAGGGCGTCACCTCCCCGCTCGCGAACCCGGGCGACGTGGACTTCGTCGTCGTGCGCGAGGGCACCGAGGGCCCCTACGTGGGCAACGGCGGCGCGATCCGCACGGGCACCCCGCACGAGGTCGCCACCGAGGTCTCGCTCAACACCGCCTTCGGCGTCGAGCGCGTGGTGCGCTATGCCTTCGAGAAGGCCGCGCAGCGCGAGCGCAAGCACCTCACGCTCGTGCACAAGCACAACGTGCTCGTGCACGCCGGCCACCTGTGGCGCCGCACCGTCGAGGCCGTCAACGCCGAGTTCCCCGACGTCACCACCGACTACCTGCACGTCGACGCCGCCACGATCTTCCTGGTGACGAAGCCGTCGCGCTTCGACGTCATCGTCACCGACAACCTGTTCGGCGACATCATCACGGACGAGGCCGCCGCGATCACGGGCGGCATGGGCCTGGCCGGCTCGGCCAACATCAACCCCGACGGCACCTTCCCCAGCATGTTCGAACCCATCCACGGCTCGGCGCCGGACATCGCCGGCCAGGGCAAGGCCGACCCCACGGCGACCGTGCTCAGCGTGAGCATGCTGCTCGACCACCTCGGCCTGGCGGACGAGGCGAAGCGCGTGGAGCGCGCCGTCGCCGCCGACCTCGCCGAGCGCGGTGGCGTCGTACGCACGACGGCGGAGGTCGGCGCCGACCTCGTCGCGCGCGTGCGCGGCTGAGCCTGGCTCAGCAGCCACAGGCTCGGCTCAGAGAGGCGCCGGAACCCCGCCCACGGGCGGGGTTCTCGCCTGTGGGCGTGCAAGACTCAGACACGTTCACACGGAAAGGCGAAGACCGATGACGAGCACGACCGACCACACGATCCTCTCGGGCGACATCGAGGAGATCGTGTCGCTGTTCGACGTCACCCCGACGGACACCCCGACCTCCGACGACGAGCGAGCGGCGAAGCTCGCGGCGCCGAAGTTCGGCACGGTGTTCACCGACCACATGGCCCGCATCTCGTGGCGCCGTGAGGACGGGTGGATCCACCGCCGCGTCGAGAAGTACGGGCCGCTCCAGCTCGACCCGGCGACCGCGGTGCTGCACTACGCGCAGGAGATCTTCGAGGGGCTCAAGGCCTACCGGCACGCCGACGGCAGCGTCTGGACGTTCCGGCCCGAGCAGAACGCCGCCCGCCTGGCCCGCTCCGCGCACCGCCTGGCCCTGCCGGCGCTGCCCGTGGACGACTTCGTCGCCGCGTGCGCCGCGATCGTCCGCACCGACCTGGCCTGGGTGCCGAGCGCCCCCGACTCGAGCCTGTACCTGCGCCCGTTCATGTACGCCTCCGAGGCGTTCATCGGCGTGCGCGCCGCCGACGAGGTCGAGTTCCTCGTCATCGCCTCGCCCGCCGGGGCGTACTTCTCCGGCGGCGTGAAGCCCGTGTCCATCTGGGTCGACGCCGAGTACCACCGCGCCGGCCCCGGCGGCACCGGCTCGGCCAAGTGCGGCGGCAACTACGCCGCCTCGCTGCTGCCCCAGCAGGAGGCCGCTGCCAAGGGCTTCGACCAGGTGTGCTTCCTCGACGGCGGGACCAACACCACGCTCGAGGAGCTCGGCGGCATGAACGTCTTCCTCGTGATGGACGACGGCTCCGTGCACACCCCCGAGCTGACCGGGTCGATCCTCGAGGGCGTCACGCGCTCCTCGATCCTGCGGCTCGCGCAGGACCGCGGGCGCGAGGTCGTCGAGCGCCGCATCCCGCTCGCCGAGGTGATCGACGGGCTCAGGTCCGGCCGCATCGTCGAGGTGTTCGCGTGCGGCACCGCCGCCGTCGTCACGCCCGTGGGGCGCCTCGCGGGCGAGACGTTCGACGCGACGCTCGGCGACGGCGAGCCCGGCGAGCTCACGATGGCGATCCGCGAGGAGCTCACCGACATCCAGTACGGCCGCACGCCGGACCGTCACAGCTGGATGCGCCGCCTGGCCTGACGGGCTGCACCCGGCACCGTCCGCCCCGGGGCGCTCAGCGCGCACGGGGCGGGCGGGACCGTTCCGGGCCACTGCTTGGACGCCCGACGGCGTCCGAGCCCGCGTGTGGCACGATGGTGGCGTGACCGTGCAGCACCCCCGCACCATCATTGGCTAGCGCGTTCGGCCCACCTGGCCGAGCGCGCAGACCTTCCGTGCCCCGGAGGGTCTTTTTTGTTGACGCACCTCCCGTGCGACCAGCCTTGGAAGAAGGACCCGACGTGACCTTCGACGTGTACGACACCACGCTGCGCGACGGCGCGCAGCAGGAGGGCATGAACCTCACGGTTGCCGACAAGCTCGCGATCGCGCCGCTGCTCGACCAGCTCGGTGTCGGCTTCATCGAGGGCGGGTGGCCGGGCGCCATCCCGAAGGACACCGAGTTCTTCCGCCGTGCGCGCACGGGGCTGACGCTGAAGAACGCGACGCTCGCCGCGTTCGGCGCCACGCGCAAGGCGGGCGTGGCCGTCACCGCCGACCCGCAGGTGCGCGCGTTGCTCGACTCCGAGGCCCCGGTGCTGACGCTCGTGGCGAAGTCGGACATCCGGCACGTCGAGCGGGCCCTGAAGACCACGCGGGCCGAGGGCCTCGCGATGATCACGGACACCGTGGCCTACCTGGTCGGCGAGGGCCGCCGCGTCATCCTCGACGCCGAGCACTTCTTCGACGGGTACCGGTTCGACCCGGCGTTCGCGACCGACGCCGCCCGCGCCGCGTTCGACGCCGGCGCCGAGGTGGTCACCCTGTGCGACACCAACGGCGGCATGCTGCCCGACCGCGTCACCGACGTCGTCGGCGGGCTGCGGGCGACGCTCGGCGACGGGCTCCGTCTGGGCATGCACGCCCACAACGACACCGGCTGCGCCGTCGCGAACTCGCTCGCGGCCGTCGACGCCGGGGCGAGCCACGTGCAGGGCTGCGTCAACGGGTACGGCGAGCGGACCGGCAACGCCGACATCGTCGCGATCGTCGCGAACCTCGAGCTCAAGCTCGGCATGGAGCTGCTCGCCGACGGCGGGCTGCGGGAGGCCACGCGCATCGCGCACGCCATCGCCGAGATCACCAACATCGCCCCGTTCCAGCGCCAGCCGTACGTGGGCGCCAGCGCGTTCGCGCACAAGGGCGGGCTGCACGCCGCGGCCATCAAGGTGGACCCGGACCTCTACCAGCACATCGACCCCACCGCCGTCGGCAACGACATGCGCATGCTCGTCTCGGACATGGCGGGCCGCGCGGCCGTCGAGCTCAAGGGCCGTGAGCTCGGCTTCGACCTCACCGGGCAGGCCGAGCTGCTGACGCGCGTCACCAACCGGGTCAAGGAGTCCGAGGCCGGCGGCTACACGTACGACGCCGCCGACGCCTCGTTCGAGCTGCTGCTGCGCGAGGAGCTGACGGGGGAGCGCCCCGCCTACTTCGAGGTCGAGTCGTGGCGCACGATCGTCGAGACCCAGCCCGGCCAGGGGCAGGGCCACGGGGCGGTGGCGGCCGCCGAGGCGACCGTCAAGCTGCGCGCCGGTGGCGAGCGGTTCGTCACCACGGGCGAGGGCAACGGCCCGGTCAACGCGCTCGACCAGGCGCTGCGCCTCGCGCTCACGCGCATCTACCCGGAGATCGACCGGTTCGAGCTGACCGACTTCAAGGTGCGCATCCTCGACACCGAGCAGGGCACCGACTCGACGACGCGCGTCCTCGTGGTCACCACGGACGGCGAGCGCACGTGGTCGACCGTGGGCGTCGGCCCCAACATCATCGAGGCGTCGTGGGAGGCGCTGCTCGACGCGCACGTGTTCGGCCTGCTCCAGGCCGGCGTCGAGCCGCGCTGATCACCGCCGCGCGGTCGAGGCGGTCCGGGCCGTCTCGACCGCGCGCGCCGGGGGCGTCCGGCCCCGCGTGCTCGCCCCGAGCACGCCCGCGACGACGAGCGCGGACCCCGCGAGCTCGGTCCACGTCGGCGTCTCGCCGAGCAGCAGCCAGGCGGCCGTGATGCCGACGACGGGGACGAGCATCGAGTACGGCGCCACGCGCCCCGCAGGGTGCCGGGCCATGAGCGCGGTCCACAGGCCCGAGCCCAGGAGCGTGCCGAGCACCACGGTGTAGGCCATCCCCAGGACCGCGAGCAGGCCCGTGCGGGTGCCGAGCGTGGCGAACGAGTCGCCGATCGCCGTCGGGCCATCGAACGCGAGCGACGCCGCGAGCATCGGGACCGGCGGCACCACGCTCATCCACAGCACCAGGTGCAGGGGCTTGACGTCGGGCCGCCCCGCGACGGCGAGGCGGTTGCCGAGGTTGCCGAACGCCCATCCCAGGCCGCCGGCCACGACCAGCAGGAACGGGACCAGGCCCGTCGCGGCACTGCGCTCGCGCCCGACGACGACGAGACCCGCCACGGCGACGGCGATGCCGGCCAGCTGCCGCGCGCGCAGCGGCTCGCGCAGCAGGACCGCGCCCAGCAGCACCGTGAAGGGCGCCGAGCACTGCAGCACGAGCGACGCGAGCCCCGCCGGCATCCCGGCCGCCATGCCGGCGTAGAGGAACAGGAACTGGAGCACCCCGAACCCCGCCCCGTACAGCAGCCACCAGCGCACCGGGACGCGCGGCCACGGGACCAGCAGCACCGTCGGCACGGCGAGGAGCGCGAACCGCAGCGCCACGGCCAGCATCGGCGGGAACTGGTCGAGGGCGGCGTCGATCGCGACGAAGTTCACGCCCCACAGGACGGCGACGGCGACGGCGAGCAGGCGGTGCGTCACGGGCATGAGGTCGATGCTGCCCCGACCGGCACGGGTCGCGCCCCGCGTTTCACGCGTCGGCCGCCGCCCGCCCAGGACGGCGCCCGTGAGCGACGCCACCGCCGCGGAGGCGCGCCGCGTCGTACGGTGGGCAGCGTGCGTGGTGAGTACAAGGTTCCGGGCGGCAAGCTGGTGGCCGTCGAGCTCGACGTCGTCGACGGCGCCCTGAGCGACGTCCGTCTCTCCGGGGACTTCTTCCTCGAGCCCGACGAGGCGCTCGCGGTGATCGACGGGGCGCTCGAGGGGCTCCCCACGACCACCGCGACGCACGCCCTCGCCGAGGCGGTCGACGCGGCGCTCGCGGAGGCCGCGACGGCGGGCACGCTGGCCGGGCCGGTCGCGATGGTCGGGTTCGACGCGCGGTCCGTCGCCGTCGCGGCGCGGCGCGCGCTCGGGCTCGCGACGACGTGGGAGGACCACACCTTCGAGGTGCTGCGCCCCGGGCCGCTGCCCGTGCGGACCCTCGCGGCGCTCGACCAGGTGCTCACCGAGGAGCTCGCCGAAGGGCTGCGCGGGCCCACCCTGCGGTTCTGGGACTGGGACGAGCGCGCCGTCGTCATCGGGTCGTTCCAGTCGCTGTCCAACGAGCTCGACCCCGTGGGCGTCGCCAAGCACGGCGTGACCGTGGTGCGCCGCATCTCGGGCGGCGGGGCCATGTTCATGGAGGCCGGCAACTGCGTGACCTTCTCGCTCGTGGTGCCCGCGTCGCTCGTGGACGGGCTGTCGTTCGAGCAGTCCTACGCGTTCCTCGACGCCTGGGTGCTGGAGGCGCTCGCGAGCATCGGCGTCGAGGCGTACTTCTCGGGCATGAACGACGTCGCCTCGCCCGCCGGGAAGCTCGCCGGCTCCGCGCAGAAGCGGCTGGCCGGGGGAGCGGTGCTGCACCACATGACGATGGCGTACGACATCGACAGCGACAAGATGCTCGAGGTGCTGCGCATCGGGCGCGAGAAGCTCTCCGACAAGGGCACCAAGTCGGCCAACAAGCGCGTGGACCCGCTGCGCTCGCAGACCGGCATGGCGCGCGAGGCGATCGTCGACGCGTTCGAGGCGAGCTTCAAGCGCCTGTACCGCACGGTCGACTCGGAGCTGCGCCCCGACGAGCTGGACCGGGCGGAGAAGCTCGTGGCGACGAAGTTCGCGACGCCGGAGTGGATCGCGCGCGTGCCGTAGCCGGCTCAGCGCGGGCCGAACGCCCCCGTGCCCACGCGGACCAGCGTCGCGCCCTCCGCGACGGCCGCCTCCAGGTCGAGCGTCATGCCCATCGACAGCTCGCGCGCCTCGCCGGTGCCGGGGGCGCCGCCCGCCAGCACCTCGTCGCGGATCGCGCGCAGCCGGGCATAGCCCGCCCGCACGACGGCGTCGCCGCTGCGCGCGCCCACGGGTGCCCCGGCAGGCGACGGCCGGGCGCCGATCGTCATGAAGCCGACCAGGCGCAGCCCCGGGAGGGCCGCGACCTCGCGGGCCAGCCCGGCCGCGTCGGCGGGGGCGACGCCCGACTTCGACGCCTCGTCCGAGACGTTGACCTGCACCATGACGTCGAGCACACGGCCGTCGCGCGCGCAGCGCGTCGACAGCGCGGCGGCCAGCGCGAGCGAGTCGAGGGACTCGACGCACGAGGCCGTCGCGAGCGCCGGGTTGACCTTGTTGGACTGGAGGTGCCCGATGAGGTGCACCTCGACGGCTCCCGCCGCGACGAGCGGCGCCAGGGCGGGCGCCTTGGCCACGAGCTCCTGGACGCGGTTCTCGCCGACCAGCACTGGGCCGGCACCCGTGAGGCCGGCCTCGGCCGCCGCGGCGACGGCTTCGAGCACCGTCGCGGCGTCCTGCGTCTTCGTGGCCAGCAGCACCCGGACCTCGCGCGGGTCGCGCCCGGCGGCACGGGCGGCGTCGTCGACGCGGGCGCGCACGGCGGCGATCCGGGAGGCGATCCCGGGGAGGGGTTGCGGCATGGCGCCAGTGTAGGAGCGCGACATCAGGGGACGTCTCAGGGTCTCCCTGGATGACCCGGGAGCGTCCGGCAGGGATCATGGACGCACGATGAAGACCATCCTCAACATCATCTGGTTCGTGTTCGCCGGCATCGAGCTCGCCATCGCCTACGTCCTGGCGGGCCTGCTGCTGCTCCTCCCCATCGTGACGATCCCGTTCGCGCTGGCGTCGTTCCGCATCGCCGCCTACGCGCTGTGGCCGTTCGGCCGCACGGTCGTCGACCGGCCGGGCGCGGGCGCGCCCAGCGTGATCGGCAACGTGCTGTGGGTGCTCCTCGCGGGCTGGTGGCTCGCGCTCGGCCACCTCATCACGTCGATCCCGCTGTTCCTGTCGATCATCGGGATCCCGCTCGGATGGGCGAACCTCAAGATGATCCCCGTGTCGCTCATGCCGCTCGGCAAGGAGATCGTCCGCAGCTGAGCGCTCAGCGCGAGGAGGCCGCCAGCGCTCAGCGCGAGGAGGCCGCCGGCGCTCAGCGCGCGATGTCCGCCAGCGCTGCGCCGGTCAGGCGCACCAGGTCCGCCGGGGCCAGGCCCAGGTCGAGGCCGCGGCGCCCGCCGGAGACGTAGACGACGTCGTACCCCTGCGCCGACGCGTCGACCACGGTGGCGTGCCGCTGCTTCTGGCCCAGCGGGGAGATGCCGCCCACCACGTAGCCCGTCGCGCGCTCCGCCGCGGCGGGCTGCGCCATCGCCGCCCGCTTGCCGCCGACGGCGCGGGCGAGCGCCTTGAGGTCGAGCTGCCTGTCCACCGGCACGACGCCCACGACGAGCCGGCCGTCGACGTCGGCCAGCAGCGTCTTGAACACCTGCGCGGGGTCCACGCCCATCGCCGCGGCCGCCTCGAGGCCGTAGCCGACCGTCGAGGCCGGGTCGTGTTCGTACGTGTGCCGCGTGTGCGCCACGCCCGCACGTTCCAGCACGACGACGGCCGGCGTCCCGCCGTGGACAGACCTCGCGTTCCGTGTCGCCATACGACGCATTGTGCCTGGCCGCGCCGGTTAGCGTGACACCGTGCTCCCGCTCCTGCTCGCCGCGATCCTCGTCGGCGGGGCGTTGCAGCGCATCACCGGCATGGGGTTCGCGCTCGTCGCGGGCCCGTTCGTGGTGCTCATGATCGGCGCGGAGCAGGGCGTGCTGCTCATCAACATCCTGGGCGCGACGTCGTCGCTGCTGATCATGCTGCGCGTGCGCAAGGAGGTCGACTGGCGCTGGCTTGCGTACCTCGCGGCCGCCTCGGTGGTCACGACGCCGGTCGCCGCCGTCCTGCTGAGCGGGGCGACCGGGCCCGCGCTCGAGGCGACCATGGGGCTCGCCGTCGTCGTCGGCATGACCGTGGCGCTGCTCGCGGACCGGCTGCGCACGGACGGGCGGCTGTGGCGCGAGGGCGCGCGCTGGCCCGCGCTGCTGGCCGGGGCCGTCGCCGGGGTGGGGAGCGTCGCCGCAGGCGTCGGCGGGCCGCCCATGGCCGCCTACGCCGTGCTCGACAAGGCCGACCCGCGGCGCTTCGCCGCCACGCTCCAGCCGTTCTTCGTCATCAACGCGACCGGGTCGGCCGTCTCCAAGCTGCTGCTCACCGACGCGCCCATGCCCCCGCTGCGCGGGTGGCAGTGGGGCGTCGTCGCGGTCGCGCTCGTCGGGGCGTCGCTCGTGGGCGACGTCGTCGCCAAGCACGTGCCGCGCGCGGCCGTGCGGCGCGTGCTCATCGTCGTCGCGTACCTCGGCGGGACGGCGACGCTGCTGCGGGGGCTGGGCGTGCTGCCGGGCTGAGTGCCCGGCCGGGCGCCTCAGTAGGTCGTCGGCGTCGACACGTGCTGCCAGTGCCACGGCTCCGGCAGGCGGCCCGTCGGGCGCGCCCAGTCCGGGTTCTCCCAACCGAAACGGCCCGCGTTCGCGTCCAGCCACGCGAGCTGCGCGTTGCCCGGCGTCGAGATGCCGTCGATGTCGATGGCCGTGCCCAGGCCGTGGTTCGAGCAGCCGGGCGGGGCCGCCAGCGGGTTCGGGTCGTCCGGGTTGAACACGGTGGTCTGCTGCTCGAACGAGCGGTACGCCGAGTTCAGGCGCAGGTTCTGGCCGAACCGGGCCCGGAAGGCGGCGTCGAGCTCGACCAGGCTGGGCAGCACGTCGGCCCGGACCCGGTAGGTGGGCGCCCACGGGATCGCGGCCAGGTCGGCGTCGGCGAGGTGGCCCGCCTCCGGGAACCACACCTGGTCCGGGTACGGGCACGTGACGGCGTCCTGCGCGGTCATCAGCGCGACCGTGGCCTCGCGGACCGTCGTGGCCGAGGCGGTGAGCGCGGCCGTGGCCGCCTCGACCCGCGCCGCCTGGCCGGGCGTCGCGGTCGCGAGCGACGTGCTCTCGGTGACGGCGGCGCCCGCGGTGGCGAGGGCGCCCTGGAGGGCCGCGCGGGCGTCGTCGGGCGCCCCGAGGCCCTCGGTGGCCGCGACCACCTGGTCGCCGCGCGCGGTGAGCGGGGCCAGCGCCGTGCGGGCGGCATCGGCGTCGGCGAGCGCCTTGGCGAGGCGGGACGCGGCGACGGCGGCGGCGTCGTCGGCCACCTGGCGGCGGGCGCGGACGGCGTCGCCGGGGCGGCGCTCGAGCAGCGGCGTCTCGTCGAGCAGCGCCGCGGCGTCCGCGAGCGACGCGGCGAGCGCGGTGCGCGTGGCGTCGTCGGCCACGCGGCCCTCCGAGCCGGCGAGCGCCGTGCGGGCGGCCGACAGGCTCGTGCGCAGCGTGCCGGCTTCGTCGTGCACCACCCAGGCGGCGGCGCCGCCGGTCGCGAGCGCGACGGCGAGCACGCCGCCGACGACCGCCGGGACCGCCCGGCGGTGCCAGCGGGCGTGCGGGCTGCGCGTGTGCCGCACCTGGAGGTCACCGAGGTCGGCCCGGGCGAGGCCGACGAGCAGCCCGCCGAGCGCCGCCCCGGCCGCGTACCAGGCGAGGTCGCCGGCCACGAACGTGGTGCCGAGGACGTAGCGGGCGGGGGAGAACCGTGCGACGACGTCGGCGGGGACGCCGGTGAGCTGGAACGCCTCGACCGCGGCGCTGACCATCCAGCCGGCCACCGCGGCGACCCATGCCGTCGTGCGGGGCCGCACGAGCGCGACGACCAGCACGACGAGCGTCGCGTAGAGGGCGTCGCCGAGCGGGCCGCCGACGGCGTCGGGCAGCGCGGCGCGGGCGGCGACGCCGCCCGTGAGGACGAGGACTGCCAGGGCGGCGAGGAGCCAGCGCCGGGCGGGGAGTGCTCGGGGGCCCGACGGGGCGGCCATCCGGCGGTCCCGGCTCATCCGAGCGGGCCGACCGTCAGGACCGTGAGGACGACGGCGCCCGCCTCGTCGCTCGCGGCGAGGTCCACGCGGGCGGTGATGGCCCAGTCGTGGTTGCCGTCGAGGTCGTCGAGCACCTGGCGGACCCACCACGTGCCCGGCTCGACCTTCTCGCCTGCCGGGGTGGCGGCGCCCGGCTCGAGGATCGTCAGCAGCGCCGACGCGCGCGCGGGGGCGTCGACGCCGATCGCGTCGTCGCCCTGCTCGACGAACAGGTCGTCGAGGGCGTCCTCCCACGCGTCGGCGTCCCAGGCGCTCGTGCCCGAGGCGGAGCCGAGGGCGGCGTAGCTCTCGCGCGCGGCGAGCTCCACGAGGCGGAACATGGCGTTGCGGACCAGGCGGCGGAAGGCGCGCGGGTTGCCCGTGACGGGGCGGGTCGGTGCCTCGTCCTCCTCGTCCCGCAGGGACAGGGCGACGTCGTCGTCCACGGGGTTGGCCAGGCGCTCCCACTCGTCGAGCAGCGACGAGTCGGTGCTGCGCACGAGCTCGCCCAGCCACTCGACGATCTCGGCGACCTCCTCGGTGCGGTGCTCGTCGGGCACCACCTGGCGCAGCGCGCGGAAGGCGTCCGCGAGGTAGCGCAGGACGACGCCCTCGGTGCGTTCGAGCTGGTAGCGGCTGACGAGCTCCTGGAACGTCATCGCGCGCTCGACCATGTCGCGCACCACCGACTTCGGCGCGAGCTCGGCGTCGGCGACCCACGGGTTGGACTGCTTGTAGATCGCGAACGTCGGCTCGAGCAGGTCGCCCAGCGGCTTGGGCCAGCTGACGTCCTCGAGCAGCGCCATGCGCTCTTCGTACTCGATGCCCTCGGCCTTCATGGCCGCGACGGCCTCGCCGCGGGCGGCGTTCTGCTGCCCGTAGAGGATCTGCCGGGGGTCGTCGAGGGTCGCCTCGATGACGGAGACGACGTCGAGCGCGTGCGTCGGCGACTCGACGTCGAGGAGGTCCATCGCGGCGAGCGCGAAGGGGGACAGGGTCTGGTTGAGCGCGAAGTCGCGGGGCACGTCGACCGTCAGCCGGACCGACGGCCGCCAGCCGGACGGGCGCGTGGCGTCCGGGACCCGGACGCGCTCGACGACGCCCGCCTGCCGCAGCGAGCGGTAGATGCGGAACACCTGGCGGACGTGGTTCGCGCGGGCGCCCTCGGCGTCGTGGTTGGCGGTGAGCAGGTGGCGCATCGCGTCGACGGGGTCGGCGGTCCCGTGCTCGCCCGAGCGCGTGCGGGCCAGCACGTTGAGCACCATCGCGTGCGACACCCGGAACTGCGACGAGAGCGGCTCGGGGTCGGCGTCGCGCAGGCGCTCGAACGTGGCGTCGGTCCAGTTGACCGACCCGGCGGGGGCCTTCTTGCGGACGATCTTCTTGAGCTTCTTCGGGTCGTCGCCGGCCTTGGCCAGCGCGCGCCGGTTCTCGATGACGTGCTCGGGCGCCATGACCAGCACCTCGCCGATCGTGTCGAACCCGGCGCGCCCGGCCCGGCCCGCGATCTGGTGGAACTCGCGCGCGCTGAGGTGTCGCATGCGCTCGCCGTCGAACTTCACCAGGCCCGTCATGAGCACGGTGCGGATCGGCACGTTGATCCCCACGCCGAGCGTGTCGGTGCCCGCGACGACCTTGAGCAGGCCCTTCTGCGTGAGCCGCTCCACGAGGCGGCGGTACTTGGGCAGCATGCCCGCGTGGTGCACGCCGACGCCGTGCCGGACCAGGCGCGAGAGCGTCTTGCCGAAGCCCGTGCCGAACCGGAACGCGCCCAGCTCGGCCGCGATGGCGTCCTTCTCGGGCTTCGTGGCGACGTTCATCGACAGCAGCGACTGTGCCCGCTCGACGGCGTCCCTCTGCGTGAAGTGCACGACGTACACCGGGGCGCGGCGTGTCTGGACGAGCTCGTCGAGCACCTCGACGAGCGGTTCGACCACGTAGGAGAACGTCAGCGGGACGGGGCGCTCGGCGCCCGTGACCTCGGCGACCGGTCGGCCGGACCGCGTCCCGAGGTCCTCGCGCAGCGCCGTGGTGTCGCCCAGCGTGGCGCTCATCAGCACGAACTGCGTGTGCGGCAGCTCCAGCAGCGGCACCTGCCAGGCCCAGCCGCGCTGCGGGTCGCCGTAGTAGTGGAACTCGTCCATGACGACCTGGGCGATCGCGTCCTCGGACTCCGGGTCGCCCGCGCCGCGGCGCAGCGCGAGGTTGGCCAGGATCTCTGCGGTGCAGCAGATGATCGGTGCGTCCGCGTTGACCGCCGAGTCGCCCGTCATCATGCCGACGTTCTTGGAGCCGAACGCCGCGACGAGGTCGAAGAACTTCTCGCTGACCAGCGCCTTGAGGGGCGCCGTGTAGTAGGTGCGCCCGCCGCGGCCCGCGCGGTGCGCGGCGAGCGCCGCGAACTGGGCGCCCATCGCCACGAGCGACTTGCCCGAGCCCGTCGGCGTCGCGAGCACGACGTGCTCGCCGACCATCGCCGACAGCAGCGCCTCCTCCTGGTGCGGGTAGAGGGGGCGGCCGCCCTCGGCGGCCCACTGCGCGTACGCCTCGAAGAGCGTGTCGGCGTCGGGGCCTTCCCGGTGGGCGGGGGCAGGTACGGGATCAGCGTCCCGGCGGGGCGGGGTGCCGCGGTCGTGGTGGTCATCGCCAGCCATTCTCCCGTAGATCAGGTGTTGTCCCACAGCAGCTGGTAGTAGGCGATGCGCGCGGCGTCGGGCTCGACGCCGTAGCCCTCGTAGACCAGGTGCTCGTAGCCGGGCCCGTAGTTCCACCCCGTGCTCATGGCGCACACGGCGAGGTCGGCCCACGGGTCGGCCACGCCCAGGCGGCCCAGGTCGACGTGGGCCGTCCACCGGCCGTCGGCGTCGAGCAGCGTGTTGGGCGCGCAGGCGTCGGCGTGGCAGACGACGAGGTGGTCGACGTCGGGCCGGTCCGCGAGCGCCGCGCGCACGTCCGTGTCGGCCTCGGGGTCGAGGTGGGTGAGGCGCTCGTCGATGCCCCAGTCGAAGGGGCACCCGGCGACGGGGAGCGCGTCGTGCAGCGCGCGCAGGCCCTCACCCAGCGAGCGGGCGGCCGTGGCGGGCTCGCGCAGCCAGCGCGGGTCGACGGCCGAGAGCCCGTCGAGCGCGGCCGTCACGAGGAGCTCGGCGCCGTCGTCGTCCCGCCGGTGATCGAGCACGCGCGGGACCGGCGTCCAGCGCGCGGCCCAGCGCAGCCGCACGGCCTCGCCCGCGAGCGAGAGGCCCGTCGAGGCGGGGTTCCACTTGACGTAGCGCGCGCCGTCGTCGTCGCCGTCGTTGTCGCAGTCGTCGACGCGGAACGTGACGCCGCCGCGCTCGTTGACCCACACGGGCGTGACGCGGCCGCCCGCCGCGAGCCGCTCGACGGACGCGGGGACAGGGACCTCCTCGGTCGGCGCGGTCATGACGGCGACGCTAGCGCGGCGCGGCCGGCGCCGCGGTGCGCGGCGCCCACCGGTCAGGCGGCCGCCGCCGCCGCGAGCACGGCGTCGCACGCCGCGACGAGCCGCGCGCGCACCGCCTGGCCGCGCTCGGCGAACCCGCGCTGGCGGCGCACGTACTCGGCCTTGCCCGCGGGCGTCTCGACCGCGACGGCGTCCAGGCCGTAGCCCGAGACGTCGTAGGGGGAGGCCTGCATGTCGAGGTAGCGGATGTCGCGGGCGAGCTCGAAGGCGTCCAGCAGCAGGTCGCCGGGCACGGCCGGGCCGAGCTTGAGCGCCCACTTGAACAGGTCCATCCCCGCGTGCAGGTAGCCGGGCTGCTCCATCGCCGCCTGCGTCTCGCGCGTCGGCTGGAGGGCGTTGAGCGGCCGGGCCTCCGGGGTGAAGAACCGGAACGCGTCGATGTGCGAGCACGTGACGCGGTGCCCGGCCACGACGGCGTCGGTGCCGTCGCCGCCCAGGCGCAGGGGCAGGGGGTGGCGGTGGTCCCGGCCCGTGGCGGCGTCCCGGTAGACCATCGCCCACTCGTGCAGCCCGAAGCAGCCGAACGTCCCGGCCCGCGACGCCGTCGCGGCGACGAAGCCGCGCACCCAGCGAACCGTGTCGCCGCGCTCGGCGAGGTAGGCGGCGGCGTCGAGCGTCACGCCGCCGTCGCCCGTGGCCCGGTGCCAGCGCCATGCGAGGCGCTCGTCGTCGGGCGGCACCTCCAGCGCCGCGCCCGGGCCCGGGTGCCAGCGCCGCAGCGTGCCCACGCGCGTCGCGTAGTACGTGAACAGGAAGTCCTCGACCGCGTGCTTGCGCCCGGCGTCGTGCGCCGCCCGCCAGACGGCGGTCAGCGCGTCGGCCCGCTCGGCGTGCGCCGTGGCGCACGCGCGCCACGTGGCGGCGTCGCGCAGGACGGCGGTGAGCACGGGCATGGACCCAGGCTAGTTCCTGCCCGGGAACGCCCGACGGCGACGGCGGTGGGTGCAGGACGCGCCAGGACGCCGGTGCCCGGCAGCCGTGCGCCGCTCCGGCCGCCGTCCCGGTCGATAGATTGTCCGAACCGACAAACAACCGGAAGGAGGGCGGGCATGGGCCGGCCGAGCGTCGCCGCCGAGCGCACCGCCCAGATCCTCGACGCCGTCGGCCGCTGCGTCGCCCGGTTCGGGCTCGAGGGCCTGACTCTCGAGCACGTCGCCCGCGAGGCGGGCCTCAGCCGCAGCCACGTGCGCCACTACGCCGGCAACAAGGCCGAGCTCGTCGCACGGTTCCGCGCCCGGCTCGTCGAGCGCTACAGCGCGCCCGACCTCGCCCGCGCCGCCGCGCTCGGCCTGACCCCCACCGAGTACGTCGTCCACGTCATGTTCGACCAGGCGCCCGACCTCGACGCGGACGCGAGCGTCGACGCCGTCGTGGCCGCCGCCCGGTTCGACGACGCGCTGCGCGCCGAGGTCCACGCCGTCTACGCGGGCCTCGAGGCGTTCGTGGCGGCGGCGCTCGCGGCCGACCGGCCCGGCTGGCCCGCCGAACGCGTCGCCGCCACGGCCGCCCAGGTCGTCGCCCTCGAGTACGGGCACTGGACCATGGCCGCCCTCGGCCTCGCCTCGGCCCGCACGCCCGCCGCGCGCGACCTCGCGCGCCGCCTCCTCGACCTCCCCCCGACCACCGCCACCCAGGAGAACCCGACGTGACCGTCCACATCGACCAGGCCGACCCGAGCGAGATCGAGGCCTGTGCCGCCATCATCGCCGCCGCCCTGCTGGACGACCCCGTGCTGCGCACCTTCGTGCGTGGCGACCACGACCGCCTCGGCCGTCTCACCGACCTGCACGTCGCCCTCCTGCGCAACGGGCCCGCGCACGGCGGCGCGATCGACGTCGCCCGCGCCGACCCCGGCGGCCGCGTCGTCGGCGTCGCCGCGTGGGAGGGACCGGACGGCCACGCCCCCTGGTGGACGCAGGTGCGCGACGTGCCGCGCACGCTGCGCGCGATCGGGCTGCGGCACGCCGCCGCGTCGCTGCGCGCCCAGTCCGCGTTCGACGCCGCCCGTCCCCGCACGCCGCACTGGTTCCTCGCCGACATCGCCGTGGCGCCCGCCGCGCAGGGCCTCGGCGCCGGGTCCGCGCTGCTGCGCCACCGGCTCGGGGCGATCGACGCCGGGCCGCGGCTGCCCGCCTACCTCGAGGCGACCACGCCCGGCAGCCGCCGCCTCTACGAGCGCTGGGGCTTCCGGCGCACCGACGACGTCGTCGTCGACGGCACGGTCGCGACGGCGATGACCCGCCCCGCAGCCTCCGCCTAGCGTGCGCGGCGCGCGCCGCCCGTGAGCGTGGCGAGCGTGCCGAGCACCCGCTCACGCGTCCGGCCGCCGATGCCCTCGGCCAGCGCGACCTGCCCGAGCAGCCGCGAGTTGGCGGCGACGCGCTGCGACCGGCGACGCCGGTGCCTGTCGTACCCCGCGAGCGCCGCCGCGAGGCCCTGGCCGCGGGCCGCGTCGTCGAGCGCCTCGGCCAGCGCGGCCGCGTCCACGAGCGCCTGGTTGGCGCCCTGCCCGAGGTTCGGGGTCATGGCGTGCGCGGCGTCGCCCACCAGCACGACCCGGCCGTGCACGTACGTCCTGAGCGGGTGCGTGAGGTCGTAGGCGTCGGTGCGGACGACGCCGCCCGCGTCCGTCGCCTCCACCACGTGCCGGATGGGCGCGTGCCAGTGCCCGAAGCGGCCCAGCACGTCCGCCCGGGCGTCCGCGACCGTCACGCCGGGCGGCGCGTGCTGCGCCGCGAACCAGTAGGCGCGGCCGTCGATGAGGGGCACCAGCCCGACCATCGCGCCGCCGCCCCACGTCTCGCTCATGCGCCCGCGCAGGTCGAACGGGTCGGTCGTCACGCCCCGCCACGTGGTCCAGCCCGCGTACCGCAGGCCCGTGTCCAGCCCCAGGACCTCGCGCGACGGCGACCGGACGCCGTCGGCCGCGACGACGACGTCGAACTCGTGCCGCTCGCCGTCGGCGACGACGACGGGCGCACCGGACGCCACGACGGACGCCTCGACACCCAGGTGCACGTCGCCGGCGTGCTCGGCCAGCGCGGCGTGCAGCGCCGCGCGCGTCATGGGCACCAGGTGGAGCCGCTTCGCGGGGACGCGCAGGGCGGCGGAGCCGTCGGGCCGCAGCAGCAGCGCCGTGACCGCGGTGCGGCGCTCGACGGCGTCGCCCAGCACGTCCTCGCCGAGCCCGAGCTCGTCGAGGGCCTTGACGGCGCCCTTCGCCAGGGAGATGCCCGCGCCCACGGCCAGGAGCCGCGGCGCCTTCTCGAACAGCTCGACCACGTGGCCCCGGCGGCGCAGCCCTCCGGCCAGCGCGAGCCCGGCGATGCCGGCCCCGACGATCCCGACCCGCAACGGCACGACCGTGGGCGACTCCATGCCAGCGAGGCTAGCGTGGCCGCGCGCCGCGCACCCGGCCGCTGCGCGGGATCGACGCTGCCGCATCGGCGAGCCCTCCCACGACCCGTTCGAGAGGGCCGCGGCCCAGCGCGGCACGCCACGCCGTCGCCGCCGCGAGCGCGACGAGCACCATGACGGCGAGCGGACCGTTCGTCGTCGCGTCGAGCAGGTCCCACCGCCAGATCGCGACGATCTGGAGCGTGTAGACCGTGAGCGCCATCGAGCCCACCGCGGCGAGCGGGGCCAGCACGCGCGACCCGAGGCGGCCGACGCTCAGGCACAGCCCCACGACCATGACGGCGAACCCGCCGGACCCGACCACCTCGAGCAGCGTGTCGTCGTGCGGGCCCGCCAGGAGCTGGCCCTCGGCCGGCGGCCACGGGTCGCCCCAGGCGTGCGGCTCCGGCACCCAGCGGCTCTCCGTCGCCGTGACCGCCTGGCGGACGGCGTCGCTGCCGCCCGCCTGCTCCACGAGCCCGGTCGAGAGCATCGAGGACAGCAGGAACGCCGCCGCCCCGCCCAGCACGAGCAGCGTGCGCGGCCCCGCCGACGTCAGCGCGGCGCTGCGCCCGATCGCGAGTCCCACGAGCACGTACGCCATCCACACGACGGCCGGGTAGTGGCCGGTCAGCAGGAAGTGGGTCACGGCGCCGTCGCCGTCGCGCGGCAGGCGCAGGCCCGCACGGGCGAGCACCTCCGGCCCCCAGAAGGCGAGCGGCGGCCCGACGACGGCGACGACGGCGGCCGCCCGGACCAGCCGCCGCGGCGGCCACCGGAGCACCGGGACGGCCAGCACGAAGTAGACCGCGTAGAAGCCGAGGATCAGGTACACCCGCGTACCGAGCAGGTCGAGGAGCGCGCCCACGGCCAGCAGGCAGGCCGCCCGCACCACGAGCCGCAGCCGCGCCCGGACGAGCGCGTCGCCCTCGGGCGGCCGGTCGCGCCCCGTCACGAGGGCGAGCGAGAGCCCGGCCACCGTGGCGAAGAGGATCGACGAGCGCCCGTGCGCCAGGCTCAGCCAGCCGGACGGCTCCGACCAGTCGCCGGTGGTCACCCCGACGTGCGCGGCGAACATGCCGAGCACCGCCAGCCCGCGGGCGACGTCGACGCCCGGGACGCGGCCGGGACCGCCGAGCAGGCGCCCCCGCCACGCGGGAGGTCCCTGCGGTGCGCTGACCGGCATGCGTCGATCCTCGCACCCGGCCCGCGGCGCCGCCGGGGGCCTGCCCGGCCACCCGTCGTTCACCTGGCGTCCGCACCGTGGGACCGCGCAGGAGGCGACCGCCTCCGCTGGTTAGCGTTGCCCCATGAGCGAGCAGACCTGGCGCACCAACGGCACCGCCGAGGCCCCCGCGGGCGCGGACCTCACCGACGCGATCGAGGCGCCCAGCTCGCACCACACCGTGCCGAGCAAGGAGTCGGAGTCCTACACGCACGGGCACCACGAGTCCGTGCTGCGCGCCCACCGCGCCCGCACGGCCCAGAACTCCGCCGGCTTCCTGCTGCCGCACCTGCGCGACGACATGTCGCTGCTCGACGTCGGCTGCGGCCCGGGCACCGTCACCGTCGACCTCGCGCGCGTCCTGGCGGGTGGCCACGTCGTCGGCGTCGACGCCGCGCCCCAGGTGCTGCAGGCCGCGCGCGAGCACGCCGCGGGCTACGACAACGTGCGGTTCGAGGAGGCCAACGCCTACGAGCTGCCGTTCGACGACGACACCTTCGACGTCGTCTACGCCCACCAGCTGCTCCAGCACCTGTCCGACCCGGTCGCCGCGCTCAAGGAGATGAAGCGCGTCGCCAAGCCGGGCGGGCTCGTCGCCGTGCGCGACGCCGACTACGCCGCCATGGCCTGGTACCCGGAGTCCCCGGGCCTCGACGAGTGGAACACGCTCTACCACGAGGTCACGCACACGTACGGGTTCGAGCCCGACGCCGGCCGCCGCCTGTTCTCCTGGGTGCAGCAGGCCGGCTTCGACGTCGCGCACATGGTGCCCTCGGCGTCGTCGTGGTGCTACGCCACCCCGACCGACCGCCAGTGGTGGGGCCAGGTGTGGGCCGAGCGCTGCGTCGCGTCGAACTTCGCCGTCCAGGCGCAGGAGTCCGGCATGGCCGACGACGTCGCCCTCGAGCAGCTCGCGCAGGACTGGCTGGCCTGGGCGCAGGCGCCCGACGGCTGGTTCGCGATCCTGCACGGCGAGGTCCTGGCGCGGGCCTGACGCGGCACGCCGGCGCGTCGTCGTAGGCTCCCCCCGTGCGCATCGCCAGGTTCACCACCGGAGACGACCCCCGTTACGCCCTCGTCCAGCAGGAGGGGGACCGCACGTTCCTCGCCGTGCTCGGCGGGGACCCGCTCTACATGCCGGCCCTGCCGACCGGCGAACGCATCGAGCTCGGCGACGGGGTGCGCCTCCTGGCGCCGGTGATCCCGCGCTCGAAGGTGGTGTGCGTCGGCAAGAACTACGCCGACCACGCCGCCGAGATGGGCGGCGAGGTGCCGACGACGCCGCTGCTGTTCCTCAAGCCCAACACGGCCGTCGTCGGGCCCGACGACCCGGTGATCCTGCCCGACTGGACGCAGGAGGTCTCCTACGAGGCCGAGCTCGCCGTCGTCATCTCCAAGGTGTGCAAGGACGTCACGCCCGAGAGCGCGCTGTCCTACGTGCTCGGCTACACCGTCGCCAACGACGTCACCGCGCGCGACGCGCAGCGCACCGACGGGCAGTGGGCGCGCGCGAAGGGCTTCGACACCTCGCTCCCGCTGGGGCCCTGGATCGACACCGACCTCGACCCCGAGGACGTCGCCGTGCGCAGCTACGTCAACGGCGAGTTGCGCCAGGACGGGCGGACGGCGGACCTCGTGTTCGACATCCCGTTCCTCATCTCCTACATCTCCGAGGCCATGACGCTGCTGCCCGGCGACGTCATCCTCACGGGCACGCCCGCGGGCGTCGGCCTCGTCGACCACGGCGACCGCATGGAGGTCGAGGTCGAGGGCGTCGGCGCCATGAGCAACCCGGTGTTCCGCCGGCACTGACGCCCGTGGGCGACTGGGGCTTCTCCGTCGTCGGCGCGGTCTTCCTCGCCGGGCTGTTCGTGCCCAACCTGCTGTGGGCGCGGGCGAAGCCCACCGGCTACGACCCCCGCGGCGAGAACCGCTGGCTGGTCGCGCTCGAACGCGTCGGCCAGGTGGCGACGACGGCCAGCGCCCTCGTCTTCGCGAACACCAACCTGCGGCCGTGGACGGCGTGGTCGCTGTGGCTCGTCGCCGCGGTGGCCCTCATGGTCGCGTACGAGGCGTGCTGGGTGCGGTACTTCCGCAGCCCCCGCACGGTGCGCGACTTCTACCGGAGCGCCGCCGGCGTGCCGGTGCCCCTGGCGAGCCTGCCGGTCGCGGCCTTCGTGCTGCTCGGGGTCTCCGGGCGCCTGCCGGTGCTGGTGGGCTCGGCGCTCGTGCTCGGTGTCGGGCACGTGGGCATCCACCTCGGGCACCGGCGTGCGCTGTCCCGGTAACGTCGTCGGATGGACTCCTGCTGCGAGCCGCAGGGCTACGACCGGGTCTTCACGGCCGGCGTCGCCCGGCGGGACGCCGCGCGGTACCGCCGGTCCGGGCTGACCCGGGACCCGCAGCGGGTCGTCGACCTGTACCGCGCGGGGGAGGTGCGCGGCGAGACCGTGCTCGACGTCGGAGCCGGGATCGGCGACCTCGGCCTCGAGCTGCTGCGCGCGGGGGCGTCGCACGTCACCGCGGTGGACCTCTCGCCGGGCTATGACGACGTCGCCGCCTCCCTGGCGGCGCAGGCCGGGCTGAGCGCGCGGGTGTCGCGCGCGACCGGAGACCTCGCCGCACGCCCCGGGCTCGCGGAGCCCGCCGACGTCGTCGCCCTGATGAAGGTGGTGTGCTGCTACGCCGACCCGGGCCGCCTGCTGGCCGTCGCGGCCGGGGCCGCACGCCGCCACGTGGTGCTCAGCTACCCGCGCGACACCTGGTGGCTGCGGCTGTTCGCGCGCGGGTCCGCCCTGGCGGGCCGGTGGCGGCGCACGTCGTGGCGCTTCGCCGTGCACCCGGAGCGCGACCTGCTGGCGGTGCTGGAGCGGGAGGGGCTGACGGTGACGCGCCGGGAGCGGGCGGGAGTGTTCACGCTGGTGGTGACGACGCGGGCGTGAGGTGTGCCGGGGCGGGGGTCGGGTGGCGGGGGTCGGGTCGGTGCGGTCGACTTGCGGGGGTCGGATCGTCGGTTGGCGGTCAGATCGTTGACCTGGGTCGACGATCTGAGCACAGTTCGACGATCTGACCGCGGTGCGCCGACCGGACAGCCGACCGGACAGCGGACCGCGACGGGTTGACGACGTCGATGTGCGGCGCCGTGGCGGGGCTGCCGGAGCGAGGGGTTTTCCACAGGGCGACCGGGCGGGGCGGCGTTGCGCGGCAGGCTGGGGGCGTGAGCGACGGGGTCGTGCTGGTGCGCGAGGAGGATCCGAACGACGTGCGGCGGCGGGTCGCCGCGGGGAGCTGGTGCGGCTGCGCCGGGGAGCCTTCCTCCGCGCCGACGACGCCGACGACGCCGCGCCCGCGCTCGGTGCGCGGGCGACGCAGGCGCGCCGGCTGGCGATCGGCCGGATCCACGCCGTGCACCGGCAGACCCGGGCCCCGCACGTCGTGAGCCACACCAGCGCCGCGCTGATGTGGCGCCTGGGGCTCTGGACGACCCCCGAGCAGACGCACATCAGGCAAGTGTCGAACCCGGGCGGCACGCGCGCTCGCGACGTCGCCCGTCATGTCGGACTGCCGGCGGAGCGTGTCGAGATCGACGGTGTGCCCGTGACGACGCTCGCCCAGACGGTGCTGGACTGTCTGCTGACGCTGCCACCGTTCGAGGCGCTCGTCGTCGCCGACTCGGCGCTCACGCAAGGCCTGCGCCCTGGCGAGGTGTCGGAGCTGCTCGCGGCGGTGACCAGACCGAACGGGAGGGCGAGGGCTGCGCTGGTGCTCGGGCTCGCCGACCCCGGCGCCGAGTCGGTGTGGGAGACCTGGGTGCGGTACCTGGCGCTCCGGGCGGGCCTGCCCCGCCCGCGCACCCAGTACCCGGTGCAGACGCACCGGGGCACGTACCGCGCGGACCTCGGCTGGCCGGAGCACGGCGTCCTCGCGGAGTTCGACGGCCTCGTCAAGTACACCGACGGGTCGTTCGGCCCGCAGTACCGTGGGCGCGACGCCCTCGTCGAGGAGAAGCTGCGCGAGGACGCGATCGCCGAGGCGCTCGGCGCCCGCCCCATCGGGTTCGTCGCCGCTGACGCGCGCGACGTGCGCGCTGCGACGGCCCGCCTGCTGGCCCGCTTCCCAAGCACGCTGACGGCCACCCTCCGCCCAGACCGCCGCCTCCTGCTGCCGCGATGAGGGGGATGGGGACCTCTCATCGTCGGTTGCCGATCGGATCGTCGGTTCAGATCGACGATCTGACCACCAACCGACGATGTGCCCCCCGCCCTCCTCCGGTCAGCCAGCCCCGGCTCTCCGACCGGTCGCGGCCCGGTCCGATCGGCGCCGGTCCGCCCCGCCCGCCCCGCCCCACCCCGGCGCCGGGCGGCCAGGCGGAGGGTCGGCGCCGGGGCGAGGGGTGCCCCGGTAGCCTGGGTCCGTGACTCTTCCTGCTGCCGGCTCGTCGTCCGTCCGTGTTCGCTTCGCTCCCTCGCCCACCGGGATGTTCCACGTCGGTGGGGCGCGGTCGGCGCTGTTCAACTGGGCCGTGGCCAAGCACGCCGGCGGCACGTTCGTCCTGCGCATCGAGGACACCGACGCCGCGCGCAACAAGCCCGAGTGGGTCGACGGCATCCTGAGCGCGATGGCGTCGCTCGGCATGCACGCCGAGGACCCCACGTTCGAGGGCCCGTACTTCCAGTCCAAGAACGTCGCGCTGCACACCGAGGCCGCCGCGACCCTGTACGCCCAGGGCAACGCCTACTACTGCGACTGCACGCGCGACGACGTCGCCGCCCGCACCGGCAACGCCCAGACCGGCTACGACGGCTTCTGCCGCGACCGCGGCCTCACGTACGAGCCCGGCCGTGCCCTGCGCTTCCGCACGCCCGACGACGGCGAGACCGCCGTCGTCGACCTGATCCGCGGCAACCCCACCTTCCCGAACGCCGCGATGGAGGACTTCGTCGTCGCGCGCGGCGACGGCTCGCCCGTGTTCCTGCTCGCCAACGTCGTCGACGACATGGATGAGCACGTCAGCCATGTCATCAGGGGCGAGGAGCACCTGCCCAACACCCCGAAGCAGCAGCTGCTGTGGGAGGCGCTCGGGCAGACGCCGCCCACCTGGGCGCACCTGCCCGTCATCGTCAACGAGAAGCGGCAGAAGCTGTCCAAGCGCCGCGACAAGGTGGCCCTCGAGGACTACCTGGCCGACGGGATCCTGCCCGACGCGATGGTCAACTACCTCATGCTGCTCGGCTGGGCACCCGGCAACAACGAGGAGATCCTGCCGTTCGAGACCCTCGTCGAGCGGTTCGACATCGCCGACGTGAACTCGTCCTCCGCGTTCTTCGACGTCAAGAAGCTGACGGCGTTCAACGGGGAGTACATCCGGGCGCTGCCCCTGGCGGAGTTCAAGGCCGCCGTCGACCCGTGGCTCCACGCCCCGCGCGCCCCCTGGACGCCCGAGCAGTTCGACGCCGCCGCCTTCGACGCCGTCGCGCCGCTCGCGCAGACCCGTGTCGCGACGCTGAGCGAGATCACGGCCAACGTCGACTTCCTGTTCCTCGACGAGCCGGTCGAGGACGAGCAGTCGTGGAACCGCGCCATGAAGGAGCCGGCCGCCGCGCTCCTCGCGGACGCCCGCGCGGCCCTCGCGACGCTCGAACCGTGGGAGGCCGAGCCGCTCAAGGACCTCGTCACCGCCGTCGGCGAGCAGCACGGCCTCAAGCTCGGCAAGGCGCAGGCGCCCGTGCGCGTCGCGGTGACGGGCCGCACGATCGGCCTGCCGCTCTTCGAGTCGCTCCAGGTGCTGGGCCGGGAGAAGGTGCTGGCCCGGGTCGACGCCGCGATCGCGCGCCTCGATGGCTGAGATGCCCGCCCGGACCGCTCCCCGCGGCGACGTCGCCGCCCCGGCGGCGCACGTGCCGGGTGCTGGCGCCGTCGTCCCGGCGGCCACGCCCGTTCGTGTGGACGCCGTCCTCTTCGACGTCGACGACACGCTCGTCGACACGCGCGGCGCGTTCGCGGCCGCCGTGGGCGCTGTCCGGCGCGCGTTCCTGCCGCACGTGCCGCCCGAGCGCGAGCCCGAGCTGCTCGCCGTCTGGCGCGACGACGTGCACGGCCACTACCGCGCCTACACGCGCGGCGACCTCGGCTTCGACGAGCAGCGCCGGCGGCGCGCCGACGAGCTGCACGTCGCGTTCGGCGGCCCGCGCGTCGACGAGGCCGCCTACCCCGGCTGGCTCGAGGTCTTCTGGGGCACGTTCCAGGCGTCCTGGCGCGCGCACGACGACGTCGCCACGGCGCTCAAGGCGCTGCAGGCCGCGGGCGTGCTGCTCGGGTCGGTGACCAACGCGCGCGTCGCGCTGCAGGAGTCCAAGCTCGCCGCCTCCGGCGTCGAGGGCGTGCCGGTGCTCGTGGGCGTCGACACGCTCGGCTTCGGCAAGCCCCGCCCCGAGGTGTTCCTCGAGGGCTGCCGCCTGCTGGGCACCGACCCGGCACGCACCGCCTACGTCGGCGACGAGCCCGACGTCGACGCGCGCGCCGCGGCCGAGGCCGGCCTCGTGGGCGTGTGGCTCGACCGCCCGGGCGTACGCCGCGGGGGTCCCAGTGCGGGCACGCCCGACGACGCCGCACACCCCGGCGTGCACCGCATCACGGGGCTCGACGAGCTGGGCGGGGTGCTCGGCCTGTAGGCCGGTCCCGCCGGCCGCGAGCTGCCAGTCGTCGCGCCCGTTGTCGGTGCCGTCGGCGCGGCCTGGCGGCGGGGCGGCCCGCGGGCAGACCGCGCCGACGGCGGGACGGGCCAGCCGGGGCGCGCCGGCCACGGCACGCTGCCGGGCGCCCGGGCACGACGCGCTGCCGGGCACGACGCGCTGTCGGGCGCGACGCGCTGTCGGGCGCGACGCGCTGTCGGGCGCCCGGGCTACGCCAGCGCCCGCAAGCCGCGGCGACGCGGTCACCGGCCGCGGCGCGCCCCGGCTACGCCGTCGCCAGCGCCTCCGTGGGGGACAGCCGCGCCGCCCGCACCGCCGGGTACAGCCCGGCGGCCACGCCGACGACGACGGCCACCGCGAGCCCGAGCCCGACCGCCGTCGGCGGCACGACGACCGGCCACCCGCGCGCCCGGGCGTACGCGGCGGCCGCGGCCACCCCGACGACCGCGCCGGCCACGCCACCCCCGCCCGACAGCAGCGCTGCCTCGGTGAGGAACTGGGCGCGCACGTGCCCCCGCGTCGCGCCGAGCGCCCGCCGCAGGCCGATCTCGCGGCGCCGCTCCAGCACGGAGACCACCATGGTGTTCGCCACGCCGAGGCCGCCGACCAGCAGCGACACCGCCGCGAGGCCCACGAACAGCCCTGAGAACGTGCTCTGTGCCTGCCGCTTGGCCGCCAGCGCGTCGGACGGGCGGGACACCTGCACGAGCCCCGGGTGCTGCGGGCTGACCGTCGCGGGCAGCACGGCCCGCACGTCCTCCAGGGCGTCCTCGCGGCTCGTCACGTACACGACGGTGGGGTGCCCGTCGAACCCGAGGTAGTCGGTCGCGGCCGCCCAGCCCACGAGGGCCGCCTGGTCGACGGCGGGCACGAGCGGCGCCGGCGCCAGGACCCCGATCACGGTGAACCACCGTGGACCGATGAGCACCTGCGGCGCCGGTCCGTCGTCGGGCAGGCGCGTCAGGCCGAGCCACGCGGCGGCCTGCGCGCCCAGCACGACGGTGGGGTACCCGGAGGTCGCGGCGTCGAGGAACCGGCCGTCGGCCGTGCGCGCGTGGATGACGCCGAGCAGGTCGTCCTGCGCGGCGAGCACGGCCACGCCGACGCCGGAGCCCTCGCCGGCGACGTCGGACCGCCGGACCGACGCCTGCGTGTTCGCGACGGCGCTGGCGCCGGTCACGGGGCCGACGCGACGGGCCATCTCCGCCGCCTCGGGCAGCAGCAGGACCGGGTCTCCGCCGCTCGGCGTGGCGGCGTCGACCTCCAGCAGGTCGGTGCCCAGCCGCGTCAGCTCCGCCAGGAGGGCGCGCTGGCCCGACGCCGGGATCGCCGTCACGACGACGAGCGTCGTGACGCCGATCGCGATGCCGAGCGCGGACAGCGCCGCGCGGCCGGGCCGCCCGGTGACCCCCCGGACCCCGAGCGCGAGCAGGTCCCGCAGCGTGATCCTCATCGGTCGCTCACCACCCGTCCGTCGCGCAGCACCACCCGCCGGGGGAACGCCGCGGCGACCGCGGCGTCGTGCGTGACGACGGCGATCGTCGTCCCGGCGGCGTGCAGCTCGCGCAGCAGGGCGACGACGGCGGCGCCGTTCGCCGAGTCGAGCGCGCCGGTCGGCTCGTCGGCCAGCACGAGGGCGGGCGAGGCGACCAGCGCCCGCGCGATGCCGACACGCTGGCGCTCGCCCCCGGACAGCTCGTGCGGCAGGTGGCCGGCACGGTGCGCCAGCCCCACCCGGTCGAGCGCCGCGGCCGCCAGCGCGTCCCGGCGTCCGCGCGGAACCCCGGCGTACAGGAGGCCGGCGGCGACGTTCTGCACGGCCGTGAGGCGGTCGGCGAGGAACGACTGCTGGAACACGAACCCGAGCCGCCGCGCCCGCAGCCCGGACAGCGCCCGGTCGCCGAGCCGGTCGGTGCGGACGCCGTCGACCGTGACGCGGCCCCGGCTGGGGCGGTCGAGCGTGCCCATGAGGTGCAGCAGCGTCGACTTGCCCGACCCGGACGCGCCGACGACGGCGAGCAGCTCCCCGTCCTCGACGGTGAGCGAGACGTCGTCGAGGGCCGTCACCCCGCCGGGGTAGGCCTTGGTGACCCCGGTCAGCTCGACGGCGCTCATCGCGCGTCCACCACCTGCTGGCCCTCGACGACACCGTCGCCCGAGACCTCGACGAGCCCGTCTGCGAACAGGCCGGTCGTCACCGCGACCAGCGTGCCGTCGGCCTCCTGGAGCGCGTAGCCGCCGCCCGCGAGCGCGAGCAGCGCCGACACCGGGACGGCGAGCACCTGCGAGCGCGTCTGCCCGGTGAGCTCGACGCGCACCGCGTCCGACGTCGCCGCGTCGAGCGCGGCCGGGTCGTCCGCCGTGACGGTCGCCGTGGCCTGCGCGGTCCCGTCCGGGCCCTGCGTCGTCGCGACGGCGGCGACCGTCGCCGGGACCCGGGTGCCGTCGGCGAGCAGGACCGTCACCGCGGTCCCCACCGGGAAGGCGGCGCCCTGCACGGGCGAGAGCGTGACCGTGACGAGCCGGGTCGTCGGCGTCACCGTCATGAGCGGCCCGTCGGCGTCCGCGCCGGGCGCGACCGACACCGCCTCGACCCGCACCGACGTCGGCAGCACCACCGCCCACGCGGGGTCGAAGCTGCCGGTCACGGGCAGCCCCGTGTCCTTCTGCCACGCCCGCACCCCGGCCGCGACTGCCTGGGTGTACACGGGGTCCGTGCGCGTGCCGACCGGGTAGCCGAGCGCCTCGAGGTTCGCCTTGAGCACCGCCACGTCGCCACCGGTCGGGCGCCCCTGGACGTCGACGGCGCCCGACGACGAGGCGCCGTCGCCGGAGCCGCCCGGCCCGCCGGACCCGCCTGACCCGTCCGACCCGTCCGACCCGCTGGAGCCGTCGCCGGACCCGCCCGACCCACCGCCGGGCGGCGGGGCCACGGACAGCGTGCGGAAGAACGGTGTCGCGCCGACGAAGAGCGTGACGGGCCGGTCGTCCACGCGGTAGAGCGTCTGGCCCGCGTTCACGACGGTCCCCGGTGCGGGCAGCGCGGTCACGGTGCCGGTCCCGTGGCCGGAGACCGTCGTCGGCGTGCCGAAGCCCAGCACCGCCGGGACGACCTGGCGGTCGGCCAGGTCGGTCCGCACGACGGCCACCGTGGGCGGTGGCGCGGATGTCGCCGCCGGGGCCCCCGCGCCAGCGCCGCGCGGCAGCACGAGCCAGGCGCCGCCGAGCCCCGCGACGACCACCGCCGCGACCCCGACGGCGAGCGCCCGGCGCCGCCGGCTCACGGCGTGCCCCCGAACGCCTCAAGCTCGCAGTCGTGCTCGATCTGGGCGAGGTCGGCGGGGACCTGGGCGCCGTCGTCGTACGTCCACGACGGCAGGGTCGGGTCGCCGGAGTCCTTCGTGAGGTGCACGGGCGCGCCCCGGTCCTGCATGCAGGCCACCTGGGCGAGGAAGTCGTCCCGGTAGTGCGGGTTGCGGTCGGGGTCGAGCTCGGGAGGCATCAGCGGGAACGCGTGCGTGCACGCGGCCTCGGCCTCGGCGGGCACGGGGTCCAGGACGCTGATGATCTCGGGACCCGGGGCGCCGGCCGGCGCGGCCGCCGCTTCGCGGGCGGTGTTCCGCTGCGCGCCGTGGTCGAGCAGGCACTGGTGGTAGGCGTTCCACAGCGCGGCCTCCCGTTCGGGCGAGTCGTCGAGCCGGCGCTGCGGCTGGGCGCCGCCTGCGGGGGCGTCGCCCGCGGGCGGGACGCCTCCGGTGGGATCCTCACCCGAGGGCGGGACGCCCCCAGGGGACGAGGAGTCGGGCGGCGGTGCGGTGTCGGCTCCGGCGTCGGGTGCCCCGGTGGGCGGTGGTGACGCGGGGAGCGACGGTGCGGCCCCGGACGGCGCGCGGAGCGACGCCACGGGCGGGCCGGACGGTGCCGGCGTGCAGGCGGCGAGCAGCGCCGCGACGGCCAGGACGAGGAGGAGGGGTGTGCGTCTCATGGCCCCGGACGCTAGGAAGCCGATGTCAGGGACTTGTCAGGATCCGGTGAGGCGGCCGTCATGCCTGCCCGGCGGGGCCGCGTCGTCCTTATCCTGACGACGTGTCACGGCTCCTGGTCGCGGAGGACGACCCCAAGCAGGCCGAGCTCCTGCGCCTGTACGCGCAGGCGGACGGGCACGCCGTGACGGTCGTCGGCGACGGGCGCGAGGCCCTGGAGGCGGTCCGGCGCGAGCCGCCCGACGTGCTGGTCCTGGACGTCATGCTGCCGCGCGTCGGCGGGCTGGACGTGGCCCGTATCCTGCGCGCCGACCCCGACCCGGCGCTGTCGGGCCTGCCGATCCTCATGGTGACCGCGCGCTCCGCGGAGGACGACCTGCTCCTCGGCCTCGACCTGGGGGCCGACGACTACGTCGCCAAGCCGTACAGCCCGCGCGAGCTCATGGGCCGCGTGCGCGCGCTCGCGCGCCGGACGCGCCCGGCGCCCACCGGCGGGGGCACGCTCGCTGCGACGGGCGCGACGGGCGCCGTAGGCGCGGCGGGCGCATCGGAGCGCGTTCACGTCGTGGGCCGCCTGCGCGTCGACGCCGTGCGGCACGAGGTGCACGTCGGCGACGTCCTCGTGGACCTCACGCCCGGCGAGTTCGCTTTGCTGAGCCTGCTCGCGGCCGCGCCGGGGCGGGCGTTCACGCGCGAGCAGCTCCTGCAGGACCTGTACGGCACCGACCGCTACGTCTCGCGCCGGACGGTCGACATGCACGTGATGAACGTGCGCCGCAAGCTCGCCACCGCCGCGGACGGCGCGGCGGACGCGACGCCCGCTGTCGTCACGGTGTACGGCGTCGGCTACAAGCTCGCCGGGGGCGCACCGTGACGTCGAGCGCGCCGGCGTCCCGTGCCGCGGGGTCGGGGGCGGGCCCCGAGACGCCGGCCTCCCCGGCGTCGACTTCCCCGGTGTCGACCTCCCGCGCGTCAGCCGCCCGGGTGCCCGCCCGGCGCAGCCTCGTCACGCGGCTGCTGGCCATGTCGCTGGCGGTGTGCGCCGTGTCGGTCGGCGCGACGGCGTGGCTCGTGCTGCGCAGCACCGACGCCGCGATCGAGCAGGTCAACGGCCAGACGCTGCGCGACGACGCCGTCGTGTACGACGCCTTGCTGTCCTGGGCCGCGGCGCACCCGGACTGGTCCGGCGTGCAGCCGGTGCTGACCCGGCTCGCGGACCGGACGGGGTACCGCATCGTGCTCACGGACACGGCCGGTGCACTGGTCGCCGACTCCGAGCCCGCGGCACGCCCCGCCGCCGTCGACCTCGCCGACACGCGCGTCATCGTCGACCCGCACCAGGTGGACTGGGGGCTGCTGCAGCACGCCCCGGGCCGCGAGTCGGCGTCGCCGTCGCCGTCGCCGTCGCCTGCACCGTCGCCGTCGCCGGAGCGCGGCCGCGACGACGTGGTCGCGACGCCCGGCCTCGACGTCTCGCGCGAGCGGGCCGCCGCCGCGCGCGAGGCCGAGGCGGCGCAGGCCGCTGCAGCGCCCGGCTTGGAGACCGACGCCGCCGCTCCCGGCGTGGAGACCGACGCCGGACCGACCGCTCCCGAGACCGAGGCCGCCGCCGCGCCCCGACCGGCGGCCGACGCAGCACCGGTCGCACCTCCCGTGCGGCTGTTCGTCACGGGCCGTGAGCCCGTGGCCAGCACGTTCCTCGACCTCTCGACGCGCAGCCGGGTGCGGATCGCCGGGATCGCCGCGCTGGTGCTCGCCGTGGCGGCGGGTGTGAGCGTCGTCGTCGGGCTGCGGATCACGCGGCCCCTGCGCGAGCTCGCGGGCGCCGCCCGCCGCATGACCGACGGCGATGACGCCGCCCGGGCCGTCGTGCGCAGCCGCGACGAGATCGGCGACGTCGCGGCGGCGTTCAACACGCTCGCGGCCCGGCGCGGTGAGCAGGAGCGGCTGCGGCGCACCATGGTCGGCGACGTCGCGCACGAGCTGCGCACGCCCCTGAGCAGCGTGCGCGGCTGGCTGGAGGCGGCGCAGGACGGCCTGACCCCCATCGACCGGGACCTGGTCGACTCGCTGCACGAGGACGCCGTGCACGTCCAGCACGTGGTCGCCGACCTCCAGGACCTCGCGCTCGCGGACGCCGGCGAGCTGCGCCTGCACCGCGAGCCCGTCGACGTGGGGGCGCTGCTCGACCAGGTGGTGCGGGCGCACGGCGCGGTCGCGGCGGGCAAGGGCGTGCACCTGGCAGCCCGCGCCGCCCCGGGCCTCGTGGCCGACGCCGACCCGGTGCGGCTGCGTCAGGCGGTCGCCAACCTCGTGGCGAACGCCGTCCGGCACACCCCGGACGGCGGCACCGTGACGGTCGAGGGCCGCGGGACGGCCGCGGGCACTGAGGTCGAGGTCCGGGACACGGGCGAGGGCATCGCCCCCGACGACGTGCCCCACGTGTTCGAGCGGTTCTGGCGGGCCGACCGCTCGCGGACGCGCGGCACAGGGGGCACGGGCCTGGGCTCGCCATCGTGCGTCAGGTCGCGCAGCTGCACGGCGGGACGGTGCACGTCAGCAGCGAGCCCGGCGTGGGCTCGGCGTTCACGCTCACGCTGCCGGGAGCGCCCGGGTCGAGGGACGCGGTCAGCGACGCCGCGCGCGGTAGGCGTGAGTGACGTAGGGGAGCGCCACCCGGTTCCGCCCCGCGAGGTCGGGGTGCGTCGCCGCGAGCTCGTCCACCGCCGCCAGCAGCGCCTCGCGCTCCGCCTCGGGCAGCGTGAGGAGGTAGCTGCGCGACGCCGCCAGGGGGCGCAGCGCCGCGGTCGCGATCTCGTCGGTCCAGCGGACCTCGGCGACCTCGAGGTCGCCGTACTCCGGGCCGAGCGCTGGCGCGACGTGCTCGGCGCCCGGCTCGAGACGATCGCCCCGGTGCAGGATCTCGCCGAACCGGGCGACCCAGTCGACGGACGTGTCCCGGTCGTTCCACACGATCCCGAGCGTGCCGCCCTGGCGCAGCACGCGCGCCGTCTCGGCCGATGCTGCTCGCTCGTCGAACCAGTGCCACGCCTGCCCGACGACGACGGCGTCGACCGTGCCCTCGGCCAGCGGGATGGCCTCGGCGGTGGCGATGTGGGTCTCGACGCCCGGCAGCGCGGCCTCGAGCTGCGCGAGCATGGGCGCCGACGGCTCGACGGCGACGACGTCGAGGTCGCGCGCGACGAGGGACGCGGTGAGCTTGCCGGTCCCGGCGGCGAGGTCGAGCACGCGCCGCGTTCCCGCGGGGACCAGGAAGTCGACGGCGGCGTCGGGGTACGAGGGCCGCACGGCGGCGTAGCTGCTGGCGCCGGTGCTGAACGACGCGGCACGCGTCGCGTGGTCGTGCGGGTCCGGGAGGCTCATGGTCCGATCCTGCCGCCCGGGCTGGTCAGCGTCACCCGGGAGGCCGCCGGGCGGGCTCGTGACGGAGGACACGACCGGGAGTCGCGGCTTCGTTTTGGTGGACGGGACCCGCGTCCGGTAGTGTTTACCGCTGTTGGCCCTGAGGGAGACCGCGGGGCTGATACCACCATGGGGTATGGTGTAATTGGCAACACGGCTGATTCTGGTTCAGTTGTTCTAGGTTCGAGTCCTGGTACCCCAGCTCAGAGATCCACCTCGTCCTCAGCATCGCTGAGGGTCGGGTAGGATTCTCCGGCAGTCGGTTCGCAAGGACCGGCAGTCATAGGCCCCCATCGTCTAGCGGCCTAGGACGCCGCCCTCTCACGGCGGTAACGCGGGTTCAAATCCCGCTGGGGGTACGCGCCGTTCGTCCGCGAACGGAGTCATAGGCCCCCATCGTCTAGCGGCCTAGGACGCCGCCCTCTCACGGCGGTAACGCGGGTTCAAATCCCGCTGGGGGTACGTATCGCAAGGCCCGGTCCACGTGGATCGGGCCTTCGTCGTTCCCGGGGACGGCGTCGTTCTCGAGGCCGCCTCCGGGACGGGTCGCGCGGGCGCGGTCTCAGTGCGGGTCCGGGTCGTAGGGCCGGGGTCGCTTCCAGTCCCGCGGCGACTCCCACGGGGGCACGGCGGACCCGGCGGTGCCGGGCCCCGCGGGTGTCGCCGCCGCGCCTGCCGGTCCTGCGGGCCAGCCCGGCGTCCCGGGCAGCCCGGGTGTCACCGCGGGCGGCACGAACCCCGTCCCTGGCTGCGCCGCGGCACCGGAGCGTCCGACGACGGCGATCGGCTGCGTCGTCGGGCGCGGGTCGGTCTGGTCGGGCCGTCCGGGGACGATGACGACCGGCAGCTGTGCGGCGCCGCCCGGCGCGAGCCCGCCGGGCGCCGGCGGCCGCGCTCCGCCATCGGGCCCAGGCCGGCCGCCCGCAGGGCGGAAGATCTCTGCGCACAGCGTGCGGTACGTGGCGTCGGGGTGCGGCACGTAGTCGACCTGCCGCAGCGCCTGGTCCTGGCCGGCGGACTCCATGACGAACCGGCCGTAGCCGAGCAGCTGGCCCAGCGGCGTGCGCGAGTAGCCCATGTCCGTGACCTTGGTCAGCGGCATCATCGCGACCTTGTGGATCACGAGGCCGTAGAGCAGCAGCAGCCGCTTGTCCGTGGACACGAACCACTCGTGACGCCACTCGAACCAGCGGAAGCCCAGCCGGCCCAGCGTGTACAGCCACCCGAACCAGAGCCAGCCGACCACGGGCTGCAGGTCCGGGGGCGCGACGAACACGATGCCGGCGACGGCGAGGAACACGGCGACCGTCGTCGCGATCGGCTCCAGGAGCGACGCCCAGTGGCGGCGCGTGGCGAGCACCACCGTCTCCGAGGGCAGGACGTACCGCCGCAGGTCGTGGTTCCCGCTGATGCTCACGCGTGGCTGGGGCAGCATCGGACGCCCCGGCGTCAGGAGACCAGGTTGCCGAAGAACTGCCCGATCGCCACGAAGGCGTTCTTGATGACGTCGAACAGGGCGAGGACGATCTCGGAGGCGCGGTCGGGGCTCTTCACGATCGCGTAGATCAGGAAGATCACGACGAGCCAGATCAGAGCGGTCTTGGCCTTTGCCGGCATCGGGTCCTCACGCAGGTCGGCACGGGTGCGGCGGTCGCACCGTTCCCCCGCAGCGTACTGACGTCCGCGACGGGGGAACGGCTCATTCTGCGGCGCGCCGCGGCACCTGAGACGTCGCGCTCACTCGCCGGCGCGCCGCAGCACCTCGGTGAGGCGGTTCGCGGCGGCGACGACGGCGGCGGAGTGCAGCCGGCCGGGCTGGCGGGTGAGGCGCTCGACCGGTCCGGAGACCGAGACGGCGGCGACCACCTTGCCGGACGGGCCGCGCACGGGCGCCGAGACGCTCGCGACGCCGAGCTCACGTTCCGAGACGGACTGCGCCCACCCGCGCCGGCGCACGCCGGACAGGATCGTCGCCGTGAAGACGGCGTCGCGCAGGCCGCGGTGCAGGCGGTCGGGCTCCTCCCAGGCGAGCAGGATCTGGGCGGCCGAGCCGGCGTGCATCGTGAGCGTCGCGCCGACCGGGATCGAGTCGCGCAGGCCGACCGGACGCTCGGCGGCGGCGACGCACACGCGGTGGTCGGCCTGGCGGCGGTACAGCTGGGCGGACTCGCCGGTGTGGTCGCGCAGCGCGATCAGCACCGGGTTGGCGGCCGCCAGCAGGCGGTCCTCCCCGGCGGCCGTCGCGAGCTCGTTGAGCCGGGGTCCCAGGATGAAGCGTCCCTGCATGTCGCGTGCCACGAGGCGGTGGTGCTCGAGCGCGACGGCAAGGCGGTGTGCCGTGGGGCGCGCGAGGCCCGTCGAGGCCACGAGCTGGGCCAAGGTGGCCGGACCCGACTCCAGAGCGCCGAGCACGGACGCGGCCTTGTCAAGAACGCCGACTCCGCTAGTATCGTCCATAAGGCGATATTGCCGTCTCGGCACGTGAGATTGCAAGTCCGAGGTAACCGAGCCCCTGGCGACCACCAGTCTGAAGGGGACCTGAGAAGGGATTGAGGATGGCCGGCACTCTGGCAGAGAAGGTCTGGGACGCACACCTCGTGCGCCACGGGGCGAACGGAGAGCCCGACCTGCTCTACATCGACCTTCACCTCCTCCACGAGGTCACCTCGCCGCAGGCCTTCGAGGGCCTGCGCCTGGCCGGACGCCCCGTGCGCCGCCCCGACCTCACGATCGCCACCGAGGACCACAACACCCCGACGCTCGACATCGACCTGCCGATCGCGGACCTCACGAGCCGCACGCAGATCGACCAGCTCCGCAAGAACGCCCAGGAGTTCGGCGTCCGCATCCACTCGCTCGGCGACTCGGACCAGGGCATCGTCCACCAGGTGGGCCCCCAGCTCGGCCTGACCATGCCCGGCTTGACCGTCGTCTGTGGCGACTCTCACACCTCGACGCACGGCGCCTTCGGCGCTCTCGCGTTCGGCATCGGCACGTCCGAGGTCGAGCACGTGCTCGCCACGCAGACCCTGCCGCTGCAGCCGTTCAAGACCATGGCCATCACCGTCGACGGCGACCTGCCCGCCGGCGCGACGTCGAAGGACATCATCCTGGCGATCATCGCCAAGATCGGCACCGGCGGCGGCCAGGGCTACGTGCTCGAGTACCGCGGCGAGGCCATCCGTCGTCTGTCGATGGAAGCCCGCATGACCATCTGCAACATGTCGATCGAGGCCGGCGCGCGCGCCGGCATGATCGCCCCGGACGAGACCACGTTCGAGTACCTCCAGGGCCGCCCCCACGCGCCCGAGGGCGCCGAATGGGACGCCGCGGTCGAGTACTGGAAGACGCTCAGGTCCGACGACGACGCGACGTTCGACGCCGAGGTCGTGCTCAAGGCCTCCGACCTCGAGCCCTTCGTCACCTGGGGCACCAACCCCGGCCAGGGCCTGCCCCTGTCGGCCAACGTGCCCGTGCCGGACCAGATCGCCGACGCCAACGAGCGCGTCGCCGCCGAGCGCGCCCTGGAGTACATGGGCCTGGAGCCCGGCACCCCGCTGCGCGACGTCAAGGTCGACACGGTGTTCATCGGCTCGTGCACCAACGGCCGCATCGAGGACCTGCGCTCCGTCGCCAAGGTGCTCAACGGCCGCACCAAGGCCGAGAGTGTCCGCGTGCTCGTGGTCCCGGCGTCGGCGCGCGTGCGCCTCCAGGCCGAGGCCGAGGGCCTCGACACGATCTTCAAGGACTTCGGTGCGGAGTGGCGCAACGCCGGCTGCTCGATGTGCCTCGGCATGAACCCCGACCAGCTCGCGCCGGGGGAGCGCTCGGCGTCGACGTCGAACCGCAACTTCGAGGGTCGCCAGGGCAAGGGCGGCCGCACGCACCTCGTGTCGCCGCTCGTCGCGGCCGCGACCGCGATCCGCGGCACGCTGTCGTCGCTGAGCGACATCGAGGACCTGGGCGACGTCGACCTCACGACGTTCGACGGCACGCCGCTCGACGGCGTGGGCGCCTCCGGCTTCGACGGCTCCGCGCCCGTCGTCGTCGACCTCGGCCTGCCCGTCGCCGCCCGCTGACCGCACCTCTACGCACGAAGGAACCCGGATCATGGAGAAGTTCACCGTCCACACCGGCGTCGGGGTGCCGCTGCGCCGCAGCAACGTCGACACCGACCAGATCATCCCCGCCGTCTACCTCAAGCGGATCACCCGCACGGGGTTCGAGGACGCGCTGTTCGCCGCCTGGCGCGGCGACCCTGCGTTCGTGCTGAACCAGGACGCCTACAAGACCGGCTCCGTGCTGGTCGCCGGCCCCGACTTCGGCACCGGCTCGTCGCGTGAGCACGCGGTGTGGGCCCTGAAGGACTACGGGTTCCGCGTCGTCCTCGCCTCCCGGTTCGCGGACATCTTCCGCGGCAACTCCGGCAAGCAGGGCCTCGTCGCCGGCATTGTCGCGCAGGAGGACATCGAGCTCCTGTGGAAGATCCTCGAGACCCACCCCGGCACCGAGGTGACCGTCGACCTCGAGGCGCGCACCGTCCACGCGGACGACATCACCGTGCCGTTCCAGATCGACGACTACACGCGCTGGCGCCTCATGGAGGGCCTCGACGACATCGGCCTGACCCTCCAGAACGAGGAGGCCATCACCGCCTTCGAGGCCGAGCGCGAGCCGTGGCGCCCGAAGACCCTCCCGGCCAAGCACTGGGAGAAGGTCGAGATCGAGCCGGCCCGCCCGGCACAGGTCTGACGAGCCGCCACTGAGCGAGATCGGGTCGAGGGTTCCGGTTCGCGTCGAGCGCTTCACGCCTCGACCCGCACCGGGAGCCTCGGCCCGACCGCATCTCTAGCCCCGTGGCAGCCGCCTGCGGGCCAGGGTCAGCAGGTGCTCCGGAGTCACCGTGCCCGGGTCCCACCAGCTCTCGACCCACCAGGTGGCACCGGCGTCCGCTGCAGCGGCGAGCTGCTCGCGCGCCTCGCCGTCGTCGGCGGAGAGCTTGCCCTGGACGACCACCTCCCACGGCGTCGCGGGGTCGCGGCGCGAGGCCGCCCACGCGACCAGCTCGGCGACCGCGTCCGGGCCGGCCTCGGCCTCGTCGGGGTTCGAACCGCGCACCTGCGGGACGACGCCGTCCCAGCGCAGCGCGCGGTCCAGCGAGCGCTGGGGCGGCCTGGCTGCGTCCCACACGGCGACCGGCCACACGGGGATGCGCCCGTGGACGGGCCGCTGCGGGAACCGGAACGGGCCGGTGCTGATGTGGGTGCCCTCGAACGAGAACTCCTCGCCCGACCATGACCGCTCCAGCCAGCCGAGCACGTCGTCGAGCAGCTCGGCGCGGTCGCGCAGCGCGGACGGCTGGCCGTGCACGGAGAGGAACGCGCGGTCGGTCGGCGTCCCGACGCCCACGGGGAGCACCAGGCGCCCGCCGGACAGGTGGTCGACCGTCAGGGCCCGCTGCGCCAGCTCCCACGGGCGGTGCCGGGGCGGGGCGAAGACCATCGCCCCGAGCGTGATCCGCTCGGTGACGACGGCGGCGGCGGCGAGGATGCCGAACGGGTCGTAGCAGGGGACGGAGTCGAAGCCCTCCTCGTCGAGGTTCACCCCGTCCCAGGTGAAGAAGCCGTCCCACCCGTGCTGCTCAGCCTCGCGGGCGAGCCGGACCATCTGGGCGGGCGTGCCATAGCTGCCGATCAGACCGATCTTCATGCGCCCAACGTACGAGCAGGCTGTGACACACGTCGCGTCAGCATCCGCTGTGCGGCGCAATAGGCTAGCGCCATGGCTTCTCACTATGACGTCGTCCTCCTCGGGGCGGGACCGGGTGGCTACGTCGCCGCCATCCGGGCTGCCCAGCTCGGCAAGTCCGTCGCGATCATCGAGGAGAAGTACTGGGGCGGTGTGTGCCTCAACGTGGGCTGCATCCCCTCCAAGGCGCTGCTGCGCAACGCGGAGCTCGCGCACATCTTCCACACGCAGAAGGACTTCTTCGGGATGTCCGGCGAGGTCAGCTTCGACTTCGGGCGCGCGTGGGACCGCTCGCGCGAGGTCGCGGACGGCCGCACCAAGGGCGTCCACTTCCTGATGAAGAAGAACAAGATCACGGAGTACGACGGCCGTGGCACGTTCGTCGACGCGAAGACCATCCAGGTCGCGCTGAACAACGGCACCACGGAGACCGTGACCGCCGACAACGTCATCATCGCCACCGGCTCGGAGGTGCGCCTGCTGCCGGGCGTCCAGCTCTCCGACAACATTGTGACGTACGAGACGCAGATCATGACGCGCGAGCTGCCGAAGTCGATCGCCATCGTCGGCGCCGGCGCCATCGGCATGGAGTTCGCGTACGTCCTGAAGAACTACGGCGTGGACGTCACGATCATCGAGTTCCTCGACCGTGCGCTGCCCAACGAGGACGCGGACGTCTCCAAGGAGATCGCCAAGCAGTACAAGAAGCTCGGCGTCACCATCCTGACCTCGACGGCCGTGCAGACCGTCAAGGACAACGGCTCGTCCGTGACCGTCACGTACCAGGGCGTCAAGGACGGCAAGGCCGGCGAGCTCACCGTCGACAAGGTGCTCATGGCCGTCGGGTTCGCCCCGAACGTCAAGGGCTTCGGCCTCGAGAACACCGGCGTCGCCCTGACCGACCGCGGCGCCATCGCCATCGACGACCACATGCGCACCAACGTGCCCGGCGTCTACGCCATCGGCGACGTCACCGCCAAGCTCATGCTCGCCCACGTGGCCGAGGCCATGGGCGTCGTCGCCGCCGAGACCATCGCCGGCGCCGAGACCATGACGCTCGGCGACTACCGCATGATGCCGCGCGCCACGTTCTGCTCCCCGCAGGTCGCGTCGTTCGGCCTCACCGAGGCGCAGGCACGCGACGAGGGGTATGACGTCAAGGTCGCCTCATTCCCGTTCATGGCCAACGGCAAGGCCCACGGCCTCGGCGACCCGACGGGCTTCGTCAAGATCGTCGCCGACGCCAAGTACAACGAGCTGCTCGGCGCCCACATGATCGGCCCGGACGTCTCCGAGATGCTGCCGGAGCTCACCCTGGCCGCCAAGTGGGACCTCACCGCCGACGAGGTCGCGCGCAACGTGCACACCCACCCGACGCTGTCGGAGGCCATCCAGGAGGCCATCCACGGCATCGCGGGGCACATGATCAACTTCTGATCCCACGCGTATGGCGTGATCTGGATCACACCTGGTCAGAGGCCTGGATCTGCGAGTTTTCGCAGGTCCGGGCCTCTTTCTCGTTTCGGGGAGAGGTGGACACCTAGAGACAGAAGAACCCCTGAAGTCCCGATCTGAGGGGCACGCAGGGGGCACGACCAGAGAAGTGACAGGAGCGGATCACGATGGCCGACACGACGGCGAAGCAGCGGCGCGAGGCGTGGGGACGACTGCGGAAGCTGCCGTCCAAGCGGTGGCAGGCTCGGTACCTCGGTCCCGACGGCAGGATGTACTCCGCCCGGACCGAGGACGACCGGCCGCTGACGTTCCTCACCAAGGGGGACGCGCGCGCATGGCTCAACAGGACGCACGGCGCGATCGCCGCAGGGACGTGGGAGCCGCCCGCTGCCGCCGTCGAGCGGCGTGCGCATGAGGCAGAGCAGGCAGCCCGGCGTGACATCACGTTCGCGCAGTTCGCGGACCAGTGGCTCGAGACCATCCGGACCGAGCCGGGTAAGGGCGGCCGGCGTCGTAAGCCCGGCACGGTGCTCGCCTACAAGGGTCGGATCCACAACTACCTCGTCGGGCCGCTCGGGGACCTCAAGGTGCGCGAGATCGACACCGACGTCGTGCGGCGCCTGTCGGCCAGCATCGTCGCGATGCCGTCGCAGCTTCGCCCGGAGGCGAACCACAACGGTGTCGCGGGCGACGCGATCGACACCCTGAAGCTCGTGCTTCGCGCCGCGGTGCGAGAGGGCCTGCTGGACCGGGTGCCCGACGTCGCCACTCCGCAGCGCAAATCGGTGCGCCATGACCAGACGCACACGCCCGAGGACGACGTCGCCACGCCGATCCAGGTCGACGAGCTCTATGAAGCGGCGCCGCCCCGGTGGCGCATCGGCGTGCTGCTCGCGGCGTGGTGCCAGTTGCGCCGGGGAGAGGTGCTCGGGCTGCAGCGGCGGGACATCGTCTGGAACGAGAAGCGAACCGCTGCGACGCTGTACGTCTGGCGGCAGAAGAACGGCACGACCGGTGAGCTGACCGACCCCAAGTCCGACAAGGGGGTCAGGTCGATGGCTGTCCCTCCGCTGATGATCAAGCGACTGGCCGAGCATCTCGACACCCACGTCGGCGAGGAACCGACGTCGCCGGTCATCCCGCGCACGGAACGCGGTAGGACGCACGTCCCTGCAACGGTGTGGAACGACATGTGGGTGAACGTGCGGTCGAAGGTGGCGGGCCTGCCCGACGGCTACCGCTTCCACGACCTGCGCCACACCGGGCTCACGCGATTCGCGCAGGAAGGCGCGACGCTCGCCGAGCTGATGCGTCGCGGCGGGCACGGAGACATCAAGATCGTGCTGCGATACCAGAAGGCCACGATGGACCGGGACATCGAGCTCGCCTCCCGGATGAGCCGAACGGTTGCCGCAGAGCTCAAGAGAGCGAAGGTGCGCGACACCGCAGGGTGACTGGGCAGCGGGGCCGGGCAGTGCGCCGCCCTCGCGCTGTCGGGAGGAGGCGTGGTCAAACGCCACGCGCCGAGGGGATCTCGACGAGGAGTTCGTGTTCGACGTCGTCGAGGTCGACGCGCACGAGGCGACCGATCCGATAGCCGGTGATGGTGCCGTCGGCGATGCGGCGGCGAAGGGTCTTGATCGAGACATGGAAGCGCTCGGCGGCGTCGTGGAGCGACACGAGCTCGTGGTGGGTGGTTCGGGTGGTCATCGGATTCTCCTGTCGTGTGGCGGTTTGGCGTGGGCTCTTCGCTCAGAGGTCGACCGACGGTGGAGGGGGTGCCGGGGGTTCCGGGTGGGCGTCGAGGAACCCGCTGGCTGCTCCGGCGTCGCGGAGGGCGGCGGGGAGGTAGCGGCGGGCGCCGCCGATGGTCCACCCGCCTGCGACGGCCGCGTCGGCGTTGCGGCTAGCAGGCTGGGGGACCTGGCTGGTGGTGATGGCGTGGGCGACGATGCCGGTCAAGGCGGTGCGGTACTCGGCGAGGGTGGCCTCGCGCCCGGCGCCTTGGAGGGTGTAGTCGGAGGTGTCCCAGATCTGCATCTCGGGGCGGAGCGAGCCGAGCATGTTGTCGGGGTGGTCGTCGAAGTACTGGTTGATCGTGGTGATGAACCGCTCGACGGTCACCTGGACCGTGGGGGTGAACGGCACGGTGCCGGTCGGGGCGCCCATGGCTGGCTTCGCCAGGAGGATCAGGTCGATGACGTCGTCGGTGCCGGCCTGTTCGCGCAGGATGCCGGCAGGGAAGCGGATGGCGCCGAGGAAGTCGGCCTCGTTGGTGATCTCGGTGCGGGCCCGGGTGGGGGCGCGGTCCATGAGGGAGTGGTTCGCGAGGATGGCGGTCAGCCCGCCCGGTTTGGTCAGGTGGACGGCGGCGAGGGTCTTTACGTGGTGGAGCTCGGTGCGCAGTTCGTGGCGGGCGGTCCCGCGGAGTTGGACGTCGAGCCAGGGCAGGGAGGCGATGACGAGGTCGTAGTCGCCGGGTCCGCCCTTGAGGCCGGGGGTGTTCGGGGCGTGGTCGGCGTCGACGCGTGGGGTCAGGTGCGCGGTGATGAAGTCGATGGGGTGGTCGACGGCGGTGGGCAGGTTGAGCAGGGTGGGGGCGCCGTCGCCCTGGACGAGGACGTCGCCGCCGTCGAACCCGAGGGCGCGTAGTGCCTGCCAGAGCGGGGTGCGCAGCGCCTTGTAGTTGTCGTGGGCGCTGGTGCCCATGTGGTCTGCCAGGGCGGTGACGTCGGCTTGTCGGTGCATGTCGGCGTCGGGGTAGTCCATCACGCACCGTCCTCGTCGAGGGTGGTGACGGTGGCGGCGAGGACGGCGTCGCGGTAGGCGACGTCGGCGTTGACGGTGGCGCGGAAGTCCTCGTCGCGGTCAGTCAGGATGCGGTCCGGTCCGGCGTCCACGCCGTCGTTCTGGTCGCCCGGCCAGGTGGGGACGAGGGTCGGGCGGTCCGATGTCGCGGCGGTGCCGCAGGCCGAGACCCATTCGCGCAGCCGCTGGCGTGCCTCGCGGAAGTCGCGGTGCCACTGGAGCGGCGCCGAGAGGGAGGCGCCGTCGCCGTAGCAGGCGAGCCAGTGCTGATGCAGCGCGGACAGCTCCCAGACGAGCTCGTCGTGCCGGTGCCAGAACGGTGGGATTTCCAGGGTCGAGATGCCGTAGGCGCGGCGCAGCCAGGTGACCCAGGCGTCCAGGGTGCACCACTGCTCGGCGGCCTGCCCGGGGCCGAGCTCGTTCCAGTTCACCGGGCCGGGCGCGAACTCGTCGGGAAGCATGCCGCCGCGGCCCGTCATCGCGCCACCGCCACAGTTCGCGCGGTCGCGGCGGCCAGCGCTGCCGGGCGCGAGAGGGTGCGGCGTCGGAAGGGGAGCGCGGTCGGCGGGTGGGTGCGGTCCACCGAGTACGTCGTGGTCCAGGCCTCGTGGCCCCACCAGTTGACGACGAACTCCTCCCCGTCGCGTTCCTCGCCGTCGGACAGGTACTCGTACTCGCGCACGAACCCGGCGGCGATGACGACGTCGCCGTACCGGAGGCGGGTGCGGGCCCGCTCCGCGGGGTGGCCGTATGCGACAAGGTTGTGGAACGACTCGGCCGGCCCGCTCATCGAGCCGTCCGGCTGCTCACGGCGGGCGACGACCTTGATGCGGGCGAAGAACCGGACCTCGCCGCGGTTCGTCTTCCTCCACTGCGGCTTCGAGGCGATCTCACCGACGATGCACAGCCGGGTCGGGATGGTCACGGTGACCTCCGGGCACTCCACGCGGCGCCTGGGGGACGGTCACCGCTCCTGGAGGTCAGGTGTGCATGACGCGTTCACCGACCGGGGACAGCGGGTACTTTGGTACTCTGATACTTAGTGGACTCGTAGGGAGGCACCGCCATGGCGACCACCGCGCCGATCAAGGTCGACACCGAGACGGACGAGCTTGTCTCGCACGCCGCCCATTTCCTGTCGCGCTCGAAGAAGGACATCGTCGACGCAGCAGTGCGTGAGTACATCGACACCCACCGCGACGAGATCAACGCGGGGATCAAGGCGGCACTTGGCCGGTTGAACGGCACCGACGAGACAGCCGTCGCCGTCATGACAGGCCTGAGCGAAGAGGAGCTCGACGATCTCGGCGGCATGCCCGCGTGACGGAGAGCGGTTCGGAACGGGTCCGCCCGACCAGGCGCTGCCTGGGTGATCTCGGCGTGGATGTCCCCGATCTTGGACTGCCTCTCGACGAGGTCGATCATCCAGTCGTCGTGGCTGCGCAGATGGTCCCGAAGCAGCGCGATGCAGGTGGTGTCGAACGGGTGCTCTCGCTGGCCGACCGCGTCTGGTTCAAGGTCAAGACAGGTGACCGGCGTGCGGTGGTGACACACCTCAGTCGTGTGGAACGGCCTGAGGATCTCCCGGATCGGGTTGGCGCGTGGTGGCTGGGCGCTGCTGGTCGCCGCCAGAACGACAGCCCGCAGCGCGACTTCTATGCCTCGATCCAGCGCGAGTCGAGGACGGGTCGAACGGTCTCGACGACCTGGCGATCATCGCTGAAGGCATCCCCGACCCGGCGGTGTTCGCACGCTGCTGGACTGCGTGCCGGGGGTGGCCGCCGATGACTGGCAACCTGAATCGTCCGAGATCGCCGGCATGAACCCTGAGCCGGGCGAGATCATCTGGTCGACGCTGCTGCCCACGGACGTCGCCAGCACGATCCTGGGGCTCGAAGCCGGGTGGGACTCGCCGGGCGCGCACTGACCGCAGTCAGTCCGTACGCGTTGTTCGGCGCGACGCGGCGCGCCCAACCCGCAGCGTCTTGACGCCTTCGGCGAGCCCAACGGCTGGACTCGACCGCAGGAGGCTCTCCGTCTCTGCCTGGTCGGCGAGCAGCTGCTTGCGATCCTTGCGGGACCGCCACGGTCGTAAGTCGGCGACCATCGGCGCGACGGAGCGCAGCAGGATCAGTGCCTTGCCGCGGGGGATGCCGCGCAGCTCCTGCGGGGACATGACCGGCACGCGGCGCAGGGATGCCTGGGTGGATGTGGTCCCGTCGGCGCTGGTCGAGGTGGAGTGGGTGGTCTCGTCGTGGTCGCCGAGGAGGGCGGAGACGTCTTGGAGGTCGCGGGCGACGGCGGAGCCGCCGAGGTTGATCTTGACGATGGCGGCGTCCCAGATGGCGCTGGCCTTCTCGGTGCCCCAGGCGTTGCGTGCCTGTGCCCAGGATTGCAGGACGGGCATGACGGTGATGCCGGACCCGCCGCCGTCGGACATGAGCGTGTGCAGGGTGGGCAGGGGTGCGAGGTTGCCGATCTCGTCGAGCGCGAGGAGCAGCGGCGGGTCCAGTCGTTGGTGTGGGGACCGGGCGGCGATGCGTTTGGCGGTCTCGGTGATGTCCTCGATGAACGCCCCGACGAGCGGTGCGACACCGCCCGAGCCGGCGCTGGTGGCGAGCAGGTAGAGGGTGCCGCCCGCGCGCAGGAACACTTCGGGGTCGAAGTGCTCGCCGGGGCCGGGGCTGACGGCGTCCATCACGGCGCGGGTGTTCAGGGAACCGAGGGCGAGGGAGACGCCGCCCCACACGGAGTCGCGGGTGCGCGGGTCGGCGTTGATCTGCGCGTTGAGGGTCTCGGCCCAGCGGGGTGCCGCGTCGGGGTGGGCGGCGAAGATCGCGACGGCTTCCTGGGCGGCGGCGGGGGTCTTGGACCATAGGTAGAGGTCGGCGGGGGAGCGGGCGGCGAGGGCGGCGGCGTGTAGGAGGCATTCGAGGACGTTGCGGGTCAGGCCCTGCCAGTAACCGGAGTTGTCGGTGTCGTGCCCGCCGAACCCGGTCGTCGACGCAAGGCCTCGTGCCCGTAGAGAGGCGACCTCCTCGTCCTCGCAGCCGCGGATGGGGGACCACCGAAGCGAGGTTGCCAGTCCGGGGGCGAGGTGTTGTGGGTCGAACACGGCGACCGGGCCGCGACGTTCGCGAGCCTGGTACGTGATGGCGAGGGTGTCGGGGCGGGTGGACGTGGTCACGACGGCGCCGGGTGCGTCGAGGATCGCGTTGATGACGATGTGCTCGCCCTTGCCCATGCGTGGTGGGCCGATGACGAGGAACGAGTCCTCGACCGAGGCCCAGAGTTTGCGGCCGCGGTAGGTGCCGAGGAGGTACCCGACATCGGTAGGCCGCCGACGCCGGTCCAGGGGCGGGCGCAGGTACCTCGACCGCTTCAGCAGCGCCCGGGCCGAGGCGTGGCGGGCGACGTCGGCCCTTGTCGCGAAGCCATCTGTGCGCGAGCTGCCCGGCCGGAAGACCCGCCAGCCGAGGACGGTGACCACCCCGACGGCGAGAGCAAGCGCCGCCAGGATCGACCAGTAGGCGAGCGGGCTGAGCCCCGGCACCTCGAACACCCCTGCCGGGTCGCTCGGGTGTGCGAGCACGCGGAAGCCCACGACGAGCCCGCCCCGGGGTTGTGGGTGCCCGGTCAGGTGGGCCGTGAGGGCTGCGGCCGCGCGTAGGAGCCCCGCGAGTGTGAGGCCGACGACGATGGCGCCGAGACCCATGTTCGTCAGGGTGTCGTTGCCGGATCGCGTCGCCCGCGGCGTGGTCACGCGGCGCTCCGGGGTTGCGCGTGGGGGTCGTGGACGACGACGGAGCCGGAGGTGTGCCCGAGGAGCAACATCGTGAACGGCCGCCCCGCGAGGAGCCCGGGCGGTAGGCGCAGGCTCGCCACCCCGTCGGCGTCGGCGTCGGCGTTCGAGACGACGACGGCGATCGAGACGTTCTCCCCGGGCTGGAACCCGCCCTGGGAGACCCCGAACACCGACCCGCCGCCGGTGTACCGGACCGTCTGCGAGGGTCGCGTTGGGACAGGTGGGCTCGCGTGCTGGCGGTGCTCCTCGGGGATCAGGAACTCGCAGTCCTGTGTCCCGTCGGCCAGGCGGATGTCGACGCGGGTCCGCTCGCCCGTGTGCGCTGCCAGGACGTCGAGAACCATCCCGATCGCGGGCTTGCCGATCGGGGCCCACTCCGCGGCGCCGCCGAACGGCCGGCCGTCGACGCGGACGTCGAGGGTGCCGTCGTCGAGCTCGGTGATCGACGCGCGCCGCAGCGTGCCCGGCGAGGACGTCGGGTGCTTCACAGGTCTGCCCCGCTTCGTGCGGGCACGCGCTGCGAGGCCACGGGCGCGGCCGGGGGTTGCCTCGTCGCGGTGCGGAGGCCGGGCGGTTCGCCGTTGCCGACCTGGACCGTGTCGAGCCGGTCAAGGATCGTCACGGCGGCCTTGCGGACACGGTCGGCGGTCTCGATGACAACGTCGACCGGTGTCTTGCCCTCAACGGACGACGCCCACGTCGTCACGTACGGGACCGTGTACGTGCTCGTGTCCAGGCCGTGAGCGGCGCCGACCATGAGCGCGACCGACTCGGCCTCGACCTCCGCGATCCCGCGATGCTGGACGGCGTCCGGGTTGTCCGGGCCGTGGAGCATGACGTGGCCCAGCTCGTGTGCCAACGTCTTGACCCGGGCGGCGTCGTCCATGTCATCGCGGACGAAGACCGACCTCGCGCGGTAGTCGGTCAGGCCGTTCGCGCCACCGATGGTGACCGCGTCGGGGACGCGCTCGACCTGGAACCCTCGCTCGGCGACCTGCTGGGCAAGGCCGTCCCAGAGGCCATCGGGTGCCTGCCCGACGAGGAGCTGCGGCATCGGCGGCTCGGGGAGTGGATCACCGTCGGTCTGCGAGACATCGAAGACCGTCGCCGGGCGCACGCCGACGAGCCGTGACCGCTGCGTCTCGCCCGACGCGGCACGCTCGCCGGGCTCGAGGCGGCGCCACGGGCCGGTCGCCGGATTCGTCGCGACGAGCCGCTGCGTCACGGGAGCCACGATCACGTACCCGTGCTGGCCGCGCCGAACCTGACGACCGAGCGACTGCCACTGCCGGTAGCCGGCCACATACGTCGGGACCGGCTCGGGGACCGTGCCCGCCTCGAACGCCGCGGCATGCTGAACGTAGATCAGCATCGTGTTCGAAAAGCTGCGGCTGGTGAACCGGCTCGCAAACTCCAGGGCCCGCCGCCAGTCAGCATCCGTCGTCAACGCCCCGACGGCCGCCACGAGCTGCTCGTGGACGGCGTCGAGCTTGGCCTCACGCTCGGTGGTTGAGGAACGGGTGACATGCATGACGAGCCTCCACTGATGGGTCTCGTCATGGAGGTGTTCGCGTGGATCACTCGAGGCCCGCGCGTTACCCGGGAGGCGATGGGTCCAGTAACCGCGAACCCGGGGTGCATCCCGGTGTTCGGGGGCGGCGTGTGGACGGCAAGCAGCACCCGCCCTTTCGAATTTTACGAATTCTGGCTACGATGAAACCATGTCGATCGAGAGTGTTGCGCCCGAGGAGCGCCCGGTTCTGCCCCCGGCGGACCTGGCGCAGATGCTAGAGCTCTCTCACTTCCTCGCGGCGCATGCTGAGCCGGCCGTCTTGCTGGGACCGGACGGTGAGCAGGTTCCGCTGCCGATCGAGCTGTACGAGGTCTTGGTCCAGGTCGTCGGCGCGATGAAGGAAGGTAAGGCGGTCACCGTCGCGCCGTTGAGTCAGCGTCTGACGACGCAAGAGGCGGCCGACCTGCTGGGAATCAGCCGCCCGACGCTCGTCAAGCTCCTCGATGACAACCAGTTGCCGTACGAGCAGCCTGGAGTGGGCCGACATCGTCGACTGCGTCTCAGTGACGTCCTTGAGTATCGAGATCGGCGTCGGATCGAGCGTCGACTTCGCCTGGAGGAGATGACACGTCAGGCGGGTGAAGACGGCCTCTATGGCGCGTCCGCCGACGACTACAGCGACGCCCTCGACCGCGCGCGACACGAAGGCTGAGGGGTGGCGCACTTCGCCGCGGTACTCGACGCGAACGTTCTGGTCCCGGTTGCTCTCGCCGATACGCTTCTGCGTCTCGCGGAGCGTGAACTGTTCCGCCCGGTGTGGAGCGAGCGAATCCTTGACGAGGTGCGTCGCGCGATGCGCGCGGTGCGACCCGATCTGGGGCCGTCACGGATCGAGTCTCGCCTACGTGCCATGAACGAGGTTTTCGATGATGCGTGTGTCCGAGGGTGGGAGCCACTCGTGCCCGGACTCGAGCTGCCCGACCCGGACGACCGGCATGTTGTTGCCGCTGCCATCCGCAGCCATGCCGAGCTTGTCGTGACGCGCAACCTCGACGACTTCCCGGACACGGCGCTTGCGCCGCTGGGCATCCATGCACTCTCGCCTGACGAGTTCCTCCTCGATCAACTCGATCTCGATCCCAACAGCACCCTTGCCGTCATCGCCGAGCAGGCATCTGCGATGAGGCGCCCGCCGGCCAGCGTCGGCGACGTCCTTGCCGCGCTCGATCTCGCTGGCGCACCGGACTTCGCGTCGGCCGTGCGAGACCGACTTCTCTGAGGGGCCGGCCCGCAACCGCGTGACGAGATCCGCGACGGTCCATGCATGCGGTCTGGGTGCGCCGAGACCTGCAACTTCTTCCTCGTCTCGTCCGCGCCCCTCTAGAGTGACGACTCGTGGACACTGAACTGGCTCATCACAGAGCGGGGTGTAGTTGCGGTCTGAAGCCTCCGGTCTCGAGGATGGATCTGGCGATGTAGTTCGTCAGGTTCCGGAAGCCGAGGGCGGAGCCGCGTAGGTGCTCGAGCCGTCCGTTGATCGCTTCGGTGGGTCCGTTGCTCGTGCCGGGGCGGTCGAAGAACGCGAGCACGTCGGCGGCACGCTTCTTGAGGGTGGCGCCGAGGGTGGTGATCTCGACGAGCGGCTTCGGGACTCCTGAACCTGAATCCACCGTCGATGGTTCTTGATGGTCGTCGGTGGCGTTTCGGGGAGCGTGGTTGTGGATAACCGGAGATGGGCGTGCGGAACCCGCCGCTCTGGACGGCTCTTCCACTGCGGTTCTCCGGTCGTGCCCGTCGGGGCTGGGTGGTCAGGACGTTGCTGGGGCGGGTGGGCCGACGGCGTGGTCCCACAGGCTGGTCCACGCGGCCTGCCAGGGCCACCGGTCGGGGAGGTGCATGACCAGCCGCCTCCCGGTGGCCGCGAGGCGGGCCGGGGTGGAGATGATCGTGCGGAGCATGGTGGCCATGCGGGCCTTGCCCGTGCCGGCGGCGACGGCCGCGGCGCGGGAGATGTTGAACGCCATGACCGCGAAGGCGAGCCAGGCGGCGTTCGCGGCGAACTTCCCCGAGGGCAGGTGGGCCAGGGGGCCGGCCTTGAGCTCGGCGATGACCTGCTCGACGATCGCATGCCCTCGGTGATACCGGTCTGCTTCTACCGCGGGCAGGGTGGTGTTGGTGATGAAGGCGTGGTGGCGGTAGACGTCGAACAGTTCGCCCTGCCCGGTGGCGGGCGCCTGCCCGAGCCGCTTCACACGCCGCACGACCAGCCGGCAGACCACCTGCTCGGACTTCTTCTTGGAGACGAACGCGGTGAACGAGGTCTCGGCGACCTCGGCCTCGGAGACCCACTGCCCGGTCTCCTCGTCGAGGATCGCGTTCGGGTACTGGATCGCGGTCCACGCCTGCTCGGGGATCTGGGAGATCGCCGTGGTCACGGTCCTCCACGCCGGGATCGTGAAGGAGAACCACGCCCCCGCCTTGAGCGCGGCTGCGACGTTCTTGGCCGTGGCGAACGCGGAGTCCCCGCGCACCCACACCCGCTGGGCGGGGCCGGTCACCGCCTTGACGGTCGTCAGGGTTCGCTTGAGGTGCCAGTCGGCGCTCTTGCCCGACCTCGTCGACCCCTGACGCAGCGAGCACTCCGCGATCAGCGGCGCCGTGGACGGCGTGCTGATCGTCGTGATCATCGCGTTCAGCCCGCGCACCCCGGAATACCCGAACCCGGCACCATCCTTGGCGTACCCGTGGACCTCGCGGATCGTGTCGTCCACGTCGACGAACACCAGGTCGTCCTCCCCGACCAGGGCGGGGACCTTCGCGGCAAGCCCGCCCAGCAGGCGACGGTGCGCGGCGTGCAGTTGCAGCACGTGCCCGTGGGTGAACGAACGCAGGAAAGTCCCGATCGTCGACGGCGCCCGCACCGGACCCAGCACCCGGGCGGTGCCACCCGCGCGCAGCAGGTTCAGGTCATCGATGCTGTCCGCCCCGGCCAGCATCCCCGCAACCACCGTGCGCACCTTCGCCGCCAGGTTCGCGGCCGGCAGCGTGCACGCCTCGTCGATCGCCTCGGACAACCCGGCCGACTCGGCCAGTTCCAGCACCGGTACCAGGCCTGCTGCGGACACGAGTTTGGGATCGTCGAACACCGGCACGACGCCGTGGCATGCTCTCACTTACCGGGTGCCCCTCTGCTTGGACTGATGCTGTCTTCGCAACCAACATCATCCCAGTCAGCGGGGCACTCCGGCGATCTAGGCCCGGCGCGCCACACCGTCCACGGACCCGCCGCGGATCGGGGCTGAAGCTAACGCAATCCGTCCGGTTCGACGGTCAGATGCGGACGGCGTCGGCGGGCTGGGTGCGGGCGGCGATGACGGCCGGGAAGGACGCAGCGGCGAGCGAGAAGACAAGCACCGCGGCGAGGGGGATGAGCGCCAACTTGGGGTCGAAGACCGGCTGCCAGCGGGCGACGGCGGTGACGACCATGATGGCGGCGAACCCGACCGCGAACCCGAGTCCGGCACCGAGCAGCCCGAGCACCCCGCATTCGGCGACGACCAGCCCGACGAGTTCGCCGCGCCTGGATCCCAGTGCTCGGCGTAGCCCGAACTCCGGGATTCGGCTCGTCACCGACAAGATGTTGACGAGGACCACCCCGGCGAGTCCGGCGAGGGACGCGACGACGGCCAGCACCTGCAGGGCCACGGACACCGATGCTTCGAGCTGGCCGCGGTAGGCGTCTGCGCCGAGTACGGGGTCGACGGTCAGGCGATGCTCTTCGAAGGGGTCGGCGAGCAGGCCGATCCGGGTGGCGAGCAGGCTGGCGGCGCCGGGCTCGGTGAGGGCGAACACCGTGGTGGTGTAGGACGGTGGCAGCCCGGAGACGGTGTCCGGGGTGACGAAGGCGGCGCCGACGGCGGTCCCGGGACGGGCTTCGGTGAGGATCCCGGACACGCGCAGCCGTTGGCCGGCGATGGTGATCTCGGGGCTGAGGTCGAGCTGTGTGACGCCGAGCCGTTCGGCCAGGACTTTGCCGAGCACGACCTCCCCGGGCCGCAGATGCGTGTCGGCCGAGGTGGCCCAGCGGATCCGCGCGTCCGAGCCCGACGCCGGGGTCGCGTCGACGGCGTTGAGCTGGGCGTCGGTGGCGGCTACCTCGCCGTTGCTCATCGCGATGAAGTCCCATTGCCGCCACCGCTCGGCTGCCGTCACGCCGGGGAAGGCGCGCACCGAGTCGATGTCGAGGTCCCAGCGCGGGGTGCCGGTGTCGTGGGTGAACGTCGCGGTCACCTGCGAGGCGCGGCGAGCGTCGAACATGGCCGTGACCTGGGTGGCCGCGCTCTGCGAGAGCCCGAGTGCGGTCACCGTGAGGGCGACGGCGAGGGCAGCGGCGAGCATCCCGGCCCGCGTCCGTCCCGGCCCCGCCGCGAAGCCCTGCCGCACGAAGCGTGCCGTGCGGGCGACCTGCCGACGGATCCTGCGAGACGTTCTCGCACCGGCGGGCAGGGCCGCGTGGCGCTCGGGGACGACGCCCGATGAGGCCAGCACCTTCTCGTGCCGCGCGCCCCCGGTGCGGTCACCGGTGTCCGACACCACCCGTCCGTCGCTGAGCGTGATCACACGGTCCAGCAGGGCGGCGATGTCGGGCTCATGGGTGACGACGACGAGCGCTGCGCCGTGCTGGCGGGCGCGCAGGCGCAGCAGCTCGATGATCTCGGCGGACTGCGTGGTGTCGAGGTTCCCGGTGGGCTCGTCGGCCAGCCACAGCCGGGCTCCGCGCACCAGCGTGCGCGCGATGGCTGCCCGCTGCATCTCCCCACCGGACAGGGTCGAGGCGCGCGCGTCGGCGCGGTGGCCGAGGTCGACGTCGGCCAGTGCGGCGTCGACGCGGGAGGTGAGGGATCGTTCGTCGCCGTCCCAGGTGGCGGCGTAGCGCAGCCCGAGTGCGACGTTCTCGCGGACGCTGAGCCCGCCGATGAGGTGCGAGCGCTGGAAGACGAACCCGAGCGCCGCCGCCCGCCACGCGGTGCGGGTCGCGTCGTCGGTGCGGGTCAGCGGCTGCCCGTCGACGACGACCGTGCCCTCGTCCGGGGCGTCGAGCAGGCCGAGGATGTTGAGCAGAGTGCTCTTCCCGCTGCCCGAGCGCCCCACGATCGCCACGGTCTCACCAGGGGCGATTGTCAGGCTCACGCGGTCCAGCGCGACCGTGTCCTGCCCGAAGCGCCGTGTGACACCGTCGAGCCGGATCAGTGCTTCGCTCGCCTGGTCCACCGCCCGTACCTGGCGGCAACCCTCGCCGAGGTCGGCGCCGCGTGCCTCACCCATCGGTGGCGTCCGCCGTGTCCGCGGGAGCACCTGCGGCTTCCGGGCCGATCCGCACGCTCGCCCCCGCTACCAGCCCGGCATCCGGGTCGAGCGCCTCCACCGCGGCCACCCCGCCCTGTTGCCCCGCGACCGTCACGGCCACCTCCCGGAACGAGTCCCCGTCGGCGACGTACACGCTGGACACCCCGCCGCGCGAGACGACGGCGGTCACAGGCACGAGCAACCCGGCCTCATCCTCACCTGCGGGGTTCTCGATGGTCACCGTGTAGGTGATGCCCGCACTGATGACGCCCTCGGACACGGTCAGCACGATGCGCGCATCACCAGTCTCCGCGTCGTGGTCGATAGCCGTGACACTCGCCCTGGCATCCCCCTCGTCGCCGGCGAACACGGCCTCGGCACCGACAGCGAGCACACCAGCCGACGCCCCCGGCACGGTCGTGGCAAGGACAAGGTCCCCGACGGTGACGTCGAAGACCGCGGCACCTTCAGCCAGCTGTGAGCCCACAGCGGCCAACGACCGCACCGTCGCGGGCAGCCCGCCAACCATGAGCACCTCAGAGCGCAGCACCCGCGGCCCGCCCGGCACCGTGCGCGTCCCGGCCGGGTCCGGGACGTCGGCCGGGACGGCGTCAGCCGGAACGCCCTCGGCCTCCGCGGCGTCGCCGCCGCCCGCCGCAGCGCCGGCTTGAGGGTCAGCGGCGGGCGGGACGGGGACCTCCACAGTGGCCCGCGGCACCTCGTACCCCGCAGCCTGGTACATCGCCTTGACCGCCGCCTGCGTCCGCGGCCCGTAACTCCCGTCGGTGCGCCCCGCGAAGAACCCGGCAGCACGCAGCCCTTCCTGCAACGCGGCGACATCATCGCCTTGATCACCCGGCTCGATGTCGCGGTACAACGGGAAGTCGCCCGGCAGCACGAACAACGGCCGACCATCCACCCGCAGTACAGGAGCACCGGGCCGCAGCACATCACCAGGGGCGACCACCTGGGCGGTGACCACTCCCGTGAGCGCCGCAGGCGCCACCTGCGAACGCACCTGCTGCGGCTCCACCGTCACCGCGATCGTGACCGCGCCGTGCAAGTACCCGGCCCGCACGACGGCAGTCAGCGGGGCCGGGGCAGGCGGCTGAGCGTTCGCCGCCGCCTGATCAGGCGACTCCAAGCGGGCCGCCGCAGCCCACGCCCCCACCCCGACAACGACGAGCGCCAAGAGCGCCACCAACCACCTACGCACTCAACTCTCCCTCGTCACGCCGACAGGGCCCGCCCGGGTCGCCCACAGCTCAACCACCGAGCTCCGCAATGACGGCGTCGACGCCCTTCTGATACTCGACATACTCCGCGCGGGCAGCCTCGAACCCCTCGATGTCGGCGCCGATGGCCGCCAGTTCCGCGGTTGTCCGCGAGACGTGCACCGCCCGGTCGTATCCGCTTGTAGTGCGGCAGTGCGCGTCAGCTACTGCGATGCCGCGTTCCCACTCGGAGGCAGCGACCGAACCGCTGTCCGACTCGTCCTGACCCGTCGGCGATGCAGCGTTCCTGATCGAGTCAGTAGGCATGAGCTGAGGCCGATCCGGAAGGTCGATCAGGCCAACGGGAGCCATGCACTCGCGCCATCGGGTGGTCGCCTGAGCCACAGCGTCGTCGTCCTCGACCCCCATCCAGGCCGTGGCTTCGATGGCGTTGAGCAGTCGCTGCGGAGCGACGCCAAGTCGCTCATCGGCTCGCTGCCCGCACTCGACCATCCGGGCCTGAATCTCAGCGGTGATCGTGACCGAGTCAGGTATGGCAGTGTCGGGCTGCGGGATCGTCCGTAGTTGCGGGTAGCCGAACTGCTGTGCGATCTCCTCGGTGAACACGATCTGCATCGTGCGTTCGTCGAATGTGGGGTTCGTGTCCTCACCGGGCCGAGAGGGACGGTACTCGACCACCCCGGCCAGGCACTCGCGTCCGAGCAACTCCCGGGCGTAGATGTCGTCAGGATCACGAAACTGCGGGACCAGCGCGTACACGGGGGTTGTCGTCTCACGGTCGATGTCATAGCCGTAGCGGGCCGCCACCTCTTGGGCCGTGAGAGCTTCGCTGCTCGATGCGGGACTCTGCTCGCACGCGGTGATCAGACCGCCTGCGAGCAGAGCCCCAGCCATCACGAGAATGGCCGGGACTTTGTGCCGTGTCATGTCTTTGCTTGTCCTCTTCCTGGGCCGACTCCTACTGGAACCGGGCAGACTCGATCCGGTTGGCGAACGCGATCGGGGTCGCGTCCGTCCCGTTCGAGAGGTTCGGATCCCGCCACTGGCCCCCGATCACCGGGTTGCCCAGGAAGACGACGGCTCCGCTGTAGTCCAAGTTGTCGTAGAAGTACGCCATCTTCTTGGTGCCGTTGTTGACGATGGAGTTGATCTTGTTGCGGGAGGTGGAGAGTTTGACTTCCATCGAGAACGACGAGTTGGGGCTTCCGGAGTAGCTCGTCGACTGCCACATGCACGCGTACCCGCTGGCGCAGTCGGTGTACGCCGCCTGTGCCGGCGCGGTGCTCAGCACGACTCCGGCGGCTGCGATGCAAGCCGCCACGGTCGTGCGGAGCAGCGGTCTCTTGATGGTGCTCATTGCTGTCCCTCCTTGCCGAGTGACGCCGGGTATCTGACCCGGTGTGAGCGTGGCCGGTTGGCCCGCTCACCCTGTACGTGACATCTGGGCCTCGGATTTACGCAGGATTCCGTATGGCGTGCGTCACATCACGGGCCGGGTGTCCCGATCGTGTCGACCATCCCGGTGCTCAGCCAGACCTCGAACCCGGTCACCGTGGGTTCCGTGACGTCGAGTGCCGGGTCGGTGACGGTGATGGTCTCGGTGCCAATGAGCTGACCGGTGGTCGTCGAGACGTGGAGCACGAAGACCTGGTGCGCGCCCGTGTCGGGCCGGTCCCAGGCGATGGCGAACCCGTGAGCGGGTCGCCCGTCGCGTGCCGTGGTGAGCCCGAGGAGACGGACAGCGGGCTCGTCGGCGAGGACCTCCCACATGGCGGCGGCGAGGTCGGACGGGATGACGTAAAGACCATGAAGGTCCGCGATCTGGGCGGCGAGTGTCCAGGCTCGCTCCGCAGCGCTTGCGGTGGCAGGCAACGCCGAACGGTCCAGGAGGGCTACTCGAAGGGTCTGCGGGTCGCGGGGCAGCGTGTCGGGCAGGTGCGGGTCGAAGGTCCCTGCTTCGGCGGTGTCGGTGGACTCCAGGACACCCGGTGCTGGGGTGTCGGTCGACTTGAGCAGACCGTCCAGGTCGAGGGGGCGCCGCGTGACTGGTCCATGCGGGCCGACCCGTCTGGTCCCAGCCACATTTGCGTGACGGTCGGGACCAGGTCGGCCTCGACGTCGTCGCCCGCGTCCACGGACATCAGCCATCCCGAACGTGCGACATAGTGCACGTCGCCCGTGCCCGACAGCGGGTAGTTCCGTGCGGCTAGCGCCGCCTCGCGGAGCTCCTCGTGTGCGCCGGGAGCATCAGCCGCGCCCTGCGGGGTAGCGATGGTGTACTCCAGGGGCGCCGGGAACGCCATCGCAGGAGCCGACCCGAACACCATGGTCATCGCGAGCGTGACCGCAGTCACCACGGCGGCCGCCGACGCCAGCCACGCCCCCCGCGTGACCTTGCGGCGCCGATCGGCGGCCCGGATCCGCCACAGCATCCGCTCGACGTCGTCGGGGTCCGGGAGGTGCTCGGCAGGCAACGGCAACACGCCTTGCTCGCGAAGGAGCGCGCGCAGCTCGGCGACAACCTGCTCATCGTCCGAGGCCACGACCGCTCCCTTCCATCTGCGTGTTGACCAGCGCCATCTCGGTGTCGCCGGATGCCATCTCGGTGTCGGCGAGCGGGCGCATCCGCCGCAGCGCGCGGGTGACCCGCGCACTGATCGTCGAGGTCGGGTGCCCCAGGATCATCCCCACCTCGGCGAGGGTGAACCCGCAGATCGCCACCAGGTACACCGACGCCCGTTCATGCACTGGCAACTCGCCGAGCCAGCGCTGCACCCGGTCCGTGGCCACGACGTCGTCGACGGCCGCAGACGCGCCAGGCGGCTGGGCCGCGACGGCATCCACGACGCACCGGTCCCGGTCGCGGGCGCGGTACAACTCGAGGACCTTCTTGTGGGCGATCCCGAACACCCACGCCCGGCACCGGTCCCCCGTTGGCGGGCGGTCGCCCCAGCGACGCCACGCCACCGTGAGTGCCTCAGAGACGACGTCGTCGACATCGTTCGGGCCGACCTGGCGCAGCACGTACCCGTGAAGACAGGAGTACACGCAACGCGCAAACTCCTCGAAACCGTCGAACTCAGTCTGAGGACCAGGGCCGTGACGGAAGCGATCTAGCACGACGTCGTGGTCAAGAACCGCACCGATCCGGCGGGCACCGACACCGACGCAGACTGCACCCCGGCCGCGAAGCACTGGGACGTGCCGGTGCCCGCAGCACCCGAGAACACGCGGACGGCTCGCCCAGACCGGTTCCACACCGACTTTGCGCTCGACAATCCAGTCACGTTCTGGTTGCCAGTCGTGCCGTAGAACGTACCGGCATACATGCTGCCCGACCACAGGCAGAAGCGACCGGCAGCACACGAAGCCGAACTCAAGGGCATCACTTCCGGCGCAGATGCCGCCGCAGGGGAGGCAAGACCGAACGACAGCGTGCACAGAACAAGCAGGGCTGCGGCGAGTCGAGGAAGGCGGATGGGCGGACGGCGCATCGAACGGAGCATGGTCGAGTCTCCGACACGCGGCCCGCCCGATGCCGTGCTGACGCTGACCGAACGGTTCGACAAGCGGGAGATCGCTCGGGCGCGGTGGCGGTCAGCCAGTTGTCCGCTCGCGCTGGTCGACCTCGGCCTTCAGATGATCCGTCAAGAGCGACTGGGCAACCTGAGGCGAGAGCCTGCCGCACCGCCAGTGCCGCGATCGCCTGCCCGAAGCCTCTTCACCCACAAGGTGACAGGGCTTCACCGCGGACCAGTCCATGCCAGAGGTACCCATTTTCGCAGATCAGCGGCCACACCCGCGGCTCTCGGGCACAAGACAGACCCACCCGGACAGCCGCCGAGCGGTGGATTTGGGCTGAACTCACGGAGTCGATGAGCGCGGTCATGAGCTTCTTCCCGGCGTTGGGGTCGGGGTGGCGGTAGGCGGCGATCATGCGCTGGTAGATGCCCCAGGTCGCCTCGACGAGCACGTGCTCCTCGAGGGCGAACAGGGCCTCGATGCGGGCGACTTGTTTGTCGGTCAGGAGGCTGGCACCGGTGTGCAGGGTCCGTCGGGCCTTGTAGAGCGGATCGTCGCGTAGCCCGCGGTGCCCGTGTAGGTCTTGCTGGACGCGGCGCCGGCACCGGTCCAGGGCGTCGCCCGCGAGGCGCACGACATGGAACGGGTCCATGACCGCGACCGCGTCGGGCAGCTCTTCGGCAGCGGCGGTCTTGAACCCGGTGAACCCGTCCATCGCGACGACCTCGATCCGCTCCTGCCACGCCTTCGGCCTCTGCGTCAGCCATTCCTTGAAGACGGCCTTGGAGCGGCCCTCGACCATGTCGAGCAGCCGAGCTGGGCCCTTGCCGTCCTTGATCGGGGTCAGGTCGATGATGACGGTGACGTACTTCTCCCCGCGGCGGGTGTGCCGCCACACGTGCTCGTCCACCCCGATGACGCTGACCCCGTCGAACCGGGCCGGATCGGCGATCAGCACGCGGTGCCCCTCGACCAGGACGGCATCGTTGACGGTGTTCCAGGCGACGCCGAGCGCGTCGCGCAGCCTCGCGACGGTCAGGTGCTGAACCACGAGCCCGTTCAGAGCCCAGGACAACGCAGCCCGGGAGAGCTTCGCGCGCGGCTGCGCAGCAGCCGTGGTGTCTTGCCGCCACACCGTTGCGCACGACGGGCATCGGAAGCGGCGAACCCGCAGCAGGAGCGTGGTGGGCCGCCACCCGAACGGCTCGTGCGCCAGCCGCCTCGTGACCGTGTCCCGCACGACGCCCTCCTGCCCGCAGGTCCGGCAGAACTCGTCCCGGGCACGGGCGCGACCCGGCACTCCAGGACGGTCTTGCGGGCGGTGACGTGCTGGCCGACGACGACCAGGCCGAGGTCGTCGAGACGGCAGAACGTGGTCAGGTCAGGCGGGCAGAAGGTAGCGTCGTCCACGTCGAGGTCTTCCCGATGGAGTTGGTGTGAGAACCCCATCATCGGAAGGCCTCGACGCCTTCCTGCTCCCCGACACGCGCTCCGCCGTGGCCCGAGTCTCACAACATCGTGGACACCGCTACACCCTCATCTATGAAGAGCCGGTTTGGGCCGCCGCGGTGGGCCGTCGCCGCCCGACGCCAATACTGGCTACGGCATTCGGCACAGCGGCAGCCCCGACTTGGGCCAATGTGGTGTCCCCTCAGTGGGCTGCCTGCTCGGTCTTGTCGAGGGCTTCGCGTAGGTCGTCGGGTAGCGGCTTGCGGATCGGCAGGGTCTGGGTGCCGACTGAACCGCCCTAGGTTTGATGCCGTTCCTCTCTGAGTCACCGACCAGGAAGGATGGGCTGACGCCCAAGAGAACCGATCCGGAGCTCAAGGCGCGTGCTGTGCGTCTCGTGACCAACCACCTCGGGGAGTACCCGTCGTTGACCGCGGCGTCGGCCGCGGTCGCCAAGCAGCTCGGCGTCGGAAAGGAGCCGGTGCGTCGGTGGGTGGTCCAGGCCCAGGTCGACGGCGGCTCCCGGCCCGGAGTCACGACCGAGGAGTCTGCCGAGATCAAGAAACTCAAGGCCGAGAACAAGCGGCTGCGTGAGGCCAACGAGATCTTGAAGGCGGCCTCGATTTCCTTCGCGGGGGAACTCGACCCCCGCAACCGCTGATCGTGGGCTTCATCGATCAGATGCGCGCCAAGGGGTATGCCGTCGAGTCGATCCTGGCCGTGCTGCGTGAGCAGGGCGTCACGGTCGCGGCACGACCCCGGCCGAGTACGAGGACGCCCACTACGCTGCTCACACCATGCAGGTTCAACCCGCAAAGGAGCGGCAGAGAACCTGGGCGGTTCAACTGTGGAGAACTCGCCTGCTCAGGTGCTGCCGCGGCGCGGAACCCGATCCGACGGTGGGCCGCACAGTTCGGGCTTCAGCGGTAATAGACGTCCGTGATGACCGCCGTGAGTACGTCGCTTTCGCGGGCAGTGCTGACCCTCTCGGGACTGACGGTGTAGTTGCCGCCAGCAGTTACGTCGGTCGTGTTGACGACAGGTCCGTCTTCTCCGCCCTGGATCTCATAGGTCACCCGGAACCCGCCGCGACCCACACCGTCATTGTTGGCCACGATCGACAGAGTGGGCTCGACGGTCACGTTGCATCCGGCAGACCCAAAGCACTTCTTGTCCGTCACACGAAGTTCGATCGCCAGGTGTCCTGGTTCGACATTCGGCGCGTTGGCGGCCGCAAGGGCGGCCGCATCCTCAGCTGCTTGTGCGGCGGCGTCGGCCGCCTCAAAGACGTCCACCTGTGACTGAAGTCGCGCGGCCTCGGCTGCAGATTCAGTGGCTCTTGAACGTGCCTCGTCCCGCTCCGCCACGATCTGTGCGTACTCGTCGGTGGTGGTCGGGTCTCCACTGCCTCCGATGACAATGCCGGCACCCAGGCCGATCAACAGCGCGGCGAGCCCAGCGCGTGCTGGAGCTAGCCAGCGCGGCATGGAGCGCCTTGGCGCCGCGGCTGGCTCTGGTGACGAGGGGCCTGTCGCCTCCTCGGGCGGGGGCGGCGGCGGACCGAACGATTCTGGGCTCGTCGGTGGCTGGACGGTCGACGTCTCGTCAGTCGGGTTCGGGACGGGTTGTGTCACGTCGGTCATCGTTCACGCCTATTCTCGCTCGCGAGCGGGTTGGGAGGGGCTTGCCCCATCTCATCCGAACGCGTGGTCCCGCGACGAGCGTCGCTGGCGCTGTCTGATCGACCACCGTCCGGTCCTCGGGGCGCACCTGGAACAGCGGAGGTGCGACGGTGACGGTCTCGATTTGGGTGATGTCGGCCGGGGATGGGTACGCGTACATGTTGCGCACCGTCGTTGTCGGCGCCGGCACGGCGGACCGGCTCTCGGCTCTCACGCGGTACAACACCGACAAGGGCACACCACCCGGCTACGGCATTCGGCACAGGGGAAGCGCCGCCGACGTGAACGCTTGTGCCTGCTGACCCCACAGGCGCCGTGACTCGCAGGATGACTGGATGGCGGCTTGCTCGATGACCGCGACGGCGCGCTCAAGCTCCGTCGTGTTGGTCGCGCTGACGGTGATGAGCCCGACTGCGCGGAGGAGACCGTGTCCGGCGGTGAGGTCGGCTTCTTGCTGGAGGACGTCGGTGTACTCGGCGGTCTGGGTGGCGTCTTCGACTTGCCCGATCTTGGCGCGTTGGGCGGCGTCGGCGATGTGTTCGGTCTTGGCCTTGCGGATGGCGCGGGCGGCGGCGTCGGCGCGCACGGGCGTGAAGAGGATCGTGAACGTGTGCTGGACGCCGGTGGAGGCGAGCAGCGGCTGCAGGAAGCCGGGCGTGACGTAGGAGCGGGGCCATTCGGAGATCCAGAGCACGGCCTGGTAGGCGGAGTCAGATCGCAGCGAACCCCAGGATTCGGTGACGGCGAGGGGGCCGGCGGTGGCGAGGTCGTGGCCGAGGTCGCCGTGACGATCAAGGGCGGGGGCGACGGAGGGGTCGTAGGCGGTGCGGAGCACGACGGCGAGGTCGGAGGGTGCGAGGACGCGGGTCACAGTGATGTCGGCGGCGCGCAGGGCCAGGATCATGGCGTCGACCTCCTGACGCAGCACGACCGCGGCGCCGCGGAGCCCGCGCCCGGCCGCCCGGATGGTGCGGGCCGCGGCGCGCATTTCGAGTGCGACCGAGATCGTGGACGCGCGCCGGTGCCCGGCGGGCCCGGCGCGTTCGACGAGCTGTTCGTAGGTTTCCGACGCCCAAGAACCGTCGCGGACACCGTGGGTGCGCCACCAGTCGACCAAGGGGCGGCCAGAGTCGGGCAGGGTGCGTTCGAGGACCTGGACGGTGGCGATGCGTCCGGTGCGACACGCGGAGGCCAGGGCGCGGCCCCAGATGGTGACGCGGCGGTTCTGGTCGGTGGCGTCCAGGAGCACGAACGCCGGGTGCTGGACGTCGAGGATCGCGGTGAGGGTGGCGCGGTGCGGGTCGTGGATGTAGACGGCGCCGGTGTCGGGGTCGGTGTACTCGCGCAGGGCGGCGGCGTCGCCGGGCAGGGCGAGGGTGCCCGCGGGGCGGGGCTTGCCGATCCGGGCCCGGAACGTGGTCTGCCCGGTCATGGTGCGTCGGCCCCAGCGGGCGGCGATGGGTAGCCACTCGACTGCCGTGCGACCCGCGACGGGTACGAGGGTGACCGTCAGGAGCAGCACCACCAGTGGTGCGGCGAGCACGGGCGCGGACCCGCCGGTGTAGAGGGCAACCACCATGATGACGGCGGCGGTTCCTGCGGTGAGGAGGCGTGGGCCGGTCAGGCCGAGGATGATGCCGCGGCGGGCGAGGCGGGAGAACTTGACCGGCCGCAGTTCGTTCTCGGGGGTCGTCATCGGGTTCCTCCTTGCTGGGCGGCGTCGGCCCCGTGGTGGGCTTGGCCGGCGATCCACGTGCCGGCTTTGGGTCCGGCCTCGGCGGCGGCCTTCGCGGCGAGCACCCCCGCGCCGACGGGGCCAGCCGCGCCAGCAGCCCCCGCACCCGCACCCGCACCCGCGGCAGCACCCGCACTGGCGGCCACGCCGGAAGCCGCCTCCGGTGCCCAACCGGCACCGGTTGCACCGGCGGGCGCCGTCGTCGTCGGGCCGGGGTTGGTGGGCCATGGGCTGCTGCCCGTGCGGGCGGTGGGTGGCGGCACGGAACCGGTCCCGGGGTCGGCCAGGATGCGGCTGGGCTCACTGCGGTTGAGGAGCTTCGAGGGGACCGGCACCGGCCGGTTGAGGGCTTGTTTGGCCTCTTGTTCCGCGGACATGGCGTGGTACATGTCGAACCCCATGAAGTTGATGGCCTTGTAGGTCAGGTAGGGCGCGAACCCGGCGATGAGGAGGAGCACGACGCCGGTGATCGGGTCCGACAGGGATGCGAGGTCCGCTGAGACGGGGGCGGTGAGCTGCGCGGTCGCGAGCAGCAGGAAGACGACGATGACGATCTTCGAGATGACGAGCGCGACGACGAAGTTCGCCCACCGTCCGAGCCACCCGCGGGTGGAGTCCCAGCTGGCCCCGGCGAGGGCGATGGGTGCGAACACGACGGCGATGAGGATCAGGGCCTTGCGGATGAGGAGGCTGATCCACAGGATCAGGGCCGCGCACCCGGCCAGGATGGACAGCAGCAGGGTCACGATGAGGATGCCGCCAACGCCGCCCGACATGGTGGCGGCGGTGCCGGTGGTGAGCAGGGTGATGCGGTCGCCGACCTCGGTGAGGTTGGTGCCGGCCGCGGCGATGATGCCGGTGCAGATGCGGTCGGTGATCTCGAGGCCGGCCGCGATGATCGTGACGACGACGAAGGATCCGAGTACGGACTTGCCGAGCCCGAGGGCGGCCCTGGACAGGGCGGCGGGCTCGCGGTGGATCATTCCGGTGATGACTTGGAGCAGGAAGAAGCCGAGCATGACCGTGACGGCGACACCGAACACGATGTTGTAGACGGATGTGAACGAGCCGCTGGTGATGTCGACGAACGTCGTCGTCTCGAACAGCGCCCACATGCCCCGCATGAGGGTCGCGACGCCGTCGGAGACCATCGCGGTGATGCTCACGAGGAAAGCGGTGACGGCGCTGCCCGCTGCCGACTGTGCTGCGCCGCAGATGGCGTTGACGCCGGGGATGGTGCACAGGTCCATGACGGGCTCCGATCAGATGGACTGGCCGACGTTCCAGAAGAAGTTCACGAGCGTGACGGCGGCCCCACACACGGCGGCCGCGGCGACGGAGATCAGCACGCCGGACTTGCCGCGGCCCGCGTAAGTCGGGTTCCCGGTGTGGGACCCGAACGCCCACACGATCGCGGCGACGATCACGGCGAGGACCGCGAGGATCAGCCCGACGGTCATCACGGCCCCGACGACGTTGCGCAACTGGGCGATGCCGGGCAGCCCGTCAGAGTTCGGGGTGATCGAGATGTCGGTCAGCATGCGACGGACGACGACGGTGGTGTTCATGGTGGTGCTCCGTTCAGGCGCTGATGGTCGAGCCGACACCGATGCCGGTGCCGGGGAGGAAGAAGGACAGGCCGACCCCGAGGAGCCAGCTCATCCACGCGATGGCCCCGCCGGCCAGAACGGCGCCGCCGAGCGCGACGAGCACACCGGCCCGCGCCCGCTGGGCCAGGTGCCAGGACCCGGCGTTGGACGCGATGGCCCACGTGATCGCGGAGGCGATCAGGACGATGACGGCGACCAAGAGGGCGACCGTCATCAGCGCCCCGATGATGCGGGCGAGCTTCTCGTCCGAGCCCAGGGCGGTGAAGTCGGGTGCGACTGGGATCGGGTTCACGCCGCCACCCCCGCCGTCGCGCAGGGTGCTGGTGCGAACGTCGCTGCTGGTGTCGTGGACGTCGAGGTGTGGTCGAGCCAGCCGGTCGGGTCGATCGAGGGCTGGTCGAGGCCGCCTGGGCGGATCTCGAGGTGCAGGTGCGGGCCGGTGGAGTTGCCCGTGGATCCGACGTCGGCGATGTGCATTCCGGGTGTGACGATCTGGCCGACGGTGACGTGGATGCCGCCGTCGCGGATGTGCCCGTACACGGACACGACGGGGGAGCCGTCGACGAGGTGGAGGATCGCGACCGCGTTGCCGAGACCGCCTCGCGGCCCGGCATGGACGACGCGGCCCGCAGCCGTTGCGAGGATCGCGGTGCCCTCAGGTGCTGCGAGGTCGACGCCCGCATGCAAGGTGCGCAGCCCGGTGACCGGGTTGACCCGCATCCCGTAGCCGCTCGTCCGGGCCCATGTCCCCTCCGGGAGGGGGAAGACGGTGGCGGTGACGGTGGGCAGGCCGGCCTCCGACGCCGACGCCCCGGTGGTGGTGAGCGCGGCGAGGATTGCGACGGCGACCGGCTCGAACCGTGCGTACCGCTCCGGGTAGGCGGACACCTCGACCGCCTGTGCTGCGGCACCGGGTGCGAGGTCGTGCCAGCGGGGGATGTCGAGCAGCCCGCGCGGGCTTCCCCCGTTCGGTCCCGTCGGGCCGCCGAAGAACGCCCGCGCCTGGTAGGTCGGATCCATGAGTTCGGGCACCGAGCCCCAGCCCGTCTGCGGGCGCATCTGGAACAGGCCGAGCGAGTCGTGGTCGCCGCCGTCCCCGTCGTTGGGCAGGGACGCCGACGACGGGTAGGCGCCCGTGTTGGCGAGGTTCCGCAGCCCCGACTCGGTCAGTGCCGCCATGAGCGCGATGACCACGCCGTCGCGTCCGACGTCGGGCGTCTGCTCGCCAACCGTGACGATGACGGCGGCATGGGTGAGCTGTGCGAGCCCCAGCGTGACCGGGCGCCCGTCCGTGGCCGTTGCCGTGATCGTGGTGGGGACCGAGGTCACCACCAGGGATGCGTCGCAGGCGCCCGCGAGGCTTGGCAGGGCAAGCACCAACACCCCGCCGACGAACACGCCTGGGGCGAGGACGAGGATGAGCGCGGTGACGATCAGGATGCGGCGCATGGGGTCACCGCAGCGGGGTGTCGAGTGCGCCGAGGCGCAGCAGGTGACAGGTCGGGTGGGTCGGGCCGCAGACGACGAACATCGTGAACGCGACCGTGAACTTGTCGTGCACGTGCTCGCCCTCCCAGGTGCCGGCCCGGTGGCGGATGCCGTCGATCGTCACCGCCGTTGTGCCCGGAGCGAGCGACCCTGCGGGGGCGTTTGCGGCGATCCCCGGCCAGGAGGCCGGTACAGCGGCGGCGGTGATGTCGAGCCACTGCCGGGTCGAGTACCCGGACAAGAGCTTCCACGCCTCGGCGGTCGGGAGGTACAGGGCGAGGTCGGCCACGAGTCCCGGCGTCTCGATGCCCGCCGGGTCACCGACCGCGATGATCGGGTCCCGGTGCGCGTCGACTGGGCGCCGATCGGTGGTGTCCCACGCGAACAGGGTCGTTGCGACCGCGCGAGCGAACGTGACCGGGTCGTCGGAGGCGGCCACCGGGGGAGCGTGCTCGGGAATGGCCCGCACCGCCGGGGCGGTGGGCGTCGAGGAGGTGATGGCCGCTGTGGCAGAGGTTCGATCCGTTCGCCAGAGTGCTGTCGCCATGACCCCGGCCAGGATGACGGCCGTGACCACGCCGCCGACCAGGGCGGTGCGCCACGTCCGGGTTCGCGGGAGGCCGTTCACGGCGTCACCCGCTGTGCCCGGGCGGCCTCGCGCCCGGCCTTAGCAACGACGGCGAACCGGTCGAGTTGCGCGCGGACCCGGTCGAACCGGTCCCACTCCTCGTCCGTCATGCCGCGCCCGACGTCGTCGGCGTCGAAGGCCTCCGCCCACCCGTCGAGCGTCGCGATCGTCATCAGGAAGCCGCGGATCGTGCCGCGACGGGGCGCGACCGGCCCTGTCGCGCGGGGCGCCGCCTGACGGGGGCGGCCCGGAGCAGCGGTGTGGCCGGTGGGTACCGAGCGACCGCCTGCCGCGGCCTTCGCGGCGAGGTGGGTCTTGATGGTGTCGTAGAGCGGCTGGACCGCTGCGCCTCCCTCGATCCGGGTGAGCGCGTCGCCCGCGGCCTGCCGGATCTGGGGGTCCTGGTTCTCGTCGTCCCGGATCCGTTCCAGGGCGCCGACCTGTTCGTGGCGCTTGTACCCGGCCGACCCGTTGACCAGCAGAGCCGCCTTGTGCCGACTCTTGAGCTCGCCTGCCGGTGGTGGCGATTCGCCACCACCGGCTCCACCTGCGGAAACGCCTTCCATGGGTTCGGTGTCGTCGGGCGAGGTACGGAACTGCGTGGCCGCCTTGCGCTGCGCGGCGAGCCGCTCGAAGTGCGCCTTCGCCGCCCGGTACAAGGCGGCCTGCTCGACCGGGTTGAGCGGCTTGTGCGTCGCGTTCTCGTCCAGTTGCGCAGCCATGAGATCGGCCGGCTCGGAGATCCCCTGACGCACCCACACCCGGGTCGTGCGCTGTCCCAGCTTCCTGAGGGCGGCGAGGCGCCGCTGCCCGGAGACCAGGACGCCGTCGGGGGTCACGGTGATCGGCTGGAGCAGCCCCGTCTTCTCGATCGACGCCATCAGCGCGTCGATGTCGCCCAGATCGGATCGGAACCGGGTCCCGACCTGGATCGAGTCGATGGCCCGCTCAATGTCCGTCAGCGGTCGGGTCTCAGACACGGGACACCTCCACCGCCGTCGCGCTGGTGGGTGCGCCGCCGTTGAGCACGGCGCGCAGTACCGGGTCGGCGCTCAAGGTGTCGTTGCCCTCACCGAGCAGGGCGCGCAGCAGCAGGCCGCGCCCGGCATCTGACGTCTCGGGCTGGCCGGGGTCGCCGAGCAGCGCGGTGAGCAGGGCCAGCCACGAGCGGTGGGGCAGGTCGAGGAGCACCAGGGCGTGCCGGTCGCGGCGCAGGTAGGTGTATGCCCGCCGCCGGCCACCACAGTTCGCGAGCCGGTCACTGACGTAGTCGACGGCGACGCGGGCGACGTCAACCGGCCACCCGTAGGTGGCGAGGAGATAGACGGCGACGTCGAGTGCGCGCGTTGCCTCGCCTGGCTCGACGCGCCCGACGACGGTCCGCACCACGGAGTCGGCGGCGGGCGTCACGGGCAGGGCGTCGGACAGGACGGACCATCCGCCGTCGTCGAGCCGCTTCGCCTCGTGCACGGGAGTGGCCTGGCGGTGGCGGGCGTCGCGTTCGGAGCACAGGCGTTCGTCGGCGAGCTGGTTCGCCTTGAGGTTCGACTCCACCGCCGTGGTCACGTACGCCCACGGGTCACGCTTTGCGGCGAGCGACGGGCGTCGCAGTTCGAAGAACGCGGCCACCGCCGCATCGTGCGGGCTCTGCCCGTACTTGCGGGCCAGACCCGCGTACTTGCGCGCGCAGAACCTCATCAGGTCGGCGGCCTCCGGGTCGCGTGCCCAGGAACGGGTGGGGTTCGTCGCCAGGTCCGTCAGGAGGTGGCGCAGGTGCTCGACATCGCCGAGCAGGGCGGCGGTCACAGTTGCACCCCCTCGCCGGGAGTCGGAGTCGACGGCGGTGCGGGCGGGAGCGTGCCGCGCTCACGGGCCACGGCCCGCCGCTGACGCAACGCCGCGACGGTCCGGGCTGGGGCGCAGTACACGGTGTGCATGAGCGCCCGCTCCAGTGCGATGCCCTTCCCGACCGCGCCCTGGGCCGCGTGGACCGACAGGTCCGCCACCCGCACCCAGTCGTAGTTCCCGTACACGCGGGCGTGGGCACCGATCGTGCCGCCCGACACGATCGGCCTGCGTGACGGGTCGCGGTGGACCGCCAGCGGGTCCGGCGCCTGCGCGCGTGCCGCCTCAGGCTGGGGTGCTTCGCGGTGGGGCAGGTTGAACGTGTCCAGGATCACTGGGTCACCTCCGGGGCGGGGTCCGGGCGGCGCCCACCGCCGCCCAGGTCCGGAAGGGGTGTGGTGGTGCGGAACGCCGAACGGATCGTCCGGTCGATCTCCGGGACGCCCAGGCCGGCGTGCTGGGCCGCGTCGCCGAGGGCGCTCAGGGTTGAGGCCAGGCCGAAGCCGCCCTCGACCATCCGGCACGCCGCCCAATGCAGGCCCGCGTTCCGGCCGCCCTCGGGAAGTCCGGCTACAAACGCGGCCAGGCGCTCAGGGCTCGCACCCATGCCGGGTGTCACGGCCGTTGGGAAGGTCGGGACTGGGCGGGGCGGGTCCAGGAACGCCCTGAGCGCGATCGCATCGACCGGCGACGTCGGGTGGTGGGCCACGGTGATCACCTCGTACCGCCGCGGACCGGACACGGTTACGCACCACGACGGCGGGACGACGACGTACCCGCCATCCCCGCGAAAGTCGACGTGCGTACGCGGGGACGTCCACGAACGCTGCTCGACACCGACCGCATGCTCGAAGTACGCGTGGATCCCGCCCGACGGCGTCCGCACCACCATCGACCACCCCGACACCAGACCCGCCCGCCGCGCTAACTCCCACGCAGGGAACCCGGTGGCGTCCTCACCCTTGAGGTCAACGTCGACGACATCGAACCCCGATGCGGCGCCGGTGGGCAGGCCGATGTTCGCGTCCGGGCGGCGCGCCCACCACGAGGCCACCTGATCCAGGTCGGTTGTCGCATCGCGGAACCCGCGCTGCGTTAGGGGCTGTTTTGCCGTCGGCGCGCACGGGAACACGGGCAAGTCCGCGCGCGCAATGTCGTACGCGGCCGACGGCAGCGAGGGCGCCCTAGTTGCCCGGCGCAGGAGCGCGAGAGAACCCGGGGGAGACGGCGTGGTCGTGGACATGCCGCCCACGCTCCGCGCCGAGCGCTCGTGGAACCGCACCCCGAGCGTTGGCAACTGCTCACCCGAGCGTTGGCCCTATGCGGCGTCCGCACAGGTCAGGCACCGCTCGTGTGCACACGCATCCGTAGCCTGGCGGTGCTCCCTGACGATCACCGGAAGCCCACGACGGCACGGGCCGAGCAGGAGGAGGGCGAGGGGGTGCGGAGGACTCTGCCCGGTATGCGTGGTCAACGCGTTCATCGCTGCTCTGTCGGGCTGCTTCGTCGACGCGCCTCTGCAGCTCCCGCCGCCGGCGTCCCCCGGGGTGCGTGAGCTGCAACGAGCCCAGGGCGGGTTCCTGCATTGGGTGGCTGCGCCGCCGGCTCCGCTGAACGA